>NZ_JOJN01000004.1 GCF_000720335.1 Nocardioides aequoreus | reverse complement strand
GATGCTGGTGGTCGGGTTCTTGTACCGCACTCGGGATTTGCCGTTGGGGGCGTAGCCCCACATCCAGAGGCGTCCGGCCTTGTCGACGGTCATGGCCGGCGCGGAAGTTCCTGACAACTCAGTAGAGGAGGAAGTCGTCGACGTGAGAGGCACCGACATGAGTCCCCCTTGCACCGCCCTCGACGTCCCATCGGGGGAGTGCCAACGGCCGTGGTAAGCCGGCCCGGATGCCTCAACCTGGTATCCACCGAAGCGCATCCCTGTGACCGCGACCGGCGCGCCGTTCCTCCAGATGCTCAAATGGACATGGTTCGCTGTCCCGAAGTCCCCCGGGCATCCCTGAATCGCCGCCTCGCCCAGGTACGTGCCTGCCGGCATTACCTTGCCGTTCAACTGACTTTGCTGGTTCACGAGGTGCGTGTACTTCGAGACCCAACCATCCGCGTGCTCAATCGTCATCAAGCAGTTCTTTTCAAAGCGCACCCGGCCAGGTGCGACCGAGACGACACCTCGATCAATGGCTGCGCCCGGCCCAAAGTCGATCGAGTTGAACACTCCAGAACCAGTCCCGAAGTTGTCGTGAGGACCGTTGGCTTGCCATGTCTGACCTTGTTTGAAGGGCAGTTGCCAGGAGGGAGGTTCGGCGGCAGATGCCGGGGAAATCCCAGTAAGGATGAGCATCAGAACGCTGAACCAGAGGGCTAAGGAGCGAGGAATGCTGGCCACGAACTGATGCTGACGGCCAGCGACCACCAGCGAGAGCGGCACCGGCGAAATCTCACTGGGTGAGACTTGTTCCAATTCGACAGGTGGCTGGACTAGTCATCTCCGCCGCCGAAGTTCGATCACCTTTTGAGGCTCGCGGATAGCAAGCACCGGCTGCCCCGCAGGCGGCGATATGACGCGCCTCGGATGAGACGTGACCCGCAGCGTGACGCTACTGCGAGGCAGGATGTGTGGGTGCCGGATAGCTACGGGATCCCAGACCAGCTCTTTGGGCAGGTTCCTGGGCAGTTCTACGCAGTCGTCGGACGGGTGACCATGCTAGGCGCTTTGTTGGAGCAACGACTGCTCGAGCTTCTGTGGGCGGTCGACGACGGTCCACCGTCGCTGCACGCGGGCAAGCCTGTCAGTCAGTTGATGCGATTCATCGAAGAACGTCTCGCTTCCCAGCCGGATGATCTCTGTGCCGACGCGCGCGAGGTCCTTTCCAGCGTCAGCTTGGTCCTTGAGGATCGGAACGCGATCGTTCACAGCCTTTGGCCGGAGCCGACGCTCAAGATCGCCTTCAGCTGGCGCCCGCGGACTTTGAAGCGCCGCGCGACTGCGCAGGAGGGGATGCAGGGCGAGTTCGTGACGAGACAGGACTTGCGCGCGGTGATCAGCAAACTTGTGCTGGTGAACGAGCAGACAACCGCCTTGGCCCAGCGATTCCACTCCCGGCGTGCGACCTCGTCGTAGCGGTGGTGGTTCCTAGCGAGTCTTGTGTCGAGCGAACGGTTGAGGCTGCGCTTGGAGGCACTCGGGACGGCATGCGACGCGACTCGCTACCAGGACGTTCCGGCCGACGCGAAACACGCGGTGGTAAGGCGCCCCTTCGCCGCGCACGACCGAACCGCGACGGCGGCAGTTGCCCGATCAGCGCATCCCTGCTTGTATCTAAGTACATAATCGATCTAGATACATCGGAGGAGCCGTGGGGGACAAGACTGCATGGCCCGTCAGGGACCAGGAGTGGGTGGCGCGCTACCGGATGTCAATTGCCGACAAGCACGTTCCGGCGCATGCCCTCAAGGAGCGCGAGCATGAGTTGCTCAGCGCGGTGCGCGAAGCGGAGGTATCCGCAGCCGAGCTCTTCGGAGACGCCGATGTGCTGGCGAAAGAAGACGCTGCCGAACTTGCGACCGTGGAAGAGGAAGTGCGCGCATCCCTGGGCGGTGGCCTGCGGCCTGCGCTGCGGGAGGTGGGAAACACATTGATGGGGATCGGCATCGTCGCGGTGCTGCTCATGATCGTCCGTCACGGCTGGTCCCTCGACATCGACATCGCGTTGGTTCTGGTCGCGGGCAGCGTGCTGGTCGTCTTCATGGGTTGGGTCGTCAGTCGAGCTGTCTTCGCTGCCGGTCGTTCGGCCTCGGCGGTCGGAGTGCTGATGGCCTCCGGCGCGGCCGCACTCGCAGGCCTCGCCTCCGCAGCGAGCCTGGACTCCGACCATATCGTGGCGAGCGACGTGCCGACGCCACTCCTGGCTTTGGCGATGCTTGCTCCGGGCGTCGCTGCGCTCGTGGCCGCGAGTCGGATGACACAGCAAGCATCCCAAGAGGGCTGGGACGACGCCGAGTGGCTGCGTCGCTTCCGGGGAGGCCTGCGGGCTCACCTGATGCCGGCCACCACCGCCCGAGGTCATGTCGCCGAGATTGAACAGGCGCTAGTGACGGGAAAGACGTCGGCCTTCGCGGAGTTCGGCCACCCGCTGACCCTGGCACGTGAAGTGGCCGCGGCTGACAGCGCCGCGCGGAAACGACGCTGGTGGCTGTCTACCGTCGCCGGCACGGGCGCGCCGCTGGCCATCGGTTCACTGATCATCCTGAACCAGAGCTGGGGGGTCCTGACGATCCCGGTGGCCGTGGCCTTCCTTCTCGCTGGGGTCATCGCTCCAGTCCTTGGCTGGGACGACCGACCGTGGGTGAAGGGACCATGAGCATGGCCGCCTGGCAGCGAGCCTCGCTCCCAATGCTGATCCTGAGCGCGCTCGCGGTCGCGCCGCGACACGGGTACGGCATCTCGCAGGCCCTCGAGTCTGCGGGACTCCAGCCGATCAAGGGGGCGCAGCTCTACCCCCTGCTCGTACGACTTCAGGACGAGGGAAAGATCGTGGCTCAGTGGGAGCAGAGCGAGTCGGGCCCGGCGCGCAAGGTCTACGAACTCACGGCCGCGGGGCACAGGCAACGCGAGGAACTCTGCACGGAGTGGCAAACGTTCATGACTGCGGTGGAGACAGTGAGCCGCGTCGGCTGAAGCTGACCCCTCGGTGCGGACCTCCGATCACCCGAACCAGCCCATCGAGTATGCCAGTCGAGGAACCCCGCAGCGGTACTAGAACGCCGCTTCACGCTGCGCCTCGACCCGCGTCTCGAAATCGCCCGTCCGGAGTTCTAACGGGCCGAGGTCGGCGTCGCGGACGCTTGGAAATACTGCGCTCGTGGACGGCGAGGCCGGAACGCACTCGACGACGGAGCGCTGCTGAATTCTGGGCGCGAAGGACGCAGACGTTCACACTCCCGCGACGTAGGCGGTGAGGAAGTGGACGCCGTGACGGTCGAGGTTGCCGCGGGCACGGTCGTAGTGCTCCGTTGTGCGTGGGTCCGCGTGGCGGGCCAGGATCTGCGCGTCGCGGAGTGGCACTCCGGCGTCGAGAGCGTTGGTGATGGCGGCGTGGCGCAATGAATGCGGGCTGATGTGCCGGGGGATGCCGGCAACCTTCGCGATCCTGGCAACCATGCGGTACGCGTCACGGCGGTCGATCGGGTTGCCCGTGGTGGGTCGCAGGACGAGTGGTCCGGTGGTGCGCTCACCGCGGCATGCCTCGAGGGCGCGGAGGACCGGGACGGTGACCGGCATGGTGGCTGGCTTGTTTCCTTTGCCTACCAGGTGCAGGACGCGGTGGCCACGCAGTGTCTCGGCGTAGTCCTCGATGCGCACTGCGGCGGCCTCGGAGGCGCGCAGGGCGTTGATGCCCAGCAGGAACGCCAGCGCCCCGTGGTGGACTGTGATGGTCTGGGCGACTTGGAGGAAGCGGATCAGTTCGAGGCGGTCGAGTCCTTGGGTGCGGGACTCGTCGTGCTGGACCTTGGGAAGGCGCGCGTAGATCGCCGGGTCAGCCGCAATCAAGCCGTCGATGTGTGCGAACCGGAAGAACCCGCGGACCCCGTGCATCATCGTCACGATCGAGGAGTCCCTCAGGCCGCTGTCGCCGAGCTGGTGGATGTACAGCTCGACGTGCGCGCGTTGGATCCCGAGGAGGGGATCCAATCCGTTGTTCTCGCACCAGATGAACCAGCGCCGGAGCTGGTATGCGTACAGCGTGTGTGTGCGTCCCGAGTAGCGGGCTAAGTAGGAGACCGCAGCGAGTTGAGCAGTGGTCATCGTGGCGGGCTGGAACGGGAAGATGGTCGACTCGGACATGGAAGGGCTCCGTGCGGCGACTGGCTTGCCTCAGCCCGCCCGCCGCCAACGTGCCGAGCACCTGGGCCCAGCGACGCTAGTCCGATGGCGGACTCAACGCGTCGGCAGGCGGCGGTAAGACGCAGGTCGCTTGTCAGAGCACCGGCGTGGCACTCGTCGTCGGAAACGTGAAATCACACGACCGCTCCTGTCGGCGCTGCGATCTGCGCCGCATGCCATGCGCGACCCTGTCGGCCAGCGGGCACAGAGGTCTCGGCGGACTGGGCGACGGCTGCCACCGATGCAGTGACTGCAATGTCGGCCGCGCGCAGAGATGTCGTAACGATCTGCGGGTAGGCGACCGCTCTTCCCTCGCCGGTCACTCATCGAACTGATCCGAGCGTTGATGTGCAGATCATGAAATCGGCGATCGCGGCACCCTGCGTGGACCTGAGACCGGGCACCACCCTCTTTAGCGAGGGCGCTTTCCGGCCCCTCAAGAGTGCCGCCACAGATACTGGCCGACCCTAGACTCTCCACACTGGCTATCGGACCGAGCGAGGGTGAGGCAACCGTGGGAGTCATCCATGATTTCGTGCGCGAGTACGAGCGCCAGTTCGACTACTGGGAGGCATCGGCACGCGCAGCTCGGGACGTGCTTGAGGCGGAGCTCAGCAGTTCGGGCTTACGGGCCATCGTCACCAGCCGCGCCAAGTCGGTGGACCGACTCACTGAAAAACTAGTGCAGCGGAACCGCGAAAGGACGTATCGGTCCATCGCGCAAATCAGCAAAGACATCGTTGATCTCGCGGGGGTGCGCGTGGCCCTCTACTTTCCTGGACAGACAGATGAAGTGGAGCAGGTAATCCGTGACAGACTCGATGTCAAGCACTACAAACGCTTTCCATCACCGCCTCGGGTCGAGTCCACTGACCCAGACCGGTCATCGAAGCAGACACCAGCTAGCCGGGATCGACGAGGACGACAGCAGCGATTCTCGGGCTACGGAGCCCGCCACTTTCGCGTTCTCATCCCAGAATCTCGCCTGAGCACTGGGCAGGAGCGCTACGCGACCGCTCCCATTGAGGTTCAAGTGGCATCTGTCCTCATGCACGCCTGGTCAGAGGTTGAGCACGACCTGGTATATAAGCCGTTGGAAGGCAAGCTTTCGCCCTCCGAATACGCCATCCTCGACCAGCTCAATGGACTGGTATTGGCGGGCGAGATCGCGCTTGAGGAACTGCAACAAGCAGCAGATATGCGGGTCACGGTTGCGGAGACACCGTTTCGCGATCACTTTGAACTCGCTGAATTCCTTCGCTCGCGCCTGTCCGCGCTGGGTGATGAACTGACCGACGCAACTCTGGGACAGATCGACGTCCTGTTCGGATACCTCGCCGAGCAGGACTTTGCTACTGCCGCCGCAATCAAGCCGTACCTCGACTTGCTCGAACGGGACTTTGAGCGCCGACCTGTCGCCGCCCAGCTGGCAGATCTGATGTTGTCGGGCGACGAAGAGCGCTACCGTGCCTTCTTGCGCGCCGCATCGGCGTCGCGCCATCCGTCAATGAGGCTCCACGGGTCGAGCGCTGATGAGACCCCCAAGACCGCGTACACCCTCGCTCTAGGTGAGTTCGTGGCTGCATGGGTTCTCATCGAGGCATTGTTTGAGCAACTCTTCGAACCGGGTACGCGCCCACGATCGTTCCCCGCCGTCGCCAGGCAGGCACGTGAGCAGCAGCTGATTACACCGGAGCAGTACGCGGAGCTCGGCGTGATGCGCGACCTGCGTAACGGCGTTCTTCACGGGAAGACAGGGAGCGTCCCACCTCAGCGTCTCGTGGAGGGTGCAAAGTGGCTGCGTGCCCTGAGTGCGGAAGTCCGGCGCAAAGCTCACGGTCAATGAGCAGTGGTGGCGAGAGGGCTCGCCCGGTTGCATTCCTATGGGATTGATGCCCAACAGCGGCGGATAGAGGCATCGACCCGCACGCACTGCCCTGGAGACGAAGGTTGGGCGTTCAGCCCGTCCAAGGACCGTGTCGACGTCGGTCTCTGCTCGCGTCACACTCAGTCCATGAACGATCAAGAGTACGGAGAACTGCTTCAGGCGCTCAGGCGACGGACTCTGGCCAGCGGACGTTCGGACCTTGATGGACTGTTGATGAACTCGCGCGTGGCCGACGCCGAAGGAACACGGGCTGCAGTGTTGGGATATCTAACAGGGCTGCGTGATGAGATGTCACTTGGCGGGGAGTCCGTAGTACGCGAGTCGATGCGGCGCCTTCGCAGAATCCCCACAGAGGCAGGAAGTCCCATCGAAGGGATCGTCGTCGACATCAACGATGAGGACCGAGACGCGTTCGGTGTCGACGAGGTCGACCTCGTGGGAAGCCCGCAACTCGACCAAGCTGTGCGCCAGATCGACGACTTGATCCGACAGTTGCGCGAGGACGACGCGCCGTGAGTCTCACGCTTGAGGAAGTCATCGACAAGGTAAATGGAATATTCGCCACGTACGACTCAGCATCCACAGCTGGCGACCTAGTTGGCGATGACTGGAAGGCCGGAAAGGTCTATGAGGCGTGGATTCTCACGCTGGTGTTGGATCGCCTTGAGCAAATCGAGGGCTTCAAGATCGCCCTGATGGGTGGCACAAAGGTGCACCTCAAGTCCTCGCCCGGTCCAATCAACACTGGGTACCCGCACTTCACCCTGTCCCGACCCGGAGGGCCGAACCTCGAGGTGTGGACGGACGTCGAGTTCGCGACTCTGAGTTTCTCGACGTCCGGGAAGTCGGGCAAGCCGGGACAGGCTCATCGCCACGAGTTGGACATAGTGATTGTGAAGGACGGAGTCGCTGGATACCCGGGCCACGACGACGTAGTCCTCGGGGTCGAGTGCAAGAACACGGGTTTCCAGAAGAGCATGGCTCGGGCAGTCCTTGGCGTCCGCAGGGAGCTCAGCTTGCTACGTGCCCCTGCGGCAACGCCCTTCAAGTCGTGGCCTACGACAGCCGTGCCCGCCGAACCGCCATCCGTGCTCTTGGTGTACTCAACGGACGCAAGTGTGGATGGCTACAACGAAGCCGGGTGTGTGTTCGGAGTTGAATTCCACTACGAGCCGCTGCCTTGAGCTGTGTCTGGGCTTTGGGATGGCTGCCATATCGGCGTGGCGACGTTGACACAACTAGCCAGGCGGATCTCGTCAGCGGGCGGAGCGACCAGGCCGGCTAGCGGCTGTTATGACGCGGATGCCGATAGGCGTACTACTACCGAATCAGCGCGAGGTATCTCGACGGACTTGATGCTCTGCTCCCATACCTCGTCATCCGCGACTGCGGGCGAGTTAAAAGCAACGAGCGACGCGCTCGGCTGATTGCGACGTAAAACGTCCGCAGCTCGGCCGTCAGGTCCTCTTCCGACGTCGCCCGGAAATCCGGGAGCTGACCATCGTTGAGTCCGACAACCGCTACCGCAAGAAACTCCCGCCCCTGGGCCTTGTGAATCGTGAGGAGTCGCACCCCAGGAGCCAAGTCATCACCTCGCTGCTGCTTGGCGCAGAACAGCTTGAAGTTGCCCCATGTGACCGCGGCGCGGTCGGTCTCCGCGTCAAAGCGTGACCACGCTTCTGCGAGGAGACTCAGATCAGACTCCCATGCGGAGAGCTCCTCAGGTGGGACGGACTCAGGGAGGTCCACCGCGGTAAGTGCGGCCGTGAAGTCGCTTACCCTTTCAACTCCGGCCACTTCAGCCAGGGCAGCCGCTGACGGATCCGTGTGAGCACGTAGCACTTCTTGCAGCTGGCCGATCGTGGACACATCGTCCTCAGGCACATCCAGTAGACGACTAAGTTGCCAATGCGTTGACTTGTGATCCTCGGACGTCCGAAGGGCGACGACCTCCATCGCGATACGTCCGGAGGCGCTGGCAAGCCACTCGCCCGACGTGCTTGCTGATACGAGTTCGACTCCTCGCTGCCCAAGTGCTGCGTTGACGGACCGGAGCGCACTGCCGGCCCGAGCAAGAATCGCGATCTGCTCGGGTTCAACCGTGGCGCCCTCGTCTGGAGCGAGGATGTCTGGATCGAGCCCGTCGGCCAGCAGTCCTTCCACCCATCCCGCAACCAACTCGGCTTCTGTCGCCTCGTCCGGCGCTTCCCTAACCGCGACCTCACCCTGCGCCGCAAACTCGCCGACTGGGTTCACGTGGCCCAGTTGAGCTGCTATCGCCTCCGCGGCCCTGGCGATAGCCGTCGCGGAACGAAAATTGGCCGTTAGGTCGAAGCGGATGGCGTTGAACTCCTCCGCAAATCGGAGCATGTGTTTCGGGTCGGCGCCGGCGAAGCTCACGATTGACTGCTTGTCGTCGCCCACGAACATGGTCGGAGTGTTCAGTTGGCCGTTCGTTCCAGATGACGCTAGGGCCACCAAGAGGTCATACTGCGCTGCCGTCAGGTTCTGAGCCTCATCCACGATCACCTGCTCATAGACGCGGCTCACCTGGCGCTTCACCGACTTGACTGCCAGGAGTGTGGTGGCTGCCGAAAGCAAGCCCGGATAGTCGAGCGCGCCGGCGTTTTCGAGAGCCTGTTCCCACTCCTCCAGAAACTCACATCGTGTGCCAGTGGATCGCGCTAAGTCCAGTCGACGAAGTGTCTCGAAAGTGTCGTCAGGAGGCTCAATCCCGTTGTCGTCGAGCCAACGGTCGAGGAGTTCGGCTCGATCCTCGTCACGAACCAACAGCTCGGGCTCGGCCGGCAGGCCAATGTGCGTCCCGTGTTGACGGAGCAGAGCGTGCGCGAAGCCGTGAACCGTTTCGGTCTCGACCCGCCGAGACGCATTCCCGAGACGAGCTCGAAACCGCTCTCGGAGTTCGGCAGCCGCCTTGACGGTGTACGTCACGGCCAGAATGCGTCCGAGCGAGTCAACCCGCTCCTCGAGCAGTCGCTCGACTCGCCTCGCTACGACCTCGGTCTTCCCGCTCCCAGCACTTGCCACGACAACGACCGCTATATCGTCACTAGCGATGGCCGCTGCCTGCTCCGGACTAGGAACCAGGTCCCTGGCGATCGGATTAGTCATCTCACAACACCGGACCTAGCCGACCAATGAGAGTCTGCAGCGACTCAGGCCAATCGGTCACAGCCGGGTACTCCTCGATCAGCCTGCTGGCGAACGCGGCCCCACCGTTGCCTTTGAGCCCCTTCATCGCGCCGAGGACCGAATCGCCTTCGGCCACCGTGACTCCGATGTCCGCGCACGCCCTGCGACAGAGTTCGACGTCAAATGCAGTCAACATGTGCTCGAACGCGCCCTCAGCGGGGCCGCCCGAGTCATCAACACCCATCGCCCAAACGACCTTGCTCATGTCCCCCGAACCGTGATCATTGATCAAGCCTTCTACGGCTCGCTGGCCAGCGCCGTCTGAGTCAGCGAACAGGAACCAAGGCATGTCGACCATGTTCGCAAACTTCGCGGCGGCATGAGCCAGGGTGCCGTTCATGCTTTCGGGGTCGATCACGCAGATGCCGTGCGCCTTCTCCTGCAGAGCGTGTCTAAGAACCACGGGTAAGAACGCTCGTTCACTCGCTCCGTCGCCGATCACCAGTGCATTCGCGAACAGCAGCTCGCCGAAAGGACGTTCCACCAAGCGCCGGAGTTTCTCCATCTCGGCTTGATGCGCGCTCGGCCTGAAAGATCGGTGCGTCGCCGCTAGATCAGACTCTGCTGGACCGAGGTCCACCACCCGCAGCTCTGGCCGCCCGCCCGGCAGTATCCGGATGCAGCGAGGATCGACTGCCGTCACCAACTGCGGCGAGTGAGTACTAACAACCTTCTGACCTTGGAGATTGCTGAGTAGGACGGCCAACTCCAGACTTGCCTGCGGGTGAAGGTGAGCTTCTGGCTCCTCTATTAGCGTCAGTGGGTGGGGCCTGATCAGAGGACCGTCTGTCCCAAGTCGCCGTTCGTATAGGACGCCTTGAACCTGCAGGGAGGCGAGGCTCCGGGAGCCCGCTCCGTGCAGCCGAATCGGCATCGCTCCGTTTCCACTGTTGAGGTCGATAGATATCGACCGGGCGAGCTCTTCAAGTCGGATTGGCAGTGGATTGAGGTCGGGCGCACCCATGCTGCCGATTAGACGGTTCAGTTGGCGGAGCGAATCGGCGATCGATGCCAGCGTCTGACTACCAGTCACGATGTCCTGGCCCAGTGCCGTCAGTTGTGATTCGAGCGACTCGCGATCGACCTCATTGACCTCGAGATCACTTAGGACCTTCCGAACGCTTGAACCGCGCCGACCAAGCTCTTCCATCAAGTCGCGACCAGTGCTCACGAGATCTACCGCGAACGACTGACGATGGTCCCGAGTTAGCGGGAACGGGTTTCCCAGTTCAATCCACACGCCGGTGCCTGCATTGAAGGTCAGGAACACCGCTTCCGACCTGGCCCCGGCACCCTCGGAAGACCGGCGAACATTGGTTCGCCAAGCGATGCGTTCGCGGAAGGGCTCCTCCCTGGTCGTCTGGCTCACGCCTGCGAACCGTCGACCCACAGAATCGTCGAACGCGTCGTCGTGGGCGTCCGAAGTCGGTGGGCATGGGGCCACGACAACGTCGATCTCCGGTTCGGACGTGTCACCGACGGTGAAGTCGTCTACATCCGCTGGCCGGCCTCCGAAGGCGATCTGCAACGCACTGAGGATGCGTGACTTGCCGACGTTGTTGCGCCCAACCAGCAGCGTCAGGTCTGGCTCCAACTCCACCGTGCATTCAGTAATGCCTCGGAAGTTTCGGATGGTCACTTGCTCGACGTACACGGACGCAAACTCGCTCGATCGAGCGACTGTCACTTGCGTCATGGGTCGAACCTACAGATCTGGAACTCGACTTTTCCGCTGACACGACGAGCCGTGTGGTGGCGTCGGCCCCCGAGGAAGACTCGTCAGGCCTCGGCATCGTCCACAACAAGGCTCCATGGGAACGTCCGGGCCGCCAAATAGGGAGCTGCTTATGACGTCTGGTCCGAATCCAGTTGGATTGGGCGGGTACGCGTTCATGTGCACAAGCGCTCGGTCAGTTGGAGCAGATCGGCCCGTGGCGATTACGGACCGGACCTTTGGGTGAAGTCAACGATACGACGGCTCGAGGCTTGCGTCCTGGGCGCCGTCCAGCAGGTTCAGGCACGCCCTTTCTGGGCGGAGTGCTACTGCGACGACCGGTGCTGCCGCGCGATGCTGGCGGGACGACGAGCGGCAGGGATCCGGGCAGGACCGTCGTGCGGTCCCGGTCCGACGCGCTCCGGGAGTGCCTAGCCTGACCTCGTGGCAGGTGGTGATCGCGGAAGAGGGCGCACGGCGGCGCTCGTCGCGCGATACGAGTGGCTGACTGACTCCGTCGTGCAGGCGGCGGGATGTGTGGCGGTGGTCGCCGGTGGCGACGTCCCCGCGGTGTGTACGGCGTTCGGCATCGATCCGGACGACCCGGTCTACGTCGGCGATGAGCTCCCCGATGAGGACGTCCGGCTGGCGTCCGTGGAACCCGTGACGGGCGGCGTCGTGGTCGTCGAGGACATCGGGCTCGAAGGCTCCCGCCGTGAAGTGCTGGAGGTGGCCTCGCGTGGTGGCAAGGCTGCGAGCGTCTACTGGGACGTCGACGGGATGGTGGTGCTGACGCTGGCAAGCCGGGGAAAGGTCGCGTTCGCCGGCGAGATCGACTCGCTGGAGGACGCAGCCGAGCTTGAAGGGCTGCCCCGTAGCCTCACCCGCTTCGTCGATCTGGCGATCGAGGACGACGCGGACCCGGTCGCATTGGGCGCGGCCATGGTGTCGTCCTTCACCCGGGTCGAGTTCGGCCCGGAGTCCGTCACCGAGCAGTGGCGCGGGGTCCGTCCGGTGGTGGACGCCGTCGAGCTGGTGACGCCGGAGAGCTCGGGACTCCACCGGGAGGAGCCGGAGCTCCTGGCGGCACTGCTCGCCGTGCCACCGGAGCAACGCTGGGACCTGACGTCGCTGCTCACGCGACACGCAGCGGCGCGGGCGAGCCTGGCGGAGGACCCCGTGGTCGCCCAGGCGTTGCGGTCGGTCGGGCGTCCAGCGGCCGCAGAGGTGAGGCAGCTCGAGCAGATGGAGAGCCGTGCCTCGCAGGTGATGGATCGTGCGTGGCGGCGGCAGATGGAGGAGGACCTCGACGAGGTCGACGTCGAGGACACCTCATCCGCTGCGCGTGCCTACTGGCTGGCGAAGGTGCTTCGTCACGCGTGCAGCCACGACGAGATCTCGGCGATGCTCGGCGTCGCCGAGGCGTCGCAGACCGTGCACATGCTGGAGGACCTCGGCGACGAGTACGTCGAGGTCCTCCTCGAGGCGTGCCGCGCCGAGCCCGCGCGGCGAGCGGACGTCCTGGGGCAGCTGGGAGAGCCGCCGAGCGCCCTCGATCGCGAACGCGCTGCGGCGGACAGGCAACAGCGGGGCCAGGACGAGCGCGCCGAGCGATCTGCGCACTGGGAGATGCTCGAGTGGAACGGTGTCCGACCTACCGACCGGATGCGTGAGGCCGGCATCGGGGCCCACAGCCTCGCCCGTGTCGATCCGAACCTGCTGGTCGAGCTGGATGCGATGCCCGATGAAGCCCTGCGCGAGCTGGCACGGTGGGCAGCCGAGCAGCTGCTGCACCTGACCGGGTTGCTCGACCGCCCATGGCTCGCGGAGCACCGTGCGTCCCTCGGCCAGCTGGACCTGGACGACGAGGAGCGCGGCCAGCTCTTGGACGGCCTCTCTGCTGCCATGGACGACGACCACGGCGTGCCCTGGTCGACGTACGTCGACGAGGAGGGACACCACGTCTCGCAGCAGCACTTCGCACTGCCTGTGGTGGTGGAGTGCAGCGCGAGGCATCCGCTCTCCGCCGCAGCACACTCGCTCTCGACCGCGCGCGAGGCTCTCGGTCCGGCAGCGTGGGTGCCGTTCGCCGATCTGGCGCGGCGCCGCATGCACGGCGGCGGTCGCTGAACCTGGAGCAGCCGCGCCTGTCGTTCGCCCAACGACGACTTGCCTAAGGGTATTAGGCAACGTACCGTCGTTCGCGTGGAGGCGATGACGGAGAAGGAGATCCGGGGCTGCTTCGTCAACGGCAGCCGCGGCGAGGTGACGCGGATGAGCCTGCCCGACCTCGCGTCGGTGCGGTGGGACGAGTCGGACCTGGTCGGCTGGGTCGACCCGCGCTCGCCGCAGCAGGCCTACCTCGTCGCACCCGACCCGGCACGGCCGGTCGGCGTGATCCTGCGGCGCAACCACGGCGGCGCCGGTCCGGCGCGGATGTGCTCGCTGTGCTGCACCACCCACCCGGGCACGGGCGTCTCGCTGATGGTCGCGCGCCGCGCCGGTCGCGCCGGGCGCGACGGCAACACCGTCGGCCTCGACATCTGCAGCGACCTGGGCTGCTCCGGCTACGCGCGCGGCTGGCTCGCGCCGCCGACGATCAGCGTGGTGCGCGAGACCACGTCGTCCGAGCAGCGGGTGGAGCGTCTGCGACGCAACCTGGCGACCTTCCTGGGGCGGGTACGACGGTGAGCCGCGCCGGGCTCTCGCCCGAGGTCGTCACGACCGTGGCGGCCGACCTCGCCGACGAGGTCGGCTTCGCGCAGGTGACGCTCTCGGCGATCGCCCGCCGCGTAGGGGTGCGGCTGCCGAGCCTCTACTCCCACGTCGCGGGCTCCGAGGACCTGCGGGTGCGGGTCACCCTGCTCGCGCTGGAGGAGCTGACCACCGCGGGGGAGCAGGCGCTGGCCGGACGCAGCGGTCGTGAGGCCCTGCGCGCCTTCGCCGACCTGCACCGCACCTACGCCGCGCAGCACCCCGGCCGCTACGAGGCCGCGGGGTCGCTGCGGGTGCCCGCCTCCCCGGAGGCCGCGCGCCTCGCGGAGCGGATGGGCGGGCTCACCGACGCGGTGCTGGACGGCTACGCGGTGCCCCCGGAGGAGCGCGTGCACGCCGTGCGCGTGGTCGGCAGCCTGCTGCGGGGCTTCATCCAGCTCGAGGCGGGCGGCGCCTTCGAGCACAGCCGCCCGTCGGGCGAGGAGTCGTGGCACCGCGCCCTCGACGCGCTCGACGCCCTGCTCGGCTCCTGGCCCGGGTAGCCGCCGGTCGCGGTCGGCGTCAGCCCCGGCGGGGTCCGGGCACCAGGTCCTGCCCGGGTGCGGCCCGCACCCGGGGGCAGGCCGTCCCGCGGCACGCGGCATAGCGCTGGTCGAGGCGCCGGAGCTGCCGCAGCGCCGCGGCGTACCGCCGGGTGCCGGCGACGTTCTCGGTCTCGAAGCGGTCGAGTCGTCGGTCGTAGAGCTCCTCGCGACCGCCGGCCAGGCGCACGTAGGTCCACCGGTCGGTGCGCACGCCGCGGTAGATCCGCTGGCGGCCGTCGGCCAGGCGCCAGGCGGCGATCGGCACGACCCGGTCGCGCTGGCGCGACCGCAGCAGCGGCCAGACGTCGATGCCGTCCTGCGCGACGGTCGCGCGCGCGCCGGTGAGCGTCGCGATCGTTGTCGCGAGGTCCGGGTTGGTCACGGTGGTGCGCACGGTCCGGTGCGGCACGCCGGGGCCGGCGATGACCAGGGGGACGCGCAGGATCTCGTCCCAGGGGAGCACCTTGCCGTCCTTGCGGTGGTAGCCCTTGGAGTAGCCGTTGTCGGAGGAGAAGACGATCACGGTGCGGTCGAGCTGACCGGTGCGGCGCAGACCCGCGACCACCTTGCCGACGCCCCGGTCGACGCTCTGCAGCGCCTGCAGGCGCTGGCGGTGCAGCTCGTGCATGGCGTTGCGCCACCGTGGCGAGTCCTTGGCCGTCGGCAGGCGCGAGCCGCGGGCCGCCGTGAAGAGCGACGGCTTGCCGGGCACCTTGGCGCCGCGGAAGGAGCGGCGGTCCTGCCGCACGGGGCTGGGCGTGCGGGTCAGGCCCCGGGGATCGGCGGTGTCGCGCGGCCCCCCGGAGTGGGGTGCCACGAAGTTGGTCCACATGAACCACGGCTTCGCGGTGCGCTCGGGCCTGGTCAGCAGCCGCGTGGTGAGGTCGCCGAAGAGGGTCGTGGTGTAGCGGCGGTGGGCCGTGACCCGGCCGTTGTGGTTGACCCGGGGCCGGGTGTAGTCGTAGGTCGAGACACCGACCGTGGCGTGCCACTCGTCCCAGCCCGGCGGCACCGAGCGGGGACCGTGGCCGCGCGTCTTGCTGTAGCCGTAGCCGTTGAGGTACTTGCCGGCGAAGAGCGTGTCGTAGCCGGCCCGCTGCAGCCAGACCGGCAGCGTGCGCCGGTCGCGCAGGGCCGCGACCCCGCCCTTGGGTCCCGAGGTGCCGCGGGCCCCGTGGTTGTGGGCGTACTGCCCGGTCAGCAGCGAGGCGCGCGCCGGCACGCAGAGCGGGGTCGGGGCCACGGCGCTGCTGAAGGTCGCGCCGCGGTCGACCAGCAGGCGCTGCACGTGCGGCATCCGGCGCAGCTCGTCGGCGCTCATGTCGTCGGTGGTGATCATCAGGACGTTGGGGCGGTCCGGCGTCGCGCCGGTCGTGGTGGCGCTGGTCGTGGTGGCGGTGGTCGAGGCGGTCGCCGCGAGCCCGCCCGGCACCGCCCGCGCCGCCGCGTCGGGCGCGCCACCCGCCACCGCCACGGTGGCGCCGGTCGCGAGGAGGGAGAGCGAGCAGGCCGCGGCGAGCGCCGCTCGTCCCGGCTGCGCGAGCGGACGGGTGGGTGCCATGAGGGCTCCTCCGAGGGGTACCGCCGCCCCCGAGTCAGGCGGTCGGCCCGAACTCTACTGAGGCTGTGCAGTTTGCGTGGCCGATCCACCAGACGGACGCCGGGGCGGTCCCCGCCGGCGCCCGGACGCTGTCGGACCTCGCACCTAGCCTGGCGGCATGAGCAGCGACGACGACACCCCCCTCGCTCCCGAGCGCGCCGACCTCCTGGAGGCAGTGGCCAAGCACCGCGCGCTCTTCCTGGTCACCGTGCGGGGCCTGACCGACGACCAGGCGCGGGCGCGGCCCACCGTGAGCGAGCTGTGCCTCGGCGGCCTGGTCAGGCACCTGGCCCACACCGAGGCGCAGTGGGTGCGCTTCGTCGAGGAGGGCCCCGCCGCGCCGATCGACTGGGAGGCGGTCGACTGGAGCGACCCGCCGCCCGAGGTGGTGGCCCAGGTGCAGTCCTTCCAGATGGGCGAGGAGCAGACGCTGGCCGGGCTGGTCGCCGACTACGAGCGCGCCGCCGAGGCCACTGACGCCCTGGTGCGCACGACCGATCTCGACGCCCGTCAGCCGCTGCCCGAGGCCCCGTGGTTCGAGCCCGGCGCGTCGTGGAGCGCCCGCCGGGTGGTGACCCACCTCGTGGCCGAGATCGCCCAGCACGCCGGGCACGCCGACATCCTGCGCGAGTCGATCGACGGCCAGAAGACGATGGGGTGAGGCCGGGTGCGCGCCGGGGTGGCGACGTACGCTCGACCGGGTGACCACCTCCACCACGCCCGCGCTCCGGCTGGACGCCCGCTTCGCGCGCGAGCTGCCCGAGCTGGCCCTCGACTGGCAGGCCGAGGAGGCGCCGGAGCCGCGGCTGCTGCTGCTCAACGAGCCGCTGGCGGCGGAGCTCGGCCTCGACGCCGACTGGCTGCGCAGCCCCGACGGCGTGCGGCTCCTGGTGGGCAACGCGCTGCCCGAGGGCGCTCACCCGGTCGCCCAGGGCTACGCCGGCCACCAGTTCGGGGGCTACTCCCCGAGGCTGGGCGACGGCCGCGCGCTGCTGCTCGGCGAGCTGCGCGACGTCCACGGCCGCGAGCGCGACCTGCATCTGAAGGGGTCGGGCCGCACGCCCTTCTCGCGCGGGGGAGACGGTCGTGCGGTGCTCGCGCCGATGCTGCGCGAGTACCTGGTCAGTGAGGCGATGCACGCGCTGGGCGTGCGCAGCACGCGCGCGCTCGCCGTCGTGGCCACGGGTCGCTCGGTGCCGCGGGAGGGGACGGCGCTGCCCGGGGCGGTGCTGGCCCGCGTCGCGAGCAGCCACCTGCGGGTCGGCAGCTTCCAGTACGCCCGCGCGCTGGAGGCCACCGACCAGGCCGACGGCCTGCTGGAGCGGCTGACCCACCACGCCCTCGAGCGCCACCACCCGCACGCCGCCGGCGCCGAGCCGCCCGCGCTGGCGCTCTTCGAGGCGGTGCGCGACGCCCAGGCCGACCTCGTGGCCTCGTGGATGCACCTCGGCTTCGTGCACGGCGTGATGAACACCGACAACGTCACCATCTCCGGCGAGACCATCGACTACGGCCCGTGCGCCTTCCTCGACGCCCACGACCCCGCCGCGGTCTTCAGCTCCATCGACACCGGCGGGCGCTACGCGTACGGCAACCAGCCGGCGGTGATGGGGTGGGACCTCGCCCGCTTCGCCGAGGCGCTGCTGCCGCTGCTGGCCGACGACCCCGACGAGGCGGTCCGGGTGGCGACGGCCTCGCTGGAGGGCTTCGCCGAGAGCTACGCCGCGGCGTACACCGCGCGGCTGCGGCCCCGGCTCGGGCTGCGCCCGGCCGACCAGGGAGGTCCGGCCGACGAGGTCGTCGAGCCCCTCGCCGAGGGCGTGCTGGCGCTGCAGCGCGAGGCGCGCGTCGACCACACCGGCTTCTGGCGCGACCTCGCGGAGGAGGCCGACGGCCGCGGCACCCCGGCGCGCGACCGGGTGCTCGACCTGGCGGCGTACGACGCGTGGGCGACGCGGTGGCAGGCCCTGGACCCCGACCCCGCACTGATGCGTGCCACCAACCCGGTCTACGTGCCGCGCAACCACCTGGTCGAGGAGGCGCTGGAGGCTGCCACGGCCGGCGACCTGGCGCCGCTCGAGCGGCTCCACGCCGTGCTGCAGCGGCCGTACGACGTGCAGCCCGGCGCGGAGCGCTACGCCGAGCCCGCCCCCGACTCCTTCGGCGACTACACCACGTTCTGCGGCACCTGAGCCCACGGTGCCGCACACTGGAGGCGTGCTGCGCCGCCGTCCGACCCGCCTGCGTCACCTGTGGGTGGTCGTGCTGGCCGGGATGCTCGGGCTCTTCCTGCTGGCCTGCATCGCGGTGATGCTGCGCGGCTTCGTCGTCTTCGTGGGGTGACCCCGGAGCGCCGAGGCGCGCCCGTAGGGTGACGGCCATGACGAGGTCGCTCACGTTGGCCGGCGAGCCGCTGCCCGTCGTCTCGCGGCTGCGGGTCTACACCTGCGGCATCACCCCCTACGACGTCACGCACGTCGGCCATGCCGCGGTCTTCGTGTGGACCGACCTGCTCCGGTCGGTCGCGCGGCTGCTCGACGTGCGCCCCGTGATGACGCGCAACGTCACCGACGTCGACGACGTGCTCACGGCCGCCGCGGCCCGGCGGGGGCGCTACGCCGACGAGTTCGCGCTCACCCAGGAGTTCTCCTTCGACCAGGACATGGCCGCGCTCGGGGTCTCGCTGCCCGACGCCGCCCCCCGTGCGCGCACGCACGTCGAGGCCGTCGTGCAGCTGGCCGCGGCGCTGCTCGAGCGCGGGGCGGCCTACGAGCGCGACGGGCACGTGCTCTTCCGCGGTGCGGGCGTGCCCGGCCGCGACCTCGACGACGCCCTCGGCCGCTCCACCGAGTTCGGCGACCAGGACGTCGACGTCGAGCGCGACGACCCCTTCGACGTGCCCGTCTGGCGCCCCTCGACCGGCGACCAGCCCGCCTGGCCCAGCCCGTGGGGCCCCGGACGTCCCGGCTGGCACGCGGAGTGCGCGGCGATGGCGCTGACGGCGTACGGCGCGAGCGTCGACGTGCTCGTCGGCGGCACCGACCTGGCCTTCCCGCACCACGCCTACCAGGGCGCGATGGTCGAGGCCGTGACCGGCGTCGCGCCCTTCGCGCGCCGGCACCTGCACGTCGGCACCGTCGGTCTCGACGGCCGCAAGATGGCCAAGTCGACCGGCAACCTGGTGCTGGTGCGCGACCTGCTGGAGCGCCACTCGCCCGCGGCGGTGCGGCTGCTGCTCCTCGACCGCGCCTGGGGCGAGGCGTGGGACTTCGAGGAGACCGAGCTGCTGGCGGCCGAGCGGCTGCTGGGCGAGCTGTACGCCGCCGCCGGTCGCGCCGAGGCCGGGAGCGCCGGCGACGCCGTCGGCCAGGTCACCGACGCGCTGCTCGACGACCTCGACGTGCCGCGCGCGGTCGCGGCCGCGCTGGAGGCCGGCGGGGCCGGGGCCCGGCTGCTGGTGCGCGCCCTGGGCCTCGGCGACCCCGCCTGAGCCGGAGCCCCGACAACTACCGGGCGGCTACTCGGCGGCGGGCACGATCCGCATGTCGCGCACGGCGCCGCCGTCGAGCGCAGCCAGCGCCTCCTGGTAAGCGGGCGCGTCGTGCGCGGCGACCGCTGCCTCCACGGAGTCGAAGGCGATGACGACGGTGCGCTCCTCGACGCCGGCCTCGTAGACGTGCGCGGGCATGCCGCGGGCGATGAAGGTGCCGCCGGCACCCCGGAGCGCCGGCCCGGCCAGCTCGGCGTACGCCGCGACCTTGGCCTCGTCGGTGATCTCGCGGTAGCAGCTGATCCAGTAGGCAGTCATGACGCCATCCTGCCCCGCCGCGTCGCCGGCGCCTCCCCGGGGGGCGCGGCCGACCTGGCAGGCTGGGGACGTGCGCATCGGTTACAAGGCCTCGGCAGAGCAGTTCGGTCCGCGGGAGCTCGTGGAGCTGGCGGTGAGGGCGGAGCAGACGGGGCTCGAGAGCGTCTTCGTCTCCGACCACTTCCAGCCCTGGCGCCACGTCGGCGGCCACGCGCCCTTCGCCCTCTCGCTGCTGGCGGCCATGGGGGAGCGCACCGAGCGGGTGGTGCTCGGCACCTCCGTGCTGACCCCCACCTTCCGCTACAACCCCGCGGTGCTGGCGCAGGCCTTCGGCACGCTGGGCTCGCTCTACCCCGGCCGCATCGTGCTCGGCGTGGGCACGGGGGAGGCGCTCAACGAGGTGGCGGTCTCGCGGCTGGAGTGGCCGGAGTTCAAGGAGCGCTTCGCCCGGCTGCGCGAGGCGGTGCGACTGATGCGGGCGCTGTGGGCCGGCGAGCGGGTCAGCTTCGAGGGCGACTACTACGTCACCGACGAGGCGACCGTCTACGACCGTCCCGAGGGCGGCATCCCCGTCTACGTCGCGGCCGGCGGTCCCGTGGTGGCGAAGTACGCCGGCCGGGCCGGCGACGGCTTCATCTGCACCAGCGGCAAGGGCATGGAGCTCTACACCGACAAGCTGCTGCCCGCCGTCGTGGAGGGGGCCGAGGCGGGTGGGCGCGACCCCCACGGCATCGACCGCATGATCGAGATCAAGCTCTCCTACGACCGCGACCACGAGCGGGCGCTGGAGAACTGCCGCTTCTGGGCGCCGCTGTCGTTGACGCCGGAGCAGAAGCACGGCATCGACGACCCGCAGGAGATGGCCGAGGCGGCCGACGCCCTGCCCATCGAGCAGGTCGCCCAGCGGTGGATCGTCGCCAGCGATCCCGAGGAGGTCGTGGAGGCGGTGCGGCCCTACGTCGAGGCGGGCTTCGACCACCTCGTGCTGCACGCACCGGGGCACGACCAGGCCCGCTTCCTCGAGCAGCTCGGCGCCGACGTGCTGCCGCGGCTGCGCCAGCTGGGCTGACCTCCGGTTGCGCCCCGGGCAGCGGGGTACGGGGCGACGAGACGTCGCCTACCGTGAGGACATCCCTTGTCGTCCGCCTCCGTCGCACTCCTCGGCACCGGCACGATGGGCGCCGCGATGGCCCGTCGCCTGGCCGGGTCCGGACTCTCGTTGACGGTCTGGAACCGCACCAGGGCCAAGGCCGAGGCCCTCGCCGACGTCGCCACCGTGGCGGGCTCCGTGCCCGAGGCGGTCTCCGCCGCCGACGTGGTGCTGACGATGCTCCACGACGGTGACAGCGTGCTGTCGACGATGGAGCAGGCCGAGGGCCACCTCCGTGACGGTGCGGTCTGGGTGCAGCACAGCACCGTCGGGGTGGAGGGGTCCGACTGGGTGACCGACTGCGCCGCCGAGCTCGGGGTCGCGCTGGTCGACGCGCCGGTGCTGGGCACCCGGCAGCCGGCCGAGGCCGGCGAGCTGGTGGTCCTCGCCTCCGGCGACCCCGCCCTGCGTCCCCGGGTGCAGCCCGGCTTCGACGCCGTCGGCTCACGCACGCTGTGGGTCGGTGACGCCGCGGGGGCGGGCAGCCGGCTGAAGCTCGCCACCAACGCGTGGCTCGCCACCGTCGTCGAGGGCACCGCCGACTCGCTGCTGCTCGCGCGCGAGCTGGGGCTGCGACCCGAGCTCTTCCTCGAGGCGGTGCAGGGCAGCGCCCTCGACTCGGCGTACCTGCAGACCAAGGGCCGGGCGATGCTGGCCGGCGACCTGGAAACCTCCTTCGCGCTGAGCAGCGCTGTCAAGGACGTCGACCTCGTGCTGGCCGCGGCGCTGGAGGCCGGCGTCGACCTCGCCGCCCTGCCCGGCATCCGCGAGCACCTGCAGCGCGCGCTCGACCAGGGGCACGGCGACGACGACGTCTCGGCCACCTACCAGGCGCACTGAGCCCGGTCGGTCGCTGCTCAGGCGAAGGCCAGCCCGGTGCGCTCGGCGAGCTCGTCGGCGGTGAGGCCGTGCAGGTCGACGACCCTCGGGCCGTCGGCTCCGACCTCGAAGGTGCCGTGGTCGGTGTAGACGCGGCTCACGCAGCCCAGCCCGGTGGCGGGGTAGGTCAGCTCGGGCACCAGCTTGGAGCCGCCCTGCTTGTCGAAGAGCGTCATCATCACGAAGACCTGCTTGGCCCCGATCGCGAGGTCCATCGCCCCGCCCACGGCGGGGATCGCGTCCGGAGCACCGGTGTGCCAGTTGGCCAGGTCGCCGGCCACCGAGACCTGGAAGGCGCCGAGCACGCAGACGTCGAGGTGACCGCCGCGCATCATCGCGAAGGAGTCGGCGTGGTGGAAGTAGGACGCCCCCGGGGTCTCGACGACCGGGATCTTGCCGGCGTTGATCAGGTCGGGGTCGATCTCGTCGCCCGTGGCCGCGCGGCCCATCCCGAGCATGCCGTTCTCGGTGTGGAGCACCACGCCGCGCTCGAGGTCGAGGTGGTCGGCGACCAGCGTCGGCTGGCCGATGCCGAGGTTGACGAAGGCGCCCTCGGGGATGTCGGCGGCGATGCGCGCCGCGATCTGGTCACGCGTCAGGGACGCGTCGTGGGTCTCGCTCACAGGACCACCACCCGGTCGACGTAGATGCTGGGGGTCACGACGGCCTCGGGGTCGAGGTCGCCGGTGGGGACGACGCGCGAGACCTGCACCACGGTGGTCGTCGCTGCCGTCGCCATGACCGGACCGAAGTTGCGGGCCGTCCGGCGGTAGACCAGGTTGCCCATCCGGTCGGCGACGTGGGCCTTCACCAGGGCGTAGTCACCCGACAGCGGACGCTCGAGGACGAAGCGTCGTCCGTCGAGCTCGCGCTCCTCCTTGCCCTCGGCCAGGAGCGTGCCGACGCCGGTGGGGGAGTAGAAGCCGCCGATGCCCGCTCCCGCGGCGCGCATCCGCTCGGCGAGCGTGCCCTGCGGCACGACCTCCAGCTCGACGCGGCCGGCGCGGTAGAGCTCGTCGAAGTGCCAGGAGTCGCTCTGCCGGGGGAAGGAGCAGATCATCTTGCGCACCAGCCCCTCGCGCAGGAGCAGCGCCAGCCCGTGGTCCCCGTTGCCCGCGTTGTTGTTGACCACGGTCAGGTCACCGGCGCCGTGACGGCGCAGTGCGTCGATCAGCTCGACCGGCTGGCCGGCGCTGCCGAAGCCACCGATGAGCACGGTGGCGCCGTCGGGGATGTCGGCCACGGCCTCGTCGGCGGCGGCCGTGGCGTCGCTGCGCTCGATCACGTCGGTCATGCCGTGCCCTCCAGCACCACGGCGAGACCCTGCCCCACCCCGATGCAGATCGCCGCGACGCCCCAGCGGTGGCCGCCCTCGCGCATCACCTTGGCCAGCGTGCCGAGCACGCGGCCGCCGGACGCGCCGAGCGGGTGGCCCAAGGCGATGGCGCCCCCGCGGGTGTTGACGACCTCGGGGTCGAGCCCCGAGGCGCGCCACGCGTCGAGGCACACCAGGGACTGCACGGCGAAGGCCTCGTTGAGCTCGACGGCGCCGACGTCGTGCCAGCCGATGCCGGCCCGCGCGAGCGCCTTCTCCGCCGCCTGCACGGGTGCATAGCCGAAGCGCTGCGGGTCGAGCGCGTGCGCGGCGCGCCCCGCGACCCGCGCCACCGGGTCGCGACCGATGGTCGTCGCGGCGGCCTCCGACCCGAGCAGCACGGCGGCGGCACCGTCGGAGAGGGGCGAGGCGTTGCCGGGGGTGATCGTGCCGTCCTTGCGGAAGGAGGGACGCAGCCGGCCGAGCGCCGCGGTCGAGGCGTCGGGACGGATGCCCTCGTCGCGCGTGAGGTCGACCCCGGCGACGGGGACGACGAGGTCGTCGTAGAAGCCGTCCTCCCAGGCCTGGTGCGCGAGGGCGTGGGAGCGCGCCGCGAACTCGTCCTGCCGCTCGCGGGAGACCCGGAACTCGTCCACGAGCTGCTCGTTGCACTCGCCCAGCGACACGGTCCACTCCGCCGGCATCTCGGGGTTGACCAGGCGCCAGCCCAGCGACGTCGAGACTGCCTCGAGGTTGCCCGCGGGGAAGGCGCGGCTCGGCTTGGGCAGGACCCAGGGGGCGCGCGTCATCGACTCGACCCCGCCGGTCAGCACGACGTCGGCGTCGCCGGTCTCGATCTGCCGGGAGCCCGTCATCGCGGCGTCGAGCGAGGACCCGCAGAGCCGGTTGACGCTCGAGCCGGGCACCGAGGTGGGCAGGCCGGCCAGGAGCGTGGCCATCCGGGCGACGTTGCGGTTGTCCTCCCCGGCGCCGTTGGCGTTGCCGAGGACCACCTCGTCGACCAGCGCCGGATCGAGGTCGGGACTGCGCTCGACGACCGCCCGGACGACGGTGGCCGCCAGGTCGTCGGGGCGGGTGCCGGCCAGGGCGCCGCCGAACCTGCCGAACGGCGTGCGCACGGCGTCGTAGACGAAAGCGGAGGTCACTGCTCTCCCTCGGGGTCGGTGTCGGGGTGGGTGCCAGGGTCAGGGTCGGTGTCACGGGCGGGGTGCGGCTCGGCCAGCACCTGCTGGGCGACGCGGAAGGCGGAGTTGGCCGCGGGCACGCTGCAGTAGACGGCCGTCTGGAGCAGCACCTCGGAGATCTCCTCCGGGGTCAGCCCGTTGGTGCGGGCCGCGCGCAGGTGCATCGCCAGCTCCTCGTGGTGGCCACCCGCGACGAGCGCCGTGAGCGTGACGATCGAGCGGCTGCGGCGGTCGAGCCCCGGGCGCGTCCAGATGCCGCCCCAGGCGTACTCGGTGATGAAGCGCTGGAAGTCGCGGGTGACGTCGGTGATCGCCGCCGTGGCACGGTCGACGTGCGCGTCGCCGAGCACCTCCCGGCGCACCCGCATCCCGGCGTCGTGCAGCGAGGTGCGCTCGCCGGCGCCGGCGGGAGCGCCGTCCGAGGGCAGGTCACCGGTCAGGTGACGGCGCAGCAGCTCGACGACGCGCGCGGGCGACTCGGCGGGGGCGAGGTGGGCGACGCCGTCGAGCACCTCCAGCCGGCCGTGGCGCACTCCGTCGGCGACGGCGCGCATGCCCTCGACCGGGGTCGCGACGTCGTCGCTGCCGGCGACGGCGAGCACGGGGGCGTCGATCTCGCCGAGCCGGTCGCGCAGGTCGAGGTCGCCGAGCGCCTCGCAGGCGTGGGCGTAGCCGGCACGGTCGACGTGGCGCAGCTCGTCGAGCAGGCGGCCGGCGACGCCGGGGGAGCGCTCGAGGAAGCCGGGGCCGAACCAGCGCTGCGCGGACCCCTCGACGACCGCGGCGGTGCCGGCGCGGCGTACCAGGTCGGCGCGCTCCTGCCACATGGCCGGATCGCCGATGCGGGCGCCGGTGCACACCGCGACGACACGGTCGACGCGGTCGGGGGCGTCGAGCGCGAGCTGCAGCCCGACGGCGCCCCCGAGGGAGTCGCCGGCGTAGCCGAAGCGCGCACGGGGCCCGACGGTGCGGTCGACGAGCTCGAGCACGCCGCGCGCGAGGTCGGCGACGGTGAAGGCCCGTCCGTCGGAGCCCCGGTCGTGACCGTGACCGGGCAGGTCCCAGCCGACGACGTGGTGGGTGGCGCCCAGCGCCGGTGCCACCTCGCCCCACAGCGTGGCGACCGAGGTGCCCAGCGACGGGCCGAGCACGAGCAGGGGCTGTCCCTCACGGCCACCGAGCTGGGTGCCGGTCAGGGTCGGGACCTGGGTGTGCGGGGTCTGGCTCACGAGTCCTCCTCGTCGACGGCGTGGGCGCGCTCGAGCACCTCGTGGACCAGCGCCGCGGCCGCGCCGAGGTAGCTCCGCGGGTCCTGCTCGTGATCGTGGTCCCGATCCTGCTCCCTGTCCGGCGGCCGCTCGTCGCGGACCGCGCGGATGCCGGTGCGCTCGGCGAGCAGGTCGGGCGCCGCGGCCTCGGCGCGCTCGGCCATCCGGGCGGTGTCGACGTGCAGCCCCGCGACCAGCTCGGCCGCCTGGGACGCGCCGACCAGCGTGCGGCGCGAGAGCTGCGACAGCGTCGCCCACTCGACGTGCCAGCCGCCGTCGGGCCGCTCGTCGACGGCCTCGCCGGCCGCGAGGTGCAGCTGGGCGGCGAGGCCGGGACCGGCGAGGGCCGCGCGGCGGACGAGCACGGAGAGCACGGGGTTGCGCTTGTGCGGCATCGTCGAGGAGCCGCCGCGACCGTCGGCCGCCGGCTCGGCGACCTCGCCGACCTCGGGCCGGGCGAGGACCAGCACGTCGCGGGCGACGTGACCGAGCGCGTCGGTCGTGCGCACGAGGGCGTCGGCGTAGCGGGTCAGCGGGGTGCGGACCGTGTGCCAGGGCGGAGCGGGGTCCAGACCCAGGGTCGTCGCGGTGGCGGCGACGAGGTCACGCGCGGCGACGGGGTCGCCGGCGAGCTCGACCGCGGCCGCCAGGGTGCCGGCCGCGCCCCCGACCTGCACCGGGAAGTGCAGCCGCAGCAGGTCGTCGCGGGCGTCGAGCACCCCGTGCAGCCAGCCCGCGACCTTCAGGCCGAAGGTGGTCGGCACGGCGTGCTGGGTGAGCGTGCGGCCGACCATCACGTCGTCGCGGTGCCGGGCGGCGAGCTGGGCGAGGCTGTCGGTGAGGTCCTCGAGGTGGGCGAGCACCCGGCTGGTGGTGCTGCGCGCGCAGAGCACCAGCGCGGTGTCGACGACGTCCTGGCTGGTGAGGCCGCGGTGCAGCCAGCGAGCGGCGACGGGGTCGTCGTCCTGCAGCCGCGAGCGCAGCAGGGCCACCAGGGGCACGACCGGGTTGCCGCTGGCCTCGGCGGCCCGGGCGACGGACCCGAGGTCGTCCTCGCTGACGCGCTCCGCGAGCGCGCTCCGGTCGCCGGGGCGCAACGCCTGGAGCCAGGCCGACTCGACGTCGACCATGGCGCGCCAGAAGGCCTCGGCGGCGAAGCTGTCGCCGGCGCGCTCGTCGCCGGGCCAGAGGAGGTCGGTCACGCGTCAGGCCTCGTGCCGCGGGAAGGTGAGGAAGACGGTCTCGTCGTCGCCCTGCAGCCGGAGGTCGAAGCGGTAGCCGTGCTCGTCCGCCGTGGCGACCAGGGTGTGACGACGCTCCTGCGGCACGCCCGCCAGGAAGGGGTCCTCGCGCAGCGCGGCGTCGTCGACGGGCAGGTAGACGCGCGTGAAGAGCCGGTTGAGCAGGCCGCGGGCGAAGACCGTCATCGCGACGAAGGGTGCCCGCCCCGGCTCGGCGCCCGGGACGACGGTGGTGAACTCGTAGCTTCCGCCGCCGTCGGTGGCGGCGCGCCCGAAGCCGGTGAAGGGGTAGCCGCGCCGCAGCGACCCCTCGGCCCGGGGGAGGCTGCCGTCGGCGTCGGCCTGCCAGATCTCCAGCAGGGAGTCGGGCACCGGCGTCCCCTCCCCGTCGGTGACCGTGCCGTGCAGCCGGACGGCGCCCGGGTGCGTCGCGGGCACCAGCTGCTCGCCGCCGGCGACGGGGAGCGCGTAGCCGTAGAAGGGGCCGACGGTCTGCCCCGGCACGGGCACCTGGTCGGGCTGCTCGCGGACGTGGCTCATGCGTCGTCCTCCTGCTCCATCGGGGTGGCGTGGCTGCCGGTGAGCACGATGTCCCACCGGTAGCCGGTGGCCCACTCGTGGGTGGTCAGGTCGTGGTCGTAGGCGGCGACGAGCCGCTCGCGGGCCCGGGGGTCGACGATGCTCTGGTAGATCGGGTCGAGGGCGAGGAGCGGGTCCCCGGGGAAGTAGACCTGCGTGACCATGCGCTGGGTGAACTCGCTGCCGAAGACCGAGAAGTGGATGTGCGCGGGTCGCCAGGCGTTGTGGT
Source organism: Nocardioides aequoreus (assembly GCF_000720335.1). GTDB lineage: Bacteria > Actinomycetota > Actinomycetes > Propionibacteriales > Nocardioidaceae > Marmoricola > Marmoricola aequoreus. The sequence continues at coordinate 442,166 of NZ_JOJN01000004.1, read as the reverse complement.
GGTTGCGCCACGGGTAGGGGCCGGGCTTGATCGTGGTGAAGCGGTAGCCGCCGTCGTCGTCGGTGAGGCAGCGTCCCACCCCGGTGAAGTGCGGGTCGATGGGCGCGGGGTGCTGGTCGCCCTTGTGCACGTAGCGCCCGGCGGCGTTGGCCTGCCAGATCTCCACCAGCTGGCGGCGCACCGGCCGGCCGTCGGCGTCGACCACGCGGCCCGCCACGACCATCCGCTCGCCGATCGGCTCGCCGCCGTCCTGGATGGTCAGGTCGGCCTCGTCGACGGCCACGTCGCGGTGGCCGAAGACGGGGGCCACCAGCTCGATCGACTCGGGGTCGGCGTGGTGCAGGTCCTTGGTGGGGTGCCGGAGCCGGCTGCTGCGGTACGGCGCGTAGTCCAGCCGCGGCTGGGTGCGCGGCGCCGTGCCTGCCCTCAGCTCGGCGTCGTACGCCGCGCTCGCCGCCGAGATCTCGGCGTCGACGTCGGCCTGGGTGGCGGTGGGGGGTGTCGTGCTCACCCGAGGCAAGGTAGGGCAGCGACGCGCCGCAGCCCCGACACCTCTTCCACTGACCGGAAGGATCGGGTGGTGGCGGTCACACCGGGCTGGTTGCCTCCACGGAATGTCCACCACCTCGCCCGCCACCCCCACCCGCCGCAGCGCGGGCTCCTGGCCCGTCGTGCTGTGCTGGGTCGCCGTCGCGCTCGACGGCTTCGACCTGGTCGTCCTCGGTGCCGTGATCCCGACCCTCGCCGCCGAGGGCGCGCTCGGCTTCACCAACCAGTCGCTGACGCTGGCCTCCACGCTCGGTCTGGCAGGCGTGGGTGTCGGCGCCGTGGCCGTCGGTCCGCTGACCGACCGCTTCGGGCGACGGGTGACCCTGCTGACCTGCATCGCGTCGTTCTCGGTCTTCACCCTGCTGGTGGCGGTGGCGCCCTCGGTCTTCTGGTTCACCACCCTGCGCGTGCTGGCGGGTGTCGGGCTCGGGGCGTGCCTGCCGACCGCGCTGGCCTACATGAGCGAGCACGCCGCGCCCGGCCGCGGCGGCAGCGCGATGACCCGGCTGATGACCGGCTACCACGTCGGCGCGGTGCTGACCGCGCTGCTGGGTCTGCTGCTGATCGGGCGGCTCGGCTGGGAGTCGATGTTCGTCGTCGGGGGTCTCGCGGGGCTCGCGGTGCTGCCGCTGATGTGGTGGAAGCTCCCCGAGAGCGAGGCCTACCTGCGCGCCAAGGAGGCCGCCCGCGACGGGTCTGGCGCGGGTGCGTCGGTGGCACCGTCGCGGCCGGCCGACGTGGTCAAGGGGCGCTACCTGGCCGTGAGCCTCGGCCTCTGGACCGCGTCCTTCATGGGGCTGCTGCTCGTCTACGGGCTCAACACCTGGCTGCCCTCGATCATGGGCGCCGCCGGCTACTCCATCCAGAGCGGCGTCGCGCTGCTGCTGACCCTCAACGTCGGCGCCGTGATCGGCCTGCTGGTCGCGGGCGCGATCTCCGACTCGCGCGGCAACAAGCCGACCGTGCTGGTGTGGTTCGGGATCGCGGCCGTGGCGCTCGCCCTGCTCTCGATCCGCATCGAGTCGACCGCCGTGGTGTACGTCGCCGTGCTCATGGCCGGCGTCTTCGTCTTCAGCTCCCAGGTGCTCGTCTACGCCTTCGTCGGCCACCTCTACCCGCCGGAGATCCGGGGCACCGCCCTCGGCATGGCTGCCGGTGTCGGCCGGGTCGGCGCCATCGTCGGCCCCTTCCTCGGGGGTGCGCTCGTCAGCCTCGGCGTGGCCTACCCGTGGGGCTTCTACGCCTTCGCCCTCGCGGCGGTGCTGGCGGTGGCCGCCCTGGCCACGGTGCCCGCCCACATGCCTGCACACGTGCCCGGCGAGGGGCACGACGAGGGGCACGACCAGGTGCGCCCCGACCCCGCGTAGGTGAGCATGGCCCCATGGCCGGCAACGTCTCCTCCCCGAGCACCACGGTCACGGGCCGTGCCCTCTCGCTCGTGGCGGCCTTCGACGAGGACCACCGCCGGCTGACGCTGACCGAGCTGGCCACCCGTGCCGGCCTCCCGGTGCCGACCGCGCACCGGCTGCTGGCCGAGCTGGTGGAGTGGGGTGCGCTGGCGCGCGACCCCCGCGGCTCCTACGTCATCGGGCGCCGGCTGTGGGACCTCGGCATGCTGGCACCGGTGCAGCGCGGCCTGCGCGACGTCGCGTCGCCGTACCTGCACGACCTGTACGGCGCCACGCACGCGACCGTGCACCTCGCCGTCCGCGACGACCTGAGCGCGCTCTACCTCGACCGGCTGGCCGGTCACACCTCGGTGCCGGTGGTGAGCACGGTCGGCTCCCGACTGCCGCTGCACGCGACCGGGGTGGGCAAGGTGCTGCTCGCCCACTCCTCCGAGCAGGTGGTGCAGGAGGCGCTCGCCCGGCTCGAGCGCGTGACGCCGTACACCGTGACGCAGCCGGGCCGGCTGCGACGGCAGCTGGAGCAGGTCCGCCACGACGGCTACGCCGTCACGCGCGAGGAGATGAGCCTGGGCGCGTGCTCGCTGGCGGTGCCGGTGGTCTCCCGCGAGCGGGTGGTGGCGGCGCTCGGCATCGTGGTGCCCTCGCTGGAGAGCAGCCAGGTGCGGCTCGTGGCCGCGCTGCAGGTGGCGGCACGCGGGATCGCACGCTCGCTGGGCAGCGCCGACGACCCGCGCGCCACCCCCTGACGGCGACCCTGCTGCTTCCACTGGCCGGAACGAGGCGGTGGTGGGCGAGGAGCGGCCTGGCCATCCTCGTGGGCATGCCAGACGTGACGCGTACCCAGGTGGCGGTCGTGGGCGGCGGTCCCGCCGGCCTGCTGCTCTCGCACCTGCTGCAGCGCTCGGGGATCGACTCGGTCGTGGTCGACATCCGGACCCGCCGCGAGATCGAGGAGGCCCACCGGGCCGGGATCCTGGAGCACGACAGCGTGCGCACGCTGGTCGACTCGGGGGCCTCGGAGCGGGTGATGCACGAGGGCGCCCAGCACGACGGCATCGAGCTCGCCTTCGGCGGAGGGCGCCACCGGATCGACTTCGCCGGGCTCGTCGGCGCCTCGACGCGGCTCTACCCGCAGACCGAGGTCTTCGTCGACCTGGCCGACGTGCGCGAGCGCGACGGGGGAGACGTGCGCTTCGGCGTCACCGACGTCTCCGTGCACGACGTCGAGACGGACACCCCCGCGGTGCGCTTCACCGACGCCCAGGGGGTCGCGCAGGAGGTGCGCGCCGGGGTCCTGGTCGGCGCCGACGGCAGTCGCAGCGCCTGTCGCCGTGCGGTGCCCGAGGCCCACCGCACGCAGTACTTCCGGGAGTATCCCTACGCCTGGTTCGGGATCCTGTGCGAGGCGCCGCCCAGCGCCGAGGAGCTCATCTACAACCACTCCGAGCGTGGCTTCGCGCTGATCAGCCAGCGCACGGAGTCGCTGCAACGGATGTACTTCCAGTGCGACCCCGACACCGACCCCGAGGACTGGAGCGACGACCGGATCTGGGAGGAGCTGCAGACCCGGTTGCAGAGCAACGGCTGCACGCTGCGCGAGGGCCCGATCACCTCCAGGTCGGTGCTCCCCTTCCGCAGCTTCGTCCAGGAGCCGATGCGGCACGGCGCGATGGTGCTCGCCGGGGACGCCGCGCACACGGTCCCGCCGACCGGGGCCAAGGGGCTCAACCTCGCGATCGCCGACGTGACCGTGCTCGCCGACGTGCTCGCGCGCGCCGTCCCGGCCGGTGACCTCGGCCTGCTCGACGAGTACACCGAGCGGGCACTGGCCCGGGTGTGGAAGGCGCAGTACTTCTCCTACTGGATGACCACGCTGCTCCACCGGCCGCCCGAGGCCTCGCCCTTCGACGTGCGCCGGCAGCAGGGCGAGCTGGCGGCGCTCGTGTCGTCGGAGGCGGGCTCGACCTTCCTGGCCGAGGCCTACTGCGGCTGGCCGGGCGGGCGCTGACGCGGCTGCCGTGACCCGGTGCGTGACCCGGTGCGTGACCTGGTCCGTGACCTGGTCCGTGGGCTAGCCCAGAGTGGCCCAGTTCCGCGTGGCGCGGTGACTTCCGGGGTCCGACAGGGTCAAACTCAGTGATCCTTTCGAACTATCCGCGCGTGTTGTGCCCTCGGGCAAAACGGACAGGGCGTCTCATGGTCGAAAGGACTCACGAGGGGACGAACCAGACATGATCACCACCGACGCGGCGCTCTACGGTGCCGGCGGCGCCACGGCAGTGCTCGACGAGGTGCTGCCCGTGCGCAGCACCTGCGGCTGCGGCCAGGACCTGGGCGGCGTGCACCGCCAGCACTGCCCGCGCTGCGGCTGCTGCCTCGCCTGAGCCGCTGACCACGGGCCGCGCCGCCTGACGGCCCGGTCGCGCGGTGGCCGGCCGCCCGCTCCTGGTGCTGGTCGCTGCCTGTCGCCGCCCGGCACACGGGGTCGCGTCGGTAGGGTCTGGCCGACAGGGTGGTCGAGGAGGGGGAGCAGTGGGCGGGCAGCCGATCGAGCAGCGTCGCGAGGGGCGCGCCGCGGCGATCTGGACCATCCCCAACATCATCAGCATGATCCGGCTCGCCGGTGTGCCGCTCTTCCTGTGGCTCGTGATCGTCCCCGAGGCCGACGTGCTCGCCCTCGTGGTCCTGATGGTCTCCGGCTTCTCCGACTGGCTCGACGGGTACCTGGCCCGGCGCCTCGACCAGATGTCCGACCTCGGCCGCATCCTCGACCCCGTCGCCGACCGGCTCTACATCCTCGCGGCCGTGATCGGGCTGCTGTGGCGCGACATCATCCCCTGGTGGGTGGCGATCATCCTGCCTGCCCGCGACGCCTTCCTCTGGTGCCTCGTCCCCTTCCTGCGCACCCGCGGCTACTCGGCGCTGCCCGTGCACTACCTCGGCAAGGCCGCGACGGCCGCCCTGCTCTACGCCTTCCCGCTGCTCTTCCTCGGCGACGGGGAGGGCACCGTGGCGACGCTGGCCCTGGTCTTCGGCTGGGCCTTCGCGGTCTGGGGGATCGGCCTCTACTGGTGGGCCGGACTGCTCTACGCCTGGCAGGTGCGCACCCTGATGGCCGACCGCAGCCGGCACGCACCGCGGGTGGCCCCGGACGGGAAGCCCTGAGCGTGGCCGCGCCTCCCAAGCTGCCGCCCCAGGCGACCATGGGGCTGCTCGACTACCTGACCGCCCACGCGCTCGACGAGGACTACGCCTACGCCAGCGAGCGTCGCCGCCCGAGGGGCCCCCGGGCCGGCCCTCAGAGCGGTCGGGAGAGCGGTCCGGGGAGTGGTGGAGGCCGCCGCGGGGGGCGTCGCCCCGAGCGACGCCGTGTCGGCCTCGCCGGGGCCCTGGTGCTGGCGCTCTTCGGCGTGCTGCTCGTGGTCGCCGCCGCACGCACCTCGCAGGGTGCTGCCGCCGACGCCGCCCAGCGGGAGGACCTGGCCGCCCAGGTGTCAGCGCTGCGCGACCGCGTGTCCGAGGAGCGGCGCAGCATCCGTGCGCTGCAGCGCGAGACCGAGCGGCTCCAGGCCCAGCAGCTCGCCTCCGACGACAGCGCCACCGGGCTGCGCCAGCGGGTCGAGGGGCTCGGCCGGCTGACCGGCACGCTGCCGGTGCGGGGACCCGGCGTCGTCGTGGTGGCCGACGACGCCCCCGGCAGCGACAGCGACCGCACCACGGTGCTCGACAGCGACCTGCAGCGCCTGGTCAACGGCTGGTGGGCCGCGGGGGCCGAGGCGATCTCCATCAACGGCCAGCGGCTGACGACCCTCTCGACGATCCGGCTCGCCGGGTCGGCGATCACCGTCAACGCCCGCTCGCTGCGACCGCCGTACCGGCTGGAGGTGATCGGCGACCCCGACACGCTGCCCGCCCGCTTCGCCGAGAGCTCCAGCGGTCGGGCATGGTTGGACCTGCAGCAACAGGTGGGCCTGCAGCTCGACATCACCCCCGTCGAGGAGCTGCGGCTGTCGGCCACCGAGGCCACGCTGCGCTTCGCCAACCAGGACGACGAGCAGGGAGTGACGCCGTGATCGCGATCCTCGGGCTCGTCGTCGGGGTGCTGCTCGGTCTCTGGCTCAACCCCGACGTGCCGCTCGTGGTCCAGCCCTACCTGCCGATCGCGGTCGTCGCCGCGCTCGACGCCGTCTTCGGTGCGCTGCGCGCCTTCCTCGACGGCATCTTCGACGACAAGGTCTTCGTCGTCTCCTTCACCAGCAACGTGCTCATCGCCGCCCTGATCGTCTTCCTCGGGGACCAGCTGGGCGTCGGCGCGCAGCTCTCGACCGGCGTCGTCGTCGTGCTCGGGATCCGGATCTTCTCCAACGTGGCCGCCATCCGCCGCCATCTCTTCCATGCCTGACGACGAGCGTCCCGACCCGGGTCCCGCCGCGGCTCCGCCGACGGGGCGTGCCCGGCTGCGCGCGGCGCTGCTGCGTGCCTCGCGCGGCCAGCTCGTGGTGGCGGTGCTCGTCGGGCTGCTCGGCTTCGCGGCCGTCACGCAGGTGCGGCTGGCCAACTCCGACGACGACTACGCGGGCCTGCGCGAGGCCGAGCTGGTGCAGGCCCTCAACGGTCTGCAGGCGGCGGCGGCCCGGGCGGAACGCGACATCGCCGAGCTCGAGGCCACGCGACAGCGGCTGAGCAGCTCGAGCGATGCCCGCGGCGCCGCCATCGAGCAGGCGCAGCGCGAGCTCGACACGCTGAGCGTGCTGGCCGGCACCGCCGCCGCGACGGGTCCCGGCATCCGGGTGACCGTCGAGGACCCGCAGGGCGAGCTCAACCTCAACGACCTGCTCGACGGGGTCGAGGAGCTCCGCAACGCCGGGGTCGAGGCGATGGAGATCAACGACCGGGTGCGGGTCATCGCCCAGACCTCCTTCGAGACCGACCCGGCGGGCGTCCGCGTCGACGGCGTGGCGCTCGAGCCGCCGTACGTCATCGACGCCATCGGGGACCCCGCCACCCTCGCCGGGGCGCTGGGCTTCCAGGGCGGCTTCACCGACGACGTCGAGCTCAGCGGGGCCCGCGTGACGGTCGAGGAGCTCGACGAGGTGGAGGTGTCGGTGATCCGCAGCGCCGCCGCGCCCCGGTACGCCGACCCGGTCCCCGGGCAGTAGGGTGACCAACCCGGCACGAGCACGGGTGTAGCAGCCTGAGGAGCAGCGTTGACCTTCCCGGATGACCTGAAGTACACCGCGGAGCACGAGTGGGTGCGCGACCCCGGTGAGACCCCGGGCTCGGTGCGCGTGGGCATCACCTCCTTCGCGCAGGACGCCCTGGGCGACATCGTCTTCGTGCAGCTGCCGGAGGTGGGGGAGACCGTGGCGGCGGGCGCGGTGATCGGCGAGCTCGAGTCGACCAAGTCCGTCAGCGAGGTCTACGCCCCGCTCGGTGGCGAGGTCGTGGCGCGCAACGAGGCGCTCGACGCCACGCCCGAGCTGGTCAACACCGACCCCTACGGCGAGGGCTGGCTCTTCGAGATCCGCGCCGACGAGGGTGGCGCGGCCGACCTGCTCGACGCCGACGCCTACCAGGCGGGGCTCGACACCTGACGCACGGCTCGCTGGTAGGTTGGGGCCAACCCTGAACCTCCACCGAGGCTTCAGGGTTCTCGCCCCCCGACGGGTGGTCAAGAAACGGCGCTGACGGGAGATCCACACCATGCCTTTCTGCTCGCAGTGCGGCAGCCAGAACGCTGACAACGCGCGCTTCTGCTCGCAGTGCGGCACCCCGCTCGCCCAGGGATCGGCACAGGCTCCCGAGCAGGCGCCGGTGCCGGCGGCCGACTCGACGGCGACCATCACCTTCGGTGGCTCGGGCAAGCAGGAGCCCTCGGAGCGCCAGGCGCTCAACCCGGCCGACGCGTCCGCCGTCGACGCGCTGCCGGCCGGCAGCGCTCTGCTGGTGGTGCAGCGCGGACCCGGTGCCGGCAGCCGCTACCTGCTCGACCAGGACCTCTCGACGGTCGGACGCCACCCCGAGAGCGACATCTTCCTCGACGACATCACGGTCTCGCGCCGCCACGTGGAGTTCCGTCGCGAGGGCGACGCCTTCCGGGTGCACGACGTCGGCAGCCTCAACGGCACCTACCTCAACGGCGACCGCGTCGACGACGCGCTGCTCGCGAGCGGCGACGAGGTCCGGATCGGGAAGTTCCGGCTGATCTTCTTCGCCAGCGACGCGAAGGTCGGCTGAGCGTGCGCCAGACCGCGCGCATCACGATCGGTCAGGCGGTCGCGGACCTCAAGGCGGAGTTCCCCGACGCCGACATCAAGGAGTCGAAGATCCGCCACCTCGAGGGCGAGGGGCTGGTCCAGCCCGAGCGCACCCCCTCGGGCTACCGCAAGTACTCCGTCGAGGACATGGAGCGGCTGCGCTACATCATCCGGGCGCAACGCGAGCAGTACCTGCCGCTGAAGGTGATCCGCGAGCACCTCGACGCCCTCGACCGCGGGCTGGAGCCGCCGGCCCCCAACGGCGCCCCCACCGTGCCGACCTCGCTGCTGGCCAACCCCGCCCCGGGCGTGGAGTCGCTGCTCTCCCACAACTCCGACGTGCGCATCTCGCGCCGCGAGCTGGTCAAGACCGCGGAGATCACCGAGGAGATGCTCCAGCAGCTGGAGGCCTTCGGACTGGTGCGGGCGCGCTACGGCGCCGACCACTTCGACGCCGACGCCCTCGTGATCGCCAAGGCGGCCGGCGAGCTGGCGGCGTACGGCCTCGAGCCGCGCCACCTGCGTGCCTTCAAGACCGCCGCCGACCGTGAGACCGGGCTGATCGAGCAGGTCGTCACCCCGATGCGCCGCAGCCGCGAGCCCGGCGCCGAGGGCCGGGCGGCGCAGACCATCGACGAGCTGGCCGTGCTCTCGGTCCGGCTGCACGCCGCCCTGGTCAAGGCGGGGCTCCGCTCGCTGCGCTGATCCACGTCACGCCGCGTCGCCCGCGGTGCGCTCAGTGGGCGCCCTGCAGGTTGAGCAGCACCACGCCGACCACGATCAGCGTCAGCGCCAGCACCTTGACGGCGCTCACGGGCTCGCCGAGCAGCGTGATGCCGATGACCGCCACGGTGGCGGTGCCCAGGCCGGCCCACACGGCGTACGCGACGGAGACGGGGATCCGCTGCACCACCAGGGCGAGCAGCCAGATCGCGACGGCGTACCCGGCGAGGACGGTGAGGCTCCAGCCCAGGTGGGTGAAGCCGGCGGTGCGGGGCAGCAGGGCGGTGGCGAAGACTTCGGCGGCGATTGCCAGCAGCAGGAGGACGAAGGGCAGCACCCGTGCATCGTGCCAGTGCGTCGACGGGCCGCTGCGGCGCCTCACCCGGCGGGGCTAGGCTGGCCGGGTGCGCGAGGTCGAGGTCGTCGGAGTCCGGGTGGAGATGCCGTCCAACACGCCCATCGTGCTGTTGCGCGAGGCGGCGGGGGAGCGCTACCTGCCGATCTGGATCGGGGCGGTCGAGGCGACCGCCATCGCCTTCGCCCAGCAGGGCGTGGTGCCGCCCCGCCCGCTGACGCACGACCTGCTGCGCGACGTCCTCGAGGCGACCGGCAACGAGGTGGAGGAGATCCGCATCACCGAGATGCGCGACAACGTCTTCTACGCCACCCTCGTGCTGGCCTCGGGCGTCGAGATCAGCGCCCGGCCGTCGGACTCGATCGCCCTGGCGCTGCGCACCGGCTCGCGGATCGTCTGCGACGAGGGCCTGCTCGACGACGCCGGCATCCTGGTGCCCGACGAGCAGGAGGACGAGGTGGAGAAGTTCCGCGAGTTCCTCGACCACGTCACCCCCGAGGACTTCGAGCAGGGCAAGGAGTGACCTCGCCCGCCACATCCTTAACCTTGAAGTTCACGTTGAAGGTTGTCGCGACACACCGCGTGTCCCTTTGACCGTGCCGGGGGCCGGGTCTACGGTCGGGGATGTCGTCGCTGTAACTCCACGACTGCAACTCCTGCCCCCGGGCGCGAGCAGCGGTCCTCCGATCCCGGGAGCTACGCCCAGTGACGCGAGATGTGGAGGATGCTGTGAGCACCAAGGACCGTGACGCGGGCGCGACCGCCCCGAGCGACGAGCACGCCGCGCTCGAGGCCGCCCTCGAGGCCGGCGAGCAGGGACTCCTCTTCGACGACGACGTCTCCTCGCTGCCGCAGGACCTCGGCTACCGGGGACCGACCGCCTGCAACGCGGCCGGCATCACCTACCGCCAGCTCGACTACTGGGCGCGCACCGGCCTGGTGGAGCCCACGGTGCGCGGCGCCAGCGGCTCCGGCACCCAGCGGCTCTACGGCTTCCGCGACATCCTGCTGCTGAAGGTGATCAAGCGGCTGCTCGACGCCGGCATCTCGCTGCAGCAGATCCGCACCGCCGTGGCCCACCTGCGGGCCCGCGGCACCGACGACCTCACCCGCGTCACCTTGATGAGCGACGGCGCGAGCGTCTACGAGTGCACCAGCAACGACGAGGTCATCGACCTGCTCCAGGGCGGGCAGGGTGTCTTCGGCATCGCCATCGGCGGGGTGTGGCGCGAGATCGAGGGGTCGCTGGCCGACCTGCCCTCCGAGCGCACCGCGGCCGAGGCCGAGGCCGACGCCGAGCCCCAGGTCAGCGACGACGAGCTCGCCCGGCGTCGCCGCGCCAAGCTCACCGGCTGAGCCACGCGTCTCGTCATTCGCAACGCCGTAGGCCCGCTTGGTAGGGTCGGTGGTGCTGGCAAACCCGTGCGGGAGAGTCCGGTGGTCCGCCCACCGGCGCCGAAGGGGCAACTCCTCCCGACAACCTCTCAGGCATCCGGACCGCACGGGCTGGCACTCAGGAGGGTCCGACGACCCGACTGAGGGGAGGCGCTACACCGACCCGGTAGACCGCCTCGACCACTCCCAGGAGTGAGATGCCCGACCACCAGAGCCGTCCCTTCGCCGCCCGTCACATCGGTCCCGACGACGACCAGATCGCGACCATGCTCAAGGAGCTCGGGCTCGGCAGCCTCGAGCAGCTGATGGACGACGCCGTCCCCGAGCGCATCCGCGCCGAGCGGCTCGACCTGCCGGAGGCCGCCTCCGAGCACCGGACGGCTCGCGAGCTGCGCGAGATCGCGGCGCAGAACAACCCGCTCGTGCCGATGATCGGTCTCGGCTACCACGGCACGATCACCCCGCCGGTGATCCGGCGCAACGTGCTCGAGGACCCCTCCTGGTACACCGCCTACACGCCGTACCAGCCCGAGATCAGCCAGGGCCGGCTCGAGGCCCTGCTCAACTTCCAGACGATGGTCGCCGACCTCACCGGCCTGCCGACCGCCAACGCCTCGCTGCTCGACGAGGGCACCGCCGCCGCCGAGGCGATGACGCTGGTGCGGCGCGCCGACCGCAAGGCCAGCGGCCCCTTCGTGGTCGACGCCGACGCGCTGCCGCAGACCATCGCCGTGGTGCGCACCCGCGCCCGGGCGATGGGCATCGACGTGGTCGTGGCCGACCTGGCCGAGGGACTGCCGGAGGGGCCGGTCTCCGGGACGCTGCTGCAGTACCCGGGTGCCTCGGGCCGGGTCGTCGACCCGCGTCCGGTCGTCGAGGCCACGCACGCGCAGGGCGGCCTGGCCGTCGTCGCGGCCGACCTGCTGGCCCTCACCCTCCTGGAGGCCCCCGGGGCGCTCGGTGCCGACGTCGTCGTCGGCTCCTCGCAGCGCTTCGGCGTCCCGCTCTTCTACGGCGGCCCGCACGCCGGCTTCATGTCGGTCAGGCAGGGGCTCGAGCGTCACCTGCCGGGTCGGCTCGTCGGGGTGTCGGTCGACGCGAGCGGCAGGCCGGCCTATCGGCTCGCGCTGCAGACGCGGGAACAGCACATCCGCCGCGACCGGGCGACCTCCAACATCTGCACCGCCCAGGTGCTGCTCGCCGTGGTCGCCTCGATGTACGCCGTGCACCACGGCCCCGACGGTCTCACCGCCATCGCGCGCCAGACCCACGCCCAGGCCGCCTCGCTCGCGGCAGCGCTGCGCGAGGGCGGCGTGACGGTGGTGCACGACGAGCTCTTCGACACGGTGCTGGCCCGGGTGCCCGGCCGCGCCGCCGACGTGGTGGCCGCGGCCCGCGAGGCCGGCCTCCACCTGCGGCCGGTCGACGACGACCACGTGGGCGTCAGCACCTCCGAGGTGTCCGACGATGACGTGCTCCGGCGGGTGCTGCGCGCCTTCGGCGTCGACACCGAGCCCGCCGACGTGCCGGACGCGCTGCCGCAGGCGCTGCGCCGCGAGACGGCCTTCCTGACCCACGAGGTCTTCAACACCCACCGCTCCGAGACCTCGATGCTTCGCTACCTACGACGCCTCTCGGCTCGTGACTTCGCGCTCGACCGGGGCATGATCCCGCTCGGCTCCTGCACCATGAAGCTCAACGCCACCACCGAGATGGAGCCGGTGTCGCTGCCGGGCTTCGCCGATCTGCACCCCTTCGCGCCCGCCGAGGACGCCCGCGGCTACGCCCGGCTCATCGCCGACCTCGAGGGCTGGCTCGCGGCCGTCACCGGCTACGACCGGGTCTCGGTGCAGCCCAACGCGGGCTCCCAGGGCGAGCTCGCCGGGCTGCTCGCGATCCGCGGCTACCACCACGCCAACGGCGACACCGGCCGCGACGTCTGCCTGATCCCGGCCTCGGCCCACGGCACCAACGCCGCCTCCGCCGTGATGGCCGGCATGAAGGTCGTCGTGGTCAAGTCCGCCGACGACGGCTCGGTCGACATGGACGACCTGCGCGCCCACTGCGAGGCGCACCGCGACGACCTCGCCGCGATCATGGTCACCTACCCCTCGACCCACGGTGCCTACGAGGACACCATCGACGAGCTGTGCCGCGTCGTGCACGACGCCGGTGGCCAGGTCTACGTCGACGGCGCCAACCTCAACGCCCTGCTCGGCTACGCCAAGCCCGGCGAGTTCGGCGGCGACGTCTCGCACCTGAACCTGCACAAGACCTTCTGCATCCCGCACGGCGGCGGCGGGCCGGGCGTGGGTCCGGTCGGCGTCCGGGAGCACCTGGCGCCGTACCTGCCCTCGCACCCCGGGCACCCCGACGCGGAGCGCCGCGAGGGCATCGGGCCGATCAGCGCCGCGCCGCACGGCTCGGCGGGCATCCTCCCGATCTCGTGGGCCTACGTGCGGCTGATGGGTGCCGAGGGGCTGACCCGGGCCACCGCGGTCGCGGTGCTCGCGGCCAACTACGTCGCCTCGCGCCTCGACGACCACTTCCCGGTGCTCTACCGCGGCCACCACGCCCACGTCGCGCACGAGTGCATCCTCGACCTCCGGGGGCTCTCCAAGTCGAGCGGCGTCACCGTCGACGACGTGGCCAAGCGGCTGGTCGACCACGGCTTCCACGCCCCGACGATGAGCTTCCCGGTGGCGGGCACGCTGATGGTCGAGCCGACCGAGAGCGAGGACCTCGCCGAGCTCGACCGCTTCTGCGAGGCGATGATCTCGATCCGCGAGGAGATCGCGCGCGTCGAGGCGGGGGAGTGGAGCGCGGAGGAGTCGCCGCTGCGCGGCGCGCCCCACACCGCCGCGGTGCTGCTCGCCGACGACCGCGAGGCCGCCTACCCGGCGTCGCTCGCGGCGTACCCCTCCGGGCGGGTCGACCCCGACAAGTACTGGCCGCCGGTGGGCCGCATCGACCAGGCCTACGGCGACCGCAACCTGCAGTGCTCGTGCCCCCCGATCGAGGCCTTCGCGTGACCCCACGCCGGCTGTACGCCGCGCTGGCGCTGGCCGAGGTGGTCACGTGGACCCTGCTGCTCGGTGGCATGGTGCTCAAGTACGTGACGCGCACGACCGAGCTGGGCGTGCAGCTCGCCGGACCGGTGCACGGCTTCGTCTTCCTCGGCTACAGCCTGGTGACGGTGCTGCTGGCCCTCGACGCCCGGTGGTCCGTGGGCCGCACGCTCGCCGGGCTGGTGGCCGGCGTGGTGCCCTACCTCACCGTCCCCTTCGAGCGCGCGACCAACCGTGCCGGGCTGCTGCCCGATCACTGGCGGCTCCGTGAGGAGGAGGGGCGCACCGCGGCCGAGCGCGTGCTCGCGCGGGCGCTGCGCTCGCCCCTGCAGGCCGGCGCGGTGGCCGTCGTCGTGCTGGCCGTGGTCTTCGCCGCGCTGCTGGTGGCGGGGCCACCCGTCACAGTGCCTGGCTGACCGAGCTCATGTTGAAGTCCGGGACCCGCAGGGCGGGGGTCGCGGTGCGCGAGAAGTAGTCCTCGCCCCACTCCCGCGACAGGCTCGGCACCGTCTCACCGGCGTGGCTGAAGCGCCGGAGCAGGTCGAGCGGGCTCTCGTTGAAGCGGAAGTTGTTGACCGCCCCGGTGATCTCGCCGCCCTCGACCCGGTAGACGCCGTCGCGCGTCAGGCCGGTGAGCAGCATGCTCTGCTCGTCGACCTCGCGGATGTACCACAGGCAGGTCAGCAGCAGGCCGTCGTCGAGGTCGCCGACGAGGTCGAGGTCGCTCCCCGCGCCGCCGTCGACGCGCAGCACCAGGTTGTCGACCTCCGGGGTCACCGGGACGCCGGTCTCGGCGGCCGTGCGCCGGGTCTGGATCAGCGCCGCGAGACGGCCGTCGTCGAGCCACGACGTGCGGGAGACGGGCAGGCCGTTGTCGTAGACGCTGGAGCCGGCCGACGACCCCGCCGTCGCCACGAAGGGGGCGCACTGCAGCGGCGCCTGGGCCGGGTCGGAGAGCAGGTGGACGCCGGGACGCACGACCTGCTCGCCGAAGCGGACGCCGCCGCCGGGCCGGGCGAAGGGGCCGCGGCCGTCGGCCGCGTGCCGGGCCAGGGAGTGCCAGTAGGCGTCGACCATCAGGTCGGACACGGCGCTGGGCGGCAGTACGGTGTCGTAGCGCCCGGCCGGGAGGTCGACCCGGCGCGCGGCCCAGCCGAGACGTCGGGCGAGCTCGTCGGCCAGCGCGGTGGCGTCGACGTCGGCGAAGTCGCGGGTCGCGCCGCCCACCCAGGCGCTGGTGGTGAGGGCGCCGTCCTTGCCGGTGACGCCGTAGTGGCCGGTGGGCTGCTCGTGCCGCAGCCGCAGCCCGGTGCTGGAGCCGAGGTAGGTGGTGCTGACCTCGTGGAAGACGAAGCCGTAGAGCAACCGGTCGGCCGCCTCGGCCTGGCCGAAGGCCTCGCCGAGCTGGCGGGCGAAGTCGTCGAAGACGGCGATGGAGGTCTCGCCGGGGAGGTCGTCCCAGTCGTCGGAGACCTGCCCGGCCACGAGGTCCGCGCGGTCCTCGGCCGCGGTGGCGTCGGCGGCCGCGCGGTCGGCGGCCTCGACGAGCGCGGTGACCTGCGCCAGCGACGCCGCGCTGCCGCTCACCGAGGCGTTGCCGGCCCCGCGGAAGCTCACCACCGTCACGTCGGTGCCGCGCATGACGCCGTTGGTGGTCAGGGTGTTGTTGGCCCAGCGCAGGTTGGCCGAGGTCGAGTCGGAGACGAGCACGACGCAGTCGTCGGACGTGCTCGTCGCCAGGGCGTGCTCGACCAGCTGCTGCGGGTCGGGGGTGGCGGGGTGCATCAGGCCGAGCCCTCCTCGGTGGTGTTGAGGATGCGGACGTCGCGGAAGAGGGCGGCGGGCGCGCCGTGGCTGACGGCGCCGACCTGTCCCGGCTGAGCCTTGCCGCAGTTCATCACCCCGCCCAGCACGTAGGTCGAGGGTCCGCCGACGACCTCCATGGAGCGCCAGAAGTCGGTGGTGGTCGCCTGGTAGGCCACGTCGCGCACCTGTCCGCGCAGCTCGCCGTCGCGGATCTCGTAGAAGCGCTGCCCGGTGAACTGGAAGTTGTAGCGCTGCATGTCGATCGACCACGACTTGTGGCCGACGACGTGCAGCCCGCGCTCGACGCCGGCGACCAGCCCGGCGAGATCGGGCCCGGAGGGGTCGGGCTGCAGCGAGACGTTGGCCATCCGCTGCACCGGGATGTGGCCGGGGGAGTCGGCGAAGGAGCAGCCGTTGGAGCGCCCGCCGTTGAGCTCCGCGCCGTACGTCGCGGCCATGTCGCGGTCGAGCTGGTAGCCCCGCAGCACGCCGTCGCGCACGATGTCCCACGCCTGGGTCTGCACGCCCTCGTCGTCGTAGCCGATCGTCGACAGGCCGTGGGTGTCGGTGCGGTCGCCGGTGACGTGCATCGGCGGCGAGCCGTACTGCAGCGTGCCGAGCTGGTCGAGGGTGGCGAACGACGTGCCGGCGTAGCTGGCCTCGTAGCCCAGCGCCCGGTCGAGCTCGGTGGCGTGGCCGATCGACTCGTGGATGGTGAGCATGAGGTTGTTGGCGTCGATGACCAGGTCGTAGCGACCGGGCTCGACGCCGGGGGCGGCCAGCTTCTCCCTCAGCAGGTCGGGCAGCGCCGCCCGCTCGCCGTCGAAGTCGTAGGAGCCGTCGGAGAGGTACTCCCAGCCCTTGGCGACCGGGGGCGCGAGGATCGCCATCGAGTCGGAGCGGCCGGTGCGGGCGTCGCTGGCGTGCGCCTCGAGCGCGGGCTCGAGCCGGATGCGCTGCTGCGTGGTCATGGTGCCGGCGAGGTCGGCGTAGAACTTGTTCTCCTGCACCTGCTGCAGCGCGGCGGAGACGTGGTCGATCCCGGCGCGCAGGACGTCGTGGCTCCAGCCGGAGAGCAGGGCGACCTTGTCGGCCAGCGGCACCTCGAGCGGGTTGACGTCGTAGGCGGAGACCCAGGTGACGTCGTCGTGCACGGGCTCGGGCGCGAGCACCACCGGACGCCGCGTCATGGCACCGGCGACCTGCGCCACTCGGACCGCGGTCTCGGCCACGCGCACGGCCTCGTCGTCGGTGAGCGCCACCCCGGAGGCGAAGCCCCAGGCCCCGTCGAGCACGACGCGAACCGCGAACCCGAGGTCCTCGAGGTCCTGGGCTCCCTCCAGGGCTCCGTCGTGCAGGGAGACGTACTGCATCCGGTTGCGCTCGAGCCGGAAGTCGGCGTGGCTGACGCCGAAGTCTCGAGCACGCTCGAGGGCCGTGTGCGCCAGTCGGCGCATCGGCAGCTCCAGGAACGTCGGGTCGATCTCGCGCGCCATGCCGTCGACCCTATGTGCCGGGCTCAGGCGCGCTGCAGGACGGGGCCGACCGTGGAGCCGTCGCGGGACTTGCGGACCTCGAGCTGGGCCGTGACGCGGGCGCGCAGCTCGGCGACGTGGCTGACGATGCCGACGACCCGGCCACCGTCGCGCAGCGAGTCGAGGACGTCCATCACGGCGTCGAGGGTGTCGTCGTCGAGGGCGCCGAAGCCCTCGTCGACGAAGAGGGTCTCGATCGCGGTGCCGCCTGCCTCGTGGCTCACCGTGTCGGCCAGCCCCAGCGCGAGGGCGAGCGAGACCACGAAGCTCTCGCCGCCCGACAGCGTCGCCGGGTCGCGCACGGTGGCGCTCCAGTCGTCGCGGACCCGGAGGCTCAGGCCGCCACGCCGCTCGCCCGCGCCCTTCTCGTCGGTCTGCTCCAGGGCGAAGCGCTGGTCGGTCATGGCGGCGAGACGCACGTTGGCCGCCGCGACGACCTGCCGGAGCCGCTCGGCCAGGACGTATCCGGAGAGCCGCATCCGCCAGGCGTTGTCGGCGCTGGTGCCCTCGACCAGCGAGGTGAGCGAGGCCAGCGTGTCGTGCCGCGCGCGCAGCGGGGCCCAGGCGCCGAGGGCCGACTCCAGGTCTCCCTGCAGCTCCACGAGCCGCTCCACCTGCGCGTGGCAGGCGCGCGACGCCGCCAGGTGGAGGTCGCGCACGTCGCGACGGCGCCGTGCGACCCGGCCCGCCTCCTCGACGTCGACGTGGTGCGCGCCGAGTGCGGCGCGGACCTCGGGGTCTCCCAGCACGTGCTCGGCCCGGCGCCGGGCCTCGTGCCACGCCCGCACGCGCGCCTCGGCCTCCTCCACGGCCGCCGTGGGCAGCACCGCGGCCAGACAGGCGTCGACGTCGTCGAAGTCGGTGGAGCGCAGGCTCTCCTCGGCGGTGGCGCGGGCCTGGGCCTCGGCGACGGTGGCGTCGGCGGCGGCGCGCAGCCGGTCGAGGCCGTCGTCGAGCAGGACGCGGCGGGCGTCGAGCTGCTCCAGCAGCGTGGTCACGCTGTCGCACGGCACCTCGGTGCCCCGGCCGGAGGTGGTGCCGCCTGGCGTGGGGCCGTCGCCGGCGAGCAGGTCACTCAGCTCGGCGTCGAGGGAGGCGACCCGAGCGTGCAGGTCGGCGGTCTCGGCGGTCGTCGCCGCGAGCTCGGCGCGGCACGTCGCCAGCTCGGCGACGAGGTCCGCCCGCTGCTCGGAGCCGGCGGCGAGCAGCTCGTCGATCTCGTCGCGGCGGTCACGGTCGGCAGTGGCCTGCTGCAGCGCCACCCTCGCGTCGTGGTCACGGCGCTCCCACTCCGCCACGTCGTGGCCACCGGTGGCCGCCTCGAGCGCGGTCACGCGCGACCGCAGCGCCGCGACGGTCTCGGCCGCGGCCTGGCGGAGCACCTCGGCCGACTCGTGGGCCGCGCGCGCGGCGTCCTCGTCGTCGCGGCGGACCCGGTCGCGGTGGTGGGCGGGGCTCGGGTGCTCGACGCTGCCGCACACGGGGCAGGAGCAGCCCGCGGCGAGCCCGGTCGCGAGCTCGGCCGCCATGCCGGCGATGCGCAGCTCGCGCAGCTCGAGGTAGTGCTCGCGGGCGGCGAGGGCGTCGTCGGCGAGCCGGTGCTGCTCGCTCACGGCAGCCGCGAGCTCGGCTCGCACCTGCTCCAGCTGGACGGCGGCGTCACGGGCGGCCACGATCCGCTCGGCCTCGTCGAGGCACCTGGCGACGCGCTCGGACGACGTCGCCACGGTCTCGCGCTCGCGGGCGAGCCGGGCGACCTGCTGCTCGGCAGCCCCGAGCCGGGCGTCGCCGAGGCGGAGTCGCTCGGCGAGGTCGTCGGAGCGGCGCTCGGCCCGGTGCACCTGGTCGCGCAGCCGGGTCAGCTCGCGCTCCCGTGGGAGCCAGGAGCCGGCGAGCGCGTGACGGCGACCGACCTCGTCGCGGGCCTGCTCCAGCACCGAGGTGCCCAGGTCGGGGCCCACGCTCGCGGTCAGCCGGGGGCGCAGCTGCTCGGCGGCGGCGCGGGCGTGCGCCGCGGTGGTCGCGGCGTGCTGCACCCGGCGGGCCAGGGGCACCAGCGGCAGCGCGGCACGGTGACGGTCGAGGCGGCGCTGCGTGGCCTCGACGTCGGGCGCCTCGGCCTCGAGCTCGCCCAGGTGCCGCTCGGCGGCGAGACCGCGCGTGCGCAGCGCCGCGGAGGCCCCGGCCTCGCCCAGGGCTCGCGCGGCGCGGTCGTGGTCGCGGTCGGCGAGCGCGAGCAGGCGCTCCTGCTCCTGCTGCTTCGCGACGGCGGCGTCGCCGAGCCCTCGCACCCACGTGGCGAGGCTGCCGTCGTCGGCGACCGTACCGAGCCCGGCGGGGGTCCGCACCTGCCACGCCTCGGGCGGCTCGGCGGCGGCGACCTCGCAGACGCGGTCGAGCACCGCGAGGCAGCCGGCGTGGGCCGCCTCGGTGCGGGTGCGCGCCTGCCGGCGCTGCTCGCCGAGCCACCGCTCGACGTCGTCGAAGCGGGTGGTGCGGAAGAGGCGCTGCAGCAGGGCGTGCCGCTCGGGGGAGGGGGCCCGCAGGAAGGCCTGGAAGCGGCCCTGCGGGAGCAGTGCCACCTGGGTGAACTGCGCGCAGGTCATGCCGAGCAGCTCACCGACGAGCTGCCCGGTCTCGTCGAGCCGCGTGGTCACCGAGGTCCACGTGCCGTCGCGCAGCTCCTCGGCCACGACGGACGCCTGGATCCGACGGGTGCCGTGGCCGCGTCGCTTGGGCCGCTCCCACGCGGGGGAGCGCGAGAAGCGGAAGCTGCGCTGGCCCACGCTGAAGCGCAGCACCACCCGTGGCTCGGCGTCGGCGTCGGCGTGATCGCTGTGGAGCTGCCGGGCCCCGGCCCGGTCGCCCGGCACCTCTCCGTAGAGCCCGAAGCAGACGGCGTCGAGCACGCTGGTCTTGCCCGCGCCGGTGGCGCCGGTGAGCAGGAAGAGCCCGGCGGCCCCGAGGGCGTCGAAGTCGACGGCGACGGTGCCGGCGAAGGGCCCGAAGGCGGTGACCTGCAGCTCGTGCAGCCGCATCAGGGGCTCCCGCGCTCGGCGGTGGCCAGCGCGCGCTCCAGCGCCAGGTCGCGGTCGTCGGGGCAGCACTCCAGGGCTCGGCGCAGCAGCGCCACCTCGTCGGCGGAGGCCGGCGTCTCACGCACGTGGGAGACGAAGTCGAGGCAGA
The DNA here is from genome assembly GCF_000720335.1 of Nocardioides aequoreus. Lineage (GTDB taxonomy): Bacteria > Actinomycetota > Actinomycetes > Propionibacteriales > Nocardioidaceae > Marmoricola > Marmoricola aequoreus. Next base: position 421,883 of record NZ_JOJN01000004.1, on the reverse strand, counting down.
CGTCGAGCGGGTCGCGCGTCGAGGGCGGTGGTGCCGGCTCGGCCGCGGCGTCGCGCCCCTCGGGCTCGAAGCGCAGAGCCAGCGCGTGCGGGAAGCGGGCGCGCAGCCGGTCCATCGGCTGGACCGGGCGCACGGGGTCGGTGAGGGTGGCCTGCACCCAGCTCTGCTCGTGCGCCGCGTGCTGCGGGTCGCCGAGCAGCTGCTCCAGCGTGCCGCGGAGGAGGGCCAGGGGTCGCGGCTGCGGTGCCTCGACGAGCTCGGCGTCGACGACACCCTGAGGCCCCAGCTCGACAAGCCAGGACCCCTTGCGATGACCGGCCTCGGAGAAGGAGTAGGCGATCGGCGAGCCGGAGTAGCGCACGGTCGGCGACAGCGTCGCCGCGGCGTGGAGGTGGCCCAGGGCCACGTAGTCGATGCCGTCGAAGAGCGTCAGCGGCACCGCCGAGACGCCGCCGACCGCGATGTCGCGCTCGCTGTCGCTGGGCTGTCCTCCGCTGACGAAGGCGTGGGCCAGCACCACCGAGCGGGTGCCCGGTCTGCCGGCGAGGTCGGCGCGCACCCGCACCATCGCCTCGGCGAGGGCGGCGTGGTGGCTGCGGGAGCCCAGGCCCCAGGCGGCCCGGGCGACGTCGGGGTCGAGGTACGGCAGGCCGTGGACGGCGACCGGGCCGTGCTCGTCGTGCAGCAGCACGGGCTCGCCGACGCGGTCGAGCGTGGTGCGCAGGTGCACCCCGGCGAGGTCGACCAGGCGGCTGCCGAAGCCCAGCCGGCGGGCGGAGTCGTGGTTGCCGCTGGTGACGACGACCCGTGCGCCCGCCGCCGCGAGGGCGTGCAGCCCCTCGTCGGCCACGGCGACGGCGTCGACCGGCGGCAGGGCGCGGTCGTAGACGTCGCCGGCGACCAGGACGACGTCGACGGCGCGGCTGGCGACGACGTCGACCAGGTGCTCGAGGTAGGCCCGCTGCGCGGACAGGAGGTCCTGCCCGTGGAAGGACCTGCCGAGGTGCCAGTCGGAGGTGTGCAGCAGCCGCATGACCTCAGGCTAGGAGCGAGGTCGGACAACCCGGGCGTGCACACGCCGGGTCCCCACACCGGGGGCTCGGGCCGGGGGCTCAGGAGAGCCGGTCGGCGCCGCTGTGGACGACGCAGCGGCCGCCCCGGGTGAAGCCGACGAGCAGCAGCCCCGCCTGCTCGGCCAGCGAGACCGCCAGCGACGTGGGGGCGCCGACGGCGACGACGGCACCGATGCCGGAGACGACGGCCTTCTGCACCAGCTCGAAGCCGATGCGACCGCTGAGCACGAGCACCGGGGCGAGCGCCGACCCGGTGAGCAGCCGTGCGCCCACGACCTTGTCGACGGCGTTGTGGCGGCCGACGTCCTCGCGCACCACCACCGGGGTGCCGTCGGTCTCGAAGAGACCGGCCGCGTGCACGCCGCCGGTGCGGTCGAAGCCGGGCTGCTGCTCGCGCAGCCGGTCGGGCAGTGCCAGCACGGTGTCGAGGTCGAGTCGGACCTCGCGCGGACGGGGCGCCCGGGCGAGCACGTCCTGCACCGTGTCGGAGCCGCACACGCCGCACGCCGAGCTCACCAGGCGTGCCGCGGGCAGGCGGAGCGGGGGAGCGGCCAGGTCGACCGTGACGACGTTGAACTCCTCGAGGTCGCTGAGCTCGGTGTCGGTGCAGTAGCGCACCCCCCGCAGGTCGTCGGGCCGCGTCACGCCCTCGTGCACCAGCCAGCCGGCCGCGAGCTCGAAGTCGTGCCCGGGGGTGCGCATCGTGACCCCCAGCCGCTGGGCGGCGGCGCCAGGCCAGCCCACCCGGATCTCCAGCGGCTCCTCGGTGACCACGCGGTCCTCGTGCTCGAGGCGCTGCCCGTCCCGGTGCTCGACCACACGGGTCCGGACGGTGGGTCCCGGGCGTCGGGTCCTGGTGCTCGCCACGGCCCGAACCTATCCCCGTCGACCCACGCGGCCGGAGGTGCCGGTGCTCACAGGTCGCGGTAGCGCCGCGCCCGAGCCAGCGCGTCGACCAGCTCGTCGCGGCCGACCGCCCGCGGCCGGGTGAAGTCGCCGTCGGTGGCGTAGATGCCGGCGTACGCCGGGAGGTCGCGCTGGTAGCGCCAGCCCTCGGCGAGCGCGCCCACGTCGTGGGCGTCGTACCCCAGCCGGTCGAGCAGCTCGACCGCCTCGATCTTCGCCTCGTCGTCGTCGCCGGCGATGGGGAGGACGGCGCGGTCGGGGACGTCGGAGCCACCGCGGGTGCGGGCGAGCGCGCGCAGGTGCTCGAAGTAGATGTTGTTGAAGACCTTGACGACCCGGGCACCGGGGAGGTGCCGCTGCAGCAGCTCGGAGGTGGTGGTCGACTCGTCGTCGAGCTCCGCGACGTGGCCGTCGCGGTCGGGGTAGTAGTTCACGGTGTCGAGCACGAGCTTGCCGGCCAGCGCCTCAGTGGGCAGGTCGGGCACGGCCTTCAGCGGCACGGTCACCACGACGGCGTCGCCCGCCTCCGCGGCCTCCTGCGCCGTGGCCGCCCGGGCCTGGGGCCCGAGCTCGTCGACGAGGTCGGCGAGCGTCTCCGGCCCGCGGCTGTTGCTCAGCACCACCTCGAGCCCCGCGTCGACCGCGAGGCGCGCGAGGGTGCTGCCGATGTGGCCCGAGCCGATGAGTCCCAGCGTTGCGATGGTCATGACGGTGCCAACACGCGAGCGCCGGTGGCTGTTCCGCGGTGGGGCCGCCGCCGGGGCAGCCCCACCGCGGTGGGTCAGGCGACGCGGGCCTGCGGGGCGCCCTCGGCGGTCTTGCCGGGGTCGGACTCGACGACGTCGCCGAGCGCCTCGTCGATGCGCGTCATCAGCTCGGCGGGGATGCGGACGCCGGCCGCCGCGACGTTCTCGGTGACCTGCTCGGGACGCGAGGCGCCCACGAGGGCTGCCGCGACGTTGTCGTTCTGCAGCACCCAGGCGACGGCCAGCTGGGCCAGCGAGAGGCCGAGCTCGTCGGCGACCGGCTGCAGCCGCTGCACGGCGGTGAGCGTCTCGTCGTTCATGAAGCGCTCGATCATCTTCGCGCCGCCCTTGTCGTCGGTGGCGCGCGACCCGGCCGGCAGCTCCTCGCCGGGCTTGTACTTGCCCGTGAGCACGCCCTGGGCGATGGGGGACCACACGATCTGGGAGATGCCCAGCTCCTCGCAGGTCGGCACGACCTCGCCCTCGATGACGCGCCAGAGCATGGAGTACTGCGGCTGCGAGGAGATCAGCTGCACGCCGAGCTCGCGGGCCAGCGCGTGACCCTCACGGATCTGGTCGGCGGTCCACTCGCTGACGCCGATGTAGAGGGCCTTGCCCTGTCGCACGACGTCCGCGAAGGCCTGCATCGTCTCCTCGAGCGGCGTCTCGGTGTCGTAGCGGTGGGCCTGGTAGAGGTCGACGTAGTCGGTCTGCAGCCGCGTGAGCGAGCCCTCGATCGACTCCATGATGTGCTTGCGGGAGAGGCCCGTGTCGTTCTTGCCGCGCGGTCCGGTGGGCCAGTAGACCTTCGTGAAGATCTCGAGCGACTCGCGCCGCTCGCCCTTCAGCGCCTCGCCGAGCACGCTCTCGGCCGCGGTGTTGGCGTAGACGTCGGCCGTGTCGAAGGTGCTGATGCCCTCGTCGAGGGCCGCGCGCACGCACTGCGTGGCGATGTCGTTCTCCACCTGCGAGCCGTGGGTCAGCCAGTTGCCGTAGGTGATCTCGGAGATCTTCAGGCCCGAGTTGCCGAGGTAGCGGAATTCCATGCTCCGACCCTACGGGTCAGTCGGCGACGCCCGTGATGGTGACCGGCTCCTTGGGAGCGACCCCGTCGGCGGCGTTGCCGTCGGCGGCGATGTCGCTGACGACCTTGAGACCCGCGGCGCTCATCCGGCCGAAGACGGTGTAGGCGGCCGGCAGCTGGCTGTCCTTGTAGACCAGGAAGAACTGCGAGCCGTTGGTGTCGGGACCGGCGTTGGCCATGGCCAGGGTGCCCGCCGAGTAGGTGCAGACCTCGGCGCCGCTGGTGGGGTCGACCTGCCCGGTGCACTGCTGGAGGCGGGGGTCCTGCTCGACCAGCTCGTCGGCGAAGCTGTAGCCGGGGCCACCGCTCCCGGTGCCCGTGGGGTCGCCGCACTGGAGCACGCTCAGCCCACCGGTGGTGAGCCGGTGGCAGGTGGTGTCGTCCAAGTAGCCCTGGTCGGCCAGCGAGAGGAACGAGCTGACGGTGCAGGGCGCCTCGTCGGCGTCGAGGCTCAGCGGGATGTCGCCGCGGTCGGTCTGCAGCGTCACCTCGGCGGGGGGCTCGGCCGGCGGGTCGGCCGGCGGCGGGTCGACCTCCTTGGCCGCGGCGGTGGCGGCCTCGGGGTAGTCGCACGAGCCGGTCTCGGCGGTGGGGGTCTCGGTCTCCTGCCCGCCGCAGCCGGCGAGGCCCAGCAGGGCGAGGCAGAGAGCGGGGGCGGTGAGGGCGCGGCGCAGCGTCGGCAGGGAGGTCATCGCCGCAGATGCTAGCCAGTGCTACAGCGCGACGAGCCGCAGGTGTGCGAAGCCCAGCACGCCGCGGTAGCCCCGGAGGTACGCCGCGTACTGGCGGTCGGCGCGCTCGCGCACCGCGGCCGCCTCGGGGTGGTCCGGCTCGTGGGCGGCGAGCCAGGCGACGTGGCCGGCCGCGAAGCCGGACTCGAAGTCGTCCCACTCCTGGAGGGTCGACTCCCCGAATCCCAGGACGCCGAAGCCCGCCTCCTTGGCCAGGTCGAGCAGCTCGGGGAGGGCGACGAGCTCGTCGTCGCGGCCTCCGAGGGGTGCCACCGCCTCGGGGGTCGGCGGCCGCGACCAGACGGCCTCGGCGTAGTAGACGCGCCCGCCCCGCGGCACCGCACGGCGCAGGGCGCGCAGCGCGGCGGTGTAGTCGAGGGGCTGGTCGTACGCGTCGTCCGGGCCGACCTCCGGCGTCGCGCCCCACACCTGGCTGGCCCCCACCGCGACGAGCGCTTCGACGCGCTCGGGAAGGTGCTCGACACCGGCACCGGCCACGAGCTCCACCCGGTCCCGAAGCCCGCGCTCGGTGGCCACCGTCCGGGCGTGCTCGACCCGGTCGGCGTCGAGGTCGACCCCGAGGCCGCGCGCCCGCGGCGCCCGGGCGACGACCCGGAGCAGCAGCTCGGCCCAGCCGCACCCCACGTCGGCGACCGTGCCGGCGCCGAGGCCCTCGGCGAGCCACGCGACGTGCGTCTCGGCCCGCTGCTCGGAGACGGGGGAGAGGAAGGTCAGCTGCTGCCAGAGGGGGAGGGTCACCCGCCGACCCTAGGCCGGGGACCGGGCGGGCCGGCGCCGCTCGGGGTTGACATGTGACGTGCGCCACGTGCAGAGTCTGTAACCGGTTTCTGAAACCGGTTACAGACGAGGAGCCGCATGCGCGCCACCATCCGCGACGTCGCCCGCGAGGCCGGCGTCAGCATCGCCACCGTGTCGCGCACCATGCGTGACCCGGGCAGTGTGCGCGTCGAGACGCGGGAGCGCGTCGAGGCGGTGGCCTCGCGGCTCGAGTACGTGCCCAGCCAGCTCGGACGCCAGCTCGCGGAGCGGCGTCACGCCGCCAACGGCATCGTCTTCCCCGACCTCTCCGGGCCCTACTTCGCCGAGGTGGTGCTGGGCTACGAGGCGGTGGCCGGCGAGCTCGGCCGCTCCGTGCTGATCCTCTCCACCGCGGGGCGCGACGACGCCGACCGCGCCGTGGCCGCGATGGCCGAGCGGTGCGACGGCCTCGTCGTGCTCGGCCAGACGATCAGCGACGCCGCCGTGACGGCGATGGTCCGGCGCGGCACCCCCGTCGTCCTGGTGGCGCGGCCCTCCCTCGACGGGATCGACAGCGTGCGCGCCCACAACCTCGACGGAGCCCGCGCCCTGGCCCACCACGTGCTCGACACGGGCGCCACCGACGTCGCCTTCGTCGGCGACCCCGGCTCGGGCCCCGACGTCGCCGAGCGCCACGCCGGCGTCGCCGCCGTCGTCGCGGAGCGGGGCGCGCGGCTGCGGCTGTGGCCCGTCACCGAGATGGACGAGGCGGCCGGCGAGCACCTGGCGGCCGGGCTCGGCACCCGTGACCTGCCCGACGCGCTGGTGTGCGCCAACGACGAGATGGCCCTGGGTCTCCTGGGTGCTCTCGCCGAGCGCGGCGTGCGCGTGCCCGACGACGTCGTCGTCACCGGCTGGGACGACGTCATGGCGGCGCGGTACGCCGGCCTCACCACCGTCCGGCAGCCGATGCGCGAGATCGGCGCCACCGCCGCCCGGCTGCTCGACGAGCGCATCTCCGGCGCCCGCGTCGAGGTCGCCCACGAGGTGCTGCCCACGACCCTCGTCCCCCGAGACACCACCAGCTCACCCACCCCCCGAAAGGTTGCACGATGAGAAGGTCCACCACCCGCCGCCTCGGTACGCCGCTCGCGCTGCTGAGCGCCGCCGCGCTCGTCCTGAGCGGCTGCGGCCGCGAGGAGTCCACGGCCGGAGGCGAGGAGCAGAGCGCCGCCATCGCCGACGGTCCCGCCGAGGGCACGATCGAGGTCTGGGCGATGGGCGCGGAGGGCGAGGCCCTCGAGGACTTCTCGGCCGCCTTCGAGGAGGAGAACCCCGACGCCGACGTCGAGGTCACCGCGATCCCGTGGGACGCGGCGCACGACAAGCTCTCGAGCGCGATCACCGCGGGGGAGACCCCCGACGTCGCCCTGGTCGGCACCACCTGGATGGGCGAGTTCGCCGCCGCGGGCGGCCTGATGCCGACGCCCGAGGGCCTGGTCGACGAGGGCGACTTCTTCCCCGGCGCGTGGGGCTCCACCGAGGTCGGCGGCACGTCCTACGGCGTGCCCTGGTACGTCGAGACCCGCGTGCTCTACTACCGCACCGACCTCGCGGAGGAGGCCGGCTGGGACCAGGCCCCCGAGTCGTGGGAGGAGCTCAAGGAGTTCGCCACCGACCTCAAGGCCGGGGGAGCGGAGCAGGGGATCAACCTCCAGCCGGGGCAGACCGGTGGCTGGCAGACGATGCTGCCCTTCGCCTGGAGCAACGGCGCCGAGCTCACCGACGAGGCGGGCGAGGAGTACACGATCGACAGCCCGGAGATGGCCGAGGCGCTGGAGTTCTACAGCTCCTTCCACGCCGACGGGCTCTCGGGCACCGGGCTGCTCGACCCGGGCCAGCTCGAGGGGGGCTTCGCCGACGGTGACATCGCCAGCTTCATCTCCGGCCCCTGGCACACCGCCCTGGTCGAGGAGGCCGGCGTCTCGCCCGACGACTACGCCGTCGTCCCCGTGCCCGGCGCGGAGGGCCTGCCCGGCGACTCCTTCGTCGGCGGCGGCGACCTGGCGGTCTTCGAGGACGCCGAGAACCCCGAGGGCGGCTGGAAGTACGTGCAGTGGCTGACCCAGCCGGAGACCCAGCAGGGCTTCTACGACCTCGTGGGCTCGCTGCCCTCCGTGCAGTCGGCGTGGGAGACCGGCGAGCTCGCGGACGACGAGCAGCTGCAGGTCTTCGCCACCCAGCTCGAGACCGCGGTCTCGCCTCCCGCCGTGCCGACGTGGGAGCAGGTCGCGGCGGTCATCGACGCGCGCACCGAGGAGGTGGCCAAGGGCGTCAAGGACCCCGAGGAGGCCGTCTCGGAGATGCAGTCCGAGGCCGCGTCGATCGGGACCGGGCTCTGACCCGTGCCCAGCACGCGCACCGTGGACCCCACGCGGCGGCGGCAGGCCGTCGCCGCGTGGGTCCTCGCCCTGCCCTTCACCCTGGTCTTCCTCGTCTTCACGGCGGGACCGGTCGTCGCGAGCCTGGCGATGAGCTTCACCGACATCCGGCGCACCGACGTCCGCACGCCCTTCAACGTCAACTTCGTGGGGTTGGAGAACTTCGCGGCGCTGCTGGGTGACGAGACCTTCCGCAAGGTCACGGTCAACACCTTCCTCTACCTGGTGCTGGGCGTGCCGCTGACGATGGTGGTCGCTCTGGCCGTGGCGGTGGCCCTCAACCGGGTCACCCGGCTGCGCGGCTTCTTCCGGGTCGGCTTCTACCTGCCGGTCGTCACCAGCATCGTGGCCGTCTCGGTGGTGTGGAAGTTCCTCTACCGCGAGGGCACCGGCTTCAACAGCGTCCTGGCCTGGGTCGGCATCGACGGTCCGGCGTGGCTCGACTCGACGTCGCTGGCGCTGCCCTCCCTCGTCGTGATGGCGGTATGGCGCAACTTCGGCACGCTCACGGTGATCTTCCTGGCGGGGCTGCAGACGGTGCCCAAGGACGTGCTCGAGGCCGCCGAGGTCGACGGCGCCGGCGCCTGGCAGCGCTTCCGGGCCGTGACGCTGCCGATGCTGCAGCCCGTGCTGCTCTTTGGTGCGGTCATCACCGGCATCGGCTACCTGCAGTTCTTCGAGGAGGCCTTCGTGATGACCGAGGGCGGGCCGCTGAACTCGACGCGGTCGGTCAGCTACTTCACCTTCGACCAGTTCGGCTTCGGCAACTGGGGCTACGCAGCGGCGGCGAGCTACCTGCTCTTCCTCGCGGTGGTGCTGCTGACGGCGCTCCAGTTCCGGCTCCTGCGGCAGAGGGACTGATTGACATGGCCGCCACCTCCCACCGCACCCCCCGCTGGCTCTACCTCGTGCTGACCGTCGGCCTGGTCGTGACCGTGCTGCCCTTCGTCTGGATGGTGCTCGGCTCCTTCAAGCCCGACGCCGAGGTGCGCGCCGGCGACACCTTCTGGCCCGCCGACGGTTCCCTGGACAACTACGGCACGCTCTTCAGCCGGCTGGACTTCCCGCGCTTCTTCCTCAACTCCGCGGTCGTCGCCCTCGCCGTCACCGCCGGCAACATGGTCTTCTGCTCGATGCTCGGCTACGCGCTGGCCAAGCTGCGCTTCCCCGGCAGCCGGGTGCTCTTCGCGCTGGTGCTCGGCACCCTGATGGTGCCCGGCGTCGTGACCTTCGTGCCGCTCTTCGTGCTCACCACCAACCTGGGGCTCACCGACACGCTGCTGGGCATGATCCTGCCCTTCGTGGCGGGGCCCTTCGGCGTCTTCCTGATGCGGCAGTACGTCCTGGGCCTGCCCGACGAGCTGATCGAGGCCGCGCGGGTCGACGGCGCGGGCGAGCTGCGCATCTTCTTCTCGGTGATCCTGCCGCTGTGCGGGCCCGCCCTGGCCACGCTCGGCGTGCTCACCTTCCTGTCCTCGTGGAACAACTTCCTCTGGCCGCTCGTCGTGGCCACCAGCGAGGACCGCTACACCCTGCCCGTCGCCCTGGCGCTGTACGCCGTGGGCGAGAACGCCACCCGCTACGGCCTGCTGCTGGCCGGCTCGGTGGTCGTCGTCATCCCCGTCATCGCGGTCTTCCTGCTGCTGCAGCGCTACATCATGCAGGGCATCGCGACGACGGGCTTCAAGTAGAGAACCCCCACCGAAGGAGCTGGACCCACGATGAAGTCCCGACGTCTCGGACGCGCGCTGGCAGGAGGGGTGGGCCTCGTGCTGGCCGGCACCCTGGCCGGCGTGCCGGCGGGCACCGCCAGTGCCGACAGCGACCGCGCCACCCAGAGCAAGCCGGCCAAGCCCGGCAAGCCCGGCAAGGACCAGCGCGCGGTCATGAAGCGCTACCTCGCGGACACCTGGCGCTCCTTCGAGGCGCTGACGCCGCGCTCCACCGGGCTGCCGGCCGACAACATCGGCGGCGACCTCGACCCGGCCACCCGCAGCGGCTACACCTCGCCCACCAACATCGGCGCCTACCTCTGGTCGACCGTGGTCGCCCGCGACACCGGCCTGATCTCGCGCAACGAGGCGCACCGCCGGATGAAGCGGACCCTCACCACCCTCTCGGGCATGCAGCGCCACGAGGGCTCCGGCATGTTCTACAACTGGTACGACGAGACCACCGGCGAGCGGCTGGAGGTCTTCCCCGGCGACGAGGCCGAGCTCGAGCAGTTCCTCTCCAGCGTCGACAACGGCTGGCTCGCGACGGGCCTGCTGATCGCGGGCAACGCCGACAAGCGGCTCGCGCGGCAGGCGGACGCCGTGCGCGAGAGCATGGACTTCAGCTGCTTCTACAACCCCGACGAGGGCCAGGGCGGCCAGATGCGCGGCGGCTTCTGGGACGAGCCGACCACCAACGACGCCGCCGTCACGGGCGACTACTGCGGGATGGGCCAGGACGTCTGGTACACCGGCCACCACTACGGCGCCTTCAACAGCGAGTCGCGGATCGCGTCGTACGTCGCGATCGCCGCCGGCCAGGTGCCGGCCAAGCACTACTTCGGCACCTTCCGCACCTTCCCGGGCGACACCTGCGACTGGTCCTGGACCGAGGCCCCGCCGGTGGGGCGCTGGGAGCGCCACCGCGGCGTCGACGTCTTCCAGGGCGCGTTGCGGTACCGCGGCATGCAGGTCGTCCCCAGCTGGGGCGGCAGCATGTTCGAGGCGCTGATGGTGCCCCTCTTCGTGCCGGAGGACCGCTGGGGCAAGCGCTCGTGGGGCCGCAACCACCCGCTCTTCGTCAAGGGCCAGATCGAGCACGGCATGGAGGAGGCCGGCTACGGCTACTGGGGCTTCTCGCCCTCCAACGACCCCGCCGGGGGCTACCGCGAGTACGGCGTCGACGCCCTCGGCCTCGACGGCGCGGGCTACACCTCCGACCAGGAGCGCACCGACTGGGAGCAGCCCTGGGAGGAGTGCGGGCGCGCGGGAGAGCCCGCCCCGACCGCCGCGGACTACGGCGACGGCGTCGTGACGCCGCACGCCTCCTTCCTGGCGATGCGCTTCGCGCCCCGGCAGGCCCTGCGCAACCTGGCCAACATCCGCGAGGACTTCGGCGCCTACGGTCCCGGAGGCTTCTACGACGCCGTGGGCACCAGGAGCGGTGACGTCTCGCGCGAGTACCTCGCCCTCGACCAGGGCATGATCGTCGCCGCGCTCGGCAACGCGCTGGCCGACGACACGCTGCGCGAGCACACCGCGCGCGGCGGCATGGAGCGGCGCCTCAAGCCGGTCATGGGCCTGGAGACCTTCAACGTGCGCGACCGGGAGGGACGCCGATGACCACCGACCAGTCCACGCGCGACCACAGCGCCCGGTCCGACTGGGAGGCGCGCATCGGCCTGGCCAGCGGCGAGGCCTTCGGCGGCGACGCACCCGAGCTGCCGGCCCCGGGCGGGCTCGAGGCCGTCGCCGGCGGCTCCCAGGTGACGCTGACCTGGGAGCCGGTGGCCGGCGCGATCGGCTACCTGCTGCACGTCTCCGACACCGGTCCCGAGGGGCCCTGGGCCGAGCTCGACCACCTCAGCGGCGACGTCAGGTCGGTGCCGCACCCGCCGTACGCCGACACGACCGGCACGCCCGGTCGCGAGCGGTGGTACCGGGTGCAGTCGATGAGCGACGTGCACGTGGGAGGTCCGCTCTCCGAGCCGGTGCCCGCGACCCCGGGTCACGACGCCGGCCCCGTCACCGTGCGGGTGGGGGAGCGGGTGGGCCCGCTGGCCCGCCCGTGGCGCCCCATGATCGGCAGCGAGCACCTCTCCCACACGGTGTCGACCGACACCACGGGCGGACGCGCGATCGGCGAGGAGCTCAGTGCCGCCCTGCGGGCCGCGCACGACGAGCTCGGCGTCGAGTCGGTGCGCGCGCACGCGATCCTCTGCGACGACCTCGGCGTCTACCGCGAGGTCGACGGCGAGCCCGTGCACGACTTCAGCGGCGTCGACCGGGTCTACGACCACGTGCGCTCCCTCGGCCTCTACCCGGTCGTCGAGGTGTCGTACATGCCGCACGACCTGGCGAGCGACCCCTCGCAGACCGTCTTCGACTACCGCGCGATCATCAGCCCGCCGAAGGACTGGCAGCGCTGGTACGACCTGGTGCGCGACCTCACTGCGCACCTGCTCGAGCGCTACGGCGACGAGGTGGTGGAGAAGTGGTCCTTCGAGGTGTGGAACGAGGCCAACCTCGAGGTCTTCTGGTCCGGCACCCCGGCGGAGTACCTCCGGCTCTACGACGTCACCGCCGACGCGGTCCGCTCGGTCGACGAGCGCCTCGTGGTCGGCGGGCCGTCGAGCGCGGCGTCCGGGTGGTGCGAGGAGCTGCTCGCGCACGCCGGCCGCACCGGCTCGCCGGTCGACTTCCTCTCCACGCACACCTACGGGAGCCCGCCGCTCGACTTCCGGCCGATGCTCGAGCGGCACGGTCGCGCCGGCACTCCGATCTGGTGGACCGAGTGGGGCGTCACGCCGACGCACTTCAACGAGGTCAGCGACGCGGTCTTCTCCGGCACCTTCCTGCTGCGGGGGATGGCCTCGGCCATGGACCGCATCGAGGCGCTGTCGTACTGGGTGGTCTCCGACCACTTCGAGGAGCTCGGCCGTCCGCCGGCGCTGCTGCACGGCGGCTTCGGCCTGCGCACCGTCGGCGAGCTGCGCAAGCCGCGCTGGTGGGCCCTGGCCCTGCTCGAGCGGCTGGGGGAGCACCGTCTCGAGGTGACCTACGAGGGCGACGGCGGCGGCTCGCTGGTCGAGTCGGTCGCCGCGGTCGACGACGACGGCTCCATCGGCGTCCTGGTGTGGAACGCCACGCTCGACCAGGGCAAGGCGGCCGGCCACGCCCCGCTCGACCGCGACGTCGTCGTGGAGGTGAGCGACCTCCGGCCCGGGACGACGTACGCCGTCATCGAGGAGCGGGTCGACGCCGACCACGCCGACCTGGCCGGCACGTGGCACCGGATGCGCGAGGAGGGCCAGGCCTGGCCGACCGAGGAGCAGTGGGAGGTGCTGCGTCGCGCCGACCGCCTGGAGCAGGAGGTCAGCACGGCGGTCGCCGACGAGGACGGCGTGCTGCGCCTGCGGGCTACGCTGCCGATGCCGTCCTTCGCGCTGCTCACGCTGCGGGAGGCCCCGGGCTGAGGTCCGGCGCTGGCGGAGGAGCGGTGGCGGCCCCCCGCCACTGCGTGGCGCCCGGGTGCGGTCGGGCTCGTGGCGACGTACGGTCGGCGCGAGCGCACCGGCCCGGGCGCGCCACAGCGTGAGGAGATCCCCGTGGGACGCATCATCGTGATCGTGCTCGTCGTCCTGGTCGTGCTCGTGCTGGCACGGATGCTGATGCGCCGCCGCTGATCGGACACCCGTGCACCCCGCGCTTGGTTGCCCGACGGGGATTGTGCAGACTGTGCCCAGAGCCCCGGCTCCTGGTCCGGCAGAGTGGCCACTCCCTGTCAGGTCGTTCCCGGAAGGCGATCGTTGAGCCCTCACCGTGATCCCGCCGACCGCCCGCTCTTCGGGCGGTGGCGCTACGTCTTCGCCACCGAGGAGTGGACGATCGAGCCCGAGCTGCTCGAGCTCTTCGACGCCGGCAGCGACGACGTCCACGACCTCGCGCCGCTGGTCGAGCGCATCCCCGAGCCCGCGCGGACGGAGTACGTCGCCCGGCTCGGCGAGGCCATCGAGAGCCGCACCGGCTTCGCGGGGCAGTACCCGATGCGCACCGACAGCAGGGGCATGGCCGTCTTCGCCCTCGTCGGCGACGTCGTGCGCGACGACGACGGCAACGCGGTGGAGCTGCGCGGCTACTCCACCGACGTGACCGAGGAGGTGCGGGTGGCCACCCGTGCCGCGGTCGACGCCGCCACCCGGCACCGACGCGCGATCGAGCAGGTCAAGGGCGCGCTGATGGTGACCTACCGGATCGACGAGGTCACGGCCTTCGCGCTGGTGCGGCAGCAGTCCAACATGCACAACGTCAAGCTCAACGTGCTCTCCGAGCACGTCAGCAGGGCGATGGGCGCGGCCCCCCGCGGTGGCCGGGTGCCCCTCATGGAGCTCATCGAGGGCGTCGGACGGCGCCTCAGCGGCGGGCACGACGACCTGCCTCCCGGCAGCCACCAGATCGCCACCTGAGCCTCCACCACCGAGCGGCGCCCGGGAACCCTTGTCACCTTTGGGTGACGGTGCTTGTGTCGGACTGTGACGCCGGTCACGTCCGGCGTCCAGAGCCCCGTCCGCGAGGACGGAGGAGGAGGCACACATGTCCGGAAACCGTGTCGTGGTCTACAAGGGCCCCGGGAAGGTGGCGGTCGAGAGCGTCGACTACCCGAAGCTCGAGATCCCGCAAGAGGTGGCCGAGGGCATGGGGATCAAGCGCGCCGCCCCCCACGCCGTCATCCTGAAGCTGGTCACCACCAACATCTGCGGCAGCGACCAGCACATGGTGCGAGGTCGCACCACCGCGCCGGAGGGCCAGACGCTCGGCCACGAGATCACCGGCGAGGTGGTCGAGGTCGGCGACGACGTGCTCTTCGTCAAGGAGGGCGACATCTGCTCGGTGCCCTTCAACATCGCCTGCGGCCGCTGTCGCATGTGCAACGAGGGCAAGACCGGCATCTGCCTCAACGTCAACCCGGCGCGTGCGGGAGCGGCGTACGGCTACGTCGACATGGGTGGCTGGGTGGGCGGCCAGGCGGAGTACGTGCTGGTGCCCTTCGCCGACTTCAACCTGCTGCGCTTCCCCGACCGCGACGCGGCGCTGGAGAAGATCCTCGACCTGACGATGCTCTCCGACATCTTCCCGACCGGCTACCACGGTGCCTACACCGCCGGCGTCACCACCGGGTCGACGGTCTACGTCGCCGGCGCGGGCCCGGTGGGCCTCGCGGCGGCGTACTCCGCGCAGCTGCTGGGGGCGAGCGTCGTCATCGTGGGCGACATGGTCGAGGAGCGCCTGGCCCAGGCCCGCTCCTTCGGGTGCGAGACCGTCGACCTCTCCAGCGGCGACAAGCTGGTCGACATGATCGAGCAGGTGGTGGGGGAGCCGGAGGTCGACGCCTCGGTCGACGCGGTGGGCTTCGAGGCCCGCGGTCACGGCAAGGACGCCGGCGAGGCGCCCGCCACGGTGCTCAACGACATCATGGACATCACCCGGGCCGGCGCCTCGCTGGGCATCCCGGGGCTTTACGTCACGGGTGACCCCGGCGGCGTCGACGAGCACGCCAAGGTGGGGCAGATCGGTGTCAGGCTCGGTCTCGGCTGGGCCAAGTCGCACGTCCTCGTCACCGGTCAGTGCCCGGTCAAGCAGTACAACCGCAAGCTGATGAACATGATCCTGGCCGACCGGGCGCACATCGCGAAGGCGGTCAACGCCAAGACGATCAGCCTCGACGACGCCCCCCGGGGCTACCAGGAGTTCGACGCCGGGGCCGCCACGAAGTACGTCATCGACCCGCACGGCATGGTCGCCTGACCCGGGACGGCCCTAGTCGCGCTCGTCGACCGGCTCGAGGCCGAGGTACGCCGCCAGCGCGGCGACCTCGGCCTCGATCGCGTCGCGGGTCGAGTCGTCGAGCGGCTCGTCCTCGTGCAGCGCGGCGACACGGAAGGCGCCGCCACGACGGTCGGAGGAGGCGTCGAGCTTGGCCACGAGCCGGTCGCCGACGAGCACCGGCATGGCCCAGTAGCCCCACCGTCGCGCCTCGACGGGCTTGTACATCTCGAGCTGGTAGTCGAAGCCGAGCAGCTCGGCGAGGCGCTTGCGGTCGAAGACCAGCCGGTCGATCGGCGAGAGCAGCGCGACCCGCCCATCGAAGGGCTCGTCGAGGCGGGCGAGCTGCTCGGGATCGACCTGCCAGGTGCCACGGACGCCCTCGACCTCGACCGTGGTGCCCTGAGCGCCGACCCCGTCCGGCTCCTGCGGCGTCTTGGGGGCCCGGGCGCGCGCGATGCCGAGCGAGGCGAGCCGGCGGCGGTCGCGCTCGGCCACGGCCGCCGCCGCGTCGGGGGCGTCGTCGGGGTCGTCGGGCCACACCCGCTCGGCGAGGTCCCAGCAGCGGGTGCGGCCCTCGCGCGACGCGACGGCCACCTCGCCCCGGGCCTCCATGATCTCCAGCATCTTCATCACGTTCTTGCCCTCGGTCCACCCCGAGGACCGCCAGGGCACCTCGCAGGTGTCGGGGAGCGCCTTCGCCGGCAGCGGGCCCTCGCGGCGCAGCTCGTCGAGCAGGTCGAGGCGGGCGGTGTCGTTGAGGGCGATCCAGTCCTGCGCGCCGCGCATCCAGACCTCGGGGGGCTCGGGGGAGTGCCACGCCGCCATGTCAGCGCGATAGAGCCTGATGTCCTCGGCGGGCCGGAGTACGCCGGCCAGCTCGACCAGCGAGCCGTCGCCGATGGCCTCCTCGAGGTCCGCGCGCTCGAACGTGGCGAGCCGGCTCCAGAGCACGAGCTCGGCGCTGGGCGCGACGTGCGCCGTGAGGTCGACCTGGAGCAGGGTCAGGCGGCGTACGACGTCGAGCAGGTCGGTGGGCCGCGGCAGGTCGAGCAGCTGGGCACGCACGGCGATGCGGCGTGCCTGCTCGCGGGTCAGCCTTTCCATGCCGCGGACGCTAGAGGAAGGTCACGACATCGCCCACCCGCACGTCGCCGCCGGTGAGCACCCGGCAGACCGCACCGGCGCGACGGCGCAGTGCCTCCGCGGCGCCGGGTCCCACCGAGTCGTCGAGGATCCGGCAGGGGGCCGCGACCCGCACGACCTCGAGCTCGAGCTCGCCGACCCGCAGGCGGGCTCCCGGCGTGGTCGGCACCTCGCCGTGGCTCAGCGTGAGGTTGCGACGGGTGCTGCCGGGCTCGATCGGGCGGCCCCACCGGGCGGCGGCGTCGGCGAGCTGCGTGGCCGACTGCACGGTCAGGTGCCGGTGCCGGGCGTCCTCGTAGCGGT
This sequence comes from Nocardioides aequoreus, assembly GCF_000720335.1. Taxonomy (GTDB): domain Bacteria; phylum Actinomycetota; class Actinomycetes; order Propionibacteriales; family Nocardioidaceae; genus Marmoricola; species Marmoricola aequoreus. Next base: position 405,159 of record NZ_JOJN01000004.1, on the reverse strand, counting down.
CGCCGGTCAGTCCGTGGCCGGTCTCCGCCCGGGCCTCGCCGACCGCCCGCACCGGCAGGCGCCGCCCGGGGGCGAGGTGGATCGCGGTCAAGACGGGGTCCGGCTGCCGACGCGCGAGGGCGGGATCGCTGTCGGTGGCCGGTGGCAGGGTGCTCACCATGACCAGTCTGACCGACCGCCCCAGCACCGCCTTGCTCGTCGTCGACCTGCAGCAGGGCGTCATCGAGGGGGCTCCCCACCGCGACGACGTGCTGGCGCGCGTCAACGACCTCGTCGAGCGGGCCCGTGCCCAGGGCACGCCCGTGGTCTGGGTGCAGCACTCCGACGACGGGCTGGTCGAGGGCAGCCCCGCGTGGGAGCTCGCCCCCGAGCTGACGCCGCGTCGCGACGACGAGCCGCTCGTGGCCAAGCGCCACGGCGACTCCTTCGAGGAGACCGACCTCGAGCAGGTGCTCGCCGAGCGCCACGTCGGCCGGCTCGTGGTGACCGGCGCCCAGACCGACGCGTGCATCCGTGCCACCATCCACGGCGGCTTCGTGCGGGGCTACGACGTCACGCTCGTCTCCGACGCCCACACCACGGAGGACCTCACCGACTACGGCGCGCCACGGCCGGAGCAGGTCATCGCGCACACCAACCTCTACTGGGGCTTCCAGTCGGGGCCCGGCCGCACCGCCGACACGGCCACGGCGTCCGAGGTGCGGCTGTGAGCCTTACAGTGCCGCGTGCGTGGGGCATGCTCAGGGCATGACCGAGACGCCCGGCCACGACGTGCCCGCCACCGCCGACCTCTACGACGAGCACGAGGAGGCGCTGCAGTCCTGCGACCTCCAGCTGCGCCAGTACGGCGGCCGCACCGCCTTCCGCGGCACCATCAGCACCGTGAGCTGCCACCAGGACAACGCCTTGGTGAAGGCGGCGCTCGCCGAGCCGGCCGAAGGCCGCGTGCTCGTCGTCGACGGCGGCGGCTCGCTGCACACCGCCTTGATGGGCGACCTCATCGCCGCCTCCGCCGTCGAGCACGGCTGGGCCGGCGTGGTGATCAACGGCTGCGTGCGCGACGCCGCCGTGCTGGGCACGCTCGATCTGGGGGTCAAGGCGCTCGGCTCCAACCCGCGCAAGAGCGCCAAGTCGGGGGCGGGGGAGCGCGACGTGATCGTGCGCTTCGGCGGCGTGGAGTTCCTGCCCGGTCGCACGCTGGTCAGCGACGACGACGGCGTCGTCGTGCTGCCGGCCTGACCCGCGCGGGATCCGCGGGTGCTCAGCGCACCCCCGTGATCCGCCCGACCGACGGCGGCACCCCGATGTCGTCGCGCAGGTCGGGCGCCGCGTGCACCGAGGTCGGGGGAGTCCCGAGTCGCACCACGCCGGCCCAGGCCGGACCCGCGACGTCGTCGTCGGGGTCGTCGGGCCAGCCCTCGGAGACGCGCAGCGTCCAGCTCTCGATCGGCATGGCCAGCAGCATCGTCGCCGCCAGCTCGCGCCGGGTGGAGCGGCGTACCTCCTGGGTGCGGCCGGGGAGGAGCCGCTCGGTGACCGCGTCGAGCGCCGACTCCTTGTCCTCGCCCTGCAGGCGGGTGAAGCGCCCCCGCAGCACCGCGCTCCGGTAGACCAGCGAGGACTCGAAGGCGGACCGCGCGACGACCACGCCGTCGATCGCCGCGACGGAGACGGCGACGGGTGCCCCCTGCGCCACCCGGCGCATCCAGCGCGATCCGGTGGAGCCGTGGACCAGCAGCCGGTCGCCCCAGGCGACGGCCGCCGTCGGGATCACGACGGGTGCCCCGTCGTCGTCGACGAGGGCGACGTGGGCCAGCACCGTCGAGGCGAGCAGGGCGTCGAGCTCGGCGCGGTCGCGCGACATCTTCTCGGGCATCCGGGCAGGGACGGTCGGCTCCATGAGCGGAGCATGCCTCACGATGAGGCGGAACATTGTGCAACAATCTTTGAGTGCGTCCCGTCGTCGCGGTCCTGCTGGCCGCGCTCTGCTTCGCCACCACCGGCACGGCCCAGGAGCTGGCCGACCTCACGGCCTCTCCGCAGTCGATCGGCCTGGCGCGGGTGCTGCTGGGCGGCGGGCTGCTCGCGGCCTGGGCGCTGCTCGGCACCCGGGCCGGCGCGTCGCGCCGTCGTACGACGGGCGTGCTGGCGCGGGTCCCCACGCGCGTGCTGGTGCTGGTGGGCGCCGTGGGAGTGCTGGCCTACCAGCCGTGCTTCTTCGCCGGCACCGACTCCAACGGCGTCGCGGTCGGGACCGTCGTGGCGCTCGGCTCCGCGCCGGTGGTCACCGGCCTGCTCGACACCGGCCTGCGCCGCCGCGTGCCGGAGGCGCGCTGGCTGCTCGCGACGGCGCTGGCCATCGGCGGGGTGGCGCTCGTCTCGGGGCTGCTCGGCGAGGGTGGTGGCGTCGGCGGGGCCGGGGTCCTGTGGTCGGTGGGCGCGGGCGCGTCGTACGCCGTCTACGCGGTCACCGGCAAGGAGCTGCTCGACCGCGGGTGGGGCTCGGCCCGGGTGATGGGGACGATGTTCGGCGTCGCCGCCGCAGCCGCGCTGCCGCTGCTGCTCCTGCTCGGACCCAGCTGGATGCTCGAGCCCTCGGGGCTGGTGCTGGTGCTCTGGCTCGGCGTGGTCACCACGGCCGTGGCCTACCTGCTCTTCGGCTGGGGACTGGCGCGGCTGCCCGCCACGACGGTCGCCACGCTCACCCTGGCCGAGCCGCTGTGCGCGACGCTGCTCGGTGTCGGGCTGCTGGGGGAGCGACTCGGCGCCGTGCCGGCCGTCGGCCTCGTCGTGCTCGCCTCCGGGCTCGCCCTGCTGGCGCTGCCGGGGAGGAGTCCGCGTGTCGCCACGACGGCGTGAGACGCCACCCGGCCCGACGGCGGCCGCGCAGCTCGCCGACGCGCTGCGGGAGCAGATCCTGGCGGCGCGGCTGGCGCCGGGGGAGGCGGTCCGCGAGGAGGAGCTCGCCGCACGGACCGGGCACTCCCGGCACACGGTGCGCGCCGCCCTGGCCCTACTGGCCGACGAGCGGCTGGTCACCTTGGCGCCCTACCGCGGGGCTCGCGTCACCACCCTCGCCGAGGACGACCTGCGCGGCCTGCAGCAGCTGCGCTGCGCGCTGGAGAGCGAGGCGGTCCGTCTCACCCGCGAGCGCCACGGCACGGCGTGGCCCGCCGGCGTCGTGGGCCCCGTGGAGGAGGCGCTCGAGGACCTGGCCCGGGTCGGTAGGGCGCGGCCCGACGACTGGCCGGCCGTGGCCGGTGCCCACGCCGACGTTCACCAGGCGGTCGTCGACACCGCGCGGAGCGGCCGGCTCAGTGCCACGCACGCCCGGCTGCGCTCCGAGCTGCTGCTGGTGCTGGTGCACGTGCGCCCGGCGTACTCGCCCGACTCGCTGGTCGTCGAGCACCGCGACCACCTCGCGCGGGTGCAGGAGCAGGGGGAGCAGGCCGTGCGCGCGCACCTGGAGCACTCGACCGAGCTCATCCTCGGGGGGCGCGGGCCTGAGCGGACGTAGGGTCGGGCTCGAGCACATGGCCGCCAAGACCGACCTGAGGAAGTCGCTGGAGTCCTACCGCGCACGGCAGGGGGAGCTCCGGCTGGTCGACGTGCCCGACCTGACCTACCTGGTGCTCGACGGCCGGGGTGACCCCAGCGACCCGGGCTTCGCGGAGTCCGTGGAGTCGCTCTACCCGGTCGCCTACGCGATGAAGGCCGCCAGCCGCCGCGAGCTCGACCGCGACTACGTCGTCCCGCCGCTGGAGGGGCTGTGGTGGGCCGACGACATGGACGCCTTCACCGTCGCGTGCGACCGCGCGCAGTGGCGCTGGCGGCTGATGCTGCTGGTGCCGGACTGGCTCGACGAGGCGGCGTACGACGCGGCCGTCGCGGCGGTCCGGAGCAAGGGTCGCAGCCCTCGGATCGAGGACGTCCGCTGCGAGACGCTCTCGGAGGGCAGCTGCCTGCAGACGCTGCACGTCGGGTCGTTCGAGGCCGAGGCCGAGGTCGTGCAGCGGATCCACGACCACGCCGCGTCCCAGGGCCTGCGGCTCGGTGGCCGCCACCACGAGATCTACCTCAGCCACTTCCGGCGGGTGCCGCCGGAGCGACGTCGCACGATCGTGCGGCAGCCTGTCGTGAGCGAGGGCGGGGAGGACGATCTCTCCGGTAGTTGACATAATGTCGCTTATCGGCTCAATGTCGAGGAACGCGTCACGAGCGCTCAGGCGCCTTGTGCCGGGTCTCGTACCGGGTCACCACCACGCCCCCGTCGAACGTGCGCGTCTCCAGCAGACGCAGCTGCACCCAGCTGTCCAGCTCGGGGATCAGGCGCGTGCCGCGGCCGACGAGCACCGGCGCCGTGGCCAGCACGTACTCGTCGACCAGCCCGGCTCGCACGGCCGCGGCGGCCAGCGTGGCACCGCCGATGTCCATCGGGCCGCCGTCCTCGGCCTTGAGCCGCGCGATCTCGGCGACCGCGTCGCCGGTCACCAGCCGGGCGCCGTCGACCGCGCCGGCGGTGCTCGAGAAGACGACCTTCGGCATGGCGCGCCACCGCCGGGCGTACTCGGCGTGCGCCGGCGTGACGCCGGGCTGCTGGTCGGCCGTCGGCCAGTGGGAGCTCATCGACTCCCACAGTCCGCGCCCGTAGAGCGCGAGGCTCGTCGCCGCCACCCGGTCGGACCACCACGCGAAGAGCTCGTCGCTCGGCGCGCTCCAGCCGAGGTCGCCGCCCGGCGCGGCGACGTAGCCGTCGAGGCTCACGTTCATGGCCAGGGTCAGTCGTCGCACGGTGCCGGCCTCCTCCGGTGGGACCTCGACGGTGGCAGACCTGCGCGGCCACGGGAAGTCATCGCTCAGGCGTCGCGTCGTCGGTCGGTGGTCTCGCTGCTCCTGACGAAGCCCGCCGCCTCGTACGTCGCCACGGCCGCGACGTTGGCGCTGGGCGTGTTGACGAGCGCGCTGGAGCAGCCGAGCTCCCGCAGCGCCGCCGCGGCGGCGACGCTGATCGACGTGCCGTGCCCCCGGCCCCGGTGGTCGGCGTGCACGCCCAGGGGCTCGAGCAGCCCCGGCCGCCCCGGCCCGGCGGACCAGACCGTCGCGGCGGCCACCGGCACGTCGCCGTCGTAGCCCACCAGGCTGCGCGCACCGGCGTACGGCGTGCCGGCCGCCATCGCGTGCCAGCGCTCCTCGGCGGGCCGGGACGAGCCGAAGGCCGAGGCCACGACGCCGGTCCAGTCGCCGACCCGCGACGACGTGACGACCTCGACCCGCAGGCCGGTGTCGGGCACCGGGTCGGCGAGGTCGCGGCGCAGTGCGGTCCAGGGGGCGTCCACCTGCCAGCCGACCTCCAGCAGCGTGGTGCGGACCCGGGCCGTCGCCGGGGCCTCCAGGTACGCCGTCCCGGCCGGCAGCACGCCGGCGGCGACCGTGCTGACGTCGGCGGCCACGCGTGCGGCGAGCTCGTCGTCGTCCGTCGCGTCGGGGGCGAGCGTCATGCGCAGCAGGTCGTCGCCGTCGAGCAGGCCCACGGCCACGAGCCGTCCGTCGCGACGCCAGGTCCGCAGGGCCGCCGCCGTGGCGGTGGCGCCGTGGCGCCAGAACCAGCCGAGGTCCCCCGGGTGCAGCTGCATCGACGAGCCCTCGCGCTGCCACTGCCCCAGCTCGGCCACCACGCGGTCCAGGTCGGCCACGGGGGGTGTCTCGAGCGTGATCGGCACGGGTCCTCCGGTGTCGGTGTCGGTCCGTCACGGGGTCCGTGGCGTCGGTAGGGTGCCCGGCGTGACGAGGGCGGTCGTGGTCGGCGGGGCCAACCTCGACGTCAAGGCGCGGTCGACCGCGGCCCTCGAGCCGGGCACCAGCAACCCTGGCACGACCGTCACCGCGGCGGGAGGTGTGGGACGCAACGTGGCGGCCGCGCTGGCGCTGCTGGGCACGCCGACCACGCTGGTCTCGGTGGTCGGCGGCGACGACGCCGGACGCCAGGTGCTCGCGGAGACCGAGGCCGCCGGCGTCGACGTGTCGCTCGTCCGGCGCAGCGCCCCCCGCACCGGCAGCTACACGGCGGTGCTCGACGACCAGGGCGAGCTGGCCGTGGCGGTCGCCGACATGGAGGCCAGCGACCTGGTCGGTCCCGAGGCCGTCCTGGCGGCCCGCCGAGCCGTCTCGTCGGCCGGGCTGGTCGTGCTCGACGGCAACCTGCGCCCCGACGCGCTCGTGGCGGCCCTCGAGCTGGCCGGCGAGGCCGGCGCCCCGGTGGTGCTCGACCCGGTGAGCGCGCCGAAGGCACGACGCCTGGCGGGTGCCCTGCGTGGTCGCCCGCTGCACACGCTCTCCCCCAACACCACGGAGCTCGGTGCACTGGTCGGCCGTGACCTCGCCGGCGCGGCTCCCGCGGAGCTGGCCGCCGCTGCGGCCGGGCTCGGCGACGTCACGCACGTGTGGGTACGCCGCGGTCGCGACGGCTCGCTGCTGTGCACCGCCGGCGGGCGACCTCGGCAGCACGCGCGCGTCGACGGCCCGGTCGTCGACGTCACCGGTGCGGGCGACGCCATGCTGGCGGCGTACTGCCACGTGGTGCTGCAGGGTCGACCGCTCGACGACGCCGTGCGCCTCGGTCACCTGGCCGCCGCCGCGACCGTCGCCTCGCCCCACACCGTCCGCCCGGACCTGCGCTCGGTCCTCCCCCTCGACGACAGGAGCACCCCATGACCGCGCTGCGGCCCGACTTCACCTACGCCCCCGAGGTCGCGGAGGCCCTGGCCGAGGGCGCCCCGGTCGTGGCGCTGGAGAGCACGATCATCAGCCACGGCATGCCCTACCCCGACAACGTGGAGATGGCGGTCGAGGTCGAGCAGGTCGTCCGCGACGGTGGCGCCGTGCCGGCCACACTGGCGGTGCTCGGCGGGCGGCCGCACGTCGGGCTCGACCGCGACGCGCTCACCCTGCTGGCCAGCGACGACGGCGTGCGCAAGGTCAGCGTGCGCGACCTGCCGTACGTCGTGGCGCGCGGGCTGCACGGCGCCACCACGGTGGCCGCGACCATGCGGCTGGCCTCGCTCGCCGGCATCGAGACCTTCGTGACCGGCGGGCTCGGCGGGGTGCACCGCGGGGCGCCGCAGAGCTTCGACGTCTCGGCCGACCTCGTCGAGCTCGGCCGCACCTCGGTCGCGGTGGTGTGCGCCGGGGTGAAGTCGATCCTCGACATCGGCCTGACGCTGGAGTACCTCGAGACCCAGGGCGTCCCGGTGCTCGTCGACGGCAGCACGGAGTTCCCGTCGTTCTACTCCCGCTCCAGCGGCTTCGCCGCCCCCCTGCGCGTCGACGGCGCCGCCGAGGTGGCGGCCCTGATGCGCGCCAAGTGGTCGATGGGCCTCGACGGAGGTGTCGTCGTCGCCAACCCCGTGCCGGTGGACGACGAGATCCCGACCGAGCAGATGGCCGGGGTCATCGACCGGGCGCTCGCCGACATGGCGTCGCTGGGCATCACCGGCAGCGCGGCGACGCCGTACCTGCTCGGGCGGATCGTCGAGCTGACCGACGGCGCGTCGCTGCGCACCAACATCGCCCTGGTGCGGCACAACGCCCGCCTCGGGGCGGCCGTGGCCCGGGAGTACCGCGGAGACTGACCCAATATGTCCGTTTAGCGGCATACTGGCGTCGTGCCCGTGCTGTCGCGCCCTCGTCACCCCCGTGCCCACCGCCCGACCACGACCGGACTCCTCGTCGGTCTCCTGGTCCTCGGTCTGACCGCGGCCGGCGCGGTCGGCAGCCCGGCGGCGGCCGCCAAGCAGCGGACCCAGGTCGCCGGCTGGTCGCTGGCGCCGCTCTCGGTGCGGACCGCAGAGGTGGTGCGGGTGCGCGTCGACGTGCGCCGGGCCACCGCCCGCTCCCCCCGCACCGTGGGTCTGCAGCGCCGCGCCGCCGGGACGGACAGCTGGACGACGGTCGCGCGCTCACGCACCAACGGCGACGGCCGGGTCGCCTTCCGCGTCGACACCTCCAGGGGCTTCGACGGTCAGCTGCGGCTCCGGGTCGCCGCCTCGCGCGCGTCGCGGTCGCTGACGACCCAGCCCCGCCGCCTCGTCGTCCAGCGCCATGACAGCGTCGTCACCCCGCCCGCGCCCACCTCGGACGTCGAGCTCGAGGTGGTGCGCCTGGTCAACGAGGCACGGCGCTCCGCGCGCAGCTGCGGCGACGAGCAGTACGCCGCCGCGAGGCCGTTACGGGCCGACGACCGGCTCTCGCAGGCCAGCCGCGAGCACGCCCGCGACATGGGCGAGCGCGGCTACTTCGACCACACCTCCGCCGACGGCCGCAGCCCGTGGGACCGGGCCGAGGCGGCCGGCTACGACAGCGCCGGCGGGGAGAACATCGCTGCCGGATACGTCACGCCGGCGGACGTGGTGCAGGGCTGGCTCGACTCCCCCGGCCACTGCGCCAACCTGATGAGCCCCGACATGGTCGACATCGGGGTCGGCCACGCCGTGGTCGACGGCAGCCGGTACCGCAGCTACTGGGTGCAGATGTTCGGTCGCGGCTGAGCCAGCGGCAGCAGACGCGCGAGCGCCGTCGGGGCGGCTGACCTAGCCTCGAGTCGTGCAGCGCCGCGACCCGTCCGGTCCCGTCACCCGTGCCACGGGTCGGCGGCGCTGATGCTCCCCCGGCTGCTGCGCACCTACCTCGCGCCCTACCGGGGTGCGCTGACCGCGCTGCTCGTCGTCCAGCTGGTCTCGACGCTCGCGATGCTCTACCTGCCGAGCCTCAACGCCGACATCATCGACCGGGGCGTGGCCACCGGTGACACCGGCTACGTCGTGCGGACCGGGATGGTGATGCTGGGCGTCTCGCTGGTCCAGGTCGCCGGCGCCGTCGTCGGGGCGTGGTACGCCGCCCGCACCTCGATGGCCTTCGGCCGCGACCTGCGTCGCGCCGTCTTCGGACGGGTGATGTCCTTCTCGGGGCGCGAGGTCGCCCACTTCGGCGCCCCCAGCCTGATCACCCGCACCACCAACGACGTGCAGCAGGTGCAGATGCTGGCCATGCTCACCTGCACCATGGGACTGACGATCCCGATCATGCTGGTCGGCGGCGTGCTCATGGCGATGCGGGTCGACCTGGGACTCTCGTGGATCTTCGCGGTGGTGGTGCCGGCCCTGGTGGTGACCATCGGCTTCGTGGCGCGGCGCATGGTCCCGCTCTTCCGCCAGGTGCAGGCGCGCATCGACACGGTCAACCAGGTGCTGCGTGAGCAGATCACGGGCATCCGGGTGGTCCGCGCGTTCGTCCGCGAGCCGCTGGAGGCGGCGCGCTTCGCGCGGGCCAACGACGACCTGACCGGCGTGGCGATCTCCGCGGGTCGCTGGATGGCCGCGATGTTCCCGCTGGTGCTCCTCGTGGTCAACCTCGGCACCGTGGCCATCATCTGGTTCGGAGGCCACCGCGTCGACGACGGCTCCATGGAGGTCGGCGCGCTGACGGCCTTCATCGCCTACCTGATGCAAGCGATGATGTCGGTGATGATGGGCACCTTCGTGCTCATGCAGATCCCGCGCGCCGCGGTCTGCGCCGACCGCATCAGCGAGGTGCTCGACACCCGGACCTCGCTGGTGGTCGCGGAGCACCCGGTCACCGAGGTCCGCGAGCGCGGCCACGTCGACCTCGACCACGTCGGCTTCACCTACCCGGGTGCCGACGCGCCCGTGCTCAGCGACGTGACCTTCTCGGCGCGACCCGGCCAGGTCGTCGCCGTCGTCGGCTCGACCGGCGCCGGCAAGACGACCCTGATGAGCCTGCTCCCCCGGCTCTTCGACGTCACCGCAGGCCGCGTCCGCATCGACGGCGTCGACGTGCGCGACCTCGACCCGCAGGTGCTCTGGTCGCGCATCGGCCTGGTGCCGCAGCGGGCCTTCCTCTTCACCGGGACCATCGCCTCCAACCTGCGCCACGGCCGCCCCGACGCCACCGACGAGGAGCTCTGGGACGCGCTCGAGGTGGCCCAGGCGCGCGACTTCGTCGAGGCGATGCCCGAGGGTCTCGAGGCGCCGGTCGCGCAGGGCGGCACCAACGTCTCCGGGGGGCAGCGGCAGCGGCTCGCCATCGCGCGGGCCGTCGTCCGGCGTCCGGAGATCTACCTGCTCGACGACGCCTTCTCCGCGCTCGACGTGGCGACCGACGCACGGCTGCGCGCGGCGCTGCGCCCGGTCACCGCCGACGCCACGGTCATCGTCGTCGCGCAGCGGGTCAGCACCATCCGGGAGGCCGACCTCATCGTGGTGCTCGAGGACGGCCGGGTGGTGGGCACCGGAGCGCACGACGAGCTGCTCGAGACCTGTGCGACCTACGCCGAGATCGTGACCTCGCAGCTCGCGGCCGGGGAGAGCGCGGCATGAGCGACCTCAAGGCCACCGAGCGTCCGCAGGTGCAACGACCCGGTCCCATGGGCGCGCCGGCGGTCGGGGCCAAGGCCGAGGACTTCGCCGGGTCCGGACGACGGCTCGTGGCGCGGCTGGCGCCGTACCGGCTGCGCGTCGTGGTCGTGGGCCTGGCAGGCGTCGCCAGCGTCGTGCTCACGGCCCTCGGGCCCAAGCTCCTCGGTGACGCCACCGACCTGGTCTTCGCCGGCATGTTCGGACGCCGTCTGCCCGCGGGGCTCGACAAGGAGGAGGCCGTCGCCGGCCTGCGCGCCTCGGGCGAGGGCCGTCTGGCCGACCTGGTCTCCGGCATGGACGTCGTGCCCGGCCAGGGCGTCGACTTCGACGCCGTCGGCCGCGCGCTGCTCCTCGTGGTGGCGGTGTACGTCGCCGGCGCCGCGCTGGCGTGGCTGCAGGGCTACGTGCTGGCCGGCGTGGTGCAGGGCCTGGTGCGCCGGCTGCGCGGTGACGTCGAGGACAAGGTGCACCGGCTGCCCCTCGCCTACTTCGACCGGCAGCCGCGCGGTGAGCTGCTCAGCCGCGTCACCAACGACATCGACAACGTCAGCCAGACCCTGCAGCAGACGCTGAGCCAGCTGCTGACCGCGCTGCTCACGGTCGTCGCCGTGCTGGGCATGATGCTGTGGATCTCTCCCCTGCTGGCGCTGATCGCCCTCGTCAGCGTGCCGCTCTCGGTGCTCGTCACCACCGTGGTGATGCGGCGCAGCAAGCCGCAGTTCGTCGCCCAGTGGCGGCGTACCGGCGAGCTCAACTCCCACATCGAGGAGTCCATCAGCGGCCACGCGCTGGTCACGGTGCTGGGGCGCACGGCCGAGGTGGAGCGACGCTTCGCCGAGCACAACGACGGCCTCCACGACGCGTCGTACCGCGCGCAGTTCGTCTCCAGCCTGGTGATGCCGCTGATGATGTTCCTGGGCAACCTGAGCTACGTCGCGGTCGCCGTCGTCGGGGGGCTCCGGGTCACCCAGGGCGCGCTGAGCATCGGTGAGGTGCAGGCCTTCATCCAGTACAGCCGGCAGTTCACCCAGCCGCTCACGCAGCTCGCCTCGATGGCCAACCTGCTGCAGTCGGGCGTCGCGTCGGCCGAGCGCGTCTTCGAGCTGCTCGACGCCCCCGAGGAGTCCCCGGAGCCGGTCGAGCTGGAGGAGCGCGCCCCCCGCGGCCGTGGCGGCGAGGTGGTCTTCGACCGCGTCGCCTTCTCCTACGACCCCGAGCGGCCGCTGATCCGCGACCTCTCGCTGGTCGCCCGACCGGGCCAGACCGTGGCGATCGTCGGCCCGACCGGCGCCGGCAAGACCACGCTGGTCAACCTGGTCATGCGCTTCTACGAGCTCGACGCCGGCCGCATCACCCTCGACGGCGTCGACATCGCGACCATGCCGCGGGCCGCGCTCCGCTCGCGCACCGGGATGGTGCTGCAGGACACCTGGCTCTTCGAGGGCACCATCCGCGACAACCTCGCCTACGCGCGCCCCGACGCGACGGAGGAGGAGGTGCTGGCGGCCGCGCGCGCCACCTTCGTCGACCGCTTCGTCCACTCGCTCCCCGACGGCTACGACACCGCGGTGGAGGAGAACGGCGACAACCTCAGCGCCGGCGAGCGGCAGCTCGTCACCATCGCGCGGGCCTTCCTGGCCGACCCCGACCTGCTGATCCTCGACGAGGCCACCAGCTCGGTCGACACGCGCACCGAGCTCCTCGTGCAGCGCGCCATGGGGGCGCTGCGCACCGACCGCACCTCCTTCGTCATCGCCCACCGGCTCTCCACCATCCGCGACGCCGACCTCATCCTGGTGATGGAGGCCGGCGCCATCGTGGAGCAGGGCACGCACGACGCCCTGCTCGCCGCGGACGGCGCCTACGCGCGCCTCTACCGCTCCCAGCTCAGCGCCGCCGTCGACTGAGACCGACGGCCGCCGATGGTGGCGCCCGACAACCATCGTGTGCGACGGTGCCTGTGACCGCGCTCACCACTCGGGAGGTCAAGGATGCGCCGACGGAGCAGGACCGCACTCGTGCTCGCCAGCCTGGTGGCGATGGTCGCCGGCGTGCTCGCCGCACCACCGGTGTCGGCCTTCCCGGCGCCGGCCACCAGACCCGGCCACGCCCGGGACTGTCCGCAGCTGCGCCTGGCCGACGACTGGTACGGCGACAACGCGGCGCTCATCCAGCGGGCGATCGACCGGGCGGGGCGCTGTGGGCGGAAGCACGGGGGTCGCCCGGAGCCGCGGCCCTACGCCGTCTTCGACTTCGACAACACCCTGATCAAGAACGACATCTCCGACCAGACGATCTTCTGGATGCTGCGGCACGACAAGATCCTGCAGCCCGAGCGGCGCGACTGGCGCACCACGAGCCGCTTCATGACCGACGCCGGCGCCGCCGCGCTGCGCGAGGCGTGCGGTCACCTCGCCCGTCCCGGCACTCCCCTGCCGACCAGCACCGACGTCCGGTGTGCCGACGAGATCCTCTCGGTCCGCACCGAGGAGACCACCACCGACGGCGAGGAGGTCTTCGCCGGCTACCACCACCGCCGGATGCAGGGCATGTACGCCTGGGTCGGCCAGGTCCTGCGGGGCTACCGCCCCGCGGAGGTACGCCGCATCGCGGCGCAGGCGCGCCGAGCGGCGCTGCGAGCCCCGGTCGGAGCCACCCAGCAGGTCGGCTCGACCCGGCAGACCGCCTGGATCCGCTACTACCCGCAGATGCGCGACCTGGTCCGGACCTTGCAGCGGGCCGGCATCGAGCCGTGGATCGTCTCCGCCTCCCCGAAGGAGTTCGCCGACGTCTGGGGTGCCGGCATCGGCATCGACCGGGCGCACACCATCGGCGTCTCGCAGCTGACCACGCGCGGGCGGCTCAACGGGCACCTCGAGGGCTGCGGCGGCATCCCCGACGGGGCCGACACGATCATGACCTACGTCGACGGCAAGCGCTGCTTCGTCAACAAGCGGGTGCTCGGGGTGAAGGGCCCCCGCGCGCTGCGGCCGATGCCGCGGGCGCTGCGCCCCGTCGTCGCCGGCGGCGACGCCACCACCGACGTCTCGATGCTGCAGGACGCCACCGGCGTGCACGTGGTGCTCAACCGCAACGGCGAGGAGCTGATGTGCGTGGCCTACGACGACGCCGACGGTCGCTGGGCGGTCAACCCGATGTTCATCCAGCCGCTGCCGCGGCGCGCCGAGCCCTACCCCTGCTCGACGACGGCGTACACCACCGCCGCCGGCGACCCGGCACCCGTGCGCCGCCGCGACGGCTCGGTGATCCCGGACCAGGACGACACCGTCTTCGGCTAGTCGCCCACCCGGCACAGCAGCTCGCCGTGGAGCAGCGAGAACCAGCCGTCGGGGTGCACGGACCACTCTCGCCACGCGGCGCTGACGGCCTGCAGCTCGGCCCGGGTCGCGTGGCCCTCGTCGACGAGCTGGCGGGCGAGTGCCGACTCCAGGATGCGGTCGGCCCACATCCCGCCCCAGTAGGCGCGATCGTCGGGGGTGGCGAAGCACCAGGTGCTCGACGAGGGCGTCACGTCGTCGAGACCGGCCGCGTGGGCCCAGGCGATCAGCCTGCGGCCGGCGTCGGGCTCGCCCCCGTTGGCCCGGGCGGCGAGCTGGTAGAGCCGCATCCACTCGTCCAGCTCGGGCAGCCGCGGCCACCAGGCGAAGCCGGCGTAGTCGCTGTCGCGCACCGCGACCAGCCCGCCGGGCCGGGTGACGCGCGACAGCTCGCGCAGCGCCCGCACCGGGTCGGCGACGTGCTGCAGCACCTGGTGCGCGTGCGCCACGTCGTACGACGCGTCGGCGAAGGAGAGCGCGTGCACGTCCTCGACCGAGAAGTCCACGTGCGCGAGGCCGCGGGCGGCCACGGTCTCGCGCGAGAGCGCGAGCTCGCGCTCCCCCACCTCCGTGGCGGTGACGTGGGCGACGCGCTCGGCGAGGTCGGCGGTGATGGTGCCAGGGCCCGCGCCGACATCGAGCACCCGGTCGCCGGGTCGCAGGTGGGGCAGCAGGTGGGCCGCGGAGTTGTCGGCCGTGCGCCAGCGGTGCGAGCGCAGCACCGACTCGTGGTGGCCGTGGGTGTAGCTCACGCCACCACGCCCGCGCCGACGTACGCCGCGAGGTGCTGCCCGGTGAGCGTCGAGGCGTCGGCGACGAGGTCGGCCGGCGTGCCCTCGAAGACCACCCGGCCGCCGTCGTGCCCGGCGCCGGGGCCGAGGTCGATGACCCAGTCGGCGTGGGCCATCACGGCCTGGTGGTGCTCGATGACGATCACCGACCTGCCGCCGTCGACCAGCCGGTCGAGCAGGCCCAGCAGGTTCTCGACGTCGGCGAGGTGCAGGCCGGTGGTCGGCTCGTCGAGCACGTAGACCTCCCCCTTCTCCGACATCTGCGACGCGAGCTTGAGCCGCTGGCGCTCGCCGCCCGACAGCGTCGTCAGCGGCTGCCCCAGCGTCAGGTAGCCGAGGCCCACGTCGACCAGCCGCTCGAGGATCTTGTGCGCGGCGGGGGTCCTGGCCTCGCCCTCGGCGAAGAAGGCCTCGGCCTCCTGCACCGACGTGCCCAGCACCTCGGCGATGTTGCGGCCGCCGAAGGTGTAGTCGAGCACCGAGGCCTGGAAGCGGCGTCCCTCGCACTCCTCGCACGGCGACTCCACCGTCGCCATCACCCCCAGCTCGGTGAAGATGACCCCGGCGCCCTTGCAGGCCGGGCAGGCCCCCTCGGAGTTGGAGCTGAAGAGCGCCGGCTTCACGCCGTTGGCCTTGGCGAAGGCCTTGCGGATCGGGTCGAGCAGGCCGGTGTAGGTCGCCGGGTTGCTGCGGCGCGAGCCCTTGATCGCGGCCTGGTCGATCACCACGACCTCGTCGCGCGCGGCCAGCGAGCCGTGGATGAGCGAGCTCTTGCCCGATCCGGCGACGCCGGTGACCGCGCAGAGCACGCCGAGCGGCACGTCGACGTCGACGTCCTGCAGGTTGTGCGTGCCCGCCCCGCGGATCTCGAGCCGCCCCGACGGCTCCCGGACCTGGTCCTTGACCCGCGCCCGGTCGTCGAGGTGCCGCCCGGTCACGGTGTCGCTGGCTCGCAGGCCCGCGACGTCGCCCTCGAAGCAGATGCTCCCGCCGCTCGCGCCCGCGCCCGGCCCGAGGTCGACGACGTGGTCGGCGATCGCGATCGTCTCGGGCTTGTGCTCGACGACCAGCACGGTGTTGCCCTTGTCGCGCAGCCGCAGCAGCAGGCTGTTCATCCGCTCGATGTCGTGGGGGTGCAGCCCGATCGTGGGCTCGTCGAAGACGTAGGTGACGTCGGTGAGCGAGGACCCCAGGTGGCGGATCATCTTGGTGCGCTGGGCCTCACCGCCCGACAGCGTGCCGGCCGGCCGGTCGAGCGAGAGGTAGCCGAGCCCGATGTCGGCGAAGGAGTCGAGCAGGTGCTGCAGCCCGGCCAGGAGCGGCGCCACGCCCGGCTCGTCGACCTCGCGCATCCACCCGGCCAGGTCGCTGATCTGCATCTGGCACAGCTCGGCGATGTTCTTGCCCCGGATCCTCGACGAGAGTGCCTCCTGCGTCAGCCGCGTGCCGCCGCAGTCGGGGCAGGTCTGGAAGGTGATCGCGCGCTCCACGAAGCGGCGCACGTGCGGCTGCATCGCGTCGACGTCCTTGGAGAGCATCGACTTCTGGATCTTGGGGATGACGCCCTCGTAGGTGAGGTTGATGCCCTCGACCTTGATCTTGACCGGCGGGGAGTACAGCAGCGTGTCGAGCTCCTTCGCGGTGAACTTCGCGATGGGCTTGTCCATCGGCAGGCCGGCCCCGCTGAAGATCCGGCCGTACCACCCGTCCATCGAGTAGCCGGGCACGGTCAGCGCCCCGTCCTCCAGCGACCTGGTCTCGTCGTAGACCGCGGTGAGGTCGAAGTCGCTGACGCTGCCCATGCCCTCGCAGCGCGGGCACATCCCGCCCTGGTAGACCGCGTCCTTGACGACGCTCTTCTCCTCGCGGCCGCCCTTCTCGGTCTTCATGACGCCACTGGCGGTGCGGGTGGGCACGTTGAAGGCGAAGGCCGTGGGCGGGCCGATGTGGGGCTGCCCGATCCGGCTGAAGAGGATGCGCAGCATGGCGTTGGCGTCGGTCGCCGTGCCCACCGTCGAGCGCGGGTTGGCGCCCATCCGCTCCTGGTCGACGATGATCGCGGTGGTCAGGCCCTCGAGGTGGTCGACCTCGGGCCGCGCCAGCGACGGCATGAAGCCCTGCAGGAAGGCGCTGTAGGTCTCGTTGATGAGGCGCTGCGACTCCGCGGCGATGGTGGCGAAGACCAGCGAGCTCTTGCCCGAGCCGGAGACGCCGGTGAAGACCGTGAGCCGGCGCTTCGGCAGCTCGACGCTGACGTCCTTGAGGTTGTTCTCCCGCGCTCCCTGCACCCGGATCAGGTCGTGGCGGTCTGCGGTGTGCTGCTGCATGGGGGTCACAGTAGGTCCGACCAGTGACGCCGCGACTACTCAGCGGTGAGGAAGACCTTCAGTGCCGAGACGAAGGCCTCGGGCTGCTCGGAGTGCACCCAGTGTCCGGCGTCCTTGAGCGTCACCGCCCGGGTGCGGGGGAAGAGCCGCCGCATCTGCGGGCCGTGCTCCGGGAGGACGTAGTCGGAGCGCTCCCCCGCCACCCAGAGCACCGGGTGGTCGAAGACGCCCCCGACCTCGGGGAAGCCGCCGATCGTCGGCAGCTCCCGGCGCAGCAGCGCGAGGTCGGGCTGCCAGGCGAAGCCGTCGCCGCGGGCCCGCAGGTTGGTGAGCAGGAAGTGCCGCACGCCGTCGTCGGGGATCGGCTCGCGCAGCTGCTCCTCGGCCTCGCGCCGGCTGCCGATCGACGTCAGGTCGACCGCGGCCAGGCTGTCGAGGAGGTGCTCGAACTGGCCGACGCCGCTGCTGGCGACGGGTGAGATGTCGGCGACGACCAGCCGGTCGACCAGCTCGGGGTGCCGCAGCGCGAGCACCATCGCGACCTTGCCGCCCATCGAGTGACCCACCAGGTGCACCGGCGCGTCGGCCGCCGGCCCGTCGCGCAGCCAGTCGGCGACGCGGTCGGCGACGGCGACGTAGTCGGCCGTGCCGAGCCACTCCGAGCGCCCGTGGTTGGGCAGGTCGACCAGCACCGAGCGGAGCTCCGGCTGCAGGCCGCGCGCCACCTTGCTGAAGTTGCGGCCCTGGCCGAAGAGGCCGTGCAGGAAGACGACGGTGGGTCCGCTCTCGCCCACGGTGGTGCTGTGGATCCCGGGCTGCTCCTCGCTCACGTGCCGGACCCTACGGCCGGCCCCTCCGTGCCGACCCTCTGGGCGCCCGGGCCTGGTCGCGCTGCCACCTGGCGCAGGTCGTCGAGCCGGTGGCCGGCGTCGCACTCGAGCACCGCGGAGACCGGCTCGCCGCACTCGCGGTGGCGGAACTCCACGGCCGGTCCCTCCGGGTCGGCGTAGTAGCGGGCGCCCCAGGTCGCGAGGGCCACGAGGAAGGGGTAGAGGTCGAAGCCCTTCTCGGTGAGCTGGTACTCGTGGCGCTCCCGCTCCCCCGCGCGCTGGTAGGGCACCCGTCGCAGCACGTCGTGCTCCACCAGCAGCGCCAGCCGGTCGGAGAGCACCTGGCGCGAGAGCCCCGCGTGGCGCTGCATGTCGTCGAAGCGGCGGACGCCGTTGAAGACCTCGCGCAGCACCACCAGCGACGCCCGCTGCCCGACGATGCCGAGGGCGCGCTCGACCTGGCAGTTGGCGGTCGACCAGTCGAGCGCCGGGGGCCGCTCCCCCGTCGTGGTCGTGTCCATCGCCACATCCTAGCCCACCTGGGTCTGGTTGACAGACCCAGATGGCCGGCGCCAGGCTGGGCCCATGACGCAGACGCGGATCGACCTCGAGCAGCTGGCCGCGATGACCGGGCGCGAGCAGCTCGAGGCCATGCTCGACGGGCGCCTGCCCCCCGCGCCGATCGGCCTGCTGGTCGGCCTGGTCGACTTCGAGGTGCGCGCCGAGGGCGCCGTGGCGGTCTCCCTCGTGCCGCGGCCCGAGCACTACAACCCGATCGGCACGGTGCACGGCGGCATCCACTCCACGCTGCTCGACACCGCCGCCGCGTGCTCGGTGCACAGCACCCTGGCCCCCGGCGAGCGCTACACCAGCCTCGACCTGACGGTGAAGTTCCTCAGGCCGGTCACCGTCGAGACCGGTCGCGTGACGGCGCTCGGCGAGGTGCTCCAGCGCGGTCGGCGCACGGCGCTGGCCCAGGCGCAGCTGCGCGACGAGGCCGGCAGGCTGCTCGCCCACGCCACCTCCAGCTGCCTGATCGTCCCCCCGGCCGGGTAGTCGTCACCCGATGCGACGCACCGCCTCCACCAGGGCGGCGTACGTCGCGTCGGCGTCGCCCTCGGTGCTCGTCACCACGACCGCGTCGGGCCTGGCCCGCACCAGCGCGTCCAGCTGCGCGACGTACCCGTCCAGCAGGCGGTCGCCGCCCTGCGCCCGCACGATCTCGCGCACCTCCTCGTGCCACGGGTCGCCCGCGGCACCGCGCCGCCCGAAGCGCGCCACGGCGTCGTCCGCGGCGTCCACCAGCACGACCTCGACCCAGCGAGCGCCCACCTCGTGCACGGCGGCCTCGAAGGTCGCGAGCTCGGCGGGGTCGGCCAGCAGCTGCGGCAGCACGACGTCGCCGCTGTGCCGGAGGTACGCCGTCACCAGCGCCCGCGCCGCCCGGCGCACCAGTCCCCCGGCGCGCGGGAAGTCCTCGCGCCAGCCCCCGACGAAGGTGCGCAGCACGTCGACGTCGCAGCACAGCGTGCCCGGGTGATCCTCCGCCCAGCGCCGGGCGAGGGTCGACTTGCCGATCCCCGGCGGCCCGTTGAGGTGCAGCAGCGTGCTCACCGGCCGACCCTCGCACGGCACGCCCGGCGGGCCGCGCGCAACCGTCCGACCGGAGGGGGGCGTGTCGCGGCGCCGCGGTCTACGTTGGGCCGCACGCCGACGTCGTCGTACCCCGAGGAGTGCCCCATGCCGCTGGACAACCCCTTCTACACCGCCGAGCAGCAGGGCGACTACGAGCTCGTCTCACTCGGTCGCTTCGAGCTGGAGGAGGGCGGCGTGATCAATGACCTGCAGCTCGCCGTGGCCACCTACGGCGAGCTCAACGAGGCCAAGGACAACGCCATCCTGGTGCCCACCTGGTTCTCCGGCACGCACGCGACCTGGTGGCAGGTCTACCTCGGGGAGGGTCGGGCGCTGGACCCCTCGCAGTACTTCATCGCCGTGGTCAACCAGATCGGCAACGGCCTCTCCACCTCGCCGCACACCACCGACGACCCCTCGATCGCGATGTCGCGCTTCCCCCACGTGCGGATCGGCGACGACGTCCGCGCGCAGGAGCAGCTGCTGCGCGAGCACTTCGGCATCGACCGGCTCGCCCTGGTGGTCGGTGGCTCGATGGGGGCCCAGCAGACCTGGGAGTGGGCCGTGCGCTTCCCCGACAAGGTGCTGCGCGCGGCGCCGATCGCGGGCACGGCGCAGAACACGCCGCACGACTTCCTCTACACCCAGACCCTGATGGACGCCATCACCAGCGACCTGGGCTGGGCCGGCGGTGAGTACGCCGCGCACACCGACGTCGCAGCGGGCCTCGCGCGCCACGCCGACATCTGGGCCGTGATGGGACTGACCACCGACTTCTGGAAGACCGAGTTCTGGCGCGGGATCCCGCCCGTCGTCGAAGGTCTGGGCTGGGAGACCTTCGAGGAGTTCCAGCAGAACTTCACCCGGCTGCTCTTCGGCCTGATGGACCCCAACGCGCTGCTGACGATGGGGTGGAAGTGGCAGCGCGGCGACGTCGCCCGCCTCGCGGGCGGCGACCTGGCCGCGGCCCTGGGGCGCATCACCGCGAAGGTCTTCGTGATGCCGATCGAGCAGGACATGTTCTTCCCGCCCCGTGACTGCGAGGCCGAGCAGCGGCTCACGCCCGGAGCCGAGCTGCGGGTGCTCCACAGCATCGCCGGTCACTTCGGGCTCTTCGGCTTCGAGCCGTCCTACCTCGACGAGGTCGACTCGCACCTCAAGGAGCTGCTCGCCACCTGAGGCATGACATCTGTCAACACTTGGTTGACACTTGGGGCCGCCGCCGACGAGCCTGGCGGGCATGACGTCACGCGTGCTGACCGACCTCGCGGTGGCCGCCGTCATGACGGCGGTCGTCGCGCTGCTCTCGGGTGCCGGCTGGGCGGGGTGGCTGATCGGCGCGGTCTACGCGCTGGCGCTCGCCGTCGGCGTGTGGGTCAGCAGCGCCCCCCGCCTGGCCGACTGGACCCTGCGACCCTCGTCGTACGCCGCGGCCGCCGCGGTGGCTCTGGTCGTCGGCACGTCGGCCTGGTGGCTCACGGGCGCGGACAACGCGTCCTGGTGGGGCGTCGGCGTGGTGCTCGGCATCGCGCTCTCGGCCGGCACGACGGCGTCGGCACGACGGTGACACGACCACCGCTCGATCCGGTGGCCGAGGCCGCCGCCCGGCTGGAGGTCGCGCGCCGCGACCTGCAGCAGGCCGTCGACGGGGCGCGCGCCGAGGGCGCCTCGTGGGCCGACGTCGGACGGACCCTCGGCATCAGCAGGCAGGCCGCCTTCAAGCGGTTCGGCCGCCCTCGCGACCCACGGAACGGAGCCCCCATGACCACCCGCTCGCTCGACCACGTGCCCGACCTCACCGAGGAGGTCTTCCTCCGGATCGCCGCGGGCGACTACGCCGCCGTACGACGCCGGATGCCCGACGAGGTCGCCGCCCAGCTGACCGAGGAGGCGGTGATGGGCACCTGGACCCGGGTGGTGGGCTCCGTCGGCGAGCTGGAGGGCTTCTCCGGCACCACGGTCGACCTCGGTGACGGCAGCACCGACCACGAGTCCTTCGGCGTCGTCGTCGGCGACACGACGCTGCGCCACGAGGCGGGCGAGCTGCGCGGCCGGGTCGCGCTCGACGAGCACGACCGCGTCGTCGGCCTGCTCGTCGTCCCGCTGGGGACCACCGACCTGCCCTTCTGAGGCGCCGGGACCGATCAGGCGTCGAGCGCGGCGAGCTCCTCGGGCGTCAGCTCCAGCGAGGCCGCCGCGGCCGAGTCGGTGACCGACTGGGGCCGCTTGGCGCCGGGGATGGGGATCACGCGGGGCGACTGCGCGAGCTCCCAGGCCAGCGCCACCTGCTGCGGGCTGACCCCGCGCGCCTGCGCCACCTCGGCGAAGGCAGGGTGCTTCTCCGCCAGCGCCTTGGCGTCGCCCAGGCCGCCCAGCGGGCTCCACGGGAGGAAGGCGAGCCCGAGCTCCTCGCACACCGCGATCTCGGGGGCGCTGGAGCGGAAGGCGGGCGAGAACTGGTTCTGCACGCTCACCAGCGCGTCGCCCAGGATGCCGTGCGCGAGGCGGATCTGCTCCGGGTCGGCGTTGGAGAGACCGACCATGCGCACCTTGCCGGACTCGTGGACCTCGCGCAGGGTCTGCGCCACCTCCTCGTACGGCACGGCCGGGTCCGGGCGGTGGTGCTGCCACAGCGAGATCTGCTCGACGCCCAGGCGCTCGAGCGAGCGGTCGACCGCGGAGCGCAGGTGCTCCGGGGAGGAGTCGAGGTCCCACGAGCCCCCCTCGCCGCGGGTGTGCCCGGCCTTCGTGGCGAGGAGCACCTGGTCGCGCACGCCGAGCTCGTCGAGCAACGAGGCGACGAGGCGCTCGTTCTGCCCCATGGCGTCCGCCCCCTGTTCGCCGTGGCCGTAGGCGTCGGCGGTGTCGAGGAGGGTGACCCCCGCGTCCAGTGCCGCACGCACGGTGGCGAGGAGCTGGTCGCGCGGCGCCTGGCCGTCCTGGTCGAAGGTCATGCACCCCAGTCCGACGGCGCCCACGCGGACGCGCCCGACGGTGTCGTTGCCGATCTCTCGTGTCTGCACGCCAGGCACGTGCCCAGCCGCGCGCAGGTCACGCCTGGCGGGCCGGGATCCGCCACCAGCCGCGGTAGACCCACCGGGCCCCGTCCCATTCGAAGTGGTGCACGGTGTCGGTGGTGTTGCTGAAGGCGCGCTGGCCCACGTAGCTCCCCCGTCGGGTCCCCGGGCCGCCGAGTCGGCGTCCACGGGATCCGGCTGTCACCGGGGCGGGCGGCCCCGGGTCGATCCGCAGCACGGTGCTCTCCGCCAGGACCGTCAGGAGACGGCGCGGAAGGGGTCGTGCTCGGCGAGGATCCGCTCGACGCGTGCGGCGTCGAGGCGGGCCATGACGGCGGCCGACTCCTGGGCGTCGCGCACGACCTTGGCCAGCGTGAAGGTCGAGGTGGTGAGGAACAGCGCGCCCAGCGCCAGGAAGGCACGCTCCCAGGCACCGACGTCGAGGTTCCACACCCCCACGACCATGGCCAGGAGCGCCACCGCGAAGGAGACGCCGGCCATCACGAAGAAGGCCGTGGTGTTGCCGGCACTGCCGGACTTCTGGTTGCTCTCGCTCATGCCGCCACGCTGCCGCCTCAGGCAGGCGTGGGGCCTCCGCGCTCCTACTCAGACGGACGCCGCGGCGTACTCAACCCGGCTACTCCTCGATGGTGTGCATCGCGGCCTCCTCGGCGCTGGCGCCGGCGCCGTCGATGCCCTCGTCGTGCCCCACCAGCTCGGACTCCACGTCGTCGCCGAGCCCCTCGTCGCTCGCGGTGAGCCGGCCGGTGCGCTCGCCGCCGACCTCGCCGCCGACGTCACCGTCACGGATGTCGTCGGGGCCGTCCTGGGCCGCTTCCTCGGCGTCGACCCAGACCTCCGGCTCCTCGTCGGCGAGCCGCTCGTCGAGCGACTCCCCGCCCTCGGGGTGCTTGAGGTGGTCCGGCTCCCGCTCCGGCGGCGAGTAGCCCTCGTCGAGCACGTCGTCGACGCCCCGGTCGTCCAGGGTGTCCTCGGGCTGCAGCTGGTCTCCGCTCATGCTCATGGAGCACCCGTACCCAGGCCCTAGGCTCGGTCACGTGCCCCTGGTCAGAGCCGCGGACCTCGACCGCGACGTCGAGCCCTGCCGCGCGATCTACGCGCACTACGTCGAGCACACCGTGGTCAGCTTCGAGACCGAGGCGCCCTCCGCCGCCGAGATGCGGGAGCGCATGGCCGCCGCCGTGCGCAGCCACGCCTGGCTGGTCGCCGAGGACGACGGCGGCGAGGTCGTCGGCTACGCGTACGGCGCCCCTCACCGTGCTCGGGCCGCCTACCGCTTCCTCACCGAGGTGTCGGTCTACGTTGCCCCCGGCCACGAGCGGCGCGGCCTGGGCCGGGCTCTCTACGACCCGCTCCTCGGCCGGCTGCGGCAGCGGGGCTACCGCACCGCGGTCGCCGGCATGACGCTGCCCAACCCGGGCAGCCAGGGGCTCCACGCCTCGCTGGGCTTCAGCGTCATCGGCACCTTCCGCCGTGCCGGGTGGAAGCACGGCGCCTGGCGCGACACGGGCTGGATGGAGCTCTCGCTGGTCGACGACCCCGACGGCCCGCCCGCCGAGCTCACCTGAGCGAGACCGCTCGGGCGAGACCTAGGCGCGCAGGTCGACCTCGCAGACGCGTCGCAGCGTCGGGGCGGCCGGGTCGTCGCCGACGTCGCCCGTGGCCCACCACAGCGAGAGCCCGGTGTCGGTGACCTCGGCGGTGGCCAGGTTGTTGTCGAACCACGGACCGCGCAGGCGCTTCCAGCGCAGCGGCGGCGAGTGCACGTGCGCCGAGCGGATCGCCAGCCGGCCGAGCGCGCCCGCGACGCCGTACGACAGCACCGCCGTGACGAAGCGCATCCGCCGCGGCAGCGGGTTGCGGATCGGCGAGCAGACCAGCTGCAGCACGCGGCTGCGGAGCCGTCGGTGGTCGCCGCGGTCGAGCCGGGTGACCTCGGAGACGTAGCTGTGGTGCACGTCGCCGGAGAGGAAGCAGATCGTGCGCGGCGGCGTGCCACGCTCACCCGAGGCGACCTGGATGACCATCTCCGCGACCCGTCGGAAGGAGTCCTGGAAGGCGCCCCAGTGCTCCAGGTCGACGCCCTGGCGGGCCTTCTCCCCCAGCGCGCCCATGCGCGGCCCCCAGGCGCCGTCGGCGAGAGCCTCGCCGAACGCCTCGAGGTGCTGCAGGCCGGGCGGCAGCAGGAAGGGCAGCGAGGTGCCGACGAAGAGGTGCTCGACGTCGCCGGTCAGCTGCTCGTCGAGCCAGGCCAGCTCGGCGTCGTCGAGCATCGCGCGGTGCTCGGGGTCGAGCACGCGGGCGGCGCGGGAGTCGATCACCACCAGGCGGCTCCCCTCGAGCTCGCGCGCGTGGCTCCAGCGATAGGTCTCCGGCTCCTGGTCGACGCGCTCGGCCAGCCCGTCGAGCACGTCGGTGAGGTCGAGCTCGTCGTCGCCCTCGTGGGGGAGCACCATCCGCCACACCTCGTCGGCCGCGCGCTCGGCCGGCGAGAGGTTGCCCAGGTGCTGGTAGACCCAGTACGACGCGAGCCCGGCGACGATGCGCCCGTGCCACCAGCTGGTGGCCTCCATCTCGTCCTTCCACGCCTGCGAGGTGTTCCAGTCGTCGCGCACGTCGTGGTCGTCGAAGATCATCGAGCTGGGCAGCGTCGAGAGCAGCCAGCGGTTGGCCGGGTCGCTCCACGCCAGCAGGTAGAGGTGGGCGTACTCCTCGAAGTCCTTCAGCTCGGTCCACGGCGGCTCCTCGAGCGAGCGGCGCGAGGCGATGAAGTCGCGCATCTCCTCGGTGGTCTCGTCGGCGTAGACCTGGTCGCCCAGCAGCACCAGCAGGTCGGGCCACGGGTGGGAGGTGTCGGCCGCCATGTCGAGGGCGTAGGCACGCATCGCGTCGACGCCGTGCTGCTTGTTGCCCGCCTCGTCGTGCGGCACCGAGGTCCGGCAGGAGCCGAAGGCGAGCCGGGGGTGCTTGCCCGGACGCAGCGTGCTCACGACCGACGCCGGCAGCTCGACGTCGCCGACGCTGACGGGCTGCTCCGGCGGCCACACCTGGTGGGCGTCGCCGCCGGGCGCGGCCAGCGAGACGGTGTACGGCGTGACGGTGCCGGGCTCGAGCCCCTCGAGCCCGACCAGCGCGTAGTGGTGGCCGTGCACCGCGAAGGTGCGCGCCTGCGCCGACACCTCACCGGCGGCGACGGTGACGACGCAGTCGCCGGCGACCTCCACCCAGACCGCCGCGCAGTCGCGGTCGGTGTGTCGCAGCAGGGGTCCGAGGACGAGCGTGGGGGTGGTGGGCACGCACCGTTTCTACACCCCGGCGCGAGCCCACGCCCCCGGCGGTCAGCCCCGCTCCGCGGCTCCGACCGCCTCGTCGTCGAGCCCGTCGTGGCGCCCACCATCGTGCTCGGCGTCGTCCTGCCCGCCGTTGCGACGGTTGGCCAGCAGGCTGGTCACCGTGACCACGACGAGGATCGCCAGGATCACCAGCAGCGAGGTCACGTTGCCGATCTCCGGCAGCGGGAAGGCGTCGCCCCAGACCAGGTGGCCCCAGTGGATGACGAGCTTGGTGCCGATGAAGAAGAGGATCAGCGAGAGGCCGAAGCCCAGGTGCGTGAGCTTGCCGAGCGCGCCCTCGAGCACGAAGTAGAGCGCTCGCAGACCCAGCAGCGCGAAGGCGTTGGTGGCGAAGACCAGGAAGGGGTCCTCGGTGATGCCGTAGACCGCGGGCACCGAGTCGACGGCGAAGACCAGGTCGGCGCCCAGCACCGCCACGACGACGAGCGCGAAGGGGGTCAGCGCGCGCTTGCCGGCCAGCGTCGCGGTCATCCGGGGTCCCTCGTAGTCCTCGGTGACGGGCATGAAGCGTCGCGCCAGGCGCACGCTCCTGATCTGGGAGACGTCGATCTCCTTCTCCTCGTCCTTCAGCTCGTCGAGCAGCAGCTTCAGGCCGGTGAGCAGCAGGATGAGCCCGAAGACGAGGAAGGCGGCGTCGAAGTAGCTGAGGGCGGCGGCCCCGAGCGCGATGAAGACCGCGCGCATCACCAGCGCGCCGATGATGCCGTAGAGCAGCACCCGCTGGCGCAGCTCCTCGGGCACCGCGAAGGCCGTGAGCAGCAGCATGAAGACGAAGAGGTTGTCGACCGAGAGCGACTTCTCCACGAGGTAGCCGGTCAGGTAGTCGACGCCGGTCGACGCGCCGTACTGCTGCCACAGCCAGGCGCCGAAGCCCAGCGGCAGCGCGACGTAGAAGAC
Organism: Nocardioides aequoreus; assembly: GCF_000720335.1. Classification (GTDB taxonomy): domain Bacteria; phylum Actinomycetota; class Actinomycetes; order Propionibacteriales; family Nocardioidaceae; genus Marmoricola; species Marmoricola aequoreus. Next base: position 378,520 of record NZ_JOJN01000004.1, on the reverse strand, counting down.
CGACCAGCCGACGGCCTCCTTCATCTTCACGGCGTGGGGTCGCCGGGTCAGCAGGAAGTCGACGAGCAGCAGCAGGACGACCGCGCCGATCGTGACCGTCCACAGCAGCGGCGTGGCGATCGAGGGGCCGGGGTCGGCGGGGGCGCCGGCGGCAAGGGGCAGCAGCACGAGGTGGGTACCTCCTGGTCGGGGCCGCGCGTCGCGGCCGGGATCAGGTCTCCCTCACCCGGTACCCCGTGTGGTCACGGCGTCTCCGGGCGGACGGCCGAGGAGCCGTCTGGCTCCGTAGTGACCGGTCGTCGCTTGGCGAGGTACTCCCCCGCCGGCAATTCTACGGGAGGACGCCCAGATAGTTGAATCGGCCACGAGACACCGCTGACGTCAGGGCCTCAACAGCACCTTGATCGCCCGGCGCTCGTCCATGGCGGCGTACGCCGCGGCGACCTCGTCGAGCGGCAGCTCCAGGTCGAAGACGGGGCCGGGGTCGATGGTGCCGCTGACGACGAGCTCGGTGAGCTCGGGCAGGTAGTGGCGCACCGGCGCCATCCCGCCCCGCAGCCCGACGTTGCGCCGGAACATGGTGCGGATCGGCACCTCGACCCCGTGCGGCACGCCGACGAAGCCGACCGTCGAGCCCGGCCGGGCGCACCCGAAGGCCTGCTCCATGGCGGGTCCGTTGCCGACGCACTCCAGCACGGCGTCGGCGCCGACGCCGTCGGTGAGGTCGAGGATCCGGGCGACGCCCTCCTCGCCGCGCTCCTCGACCACGTGGGTCGCGCCGAAGCGGCGGGCCACCTCCTGGCGCTCGGGGTGGCGCGACATCGCCACGACCCGCTCCGCGCCGAGCTCGACCGCGGCGAGGACGCCGCACAGCCCGACCGCGCCGTCGCCGACGACGACGACCGTGTCGCCGGGGCCGACCCCCGCCGAGACCGCGCAGTGCCACCCGGTCGGCAGCACGTCGGAGAGCGTCAGCACCCCGGCGACCAGGTCCTCGCGCGGGGCCTCGGGCAGCTTCCACAACGAGCCCTCGGCCTGGGTGACGCGGGCCAGCTCGCCCTGCCCGCCCTGGGTGACGCCCAGGTGGTCGCAGGCCGAGGTCATCCCGGCACGGCAGTGCGGGCAGGTGTTGTCGCTGTGGCAGAAGGGCACGACGACGAAGTCGCCGGGGGCGAAGCTGCGCACCTCGCTGCCGACCTCGGCGACGACGCCCACGCACTCGTGCCCGATCGGGTCGCCGGGCGTGATGGGGTTCTCGCCCCGGTAGGGCCAGAGGTCGGAGCCGCACACGCACGCGGCGGTGACCTGGACGATGGCGTCGGTGGGCGCCTGGACGGTGGGGGCGGGGCGGTCCTCGAGCCTGATGTCGCGGACGCCGTGCAACGTGGTGACCTTCACGACACGCAGCCTGGCAGATGATGCGTTATCTCATATCTGAGATACGGTCTCGGGCGTGACTGAGGACTACCTGGCCCGCATCGGCACCCTGATCCGCGACGCCCGCAAGCACCGCGGCTGGACCCAGGCGCAGCTCGCTACCGAGCTCGGCACCAGCCAGAGCGCCGTCAACCGGATCGAGCGCGGCCACCAGAACCTCTCGCTCGACATGCTCGCCCGCATCGGCGCGGCCCTCGACTCGCCGCTGATGAACCTCGGGCAGGGCCCGGTGCACCTGCGCGTGACCGGCCCCACCACGCTCTCGGGCTCCATCGACGTCAAGACCTCCAAGAACGCCGGGGTCGCGCTGCTGTGCGCCTCGCTGCTCAACCGCGGCCGCACCGTGCTGCGCCGGGTGGCGCGCATCGAGGAGGTCAACCGGCTGCTCGAGGTGCTCGACTCCATCGGCGTGCGCACCCGGTGGCTCAACGCCGACAACGACCTCGAGATCGTGCCGCCCGCCACGCTCGACCTCGGCGCGATCGACGAGACGGCCGCGCGGCGTACCCGGTCGATCATCATGTTCCTCGGCCCGCTGATGCACCGCCACAGCGACTTCGAGCTCCCCTACGCAGGCGGCTGCTCGCTGGGCACCCGCACCGTCGAGCCCCACATGACCGCGCTGCGCCCCTTCGGCCTGGAGGTCAAGGCCACCGAGGGCAGCTACCACGCCAGCGTCTCCTCGGGCCTGGTCCCGGGTCGCCCGATCGTGCTGACCGAGCGCGGCGACACCGTCACCGAGAACGCCCTCATGGCCGCGGCGCTGTGCGACTCCACCACGGTGATCCGCAACGCCAGCTCCAACTACATGGTCCAGGACCTCTGCTTCTACCTGCAGAAGCTGGGCGTGCGGGTCGAGGGCGTCGGCACGACCACGCTGACCGTCACCGGCCGCAGCGAGATCGACGTCGACGTCGACTACGCCCCCAGCGAGGACCCCATCGAGGCCATGTCGCTGCTCGCGGCCGCCATCGTCACCGACTCCGAGATCACCGTGCGCCGGGTGCCGATCGAGTTCCTGGAGATCGAGCTCGCCGTGCTCGAGGAGATGGGACTGCGCTACACCCTCTCCGAGGAGTACGTCGCCGCCAACGGCCGCACCAGGCTGGCCGACCTCACCACGCAGCACTCGGTGCTGCACGCGCCGCTCGACAAGATCCACCCGATGCCCTTCCCGGGCCTCAACATCGACAACCTGCCCTTCTTCGCGGTCATCGCGGCGGTCGCCGAGGGCCAGACGATGCTGCACGACTGGGTCTACGAGAACCGCGCGATCTACCTCACCGAGCTCAACAAGCTCGGCGGCAAGGTCACGCTGATGGACCCCCACCGGGTGATGATCGAGGGCCCCACCCGCTGGTCGGGCACCGAGGTGGTCTGCCCGCCCGCGTTGCGCCCCGCCGTGGTCATCCTGCTCGCCATGCTGGCCTCCAAGGGCACCTCGGTGCTGCGCTCGACCTACGTCATCGCACGCGGCTACGAGGACCTCGCCGAGCGGCTCAACGAGCTCGGCGCCCAGATCGAGCTCTTCTCCGACCTCTGAGTCGACGCGGGCGACTGGGTACTACCGCCACCGTGGACGCCTTTGACGTGCGCGACTGGCGACGCCAGGTCTTCGCGCTGTACGCCGCCGTGCGCGCGGAGCCCGAGCCCGCCGCGGGGCACGACCTGTGGCGCCGGAGCCGCGACGAGCTCTTCCGCGACCACCCGGCGAGCCCGCTGCTCCCCGAGCAGCGGGCCGGCTTCGCCGGCCTCACCGTGGCGGCGTACGACCCGGCCTGGCGCTTCGAGGTCGAGGTACGACCCGCCGCGGAGGAGCGCTGGGACGCCCAGACCGGCACCGACGGGGTGGTCCCCTTCGAGCGCCTGGGCACGGTCTCCCTGCCGGGGGTCGGCGACCTCGACGTCTGGCGCCTGACGACCTACGGCGGCGGCCTCTTCGTGCCCCTCCGCGACGCCGGCTGCGGCCGTCCCGGTGGTGGCTACGGCGGCGGCCGCTACCTGCTCGACACGGTCAAGGGGGCCGACCTGGGGGGTGACGCCGACGGGCTCGTCGTCGACCTCAACTTCGCCTACCCGCCCTCGTGCGCCTACGACCCGTCCTGGGCCTGCCCCCTCCCCCCGCTCGGCAACCGCGTCGACACCGTCGTCCCGGTCGGGGAGCTGTACGACTGAGCCGCTAGGTCGTCCGTGACAGCCTGGTGCATGGGCTTCTGGATCTTCCTGGCCGTGCTCGGGCTCCTCGTCACCGGCGTGACGTGGCTCGCCGTCCGCGAGCGGCGCGCCGGCAAGCACCTCACCTGGGACCCCTACGCCTCCCGGGGCGACGCCGAGACGGAGTTCCGGATGCGCGAGGGCCCCGGCGGCACCTTCGGCGGAGGCCTCTGACCCACGCCCCTCCGTTCCTGGGTGGTCGAGGCGGTCGCGCACCTCCCCCGGGTGGTCGAGGAGGTCGCGCACGTCCCCCGGGTGGTCGAGGAGGTCGCGCAGCGACCGTCTCGAGACCCCGCAAGCCGGGCGACTCACCAGGTCTCGAGACAGGCGCTGCGCGCCTTCCTCGACCACCCGAGCCCAGGACTGCACACCCGCAGCGAGCCTCGTAGAGCCCGGCCGCCCTCTCCTGCCCCGGCTGGTCGAGGAGGTCGCGCAGCGACCGTCTCGAGACCCCGCAACCCGGGCGACTCACCCGGTCTCGAGACAGGCGCTGCGCGCCTTCCTCGACCACCCGAGCCCAAGGCTGCACACACGCAGCGAGCCTCGAAGGGCCTGGCCGCCCTCTCCTGCCCCCCGGGCGGTCGAGGAGGTCGCGCAGCGACCGTCTCGAGACCCCGCAACCCGGGCGACTCACGAGGTCTCGAGACAGGCGCTGCGCGCCTTCCTCGACCACCGGTGGGGCGCTGCGCGCCTTCCTCGACCACCGGTGGGGCGCTGCGCGCCTTCCTCGACCACCGGTGGGGCGCTCCCCGCCTTCCTGGGCCACCCGCGGCAACCGGTCGCTCAGGCGCGCACGGAGAGCCGCTGCAGGCCCCGGATGACGGTGGTGCTGCGGGGCACCGGGCGACCCGCGGCGCGCAGGTCGGGCCAGCGCTCCAGGAGGCTGCTCAGGGCGACCTCCCCCTCGAGCCGGGCCAGGGGTGCCCCGACGCAGTAGTGGGCGCCGCCGGAGAAGGCGAGCGACTCCGCGTCGGCGCGGCTCACGTCGAAGTCGGCAGGCCGGGGATGTCGCGCCGGGTCGCGGCCGGCCGCCCCGATCAGCACCAGCACCACCTGGTCGCGCCGCACCCGGTGGCCGGCGAGCTCGACCGGCTCGTGCGCCACGCGGCCCGTGAGCTGCACCGGGGGGTCGTAGCGCAGCGTCTCGGCGACCAGCCCCGGGGCGAGGCCTGCGGGGTCGCGGCGTACGGCGTCGAGCTGGTCGGGGTGGGCGAAGAGCGCACGCAGCGCGTTGCCGATGAGGTTGGTGGTGGTCTCGAAGCCGGCGAGCAGCAGCAGCTGCGCGAGCGAGACCACCTCCTCGGCCGTGGTCTCGCGGTCGTCGACCGCCACCAGCCGGCTCAGCAGGTCCTCCCCCGGGTCGCGGCGGCGCTCGGCGAGCAGCCGGTCGAAGAGCGCCTGCAGGTCCGCCTGCGCGCGGAGCAGCCGGTGGAGGTGGCGCACGGAGGAGACACCGTCGAGCGACGCCCCCAGTGTGCGCCCCCAGGCCGCGAAGCGGTGCTGCTCCTCGACGGGGATCGCCATCACGTCGCTGATCACCGCGATCGGGAGTGGGCTGGCGAAGGCGTCCATCAGGTCGGTCGCGCGACGCAGGTCGAGCCCGTCGAGGAGCCGGGCCGTGGTCGCCTCGACGGTCGGGCGCATCGCCTCCACCCGGCGGGCCGACAAGGCCGGGGTCGCGAGCCGCCGCAGCCGGGTGTGGTCGGGCGGGTCGAGCCCCAGGAGCGACAGGTCGAGGGTGTTGGTCTCGGCCTGCGCGTCGACCGGGCCGCCCGTGACGTCGAAGGGCTGCTGCCCGCTCGCGAGGCGTACGCCGAAGCGGCGGTCGCGCAGCACGGCCGCGCTCGTCGCGAAGTCGCTGCTCACCCAGGTCCCCGACCTGCTCCACACGAGCGGCCCCCGCTCGCGCACCGCGTCGTAGGTCTCGTAGGGGTCGTAGCGCCAGGGTGCCTGGAAGAGCCTGGCCACGGGGTCACCGGCGACGGCCAGGGCCAGCGTGCCGGCCCGCAGCACCGCCAGCCGGCGCCCCAGCTCGAGGTCGCTCCGCACCCGCCCCAGCAGCGCCGCCATGCCGCTAGCCTGCCGCACACCGGCAAGCCGGGACAGCACGACAGGAGCCGCCGCCATGATGATCCGCCCCGCCGAGCTCGCGGCGATCAGGACCGGTGAGGTCGACCTCGCCTTCCGACGGTGGGACCGGCCGCGCGTCCTGGTGGGCACCCGGCTGCGCACCGCGGTCGGCCTGGTGGAGGTCACGGCGGTCGAGCAGGTCGATCCGGCGGCCATCACCGAGGCGGAGGCCACCCGCTGCGGCGCCGCCTCCGCCGACGACGTACGCCGCGCGCTCGCCGCGAGGGCCGAGCGCCCGGCCTGGCGGGTGGGTCTGCGCTACGCCGGCCCCGACCCCCGCGCCGTCCTGCGCGAGCAGCCGCCCACCGCGGCCGAGCTGGAGGAGATCTGGCGCCGGCTGGAGCGGTTGGACCGCGCGTCCTCGTCGGGTCCGTGGACGAGCGAGACGCTCGCGCTGGTCGACCGGCACCCGGAGCGGCGTGCCCCCGAGCTCGCCGCGATGCAGGGCCGGGAGACCGCACCCTTCAAGCGCGACGTGCGCAAGCTCAAGGAGCTGGGGCTGACCGAGTCGCTCGCGATCGGCTACCGGCTCTCACCTCGCGGGGAGGCGGTGGTCGACGCGGCGCGCCGGGCGGCCGGCGGCCGGGCCCGGCGACGTCCGCCGCGGGTGGCGGGCACGCCCCTGCCGCGCGAGATCGGGGCGCCGGCGACGGCCGCGCTCCGCGCCGAGGGACTGGTGACGCTGGAGCGCGTCGCCGCCCGGACGCCCTCCGAGGTGGCGGGGCTGCACGGCGTCGGGCCGGTGGCCCTCACCCGGCTCGCCGCGGCGATCGAGGAGGCCGGGCTTCAGCCCTGGAAGAGCGACTCGACGTAGGACCGGGGTCGCGGCTTGGGGGCGGGCATGTCGGGCGTGATGCGCGGCAGCCGGGCCGTGTCGGTGGACCGGTAGGTGTGCCAGTCGGTCTCCGCCTCGATGAGGCTGCCGAGCTGGGCACGGTCGAGGAAGATGCCCTCGCAGCCGGCGCACTGACGCACCGTCACGCGGTCCTGGCTGCGGGTGGACATCTCTCCCTGGCAGGCGGGACAGGTGAGGTTGGCCATGTCCGCACCGTACTCCCCCGCGAGGCGCCGACCTGAGTTGCAACGCGGATGCCGGGCGGCGGTTCGCGCGCCAGGATCGTGGCATGGCTGTGGATACTGCCGACGTGAGAGACGTGGCCACCCCGACGACGGGCTACGCCTACCTCGACGCGGTGCACGACCAGCCCGGTGGCCGGTCGGCCGAGCGCCGCGGGGTGCTTGCGATGGCGCACCGCGGCGGCGCGCTGCACCCCGACCTGCTGGGCGCGGAGAACACGCTGCACGCCTTCCGGCACGCCTTCAGCCTCGGCTACCGCTACCTGGAGACCGACGTCCACGCGACCCGCGACGGGGCGGTGCTCGCCTTCCACGACGCCCGCCTCGACCGGGTCACCGACCACGCCGGACCGCTGTCGCTGCTGAGCGCGACCGAGGCCGACGCCGTGCGGATCGGAGGGCAGCACGCCGTGCCCCGGATGGAGCAGCTGCTCGAGGAGCTGCCGGAGGCCCGCTTCAACATCGACCTGAAGTCGCCCGGCGCGGTCGCCCCGCTGGCCGAGCTGCTCGACCGGACGCGCAGCCACGACCGGGTGTGCGTCGGGTCCTTCTCGCAGCGCCGGCTCGACGCCTTCCGCCGCGCCACCCGCGGCCGGGTCGCCACCTCGGCGTCCCCCGTCGAGGTCGCGCTCTTCCTGGGCTCGCCGTCGGGCCGCGCCGTGAGGCTGGCGACGCGTGGCCGGGTCGCGGCGCTGCAGGTGCCGCGGCGGCGCGGACCGGTGCCCATCGTCACGGCCGAGCTGGTGCGCCGGGCCCACGCGGCCGGCGCCCACGTGCACGTCTGGACGGTCGACGACCCGCAGGAGATGGTGGAGCTGCTCGACCTCGGGGTCGACGGCCTGATCACCGACCGGACCGACCTCCTCAAGGAGGTCCTGGTCGCCCGAGGACTCTGGAGTGCCCCGTGATGCACCCGTGAGCACCGAGCTGCCCATCGAGGCGCGTGACCTCACGCCCGTCGAGCGCCGCACCCAGCAGCGCGCCTGGAACTGGTACGACTGGGCCAACTCCGCCTACTACACGACCGTGCTCAGCGTGCTCTTCGGGCCGTACATGATAACGGTCGCGGGGCGGGCCGCGGGCTGCCCCGACCCCGACGAGGCGTGCAACCGCACCGTCAGCCTGCTCGGGCTCGACCTGGCCGCCGGCTCGCTGCCGAGCTACCTGACCAGCTTCGCCACGATCGCGGGCGCCTTCATCCTCCCGCTCGTGGGCGCCTGGGTCGACCGGTCGGCACGCAAGAAGGTCCACATGGCGACCTTCGCCTGGACCGGTGCCGGCTTCGCCTCGCTGCTGTTCTTCATGAAGGACGACAACTGGCAGCTCGGCGCGGTGGCCGTGGTCTGCAGCAGCGTGCTGGCGGGCTGCGCGATGGTGAGCTACTACGCGATCCTGGTCGACATCTCCACCGAGGACGAGCGCGACGCGGTCTCCTCCCGTGGCTGGGCCTTCGGCTACCTCGGCGGCGGGGTGCTGCTCCTGCTCAACCTCGTGGTGGTGCTGATGCCGGGCAGGTTCGGCATCGACACCGAGACGGCCGTGCGCCTCTCGATGCTCTCGGCGGCGCTGTGGTGGGCCGGCTTCACCGTCATCCCCTTCGTCCGGCTGCGCAACTACACCCCGGTCGCGGTCGTCGAGGTCGAGGGCGGCCTGGTGCGTCGCAGCTTCGGCCAGCTCGCCGACACCTTCCGCGACATGCGCAAGTACCCCATGACGCTGACGTTCCTGCTCGCCTACGTCTTCTACAACGACGGCATCCAGACCGTGATCTACGCCGCCTCCACCTACGGCCAGAAGCAGCTGGGCTTCGAGACCTCGGTCCTCATCGCCACCATCCTGCTGATCCAGTTCGTCGCCTTCGGCGGCGCGCTGGTCTTCGGCCGCCTCGCCGCCCGGTACGGCGCGTACCGCTGCATCCTCGTCGGCTGCTTCGGCTGGATGGCGATCGTGGTGGCGGCCCTCGCCCTCCCCGCGGGCAACCTCCCGCTCTTCCTGCTGGTCGCCGTGGCCATCGGCGTGGTCATGGGCGGCACCCAGGCGCTCTCGCGCTCCTTCTTCAGCCTGCTGATCCCCCGCGGGCGCGAGGGGGCCTACTTCAGCCTCTACAACGCCGCGGAGCGCGGCACGTCGTGGTTCGGGACGCTGCTCTTCGGCGTGGTCTTCCAGCTGACGGGGTCCTACCGTCCGGCGATCCTGGCCCTGATCGTCTTCTTCGTCCTCGGCGCCTTCTTCCTGTGGCGCCTCGACGCCGAGCGCGGCATCCGCGACGCCGGCAACCGCGTGCCGCGGGCGGTCTGAGCGGGTCGGGGTCCACTGGTCTACCCGCGATGTGTATCCGAGGGACGAAGCGGGAATCATGGTCCCCGTGTGTTCGTTGAACCGGACACCTGGTGCTCTCACGGCACCGGAGCACACGTGACGCACTCGGCTCATCGACGCCGTTCGCGTCGTCCCGCACAACCGCGGGAGACCCGCCACACCACCCAGCACCCGCACCGAGGGTCGGACCCCCTCGGCGGTGCAGATCTACGGAGGACACCCATGGCAGAGCGCACGCTGCGAGGAGCCCGGCTCGGCGGCCAGAGCTTCGAGGACGAGCGCGGCATCGAGTTCGCGGCCCGCCAGCAGGTCGGCTACGCCTGCGCCCGAGGCCACGAGTTCGAGATCACCATGTCGGTCGAGGCCGAGATCCCGGCCCTGTGGGAGTGCCCGCGCTGTGGCGCGGAGGCCCGTGCCACCTCGGGCATCGAGCCCGAGGTCAAGGCCGAGAAGCCCGCCCGCACGCACTGGGACATGCTCCTGGAGCGCCGCTCCGAGAAGGAGCTGGAGGAGATCCTGGCCGAGCGCCTCGAGCTGCTCCGCGGCGGCGAGATCGGCCCGGCGCACCTGCACCGCGCGAGCTCGCGCAAGCGCAAAGCCTCCGTCTAGGAGTCCTCAGCCCGACCGGGGTCGATGACCTCACCCTGCACCACGTCGCCCTCCGGGCGGCGTGGTGCTGTCGTGTACGCCGCCGTGAGCCGGCGGCTGATGAAGCCGGCGAGCAGCGCCCGGCCCACCGGACGGGTCACGGGCAGGATCATCAGCACCCCGAGCACGTCGGAGAGGAAGCCCGGCGTGATCATCAGCGTGCCGCCGATGAGGATCAGCACCCCGTCGGCGATCTCGCGGTGCGGCATCCGGCCCTCGCGCAGCGCCTGCTGCAGCGCGCGCCAGGCGCGTCCGCCCTCCCGCCTGACCAGCCAGCTGCCGACGACGCCCGAGGCCAGCAGCAGCAGGATCGTCCACCAGGGTCCCACCACCTGACCGACCTGGATGATCGTCCAGATCTCGACCAGCGGGACCACCACGAAGGCGATCCCGAGGAGCCACCAGGGGAAGCGGCGGGTGCGTGCGCTCATGTCCGTCTCAACGACCGGGACGAGCGCGCTGTTCCGCGCCGCGGGCCCGTCGTACGGCGGCGCGCAGCTGACGTCGCCGCTCGGCGAGCCCCCAGGCGGTGATGCGGCGCAGCGACTCGGTGGCGACGGAGCGGGTCATCTTCGACTCTCCTCGCTCCCGCTCGACGAACTCGATCGGGACCTCGACCACCCGCAGCCCGGCCCGCACGGTGCGGTAGGCGAGGTCGGCCTGGAAGACGTAGCCGAGCGACTGCACGCTGGCGAGGTCGATCGCCTCCAGGGTGGTGCGGCGGAAGAGTCGGTAGCCGGCCGTGGCGTCGCGCACGGGCATCCCGAGCAGGGCGCGGGTGTAGAGGTTGCCGCCCCGCGAGAGCAGCTCGCGGCTGCGGGGCCAGTTGACGATGGAGCCTCCGGGCACCCACCTCGACCCGATCACCAGGTCCGCGTCGCCCAGCGCCGCCAGCAGACGGTCCAGCTGCTCGGGCTGGTGCGAGCCGTCGGCGTCCATCTCCCCCACCACGTCGTAGCCGCGCTCGAGGGCCACGCGGAAGCCGTGCAGGTACGCCGCGCCGAGACCCTCCTTGGCGGTGCGGTGCAGCACCGAGACGCGGTCATCACGGGCGGCGGCCTCGTCGGCGAGCCTGCCCGTGCCGTCGGGCGAGTCGTCGTCGACGACGAGCACGTCGACCTCGGGCTGGGCCGCGCGCACGCGCTGCAGCAGCCCCGGCAGGTTGTCGGCCTCGTCGTAGGTCGGGACCACCATGACCACCCGACCCAGCCCGTGCGGTCCTGCCGGCGAGCTCGGCGTCATGCCCGGGAACCTATCGCGCCGGCGACGACGCCGGAGGGGCAGGACGGGGGGAACGACGAGGACCTTCGGACCGTCCCCGCACTGACCGGTTGCCAGTGTCGGGAGCGTTGTCTACTGGTCGCCTCGCTCCCCCCGCGTCCTCCCGTCCGTGACCGCGGCCGCCGACCCGCCAAGTGCGTCGAGCGGTGGCCATCTTGGCGAGATGGGCCGGTGACGCAACAGCCGGAGTCCGGGACCGGACGTGCTGCCCGGAGAAACTCCGAAGACCCTGTCTTCGGCACGCGCTCGTGTCAAGACTCCCCTGACCAGCGGCGATGGCACGAAGGTGCAGGTCAGGCGAGGTGGACGGGGGGCGACGACCCGGTGACGAAAATCGGTCTCCATCGGCGTGTCGCGCTGGACACGCCGTCCGGTCTAGGAGTGGGCCACGTCGACCAGGGTCAGTACCCCGCCCGCGCCCGCGCCCGCGTCGTCCGTGCACATGTTCCTCGTCATGTCGGACGTGCGTCGTCGGGCAGGAGATCTTCCGGCGTGTAGCTTGATCGGCCGCAAGGTCTCCGCTCATACTGCGGAAATGAGCATCGAGACGTCCATCGCGAGCCTGGTGGAGCACGAGACGGGCCAGCCGTACCCGTACCGACGCGTCGAGCTGGTCGAGCCCGACTGGCGCCGTTTCCCCGGCTGGCGCGACGTCACCCGCGAGCAGTGGGAGAGCGTGCAGTGGCAGCGCTCGCACTGCGTCAAGAACCTCCGGCAGCTCCGGGAGCTGCTCGGCGACCTGGTCGACGAGTCCTTCTACGCCGACCTGGAGCGTGACCAGGCGGAGCGGGCGACGATGTCGATGCTGGTCCCGCCGCAGATGATGAACACCATGGCTCCCCACGTGGAGCCGGCGGGCCCGGGGTCGCTGACCGACGCCTTCTACGCCGACCCGGTGCGCCACTACATGATCCCGGTCTACTCCGACCGGCGCACCGACTGGCCCTCGCACCCCCACGCCTCGCGCGACTCGCTGCACGAGCACGACATGTGGGCGGTCGAGGGACTCACCCACCGCTACCCCACCAAGGTGCTCGCCGAGCTGCTGCCGACCTGCCCGCAGTACTGCGGGCACTGCACCCGCATGGACCTGGTCGGCAACTCCACGCCCACCGTCGAGAAGCTGAAGTTCCTCGGCAAGCCGGTCGACCGGCACGCCGAGATGCTCGACTACCTGCGGCGCACCCCCTCGGTGCGCGACGTGGTGGTCTCGGGCGGCGACGTCGCCAACATGCCGTGGGCTCGTCTGGAGGGCTTCCTCGACCAGGTGCTCGACGTCGACAACATCCGCGACATCCGGCTGGCCACCAAGGCCCTGATGGGTCTGCCCCAGCACTGGCTGCAGGACGACGTCCGGGCCGGCATGGAGCGGGTCGCCACCAAGGCCCGGGCCCGCGGGGTGTCGCTCGCGCTCCACACCCACGTCAACCACGCCAACTCCGTCACGCCGCTCGTCGCCGACGCGACCCGGGCGATGTTCGAGGCCGGTGTGCGCGACGTGCGCAACCAGGGCGTGCTGCTCGACGGCGTCAACGCCGACCCCCACGCCTTGCTCGACCTGTGCTTCCGGCTGCTCGACGGCGCGCAGATCCTGCCCTACTACCTCTACATGTGCGACATGATCCCGGCCTCGGAGCACTGGCGGGTCTCGGTGGCCGACGCCCAGCGGCTGCAGCACCACATCATGGGCTACCTCCCGGGCTTCGCCACGCCACGGATCGTGTGCGACGTCCCCTTCGTGGGCAAGCGCTGGGTGCACCAGCTGGCGTCGTACGACCAGGTGCGAGGCATCTCGTACTGGACGAAGAACTACCGCACGTCGCTCGAGGCCAGCGACGTCGACGCCCTCGAGCGCACCTACGAGTACTACGACCCGATCCACACGCTGCCCGCCGAGGGCCAGGCGTGGTGGACGCGTCAGGGGGCCGTGACCTCCTGAGGACGCTCCGCCGGCCCGTCGAGCGGGTGGGCGAGCTCGTCGGCCGGCATCCTGGCCCAGAGCACCGCCACGACGGCGAAGACGACCGGAGCCACCCCGGCGACGACGAAGGTCTCGACGAGGCCCAGCAGCTCGCTGACGGGGCCGGCGAGCGCCATCGAGACGGGCATGAAGGCCAGCGAGACGAAGAAGTCGAGCGAGGACACCCGGCCGAGCAGCTCGGGCGGCACCCGACGCTGCAGCAGCGTGCCCCAGATGACCATCGGCGCCGAGAAGCCCAGCCCGAGCACGAAGGCCGCGACGTAGACCTGCCACAGCGCCGTCGCCAGCCCGATCGCGACCATCGGGAGGCACCCCACGCCCCACAGGAGGTTCATCCAGGTCAGGTAGCGGCGCGGGAGCGGCAGCGCCCCCATCGCCAGTGACCCCACCGCGCCACCGACCCCGAACATGGCCAGCACGGTCGCGTGGTCGCCGGGGCCTCCCCCGAGCTGGTCCTTGACCAGGAACGGGACCAGCACCTCCAGCGGGCCGATGAAGACCAGCACCATCAGCGAGGCGAAGAGCAGCGTGGCCAGCAGCCACGGGGTGCGCACCATGTAGCCGAAGCCCTGCCCGATGTCGCGCAGCGCGGCGACCACGACGTGGCCCGGAGGCTCCGCCGAGAGGTCCCTGCGCACGGCCGTCAGCGGCACCAGCGAGACCGCGAGCAGGCCGGCCAGCGAGACCACCGCCGCGACGGCCACGGCGGCCCCGGAGCTCACCGCGCCGACGACGACCCCCGCCGCGGCGGGCCCGGCCGCCTGCTGGAGCACCGGGCGCACCATGCCCTCGAAGCCGTTGACGGCCTGCAGCTCGTCGGCCTCCACGAGCGCGGGGAGCCACGCGGAGTACGCCGGGAAGTAGAACGCCATCGCCACCCCGAGCGCCAGCGACGCCAGGGCCAGGTGCCACAGCCGGGTGGCGTCGGACAGCGAGAGCAGCGCCACGACCGCGATCGTCAGCAGCTCGACGCCGGAGACGCCCTGCAGGATCCGCTTCTGCGGCACGCGGTCGGCGACGGCGCCCGCCAGCAGCGCCGGCACCAGCACACCGACCGACATCGCCGTCATGACCAGGGAGAGCTGCGTCGGGCCACCGCCGATGCGGATGACCTCCCAGACCATCGCCACCACCCAGACCCCGGCGGTGAAGGTGGTCAGCGCCATCGCCAGTGCGAGGCGTCGGTAGCCGCGGCGGCGGAAGGGCCGCAGCAGGCGCGGCGCGCGGCGTCCGGCGGTCGCCTCCGTCGGGTGATCGTGCATGCCGCTCGCTCCTCTCCTCGTCATCATGACGCCCTCCGGTGACAGGACTCATCGGTCCGGGTCGTGGGCGACAGTCCAGGACCTGAAGTCGACGTGAGGTCAAGCATGAGCAGCGGGGCGGGCGGGAACTAGCGGCGCATGGCACGTCTGCGCACCTCCAGGCCCCACGGCAAGGGCTTCTCACGACGCCGGGCCGGCCGGGGCTGGAGCTTCCGCGACAGCGACGGCACCCCGCTGGACGACCCGGAGCAGGTCGAGCGGATCAAGTCGCTCGCGATCCCGCCCGCGTGGAAGGACGTGTGGATCTGCCCGTGGCCCAACGGCCACATCCAGGCAGTGGGCACCGACGACGCCGGACGGCGGCAGTACCTCTACCACCCGCAGTGGCGGGTGCAGCGCGACAAGCTCAAGTTCGACCGGGTGCTGCTCGCGGCCGAGCGGCTGCCGGCCGCCCGGGAGGCCATCACCCGCGACCTGGGGCTGGAGGGGATGCCGCTGGAGCGCGCGGACGCCGTCGCGGTCCGGCTGCTCGACCTGGGCTACTTCCGGGTGGGCAGCGACATCTACGCCGACACCAACGGCTCCTTCGGGCTGACCACCCTCGAGCGGCGCCACGTGCGCAAGCACCGCGACGTGCTCCGCTTTCGCTTCGTCGGCAAGTCCGGCATCGAGCACAGCATCGACATCGACGACCCGGAGGTGCTGACCGCGCTCGACACCCTGCGCCGCCGCCGGGGCGGCAGCGAGCGGCTGCTCGCCTACCAGCTCGAGCGCCGCTGGCGCGACCTCGACGGCACGGCCGTCAACGCCTACCTGGGGGGTCTCTTCGAGGAGCTCACGGCCAAGGACTTCCGCACCTGGCACGCCACGGTGCTCGCGGCCGCCGCGCTGGCGGCGACCGACGAGCCGGGTGACACCAAGCGCTCGCGCCAGCGCGCCATCCGGACCGCCGTCACCGAGGTCTCCGAGTACCTCGGCAACACCCCGACCATCGCCCGCAACAGCTACATCGACCCCCGGGTGATCGACCTGTACGAGTCGGGCACGACCATCGACCCGGAGCTGGTGGCCAAGACCTACGACAGCCCGGCGGAGAAGCAGCGCACCCTGGAGGCGGCGGTGCTCGACCTGCTCCGGTGAGGGCTGTGTCGTGCGCGACGCAGCGCGGCTCATCACGCATGCTTGACCCGACCGACGACACCAGCGCGTAGGCTCCCGCCGAGCACCCTTCGACGCGCCTGCCCGGTCGCCAACGAGAGGCACACCTTCATGACCGCTCCGACCGCTCCGACCGTCCTCGAGGAACCGGCGCGACTGCGAGCCGCGGGCTGGGCCCTGCACGTCTACACCGCCAGCGGCACCGCGATCGCCTTCCTGGCGCTCGCGGCGGCCGTCGGGGGCGACGAGGTGGCCGCCCTGTGGTGGCTCTTCCTGGCGCTGCTGATCGACGGGACCGACGGCATGCTCGCGCGCCGGCTGCGCGTCAAGGAGGTCATCCCGGTCTTCGACGGCGCCCGGCTCGACGACATCGTCGACTACATCACCTACTGCTTCGTGCCGGTCTTCATGCTCTGGAACGGCGGCTACCTGCCCGACGGTCCTGCCGGGGTCGCGCTGGCCGTGCTGCCCCTGCTCGCCTCGAGCTACCAGTTCTGCCGCGCGGACGCCAAGACCGACGACCACTGCTTCCTCGGCTTCCCGAGCTACTGGAACGTCGTGGCCTTCTACGTCATCGTGCTCGGCCTGTCCCCGACCACCACCGCGGTCATCCTGCTCAGCTGCGTGGTGCTGGTCTTCGTGCCCGTCAAGTACATCTACCCCTCGCGCACGCGGCACGCCCGCGGGCTCAACCTGGCCCTCGCCGGCGGCTGGCTCGTGACGTACGCCGTGCTGCTGGCGCAGGTGCCCGACCCCAGCCTGCTCGTGGTCGTCGCCTCACTGGCGTACGTCGCCTACTACGCCGCCACGAGCGTGGCCATGACGCTGCGCGGCCGCGCCGCCGCCTGACCGGCACGACGGCGGCGCGGGGCAGCGGCCCCACCCTCACAGGGTCGGGCTGACCAGCACCTTCACGTTCTCCTCCTTGTTGTCGATCAGCTCGCGGAAGCCCTGCTCGACGATGTCGTCGAGCCCGATGCGGCCGGTGATGAACTGGAAGGGGTCGACCTTGCCGTCGCGCACCAGGGCGATGGTCGCGGGGTGGTCGCCGCAGTAGGCGAGCGAGCCGAGCACGTTGACCTCGCGGAAGACGAGGTCGTTCATCTGCACGGTCGCCTCGTGCCCCCAGATCGCGACGTTGACGCAGGTGCCGCCGGCGCGCGTCGACCGGATCGCCGTGGCGAGCACCTGGTCGATGCCGGCGCACTCGAAGGACACGTCGGCGCCCCGGCCCGAGGTGATCTCCTGCACCGCCTCCACCACGTCGACCTCCCGCGGGTCGAGCACGTGGTCGGCCCCGGCGACGCCGGCCTTCTGCTTGCGCACGGCGGCCGGCTCCACCACGATCACCTCCTCGACGCCCACCGCCTTCAGGGAGGCGGTGGTGACCAGCCCGATCGGTCCGGCGCCGAAGACGAGCGCCGAGTGCCGCGGCTGGGCCCCGGAGAGGCGCACCGCGTGGTAGGCGACGGCGAGCGGCTCCACGAGGGCACCCACGTCGGTGCCGAGCTCGCCGAGCGGATGGATCCACCGGCGCTCCGCGACGACGTACTGCGAGAAGCCGCCGCCGGCTCCGGAGAGCCCCACGAACCCCAGGGTGGCGCAGACGTTGTAGCGCCCCTGGGTGCAGGCGTCGCAGCGCCCGCACACGAGGTAGGGCTCCACCACCACCCGGTCGCCGACGGCGAGGTCGTCGACCCCCTCGCCGAGCTCGGCCACCACGCCCGCGAACTCGTGGCCGAGCGTCAGGGGGTAGCTCTCCCCCGTCAGCGGGTGGGGCGCCTCGGGGGTCGGCGCGAAGATCGGCCCCTCCAGGTACTCGTGCAGGTCGGTGCCGCAGATGCCGCCCCACTCCACCTCGACCTTGACGGTGCCGGCACGGGTCGCCGGCTCGGGGACGTCGTCGACGCGGACGTCGCCGCGCCCGTGGAAGCGCGCTGCCTTCATCGCCGCTCCCCTCAGCTGGTGTGGTGGACGGGCGCGAGGGCGTGGACGGGCGTGTCGATGCCCTCGAAGCGCGCCTTGAGCTGCAGCGCCAGGTAGAGCGAGTAGTGGCGCGACTGGTGCAGGTTGCCGCCGTGCATCCACAGGTGGTCGACCTGGGTCGGCTTCCACATGTTGCGCTGCTCGCCCTGCCACGGGCCCGGGTCCTTGGTGGTCTCGGAGCCCAGGCCCCAGCACTTGCCCAGCCGGTCGGCGGTCTCCTGGTCGACCAGGTCGGCCACCCACCCGTTCATCGAGTTGTAGCCGGTGGCGAAGACCACCACGTCGGCGGGCAGCTCGGTGCCGTCGTCGAGCACGACGGCGTCCTCGGTCAGGCGCACCACCTGGCCGTGGGCGAGCTTGACCTCGCCGTCGGCCACGAGGTCGGCCGCCCCCACGTCGATGTAGTAGCCGGAGCCGCGCCGCAGGTACTTCATGAAGAGCCCGGAGCCGTCGTCGCCCCAGTCGTGCCAGAAGCCGGAGGACTCCAGGCGCTCGTAGAACTCCTTGTCGCGCTCGGCCATCGCCTCGTACGCCGGGATCTGGAAGGTGTGCAGGATGCGGTAGGGCAGCGAGGCGAAGATCAGGTCGGCCTTCTCGGTGGTCACCCCGGCCTCGAGGGCGCGCTCGGAGTAGAGGTCGCCCAGGCCGATGTCCATCAGGCTGTCGCTCTTGACGATGTGGGTCGAGGAGCGCTGCACCATCGTGACGTCGGCGTCGTGCTCCCACAGCGCGCCGCAGATGTCGAAGCTGGAGTTGTTGCTGCCGATGACGACGGCCCGCTTGCCGGCGTAGGCGTCGGGGCCGGGGTGCCGCGAGGAGTGGTGCACGTCGCCGCGGAAGACGTCCATGCCCTCGATCTCGGGCATCCTGGCCTTGCCCGACATGCCGGTGGCGAAGACCAGGTGCGTGGGCCGCAGCGTCAGTGGCTTGCCCTCGCGCTCCACCTCGACGGTCCACTCCTGGGCCTCGTCGCTCCAGGTGGCGGAGGTGGCCGTGGTGTTCGACCAGTAGGGCACCTCCATGATCCGCGTGTAGGACTCCAGCCAGTCGCCGATCTTGTCCTTGGGGGCGAAGACCGGCCAGTTGTCGGGGAACTTCAGGTAGGGCAGGTGGTCGTACCAGACCGGGTCGTGCAGGCACAGGCTCTTGTAGCGGCTGCGCCACTGGTCGCCGGGTCGCGGGTGCTTGTCGACGACCAGCGCCGGCACCCCGAGCTGGCGGAGCCGGGCACCGAGCGCGATGCCGCCCTGGCCGCCGCCGACCACGAGCACGTAGGGCTGCGTCGTGCTGCCGAGGCTCTCGGCCTCGGCCTGCCGGGCCTCCTTCCAGGTCACCCGGTCCTTGCGCGCGCCGTGGTTGACGCCCTTGGGCCGGTGGGTGCCGCGCGGCTCCTCGTGGCCCTTGAGCTCGTACAGCGCCGTGAGCAGGGTCCAGGCCTTGTCGGCGCCGTCCTCCTCCTTGAGCCGGAGCAGGCCGTTGCCGCGGCCGACCTCGGTCTCGAAGGTGATCCAGGCGGTCACCACGCCGTCGGCCTCGTCGGCAGGCTCGGACGTCGCGAAGCCCGAGGGGGCGACGTGCTGGAGCTGGGCGTCGAGCATGCCGGCGATCTGCTCGCGGCCCTCCGAGGTGTGGATGTTCCAGGTGAAGGCGACCAGGTCGCGCCAGTAGGACTCCGTGGCGAACAGCGCCGCCGCGGCCTCGGAGTCACGGGCGCGCAGCGCCGCCTCGAAGTCGGCGAGCCAGCGCTCGGCGCGGGCCTGGGCCGAGGTGGCCTCGGCCTCGGTCGCGCGTTCGGGGGCCTGGGTCATGGGGTCTCCTCGCGTGGGGGCATGTGGGAAGGTGGTGTGACCGAGCACACATCGCCGGCGAGGGCCGGCGACAGGGTTGCAGCACGTTGCAAAGGACCACCCGTGACCGAGCCCACCGACGACGTCGCCCTGCGGCGCACGCGCGAGTCCACGCTGTCCGGTGCGCCCGGCCACTCCGCGAGGTCGCCACGCGGCGCCGTCGCGGCCTCGTGGCGCCGGGTGGCCGCGGGCGGGCTCGACCCCGGCTCGGCCCCCGAGGTCCCGCCGCTCTCCGGCGCCGAGCTCGAGCGGCGGCGTGCCGAGAGCGGGCTCGCCGACTTCGTGCCGCGGCTGACCCGGACGCTGACCTCGGTGATGGAGGCCGGGCAGATGGTCGTCGTCGCCGACGCCGACGGCCGGGTGCTCTGGCGCGCGGGCTCCAGCGGCGTGCGCCGTGCGGCCGACGACCTCGGCTTCGTGGGCGGCTCGGCGTGGACCGAGGGCAACGTCGGCACCAACGCGATCGGCACCGCCCTGGTGCTCGGTGAGGGCGTGCACATCCAGGGCCCCGAGCACTTCTGCGAGTCCCACACCCGGTGGGGCTGCGCTGCGGCCCCGATCAAGGACCCCTGGTCGGGGCGCACGCTGGGGGTCGTCGACGTCAGCGGGCCCTCCCGCGGGATGCACCCCGCGGAGCTGGCGCTCGTCGAGCTGGCGGCCCGCATGACCAGCCTCGAGGTCGCCGAGCGGCACCGCACCGAGCTCGACCGGCTGCGTGCCGTCGCCGCCCCCGTCCTGGCCGGCCTGACCGGTGACGCGCTCGCCGTCGACCGCTTCGGTCACCTGGCGGCGGCGGTGGGCTCCCGCGCCCCCGACCGGGTCGCCCTGCCGCACGACGTGACGGGTGGTCCGCTGTGGCTCCCGACGCTCGGGCCGGCCGTCGCGGAGCCGCTCGCGAGCGGGTGGCTGCTGCGTCTCGACGCCGAGGTCGGCGATGACGACGCCGCCACCTCGTTGACCCTCGACCTCACCGCCGGGCCGGTCGTGCACGTCGACGGCGTGGCGGGGCGCTGGTCGCGCCGGCTGACGCCCCGGCACGCCGAGATCCTGCTGGCGCTGGTGCAGGCGGGAGCCGCGGGGCGCACGGCCGCGCAGCTGGCCTACGACCTCTTCGCCGACCCCGAGCGGGTGGTCACGGTGCGGGCGGAGCTGTCGCGGCTGCGACGTGCGCTCGGTGGCGTGCTGCTCTCCTCGCCCTACCGGGTGGCACCGGGGGTGGGCGCCGAGCTGCGTCTGCCGACCGACCGCAGCGTGGTGCTCCCCGGCTCCAGCGCCCCGGTCGTGCACCGGCTCGTCGATGAGTCCTGACCCCGCGGCAGGTCATCCCCTCTGTCCACCCGAGCGAGGAGCCCATCATGTCCATGCGTCCCACCACGCCCATCACCCCCACCTTGTGGGTCAACGGCCACGACCTGCGCCAGGTCGCCGACTACTACCTCGAGGTCTTCGACGGCAAGGTCACCGGCGACTCCCCCTTCACCGTCCAGGTGACGCTCGACGGCGTCCCCTTTACCCTGCTCCAGGGAGGTGAGACCCGCTTCGAGCCCAACGAGTCGGTCTCCTTCGCGCTCTCGCTGCCCGACCAGGAGTCGGTCGACCGCGTCTGGGACCACTTCGCCAAGGAGGGCGTCCCCAGCGCCTGCGGGTGGATCAAGGACCGCTACGGCTTCTCCTGGCAGGTGGTGCCGACCCGCCTCTACGAGATGCTCACCGGCGACGACGCCGAGGCGACCGCCCGCGTCACCGAGTGCTTCCTGCAGGTGCACGGGCGCGCCTTCGACATCGCCGAGCTCGAGGCGGCGTACGCCGGTCGCTGAGCGGACCCGTGCTCCACGGCTGCTAGTGCAGCGACCTGTTCTCGTACGGCGTGGAGAGCACGATCGTCGTGCGGGTGGTGACGTGCGCCTGCGCGCGCACCCGTCCGAGCAGGTCCTCGAGGTCACCGGGGGTCGCCACCCGGACCTTGAGGATGTAGGACTCCTCCCCCGCGACCGACCAGCACGACTCGATCTCGGCGACGTCCTCGAGCAGCTGCGGGTAGTCGTCAGGTCGCGACACGTCGATCGGCGTGATGGAGATGAAGGCCGTGAGCGGCTTGCCGGCCGCGGCGTGGTCGATGGTGGCGCCGTAGCCCAGGATCAGGCCGCGCTCCTCGAGCCGCTTGACCCGCTGGTGCACCGCGCTGGTGGAGAGCCCCGTCGCCCGGCCGAGCTGGGTGTAGCTCATCCGCCCGTCGTCGGCGAGCAGGCGCAGGATCTGGCGGTCGATCTTCTCCACGAGGGATCACCCTAGGGTGTGACGGTGACGAACCGCCTGATGCTCCTCGACACCGCCTCCCTCTACTTCCGGGCGTTCTTCGGCGTGCCCGACACCATCACGGCACCGGACGGCACGCCGGTCAACGCGGTGCGGGGGCTGCTCGACTTCATCACGCGGCTGGTCGGGGAGTACCAGCCGACCCACCTGGCCTGCTGCTGGGACGACGACTGGCGACCGCAGTGGCGCGTCGACCTGATCCCGTCGTACAAGGCGCACCGGGTGGTCGCGGAGCGTCGCGACGACCCCGACGTCGAGGAGGTGCCCGACCCGCTGGAGCAGCAGGTGCCGCTGATCCGCGCCACCCTCGAGGCCTTCGGCATCGCCGTGGTGGGGCACGCGGAGATGGAGGCCGACGACGTGATCGGCACGCTCGCCACCGGCGCCGGGATGCCGGTGGACATCGTCACCGGCGACCGCGACCTCTTCCAGCTGGTCGACGACGAGGAGCAGGTGCGGGTGCTCTACGTCGCCCGTGGGGTCAGCAGGCACGAGCGGATCACCGACGAGGTGGTGCGCGAGAAGTACGGCGTCGGGGCCGACCAGTACGCCGCGCTGGCCACGATGCGTGGCGACAGCTCCGACGGGCTGCCCGGCGTGCCCGGCGTGGGCGACAAGACCGCCGCGACCCTGCTGTCGCGCTTCGGCGACCTCGACTCGATCATCGCCGCCGCCTCCGACCCCGACTCCGACATGGGGCCGGGCCCGCGCGGCAAGCTGAAGGCGGCCGCCGACTACCTCGCGGTCGCGCCGCAGGTCGTCGCGGTGGTGCGTGACCTCGACCTGGGCTCCCCCGGCCTGGCGCTGCCCCGCTCCCCCGCTGAGCCGGAGATGCTGGCGGCGATCGCGGCCCAGTGGGGGCTGGAGAGCCCCGTGGAGCGGCTCACCGACACCCTCGCGGGACTGCCCGAGGTCTAGCCCGCAGCCGGGGCGGGGGCGTCGGTGGAGCGCGCCCGGATGTGCATGCGCTCGCCCTCGCGACCGAAGATCGAGAGGAACTCGACCTGGCGCTCGTCGGCGCCGCCGAACCAGTGCGGCACCCGGGTGTCGAACTCCACGACCTCGCCCGGCTCCAGCACCAGGTCGTGGGGTCCCAGCACCATCCGCAGCCTCCCCGCGAGCACGTAGAGCCACTCGTAGCCCTCGTGCACCTGGGGGTCGGGCGTCCGGCGCCGCTTGCCGGGCGCCACGGTGAGCTTGTAGGCCTGCAGGCCGCCCGGCCGGCGCGTCAGGGGCACCATGGTCATGCCGCCGCGGCGCACGGCCTTCTGCTCCACGCGCGGGTCCTCCGTGGCGCTGGCGACGAGGTCGTCGAGGGAGATGCCGTAGGCCGAGGCCACCGGCAGCAGCAGCTCCAGGGTCGGCTTGCGACCGCCCGACTCGAGCCGCGACAGGGTGCTGACGGAGATCCCCGTGCGCGCGGCCAGCTCGGCGAGGGTGAGCTCGGCCTCGACCCGCAGCGAGCGCAGCCGCGGGCCGACGGTCTCGAGGACGGCGTCGATGTCCATGAGTGCGAGTTTGCCACTCCGGCAACGAACTTTGTCAATCGAAGTGACAACCGCGCAGGGTGGACGTCGTCGAGAGGAGACGGTCATGGAGACCTTTGACGTGGTGGTGGTCGGTGGCGGGCCGGCGGGTCTGTCGGGTGCGGTGGCGCTGGCGCGGTCGCGGCGCAGCGTGCTGGTGGTCGACGCCGGGGAGCCCCGCAACGCCCGGGCCGAGGGGGCCCACAACCTGCTGGGCCGCGAGGGCATCGCACCGCAGGAGCTGCTGGCCCGGGGCAGGGAGGAGCTGGCGTCGTACGGCGGGCAGGTGCGTCGCGGCCGGGCCGTGTCGGCCGAGCGCGACGGCGAGCTCCTCGTGGTGCACCTCGAGGGGGGCGGCGCCGTGGCCGGCCGTCGGCTGCTCGTGACCAGCGGCCTGGTCGACGAGCTGCCGGAGCTGCCGGGACTGCGCGAGCGCTGGGGCGAGCAGGTCCTGCACTGCCCCTACTGCCACGGCTGGGAGGTGCGCGACCGGCGGATCGTGGTGCTGGCGACGAGCGCGATGAGCACCCACCAGGCGCTGCTCTTCTCCCAGCTCTCCGACCGCGTCGTGCTGCTGACGCACGGGCTGGCGGTGGACGACGAGGAGCGCGACCGGATGCGGGCCGCGGGCGTGGCGGTGGTCGACGACGAGGCCGTGGGGCTCGAGGGTCACCCGCTGGGGGGCGTGCGCCTGCGCAGCGGCGCCCTGCTACCGGCGGACGCCGTGGTCGTGGCGCCGCGGATGCGCGCGCACTCCCCCGTGCTGGAGTCGCTCGGCCTGGCGGCGGTCGAGCACCCCTCGGGCACCGGCGAGCACTACCCCAGCGAGCTCGGCGGCACGACGACGCTCCCGGGCGTGCACGTGGCGGGCAACGTCACGGACCCGATGGCCCAGGTCGGGGCCTCGGCAGCCGCGGGCATGATGGCCGGCGCGATGCTCAACGCCCAGCTGGTGGAGACCGACGTGCGGGCCCGGCTCGGCGCCTGACAGTTGAGCGCGCAACGATGCTTGTGCCGCGCAACGGGTGCGGCCATGATGTGCGGACTGTCTCCCCGACTCTGCAGACGGGGACGACCCACCCGGCCGGGCAGCCTCGCTGCCCGGCCGGCATCCATTCCGGCCCGTCCGCGCGGCCGGCTCGATGGGACCCCGCTCAGGCGGGGCCGGGCTCGTAGCCCGCGACGACACCGCGGCGTACCAGTCGACCGACCTCACGGGCGGTCTCGCGCAGCGGGCCCCGACCGGCAGCGTCGGCCACCTGGTCGGCGAGGTCGAGCAGCTGCTTGCACCAGCGCACGAAGTCACCGGCCGGCAGGTCGCTGGTGCGGAGCACGTCGTCGAGGTCGTCGCCGAGCGCCCAGCGCCAGACCGCCCAGCACAGGCCGAGATCCGGCTCGCGCAGCTGGTCGACGTGGTGGTCGCGCTCGAGCGCGTCCAGCTGGCCCCAGGTGCGCACCATCTCCGCGATCACCTCGCGCACCGGCCCCTCGGGGAGCCGGGGAGCAGGCGCGTCGTCGGGCCGGCGCGACTCGTAGGCGAGCGAGGCCAGCACGCAGGCGAGCTCGGGCGCGTCGAGGCCGTCCCAGAGCCCGGCGCGCAGCGACTCCGCGGTGAGCAGGTCCATCTCGTGGTAGATCCGCATCAGGGTGCGTCCCCGGTCGGTGACGGCCAGACGGTCGCCCTCCCCCTCGAGGTAGTCCAGGGCGCGCAGCACCTCGCAGACCCGGTCGAACTGGCGGGCGATGGTGTTGGTGCGCTGCTCGATCCGCCGGCGCAGGGTGCGCGCGTCACGGTCGAGCTTGTGCCACCGCTCCGCCCACCGCGCATGGTCCTCGCGGTCGGGGCAGCCGTGGCAGGGGTGGGCGCGCAGCTCGCGCCGCAGCTCCTCGATCCGCCCGTCCTGACCACGTGCGCCCCCGCCCGAGCCGCTGCGCCGGCCGACCGGCGGCGGGGTCAGGCCGTGGGTCCGGTCCTTCAGCGCCGAGGCGAGGTCGCGGCGCGCCTGCGGGTTGCGGCCGTTGAAGTTCTTGGGCACGCGGATCCGCGTGATCGACGCGACCGGGGTCGGGAAGTCGCCGAGGTTGAGCCGCTTGGCGTGCCGGTCGGCGGTCAGCACGTAGGGACGCGGACCCTCCCGGTCTCCGGAGTGCCCGGGGTCGAGCACGACGGCCATGCCCGAGAAGCGCCCCGCGGGCACGTCGATGACGTCGCCGGGCTTGAGCGCCTCGAGCGAGGCGACGACCTCCTCGCGCCGGTCGGCCCGGCGGGCCCTCACCAGGTCCTTCTCGGTCTCGCTGAGCCGCTGGCGGAGGCGGGCGTACTCCATGAAGTCGCCGCGGTCGCAGGCCGCGGCCTCGGCGTACCCCGCGAGCGCGTCCTCGGCCTTGCGCAGCTGCTGGGCCAGCCCCACGACCGCCTTGTCGGCCTGGAACTGCGCGAAGGACGACTCCAGCAGCTCTCGCGCGCGCTCCCGGCCGAACTGGTGCACCAGGTTGACCGCCATGTTGTACGACGGGCGGAAGCTGGACCGGAGCGGATAGGTACGCCGCGACGCGAGCCCGGCGACCGAGCCGGGGTCGAGCCCGGGCTGCCAGAGCACGACGCCGTGACCCTCGACGTCGATGCCGCGCCGCCCCGCACGGCCGGTGAGCTGGGTGTACTCCCCCGGCGTGATGTCGGCGTGGGTCTCGCCGTTCCACTTCGAGAGCTTCTCGATGACCACCGACCGGGCGGGCATGTTAATGCCGAGGGCCAGGGTCTCGGTCGCGAAGACCACGCGGCACAGGCCGCGGAGGAAGAGCTCCTCGACGATCTCCTTGAAGGTGGGCAGCAGGCCCGCGTGGTGGGCGGCGACGCCACGGCTGAGGCCGTCGAGGAACTCGTGGTAGCCGAGCACGTGACGGTCCTCGTCGGGGAGGTCGGCGCAGCGGGTCTCCACGAAGGCGACGACCTCGTCGCGCTCCTGCGGGGTGGTGAGGCGCAGGTTGGCCTCCAGGCACTGCTGCACCGCGGCGTCGCAGCCGGCCCGGCTGAAGACGAAGACGATCGCGGGGAGCAGCCCGGCACGGTCGAGCTGCTCGACAACCTGGGAGCGTCGTGGCGTCCACGGTCCGCGGGTGCCGCCGGGACCGGGCCCAGGACGGCGCTCGCCCCGCTTGGGCCGCCGGTCCTTCATCCGGCCCCGCGCCCAGTCGTCACGCGCCACGCGCAGCAGCTGCGGGTTGACCTTCTGCTCGGTGTCGGCGCCGGGGTCGCCCCCCTCGTCGGCGAAGAGGTCGTAGAGGCGCCGGCCCACCATGACGTGCTGGTAGAGCGGCACCGGGCGCCGCTCCTCCACGATGGTGGTGGTCTCGCCGCGCACCGTGCCGAGCCACTCCCCGAACTCCTCGGCGTTGCTCACCGTGGCCGAGAGCGAGGCCAGGGCCACCGACTCGGGCAGGTGGATGATGACCTCCTCCCAGACCGCGCCCCGGGAGCGGTCGGCGAGGTAGTGCACCTCGTCCATCACGACGTAGCCGAGGTCGGCCAGGGTGCGCGAGCCGTTGTAGAGCATGTTGCGCAGCACCTCCGTGGTCATCACGACCACCGGCGCCTCGCCGTTGATGCTGTGGTCGCCGGTCAGCAGGCCGACCTGCTCCGCGCCGTACGTCGCCACCAGGTCGTGGTACTTCTGGTTCGACAGCGCCTTGATGGGGGTGGTGTAGAAGGCCTTGCGGCCCGTGGCCAGCGCGAGGTGGCAGGCGAACTCCCCCACGACGGTCTTGCCGGACCCGGTGGGCGCCGCGACCAGCACCGAGCGGCCCTCCTCCAGCTCGCGGCACGCCCGCGACTGGAAGTCGTCGAGGGCGAACTCCTGCCGGGAGGCGAAGTCGGCCAGCTCCGGGTGCTGCTGGCGGCGGCGGAAGCCGGCGTACTGCTCGGCGGCGCTCATGTCGTCGTCCTCTCCGGGGCCAGCATCCGCAGGGCGGCGGGCGCGACCTCGATCGTCAGGGGCAGGGCGGCGACGCGCTCGCCGTCGGCGTACGCCGTGATGCCGGGCGCGGCGACCGTGACGCGTCGGACGCGCTCGCGACGGAAGCCCGGGTGGTGCACGTGGGTGCCGCGGAAGAGCTTGGGGTAGGTGCGGAGCAGCTCGCGGCGCGACATCGGGGCGATGACGACCACGTCGAGGAGCCCGTCGTCGAGCTCGGCGCCCTCGGTGATGCGCAGGCCGCCACCGAAGGACGGCCCGTTGCCGACGGCCACCATGGTGGCCTCGAGGTGCTCGGTGCGGCCGTCGAGCTCGAGGGTGTAGGGGATCGGCCGCAGCGTGCGCAGCTCGGCGAGCGTCGCGAGGGTGTAGCGGGCCTGGCCGCGCGGCCACCGCATCGCGTTGGCCCGCTCGTTGACCACGGCGTCGAAGCCGGCGGCCAGCACGGTCACGTAGCGACGGTCCCCCGTGACCGCGAGGTCGGTGACGCGCTCGTGACCGGCCACGATCACGTCGACGGCAGCGTCGACGTCGCCCCGCGGGATGTCGAAGTAGCGGGCCACGTCGTTGCCGGTACCCGCCGGCACGAGGCCCAGCCGTGCCCGGCTCCCACCGATCGCCTGCAGCGCGAGGTGCACCATGCCGTCGCCGCCGACCACCACGAGCGTGTCGGCGCCGCCCTCGACCCGGCTGCTGGCCAGCGACAGCGCGTCCTCGGCGTCGCGTCCGCGAACCTCGAGCACGTCGTACCCGCGCGCGCGGAGCCGCTCGGCGGCCTGGACGCCGATCCTCGCCCCCGCGCCCTTGCCGGACGTCGGGTTGCTGAGCAGGACGATCTGCTGGGCCACGTGCGCGACCCTAGCCCCCGTCAGAGGGGCGAGGCCTCGTCGTCGTCCCACTCCTCCCACTGGTGCTTGCCGCGGCGCCGGTCGAGCAACCTGCAGATGACCTCGGAGACGAGCAGCAGCGTCAGCAGCGGGATCGCCAGCAGCAGCATGGAGAAGGGGTCGGTCGACGGCGTGGCGACCGCCGCGAAGACGAAGGTGCCGATGATGATCCAGGGTCGGTGACGACCGAGCGCGCGCCCCGAGACCACGCCGGCGAGGTTGAGCATGATGACGAAGAGCGGGATCTCGTAGGCGATGCCGAAGACGAGCAGCATCCGGATGATGAAGCTGAAGAACGTGCCGAACTCGGTGAGCTGGGTGATGTCGGACGGCGTGAAGCCGATCAGCGTGGCGATGGCGCGGGGCAGCACCCAGTAGCCCGTGGCGACGCCGGCGATGAAGAGCGGGCCGGCGACGACGGTGAAGAGCCGCGTGGCCCGCTTCTCCTCCGGGTGCAGACCCGGGACGACGAAGCCCCAGATCTCGTGGAGCCACAGCGGCGAGGTGGCCACGACCGCGGCCATGGCACAGATCTTGATGTTGAGCAGCAGCGGCTGGCCGACGCCGGTGAGCACCGGCTCGGTGGCGGTGTTGTCGGGCAGCAGCTCCGCGGCCTGGTTGTAGGGCTCGAGGAGCAGCGCGAAGAGCTGGTCGTAGAAGAAGAAGGCGACGACCGTGCCGACCACCAGGTAGAGCGCGATCCGCATGATGCGGGCGCGCAGCTCCCGGAAGTGGTCGGCGAGGGCCATCCGGCCGTCGTCGCCGATGGGGTTGCGTGGCTTGCCGCTGAAGAGGCCGGCGACGCCGCTGATCACTGACACCGCGGCGGGCGGTCAGCTGGAGGGGGTCGAGCCGCCCGGCTCGTCGGTGCGGTGCACCGGGTGGCGCCGGTCGAACTCCTCGTCGCGCTCGCGCTCCCGGGCGTCGAGCTCGCGCTGACGCGGCGTCGCCTCGTCCTTGTCGTCGTCGTCCATCAGGCCCTTGGTCTCGGCCTTGAAGATCCGCAGCGCCCGGCCACTGCCGCGCGCCAGCTCGGGCAGCTTGGAAGCGCCGAAGAGCAGCACGATCACCCCGACGATGATCAGCAGCTCGGTCGGACCGAGTCCGGCGATGAGGGGCGTCAGCTGGGAGCTCATGCCCTCACTGTACGCCGGGCGGGTGACGCG
This sequence comes from Nocardioides aequoreus, assembly GCF_000720335.1. Lineage (GTDB taxonomy): Bacteria > Actinomycetota > Actinomycetes > Propionibacteriales > Nocardioidaceae > Marmoricola > Marmoricola aequoreus. The sequence goes on along the minus strand of NZ_JOJN01000004.1, from coordinate 349,314 downwards.
TCGTCAGTCATCGTGCCGACGGCGGACGACCTCACAGCGAACTCTCAGCGGTCGTAGAGGGCCAGCGACGCGGCCGCCGCCTCGCGGACCTGCGTGCGCAGCTCCGCGGGCGAGACGACCTCGGCGGCCGGGCCCAGGCGCAGCGCCAGCCGCACCAGCCATCGCGGGTCGGCCACGCGCAGGGTCACCTCCGTGCGCTCGTCGGCGAGCTCGCGCACGTCGTCGACCGGGTAGTACTCCGCGAACCAGCGCGCCCAGGGCTCCAGGCGCAACGTCGCCACCAGGTCCTCGGGTCCGGGCTCGAAGAGACCGGTCGCCAGGTCGCGGGGCTGCAGGTCGGGGCGCGAGCGGGCGGCGTCGAGCACCTGCACCGCCTCCACCCGGTCCAGCCGGAAGAGCCGGCGCGCCGCGGCGAGGTGGCACCACGCGTCGAGGTAGTCGTGGTCACCTCGGGTGAGCACGGCGACGGGGTCGACCACGCGCTCGCTGGTCTCGTCGCGCGCCGGCACGTAGTAGTCCAGTCGCACCTGCCGGTCGTCGCGGATCGCGTCGCGCAGCGCCGGCGCGTGCCGCGACGGCGTCCGGGTGCGGGGCATCCGCACCTCCACGGCAGGCAGGGGCCCGGCGGCCGTGGCCTCCTCCAGCTTGACCAGGACGCGGTCGACGACCTCGCGCGACTCCTCCGGGCTGCTCTCGCGCAGCGCCCGCAGCGCCACCATCAGGGCGGCGGCCTCCGAGCTGCCGAGCCGGACGGGACGGGCGAGGAAGTCGGCGTTGTCGATGCGCACGACCCCGTCGGGGTCGTCCTCGATCGCCTCCATGTCGACGTCGATCATCCGGTCGGGGGTCAGCCCGGGGAGACCACACATCCACAGCACGGCGAGGTCCTTGCGCACCTGCGCCGGCGTGACGCCGAACTCGGCCGCGACCTGCGAGAGCGAGACCGAGGAGCGGCTCTGCAGGTAGGGCACCATCGCCAGCAGGCGGGCGACCTGGTCGCGTGCGCTGCTGCTCACGAGGCACCCCCCGCGAGGGCGCGGAGCCGCTCGACCACGAGGTCGCGCAGCTCGGGCGGCTCGTCGACCACCACGGCGTCGGCGTACCCCATCAGCTCCTCGGCGGCGCTGTCGGGCCAGCCGTAGCGCATCGTGAGCCGGTCCCAGCCCGAGGTGCCGTCAGGCCCCTCGACGCCCGTCTCCAGCACCTCCGACCGACGCCGCAGCCCCAGCGCGGCGCCGGCCCGGGCGCGCACGACGGCGCGGTGGTCGGGCCGGGGCGGTGCCAGCGACTGCGAGAGCGCACGCAGGTCGGTGCCCTCGGGCACGACGTACGACCCCGGCTCGCCGTCGGGCTCCACCTCGGAGACGACGCGGCTGAGCCGGAAGAGCCGGGCGGCGCCGCGGTCGAGGTCGTGCCCGGCGACGTACCAGCGACCCTGGGCGGTGATGACGCCCCAGGGCTCGAGGTGCCGGGTCTCGGCCGCCTGCTGGTCGCTTCGCCGGTAGTCGAAGCGCACGGGCGTCCGCGAGGTCGCGGCCTGCCACATCGCCTCGAAGGCCGGCTCCTGCGCCACCAGGGTGGGCTGGACGGTGTCGAGCTGCTCGCGGTCGAAGTCGAGGCCGGCGGCCTTGAGCTTGAGCAGCGCCTCGGAGGTGGCCGACGCCAGGCCGGCGTGGCGCCACACCCGCGCCGCCAGCCCGAGCACGGCGACCTCCTCGGCGGTGAAGTCGAGCGGCGGCAGCTCGAAGGCGTCGCGCTTGATCCGGTAGCCCTGCTCGTCGTCGAAGTACTTGTCGACCGGCCCCGTCTCCAGCGGGATGCCCAGCGCGCGCAGCTCCTCCTTGTCGCGCTCGAACATCCGCTCGAAGGCCTCGGTGCTCGCGGTCTCGCGGTAGGGCTCCATCAGGGCCCGGATCTGCTCCTTGGTGGTGTAGTTGCGCGCCACCAGCAGCAGGATCACCAGGTTGAGCAGCCGCTCGGTCTTGCGTGCGATCATCCGACGCCCAGCACGTCGATGACGAAGACCAGCGTCGAGCCGGCGGGGATGCCCTCCCGGTCCTCGTCGCCGTAGCCGAGGCGCGGCGGGATCACCAGCATCACCCGGGAGCCCTCGCGCACGCCCTCCAGGCCGCGGCTCCACCCCTCCACCACCGAGAGCCCGACCGAGAAGGTGCTGGGCTCGCCCCGCTCGTAGGAGCTGTCGAAGGGCTCGTCGCCACCCCAGACCTGGCCGAGGTAGTGGGCGGTGACCCGCTCGGGGTTCTCGATGCGCGGCCCCTCGCCCTCGACGAGGGTGTAGGCCTGCAGCCGGCGCGGCGGGCGTCCGGTGAAGTCGAAGGAGGCCGGCGCGCCGCCCTGCTCGACGATGGTGGGCGCGCCCTCCGGGGCCGGGGTCTCCTTGCCCTCGGGCGCCTCGAGCACCGAGGTCGGGTCGGTGGAGACGACGTCGGCCACCATGACGACGGGGTCGCCGGCCTCGATGCCCAGCTGCGGCGAGCCCTCCTCGCCGTAGGCGTCCTCGGCGGTGGAGGCCACGACCACGCGGCTGCCGGCCGCCGAGCCCACCAGCGCCTCGGAGAGCGAGGGGAAGAGCTGCGCCACGGGGACCTCGAGCGGCTGCCCGTTGTCGTAGGTGCTGATCGCCTGCTCGCCGCTGGTGCCGTTGTAGAAGGTCAGCTGGAGGATCGTGGTGGCGGTCTGGGTGACCTCGTCGCCCTCCCCCGCCGTTTCCTCCCACGACGCGCTCTCCTCGAGCTCGAGGGGTGCGTCGATCTCGACCTCGGGCGCGGTGCCGAAGTCGCCGGAGACCGTGACGGCGTCGCGCGCCTCGGTCGCCTCGGGGCTCTCCTCTGGCGCGTCGTCACCCCCTCCGCCGCACGCGGCGAGGGGCAGGAGCAGGGTCAGGGCAGCGGTCAGCGCTGCCGTGCGGTGCCGACGGGTCACATTCCCTCGATCAGTCGTTCGACGCGCTCGTCGTGGGCGCGGAAGGGGTCCTTGCACAGGACGGTTCGCTGGGCCTGGTCGTTGAGCTTGAGGTGCACCCAGTCGACGGTGAAGTCGCGACGGCGCTCCTGGGCCTTCTTGATGAAGCTGCCGCGCAGCCGCGCCCGGGTGGTCTGCGGGGGCACCGACTTGGCGCGGAAGACCTGCAGGTCGTCGACGACGCGCTTGACCGCGCCGCGCTTCTCCAGCAGGTAGTAGAGGCCGCGGTCGCGGTGGATGTCGTGGTAGGCCAGGTCGAGCTGGGCCACGCGGGGGTGGCCCAGGGGCAGGCCGTGCTTGGCGCGGTAGCGGTCGATGAGCTTCCACTTGATGACCCAGTCGATCTCGCGGTCGACCATGGAGAGGTCGCCGGAGTCGACCGCCTTGAGGCCGCGCTCCCACAGGTCCAGGGACTGGTCGACCACCGGGGTGTGCAGCTCGCGGCGGTCGACGAAGTCACGCACCCGGGCGAGGTACTCCCCCTGGATGTCGAGCACGCTGGCCTCGCGGCCGTTGGCGAGCCGCACGCGGCGGCGTCCGGTGAGGTCGTGCGAGATCTCGCGGATGGCCCGGATGGGGTTCTCCATCGTGAGGTCGCGCATCACCACGCCCTCCTCGATCATCCGCAGCACCAGGTCGCAGCTGGCGACCTTGAGCATCGTGGTGGTCTCGCTCATGTTGGAGTCGCCCACGATCACGTGGAGCCGGCGGAAGCGCTCCGCGTCGGCGTGCGGCTCGTCGCGGGTGTTGATGATCGGCCGGGAGCGGGTGGTGGCGCTCGAGACGCCCTCCCAGATGTGCTCCGCGCGCTGGCTGACGCTGTAGGAGGCCCCGCGGGGGGTCTGCGTGACCTTGCCCGCACCGCAGATGATCTGCCGGGTGACCAGGAAGGGGATCAGCACGTCGGCCAGCTTGCTGAACTCGCCGTGCCGGCTCACCAGGTAGTTCTCGTGGCAGCCGTAGGAGTTGCCGGCCGAGTCGGTGTTGTTCTTGAAGAGGTAGACGTCGCCGGAGATGCCCTCGTCGTGCAGCCGCCGCTCGGCGTCGACGAGCAGGCCCTCCAGGACCCGCTCCCCCGCCTTGTCGTGGGCGACCAGGTCGACGATGTCGTCGCACTCCGGGGTGGCGTACTCGGGGTGGCTGCCCACGTCGAGGTAGAGCCGGGCACCGTTGGCCAGGAAGACGTTGCTGGAGCGCCCCCAGCTGACCACCTTGCGGAAGAGGTAGCGGGCCACCTCGTCGGGGCTCAGCCGGCGTTGGCCCTTGAACGTGCACGTGACGCCGTACTCGTTCTCGATGCCGAAGATGCGCCGGTCCACGACGCCCACCCTATGCGGCCGGGCACAGCGCGGCTGCTCCCCACGCGGACGGGCGTGCCCGGGGCGCTCCCGAGCACGGGGCTCAGGGGGCGACGGGCGGCTCGGTGTCCGGGGGCACCTCGCCGGGGGCGATCTCGGGCGAGGTCGACGCGACGGCGCCCGACGACGGGCTCGACGACGTGCTCGCGGCCGTCTCGGGCAGCACCTCGCGCAGCGTCGCCAGCGGCACCCGGCGGAACTTCCGGTCCTGGGTCCGGGTGCGGTCGAGCACGGCGACCTCGAGGTCGCCCGGCGGGACGTCGCGGTGGCCGCTCTCGGAGTGGCCGAGGGCCGCGGCGGCCAGGCGCAGCGCCTCGTCGCGCGACATGCCGGGGGCGTAGCGCTCCCGGAGGTAGGCCGTCACCGACTCGGCCGCGCCGCCCATGACCGCGAAGTCGTGCTCCTCGACGACCTGGCCGTCGAAGGTGAGCCGGAAGACCTGGTCGTCCTCGACGCTGTCACCGACCTCGGCGACGAAGATCTCGATCTCGTAGGGCTTCTCGCCGCCGCTGGAGAAGATGCTGCCGAGCGTCTGCGCGTAGGCGTTGGCCAGGCCCCGGCCGGTGACGTCGCGCCGGTCGTAGGAGTAGCCGCGCATGTCGGCCAGGCGGACCCCGGCGATGCGCAGGCTCTCGAACTCGTTGTAGCGCCCCACCGCGGCAAAGGCGATGCGGTCGTAGATCTCGCTGATCTTGTGCAGCGCGGCCGAGGGGTTCTCGGAGCAGAAGAGCACGCCGTCGGCGTACCGGACGACGGCCACGGAGCGACCGCGCGCGATGCCCTTGCGCGCGAAGTCGGCCCGGTCCTTCATCAGCTGCTCGGGCGAGACGTAGAACGGCATGCTCATGCGGGGAGTCCTTCTGCGGTGGTGCCGGTCGAGGTCATGTCAGCGTCGGGTCGGCGTCAGGTCAGGGGAGCGGCCGGGCCGTCGGGGCGCCGCATCCGCGCGGCGACGACGGTGTCGGCGACCGCCGCGACGTCGTCCTGCGGGAGCCGCATCTGGCCCTCGGCGGTGACCACCGAGACGACCGGGAAGATCCGGCGCGCCAGGTCGGGGCCGCCGGTGGCGGAGTCGTCGTCGGCGGCGTCGTACAGCGCCTGGACGACGGCCATGACCGCCTGGTCGGCGTCGAAGTCGTCGCGGTAGAGCTTCTTCAGCGCGCCCCGGGCGAAGACCGACCCGGAGCCCACGGCGTGGAAGGCGGTCTCCTCGTAGCGCCCGCCCGTGACGTCGTAGGAGAAGATCCGGCCCTGCTCGCGGGCGAGGTCATAGCCAGAGAAGAGCGGCACGACGGCCAGGCCCTGCATCGCCATGCCGAGGTTGCCGCGGATCAGCGCGGAGAGCCGGTTGGCCTTGCCGTCCATCGACAGCGTGGTGCCCTCGATCTTCTCGTAGTGCTCCAGCTCGGTCTGGAAGAGCCGCACCAGCTCGATGGCCAGGCCGGCCGAGCCGGCGATCCCGACGGTGGAGAACTCGTCGGCGGGAAAGACCTTCTCGATGTCGCGCTGGGCGATGACGTTGCCCATCGTCGCCCGGCGGTCGCCCGCCATCACCACCCCGCCGGGGAAGGTGACGGCCACGATGGTGGTGGCGTGGGGCGCCAGGGCGGCCGCGTCACCCGCGGGGAGCGCGCGGCGCGAGGGCAGCAGCTCGGGCGAGACGGCGCCGACGAACTCGGCGAAGGAGGAGGTGCCCGGGGTCAGGTACGCGGCCGACAGGCGCGGGTCGCTGGGGCTCACTGGCCACCCTTCTGGATGAACGACTTCACGAAGTCCTCGGCGTTGGTCTCGAGCACGTCGTCGATGTCCTCGAGGATGGCGTCGATGTCCTCGTCGAGCTGCTCCTTGCGCTCCGACACGGCCTCGGCGGGCGCCGCGGCGTCGGCGGGCTCCTCCTCGTCGTGGGACTTGCGCGGCTGCTTGTGCTCCTGCGCCATGACGACCTCCTGGGGGAAGACTTGCCTGCTGCCGGTGGACGGCGTGACGGACCTGTCGCCGTCGGTGTCGACCCTAGCGGCCCGACGTCCACGATCCTCGCCGACAGGTCACTCCCTGACCGCCCAGAGGTCACTGGCTGTCACCTGCCGCGTCAGCGAGTGACGTCTCGAGCGTCAGGGAGTGACGTCTCGGGGGTCGGGGAGTGACCTCTCGGCGGGGCGGGTGGTTCAGCCGGCGGTGAGGGCCTCGAAGAGGCCGAGGGCGGTGTCGTGGTCATCGAGCAGCGCGCCGACGTGGGCCCGGCTCCCCCGCATCGGGTCGATCGTGGGGACGCGCTGCAGCGAGTCGTGGCCGGGGAGGTCGAAGATGACGGAGTCCCACGACGCCGCGGCGATGCTGTCGGGGTAGCGCGCCAGGCACTGCCCCCGGAAGTAGGCCCGGGTGTCGTGCGGGGGCTCGGTCATCGCCCGCTGCACCTGCTCGTCGGTCACCAGCCGCTCGATCCGCCCGCCGCGCACCAGCCGGTGGTAGAGGCCCTTCTCGGGGCGCAGGTCGGCGTACTGCAGGTCGATCAGCGCGAGCTTGGCGTCGGACCAGGCCAGGCCGTCGCGGTCGCGGTACTGCTGCAGCAGCCGCAGCTTGGCCACCCAGTCGAGCTCGCGGGCGCACTCCATCGGGTCGCGCTCGAGCCGGGTCAGCACCGACTCCCAGCTGGCCAGCACGTCGCGGGTGGCCTCGTCGGGGTCGCCGGCGTACTTCTGGGCGACGTGGCGCTGCACGGCGTGGAAGTACTCCCACTGCAGCTGCACCGCGGTCATCCGGCGACCGTCGCCCACCTCGAGCTCGTGGGTGAGCGTGGGGTCGTGCGAGACCGCCTTGAGCGAGGCGACCGCACGGCTCACGCGCAGGTCCTCGGTCAGGAAGCGGTCCTCGATCATCGCCAGCACGAGCGAGGTCGTGCCGACCTTGAGGTACGTCGAGGTCTCGGCCAGGTTGGCGTCGCCGAGGATGACGTGCAGCCGGCGGTACTTCTCGGGGTCGGCGTGCGGCTCGTCGCGGGTGTTGATGATCGGGCGCTTCAGCGTGGTCTCCAGGCCGACCTCGACCTCGAAGAAGTCGGCCCGCTGGCTCAGCTGGAAGCCCTCGCCGCGGCCGTCCTGGCCGATCCCGACGCGACCGGCGCCGCAGACGACCTGCCGGCTGACGAAGAAGGGGGTCAGGTGCCGCACGATGTCGCCGAAGGGGGTCGAGCGTCGCAGTAGGTAGTTCTCGTGGGCGCCGTACGACGCCCCCTTGCCGTCGGTGTTGTTCTTGTAGAGCACCAGGTCGCCCTGGTCGCCGGTGCGGTCGGCCCCCGCCCCGACGGAGGCGAAGCGGCTGGCGTCGAGCGCGACCTGCTCGCCGGCCTTGTCCCACAGCACGACGTCGAGCGGGTTGGTGCACTCGGGCGTGGAGTACTCCGGGTGGGCGTGGTCGACGTAGAGCCGGGCGCCGTTGGTGAGGATCACGTTGGCCAGCCCGAGGTCCTCGTCGGTGAGCTGGCTGGCGTCGGCCAGGTCGCGCGCGAGGTCGAAGCCCCGGGCGTCGCGCAGCGGCGACTCCTCCTCGAAGTCCCAGCGCGCGCGGCGCGCCCGCAGCGTGCTGCTGGCGTAGGCGTTGACCAGGCGGGTGCTGGCCACCATGGGGTTGGCCTGCGGGTGGCCCTGCACGGAGATGCCGAACTCGGTCTCGGTCCCCATGATCCGCCGCACGCTCACGCGCTCGAGCCTACGGCGCCCGCGGGCACGCCCGACGGGGGTCTCAGTCGCGGGACCGTGCCTGCAGGGCGTGCGCGACGTTGATCGAGACGATCGCCGCGAGGGCGACCACGAGCGGGACGAGGGCGTCGTTGAGCCCCAGGACGATCGAGATCGGGATGCACGCGATCAGCGAGAGGATCGCCAGCGCCAGCTGGCGTGGGCCGGCGGCGGCCACCTGCCGGTCGCGCTCCGAGCGCGCCGCCACCCGGGTGTCGACCCGCTCGGCGACGGCGCGCTCCAGCCGCTCGGCGAAGGAGTCGACCAGCGCGGCGTCGTACGACGGCCCCAGCTCGCGGCGCGTCTCGAGCAGGGCCTCGACGTCGTCGCGGGTGGGGTCGTGCTCGCCCATGGTCGCGCCTACAGGTACTGGCCGGTGTTGGACACCGTGTCGATGGAGCGACCCGGCTCGGTGCCCTGCTTGCCGGTGATGAGCGTGCGGATGAAGACGATGCGCTCGCCCTTCTTGCCCGAGATCCGCGCCCAGTCGTCGGGGTTGGTGGTGTTGGGGAGGTCCTCGTTCTCCTTGAACTCGTCGACGCACGCCTGCAGCAGGTGGCCGACCCGCAGACCCTTGGAGTCCTGCTCCAGGAAGTCCTTGATCGCCATCTTCTTGGCTCGGTCGACGATGTTCTGGATCATCGCCCCGGAGTTGAAGTCCTTGAAGTACAGGACCTCCTTGTCGCCGTTTGCGTAGGTGACCTCGAGGAAGCGGTTCTCCTCGGTCTCGGTGTACATCCGCTCCACCGTCGCCTGGATCATGCCGGCGACGGTCGCCTCGCGGGAGCCGCCGAACTCGGCCAGGTCGTCGGCGTGCAGCGGCAGCTCGGCGGTGAGGTACTTGGAGAAGATGTCGCGCGCCGACTCGGCGTCGGGGCGCTCGATCTTGATCTTCACGTCGAGCCGGCCGGGGCGCAGGATCGCCGGGTCGATCATGTCCTCGCGGTTGGAGGCGCCGATGACCAGCACGTTCTCCAGCAGCTCCACGCCGTCGATCTCACTGAGCAGCTGCGGGACGATGGTGTTCTCGACGTCGGAGGAGACGCCGGAGCCGCGGGTGCGGAAGAGCGAGTCCATCTCGTCGAAGAAGACGATGACGGGGGTGCCCATGCTGGCCTTCTCGCGGGCCCGCTGGAAGACCAGGCGGATGTGGCGCTCGGTCTCGCCGACGTACTTGTTGAGCAGCTCGGGGCCCTTGATGTTGAGGAAGTAGGACTTCCCCTCCTGGCCGGTCTTGGCAGCGACCTTCTTGGCCAGGCTGTTGGCGACCGCCTTGGCGATGAGGGTCTTGCCGCAGCCGGGCGGGCCGTAGAGCAGCACGCCCTTGGGCGGCTTGAGCTGGTGCTCCTTGAAGAGGTCGGGGTGGAGGTAGGGCAGCTCGACCGCGTCGCGGATCTGCTCGATCTGGCCGCGCAGGCCGCCGATCGCCTCGTAGGCGATGTCGGGGACCTCCTCCAGCACGAGCTCCTCGACCTCGGACTTCGGGACCTTCTCGTAGACGTAGCCGGCCCGGGTGTCGAGCAGCAGCGAGTCGCCCGCGCGCAGGGTCTCCTGGCGCAGCGGCTCGGCGAGGCGGACGACGCGCTCCTCGTCGGCGTTGGCGATGACCAGGACCCGCTCGCGGTCGGCGAGCAGCTCCTTGAACATCACGACCTCTCCGACCTCCTCGAAGTCGAGGGCCGCCACGACGTTGAGGGCCTCGTTGAGCATGACCTCCTGGCCGCGAACCAGCGCGTCGAGCTCGACGGTGGGGCTGACGGTGACGCGCAGCTTGCGGCCGCCGGTGAAGACGTCGACGGAGTCGTCGTCGTTGCGCTGCAGGAAGGTGCCGAAGCCGGTCGGCGGCTGCGCCAGCCGGTCGACCTCCTCCTTGAGCGTCACGATCTGGTCGCGGGCCTCGCGCAGCGTGCCCGCGAGCCGCTCGTTCTGCGAGGTCACGGCGGCCAGCGAGCGCTGCGTGTCGAGCAGACGCTGGTCGAGGGCGCGGCTCGAGCCGGGGGCGTCGTGCAGCCGGCGGCGGAGCTCGACCACCTCGGCCTCGAGGAAGGCCAGCTGCTGGCGCAGCTCGGCTCCGCTCCGGCTCTCTGATGACTCTGGCACTGCGACCACCTCCACGCGGGGGATCCATCGGTTCCCGGAATCCGACCCTACTGCGCCGGACCCGGTTGCCAAGGCGTTGGACGCGTCACACGCCGAGGGGCTTGGGTCCGTGGTAGTCCTCGCCGTAGGCGCCGGGGGCCGGACGCCGCTTCTTCACCGGCGCGGGGTTGCCGGGGGCCATCCTGCGGGCGGTCACGAGGAAGCCGGTGTGACCGTTCATCTTGTGGCTCGGGCGCACCGCGAGCCCCTCGACGTGCCAGTCGCGCACCAGCGTCTCCCAGGGCTGCGGCTCGGTGAACTCGCCGTGGGCGCGCAGCGTCTCCACGACGCGGCCGAGCTGGGTGGTGGTGGCGACGTAGGCCACCACGAGACCGCCCGGCGCCAGGGCCTCCGCGACGACGTCGACGCACTCCCAGGGGGCGAGCATGTCGAGCACGACCCGGTCGACGCTGCCCGGCGCGGCGGCCTCCGGCAGCGACTCGACGAGGTCGCCGACCTGCAGCGACCACGCGGGGTGGGTCTCGTCGGCGGTGACGCCGAAGAACTGGCGCACGTTGCGGCGGGCGACGTCGGCGAACTCCTGGCGGCGCTCGAAGGAGAGCAGCCGTCCCTGCGGGCCGACCGCCCGGAGCAGGGAGCAGGTGAGCGCGCCGGAGCCGGCCCCGGCCTCCACCACGACCGCGCCCGGGAAGATGTCGGCCATGGCGACCACCTGCGCGGCGTCCTTGGGGTAGACCACCGCGGCGCCGCGCGGCATCGACACCACGAACTCGCTGAGCAGGGGCCGGAAGACCAGGTAGACGCCGCCCCCGGCCGAGGTGACGGTGAAGCCCTCGTCACGGCCGATCAGGTCGTCGTGCTGCAGCGCGCCCTTGTTGGTGTGGAAGGTGGCGCCCTCGGCCAGGCAGAGGTTGTGCCGGCGCCCCTTGGCGTCGGTCAGGCGCACCCACTCCCCGGCACGCAGTGGTCCGCGGCGTACGCCGGACCAGGTCGGCTCGTGCTGCTCGAAGTCACTCATCACTGGCGGGCGGTCTCCTCGAATGCTCGGTCGACGTCGGCGCTGGTCAGGACGCCGTAGATGGTGCCGTCGGGCTCGACCAGGACGTACTCCTCGGCCGGGGTGCGCCCCATGGCGCGGACGAGGTCCTCGCCCGCGAGGTCGACGGGGATGACCAGCCCGTCGTCGACCGAGCGTGCCACCGAGCCCACCGGGACCCAGGGGCGGCGGTCCTCGGGGGTGGCCCGCAGCGCGCGCTCGCTGACGACCCCGGCGAGCCGGTCGTCGCCGTCGTGGGTGACCACGGCGCCGGCCCCGCTCTCCTGGGCCCGGCGCACCGCCTCGGCCAGGGAGAGGTCGGCGCGCACGGCGACGACGCGACGGGCCAGGCGGCGGGCCTGCAGGGCGGGCAGCCGTCGGCGCAGCGTCGCCTGGACCAGCGACGCCGTGGCGCCGCTCCAGAGGAAGGCGGCCAGCACGAAGGCGACCAGGTAGGTGATCAGGTCGGCGGGCAGGCCCAGCACGACCTCGACGAAGACCGGCCACAGGATGACCAGCCCGGCGGCGACGCGGCCGCCCCAGGCGGCGACGACCGTCGCGCGGTGGACGTCGCGCCCGACCTGCCAGACCGCGGCGCGCAGCACGCGCCCACCGTCGAGCGGCAGCCCGGGCACGAGGTTGAGCACCCCGACCAGCAGGTTGGCGAAGGCCAGGCCCTCGACCGCGAGCCGGAGCAGCCCGTCGGGGGTCACCGGCACCGCGACCAGGGCGACGAGCCCGACGGCGATCGAGGTCAGCGGCCCGACGACGGCGATCCAGAACTCCTGCTTGGCGCTGCGCGACTCCGAGTCGATCTCGGTGGCGCCGCCGAGGAAGTGCAGCGTGATCGAGCGGACGCCGAGCCCGAAGCGCTGCGCGACGACCGCGTGGGAGATCTCGTGGAGCAGCACCGAGAGGTAGAGCAGCACGGCGAAGGCGACGCCCGCGACGTAGCGCCAGGCCCCGAGGCCGGGCTGGACCTGCTCGACGCGGGGCGCGAGGACCACGGCGATGAGCACCGCCACGAGCACCCACGACGACTTGACCAGCACGTCGACGCCCGCGATCGACCCGATGCGCAGCGTCCCCGGTGGCAGCGGACGCCGAGGGCCGCCCGGTCGCCCGGGACCGGCCTCGTTGGGCTCGGTCCCCGACGTGCTCACGCCTCCCACGCTACCGGTGGCGCCGCACTGTCCGACCCCCCGCCTACGGTGGCGGGGTGGAGCAGCAGGCATCGGTCGCGGTCGACCCCGCCACCGTCGAGGGGCGCGGCACCGTGGTCGACGGCGACCGCGTGGTGGGGGCGCTCTCACCGTCGGCCATCGCCGAGTTCCGCGACTGCGCACTGCGCTTCCGGCTGCGCCGCCTCGACCGGGTGCCCGAGCCACCGTCGCCCGCGGCGCTGCGCGGCACCCTGGTCCACCTCGTGCTCGAGCGGCTCTTCGACCTGCCGCCCGCGGAGCGCACCCCGGAGCGCGCCGAGGCGCTGGTGCTGCCCGGCTGGCAGGAGCTCGCCGACCAGGCGCCCGAGCTCGCCTCCCTGGTGCCCGACGACGAGCTGGAGGCCTGGCTGGCGCCCTGCCGCAGCGCGCTGGCGGCCTACTTCGACCTCGAGGACCCCCGGCTGCTCGAGCCGGCCGAGCGGGAGCTCTACGTCGAGGCGCTGCTCGACTCGCGGCTGCTGCTGCGCGGCGTCGTCGACCGGGTCGACGTGGCGGCCGACGGCCGGCTCCGGGTGGTCGACTACAAGTCGGGCCGGTCCCCCGGCGCCGGCTTCGAGCAGCGCGCCCTGGCCCAGCTGCGCTTCTACGCCCTGGTGATCTGGCGCAGCCGTGGTGTGCTGCCCGCCGAGCTGCGCCTGGTCTACCTGGGCGACACCCAGACCGTCTCCTACGTCCCCGACGTCGCCGAGCTGCTGGCCACCGAGCGGCTGGCCGAGTCGGTGTGGGAGGCGGTGCGCGACGCGACCGCCACGGGCGGCTTCGAGCCCCAGCCCGGACGTGCCTGCGGCTGGTGCAGCTACCAGGCGCTGTGCCCGGTCTACGACGGCACCCCGCCGCCCTACCCGCCCCCGGACCCGGTGCCGGTCACGACAGCGGTCACGACTGCGGTCACGACAGGGTCAGTGCAGCAGCGCCCCGAGGTCGGCGGGGGTGAGCCCCTCGAGGCTGTCGCGGAGGGCGCGGCGCTCCCCGGGCTCGACGGGGGCGTGGGCGGGCACGACGAGCACCAGGCAGCCGGCCGCCTCGGCGGAGGTGACGCCGGTGGGTGAGTCCTCGACCGCCACCGTGCGCCCCGGCGCCACCCGCAGCTCGGCCATCGCCCGCTCGTAGGGCTCCGGGTGCGGCTTGCCCTGGTCGACCAGGTCGCCGGTGACCACCACCTCGAAGGTGTCGGCCGGCAGCGAGCGCAGCATCGGCTCCGCGAAGCGCCAGTAGGAGTTGGTCACCAGCCCGCAGCGGACGCCGGCCTCCCGCAGCGCGGTCAGCAGCTCGTGGGCGCCCGGCCGCCAGGGCAGGTGCTCGGCCACCTTCACCAGCACGTCGTCGAGCAGCTCGGTGACGATCTGCTCCTCGGGAATCCGCAGCCCGCCCCGCTCCCGCAGGATGACCGCCGAGGCCCCCAGGCTGCGCCCGAGCAGCGTGCCCTCGTCGGCCGCGGTCCAGGTGCCCCCGTGCCGCTCGACCAGCGCCGCCGTGCACTCGGCCCAGTAGGGCTCGGTGTCGACCAGGGTGCCGTCCATGTCCCAGAGCACCGCGTCGGGCAGCGAGCCGTCCGGCTCAGTCATCGGGGTCGTAGCCCAGGTTGGCCGAGAGCCACCTCTCGGCCTCCGGCACCGTCCACCCCTTGCGCTCGGCGTACGACGCCACCTGGTCGCGGCCGACGCGGCCCACGACGAAGTACTGCGAGGCGGGGTGGGAGAAGTACCAGCCGCTCACCGAGGCGCCGGGCCACATCGCCATCGACTCCGTCAGCGTGATGCCGGTCGTCTTCTCGACGTCGAGCAGCTCCCACAGCGTCTGCTTCTCGGTGTGCTCGGGGCACGCGGGGTAGCCGGGGGCGGGCCGGATGCCGGCGTACTGCTCCTTGAGCAGCTGCTCGTTGTCGAGCTGCTCCTCGGGGGCGTAGCCCCACAGCTCGGTGCGGACCCGCTCGTGCATCCGCTCGGCGAAGGCCTCGGCCAGCCGGTCGGCCAGCGACTCGAGCAGGATGGCTGAGTAGTCGTCGTGCTCCTCCTTGAAGGCCGCGACGCGGTCCTGGCTGCCCAGGCCGGCGGTGACGGCGAAGGCCCCGACGTGGTCGGGCAGACCGGTCGCGGCGGGAGCGACGTAGTCGGCCAGGGAGCGGTTGGGCACGCCCTCGCGGTGCTCGCCCTGCTGCCGCAGCTGGTGCAGCACGGTCAGCACCTCGGTGCGCTCGTCGTCGGCGTACACCACGACGTCGTCGCCGTCCGAGGCCGCGGGGAAGAAGCCGACGACGCCGTTGGCGGTCACCCACCTCTCCGCGATCATCCGGTCGAGCATGTCCTGGGCGTCGTCGTAGAGCTTGCGGGCGACCTCGCCGGTGGCGGGGTTGTTGAGGATGTCGGGGAAGCGCCCCTTCATCTCCCAGGCGTTGAAGAAGGGCTGCCAGTCGATGTAGTCGCGCAGCTCGGCCAGGTCGTAGTCCTCGAAGACCCGGGTGCGGGACGCCCCCTCGGCCGTCATGACGGGAGCGGGCGGCTGGTAGCCCTCCCAGTCCACCGGCGTACGCCGCTCGCGGGCGGTCCCGATCGGGACCAGCCGGCGGTCCTGCTTGCCGGCGTGGCGCTCGCGCAACGACGCGTAGTCGGCCTCGGTCTCGGCCAGCAGCTTGCCGCGCCGGTCCTCCGAGAGCAGCGCCGCGGCCACCGGCACCGACCGGGAGGCGTCCTTGACCCACAGCACCGGGCCCTCGTAGCGCGGGGTCACCTTCACCGCGGTGTGGGCGCGCGAGGTGGTGGCGCCGCCGATGAGCAGCGGGATCGTGAAGCCCTGGCGCTGCATCTCGGTGGCGAAGGTGACCATCTCGTCGAGCGAGGGGGTGATCAGGCCGGACAGCCCGATCAGGTCGGCGTCGACCTCGCGGGCCTTGTCGAGGATCTTCTGCGCCGGCACCATCACGCCGAGGTCGATCACCTCGTAGTTGTTGCACTGCAGCACCACACCGACGATGTTCTTGCCGATGTCGTGCACGTCGCCCTTCACCGTCGCCATGACGATGGTGCCCTTCTTGGTCTCGGCGTCGCCGGGCTGCTTCTCGGCCTCGATGAAGGGGATCAGGTGGGCCACAGCCTTCTTCATCACTCGCGCCGACTTCACCACCTGCGGGAGGAACATCTTGCCGGCGCCGAAGAGGTCGCCCACGACGTTCATGCCGTCCATCAGCGGGCCCTCGATGACCTCGATCGGGCGGCCGCCGCGTGCCGAGATCTCCTGGCGGAGCTCCTCGGTGTCCTCGGTGACGTGGGCGTCGATGCCCTTGACCAGTGCGTGGGTGATGCGCTCGTCGACCGGTAGCGAGCGCCACTCCAGCACCGCCGCCTCCGCCTGCTCGCCGCTGCCCCGGTGGGCCTCGGCGACCTCGAGCAGCCGCTCGGCCGCGTCGGGACGGCGGTTGAGCACGACGTCCTCGATGCGCTCGCGCAGCTCGGCGTCGACCTGGTCGTAGACCACGAGCGCGCCGGCGTTGACGATGCCCATGTCGAGGCCCGCCTGGATGGCGTGGAAGAGGAAGACCGCGTGGATGGCCTCGCGCACCGGGTTGTTGCCCCGGAAGGAGAAGGAGACGTTGGAGATGCCGCCCGACACCTTGGCGCCGGGGAGGTTCTGCTTGATCCAGCGGGTGGCCTCGATGAAGTCGGTGCCGTACGCCGCGTGCTCCTCGATGCCGGTCGCGAGGGCGAAGACGTTGGGGTCGAAGATGACGTCCTCGGCCGGGAAGCCCTCCTCCTCGACCAGGATCCGGTAGGCGCGGGCACAGATCCGCTTGCGGCTCTCGAGGTCGGCGGCCTGGCCCTCCTCGTCGAAGGCCATCACCACGACGGCGGCGCCGTACTTGCGGCACAGCCGGGCGTGCTCCCGGAAGGGCCCCTCCCCCTCCTTCATGGAGATGGAGTTGACGATCGCCTTGCCCTGCACGCAGCGCAGGCCGGTCTCGATGACCTCCCACTTGGAGGAGTCGACCATCACCGGCACCCGGCTGATGTCGGGCTCGCTGGCGACCAGCTTGAGGAAGCGGTCCATCGCCGCGACGCCGTCGATCATGCCCTCGTCCATGTTGACGTCGATGACCTGCGCGCCGTTCTCGACCTGCTGGACGGCGACGGCGAGGGCGGCGTCGTAGTCGTTGTCCTTGATCAGGTTGCGGAAGCGCGCCGACCCGGTGATGTTGGTGCGCTCGCCGACGTTGACGAAGAGCGAGTCGGCGTCGATCACCAGCGGCTCCAGCCCCGAGAGCCGCATCGCCGGCGGCAGCTCGGGCACCTGGCGCGGGGTGGCGTCGGCCACGGCCGCGACGACCGCGGCCACGTGCTCGGGCGTGGTGCCGCAGCAGCCGCCGACCAGGTTGACCAGGCCGGCCGCGGCGAACTCGCCCACCACGGCGGCGGTCTCGTCGGGGCCCTCGTCGTACTCCCCGAAGGCGTTGGGCAGGCCGGCGTTGGGGTAGGCCGAGACGAAGGTGTCGGCGATCCGCGCGAGGTCGGCGAGGAAGGGCCGCATCTCCTTGGCGCCGAGCGCACAGTTGAGGCCCACGAGGAGCGGCTTGGCGTGGCGCACCGAGTGCCAGAAGGCCTCGGTGGTCTGGCCCGAGAGCGTGCGACCGGACGCGTCGGTGATGGTGCCGGAGATGACGACCGGCCAGCGGCGGCCGTGCTCCTCGAAGAGCGTCTCGACGGCGAAGATCGCGGCCTTGGCGTTGAGGGTGTCGAAGACGGTCTCGATGATCAGGCCGTCGCTGCCGCCGTCGAGCAGGCCGCGGGCCGACTCGGCGTACGCCTCGACCAGCTGCTCGAAGGTCACGTTGCGGGCGCCGGGGTCGTTGACGTCGGGGCTGATCGAGGCCGTGCGGTTGGTGGGGCCGATGGCGCCGAGGACGAAGCGGGGCCGCTCGGGCGTGCGCGCGGTCTGCTCGTCGCAGGCCGCACGGGCGAGCCGGGCGGACTCGTGGGAGAGCTCGTAAGCGAGGTCCGCCATGTCGTAGTCGGCCATCGCGATGCGGGTCGCACTGAAGGTGTTGGTCTCGATCAGGTCGGCGCCGGCCTCGAGGTAGCGCTCGTGCACCTCGCGCACCAGGTGGGGCTGGGTGAGGCTGAGCAGGTCGTTGTTGCCCTGCACGTCGGTGTGCCAGTCGGCGAAGCGCTCGCCCCGGTAGTCGGCCTCGCCGAGGCGGCTCCCCTGCAGCGCCGTGCCCATCGCGCCGTCGAGCACCAGGACGCGCTCGCGGAGCATCGCGGTCAGCTGCTCGGTGGCGTCGGGCCGGTGGTGGCTCCCAGGGGTCTGCTCGGGCACCGATCCAGCGTACGGACCCGGACCGGTGCGTCCTGACCGGTACCGCATGGTGGCCGCCTAGGCTGAGCCGGTGATCGAGATCGAGGACGTCCCGCCCCTGCGCGACGCCGTCATGGTGGCCGCCTTCGAGGGCTGGAACGACGCCGCCTCAGCGGCCTCCGGCGTGATCGACCACCTGATCGAGGTGTGGGACGCCCACGTCGTCGCCGTGCTCGACCCCGACGAGTTCTACGACTTCCAGGTCAACCGCCCCGTCGCCGGGGCCGACGACGAGGGGATGCGCCGCATCACCTGGCCCTCGACCCGCATCTACGTCGCCCACCCACCCGGGTCGACGCGCGACGTGGTGCTGCTCCGGGGGCTGGAGCCCAACATGCGCTGGCGGCAGTTCTGCGCCGAGCTGCTCGCCTGCGCCGACGACCTCGACGTGCAGCTGGTGGTGACCCTCGGGGCGCTGCTGGCCGAGGTCCCCCACAGCCGGCCGATCGCGGTCAGCGGCAGCGCCACCGAGCTCGACCTCGAGGACCGACTGACCCTGGAGCCGTCGACGTACGAGGGGCCGACGGGCATCGTGGGCGTGCTCCAGGACGCCTGCGTGCGCCTCGACGTCCCCGCCGTGTCGTTCTGGGCCGCGGTGCCGCACTACCTGCCGCAGCCGCCCTGCCCCAAGGCCACGCTGGCGTTGCTCGCCCAGGTCGAGGACGTGCTGCAGGTCAGCGTGCCGCTCGGCGACCTCCCCGAGGACGCACGCGCCTGGGAGCGCGGCGTCGCCGAGCTCGCCGAGGAGGACGAGGACGTCGCGGAGTACGTCCGCTCGCTCGAGGAGAGCCAGGACGCCGCCGAGCTGCCCGAGGCCAGCGGCGAGGCCATCGCGCGCGAGTTCGAGCGCTACCTCAAGCGGCGCGACGACCCCGGCACCTGAGCGGCGCCGACCTAGAGCGCCAGCCCGAGCGAGGCGTCGAGCAGGGCGCGGACGACGTCGGCGCTGCCGGCCTCGCCCGTCCCGGCCGGCGGCTCCGTCTGCGCCCAGCAGTCGACCAGCGCCAGCGCCCGGGGGGCGTCCAGGTCGGCGGCCAGCGCCTCGAGGACCTCGCGCACCAGGTCCGCGGTGGGGGCGCCGGCGTCGCGGTCCAGCGCCGCCCGCCACCGGGCGAGGCGCTCGCGCGCGGCCTCGAGGTCGGCGTCGACGTAGGTCCAGTCGCTGCGGTAGTGGTGGGCGAGCAGCAGCAGCCGGATCGCCATGGGGTCCTCCCCCGCCTCGCGCAGCCGCGAGACCAGCACCAGGTTGCCCTTGGACTTCGACATCTTCTCGCCGTCGAGGCCGACCATGCCCGCGTGCACGTACGCCGCCGCGAAGCGGTGGCCGTCGAGCACCTGCGCCTCGGAGGCGCTCATCTCGTGGTGGGGGAAGACCAGGTCGCTGCCGCCGCCCTGCACGTCGATCGGGCCGTGGGCCGCGACGTCGAGGTGCTGGCGCGCGATGGCCGAGCACTCCACGTGCCAGCCGGGTCGTCCCCGGCCCAGCGGGGAGTCCCAGGCGGGCTCGCCCGGACGCGCCGCCTGCCACACCAGGCAGTCGAGCGGGTCCTTCTTGCCGGGCCGCTCCGGGTCGCCGCCGCGGTCGGCGAAGACCTCGAGCATCTGCTCGCGGGTCCACCCCGAGACCTCGCCGAAGGCGGGGTCGTGGGCGACCGCGAAGTACAGGTCGGTGCCGTGCTCCCCGCCGACCTCGTAGACGCTGCCGGTCTCGACGAGCTGCTCGACCATCGGCACGATCAGCGGGATCGCCTCGACCGCCCCGACGTAGGCGTCGGGCGGCAGCACCCGCAGCGCCTCCATGTCGGTGCGGAAGAGCTCGGTCTCGCGCTCGGCCAGCTCCTCCCAGTCCTGAGCGGTGGCGGCGGCGCGCTCGAGCAGCGGGTCGTCGACGTCGGTGACGTTCTGCACGTAGCGCACGTCGTGGCCGGCGGAGCGCCAGGCCCGCTGCAGCAGGTCGAAGGCGACGTACGTCGCCGCGTGGCCCAGGTGGGTGGCGTCGTAGGGCGTGATGCCGCAGACGTAGAGCCGGGCGGCGCCGCTGCCCGGTCGGCTCTCGCGCAGCCCACCGGTGGCGCTGTCGTGCACCTGCACCTCGGGGCCGATGGCAGCGCCCGGGAGCCGTCCCGGGCCGGGCGAGGTCCACGCACGCATGCCGCGAGGGTAGTCGGGGGCCGACTCAGAAGGGCGGCCAGGGGATGCTCGGCCACCCACCCCGGGGCACCGGGAAGGCGCCCTGGCGCAGGAGCCGCTCGCACCGCCGGGCGACGGCGTCGACCTCGTCGAGCGTCAGCAGGTCCTCGAGCTGCTCGCGCAGGTCGCCGTGCAGCCCCGTGAGCACGTCCTCGACGCCACGGCGCTCGTCGTCGAGCAGCGGCAGCCCGGCCCAGCCCCAGAGCACGGTGCGCAGCTTGTCCTCGACGTGGAAGCAGACCCCGTGGTCGACGCCCCAGCGGTGGCCGTCGCCGGCGAGCAGCACGTGGCCGCCCTTGCGGTCGGTGTTGTTGGTGACGACGTCGAGGACGGCCATGCGTCGCAGGGCGGGCGTGTCCTCGTGCACGAGCGACAGCGGCTCGTCGTCGGCGCCGGTGGCGTCGAGCACGTGCAGGTAGCCCGGCGGCAGGGAGCCCTCGGGGACCAGGTCGACGGGGTCCGGGGTCCCGGGCTCCGGCTCGACCTGCTCCTGCCAGCGCTGCACCATGCCCGGGCCCGCGGGTCCGTCGCGCAGCACGGTCGGGGGCACCACGCCCCACCCGGCGTGCTCGGAGACCAGCCAGGCGGCGTACTCGCGCGCCGCGAGGGTGCCGTCGGCGAAGTCCCACAGCGGTCGCTCGCCGGAGACCGGCTTGTAGACGCACCGGGGCCCGTCCTCGCCGCCCAGGGCCGCGAGGAAGGTGTGGTTGGACGCGGGCATGATCCGGCCCAGGACCACCAGCTCGCCGGTGACCAGCTCGGTCATCGGGTCCTCGGAGGCCGCCGTGCTCATCCGCTGCTGCGGCGGTAGCCGTTGGCGCGCGGGCACAGGTGGCCGGAGGGGTCCATCGGGCTGCCGCAGAAGGGGCACGGCTCGCGGCCCGCCCCCACCACCGACTCGGCGCGGGCGGCGAAGGCCCGCGCCATGGCGGCCGGCATCCGCACCAGCAGGAGCTCCTCGGGCTCGGGCTCCTCGATCGGCAGGTCGGCCAGCTCCTGCTCGGCCGCCTCCAGCGGCACCTCGATCTCGACCTCGGCGACGGGGAAGACCTCGACGACGACGCGCTCGTCGGCGGCGTCCCAGGAGAGCGTGATCGTGCCGGCCCGGAAGTCCTCCTCGATCGGCTGCTCGAGCGGCTCGGCGTCGATCATCGAGACCGGCGTCATCGCCGGGATCGTGTCGCGGGTCTCCTCGCCGGCGATCAGCTCGTCGAGCAGCTCGCCGATGCGCTCGCCGAGGATCTGCACCTGCTGCTTCTCCAGGGCCACCGAGGCGATCCGGGAGCCGGCCCGGGCCTGCAGGAAGAAGGTGCGCTGTCCGGGCTCGCCGACCGTGCCGGGCACGAACCGGTCCGGCGGGTCGAAGCGGTGCACGACGGGCATGGCCCTGACTCTAGTCAGCCCGCCCCGGTGCCCCGTCCGGGCCTCGACCGGGTGCCCGTCAGGTCCCGGCGGGGCCGGCGCCCCCGCCCACGACGGCGTCGCTCGACGTACGCCGTCGGCGGCCGCGGCGCGGGGCGGCCGCGAGGTGCTTGAGGGACCCGGAGGTGGAGTTGGAGGTCAGCACGAAGGTGCGCTCCGGGGTGTAGCGGACCACCGAGAGGCTGGCGGGGTCGACGACCACGCGCTGGAAGGCGTCGAGGTGCATGCCCAGGGCGTCGGCCAGGACCGCCTTGATGACGTCGCCGTGGGAGACGGCCAGCCACACGGCGTGGTCGCCGTGCTCCCCGGCGACCAGCGCGTCGCGCTCCCGCACGGCACCGACGGCCCGGGCCGACATCTCCGCCATCGACTCCCCGCCGGGGAAGCGCGCGGCCGACGGCTGGGCCTGGACCACCTTCCACAGCGGCTCCTTGGCCAGCGACCGCAGCTCGCGACCGGTCCACTCGCCGTAGTCGCACTCGGTCAGGCCACGGTCGACGACGGCCTCCACCCCGGGCGCCAGCAGCCGGGCCGTCTCGCGGCAGCGGGTCAGCGGGCTCGACACGACGGCCGCCAGCGTCAGGCCCTCGAGCCGCTCCGCCGCCGCGGCCGCCTGCTCGCGCCCGCGGTCGTCGAGCCGTACGCCGCTGCTGCGTCCGGCCAGCACGCCGGAGGCGTTGGCCTTCGTGCGCCCGTGGCGCGCCAGGATCACGGTGGCCATGGGCGGAGACTACGCGTCGTACGGTGACCCCGTGAGGTCGCGATGATCGTCGACAACGCGCTCTACCGCGACGGGGAGCGCGTCCAGCTGGGGTGCAGCACCGAGGACCTCGGTGCCGTGCACGACCAGGCCACCGGTGAGCACGACTTCGTGTGGATCGGGCTGCACGACCCGACCAGCGAGGAGCTGGGCGCCGTGGCCGAGATCTACGGCCTGCACGAGCTCGCCGTCGAGGACGCCCTGTGCGCCCACCAGCGACCCAAGGTCGAGCGCTACGGCGACTCGCTCTTCCTGGTCCTCAAGACGCTCTGGTACGTCGACGAGGACGACGCCGTGGAGACCGGGGAGATCAACCTCTTCGTCGGGCGCGGCTTCGTGGTCACGGTGCGTCACGGCAGCGGCTCCTCGCTCGGCGACGCCCGCAGCCGCCTGGAGTCCAACGCGCCGCTGCTCGCCCACGGGCCGGCCGCGGTGGTGCACGCCGTCTGCGACGACGTCGTCGACCGCTACGAGGAGGTGGCCGCCGAGCTCGTGGAGGACGTCGACGAGGTCGAGGAGTCGGTCTTCTCCGACCAGCGCACCGACGACGGCGCCCGGATCTACGTCCTCAAGCGCGAGCTCGCCGAGATGCGCCGGGCCGTGCTGCCGCTGCGCGAGCCGATGGCGCGCTTCGCCTCGGGCAGCTCGCCGGCGGTGCCCAGCGAGGCCGCGCCGTACTTCCGCGACGTCGCCGACCACCTCTCGCGGGTCGCGGAGACCGTTGACACCCTCGACGGGCTGCTCTCCACGGCCTTCGACGCCCACCTGGCGCAGATCTCGATCCGGCAGAACGAGGACATGCGCAAGATCTCCGCCGTGGTCGGCCTGGTCGGCGCCCCGACCCTGATCGCCGGCATCTACGGCATGAACTTCGACCACATGCCCGAGCTCCACTGGACGCTCGGCTACCCGATGGCGATCGGGCTGATGGCGCTCAGCGTCGTCGCGGTCTGGGTGCTGTGCAAACGCGCCGGCTGGATCTGACGGCTGCTAGGCGCTCAGCACGCCGGCGTACAGCAGCCCCATGGTGAGCAGGCCGAGGGCGATCCGGTAGACCACGAAGGGCATGTAGGAGCGCGTCGAGACGTAGCGCAGCAGCCAGGCGATGGCGGCGTACCCGACGAGGAACGAGACCAGGGTGGCCACGAGCGTCGGCCCCCAGCCGTAGGCGTTGTCGCCCGCACCGATGTCGGGCAGCGTGAAGAGCCCGGCCCCGACGACCGCGGGGATCGCGAGCAGGAAGGCGAAGCGGGTGGCCGCCTCCCGCTCGAGCCCGAGGAAGAGGCCCATCGAGATGGTGGCGCCCGAGCGCGAGACTCCCGGGACCAGGGCGAGCGCCTGGGCGCAGCCCATCAGCACCGACTGCCGCAGGCCGATCTGCTTCATGCTGCGCTCCTGCGTCGCCGTGCGGTCGGCGACGCCGAGCACCACGCCGAGCACCACGAGCATCGTGGCGACGACCCACAGGTTGCGGAAGTCGCGCTCGATGACGTCCTTGAGCAGGATGCCCAGCACCACGATCGGCAGCGAGCCGACGATGACGTACCAGCCCATCCGGGCGTCGAGGTGGCCGCGGTACTCCGGCTTGACCAGCGACCTCAGCCAGGTCGTGGCGATGCGCCAGATGTCCTTGCGGAAGTAGAGCAGCACCGCGACCTCGGTGCCGATCTGGATCACCGCGGTGAAGGCCGCGCCGGGGTCGCCCCAGCCGAACCACTCCGGGAAGATCCGCAGGTGGGCGCTGCTCGAGATCGGCAGGAACTCGGTCAGGCCCTGGATCAGGCCTAGGACGACGGCCTTGAGGAGGTCGAGCACCCGATGAGTGTAGGAACGGCGAGGCGCGACCCGCTCGCCGGGACACGCTCGCTACCGTGCCGGGTATGCAGCAGCGTCAGCTGGGCCGCACCGGCCTCCGCGTCTCGCGGCTCGGGCTGGGCACGCTCGGCTGGGGCACCAGCACCGACGAGCACGAGGCCCGCGACCAGCTGACGACGTACGTCGCGGCGGGCGGCACGCTGCTCGACACCGCCCACGTCTACGGCGGCGGCGCCTCCGAGGAGATGGTCGGACGGCTCGTCGGCGAGGTGGTGCCCCGCGACGAGGTCGTGGTCGCCACCAAGGCGGGCTTCACCGTGCGCCGCGGCGCACGGCGCTACGACACCTCCCGCGGCCACCTGCTCGCCGCCCTCGACCTCTCGCTGCGGCGTACCGGCCTCGACCACGTCGACCTCTGGCAGGTGCACGTCTGGTCCGACGAGACCCCGTTGGAGGAGACGCTCGCGGCGCTCGACACCGCGGTGAGCAGCGGCCGCGCGGCGTACGTCGGCATCTCCAACTACGCCGGCTGGCAGACCGCCCAGGCGGCCACCTGGCAGCGGGCCGTGCCCGGCCGCGCGCCGCTGGCCAGCACGCAGGTGGAGTACTCCCTGCTCAACCGCGAGGTCGAGCACGAGGTGCTCCCCGCCGCGCGGGCGCTGGGTCTCGGCGTGCTGCCCTACTCCCCCCTCGGCCGCGGGGTCCTCACCGGCAAGTACCGCACCGGCATCCCCAGCGACTCCCGCGGCGCCGAGAGCGCGGGGCTGGTCGACCCCTACCTCGACGACGACTCCGGCCGGGTGGTCGAGGCGGTGCTCAAGGCCGCCGACGGGCTCGGCTGGTCGCCGGTCGAGGTCGCCCTGGCCTGGGTGCGCGACCGCCCCGGGGTCACCGCCCCGATCCTCGGCGCCCGCACCGCCGCCCAGCTCCGCGCCGCGCTCGGCGTCGAGGAGTGCGTCCTGCCCACCGAGATCGTCGACGCGCTCGACGACGTGTCCTCACCACGGGAGGCCCCGCGATGACGTCGGCCAAGGAGCGCAAGCGCCACGAGAAGGTCCTCCGGCCTGGGGTCGAGTACGAGTTCGAGCGGCTGCTGATCCCCCGCGAGGAGTCGCGCAGCGCCGTCACCCGGATGCTGGTCGAGCGTGCCGAGCGCGGCGGCTGGGAGCTCGACCGCGTGCGCATCTCCCACGACGGCACCCGGCGCGTGCAGCTGCGCCGCCGCATCATCCGGCAGCGCTACGCCTTCGTGGTCTGACACCCCGCCGAGACGTCACTCCCTGACACCCCACAGGTCACTCCCTGACAGCGGGCGGTCAGGCAGTGACTCCTCGGTGGTCAGCCAGTGACCTCTCGGCGGTCAGGCAGTGACCTCTCGGCGGTCAGCCAGTGACCTCTCGGCGGGCAGGGAGTGACCTCTCGGCGGGCGGGGGGCGACGTGGGGGCGGCGGAGGGCTAGAGCTTGCCGAGGAAGCGGTCGAAGACGCGGGCGCCGAACTCGAGTGCGTCGACCGGCACCCGCTCGTCGACCCCGTGGAAGAGCGCGGTGAAGTCGAGCTCCTCGGGGAGGCGCAGCGGGGCGAAGCCGAAGGCGCGCACGCCGAGCTCGTCGACGAACCACTTGGCGTCGGTGCCGCCGCTCATGAGGTACGGCGCCACGAGGGCGTCGGGGTCCTCCTCCAGGATCGAGGCGGTCATCGCGTCGGGCAGCTCGCCCGACCAGTCGGTCTCCAGGCCGTGCATGAAGGTGTCGAAGTCGACCTGCACGTCGGGACCGGCCAGCTCGCGCAGCGTGGCCTCGAACTCCGCCTCGTGGCCGGGCAGGAAGCGACCGTCGACGTGGGCGGTGGCCTCCCCCGGCACCACGTTGACCTTGTAGCCGGCGCGCAGCATCGTCGGGTTGGTGGTGTGGCGCAGGACGGCGCTGATCATCCGCGCCGCGCTGCCGAACTCCTCGACGAGGTCCTCGGCGTTCTCCGGCGTGGCCTCGGTGCCCGCGAGCTCGCCGACGGTGGCCAGCAGCACGCGCATCGTGGGGGTCAGCTGCACCGGCCAGCGGTGCCGGCCGATCCGCGCCACGGCCTCGGCCAGCGCCGTCACGGCGTTGTCGGGGTGACGCATCGAGCCGTGCCCGGCGTTGCCCCGCGCGGTGAGGCGCGTCCAGGCCATGCCCTTCTCGGCGGCCTCGACCAGGTAGAGCCGCCGGCCGCGCACGGTCGTGGAGAAGCCGCCGACCTCGCCGACGGCGTACGTGCAGTCCTCGAACCACTCCCGCTTGGCGCGCACGAGCGGCCCCGCCCCACGGTGGCCGCCCGCCTCCTCGTCGGCGGTGAAGCACATCACCAGCGGCCGGTCGGGCAGGACGCCGGCACGCGCGCGGGCGCGCACGACGGAGAGCAGCATGGCGTCGAAGTCCTTCATGTCGACGGCGCCGCGGCCCCAGACCGCCCCGTCGTGGATCTCGCCGCTGAAGGGCGGGAGCTGCCAGTCGTCCGCGTCGGCGGGGACGACGTCGAGGTGGCCGTGCACCAGCACGGGGTCACCCGTGCTGCCGCCCCAGCGCGCCAGCACGTTGGTGCGCCCCGGCTCGTGCTCCCACAGCGTCGTCTCGATGCCGACCTCGTCGAGCAGCGAGGCGACGTGCTCGGCCGCCTTGCGCTCCCCCGGCCCCTCGCCGTCGCCGTAGTTGGTGGTGTCGATGCGGATCAGGTCGCGACAGATCTCCACGACCTCGGCATCGGGCTGGTACGGCGCATCGGTCGGCTGGCTCATGGCCCCATCGTGCCCCGCGACCCGTGCCGGACAACCCCCGGACCCGCGCCGGCCCAGGAGACGGGGCTCAGCAGCGTAGGCTCAGGAAGGGAGCCGCGCACCCGCCCGGGGCGACATCGAGCGCGGCTCGGCCCAGCGCACCCGACCCTGGGCGTCGAGGACCCCCAGCTGCAGCATCTCGGCCACCGGGCGGTGCCGCTCGGCCTGCCAGGACCGCGCGCGCCACCAGGACTCGGCGAAGACCTGCACCTCGAGCACCTCGGTGCCCGGCGCCGCACGGGCGATGGTGCGCTCGCACCACGAGCGCGCCGAGGCCATGTCCGGCCAGCGACGCTCGACGACCACCTCGTCGTGCCCGCCCCCGGACTCGGGGACACGCAGCTGCAACCGACCGAGAGCGGTCGTGCCGATCCCCGACGCCGGCAGGGCGGAGGTGCCGTCCATGCGACCCACGGTAGGTCGCGCGCTGACCGAAACCCTCACACCGCGCTCGGCGGCGGCACACCTGTCTAGCCCGGTGGTGCCGGACCGGGCCGGACCCGTGTGGAGAGACCGCTGCGGGGGAATGTCGTGTACGTCGCTCGGGCTTCGCCGACGACGCGACGAGGACGTGAGTCCGCTCACGCCCCACGCCTGGGAGGCCGTGGAGGGCGTGACGCGGGTCACGATGCAAGCCCTCTCGACTTGCCTGGCCGGCACCGTGTCTGTCTCACTGGTGAGGCGTCCACCCGCCGACCTCTCGGTCGCTGCCGCGGTGGGCGCCCCTCACCACCCGTGGCTCGCGGACCCGCGCCCTGCTCGTCGCCGCCCACGGTGCACCCGACGCACGACCTCGACGAGCAGCTCACGGCCGGACTCGGGCTGACCCTGCTGGCGCCACGAGGTCGCCCACGGACCACTCATGCCTCACCGCACCCAGCACCCGCACCCGTACAAGCCCCGGCATCGCGCCCAGCGACACACCCGGCACCGCACTGCGGCGCGCCGGCCCCTCGCCGCAGGACTGCTCTCGGTGGCGCTCTCCGCGACCCTGGTCGCGGCCGCCCCCGGCCCGTCGGTCGCGGCCGACACCGCCGTCGCGCCACCGGGCGCGACGATCACGGGCACGGTGGTCGCCGGCACCACGCTGCAGCGCAAGCCGCCGCGCTGGTACTCCCCCGTCGACCAGGCCCGGCTGACCGCACGCTTCGGTCAGACCGGACTGTGGGCCAGCACCCACACCGGGCTCGACTTCGCCGCCCCCGAGGGCACGCCGCTGCGGGCGATCGGCGCCGGCGTCGTGGAGTCCGCCGGCTACGACGGCGCCTACGGCAACAAGCTGGTGCTCCGCCTCGCGGACGGCACCCGGCTCTGGTACTGCCACCTCTCGGCCTTCTCCGTCGCCCCCGGCGACCGGGTCGCCGCGGGTGGCGAGGTCGGCGCACTGGGCTCCACCGGCAACTCCACGGGTCCCCACCTGCACCTGGAGGTGCAGCCCCCGAGCACCGGGGCCGTCGACCCCGAGCCGTGGCTCGCCGAGCGCGGCGTGCTCTGAGCCCCGGAGCCCGGGCACCGGACCTCGGGACCGGGCGGGCTCAGGCGGGCTCGGCCAGCGTCGGCACCCGCCCGTAGAGCGTCGTCCGCTGCGCCAGCGGCCGTCCGGCGCGCTCGGCCAGACGGCGCAGGTCGTCGGGCGTGACCATCTGGCCGTGGGCCGCGCCGGCGGCCCGGCTGATGTTCTCGTCCATGAGCGTGCCGCCGAGGTCGTTGACCCCGGCCCGCAGCAGCTGCAGCGCCCCCTCCTGGCCGAGCTTGACCCACGAGGTCTGGATGTTGTCGACCAGCCCGCGGTAGGCGATCCGCGCGACGCTGTGCATCAGCACGGCCTCGCGCCAGGTCGGTCCGCGGCGAGCACCGCGCTTGAGGTAGATCGGCGCGGCCATGTGCACGAAGGGCAGCGGCACGAACTCGGTGAAGCCGCCGGTCTCGCGCTGCAGCGCGGCCGTGCGCAGCAGGTGCCTCGCCCAGTGCACCGGGCGCTCGACCGAGCCGAACATGATCGTGATGTTGCTCCGCAACCCCACGCGGTGGGCGGTGCGGTGCACCTCGAGCCACTCCTCGGTGTCGATCTTGTCGGGGCACAGCACGGCGCGCACCTCGTCGTCGAGGATCTCCGCGGCGGTGCCCGGCAGCGTCGAGAGCCCGGCGTCCTTGAGCCGCAGCAGGTAGGCCTCCAGCGGCTCCTCCAGGCGCCGCGCGCCCTCCATCACCTCCAGCGCGGTGAAGCCGTGCACGTGCATGTCGGGCACCGCATGCTTCACGGCCCGGGCGACGTCGACGTAGAAGCTGCCGTCGAAGTGCGGGTGGATGCCGCCCTGGAGGCAGACCTCGGTGGCCCCCCGCTCCCAGGCCTCGGCCGAGCGCTCGGCGACGTCGTCGAGGCTGAGCAGGTAGGGCTTGCCGCGCAGGTTCAGCGACATCGGCCCCTTGCTGAAGCCGCAGAAGGTGCACTTGTAGGTGCACACGTTGGTGTAGTTGATGTTGCGGTTGGCCACGAAGGTCACCTCGTCGCCGACGGTCTCGCGACGCAGCTCGTCGGCGAGGCCGGCCACGGCCGCGACCTCGCGCCCGCGCGCGCCGAAGAGCGTGACCAGCTCCGGCTCGCCCGGCACCTGGCCGTCGCGGACGCCGGCGAGCACCTCGGCGACGGCGCCTCCCGCGCGCGGACGCCCCGGCACCAGCGTCGGGGGCGTTGTGTCGGCGCCGGAGTACCACGCGGTGGATCGGCGTCCGATCTGCACGACCTCGGCCCCGGTGCCGACGTTGCCGGCGGCCTGGTGCCGCTCGGGCCAGGTGGCCCCGGGGTCGTCGCGGGCGAGCAGCTCGGCGTCGGCACGGTCGAGCACGGGGAAGCGGACGCGCTCGTCGAGCCAGCGCTCCGGGTCGGCGGCGTACGCCGCGTGCACGGTCAGGCGCGGCGCCATGGTCAGGCCGCGGCTCTCGACGGCCTCCCGCAGGGTGTCGAGCGCCGGCCAGGGACGCTCGGGGTTGACGTGGTCGGCGGTGACCGGGGAGACCCCGCCCCAGTCGTCGAGCCCGGCGTCGAGCAGGTCGCCCAGGCGGTCGGTCTCGGAGAGGTTGGGCGGCGCCTGCACGCGGACGTCGGGCGGCAGCACCAGCCGGGCCAGCGCGATCGCGCGCAGGTGGTCCTCCGGGGGGCACGGCGGCGCCGCACGCATGACCGTGCCCGGCTTGGGCAGGAAGTTCTGCACGATCACCTCCTGCACGTGGCCGTGCCGGCGGTGGCTCTCGGCGATCGCCTCGAGGGCCACCACGCGGTCGGCCTCGGTCTCGCCGATGCCGACCAGGATCCCGGTGGTGAAGGGGATGGCGAGCTCGCCCGCCGCCTCGAGCGTGGCCAGCCGGCGGGCTGGCACCTTGTCGGGCGCACCCCGGTGGGCCGCAAGGTCCTCGCGCAGCGACTCGATCATCATCCCCTGCGACGGGCTCACCTCGCGCAGCAGCGCCAGCTCCGCGGCCGAGACGGCGCCGGCGTTGGCGTGAGGCAGCAGCCCCGTCTCCTCGAGCACGAGCCCGGCGACGTGACGCAGGTAGTCGACGGTCGAGCCGAAGCCGTGCTCGTCGAGCCACGCCCGCGCCTCGGCGTACCGCAGCTCGGGCGCCTCCCCGAGGGTGAAGAGCGCCTCGTGGCAGCCGGCCTCGGCTCCCTGCGCGGCGATGGAGAGCACCTGCTCGGGGGTGAGGTACGGCGCCTCGACGTGCCGCGGGGCGGTGGCGAAGGTGCAGTAGCCGCAGCGGTCGCGGCACAGCCGCGTGAGCGGCACGAAGACCTTGGGCGAGTAGGTGACGCGGGTCCCCGTGGCGCCGGCGCGCACGTCGCGGGCCCGGGCGCCGAGGTCGCGGGTGGTCAGGTCGGTCAGTCTCGCGGTCACCGGGTGCCACTCCTCCTCGTGCTGTGCGGATGCCCTCGCTGCGTGAGGCACGCCTACCGTACTCGCGGGTCCGCGAGGCCAGGTGCTAGACGTACGGCGTGACCGCACACCGATCCGACGGCTGGGCCACTCCCGTCGCTGCGGGCCTGGTGACGGCGGTGGTCGGCTTCACGTCCTCCTTCGCGGTCGTCCTGGCCGGGCTGCGCGCGGTCGGGGCCGACGGGGCCGACGCGGCGTCCGGGCTGCTGGTGCTCTCGCTGACGATGGGGCTGGGGTGCGTCGGCTTCGCGCTGCTGACGCGGCGTCCCGTCACGCTGGCGTGGTCGACCCCCGGCGCCGCCCTGCTGGCGGTCCAGACGGTGCCCGAGGGGGGCTGGCCGGCCGCCGTGGGCGCCTTCGTGCTGACCGGGGTCGCGCTGACGCTGACCGGCCTGCTGCCGCCGCTCTCGCGCCTCGTGGAGCAGATCCCCACCTCGGTCGCGAGCGCGATGCTCGCTGGGGTGCTGCTCTCGCTGTGCCTGGTGCCCTTCCGGCTGCTGCCCGACGAGCCGCTCGCCATCGGCGCCGTCGTCGGGAGCTGGGTCCTCGTGACCTGCCTCTCCGCGCGCTGGGCCACCCCGGCCGCCGTCGTCGCGGCGCTGGTGGTGATGGCGGTCGACGGCAGCTACGGCGCGGTCGCCTGGTCGCAGACCGCCCCCTCGCTCACCTGGACGACGCCGCAGTGGTCGTGGCAGGCCGTGGTGGCTCTGGCGCTGCCGCTCTACCTGGTGACGATGACCAGCCAGAACATCCCGGGCATCGCCACCATGCGCAGCCTGGGGTACGACGTGCCGGTGCGGACGGCGCTCGGCTACAGCGGCACCGCCACCGCCCTCGGCGCCCCCTTCGGAGGGCACGCCATCAACCTCTCCGCCATCGCAGCGGCGCTCAGCGCCGGACCCGAGGCCGGGCGCGACCCGTCACGCCGCTGGGTCGCCGCGCTGACCTGCGGCCTGGGCTACGTCGCCTTCGGGCTCGCGGCCAACGCCGTCGTGGCGCTGGCAGGCGCCGCCCCCGCCGGGCTCTTCGCCGCCGTGGCGGGCGTCGCCCTGCTCGGCAGCTTCGCGGCCGCCACCTCCCAGGCGCTGGCGCACGAGTCCGGGCGCGTCGCGGCCGGCGTCACGCTCGTCGTCGCGGCGTCCGGCGTCACCCTGGGCGGCATCGGCTCGGCCTTCTGGGCGCTGGTGGTCGGCTGCACCCTCCACGCGGTCACCAGCCGCACGCGACGGGGATGAAGCCCCTCAGCGCCGCGCGGTCGGCGTCCGTCAGCGGCAGGTAGGCACCTGCCTCGGCAGGGACGCCGGGCGCCTCCACCCGCATCGCGAAGAGCGTGCCCACCTTGTCCTCGGCCAGCGCGTGCGGGTCGCAGCGCCCGGGTCCCACCCGCAGCAGCAGCCTCACCGGTGGGTCGCCGGGCCCGAGCGGCACCCGGGTGCCCGCCTCGACGGAGGCCGAGCCCGGCGCCTGGCGGAAGAGCACGGTGTCCTCGAGGCCGCCCCAGACGACGTCGTCGCGCGCGCCCGTGGGCCGCAGCTCCAGCGGCAGCTCCAGCACCGGCTCACCGCCGTCGTCCGCGCGACGGGGCTCGCCGACGCTGAGGTCGGCGGCCTCGGCGAGCACGCTGGCAGCGCAGTCGCGGTCGAGCAGCAGGCCGACGGCGCCGTAGCGGTCGGTCGCGGTCGCGACGCCCACCTGCTCCGGTCCGTCGCCGACCCGGTAGGCCAGCTCGACGCGCATGTCGGAGCCACGGCCGCAGCGGCCCTCGCCCAGCTCCAGGTCGAGGTCGGCCTCGTTGACGAAGCTCTTCTCGCCCTGCCAGCGCAGCGGATCCACCCGGTCGGAGGAGACGTCGGCCCGCGTGACCGTGACCCGACTCCCCGTGTCGTTGACCAGCCGCACCACGAAGCCGCGGCCCACCCGCTCGGCGCGCGGCTGGTCGACGTACGCCGTCAGGCCCTCGGGCAGCGCTCCGGTCGGGGCGCCGGTCGGGGCGGAGGCCTCGCCGCCGCACCCCGCGGCGGTCAGCAGGAGGACCGCCGACGACGTCAGTGCCCCCACCGCGCGCCACCGCCGGCCCCTGACCCGTGGAGGGTCGGGAGCCGGCGGCGGCAAGGGTGGCTCAGACGTCGTAGCGGTCCAGGTCCATCACCTTGGTCCACGCGCGGGCGAAGTCGCGCACGAACCGCTCGGCACCGTCGGCGGAGGCGTAGACCTCCGCCAGGGCGCGCAGCTCGGAGTTGGAGCCGAAGACGAGGTCGACCCGCGAGCCCGTCCAGCGGGTCTCGCCGGTGGCCCGGTCGACCGCCTCGAAGCCGTCGTCGTCGCCCTCGATCTCGTGCCAGTCGAGGTCCATGTCGAGCAGGTTGACGAAGAAGTCGTTGCTCAGCGTCCCGACGCGGTCGGTGAGCACGCCCTTGGGGTTGTCACCGGTGTTGGCGCCCAGCACCCGCAGGCCGCCCACGAGCACGGTCATCTCCGGGGCGGAGAGGCCGAGCAGGTTGGCGCGGTCGACCAGGCGGTACTCGCCGGGGAGCCGGCCCTCCTTGCCGAGCACGTTGCGGAAGCCGTCGGAGGTCGGCTCGAGGTGGCTGAAGGACTCCACGTCGGTCTGCTCCTGCGAGGCGTCGGTGCGCCCCGGGGTGAAGCCGACCTCCACGTCGACGCCACCGGCGCGAGCCGCGGCCTCGACCGCCGCCGTGCCGCCCAGCACGACCAGGTCGGCCAGCGAGACGTTGAGACCGGAGTCTGCCTGGACCTGCTCGAGCACCCGCAGCACCTGGGCGAGCTCGGCCGGGTCGTTGACCTCCCAGCTGCGCTGGGGCTCCAGGCGGATGCGTCCACCGTTGGCGCCGCCACGCTTGTCGCTGGTGCGGTGCGACGACGCGGCCGCCCAGGCGGCCTTGACCAGCTGCGGGACCGTCAGGCCGGAGTCGAGGATCTGCTGCTTGAGCGACGCGATCTCGTCGGCGCCGATGACCTCGCCCTCGTGGGCCGGCACCGGGTCCTGCCAGAGCAGCTCCTCCTCCGGCACCCAGGCACCGAGGTAGCGCTGCTTGGGGCCCATGTCGCGGTGGGTGAGCTTGTACCAGGCGCGCGCGAAGGCGTCGGCGAACGCCTCCGGGTCGTCCTTGAAGCGCAGCGAGATCTCGCGGTAGACGGGGTCCTCGCGCAGCGCGATGTCGGAGACCAGCATCGTGGGACGCCGGTCGAGCTCGCCGGTCTCGGGG
Organism: Nocardioides aequoreus; assembly: GCF_000720335.1. Lineage (GTDB taxonomy): Bacteria > Actinomycetota > Actinomycetes > Propionibacteriales > Nocardioidaceae > Marmoricola > Marmoricola aequoreus. The sequence continues at coordinate 315,378 of NZ_JOJN01000004.1, read as the reverse complement.
TCGGGGATCTTGTTGGCAGCCTCGTCGCCGACGGCCTGGAACTGCCAGGCACCGGCCGGGCTCTTGGTCAGCTCCCACTCGTAGCCGAAGAGGTTCTCGAAGAAGCCGTTGCTCCACTGGACCGGCGTCGCGGTCCAGGTGACCTCGAGGCCGGAGGTGATGGCGTCGCGGCCCTTGCCCGAGCCGTAGGACTGCTTCCAGCCCAGGCCCTGCTCGACGATGGAGGCACCCTCGGGCTCGGGACCGACGTACTGCTCGGGGTCGGCCGCGCCGTGGGTCTTGCCGAAGGTGTGACCACCGGCGATCAGCGCGACGGTCTCCTCGTCGTTCATCGCCATCCGCCCGAAGGTCTCGCGGATGTCGCGGGCCGACGCCAGCGGGTCGGGGTTGGCGTTGGGGCCCTCGGGGTTGACGTAGATCAGGCCCATCTGCACGGCGCCGAGCGGCTTCTCCAGCTCGCGGTCACCGGTGTAGCGCTCGTCGCCGAGCCAGGTGCGCTCCGGACCCCAGTAGACGTCCTCGTCGGGCTCCCACACGTCGGCGCGGCCACCGGCGAAGCCGAAGGTCGTGAAGCCCATGGTCTCCAGCGCGCGGTTGCCGGCGAAGATCATCAGGTCGGCCCAGGAGACCTTCGCGCCCCACTTCTGCTTGACCGGCCACAGCAGGCGACGCGCCTTGTCGAGGTTGCCGTTGTCGGGCCAGCTGTTGAGCGGGGCGAAGCGCTGCATGCCCGCACCGGCTCCGCCGCGGCCGTCGTCGACGCGGTAGGTGCCCGCGGAGTGCCAGGCCATCCGGATCATGAAGCCGCCGTAGTGACCGAAGTCGGCCGGCCACCAGTCCTTGCTGTCGGTCATGACGGCGTCGACGTCGCGGGCGAGCTCGTCGAGGTCGACGCTCTCGAAGGCGGCGCGGTAGTCGAGCTCGCCACCGAAGGGGTCGGCGACCGCGGGGTGCTTGCGCAGGATCTTCAGGTTGAGCTGGTTGGGCCACCAGTCGGTGTTGCTCCCGCTCTCGGTGGGGTGCGCGAGACGGCCACCGTGGACCGGGCAGCCGCCGGCCTCCTCGGTGTTCATGTCGGCCTCGACGGTCTCGTGGTCGTGCCCGGTGGGCTGGTCAGTCACGGACGTTCCTCCTGCGGTGGTGGGGTGCGGTGGACGGGTGTGGTGCCTAGGGAGTGCGACAGGCCGAGCAGGTGCCCCAGTAGACGACCTCGGCCTCGTCGATGGTGAAGCCACGGTCGTCGCTCGCAGTCAGGCACGGAGCGTGGCCGACGGCGCAGTCGACGTCACCGATCGCGCCGCAGCTGCGGCACACGACGTGGTGGTGGTTGTCGCCGACGCGCACCTCGTAGCGCGCGACGGCGCCGGCCGGCTGGATGCGACGCACCAGACCCGCCTGGGTGAGCGCCGCCAGGACGTCGTAGACGGCCTGGTGCGACACGGCGCCGAGGTCGCGGCGCACGGCGTCGATCACGGTCTCGGTGTCGGCGTGGGGCCGTGCCTCCAGGGCACGCATGACGGCCAGACGGGGCCGGGTGACACGCAGCGACACCTCGCGCAGCCGCGTCTCGAGCTCCTCGGGCGTCGTCACGGTGGCGAACCTAGTGCACTTTCTGGAATGACTCAAGACTGGGGGTGGCGTGTCGCTGCGGACCCGTCCGGTCGGAGGGCCCGGACCGGGAGATCGGGGAGTGCCGGAGGCGCCGTCCGCCAGCGAGGCTGGTCGGGTCCGGGACCCCGAGCAGGAGGACCTGCCGTGTCAGCACCGACCTTTCCCGCCCTGACCCACGTGGCTGTCACCGTCACCGACCTCGAGCGCAGCACCGCCTGGTACGCCGCGCTCTTCGACGCCGATCCCGTGCTCGACGAGGACGAGGAGACCGGCGGCTTCCACCACACTGTCTTCGCGCTCGGCGGCGGGCAGCTCTTCGGCCTGCACACGCACCCCGCGGGGCGAGGCGGTGACTTCGACGAGCGGACCACGGGGCTCGACCACGTCGCCTTCGCCTGCGCCGACCGCGACGAGCTGGAGGCCTGGCGCGGGCGACTGGACGAGCTGGGGGTCGCGCACGGCGACGTCGTCGACGCGGCGTACGGCTCGGGGGTGTCCTTCCGCGATCCCGACAACATCGCCCTGGAGTTCTTCGCTCCCCCGTCCTGAGCCGCGTGCGTCCCGGGCCTCCGACGGTCCGGGAACGACGATGGGCCCCGCACCGCGGGGCCCATCGACTCGTGTGTCCGAGGGGGGACTTGAACCCCCACCCCCTAATACGGGGACTAGCACCTCAAGCTAGCGCGTCTGCCTATTCCGCCACCCGGACGAGCGGTGAAACACTAGCAAGGCCGAGCCCCCGCAGCCGAATCGGGGGCGCTGCTCACCAGCCCGCCGGCAGCGGCCGACCCTCGGCGAAGCCCGCGGCCGACTGCACGCCGACCGTGGCGCGCTCGTGGAAGGCCGCCAGGTCGTGCGCGCCGGCGTACGTCGCCGCGGAGCGGACGCCCGAGCAGATCTCGTCGACGAGGTCCTCCACGCCCGGGCGTGCGGGGTCGAGGAACATCCGCGAGGAGCTGATGCCCTCCTCGTAGAGCCCCTTGCGGGCGCGGTCGAAGGCCGTGTCGGTGGAGGTGCGGTTGGCCACCGCGCGGGCCGAGGCCATGCCGAAGCTCTCCTTGTAGGCCCGCCCGTCGGCGCCGACGTGCAGGTCGCCCGGCGACTCGTGGGTGCCGGCGAACCAGGACCCGACCATCACCTGGGAGGCACCGGCCGCCAGCGCGAGCGCGACGTCGCGGGGGTGACGCACCCCACCGTCGGCCCAGACGTGCTTGCCGAGCTCGCGGGCCGCCGCGGCGCACTCCAGCACGGCGCTGAACTGCGGGCGGCCGACCCCGGTCATCATCCGGGTGGTGCACATGGCCCCCGGACCGACGCCCACCTTCACGATGTCGGCGCCGGCCTCGACCAGGTCGCGGGTGCCCTCGGCGGAGACGACGTTGCCCGCGACCACCGGCACCTGCGGGCCCTGCGAGCGCACCGTGGCGAGCGCCTCGACCATCCGCTCCTGGTGGCCGTGGGCGGTGTCGACGACGAGGCAGTCGACACCCAGGTCGAGCAGCTTGCGGGCCTTGCCGCCCACGTCGCCGTTGACCCCGAGGGCGGCGGCCACGCGCAGCCGGCCGTGCGGGTCGAGCGCCGGCTCGTAGATCGTCGAGCGCAGCGCCCCGGTGCGAGTCAGGATCCCGACCAGGTCGCCCTGCTCGTCGACGGCGGGGGCCAGGCGGTGCCGCGAGGCGTGCAGCACGTCGAAGGCCTCCCGCGGCTCCATGGTGTGGCGCACCGTGGTCATCTCGGTGGTCATCACGTCGGCCACCAGGGTGAAGCGGTCGACGCCGGCGCAGTCGGCCTCGGTCACGACGCCGACGGGGCGACGTCCGTCGAGCACGACCGCGGCCCGGTGCGCGCGCTTGGGGAGCAGGGCGAGCACGTCGCTGACGGTGTCCTGCGGCCGCACCTGGATGGGGGTCTCGAAGACGGGGTGCCGGCTCTTGACCCAGGCCACCACGTCCGCGACGACGTCGAGCGGGATGTCCTGCGGGATCACGGCCAGGCCGCCGCGCCGTGCCATGGTCTCGGCCATGCGGCGGCCGGAGACGGCGGTCATGTTGGCCACGACGAGCGGGATGGTGGTGCCGGTCCCGTCGGACGACGCGAGGTCGACGGCGTAGCGGGAGCTGACGTCGGAGCGTCGCGGCACCATGAAGACGTCGTCGTAGGTCAGGTCGTACGGCGGCCGGTGGTCGTCGAGGAAGCGCACGTCGGCCCAATCTACGCTGCTGCGCGTGCCAGCATCCACTCCTCGCCCCGTCACCGGCGTCGCCCCGGGCCGCGTCAACCTCATCGGCGAGCACGTCGACTACAACGGCGGCCGCTGCCTGCCCTTCGCGCTGCGCCAGTCGACCACCGCCCGGGTGAGCCCGCGCGACGACGACCGTCTCGCCGTCCGCAGCGGCGAGCGCTCGTGGGAGGGACGGCCCTCGCAGCTCGACGACGCCCCCTCGTGGGTGCGCTACGTGGCGGGCGTCTTCGTGACCCTCGACGTGCCGGGGGGCTTCGACGTCGAGGTGAGCAGCGAGGTGCCCATCGGGGCGGGCCTCTCGAGCTCGGCCGCGCTGGAGTGCAGCGTGGCCGTCGCCCTCGACGCCGCGCTCGGCCTCGGCTACTCCCCCGACGAGCTCGTGGCGGCCTGCGTGCGCGCCGAGAGCGAGGTCGTGGGCGCGCCCACCGGGGGGCTCGACCAGGCCATCTCGGTGCACGCGCGCGAGTCGCACGCGCTGCTGCTCGACTTCGCCACCGACGAGCAGCGGCAGGTGCCCTTCGACCCCGCCGCCCATGACCTCGCCGTGCTGGTCGTCGACACGCGGGTGAGCCACGAGCTGACCGACGGCGGCTACGGCGCCCGGCGCGACCAGGCGTGGGAGGCCGCGCGCCACCTCGGGGTGCGGCACCTGGCACAGGTCGGCCCCGACGACCTCGCCGGCCTCGATGCCGCGCTGCTCCCCCGGGCTCGCCACGTCGTCAGCGAGGTACGCCGCGTCGACGAGGTCGTCGCGGCCCTCGGGGCCGGCGACTGGGCCGCGCTGGGGCCGCTGCTGGACGCCTCCCACGCGTCGCTGCGCGACGACTACGAGGTCTCCTGCGCCGAGCTCGACACGGCCTGCGAGACGGCGCGCGAGGCGGGCGCGCTGGGGGCCCGGATGACAGGCGGCGGCTTCGGCGGGTCGGCGATCGCCCTGACGCCGCGCCCCCGGCTCGGCGCGGTGGAGAGCGCCGTCCGCACGGCCTTCGCGGCCCGTGGGTGGACCGCGCCGGCCTTCTTCGTGGCCGAGCCCGGGGCCGGCGCGCGCGTCCTGGCCTGACGGATGTCCGCCACGGGCGGCTCGGCGCCGGTCGGCTTCGCCCCGAGTCGCCCGGTGCATCCCCTCCCACCGGTCTAGTGGAGCCTCCCAGCGGTCTGCACCAGTGGATGCGCGATCCGCTCGGCTGTGCGATGCCTGTGCGTGCGGGGGGATCACTTTGCCGGGAGGGACACATCCATGCGTGCAGCAACCAGGGCGTGCGTCGTCGCGCTCACCGTCGGCCTCGTGGCCGGCTCGCCGGCCCCGTCGTCGGGAGCGGCGCCGCGAGCCTCGGACGGAGGGCGCGCCGCCCCCGTCCAGGTCGTCGCCAAGGGGCTGAACAGCCCGTTCGGCCTCAGCGCCGCTCGCAACGGCAGCATCGTCGTCGCGCAGAGCGGCGCCGGTCAGGTCACCCTGATCCGCCGTGACGGCAGCCGTCGCACCCTGGTCTCCGACGCAGCCGGCGTCGCGGCCGTGGCGTCACGGGGCAAGTGGGTCTGGAGCGTGATCGGCGGTCCTGCGCCCGACGGGCCTCCGGTGGGCGGGGCCTACGGCCCGAGCAAGGTGCTGCGCACCAACCTCGACACCGGGCAGACGACGGTGATCGCGGACCTGCTGCAGTACGAGCTCGACAACAACCCCGACGGGCAGGTCCAGGAGGTCGACGGTCAGCCCGTCGACGCGCTGTCCAACCCCTTCGCGATGACGCTGACCCCGCGGAACCTGCTGGTCGCCGACGGCGGCGCCAACGCGGTGCTGCGGGTCAACCCGACCTCCGGCAGGGTCTCGACCTTCTTCGTGCCGCCGACGGTCAAGACCAAGCCCTGCCTCGCCGACGGCGCCCAGGCCAACCCGGGCACCGTGGGATGCGACCCGGTGCCGACGGGGGTCGACTGGCGCAACGGTCGCGCCTGGGTGAGCACCCTGGGTGCGGAGGTGCCAGGCGCCGGACGGATCTACAAGCTCACCGGACGCGGCGAGATCGCCCGGTCCTGGCGTGGCCTGGACTCCCCGACCGGGCTCGCGGTCGGCCCGGGCGGCGCCGTCTACTACTCCCAGGTCTTCTTCGGAGGGCCTCCCGGACCCGGGGTCGACATCAACAAGCTCGGTCGCATCGTGCGGGTGCTGCCCGACGGCGACGTCGAGACCTTCAAGGCCTCGCAGCCGACCGGACTGCTCTTCGAGCGCGGCAAGTTCCACGCCAGCACCCGCAGCCTCAACCCGGGCAAGGGACGCGTGGTCCGGATCCCGATCAGCAAGTTCCGCTGACGCAGGCCGAGGGGGGCAGAAGGGGGTATCGGCGTCGCGGCCGCTCACGTGGCCGCGACGCCGATGCGGCCGGCTCGGAACTCCTCGACGAAGGTGGCGTGGTCCTCCCGAACCTGGGCGGCGTAGTCGGTGGCGAAGCCGACCAGGTGGTCGGCGAAGGCACGGCGTCGCCCCTTCAGCGAGGCGACCACCGCCTCCTCGACCTGGAAGTCGACCAGGTCCTGGTCGCTGTCCTCGTCGGAGGAGCAGTGCACCTTGGCCGTCGCCCGGCCCAGCAGGTCGACCACCTGGGCCATCTGCGAGGGCTCGGTGAGGTCGTCCCAGTCGAGGTCGACCTCGTAGGGCGAGACCTCGGCGACCACGTAGCCCACACCCCGGACCCCGGTGTGGCCGAGCAGCGGGTCGGTGTGCACCTGCAGCGCCCGCTGGCTGACGACCGTGCGGTGCCCCTCGTGCTCGAAGTAGCGGTCGACCGCCTCGTGGTCGACGTAGCGGCTCACCGCCGGCACGTTGGCCTGCTTCATCGAGAGCACCACGTCGTTGTCACGGGCCTGGCTGTGCCCCTCGACCAGCAGGTTGTACGCCGGCAGCCCGGCACTGCCGATGCCGAAGCCCGACTTGCCGACGACGTCGTGCAGCCCGTAGAAGAGCTCGCGGTCGAAGCGCTTGGACTCCGGGATCGTCTCGAGGTAGCGCCCGAAGGCGCGCTCGACCTCGCGGCGCTCCTCCCGCGGCAGCCGCCGCACGCTCGGGTGGTCGGAGAAGCGGCGCGCCCCGTCGCGCTCGACGGTGGTGATGCGGTCGAGCAGGTCGACCCGGCGTACGCCGCGCGCCGCCACCAGCGCGTCGAGCACCGGACCCTCGGTGTTGTCGAGGTGGAGCCCGAAGTCCTCGTCGTCGCCGGTGGAGGCGTAGGAGTCGACCTGGGCGAGGTAGGCCCGCAGGAAGCGGCGGACCAGCCGCTCGACGTCGGCGGCGGGAAGCGCCTTCTGCCAGCCGACCAGGGCCAGGCTCGCGGCGAAGCGCCGCAGGTCCCAGGTGAAGTGCCCGAGGTAGGCCTCGTCGAAGTCGTTGACGTCGAAGACCAGCCGGCCGTCGGAGCTGAGGTAAGTGCCGAAGTTCTCGACGTGGAGGTCGCCGTGGATCCAGATGGCCCCGCTGCGCTCGTCGACCCACTCGTCCTCGAGCGCGGTCTGGTCGGCGTAGAAGAGGCAGGCCGAGCCGCGGTAGAAGGCGTGCGGGTCGGCGGCCATCTTGCGGAACTTCCCGCGGAAGGCCACCGGGTCCGCGCGCATCAGAGGGGCGAAGGCGTCCTGGATGCTGGCGACGACGAGGTCGCTGCGCTGCGCTGCCACGCCGTCACTCTGGCACGCGGCGCCGGCGCGTGCCCCTACTTCAGCTGCGCCGACCCCAGTCCGAGCAGGCGCCGGGCCACGATCAGCTGCTGGATCTGCTGGGTGCCCTCGAAGATGTCGAGGATCTTGGAGTCGCGGCCCCACTTCTCCAGCAGCTCGGCCTCGGAGTAGCCGAGGGTGCCGGCGAGCTCGACGCACCGCAGCGTCACCTCGCTGCCCATGCGGCCGGCCTTCGCCTTGGCCATCGAGGCCTGCATCGAGTTGGGCTCGCGGTTGTCGGCCATCCAGGCCGACTGCAGCGTGAGCAGGTACGCCGCCTCCCACTCGGCCTCCAGCGCCAGGAAGGTCGCCGCGGCCGCGGTCTGCAGCTGGGTGGGTCGGTCGTAGTCGACCTCGATGCCGGCGTCGGCCATTAGGTCGCGGGTCAGGTCGAGCGAGGCGCGGGCGCACCCGACGGCCATCGCCGCCACCAGCGGCCGGGTGTTGTCGAAGGTCGCCATGGCGCCGGCGAAGCCCTGCTTGGTGTCGACCTCCGGAGAGCCCAGCAGGTTCTCGGCCGGGACGCGGCAGTCGTCGAAGATGATGACGGCCGTGTCGGAGGCGCGGATCCCGAGCTTGTGCTCGAGGCGCTCGACCCGCATCCCGGGGGTGCCCTTCTCGACGACGAAGGACTTGATCGCGGCGCGGCCGAGCGACTTGTCGAGCGTCGCCCACACCACCACCGAGTCGGCGCGCTCCCCCGACGTCACGTAGATCTTCTCGCCGTTGATGACGTACTCGTCGCCGTCGCGCACCGCGGTGGTCGAGATGTTGGCCGAGTCGGAGCCCACCCCCGGCTCGGTGATCGCCATGGCGGCCCAGGTGCCGGCGAAGCGCTCGAGCTGCTCGTCGTCGGCGACCGAGGCGATGGCGGAGTTGCCGAGCCCCTGCCGTGGCATCGACAGCAGCAGGCCGACGTCGCCCCAGCACATCTCCATCACGGAGAGCACGCTGGCGAGGTTGGCGCCGTTGCGGTTGCCGGGCTGCTCCTCGGGCTTCTGGCTGCGGCGTACGCCGCTCGCGCCCGCGCCGCCGGTGGCTCCCGACTCGCTGATGCCGTCGATCATCGCGGCGAGCATGTCGAGCTCGCGCGGGTAGGCGTGCTCCTGCTCGTCGTACTTGCGCGAGATCGGGCGCAACATGTTCATCGCGACCTGGTGTGCCTGGTCGACCAGCGGTCGCAGCTTCTTCGGGGTCTCGAGGTTGATCATCGTGGCTCTCCTTGTCCGGGTCCTGGGTGGGCTGCGCGGTGGCGCCTCAGACCAGGACCGCCCCCTCCATCAGGCCGATCGCGCGCAGGTCGCGGTACCAGCGCTCGACCGGGTGCTCCTTGACGAAGCCGTGGCCGCCGAGCAGCTGCACCCCGTCGAGACCGATGCGCATGCCGTGCTCGGCGCAGAGCCGGCGGGCCAGCGCGATCTCCTTGCCGGCGTCGCGGCCCTGGGCCACGCGGGAGGCGGCCTTCCAGGTGGCCAGCCGCATCCCCTGCAGCTCGATGCCGATGTTGGCCACCATGAAGGCGACCGACTGGCGGTGGGCGATCGGCTCCCCGAAGGCCTCGCGCTCCTTGACGTACGGGATGACGTAGTCGAGCACCGCCTGCCCGGTGCCCACCGCCAGGGCGCACCACGCCAGGCGCGAGAGCCGCACCGCGTCGCGGTGGTCCTCGGTCGTGCCCAGCAGCGAGATCTCGTCGACCTCGACGTCGTCGAGCACCAGGCGCGAGAGGCCGGCGGCACGGAGGCCCATCGACGGATCGGACTCGATGGTCACGCCGTCGGTGCGGGACTCCACGACGAAGAGCCGCGGCTCCCCCTCGAGCGAGGCGCCCACGACGAAGAGCTCGGCCTCGGCGCCCCGGACCACGCCGGACTTGGTGCCGCGCAGCACGAAGCCCTCACCGCGGCGCTCGGCGGTCGCGCTCGGGGAGAGCGGGTCGTGCAGCGGCGTGGGCTCGGCCAGGGCCAGCGCGGCCGCGGGCACCTCCTGGCCGGTGAAGTGCGGCAGGTAGGTCTGCTGCTGCTCCTCGGTGCCCCACAGCGACAGCGCGGTGGCGACGGCGCCCGGAGCGAGTGCCGCGACCGCGAGACCCATGTCGCCGTGGGCGAGCGCCTCGTGCACCAGCACGCCCGTGACGGCGGAGCGCTCGGTCGCGATGCCCTCGAGCTCCTCCGGCACCCCGAGCAGCGGGAGACCGACCTCGAGCGTGGCGGCCAGCACCTCCTGCGGCGCCGTGCACGACGCGTCGGCGGCGGCCGCCGCCGGGCGCACCACCTCGGCCGCGAGCTCGCGCACGACGTCGGCGATCATCTGCTCGTCCTCGCCGGGGGTGAGGTCGAAGAGCCCGCTGCGCTGGGCGCTCGGCACCCGGTTGCCCGCCCGACGTCGGCCGGCGCGCGCGAAGCTGCGGCTCACGGTGCCCACGGTCCGGAAGCCGGCGCTCGTCACGCGGTAGACGCCCTGCTCGGTCTGCTTGCGGATGCCGAGGCGGTCCATCAGGTCCGACGACGCGAGCCGGTTGAGCGCCGCGATCGCCAACCCGATGGGGTCGCGCACCTCGCCGTCGGCGAGGCCGTGTCGCCCACCGGCGCGCAGCAGGGTCCAGGGCAGTCGCTGCGACTGCCGGGTCTCGTCGGCCTTCGGGGTCGTGGAAGCCATGACACCGAATGTAACTCGGAGTTACACTCGGCGCCACAGTCGCCCCGCGTGTCCCGGGTCATGCGTGCGCCACGGCTAGCATGCAGCCCATGCGCGACACCTCCGACGCCCAGGTGGCCCCCGGCTCCGCGACGCTGCCGACCGGCGGATCGGTGCTCCCCATCACCCGCTGGGGCACCGAGGTGATGCACCACCGGGCGCGCCCCGTGACGGCGTACGACGAGGAGCTCGCGACGCTGGTGGCCGACATGGTCGCCACGATGTACGCCGCCGACGGCGTCGGCCTGGCGGCCTGCCAGGTCGGGGTCGACCTGGCCGTCTTCGTCTTCGACTGTCCCGACGAGGAGGGCGTGATCCACCGGGGGGTCGTCTGCAACCCGGAGCTCGAGCTGCCCGAGGGCAGGGAGCGCCGGCTCGACGACGGCGACGAGGGCTGCCTGTCCTACCCTGGCGCCTTCGTGCCCTGCGCGCGCCCGGACCGCGCGCGGGTGACGGGCGTCGACCACACGGGGGCCGAGGTCGCCTACGAGGGCGACGGCCTGCTCGCGCGGTGCCTGCAGCACGAGACCGACCACACGGCCGGCACCGTCTTCGGCGACCGGCTCAGCGCCAAGCTGCGCAAGCGGCTGCGCAAGCAGATGGAGGCGGAGGCCGAGGACTACCCCCTCGGGTGGCCCGCGGGCTGAGCCTCCTCCTGCCGGCCGAGCCCCACGCGCTGCAGCCACACCGTCACCGTGGTGCCGACGTCGAGGTCGCTGTCGATGACGACCCGGCCCTGCTGCAGCTCCACGAGCTCCCGCGTGCTGGCCAGGCCCAGCCCGGACCCGCCGTCGTCGGTGGCCAGGCGCCCGCGCTCGAACTGGTCGAAGATCGTGGCGAGGTCGTCGGGGTGGATGCCGCGCCCCGAGTCGCGGACGCGCACCCCCACCTCGTCCCCCTCGCGCACGAAGTCGACGACGACGTCGGTCTGGCCACCGGAGTACTTCAGGGCGTTGACCAGCAGGTTGGTCACGACCCGGTGCATGGCGTCGCCGTTGGCGCGCACCAGGGCGACGTCGCCGGACACGGCGACCCGGCCCTCCCCCGGCCCCGTGCGCAGCGAGCGCGCGGCGCTGCGCGCCACGTGGGCGACGTCGATGTCGTCGAGCTGCAGGTCGGCGTGCGCGACCCGCTGCCTGGCGAAGCTCACCAGCCCCTCCACCATCGAGAGCAGGCGCTCGGTGCCCGCCTCGACCCGGTCGAGCAGCTCGTCGCGCTCCTCACCGTCGGCGTCGCGCAGCGCCTCCACGAAGCCCTTGATGACGGTCACGGGGGTGCGGAAGTCGTGGGTGAAGGTCGCGTAGAAGGCGTCCTGGGCCTCCTCGAGACGCTTGACGTCGGTGCGGTCGCGGGTGACCTTGGCGTAGCCGGTGAAGCGTCCTTGTGGGTCGTGCAGCGCGGTGAGGGTGACGTCGGCCCAGAAGCGCGACCCGTCTCGGCGTACCCGCCAGCCGGTGTGCTCGACGCGTCCCTGTCGGCGGGCCTCCTGCAGCAGCCGCGCCGGCAGCCCGTCGCGCTGGTCCTCCTGGGTGTAGAGCATCGCGAAGCTCCGGCCGATCGCCTCGTCCTCGCGGTAGCCCTTGAGGCGCTCCGCCCCCTTGTTCCAGGTCTCGATGGTGCCCTGAGGGTCGAGCGCGATGATGGCGTAGTCGACCACCTGGCCGACGAGCAGCCGGAGCCGCTGCTCGCTCTCGCGGAGCCGCACCTCGAGCTGGTGCTGCTCGGTCAGGTCGCGCACCACCTCGGCGAACCCCGTCGGTCGGCTCTCGACGTCGTGCAGGGCCGTGATCGTCACGTCGGCCCAGAAGGTGGTGCCGTCGTGCCGCACCCGCCAGCCCTGGTGCTGCCCGTGGCCGTCGTCGCGGGCGCGCTGCAGGAGCTCGCCGGGGAGCCCGGAGCGGCGGTCCCCCTCGGTGTAGAACATCGCGAAGCTGCGACCCATCACCTCGTCGCGGGTGTAGCCCTCGAGCCGCTCCGCCCCGGCGTTCCAGCTGACGATGGTGCCCTGCAGGTCGAGCGCGATGATCGACTGGTCGGCCACCTGCGCGACCAGGTCGGCGAGCAGGTCGGCGCGCACGGTGTCCGGGGTCTGCTCGGGTGACACCCGGTCAGGCTAACGGCACCCGGCCGCTCTCAGCCACGGTCTCGCGAGGCCGACACCCAGCAGGCCACCGCGGCCGCCGCGGCGACGTTGAGGGAGTCGACGCCCGCCTGCATCGGGATCACGGCGCGTCGCGAGGCCGTGCGCTGCCACTGCGTCGACAGTCCGTGGCCCTCGGAGCCGAGCACCAGGGCCAGCCGGTCGACCCCGGTGACGGCCTCGTCGAGCGGCTGGGAGTCCGGGGCCAGGGTGAGGGCCACCGTCGTGAAGCCGCGTGCCTCCAGGTCGTCCATCGCCCCCGACCAGCCGGGGAGCCGGGTCCAGGGCAGGGCGAAGACGGCTCCCATCGCGACCTTGACCGAGCGCCGGTAGAGCGGGTCGGCGCAGCGCGGGGAGAGCAGCACCGCGTCGACCCCGAGCGCCGCCGCGCTGCGCAGCACCGCGCCGACGTTGGTGTGGTCGACGACGTCCTCGAGCACCACGACCGTGCGCGCCCCGGCGAGCACCTCCTCGACCGGAGCCAGCGGCCGCCGGTGCAACGACGCGAGCGCCCCGCGGTGCACGTGGAAGCCGGTGACCTCCTCGGCGAGGCGCTCGCTCACGACATAGCAGGGGGCGTCGGTGCGCGCCAGCACGTCGGCCAGGCCGTCGAGCCAGCGCGGTGCCATCAGCAGCGAGCGTGGCCGGTAGCCCGCCTCGACGGCGCGGCGCACGACCTTCTCGCCTTCGGCGAGGAAGAGACCGTGCTCGGCCTCCAGGGAGCGCCGGAGCTGGACGTCGCGCAGGTCTCGGTAGTCGGCCAGGCGCGGGTCGCCGGCGTCGTGCAGCTCGACCAGCTCGGCCATCTCAGTCGCGCGCCGGATGGGCGACGGCGACGACCTCGCCCACCACGATCACGGCGGGCGGCCGCACCTGCTCGCGCTCGATCGTCTCGCCGAGCGTGGCGAGCGTGGCGAGCACGGTGCGCTGGGTCGGCATGCTGCCGTCGCAGACCACGGCCACGGGCGTGGTGCCGGCGCGTCCGGCGGCGACCACGGCCGCCGCGATGGCGGCGGCGTTCTCGACGGCCATCATGAGCACGATCGTGCCCCGGGCGTGGCCCAGCGCCTCCCAGTCGACGAGCGAGTCCGGGTGCCCGGGGGGCAGGTGCCCGCTGACCACGGTCAGGTCGTGGGTGACGCCGCGGTGCGTCACGGGGATGCCCGCGAGCCCGGGCACCGCGATCGGGCTGCTGACGCCCGGGACGACGGTGACCTCGACGCCGGCCGCGACGCACGCCTCGACCTCCTCGTAGCCCCGCCCGAAGACGAAGTTGTCGCCCCCCTTGAAGCGGGCGACCCGGTGACCGGCGGAGGCCTCCTCGACGAGGACCCGGTTGATCTCGTCCTGCAGCGCCGAGCGGCCGCGGGGCAGCTTGGCGACGTCGACGATGCGGGTGCTCGCGGGCAGCTCCGCGAGCAGCTCGCGGGGGGCCAGCCGGTCGGCGACCACGACGTCGGCCTCCATCAGCGCCTTGCGTCCGGCGACGGTGATCAGCTCGGGGTCGCCGGGGCCCCCACCGACCAGGACCACCCCCGGACGACGCCGCCGCTCTCCCACGGCCAGGCGTCCCTCGCGCAGCGCGGTGACGACCTCGTCGCGCAGGGCGGCGTGGTGGCGGGGGTCGCGGTCGGCGGCGCCCGTGGCCATCACCGCGACGGTGTCGCCCTGGTGCCGTCCGACCGCGGGTGTGAACGCCGTGGCGGCCTCGGCGTCGTCGGCTCGCACGCACCAGACGCGCCGCTCCTCGGCGAGGTCGCTGATCCGGGCGTTGACCGCGGCGTCGTCGGTGGCCGCCATCACGTACCACGCGCCGTCGAGGTCGGCGTCGCGGAAGCCGCGCTCGTGCCAGGTGACCTCCCCTGCGGCCGCCAGCCCCTCGATCGACGGCGTCACCGCCGGCGAGACCAGGTGCACGTCGGCGCCCGCGGCGAGCAGCGTCGGCACGCGCCGCTGGGCGACGTTGCCGCCGCCGGCCACGAGGACCCTGCGTCCCGCGAGCCGGAGGCCCACGGGGTAGGTCGGGTGGTCGGCTGGCGTCTCCGGCACGGCACCATTGTGAGGCGTCGCGGCCGCCGAGGCGCACCCGGGCTGAAGGATGGACGGGCTGGGTACGTTCGCCACCATGAGTCTCGAGCGTCCCGTGCACCCCGACCCCTACGAGCTGCTGCCGCAGGTCCCGTCCTTCACCGTCACCAGCGACGACGTGTCCGACGGTCAGCCCCTCAAGGCGGACCAGGTGGCCGCCGAGGGCAACACCTCGCCGCAGCTGTCCTGGAGCGACGTGCCCGAGGGCACCAAGAGCTTCACCGTCACCTGCTTCGACCCCGACGCCCCCACGCCGTCCGGCTTCTGGCACTGGGTGCTGGTCGACCTGCCGGCCGACGTGACCTCCCTCGACACCGGCGCGGGCGCCAGCGGCGCCACCCTGCCGGGCGCCGCCTTCACGTGCCGCAACGACGGCGGGTCGAAGGACTTCATGGGCGCTGCCCCGCCCGAGGGCGACCAGCCCCACCGCTACTACTTCGTGGTGCACGCCGTCACGGAGGAGCAGCTCGGTGTCGACTCCGACGCCTCCCCCGCGGTGGTCAGCTTCAACCTGGCCTTCAAGACCGCGGGCCGCGCGATCCTCCACGGCACCTACCAGCACTGATCACGCCCCTGCGGGTGACGGACGAACCCGCAGGTCCAGGGCGGGAGGTCGAGGAGCCGGATCCAGGCCCGACGGAGGAGGGACTGGCTCCGGCGTCTCGAGACCCCGTGAGCCGAGCGCCGGGCAGGACCACGGTCGTCTCACCGGGTCTCGAGACAGGCGCTGCGCGCCTTCCTCGACCACCCGGGCGTCGCCCAACACACGGGTCTCGAGACAGGCGCTGCGCGCCTTCCTCGACCACCCTGGCGTCGACCGGATCTTGAACAGGTCCAGAGAGGGTGCGTGGCGCGGGCAGGGTCGGGGTACTGGCCCCAGGTGGAGTCAGTCACCGACGAGAGGAACCCAGCCGTGTCCGAGAGCAGCCGTCCGCAGGGCGGATCGACCACCGTGACGGGAGCGCCGGCGCCGAGCGACCGCAACTCGCTCACCCTCGGCGACACCGGGCCGATCCTGCTGCACGACCACCACTTCCTCGACCAGATGGCGCACTTCAACCGTGAGCGCGTGCCGGAGCGCAACGTGCACGCCAAGGGGTCCGGAGCGTTCGGCACCTTCGTGACCACCGAGGACGTCTCGGCCTACACCAAGGCGGCGCTCTTCCAGCCCGGCGTCGAGACCGAGATGCTGGCCCGCTTCTCGACGGTGGCCGGGGAGCAGGGCTCCCCCGACACCTGGCGCGACCCGCGCGGCTTCTCGCTGAAGTTCTACACGACCGAGGGCAACTACGACCTGGTCGGCAACAACACCCCGGTCTTCTTCGTCCGCGACACGATGAAGTTCCCCCACTTCATCCGCTCGCAGAAGCGTCGTGGTGGCTCCGGGCTGCGCGACAACGACATGCAGTGGGACTTCTGGACCCACAACCCCGAGTCCGCCCACCAGGTCACCTGGCTGATGGGCGACCGCGGCCTGCCGCGCAGCTGGCGCCACATGAACGGCTACGGCAGCCACACCTACATGTGGGTCAACGAGGCGGGCGAGAAGCACTGGATCAAGTACCACTTCAAGTCCGACCAGGGCGTGAAGTGCCTGACCCAGGAGTCCGGCGACCAGATCGCGGGCGAGGACAGCGACTTCCACCGTCGTGACCTGCGCGAGGCCATCGAGCGCGAGGAGTTCCCGTCCTGGACCCTGCACGTGCAGGTGATGCCCTACGAGGACGCGAAGACCTACCGCTTCAACCCCTTCGACCTGACCAAGGTGTGGCCGCACGGCGACTACCCGCTGATCAAGGTCGGCACCATGACGCTCAACCGCAACCCCGACAACTTCTTCGCCGAGATCGAGCAGGCGGCGTTCGAGCCGAGCGCGGTGGTGCCCGGGATCGGCTTCAGCCCCGACAAGATGCTGCTCGGCCGGGTCTTCTCCTACGCCGACACGCACCGCTACCGGATCGGTCCCAACTACCACCAGCTGCCCGTCAACCGGCCGAAGAACGTCGAGTCCGTCAACACCTACACCTTCGACGGGCCGATGGCCTACGAGCACTCCGGTGACGCCCCCGTGTACGCGCCCAACAGCTACGGCCGCGGCTACAGCGACCTCACCGGCGGGGCGGAGGACGGCTGGGAGGCCGACGGTGAGATGGTGCGCCAGGCCTACGCGCTGCGTGAGGAGGACGACGACTTCGGGCAGGCCCGCACGCTGGTCAACGAGGTGTGGGACGACGACATGCGCGACCGCTTCGTCGCCAACGTCTCCGGCCACATCCTCGGCGGCGTGAAGGAGCAGACGCTCCCCCGGGTCTTCGACTACTGGAAGAGCGTCGACCCCGACCTCGGCAAGCGGATCGAGGAGACGGTGCGCGCCGGCGCCGCCGACCCGCCCGCCCCGCACCCCACCGAGCCCGAGGGCGTCATCGGCTGATCACGCCGTACGCCGACCCGCCTGAGATGTCTCCATCTCAGGCGGGTCGTCGGTCTGCGTGGCGGCCACGCGTGCCGGTCCTCGCCAGGGCGTCGACCTACTCCTCGCGCGGCGCTGCGGCCCTCTCGGCGGAGGGTGCGCGCAACAGCCTGTGCACGAGCAGGCCGAGACCCAGGAGCACGAGCACCAGGAGCAGGCTGCCCGCGTTGAGGCCGAAGCCGTTGATCCAGATGAAGGAGATCGCTCCTGCCGTCAGGCAGTAGTAGACGGTCGGGATGATCGTCTTGCGGATCAGGTCGCCCTCGCGGCCCAGCAGGCCCACCGTGGCGGAGGCGGCCACGATGTTGTGGATGGTGATCATGTTGCCCGCGGCACCTCCGACCGCCTGAGTGGCCACGACTACCTCGGGGCTGGCGCCGATCTGCTCGGCGGTCGAGAACTGGAAGAGCGAGAAGGTCAGGTTGCTGACCGTGTTGGAGCCCGCCACGAAGGCTCCCAGCGCCCCGATCCACGGCGCGGCCAGGGGCCAGGCGTCTCCCGTCGCCGCCGCGGCGCCCTCGGCGAGCGTGAGTGGCATGCTGGCGATGCCCGACGCGTTGAAGTCCGGTCCTGAGTTGATGAAGACCCGTACGAGGGGCAGCGCGAAGAGCAGCGCCACCGCTGCCCCGGCCAGTTGGCCACCCGCGACCTTCCAGGTCTCGGCGATCTGCCGTCCGCTCATCCGGTGCAGCACGTTGGTCATCAGGCACACGAGGATCAGCACGAAGCCCGGGAGGTAGAAAGGCTCGACCGCCTGGCTGATCCCGGTGCCGAAGATGTTCTCGAAAGTGACGGCGGTGGTGATCTGGAGGAACTCCTTCAGGGGCGCCACGGTCCGGGTCAGGACCAGGAGGGCGCCGACGATGACGTATGGCGCCCACGCGCGCACGATCGACATCTTGCGCTCGGAGAGGTCCTCGGCCCCGGCGCCTGCGGCGATGCTTCCCATCCAGCGGTCCTCCCAGCGATCGCGCGGCGGGAAGTCCCAGGTGTCCTTGGGCATCAGGAACCCCTTGCTGGAGGTCCACATGACCAGCGCGAGACCGATCGAGCCACCGAGCAGGGAGGGGAACTCCGGGCCCAGGAGGGCCGCGACGGTGACCGAGGGCACCGTCATCGCCAGCGAGGCGAAGACGGCGAACTTCCACACGCCGAGACCGTCGGCGAAACGCCGCTGCTCACCGAAGAAGCCGCAGAGCAAGCACACCAGGAAGATCGGGATCAAGATGCCGACCAGGGCGTGGATGAAGGCGACGTTCAGACCGATCTGGGCGATGTAGGAGTCGTAGGAGCCGGTGGTCGAGGCGACTCGCTCGTCGACCCCGCCTCCGCCGGAGAGCCCCTGGCTGACGCCGACCAGGATGGGGGTGCCGACAGCCCCGAAGCTCACCGGCGTGCTCTGGATGATCAGCCCCACCATGACCGCCGCCAGGGCGGGGAAGCCCAGGGCCAGCATGAGCGGCGCCACGACGGCCGCCGGAGTGCCGAAGCCGGAGGCTCCCTCGATGAAGCTGCCGAACAGCCATCCGATGATGATCGTCTGCACACGCCGGTCGGGGCTGATCGTGGTGAAGCCGGAGCGGATCGTGGCCATCGCTCCGCTCTTGGTGAGGGTCTCGAGCAGGAGCAGCGCACCGAAGATGATGTAGAGCAGCGTGGCCGCGATGATGAGGCCCTGCACCGAGGCGGCCGCGACGGCGACGAGCTCCATGTCCCAGGCCAGCAGTGCCACCGCCACGACGACCACGAAGCCGATCGGCATGGCGTACTTCGCGGGCCAGCGCAAGCCGGCGATGAGCACGCCGATCACGGCGATGGGTGACAGGGCGAGGAGACTGAGCACGGGCAGGCTGTCCATCCGAGAGCCTTCTTCCTGGGTGTGGGGCGGTCGTGGATCGCAGGCTAGAGCAGCTCGGCGACCGGCGCGCCGCGGATCGAGGCGTCGAGCACCTCGAGGGTGTGGGCCATGCCCATGGGGTGGCCCGAGCGCTCGATGGAGGAGGTGACCTGCATCAGGCAGCCGGGGTTGGCCGTCACCAGCAGCTCGGCGCCGGTGGCCACGATGTTGCGCGCCTTGCGGTCACCCAGCTCCTGCGCGGGCTCGGGGTTGAGGATGTTGTAGACACCGGCGGAGCCGCAGCACAGGTCGCCCTCGGCGATCTCCTTCAGCTCCAGGCCGGGGATGGCGCGCAGCAGCTCGCGCGGCTGCGACCGGACGCCCTGGGCGTGCGCCAGGTGGCAGGCGTCGTGGTAGGCGACGGTGACCTCGAGCGGGTGCCGCGGGGCGACCGGGCCGAGCTCCACGAGGATCTCGCTGACGTCGCGCACCCGCTCGGCGAAGGCCGCCGCGCGCTCGGCGTACGCCGGGTCGTCGGCGAGCAGCTCGGCGTACTCCTTCATCGTGGAGCCGCAGCCGGCCGCGTTGACCACGATGCGCTCGACGCCGGCCTCGTCGAAGGCGTCGACGAGCACCCGGGCGTAGTCCTGGCCCTCGGCCTCACGGCCGTTGTGCACCGAGAGCGCGCCGCAGCAGCCCTGGCTCGGGGGGACGACGACCTCGCAGCCCTCGGCGCGCAGCACCCGGGCGGTGGCGGCGTTGACGCCGGGGAAGAAGGCGCCCTGCACGCAGCCCACCAGCATGCCGACGGTCATCCGGCGCTCCCCCTGGGCGGCGATCCGCTCGGGCAGCGGCTGGGGCTTGCCCAGTCGCGGCGCGAGCCGCTCCATGGCGGCCAGCTGCGGCGCGACCCTGTCGAGCAGACCGGTGCGCCGCATCGCCTTGTCGAGCCGGGTGCGCTGCAGCACGCGCAGCGGGCCCCGGAGCAGCCGGAGCCGTCGCGGGTGCGGGAAGATCGAGAAGATCAGCCCGCGCAGCGCCTTGTCGCCCGGGCTCCGCTCGTGGCGGCGCTCCACCTGGGCACGCGTCTGCTCGATGAGGCGGTCGTACTGCACGCCCGAGGGGCACGCGGTGACGCAGGCCATGCACCCCAGGCAGGCGTCGAAGTGACCGACCATCGAGTCGGACATGGGCTCGCCCTCGAGCCCCTCCTTCATCAGGTAGATGCGGCCGCGGGGGCTGTCCATCTCCTCGCTCCACAGCACGTAGGTCGGGCACGTCGGCAGGCAGAAGCCGCAGTGCACGCAGTCGCCGATCAGGGCGGCGTCCGGCGGGTGGTGGTCGTCGAACGCCCCCACGGAGGGGCCGCCGAGCACGTCGGCGGGGTCGACGATGGACCCCATGTCGCCGAGCGTGCCGTCGGTGTCGCGCTGTGCGGTCATTCAGATTCCTCCCACGAAGCGACCAGGCGAGAGCCGGTGGTCGGGATCGAACTGCTCCTTGACCCGGCGCATCAGCGCCAGGGCGGGCACCGGACCCCAGGGGTCGACGGCGTCCTTGACGGCCGCGGGCGCGTCGACGACGACCACGCTGCCCCCGTGGCGTCCGCAGACGCCACGCAGCCGCTCGACGGTGGCCGCGACGTCGGCGGGTGCCGTGCGGTGCGGCAGGGCGGCGTACAGCACGCCGACGCCGGCCGACCCGCGCAGGCGCAGGCCGTCGAGGTCGCCGAGGGCGCCGAGCACGTCGGGGAGGCCAGAGAGCGCGAAGGTCGTCTTGAGGGCGGTGTCGCGCTCGTCGCCCGTCGCCGCCAGGTCCCACGGGTACGCCGCTCCGCCCGCCGGGGGCTCCTCGGCGTCGGTGGCGTCGGGCCCGAGGAGCGCGCGGAGCGCCTCGGTGCGGCCGGCGACCCCGTCGGGACGGCCCTCGAGGAGCACGTGCACCCGGCCGCCCTGCTCGTCCTGCTCGAGCTCGACCGCCGCGGGCACCACCTGGCTGTGCACGGCGGCCTGCACCAGCTCGTGCGCACGGGCCGGGCCGTCGAAGGCGGCGGAGACCCAGCGCGTCGCGGCGGGCACCGGGTGCAGCCGGAAGGTGGCGTCGACGATCACGCCCAGGGTGCCGAAGGAGCCGACGAGCAGCTTGCCGAGGTCGTAGCCCGCGACGTTCTTGACCACGCGGCCGCCGGCCTTCGCCACGACGCCGTCGTGGCGCACGACCGTGATGCCGATGAGCAGGTCGCGCGCGGTGCCGACGGCCTGCCGTCGGGGCCCGCTCGCGTTGGTCGCGAGCATGCCGCCGACCGAGCCCCCCGGGACGGTCTCGTCGAGCGTGAGCCGCTGGCCGCCCTCGGCGGCCACGGACTGCACGTCGGCGAGCCGGACGCCGGCCTGCGTGGCCAGGATCAGGTCACCGGCCTGGTGGTCGAGCACCCGGTCGAGGGCGGAGAGGTCGAGCAGCACGTCGGCACTCGCCGGCGGGGTGCCCCAGGTGAGCTTGGTGCCGCGTCCCCGGGGCACCACGGAGAGGCCGCGCTCGCTGCAGACCCGCATCACGGCGGCGACCTGGTCGACGTCGTTCGGCCCGGCCACCAGCCCCGGACGGACGCCGTCGACGCCGTCGGAGGCCTCCTCCAGCTCGCCCACCCGGCCGCAGACCGAGGTCAGTGCCTCGCGCGCGCCGTCGAGGTCGGTCGTCGTGCTCGCGGCCATCAGAAGACCTCGGCCAGACCGGCCGCCTGCAGCGGGTGCGGAGCCTTCTTGCGGCCGGGCACCTCGCCGCACAGGCGGGGGGTCGGGAAGAGCTTGCCGGGGTTGGAGAGGTGGTGCGGGTCGAAGGCGCAGCGCACCAGCTGCATGGTGTCGAGGTCGTCGTCGGAGTACATGCGCGGCATGTACTTCGCCTTGTCCATGCCGACGCCGTGCTCGCCGGTGATCGACCCGCCGTGCTCGATGCACAGGTCGAGGATCGCGCCGCTGACCTTCTCGGCCGCGTCGCCCGCGCCCTCGACGGCGTCGTCGAAGAGCACCAGCGGGTGGAGGTTGCCGTCACCGGCGTGGAAGACGTTGGCCACCCGTACGCCGGACTCCTCCGAGAGCGCGGCGATGCGCGAGAGCACCTCGGGCAGCGCCGTGCGCGGGATCACGCCGTCCTGGACGATGTAGTCGGGGCTGATCCGCCCGACCGCGGCGAAGGCGGACTTGCGGCCCTTCCAGATCAGCGCGCGGTCGGCCGGGTCGGTGGCCAGGCGCTGCTCGAAGGAGCCGTGCTCGCGGCAGAGCCGCTCGACGTCGGAGAACTCCGCCTCGACGTCGTGCACCGAGCCGTCGAGCTCGATCACCAGCACCGCGCCGGCGCCGTCGGGGTAGTTGCAGCGCACCGCGGCCTCGGCCGCCTCGATGGCCAGGGCATCCATCATCTCGATGGCCGCCGGCACGATGCCGGCCGCGATGATCGCCGAGGTCGCGGCCCCGGCCTGGTCGGTGGACGCGAAGCCGACCAGCAGGGTGCGCACCTCCTCGGGCAGGCGCGTCAGGCGCACGGTGACCGTCGTGACGATGCCGAGCGTGCCCTCGGAGCCGATGACCGCGCCGAGCAGGTCGTAGCCCGGCGCGTCGGGCGCCATGCCCCCCAGCGGCACGTGCTCGCCGTCGGGGGCCACGAAGTCGGCGCCGAGCACGTGGTTGGCGGTGAAGCCGTACTTCAGGCAGTGCGCACCGCCTGAGTTCTCCGCCACGTTGCCGCCGATGGAGCAGATCTGCTGGCTGGAGGGGTCCGGCGCGTAGTAGTAGCCGTGCGGCGTCGCGGCCCGGGTGACGTCGAGGTTGATGACGCCCGGCTCGACGACCGCGCGCTGGTCCTCGCGGCGTACCTCCCGGATCTCACGCATCCGTGACGTCACGACCAGCACGCCCTCGGCGTGCGGCAGCGCGCCGCCGGAGAGCCCCGTGCCCGACCCACGAGCCACGTAGGGCACCGCGTGGTCGGCACACGCGCGCACCACCTCGGCGAGCTGCTCGGCGGTCTCGGGCACCACGACCAGCGCGGGCGTCACCCGGTAGTGGGCCAGGCCGTCGCACTCGTAGGTGCGCAGCCGGGCCCGGTCGGTGATGACGCCCTCCTCGGGGAGCAGCCGTCGTGCCACGTCGGCCACCGCGGCGATGCGCTGGTCGACCGACTCGGGTGCTGGCGCCGTGGTCGCCGGGCTGCTCGACATGTGCTGGTCCTCGTCTCTAGTCGACCTGGGCGGTGAGCCCGGCGCTCTCGATCCCGGCCACCGCGGCTGCCTCGTCGTGGTCGGAGGTGTCGCCGGTGATGCCGACGGCACCGAGCAGGGCACCCTCGCCGTCACGCACCAGGACGCCGCCCGGGACGGGGACGAGCGAGCCGCCCACCGCGTGGGTGACCGCAGCGACGAAGTAGGCCTGGTCCTCGGCCCGCTTCATGATCGAGCGCGACCCCATGCCGAGGGCCAGCGCACCCTGCGCCTTGCCACGACCGATGTCGAAGCGGCCGATCGACGAGCCGTCCTCGCGCTCGACGGCCACGACGTGGCCCCCGGCGTCGAGCACGACGACGGTCAGCGGCTTGTAGCCGGCCTCGCGGCCGTGGGCACGCGCCCCGGCCACGATCGTGCGGGCGGTCTCCAGGTCCAGGGTCACGACAGCTCCTTCTTCTTCAGGGCACGGCGGCGGTGCAGGATCGGCTCGGTGTAGCCCGAGGGCTGGGTGAGGCCCTCGAAGACCAGGTCGTGCGCGGCGGCGAAGGCCTGGCCGTCGAAGTCGGGCGCCATCGGGGTGTACGACGAGTCCCCGGCGTTCTGCCCGTCGACCACCTCGGCCATGCGGCGCAGCGTCGCCTCGACCTGCTCGGCGTCGACGACGCCGTGGTGCAGCCAGTTGGCGACGTGCTGGGCGCTGATCCGGCAGGTGGCGCGGTCCTCCATCAGGGCCTCGCCCGTGATGTCGGGCACCTTGGAGCAGCCGACACCGGCGTCGACCCAGCGCACCACGTAGCCGAGCAGGCTCTGCAGGTTGTTGTCGATCTCCTGCTGCCGGTCGTCGTCGGACCAGTCGGCGGGGTCGCCGAGCGGGATGCGCAGCAGCTGCTCGCGGTCGCGGCGGCGTCCGCCGGCGGCGAGCTCCTCCTGACGGGCGCGCACGTCGACCTGGTGGTAGTGCAGCGCGTGCACGGTCGCCGCGGTCGGCGAGGGCACCCAGGCGCAGGTCGCGCCGGCCTTCGGGTGGCCGACCTTGGCCTCGTACATGTCGGCGAGGCTGTCGGGCGCGGGCCACATGCCCTTGCCGATCTGGGCGCGGCCCAGCAGGCCGCACTCCAGGCCGATGTCGACGTTGAGGTCCTCGTAGGCGGCGATCCAGTCGGTCTGCTTCATCGCGGCCTTGCGCACGACCGGGCCGGCCTGCATCGAGGTGTGGATGTCGTCGCCGGTGCGGTCGAGGAAGCCGGTGTTGATGAAGACCACGCGGTCCTTGGCCTCGGCGATGCAGGCCTTGAGGTTGAGCGACGTACGCCGCTCCTCGTCCATGATGCCGACCTTGATGGTCAGCGGGTCCATGCCGAGCAGCTGCTCGACGCGGCCGAAGAGCTCCACGGCGAAGGCGACCTCGTCGGGTCCGTGCATCTTGGGCTTCACGACGTAGACCGACCCCGTGCGGGAGTTGGCCCGCTCGGTGCGGCCCTGCACGTCCTTGAGGCTCCCGAGGCCGGTGACGACGGCGTCGAGCAGGCCCTCGGGCACCTCCTGGCCGTCGGCGTCGAGCACGGCGCTGGTGGTCATGAGGTGACCGACCTGGCGGATGAAGAGCAGCGAGCGGCCGCGCAGGGTGACGGTGTCGCCGCTCGGCGAGGTGTAGTCGCGGTCGGGGTTCATCGCTCGCGTGAAGGTCTTGCCGCCCTTGCTCACCTCCTCGGCGAGCGTGCCGTCCATCAGGCGCAGCCAGTTGCGGTAGCCGAGCACCTTGTCCTCGGCGTCGACGGCGGCCACGGAGTCCTCGAGGTCCATGATCGTGGAGACGGCCGACTCGACCAGCAGGTCCTTGACCCCGGCGGCGTCGGTGGAGCCGATCGCGTCGTCGGCGTCGACCTGGATCTCGACGTGCAGACCGTGGTGGACCAGCACGACGCCCTCGGGCGCCTCGCGCGCACCGCGGTAGCCGACGAGCTGGGTCGGGTCGGCGAGCCGGACGCCCTCGCCCTTCAGCGTGACGAGGAGGCCGTCGTCGTCGACGGCGTACGCCGTGGCGTCGGCGTGGGAGCCGGAGGCCAGCGCGAAGTGCTCGTCGAGCAGCGCGCGGCCCCGGGCGATCACCTCGTCGCCGCGGGCCTTGTTGTAGGAGTCGCCCGGGGCGAGCTCACCGTCGGTCGGGACCACGTCGGAGCCGTAGAGGGCGTCGTAGAGCGAGCCCCAGCGCGCGTTGACGGCGTTGGTCGCGAACCGCGCGTTGAGCAGGGGCACCACCAGCTGGGGGCCGGGGATGCGGGCGACCTCGTCGTCGACCCCGTCGGTCGTGACGGCCACGTCCTCGGGCTCGTCGAGCAGGTAGCCCAGCTCGCGCAGGAAGGCGGCGTAGGCGTCGGGGTCGGGGGTGCCGGGGTGCTCGCGGTGCCAGTCGTCGAGCGCCGCCTGGATCTCGTCGCGCCGCGCGAGCAGCTCGCGGTTGCGCGGGGCGAGGTCGCGCACCAGGGCACCGAGACCGTCCCAGAACTGCTGCGGGTCGAGGCCGGAGCCCGGGAGCGCCTCCTCCTCGACGAAGCGGTGCAGCTCCGCAGCCACCTGCAGTCCACCGGCCTGAACTCGCTCTGCCATGCCACTCCTTGCCGAGAATTTCGTATCGTGGAAGGTTTACTCCTGAGACCGGAATTTACGGACCTCGACGAGGCAGTGTCAACCGTCACAGCCGGGACCTTCTCCATGCCCAATCCCGGCCGATGCACGCACGGGGCGCGCGAGTCAGCGCACGACGTCGTAGACCTGCAGCGTCACGCCGTTGCCGTACGCCGCGTGCTCGGCCAGCGAGAGCCGGTGCAGGGTGCCGCTGATGTCGTCGAAGAGCCGTTTGCCGGCGCCGAGCACCAGCGGGAAGACGAGCAGGTGGTAGCGGTCGACGAGGCCGGCCTCCGCGAGCCCCTGCGCCAGCGTCGCGCTGCCGTGCACCAGCAGCGGACCGCCGTCACCCCGCTTGAGCTCGGCGACCTCCTCCAGGGAGCGCAGCACGCTGGTGCGGTGCCAGGCGGGGTCGGTCAGCGTCGAGGAGACGACGTACTTGGGCATCGCGTTGTAGCCGGCGAACTCCTCCATGCTCGGCCACACCGGCGCGAACTCGTCGTAGGAGACCCGGCCGAGCAGCAGGCCGCCGGCCTCCTCCTGCTCGCGGCCCTTGATCTCGTAGGCCGCCTCGTCGAAGGCCACGTGCTGGAAGGTCCACCCCGCGTGCGGGTGGTCGCCCCCGCCCGGCGCCTCGACGACGCCGTCGAGGCTGATGAACTCGGTGACGATCAGCTGGCGCACGGCGGACTCCTGGGGCTCGGGGTCAGGGACGGGTCGTCGGGTGCGACCCGCGAGCCCGAGGCGACTCATCGGCCCGGGGACGGCTCACCAGACGAAGGAGACCACGGCCACGAGGCCGACCACCACGATCACGCCGCGCAGCGCGAGGGGCGGCAGCTTGCGGCCGACGCTCGCCCCCAGCTGCCCGCCGACGACGGACCCGGCGGCGATCAGTCCGACGACGCGCCAGTCGACCGTGCCCAGCGCGCTCTCGAAGCCCGGTACCGGCACCACGGAGAGGACGATGAAGATCACGGCGGCGACGGCGTTGACCAGGCCGGCCAGCACGTTCTTGGTCGCGTTGTGCCGCTGCATGGTGTCGGCGATGCCGATGCCGAGCACCGCGACCAGCAGCACGCCCTGCGCCGCGCCGAAGTAGCCGCCGTACACGCCGGTGGCGGCCACGGCCGGCCAGACCCACCACGCGCCGGTGTCCTTGAGCCCGCCGCGTGACTCGGCCCGCGCCGCGACCCGCCGCTGCAGCGCCGGGCCGACCACCACGAGCAGGCACCCCAGGAGGATGAGCACGGGCACGACGGCGTCGAAGGCGGCCGACGGGAGCACCAGCAGGAGCACCGCGCCCGCGACTCCCCCGGCCAGCGAGGCCGAGCTGAGCACCAGCACCCGGCGGCCCTGGCCGCGCAGCTCGCGGCGGTAGCCGAAGGCGCCGGAGGCGGAGCCCGGGACCAGGCCGATGGTGTTGGAGACGTTGGCCGCGACCGGGGGGACGCCGAAGGCCAGCAGCGTCGGGAAGGTGATGAGCGTGCCCGAGCCCACGACGGCGTTGATGGTGCCCGCGGCCATGCCGGCGAGCAGGATCGCGACGGCCTCCCAGATCTCCACGGGCGCCTACTGTGCCCGACGCCCGCGCAGCCTCAGTCGCGGGGCGGCTCCGGCGCGGGCGGGTCGGTCGGGTCGGTCGGCGCGGGGCCCACCGCCGGGTCCGCCGCGACGGGCGTCTCGGACGACGGTCGCTGGGCCGGCGGCTGCACCGCCCGCGACGACTCCTCCGCGGCGGCGATGGCCTCCTGCACGGCGGCCGAGGCACTGGACTCGCCCGGGTCCGGGACCTCGACCTCGGTGGAGCCCATGTCGACCCGCGTGCGCGGACCACCGGTGTGCTGCGGGATCCCGGCGACCTGGTGCAGCGAGGAGCCCAGGCCCTCGAGCGCCTTGGTGATCTCGGAGGGCACCACCCAGACCTTGTTGGCGGAGCCCTCGGCGATCTTGGGCATCATCTGCAGGTACTGGTAGGCCAGCAGCGACTGGTCGGGCCGGCCGTCGTGGATCGCCTGGAAGACGGTCTGGATCGCCTGGCCCTCGCCCTGCGCACGCAGGATGGCGGCCTCGCGCTCGGCCTGGGCACGCAGGATCTGCGACTCCCGGTCGCCCTCGGCGGAGAGGATCGAGGCCTGCTTGTTGCCCTCGGCGCTGAGGATCGCCGACTGGCGCTGACCCTCGGCGGTGAGGATCGCGGCGCGCTTGTCGCGGTCGGCGCGCATCTGCTTCTCCATGGAGTCCTTGATCGAGGCCGGCGGGTCGATCGCCTTGATCTCGACCCGGTTGACCTTGATCCCCCACCGGCCGGTGGCCTCGTCGAGCACCTGCGAGAGCTCGCGGTTGATGCGGTCACGCGACGTCAGCGTCTCCTCGAGGTCCATGCCGCCCACGATGTTGCGGGTGGTGGTGATGGTCAGCTGCTCGACACCGCGGATGTAGTCCACGATCTCGTACGTCGCGGAGACCGGGTCGGTGACGCTGAAGTAGATGACGGTGTCGATGTCGACGCTCAGGTTGTCCTCGGTGATCACCTGCACCGGCGGGAAGGAGACGACCTGCTCGCGCAGGTCGATCTTGTAGCGCACCCGGTCGATGAAGGGGACGATCAGGTTGGGGCCTTCGGTCAGCGTCCGCTGGTACTTGCCCAGCCGCTCGACGATGCCCACCCGTGACTGCGGCACGATCTGCACCGCCCGGAACAGCAGCAGTGCCGCGAAGACCGCCAGCACCACCAGCACGATCGTGAAGCCCATCGTCTACCCCTCGTCTCCTGCGGTGCCGAGACCCGTGCCCGGCTCCGGTGTGTAGACGCGCAGCACGTACGCCGTCGCGCCCTTGATCTCGACCACGTCGACCTGGGCGCCGCTCGCGATCCGGTCGTCCTCGTCGTAGGGACGGGCGGTCCACTCCTGCCCGGCCACCTTGATCCGGCCCGGACCGTCACCCCCGAGCTCGTCGAGCACCACGGCCCGCTGCCCGATCAGGTTGTGGTGACCGATCCGCAGCGTCGGTGCGGTGTGGATCCTGCGGATCACGCTGGGGCGCACCAGCCCGAGCAGCGCCACCGAGGTGAGGATCGCGAGCCCCAGCTGCAGCAGGAAGGGCGCCCCGAAGGCGGCCACGACGGCGCCGGTGAGCGCGCCCCCCGCGAGCATGATCAGCCAGAGGTCGAGCCCCAGCATCTCGAGCCCACCGAGCACCGCCGCGAGCACCAGCCAGCTCTGCCAGCCGTACTCGCGGATCCACTCGGAGAAGTCCCCCATGGACCGACCCTATCGGGGCGACCCATCTCGGCAACGCCGCTGGTCAGGCGCGTCGTGCCGTCCAGCGGCCGGCTCGCTGCTCCACGGCCAGCGGCAGGCCGAAGGCCTCCGAGAGCAGCGGCTCGGTCATCACCTGCTCCATCGGCCCCGCGGCGACCACGCGACCCGCGCGGAGCAGCAGGGCGTGGGTGAAGCCCGGGGGGATCTCCTCGACATGGTGGGAGACCAGCACGGTCGCGGGGGCCGCCGGGTCGGCGGCGAGCTCGGCGAGCGTGGTCACCAGGTCCTCGCGCCCGCCGAGGTCCAGCCCGGCGGCCGGCTCGTCGAGCAGCATCAGCTCGGGGTCGGTCATCAGCGCGCGGGCGATCTGCACGCGCTTGCGCTCGCCCTCGCTCAACGTGCCGAAGGTGCGCTCGGCGAGGTGGTCGGCGCCGACGTCGGCGAGCAGCTCGCGGGCCCGCTCGTGGTCGAGGTCGTCGTAGGCCTCGCGCCAGCGGCCCACCACGCCGTACGACGCGGAGACGACGACGTCGCTGACCCGCTCGTGGCCGGGGATCCGCTCGGCGACGGCCGCGCTGGTCCAGCCGATCCGCGGACGCAGCTCGAAGAGGTCGACGGTGCCGACGACCTCGCCCAGCAGCCCCACCACCCCCGACGTGGGGTGGATCTGGGCCGAGCAGAGCTGGATCAGCGTGGTCTTGCCGGCGCCGTTGGGGCCGAGCACGACCCAGCGCTCGTCCTCCTCGACGGCCCAGTCGACCCCGTCGAGGAGGCGGGCCTCACCGCGTCGCACGGTCACGTCGGCCAGCTCCAGGACGGCGCTCATGGGGCCAACCTACGTGCGTCCTACGCTGCCTCGGTGACCGCCCTCCCGCTCTCGGCACGGCTGTGCCTGTGGCTGGACGCCGTGCGCTCGGGCACCGCCGGACCCGACGACCTCGCCGCCGCCGTGCGCGGCGACGCACCGCGCAGCCTGGTGGTCGGCCTGCCCGCGCAGTCCCCCGACGAGGGTGCCGTCGAGCTGCTCCGACTGCCGGCCCTGCTGCGCGGTCCCCTCTCGCTGGCGCTGCCCGCGCCGGGCGACCTCGTGGGGCTGGCCGGGCCCCCGGCGCTCAACCGTGCCGCGCTCGAGACCGGCGAGGCCGTGCTGGTGGGCGACGTCGCGCTGCTGCCCGAGGACGACGCGCGCACCGTGGTCTGGCGGGCCGTGCCGGCGGCCCGGGCGCCGTACGTCGACGAGCGCGAGACCGCGACCGCGCTGCGGCTCGCCCTCCAGGACGTCACCGCCCGCCTCGTCGAGCTCGACGTCGCCGCGTGGCGCCCCGAGGTGCCCGACCTGCTGCTCAACCTGCGCCACCGTCCCCCGCTGCCGCTGCCACCCGGCGTCGACCCGCGTCGCCGGGAGACCCTGGAGCGGGCGGTGCTGTGCCTGGAGATCGTCGACCTGGCCGGCGGCGACGACGGCGGGGCGGTCTCGGCGTACGAGGCGCAGCGGCGTCGCGACGCCCTCGCCGACCTCGACCGCGCGGCCCGGCACGCGCTGGTCGGCGCGTGCACCGGGCGCGCCGCCGGTTAGTGTCGGCCTGTGCCGGAGCCGTCGTCCCCCACCCGCACGCTCCTGATCACCCTCACCGGGCGTGACCGGCCCGGGGTGACCTCCCGCCTCTTCGACACCCTGGCGCGCTTCTCGGTCGAGGTGCTCGACATCGAGCAGATCGTGCTGCGCCGCCGCCTGATCCTCGGCGTCCTGGTCAAGGCGCCGCGCACCACCACGGTGCTGCGCTCGGCGATGGAGACGGTCGCGCGGGAGCTGGAGATGACCCTGGAGCTCGACGAGGGGTCGGGCGACAACCGGTCGCGCCCGGAGGGACGCAGCCACGTGACCGTGCTGGGCACCCCGCTGCAGTCGCGCGGGGTGGCGGCCATCGCGGGGCGCATCGCCGACACCGGCGCCAACATCGACCGGATCGAGCGCATGGCGCGCTACCCCATCACCGCGATCGAGCTGCACGTCTCCGGCACCGACCCCGACACGCTGCGCGAGGTGCTCGCCCGCGAGGCCAGCACCCAGGGCGTCGACATCGCCGTGCAGCCCGCCGGCCTGCTGCGCCACGGCATCCGCCTGATCGTGATGGACGTCGACTCCACGCTGGTGCAGGGCGAGGTCATCGAGATGCTCGCCGCCCACGCGGGGTGCCTCGACGAGGTCGCCGACGTCACCGAGCGGGCGATGCGCGGCGAGCTTGACTTCGAGGAGAGCCTGCGCGCCCGCGTCGCCCTGCTCGAGGGCCTCGACGCCGCCGCGCTCGACCAGGTCTACGCCGACCTGCAGCTCACCCCCGGCGCCCGCACCACGGTGCGGGTGCTCAAGCGCCTGGGCTACCGCTTCGCCATCGTCAGCGGCGGCTTCACCCACCTGACCGATCGGCTCGCCGCCGACCTCGGCATCGACTTCGCGCTGGCCAACGAGCTGGAGGTCGTCGATGGACGCCTCACCGGCCGGGTGCTGGGCGACGTCGTCGACCGCGCCGGCAAGGCCACGGCGCTGCGCCGCTTCGCCGACGACGCCGGCGTCCCGGTCGCGGCCACCATCGCCATCGGCGACGGTGCCAACGACCTCGACATGCTTGCCGCCGCCGGCTTCGGCATCGCCTTCAACGCCAAGCCGATCGTCCGCGAGCAGGCCCAGACCTCGGTCAACGTCCCCTACATGGACGCCGTGCTCTACCTCCTCGGCATCAGCCGCGAGGAGGTCGAGGCCGCCGACGCCGCCGCCGGCTACACCACGCCCGCTCCCCCGGTCTGACGCCTCCCGAGCCCGCGGTTCCCCATGTTGACTGGTGAAACTGGCACTTGCCCACGGAAGCTTCAGCCGCGAAGTGCGGGATTCCCCAGTTGACTTGGGAAACCGTCACGCGTCGTCCAGGGCACGCTCCAAGACAGCGAGGTAGCGACGTGCGAAGGCAGCCTGGGCGTACCGGGCCAGGGGCCCGGCCAGCCGGGTGAACCAGCGGCCGGGACGCGAGAAGGCCCGGACCTCGGCGTACGTCGCCAGGTCGTCCCGCTCCACCAGGAAGAGCTCCTCCCCAGACTCCGGGTGGCCGTCGAGGGTCCCGTACGCGAAGCCGGTGCGTCGCGGCTCGTCGATGACGTAGACGACCCTGGTCGGCACGGCGAGGTGAAGGCGACCGGGACCGAGTCGCATCGTCACGTCCGCGCCCGGCGCCACCACCGTGTCCGGCACCCGGAGCCCGGCACCCCGTTGCATCCCCAGGGACATGACGAAGGCACCGGCCTCCTCGAAGCAGGTGGCGTCACCGACGCGACGGCGCAACCTCAGCCCGGTGTAGCCGTCGGGCACGTCCCCGGTCCGCGTGGCACCGACCTCGGCGTACGTCAGGCTCACCCGTCGTACGCCACCAGGGTGGCGCCGCCGGCGTCGAGGGCGGCCCAGGTGCCGGGGACGTCGTAGACGGCGACGCCGGCGGGGGGCAGGCCGCCGCTGAGCCGCGCGAAGCCGGCGGGGTCGCCCGAGCCGTCGTCGAGGGTGACCGCCAGGTCGGCCGCGGTCGGGTTGTGGCCGACGTAGACGACCGAGGTCACCGACTCCGGGAGCTGGCGCAGCAGGTCGAGCACGGCGTCGGGCGAGGCGCCGTAGAGCGCCTCCTCGACGCGGACCTCCACCTCCCCGTCGAGCTCGGCGGAGACGAGCTCCCAGGTCTCGCGGGTGCGGACGGCGCTGGAGACCAGCGCCAGCGCCGGGACGCCGGTCACCCCGGCCAGCCAGCGGCCCCGCGCGGTGGCGTCGTCGCGTCCCCGCTCGGTGAGGTGTCGGTCGGCGTCGTCCGCGGCGAAGGCCTCGGCGCGGGCGTGGCGGAGCACGACCAGGCGGTGACCACCCGGGGAGCTGGGCGTGGTGGGCATGGGTCACTTTCCCACGGCCACCACCCCCCGGCACCAGGGGTCGTCCAGCGACCTCGGGCGGCCTCTAGGCTGCCCCCATGCCGCACCCAGGAGACGCCGGTCCCGACGCTCCAGCCCCCGGTCCGCTGATGGTCATCGGCGGGGCGGAGGACAAGCTCGGCAAGCGCCGCGTGCTGGCCGAGTTCGTCGAGCGGGCCGGTGGTGAGCGCGCCCGCATCGCGGTGGTCCCGACCGCCAGCTCGCTCGGACCCGAGATCGTCGACGTCTACGCCGCCGTCTTCGCCAAGCTCGGTGCGGCCGAGGTCTGGGGCGCCCGGCCCGAGGACCGCGCACAGGCCGCGGACCCCGACGTGGTCGGACTCCTCGACGACGCCACCGGGATCTTCATGACCGGCGGCAACCAGCTCAAGCTCTCCACGGTGGTGGCCGGCACGCCGTTCGGCGAGGCCATCCGGCGGGCGCACGCCCGCGGCGCCGCCGTCGCCGGCACCAGCGCCGGAGCGAGCATCCAGTCCTCGCACATGGTCGCCTTCGGACCCGGCGGCTCGACGGCGAAGCAGCGGATGACGCAGGTCGCGGCCGGGCTCGGCCTGCTGGAGCAGTGCGTCGTCGACCAGCACTTCGCCCAGCGCAACCGCTACGGCCGGCTGCTGATGATCGTGGCCCAGAGCCCGCAGCTGCTCGGCATCGGCGTCGACGAGGACACCGGTCTCGTCGTCACCCCCTCGACCGACGGTCACGTGGTGGGCGAGGTGGTGGGGCGCGGCGCCGTCACCGTGCTCGACGGCAGCGCGATGGTCACCGACGCCCACGCCGTCAAGGAGCACCGCCCGGTGCTGGCCTCCGGCGTGGTGCTGCACGCCCTGACCGCCGGGTCCCGCTTCGACCTCACCACCCGCACGCTGCTGCCGGTCGCGCCCGAGGTCGACCCGCGCGAGGCCGACGAGCTGGCGCTGGCCAACCGCGACCTGCAGAAGATGGCGCGCGACATCGCCGCGGACGACGCCTCGCCGTCCGTCTTCCGGCGACGTCGCGCCCGACGCACAGGAGGACCGACCCGATGACCCAGCAGACGCAGCCCCCCACCGGCTCCGGTGACACGACGTACCGCAGCGGTGGCCGCCCGGCCCCCGACCTCGACATCGTCGAGACCCGCGTCTACCGCGGCCCCAACGTCTGGTCCTACGAGAAGGCGATCCACCTCGTCGTCGACCTCGGCGTCCTGGAGGACTTCCCGACCAACACCCTGCCGGGCTTCAGCGAGCACCTGCTCGAGGCGCTGCCCGGGCTGCGGGAGCACTCCTGCTCGCGCGGGCGCCGCGGCGGCTTCGTCGAGCGGCTCCACGAGGGCACCTGGCTGGGCCACGTCGCCGAGCACTGCGCCCTCGCCCTGCAGCAGGTGGTCGGCCACGACATCCGGCGCGGCAAGACCCGCCAGGTCAAGGGCCACAAGGGCCGCTACAACGTGGTCTTCGGCTACGTCGACGAGACCGTCGGGCTCGCCGCCGGACGGCTCGCCTGCCGGCTGGTCAACCACCTGGTCGAGGCCGAGCCGGAGTTCGACTTCGCCGACGAGCTCGACCGCTTCATCGTGCGCGCCCAGCGCACCGCCTTCGGGCCGTCGACGCAGGCGATCCTCGACGAGGCGGTCTCGCGCGACATCCCCTGGATCCGGCTCAACCAGCACTCGCTGGTGCAGCTCGGCCAGGGCGTCCACGCCCAGCGGATCCGCGCGACGATGACCTCCGAGACCAGCTCGATCGCGGTCGACATCGCCTCCGACAAGGACCTCACCACCAAGCTGCTCGCCGCGGCGGGCCTGCCGGTGCCCAAGCAGGACTCCGTGCGCAGCGCCGACCAGGCGGTGCGCGTCGCCGAGCGGATCGGCTACCCGGTCGTCGTCAAGCCGCTCGACGGCAACCACGGCCGCGGCGTCTGCCTCGACCTGCAGGACGCCGACGCGGTGCGCGAGGCCTTCCCGGTCGCCGAGGAGCAGTCACGGCGCGGCTGGGTGATCGTGGAGTCCTTCGTCACCGGCAGGGACTACCGCTGCCTGATCATCGACGGCCGCATGGCCGCCATCGCGGAGCGGGTGCCGGCCTCGGTCACCGGCGACGGCACCAGCACCGTGCGCGACCTGGTCGACCTCACCAACGCCGACCCGCGCCGAGGGGTGGGCCACGAGAAGGTGCTCACGAGGATCAAGGTCGACGCCGCCGCGGAGGAGGTGCTCGCCTCCCAGGGGCACACCCTCGACTCGGTCCCCAGCGAGGGCGAGACGGTCAAGCTCGCGCTCACCGGCAACATGTCGACCGGCGGCATCTCCATCGACCGCACCTTCGAGGCGCACCCGGAGAACGTCGAGATCGCCGAGGAGGCGGCCCGCATGGTCGGGCTCGACATCGCCGGCATCGACTTCATCTGCCCCGACATCACCGAGCCCGTGCGCGAGACCGGGGGCGCGATCTGCGAGGTCAACGCCGCGCCCGGCTTCCGGATGCACACCCACCCGACCATCGGCGAGCCGCAGTTCATCGCCAAGCCCGTGGTCGACATGCTCTTCCCGCCGGGCGCCACCAGCCGGATCCCGATCGTGGCCGTCACCGGCACCAACGGCAAGACCACCACCAGCCGGATGGTCAGCCACATCTTCAAGGGCATGGGGCGCAAGGTCGGCATGACCTCGACCGACGGCGTCGTCATCGACGAGCGACTGGTGATCCGGTCCGACGCCTCGGGGCCGCGCAGCGCCCGGATGGTGCTGCAGAACCCCCGGGTCGACTTCGCGGTCTTCGAGGTCGCCCGCGGCGGCATCCTGCGCGAGGGCCTCGGCTACGAGCGCAACGACGTGGCCGTCGTGCTCAACGTGCAGCCCGACCACCTCGGCCTGCGTGGCATCGACACCGTCGAGCAGCTCGCCGACGTCAAGGCGGTGGTCGTGGAGGCGGTGCCTCGCGACGGGCACGCCGTGCTCAACGCCGACGACCCGCTGGTGCGCGAGATGCGCCGGCGCTGCTCGGGCCAGGTGGTGTGGTTCTCCATGGCCGAGCCCGGCTCCGAGGCGCGCGAGATGATCGACGCCCACTGCCGCCGTGGCGGCAAGGCACTGGTGCTGCAGCCCACCGACCGCGGCGAGATGATCGTGGTGCGCCACGGCTCGCGCGACATGCAGCTCGCCTTCACCCACCTGCTGCCCGCGACCTTCTCGGGACGGGCACGGATGAACGTGCAGAACTCGCTGGCCGCCGCTGCGGCCGCCTTCGCCGCGGGCGCGCCGCTGCACGACATCCGGCAGGGGCTGCGCACCTTCTCCACCAGCTACTACCTCTCCCCCGGGCGCCTCAACGAGGTCGAGGTGGCCGGCGTCAACGTCATCGTCGACTACTGCCACAACGCCCCCGGCATGCGGATGCTGGGCGACTTCGTCGACCGGGTCGGCGAGTCGCTCGACCAGGGCCACGAGCTCGGCAAGCCGTCGCGCATCGGCGTCGTCGCGACCGCCGGCGACCGCCGCGACGAGGACCTGCGCGAGCTCGGCGAGGTCGCCGCCCACCACTTCGACGTCGTCGTGGTGCGCGAGGACGAGGCGCTGCGCGGCCGCGAGCGCGGTGAGACCTCCTCGCTGGTCGCGGAGGGCGTGCGCCGGGCGATGGAGGACGGCTCGGTGCGCTGCAAGCAGCTCGAGGTGGTGCTCGACGAGATCGAGGCCGTGCGCCACGCGATGAGCCGCGCCAACAAGGGCGACCTGCTCGTCGTGTGCGTCGACCAGCACCCCCAGGTGATGGCCGAGCTGGAGACGTGGTCCGACCACGCGCAGGCCGGGGCGGCGTACGGCGACGGCGACGTCGAGGCACATCCCGCCGCCGACCCCGACTACACGCCCTCGTCGTAGCCGCTACGACTTGCCCCGCTCAGCGGTGCCGGTCGAGGAAGTCGATGATGACCTCGAGCGCCTCCCGCTGCACCTCGTCGACGACGGGCACGCCGTCGGCGTCGCACTCGGGGTAGATGTAGCCGTGCACCGGGTGGCTCCACGAGCGCCACTCCACGTCGTCGCGCTTCTCGGCGAGCAGCTCGTAGGTGAGCCGGAAGATGCCCTGCAGCTCGTCCTCGTCGCGCCCCAGGACCAGCACGGGCACGTCGACGCCGTCGAGCCGACGGGAGACCTCCTCGGGATCGGTGACGCGCGAGCGCGCGTGCTCCACGCTGCGCATCTCCAGGCTCTCGATGTCGCGCAGCCCGTCGACCGAGGCCACCGTCGGCTCGCCGTCGAGGCTCAGCGTGAGCAGCTCGTGGCTCGCGGGCTCGGCCGCCACCCCGGCGCGCAGCAGCCCGTCGTACTGCGAGAGCAGCTTGAGCAGCATCTCCCCCGCGTGGCTGACCCCGAGGTGGAAGAGCCGCTCGGCGTCCACCGACGCCTGGGCGCCGACGTGGCGCAGGATCGCGACCTCGTCCTCGTACTCGAGCGGCGCGCGGTTCATCAGCTCCATGCCCTGCCGCCCCTCGACCTTCAGCGGGCCACCGTGCTCGTAGCCGAGCTCGACCTCGGTCCGGTAGCGCGCCCAGCCGCACGCGTAGCCCGCCTCGAGCAGCACGTCGGTGACGTGGCGGAAGCGGTGGGAGCGGTCGCGCAGCCACGCCAGCCCGCCGCCGCCGTTGCCGTAGGCGACGAGGACGAAGGGGTGCGGCCCGTCACCCGCGGGCGTGCGCAGCGCGTAGGGGACGTAGAGGCCGTCGCGGGTCTCGGCCAGCAGGTAGTCGACCGGGTGGTCCGACCCGGCCAGCCGCTCGGTGAGCACGGGTCGGTCGAACGCAGGGCCGTCGAGGTCGGGGCCGTCGAAGGCGGGGCTGGACGGGGCAGCAGCGATCACGGACGTCTCCTCGGTCAGGCACTGCAAACGTGTGCAGGCTGGCAGCGACGAGCCACGGTGTCAACGGCCGCGCCGGCGGGGTCTCAACTCCCGTTGCGGCCCCGGCGGCCCTTCAGCCGGACCCACAGCTCGCCGCGACCCTTCTCCCCCGTGACCGTGCGCGTCTCCACGAAGCGCTGCGCCTTGACCAGGTCGCTGAGCTTGCCGAAGCCGAAGGTCCGCGGGTCGAAGGAGGGGTCGGTGCGCCGCAGCACGTCGCCGACCGAGGAGAGCGTCGCCCAGTCGTCGTCGTCGGCGTCGACCCGGTTGAGCGCCCGGGCGAGCTTGCTCTGCAGCGCGGCCTCCGGACGACGGCCGGAGCCCTCGCTCGGCTCGGTGTCGTCGGGGTTCGCCGGCTCCGACACCTCGGGCTCGGCCACCGGGTCCGGCTCCGTGTCGCCGAGGTTCTCCAGGTAGACGAACTGGTCGCAGGCGTCGCGGAAGGCCTTGGGCGTCTTCTTCGCCCCCAGGCCGTAGACCGTCATCCCCGACTCGCGCAGCCGGGTGGCCAGGCGGGTGAAGTCGCTGTCGCTGGAGACGATCACGAAGCCGTCGAGGTTGCCGGCGTAGAGCAGGTCCATCGCGTCGAT
Organism: Nocardioides aequoreus; assembly: GCF_000720335.1. Lineage (GTDB taxonomy): Bacteria > Actinomycetota > Actinomycetes > Propionibacteriales > Nocardioidaceae > Marmoricola > Marmoricola aequoreus. The sequence continues at coordinate 277,057 of NZ_JOJN01000004.1, read as the reverse complement.
GATGAGCGCCGAGTCGGTGGAGTTCTTGCCCTGCGTGTAGGCGAACTGCTGCATCGGGCTGATGGCGTGCTCGTGCAGCCGCTTCTTCCACCCGCCCAGCTGGTCGGTGGTCCAGTCGCCGTAGGCACGACGGACCGTCAGGTTGCCGTAGCCCGCCAGCTCCGCGAAGAGCTCGGTCGCGTGCTTCGGCGAGACGTTGTCGGCATCGATCAGGACGGAAAGCCGGGGGTCGCTCACACTTCTCCTTCGTCAAGGGCGGCGCGCACCTTGGCGGCCAGGTCGTCAGGTCCGTCGGCGGTGGCGCCCATGGAGTCGAGCCAGTCGTAGACCGGCTGGCGCTCGGCGTGGCACATCAGCCCGACGACGTCGCCAGGGCCTGCCTGCGCCACCAGGGCCTGCAGCGAGGCCAGCTCGGTGTCGTACGACGCGACGTCGGTCGCGCCGACGCGCTCGGCGCCGGTGCGGAGCAGGGCGTCGACCTCCTCGACGGTCCGGCCGCGCAGGTACTTCTGCTTGTGGCCGATGGCCACCACGTCGGCGTCGCGGCCGGCGATCTCGCCGAGCATCTCCAGCAGGTCGTCCTGCCGGTCGCCGACGGCGCCCAGGCCGAGCAGCAGCCGGGCCCCCGGTCGGCGCAGTCCGCGCATGACCTCGATCATCGCCTCGAGCCCCGCCTCGTTGTGGGCGAGGTCGACCACGACGGTGGCGTCGTCGAGGCTGAAGCAGTTCATCCGGCCCGGGTTGTGCGCCGCGTCGGGCCGGAAGCTGCGCAGCCCCGCGACGACGTACTCACGGTCGATCCGGGCGGCCAGCGCCGCGGAGGCGGCGGCCAGCGCGTTCTCGACGTTGAAGCGGGAGAGGCCGGCCAGCGTCATCGGCACGTCGACGACCTCGACCAGCGGGTCGGTGCCGTGCGCGTCGAGCACGGTGATCCAGCCGTCGATCACCGTCGTGGCCCGACCTCCCGCGCCGAGCACCTCGCGCAGCGCCGGCGAGTCCGGCTCCCGGGAGAAGACCCACGGCCGGGCCTTGGTGGTCAGCCGCATCGCGAAGACGCGCGGGTCGTCGGCGTTGAGCACCGCCCAGCCGGTCTTCTTGGTGATCCGCGGGACCACGCCCTTGACCTCGGCGAGCTGGTCGACGGTGCCGATGCCCTGCATCCCGAGGTGGTCGGCGCTGACGTTGGTCACGACCGAGACGTCGTTGGCGACCACGCCGATGCCCTTGAGCAGGATGCCGCCGCGCGCGGTCTCGGTGACCGCGAAGTCGACCGCCTTGTGGGCCAGCACGAGCCCGGCGCCCGAGGGCCCCGAGTAGTCGCCCTCCTCGACCTGCACGCCGTCGACGTAGATGCCGTCGGTGTTGGACCACCCGACGTGGTGGCCGGCGGTGCGCGCGAGGTGGGCGATCATCCGCGAGGTCGTGGTCTTGCCGTTGGTGCCGGTCACGGCCACCACGGGCACCCGCGGGCGCAGCGTCGTCGGGCCCGGACCCCGCCCGACCGCGCGCACCCGCTCGCCGGCCTCGGCCACCAGCCGGTCGACCGCGGCCTCGACGTCGCTCGCCGCGACCTCAGGCGTCGCGAGCCCGTCGAGCACGGCCACGACACCCTCGCCGAGCGCCCTGGCCCGCGAGCGGTCACGCCACGGGTAGACCACCACCAGCCGGTCGGCGTCGGAGGTGAGGCGCGTGCGCACCCCGAGCCGCGTGGTGCCGGCGGCGTGCGCCGTGCGCCGGACGAGCTGGGTCACCAGCCGCAGCAGCGCGCGCTGGCGGAAGCCGGTGCCGGGAGGGCCGGGGCGCAGCGAGCGCAGTCCGAGGGCGCTGCCGACAGCACGCACCCGCGCCTCGTCGGCCGCCGTCAGGTCGGCCACGTCGAGGGTCAGCTTGACCGCGGCACGGGAGAAGTAGAGGTTGGGCCCCTCCAGGATCCGCAGCTCGACGAGGGCGGTGGGGTCACTGCCCTCGTCGGGGGTGAAGACCGACATCTCGGACGTCGGCTCAGTCGTCCTCGAGGCGGAAGCCGATCTTCAGGCCGACCTGGAAGTGCTCCACCGTGCCGTCCTTGACCTGGCCGCGGACCTGGGTCATCTCGAACCAGTCGACGTGGCGCAGGGTCGTGGCGGCGCGCTCGACGCCGTTGCGGATCGCCTGGTCGATGCCGTCGGGCGAGGTGCCCACGATCTCGGTCACGCGGTAGGTGCGGTTGCTCATCGGGCGGCTCCTGTGCCTGCGACATGTCTGGGACTCGGGGTCCCCCGCAGTCTGGCACGGGGAACGGGTACTCCTCGTGGGTGGGACGACGGGACCGGCCCCCGCGGCCGCGACGTACTGTTGGTCGGGTGCCCTCCACGCGCAGGACCACCCGACGCGTCGACCCTGTCCGCATCACCACGGCCCCCACCAGCCACCGCGACGACCTCGACCGGCGCCGGCGCCGCTACGTCGTCTCGATGGTGGTGCGCTCGCTGTGCTTCGTGGGCGCCGTGGCCGTCGGACCCGGGTGGCTGCGCTGGGTACTCATCGCCGGGGCGGTCGTGCTCCCCTACGTCGCCGTCGTGGTGGCCAACTCCGCGGCCCCGCGCATCGAGGGCACCGACCTGCGCGGCAACGACGGCGAGCACCGGGAGCTCGAGTGAGCGAGCGCGAGACGGAGGCTGAGACCGTGACCGAGACCTGCTCCGCCAAGGGCTGCCAGCAGCCGGCGCGCCACCAGCTGCTCTGGAACAACCCCAAGCTGCACACCCCCGAGCGCCGCAAGGTGTGGCTGGCCTGCGACGAGCACCGCGAGCACCTCAGCGACTTCCTCGGCGCCCGCGGCTTCCTGCGCTCGGTGGAGCCGCACGCGTCCTGACGGCGGCGAAGTCACCGGCCGGCCGGTGAATCTGCCACTGGGACGCCGAAGTATCGGCGCTCCAGTGCCAGTTCGGGCACGCCAGTGTCCAGGATGTCCCGTACGCCGTCGCGGCGCAGGTGCGCCGCTCAGCCGCCGATGGCGGACATGGGGCGGGTGGGCTGCAGGAAGGCCACGTCGTCGATGCCGTGGCCGGGGCGCTTGGAGGCCATCGCGAGACGCCAGCGGTCGGCGATCTCCTCGTCGCTGGCCCCCGAGCGCAGGGCGCCGCGCAGGTCGGACTCCTGCCGGGCGAAGAGGCAGTTGCGCACCTGGCCGTCGGCCGTGAGCCGCACCCGGTCGCAGTCGCCGCAGAAGGGGCGCGTCACCGAGGCGATCACGCCCACGGTGGCGGGGCCGCCGTCGACCAGGAACGTCTCGGCCGGGGCACTGCCGCGGTGCTCGGGGTCGGGGGTGAGCTCGAAGTGGCGCCCGAGGATCTCGAAGATCTCCGCCGCCGTCACCATCGCCTCGCGCGACCAGTCGTGCTGCGCGTCCAGCGGCATCTGCTCGATGATGCGCAGCTGGTAGTCGCGATCGAGGCACCACTGCAGCAGCTCGGGAGCCTGGTCCTCGTTGACGCCGCGCAGCAGCACGGCGTTGACCTTGATCGGGCCGATCCCCGCGGCGTCGGCCGCCTCGAGGCCCGCGATCACGTCGTGCAACCGGTCGCGCCGCGTGATCTGCGCGAAGGTGTCGGCGCGCACGGTGTCGAGGCTGGCGTTGATGCGGTCGAGCCCGGCCTCGGCCAGGGCGGGCGCGGTGCGGGCGAGACCCAGCGCGTTGGTCGTCAGCGAGACCTCGGGCCGCGGGTCCAGCTGCGTCGTGCGCCGCACGATGTCGGTCAGGCCACGGCGCAGCAGCGGCTCGCCGCCGGTGAAGCGCACCTCGCGGATGCCGAGCATCTCGACGCCGATGCGCACCAGACGCACCACCTCGTCGTCGGTGAGGGTCTGGTCGGTGGGCAGCCAGTCGAGGCCCTCGGCCGGCATGCAGTAGTTGCAGCGCAGGTTGCAGCGGTCGGTGAGCGAGACGCGCAGGTCGGTGGCGACACGGCCGAAGCCGTCGACCAGACCAGCCCGCTCGTCGTGGACGGTGGTCGGCTCGGAGGTCACGCTCCCAGCATAGGTTCGCCAGCCAGCGGCGCCACCGTCCGTCCGGGTGGTGTGGCCGCCTACGCTCGTCCTGTGCGCTTCCTGCTCTCGCGCCGGTGGCTCGGCTTCGCCGTGGTCGTCGTGCTGCTCGCGTGGCTGGCGCTGCTCCTCGGGCAGTGGCAGTTCCACCGGCTCGACGACCGTCGCGCGGAGAACAGGGTGCTGGCCACCAACCTCGCCGCCGACCCCGTGCCGGTGGCCGACGCCCTCTCCACCGAGCGGCAGCCCACGGCCGACCAGCAGTGGCTGCCGGTGGAGGTCTCGGGCACCTGGGACGACGAGCAGACGGTGGTGCTGAAGTACCAGACGCGCGACGGCGGACCCGGCGTCGACGTCGTCACCCCCCTCGTGACGGACTCCGGGGTCGCGGTGCTGGTCAACCGAGGCTGGCTGGCCACCCCCAACTCCGGCTCGGAGACCCCCGACCCGCCGCCGGCGACGCAGGGCGAGGTGTCGATCACGGGCTACGTGCGTGCCGACGCCACGGGTGCGGCGACCACGATCGCCGACGGTGGCACCCGCGCGGTCTCGTCGCGGGCCGTCGCCGAGCTCACCGACTACCCGCTCTACCAGGGGTTCGTCGACCTGGCCTCCGAGGAGCCCGCACCGGCCACGGCGCTCGAGCCGCGACCGCTGCCCGACGACACCAGCGAGGGCCCGCACTTCTTCTACGGGCTGCAGTGGTGGTTCTTCGGCGCCCTGGCGGTCTTCGGCTTCCTGTACCTGGCCTACGACGAGACCCGCGGAGGCGCCGGCCGTGAGGCCGCCCGGCGGCGCCGGGAGCTCGTCGCGAGCCGGCGGGCGAGCCGCCGGCAGCAGCGTGCCGAGGAGGCCGCCCAGCTGGTCGCCTGGCGCTACGGCGAGCGCCCGGACCGGCCCACCGACCAGGCGCCCGAGCGCTCACCCGAGAGCCCGCAGGAGCACCCACCCGAGCGCCCGGTGCGCTGAGCGGGCACCGCCGGCCTCAGAGCGCCGGCTCGGCCTCGGGCCCGGGCTCGGAGGCGTCGGTGGCGAACTGGGTGCGGTAGAGGTGGGCGTAGAGCCCGCCGCGGGCCAGCAGCTCGGTGTGGGTGCCGCGCTGCACGATGCGGCCGCGGTCGACCACCAGGATCAGGTCGGCCTCACGCACCGTGGAGAGTCGGTGGGCGATGACGAGGGAGGTGCGGCCGCTGAGCGCCTCGTCGAGCGCCCGCTGCACGTAGTACTCCGACTCGGAGTCGAGGTGGGCGGTCGCCTCGTCGAGCACCACGATGCCCGGGCTCTTGAGCAGCAGACGGGCGATCGCGAGCCGCTGTCGCTCGCCGCCGGAGAGCCGGTAGCCGCGGTCGCCGACGACCGTCTCGAGGCCGTCGGGCAGCGAGCGCACCAGCGTCGCGACCTGGGCGGCCTCGAGCGCCCGCCAGATGCGGTCGTCGTCGGCCGACGGGTCGGCGTAGCTCAGGTTGGCGCGGATGGTGTCGTGGAACATGTGGGCGTCCTGGGTGACGTAGCCGACCGCCTGCTCCAGCGACTCCAGGGTCATCTCGCGCACGTCGCGGTCGCCCACCAGCACCGCGCCGGAGTCGACGTCGTAGAGCCGGGCGACCAGGTGGGTGATCGTGCTCTTGCCCGCGCCCGAGGGACCCACGAGGGCCACCATCTGCCCGGGCTCGGCCACGAAGGAGACCTCCTCGAGCACCTGACCCGACTCGCTCTCGGAGCCCGAGACCCGCTCCAGGCTGGCCAGCGACACGTCGGCCGCCCGCGGATAGCTGAAGTCGACCTGGTCGAACTCGACCCTGGAGGCACCTCGCGGCAGCACGGTGGCGTCGGGACGCTCGGCCACCGTGGAGCGCAGGTCGAGGACCTCGAAGACCCGCTCGAAGCTGACGAGCGCGGTCATGACGTCGACCCGCACGTTGGAGAGCCCCTGGAGCGGGCCCAGCAGCCGCAGCAGCAGCGTGGCGAGCGCGGTCAGCGTGCCGATGGTCATCGAGCCCTGCACCGCGAGGGCACCGCCCACGCCGTAGACGAGGGCCGTCGCCAGGGCGGGGATCAGCATCATCACGGCCATGAAGATGCGGGTGACCAGGCTGATGCGCACCCCGAGGTCGCGCACGACCCCGGCCCGCTCGGCGTACGCCGCGTCCTCGTCGTCGCGGCGCCCGAAGAGCTTGAGCAGTAGCGCACCGCCGACGTTGAAGCGCTCGGTCATCATGTTGCCGAGGTCGGCGTTGGCGTCCATCTGGCGGCGGGTCAGCCCGCTGATCTGCCTACCCACCCAGCGCGAGGCCAGGAGCAGCACCGGGAAGAGCGCCAGGCAGGCCAGCGTCACCTGCCAGCTGAGCACGAACATGGTGATGCCGACGACCACGACGCTGATCGCGTTGGACACCGTGCCGGAGAGCGCCGAGGTGAAGGCACGCTGCGCGCCCATCACGTCGTTGTTGAGGCGGGAGACCAGCGCGCCGGTCTGGGTGCGGGTGAAGAAGGCGAGCGAGAGCCGCTGCACGTGGGCGAAGACGCGGGTGCGCAGGTCGAAGATGAGCCGCTCACCGATGCGTGAGGAGAGGTAGCCCGAGCCCACGCCCAGCACGGCATCGACGATCGCGACGCCGGCCATCGCCAGGGCGAGCCACACCACGACCGCGACGTCGCCCGCGATGATGCCGTCGTCGAGCAGGTGCTTGATCAGCAGGGGGTTGGCCACGACGAGGGCGGCATCGAGCACCACCACGACGAGGAACGCTCCGATCAGCCGCCGCTGCGGCTGCGCGAACCCCAGCACGCGCTGCAGCGTGCCGCGGGTGATCGCCTCGTCCTGGCCGTCGGCACGCCGCTGCGCAGCGCGCAGCGCCGACCACGGCTGCATCCCACTGCCCATCGACATCCCGCCTCACTTCCGCTCGCTGCATCACAACACCCGGGTACGACACTCCTGTTCCCGGTGCGCCGCCGACGACGCTAGGAGCTCGAGTGGACTCGAGGTCAGGCGAGCGCGACCAGGTCGGCGTAATCGGGCGACCAGAGGTCCTCGTCGCCGTCGGGCAGCAGCAGCACCCGGTCGGGCTCGAGGGCGTGCACGGCGCCCTCGTCGTGGGTGACGAGCACGATCGCACCCTGGTAGGCCCGGATCGCCGCGAGCACCTCCTCGCGGGAGGCGGGGTCGAGGTTGTTGGTGGGCTCGTCGAGCAGCAGGACGTTGGCGCTGGAGACGACCAGGGCGGCCAGCGCCAGCCGGGTCTTCTCGCCACCGGACAGCACCCCTGCGGGCTTGGTGGCGTCGTCGCCGGAGAAGAGGAAGGAGCCGAGAACCGAGCGCGCCTCGGTGTCGGTGAGCTGCGGCGCCGAGCCGTGCAGGTTCTGCAGCACCGTGCGCGAGGTGTCGAGGGTCTCGTGCTCCTGGGCGTAGTAGCCGACCTTGAGGCCGTGGCCCGGCACCACCATGCCGGTGTCGGGTGAGTCGACGCCCGCCAGGATCCGCAGCAGGGTGGTCTTGCCGGCGCCGTTGAGCCCCAGGATCACCACGCGGCTGCCGCGGTCGATGGCCAGGTCGACGTCGGTGAAGACCTCCAGCGAGCCGTAGGACTTCGAGAGCTCCCGCGCGGTCAGCGGGGTCTTGCCGCAGGGCGCGGGCTCGGGGAAGGAGATCCGGGCCACGCGGTCGGCGCGACGCTCGCCCTCGACGCCCTCCAGCAGGCGCTCGGCCCGCTTCAGCATCGACTGGGCGGCCTGGGCCTTGGTGGCCTTGGCCCGCATCTTGTTGGCTTGGTCGGTGAGCTGCTTGGCCTTGCTCTCGGCGTTGACGCGCTCGCGGCGACGCCGCTTCTCGTCGGTCTCGCGCTGCTGCAGGTAGCGCTTCCAGCCCATGTTGTAGACGTCGACGACCGAGCGGTTGGCGTCGAGGTGCAGCACCTTGTTGACGCACGCGTCGAGCAGCGCGACGTCGTGGGAGATGACCACCAGACCGCCGGGGAAGGTGCGCAGGAACTCGCGCAGCCACACCACGGAGTCGGCGTCGAGGTGGTTGGTCGGCTCGTCGAGCAGCAGCGTCTCGGCGCCGGAGAAGAGGATGCGCGCCAGCTCGACGCGGCGCCGCTGGCCACCCGAGAGGGTGCGCAGCGGCCGCTCGAGCAGCCGCTCCTCGATGCCCAGGCTGGCGGCGATCTGCGCGGCCTCGGCGTCGGCGGCGTACCCCCCGGCGGCGTGCAGCTCGGCGTCGGCGTTGCCGTAGCGGCGCATGGCGCGCTCGCGCACCGCCTCGTCGTCGCTGCCCATCTCGGCCTCGGCGGCACGCAGGCGGCGTACGACGTCGTCGAGGCCGCGGGCCCCGAGGATGCGGTCGCGGGCGAGCTGCTCGAGGTCTCCCGTGCGCGGGTCCTGCGGGAGGTAGCCGACGGAGCCGGACCGGGTGACCTGCCCGCCCGCCGGGAGCGCCTCGCCCGCCAGGATGCGCGTCATCGTGGTCTTGCCGGCGCCGTTGCGCCCGACCAGGCCGACGCGGTCGCCGGTGGCGATCCGGAAGGAGACGTCGCTCATCAGCAGGCGCGCGCCGGCGCGCACCTCGAGCTGGGAGACGGTGATCACGGAGGAAGACTTTCGTGGGGAGGGCCGACCGGGCAGTCTAGGTGGCGACGGCCGCCGACGACGCATCGCCGGTGCGTCGACCACCTCACAATGCGAGGCCCTCCTCACATCTGGTAGAAACGCTGTCGTACGCGGCCCGGCCGCCCCCGACCCCCGGAGGTCCCATGTCCAGCTCCGCACTCTCCGCCCCGCTCCCCCGCCAGGGCCTGGTGCTCGCCGACCTGGTGCCGGGCACCCTGACCCGTGACGCCGCGCTCGTGGTGGGTGGCGCCGCCCTCACCGGCCTGGCTGCGCAGATCGCGATCCCGGTCGCCGGCTCGCCGGTGCCCGTGACGATGCAGACCTTCGCCGCGCTCACGGTCGGCGCGGCCCTCGGCTGGCAGCGCGCCGCGCTCGCGATGGTGCTCTACATGGGCGCCGGCATGGCCGGGATGCCGTGGTTCGCCCAGGGCACCTCCGGCGGTCTCGCGCTGCCGTCCTTCGGCTACATCATCGGCTTCCTGCTGGCCGCCACCATGATCGGCGCCCTCGCCCGCCGCGGGGCCGACCGCTCGCCGTGGCAGACGGCCGGCGCGATGCTGCTCGGCAACGCCGTCATCTACGCGGTCGGGGTGCCCTACCTCGCCGTGGCGCTCGGTGTGAGCCTCCCCGAGGCACTGGCCCTCGGGCTCACGCCGTACCTCCTCGGCGACGCGCTCAAGATCGCGCTCGCGGCCGGGCTGCTGCCGCTCACGTGGAAGCTGATGGACCGGCTGCACCGCGGCGCATGAGCTTCTCCCGCGACGACTACCTCGGCCTCGCCGCCGGCGAGGCCGAGGAGCTGGCGCGGGCGCAGGGCTGGCAGGTACGCCGCCTGCGACCCGGCCACATGGCGACGATGGACTTCCGCGACGACCGGCTCAACCTCCTCCTCGACGAGTCCGACATCGTCACCGACGTCACCCTGGGCTAGCTCCCGGGGCAGCTCCCGGGCTGGCCTCGGGTGTCAGCACGCTGGTCATCTCGTAGTCCTTCTCCGGCCCCTGCGCGGTCCATCGCACCGTCCAGCGCAGCGGCGTGCCCTCGACCGCGCCCGTGTAGGTGTCGGGTGCACAGGGGTGCACCACGGTCTCGCCCGGTGCCCAGGGATGGAAGTCGCGACCGTCCTCGAAGCGCACCCACCAGTCGCCGTCGACCCGCGCCAGCCGCAGCCCGCGCCGCGCCTCCACGTCGCCGTCGTGGCGGTGCCAGACCAGCGACTCCTCCCAGCGCAGCTCCGCGCCGGCCTCGACGATCTCGAGCGTGCCCTCGATCTCGTGGTGCTCCCCTGCCCTGCGGTCCTCGACCACGCGCTCCAGCCGCCAGCGCCCGAGCAGCGCGCGGGGGTCGGCGAGACCGCTCACAGCAGCGCCTCGATCTGCGGGAACTGCCGCTGCACCGCCCGCAGGTACGGCGCGACCGCCGGGTGGCGGAACTTCCCGGCCAGCGCGCCCTCTCCCGCCGCGGCCTGCGCGAGCGCCCACTCCGCGCGCGAGAGCACCGAGTACGCCGCCGTGACGCGCGCCGCGACGGCTGCGGACGTGCGGTCGACGCCCGGCACGCAGAAGGCGTCGAGCAGCACCTCGAAGTCCTCCCGCGAGGAGAGCGCCCAGTAGCCGACGTCGGTGCCCACCGGACCCACCCCGACCGCCTGCCAGTCGGCGGTGACCACCTCCGCACCGCGGGTCGCCAGGAAGTTTCCGGGGACGGCGTCGCCGTGCAGCCGGCCCTGCGGCAGCTGCTCGAGCCTCGCGAGCCAGTGGCTGCGCCGGTCCCACAGCGCGGCGGTGACGTCGGCCAGCGTGGTGCGCGCCAGCGTGCGCCACCCCCCGCGCTGCTCCGCGAGCTCGAGCCGGCGTCGCAGCAGGTCCCGCGACGCCCAGGCCGGCGCGTCGTACGCCGCCGACGCGAAGCTGCCCAGGCACCGGGCCACCAGCAGCCCCGTGGGCGGCTCGCCGAGCACCTCCTCGGCCCAGACCGTGACGCCGTCGGCGTCCTCCTCGACAGCGCCGAAGCCCGCCGGGACCAGGCCGGGCCCGTCGACGAAGCCGGGCGCCTGCGCGACGTGGGCCTCGCGGCGCCAGTAGCCCGGGTGGTCGGCGCGACCGACCACGGCCGGCTCGTCGACGTCGGGTCGGGCCAGCCGCTTGACGACCCAGCCGCGCCCGTCGGCCTCGACGCGCCACAGCCGCGCACCGGACGGCCCGCCGGGCAGCGGCTGCCAGTCCGGGTGCGGCTCCCACACGGGCGTCATCGTCGCAGGTCGGCGCGGTCCTGCGTGGGAGGTTCGGGTGTCGGTGCGTGGGGCGCGGACGTCCGGGGTATTGGATGCGTGGGGCAACCATCGTCGAGAGCGAGCGAGGTCACCATGGCCACCGACACCGACCAGCCCGGAGGCTCCGCGGCGACACCGGGGCTGCAGCAGGGTCTCAAGCAGCGGCACCTGACCATGATCGCGATCGGCGGCGTCATCGGCGCGGGCCTCTTCGTGGGCTCCGGCGTGGTGATCAACCAGACCGGGCCGTCGGCCTTCCTCTCCTACCTGATCACCGGGCTGCTGATCATCCTGGTGATGCGGATGCTGGGCGAGATGGCGACGGCCAATCCCTCGACCGGGTCCTTCGCCGACTACGCGCGGCGGGCACTGGGCGGCTGGGCGGGCTTCTCCGTCGCCTGGCTCTACTGGTACTTCTGGGTCATCGTCGTCGGCTTCGAGGCGGTCGCGGGCGCGGAGATCCTGCGCTTCTGGATCGACGCGCCCCTGTGGCTGGTCTCGCTGGTGCTGATGGTGCTGATGACGGCCACCAACCTGGTCTCGGTGCGCTCCTACGGCGAGTTCGAGTACTGGTTCGCCGGCATCAAGGTCTTCGCGATCATCGCCTTCCTGGTGCTGGGCACGCTCTTCGTCGTCGGCCTGTGGCCCGACAAGGACTTCGACGTCAGCCTGATGACCAGCCAGGGCGGCTTCTTCCCCAACGGCGTGGGCGCCATCTTCGCCAGCATCGTGGTCGTGGTCTTCTCGATGGTGGGCGCCGAGATCGCCACCGTCGCCGCCGCGGAGTCCAGCGACCCCGAGCGCGCGATCGCCAAGGCCACCCAGTCGGTGATCATCCGGGTCGCGACCTTCTTCGTCGGCTCGATGGTGCTGCTGGTCCTGATCGTGCCCTGGGACGACAACGAGCTCGGCGCCTCGCCGTACGTCGCCGCCTTCAGCGAGATGGGCATCCCGTACGCCGACCACCTGATGAACGCCGTCGTGCTCACCGCCGTGCTGTCGTGCCTGAACTCCGGGCTCTACACCGCCTCGCGGATGATCTTCGTGCTGGCCGACCGGCGCGAGGCGCCGCAGGTGCTGACGAAGGTGAGTGGCAGCGGCGTCCCGCGCAACGCGATCCTCTTCTCCACCGTGATCGGCTTCCTCAGCGTGGTCGCGGCGTACGTCTCCCCCGACACCGTCTTCCTCTTCCTGCTCAACTCCTCCGGCGCGGTGATCCTCTTCGTCTACCTGCTGATCTCGATCAGCCAGCTGCTGCTGCGCCGTCGTACTCCCGACGACGAGCTGGTGGTGCGGATGTGGGCCTACCCGGCACTCACCATCGTCGCGATCGTGGGCATCGTCGCGATCCTGGTGCAGATGATGTTCACCGCCGACACCCGCTCGCAGATCCTGCTGAGCCTGCTGTCGTGGGGCGTGGTCGTGGCGCTGTACGTCGTGACCAGGCGCGCCGGCGGCTCGGTCAGCGCCGAGGAGCTGGAGCGCCAGCGCAGCCGCTGACGCTCAGGCGTTGGTGACGCGCACCCGCACGCTCGTCGCGTCGCGCACGGCCTGCTCCAGCACGCTGCGGCGGGGGTCTGGCACCGGGAGCCAGGGGTCGACCACCCGCAGGCCGCGGAGCCTCGGGTCCTCGAGCACCGCGGCCACGGCGTCACGGTCGCCGCCGGTCACGACCCGCTCGACCGACTCGTCACCGGCCAGCAGCCGAGCGGCGTGGTCGGCCGCGGCGTCGTACGCCGCCCGCGCCTGGTTGGCCCGGCGCCGGGCGAAGCGCTGCTGGCTCTGCCCACCCGCCTTGGTGCGCCCCTGCACGTGGCGCTGCCCCACCTTCGACTCCGCGACCTCCGGCCCGTGCAGCCGCGCCACTGCGAAGCCGCCCTTGCGCACCAGCAGCACGCCCCAGGTCCCCTCGGGTGCGAGCGCTGCGTCGTCCCACACCTGGTCGAGCGGGCCCCGCGCCTCGAAGACCGACCCGTCGGCCGCCTCCCCGCGCAGGGCGTCGCCGCTCACCGTCGCCGTGGTCTCCCCGTGCCGGGTCGCGAAGTTCTCCCGCCAGCGCGCCCAGCGCTCGACTGGCACGAGCACCTCACGCACGTCGCTCACCCGGGACTCACTCGGGACTCACTCGGGGCTCGGCAGCCGCGGGTGGTCGGTCGGGTAGATGCCCACGGCGAAGCCGTAGACGGTGTCGCCGTCGCGCGGCAGCTCGTCGAACTCGCGCACCAAGGCGGCGATCCGGTCCCAGAACTCCCCCGCGCGCTCCTCGGGGAGTCGCGCGTGCCGGATGAAGCCCCACAGCCGTCCCTCGCGGAAGGCCGCCGCGGACTCTGCCGCGGCCACCTCGAAGTCGTTGAAGTCCGTCGGGAGGTCCTCGCCGTCGCCGCGCTCCGCCGCGACGTAGAACATCCGGGCGGTGCGCCCGTAGAAGCGCTCCTCGATGGCCCGCACCCGCCGGGTCCGGACCACGCGCAGCAGCCCGGCGTCGGCGAGCACCTTGACGTGGTGCGCGACCGTGCTCTTGGGCCGTTCGACGGCCGCGGCGAGCTCGGTCACCGTGGCGGCGCGCTCGTGCAGCAGGCGCAGCAGCGTCGTCCGCAGCGGGTTGCCCAGCGCGCGGACCTGCTCGGCCGTGGTGAGGGCGAGACGCTCGTCGAGCTCGTAGTCGGGAGGGGGGTTGCTGGCCATGGCGGCATCAGTCTAGTCTCACAGAACGTTCGGGATTGTTGGATCAATAGCAAGGACTCGCGCCATGACCGAGGTCGTCCTCTACCACCACGTCCAGGGGCTCACCGACGGCGTCGCCGCCTTCGCCGAGGAGCTGCGCGGGGCCGGGCACACCGTGCACACGCCGGACCTCTTCGACGGCCGCACGTTCGCGACGATCGACGAGGGCATGGCCCACGCCCACAGCATCGGCTTCGGTGTGCTGCTCGAGCGTGGCGTGGCCGCCGCGCCCTCCTCGTCGTCGGACGGACTGGTGTACGCCGGCCTCTCGATGGGCGCGATGCCCGCCCAGCAGCTCGCCCAGACCCGCCCCGACGCACGCGGCGCGCTGCTGCTGCACGCCTGCCTCCCGGTCTCGGAGTTCGGCGAGCGGTGGCCCGAGGGCGTCCCGGTGCAGGTGCACGGCATGGACGCCGACCCCTTCTTCGCCGAGGAGGGCGGCGACCTCGACTTCGCCCGCGAGCTCGTCGCCTCCACCGACCAGGCGGAGCTCTTCCTCTACCCGGGCGACCAGCACGTCTTCACCGACTCCTCGCTGCCGGCGTACGACGCCGACGCCGCGCGGCTGCTGACCGACCGCGTGCTCCGCTTCCTCGATCGCCTCTGACCGCGCCCGCTCGCGCGGCGTCGCGCTCAGACTCCGATACCGCCGGCCCAGACGGCGTCCAGGGCACGCGACGGCAGCAGCGCCTTCGCCCCGAGGATCGCGCGGGCGTCGCCCCCGACCAGCGTGCGGGGCCGCATCCGCGGCCGGTCGAGCTGGCGCTCGACGGCTACCGCGACCTGCTCGGGTGGCTTGGCGTTCTGGTGGATCTTCTCGATCAGCCGGCGCTCCCCGGCGAAGTGCGGCGCGTAGAGCTCGCGGTGCTCAGGGGCGAGGCCGGCCTCGAGGTCGTCGAGGGTCCGGTCCATCTCGTGCCAGGGGTCGGTGTCGATGACTCCCGGCTCCACGAGACCCACCTGCACCCCGAAGGGCCGCAGCTCCACCCGGAGGCAGTCGGCCACCGCCTCGGTCGCGTACTTGGAGGCGTTGTAGATGCCGGTGAAGGGGAAGGAGACCCGGCCGTTGATCGAGGAGACGAAGACCACCCGCCCCCGGGCCCGGCGCAACCGGGGCAGCACTCCCCGGGTCAGCGCGAGCGGTCCCACGAGGTTGACGTCGAGCTGGCGGTGCATGTCGTCGCGCGACAACGTCTCCAGAGGACCCGCGACGGCGACGCCCGCGTTGTTGACCAGAGCGTCGAGTTGCGGCGGCAGCAGTCGGTCGAGCGCCTCGAGGTGCGCGGGGACGGTCACGTCGAGCTCGACGGGCGTGATCATCTCGGACTCGGCGGCCAGGTCCTGCGACGCAGCGTCGGTGCGGACACCGCCGTAGACGCGCCAGCCGGAGCGTGCCAGGCGGACGGCGATTGCCCGGCCGATGCCGCGGCTCGCGCCGCTCACCAGGACGGTTCGGGTGCTCATGGACGGACTCTGGGGCCGACCAGACCGGTGGCGACGAGTAGTGCACTACCCGACTCGGTCTCGCTAGCCTGACCCCCATGGAGCGGCCGTGGCCGCTCACCGGACGTGACGACGAGCTGCGCAGGGTCGCGGTGGCCATCCGGCCCGGTGCGGCGGGGATCGTGGTGGCAGGCCCCGTGGGCGTGGGCAAGACCCGCCTCGCTCGCGAGGCAGTCGCGGTCGCCACCGGCGCCGGAGCATCGGTCGTGTGGGGCCACGGCAGCGTGGCCGCGCGGCCCTTCCCCCTCGGTGCGTTCGCCGGCCTCCTCGGCGTCCCGGGCGGCGAGGCCGCCGCGACGATCGGCGGAGCCCTGGAGCAGATCGCTCAACGGCAGCCGCTGGTGCTGGCCGTCGACGACGCCCACCTGCTCGACGAGCACTCCGCGATCGTGCTGCACCGCGTGGTGGTGCGACGGCTCGCCCCGGTCGTGGTCACGCTCCGGACGGGCGAGCCGACCAGCGACACGGTCGCCGCGCTGTGGAAGGACGAGGACCTCCCGCGTCTCGACCTCGCCCCGCTCGACGTCGCCCAGCTCACGGCGCTGGTGGCCCGTGTGCTCGGAGGGCCGGTGGAGTCGGCCTCCGCGCACCGGCTGTGGGCCCTCACCGAGGGGAGTCCGCTCTTCCTGCGGCACCTGCTGGCCGGCGAGGTCGACGCGGGGCGCATCACGCCCGCCTCCGGGATCTGGCGGTGGACCAGCGAGCCCACCCTCACCCCCGAGCTGGCCCACCTGCTGGAGCGCCAGATCGGCGCACTCACCGGGAGCGTGCGCGACGTCGTGGACCTGGTGGCACTGGCGGAGCCCGTGTCGGTGAGGACCCTGTCCTCGCTGACGTCGGTGGCGGACTTGGAGGAGGCCGAGGCGCGGGGACTGGTGCGCTCCGACGGTCTCGTCGCCCGGCTGGTGCACCCGCTGTACGGCGAGGTCCGCCGGGCGACCATGGGCCGGCTCCGGGCCCGCCGCCTGCGCGGGCTCGTCGCGCCGACCCTCGACGCGAAGAGGGACCTGATCGCCCGGGCGGTGCTCACCCTCGAGTCCGACCTGCCACCGGACCACCAGGTGTTCCTCCGAGCCGCCCAGGCGGCCACCCGTGTGTACGACCTGCCGCTGGCCGAGCGGCTCGCCCGCGCGGCGGCCTCCACGGGCGATCCCGCCGCCCGCCTCGTGCACGCCTCGATCCTGTCGTGGCTGAGTCGCGGGGAGGAGGCCGAGACGACCCTCACGGACCTGGCTCGCAGCGCTCCGGACGCCGGCACACGTGCGATGGTGCACGTGCACCGCACCGGCAACCTGCTGTGGACGATGGCACGGCCGGACGAGGCCCGTCGGGCCCTCGCCGCGGCCGAGGCCGCCGGAGCCGCATCCCTGCACGTCGCGGGGATGACCCTCGCCCTCGACGCCGCACGCGGCGAGCTCTCCGGCGTGCTGGCCCGAGGACCCGCACTGCTGCGCAGCGACCTCCCGGACGACCTGGCCCGCATCCTCGTCGCGTCGGCGGTCTCCGCGGCCGCCGCCGTCACCGGGGAGCCCGAGCTGCTCGAGGAGGCCGCCGACGTGGGCGGGCTGACGGCCGATCGGGTGCCCACGGTCATCCCCGGCTTCGGCCTGGCGGACCTGCAGGTGCTGGGGCAGCGCCTCCTCGGCGCACCTGACCGGGCCGAGGACCTCGCCCGGAGGATGCAGTCCGCGTCGGCCGACCTGCCCGGACCGGCCAGGTTGATGGGGCTGGTCGTCGCCGGCCACGCCGCGCTCGCTGCGGGCCGGGTCGGCGAGGCACTGCGCGCCCTGCACGAGGCGTGGGCCGGGCTCGCCGGCTCGGGGCACGAGTTCCGCTTCCGCTGCCGCACCCTCCTGGCCACGGCCCTGGGCCAGGCGGGCCGGGCCGGGCCGTCCGCCCCCCTGGTGACGGACATCGGCGCCGGACAGCACCCGGCCTACCGGCTCTTCGCGCCCGACGACCTCCTGGCACGCGCCTGGGGCGCGGCCGCCGCGGGGTCGACCTCCGTGGCCCTCGAGCACGCCGTCGCAGCGGCCGACCTCGCGCGCGAGACGGGCGCGGCCGCCTACGAGGTGCTGGCGTGGCAGACGGCCGTCCAGCTCGGGGACGCCAGCGGGGCGGTGCCCCGGCTCAACAGGCTCGCCGCGCTCGGGCCGCGGGCCGCCGTGGCCGGCGCCCACGCCCGGGCCTGGGCCGAGGCCGACGGGCAGGCCCTGCTCGAGGCCGCCGACCTCTGGGCGCGGCTCGGCGACCTCGTCGCCGCCGGTGACGCCGCGGCCCAGGCGGCCGAGGTGCACCGTCGTCAGCGGCGACGAGGCTCGGCGCTCACCGCCGCGGCGCTGGCCGAGCGGTGGGCGGGGCGCTCCGGTGCGCGGACGCCCGCCCTGGCGGCCGCAGCCCACCCGCTGCCCCTGACCGTCCGGGAGCGTGAGATCGCCGTGCTGGCCGCTCGGGGACTGTCCAACAAGCAGATCGCGGAGCGGCTCACCGTCTCGGTGCGGACGGTCGAGGGTCACCTCTACCGCTCGAGCCGCAAGCTCGGCGTCTCGGAGCGCACCGCCCTGGCCGACGTCCTGGGGGTCGAGTAGCGCACCACTCGTGGTCGTGCCGCGCGACCGTCGCATGCTGCTCCCGAACGCACCGGAGGAGGAGACATGACCATCCACGTGAGGCCCGGAGAGGGCCACCACCACCCCATGATCGACGGCGACCACGTCGCCAAGGCCCTCGTGCAGGACGACGAGGGCGCCTTCGAGGTCTTCGAGGTGAGCGCACCCGCGGCGCCCATGGCACCCCCGCACGTCTCGCCGTGGACCGGGGTCCTCTACCTCGTGGAGGGCCGGGTCACCGCGGTCGTGGAGGGCACGTCGTACGACGTCGAGCCCGGCGGGGTGGTCGTGTTCCCCGCCGGGCGCCCGAGCACCTTCGCGGTGGTCGGCGACTCGGCCCGCTTCCTCGCGATCACGTCCGGCGTGGGCGCCGGGCGCTTCTTCGCCGACTTCGCCAGCTCGGTCCCGGCGGACCGGCCGGTCGAGGAGTCCATGCCCGCGATCCTGGAGGTCACCCGGCGGCACGGCGTGGCGCTCGGCGTCCCGTGAGGCCGGGCCCGCCGGAGCATCAGCCGCGAGGCCTGCCGTCGCGGACCATGCGGATCTCCGGCGTCCCTGAGTCGACCGTGCTCGCGCCGTCGGGGACGAAGCCGTGCTTGCGGTAGAACCTCTGGGCACGTGGGTTGGGTCGGCCACCCAGAGAGCCACCGACTCCTCAGGGGGGACCACGGCCTCCAGCAGCGCAGGTCCGACGCCGGTCCCGTGGTGGGCGGCCAGCACGTAGAGCACGTAGACCTGCCGGCTCCACCGGGCCCCGGTGTCCAGGGGCGGGCCCGACATGGCGATCCCGACGAGCTCCGCGTCCCGCTCTGCCACCGCCACCACGTTGTCGCGGTAGCGCTCGTCCGACAGCGCCGCCGTCCAGAACGTCTCGCGCCTCCCCAGCAGGGTCGGGTCGTCGAGCACGGCGTCGGGCATGAGACCCCGGTAGGTCTCGTGCCAGCACTGCACGTTGACCCGCGCCATCTGCGCGGCGTCCTCGATCCGGGCGGGGCGGACGGCTCCCGACGGGCTCACCCTCGGATCGTAGGTCTCACCCCGGTGCGGGTCAGCCGACAGGCAGTCGCCGGCCCAGGAAGCCCGCCGTGCGCTCCCACGCCAGCGCGGAGGCCCCGGGATCGTGGAGCTGAGGCATGTCCGGGTTGTCGAAGGCGTGGTCGGCGCCGTCGTAGAGGTGGAAGTCGACCTCGTCACGCTCGACCGCCCTCTGGATCTCCGCCACCGTCTCGGGCGGGATGAACGAGTCGTCGAGGCCGAAGTGGTGCAACGACGGCGCAGTGACCTGCGGCGCGAGACCGAGCAGGCCGGGGAGCGCGGAGCCGTAGTAGCTGACCAGGCAGTCGGGGTCGCGGACGGCGGCCAGGTTGAAGGCCAGTCCCCCACCGAAGCAGAAGCCGACGACGCCCGTCCGGCCGCGCACCTCGTCTCGGCCGCGAAGCACGTCGAGGGCGGCGCTCACGTCGCCGACGGCGGCGTCCCAGTCGACCTGCTGGAGCAGACCCATGGCGCGGTCGAGGGCGTCCGGTCCCTCGGGCACGCGTGCGACACCGAGCCGCCAGAAGACCTCGGGCGCGAGGACGACGTACCCCAGGTCGGCGAGGTCCTGGGCGCGCTGCTCGACGTAGCGGCTGATGCCGAAGATCTCCTGGAGCAGCAGGATGCCCGGGCCGCTGCCCGACTCGGGGAGCCAGACGTGGGCGGGCATGTCACCGGCGTCGGTCGGGACCGCGACCGTGGGGGTGCTGGGCATGTGGTCAACCTACGGGGCGGTCCACGGGTCTCGACAGGCTCGACCAGCGGGGGCTGGGGTGAGCGAGCCGGTCACCGGGTCTCGACAGGCTCGACCAGCGGGGGCTGGGTGAGCGAGCCGGTCACCGGGTCTCGACAGGCTCGACCAGCGGGGGCTGGGGTCAGAGAGCCGGTCACCGAGTCTCGAGACGGTCGCTGCGCGACCTCCTCGACCAGCCGGGGGCGCGGGGCTGGGGTGAGCGAGCCGGTCACCGGGTCTCGACCCGCCCGTCGCGACCTCGTGCCTCGGTCGCGGGGCTCGCTCGACCTCTTCGCGTCAGACGTTGAAGCCGAGGGCGCGGAGCTGCTCGCGACCGTCGTCGGTGATCTTGTCGGGACCCCACGGGGGCATCCAGACCCAGTTGATCGTGACGTCGGAGACGAGGCCCTCGAGGGCGGAGTTGGTCTGCTCCTCGATGACGTCGGTCAGCGGACACGCCGCGGAGGTGAGCGTCATGTCGAGCACCGCGGCGGAGGCGTCGTCGATGTGCACGTCGTAGACCAGGCCGAGGTCGACGACGTTGATGCCGAGCTCGGGGTCGACGACGTCCTTCATCGCCTCGAAGACGTCGTCCTTCGCGACGGCCGTGGTGGCGCCACCCGAGGCGGCGGGCACGTCGGGCAGGTCGCTGTGGTCGGGGGTGACGGGGTGCTGCGTCATGCGTCCTCCTTGGGAGCATCGGTCGCGAGGGCGGTGGAGGCGGCGTCCTTGAACGCCATCCAGGAGAGCAGGGCGCACTTCACGCGCGCGGGGAACTTCGAGACACCGGCGAAGGCGATGCCGTCCTCGAGGACGTCCTCGTCGGGCTCGATCGTGCCACGCGACTGCATCAGCTCGAGGAAGGCCTCGTGCTTGGCCAGCGCGTCGGTCAGCGGCTTGTCGATCACCAGGTCGGCCATCACCGAGGCGGCGGCCTGGCTGATGGAGCAGCCCTCGGCGTCGTACGACACGTCGCGCACGACGCCGTCGTCGAGGTGCACCCGCAGGGTGATCTCGTCGCCGCACGTCGGGTTGACGTGGTGCACCTCGGACTCGAAGGGGTCCCGCAGGCCCGCGTGGTGCGGGTTGCGGTAGTGGTCCAGGATGATCTCCTGGTAGAGGCTGTCGAGGTCCATGCTGCTCACCTGACCTTGAAGTAGTCCTGGGTGGCGATGATTCCCTCGAGCAGGGCGTCCACCTCGCTCGGCGTCGTGTAGAGGTACGACGACGCCCGGGTCGAGCTCTGCACCCCGAAGCGCTTGTGCGCCGGCTTGGCGCAGTGGTGACCCGCCCGGACGGCGATGCCGCGGCTGTCGAGCAGCTGGGCCACGTCGTGGGGGTGGACGCCCTCGATCTCGAAGGCGACCGCTCCCCCGCGCTCCGTCGTGTCGAGCGGGCCGAGCACGGTCACGCCCGGGATGTCGGCCAGCCCGCCTAGCAGGTGGCCGGTGAGCGCCTGCTCGTGGCGGTGGATCGCGTCGAGCCCGATCTCGGCGAGGTAGTCGAGTGCGGTGGCGAGCCCGACCGCCTCGGCGATCGGCGGGGTGCCGGCCTCGAAGCGGTGCGGCGGGGCGGCGTATGTCGAGCGCTCCATCGCGACGGTCTCGATCATCTCGCCGCCGCCGAGGAAGGGCGGCAGCTGGGCGAGCAGCTCGTGACGCCCCCAGAGCACACCGATGCCCGTCGGCCCCGTGACCTTGTGGCCGGTGAAGGCCAGGAAGTCGGCGCCCACGGCCTGCACGTCGACCCGCAGCTGCGGCGCGGCCTGCGAGGCGTCGACGACGACGAGCGCACCGACCTCGTGGGCGCGCCGGGCGATCTCGGCGACCGGGTTGATGGTGCCGAGCATGTTGGAGACCCAGGTCAGCGCCACCACCTTGGTGCGCTCGGTGATGAGCTCGTCGATGTTCGAGAGGTCGAGGTGGCCGTCGTCGGTGAGCCCGAACCAGCGCAGCTCGGCACCCTTGCGCTGGGTGAGCAGCTGCCACGGCACGATGTTGGAGTGGTGCTCCATCTCGGTGATCACCACGCGGTCGCCCTCGCCCACGCCGAGCGGACCGTCGGCCCAGGCCAGGGTGTTGGCGACCAGGTTGAGCGCCTCGGAGGCGTTCTTGGTGAAGATCACCTCGTCGCGCGACGGCGCGTTGACGAAGCGCGCCACCGTGTCGCGCGCGGACTCGAAGGCCTCGTTCGCCTCGGCACCGAGCTGGTGCATCGCGCGCGCCACGTTGGCGTTGTGCCGCTCGAGGTGGTCGACCATCGAGTCGATCACGACCTGCGGCTTCTGGCTGGTGTTGGCGCTGTCGAGGTAGACCAGCGGGAGGTCGTCGGCCAGGCGCCGCTCCAGGATCGGGAAGTCCTTGCGGATGACGTCGAGCCCGGGCAGCAGCCCGTCGAGGTCGTGGGTCATCTGCAGTCCTTTCGTCTCACCGGGTCTCGAGACGGTCGCTGCGCGACCTCCTCGACCACCCGGGTCCTGTGTGTCACCGGGTCTCGAGACGGTCGCTGCGCGACCTCCTCGACCACCCGGGTCCTGTGTGTCGCCCGGTCTCGAGACGGTCGCTGCGCGACCTCCTCGACCACCCGGGTCCTTGTGGGTCAGACCTTCGCGTTGACGTACTTGTCGTAACCCTCGGCCTCGAGCGCCTCGGCGAGCTCGGGGCCACCCTGCTCGGCCACCTTGCCGTCGACGAAGACGTGCACGAAGTCGGGGGTGATGTAGCGCAGGATGCGGGTGTAGTGCGTGATCAGCAGCACGCCCTTGTCGCCCTCGGCCTTGAAGCGGTTGACGCCCTCGCTCACGATCTTGAGCGCGTCGATGTCGAGGCCGGAGTCGGTCTCGTCGAGCACCGCGACCTTGGGGTCGAGCAGCTCCAGCTGCACGATCTCGTGACGCTTCTTCTCACCGCCGGAGAAGCCCTCGTTGACCGAGCGCTGGGAGAAGGTGGGGTCCATCTTGACCGCCTCCATGGCGGTGTTGACGTCCTTGACCCAGGTGCGCAGCTTGGGGGCCTCG
The DNA here is from genome assembly GCF_000720335.1 of Nocardioides aequoreus. Classification (GTDB taxonomy): domain Bacteria; phylum Actinomycetota; class Actinomycetes; order Propionibacteriales; family Nocardioidaceae; genus Marmoricola; species Marmoricola aequoreus. The sequence continues at coordinate 254,531 of NZ_JOJN01000004.1, read as the reverse complement.
CCGTCGACCGCGGTCTTGGCGGTGCGCAGGAAGTTGGCGACCGAGACGCCGGGCACCTCCACCGGGTACTGCATCGCCAGGAAGAGGCCGGCGCGGGCGCGCTCGTCGACGCTCATCTCGAGCACGTCGACGCCGTCGAGCGTCACCGAGCCCTGCGTCACCTGGTAGCGCGGGTGGCCCGCGATGGAGTAGGCCAGGGTCGACTTGCCGGACCCGTTGGGGCCCATGATCGCGTGCGTCTCGCCCTCGTTGATGGTGAGGTCGACGCCCTTGAGGATCTCCTTGGGACCGTCCTCGGTGGCGACGGTGACGTGGAGGTCCTTGATCTCCAGGGTGGCCATGCGTGGTGCTCCTTGTCGTTGGTCGAGCCCGTCAGGGCCCAGTGAGTTCGTGGTGTTCAGGGGATGTCGACGAGCACGTCGTCGCCGTCGACCTTGACGGAGAAGACGGGGACGGGCTCGGTGGCGGGGAGGCCGGTGGGATCCCCCGTGCGGAGGTCGAAGCGGGAGCCGTGGAGCCAGCACTCGATGGTGCAGTCCTCCACGTCGCCCTCGGAGAGCGCGACGGCCGCGTGGCTGCACTCGTCCTCGATGGCGAAGACGTCGTCACCGTGGCGCACCACGGCGACGTCGACGTCGCCCAGCTCGACCCGCAGCGGGGTGTCGGCGGTCAGCTCGGAGAGGGCGCAGGCGCGCTCGAAGGCCATCAGGCGCCCTCCGCCACCAGCGATCCGCCCAGCACGTTCTTCGCGAGCTCCTCCTCGACCGTGGCCGTGAGGCGCTCCTCGATCGAGGGGACGCCGATCTTGCGGATGACGTCCTGGAAGAAGCCGTGCAGCACCAGGCGGCGCGCCTCCTCCTCGCTGATCCCGCGCGAGCGCAGGTAGAAGAGCTGGTTGTCGTCGAAGCGGGCGGTCGCCGAGGCGTGGCCCGCTCCCTCGATCTCCCCGGTCTCGATCTCGAGGTTGGGCACCGAGTCGGCCTGGCAGCCGTCGGTGAGGACCAGGTTGCGGTTCTCCTCGAAGGTCTCGATGCCCTCGGCGATCTTGCGGATCAGGACGTTGCCGATCCACACGGTGTGCGCGCCGTCGCCCTGCAGTGCGCCCTTGTAGACGACGTTGCTCTTGGTGCGCGGGGCGTTGTGGTCGGCGAAGAGCCGGTGCTCGAGGTGCTGACCGGCATCGGCGAAGTAGAGACCGAGCATCTCGGCCTCGCCGCCGGGGCCGGCGTACTCGACGTTGGCGTGCATCCGGACCACGTCGCCGCCGAAGCTGATCGCGCTGTGGCGCACGCTGGCGTCACGACCGACCCGGACGGCGTCGCGCGCGAGGTGCACCGCGTCGTCGGCCCAGTCCTGCAGCGTGAGCACGTTGACCTGGGCGCCGTCGCCCACGACGTACGACGTGGTGGCGCAGTAGCGGGCCGATCCGGTGTGGCTGACCACGATCGTCACTCGAGCGTGGTTGCCGATGCGGAAGAGCAGCTGCCCCCACACCAGGTCGTCGACCGACTCGCCGTGCAGGTGCAGCAGCAGCGGCTCGTCGCCGTCGAAGTCGGCCGGCACGTCGATCAGCGTCGCGCCGCCCGCACGGGCGATCGCCAGCGCGGCGGGACGCTCGCTGGGCGGCAGCTCGCCGAGCTCACGCGCCTCGGCCGCCGAGACCGTCGAGATCGTGATGCCCTCGGGCACCTGCGTCTCCCAGGTCAGGTGGGCGTCGGACTTCTCACCGTCGAGGATGCCGCGCAGCCGCTTGATCGGCGTGAAGCGCCACACCTCCTCGCGCCCGGTGGGCACCGGGTGGTCGTCGAGGTCGTAGCTCGGCGGCGGGTTGAGGTGGGACACCACCTGGTCCTGCTCGAGCGCGTCGCGCACGCTCTCGCGGGCAGCGTCAGTCACGGTCACGAAAGGTCTCTCCTGGGATCGGGGTCGTGCGGGAGGCGGGGCGCTGCGGCGTCAGCCGACCGCGCCCTCCATCTGCAGCTCGATGAGGCGGTTGAGCTCGAGGGCGTACTCCATCGGCAGCTCCTTGGCGATCGGCTCGACGAAGCCGCGCACGATCATCGCCATCGCCTCGTCCTCCTCCATGCCTCGCGACATCAGGTAGAAGAGCTGGTCGTCGGAGACCTTGGAGACGCTCGCCTCGTGGCCCATCGACACGTCGTCCTCGCGGATGTCGACGTAGGGGTAGGTGTCGGAGCGGCTGATCTGGTCGACCAGCAGGGCGTCGCACAGCACGTTGCTGCGCGAGCCGTGGGCGCCCTCGTTGACCTGCACCAGCCCGCGGTAGGACGTGCGCCCGCCGCCGCGCGCCACCGACTTGCTCAGGATCGAGCTCGAGGTGTGCGGGGCCGCGTGCACCATCTTGGCGCCGGCGTCCTGGTGCTGGCCCTCGCCCGCGAAGGCGATGGAGAGCGTCTCGCCCTTGGCGTGCTCGCCCATCAGGTAGACCGCGGGGTACTTCATCGTCACCTTGGAGCCGATGTTGCCGTCGACCCACTCCATGGTCGCGCCGGCCTCGCAGGTCGCCCGCTTGGTGACGAGGTTGTAGACGTTGTTGGACCAGTTCTGGATGGTCGTGTAGCGCACCCGCGCGTTCTTCTTGACCACGATCTCCACGACGGCCGAGTGCAGCGAGTCGGAGGAGTAGATCGGCGCGGTGCAGCCCTCGACGTAGTGCACGTAGGAGCCCTCGTCGGCGATGATCAGCGTGCGCTCGAACTGGCCCATGTTCTCGGTGTTGATCCGGAAGTAGGCCTGCAGCGGGATCTCGACGTGGACGCCCTTGGGGACGTAGATGAAGGAGCCACCCGACCACACCGCGGAGTTGAGCGCGGAGAACTTGTTGTCGCCGACCGGGATCACCGTGCCGAAGTACTCCTGGAAGATCTCCGGGTGCTCCTTGAGCGCGGTGTCGGTGTCGAGGAAGAGGACGCCCTGGGCCTCCAGCTCCTCGTTGATCTTGTGGTAGACGACCTCGGACTCGTACTGCGCGGCGACGCCGGAGACCAGGCGGGCCTTCTCGGCCTCGGGGATGCCGAGCTTGTCGTAGGTGTTCTTGATGTCCTCGGGGAGGTCCTCCCAGGTCTGCGCCTGCTTCTCGGTGGACCGCACGAAGTACTTGATGTTGTCGAAGTCGATCCCGCCGAGGTCGGAGCCCCAGGTGGGCATCGGCTTGCGGCCGAAGAGCTTGAGGCCCTTCAGGCGCAGGTCGAGCATCCAGTCGGGCTCGGACTTCTTGGAGGAGATGTCGCGCACGACCGCCTCGCTGAGACCACGCTGCGCGGTCGCGCCGGCGTCGTCGCTGTCGGCCCAGCCGAACTCGTAGCGGCCGATGCCCTTCAGCTCGGGGTTCAGCTCTTCGATGCTGGTCATCGTGAGACCTTCCTGGTCGGGGGCTGGGTGTCGGGGATGCAGGTGGTGCAGACGCCGTCGCCGTGGGCGATGGTCGCGAGACGCTGGACGTGGCGGCCGAGCATCCGGCCGATCGCCTCGGTCTCGGCCTCGCACAGCTCGGGGAACTCGTGGGCCACGTGGGAGACGGGGCAGTGCTGCTGGCAGAGCTGCTCGCCGACCGGTACGTCGCGCACGGTGGCGGCGTACCCCTCCTCGGAGAGTGCCCGCGCGAGCGCTTCCGACGCCTCGAGCTCGGGATTGCTCTCGCGCACCGTGGCGAAGCGCTGCTCCATGCCGGTCGCCCGGCGCTCGGCGAAGGCCCGCACGGCCTGCGGGCCGCCGGTCTCGGCGAGGAAGCGCATCGCCTGCACGGCCAGGTCGTCGTAGGCCTGGTCGAAGCGGTCGCGACCGGCGTCGGTGAGGGCGAACTCGCGCGCGGGACGGCCACGACCGCGGTGGCCGCGGGGCCGGGGGTCACGGGCCTCGATGGCGCCCTCCTCGACCAGCTGGTCGAGGTGGCGGCGCACCGCGGCCGGCGTGAGGTGGAGCCGGTCGGCCAGGGCCGCCGCGGTGGAGGGTCCTCCGTCCAGGATCGACCGTGCGACGCGCTCACGCGTCGGCTGGTCGGTCGCCTGGATCATTTCCACAACGCCAGTGTGCTCTTATTGCTCCGGCCCTTTCAAATAAGGTCCGCCTAACCCGCGCGCCGCCCCGGCCGGGAGCCGCCCGTCGGGGTACTCCCCCGCCATGGAGACCCGAGACCTGCTGGCCGACCACGCCGAGCGCATCCAGGAGCTGTACGCCGCGGCGCTCGACGGGCTCGGCCCCGAGGACGCCCACGTGCGGCCGGGGGGACGCGGCAACCCGATCGCCTGGCTGCTCTGGCACACCGCCCGGGTGCAGGACGACCACGTGGCCGCCCTCGCCGGGGTGCCCCAGGCCTGGGAGTCGTGGGCCGACCGCTTCGACCTGCCCTTCTCGCGCTCCGACATCGGCTACGGCCACGACAGTGCCGAGGTCGACGCCGTGCGGGTGGCCGACCTCGGCCTGCTGGGCGGCTACCACCGCGACGTGCACGCCCTCACCCTCGACTACCTGCGCCGGGTCGACGGCGACGAGCTCGACCGGGTGGTCGACGACGCCTGGGACCCGCCCGTGACCGCGGGCGTCCGCCTGGTGAGCGTGGTGGGCGACTGCCTGCAGCACCTGGGCCAGGCGGCCTACGTCCGCGGGCTGCTGGCCGGTTCGTAGACTTCCGGGGTGTCCCTGTCCGACGAGCCCGCCGTGCTCGTCGAGGGTCTCCGGATGACCTACGGCGACGTCGTCGCGGTCGACGGCCTCGACCTGCGCGTCGAGCGCGGGACCATCGCGGCGGTGCTCGGCCCCAACGGGGCCGGCAAGACCACGACGCTCGAGACCTGCGAGGGCTACCGCGCCCCCCAGCACGGCACCGTGCGGGTGCTCGGGCTCGACCCGCAGCGGCAGCGGCGCGAGCTGCTGCCCCGCATCGGCGTGATGCTGCAGGACGGCGGCGCCTGGAGCGGCGTCCGCGCCCTGGAGATGCTGCGTCACGTCGCGGCGCTGCACGCCCACCCCCTCGACCCCGGCGCGCTCGCCGAGCGACTGGGGCTGCACGAGTGCGGGCGCACGCCCTACCGCCGCCTCTCCGGCGGCCAGCAGCAGCGGCTCAAGCTGGCGCTGGCGCTGGTCGGACGCCCCGAGCTCGTCTTCGTCGACGAGCCGAGCGCCGGTCTCGACCCGGCCGGGCGGCGTACGACGTGGGAGCTGCTGCGCGACCTGCGCGCGGCCGGAGCCACCTGCGTGCTGACCACGCACTACATGGAGGAGGCCGAGCGCCTCGCCGACCACGTGCACGTGATCGACCGGGGGCGCGTGATCGCCCGCGGCACCCCCGCCGAGCTGACCCACGGCGGCACGTCCACCATCCGGCTCGTGGTCACCAAGCCCTTCCCACCCGGCTCCCCCGTGTCGCTGCAGCAGGCACTGGGCGGGCCGACCGACGTCACGACGATCAACGAGGTGAGCCTGCTGATCACCGGCCCGGCCGACAGCACCACGCTCGCGACGGTCTCGTCGTGGTGCGCGACCCAGGGCGTGCTGCCCGAGTCGCTGCACCTGGGGCAGCGCACCCTGGAGGACGCCTTCCTCGAGCTGACCGGCAGGGGGCTCACGTGAGCGCGCCGCTCGACCTCTCCCCTCGCCCGGGCGGGGCGCCACTGCCGCGCCAGGTGCTGGCGCAGGCCCGCATGGAGGCGCGGCTGATGCTCCGCAACGGCGAGCAGCTGCTGATCGCGCTGGTCATCCCGGTGCTGGTGCTCGTGGGCGGCGTGCTGGCCGCCCAGCGCCTCGACCTCGACCTGGGTCGCAGCCCCGTCGACGCCCTGACCCCGGGCGTGCTGGCCCTGGCCGTGATGTCGACCGCCTTCACCTCCCTCGCCATCGCGACCGGCTTCGAGCGCCGCTACCACGTGATCAAGCGCCTGGGCTCCAGCCCGCTCCCCCGTCTCGGGCTGCTGCTGGGCAAGGTCGGGGCGCTGCTCGCGGTGCAGCTGGTGCAGCTCGTCGTCGTCGCGGCGCTCGCGCTCGCGCTCGGCTGGCGGCCCGCCCTCTCGCTGCCCGGCGCCGGGCTCGCCGTGGTGCTCGGCACCGCCGCCTTCGCCTCCCTCGGGCTGCTGCTGGCGGGCGTGCTGCGCGCCGAGGCGACGCTGGCGGTCGCCAACCTGGTCTACCTGCTGCTGCTCACCGGCGGTGCCGTGGTGCTCCCGGCCGCGCAGTACGGCGGCTTCGGCGGCGTCGCCGCCCTGCTGCCCTCGGGCGCCCTGGGCGAGGCGATGCGCGCCGCCGCCTGGGACGGCGCCGTGGCCTGGGGCTCGCTGCTGGTGCTCGCGGTGTGGGCCGTGGTGGCCGCCGTGCTGACGGCGAGGACCTTCCGATGGGACTGACACGCGAGCTCGGACGGCTCGGCGAGCGCGTCTGGCTGCTGCGGCTCGGCGTCGCGACGCTGGTGGCCAACATCGGCATCGTCGTCACGGGCGGCGCCGTCCGCCTGACGGGGTCGGGGCTGGGGTGCCCCACGTGGCCCCGGTGCACCGACGAGTCCTTCGTGCCGCACGGCGAGATGGGCATCCACGGCGCGATCGAGTTCGGCAACCGGCTGCTCACCTTCGTCCTGGTGGCCGTCGCCGTGGCCACCTTCGTCAGCGCCTGGCAGTCGCGGCGCCGCGACCTGCGGGTGATGGCCCTCGTCCTGGCCCTCGGGGTGCCGGGACAGGCGATCGTGGGGGGCATCACGGTGCTCACCGACCTCAACCCCTGGATCGTGTCGCTCCACCTGCTCCTCTCGCTGGCCATGATCAGCCTGGCCGTGCTCTACCTCTGGCGCATCGACCGGCCCGGCTCGGCCTCCGCGCCGACGCCGCGCGGGCTCACGGCGCTCGCCTGGACGACGTACGCCGTGTCGTGGTTGACCCTCTACATCGGCACCGTCGTCACCGGCGCGGGCCCGCACGCGGGCGACCTGCGCTCCCCGCGCAACGGCCTCGACCCCCGGGCGCTCGCGCAGCTGCACGCCGACGCCGTCTTCCTCTACGTCGGCCTCTCGCTCGGGCTGCTGCTCGGCCTGATGGCGGTCGGTGCGAGTGCCGGCCAGCTGCGCGCGGCGCGCGCCCTGCTCGTGGTGCTGCTCGCCCAGGGCGCGGTGGGCTTCGTGCAGTACTTCACCGACCTGCCCGAGCTGCTCGTCGGCCTCCACCTGCTCGGGGCCGCCGTGATCTCGGCCGTGGTCACGTGGGCCCTCCTGGCCGTGCGCGAGGGCGGACGGCCCGTCGCGGAGCGCGTGGGGACATAACCCCCCGGTGCCGGTCGGCGTTGTGGGAGCATCCGGAGGCGGTCCGGGAGGACCGGGACGAGGAGGACCCATGCCGCGCCGTGTGCCCGTCGTGCTGCCTGCCGTCGCCCTGGCTGCGGCCACGGTGCTCGGCCTGGCGGGCTGCGGCACCGAGCCGGAGGCCCTCGAGCCGCTGCCCCCTGCCGCCCCCGCCGACCTGTGCGCGCTGCTCCCCGAGGCGGCGGTCGGCGACCTCACCGGCACGGCCTCCAGCGACGACGACGGCGACCCCACCGCGGCCTGCGCGCTGCGGGGCGGCACCGACGCGAGCGTGCTGGTCATCTGGCTGCAGCTCTCCGACGAGGCCCAGGCGACCACGGCCTACGAGAGCCAGTGCGCGGCCATCGACCGGCGGGTGCTGCCCGAGCGGGAGGCCGCGGTCGAGGGGGCCGGCGAGACCTGCGCCGGCAGCGGCGACGGACGCGCCAGCCTGGCGCTCGTCAGCGGCCGCGAGGTCGTGACGGTCCGCGCCGACCTCCCCCGCGGCGAGGACGCCCTGGGCCGGGCCACGGCGCTGGCGGACGGGCTGCTCGAGGACCTCCCTCGACCGCAGTAGTGCTGCCCCGGCCGGGAGGCGGCGTCAGAGACCCAGGATCGGGTCGAGCGCGACGGCCACGAAGAGCAGCGAGAGGTACATGTTGGACCAGTGGAAGAGCCGCATCGGACGGACCACGGCCAGGTCGTCGCTGCGGCGGGCGCGGTGCCACATCAGGTGCGCCTCGACCAGGAAGGCGCCGCCGAGCAGGGCGGCCACGACCGGGTAGACGAGCCCGGTGCCGGCGACCGGCCACAGCAGCATCGAGGTCAGCACCGTCACCCAGGTGTAGGCGACGACCTGACGCGCCACGCCCTCGGCGTCCTTGACGACGGGGAGCATCGGCACGTCGACGCGGGCGTAGTCCTCGCGGTAGCGCATCGCCAGCGCCCAGGTGTGCGGCGGCGTCCAGAAGAAGACCACCAGGAAGAGCACGAAGGGCGTCCAGGACAGCTCGCCCGTCACCGCCGTCCAGCCGATCAGCGTCGGGAAGCAGCCCGCGATGCCGCCCCACACCACGTTCTGCGTCGTACGTCGCTTGAGCAGCATCGTGTAGACGAAGAGGTAGAAGGCGCTGGCGCCGACCGCGAGCCACGCCGAGAGCCAGTTGACGAGCAGGCCCAGCACCAGCGTCGAGGCGACGAGCAGGACCAGGCCGAAGACCAGGGCCGCCCGAGGCGTCACGATGTGGCGCGGGAGCGCCCGGCGACGGGTGCGCCGCATGTGCTCGTCGATGTCGCGGTCGTAGACGCAGTTGAGCGCGTTGGCCGCACCGGCCGACATGGTGCCGCCGACGACCGTCGCGACGACCAGGCCCAGCGGCGGCACGCCGCGCTGGGCGGCGAACATCACCGGCACGGTCGTGAGCAGGAGCAGCTCGATGACGCGCGGCTTGGTGAGTCCGACGTACGCCGCCACCACGTCGAGGGCGCGGGGGCGCCCCTGCGGGGACGCGTCGGTCTCGGTGGAGTCGACCCCGGAGCTCAGCGCCGTCATGCGGGGTGCCCCGACCGGCACCGCACGACGGGCGGACGGACGTGTCGGGTGCTCACGCGACTGCTCACGGGGCTGCGGCCTCTCCTTCGAGATGCCCGGGGCTGGCGGACGTGCTCCCGAGGTCGGATCTGGACCCCTCGGAGCCGATTGACGGGCATCGATCGGGTACCCGCCGCGTTGAGTCTAACGGGGCCTGGACCGCGGACCGAACCGACAGGTAGCCACCGGCGCGTGACCCCCGTCGCAGCCGCGCACTAGGCTCGAACCGCCTGCCCGCGAACGAGAGGAAGCCCGACGTGCCCGTGACCGAGACCCTTGACTGGGACGAGCTCGACGACAAGGCGGTCGACACCGTCCGCGCACTCGCGATGGACGCGGTGCAGAAGGTCGGCAACGGTCATCCCGGCACCGCGATGAGCCTGGCGCCGGCGGCGTACCTGCTCTTCCAGAAGGTGATGAAGCACGACCCCGCCGACCCGGAGTGGACCGCCCGCGACCGCTTCGTCCTCTCGGCCGGCCACTCCAGCCTCACGCTCTACATCCAGCTCTACCTCGGGGGCTTCGGCCTGGAGCTGGAGGACCTCAAGGCGCTGCGCACCTGGGGCAGCAAGACGCCCGGCCACCCGGAGTACGGCCACACCGCCGGGGTCGAGATCACCACCGGTCCGCTGGGCCAGGGCATCGGCAACGCCGTCGGCATGGCCATGGCCGCCCGCCGGCAGGTCGGGCTGCTCGACCCGGGCTCCGTGCCGGGCCCCTCGCTCTTCGACCACCACGTCTACTGCATCGCCAGCGACGGCGACATCGAGGAGGGCGTCTCGTCCGAGGCCTCCTCGATCGCCGGCACGCAGAACCTCGGCAATCTCACGCTGATCTACGACGAGAACAAGATCTCGATCGAGGACGACACCGACATCGCGCTCTCCGAGGACGTCCCGGCGCGCTACGCGGCGTACGGCTGGCACGTGCAGGTCGTCGACTGGGTCAACGGCGGTGACACCTACAAGGAGGACGTGCACGCCCTCTTCGACGCGCTCAAGGCGGCGGAGGCGGTCACCGACCAGCCCAGCATCATCGTGCTTCGCACCCTGATTGCCTGGCCCGCGCCCAACGCGCAGAACACCGGCAAGGCGCACGGCTCGGCCCTGGGCGACGACGAGGTGCGCGCCACCAAGGAGCTGATGGGCTTCGACCCCGACCTCACCTTCGAGGTCGACGCCGACGTGCTGGAGCGCACCCGCAGCCTCCGCGAGCGCGGGGCCGCCTGGGGGGCGGAGTGGGACGAGCAGTACGCCGCCTGGTCCGCCGCCAACCCGGAGGCCGACGCCCTGCTGCACCGGCTCAAGCAGCGTGAGCTGCCCGAGGGCTACGCGGACGACCTGCCGGTCTTCGAGGCCGACGAGAAGGGCGTCGCCACCCGCAAGGCCTCCGGCGCGGTCATCAACGCGCTGGCCGCCAAGCTCCCCGAGCTGTGGGGCGGCTCGGCGGACCTGGCGGAGTCCAACAACACCACCATCGAGGACGCTCCGAGCTTCGCCCCCACCGAGCGCTCGACCGACATGTGGCAGACCGACCCCCACGCGGGCCGGGTGCTCCACTTCGGCATCCGCGAGCACGGCATGGGCGCGATCCTCAACGGCATCACCGCCCACGGCGGGACCCGCGTCTTCGGCGCCACCTTCCTCACCTTCTCCGACTACATGCGGCCCTCGGTGCGGCTGGCGACGCTGATGCACCTGCCGGTGACCTACGTCTGGACCCACGACTCGATCGGGCTCGGCGAGGACGGCCCCACCCACCAGCCGGTGGAGCACCTGGCGGCGCTGCGCGCCATCCCCGGCCTCGACGTGGTCCGCCCCGCGGACGCCAACGAGGTCACCGCCTGCTGGCAGACCGTGATGGGCCACGTCGACCACCCGGCCGGCATCGTGCTGTCGCGGCAGAACCTCCCGGTCTACCCCCGCGGCGAGGACGGCTACGCCACCACCGAGGAGGTCTGGCGCGGCGGCTACACCCTGCTCGACACCGAGGGCACGCCCGACGTGATCCTCATCGGCACCGGCTCCGAGGTGCAGCTGGCCGTGCAGGCCCGCGAGCTGCTCGCCGCCAAGGACATCAAGGCGGCCGTCGTCTCGATGCCCTGCCGCGAGTGGTTCGACGCCCAGGACGACGCCTACCGCGAGCGGGTGCTGCCGCCGGTCGTCAAGGCGCGGGTCTCCGTCGAGGCCGGGATCTCGCTGGGCTGGCGCGAGCTCGTCGGCGACCACGGGCGCTCGGTCTCGCTCGAGCACTACGGCGCCTCCGCCGACTACCAGCGCATCTACACCGAGTTCGGCATCACCGCGCAGGCCGTGGCCGACGCCGCGGAGGACAGCCTGCGCACCGTGACCGGCTGATCCGCCACCTTCCACGAGAGGAACCCCCCCATGACCGACCGCCTCAAGGACCTCAGCGACGCCGGCGTCTCCATCTGGCTCGACGACCTGTCGCGCGAGCGCATCGAGACCGGCAACCTGCAGTCGCTCGTCGACGACGACCACGTGGTGGGCGTCACCACCAACCCCTCGATCTTCGCCACCGCGCTCGCCGACGGCGAGCGCTACGACGAGCAGGTGCGCGCGCTCGCGGCCGAGGGCGCCGACGTCGACAAGACCGTCTTCGCGCTCACCACGACCGACGTCCGCAACGCCTGCGACGTGCTCAAGCCGGTGTACGACGCCACCAACGGCGTCGACGGCCGTGTCTCGATCGAGGTGTCGCCGCTGATGGCGCACGACGCCGACGCGACCTTCGCCTCCGCCCAGGAGCTGTGGGCCGAGGTCGGGCGCGACAACCTCTTCATCAAGATCCCCGCGACCACCGAGGGCGGCGAGGCCATCAGCCAGACGCTCGGGCAGGGGATCAGCGTCAACGTCACGCTCATCTTCGGCCTCGACCGCTACCGCGAGGTCATGGAGGCCTACGTCCTCGGGCTCGAGAAGGCCCAGGCCAACGGCCACGACCTGGCCGGGATCCAGTCCGTCGCCTCCTTCTTCGTCTCGCGCGTCGACAGCGAGATCGACAACCGGCTGGAGAAGTCGGGCGCCGACACCGCGCTGAAGGGCAAGGCCGCCGTGGCCAACGCCCGACTGGCCTTCAAGGCCTACGAGGAGTTCTTCACCGGCGAGCGCTGGGAGGCGCTCGAGGCCGCCGGGGCGCGCAAGCAGCGACCCCTGTGGGCCTCCACCGGGGTCAAGAACCCCGACTACTCCGACACCCTCTACGTGACCGACCTCGTGGTCGAGAACACCGTCAACACGATGCCGGAGAAGACGCTGCAGGCGGTCAAGGACCACGGCGTGGTCACCGGCGACCAGGTCCGCCCCCACTACGCCGACGCGCAGCAGGTCATGGACGACCTCGCCGCGGCCGGCATCGACTACGACGACGTCATCGCCACCCTGGAGCGGGAGGGCGTGGAGAAGTTCGAGGACGCCTGGAACGACCTGCTCGGGACGGTGCAGGCCAACCTCGAGGCCGCCCGCTCGTGAGCGAGCCGCTCGCGAGCGGGCCGGTCGACCCCACGTCGACGGCGGCGTGGCAGCGGCTGCAGGCGCTCGCCGACGGGTTCGCCCCCGACCTGCGCGGCTGGTTCGCGCAGGACGACGCGCGCGTCGAGCGACTGACCTTCGCGGCGGCCGACCTACACGTCGACCTGTCCAAGGCACTGCTGGTCGACGACGTGCTGGCCGCGCTGCTCGACCTGGCGGGCGAGGTGGGGGTCACCGAGCGTCGTGACGCCATGCTCGCGGGCGAGCGGATCAACGTCACCGAGGGCCGCTCGGTGCTCCACACCGCGCTGCGCCTCCCCCGCGAGGCCTCGCTCGTGGTCGACGGGCACGACGTCGTCCCCGACGTCCACGAGGTGCTCGACCGGGTCTACGCCTTCGCCACGTCCGTGCGCGACGGCTCGTGGACCGGCGTGACGGGGCAGCGCATCCGCACGGTCGTCAACATCGGGATCGGCGGCTCCGACCTCGGTCCGGTGATGGCCTACGAGGCGCTCGCGGCCTACCGGCACGACTCGATCGAGTGCCGCTTCATCAGCAACATCGACCCGACCGACGCCGCGACCACGCTCCAGGGGCTCGACCCGGCGACGACGCTCTTCATCGTCTCGAGCAAGACCTTCGGGACGCTGGAGACCCTCACCAACGCCCGGCTCTGCAAGCAGTGGCTGCTCGACGGCCTGCCGGACGCCGACGCGACCGAGGCCGTGGCCCGCCACTTCGTCGCGGTCTCCACCGCGCTCGACAAGGTGGCCGACTTCGGGATCGATCCCGACAACGCCTTCGGCTTCTGGGACTGGGTGGGTGGGCGCTACTCCCTCGACTCCGCGATCGGCACCTCGCTGGTCGTGGCCGTCGGACCGGAGCGCTTCGCGGAGATGCTCGCCGGCTTCCACGCCATGGACGAGCACTTCCGCACGGCGCCGCCCGAGCGCAACGTGCCGCTCCTGCTGGGGCTCCTCAACGTCTGGTACACCAACTTCCTCGGTGCGGAGAGCCACGCCGTGCTGCCCTACTCGCAGCTGCTGCACCGCTTCCCGGCGTACCTGCAGCAGCTGACCATGGAGTCCAACGGCAAGGGGGTGCGGTGGGACGGCTCGCCCGTGACCACCGAGACCGGCGAGATCTTCTGGGGCGAGCCCGGCACCAACGGTCAGCACGCCTTCTACCAGCTGATCCACCAGGGCACCCGGCTCGTCCCGGCCGACTTCCTCGCCTTCGCCGAGCCGGCGTACGCGCTGCGCGACGGCGACCAGGACGTGCACGAGCTCTTCCTGGCCAACTTCTTCGCCCAGACGCGGGCGCTGGCCTTCGGCAAGACGGCCGAGGAGGTGCGCGCCGAGGGCACCGACGAGGCCGTGGTGCCCGCCCGCGTCTTCCCGGGCAACCGGCCGACGACCTCGATCATGGCGCCCGCGCTGACCCCCGGCGTCCTGGGCCAGCTGGTCGCGCTCTACGAGCACCTCACCTTCGTCGAGGGCGTGGTGTGGGGCATCGACAGCTTCGACCAGTGGGGCGTCGAGCTCGGCAAGCAGCTCGCCCAGCAGGTCGGGCCCGCCCTCGACGGCGACGCCGACGCGCTCGCCGCCCAGGACGCCTCGACCCGCGCCCTGATCGCCTACTACCAGGAGCACCGCCGCCGATGACGCCCCAGGTCCGGACCTACCCCGACGCCCCCGGCCTCGCCTCCGCCGTCGCCGAGGCCTTCGTGGCCCGGTTGGCCGAGATCCAGGCCGAGGGCCGCATCCCCGAGGTGGCCCTCACCGGCGGCACCATCGCCGAGGAGATCCACCGGCTCGTGCCGACCATCGACAGCGCGGCCGTCGACTGGTCCTCGGTGCGCTTCTGGTGGGGCGACGAGCGCTACGTGCCGGCCGACTCCTCCGACCGCAACGACCTGGCCGCCGGCCGCGACTTCCTCGACAAGGTCGGCGTCGACGCGCTGCGCGTGCACCACATGCCGGCCAGCGACGAGGCCTACCCCGACGTCGACACCGCCGCGGCGGCGTACGCCCAGCTGGTGCGCGAGCACGGCGACGGACTCTTCGACCTCGTGATGCTGGGCCTCGGCCCCGACGGCCACGTCGCCTCGCTCTTCCCGGGCCACCGGCAGCTCGCCAGCGACGACATCGCCGTCGGCGTGACCGGCTCCCCCAAGCCGCCGCCCGAGCGGATCACGCTCACCTTCCCCTGCCTCAACCGCACCCGCGAGGTGTGGTTCCTGGTCAGCGGCGAGGGCAAGGCCGACGCCGTGCGCCGCGCGCTCGCCGAGACCGGCACGGTCGAGGAGACCCCCGCCCGCGGCATCACCGGCGGCACCCACACCTGGTGGCTCGACTCCCCCGCCGCCTCCCAGCTCCCCTGACCCCCCACACGTCACTCCCTGACCGCCGAGACGTCACTCCCTGACCGCCGAGACGTCACTGCCTGACCGTCGAGACGTCACTGCCTGACCGTCGAGGCGTGCCGGTCGCTCAGGCGGTACGCCGCAGCCCGTGCCGTGCGCGCGACCGCTCCCAGCCCGCCTGCAGCACGTCGACCGGGTGGGGCGACAGGTCGTAGACGTGTCGCTGGGTGAAGGGGTCGACCTCCCACCCGCGGCCGTCGAGCCAGCGGCGGCGGCGCTCGTCGTACGCCACGTCCGCGCTCGCGGTGTGGTGCTGACGCCCGTCGTACTCGGCGCCGTACCGCATCGCCTCGTTACCGAGGTCGAGCCGGTAGACCCCGTGACCGTCGTCGTCGAGGACCCACAGCTGCGGCTCCGGAGGGGCGGTGAGGGCGTCGTACCAGTGCAGGCGGAGCGCGGACTCCGGCATCGACTCGGCGCGAGGGTCACCGAGCGGGACCAGCATCCGCGCCTGCCTGACCCAGCGGAAGCCGCGGAAGCGACCCAGCTCGTCCAGCATCTCCTCGCGAGGTACGCCGAGCGCCAGGTACTGGTCGATGGCGCCCAGCGCGTCGTAGCGCCACATCAGCCTGGCGAGGTCGAGGCACGTGCGCAGCGGCGTCGTCACCGGTACGCCGCCGATCTCGGTCACGTCGCGCGGCAGCAGGGCACGGGTGCCCGAGTCGACGGCGTCGCGCCGCATCCGCGTGCCGCCGACGACGTACACCTCGACGGGCGGCGCCTCGAAGACGGAGCTGCGCCGGAACAGGTCGAGGCCGTGCAGCCAGGCCGCCGTCCGGTCGACGACGACTCCGCCGGGCGGCAGCACGAGCGAGACGGCGCGGATCCGCAGCGCCAGGTCGAGCGGGAGCGAGGCGTCGGCGTACACCCCGACGAGCAGGCGATGGAGCCGACGCTCCCCCACCAGGGCGTGGAGGTCGCGGCCACCGAGGCCGAGGTCGGCGGCCATGGCGGTGGTGAAGGGACCCGGGGGCAGCAGGCTGAGATCGCGCACGACCCCGAGGCTGCCCCAGGAGCAGCAGCGTGACGGAGTTGTCCACAGGCCTGTCAGGCAGTGACCTCTCGGTGGTCAGCCAGTGACCTCTCGGCGGTCAGCCAGTGACCCCTCGGCGGTCAGCCAGTGACCTCTCGGCGGTCAGCGAGTGACCTCTCGGCGGGGTCAGAAGATGAGGTCGCCGGACTTGCGGCGCTGGCGCAGGGTGGAGAGGGCCTCGTCGAGGATGTCCTGGGCCTCGGCGTCGGAGCGGCGCTCCTTCACGTAGGCCAGGTGGGTCTTGTAGGGCTCGTTCTTGGGCACCGGGGGCGGGTTGTCGGCGTCCATGCTGGCGGGCATGCCGCAGCGCGGGCAGTCCCAGGACTCCGGCACCACGGCCTCGACCGCGAAGGCGATCAGGGTGCGGTGACCGCTGGAGCAGAAGTAGTCGATGCTCTGCCGCGGGGCGGCCTCGCCGCGCTCCGCCTCGCCCATCGGGCCCGAGCCGATCCGGCTGCCCCGGATCGCGTTGCCTGCGCCTGCCACGGTGGACTCCTAGGGTGCTCGGTCGGTGTCGTGCTGAGTGAGTGTCAGGCCGTCGTCTGCAGCAGCAGGCCGAGTCCGACGACGCAGGCGAACCAGACCAGCCCGATCCCCACCGTGATGCGGTCGAGGTTGCGCTCGGCCACCGAGGATCCACCCAGTCCGCTCGACATCCCGCCGCCGAACATGTCGGACATGCCGCCGCCACGCCCCTTGTGCAGCAGCACCAGGAGGATCAGCAGCATGCTCGAGATGACGAGCAAGACCTCGAAGAAGATAACCACGGCGCAGAGCCTAACTGATGGTCGACCCGCCGGATCAGAGCACGGGCATGTCGTAGAAGCGGCAGATCCCGCCGAACTCGTCGACCTGCAGGCTGGCCCCACCCACGAGGCAGCCGTCGACGTCGGGCTGCTGCATGATGCCGCCGACGTTGGCGGCCTTGACCGAGCCGCCGTAGAGCACGCGGACGGCGTCGGCCGCGGCGTCGCCGTGCGTCTCGCGCACCCAGGCACGGATGGCGGCGCACACCTCCTGCGCGTCGTCGGGCGTGGCCACCTCGCCGGTGCCGATGGCCCAGACGGGCTCGTAGGCGATCACCAGCCCGCCCACCTGCTCGGCGGTGAAGCCGGCGAGCGAGCCGGCCACCTGGGCGACCGAGTGCTCGACCTGACGGCCCTCCTGGCGCACCTCGAGGCCCTCGCCGACGCAGACCAGCGGCGTCATGCCGGCCGCGTGGGCGCGGTGGGCCTTGGCGTTGACCAGCGCGTCGTCCTCGCCGTGGTGCTCCCGGCGCTCGGAGTGGCCCACGACGACGTAGGAGCAGCCGAGCTTGGCCAGCATCGCGGCGGAGATGTCACCGGTGTGCGCCCCGCTCTCGTGCTCGGAGACGTCCTGGGCGCCGTAGCCGATCTGCAGCCGGTCGCCGTCGACCAGCGTCTGCACGCTGCGCAGGTCGGTGTAGGGCGGGCACACGACGACCTCGACCTTGCCGTAGTCGTGCTTCTTGTCCGACAGCGACCAGGCGAGCTTCTGCACCAGGACGACGGCCTCCTGGTGGTTGAGGTTCATCTTCCAGTTGCCCGCCATCAGCGGGGTGCGTCCACGGGACGGTGCAGCCACGATCAGTCCTCCAGCACGGTGAGTCCGGGCAGTTCCTTGCCCTCGAGGTACTCCAGGCTCGCCCCACCACCGGTGGAGATGTGTCCGAAGCCCGACTCCGGGACGCCGAGCTGGCGCACGGCCGCGGCCGAGTCGCCCCCGCCGACGACCGAGAGGCCGTCGACCTCGGTGAGCGCCTCGGCGACGACGCGGGTGCCCGCGGCGAAGGAGTCGAACTCGAAGACGCCCATCGGCCCGTTCCAGAAGACGGTCCGGGCGCCCCTGACGATCTCGGCGAAGGCGGTCGCGGAGTCGGGGCCGATGTCGAGGCCGATCTGGTCGGAGGGGATCTCCGCGACCGGGACGACGGTGGGCTCGGCGTCGGCCTTGAACTCCGGCGCCACGACCACGTCGGTGGGCAGCACGATCTCGACGCCGCTCTCCGCCGAGCGCTCGAGGTAGGCCCGGCAGGTGTCGACCTGATCCTTCTCGAGCAGGCTCTGCCCGACGCCGTGACCCTGCGCCGCCAGGAACGTGAAGACCATGCCGCCGCCGATGAGCAGGGTGTCGGCCTTGCCGAGCAGGTTGTCGATGACGGCGAGCTTGTCGCTGACCTTCGACCCGCCCAGCACCACGACGTACGGGCGCTCGGGGCTCTGGGTGAGGCGGCGCAGCACCTCGGTCTCGGTGCGCACCAGGCCGCCCATCGCGTGCGGCAGCCGCTGGGCGACGTCGTAGACGCTCGCCTGCTTGCGGTGCACCACGCCGAAGCCGTCGCTGACGAAGGCGTCGCCGAGCTCGGCGAGGCGGTCGGCGAAGGCCGCGCGCTCGTCGTCGTCCTTGCTCGTCTCGCCGGCGTCGAAGCGCACGTTCTCCAGCACCGCCACCTGGCCGTCCTGCAGCCCGGAGACCACCGCGCGGGCCGACTCGCCGACGGTGTCGTCGGCGAAGGCCACCTCGGTGCCGAGCAGCTCGCCCAGCCGGGCGGCGACCGGGCGCAGCGAGTACGCCGGGTCGGGCTCGCCCTTGGGACGGCCGAGGTGCGCCATCACGACGACCCGGGCCCCCGCCTCGCTGAGCTCGCGGATGGTGGGGACGCTGGCGCGGATGCGACCGTCGTCGGTGATGCGGGCACCGTCGAGCGGCACGTTGAGGTCGGATCGGACCAGCACCCGCTTGCCGGCGACGTCACCCAGGGAGGCGTACTCCGCCATCAGAGGCTGGCGCCCACGTGGGTGATGAGGTCGGCGAGCCGGTTGGAGTAGCCCCACTCGTTGTCGTACCAGCCGATGACCTTGACCTGGTTGCCGTTGACCTTGGTCAGCGGCGCGTCGAAGATGCACGACGCCGGGTCGGTCACGATGTCGGTGGAGACCAGCGGGTCGGTCGAGTAGCGCAGGAAGCGGCCGTCGGCGGCCTTCTCGATCGCCGCGTTGACCTCCTCGACCGAGGTCTCGCGACCCGCCTCGAAGGTCAGGTCGGTGGCCGAGCCGGTCGGGACCGGGACGCGCAGCGCGAAGCCGTCGAGCTTGCCCTTCAGCTCCGGCAGCACCAGGCCGATCGCCTTGGCCGCGCCGGTCGAGGTGGGCACGATGTTGAGGGCGGCGGCGCGGGCGCGACGCGGGTCCTTGTGGATGTTGTCCTGCAGGTTCTGGTCGGCGGTGTAGGCGTGGATGGTCGTCATCAGGCCCTTGACGATGCCGAACTCGTCGTTGAGCGCCTTCGCCATGGGCGCGAGGCAGTTGGTGGTGCACGAGGCGTTGGAGATCACGGTGTGCTTCGCCGCGTCGTAGTCCTGGTGGTTGACGCCCATCACCACGGTGATGTCCTCGTTGGAGGCGGGGGCCGAGATGATGACCTTCTTGGCACCACCGTCGACGTGGGCCTTGGCCTTGGTCGCGTCGGTGAAGAAGCCGGTGGACTCCACGACCACGTCGGCGCCGATGTCGCCCCACTTCAGCGCGGCGGGGTCGCGCTCGGCGAAGGCGGCGATCTCCTGGTCGCCGACGACGATCGAGGTGTCGGTGGACGACACGTCGGCGTCGAGGCGGCCGAGGATCGAGTCGAACTTGAGCAGGTGCGCCAACGAGGTGTTGTCGGTCAGGTCGTTGACCCCGACGATCTCGATGTCGGCGCCGGAGGCGCGCACAGCGCGGAAGAAGTTGCGGCCGATGCGGCCGAAGCCGTTGATGCCTACGCGGACGGTCACGGGTGGGCTCCTGGGACGGGAGGATGGCTTACCCGGCCGACCCTATCGCCGTCGCGGACCCCCGGGGAACCGCCTCCGCCCTACGCCGCGGTAACCGGGCGCAGGCGAGGGCTCAGGCCTCCTCGGCCAGCATCTCCGGCGTCAGCGACGACTCGGTGTCGGGGATGCCGAGGTCCTGCGCGCGCTTGTCGGCCATCGCGAGCAGGCGGCGGATCCGACCGGCGATCGCGTCCTTGGTGAGCACGGGGTCGCTGAGCTGCCCGAGCTCCTCCAGGGAGGCCTGCTTGTGGTCGAGCCGCAGCCGGCCGGCCTGGGAGAGGTGGTCGGGGATGTCGTCGCCGAGGATCTCCAGGGCCCGCGCCACCCTCGCGCCAGCCGCCACGGCGGCGCGCGCGGAGCGACGCAGGTTGGCGTCGTCGAAGTTGGCCAGCCGGTTGGCGGTCGCACGCACCTCGCGGCGCATGCGGCGCTCCTCCCAGCCCAGCAGCGACTCGTGGGCGCCCAGCCGCGCGAGCAGCTGGCCGATCGCGTCACCGTCGCGGATGACCACGCGGTCGACGCCACGGACCTCGCGGGCCTTGGCCGAGATGCCGAGCCGGCGCGCGGACCCGACGAGGGCGAGGGCCGCCTCGGGACCGGGGCAGGTCACCTCGAGCGAGCTGGAGCGGCCCGGCTCGGTCAGCGAGCCGTGGGCGAGGAAGGCGCCGCGCCACGCGGCCACGGCGTCGCAGCCCGCGCCGTTGACGACGGCGGGCGGCAGCCCGCGCACGGCCCGGTTGCGCTGGTCGATGAGCCCGGTCTGCCGCGCCAGCGACTCGCCGTCCTTGACCACCCGCACCAGGTAGCGCGGCCCCCGGCGGATGCCGGCGCCCTTGAGCATCACGACCTCCGGCTGGTGGCCGTAGACCTCGGCGATGTCGCGCCGGAGACGTCGTGCCGCCGCGCCCGTGTCGAGCTCGGCCTCCACCACGATGCCGCCACCGACCAGGTGCAGGGAGTCGGCGAAGCGGAGCATCGAGGAGACCTCCGCCTTGCGACAGCAGGTCTTGGTCACGCTCGTCCCGGCCAGCTCGGCCTTCACCTGCGCCGTCATCGCCATGTGACCACCGTGCTGTGCCTGCCTACCGCCATGGCCCTCACTCTAGGCGCGTGTCAACAACCGCGAGTAGGCGGCAGCCAGCTTGGCGGGATCGTGCACCCCGGGAGCGGACGACGCCACGTCGACCACGTCGACGCGTGCCCCCAGCCGCTCGGCCGAGAGGCGCAGGCGCTCCTCGTCGCGGACGGCGCTGCGGTCGGCCAGCACCGTGTGCACCCGGAGCTCGGGGGCGTGGCGGTGGAGCAGGTCGAGGTGGTCGGCGAGGTCGGAGCCGCGTGTCTCGTCGCCCTGCGGCTCGAGGTTGGTGGTCACCACCACCCGGCCCTCGGTCTGGCACAGCGCCTCGCGCAGCTCGCGGACCAGCAGGTGCGGGATGACGCTGCTGAACCACGACCCGGGGCCCAGCACCACCCAGCCCGCCTCGCGGACCGCCTGCAGCGCCTCCGGGCACGCCGCCGCGTCGTCGGGGTCGAGCCGGACCGAGACGACCTGGCCCTCGGTGGTGGCCACCTCGACCTGGCCGCGGACGACGCTGAGGCCGCCGTCGGCGTCCAGGCCGGCCACCTCGGCCACGATGTCGAGGGGGGTCAGCGCCATCGGGAGCACGCGTCCGTGCGCGCCCAGCAGGCCGGCCACCCACTCCAGGCCGTCGACGTGGTCACCCAGCAGCTCCCAGAGCGTGACGAGCAGCAGGTTGCCCATCGAGTGGCCGTCCATCTCGCCGGAGGTCTCGAAGCGGTGCTGCAGCACGCGCGCCCAGGTGCTCCCCCAGCGGTCGTCGCCGCAGAGCGCGGCGAGCGCCATCCGCAGGTCTCCCGGGGGCAGCACGCCGAACTCGTCGCGCAGCCGGCCCGACGAGCCGCCGTTGTCGGCCACCGTGACCACGGCCGTGACGTCGGGCGTCACCTGGCGCAGTGCCGCCAGCGAGGCGGCCAGCCCGTGGCCGCCACCCAGTGCCACGACCCCCGGCTCGGCGGACCAGCGAGACAGCGGCACGGCTACTCCCGCCCCAGGTCGCGGTGGACGGTGTCGGCCTCCAGCCCCACGGC
Organism: Nocardioides aequoreus; assembly: GCF_000720335.1. Classification (GTDB taxonomy): domain Bacteria; phylum Actinomycetota; class Actinomycetes; order Propionibacteriales; family Nocardioidaceae; genus Marmoricola; species Marmoricola aequoreus. The sequence goes on along the minus strand of NZ_JOJN01000004.1, from coordinate 232,771 downwards.
TCGCAGCCGGCGGGCGATCTCCTCCGACATCGCCACGCTCCGGTGCCGGCCCCCGGTGCAGCCGATCGCCACGGTCATGAAGCGCTTGCCCTCGCGCAGGTAGCCGGTGCCGACCGTCTGCACGACCGGCACGTAGCGGGTGAGGAACTCCTCGGCCTCCTCGCGGCCCACGACGTAGGACGACACGGTGTCGTCGAGCCCCGACAGCGCCCGCAGGTCGGGCACCCAGAAGGGGTTGGGCAGGAAGCGCATGTCGGCGAGCAGGTCGGCGTCGACGGGCACGCCGTACTTGAAGCCGAAGCTGACCACCGTGATCCGCAGGCGGACCGTGTCGGGGGTGCCGAAGGAGCGCGCCACCCGCGACTTCAGCTGGTGGATGTTGAGCGGCGTGGTGTCGATGACCAGGTCGGCCTCGCTGCGCAGCGCCGCCATCACCACGCGCTCCTGGGCGATGCCCTCCAGCAGCCGGCCGCGGCCCTGCAGCGGGTGGGGACGCCGGGCGGCCTCCTGCCGGCGCACCAGCACGTCGTCGGTCGCGTCGAGGTAGAGCAGCGTGGCCCGACGCGTCTCGAAGCGCTTCGCCAGCTGCTCGCGCAGCGAGTCGAAGAAGATGCCGGCGCGGACGTCGACCACGGCGGCCACCGGCTGGTCCACGCCCTGCTTGTCGTCGATCAGGCGGACGACGTCGCCCACCAGCTCGGGCGGCAGGTTGTCGACGACGAAGTAGCCGAGGTCCTCGAGCTCCTTGGCCGCGGTGCTCCGGCCGGCGCCGGTCATGCCGGTCACGATCACCAGCTCGCCACGGCCGGCCTCGGAGGGGTCGCGTCCTGCCGGCGCAAGGTGCTCGTCCATCAGCCCTCCTCGATCTCACCCGTGGCCGTGTTGACCGACGTACGCCGCGGCGCGGCCGAGACCGCCTCGGCGATCGCGGTCGCGGTGCGCTGGCCGATGCCCGGCACCGCGGCGATGTCGTCGACCGTCGCGGCTCGGAGCTTCTTCAGCGAGCCGAAGTGCTTGATCAGCGTGCGGCGGCGTACCTCCCCGAGGCCGGGCACGTCGTCGAGGGTGCTCTCCACCATCGTCTTGGAGCGGCGCGAGCGGTGGTGGTTGATCGCGAAGCGGTGCGCCTCGTCGCGGATGCGCTGCAGCAGGTAGAGGCCCTCGCTGCTGCGGGGCAGGATGACGGGGTCCTCCTCGCCCGGCAGCCAGACCTCCTCGAGCCGCTTGGCCAGGCCGCACAGCGGCACGTCGTCGATGCCGAGCTCGTCGAGCGCCCGCTGCGCGGCGGCGACCTGGGGCGGTCCGCCGTCGACGACGACGAGGCCGGGCGTGTAGGCGAACTTGCGGGGGCGGCCGGTGTCGGGGTCGACCAGCATCGGACCGCTGTCGCCGTCGACCTCGCCCCCGGCCAGGTCGCCGTGCTCGATGCGCTCGTCGAGCAGCCGGCGGAAGCGGCGGGTGATCACCTCGTGCATGGAGGCGACGTCGTTCTGCCCGTCGACGCCACGGATCACGAAGCGGCGGTACTCGCTCTTGCGGGCCAGGCCGTCCTCGAAGACCACCATCGAGGCCACCACCTCGTGCCCCTGCAGGTTGGACACGTCGTAGCACTCGATGCGCAGCGGGGCGTCGGGGAGGTCGAGCGCCTGCTGGATCTCCTCGAGCGCCTGGTTGCGCACGGTGAGGTCGCTGGCGCGCTTGGTGCGGTGGAGCGCGAGCGACTGCTTGGCGTTCTGCGCCACCGTCTCCTGCAGCGTGCGCTTGTCGCCGCGCTGGGGGACGCGGATGCGCACCTTGCTGCCGCGGCTCTCGCTGAGCAGCTGCTCGAAGGTGTCGACGTCCTCGGGCAGGGCCGGCACCAGCACCTCGCGCGGGATCGCGTCGCCCTCCTCGCCGGCGTAGAGCTGCAGCAGGAACTCCCCCACCAGGCCGCCGGTGTCGAGGTCGGCCACCCGGTCGGCCACCCAGCCGCGCTGCCCGCGGATGCGCCCGGAGCGCACGTGGAAGATCTGCACGGCGACCTCGAGGGGGTCCTCCGCGAGCGCCACGACGTCGGCGTCGGTGCCGTCGCCGAAGACGACCGCCTGCTTCTCCAGCGCCTTGCGCAGCGCTCCCAGGTCGTCGCGCAGTCTCGCCGCGCGCTCGTAGTCCTGCGCCTCGGAGGCGGCGTACATCTCGGTCTCGAGGCGCTTGACGAAGGCGTCGGTGCGACCGCCCATGAACTCCGCGAAGTCCTCCGCGATCTCGCGGTGCTCCTCGGCGTCGACCTTGCCGACGCACGGCGCCGCGCACTTCTCGATGTAGCCCAGCAGGCACGGGCGCCCGATCTGGGCCGAGCGCTTGAAGACGCCGTTGCTGCACGAGCGCATCGGGAAGACGCGCAGCAGCAGGTCGACGGTCTCGCGGATCGCCCAGGCGTGGCTGTAGGGGCCGAAGTAGCGCACCCCCTTGCGCTTGGCGCCGCGACCGACCATGACGCGGGGGAACTCCTCGCCCATCGTGATCGCCAGCCACGGGTAGGACTTGTCGTCGCGGTACTTGACGTTGAAGCGCGGGTCGAACTCCTTGATCCAGGAGTACTCCAACTGCAGCGCCTCGACCTCGGTCTTGACCACGGTCCACTCCACCGACGCGGCGGTGGTCACCATGGTGGCGGTGCGGGGGTGCAGCGCCGAGAGGTCCTGGAAGTACGACGACAGCCGCGGGCGCAGGCTCTTGGCCTTACCGACGTAGACGACGCGGCCGTCCTTGTCGCGGAAGCGGTAGACCCCCGGACGGGTCGGGATGGATCCCGGCTCGGGTCGGTAGGTCGCCGGATCCGCCACGCCCACCAGCCTACGGCCGGGCCCCGACAGTCCCCACCGCGCACGGTCGCAGGAGGCCGGTGCTTGCGGTCCGTCCCCGACAGGAGTACGGATGGGAGCCGACTCGGGAGGTCACAGCGTGGTGGCACGACGGACGAGGCGCGGGGCGGTGACGCTGCTCGCCCTGGCGCTGGCAGCGGTGCTCGCCGGCTGCGCCGGCGACGGCGGCGACGACGAGGGCCCCGGCGTCTCGCTGATCCTCAAGACGCAGACCAACCCGTTCTTCGTGGCGATGCGCGACGCCGCTCGCGAGGAGGCGCGGGCCGGGGGCACCCGGCTCTCGGTCGCGGCCGGCACCGCCGACGGCGACACGCAGAACCAGATCAACGCGATCTACACCGCCATCGCCCGCGGCGACGAGGGCATCCTGATCACCTCCAACGGCCCCGCGGTCAACGCCGCACTCCGACTGGCCGAGGAGTACGGCCTCTACGTCATCGCCCTCGACACCCCGCTCGACCCCGTCGAGACCGCCGACCTGACCTACGCCACCGACAACTTCGCGGCCGGCCGGCTGATCGGTGAGTACGCCGCCGCCCGCCTCGACGGCGAGAAGGCCGTGATCGCGATGCTCGACCTCTACGACGACCAGGTCGTCTCCGTCGACGTCGAGCGCGATACCGGCTTCCTCGACGGCATGGGCATCGAGGTGCCCGACAAGCGCGTCTACGGCAGCGAGGAGCCCACCGGCCGGTACGCCGCCGGGCGCGGCGGCGACTACGAGATCGTCTGCCACGAGGCCACCCAGGGCGCCATCGACGGCGGTCGCCAGGCCATGGAGCAGTGCCTCTCGCGCAACCCCGAGGTCAACGTCGTCTACACGATCAACGAGCCGGCCGGCGAGGGTGCCTACGCCGCCCTGCGCGCGGAGGGTCGCGAGCGCGACGCCTTCATCGTCACGATCGACGGCAGCTGCGGCGGGCTGGAGAGCGTGCGCGAGGGCGTCTTCGCCGCCGACGCGACGCAGTACCCCGGCAAGATGGCGCAGCTCGGCGTCGAGTCCGTCGCCGAGATCGGCGCGGGCGGCGAGGCCCCCGAGCTGCCCGACGGCGAGTCCTTCGTCGACACGGGCACCAACCTCGTCACCGCCGAGCCGATCGACGGCGTCGAGAGCCAGAGCGTGGACCAGGGGCTCGAGGAGTGCTGGGGATGACGGGAGACACCGAGTGAGCGAACAGACCGCACCCGCGTCCGCCGAGGAGCTGGTGCCGAGCCGGCACTCCCCCGCGCAGCGGGTCCAGCACCTGCTGCACCGCAACCCCGCGCTGAGCCCGCTGATCGTGCTCGTCGTGGCGGTGCTCGTCTTCGGCGTGGTCTCGGAGAACTTCCTGCGGCCGCAGTCGCTCTCGCTGCTGGTGCAGCAGATGGCAGTCGTGGGCGCCCTGGCGGTGGGTCAGACCGTCATCGTCCTCACCGCCGGCATCGACCTCTCCATCGGCATGGCGATGGTGCTCTCGTCGCTGGTGATGGTGAAGCTCAACTTCGACCACGGCGTCCCCGGCCCGCTGGCGCTCCTGATCGGCATCGCCGCGGGCATCCTCACCGGCGTCGTCAACGGCGTGCTGGTGACCCGCATCAACCTGCCGCCCTTCATCGTCACGCTCGGCACCTTCTCGATCTTCACCGCGGTCGCCCTGCTGTACGCCGCCGGCCAGACCACCGCACTGCCCGACGACTCCTTCCTGCTCTGGACCGGCGAGACGATCCGCATCGGCAGCGTCGGCATCACCTGGGGCGTGCTGCTGATGCTGGTGCTGTACGCCGGCGTGGGCTTCGCGCTGCGCAACACCGCCTGGGGTCGCCACCTCTACGCCACCGGCGACGACCGCGACGCCGCCGAGCTCGCCGGCATCCGCACCAAGCGGGTGCTGCTCTCGGCGTACGTCGTCGCGGGCGTGACCGTCGGCGTGGCGGCGTGGATCCTGTGCGGCCGTGTCGGCGGCGCCGACCCCAACGCCGGGCTCAACTACAACCTAATGAGCATCACCGCCGTCGTCATCGGCGGCACCAGCCTCTTCGGCGGGCGCGGCCTGGTGATCGGCTCGCTGCTGGGGGCGCTGATCGTGCAGGTCTTCAACTCCGGCCTGGCGCTCGCGGGCGTCGACCCCAACTACCAGGTGCTCGCCACCGGCATCCTGGTGATCCTCGCGGTGGCGGTCGACCAGTGGATCCGGAGGGTCAAGGCATGAGTCAGACCGAGGCACAGGAGCGGTCACCGGCCGCCCACGACACCGGCCCGGTCCTCGAGGCCGAGGGCCTGGTGAAGCTCTTCGGCCGGGTGGTGGGGCTGCGCGGCGTCGACGTGCGGCTCTTCCCCGGCGAGGTGCTGGCCGTGATCGGCGACAACGGCGCGGGCAAGTCGACCCTGATCAAGTGCCTCTCGGGTGCCATGACGCCCGACCGCGGCACCATCCGGGTCGACGGGCGCGAGGTGCGCTTCGGCTCGACCCAGGAGGCGCGGGCGGCCGGGATCGAGACCGTCTACCAGACGCTCGCGGTCGCCCCGGCGCTCGACATCGCGAGCAACCTCTTCCTGGCACGCGAGATCCGCCGGCCCGGCTTCCTCGGCAGCGCGCTGCGGATGCTCGACAAGAAGGCGATGCGCGACCAGGCCGAGCAGCACATCAAGGACCTCGGCATCTCGACGCTGCAGAACATCAACCAGTCGGTCGAGACGCTCTCGGGGGGCCAGCGGCAGGTCGTCGCCGTTGCCCGCACCGGGGCCTTCGGCAGCAAGGTCGCTATCCTCGACGAGCCCACCGCCGCCCTCGGCGTGCGCGAGACCGGGCAGGTGCTGAGACTGGTCCAGGACCTGCGCGAGAAGGGACTCGGAGTCATCCTCATCAGCCACAACATGCCCAACGTCTTCGAGGTCGCCGACCGCATCCACGTGCAGCGGCTGGGGGGCCGCGCCGCCGTGATCAGCCCCCAGACGCACTCGATGCAGGACGCCGTCGCCATCATGACCGGCGCCGCCGAGGTGCCCGACGACGAGCAGAGCCTGCGATGAGCGCGGCTCCCGGACCGGCCGAGCTGCGCACCGTCGTCGTGGGCTACCTGCCCACCCCGGAGGGCGCCGCGGCGTACGAGACCGCGCTCGCCTGGGCCAGCGCGAGCGGCGCGAGGCTCGTGGTGGTCAACACCGGCCGGCACGGTGACAACTCCCATCCCGACTTCGCCTCACCGCAGGACCTCGACGCGATCGCCGCCGAGCTCACCGCGGCGGGGATCGAGCACGAGGTGCTCCAGCCCGTCGACGGTCGCTCGGCGGCCGAGGCCGTGCTGGGCGCCGCGACGAGCGAGCGAGCGGACCTCGCGGTGATCGGGCTGCGCCGCCGCAGCCCGGTCGGCAAGGTGATCACCGGCAGCACCGCCCAGCAGGTGCTGCTCGACGCCCCGTGCGCGGTGCTGGCGGTCAAGCGCCCCGACTGACCCGCGCCCCGGCGCCGCGTCAGCTGACGCTGATGTTGTCGCCGTCGACGGTGACGGTCATCTCGGCGAGCGCCTCCTCGGCCGGGCCCTCGACCACCGAGCCGTCCTCGATGCTGAAGATGCTGCCGTGGCAGGCGCAGTCGATGCCGCCGTCGGTGACCTCGGTGACCAGGCACCCCTGGTGCGTGCAGGTCGCCGAGAAGGCCTTGAAGTCACCCTCGGTGGGCTGGGTGACCACGACCTTCTGCTCCTCGAAGATCGCGCCACCGCCGACGGGCACGTCGCCGGTCGTGGTGAGCGCGTCCGCGGCGCCGCTGGAATCGCTGTCGGCGCTGCCGCCGGCGTCGCCCGAACCGCCCGCGCTCGACTCGGCCTCGCTCGGGCTCCCTCCCGACGAGGCCTCCTCGTCGCCGGACCCGCAGGCAGCGAGCACGGGCAGGGCGACGCCGAGGCCGAGCACCCCGCCGAAGACGGCGCGCCGTGACGAGGGGTGACGGGTGGGGACGGCGTGCAGGTCCTCGGTCGCGGTGCGGTCGTCCATGAAGGTCCTCCGGAGGGGATGTGGGCCCGCCTGGCCCGCGTGAGCACCACCGTACAAACGTCAACCAGCCCGCAGGAGGCCCGGCACCGGACTCACAAGGTCCTCACAAGGTCCTCACACGGGTCGCTCGGCCACCGGATGGCGGTCTGGTCGGGTCCTGCGCGGCGTGGCCGCTTCGTCCCACCGCGATCGTGGGCCACGGTTGGCCTACCTTCCCCTCCTGGACAGCGAGGCCCCGCAGTGCGCTCCTCCCCTCTCCTCACCGCCGCCGCCGCGTCGCTCGCGGGCGCGCTGGTCACGACGCTCGTCGGGCCGGCCGCCGCCGCACCCGCGCCCTCCCCGGACTCGCCCGACACCCGCGGCTCCTCCTCCGACGTCGCCGCGACGGAGCTCGCCGAGCTCGGCGCCCAGATGCGCGACGCCGGCATCGGCACGCTGCAGCGCAGCGTGTCGCCGGCCGTCTCGCTGCCCGCGCCGCTCGCGATGCCGACGTCGTACCCAAGCCAGCCACGGCTGCGCACCTTCCCCGACGCGACGCCCGACGACGCAGCCGACACCGGCGAGCTCATCGCCTACGACGAGATCGGCCGCACCCTGACCGACCTGATGGAGCGCAGCCGCCGGGTCTCGACCCAGGTCGTCGGTCGCACCACGGGAGGCCGCGACCTCTACCTGGTCACGGTCACCTCGCCGGAGTCGCGGGCCGAGACCGGCCGGCAGACCGCCTGGCGGGAGAAGATGCGCGAGGAGCCCGCCCGCGCCGCTCGCGACGCCAAGCTCCGCGCCGGCTACAAGACCCCGATCTGGATCAGCGCCAACATCCACGGCAACGAGTGGGAGGGCACCGACGCCGCGCTGAACTACATCGAGGACCTGGCCACCGCACCCCGCAGCGAGGTCGGCGAGCTGCTCGACGGCCACCGGCTCTACTTCAGCGTCGCCCTCAACCCCGACGGCCGCACCGTCGGCACGCGGCGCACCGGGCTCGCGCTCGACGCCAACCGCGACATGATCACCAACACCACCCCCGAGGCCACCAGCTACGTCCGGACGGCGCAGGCGATCCAGCCGATGTACGCCGCGGACCTGCACGGCTACACCGACGTGCTGCAGGTGGAGCCCTGCGGTCCGCCCCACGGCGAGAACTACGAGTACGACCTCTTCCTGCCGCACGGCTACGCCGCCGCGCTGAAGGTCGAGCAGGACGTGGTCGCGGCCGACATCCCCGGCAACACCTACTACAACGTCGCGACAGGCGACGTCGTGGAGGAGAACACCTCCGAGGACACCGCCCACATCGCCATCCCCTACCGCGACACCCCCTCGGGCTGGGACGACTACCCGCCGATCTTCACCGCGCAGTACGCCGCCTACCACGGCGCCGTCACCAGCACCGTCGAGCTCCCCCTCGCCCGTCCCAACGGCTCGAGCCAGACGCCGAGCAACGCCGTGACCAACGTGGCGGTGGCCGAGCAGACCATCACCAGCCTGGTCGAGTACGTCGCCGACAACTCCGAGGACATGCTGGCCGACCAGATCGAGGTCTTCCGCCGCGGGGAGGCGGGCGAGGCCAAGCAGGCGCTCACCGCCGACGACATCGCCGCGGTCCCCGGCCCCGACCAGTGGAAGCAGCACTGGGACGTCGCCGACGACCAGGACGCCGTCACCGTCCCGCGGGTCTACGCGATCCCGATGGGCGCCCGTCAGCGCTCGCGGAGCGACGCCAGCGCGCTGGTCCGCCAGCTGCTCTTCCACGACGTCGAGGTCAGCCGCCTGACCAGGCCGACGCGCCTCGGCACCCGCACCTACCCGACCGGCACCTACGTCGTCGACATGGCCCAGCCGCTGCGCGGCCTGGCCAACACGCTGCTCGACCTCGGGGGCGACATCTCCGAGAAGGTGCCCACGATGTACGACATCTCCGCGTGGAGCTACTCCTACCTGTGGGGGGCCACCGTCGACAAGATCGGCCGGGTCAACGCCCGCACCGTGCCCCACCTGCGTCGGGTCTCGGCCCCCACCCGCGTGGGCGGTGTGGCCCGACCGGCGCGCAACCTCACCTTCAAGCTCGCCGGCGTCGCCGACTACCGCGCCCTCAACGCCCTGCTCGACCGCGGGGTCGGGGTCCGGCTGCTGCGTGACGGCACCCCCGTGACCGGGCGTGACTCCGAGACGGTCCGGAGCATCGCGCGGGCCCACGACGTGCGGATGGTGCCGGCGTCCGCGCGACAGGTGCGCGCGCTGCGTGCCCCGACCACGAAGAAGCTCGACGACCTCCGGGTCGCCTACACCGGCACCCAGGACGACATGCTCGCGCTGCGCGAGCTGGGCTTCGACGACCTGGTGCCGGTCGACGGCACCGCGATCGACGACTCGCCGGCGGTGCTCAACGGCGTCGACGTGATCTGGCTGGGCTCCGAGCTGGAGTTCGAGGACGACCAGGTCGTCGGGCGCCGGGCGGTCGCGTCGTTCGTCCAGGGCGGCGGCGGGCTCGTCGGCAGCGGCGCGGGCGCCGCTCGCACGATGTCGAGCCTCGGTGTCGTGCAGGCCACCCCGGTCGAGGGCGAGGGCAACAGCAACGGCATCGTCCGCGTCGACGCGGTCGACAACGGCGTGCTGGGCGGCCGGCACGAGCAGCGCTCGGCCTTCGTCTACCCGGCCGTCTCCTTCGTCGACCTCGGCGCACGGGCCAGCATCCAGGAGCGGTACGCCGCCCGCGGACCGCTGCTCGCCGGCCACTGGGTCGGCACGGGCGAGGAGGGCGAGGCCTATGCCGCCGGCAAGCCGTCGGTGGTCTCCGGGACCTCGGCCTCGGGCTCGCGCGGCCTGGTCTTCGGCACCTCGGTCTTCTTCCGGACCCACCCCAAGGGCGGTCTGAGCCAGGGCGCCCGTGGCATCTTCTGGGCGGCGCCCCCCGCCTGAGGCATCGCCCAGCACGACGCCGGCCGGTCACCCGTGGGGGGTGACCGGCCGGTGGTGCGCCAGGGGTCGGGGGTCAGCCGCGCGCGGCAGCCCGCTTGCGCGGGGCAGCGCGCTTGCGGGGCTTGGCGGAGGCCCGCTCCACGCGTCCCTCCAGCAGCGGCGCCAGGAACCGGCCGGTGAAGGACTCCGGCTCGCCCGCCACCTGCTCGGGCGTGCCCTCGGCGACGACGGTGCCGCCCTTGTTGCCGCCCGCCGGCCCCATGTCGACGATCCAGTCGGCGGTCTTGATGACGTCGAGGTTGTGCTCGATCACCAGGACGGTGTTGCCCTTGTCGACCAGGCTCGAGAGCACGCCCAGGAGCTTGCGGATGTCCTCGAAGTGCAGCCCGGTGGTCGGCTCGTCGAGCACGTAGACCGTGCGGCCGGTCGAGCGCTTCTGCAGCTCGCTGGCGAGCTTGACCCGCTGGGCCTCGCCGCCCGAGAGCGTCGTGGCGGGCTGCCCCAGCCGGACGTAGCCGAGCCCGACCTCGACCAGGGTCTTCAGGTGCCGCGCGATCGACGGGATGGCGGCGAAGAAGTCGACGGCCTCCTCGATCGGCATGTCCAGCACGTCGGCGATGGTCTTGCCCTTGTAGTGCACCTCGAGCGTCTCGCGGTTGTAGCGCGCCCCGTGGCAGACCTCGCACGGCACGTAGACGTCGGGCAGGAAGTTCATCTCGATCTTGAGCGTGCCGTCGCCCGAGCAGGCCTCGCAGCGACCGCCCTTGACGTTGAAGGAGAAGCGGCCCTGCTGGTAGCCGCGCATCTTGGCCTCCTGCGTGGAGGCGAAGAGCTTGCGCACGTGGTCGAAGACGCCGGTGTAGGTGGCCGGGTTGGAGCGCGGCGTGCGGCCGATGGGCGACTGGTCGACGTGGATCACCTTGTCGACGTGCTCGACCCCGCTGATCCGCTTGTGCCGGCCGGGCACGGTGCGGGCGTTGTAGATCTGCTTGGCCAGCGAGGTGTAGAGGATGTCGTTGACCAGCGTCGACTTGCCGGAGCCGGAGACCCCGGTGACCGCGACGAAGCAGCCGAGCGGGAAGCTCACGTCGATGTCGCGCAGGTTGTTCTCCCGCGCCCCGTGCACGGTGAGCTGGCGGCCCTTGGTGCGCGGGCGGCGTACGTCGGGCACCGGGATCGACTTGCGGCCCGAGAGGTAGAGCCCGGTCTCGGAGTCGGGGTGCTCGAGCAGGTCGGCGACGCTGCCGGAGTGCACCACCTGACCGCCGTGCTCGCCGGCGCCGGGCCCGATGTCGACGACCCAGTCGGCGGTGCTGATGGTGTCCTCGTCGTGCTCGACCACGATCAGGGTGTTGCCGAGCTCCTTGAGGCGCACCAGGGTCTCGATGAGGCGCTGGTTGTCGCGCTGGTGGAGACCGATGCTGGGCTCGTCGAGCACGTAGAGCACCCCGACCAGCCCGGCCCCGATCTGGGTGGCCAGACGGATCCGCTGCGCCTCGCCGCCGGAGAGCGACCCGGAGGGACGGTCGAGGGAGAGGTAGTCGAGGCCCACGTCGAGCAGGAAGCGCAGCCGCTCCTGGATCTCCTTGAGCACCCGCTCCGCGATCTGCCGCTCGCGCGCGCTCAGCTCGAGCCGGCCGAGCCAGTCGGCGGCCTCGTTGATCGGGAGCGCGCAGACCTCGGCGATGGTCCGGCCGCCCTCGCCGAAGCCGCCACCGAGGGTGACCGCCATCGACACCGGCTTGAGCCTGCTGCCGCCGCACTCGGGGCAGGGCACCTCGCGCATGAAGCCCTCGAAGCGCTCCCGGCTGGTGTCGGTCTCGGCCTCGGCGTGCCGCCGCTCGATGTAGGGGCGCACGCCCTCGAAGGCGGTGTAGTAGGAGCGCTCACGGCCGTAGCGGTTGGTGTGGCGCACGTGGACCTTGGTGGCGTGGCCCTCCAGGATCGCCTTGCGGCCCTTGGCCGGCAGGTCCTTCCAGGGCGTGTTGAGGTCGAAGCCCAGCTCGTCGCCGAGCGCGCCCAGCAGCCGGGTGAAGTAGTCGGCGACGTGGGCGCCGGACCACGGCTGGATGACCCCCTCGCCGAGGGTGGCGTCGGGGTCGCTGACCACGAGCTCGGGGTCGACCTCCATCCGGGTGCCGAGGCCGTGGCACTCGGGACAGGCCCCGAAGGGCGAGTTGAAGGAGAAGGAGCGGGGCTCGAGGTCGTCGGTGTCGATGTCGTGCTCGTTGGGGCACGACATCTTCTCGGAGAAGCGGAGCTCCTTGTGGGGGTCCTTGGGGTCGAGGTCGACCAGGTCGAAGACCACGAGCCCGGAGGCGAGGCCGAGCGCGGTCTCCACCGAGTCGGTGAGCCGGCGCTTGCTGCTCGGCTTGACCACCAGCCGGTCGACCACCACCTCGATGGTGTGCTTGCGCTGCTTCTCCAGCGCGGGCGCGTCGGCCAGCTGCACGGTCTCGCCGTCGACCCGGGCGCGGCTGTAGCCCTGCGTCTGCAGCGTGCGGAAGAGCTCGACGTACTCGCCCTTGCGGCCGCGGATGACGGGGGCGAGCACCTGGAAGCGGGTGCCCTCCTCGAGCTGCATCACCCGGTCGACGATCTGCTGCGGGGTCTGCCGCTCGATCGGTGCGTGGCAGACAGGGCAGTGGGGGCGGCCGGCGCGCGCGAAGAGCAGCCGGAGGTAGTCGTAGACCTCGGTGATGGTGCCGACGGTGGAGCGGGGGTTCTTCGACGTCGACTTCTGGTCGATCGAGACCGCCGGGCTCAGGCCCTCGATGAAGTCGACGTCGGGCTTGTCCATCTGGCCGAGGAACTGCCGGGCGTAGGCCGAGAGCGACTCGACGTAGCGTCGCTGGCCCTCGGCGAAGATGGTGTCGAAGGCGAGGCTCGACTTGCCCGACCCCGACAGCCCCGTGAAGACGATGAGGCTGTCGCGGGGCAGGTCGACGGAGACGTCCTTGAGGTTGTGCTCCCGCGCTCCCCGGACGACCAGCTGATCAGCCACAGATGTACCCCTGCTGCGTTGTGATGTGGTGCTTCGCGAGCGGCGCCGACGAGATGGCGCTTCGAACACGTGTTCGTCACCCTAGCGGACGCCGCCAGGACGACGTACCCATCCGGCACCACCCGATCGGTGTCACCGGCAACCTACGTCGGCCCACCGACAGTCACCCGCGCGGCCCCGGCGAGCGGCTGGACAGCCCTCCGCGCGTGACGCGGCACACCCTAGGGTTGGCCGCATGAGCCAGCACACCGGCCAGTACACCGGCAAGGTCTCCCCCGGCGGCAAGCCCGACGTCCGCGAGCTCGCCGGGCTGGTGGTGACCAAGATCGCGGTCGACCACGAGATGTCCAACAACTGCTACCTGCTGCGCTGCCGCGCCACCGACGAGCAGCTGCTCGTCGACGCCGCGGCCGAGCCCGAGGCGCTGCGCACCCTCGCCGGCACCGGCGGCCTCACCACCATCGTGACCACCCACCAGCACTGGGACCACCACCGCGCCCTCGCCGAGCTGGCCGCGGCCACGGGCGCCACCACCGTCGCCGGGGCCGCGGACGCCGCGGCGATCGCCGAGCAGACCGGTGTCACGGTCGACGACACCGTCGAGCACGGCGACGTGGTGCAGCTGGGGGAGGCGCGGCTGGAGGTGATCCACCTGCGTGGCCACACGCCCGGCTCGATCGCCCTGCTCTACGACGACCCGCAGGGGACGCCGCACCTGTGGACGGGCGACTCGCTCTTCCCCGGGGGCGTGGGCAAGACCTGGTCGAGCGAGGACTTCGTCTCCCTGGTCGACGACGTCGAGGAGCGCCTCTTCGGCCGCCTGCCCGACGAGACCTGGTTCTACCCCGGCCACGGCGACGACTCGGTGCTCGGCGTCGAGCGGCCCCACCTCGCGGAGTGGCGCGAGCGCGGCTGGTAGCGACCGCCGGCGGCGCTCGGCCTCAGGTCGACCAGAGCGTGCTGTCGGCCCCGGCCTCCGCGACCAGGCGGCGTACGTCGTCGGCGTCGGAGGCGGCCACCAGGAGCAGCAGGCCGCGACCGGGCGGCTCGGTGAGGCCGGCGTGCAGCGCCTCGAGCCGGACCACGCGGCACCCGGGCGGCCGGCCCGGGTCGGCGAGCTCGGCGTAGGAGTCGGCCAGGGCCACCGAGCCCGCGTCGTCGACACCCCACACGACCACGAAGTGCCCGACGTCGAAGGGTGCGTCGGGGTCGACGGCACCGGTGCGCACGTTGGCCACGACCCCCACCGCGGGACCGTCCACCAGCGCCCGGAGCAGCGTGCCGAGACCCGTGACCGGCACGTCGCGGACGGGCACCACCACCGCCTCGGTCAGCGCCTCGACCCCGGTGGCGACCCCGCGGGCGTCGGTGCCGCTCCCGGCGGGCGTCGCCACGTGCGGCAGCACCCCCCACCCGGTGGTGTCGAGCACGGTGCCCGGCGGGCGCCACTCGGCGACGTCGCTGGGGAAGATCCGGGAGCCGGAGGCCAGCGCGAGGTCGACGACCGACGGGGGTGCCGCCACGACGGCGTGCAGGGCCACGTGGGCCGACCACGGCCCGCAGAGCTGGTCGGGCTGCGGCAGCGCCTCGGCGTGCCGCGCGAGCACCCGCTCGTGACCGGGGAGGCCCCGCAGCCGGGTCGCCCCGGTCACCGGGCCCCGCACGTCAGTACAGCCATCGCAACGACCCGAGCACCTCGGCGTCGGTCCTGTCGGCGGCCCAGGCGGCGTCGGCGTCGCGGCAGGCCACGAAGGCCCCGAGCAGGTCCTCGCCCAGCACCTCGCGGACCAGCTCGCTGGCGAGGAGGTGGCGTCGCTGCTCCTCCCACGTGGTGGCCAGCGGCGCCACCCCGGCGGCGGCCCGCTCCTCGTCGGTGAGGCCGCCGGGATCGACCTGCACGGGTTCGGGCGGGGTCAGCCCCTCCTGCACGCCGGCGAGACCGGCGGCGAGCACCACCGCCATGGCCAGGTAGGGGTTGGCCGAGGCGTCGCACGCCTTGAGCTCGACGTTGGTGACCTCCTCGCCCAGCAGGCGCGACGGCGGCACCAGCCGCAGCGCCGCCTCGCGGTTCTCCACCCCCCACACCCCGTAGGCGCCGGCCCAGTAGTGCGGTCGCCGTCGCAGCAGGGAACCGGTGGACGGCGCCGTCACCGCGACCACGCCCGGGAGCTCGCGCAGCAGCCCGGCCACGTAGCCCCGCCCCACGTCGGAGAGGCCGTGCGGGCCCGAGCCCGTCAGCGCGTTGCGGCCCTCGCGCAGCAGCGAGGTGTGCAGGTGCCAGCCGTTGCCCGCCACGTCGGGTCCCGGCAGCGGTGCGAGCGAGGCCCGCAGCCCGTGGTCGCGGGCGGTGGCGTGGATGGTCTGGCGGGCCAGCACCTGCGCGTCGGCCGCGGCCAGCGGGTCGAGCGGGGCCAGGGCGAGCTCGACCTGGGCGCCGCCGTACTCCGCGTGCACCTGGCCCACGCGCAGGCCGTTGGCCTCCAGGTCGCCGAGCAGGCCCACCACGAAGTCCTCCGCGTCGCGCACGGCGTTGGCCGAGTACGCCGGCCCGCGGTGCGCGGGGAGCAGCGCGCCCTCCTCGCCCTCGCGGGAGAGGTAGAGCTCGATCTCGAAGCCCGCCCGCGCCTCGAAGCCCGCGTCGGCCAGCCGCGCCACGGTGCGCTCGAGGACGGTGCGCTGGCAGTACGGCCAGGGCTCGCCGTCGGCGGCGACCTGTCGGCCGTGGGCCCACGCGAGGCCGGGCTGACCCGCCAGGGCGACCACGTCGGAGGGCGCGTCGACGGCCGGCACAAGCCGCACGTCGCCCGACGGCGTCGCGAGGCCCTCGTGGGCGAAGGTGATGCCGTCGTGGCTGTCGAAGACGGCGAAGACCGCCGTCACCCCCACCCCGCGGCGCAGGGCGGCCTCCAGGTCGCCCGTCGGCACCACGCGGCTGCGCACGATGCCGTTGTTGTCGACCCACCCCACCTGCAGGCCGCGCACGCCCTCCACGGCGAGGCGCTCCGCCAGGGCGACGGCGTCGACGGTCTCGACGGCGGGGTGGGGCTCCGGGGTGTGGCTCATGGAGGGAAAACTACCGTCGCCGTCCCTGCCCACCGGTCAGAATCGAGCCGTGAGACCCGTCGTCCTGGTGCCCCTGACCGCCGCGCACGTCCCGGCACTCCTCGACGCGATGCAGGACGCGCAGGTGCGTCGCTTCACCCGGGTACCGGTGCCGATGCCCGACGGCTGGATCGACACCTGGGTCGCCGGCTTCGACGGCGAGCGCCGCCACGGGTGGGCGGTGCTCGACCCCGACGACGGGCGCTTCCTCGGCTACGCCGTCACCGGCCCCGTCGACCGGACGGCGCGCGAGGTCGAGCTCGGGTACGCCGTGGTGCCCGGCGCCCGCGGGCAGGGCGTCGCGACGGCCACGCTGCACGCGCTGAGCCGGTGGGCGCTCGACGAGGGGATGCTCCGCCTGACCGCGCTGGTCTCCACCGGCAATCCCGCCAGCTCACGGGTCTGCGCCCGGGTCGGCTACACGCTCGAGGGCGTGCTGCGCTCCGTGCACCACCGCGGCGAGGAGCGCCAGGACCTGGAGTGCTGGTCGCTGCTGCCCGGTGAGCTCGCCGGAGACGTGGCCGGTGAGCCGGCCGATGCGCCGCCGGGACCGTCGCCCGCCGCGAACTAGGCTGGCGCCATGGCTGAGCTCGAGCGGGGGGTCTGGCAGCGCTTCGACCACGACCCACGACTCCCCTCGCACGCGCACCTGCGGGCCTCCGACCTCGACCGCGACGTGATCGCCGACGTCCTCGCGACGGCGTACGCCGAGGGCCGGCTCGACCGCGACGAGCTCGACGAGCGCAGCGACCGGCTGCGCGCGACCAAGACGCTCGGCGAGCTGCCGGTGCTGGTGGCCGACCTCGTCGTCGACCGGTCGGCACCGCGGCCCGCGGTGCGCTCGATGCGCCGCGAGGCCGAGGAGAGGTACGCCGCCCGGCGCAACGCGGCGCTGTGGTCCTTCCTGGTCCCGACGGT
This sequence comes from Nocardioides aequoreus, assembly GCF_000720335.1. GTDB lineage: Bacteria > Actinomycetota > Actinomycetes > Propionibacteriales > Nocardioidaceae > Marmoricola > Marmoricola aequoreus. Next base: position 215,988 of record NZ_JOJN01000004.1, on the reverse strand, counting down.
GATCTGCTGGGTGATCTGGGTGTCGGTGCTCCTGGGCGGCGGCGGCACGGCCTTCCCGTGGCCGATCTTCGTGACCCTGGGGACGGGCGCCGGGTGGTTCCGGATGCTCACCGCGCGCGAGGCGCAGGTCGCCGAGCTCGAGCGGCACCTCGAGGAGAAGCAGCTGCGGCGCGAGGAGCGGCGCCGGCGTCGCCTGGAGGGCCCCTCCTGATCAGCCGCTGGCCCGCGCCACCAGGCGCGGCGCCAGCATGAGTCGCTGGGTCTCGGCGGCCCCGCCGCGGTCGACCTGCTCGAGGAGCAGCCGGGTGGCGCGCTCGGCCATCTCGGCCACCGGCTGCCGCATCGTCGTGAGGGGCGGTGTGCACGCGGCCGCGACCCCGAGGTCGTCGTAGCCGACCACGGCGACGTCGTCGGGCACCCGGCGTCCGGTCTCGGCCAGCACGTGGAGCACGCCGCGGGCCATCAGGTCGGACGCCGCGAAGACCGCGTCGAGGTCGGGGTGGTCCTGCAGCAGGCGGCGGGCCGCCTCGCGGCCGCCGGTCTCGGTGAAGTCGCCGTGCGCCAGCGCGTCGTCCGGGAGCCCGGCGGCACCCAGCGCCTCCTGCCAGCCGGTGAAGCGGTCGACGGCGGCGGTCATGTCGGTCGGGCCGGCGACGTGGCCGACGTGGCGGCGTCCCCGTGCCACGAGGTGCTGGGTGGCGTGCCGGCCGCCGGCCACGTTGTCGACGTCGACCGAGGACACGTCGCCCACGGGGTCCCAGGGTCGGCCACCCAGCACCCAGGGCACCCCGCCGGCCGCCAGGGCGGCGGGCAGCGCGTCGTCGCGGTGGGCGGAGAAGAGCAGCACGCCGTCGACGGCGGCCCGGGAGAGGTAGCGCACGACGCGCTCGCCGTCGGCGCCCGGACGCGCCAGCAGCAGCACCAGCTGGATCTCCCGCTCCGCGAGCACGCGGTCGACGCCGCGGAGCGCGCGGGCGAAGAAGGGGTCGCCGAAGACCCGCTCGTCCGGCTCCGGCACCACCACGGCGACCGAGTCGGTGCGCCGGGTGACCAGCGCCCGCGCCGACCGGTTGGGCGCGTAGCCCAGGCTGCGCACCGCGTCGTCGACCGCCCGCTGCGCCGCGGCGCTGACCCGGTGGCCGCCGTTGACCGCGCGCGACGCCGTGGCCCGCGACACCCCGGCCAGGCGCGCGACCTCGTCGAGCGTGGGCGCGGGGCCGGCCACGGCGCGGCCTAGCTCTCCGGCAGGGCGGGCAGGCGCCCGGAGCGCGCGACCTCGGCGTAGTAGCGGGCGCTGTCCTTCGGGGTGCGCACCAACGTGTCGTAGTCGACCCGGACGATGCCGAAGCGCTTGGCGTAGCCGAAGGCCCACTCGTAGTTGTCGAGGAAGGACCACACGAAGTAGCCGCGCACGTCGGCGCCCTGCTGGACGGCGTCGTGCACCGCGCGCAGGTGCTGGTCGACGAACTCGACCCGGTCGGTGTCGTGCACCTCGCCGTCGGCGTCGACGACGTCGGGGAAGGCCGCGCCGTTCTCGGTCACCACCAGGGGCACGCCCGGGTAGTCCTCGGAGAGCCGCAGCAGCAGCCGGGTGAGCCCCTCGGGCTGGATCACCCAGTCCATGTCGGTGCGCGGCAGGTCGCGCTCCGGGAAGCCGACGTGGTCGGCACAGACGAAGGGCGTGGGGCCGTCCTGGGTGTTGTGCCCCGGATCGCTGCCGGGCTCGACCCGTCCGGAGACGAGGTCGCCGCGGTAGTAGTTGACGCCCAGCACGTCGATCGGCGCCGAGATGGTCTCCAGGTCGCCGTCGAGCACGACGTCGGTCCAGCCGAGCGACGCGGTGTCGTCGAGCACGTCCTGGGGGTAGCTGCCGCGCAGCACCGGGTCGAGGAAGACCCGGTTGTGCAGGCCGTCGATGCGCCGGGCGGCGTCGACGTCCTCGGGGTCGGAGGGGTCCTGCGGGTCGGCGACCGTGAGGTTGAGGGTGATGCCGAGGCCGGTGGCGCCGCGCTCGCGCAGCGCCTGCGTCGCCAGGCCGTGGCCCAGCAGCAGGTGGTGCATGGCCCGCATCGCCTCCGCCGGGTCCTGGTGCCCGGGGGCGTGGGCACCGCTCGCGTGCCCGAGGAAGGCCGAGCACCAGGGCTCGTTGAGGGTCGTCCACGTGGGCACGCGGTCGCCCAGCGCCTCGTGCACGGAGACGGCGTACTCGGCGAAGCGGTGGGCCGTGTCGCGCACCGCCCAGCCGCCGGCGTCCTGCAGCGCCTGCGGCAGGTCCCAGTGGTAGAGCGTCAGCCAGGGCGCGATGTCGTGCGCCAGCAGCTCGTCGACGAGCCGGTCGTAGAAGGCGAGGCCGGCGGGGTTGACCGGGCCGGCGTCGGGTCGCACCCGCGGCCACGACACCGAGAAGCGGTAGGAGCCGATGCCGTGCGCGGCCATCAGCGCGACGTCCTCGGGCATCCGGTGGTAGTGGTCGCACGCGACGTCGCCGGTGTCGCCGTCGACGACCGCGCCCGGCACCCGGCTGAAGGTGTCCCAGATCGACGCCGAGCGGCCGTCCTCCCAGGCAGCGCCCTCGATCTGGTACGCCGCGGTGGCGGTGCCCCAGAGGAAGTCGGTGGGGAACTGCACGGCGTCGGGGCGCTGCTCGGTCATCGGATCGGTGCTCCTGGAGAGTCGGTGAGAGCGCTTCCACGCGCGGCGCCATCAGACCAGCCGAGCTCGGGCGCTGTCAACGACCACGACCCGCACGGCCGGGTCAGCGGAAGGGCAGGGCTCCCAGAGCACCGCGGGCGCGCTTGAGCACCAGACCGGCGCCGGCCCGCACGGTGGCGGGGGCGGGGACCCAGTCGAGCAGCGGCAGCTGCTGGGAGGTCCACGGCTCGTCGCTGGGCAGCGGCGCCTCCGGGGTCTCCCCCGGCTCGCCGAAGCACCGCAGCAGAGCGGCCCGCAGCGAGAGCTGGGGCTCGGCGTCGGCGGGTTCCCACGTGGCCGACGGGCGGCAGACCATGTCGTGCCGCAGCGACTGCACCAGGGCCGTGACGGTCCAGAAGGGGGCGGCCACCAGCGCCGCGGTGCCGACGCCCGCCAGCCCGCTCGGGACGGCGATGACGGGCACGCGCAGCCGGAGCAGCCCGGCGGCGCGGGAGCACTCGGCGAGCAGCCGCGAGTAGCTCAGCACCCGCAGGCCCCCGACGTCGACGGCCCCCTCGAGCGCCGGCACGCGGTCCTCGTCGAAGGCCTCGGTCATCGCGCGCAACAGGTCGGTCACCGCGACCGGCTGCACCTTGTGCTCCAGCCAGGTCGGCACGGGCTGCACGACCAGCAGGGTCGCGAGCTGGCGGATCACCTCGAACGACGTCGAGCCAGCGCCGATCACCACCCCGGCGCGGAGCGCGGCCACGGTGCAGTCCTCCGACGCGGCCTCGAGCAGGACCTGCTCGACCTCCAGCCGGGAGCGGATGTGCGGGGAGAGGTCGCAGAGCGGGGCGTCGGGCACCAGGCCCGACAGGTAGACCACGCGCCGCACGCCGGAGCGGCGTACGGCGTCGCGCACGACCTCGGCGCCGATCCGGTCGACCTCCTCGAAGCCGCGACGGTCGAGGGAGTGCACCAGGTAGCAGACCGCGTCGACATCGGCGACCGCCGCGGCGACCTCGCCCGCCTCGGTCACGTCGCAGCGCGCCCAGTCGACCTGGTGGCCCCAGGCGAAGCGGTCGGGGCGCGGCGCCGAGGAGGAGGCGGCCACCACCTCGTGACCGGCGCCCAGCAGCGCCGGGACCAGCCGGGAGCCGACGTAGCCCGAGGCTCCGAGCACGAGGATCCTCATCGCTCCCCCAGGTGGCGCAGCAGGTTGCGGGAGAAGGCGACGCCCATGCCGGCCATCACCGTCGCGATGCCGCGCTCGACGGCCGGTCGGGCCACGCGGGGGAAGGGCAGCTCGACGCTGACCTCGATGTCGATCGAGACCCGGGTGCCGGTGCCGCGCGACTCGAGGTGGTACTCGCCGCGCACCAGCGTCTGCTGGTCCGGGTGGTCCGGGTGGGGGCCGTAGCCGATCCGCGACGGCTCCTCGAACTCCATCCGCTCGACGAAGGTCGAGCCGATGGAGCGGCCCAGCACCGGCACCTTGGTGACGTGCCAGGTCCAGGTGCGTCCGCCGTCGGAGACCTCGATGCGCTGCAGGTACGGCGTGAGCCGGGGCAGGAGCTCGGGGTCGGTGAGCGCCTCCCACACCTGCTCGCGCGAGGCCTTCACGGTGGCAGCGGACTGCTTGCTCGCGGTGAAGCGGGTCATCGGGCTCCTGTCTGCGTGGTCGGCGCCAACCTACGGGTACTCCGGGCGCATGGCTGCCGTGACCCTGAGTACCCGAGGAGCCGCCCCACCCGACATCGCCTGGGAGCGGTACGCCGACCCGGCCGCCTGGGCGGGCTGGGCGCCGCAGATCCAGCGCGTGGAGACCGACGCCGCCCGCATCGCGGCGGGCGTCCACGGCACCGTGCACGCCGGGCTGCTGCGGCGTCCGACCCTGCCCGTGCGGTTCCGCGTCGACGCGGTCGACGAGGACGCGCGCACGTGGGCGTGGCAGGTGCGGCTGGGTGCCGGACCGGCGCGGGTCACGCTGCGGCTCGAGCACGGCGTCACCGAGGAGGCCGGCGGCAGCGGCACCTGGCTGCGCGTGCGCGGCCCGCTGCCCGTCGTGGCGGCGTACGCCCCGCTCGCCCGGCTGGCCCTGGGGCGCCTCGTGGCGCCCTGAGGCCCCGGATGCGGGCGGCGGGGAGGGGTACCTTCGAGACCGTGAGCACTGACGCGACCGCCGACATCGGACTGACCGGCCTGGCCACCATGGGCCGCAACCTGGCCCGCAACATGGCCCGCCACGGGCACACCGTGGCCGTGCACAACCGCTCGTACGCCAAGACCGCCGCGCTGCTCGAGGAGCACGGCGACGAGGGCGACTTCGTCGGGTCGGAGTCGCTGGAGGACTTCGTCGCGAGCATCCGGCGCCCGCGCGCCGTCGTGGTGATGGTCAAGGCGGGCGAGGCCACCGACGCCGTCGTCGACGCGCTGGTCCCGCTGCTCGAGGAGGGCGACATCGTCGTCGACGCGGGCAACGCGCACTACGAGGACACCCTGCGGCGGCAGCAGGCGCTGGCCGAGCACGACCTCCACTTCGTCGGCATGGGCGTCTCCGGCGGCGAGGTCGGCGCCCTCGAGGGCCCCTCGATCATGGTCGGCGGCTCCGAGCACGCCTACGAGCGCCTCGCACCGGTCGTGGAGGCGATCGCCGCGCAGGTCGACGGCACGCCGTGCGCCGCGCACATCGGCCCCGACGGCGCCGGCCACTTCGTCAAGATGGTCCACAACGGCATCGAGTACGCCGACATGCAGCTGATCGCGGAGGCCTACGACCTGCTCCGCACCCTGCTGGGGCTCTCCCCCGCCGAGATCGGCGAGATCTTCCACGAGTGGAACGACGGCGACCTCGAGTCCTTCCTGATCGAGCTCACCGCCGAGGTGCTCACCCACGACGACGCCGACGGCCGCCCCTTCGTCGACGTCGTGCTCGACCAGGCCGAGCAGAAGGGCACCGGGCGCTGGACCGTGCAGAGCGCCCTCGACCTCGGCGTGCCCGTCACCGGCATCGCCGAGGCCACCTTCGCCCGCAGCGTGTCGGGCCACGCCGAGCAGCGCGCCGCCGCTCGCGAGGTCTTCTCCTCCGCCGCCGACGTGCCGACGATCGAGGACCGCGACCAGCTCGTCGAGGACGTCCGCACCGCGCTCTACGCCTGCAAGGTCGTCGCCTACGCGCAGGGCTTCGACATGATCACCGAGGGCAGCAACACCTACGGCTGGGACGTCGACCCCGGCGTCTGCGCCACCATCTGGCGCGGCGGCTGCATCATCCGCGCCCGCTTCCTCGACCGCATCCGCGAGGCCTACGAGCAGGAGCCCGACCTCACCACCCTGATGACGCAGGAGTACTTCGCCCGGGCCCTCAAGGACGGCGAGGCCGGCTGGCGGCGCGTGGTCTCGCTCGCGGCGGCCGCCGGCGTACCCGTGCCCGCCTTCGGCTCGTCGCTCTCCTACTTCGACGCGCTGCGTCGCGAGCGTCTCCCCGCCGCCCTCGTGCAGGGTCTGCGCGACCACTTCGGCGCCCACACCTACCAGCGCGTCGACCGCCCCGGCTCCTTCCACACCCTCTGGGCCTCCGACCGCTCCGAGGTCGACGCCCCCTGACCCTCCGCCGAGAGGTCACTCCCTGACCGCCGAGGCGTCACTCCCTGACCGCCGAGAAGTCACTGCCTGACCGCCGAGAGGTCACTGCCTGACCGCCCAGAGGTCACTGCCTGACCGCCCAGAGGTCACTGCCTGACCGCCGAGGCGTCACTGCCTGACGGGCCGTACGTCATCCATTGACCTCTCGGACGTCAGCGAGTGACGCCTCGGACGTCAGCGAGTGACCTCTCGGCGGGAAAACCGGTTGCCGCCCGCCGCCACGACGTTCGACGCTGGGTCACCGTGAGCACGGGACGGGCCCGGGCCGGGAGGAGAGGAGGACGAGATGCGCATCGCTGTCGTCGGCCTGCCCGCCGACCCCCTCTCGCCCCCCTGGAGCACCCGTGTACTTCCTCGAGGACTCGACTGACCCGGTCGACCCCGACTTCGTCGTCGACTTCACGCCGTACGACGACCCCGACGACGCGACGCAGCGCTGGACCACCTGGTGGTCGGTGGAGCCGCTGTGCCGCGGACCCGAGCCCCGTCCCGCGTGGGTGGTGACCGACCGCGGCGCGGTCGACACCGAGCTCGGCGTCCTGAAGACCGGCAAGGAGGCCGACGTCCACCTGCTGGAGCGCGCCGTGCGCGACGGTCCGGCCGTCGTGATGGCCGCCAAGCGCTACCGCGACACCGGCCACCGCGACTTCCACCGCAACGCCGCCTACACCGAGGGGCGTCGTGGCAAGGACGGCCGCGAGGCCCGGGCGGCGGCGAAGGGCTCGGCCTTCGGGCGCGCCGTGGCGGCCGGCCAGTGGGCCGGCGCCGAGTGGACGACGCTGGTGCGCTGCTGGGAGGCCGGGCTGCCGGTGCCCTACCCGGTGCAGCTCGACGGCACCGAGATCCTCATGGAGTGGGTCAGCCACGACGGCGAGACCGCGCCTCGGCTCGCGCAGTCGCGACCTGCGCCGGACCCGCTGCGCGACCTCTTCGAGCAGCTCCGCGAGGCGCTGGCGACGATGACGCAGCACGGGCTCGTGCACGGCGACCTGTCGGCCTACAACCTGCTCGTGGCCGGCGACCGGCTGGTCGTCATCGACCTGCCGCAGACCGTCGACCTGGTCGCGAACCCGCAGGGGTTCGACTTCCTGCTGCGCGACTGCGCCAACGTCTGTCGCTGGTTCCGGAGCAAGGGCCTCGAGGTCGACGAGCACGAGCTGTACGCCGACCTGCTCGCCACGGCCTTCTAGCCGCGGCGCGCAGGCCGGCGCGGTCGCTCAGCGCGCGGCGTCGGCGGCCCCAGTCTCGGTGGAGGTGCCACCCGAGACCAGCTGGCCGGAGGCGTTCTCCAGGTGGGCGCGCACGAACCACTGGAACTTCTCCAGCTCCGCGGTCTGGCCGATCACCATGTCCTGGGTCACCGGGTCGAGCTCCTCGGTCTCCGCGATCACCGCGCGGTTGGAGGAGACGACGCCGTTGTAGACCTTGTCGAGCGCGGCGAGGTGGGCCTGCACTGTGTCGCGGCGCAGGTCGTAGTCGTCCCAGTCGCGCAGCGAGGCGATGTCACCGGTCCGGCCACCGGGTGAGCCGCCCATCGTGGCGATGCGCTCGGCGACCTCGTCGGCGTAGCCGCGCACCAGCTCGACCTGGGGGTCGATCATCTCGTGCACCGCGATGAAGTTGGGACCCACCACGTTCCAGTGCACGTGCTTCAGCGTCAGGTGGAGGTCGTTGTACGCCGCCAGCCGGTGCTGCAGCAGCTCGATGGTCTTCGTGCTGGCCTCGTCGCTGAGGCCGGGCAGGGTGTAGCTGATGTCGGTCACGACGATCGCTCCTTCGCTCTCGTTGGCGTCTCGTCCGTGCAACGCGTACCCGAGGGCGCGTCATCCACTCCGCCTCGACCGCACCCTCCCGGAGCCGTGGGATCGGTCACATCGCGCGAGCCCGACCCGTTGGTAGGTTCCGCGCATGCGCAGCGCCAAGGACTTCTTCCGCCCGCTCGCGGTGGGGGCCCCCGAGCCCCTCCGCGAGATCCCGGCCCGGCCCAGCAGGGCGATCCACTTCTTCGACCCGAGCAACGCCAAGATGGCGGCCAAGGTGCCCGACATGATCGGGAGCGTCGACGTGCTGCTCGGCAACCTCGAGGACGCCGTCAAGGCCGACCGCAAGGAGGCGGCCCGCCAGGGCCTGGTCGACATCGCCCGGGCCAACACCTGGTCCGGCTCCCAGCTGTGGACGCGGGTCAACGCGCTCGACTCCCCCTGGGGCCTGGACGACCTGACCACGCTGGTCGGCGAGATCGGCGACCGGCTCGACGTCGTGATGGTGCCGAAGGTGCAGGGCGCCGAGGACATCCACTACGTCGACCGGCTGCTGGCCCAGCTCGAGGCCAAGGCCGGCCTGGAGCGCCCGATCCTGGTGCACGCGATCCTGGAGACCGCCCGTGGCGTCGCCAACGTCGAGGAGATCTGCGGGGCCAGCCCGCGGATGCAGGGCCTCTCGCTCGGGCCGGCCGACCTCGCGGCCGACCGCCGGATGAAGACCACCCGCGTCGGCGGCGGCCACCCCGGCTACCTGGTGCGGGAGGACCCCACCGAGGGCGACGTCGACGGCACCACCACGCCGCGCGCGACCTACCAGCAGGACCTCTGGCACTACACCATCGCGCGGATGGTCGACGCCTGCGCGATGCACGGCATCTACCCCTACTACGGGCCCTTCGGCGACATCACCGACGTCGTGGCCTGCGAGGACCAGTTCCGCAACGCCTTCCTGCTCGGCTGCGTCGGCACCTGGACGCTGCACCCCAAGCAGGTCGCCATCGCCAAGCGGGTCTTCTCCCCCGACCCGCGCGACGTCGCCCACGCCCGGCGCGTCGTCACCGCCATGGGCGACGGCACCGGTGCGGTGATGCTCGACGGCAAGATGGAGGACGACGCCTCCCTCAAGCAGTGCCTGGTGATGGTCGAGCTGGCCGAGCAGCTCGCCGCGATCGACCCCGACCTGAAGCAGCAGTACGACGCGATCGGCCAGGAGGCCTCCTGATGGGCGACGACACCCGCGACACCTTCCGGCCCCGCCGCTCGGTGCTCTACATGCCGAGCTCCAACGCCCGCGCCCTCGAGAAGGCCCGCTCGATCCCCTGCGACGGCCTGATCCTCGACCTCGAGGACGCCGTCTCCCCCGACGCCAAGGCGTCGGCTCGGGAGGCGGCCTGTGCCGCCGCGGCCTCCGGCGACTACGGCCGGCGCGAGGTGACCATCCGCGTCAACGCCGCCGACACCGAGTGGCACGCCGCCGACCTCGAGGCGGCCTGCCAGGCGGGCCCCGACGCGATCGTCGTGCCCAAGGTCTCCTCGACCGAGGCGGTGCACGCCCTCGAGCACGCCCTCGAGCGCCACGGCGCCCCCGACCGGACCACGCTCTGGGCGATGGTCGAGACCCCGCGCGCGATGCTGCACGCCGAGGAGATCGCCGGCGCCTCCGAGCGGCTCACCGTGCTGGTGATGGGCACCAACGACCTGGTCAAGGAGCTGTACGCCGCGCACCTCCCCGGCCGCGGCCCCATCCTCACCGCCCTCTCGCTGGCGCTGCTGGCGGCCCGGTCGACGGGCAAGGCGATCGTCGACGGCGTCTACAACGACGTCAAGGACACCGAGGGCTTCCTCGCGGAGTGCCGCCAGGGCCGCGACCTCGGCTTCGACGGCAAGACGCTGGTGCACCCCGGCCAGGTGGAGGGCGCCAACGAGGTCTTCGCCCCCAGCGCCGAGGCCGTCGAGGAGGCGCGGGGCCTGATCCAGGCCTTCGAGGAGGGCCAGGGCGCCGGCGTCGTGACCTACCGGGGCCGCATGGTCGAGGCGCTGCACGTCGAGTCGGCGCAGCGCGTGCTGTCGATCCACGAGGCGGTCCAGGCGCTGGGCTGACCGCTCGCTCACCCCACCTCGCGGAGCAGCGCCTGGTGGAACTCCCGCTCCAGGTGACGGCGCACCTGGCCGGGCTGCCGGCCGAGCACCGCGGCGTCGGGCACCTCGACCAGCCACCACCCTGCCTCCCGGACGCGGGCGACGTCGTCGGCCGCCGCGTCCGGCCCGCCGCACGCCGAGCCGAGCAGGGCCCCGAAGCGGCGGTCGGGGACGCCGAGGGCGAGGCGTACGGCGGCGCGCCGTCCGGGCACCACCAGGCCGGGCACCGGCGTGGGCAGGGCCGACGCGTGCCAGTGCAGCCGCAGCACCGACTCGGCGGCGCCGCGGGCGCGGCCGTCGGCCTGGGCGAGCACCGCCCGCGCCGCGCCGTCGGGCGTGCTCGCGAGGGTCGCCAGCAGGGCGCGCCGGGAGACGACACCAGCTGCCAGCAGGTGGTCGGCGGCCGCCAGCGCCACCTCGGCCTCGTCGTGGCGCGCGAGGTCGAGCAGGGTGCGCAGCGGCGTGGTGAGCGCGAGGCCGTGCAGCCGCACGACGTCGCGCGCCGGCCGGACGCGGCGCCTGCGCGAGGTCGGCACCGGCGGGGCGCCCGGGCGGGCGAAGGCCGCCACGTCGACCCCGTGCACCCAGGCGGCCGTGCGCCCGGTGGCGACGGCGTCGTCGCTGCGCTGCGCCAGCCGCACGGCCTCCGCGCGGAAGGCGGCACTCCGTGGGGCGTGCGCGCCGGCGTACACCCCGAGGAGGACTCGCTCGACCACGCCGTCGCGCAGCAGTCGCTCGAAGCGCGAGCGGGAGGTGCCCGCGGCGGCCACGTCAGCTCGGGTGAAGGGCCGCTCGTGCGCTGGAGGCACGCCTGGCAGGGCCGGGTCGGGGGACGACGTCACCCGGGGATCCTGCGTCGTCCGCGCGACGGGCGCGAACGACGATCCACAGGCCCGACCAGGCCCAGCCGGGCTCAGGCCCCCGCGCGCTCCCGGCCACCGAGCGACGCCACGAAGTCGAGCTTGTCGAGCACCGCGCGGGGGATCACGAAGGGGTAGAGGTCGTCGTGGCCCATCGACCGGTTGATGGCGTTGAGCGCGACCGACAGCGGCCCCCACACGCCCGTGACGACCTCGCTGAAGCGCTCGGAGCCGGTCGCCTCGCTCCGCGTGAGGAGGCCGTACGCCGTGGCGGTCTCGATGGTGTCGCGGATGTGCAGGTGGTGGGCCCAGGTCTCGGCGAAGTCCTCGAAGGGGTGCATCGTGGCGTAGGCCGAGATGTACGACGCCTCCCACCCGGGCGGCGGGCCCTGCTCGTAGTGCCGGGCGAGGGCGTCCTGGTAGCTGGCCGTCTCGTCGCCGAAGAGCTCGCGGGCGCGCTCCACCAGGTCGCCGCGCACCAGCTGCCACTCGTAGTAGTGACCGGACTCGTGCCGGAAGTGGCCGAGCATCGTCCGGTAGGGCTCGTCCAGCTGGGCGCGGAGCCGCTCGCGGTGCGAGGCGTCCGACTCGGCGAGGTCGATGGTGATGACGCCGTCGGCGTGGCCGATGGTGACCTGCTCCGCGACGCTGGAGAGCAGGTCGAAGGCCAGGCCGTCGACGGGGTCCTCGTGCTTGCTGACCACGGGGAAGCCGAGCCCGTCGAGCTCGTGCACGAGGTGGCGCTTGGCCCGCTCGGCCGACCAGAACTGCGCCAGCCCGACGGCGTCGGAGTCGTTGGGCCGGGTGCGGGTCAGGTCGCAGCCGGCGCACTGGGCGCCGTCGGCCGTCGCGAGCCAGGTGCAGCCGGAGAGCCCGAGGTTGCGGCACACCCACCACTCCCGCTCCTGGGCGTCGACGTAGCGGCCCTTCGCGTCGACCGGGACGATGGCGCGCTCGGCGCGGGCATAGCCGAGACGGGTGCCGCAGGAGACGCAGCGGGAGTTCTCGAAGTGCAGCGTCTGGCCGCAGACGCGGCAGGCGAAGGACTGCATGCGGATCACCCTTCCACAGGGGTTCGGAGGGGCCGGGGGTCCCGGCGGGGTCTGGTGAGACTCAGAGGGCGGCGAGGAAGGTCGCGAAGCCGCCGGCGGCACGCCCCACCAGGCGGCCGGAGGTCCGCACCGGGGCACGGTCGTGGGCGCCGACGCGACCACCGGTGCGGCGTACCTCGTGCACCAGGGCGACGTCCTCCCCCACCGGCAGCGGCGCGAAGCCACCGGCCGCGTCGTACGCCGAGAGCCGCACGCCGAGGTTGGCGCCGTGCACGTGCGGGTGGTCGTCGCGCAGGGTGTGCAGCGCCAGCCACCGCCGCGTGAGGTCGGGGTCGGCGTCGGGCCGCACCGTGCCGAGCCACAGGTCGAGGCCGTCGCGGCAGGCGGCGGCGTGGTGCAGCAGCCAGTCGGGCGGCACCTCGGTGTCGGCGTCGGTGTGCGCCAGCCAGGTCTGCTCGGGAGACGCGGCGCCGCGCTGGCGGGCCTGACGTACGCCGGCGGCACGCGTGGCGCCGACGCAGCCGTGGGCCACCTCCAGCACCTCCAGCCAGGGCTGCGCCCACGTCGCCACGACGGCGGCCGAGTCGTCGACGCAGCCGTCGAGCACGAGCGTCGCCGTGACCTCGGTGCCGGGCAGGGCGCCCAGCGCGAGCTCGACCGCACGCGCGAGCGAGGCGAGGTGGCCCGGCAGGGCGTCGGACTCGTCGCGGCAGGGCACCACCACGTGCATCGCCTGCGGATGCGCGCTCACAGGTAGGGGTCCGGCCAGGTGCCGTCGGCGGCGTGCACGCGGACCTCGACGTCGCGGTCGGCGTACGTGGCCTGCAGCGGCAGCGCGAGCCGGGCAGCGACGCGCTCGTGCACCTGCGACCCGTCGAGCGCCCAGCCCTCGACCGGGTGGCGCCAGTGGCACAGCACCAGCGCGCCGGTGGGCTCGAGGCAGGCGTCCAGCCGCGCCACCAGCCGGTCCAGCGAGGCCGGGGAGAGGAAGTAGCCGACCTCGGAGACCACGGCGAGGTCGAAGCGACCCTCGGGCCACTCCGAGGGCACGTCGAGGAGGCGGACGTCGACGTGGTCGCCCAGGCGCTCCCGGGCGCCGCGCACCGCGGCCGGCGACCGGTCGACGGCCACCAGCGAGTCGACCCGCTCGCGCAGCGCGGCGGCGAGGTCGCCCACGGAGCAGCCGATCTCCAGCGCGCGACCGTGCCGCTTGCGGGGCAGCGCGGCGAGCACCAGGTCGCGCTTGCGCTCCTCGTACCAGCGCCGCGAGGCGCCCCACGGGTCGGGCTCCCGCAGGTGCACCTGGTCGAGCGCGTCGTCGGGGCAGTCCTCGGCCGGGGTCACGACGTAGCGCTCGACGGGGTCGGCGGCACGCGCCAGCATCTCCGGCCCCACGACGGCCTCGTCACCGGGGAGGTCGGAGAGCGGCGCGACCTGGCTGCGGTGGGCCCGCACGGCGTGGGCCTTGGCCTGCCGCGCGTGCTCGTCGAGGGCCCACGGCCGCAGCCGGTGCCACGGCGCGGTGTCGGGCGAGGCCCAGTGCCAGAACCACACGGGGTACTCCCACAGCGTCGCGTCGGTACGCCGGCACGCGGCCGCCGCCGCCCGGCCCGCCGCCTCGTGGTCCGGATGGCCGTCCTCGCGCCAGGGGGCCACCACGACGGTGCCCGGGCCGGTGGCGACCTGCTGCACCAGGGCGGTGGTCAGCGCGGCCTCGTGCTCGGCCAGGTCGCCGTCGGGCAGGCGCAGCCGCACCAGGTGGTGCTGGCCGACGCCGAGCTCGAGCAGCGCCGCCCGGCCCTCGTCGCCGCGGATCCGGGCGAGGTGCTCGGGCGTGAGCGTCGGCGAGGCCGGATGGCTGCGCTCGCCGTCGGTGGCGCAGACCACCGTGACCGGGATGCCGTGGTCGGTGGCCGAGGCGACCAGCCCGCCCGCGCCGAGGGACTCGTCGTCGGGGTGCGCGGCGAGCACCACGAGCCGCTCCACACCCGCCAGCGACAGCGGCTCGGCGAGGCCGCGCCCCGGGGCGGCGAGCCAGGAGGAGGCCGGGGTGCCACGCGTCGCGTGGTGGAAGGCCGGCACGCCGGCGGTGTCGGTCACCACGGCCGACCCGCCAGCACCAGCTCGCCCTGGCGGGCCAGGTCGCGCTCGGCGTGGTGCTGCCGCAGGTAGAGCTGCAGGTCGGCGACGCGCCGGGCGTGCTCCTCCTCGGTGGCCAGCGGCCCGGGTCCGAGCGCGCGCCCGACCACGTCGAGCACCTCCGCCGCACCGTCGGCGACCACCTGCCGGGCGCGGGCGGCGACGAGCGAGAGATCCCCGTCGTCTCCCCCGTCGTCCGCCCCGGCCGCCTCGCGCAGGGCCGCGCGTCCGGTGGCCAGCAGCGTGTCGATCCGCCCCAGGTGCAGCAGCGCGACCTGGTCCGGCTGGCGCTGGGCGCAGGCCTCCCGCAGCCGGCGCGCGAGCGCGACCGTGGCGCCGTGCCAGACCGCCGCGACGCCCACGCCGCCCCACCAGAAGCCGGGGCGCTCGAGGTACCAGCCGGGGCCGCCGACGGGCTCGGCCCAGACGTCGTCGAGCCGCAGGCCGGTGCTGGTCACCTGCGAGAGCCCCCGCGCGACCCACCCCGGACCGTCGAGCGGGAAGATGCCGGGGTCGTCGAGGCGCACGGCGAAGAGCCCGCGGCGGTCCTCGTCGACCCAGGCCGTCAGCAGCGCGTGGCTGACGCTGCCCGCCAGCGAGCACCAGGGCTTCTCGCCCTCCAGGCTCCAGCCCTCGCCGTCGCGCTGGGCCCGCAGCCGCCGCGGTCCTTCGGCGGCGTACACGCCCCAGGTGCAGGTGTCGGCGAGCAGGCGCTGCTCCTGCGCCTCGTGCAGGATGGCGACGGCGTCGAGGTGCGGCTCGACCGCGCGGGCGACGGTCAGGTCGACCGCGCCCAGGGTCGCCAGCACCTGCCAGCGCTCGGCACGGGCCGCGGCGCCGGCCGCGTCGCCGAGCACGTCGCCCAGGTCACGGGCCAGGCCGAGGGCCGCGCCCAGGTCAGGCGTACCTCCCGGACCCGAGGTGGCCGCGGCCGCGGCACGCTCGGCGACGTCGGCGAGCCAGGTCGAGGGCACGCCACGGAGGGTGACGGCACGAGCCACGCAGACTCCTGGGGGACGAGCCGCGTCGATGACGGCGGCGGGGGCCGACGCTCGTGGCTGAACGTCGCGGAGGAGCGCCGGCGACCGGCGCACGACTCCGCGTACCCGGGGCGGCGTCGTGCTAACGCTCCTGCTCGTCGGCGAGGAGCCGCAGCGCGACGCGGTAGCCGTCGACGCCCTGGCCGACCACCTCGTGGGTCGCGTGCGGGGTGACGTAGGAGGTGTGGCGGAACTGCTCGGGGCGCTGCTTGGGGTCGGAGATGTGCACCTCGACCAGCGGCGCGACCAGCTGGGCGCAGGCGTCGTAGATCGCCAGCGAGTAGTGGGTCCAGGCGGCGGCGTTGAGCACGACGGGCGTGGCGTCGTCGGCCGCGGCGTTGAGCCAGTCGAGCATCACGCCCTCGTGGTTGGTCTGGCGCACCTCGACCTCGAGCCCCAGCTCGGCGCCCCACGCCGCGCAGCGCTCGGCGAGCTCGGCGTGGGTGGTGTGGCCGTAGATCTCGGGCTGTCGCTTGCCGAGCCGGCCCAGGTTGGGTCCGTTGAGCACCAGGACGCGCATCAGCCGCTCCCCCTCAGGTGGTCGTACGCCGCCCGCAGCAGCGCGTCGTCGGGTCCCGCCAGCACGCGCGGCGTCGCGAGGCCCTCGAGCACCACGAAGCGCAGCGTCGTCCCGCGCGACTTCTTGTCGACCCGCATCAGGGCGAGCGCCTCGTCGTACGTCGGCGCGTCGGTGGCCGTCACCGGCAGCCCGACCAGCTCGAGGACCGACCGGTGCCGCGCCGCGGTCTCGTCGTCGAGGAGACCCGCGCGCCGCGCGAGCTCCGCGACGTAGACCATGCCGAGCGCGACGGCCTCGCCGTGACGCAGCCGGTAGTCGCTGTGGCGCTCCAGCGCGTGCCCCATGGTGTGGCCGTAGTTGAGCACCTCACGGCCGGGGTGGCCCCCGGTGCCCCCGGTCTCGCGCAGGTCGCCGGCGACGACCTCGGCCTTGACCGCGACCGCCCGCTCGACGAGCTCGCGCAGCACCGAGCCGGCCGGGTCGAGGGCGGCCTCCGGACCCGCCTCGACCAGCCGCAGGATCTCGGGGTCGGCGACGAAGCCGCACTTGACGACCTCCGCCAGCCCGGCGACGAGCTCGGGCCGCGGCAGCGTGGCGAGCAGGTCGAGGTCGCAGAGCACGCCGGTCGGCTCGTGGAAGGAGCCGACGAGGTTCTTGCCGGCGTCGGTGTTCATGCCGGTCTTGCCGCCCACCGCGGCGTCGACCATCGCCAGCAGCGTCGTCGGCACGTGCACCACCCGGACGCCTCGCAGCCACGTGGCCGCCACGAAGCCGCCCATGTCGGTGGTGGCGCCGCCGCCGACCGTCACCACGGCGTCGGAGCGGGTGAAGCCGGCGGCGCCGAGCCGCTCCCAGGCGTCGACGGCCACCGCGGCGGTCTTGGCCGCCTCCCCGTCGGGCAGCGGCAGGCGCAGCACCTCGACGTCGGCGGGCAGCGCGTCGAGCACCCGCTGGGCGAGGTCGGGCAGCTCGGCCGCGTGCGCGACGGCCACGCGGCATACGCCCTCGCCGAGCAGGGCCGGCAGCTCGCCGAGCACGTCGTGGCCGACCACGACGTCGTACGGCGCGGCGCCGGCGACGTGGAGGCGGCGTACCTGCGAGGCGTCAGCCACCGAGCACCTCCTGCACCCGGCGGGCGACCTCGGCGGCGTCGGCGCCGTCGGTGTCGACCACGTGGGTGGCGACGGCCTCGTAGACCGGGGCGCGCTCGTCGATCAGCTGCTTGAGGCGACCCCGCACGTTGCCGAGGAGCAGCGGCCGCGAGACGCCGAGCCCGACCCGCTTGGCGGCGTCGGCCAGGCCCACCCGCAGGAAGACCACGCGGTGGCCGGCGAGCAGCGCCCGGGTGTCGGGGTCGACCGGGGCGCCACCGCCCAGGGCGAGCACCCCGTCGTGCTCCGCCAGCGCCCGGGCCACGGCCTCGCGCTCCATCGCGCGGAAGGCGGACTCGCCGAGGTCGACGAAGATGTCCTGCACCGTGCAGCCCTCGGCCGCCTCGATGTCGGAGTCGGTGTCGCGGAAGTCCACCTGCCACTGCTGCGCCAGCTCCTGGCCGACGGTCGACTTGCCGGCGCCCATGACGCCGACCAGCACGGCTCGCGGCGCGGTCACCGGAACCGGAGGGTGTCGAGGTAGGACTCGACGTTGCGCCGGGTCTCCTGCACCGAGTCCCCGCCGAACTTCTCGAGCACGGCGTCGGCGAGCACCAGGGCCACCATCGCCTCCGCGACGATGCCCGCGGCCGGCACGGCGCAGACGTCGGAGCGCTGGTGGTGGGCCACGGCGGCCTCGCCGGTGGCGACGTCGACCGTGCGCAGTGCCCGCGGCACGGTGGCGATCGGCTTCATCGCCGCGCGCACCCGCAGCGCCTCGCCCGTCGACATGCCGCCCTCGGTGCCGCCGCTGCGGCCCGAGGTACGCCGCAGCTCGCTGCCGTCGGGGCCCGCGCTGACGATCTCGTCGTGCGCCAGCGAGCCGGGGGTCGCGGCGGTGCGGAAGCCGTCGCCGATCTCGACGCCCTTGATCGCCTGGATGCCCATGAGGGCGCCGGCGAGCCGGCCGTCGAGCCGACGGTCCCAGTGCACGTGGGAGCCGAGGCCGGGCGGCAGGCCGTGCACGACGACCTCGACGACGCCGCCGAGGGTGTCGCCGTCCTTGTGGGCCTGGTCGATGCGCTCGACCATCAGGCGCGAGGCCTCCGGGTCGAGGCAGCGCACCGGGTCGGCGTCGAGGCGCGCGACGTCGTCGGGTCCGGGGACCGAGCCGTCGGGGGCCGGGACGCCGCCGAGCTCGACGACGTGGGAGACCAGCCGCGCACCGGTGGCCTGCTCGAGGAAGGCGCTGGCCACGCGGCCGAGCGCCACCCGCGCGGCGGTCTCGCGCGCCGAGGCGCGCTCGAGCACCGGACGGGCCTCGGTGAAGTCGTACTTCTGCATCCCGACCAGGTCGGCGTGGCCGGGACGGGGGCGGGTCAGCGCGGCGTTGCGGGCCAGGCCCTCGAGGATCTCGGGGGCCACGGGGTCGGCCGACATCACCTGGTCCCACTTGGGCCACTCGGTGTTGCCGATCTCGATCGCGACCGGACCGCCCTGGGTCTCGCCGTGTCGGACGCCGCCGACCAGCCGCACCTCGTCCTGCTCGAACTTCATCCGCGCACCACGGCCGTAGCCGAGCCGGCGCCGGGCCAGCGCGTCCGCCAGGTCGTCGGTCGTCACCCGCACGTGGGCCGGCAGGCCCTCGAGGATCGCGGTGAGCAGGGGTCCGTGGGACTCCCCCGCGGTGAGCCAGCGCAGCATGGCCCGCAGTCTCCCACGGTGCTCCCCCCACCCCGCCGACCGGTCACTCCCTGACCGCCGACACGTCACTCCCTGACCGCCGAGACGTCACTCCCTGACCCCCGACACGTCACTCCCTGACGCTGGACGTCAGCGAGTGACCTCTGGACGGTCAGGCAGTGACCTCTGGGCGGTCAGGCAGCGACCTCTGGGGGGTCAGGGAGTGACCTCTGGGCGGTCAGGGAGTGACGTCTCGGCGGGTGGATCAGAGGGGGGTGTAGCCGAGGGCGTGGGCGAGGTCGCCGGCGAAGGGGACGGCGAGGGCCGCGCCGAGCAGCATGAAGGGGCCGTACGGGAAGCGGCGGCGCAGCTCGCGGTGGCGCAGGGTCAGCAGCACGCCGCCCAGCGCCCCGAGCACCAGCATCAGCAGCAAGCCGACGAGGATCTCGGCCCAGCCGAGGTAGCCCAGCGCGGGACCCAGCACCCGGGCGAGGCGTACGTCGCCGAAGCCCCACGCCCCCAGCACCCGCCAGAACACCCAGAACCAGCCGCCCACCACGAGCCACCCCAGCGCGGCGCGCCACAGCGCTTCGAGGTCGCGGTCGACCAGCGCGGCGAGCGGCACCAGCACCGCCAGGGCGGCGTACGTCGGATGGATCAGCCGGGTGGGCAGCAGCGTGGTGCGCCAGTCGACCACGAGCAGCAGCGCCCCGACCGGCACCAGCGGCACCAGGTAGACCAGCGCGCCGGTCCAGCCGAGCGTGGCGCCGAAGACCGCCCCGACCACGGCGCTCGCCACGACGAGCGCGGGCCGCAGCCATCGCAGCGCGGCGAGGTCGGCGTAGGGCTCCTTCTCGCGCGCCGGCGCCAGCACCGTGCCCGGCACCCCCTCCGTCTCCTCGGCAGCAGCTGCCGGCTCCGGCTCGGGGAGCCGCGCCAGCCAGGCCGGCATCACGAGCGCCAGCGCCCCGCACGCGAGCGCGCAGGCGGCGGCGCACAGCAGCGGGGACATGGCCCGAGGCTAGGTCAGGGCGACGCCGTCGGAGGCACGATCCACAGACCCGCGGGAGCGGAGCTCGCGCAGGGCGGCCGCCCGCAGCACCCCGGCGGAGACCGACTGACCGGCCATCACCTGCAGCTGCAGCACGGCCTGCTGCGCCAGCAGGTCGAGGCCGGTCACGCAGCGGCGCCCCGACTCCTGGGCCGCCAGGCACAGCGGCGTGGGCCACGGGTCGTAGACGACGTCGAAGACCGCCGGCACCGCGGCGGCGGCCGCCAGCAGCGCCGGCGTCTGCGCGCTCACGGGCACCGTGGAGACCAGCAGGTCGGCCCGCACGTCGCCGGCCGCGACCGCGGCGTCGAGCACGTCGACGCTCACCGACGGCGCCCGCCGGTGGGCGCGCACCTGGCGCACCGTCTCTTCCGCCCGCGCGGGATCGCGCACCAGCAGCCGGGCGCGGGTGCAGCCCAGCTCGACCGCGGCCAGCAGCGTCGAGGTCGCCGTCGCACCGCCACCGACGACGACCACGTCGCGGATCGGCTCGTGCACCTGCTCCAGGATCGCCGCCATCGCCCCCGGCACGTCGGTGTTGAAGCCGAGCCGACGACGCTCGGTGAGCAGCACGGTGTTGACCGCGCCCGAGACCGACGCCCAGTCGTCGAGGCTGTCGACGAGGGGGACGGCGCGCCGCTTCAGCGGCATCGTCAGCGACAGCCCACGCCAGGACCCGTCGAGACCCGCCAGGAAGTCGGGCAGGCCGTCGTCGCCGACCTCGACGGCGTCGTAGGTCCAGCCCTCCAGGCCGAGCTCGGCGTACGCCGCCCGGTGCATCGCGGGCGAGAGCGAGTGGGCCACCGGCCGGCCCAGCACGGCACACCTCACGACCCGGCCTCAGCAGGCATCGGAGGTCTCGCAGTACTCCTGGTAGACCCGCCTGTTCTCCAGGAACTCCTCGTAGGTCTCGGAGAATCGGGTCTCACCCGTGCGCAGGTCGACGGTGACGTAGTAGTACCAGGGGCCGTCGGCCGGCTGCACGGCTGCCGCGATCGCCGCCTCGCCGGGGTTCTCGATCGGCGTGGGCGGCAGCCCCGGGTAGAGCCTGGTGTTGTACGGCGTGTCCTCGGCGAGCTGCTCGGCGCTGAGCGCGACGTTGCCCGACTCGCCGATGCCGTAGGCGTTGGCGGCGTCGACCTGCAGCAGGCCGTTGGTGCCGCCCTTGTCGCCGGGGCCGTCGAGCCGGTTGTAGATCACCCGCGCGACCTTGGGCAGGTCCTCGCCCCGGCCCTCGGCCTCCACCAGCGAGGCGATGATCATCAGCTCCGCGGGGGTCTTGCCCAGCTCCTCGGCGCGCTCCTCCAGCCCCGCGTCGTCGGCGGCCTGGCGCCAGCGGCCCACCATCTGCTGCAGGATCGACAGCGGCGTGTCGCGCGGGCCGACGGTGTAGGTCGCCGGGAAGAGGTAGCCCTCGGCATTGCCGTCGGCGTAGTCGGGCAGGCCCAGCTCGGGGTTGCGCAGCGCCCGGGCGAACTGGCGGCGCGAGAAGTCGGTCTCCTCGGCCAGCACGCCGAGCACCTGCCGCACCTGCAGGCCCTCGGGCACGGTGACGGTGGCCTGCACCAGGTTGTCGGGGTCGACGAGCACGGCCAGAGCGTCCTCGGCCCGCATCTCGCGCTGCAGCTCGTAGAAGCCGACCTGGATGTTGACCGAGGCGGCGTCCTCGCGGGCGGCGGCGGTGAAGGCCTCGACGCTCGCCACCACGCCCTGGTCCTTCAGGTCGCGCCCGATGTCGACCGAGGTCGCCCCCTCGGGCACCTGGACCAGCACCTCGCCGGTGCCGGGTCCCTCGAAGTCCTCCGGACCGGCGAGCCTGGTGCTCAGCTCCTCGAAGGCCCACCGCCCGCCGAACCACAGCACCGAGCCCAGCACCGCCAGCACCAGCAGGACCGGCAGGCAGCTGCGGGCGCGCCGGCGCCGGGGCGGCGCCGTCACCCACTCGTCGTCGCCGAGGAGGCGGTCGTCGTCGGTCTCCACGTCGGGACCGGGGTCGGCCGCGCGTCCGTCGTCCACCTGGCTCAGTCGCTCTCGTCGTGGCCGGTCACGGTCACGGGCTCCCCCGGCGTGCCACCGGTCAGCCGCTCCCTCTCCAGCGCTCCTTGCAGGATCACCACCGCGGCGGCCTGGTCGACCACCGCCCGGCGCTTCCTGCCCTTGCGGCCCTGGGCCCGCAACTGCCCCTCGGCGGTCACGGTGCTCAGGCGCTCGTCGGTGAGCCGCACCGGACAGGGATGGACCCGTCTGGCGAGGTCGCCGGCGAATGCTCGAACCCTACCGGCCGAGGGTCCCTCTCCCCCGGACATCGAGCGCGGCAGACCGACGTAGACCAGCACCGCGCCGAGCTCCTCGACGAGCGCGGCCAGGCGGTCGAGGTCGCCGTCACCGCGCCTGACGGTCTCCACGGGGGTCGCGAGGATGCCCGAGGGGTCGCTCGACGCGACCCCGATCCGGGCCTCGCCCGGGTCGATGCCGAGGCGTACGCCGCGCACCGGGGCCGGCTCGCTCACCGCTGGGCGAGCGCCCGGCGGATCGCGGCGATCGCGTCGTCGGCCTTCGTCGGGTCGGTGCCACCGCCCTGCGCCACGTCGGCCTTGCCACCACCCTTGCCGCCGAGCTGCTCGGAGCCCGCCCGCACCAGGTCGGACGCCGACACGCCCGCGGCCTGCCCCGCCTCGTTGACGGCGACCACCAGCGACGGACGTCCCTTGGCCTCGCCGATGACCGCGGCGACGCCGGGGCGGTCGCCGGGCAGCCGGCCGCGCACGTCGAGCGCGAGCGTGCGCACGTCGTTGCCGGCGGCACCCGATGCCACGGTCCCGACGAAGGAGACGCCGGCGACGTCCTCGGCCCCCGCCACCAGGTCGGCGGCCGACCCCAGCAGCTGCTGCAGCCGGAGCCGCTCCAGCTCCTTCTCGGTGGTGCGCAGCCGCTCGACGACGTCGGCGACCCGCGTGGGCAGCTGGTCGGGCTGCACCTTGAGCATCGAGGTCAGCTGGCCGACCAGGTCGCGCTCCTTGGCCAGGTAGGCGTAGCCCTCCAGGCCGACCAGGGCCTCGACCCGTCGGCTGCCCGAGCCGACGGACGACTCCGAGGTCAGCACCACCGTGCCGACCTGCGAGGCGTGGTCGACGTGCGTGCCGCCGCAGAGCTCGCGCGACCACGGGCCGCCGATCTCGACGACGCGCACCGCGCTGTTGTCGTAGGTCTCGCCGAAGAGCGCGATCGCGCCCCACTCCTTGGCCTCCTCCAGCGTCATGTACTGCGACGACACGGGAAGGTCCTCCCGCAGCGCCGCGTTGGAGACCTCCTCCACGGCGTGCAGCTGCTCCGGCGAGAGCGCCGTCGTCCAGCCGTAGTCGAGCCGCAGGTAGCCGGGCCGGTTGTAGGAGCCCGACTGCAGGGCCGAGGGGCCGAGCACCTCGCGCAGGGCCGCGTGCACGACGTGGGTGCCGGAGTGGGCCTGCCGGGCGCCCAGGCGCCACTGCGGGTCGACCTGGGCCACCAAGGGCGTGCCGGCGCGCAGCTCGCCGTCGGTGACGCGCACCTGGTGCACCACCAGCCCGCGCACCGGCCGCTGCACGTCGAGCACCTCGACGGCGCCGCCGTCCCAGGCCATCGTGCCGGCGTCGGCGGCCTGGCCGCCCGACTCGGCGTAGAAGGGCGTGCGGTCGAGCACGAGCTCGCCGACCTCGCCGGCGCCCAGCGCGTCGACGGCCGCGCCCTCGCGCAGCACCGCGAGCACGGTCGACTCGGTGCGCAGCGTGTCGTAGGCCAGCCACTCGGTCGGCCCCGAGGCGTCGAGCAGCCCCCGGTAGACGCCGGTGTCGGCGTGCTTGCCGCGCTTGGCGCGCGCGTCGGCCTTGGCGCGCTCCCGCTGCTCGGCCATCAGGCCGCGGAAGCCCGCCTCGTCGACCTCCAGGCCCTTCTCGGAGGCCATCTCGAGGGTGAGGTCGATCGGGAAGCCGTAGGTGTCGTGCAACGTGAAGGCCTGCGACCCGCTCAGCGAGGATCCGCCCGAGTCGCGCACCTGGGCGGCCGCGGTGTCGAAGATCGTGGTGCCGGTGGCCAGCGTCTGCCGGAAGACCTGCTCCTCGTTGTAGGCCACCCGCGCGATGCGCTCCCAGTCGGTGACCAGGTCGGTGTAGGTCTCGCCCATCCGGTCGCGGCTGACGGGCATCAGCTCGGGCAGCGCCGGGTCGGCGTACCCCAGCAGCCGCATCGAGCGCACGGCGCGCCGGAGCAGCCGCCGCAGCACGTAGCCGCGTCCCTCGTTGCCGGGCGTGACGCCGTCGCCGATGAGCATCATCGAGGAGCGCACGTGGTCGGCCACGACGCGCATCCGCACGTCGTCGCCCGCGTCGGCGCCGTACCGCTTGCCGGTGAGCTCCTCGGCGCGCTGGATCACGGGGAACATGACGTCGATCTCGTACATGTTCTCCCGGCCCTGCAGCAGGAAGGCGACGCGCTCGAGGCCCATGCCGGTGTCGATGTTCTTCTTCGGCAGCGACCCGGAGATGTCGAAGTCGCTCTTGGAGCGCACCTCGGAGAGCTCGTCCTGCATGAAGACGAGGTTCCAGATCTCCAGGTAGCGGTCCTCGAGCGCGGGGTCCATGTCGGTGCCCATGGCCGCCCAGTCGGCGTCGGGCCCGTAGGCCGGGCCGCGGTCGTAGAGGATCTCCGAGCAGGGGCCGCCGGGTCCGGGCACCCCCATCGACCAGTAGTTCTCCTTCGGGCCGAGCTTGACGATGCGACTCTCGGGCAGGCCGGTCACCTTGCACCACAGCGCCAGCGCCTCGTCGTCGCCGGCGAGCACGCTGGGGTGGAGCCGGCTCTCCTCCAGGCCGAAGCCGCCGTCGGCGACCGGCTTGGTCACCAGCTCCCAGGCGAGCTCGATGGCGCCCTGCTTGAAGTAGTCGCCGAAGCTGAAGTTGCCGCACATCTCGAAGAAGGTGCCGTGCCGCGTGGTCTTGCCGACGTCCTCGATGTCGGGGGTGCGGATGCACTTCTGCACGCTCGTGGCGCGGGGGTACGGCGGCGTCTCCTGGCCCAGGAAGTAGGGCTTGAAGGGCACCATGCCGGCGTTGACGAAGAGCAGCGTCGGGTCGGGCACCAGCAGCGACGCCGAGGGCACGGCCGTGTGGCCGGCGGCTTCGAAGTGCGCGACGAAGCGGCGGCGGATCTCGGCGGTGTCCATGACTAGCGGTCCTCCTGGTCGGGCTCGGTCGTGCCTGCTTCGAGGGCGGGGCTGTCGGTGGAGCCCACGAGGTGCAGGCGCTCGCGCAGCTCGGTCTCCTTCTCGGCCATGCCGGTGCGGACCTCCTGGGCGAAGAGCTGGGCGCCCAGGCTCAACCCGGCGGCACGGTCACGCAGCCCGTCGGGGGTGAGCGTCTCGGCGGCGCGGCGGGCGCGCACGACGCCGTAGACACCGGCGGCGGCACCCGCGACGAACCACGCCGCCCTACCCACGGGGCCGGCTCATCGTCGGCTCCTCATGCGGCGTTGGCCGCCTCGGACTGCTCGGTGCGGCGGGGGTCGCGCTCGGCGCGCTTGTGGGCCAGCCACACCTCGCGCATCTCACGGCGCCGCTGCTTGCGCGCGCGGCGGCTCTCCTGGCGCATCGCGAAGCGGATCCGGTGGCGCGACTCGGCCCCGAGCGCGCGGCGCACGCCGTGGGTCAGCGCGACCGCCCTGACCAGCGGCTCACCCACCGCCGCGCTGAGCACCAGCCGGTCGTCGAGCATCGGGGCGGGCGTGCGGTCGCCGGCGTCGGTGATCAGGTACGACGCCTCCTCGCGCCCCCGCCGGGCGTCGGCCACGGCGTCGAGCCGGTCGGCCAGCTCGCCCAGGCGCTGCTCGAGCCGCGCGGTCTCGGCGCGGGCCGCGGCCGCGTCGGCCTCGGCACGGGCGCGGTCGCGCCGGGCGAGCAGCAGCAGGCCGGCGCAGGCGAGCGCCAGCGCGAGCAGCAGCCCGCCCCCGACGAGCACCACGGTCCGGTCCATGCCGAGAGACCCTACCCGCCCCGCACGCGGCGCCGGACGCGCTCCCACCGCTCCCGCAGGCCCGCCTCGGCGCCGAGCGCGGTCGGCTCGTAGTAGGTCGCGTCGGCGACGACGTCGGGCGCGTACTGCTGCTCGGCGATGCCGTAGGGCTCGTCGTGGGCGTACTTGTAGCCGGTGCCGTGGCCGAGCTTCTTGGAGCCGCCGTAGTGCGCGTCGCGCAGGTGGGGCGGCACCGGGCCGACCTTGCCCGCCCGGACGTCGGCGCTGGCGGCGTCGATCGCCTTGATGACGGCGTTGCTCTTCGGGGCCAGCGCCAGGTGCAGGGTGGCCTGGGCGAGGTTGAGCCGCGCCTCGGGCATGCCGATCAGCTGCACCGCCTGCGCCGCGGCGACGGCTGCCGGCAGCGCGGTCGGGTCGGCGAGGCCGACGTCCTCGCTGGCCAGGATCACCAGCCGGCGGGCGATGAAGCGCGGGTCCTCCCCCGCCTCGACCATCCGCGCCAGGTAGTGCATCGCGGCGTCGGCGTCGGAGCCGCGGATCGACTTGATGAAGGCGCTGGTCACGTCGTAGTGCTGGTCGCCCTGCCGGTCGTAGCGCACGGCGGCGCGGTCGACGGCGCGTTCGGTGGTGGCGAGGTCGATGCGGCCCGGGCCGTCGGTCTCCGTGGCGGCCGCGCCGGCCGCCGCCTCCAGGTAGGTCAGCGAACGCCGTGCGTCACCCCCGGCCAGCCGCACGAGGTGGTCGAGGGCCTCCTCGTCGATCTCCAGCTCACCGGCCAGGCCGCGCTCGTCGACGAGCGCGCGGCGTACGACGTCACGCACGTCGTCGTCGGTGAGGGGCTCCAGCGTGAGCAGCAGGGAGCGCGAGAGCAGCGGCGAGATCACGGAGAAGAAGGGGTTCTCGGTGGTGGCGGCCACGAGGGTGACCCAGCGGTTCTCGACGCCCGGCAGCAGGGCGTCCTGCTGCGCCTTGGTGAAGCGGTGCACCTCGTCGACGAAGAGCACCGTCTCCTGACCGGTGCGCACCAGCCGCTTGCGGGCGCCGTCGATGGCGGCCCGGACCTCCTTGACCCCGGCGGCGACCGCCGAGACCTCGACGAACTGCCGGTCGGTCTGACGGCTCAGCACGGAGGCGATCGTGGTCTTGCCGGTGCCCGGGGGTCCCCACAGCAGCAGCGACATGGGCTGGTCGCCCTCCACCAGGCGCCGCAGCGGCGCCCCGGGCTGGAGCAGGTGCTGCTGACCGACCAGCTCCTCGAGGGTCCGCGGCCGCATCCGCACCGCGAGCGGCGCCGACGCGTGCTCGTTGCCCGCCAGGCTCCCCCCGGACGCCGCCGGCTCCGCACCGGGAGCGTCGTACTCGAAGAGGCCGTCCACCCCCTGACCCTACGAGTCCACCAGGCGCGCGTGTACGCCGAGCCCGGTCGGCGTCAGGAGACGCCGGCCTCGGCGATGAGGGCGTCGCGGGCCTCGCGGCGGCGGCGCTGCTCGGCGGGGTCGGGCACGGGCACCGCGGCGACGAGGCGTCGGGTGTAGTCGTGCTGGGGGTGGTGGACGATCTGCTCGGTGGGGCCGACCTCGACCAGCTTGCCGTGGAGCAGGACCGCGATCCGCGAGGCCAGCAGCTCCACGACCCCGAGGTCGTGGCTGATGAAGAGGCACGCGAAGCCCTGCTCTCGCTGCAGCTCCTGGAAGAGCGCGAGCACCTTGGCCTGCACCGACACGTCGAGCGCCGAGGTGGGCTCGTCGGCCACGAGCAGGTCGGGCTCGAGCGCGAGCGCCCGGGCGATGCCGACGCGCTGGCGCTGCCCTCCCGACAGCTCGTGGGGGTAGCGGTTGCGGAAGCCGCGCTGCAGGTGCACGCCGTCGAGCAGTCGCTCGACCTCGGCGCTGAGCTCCTTGCCGCGCAGGCCCCGGTGCAGGTAGAGCGGCTCGCCGATCGACTCACCTACGGGGAGCCGGGGGTTGAGCGAGGAGCCCGGGTCCTGGAAGACGATGCCGACCTTGTCGCGCAGCGGCTTGAGCGCCTTGCGCTTGGCGCCGGCCAGCTGCACGCCGGCGACCTCGAAGCTGCCGCCGGCCACCGGCAGCAGCCCCATCGCGGCCCGGCCGATGGTGGTCTTGCCGGAGCCGGACTCCCCCACGAGCCCGACCACCTCGCCGGGCTGGATGGTCAGCGACACGTCGTCGATGGCGCGGAAGACCGGCTGGTTGCCGCGCTTGGGGTACTCCAGCACGATGTTCTCGGCCACGAAGATGGGGCCGCGCCCGGCGCGCTCCTCCGCCCTCCCGGGCGCCTTCGCCCAGGTGTCGCCCGTCGTGGACGTCGCCTGGTCCGGTGCCTCGTCGGGCACCTCGTCCGGCACCACGCCGGTCACCTTGTCGGCCTCGCCCGACGTGACGGCACCGAAGTGGGGCACCGACCCCAGCAGCTGCTGGGTGTAGGGGTGCTGCGGAGCGCCGAAGATCTGCTCGGCCGTGCCGCTCTCGACCACGCGCCCGTGCTGCATCACCAGGATCCGGTCGGCCATGTCGGCGACGACGCCCATGTCGTGGGTGATCAGCACGATGCCGGCGTTGACCCGGTGGCGCAGGTCGCGCATCAGCTTGAGGATCTCGGCCTGCACCGTGACGTCGAGCGCGGTGGTGGGCTCGTCGGCCACGAGCAGCTGGGGCTCGCAGGCGAGCGCCTGGGCGATCATGGCGCGCTGCCGCTGGCCGCCGGAGAGCTGGTGCGGGAAGGCGTCGAAGCGCCGCTCGGGCTCGGGGATCTCCACCAGGCGCAGCAGCTCCAGCGCCCGCTCCTTGGCCTTCTTGGGGCTCATGTCGAAGTGCGAGCGCAGCGTCTCCACGATCTGGAAGCCGATCGTGTAGACGGGGTTCATCGCCGTCATCGGCTCCTGGAAGATGACGGCGATCTCCTTGCCGCGCACCCGCCGCTGGGCGGCGCCCCGGAGGCCGATGAGCTCCTTGCCCCGGAGCCGGGCGCTGCCGGTGGCGCGACCGTTGGAGGGCAGCAGCCCGAGCAGCGACATCGACGACTGCGTCTTGCCCGAGCCGGACTCGCCGACGATCGCGAGGACCTCTCCGGCGTCGACGTAGTAGTCGAGGTTGCGCGCCGCGGGGACCCACTCGCCGTCGACGTAGAAGGCGACGCTGAGGTCCTCGACCTCCAGCAGCGGGGCGTCGCGGTCGAAGCCCTCCTCGGACGCGTCGTCGCGGACGGGCTGGTCGGGACGGTTGCTGCTCACTGAGTCACCTCTCGGGTCACCATGCGGGCGGTCGGGGTGGCCGCGACGGCCGGCAGGTCTGACAGGCTGGTCGCATGGGAGAGACCGTCGTGCTGCGCTCGCGCGCGGCACGGGCCCTCGGGGCGACGATGGTCGCGGTGGGGGCGCTCGGCGCGGTGGCCACGCTGGCGGCGGGCTCGGCCGTCACCCTGCGGTACGCCGCACTGCTGGCGCTCTTCGCGCTGCTGGGCTGGGCGGCCTTCTGGCGCCCGGGCGTCGAGGTCTCCGACGGGGGCGTGCTCGTCGTCAACACGCTGCGCAGCGTGCACGTGCCGTGGCCCGCCGTCGAGGAGGTCGAGGGCCGCTACGGCCTGCGCCTGGTGACGGCGTACGGCGCGGTGCAGGCCTGGGGTGCCCAGGCACCGTCGGGCACGGCCCGCGCGCGCCGGCAGGACAGCCGGGCCGCCGTCGTCGTGCGCGAGCGCTGGGAGGCGCTGCGCGACGCCGGCTTCCTCGACCGACGGGTGCTGGAGCGGCCCGACCTGGCGGTCACCTGGCACCGGGGCACCCTGCTGGCGGTGCTCCTGCTCGGGCTGTGCGCCGCGGCGGGGCCCGCCCTGCTGGCCGTGGGCTGACCCCGGGTCGCGGCGGGTCACGACGTCGTCCCCGCGGGGGACTTCTCGTCCTGCAGCGCCTTGCGCATCTCGCGCTCGGAGGGGATCTTCTTCTGCCGCGGGTCGAAGGCGTCGCGCAGCCCGTCGCCAATGAAGTTGACGGTCAGCGCGATCACGATGATGAAGAGGCCCGGCCACCAGAAGAGCCACGGCCGCGTGGAGAAGGCCGACTGGTACTCGCTGATCATCTGGCCGAGCGAGACGTCTGGGCTGCGGATGCCGAAGCCCAGGTAGCTCAGCGCCACCTCGAGCAGCACCGCGGCCGACGCGAGCAGCGTGGTGTTGACGATGATCACGCCCATGGCGTTGGGGATGATGTGCTTGCGCATGATGCGGATGTCGCTGGCCCCGGCGACGCGCGCCGCGTCGACGAACTCGCGCTCGCGCAGCGTCAGGAACTCACCACGCACCAGACGGGCCAGCGTCGGCCAGCTCACGGCGCCCAGCGCCAGCCCGAGGTAGAGCGTGCCCGAGCCGCCCGCGAGCTTCCCGAGCACCGCGCCGATCACGATGATCGGGAAGGTGAGGAAGAGGTCGGTCAGGCGCATCAGCGCGTTGTCGGCCGCCCCGCGGTAGAAGCCGGCCAGCGCGCCGACCACGATGCCGACGAGCGCCGCCACGATGCTGATCAGCAGCATGATGTTGATCGAGGTCTGGGTGCCCCGCATGGTGCGCGCGAAGATGTCGCGCCCGATCTCGTCCTGACCGAAGGGGTGGTCGCCGATCGCGAAGCCGGACCCGCCGAGCCACCCCGGGAGGGACAGCGTCGGGTCGGTGCCGTTCTGCACCGGCAGCGGGGTCGTCGGGTCCCACTTCCACCAGCCCGGCGAGCCGAAGATGCCGATCGAGGTGTAGGCCAGCACCATCAGCCCCACCAGCGTGGCTAGGCCGACGACCGCGCCGCGGTGCCGGAAGAACTTGCGCCGGACGATCTGCCCCTGCGAGAGACCCTCCACCGAGCGCAGCTCGATGGCGTTCTCGTTGGTGTCCTCCGTGGTGCCGGGGGGGTCGGTGGGCAGGCTCATCGCCGGCCTCCTCTCGCGTCGTGGGCGCTCATGCCGCCACCCGGATCCGCGGGTCGAGCACGGCGTAGACGAGGTCGGCGACGAAGTTGGCGAGGACCGCCAGGATGCCGACGATCAGGATGTAGGCCATCACCGGGTCGATGACGTTGTCGGCGAGCGAGGCCGCGAAGAGCCGCCCCATGCCGAACCAGCCGAAGACCGTCTCGGTGATCACCGCGCCGCCGATCAGCGTGATGATGTCGACGGGCACGATCGAGGCCAGCGGCAGCAGCGCGTTGCGGAAGGCGTGCCGCATCACCACGGTGCGCTCGGTCAGACCCTTCGACCTCGCCGTGCGGATGTAGTCCTGGTTCATCACCTCGAGCATCGAGGCCCGGGTGTAGCGGGTGTAGGTGGCGAAGGAGATCAGCACCAGCGTCGCCGTCGGCAGCACCAGGTGGGTGGCGACGTCGAGGGTCTGGATCCAGAAGTCGCCCTGCAAGTTGGGGGTCACCCGGCCGATCGTCGCGATGGGCCGCCCGCGGATGGCGATGTTGTCGTTGTAGGACTGCCAGCTCTGCAGCAGCCGGTCGACGAAGAGCATCATCGACACCGGGATGGCGGTCAGCACCGCCGTGCGGGCCGAGCTGCCGCGGTCGGGGCCGCCCCAGGCGTAGCCGACGCCGGCGGCGACGGCCAGCGCCACCACGAAGAGGCCCAGCACCAGGGGCCAGCCGAGGATGCCCGCCGACCGGGCGTACTGCCAGACGTAGAGCATCGGCAGCCACAGCACGGCGCCGAGGGCGGCCACGGTGAGCGCGGAGTAGAGCGCCTTCCGGTTGCGCAGACCCGTGGAGAGGATCGTCATCACGTAGGCCCAGCCGACCGAGCTGAGCGCGATGATCACGATGCCGATCGAGGGGTTGGCGTACCAGTTGGTCAGGTTGAGGTAGACGAGCAGCACCAGGGTGATGCCGGCAGCGGCGCCGAAGACCTGCAGCCGGCGGGTCCGGGAGCCACCCAGCGCGGCCATGATCGTGAGGCCCACGAAGACCGACACCACGACCACCGTCAGCCAGCCGAGCGTGGAGCTGTCCCGTCCCAGGAAGTTGTTGAAGTTGATGGCCAGGAAGACCTTGGCCAGCACCGCCACCCAGAAGACGGGCAGCGAGTAGAGCAGGAAGGACAGGAAGGTGATCGAGTAGTCGAAGCCGCTGTACTGCCGCAGCGCGCTGACGATGCCGACGAAGGCGCCGAGCACGATGGCGAGCACGGTCGCGGCGGTCACCAGCTGGATCGTGGTCAGGATCGCGCCGCCGAGCAGGGCGGTGACGGGTTGGTCGCTCTGCCAGTTGGAGCCGAGGTCGCACTGGCCGTAGAGGCAGCCGCTGGCACCGCGCAGCCAGTCGAGGTAGCGCACGAGCACCGGCTCGTCGAGCCGGAGCTCGGCGACGCGTCGGGCGATCAGCTCCTCGCGGTTGGGCGAGGTGCTGGTGCGCAGGTCGAAGAGGGGGTCGATCGCGATGTCGACCAGGACGTACATCAGCAGCGTCGAGACCAGCACGACGAGCAGCGACATCAGCAGCCGCTTGACGAAGAAGACAACCATGGGGTCAGTACCGCCTGGGCAGGTTCAGCATGCGGAAGGGCCGGGCACGGCACGTGGTGGGCACCGCACGACGGTACCCACCACGTGTGGGGGTTGCCAGGGTCGCCGGCCTCCGCGGAGGCCGGCGACCCCGTGAGGGCTCAGCCCTCCGGAACCTCCCAGTTCCAGAAGCCGTAGAACATCGTCGGGGCCAGGGTGGCCGGCTCGAGGCCGGTCACGCGGGTCTCGTTGGAGATGTTGGCCGACGGGAACTGGTAGATCGTCAGACCGATCGCGTCCTCGACGAGCTGCTGCTCGATCTGGACCTGCAGCTCCACCTGCTCCGACTCCTCGGTGGTCAGCACCAGCTGGTCGAAGAGCTCGTCGACCTCCTCGTTGCTGTAGCCGTTGAGGTTGTTGATGCCGCCCGTGCCGAAGATGGCCTGGTCGGAGGAGACCGCGGGGGTCGTCGACTGCCAGCCGAAGAAGACCGCGTCGTAGGTGCCGTCGCCGAGCTTGGAGCCCCAGTCGGGGTTCTGCCCGTCAATCAGGTTGAAGCCCGCCTCGCGGAGCGCCGGCTGCATCAGCTGGAAGGTGTTGGCACGACGCACGTTGTCGGCGGCGTACATGACGCGGACGTCGATCGGGGTGTCGACCCCGGCCTCCTCCAGCAGCTGCTGGGCGCGCTGCGGGTCGGTCTCGGCGTACTCCGAGGTGCCGTTCTGCGCCACGATCTCGTCGTAGCCCGGCGTGCCCTGGGTGCGCAGGAAGGAGTTGCGGACCTCGGCCTCGGCGTTGATCGGCTGGATCAGCCGCTCGACGATCTCGTTGCGGGGCATCGCGGCGAGGAAGGCCTGGCGCACGGCCAGCGCGGTCTCCTCGTCGCCGCCGTAGCTCTCGGGGTCGAAGGGACCACCGTTGTTGAGCACGAGGTCGATGTGCTCGTAGGTGCCCTCGACGCCGGTCTCGATGGCGACGTTGGGCACCTCCTCGGCGGCCTGCGCCACGTCGGTGGTGACCTGCGGCGACATCATGTCGATCTCGCCGTTCTCCAGCGCCTGCACCTGGGCCAGCGGGTCCTCGTTCCAGCGCACGGTGAGCTGGTCGATGGAGGCGCCCTGCTCGCCGGCGTAGTCCTCGTTGGCCTCGAGCGTCATGTACTGGTTCTCGACGAACTCGGTCATGACGTAGGCGCCGTTGGAGAGGGCCAGGCCCTCGTCGTCGGGCATCGAGGTGTAGTCGAAGCCGTCGTTCCAGAACTGCGAGATCGGCGCGAGCGCCTCCTCGTCGTTGTTGACGATGGCGTCGATGAGGGCCTGCTTGGCCTCGGCCGGGTCGTCGATGTCGAGCGCGCGCATCGCCACGATGTGGGCGGGCACCGAGACGCTCATGTCGTACTGCCAGTCGGCGAAGGGCTCGTCGTAGACCAGGGTCAGGCCCTGGCCGTCCTCGCTGAGCTCGGGCAGGTCGGTGACCAGCTCGAGGCCGGGCGAGGAGGTGTCGAAGAAGACCTGGTTCTCACGCGGGTCGGCCGCACCGGTCGCCTCGTCGCGACGGACGTCGTCGGTGCTGACGCTGTTGCGCTGGCCGGAGCCGGCGGCCCACCACAGCAGCAGGTCGGCGGCGTCGACGGGGACGCCGTCGGACCAGGTCATGTCCTCGTTGACGGCGTACTCGACCGTCAGCGGGTCCTCGCTGGTCTGCTCGTAGGTGCCGAAGCTGGTGTCCTGCTGGATGTTGCCCTCGGCGTCGACGTACCAGAACTGCTTGTTCATCAGGTACTTGATGTTGTTGTTCGCCGTGGCGTTGCCGTCCGACGTGTCACCGTTGTACGAGAAGAACGGCTGGTTCCAGCCGAGGTTGAGCGAGGTCGGCTGGTCAGAGTTGCCGCCGTCACCTTCGTCGGCGGCGGGCGCGCCACACGCCGTGCCGATCATGGCGAGCGACGCCACGACGGCACCGATGCCGAACAGACGCTTGTTTCTCACGTGGTCTCCTTCTGCGCGCGGCCCGACGGATGAGGGCCTGCAGTCGACGTCAGTCACGTCCTGACTGATCGCAGCGACCCTAGGCACACGGGATGGTCCGGGTTAACCCCTGTGACCCGATGTCGACCGGATCGTTACCAAGGCGCGACGTACGCCTGCCCGCCCCGCCGCGCTCCTCCGCCGCGGGGGCGCGAGCACGCGCAGATCTCCGCCGGCGGGCGCCCAGCGCGGGCAGGCTTGCGCCGTGCCGCCTGCGGCGCCGTGGCCCTTCCCGACCCCGGCGTACGCCGTGGGGCTACGCGTCCTGCGTCTCGGCGTGCTTCTCGGCGCTCTTCTCGGCGGCCTGCACCGCGTCGACGCCGGCCTCCTTGCGCTGCTGCTCGGTGATGGGCGCCGGGGCCTGGGTCAGCGGGTCGAAGCCGCCACCGCTCTTGGGGAAGGCGATCACCTCGCGGATCGAGTCGGTGCCGGAGAGCAGCGCGCAGATCCGGTCCCACCCGAAGGCGATGCCGCCGTGCGGCGGGGCGCCGTAGGCGAAGGCGTCGAGCAGGAAGCCGAACTTCTCCTGCGCCGCCTCGGCGTCGATGCCCATCAGCGCGAAGACGCGCTCCTGCACGTCGCGCCGGTGGATCCGGATCGAGCCGCCGCCGATCTCGTTGCCGTTGCACACGACGTCGTAGGCCCACGCCAGCGCCTGACCGGGGTCGGCGTCGAAGTCGTCGAGGTCCTGCGGGCTGGTGAAGGCGTGGTGCACGGCGGTCCACTGGCCGCCGCCGACGGCGACGTCACCGGCTGCGACGGCGTCGGAGGCGGGCTCGAAGAGCGGTGCGTCGACGACCCAGCAGAAGGCCCAGGCGCTCTCGTCGAGCAGGTCGCAGCGCCGGCCCACCTCGAGCCGGGCCGCGCCCAGCAGCGCGCGGCTCGACTTCGCCGGACCAGCGCCGAAGAAGATGCAGTCGCCCGGCTTCGCACCGACGTGGGCCGCGATGCCCTCGCGCTCGGCGTCGCTGATGTTCTTCGCGACCGGGCCGGCGAGCTCGCCGTCGTCCTTGACCAGCAGGTAGGCCAGGCCGCGGGCGCCGCGCTGCTTGGCCCACTCCTGCCAGGCGTCGAGCTGCTTGCGCGGCTGGCTCGCCCCACCGGGCATGACCACCGCGCCGACGTACGGCGCCTGGAAGACGCGGAAGGGCGTCTCGGAGAAGAAGTCGGTGCAGTCGACCAGCTCGAGGTCGAGCCGCAGGTCGGGCTTGTCGGAGCCGTAGCGGGCCATCGCCTCGGCGTAGGTCAGCCGGGGGAAGGGCGTGGGGATCTCGACGTCGACCAGTCGCCACAGGCTCGCCAGGATCTCCTCGGTCAGGGCGATCACGTCGTCCTGCTCGACGAAGCTCATCTCGAGGTCGAGCTGGGTGAACTCGGGCTGCCGGTCGGCGCGGAAGTCCTCGTCGCGGTAGCACCGCGCGATCTGGAAGTAGCGCTCCATGCCCGCGACCATCAGCAGCTGCTTGAAGAGCTGCGGGCTCTGCGGCAGGGCGTACCAGCTGCCGGGCTGCAGCCGCGCCGGCACCAGGAAGTCGCGCGCGCCCTCCGGGGTCGAGCGGGTCAGCGTGGGCGTCTCGACCTCGACGAAGCCGTGGCCGTGGAGCACCTCGCGCGCCGTCCGGTTGACCTCGCTGCGCAGCCGCAGCGCCGCGGCGGGGCCGCTGCGGCGCAGGTCGAGGTAGCGGTGGCGCAGCCGCGCCTCCTCCCCCACCTCCACGTGCTCGTCGATGGGGAAGGGCAGCGGCGCGGCCTCGGAGAGCACCTCGAGCTCAGCGGTGACCACCTCGACGTCACCGGTGGCCAGGTTGGGGTTCTGCGCCCCCTCCTTGCGAGAGACGACCTCGCCGGTGACCTTGAGGCAGTACTCGTTGCGGAGGCTGTGCGCGACCTCCTCGTCGCGCACCACGACCTGCACCACGCCGCTCGCGTCTCGCAGGTCGAGGAAGGCGACGCCGCCGTGGTCACGGCGACGGGCCACCCAACCGGCGAGGGTCACGGTCTGGCCGACGTGGTCGGCACGCAGGGTGCCGGCGTC
The DNA here is from genome assembly GCF_000720335.1 of Nocardioides aequoreus. Classification (GTDB taxonomy): domain Bacteria; phylum Actinomycetota; class Actinomycetes; order Propionibacteriales; family Nocardioidaceae; genus Marmoricola; species Marmoricola aequoreus. Next base: position 179,815 of record NZ_JOJN01000004.1, on the reverse strand, counting down.
GTGGGTGCGGATCACGAGGGGGTTCTCCTCAGGAGTCGGTGGGCGTGCGGGTCGAGACCTGCGGACGCAGGTCGTCGGGCGATGGTGTCCAGGTGGCCGGGTCGGAGTCCACCTGGTTTCCGTCGCGGATGTCCTTGACCTGGTGGCTCTGCCCTCCCCCGCCGTCGGACGGGGGGAACCAGACGTACGGGATGCCGCGGCGGTCGGCGTGGCGGATCTGCTTGCCGAACTTCGCGGCGCTCGGGGCGACCTCGCAGGGGATGCCCCGGGCGCGCAGCGCGTCGGCGACGGCGTCGCTAGCGGGGCGGTCGTCCTCGGAGCCCACCGCGACGAGCACGGCGCTGGGCACCGAGCGGCTCGCCGAGACGGCCCCCTGCGCCAGCAGCGGCACCAGGGTGCGACTGACGCCGAAGGAGATGCCGACCCCGGGGTACGTCGTGCGCCCGTCGGTGGCCAGGGCGTCGTACCGCCCGCCCGAGCAGATCGAGCCGAGGCCCTCGTGGCCGCGCAGCCGGGTCTCGAAGACGGTGCCGGTGTAGTAGTCGAGCCCTCGCGCGATCTTGAGGTCGGCCACCACCTCGACGCGGTCGGTGACCAGCGTGGCGCAGCCCTCGACGACCGCGGCCAGCTCGCCGAGGCCCTCCGCGAGGAGAGGGTGCTCGACGCCGAGGGCACGGACCTGGTCGACGAAGCCGGCGTCGGAGGTGCTGATGCGCGCCAGCGCCAGGCAGCGGCCGGCCTGCTCCTCGCTCAGGCCCGCCTCGTCGACGAGCGCCGTGCGGACGGCGTCCTCGGGGAGCTTGTCGAGCTTGTCGACCTGACGCATCACGGCGTCGACGTCGGGTGCGCCGAGGCCGGCGTAGAAGCCCTGGATCAGCTTGCGGTTGTTGACCTGCAGCGTGAAGCCGGGCAGGAAGTCGAGCCCGCGCAGCGCGTCGACCATCACCCGGGCCACCTCGACGTCGTGGTGGAAGTCGAGCACGTCGCGGCCGATCACGTCGATGTCGGCCTGCGTGAACTCGCGGTAGCGACCCTCCTGCGGGCGCTCGCCCCGCCAGACCTTCTGGATCTGGTAGCGGCGGAAGGGGAAGTCGAGCTTGCCGGCGTGCTCGAGCACGTAGCGCGCGAAGGGCACCGTGAGGTCGAAGTGCAGCCCCATGCCGGCGTCGGAGCCCGCCTCGGTGTCCTGCAGCCGCTTGAGCACGTAGACCTCCTTGGAGGTCTCGCCCTTGCGCAGCAGCTGGTCGAGCGGCTCGACCGCCCGGGTCTCGAGGTTGGCGAAGCCGTGCAGCTCGAAGGTGGCCGCCAGCCGCTCCAGCACCTGCTGCTCGACGGCCCGCTCGGCGGGCAGCAGCTCGGGGAACCCGCTCAGCGGGGTGACGCGGGCCATCTCAGAGCCCCCGCGTGACCGGGCGGCTGGGAGCGTCGTCCTGGAGCTCGCGCAGGAAGGGGTTGGTCGCCCGCTCCTGGCCGATGCTCGTCTGCTCCCCGTGGCCGGGCAGCACCACGATGTCGTCGGGCAGCGTGAGCACCTTCTCGCGCAGGCTGCGCAGCATGGTCGGGTGGTCGCCACCGGGCAGGTCGGTGCGGCCGATCGAGCCGGCGAAGAGCAGGTCGCCGGAGAACATGACCTCCGAGACCTCCTGCTGCTCGTACGGCGACCGGAAGGTGACCGAGCCCTGCGTGTGACCGGGGGTGTGGTCGACCACGAAGTCGAGCCCCGCCAGCTGCAGCCGCTGGCCGTCGGACAGCTCAGCGACGTCGTCGGGCTCGACGAACTCGTGGTCGCCGCCCAGCAGCATGCCGGCGGTCTCGGGCGAGATCCCGGCCATCGGGTCGGTCAGCAGGTGGCGGTCGTCGGGGTGGATCCACGCCGTGGCGTCGTAGGCACCGGCGACCGGGGCGACGCACCACATGTGGTCGACGTGGCCGTGGGTCACCAGCACCGCGACGGGCTTGAGCCGCTGCTCGCGGACGACCTGCGCCACGCCGGCGGCGGCGTCCTTGCCGGGGTCGATGACGACGCACTCGCTGCCGGGGCCGGTCGCGGCGACGTAGCAGTTGGTGCCCCAAGGCCCCGCGGGGAAGCCGGCGATCAGCACGAGGGCTCCTGCCTGGTCGGGACGGTGACGGACCGGCCCAGCCTACTGTCCGGCTCCGGTGCGCCTCAGCCCGCTCCGGGGTCTTGGCTAGAGTGGCCGACGTGACCGCAGAGGAGACAGCCCTCACGACGGACCATGGTCGGGTGGCCACCGACGGGACCGTCTACGTCACCACCCCCGAGGGCGAGAAGGCCGTGGGCCAGTACCCCGAGGGGTCCCCCGAGGAGGCGCTCGCCTTCTTCACCAAGCGCTACGACGCGCTCGCCTTCGAGGTGCACCTGCTCGAGCAGCGGGTCCGTGGCGGCAAGGTGGGGCCCGACGAGGCCGACAAGGCGATCGAGCAGGTGACCGAGCAGCTGGTCGAGCCGCGCGCGGTCGGCGACCTCGTGTCGCTGGCGGCCCGCCTCGACGCGCTCCGCCCGCTCCTCGGCGTCCAGCGTGGTCAGCGTCGCGAGGAGCGCGCCCAGCGGCTCGAGGAGAGCCGCACCCGCAAGCGCGCCATCGCCGAGGAGGCCGAGTCGATCTCGCGCGGCAACGACTGGCGCAACGGCGTCAACCGGCTGCGTGACCTGCTCGAGGAGTGGAAGGGGCTCCCCCGGCTCGACAAGCGCACCGACGACGAGCTGTGGCACCGCTTCTCCGGCGCCCGCACGGCGTACACCCGACGCCGCAAGGCGCACTTCGCCGAGCTCAACGAGAAGCGCGAGGGCTCGCGCGTCGTCAAGGAGCGGCTGCTCCGGGAGGCCGAGGCACTGCGCGAGTCGACCGAGTGGGGACCGACCTCGGGCAAGTACCGCGACCTGATGCAGCGCTGGAAGGCCGCGGGCCCCGCGCCCCGCGAGGTCGAGGAGGACCTGTGGCAGCGCTTCCGCGCCGCGCAGGACGCCTTCTTCGGCGCCCGCGACGCCGCCAACGCCGAGCTCGACCGCGAGTTCGCCGCCAACGCCGAGGTCAAGGTCGCCCTGCTCGGCGAGGCGGAGGCGCTGCTGCCCGTCACCAGCGAGGGTCTCGACGACACCAAGCGCCGCTTCCGCGAGATCGCCGACCGCTGGGACGCGGCCGGCAAGGTGCCCCGCGATCAGGTCAAGTCGCTCGAGGCCCGGATGCGCAAGGTCGAGCAGGCGATCCGTCAGGTCGAGCAGGATCAGTGGCAGCGCTCGGACCCCGAGAAGTCGGCGCGCGCCGGCGACCTGCTCGGTCAGCTCGAGCGCGCCGTCGCCGACCTGGAGGCCGACCTCGCCAAGGCCCGCGCCGCCGGCGACGACAAGCGGGTGGCCGAGCTCGAGGACTCCCTCGGCTCGCGCCGCCAGTTCCTCGAGATGGCCCGTCGTACCGCCTCCGACTTCTCCTGACGCCGAGAGGTCACTCCCTGACCGCCCACACGTCACTGCCTGACCGCCCACACGTCACTCCCTGACCGCCCACACGTCAGTCACTGACACGCGTCCGTCAGGGAGTGACCTCTCGACGGTCAGGGAGTGACCTCTCGGCGGTCAGGCAGTGACCTCTCGGCGGTCAGGGAGTGACGTGTCGGCGGGTCAGTGGGTGACGCGGTAGGCGTCGAAGACGCCGTCGACCTGGCGGACGGCCTTGAGCACGTGGCCGAGGTGCTTGGGGTCGCCCATCTCGAAGGCGAACTTGCTCTTCGCGACGCGGTCGCGGCCGGTGGTGAGGCTGGCCGAGAGGATGTTGACGTGCTGGTCGGAGAGCACCATCGTGATGTCGCTGAGCAGCCGGGCGCGGTCGAGCGCCTCCACCATGATCTGCACCAGGAACGTCGACTGGGTGGTCGGCGCCCACTCGACCTCGACCAGCCGCTCGGGCTGGGCCAGCAGCTGGGTGGCGTTGGTGCAGTCGCGGCGGTGCACCGAGATGCCGTCGCCCCGCGTGACGAAGCCGAGGATGTCGTCGCCGGGCACCGGGGTGCAGCAGCGCGCGAGCTTGACCAGCACGTCGGAGACGCCCTTGACCACGATGCCGGAGTCGGAGCCCGCGGAGCTGCGGCCGGTGCGCGGCCGCGTGATCGTGACGGCCTCGGCCAGGTCCTCCGCCGCTCCGGCCGCACCGCCGGAGACCTCGATGACCTTGCGTACGACGGCCTGGGCGCCGAGGTTGCCCTCCCCCACGGCGGCGTACAGCGCGGAGACGTCGACCAGGCGGAACTCCCGGGCGACCTCGGTCAGCGACTCGTGGGTCATCACCCGCTTGAGCGGGAGGCCCTCCTTGCGCAGCAGCCGGCCGATCTGCTCCTTGCCCTGCTCGATCGCCTCCTCGCGGCGCTCCTTGGTAAACCAGTGGCGGATCTTGCTGCGGGCCCGCGGCGACTTGACGAACTGCAGCCAGTCGCGTGAGGGCCCGGCGTTGGGCGACTTGGAGGTGAAGACCTCCACGACGTCGCCGTGCTCGAGCGCGGACTCCAGCGGCACCAGCCGACCGTTGACCCGCGCGCCGATGGTGTGGTGGCCGACCTCGGTGTGGATGGCGTAGGCGAAGTCGACCGGCGTCGACCCGATGGGCAGTCCGATGACGTCGCCGCGCGGGGTGAAGACGAAGACCTCGGCGGAGTTGATCTCGAAGCGCAGCGAGTCGAGGAACTCCCCCGGGTCCTCCACCTCGCTCTGCCAGTCGAGCAGCTGGCGCAGCCAGGGCATCTCGGAGTCGACGCCGTCGGACGTCTTGCCCTCGGTGCCCGAGCGCATCTGCTCCTTGTACTTCCAGTGCGCCGCGACGCCGTACTCCGCGCGCCGGTGCATGTCGACGGTGCGGATCTGCATCTCCACCGGCTTGCCCTGCGGGCCGATCACCGTGGTGTGCAGCGACTGGTACATGTTGAACTTCGGCATCGCGACGTAGTCCTTGAACCGCCCGGTCAGGGGGTTCCAGCGGTTGTGCAGGACGCCGAGCACGGCGTAGCACTCGCGGTCGGAGTCGACCAGGATGCGGATGCCGACGAGGTCGTAGATGTCGGAGAACTCCCGGCCGCCCAGGATCATCTTCTGGTAGATCGAGTAGTAGTGCTTGGGCCGGCCGGTGACGCGGGCGTTGATCTTGGCCGCCCGCAGGTCCTGCTCGACCGAGGCGCTGACCTCGGCGAGGAACTGGTCGCGCGAGGGCGCCCGCTCGGCCACGAGCCGCACGATCTCGTCGTAGATCTTGGGGTGCATCGTGGCGAAGGCGAGGTCCTCGAGCTCCCACTTCAGGGTGTTCATGCCCAGCCGGTGCGCGAGCGGGGCGTAGATCTCCAGCGTCTCGCGGCTCTTGCGCTCCTGGGTCTCCTGCTTGACGTAGCGCAGCGTGCGCATGTTGTGGAGCCGGTCGGCCAGCTTGATGACGAGCACGCGGATGTCGCGGCTCATCGCCACGATCATCTTGCGGATCGTCTCGGCCTGGGCGGAGTCGCCGTACTTGACCTTGTCGAGCTTGGTGACGCCGTCGACGAGCAGCGCCACCTCGTCGCCGAAGTCGGCGCGCAGCTGGTCGAGGGTGTAGGGCGTGTCCTCCACGGTGTCGTGGAGCAGCGCCGCCACCAGCGTGGGCTCGGTCATGCCGATGTCGGCGAGGATCGTGGTGACCGCGAGCGGGTGGGTGATGTAGGGGTCGCCGCTCTTGCGCGTCTGGCCGCGGTGGTGCTTCTCGGCGATGAGGTAGGCCCGCTCGAGCAGCGCGAGGTCGGCCTTGGGGTGGTTGGCCCGCACCGTGCGGAAGAGCGGCTCGAGCACCGGGTTGCCCACCTGGCGGCTGCTGCCCATCCGCGCGAGCCGGGCGCGGACGCCGCGACCGGTCAGCGCCGGGGCCCGCTCGGGGGCCGGCTCGGGCTTGGCCGGGGCGCGGGGGGCGACGCGCGCGGGCGCGCCCACGCTCTCACCGCCGGGCGACGTGCCCGTCGGCGTGGGGGACTCGGTGGTGACCGGGTCCTCGGCCAATGGCTCCCCCTCGGGTGGCTGCGGGTCTGCGGACCCAGTGTAGGCGGGCGCTACACGACGTGGAGCGCGGTGAGCGGCAGGTCGCCGATCGTCGCGCGGCCGGGCAGGAAGCTGAGCTCGAGGAGCACCGCGACGCCGTGCACCGAGCCGCCGGCCTGCTCGACCAGCTGCTGGGTCGCGCGGGCGGTGCCGCCGGTGGCCAGGACGTCGTCGACCACCAGCACGCGGTCGCCGGCGTCGAGCGCGTCGGTGTGCATCTCCAGCGTCTCCTCGCCGTACTCCAGCGCGTAGGAGACCGCCCGGGTCTCCCACGGGAGCTTGCCGGGCTTGCGCACCGGCACGAAGCCGACGCCGAGCGCGAGGGCGACCGGCGCGGCGAGGATGAAGCCGCGGGCCTCCATGCCGACGACGCGGTCGACGACGACGCGGCCCTCGGCGTCGCGTCCGGCCGCCGCCAGCGCCGCGACGGTGCGGGTCAGCGCCTCGTGGTCGTCGAGGAGCGGCGTGATGTCCTTGAAGACCACGCCCGGCTGGGGGAAGTCGGGCACGTCGCGCACCAGCCGACCGATCGTCGCGTCCAGCGGCTCGACGTCGCCCACCACGGCGCTCACCGGCGCTTGGAGCGGGGCTCGCGGCGCGGCTGGCTGCGCTTGGACGAGCCGCCCTCGCGCATCGGCGCCTTGGACTCCGGGACGACGCGCCCCGCGCCCATCGCGTCGGTGCGCGGTGCCGTGCGCATGCCCGGCCGGGGCTCCTCGCCGTCGGCGAGCTCCGGCGGGTCGTCGTCGGTCAGCGGTCCGCCACGCCTCGCGGCACCCTCCTGGTCGGCCTCCATGCCGTCGGCGAAGACGGGCACGTCGGCGTACCGGTCGACGGCGCGACGGCGCCGGGCCTTCGCCCGGGCGTCGGAGTCGCTGATGTCCTTCTCGCCCTGCTTGAGGTGCACCGCCAGCGGCGTCGCGATGAAGATGGAGGAGTAGGCCCCGGCCGCCATGCCGACGAAGAGGGAGAGGGAGAGGTCCTTCAGCGACCCCACGCCGAGCGTCGTGATGCTGACGTAGAGGATCGCCGCGACCGGCAGCAGCGCCACGATGGAGGTGTTGAGCGAGCGCACCAGCGTCTGGTTGACCGCGAGGTTGGCCAGCTGCGCGTAGGTCTGGGTGCCCCGGCGCCTGCCCCGGGTGTTCTCCTTGACCTTGTCGAAGACGACCACCGTGTCGTACAGCGAGAAGCCGAGGATCGTCAGCAGGCCGGTCACGGTCGACGGGGTGACCTCGAAGCCGGACCAGGCGTAGATCCCGACGGTGATGATGACGTCGTGGGCGAGCGCCACGAGCGCGGCCACCGACATCTTCCACTCGCGGAAGTACGCCCAGATGAAGAGCACGACCAGGACCAGGAAGACCACCAGGCCGAGCACGGCCCGCTCCGCCACCTGGGCGCCCCAGCTCGCCCCGATCTCGTTGGTGGAGATCGCGTCGGCACCGCCCTCGACCGGCACGGTCTCGGCGATCGCCTCACGCACCTCGGTCGCCTCGGCGTTGGTCATCACCTCGGTCTGGATCCGGATCGAGCTGCTGTCCTGCCCGCCGACGGTGTTGACGATCGGCGAGGCGGCGCCGTCGATGCCGGTCTCGACGACCGCGTCGCGCAGCAGGTCGGCGTTCTCCTGGGTGACCTGGTCGGCCGGGAGGTTGACGGTGTACTCGACGCCGCCCTCGAACTCGATGCCGAAGTTGAGGCCACGGAAGAGCAGACCGCTGGTCGCGGCCAGGATGATGGCGACCGAGACGGCGTACCAGAGCCACTTGCGACCGACGAAGTCGATCGAGGTCTCACCGGAGTAGAGCGCGTTGCCGAGCCTGCTGACGCGTCCCATCAGGCACCTCCTGCCATCTCGCGCTCACGCGGTCGGGTGCTGGGCTCGCCGTCGAGGCCGAGGCTGGACGCGGAGAGCCCGGACCAGCGGCCCCCGGAGTTGAAGAAGGTCCAGCGGGCGAAGATCGTCATCAGCGGCTTGGTGAAGAAGAAGAAGATGATGATGTCGATCAGCGTGCTGATGCCGAGCGCGAAGGCGAAGCCCCGGACCACGCCGATGGCGAAGATGTAGAGCACCACCGCCGCCAGCAGCGACACCGCGTCGGCGGCCAGGCAGGTCATCCGTGCGCGCGCCCAGCCCAGCTCGACCGCCACGCGCATCGACTTGCCGTCGCGCATCTCGTCGCGTATTCGCTCGAAGTAGATGATGAAGGAGTCGGCGGTGATGCCGACACCCACGATCAGCCCGGCGATGCCCGGGAGCGTCAGCGCGAAGCCAGCGGCGACAGCGAGCACGAGCACCGCGGCGTACGTCATCAGCGCGGAGATCACCAGCGAGGCGATCACCACGAGACCCAGCCCGCGGTAGTAGCCGAGGCAGTAGATCATCACGATCAGCAGCCCCGCCGCGCCGGCGGTGATGCCGGCGGAGAGCTGGTTGCCCGCGAGCGACGGGCCCACGGTCTCCACCGAGGGCTCGGCGAAGCGGATCGGCAGCGCGCCGAACTTCAGCGAGTTGGAGAGCGACCTGGCCTCGGCCTCGGTGAAGTCACCGGTGATCTGGGCGTTGCGAGGCACGGAAGCTCAGCTGCACGGCGTACTGCGTGTCGTTCTGCGGGATGCCGAAGGACGCCGTGCGCAGCTCGGTGCCCTCGATGACCGCGGCGGAGAGCAGGAACTTGTTGCCGTCCTCGTCGCACGCCACCAGGGGACGCTCGGGGTTGTCGCTGGACGGCGGGAGCGCCTCGCCCGGGGGCGGGCAGGTGAACTCGGCGAAGCGCTGCTGCCAGCGCTCGGGCGGGTTGGCGGCGAAGGCGAGCGCGCCCTCGGGGCTGGTCGGGTCGCCCTGGGCCTCCTGCTGGCCCGGCTCCTGGGCCGGCTCCTCGGCAGGGGCGTCACTGGGCGCGTCGCTGGGCGCGTCACTGGCGGCCTCGCTGGGAGCCGCGCTCGGGGACTCGCTCGGGGCGGGCGTCTCGCTCGGCTCGGCCAGGGGCACCGGGCGCGGACGCGGGGTGCTCTGGTCCTGCGCAGGTGCGGGAGCGCCCTCGCCCTCGGTGGCGTCGTCGCCCGGCTGGGCGGTCTCGGAGGGAACCGACTCGCTCGGCTCGGGCGACGGCGAGGCCGCCGGCGACTCGGAGGCGCCCTCGGACGGGCTGGCCGACGGCTCCTCGGCAGGAGGCTGGTCGGCGGCGCGACCGGGGGCGGCGCCGGCCACGATCCGGAAACGGAGCTGGGCGGTGCGCGCCACCGTGTCGACGATGTCGCTGCGGTTCTCCCCCGGGATCTCCACGATGATGTTGCGGTCGCCCTGGGTGGAGACCTCGGCCTCGGTGACGCCGGTGCCGTTGACCCGCTGGTCGATGATCGTCTGCGCCTGCTGGAGGTTCTCCCGGGTGACGGCGCTGCCCTCCAGCGCCGACAGCGTGATCCGGGTGCCGCCCTCGAGGTCGAGCCCCAGGCGGGGCTTCCAGGTGCCGCCGAGCGCGGCCAGGCCGCACAGCACCGCGAAGGTGAGGAAGAAGATGATCAGCGTGCGCGCGGGCCGCGGGTCGCGATTGGGTGCCACGTGGGCCTCTCAGACCTGGCCGCGGGGGGTGCCGTGCTCGTCGCCCGGCTCCTGGTCGGTCTCGCGCGGCGTCTCGTGCTCCTGCACGGGCTCGCGCTCCTTGGCCGGGGTGACGGCGCCGGGGCGGGCGGCCGGCGGCAGGTCCTCCACGCGGCGTACGACGGCCTGGCGCGCGACCGTGACGACCGTGCCGGGCGCGATCTCGATCTGCGCCTGCTGGTCACCGAGCCCGCGGATGGTGCCGAAGATGCCGGAGTTGAGCACGATCTCCTGGCCGACGGTCAGCTCGGCCTGCAGCTGGCGTGCCTGCTTCTGCTGGTTGCGGGCCGGCCGGAGCAGCAGGAACCAGAACACCACCAGGGTGAGCAGGATGAACAGCAGTGGGCCTGCTTCAGACACGAAAACCCAACTCCCAGGGAAGACGACGGCGGAGATCGTGTGCTCGGGTGCCGCAGGACCGCATCAGGCCCCCGTCCGGCACCGCCGAGGCACAAGTGGGGAGTGTAACTTCTGCGCCCGGCCACGGCGGCCAACGGGCGTGCTCCGCGGGTCCTACTCCTCGGTGACGGTCCCGAAGAGGGCGGCGTCGCCCCACTGACCGGCCGGAGCGGCGAGACCCAGGTGCGCCCAGGCGGCCGGGGTCGCGATCCGCCCGCGCGGCGTGCGCGCGAGCAGCCCGAGCCGGACCAGGAAGGGCTCGGCGACCTCCTCGACGGTCTCGCGCTCCTCGGAGACCGCGACCGCGAGCGTCGAGAGCCCCACGGGACCGCCGCCGAACTTGCGGCACAGCGCGTCGAGCACGGCGCGGTCGAGCCGGTCGAGCCCCGAGGCGTCGACCTCGAAGAGGTCGAGCGCCGCCTGGGCCACCGGCCGGGTGAGCACGCCGTCGGCGCGCACCTGGGCGTAGTCGCGCACCCGCCGCAGCAGCCGGTTGGCGATGCGCGGGGTGCCGCGGGAGCGACCGGCGATCTCGGCGGAGCCGTCGGGACGCAGCTCGACGCCGAGCAGGCCCGCGGAGCGCCGGACGATCCGGTCGAGCTCGGGCGGGTCGTAGTACTCCAGGTGGGCGGTCAGGCCGAAGCGGTCGCGCAGCGGGCCGGGCAGCAGCCCGGCACGGGTGGTGGCGCCCACCAGGGTGAAGGGCGGGATCTCCAGCGGGATCGCCGTGGCGCCCGGCCCCTTGCCGATGACGACGTCGACCCGGAAGTCCTCCATCGCCATGTAGAGCATCTCCTCCGCCGGCCGGGCGGTGCGGTGGATCTCGTCGACGAAGAGCACGTCGCCCTCGTTGAGCCCCGAGAGCACGGCGGCGAGGTCGCCGGCGTGGGTGAGCGCCGGGCCGCTGGTCAGCCGCAGCGGCGCGTCCATCTCGGCGGCGATGATCATCGCGAGCGTGGTCTTGCCCAGGCCGGGCGGGCCGCTCAGCAGCACGTGGTCGGGCACGCCGCCGCGAGCCCGGGCGGCGTCGAGCAGAAGGCCGAGCTGCTCGCGCACACGCTCCTGACCCACGACGTCGTCGAGCGTGCGCGGCCGCAGGGCCGCCTCGACGACGCGCTCGTCACCCTCGGCCTCGGCCGCGACGAGCCGCTCGGCGACGTACGCCGCCTCGGCCGCGTCGAGGGCGTGGTCGTCCACCGGTCAGCTCCTGCTCAGGGTGCGCAGGGCGCTGCGCAGCAGCGCGGCGACGTCGGGAACGGTGGTGAGCCCGGCCTCGGGGGCGACCGCCGCCACGGCCTTGTCGGCCTCCTTGGCCGACCACCCGAGCCCCACCAGCCCGGCGTGCACCTGCCCCTCCCACTCGGCGGCGACGGGGGCCCCCGCCGCCACGGACGACGCGGCCTGCGCTCCCCCGGTGGGAGCACCGATGCGGTCCTTGAGCTCGAGGATGATGCGCTGGGCGCCCTTCTGACCGATGCCGGGCACCGTGGTCAGCGTGCGGACGTCCTCGGTGGCGACCGCACGACGCAGCACATCGGGACGCAGCACCGCGAGCATCGCCTGCGCCAGCTTGGGCCCCACCCCGCTGGCCGTCTGGACCAGCTCGAAGAGCTGGCGCTCGTCCTCCTCGGCGAAGCCGAAGAGAGTCAGCGAGTCCTCGCGCACCACCAGGCTGGTCGGCAGGGTCACGGCCTCGCCGTGCCGCAGTCCGGCGATGGTGTCGGGCGCGCACTGCAGCTCCAGCCCGATGCCCCCGACCTCGACGACCACCGAGGTCAGGCCGAGCGCGGCCACCTGGCCGCGGACGAAGGCGATCACGACGCCCCTCCCGCCCGCGCCGCCGCGGCGGCGAGCCGGTCGTGCGCCGCGCCCCGCCAGACGTGGCAGATGGCCAGCGCGAGCGAGTCGGCGGCGTCGGCGGGCTTGGGCGCGGCGTCGAGGCGCAGCAGCCGCGCGACCATCGCCCCCACCTGGTCCTTGTCGGCGCGGCCGTGACCGGTGACGGCGGCCTTGACCTCGCTCGGTGTGTGCAGGGCGACGCGGATGCCGTGGCGCGCCGCCACCACCAGCGCCACCCCGCTCGCCTGCGCCGTGCCCATGACGGTGCGGACGTTGTGCTGGCTGAAGACGCGCTCGACGGCGACCGCGTCGGGCCGCGTGCGCAGCACCCAGCTCTCGATGCCGCGCTCGATGGCGAGCAGCCGCTGCTCCAGCGGCAGGTCCGGACTGGTGCGCACCACGCCGACGTCGACCAGCCGCAGCGGCCGTCCGACGGACCCCTCGACCACGCCGATGCCGCAGCGGGTCAGGCCGGGATCAACCCCCAGCACGCGCATGCGGACTCCTCACCTCGTACGAACAGGTGTTCGGAGGCTAACCCGAGCGGCGGGTGGTGGCCTCGGTGACACGCCCGCCGCAGGTTTCCCAGGTTCACCTGGGAAACCCGCACCTCACACGCGTTGCAACGTGTGGGAAGAGCGCGTTTCCCAGGTGAACCTGTGAAACCGTCACCCGGCGACAGTCACCGCCGTCACGCGTCGACGGTCTCCATGACCTCGTCGGAGACGTCGAAGTTGGCATAGACGTTCTGGACGTCGTCGAGGTCCTCGAGGGCCTCGACGAGGCGGAAGACCTTGCCGGCGCCGTCGGCGTCGAGCTCGACCTGCATGCTCGGGACGAAGGAGGCCTCGGCGGAGTCGTAGTCGATGCCGGCCGCCTGGAGCGCCGTCCGGGCCGCGACCAGGTCGGTGGCCTCGGTGACGACCTCGTAGGACTCGCCCAGGTCGTTGACCTCCTCGGCGCCCGCCTCGAGCGTGGCCTCGAGCACGTCGTCCTCGGAGACGCTGCGGTCCTCCTGCTGGGTGGGGACGATGACGACGCCCTTGCGGTGGAAGAGGTAGGACACCGAGCCCGGGTCGGCGAGCGAGCCGCCGTTGCGGGTCATTGCCGTGCGCACCTCCATGGCGGCGCGGTTCTTGTTGTCGGTGAGGCACTCGATCAGGAAGGCCACGCCCTGCGGGCCGTACCCCTCGTACATGATCGTGCTGTAGTCGGCACCGCCGGCCTCGGCCCCCGAGCCGCGCTTGACGGCACGGTCGATGTTGTCGTTGGGGACCGAGGACTTCTTGGCCTTCTGGATCGCGTCGTAGAGCGTCGGGTTGCCCGTGGGGTCGCCGCCGCCCATCCGGGCGGCGACCTCGATGTTCTTGATCAGCTTGGCGAACATCTTGCCGCGCCGGGCGTCGATGACGGCCTTCTTGTGCTTGGTGGTCGCCCACTTGGAGTGGCCGGACATCAGCTCCCCTTCGTCACACCCGCCGGGCGACGGGCGCCGTCGATCCTACCCAGGCTCGAGTCGCGGCCCGCCGCGCCGGGGACGGGCGCCACCCGGACGCACCAGAGCCCGGCGCGGACCTCCTCGCGGTGGTCCACTCCGGGCTCCGGCCGGGCACCGGGGACGCCTCCCCCCGTGGTGGCGTCCGCCGGTACGCCTGGGTCCCGGTGTGACGCCTCCCCCGCGGTGGCGTCACACCGAGACGGCTGTGGCGGCGCCTCCCGGTCCCACCGGGAAGCGCAGGACCATCGTGCCTCAGGCGACCTGTCCGAAATGCCATAATTCTGGAAACGCCGTCAGTGGACTATACCGCCACGAAGGGGATGAAACGCCAGGTCAGGCCGGTCGCGCCGACCCGTCGTCGGCGAGCGCCTGGCGACGCACCATCAGCACCCGCTGGACCACGGTCACCGTGCTGGCCACGGCGAGGAGCCAGAGCGTCGCCTGCAGCAGCACGGGCAGGTCGAGCAGGTCGGAGAAGCCCGTCATCACCAGCACGGCGACGAGCCGGTCGGCACGCTCGGCGAGGCCACCCTTGGCCTGCATCCCGAGCGACTCCGCCCGCGCCCGGGCGTAGGAGGTCACGGCCCCCATCACCAGGCAGTAGAGCGTGAGGCAGGTGTAGAGGAAGCTGTCGCCCGGTCCGGCGAAGTAGAGCAGCAGCCCACCGAAGATCGCCCCGTCGCCGAGACGGTCGAGGGTCGAGTCGAAGAACGCGCCGAACCGCGACGTGCGGCCCAGGCGTCGCGCCATGGCGCCGTCGACGAGGTCGCTGAAGACGAAGGCCGTGATCACCATGACCCCGACGAAGAGCTCACCCCGGGGGAAGAAGGCCAGGGCGCCCACGCTGACGCCGAGGGTGCCGACGAGGGTGACGACGTCGGGACTGATGCCGAGGCGGATGAAGAGCGTCACGAAGGGCGCCAGCACGACGCCCTGCCAGAAGTCCTTGAATCGGTCGAGCATCTAGCGTCCGTCCCCCCAGGCGTCGGCGAGCAGGTCCCGCGTGTCCGCGAGCAGCATCGGCAGGGTCTTGGTGCCACCGACGACGGTGATGAAGTTGACGTCGCCCGACCACCGCGGCACCACGTGCTGATGCAGGTGCTGCGAGAGCGACCCGCCCGCGACGCCGCCCAGGTTGAGGCCCACGTTGAAGGCGTGCGGGCCGCTGACCTCGCGGAGCACGCGGATGGCGTGCTGGGTCGTGGTCACCATCTCCAGCGCCTCGGCCTCGTCGAGGTCCTCGAGGTCGGCCACGTGCCGGCGGGGCAGCACCATCAGGTGGCCGGGGTTGTAGGGGTGGAGGTTGAGCACGGTGAAGCAGCGCTCCCCCGTCGCCACGACCAGGCTCTCGCGCGGGTCGGCGCCGACCATGGCGCAGAAGGGGCACCCGTCGTCGTCCGCCGTGCGGGTGGGGGCGACGTACGCCATCCGGTGCGGGGTCCAGAGCCGGTCGAACCCCTCGAAGCCGTCGCGCGAGCCTGCGTCTGGGTCGTGGGTGCTCACGGGCGCAGTCTTCCCGACCGACCCCGGGACCGTGCCGGGGGTCTCACGTCGCAGCGGCGGCGGCACGCGCGAAGAGGGTCGAGACCTCGGCGAGGCGGTCGCGCAGCGCGGCCGGCTCGACCTCGTCGAAGGCCGTCCCGACCTGCGCCAGCACCATCACGGGCCACTCCAGCGAGTCGACCTGCATCAGCAGTCGGCAGCGGTCGGGGCCCAGCTCCTCGACCGTGCCCCAGTCCCCCACCGCGCGGCGTACGACGTCGGACGGCGCGTGCAGGCGCACGCTCACGGCGTACCGCTGGGGCATCGACCAGAGACCTTGCTGCACGAACTGCCACGCGTCGGGCGCGGGCAGCTCGCGCTGGCGGAACTTCTGGCCGGTCAGCGTCGGGCGCTCGATGCGGTCGACGCGGAAGCTGCGCCAGTCGTGGCGGTCGCGGTCGTGGGCGACGAGGTACCAGCGTCGTCCGACGGAGACCAGCCGGTGCGGCTCCACGCGACGGTGCGTCGTCTCCGCGCCGCGGGCGGTGTAGTCGAAGGTCAGGCCCTCGTCGTCGCGACACCCCTGGGCGAGCGTCGTGAGGGTCTCGGGGGCGACCGTGGGTCCGGAGTACGCCGGCGCGGGCACCGTCTGGGTGCGCAGCGCGTCGATGCGGCGGCGCAGCCGGGGCGGCATCAGCGCGACCACCTTGGTGAGCGCCTGCACCGAGGTCTCCTCCAGCCCGCTCACCGAGCCCGCCGCCGCGGTGCGCAGCCCGACGGCGATGGCGACCGCCTCGTCGTCGTCGAGCAGCAGCGGCGGCAGCTGTCCCCCGGCCCGCAGCTGGTAGCCGCCGGCCACGCCGCGCACCGCGTCGACGGCGTACCCGAGCCCGCGCAGGCGGTCGATGTCGCGGCGCAGCGTGCGTGGACTCACCTCGAGCCGCTCGGAGAGCTCGCTGCCGGGCCAGTAGCGGTGGGTCTGCAGCAGCGACAGCAGTCGCAGCATCCGGGCGCTCGTGCTCATGGAGCCGAGACTAGTTCTGATTGCGGCCAGGAGCTGACCGCAACCGCTCCTAGCGTCGGACGCATGACGACGAGCAACCCCTCCGGTCCGGTGATCCGGACGCGACAGCTGACCAAGACGTTCACCCGTCACAAGCAGACCGTCGAGGCCGTCCGCGGGCTCGACCTCGACGTGGCCCCCGGCGAGCTGGTCGCCTTCCTCGGGCCCAACGGCGCGGGGAAGTCGACCACGCTGCGGATGCTCACGACCCTGCTGACCCCGACCTCCGGCACCGCCGAGGTCGTGGGCCACGACGTGGTCGCGGCGCAGCGGCAGGTACGCCGCAGCATCGGCTACGTGGGCCAGGGCAACGCCGCCGCCCACCAGCAGCGCGGGCGCGACGAGGTCGTGAGCCAGGCGCGGGCGCACGGGATGTCGCGTCGGGCGGCCCACGCGCGGGCCGAGGAGCTGCTCGACGCCTTCGACCTCGCCGAGCACGCGGGGCGTCCCGTCTCGACGCTCTCCGGCGGGCAGCGCCGGCGGCTCGACGTGGCGATCGGGCTGGTGCACGCCCCGCCCCTGCTCTTCCTCGACGAGCCCTCGACCGGGCTCGACCCGCAGAACCGCGTCAACCTGCAGGAGCAGGTCCGGCGCCTGCACGAGGAGGTCGGCACCACCATCGTGCTCACCACGCACTACCTCGAGGAGGCCGACGCCCTGGCCGGCCGGGTCGTGGTCATCGACCACGGCCGCGTCATCGCCGACGACACCGCCCCGCGGCTGAAGTCGGCGCTCGGCGACCTGGTCTCGCTCGGCTTCGACTCCCCCGACCTCGCCGCCGCGGCGGCCGAGCGGGCGGCGCGCCTGCCCGGCGCCACGGTGCACCACCACGGGGCTGACGTCGACGTCCGGGTCGCCGGCGGACGCGACCTCGCGGCCGGGCTGGTCACCGACCTCGCCGCGGCGGGGAGCGCCGTACGCCGTCTGGAGGTGTCGGGCCCGACGCTCGACGACGTCTTCCTCGACCTGACCGGCCGCAGCCTGCGCGAGAGCGACCAGACCACGACCGCTGCCTCGACCCCTGCCACGACCTCTGCCACCGAAGGAGCAGCAGCATGAGCGCGACCACGATGACCCACCCGACGACGTACGCCGACGGCACCACGCAGGCCCGCGACCCGGGCTTCCTCGCCGACACGTGGAACGTGATGACCCGCGAGCTCAGGCCGGTGTGGCGCGAGCCGGTCTCGGTGCTCTTCGCGATGGTGCAGCCGCTGGTCTTCCTGGCGCTCTTCGCCCCGCTGCTGCCGTCGGGCAGCCTCGGCGGCGGCTCGGCGCTGCAGTGGTTCGTGCCCGGCATCGTCGCGATGACCATGCTCATGGGAGCGTCGTTCACCGGCGCCAACCTGACCAACGAGATCATGACCGGCTCCCACGAGCGCCTGCTGGTCTCGCCGCTGTCGCGCTCCTCGCTGCTGGTGGGCCGCGCGCTGAAGGAGGTCGTGCCGCTGCTGATGCAGACGGCGATCATCCTCGTCGTCGTGACGCCCACCAGCTTCGACCTGCACCTGCCGGGCGTGCTGCTGGCCGTGGTGATGCTCGGCGCCTTCAGCGTCGGCGTGGGCTCGCTGTCCTTCGCGCTGGCGCTGGCGTCGAAGGACCAGGAGTGGCTCTTCTGGACGGTGCAGCAGACGCTCGTCTTCCCGGTGCTGCTGCTCGCGGGGATGATGCTGCCGATCACCCACGACTCCCCCGGCTGGCTCCGGGTCGGCTCGGCGATGAACCCGCTGACCTACGTCGTCGACGCCGCCCGGGCGCTCTTCGGCGGGACCTTCCCGGTCGGCACCGTCACCCAGGGGTTCCTCGCCGCCGCGGCTGTCGCCGCCCTCGGCCTGGCCGTCGGCCTGCGGTCGATGCGCCGCTCGAGCTGACGACCCCACCGCCGGTCGAGCCTGTCGAGACCCGGGTCTCGACAGGCTCGGCCAGCTCCTTGCCGTCCCTCAGACCTGCACGCGGTCGGCGACGGCCTGGGCGACCCGGTCGATCGCCTCGGCGACGGGGACGCCGTTGTCCTGGCGGCCGTCGCGGTAGCGGAAGCTCACGGCGCCGGCCTCGACGTCGTCGTCGCCGGCGATGACCATGAAGGGCACCTTCTGCAACTGGGCGTTGCGGATCTTCTTCTGCATCCGGTCGTCGGAGTGGTCGACCTCGACGCGCAGGCCTCGGGCGCGCAGCTGCCGGGCGACGTCGGCGAGGTAGTCGCCGTGGCGCTCGGCGATCGGGATGCCCTGCACCTGCACCGGCGCCAGCCAGGGAGGGAAGGCACCGGCGTAGTGCTCGGTGAGCACGCCGATGAAGCGCTCGATCGAGCCGAACTTCGCCGAGTGGATCATCACCGGCTGCTGCCGGGTGCCGTCGGCGGCCTGGTACTGGAGGTCGAAGCCCTTCGGCTGGTTGAAGTCGTACTGGATCGTCGACATCTGCCAGGTGCGGCCGATCGCGTCGCGCGCCTGGACCGAGACCTTGGGGCCGTAGAACGCCGCGCCACCCGGGTCGGGCACGAGCTCGAGCCCGGAGTCGCGGCAGACCTGCTCCAGCACCGCCGTCGCGGTCGCCCACTCCTCCTCGGTGCCGACGAACTTGTCGGGCTTGGAGTCGTCGCGGGTGGAGATCTCCAGGTAGAAGTCGTCGAGCCCGAAGTCGCGCAGCAGCCCGAGCACGAAGTCGAGCAGGTGCTTGATCTCCGCGGGCGCCTGCTCGCGGGTGACGTAGGAGTGCGAGTCGTCCTGGGCGAAGCCCCGCACCCGGGTGAGCCCGTGGATCACGCCGGACTTCTCGTTGCGGTAGACGTGGCCGAACTCGAAGAGCCGCAGCGGCAGCTCGCGGTAGGACCGCCCGCGCGACCTGAAGATCAGGTTGTGCATCGGGCAGTTCATGGCCTTGAGGTAGTAGTTGGCGCCCTCCATCTCCATGGGCGGGAACATGCCGTCGGCGTAGTACGGCAGGTGGCCGGAGAGCTGGAAGGTCTGCTCCTTGGAGATGTGCGGGGTGCCGACGTAGTCGAAGCCCTCGTCGATGTGGCGCTGGCGGACGTAGTCCTCCATCACCCGCTTGATCACGCCGCCCTTGGGGTGGAAGACGGGCAGGCCGGAGCCGATCTCGTCGGGGAAGCTGAAGAGGTCGAGGTCGCGACCGAGCCGACGGTGGTCGCGCTTCTCGGCCTCCTCGATCCGGTGCAGGTAGGCGTCGAGGGCCTCCTTGCTCTCCCACGCGGTGCCGTACAGGCGCTGCAGCTGCTTGTTCTTCTCGTCGCCGCGCCAGTACGCCGCCGCGGAGCGCATCAGCTTGAAGGCCGGGATCCGCTTCGTGGTCGGCAGGTGCGGGCCGCGGCACAGGTCCTTCCACGCGACCTCGCCGTTGCGGTCGAGGTTGTCGTAGATGGTGAGCTCACCGGCCCCCACCTCGGCTCCCGCACCTTCAGCGGCGTCGGCGGCCCCGCCCTTGAGCCCGATCAGCTCCAGCTTGTACGGCTCGTCGGCCAGCTCTGCGCGCGCGTCGTCGTCGGAGACCGCCCGGCGGGAGAAGCGCTGGTTGGCCTTGATGATCTTGCGCATCCGCGACTCGATCTTGTCGAGGTCCTCGGGCACGAAGGGCGTCTCGACGTCGAAGTCGTAGTAGAAGCCGTCGGTGACCGGGGGGCCGATGCCGAGCCTGGCGTCGGGGTAGAGCTCCTGCACGGCCTGCGCCATGACGTGGGCGGTCGAGTGGCGCAGGATGTCGTGGCCGTCGGGGCTGTCGATGGCCACGCCCTCGACCACGGCGCCGTCGGCCAGCTCGTGCGCGAGGTCCCGCAGCTCCCCGTCCACGCGCGCCGCGACCACCGCGGCGTCGTCGCGGAAGAGCTCCCAGGCCTTGGTGCCCGCCGTGGTGGTCAGCTCTTCCTTGCCGTCGGCGCGGACGAGGGTGACCTGGATGTCGGACACGGGTGCTCCTGGGCTGGGGGACGTGGCCGGTCGATCGTATCGACGCGCCGCCACCGCGTTTCGTCGCCCGCCGCCCCGGTCGGTGAGTCGTACGGCGTCCGAGGGGGCACTGGCACGTGACACCCGGACCCTCGAGAGGACCCCATGACCACCTGGCTCATCACCGGCTGCTCCACCGGACTCGGACGCGCCTTCGCGCTGGAGGCGCTGGGCCGCGGTCACCGCGTCGCCGTCACGGCTCGCGACGCCTCCTCGGTGCAGGACGTCGTCGACCGTCACCCCGAGACCGCCCTGGCCCTCGCGCTCGACGTCACCGACCCCGACCAGGTGACGGCAGCCGTGGCCGCGACCGAGGAGCGCTTCGGCGGCATCGACGTGGTGGTCAACAACGCCGGCTACGGCTACCGGGCGGCGGTCGAGGAGGGGGAGGACGACGCGGTGCGGCGGCTCTTCGACACCCACGTCTTCGGCACGGTGCGCACGACCAAGGCCGTGCTGCCCGGGATGCGCGAGCGGCGCGCCGGGACGATCGTCAACCTCTCCTCGATCGGCGCGCGCATCATGCCGGAGGGCTCCGGCTACTACGCCGCGGTCAAGGCGGCCGTCGAGGCCCTCACGGCGTCGCTGCGCAAGGAGGTGGCGCCCCTCGGCATCACCGCCGTGGTGGTGGAGCCGGGTGGGTTCCGCACCGACTTCGCCGGACGCTCGCTGACGCAGGCGGCCGAGCCGATCGCCGACTACGCCGAGACGGCGGGCAGACGCCGCAAGGAGCAGGACACCGCCGACGGCAACCAGCCCGGCGACCCCGCCAAGGCGGCCGTGGCGCTGGTCGACGTCGTCGAGTCGGGCGAGGCGCCGTACCTGCTGATGCTCGGCAACGACGCCGTCGACGCCGTACGGAGCTCGCTCGACGCCCTCCGGGCCGACGTCGACGCCTGGGAGCACGTCAGTCGCAGCACCGACCTGGACGAGCCCGTCTGAGGACCTCGTACGGGGGCTCGCACCGGCCCCGGCACGACCCGTGACCGGGCCCTGACGCGATCGGCGCCGCCGGTGCTAGCCTCGCACCGCCAGCCACACGGGAACCCGGTGAGAATCCGGGACTGACGCGCAGCGGTGTGGGTGACGGACGAGGCAGGTCACGTGCGTGACAGCCACTGGACCGCGAGGTCCGGGAAGGCGCCTCGGCCCGGTCGAACCCGAGTCCGAAGACCTGCTGGCCCTTGCGGTGACCGCCGCGAGGTCAGCACAGGGTGACGCGACGAGCCCGAGACCTCCAGGGATCACGATTGCCTGTCCGTGACCGGCGCGACCTCTGCCCCGGCGTGCTGCGCCCCTGGCCCGCCGACGACGGGGGCCTGGTCCGCATCCGGCTCGTGGGCGGGCGGGTGCGCCCTGCCGCGCTGGTCGCGCTCGGGGAGGTCGCCGCGGAGCACGGCGACGGCGAGCTGCACCTGACCACCCGGGCCAACCTGCAGCTGCGCGGGCTCCCGCTCCACGACGGTCGGCTGCCCGCCCAGGTGCTCGCCGCGGTCGAGGCCACCGGCCTGCTCCCGAGCCGCACCCACGAGCTGGCCCGCAACGTGCTGGTCTCGCCGCTGACCGGCGTGGCCGGCGGCCGCGCCGACCTCCGGCCCGTGGCCGCGGAGCTCGACGCCCGGCTCTGCGCCTCCCCGGCGCTCGCCTCCCTGCCGGGACGCTTCCTCTTCGTCCTCGACGACGGCCGTGGGGACCTCGTCGACCTCCAGGGCCTGGTCCGCCGGGGGCCCGACCTCGGCCTGGTCGCCCTCGACGCGACGACGGCGCAGCTCCGGCACGGACGTGAGGGCTGGGGCGACGTCGTTCCCCTCACCGACGCGGCCGCAGCGCTCGTGCACCTCGCCGAGCGCTTCACGCGGCTCCGCGGCACCGAGGCCTCCGCCCCGTGGCACGTCGACGAGCTCGCGGCGCCTCTCGCGGCGCGGCGCCCACGCGACCCCCGCACCCGGGTGCGGGAGGAGCCGATCGACCGCGGCACCGCGAGCGGGCCCGGCTGGACCCATCTCGCCGTGCCCGACGGCACCCTCTCCCCCCGGCTGCTCGCCGAGCTCGACCCGTCCGGACCGGACCTGGTCGTCACGCCGTGGCACGGCATCGTCATCCCGAGGAGCACCCGTGAGCACGACTGAGCCGCGAGCCCCGCGCCGTCACTACGACTACGTCAAGGACGGGCCGGCGATCTACCTCGACTCCTTCGCGACGATCCGGCGCGAGAGCGACCTCGGGGCGGTGCCTCCGAGCGCGGAGAAGGTCGCCGTCCGGATGATCCACGGCAGCGGTCAGGTCGACCTGGTGCGGGACCTCGTCGTCCACCCCGACCTGGGTCCGGCCGCGCGTGCCGCGCTCCGGGAGGGGGCGCCGATCCTCACCGACGCGCGCATGGTGGCGATGGGCATCACCGCCGGCCGGCTCCCCGCCGCGAACGAGGTGCACTGCTACCTCACGGACCGACGCGTCCCGGAGCTCGCCGCCCGCTTCGGGACCACCCGCACCGCCGCCGCCGTGTCGCTGTGGGAGCCGCACCTGGAGGGCGCCGTCGTCGCCATCGGCAACGCGCCGACCGCGCTCTTCCACCTGCTGGAGATGCTGCTGGACGGCTCCCCGAGACCCGCGGCGATCATCGGCTGCCCGGTCGGCTTCATCGGCGCGGCGGAGTCGAAGCAGGCCCTGGTCGACCTGGGCCCGACCCACGGCATCGACGTCCCCTACGTGACCGTGCGGGGCCGGCGCGGCGGCTCGGCGATGGCCTCGTCCGCGGTCAACGCCCTCGCCACGGAGGACGAGTGATGACCACCCCGCTCCCCGCGACCGGACGCCTGTCGTGCGTGGGCATCGGCCCCGGCGACCCCGAGCTGCTCACGCTGAAGGCCGCCCGCCTGATCGACGCCGCCGATGTCGTGGCCTACCACGCGGGCGTGCGCAAGAGCTCGCACGCGCGACGCATCGCCGGTGACCTGGTGCGCCCCGGGACGATCGAGGAGGAGCTCCGCTACCCGGTCACCACCGGCACCACCGACCACCCGGGCGGCTACGCAGGTGCCATGGCCGACTTCTACGAGGAGTCGGCCGCGCGGCTGCGCTCCCACCTGGTCGCGGGTCGCCACGTGGTCCTCCTCGCCGAGGGGGACCCCCTCTTCTACGGCTCGGCGATGTACATGCACGACCGGCTCGGCACCGAGTTCGAGACCGAGGTCGTCCCCGGCGTCACCTCGGTCAGCGGCGCCACGGCCGCGGCCCAGCTGCCGCTCTCCCGCCAGACCGACGTCCTCACCGTGCTGCCCGGCACGCTCCCCGAGCCCGAGCTGGCCCGGCGGCTGGCCGACACCGACGCGGCGGTGATCATGAAGCTCGGGCGCACCTTCCCCGCGGTCCGCCGCGCGCTGGAGGCGGCCGGACGCCTGACCGGCGCGGTCTACGTCGAGCACGCCACGACCGGCCGGGAGCGTCGGATGCCGGTGGCCGAGGTGGACCCGGACGAGGTGCCGTACTTCTCGATCATCGTGGTGCCCGGGGACAGCAAGCCCGCCGTCTCCCGACCGGCCTCCCCCGCGGCCGCGGCCGACCAGCCGGCCGCCGAGCTGGTGGTGGTGGGCCTCGGCCCCGGGCCGGACCACTGGCTCACGCCCGAGGCCGACGAGGCGCTCGCGCAGGTGTCGCACGTCGTGGGCTACGCGCCGTACGTCGACCGCGTGCGGCAGCGCCCCGGCCTCACCCGCCACGCCTCGGGCAACACCGTGGAGACCGACCGCGCCCGCCTGGCTCTCGGGCTCGCGGCCGGGGGCGAGCGCGTGGCGATCGTCTCCGGTGGCGACGCCGGGGTCTTCGGGATGGCCGCCGCGGTCTTCGAGGTGGCCGACGACTTCCCCCAGGTGCCCGTGCGCGTCGTCCCCGGCGTGAGCGCCGTCCAGGCCGTCGCCGCCCGCGCCGGGGCCCCCATCGGCGGCGACTTCGCCGTCATCTCGCTCAGCGACCGGCTCAAGCCCTGGTCGGTGCTGGAGCAGCGTCTGCGGGCCGTGGCCCGTGCCGACCTCGTGCTGGCGATCTACAACCCCGCCTCCCGCAGTCGCCGCGAGCAGGTGGCGACCATGCAGAAGGTGCTGCTGGAGGAGCTCCCGGCCGACCGGGTCGTCGTGGTGGGGCGCGACGTCGGGCGGGCCGAGGAGGAGCTCACCGTCACGACCCTGGCCGAGCTCGACGTCGACCGGGTCGACATGAAGTGCCTGCTGCTCATCGGCGCCAGCGGCACCGGGGTCAGCGCGAGCGGTCGCGTGTGGACGAGTAGAGGAACGACTCCCCCGCGCTGAGGTCGTCGCGCCCGAGGGCCCGGCCGACCAGGACGACGGCGGCCTGGCGGAGTCCGGCGGCCTCCACCTGGTCGGCGATGTCGTCCACGGTCCCCCGCAGCACGAGCTCGCCCGGCTGGCTGGCACGGTGCACCACGACCACGGGGCAGTCCTCGCCCTGGTGGGGTGCCAGCTCGCGCATCGCCTCGCCGACCCGCGCCGTGGCCAGGTGCAGGACGATCGTGGCGCCGGTCGCGCCGAAGGCGGCCAGCGACTCGCCCTCGGGCATCGGCGTCGACCTGGCCTGGACCCGCGTCAGCACCACCGACTGCGCGAGCAGCGGCACGGTCAGCTCGCGCCCGACCAGGGCCGCCGCCGCGGCGTACGCCGGCACCCCGGGCGTCACCTCCCACGGCACCGCGAGGGCGTCGAGCCGGCGGGTCTGCTCGGCGAGCGCGGAGTAGACGCTCGGGTCGCCGCTGGTGAGGCGGACGACCTCGCGCCCGCGCCCGCTGGCCTCCGCCATGACGGCGACCATGGCGTCGAGGTCCAGGTCCTGGGTGTCGACCAGCTCGGCGTCGTCGCGGCAGTGCGCGAGCACCTCCGCATCGAGGTAGGTGCCCGGGTAGAGCACCACGTCGGCGGCGCTCAGCAGGCCGACCGCCCGCAGCGTGAGGAGGTCGTCCGCCCCGGGGCCGGCCCCGACGAAGTGCACGGTCACCGTGCCCCTCCCACGACCAGCGACCACTGGGTGACCGCGCGCGCCGGCGTCCACCCCGTGTAGGAGCCCACGGGCGCGGCGGTCTCGACCGAGATGCGCGTCAGCTCACCGCCGTGGGTCGCGCGGGCGTCCGCCAGCACCCGCTCGGTCTCGAGGGTCACGCCGTGGACGACCAGCCGGCCACCGGGACGCAGGCGGGCGACGCAGCGGTCGACCAGCCCCGCCGTGGTGGCACCTCCCCCGACGAAGACCGCGTCGGGGTCGGGCAGCTCGTCGAGCAGCGCGCCCGAGTCGCCCACCAGCACCTGCACGTCGGGCACGCCGAGCCGGCGCGCGTTGCGGGTGATCGTGGCGGCGCGCTCCGGCTGCCGCTCGACGGCGTACGCCGCGCAGGTCGCGTGCGACCTCGACCACTCGATCGCCACGGACCCTGCGCCCGCTCCCAGGTCCCAGAGCAGCTCACCCGGGCACGGCGCCAGCCGTGCCAGGGCGCTGGCACGGACGTCGCGCTTGGTCAGCTGGCCGTCGTGCTCGTAGGCCGAGTCGGGGAGCCCCGGCGCCCATCCGAGGACCGGGCCACCCTCCCCGCACGCGACGGCGAGCACGTGCAGCGCGGGCGCCTCGACCGACCAGCTCTCCGCGCGCCCGCTGTGCCGCGACTCCCCGGGGCCACCCAGGTCGCCGAGCACCGTCAGCTCGGCCGATCCCCAGCCGTGCGCGGTCAGCAGGCCGGCGACGGCCTCCGGCGTCGTGGCGTCCGAGGAGAGCACGAGGAGCCGGCAGTGGGGGGCGACCTCGCGCAGCACCCGCTCGACGTGCCGCCCGACCGTGGTCAGCACGACCGACTCCTCGGCCGACCAGCCCATGCGGGCCCGGGCCAAGGCCACCGACGAGACGTGGGGGTGCACCGCCACGGCCCCGGCACCGAGCCGCCGCACCAGCGTCGTCCCGACGCCGGAGAGCATCGGGTCGCCGCTGGCCAGCACGACGCAGCCGGGGTGCTGCTCGACGACGCCGACGTCGAAGGGCCGCGGCCACGCGACCCGCCGCTGCCCCGGCACGGCGGGCAGCAGGTCGAGGTGCCGCTCGCCGCCCACGACCACCGCGGCGGACGCCACCAGCTCCCTCGCCGCCGCAGCCAGACCGGGCCAGCCGTCCGCGCCGATGCCGACGACGGTCGCACGCACCTGGCCGGTGGCGTCGGAGGGCTCCTGGGGCACGGCCGCGACCCTAGTCCCCCCGCGTCCGCGGACGTGAGTAGCCTGAGCCGCAGTCGCGAGGTGCCCCCACGGGGGAGAATCTGGGAAGCCGGTGGGAGTCCGGCACAGGCCCGCTGCGGTGACCCGGCCCCGAGCCGGGAAGTCCGAAGACCGGCCTCGCGACGTCACATCCGATGGCGGACGAGCGGGAGCCTCCCATGCCACAGCAGGACCCGACCTACCCCTTCGCCGCGGTCGTCGACCCCGGCGACATGTCGCTGGCCCTGGTGCTCACGACGATCTCGCCCGAGATCGGGGGCGTGCTGGTGCGCGGGGAGAAGGGCACCGCGAAGTCCACCATCGTGCGCGGGCTGGCACGCGTGCTGCCGCCGGTCGAGGTCGACGGCGAGCTCCGCGACGTCCGTCTCGTGGAGCTGCCGGTCGGCGCCACCGAGGACCGCGTGCTCGGCTCGCTGCACCTGGAGAAGGTGCTCTCCACCGGGGAGGCCGAGTACGAGCCCGGGCTGCTGGTCAAGGCCCACCGCGGCCTGCTCTACGTCGACGAGGTCAACCTGCTCCACGACCACCTGGTCGACGTGCTGCTCGACGCGGCCGCCATGGGGCGCTGCACGGTCGAGCGCGACGGGGTCTCGGTCTCGCGCGAGGCGCGCTTCGTGCTCATCGGCACGATGAACCCCGAGGAGGGCGAGCTGCGCCCGCAGCTGCTCGACCGCTTCGGCCTCACGGTCGAGGTGGCGGCCCCTCGCGAGCCCGCCCTCCGCACCGAGGTCGTCCGGCGCCGCATCGCCTACGACGCCGACCCGGAGGCCTTCACCGCGTCGTACGCCGCCGCGCAGCGCGCCCTCACCGAGCGCCTCGCCGAGGCACGACGCCGGATCCCCACCGTTGCGCTTCCCGACGCGATGCTGCTGAAGGTGGCCGAGGTCTGCGCGGCCTTCGAGGTCGACGGCCTCCGCGCCGACCTCGTCACCGCCCGCGCCGCCGTCGCGCACGCGGCGTGGCAGGGCCGCGACGCCGTGACCCTCGACGACGTCCGCGTCGCCGCGCGACTCGCGCTCCCCCACCGTCGCCGCCGCAACCCCTTCGACGCCCCCGGACTCGACGAGGACCTGCTCGACGAGGTGCTGGGTGACGAGGCCGACCCCGAGCCCGACCCCGAGCCGCCCTCCCCCGAGGGCCACCCGGACGGCGAGGGGGACGGCGACGGGGACGGGGACGGCGGGCCCCAGGACGGCGACAGCAGTCCCGGGGACGGGACGTCCTCGGAGGCGGTCGCCGGGGCAACCGACCCGCACGACGTCCCGGCGGCCCAGGAGCAGGCCCAGGAGGAGCCACATGAGCAGCCGCAGCACGGCCCGGGCTCCGGGAGCACGACGACCACCGGGGCGGGAGCGCCGTACCGGGCGCGGCTCTTCCAGGTCGGCGGCACCGGCGCGGGCGAGGCCGGCAAGCGCAGCCGGGCGACCACCGACACCGGCCGCCGGGTCGGCGCCCGACCGGGCGACCACGGCGGCGTGCACCTGCTCGAGACCGTCCGGGCCGCCGTCCCGCACCAGGTCGCGCGCGGACGGGCGTCCGGCCGGCTGCGGCTGCGCGCCGACGACCTGAGGGTCGCCGTGAGGGAGGGCCGCGAGTCGAACCTCGTGCTCTTCTGCGTCGACGCCTCGGGCTCGATGGCCGCGCGACGCCGCATGGAGCAGGTCAAGACCGCCATCCTCAGCCTGCTGCTCGACGCCTACCAGCGCCGCGACAAGGTCGGACTGGTCACCTTCCGCGGCCACGGGGCCGACCTGGCGCTGCCGCCCACCCACTCCGTCGAGGTGGCGGCCCGGCGGCTGGAGGAGCTGCCCGCCGGTGGGCGTACGCCGCTCGCCGAGGGTCTGCTCGAGGCCGGGCGGGTGCTCGCGCTGGAGCGCGTGCGCGACCCCCGGCGCCGCCCGCTGCTCGTCGTCGTGACCGACGGCCGCGCCACGGCCGGCGCCGACCCAGTAGGCCGCAGCCGGCTCGCCGGGTCGTGGCTGGCCGAGCAGGGCGTCGCCAGCCTCGTCGTCGACTGCGAGGCCGGGCCGATGCGGCTCGGGATGGCCGGGGTGCTGGCCGAGCACCTGCGGGCCGAGCACGTGCCGATCACCGAGGTGACCGCCGACCGGCTGGCCGACGTCGCTCGCGCAGGGCGGGCCGCGTGACGACCGCGGGCACCCTCACGACGCCCGAGCGGCTGCGCGACGCGCTCTACGAGGTGGTCGGCCGGCGCCGCGACGTGCGACGCGAGTTCAGCGACGTACCGCTCGACGACGACGTGCTGCACCGCGTGCTCGCCGCCGCCCACGCCGCACCGAGCGTCGGCAACAGCCAGCCGTGGGACTTCGTGCTGGTGCGCGACCCCGCGACCCGCGAGGCCTTCCGCGACCACGTGGCCGCCGAACGGGGGGTCTTCGGCGAGTCGCTGCCGCCCGAGCGCCGCGAGACCTTCGCCCGCATCAAGGTCGAGGGCATCTGCGAGGCCGCGCTCGGCGTGGTCGTCACGTACGACGCCACCCGCGGCGGGCCCCACGTGCTGGGCCGCCACGCGATCGCCGACGCCGGGCTCTACTCGACCTGCCTGGCCGTGCAGAACCTCTGGCTCGCCGCCACCGCGGAGGGCCTGGGCGTCGGCTGGGTGTCGTTCTACCGGCCGCCCTTCCTGCGCGACCTGCTGGGCATCCCCGGGCACGTGCTGCCGGTGGCGTGGCTGTGCCTCGGGCCGGTGACGCACCTCGAGGAGGTGCCCGACCTGGAGCGCCACGGCTGGCGCTCGCGACGTCCGCTGGAGGCAGCCGTGCACCACGACCGCTGGCACGACGAGCAGGGAGACGCCTGATGCCGCAGGGCAAGCCGCTGGAGGTGCCCGACGACGGGCTGACGACCGCGCAGCGACGCCGGCTGCCGCTGCTGATGGTCAACACCGGCGACGGCAAGGGGAAGTCGACGGCCGCCTTCGGGCTGGCGATCCGGGCGTGGAACCACGGCTGGGACGTCGGGGTCTTCCAGTTCGTGAAGTCCGCCAAGTGGCGCATCGGCGAGCAGTCGGTGCTCGAGCGGCTCGGCGAGCTGCACCGCGAGACCGGCGAGGGCGGGCCTGTCGAGTGGCACAAGATGGGCTCGGGCTGGTCGTGGTCGCGCAAGGAGGGGTCCGAGGAGGACCACGCCCGCGACGCGGCCGAGGGCTGGGCCGAGGTCAAGCGGCGGCTGGCCGAGGAGCGCCACGACCTCTACGTGCTCGACGAGTTCACCTACCCCATGGAGTGGGGCTGGGTCGACGTCGACGACGTCGTCGAGACCCTGCGCGACCGACCGGGCCGCCAGTTCGTCGTGGTCACCGGCCGGCGGGCGAACCCGAGGCTGGTCGAGGTCGCCGACACCGTCACCGACATGGGCAAGGTCAAGCACCAGATGGACCGAAGCCAGAAGGGCCAGCAGGGGATCGAGTGGTGAGCCCGTGCTGACGTCCCTGCCGCGGCTCGTCGTCGCCGCCCCCGCCACCGGCTCCGGCAAGACGACGGTCACCACGGGCATCATCGCCGCGCTCGCCCGGCGCGGCCTCGAGGTCTCGGGCCACAAGGTCGGACCCGACTACATCGACCCCGGCTACCACGCGCTCGCCTCGGGGCGCCCCGGCCGCAACCTCGACCCCCACCTGTGCGGGCCCGACGCGATGGTCCCGCTGCTGCTGCACGGGGCGCGGGGCGCCGACGTCGCGGTCGTCGAGGGCGTGATGGGTCTCTTCGACGGCAAGGTCGGCACCGACGGCTTCTCCTCGACCGCCCACGTCGCCACCCTCACCTGCTCCCCCGTCGTGCTCGTCGTCGACGTCTCGCGCGCCTCCCGCTCGCTCGGGGCGGTGGTCCACGGCATGGCGACGTACGACGACGCGGTGGACGTCGTGGGCGTCGTGCTCAACCAGGTCTCGTCGCCCCGCATGGTCGAGGAGGTACGCCGCGCCATGCCGCTGCCCGTGCTGGGCGCGCTCCCCCGCGACGCCGACGTCAGCGCCCCGTCGCGCCACCTCGGGCTGGTGCCCGCCGCCGAGCGCGGCCTCGCCGCCGACGCGCTCGACCGGCTGGCCGCGCAGGTCGAGGCGCACCTCGACCTCGACGCCCTGCTCGACGTCGCCCGCGCCGCCCCCGCCCTCGACGGCGAGGCCTGGGACGCGGGCGCCGCGCTGGAGGCCTCTGGGGCCAGGGGTCAGCGGCACGCGGGCCCGGACGGACCCGTTGCCCCGAGGACCCGCCCCGTGGTCGCCGTCGCGGGCGGACGGGCCTTCACCTTCCGCTACGCCGAGACCGAGGAGCTGCTGCGGGCGGCAGGGTGCGAGCCGGTCGCGTTCGACCCCATGGGCGACGCCGGGCTGCCGGCGGGCACGCGCGGGATCTACCTCGGTGGCGGCTTCCCCGAGGTGCACGCCGCCGAGCTGACGGGCAACGCGCCGCTGCGCCGGGAGCTGGCCGCGGCCGTCGCCGACGGGGTGCCGACCGTCGCCGAGTGCGCGGGCCTGCTCTACCTCGCCGACACCCTCGACGGCGCCCCGATGGTGGGGGCGGTGCCGGCGAGCGCCGCCATGCACGAGCGGCTGACGCTGCGCTACCCCGAGGCGGTCGCGCCGCACGACACGCTGCTGACCCGGGCGGGCGAGCGGGTCACCGGCCACGAGTTCCACCGCACCCGCACCGACCCCGGTCACGGACCGGTGCCGGCGTGGGAGGTCGACGGGACCGCCGAGGGCTTCGCCGGCCCGACGCTGCACGCGTCGTACCTGCACACCCACTGGGCGGGCCACCCGCAGCTGGCCGCCCGCTTCGCCGAGGCGGTCCGCTCCCACGACCACGCGCATGCCTGACCTGCGCCACCACGGCGACGTCGAGGCCACGCCGGGCCTCGTCGACCTCGCCGTCAACGTCTTCCCCGGCTCCCGCCCCGGCTGGCTCGACGACGCGCTGCGGGTCAGCCTCGACCACGTCGGCCGCTACCCCGACCCCACCGCCGCCGAGGCCGCACTGGCGGCCTACCACCACCGCCCGGCCGCCCACTGCGTCGCCACCGCCGGCGCCGCGGAGGCCTTCACGCTGCTGGCCCGGCGGCCGTGGCGGCACCCGGTGGTGGTGCACCCGCAGTTCACCGAGCCGCACGCCGCGCTGCTGGCCGCGGGCCACGAGGTCGACGCCGTGGTCGCGCCGGAGCCCTTCGCGCTGCCCGCCGTTCCTGACACCGCCGACCTCGTGGTGCTCGGCAACCCCACCAACCCGACCGGCGTGCTCCACCCGGCCGGCGCCGTGAGAGCGCTGCTCCGGCCCGGGCGGCTCGTGGTGGTCGACGAGGCCTTCATGGACGCCGTGCCCGGTGAGCCCGCGTCGCTAGCCGACGTCGTGACGCCCGGTCTCGTCGTCGTGCGCAGCCTCACCAAGCAGTGGTCGATCCCCGGCATCCGGGCCGGCTACCTGCTGGGCCACCCCGACGACGTCGCCCCGCTGCGCGCCGCCCGTACGCCGTGGTCGGTCTCGACCCCCGCCGCGGCCGCGATGACGGCGTGCGCGAGCGAGCGGGCCCGCACTGAGTCCGTACGCCGCGCCGGCCTGCTGGCCGGCTGGCGGGCCCACCTCGAGGCCGGCCTCGCCGACGTCGGGGTCCACCACGTGCCATCGAGCACCGCCTTCGTGCTCGCGCGGCCCGGCGACGGCGTGCACGCCCGGCTGCGCGAGGCCGGGGTCGCCGTACGTCGCTGCGACACCTTCCCCGGGCTCGACGCGAGCTGGGTCCGGCTCGCCGTGCGACCACCCGAGGTCACCGACCGGGTGCTGCCGCTGCTCGCCGCAGCGTCCCGCTCCTGAGTCCTCGTCCGACACCGGCGCGGGGGGTGCAGACGTCGACGCGTGGATGCCCTAGGGTGCGGAGCGCAGGTCGCGGAAGCCGGTGCAAGTCCGGCACGGTCGCGCCACTGTGAGCCACCCGGGCGACCGGGTGGTGAGTCAGACACGACGGCCTGCACACCACCCCGACAACCAGGGACGCTGAATCCCTGAGGAGGCACCATGTCGTCGTCGCACGCCGCCACACCCGCCACCGCCCTTCCCGGCGCACTTCCCGGCGAGGTGCCGAGCATCCCGCTGCGGCGGCTCGCCCCCTGGGCGCTGTTCCTCGGCCTCGCCGCACTGCTCGTGCTCTTCTTCGTCTCCGCCGACCAGGGCGCGGTCTCGATCCCCGCCGGCACGGCGATCCACGAGTTCGTGCACGACGGCCGGCACCTGCTCGGCTTCCCCTGCCACTGACGCGCGCAGGAGCCACCGCGATGAATCCCCGATCGTTCCTGGTCCGGGGCCTGCTGGTCGGTCTCGTGGCCGGCCTGCTCGCCTTCGCCGTCGCCTTCGTCGTGGGCGAGCCCCACGTCGAGCGCGCCATCGAGCTCGAGGAGAGCGCAGCGGCCCCGGCCGAGCCCGCCTCCGACGGCCACTCCCACTCCCACTCCGACGACGAGGCGACCGCCGGTCACAGCCACGGCGACGAGGCCGGCGGCACCAGCCGGGAGACCCAGCGCACCTGGGGCCTGCTGACCGCCACCGTCGCCGTCGGCGTCGCCCTGGGCGGCCTGGTCGGGCTGGTCTCCGCCGCCGCGGCGGGACGCCTCGGCCGGCTGTCGCTGCGTGGCTCGACCCTGGTCGTCGCCGGCGCCGGCTTCGTGGCCACCGCGCTGGTGCCGTGGCTGAAGTACCCGCCCAACCCGCCCGCCGTCGGCAGCGGCGAGACCATCGGGTCGCGCACCGCCCTCTACTTCGGGCTGCTGGCGCTCTCGGTGCTCGCGGCGTGGGCCGCGGTGCTGCTGGCCCGGCGGGTCGCGGCCGGCCGGGGGGCCTTCGACGGGGTGCTGGCCGGCGTGGCGGCGTACGTCGTCGCGATGATGCTCGTCACGGCCCTGATGCCGGCCGTCGACGAGCTGGGCGACTTCCCCGCCAGCACGCTGTGGGCCTTCCGGCTCGCCTCGCTGCTCACCCTCGCCACCACCTGGGCGGTGATCGGCCTCGGTCTGGCGTGGTCGCTCGGCCGGGTGCAGCGCGAGGCGCAGGAGCAGGCGGCGCGCCGCGAGCTGGCCGCCAGCCTGTGAGGGCCCCGGACGCGCAGGCTGCCCGGGAGGCCGCCGCGCGGCTCGCCGGGCTGGCCGTGCCGGCGGGTGCGCTCGGGCGGCTCGGTGACCTCGGCACCTGGCTCGCCGCCTGCCAGGGCGGGGTGCCACCGGAGCCGCCGGGCAACGTCCGCCTCGCGATCTTCGCCGGCGACCACGGCGTCGCGGCGTACGGCGTCAGCGCCTACCCGCCGGCCATCACGCAGGCCATGGTCGGCACCTTCCTGGCCGGTCGGGCCGGGGTCAACGCCCTGGCCCGGGCACACGACGTCAGCGTGCGCGTCGTCGACGTCGGCGTCGACAGCGACGACGCGGGGCCGCTGAGGGTGCGCCGCGGGTCGGGAGCGATCCACCTCGAGGACGCGCTGTCCCGCGACGAGACCGCCCGTGCCCTCGACGTCGGCCGCCTGGTCGCCGAGGAGGAGGTCGCCGCCGGTGCCGACCTGCTGCTCTCCGGCGACATGGGCATCGGCAACACCACGCCCGCCGCGGCGCTGGTGGCCGCCGGGCTCGGCCTGCCCGCCGCGGAGGTCGTCGGCCGCGGCACGGGCGTCGACGACGCCGGCCTGGCCCGCAAGGCCGAGGTCGTCGACGCCGCCCTCCGGCGCGCGGGCGAGCGGGTGACCGACCCCCTCGAGACCCTCACCGCCCTCGGCAGCGCCGACCTGGCCGCGGCCACGGGCTACCTGCTGACCGCCGCGCGGCTCGGCGTGCCCGTGCTCCTCGACGGCCTGATGGCCGTGGCCTGCGCGCTCACGGCCGACCGCATCGAGCCGGGCGTCGCCGCCTGGTGCGCGGCCGGCCACCGCTCGACCGAGCCCGCCCAGTCGCTCGCGCTCGACAAGCTCGGCCTGGCGCCGCTGCTCGACCTCGACCTGCGCCTGGGCGAGGGCAGCGGGGCCGTCGCCGCCGTGCCGCTCGTGCGTGCCGCGGCGGCGCTGCTCTCCGAGGTCGCCCTGCTGGCGGACCTGCTGCCACCGGATGCGTGACGGCTGGCGGCTCGCGCTGGGGATGCTGACGGCGGTGCGCGTCGGCATGCCCTCGCGGGTCGACCGGGCCGTCGCACGCGACGCGATGCTGCTGGCCCCGCTCGCCGTCGCTCCGCTGGGGCTGGGCGTGCTCCTCGTCGGCCTCGTGGGGCTCGGGCTCGACCTCCCGGGCCTGGTGGTCGGGCTGCTCTCGGTCGCCGTGCTGGTGCTCGGCACCCGCGCCTTCCACGTCGACGGGCTCTCCGACACCGCCGACGGGCTGACCGCCTCGCTCGACCGCGACCGGGCGCTCGCCGCGATGCACACGAGCACCTCGGGGCCCGCGGGCAGCGCGGCCGTCGTGCTGGTGCTGGGGCTGCAGGCGGCCGGGCTCGCCTCGCTGGTCACCACCTGGCGCGGCGTCGTGACCGCCGCGGTCGTCGTGTGCCTCTCGCGGCTCGCGCTGTGGCTGGCCTGTCGTCACGGTGTCCCGGCGGCACGCGAGGGCGGGCTCGGGTCGACGTACGCCGGCACCGTCCCGACCCCTCTCGCCGTCGCCGGCTGGCTCGTCGCGGGGATGGTGCTCACCCTCCTGGTCACCTGGGACGACGGCGACTGGTGGCGCGGGCCGCTGGCCGCGGCGCTCGGCGCCCTCGTCGTCGTCCTCGTCGTACGTCGTGCCGTCACGCGGATCGGCGGCACCAACGGCGACGTCTACGGCGCGAGCATCGAGCTGTGCCTGGCCGGGCTGCTGGGTGGCACTGGCGCTGGAGCACCGGCTGCACCCGCCCGGACCCCACCGCGTGCCGAGGCCGCCGGCCGCGCTGCGGCGTCGCGGCGTGGCGCACGTCGTGGTGCTGGTCGGCGGCGCGGCTGCGTTCGGCGTGCTGCTCGAGCGCGCGACGAGCGACCGCCCCACGGCGCACGTCCTGGCCACGGCCGCGGCCACCTGGGCCGTGCTCGGTGGCACGTCGCTGGAGCGCGAGGCGCACGCCGTCGCGGGCCTGCTCGAGCGCCGGGACCTGCCCGCTGCCCGCCAGCGGCTGACCCACCTCGTGGGCCGCGACCCGAGCCGACTCGACGAGGACGAGGTGGCCCGGGCCGTGGTGGAGTCGGTCGCCGAGAACACCTCCGACGCGGTCGTCGCCCCGCTGGTGCTGGGCGCGGTGCTCGGGGTCCCGGGACTGGTGGGCCACCGCGCCGCCAACACCCTCGACGCGATGGTCGGCCTCCGCAGCGAGCGGTACGCCGACTTCGGCTGGGCGTCGGCCCGCCTCGACGACCTGCTGGCCCTGCCCGGGTCGCGCCTGAGCGCCCTGCTCGCCGTCGGCCTCGGTCACGACCACGTCGGGGCGTGGCGCACCTGGCGGCGCGACGCGCCGGGGCACCCCTCCCCCAACGCCGGACCCGTCGAGGCGGCGTTCGCCGGGGCCCTCGGGGTGCGGCTCGGGGGCCGCAACACCTACGGCGACCGCGTCGAGCACCGTCACCTCCTCGGCGACGGCCCACCGCCCCGGGTCACCGACGTGCGCCGCGCCACCGCCCTCGCGCGCCGGGTCGACGCCGGCGCGATCCTCCTCGCCGCCATGGTCGCCGGTCTCGGCCGGCGTCGGGCGGCGTCCGGGCTCCCGCTCAGCCCCGCCGGGCGGCCACGAAGGAGCGGATGCCGACCACGAGGTAGACGACGAGCACCACGAAGGTGACGGTGCCGCTGACGACGGCCAGCGGACGCTCGCTGTCGCCCGAGACGAGGTCGCCGAGGCCGAGCACGTTGGGGACGGTGCCGAGCACCCCGACGAGCGCCACCACGAGCGCGGCGTGGATGCCGATCTTGGGCCGACGGGCGCCGACGACGCCGCACACCACGAGGAGGGCGCCGAGCACCGACGGGATGAAGGCCGTCAGGCTGCGGGAGTCGGACAGCAGGTAGCCCAGCACGCCCACGACGACGAGGATCGCGCCCACGACCACCGTGGTGCGGGGGACGCTGCTGGTCGACGGGCTGGTGACCGGAGTGCTCACGGGGGGTGCTCCTCGCTCGGGTGGGCTGGCGTCTCGAACCTACCGAGCGACGGCGCGGTGCTCACGCCGCGCCGACGTGAGGTCGCCCACCTCTCCCTACAGCCGCAGCACCCGTCCCGCGACGACCAGGTGGACCTCGTCGCAGGCAGCGGCGAGCCGCTGGTTGCCGGTGCCGAGCAGGTCGCGGAAGAGCCGGCCGGAGCGGTGCGACGGCACCACGCCGAGGCCGACCTCGTTGGTCACCAGCACGACCGGTCCCGCGGCCGCGGTGAGGGCCGCGACCGCGTCGACGAGCAGCGCGTCGACGTGGGCGTGCACCTGTGCCCCCGGCGCCTCCCACAGCGCGGCGGCGTCGACGACCGCGGAGAGCCAGGTGCCGAGGCAGTCGACGATCACCGGGCCGGGGGTGGCGAGGGCGGCGGCGAGGTCGCGGCTCTCAAGCGTCGTCCAGCCGGCCGGGCGGCGGGCGCGGTGGGCGGCGACCCGCTCGGCCCAGTCGGGGTCGGGGTCCTCCGCGGTCGTCGGCCCGGGGGCGACGTACGTCGCGGGCCCGTCGCCGAGCAGGGCCTCGGCGTGGCGCGACTTGCCGGAGCGGACGCCGCCGGTGACGAGGACCTTCACCGGTGCATCCTCACCCACGCCGCGGCCTGAGCGACGTCGGCCACGGTGCGTGCGCCGGTGGGGGCGGGGGGCCGCGCCACCACGACGACCGGGACGCCCAGCGTCGCGGCGGCGTCGAGCTTGGCGCGGGTCAGCGCGCCGCCGGAGTCCTTGGTGACGAGCACGTCGACGCCGTGGCGCGCCATCAGCGAGCGCTCGCCCGCGACGTCGTAGGGCCCCCGGTCGCGCAGCAGCGTCCACGCGGGCGGCAGCCGGTGCTCGGGCGCGTCGACCACGCGCACCAGGGCGGCCGCCCCCTCCAGGGGTGCGACGAAGTCGCCGAGCGACTGCCGGCCCACGGTCAGGAAGGGTCGCTCCCCCAGCCCTGCGGCGAGTCGGGCCGCCGCGGCATGGTCGGGCACCGGACGCCAGTCGCCGACCGGCTCCCAGCCGGGGCGCTGCAGCCGCAGCAGCCGGTCGCGCGCCACGGCCCGGGCCGCGTGGTCGGAGATGGTGGCGGCGAAGGGGTGCGTCGCGTCGACCACCAGGTCGTACGCCGCCGCCGCGCGCGCGAGGCCGTCGACCCCGCCGAAGCCGCCGATCCGCACCTCGCCGACGGGCAACGCCGGGTCGCGCACCCGCCCCGCGAGCGAGGTCGTCACCTCGACGCCGTCGTCGACCAGGGCGCGGGCCAGGCCCCGCGCCTCCCCCGTGCCGCCGAGCACCAGCACCCTCACCGCACGCCCTCCCGCGCGAGTGCGAGAAGGCCATCGACGTCGAGGTGCTCCTCGACGAGGTCGCCGAGCAGCTCGAGCCGGGCCTCGCGCGCGGCGGGGAAGCCGGCCTCGGAGGCGACCCCCAGCGCACGCCGCAGGTAGGCGTCGCGGTGGGCGTCGTCCTCGAGCGCGCCGTGGACCATGGTGCCGGTGACCTCCCCGGCCTCGCGCTCGCCGGTGACCCGGCCGTGGTGGATCTCGTAGCCGGCGGGCTCGTGCCGCCGGAGCACCTTGTCGGCAGTGAACTCGGTGCGCAGGTCGAGCAGGCCCAGGCCCTCGACGGTGGTGGGCGGGCCCTCGACGCCGTGGGGGTCGGCGACCTCGCGCCCCAGCATCTGGCAGCCGCCGCAGATGCCGAGCACCGGTCGTCCCGCCCGGGCGTGGGCCACCACGACCTCGTCGAGACCGCGCTCGCGCAGCCACGCCAGGTCGCTGATGGTCGCGCGGGTGCCGGGGAGCACGACGAGGTCGGCGTCGGCCAGGGCGCGCGGCGTGGAGGCGAAGTAGACGTCGAGCGCCGGCTCGAGCCCGAGCGCGTCGACGTCGGTGAAGTTCGAGATCCTCGGGAGTCGCACCACGGCCACGCGCACCCGTCCCGCGCGGGCGCGCCGGCCCTCGAGGTCGAGCGCGTCCTCGCTGTCGAGCCACAGGTCGGGCCGCCACGGCAGCACGCCCCACACCGGTCGACCGGTGCGCGCGGCGATCTCGTCGACCCCGGGCTGCAGCAGGCCGCGGTCGCCGCGGAACTTGTTGACCACCCAGCCCGCCACCAGCCGCCGGTCGGCCTCGTCGAGCAGCATCAGGGTGCCGTAGAACGCCGCGAACACCCCGCCGCGGTCGATGTCGCCGACCACCACGGTCGGCAGGTCGGCGTGCCGCGCGAGCCCCATGTTGACGTAGTCGCTGCTGCGCAGGTTGATCTCGGCGGGGCTGCCCGCCCCCTCGGCGACCACCACGTCGTAGCGCGAGGCGAGGTCGTCGTACGCCGCCCACGCGGCCTCGGCGAGGTGGCGCCGCCCGGTGGCGAAGTCGGTCGCGCTCACCGAGCCGCCCGGGCGTCCCATCACGACGACGTGGCTGCGGTGGTCGCTGCCGGGCTTGAGCAGCACGGGGTTCATCGCCGCCTCGGGCTCGGCGCGCGCGGCCAGCGCCTGCACCCACTGGGCGCGTCCGATCTCGTCGCCGGCGCCGGTGACCATCGAGTTGTTGGACATGTTCTGCGCCTTGTACGGCGCCACCCGCACGCCCCGGCGCGCCAGCGCGCGGCACAGGCCTGTCGTGACCACGCTCTTGCCTGCGTCGGAGGTGGTGCCGGCGACCAGCAGACCGCTCACGCCAGCCGCCCGCCGCGGGTGCGCTCCATCCGGTGGGGCTCGAGGGCGTGCGGGAGCGGACCGCCCTCGCTGATCCAGCCGACCAGCTCCTCGGTGGCGCCCTTGTCCAGCACCCCGCCGAGCCAGGTGTCGGTCGGGCGGCGGCCACGCGTGAAGTCGCGCACGAGCACGACGTTGCTGCGGTCGCACTCGTCGAGGCACTCCACGACTCGCACGCGGACGCCGTCGACGTCGCCGCAGGCGAGCAGCGCGTCGCGCTGTGCGTCGTGGTCGGTGCGGGGATGCTTGCTCGCCGTGCCGCAGCAGCAGTCGCGGCACACCAGCACGTCGCGCTCGGGCAGGGTCATGCAGGCCCCCTCAGCAGGTAGAGATCCATCACCCAGCCGGCGTCGGTCTCGGCCTCGGCACGCGCGCGCTCCAGCGCCTCGCGCACGTCGCCGACGCGGCCGCTCACGAGCCGCTCGCCGCGGGCGCCGAGGTTGGCGCCCCACCAGATGCTCCAGTCGTCGAGCCCGTCGAGCCGCACCCCGCTGGTCAGCATGACGACGAGGTTGCGCTGGCCCTGCTCGACCGCTTCGGCCTGGCGGCGCTGGGTCGTCACGTGCACCGGGCGTCCGACCTCGTGGAGCACGACGCCGTGGCGCGCGGCCAGCAGCTGCGGCGCGCTGATGCCGGCGACGACCCTGGTGCGGGCACCGAGGTCCGCGGCGACGCGGTCGACCACGCGGATGGTCGAGTCGTAGAGCGCCGGGTCGCCCCAGACCAGGAAAGCCGGGTCGCCCTCGCGCCCGGCCACCGCGCTCCCCCAGGCCCGCGCCCGGGCGTCGTGCCAGTCGCGCACGGCCCCGTCGTAGCTGCTCGCGTCGCGGTGCTCCGAGCGGTCGCGCGGCGGGTCGTCGACCTCGACGACCTCGAGCCCGTGAGCCGCGGCGAGCTCACGGCGCACCGCGAGCAGCGGGTCGTCGTCGCGCTTGCGCGCCGCCACGACGTACGCCGCCTCCCCCAGCGCCGCCGCGGCCTCCGGCGTCACGTGCTGGGGGCCCATGCCCACGCCGACCACGTGGATGGTGAGGGCGCTGGTCATGCCGGCGCTCCTCGGTGGTCGAGGTGTCCGAGCCCCTGGGCGAGGACCTCGAGACCCCCGCACCCGACGACGGCGCGCACCTCAGCGGTCCTCGAGGTCACCCTCGAGCTCCAGGTAGACGGCCTGCATCTGCGCCAGCAGGTCGGGGTCGGGCGACTCCCACAGGCCGCGCTCGACGGCCTCGTGGAGCTTCTCCACGATGCCGCGCAGCGCCCACGGGTTGGCGTCCTTCATGAACTGCTGGTTGGTCTCGTCGAGCACGTACTCCTGCGCGAGCGAGGCGTACATCCAGTCGTGCACCACACCGGCGGTGGCGTCGAAGCCGAAGAGGTAGTCGACGGTGGCGGCGAGCTCGAAGGCGCCCTTGTAGCCGTGGCGCTGCATCGCACCGATCCAGCGCGGGTTGACCACCCGGGAGCGGAAGACGCGGTTGGTCTCCTCCTGCAGGGTGCGGGTGCGCACGGCGTCGGGCGAGGTGGAGTCGCCGACGTAGGCCCGCGGCGAGGCGCCGGTGAGCGCACGCACCGTCGCGACCATGCCGCCGTGGTACTGGAAGTAGTCGTCGGAGTCGGCGATGTCGTGCTCGCGGGTGTCGACGTTCTTGGCCGCCACCTTGATGCGCCGGTAGTTGGCGCGCATGTCGTCGGCGGCCGGGCGGCCGTCGAGGTCGCGGCCGTAGGCGAAGCCGCCCCACTGCGTGTAGACCTCGGCGAGGTCCTGGTCGTCGCGCCAGGTGCCCGACTCGACGACCTGCAGGATGCCGGCGCCGTACGAGCCCGGCTTGCTGCCGAAGACCCGGGTCGTCGCACGCCGCTCGTCGCCGTGCTCGGCGAGGTCGGCCTGGGCGTGAGCACGCACGAAGTTCTGGTCCAGCGGCTCCTCGAGCGCCGCGACCGTGCGCACGGCGTCGTCGAGCATCGCCACGACGTGCGGGAAGGCGTCGCGGAAGAAGCCGGAGATCCGCACCGTGACGTCGATCCGCGGACGGCCGAGCTCGTCGAGCGGCACCACGGCGAGCTCGTGGATGCGGCGCGAGGCCTCGTCCCACACGGGCCGCACGCCGAGCAGCGCCAGCACCTCGGCGACGTCGTCGCCGCTGGTGCGCATCGCGCTGGTGCCCCAGACCGACAGCCCCACCGACTCGGGGTAGCCGCCGGTCTCGTCGAGGTACTTGGCCACCAGCGACTCGGCCATCGCCTGGCCGGTGTCCCAGGCCAGGCGCGACGGCACGGCACGGGGGTCGACGGTGTAGAAGTTGCGCCCGGTCGGCAGCACGTTGACCAGGCCACGCAGCGGCGACCCCGACGGGCCGGCCGGCACGAAGCCGCCCTCGAGGGCGTGCAGCACCATGTCGAGCTCGCGGTCGGTGCCCGCGAGCCGCGGCACGACCTCGGTCGCGGCGAAGCGCAGCACCTGCTGCACGACGGGGTCGTCGTGCAGGCCGGGGACGGCGTCGACGGACCAGCCGGCCGCCTCCATGCGCTCGACCAGGCTCCGGGCCTGCGCCTCGATCTCGTCGACGGCGCCGACCTGCTCGGAGCCCTCCTTGAGACCGAGCGCCGTGCGCAGCCCGGGCACGGCGTGCTGCTGACCGCCCCAGACCTGCTGGGCGCGCAGGATCGCGAGCACGAGGTCGACCCGGGCCTGGCCGGTCGGTGCGCCGCCGAGCACGTGCAGGCCGTCGCGGATCTGGGCGTCCTTGATCTCGCAGAGCCAGCCGTCGACGTGGAGCAGGAAGTCGTCGAACTCCTCGTCCTCGGGCCGCTCGTCGAGGCCGAGGTCGCGGTGCATCTCGGCGGCGTGCATCAGCTGCCAGATCTCGCCCCGGATCGCCGGGAGCTTGGCGGGGTCCATCGCGGCGATGTTGGCGTGCTCGTCGAGCAGCTGCTCCAGCCGCGCGATGTCGCCGTAGGACTCCGCCCGGGCCATCGGCGGGATCAGGTGGTCGACGATCGTGGCGTGGGCGCGGCGCTTGGCCTGGGCGCCCTCCCCCGGGTCGTTGACGAGGAACGGGTAGACCAGCGGCAGGTCGGCGATCGTCTGGTCGGTGGCGCAGCTGGCCGACAGGGCGGCGTTCTTGCCCGGCAGCCACTCCATCGAGCCGTGCTTGCCGAGGTGCACCACGGCGTGGGCGCCGAAGCCGCCCTCGGTCTCGGGCGCGCGCAGCCAGCGGTACGCCGCGAGGTAGTGGTGGGTGACCGCGAGGTCGGGGTCGTGGTAGATCGCGACGGGGTTCTCGCCGAAGCCACGGGGCGGCTGGATCAGCAGCACGACGTTGCCCGCCTGGATGGTGGCGAGCACCATCTCGCCGGCGTCGTTGACGAAGAGCGTGCCGGGCGCGGGGCCCCACGCCTCCTCGATGTCGGAGCGCAGGTCGTCGGGC
This sequence comes from Nocardioides aequoreus, assembly GCF_000720335.1. Classification (GTDB taxonomy): domain Bacteria; phylum Actinomycetota; class Actinomycetes; order Propionibacteriales; family Nocardioidaceae; genus Marmoricola; species Marmoricola aequoreus. The sequence continues at coordinate 137,363 of NZ_JOJN01000004.1, read as the reverse complement.
AGGTCGGCGGTCCACGCGGCGTACTGCTCGCCGGTGATGCGTACGTGCGCGTCGGTGAGCTGCGCGTTGGTCAGCCACTCCTCGTCCTGGCCGCCGGCGTCGATGAGCGCGTGGATGAGGGTGTTGCCGGCCTCGGTCTCGTCGTCGAGGTCCAGGCCCGGAATCGCTCCGGGGGCGCCGAGGTCGTAGCCGGCGTCGCGCATCTTCCGGAGCAGCCGGATGGTCGAGGCGGGCGTGTCGAGGCCGACGGCGTTGCCGACGCGGGAGTGCTTGGTCGGGTACGCCGACAGCATCAGCGCGACCTTGCGCTCGGCCGCCGGGATGTGCCGCAGCCGCGCGTGGTTGACGGCGATGCGGGCCACGCGGTCGCAGCGCTCGGGGTCGGCGACGTACCGCGGCAGGCCGTCCTCGTCGATCTCCTTGAAGGAGAAGGGCGCGGTGATGATGCGGCCGTCGAACTCGGGGATGGCGATCTGGGTGGCGGAGTCGAGCGGCGTGACTCCGTCGTCGTTGGCCTCCCACTCGGCGCGGCTGCTCGTGAGCGAGAGCGCCTGGAGGACCGGGATGTCGAGGGCGGCGATGCGCTCGACGTCCCACGCGTCGTCGTCGCCGCCGGCGCTGACGTCGGCCGGGGTGCTGCCGCCGGCGGCGAGCACGGTCACGACGAGGGCGTCGAGGGTGCCGAAGGCGTCGAAGAGCTCGTCGGGCGCCGAGCGCAGCGAGCCCGCGAAGACGGGGACGCCGACCGCCTCGCCCGTCGCGGTGACGGCGCGGGCCAGGTCGTGGGCGAAGGCGTGGTTGCCGGAGGCCTCGTGGGCCCGGTAGTAGAGCACCCCGACGCGCGGCCGAGCGCTGGCCCCGCTGGTCGATCCCGTCGAGACCGCTGCCGGCTCGTGCATCCCCCACTGCGGCACGCTGACGGGCGCCTCGAAGCCCTCGCCGGTCAGCAGGACGGTGTCGGAGAGGAAGGCGTGCAGCTGGGCGAGGTTGGCCGGGCCGCCCTCGGCGAGGTAGCGGTGGGCCTCGGCGGCGACCCCGATGGGCGCGCTGGAGAGCTCCATCAGCTCGGCGCTGGGCTGCTGCTCCCCTCCCAGCACGACCATCGGCATGCCCGTGCCCTTGATGCGGGCGAAGCCGGAGCAGAGGTCCTCGGCGCCGCCGAGCACGCGACCGACCACGAGGTCGCAGCCCTCGATGGTCTCGGCCATCGACTGGTGCCCCGGGCGGCCGGGGTTGGCCCACACGTAGTCGGCACCCGAGGCTCGCGCCGAGAGCAGGTCGGTGTCGGACGTCGACAGCAGGGCGATCTTCACGAGAGGGCCTTCCGGTGGCGGGGCAGCTGGAGGTCGGAGACGGGTCGGTGCTCGACCAGGTGCTCGGTGGCGATGCGGCGCACGGCGTCGGGGGTGACGGCGCCGTACCAGGTGTCGTCAGGCTGCACGGCGACGACGGGAGCGTGGTTGCACGGGAACAGGCAGGCGGTGTGGGTCAGCAGCACGTCGTCGTCGCCCTGGCCGAGCCGCATGAGCTCGAGCACGAGGGCCTCGGCGACGGCCTCGGAGCCCCTCGCCGTGCAGCGAGGGCCGCGGCAGAGCAGCACCTGGTGGGCGTGGGCGGGCACGTCCTCCCAGGCGGCCGAGACCATCGGGGCCTCGCGTCCGTCGAGCGGGCGGAGGAGCGCGCCGGAGGAGTCGGTGACGATGGCGCGGAGCACGTCGGCGTCCCCGACGAGGGTCGGGGCGACGGCCACCTCGGGCCGCGGCCCGGTGCGCTCACGCCACCAGTGGCCGGCCACGCGGCGCAGCCAGCTCGCGCCGGGCGCCAGCCGCGCCTGGGACACCCCGACGACGTCGACCGGCACGTCGCTCTCGTCGGCGAGCCGGTCGAGCACCCGGGCCAGCGACGGGTCGCCGAGCTGCAGGTGCGCGACGTGGGCGGCGTACGGCGCCGCCAGCGCGCGCAGCGCCTCGTCGTCGGCCGCCTCGCGTGCCGACATCCCGACGAGCAGCAACCGCCGCGCGTCACGGGTCGCCCCGTCCATCACCTGCTCCAAGCCCTCGTGGAATGCGTTGCCCCGGGGGGCGTGCCGTGGCCGGTCTCCTGGCTTCCGTGTCACCACCCGGCGACCGACCTTCCCGGGCTCGCACCCAGTGGCCCTGACCGGTCTCCCGGACAGCGGGGGTCGCCGTGCTCGACGGCTACAGTGGCGAGGGCCGCGCCGGCTTCAGACCGGCTTCCCGTGCACCACGGCAACCGCAACGTACCAGGGCACCGACGCGCCGTGCTCGTGCGCCACCCGCGGTCCTCGCGGGTCCAGGACGGCTGCGACACAGACGCCACAGCCCCCGATCCGCAGGGCTGCGGAGTCAGGGGCTGGATGGTCTCGGTGGGCGATACTGGGTTCGAACCAGTGACCTCTTCGGTGTGAACGAAGCGCGCTACCACTGCGCCAATCGCCCGAGCGGTGCACACCTTAGCGCAGCCCACCGTCCCCTCCGACCGGGGGTTGCGGGGACGCGGCGCCGCAGCCACGCCACCGGTTTTCGTCACTGCTGTTACACCTGTGACTCGAAAACTCGCAGCAACTGGGCCAACCGTGACTAGACCACTGGTAGTTGAAAATAGACCAGTCGAGGTCAGCGGATAGACCACCTCGTGTACATAACGGACATTTGGAGCGACGACCTGCGGACGCGACTCGGAACAAGGCACTGTTCTCCCATCGCGTTGAGGGGCGCGAAGAGGTTCCGTGGAGGGGGCCTCACGTAGACCAAAGGGACAACACCATGACTAAGCACACCCGCACCGCCGAGACCATCACCGAGCTCGTCGACCTCGAGTTCGTCGACCAGCAGGGTGAGGCCACGGCCCTGCAGGCCGACCTCGTCTTCGACCCGGCCGACCCGTTCGCCGTGACGATGGTCTTCCGCAACTCCACGCAGGAGGTCCGCTGGACCTTCGGCCGCGAGCTGCTGGTCGAGGGCCTCTACGAGCCCACCGGCGACGGTGACGTGCACGTGTGGCCCTGCCTGAGCTCCAACGGCACCGCCGTCGTGATCGTCGAGCTGTGCTCCCCCGACGGCGAGCTGCTCGTGCAGGCGCAGTCGCGGGTGGTCAACAGCTTCGTCAACCGGATGCTGGCCGCCGTGCCCGACGGCCAGGAGGGCACCTTCGTCGACCTCGACACCGAGCTCGCCCGCTTCTTCGACGCCGCCTGAGAGCCGTACGACGGGGCCCGTGCCCCTCGCGCGGCCCCGGCACCACGACCCCCCGGCCTCCGCCAGGTCCGGGGGGTCGAGTGCGTCACGGGGTCCGTGACGTCGGCGTGGCGAGCTCCGCGGCCACCGAGTGCTGCACGTAGGTCATCGCGGCCTGCGCGGCAGGATCAGCGAAGCGCGCGGCGAGATCCGCCGCGTCGACGTCCTCGACCCGCTCGTGCATCCACCACAGGTGGCCCTGAGGGTCGCGGGCCCGCGCCACCCGCTCGCCGAAGGCGAGCTCCGTCGGCACGGTCACCGGCCGAGCGCCGGCGCCCAGCGCCCGGTCGAAGGCCTGCTGGGCGTCGGCGACGTAGACGCGCAGGTGCGAGGGCAGCGGGGGCCACTCGGGGTGGGCGTCGAAGAGCATGAGGACGGCGTCGCCGACCTCCACCTCGACGTGGCCGACCCGCCCCTGCGGGTCGAGCATGCGGGACCCGGGGGTCTCGACGGCGCCGAAGGCGGCGCCCAGGAACGCGATCTCCGCGTCCGTGTCCTGGCTGATGACCCAGGGATCCACCCGTGAGTACCGAGCCGGCACCCGCACCTCCGGTGATCCGTCCATGACGCCGTCCTCTCCTCGTCGCTGCGTGGAGGACCAGCGTGGCCGGGCTTCAGGTCAGGTCCCGTCCTCAAAGGTGGGCGTTCTGCCCCGGGCCAGCACGGCGGGTGGTTGACAGGCGGACGGACCTAGGGGTCGGGGTGCTCGGCCTCGCGCGCTGCCCACAGGGCCTGCAGCTCGCGGGTGACCGGCCCGGGGGCGGCGAGGCCGCGGTCGTCCCAGCGGCGTACGGGCTGCACGTCGCGGGTGGTGGAGAGCAGGAAGACCTCGTCGGCCCCCGCGGCCACCTCGATCGGCTCGTCGACCTCGACCACGTCGGCCCACTCGCAGAAGAGCTCCCGGGTGATGCCGGCGAGGCAGCCCGACGCCAGCGTCGGCGTGCGGACCTCGCCGTCGACGACGTACGCCACGTTGGAGCCCGTGCCCTCGCACAGGTGACCGGCCAGGTTGGCGAAGACCGCCTCCTGCGCCCCGTGGCGGTCGGCCTCGGCCAGCGCCACGACGTTCTCGGCGTACGACGTGGACTTGACGCCGGCGAGCGCCCCGCGCTCGTTGCGCGGCCACGGCACGACGCGCACGGCGACCGACTCCAGGGCTGGCGGCAGCTCGGCCGCCGCGACCACCAGGGTCGGCTCGCCCCCGCCACGACCCGACCCCATCGGCGCGGGTCCGGCGGTGAAGGTGATGCGCAGCCGGCCGCGCTCGAGCGGCTCGGCCGAGAGCACGGCCGCGACCCCGGCGCGGACGACGTCGAGGTCGGGGGCGGGCAGCCCGAGCGCGTGCGCCGAGCGCTCCAGGCGCCGCAGGTGGCGGGTCAGGGCGAAGGGCACCCCGTCGACGACCTTGCACGCCTCGAAGACGCCGTCGCCGACCGTGAAGCCGTGGTCGGCCACGGCGACGGCCGGCGCCGCAGGGTCCTCCAGCACTGTCCCGTTAACCCACACCTGCACGCCGCCGACCCTAGCGATCGGCGACCGCGGATCGCCGCAGCGACAGGGTCTTAGGGCGCCGATCCACGGTCCCCTCCCCCGAATTTGTGCTCCCGCACGGGTGGGCTATGGTTACGTCCGCACCTGAGGGATCGCCTAGATCCAGACGGTTGCAAGCGGACGTAGCTCAGTTGGTAGAGCGCAACCTTGCCAAGGTTGAGGTCGCGAGTTCGAGCCTCGTCGTCCGCTCGAGGAAGCCCCGTCTGCCGGGACTCCACGGTGGGTTGGCCGAGAGGCGAGGCAACGGACTGCAAATCCGTGTACACGGGTTCGAATCCCGTACCCACCTCCAACTCAACACCCCGGGCGATTGGCGCAGTGGTAGCGCGCTTCCTTGACACGGAAGAGGTCACTGGTTCAAACCCAGTATCGCCCACCAGAGTCACTGCAGGTCAGAGGCCCTCTCGGGGGCCTCTTTCCATGCCCGCACCCGACTGGCGCGACGCGCTGCTGGCGTGCCCCGTGGGCCTAGCGTCGCTGTCGTCGCACGGCACGCACGACCAGCAGCGCCGCGAGCACGAGCAGGACCACGACGACGACGCCGAGGGCGATCTCGCCGAGGGTGGGGCTCAGGGTGCTCTGCTCGTCCACGGGCCGACGATCTCACGGCGGCAGTCCGGCCGCCCCGAGTCTGGTCCGGGTCGGTGGCGCCGGGAGGCGGGCGGCGGGCGATGAGTCGCGTGCCGGCGACAGGTCAGTCCCGGCACACCATCCCTCGCCGCCGGAAGGCCGGAGCATGTCGTACCAGGCGTACCTCGACGCGATCGAGGCCAAGACCGGCAGGACCCCGCAGCAGCTGCTCGACGAGGCGGCCGCGCGGGGCTTCAGCGGCCAGAGCAAGGCCGGCGAGGTCGTGGCGTGGCTCAAGGACGAGCACGGGCTCGGGCGCGGTCACGCCATGGCGCTGTACGGCGTGCTGAAGAACGGGCCGGTCGCACCCGCCAAGCACGTCGGCTCGAGCGGCACCCATCGCGATGCGTCGGCCGAGCTGAGGCTGGACGGCGTCGCGCGGCGCGGCGACTGAGCGGCGTACGCCCTGGAGGTGGCAGCCGTCCTCCGCGGTGCGCCCCTCCCCTCCACGGCGGGTGCGCACCGCGGTCCCCCCGGAGGACGGTGCACCAGGACCATCGGCCGGCCCGAGCGGAACATTTGGGTTCTTCGCGTCGTTGTTGGCCTTTGCGTCGATTGCCCACCGACGGAAAGGTCCCTGATGTCTGCCGCCGTGCCCGGCTGGTACCGCGATCCCTGCGCCAGCGGAGGCCACCGCTACTGGGACGGCGACGCCTGGGACGCCCTCACGGGCGAGCAGCGGTACGGCGAGAAGGACTGAGGTACGCCGCCGCGTCAGCGCCGCGACCGCATCGCGGCCACGAGCTCGGGGCGGGAGCCGATGCCGAGCTTGGTGTAGACGTGCCGCAGGTGGTACTCGACGGTCTTGGGGCTCAGGAAGAGCGTCGTGGCGGCCTGCCGGGTGGTGCGGCCGCCGGCGAGGAGCAGCGCCACCTGGAGCTCCCGGCTGGTGAGCTCGGTGACGGGCCCGGTGTCGCGCCGGGTGATGGTGACGCCGGTCGCGTCGAGCTCCGCGATCGCGACGTCGGCCCAGGCACGCGCCCCAAGACGCTCGAAGTCGTCGAGGGCGCGCTGCAGGTGGGGGCGGGCGTCGGCGCGGCGCCGCTGCCGGAGCAGCCGCTGGCCGCGGAGCAGCGTCGTGCGCGCGGTCTCGAAGCGGTCGGGGGTGAGGGCGTGCTGCGCGAGCGCGGCGGCCGAGGCCGCGTCGGCCCCGTCGTCCCCGTCGTCGGGCGCCAGCAGCGCCCGCACCCGGGCGGCGCGGGCGAGGGACCAGGGCAGGCCCTTGCGCTCCGCCCGGACGAGGTAGTCGGCCACCGTCGGGTCCGAGAGGTCCGGTGCGTCACCGAGACGCGCCCTGCCCTCGACCCACTCGGGCACGGGTGAGAGGTCCGGGTCGCGCACGGCCAGCCGGTCCAGGTCGCGCAGCAGCGCCGCGAAGCCGGCGACGGACTCCTCGACCCGGCCGACCGCGAGGTCCAGCTCGGCCAGCCCGTACGCCGTCCACACCGACGCCAGGTGCACGTCGTTGCGCTCGGCGAGCGCCCGGGCCTCCTCGGCCAGCGCACGACACGCCTCCTCGCGTCCCTGGCGCGCGTGCAGCCAGCAGAGGCCCGCGAGGTTGAGGGCCAGCTCGGTGCTCTGCCCGCACTCCCGGGCCAGTCCGATCGCCTCGCCGTACGCCGCCTCCGCCCGCTGCCAGCGCTCCCCGGCCGCGTCGTCGCGCGCCAGGTGGAAGAGCAGGTGGGGCAGCTCCGCCAGGGCGCTGGCGCGGCGGCGCTCGGCCAGCGCCGCCTCGATGCCCTCCCCGGCGCCCACCTCGCGCAGGTAGAGCGGACCGAGGGCCTCCCACGCCGAGCGGGCACGACGCTCGTCGCGGGGGTGCCGGGCGAGGGAGTCGACGCCGAAACGCAGCTGCTCGGCGCCCGACTCCCCCTCCAGCGTCCGCGCCATGCCCACGGCGATCGAGGCGATCGCGGCCGGCACCGCCGGGACCCCGGCGCTCGTGGCCAGCAGGCGCTCGACCTGGTCGGCCACCGCGGCACCACCGGGTGCGTCGAGCAGGTGGAAGCACACGTCGATCGCCTCGGCGTACAGCAGCAGCGCCTCGCCGGGCTCGTCGGCCGCCACCTGGTCGGCGGCGTCGAGCAGCACCGAGCGCGCCTCGCTGAGCCGGCCGCCGCGGGCGGCGGCGAGTCCGGTCACGGCACGGGCTCGTGCGCGCAGGACGGGCTCGTCGAGGTGGAGCAGGGCCTCGTCGAGCACCGTGGCGGCGCGCGCGTCGTCGCCCGAGAGCCAGGCCGACTCCCCCGCGGCGAGCAGCCGGCGGCCCGTCCCTGCCGAGCCCGCCGAGAGCCGGGCGGCCCGCTCGTGCGCGGACGCCGCCACCGCGTGGGCCCCGCGCGCCGCGGCACGCTCGCCCACCGCCTCCAGCTCGGCGGCGACGCGCTCATCGGGTCCGAGTGTGGCTGCGCTGCGGTGCCAGGCGCGGCGGTCGAGGTCGCCGGGGGGCAGGCTCCCGGCCACCAGCGCGTGCCAGCGCCGACGATCAGCGGCGGGCGTGGCGGCGTACACGGCCGACCGCACCAGCGGGTGCACGAAGGTCAGCCGGTCGGGCCCGATGACGACCAGCCCCGCCGCCTCGGCCGCCTCCAGCGCGGCCGCCGGGATCCCCGCGGCCGCGCAGGCCCGCGCCACGAGGCCGAGGTCGTCCCCCGCCACCGCCGCGACCCGGAGCGCCTCGAGCACCGGCGGCGCCAACCGGGCGAGCTCGACCCCGAAGGCCTCGGTGGCCACCGAGGCCAGGTCGGCGGCGGGGGGCTCCGGGATCGCCGTCCCGGTGGGCTGTGGGAGGCGCCGCGCGAGCACCCGCAACGCCAGCGGGTTGCCCTGCGCCTGGGCGAGCACCTGCTCCGCCTGCTCCCCCGTCAGCCCGGGGGCCGAGGTGTCGAGGAGCGCCCGCGCCGCCTGGTGGTCGAGTCGCTCGAGCTCCAGGACGGGCAGCCCCGCCCAGACCGCGCCGTCCGCCGGTCGCAGCGCCGCGAGGACGAGCACAGGGTCGGCGACGAGCCGCCGGCAGACGAAGGCCAGCGCCTGCGCCGACGGCGGGTCGAGCTGGTGCGCGTCGTCGACCAGGACCGCCACCGGGTGCTGCTCGCTGGCCGTGGTCACCAGGGTCAGCACGGCGGCCGCCACCGCGAAGCGGTCGGTCGCGACGCCCTCGCGCAAGGCGAGCGCTGCGCCCAGCGCGTGCGCCTGCGGCGCGGGGAGCGCGTCGATCCGCCCCAGCAGCGGCTGCAGCAGCGTCGCGAGCCCCGCGAAGGGCAAGTCGCGCTCGGACTCGGTGCCCCGCGCCCGGAGCAGCTGCAGGCCCTCGGCGCGGGCGGCGGCGTCCTCCAGCAGCACGCTCTTGCCGATGCCCGCCTCACCCCGCACGACGAGCACACCGCTCTGGCCGAGCCGGGCCCCGGCGAGCAGGGCGCCGATCTCGCGTCGGGCCTGATCCCGGCCGACCAGCATGCTCCGGAGTCTAGGGACCAGGCGGCCTCCTCGGGACCCACTGAAGGACCCATCCGGGGACCACGACCAGGGGGGCCACCGGATGCGCTCCGGAGGACTCCGACGCGAGTCTCGGAGCACCGGCGGCAGCACGTGTCGCCGCACCGAGGAGGACACCGACCATGACCGACCAGACCACCGAGACCCGCCCGTCCACGCACCCGAGCACGCCGCCGACCGGCGAGATCGACGGCGAGGCACTGATGCGCTTCGTCTTACGCGCCGTCGACGAGGTCGGGGCCGCGCTCGGCTGCGCCCTCGTCGTGATGGGCGACCGGCTCGGCTACTACCGCGCCCTCGCGGACCGCGGGCCGCTCACCGCAGCCGAGGTCGCGAGCGTGAGCGACACCGGCGAGCTCTACGCCACCGAGTGGCTCAACGCCCAGGCCGCGGGGGGCGTCGTGCACTACGACCCGAGCACGGGTCGCTACACGCTGCCGGCCGAGCACGCCGTCGCCCTGACCGACGAGACCTCCCCGGCCTACCTGCCCGGCTTCTTCCAGATCGCCTTCGGCACCATCGTCGACGCCCCCAGGATCTTCGACCTCGCCCGCGACGGCGACGGCCTGGGCTGGGGCGAGCACAACCACGACGTGCACGACGGCTGCGAGCGCTTCTTCCGGCCCGGGTACGCCGCCCACCTCACCGCGGAGTGGCTGCCCGCGCTGACCGGCGTCGTCGACAAGCTGCAGCGCGGCGCGAGGGTCCACGACCTGGGCTGCGGGCACGGCGCCTCGACGGTGCTGATGGCGCAGGCCTACCCACGATCGACCTTCGTCGGGTCCGACGCGCACGCCCCGTCGGTCGAGGTCGCCGCCGAGCGCGCACGCGAGGCCGGCGTCTCCGACCGGGTCGGCTACCAGGTCGCCGGCGCCACGGCGCTCGAGGGGAGCGGCTACGACCTGGTGACGACCTTCGACGCGTTGCACGACATGGGCGACCCGGTGGGGTGCGCCCGACGCGTCCTCGGCCTGCTCGACGACGACGGGACCTGGATGATCGTCGAGCCCGCCGCCGGTGACCGGGTCGAGGACAACCTCAACCCCGTCGGTCGCGCCTACTACGGCTTCTCCACGCTGCTGTGCACGCCCTCGGCACTCTCGCAGGACGTCGGCCTGGCGATCGGCACCCAGGCGGGACCGGCCCGCGTGCGCGACATCGTGACGGCCGCCGGCTTCACACAGTTCCGCATCGCGGCGCAGACTCCCTTCAACAACGTGCTGGAGGTCCGCAAGTGACCCGGACCCCCTGCGCGGGGTCGGAGGAGCAGCACGCATGACCGCGACGACCAGGTACGGCGACGCCGACGGCGACGCGAGCCGCGCCGTGCTCCCGACCCGCACGGATACCGCCGTGCGCGACGGCGTCCGCCTGGCCTGGGCGTCGTACGGCGAGGGCGGGTCGGGACCGACCGTGCTGCTCATGCCCACCTGGTCGGTCGTCCCGTCGCGGGTGTGGAAGGCGCAGGTGCCCTACCTCGCCCGCCACGCGCGGGTCGTCACCTTCGACGGGCGGGGAAGCGGGGAGTCCGACCGTCCGCGGGGCGCGGCGGCGTACACCGACGGGGAGTACGCCGCCGACGCCCTCGCGGTGATGGACGCAGCGGGGGTCGACCGTGCCGTCCTCGTCGGGCTCTCCTGCGGCGCCACCTGGGCGGTGCACGTCGCGGCCCGTCACCCCGACCGCGTCGCCGGCCTCGTCGCCATCGCCCCGTCCTGCGGACTGGCCTCGGTGAGCTCGCCGAGCCGGGAGCAGTACGCGTGGGACGAGCGGCACCCGCACGCCGACGGCTGGGCGAAGTACAACCGGCACTACTGGCTGGAGGGCGGCTACGAGGACTTCCTGCACTACTTCTTCTCCCAGATGTACACCGAGCCTCACTCGACCAAGCAGGTCGAGGACGCCGTGGCCTGGGGCCGCGACGTCGGTCCCGAGACGCTCGTCGACTCCACCGCCGGCCGGCTCGGCCACGACGGCGCGGTGTGCGTCGCCCTCGAGCCGCTCTGCGCCGAGGTGACCTGCCCCGTCCTGGTGCTGCACGGCAGTGACGACCAGGTCCGCAGCCCGCAGGTGGGCCGCCGCCTGGCCGAGCTGACGGGGGGTGAGCTGACGCTCGCCGAGGGCAGCGGGCACGGGCTCCCCGGGCGCGAGCCGGTGTGGGTCAACCACGAGATCCGCCGCTTCCTGGAGCGCTGCGCGCCGGTCGTCGCCCGGGCCGCGCCTCCGGCCCGGCGTCGCACCAGGGCCGCCGGCCGACCTCGCCGCGTGCTGTACCTCTCCTCGCCCATCGGGCTCGGCCACGCCCGTCGTGACCTCGCCGTGGCCACCGCGCTCCGGGCGCTGCGGCCCGACGTGCAGGTGAGCTGGCTGGCGCAGGACCCCGTCACGCGCGTCCTCGAGCACCACGGCGAGCAGGTGCATCCCGCCTCGGCCCACCTGGCCGGGGAGAGCCGCCACGTCGAGGCCGAGTGCGGCGAGCACGACCTGCACGCCTTTCGGGCGATCCGCCGCATGGACGAGATCCTGGTCAGCAACTTCATGGTCCTCGACGAGCTGCTCGAGCGCGAGCAGTTCGACCTCGTCGTCGGCGACGAGGCCTGGGAGGTCGACCACTTCCTGCACGAGAACCCCGAGCTCAAGCGGTCGGCGTACGCCTGGCTCACCGACTTCGTCGGGTGGCTGCCGATGCCCGACGGCGGTGAGGCGGAGGCCCTGCTGACCGCCGACCTCAATGCCGAGATGCTCGAGCACCGGGCGCGCTACCCGCGGCTGCGCGACCGCTCCGTCTTCGACGGCGATCCGGACGACGTCGTGCCCGACGCCTTCGGTCCCGGCCTCCCCGGCATCCGGGAGTGGACCGAGCGGGAGTTCGACTTCGCCGGCTACGTCACCGGCTTCGACCCCGCCGAGTTGGGCGACCCCGGGGAGCTGCGACAGGCCTTGGGCTACCGCGACGACGAGGTCGTGTGCGTGGTCAGCGTCGGTGGGTCCGGGGTGGGCACCCCGCTGCTCCGACGCGTGCTGGACGCCGTGCCGCAGGCCCGGCGGCTGGTGCCGGGCCTGCGCTTCGAGGTGGTCGCAGGACCTCGCATCGACCCGGCGTCGCTGCCGGAGACCGTCGGCGCCCGCGTGCACGGCTACGTGCCCGACCTCACCCGCCGCCTCGCCGCCTGCGACGTGGCCGTGGTGCAGGGAGGGCTCACCACCTGCATGGAGCTCACGGCCCTCCGTAGACCCTTCGTCTACGTGCCGCTGCAGCACCACTTCGAGCAGAGCTTCCACGTGCGCCACCGGCTCGACCGCTACGGCGCGGGCACCTGCCTCGACTACGAGCGCGCCCGGGACCCCGACGTCCTCGCCGCCGCCATCGCCACCGAGCTCGGCCGCGACGTCAGCGCCGTGGGACGCGTCGCGACCGACGGCGCCGCACGGGCCGCTGCGATGCTGGTCGACCTGCTCTGAGGGCCGCGCCGCGACCTCAGGGTGCCCCGGGTCCGCCGGCGCCGCACTCGCACGGCAACACCGGACCGGACCCCGCGGCCAGGTGGTCGACCACGACCTCGCAGCCACACTCCGAACACAGGGCGGTGATCTCGCTCGTACCGGGCATGCCTCTGCCCATACCCCGAAGCCGACGCCCGACACGGTCACCGGGCCAGGTCACCCCCGGGTCGGGCGTCGAGCCGCGCGAGACGTGACCGTGGCCGCATTCCGAGACGCGGCCGGCGAGCCCAGTCTCGGTGCCGGGTGTGGCGAGGCCCGACCGGGGCACGTGAGAGGTGTGGCTGCAAACCTCGCCGGCCACACGACGGCCCTCGACGGGCACATCCCCCTGTGACGCCCGCCGGGGGTCGTCGGCGGCAGATCTTCCTCGATGACGGAGATCCGCCCACGGCAATCGGCTCGAACGCATTGCGGGCACGCCCGCCGCTGGGCACCCTGCTCGCGGGGGCCCGCGGTGTCGCGGGCGGGGAGGCGCGTGGTGGACCAGAGAGAGCCGGGTTGGTACCGGGATCCACACGACGTCAGGGTGCACCGTCACTGGGACGGCGAGCGCTGGACGGCGGTCATTCCCCCCGTCGCGGCGCTGCCCGGCGACCGCGGCGAGGATGCTGCCCCGAGCCGAGTGGGTACTGCCAGCGGCATGACCACCACACCTGCCGAGCCCGTCCAGGACCCCGCCTACGAGCCGATCATCCGGCCGGGCGAGGACCCCGGCAACACACCTGACACGGAGCCCGGTACCGAGCCCAGTCCCGAGCCACAGCCCGAGCCGCAGCCCGCGTGAGGGAGGATCCCCCCGTGAGCAACGAGCAGACCCCGCCCCCCGCCGACTCCCCGCAGGAGCAGGCACCCCCCTCCGGCGCCAAGCGGACGGCGGGCGACCCCCTGCGCGGGTCGCGCACCAGCGGCATCTGGGTCGCGGTCCTGGCCCTGGTCGTCGTGGTGATCCTGCTGGCCGTCTTCATCCTGCAGAACACCCAGACCGCCGAGGTCCGCTTCCTCGGGTGGACCGGCACGGCGCCCGTCTCCGCGACGCTGCTGATCGCTGCCGCGGGCGGCGCGCTCCTCGTGGCGGCCGCAGGGGCGCTGCGCATCCTGCAGCTGCGCCGTCGTGTGAAGCGCGAGCGCAAGCGGGCCTGACCGGGCCCGCTCGAGGGCCCACCGGACCCTCAGGTCAGGTCGGGCCCGAAGGGCGGCTGCATCCGCTGGTGCAGGTCGATCACGGGCGCTGACGGACGCAGGTCGTCGACGACGACCGGCTGGACCCGCTCCGGGCCACGCAGCGTGCGCACGCTCACGCGAGCCCCGGCGCCCTCCGGACGGATCACGGCCTCGAGCACCTCGGCGCGGTGGCCGTGCTCGCGCACCTCCCACACCAAGCGGTCGCCGCGCTCGGAGACGTGCATCAGCCGCCACCCTGCGTCCTCGATGGCGTGCGTGAGCACGACGCAGACGATGCCTGGAGACTCGTCGAACAGCTCGTCGTCCATCTGGACAGACACGGGAGCTCCGATCGTGGGGTGCTCCCCCTTCGTGCCCCTAGTGGGCCCCGCTCATGCCCCTGGTCAGGATCGCGGACCGTCCTCGGGCGCGTCGCGTCGTGCCTCGTCCGGCGGCTCGGTGTCGGCGGGACCGTCGACCGGGGCGTCGTGGGTGGGCTCCGCGTCAGCGCGGTGGGCCCTGGAGGCACCCCGGGAGTGGGCGTGGGCGCGGACCTCGTCGTCGGCCACCCCGTCGACGTACGCCGGCGACGCCCCGGGTGTCGTCCGGGTCTCGACCACCTCGTCGAGGTAGCGCAGCACGACGGCGGCCACGGCCAGCACCGGCACCGCAAGGAAGGCGCCGGTGATGCCGAACTGGGTGGAGCCGAGCGTGACACCGAGCAGCACGACCGCCGGGTGCAGCGACATCGACTTCGACTGCAGCCACGGCGAGAGCACGTTGCCCTCCAGCTGCTGCACCGCGATGACGACGCCGAGGATGATCAGCGCTCCGGTGAGCCCGTTGGCGACCAGCGCGACCAGCACGGCGAGGCCGCCGGCCACGAAGGCACCGACGATCGGGACGAAGCCGGCGAAGAAGGTCAGCACGGCGAGCGGGATGGCCAGCGGCACCCCCACCACGAGCAGCCCGATGCCGATGAAGACCGCGTCGATGAAGCTGACCAGCGCCTGGGTGCGGATGAAGCCGCCGAGCGTGCGCCACGCCCGGGAGCCGACCTCGATGAGGTGGTCACCGGCGCGCGGGCCGGCCACCCTTCCCACCAGCGGCAGGAACTTGCGACCGTCCTTGAGCAGCAGGAAGGTCAGGATGAGGCTCAGGACGAGGGTGACCAGCGCGTTGGTGACGGCGGTGACGCCCACGATCACGCCGCCCGCGATCTGGGAGGCCGAGCCGGTCACGTAGTCCTGCAGCCCCTGCAGGGCGCTGTCGATCTGGTCGGCGGTGATGAAGTCGGTCGTCTGCACCCACTCCTGCAGCTGCTGCAGGCCCTGGTTGACGTCACGGGCGATCTCGCCAGACTGACCGGCGATCTGCGGCGTGATCGCGAAGCCCGCACCCACCACGACGAGGATGGCCCCGACGAGCGTCAGCCCGGACGCCGCCCCGCTTGGCAGTCCGACGCGCTCGCGCAGCAGCCGGCTGATCGGGGCCAGCACGGTCGCGAAGAGGATGGCCAGGAGCACCGGGAAGAGCGCGAACCAGGTGTACTTCACGACGTAGCCGAGCAGCAGCACGCCGAGCGCGATGCAGACCCAGCGCAGGCTCCAGCGCGAGAGCCAGGAGATGCCCTCGCCGATGGTGTGGGCCCGGCTGGCCGGTGGGACGACCACCGGTCCGGGTGCGGCGGGGTCGGGCACCGCGCGGGTGGGGTCGTTGGCCATGGTCACAGCCTGTCACCCCACAGCCCCCGCGCACGACCTGGCCGCTCCACCGGGTCGGGCGACAGGCTCACTCGGGGAGTGGCCGCTCGGGGAGGTCGCCCAGGCCGGCGAAGGCGGGCAGGTAGGCCGCGACGTCGCCGCGCTCGACGTAGGAGACGAGCTGCTCCCGGGTGCGGCGCGAGGTGAGCGCGCGGCCCAGGTCGTAGCCCGGCGCCCGGAGCAGGGTGGGCGCCTGCGCGACCGACCCGTCGGAGCACCACGACCAGTCCGGCGCCACCAGGGCGACCGGCGGGAGCTCCGCGACCGCCGTGGCGAGGCGGCCCGCCATGCGGTCGCGCACCAGCGCGAAGCCGGCGCTCTCGCGAGCACCGGGCACGCCGAGCGCACCCCGCAGGTCCTGCTCGTGGATCACGACGTCGTTGAGCGGCCTGGAGCCGTGGGCCTGCATCCAGCGCTCCAGGTCGGGCGCCAGCAGGTCCCACTCGGCGAGCAGCGCGTCGGCGTCGTGGTCGCGGCGCTGGTCGACCTGCGCCTGCGTCCAGCTCGCGTCGTGGTCGTCGGGCTCGTTGCCGGCGAGTACGTCGGCGCCCAGGCCCACCATGTGGCGCAGCAGGTCGAGCACGGTCCAGCCGGGGCAGGCCGGCACGCGTCGCGCGAGCGCCGTCGCGTCGGCCTCGCGCACCAGCACGGAGACCCGGGCTCGGGCGCGAGCCCACTCGTGGACGGGGTCGCCCTCGCCCGCGGTCACGCCGCGCTCACGAGTCGGCGCGCTCGCTCTCGCGCGCGACCTGCTGCTCGCGCTGCTTGAGCCGGCGCTTGTGCTGCGAGAAGTCCTTGCCGCGCAGCTTCACGAAGCTGTAGACCAGCAGCCCGAGCGCCACAAAGCCGGAGGCGATCAGCGTGCCGGCGGTCCACCAGCCCCCGGGGAGCCACAGCGACTCCGGGAGCGGCCACCAGCCGGGCGAGGGCGGCTGCGTGCCCCAGTAGGTGCCGAAGCCCACGAGCCAGACCACGCCGAGCAACGAGACGAAGATGCGGGGCCAGGTCTTGACGCTGTCGGCCGCGCCCTCCAGGGCCCACAGCTTGACCCGGTCGAGACGCCGGTCGGCCCACTCGTACTGCGTGGCGAGCACGAACATCGAGGCCAGGATGATCATCGCCCCGGGCCCCGGCAGCGGGATGGCGGCGATGCCCACGACGAGCAGCACCCAGCCCAGTACCTTCAGCCCGATCTGCTTGGCCGCCTTCACAGGAACACCATACGAGGCCACCCCGACAACCGCGCGTCCGATCCGGCCCAACCGCGCGGGAAGAGGAGGTGAACGGCGCTCACTCATCGTCCGCGAGCGGCTCGTTGTGGGTGCCGGGACGCGGGGCCCAGGGCAGCTCGCGCGAGGGTCGCACCACGATGAGCTGGTCACCCCGGGCCAGCAGCGAGATCGTGGGATCGAAGTAGCGGTAGACCTTCTCGTCGCGCACCACCGCGATCACCTGGTCCGGCAGCGACTGCGGCGCCTTGCCGACCTCGTTGACCATCAGGTCGCGCTGGGCGACCTCGAGGCCCTCGCCGTAGGTCAGCAGGTCCTCCATCACCGCCCCCAGGTTGGGCGAGTACGACGCCAGGCCCAGCAGCCGGCCGACCGCCTCGGAGGAGGTGATCACCGAGTCGGCGCCGCTCTGCCGCACCAGCGGCACGTTGTCCTGCTCCCGGACCGCGGCGACGATGTAGGCGTCGGGGTTGAGCTGGCGCACCGTCAGCGTGGCCAGCACCGTGGTGTCGTCGCGGTTGGCCGTGATGATCACCTGCCTGGCCAGGTCGACCCGGGCGCGTCGCAGGACCTCGCGGCGGGTCGCGTCGCCGGTGACCACGGCGAGCCCGTCGGCGTGCGCCTCCTCCTGGCCCGTGCCGCTCTGGTCGACGATGGTGATCGACTCGCGCGGCGTGCCGTTGTTGACCAGGGTGTCGACGGCGCTGCGGCCCTTGGTGCCGTAGCCGATCACGACGACGTGCTCCTGCATGTTCTTCCTCCAACGGGCGGCGCGGAACATCTCCCGGCCCTGGGTCGCGAGCACCTCCAGGGTGGTGCCGATCAGCAGCACGAGGAAGCCGATGCGCAGCGGGGTGATGACGAAGGCGTTGACCAGCCTGGCGGTCGGCGTGTACGGCGCGATGTCGCCGTAGCCGGTCGTGCTGAGCGTGACGGTGGTGTAGTAGATCGCGTCGAGCAGCGTGACCTCGTTGTCGGGGTCGCTGTTGTCGACGTAGCCGTCGCGGTCGACCCAGACGATCAGCACGGTGACGGCGAGGATGCCGATCGCCAGCAGCAGCCGCCTGCCCAGCTCCCACCACGGTGAACGCGTGGTCGCAGGGAGTCGGAGCAACCCGAAGGCGCGGGGCTGGTCGGCCACGTGCCGAAGCATCGCACGAGCGCGCGACGCAGCCCGGTCAGGCCCGCCGGAGAGGCAGCACGCGCGCCAGCCGCGGCGTCTCGCGGCGGCGTACGCGGTCGACGGTGACGGGGCCGTCGGGCCACCAGCACAGGTCGACCCAGTCGCCGGGCTGCGGCGCGGAGGCGGGGTCGGCCGCGAGCCGTGCCAGCGCGGCGCCGCCGAGGGTCGCGCTCAGGCGGCCCCGGTCGGTCAGCACCTCGACGAGCCCGTCACCGGCACCCAGCACGCAGCCGGCGCCGTGGCGTGCCCTGGCCGCGGCCGTCACCGCAGCGCCGTACCCGGGGTGGTCATGGCGCGAGCGTACGCCGGGCCCACACCCGGTGCAGGTGGATATCAGCCCTCGCGCGCCGGTGCCGTGCGCCCGGGCGCGGGGTTGACGGCGGGGTCGGGCGTGAGCGTGGCCGGCTCCTCGGCCGCCTCCGCCGCGGCGGCGTCCACCGCGGGCTGCCGGGTGTCGGTGCGCCACGGCAGCACGGTGCCGAGCGTGGCACTGAGCGAGAGCCGTCGCTCCCGCTCCTGCCGGGCGGTGGTCAGCTCCACCTGCGGCCAGACCTGGTCGATCGCGGCGTTGAGCGCGGCACCGATGAGCACGGTGATGGAGAGCAGGTAGAGCCAGAGCAGCACCGCGATCGGGGCCGCCAGCGGACCGTAGATCGAGGTCGACTGCGCGGCGGTCTCGACGAGCACCAAGCGCAGCAGCGCCGAGCCGAAGACCCAGCACAGCATCGTGAAGACCGCACCGGGCAGGTTGTAGCGCCAGCGGGTCCGGACCGGGACCGACACGTGGTAGAGCAGCGCCAGGAAGCAGGTGCCGAGCACCAGCACGATCGGCCAGTAGAGCGCGTCCAGCGCCGCCAGCTCCCGCGGGAGCCAGCGCGAGATCAGCGTCGGGCCCGCCACGATGAGCGGGATCGCGACCACCCCGGTGACCATGCCCACGACGTACAGCAGGAAGGACAGCGCCCTGGTCGGCACGATCCCCCGCTGACCGCCCAGGCCGTACATGATCGTGATGGTGTCGACGAAGACGTTGAGCGCGCGCGACCCCGACCACAGGGCGAGCACGAAGCCGATCGAGATCACGTCGTAGCGACCGCCGGCCAGCACCTCGTCGAGGGTCGGCCGGATGATGCTGTCGACCGCGGGCGCGGTGAGCGCCTGGCTGGCCAGGTTGATCACGGTCTCGCGGACCTCGTCGATCTGGGTCTCGCTGAACTGGGCGAAGACGTAGCCGATCGACCCCGCCAGCGCGAAGATCAGCGGCGGCAGCGAGAGCACCGCGAAGAAGGCGGCCTCCGCGGCCAGCCCCGTGACGCGGTTGTGCATGCAGGTCTGGATCGTGTTGACGACCAGCCGCCAGAGGGAGGCGCGGACCGTCGCCCAGGAGAGACCCCGCACCTGACGGCGCGGGCTGCTCTCCACCGCCCTCTCCCCGCCCATGGCCACTACGTTAGGCCCATGAGCGACGCGACCCGTGTAGCCCCGAACCAGGCGCCGCCCCTCGTCGGTCACGACGTGGTCGGGGGCGACGCGGCGATGGTCGAGGGCCTGCTGCGCCACAGCTCGCAGGAGGTGGTCGACTCGCTCGCCGGGCTCGGCCGCCTGGCCGGCTCCGCCGAGGCGCGCGAGCACGGCAGGCTCGCCAACCGGCACCACCCCGAGCTGGTCACCTACGACCGCTACGGCAACCGGGTCGACGAGGTCGCCTTCCACCCCTCCTGGCACTGGCTGATGGAGCGGGCCGTCGGCTTCGGCCTCCAGGCCGCGCCGTGGGAGAGCGAGGCGGCGTACCCGCACCTGCGGCGGGCGGCCGGCTTCATGGCCTGGTCGCACACCGAGCCCGGCCACGGCTGCCCCGTCTCGATGACGTACGCCGCGGTGCCCGCCCTGCGCGCCGACGACGCGCTGGCCAAGGAGTGGGTGCCGCGCCTCGCCGCGACGGCGTACGACCCGGAGCTGCGGCCCGCGGCGGAGAAGTCCGGGGTCCTGGCGGGCATGGGCATGACCGAGAAGCAGGGTGGCTCCGACGTCCGCGCCAACCAGACCGTGGCGACGCCGACGGCGGTCGACGGCGACTACGAGCTGCACGGGCACAAGTGGTTCACCTCCGCGCCGATGAACGACGTCTTCCTGGTGCTGGCCCAGGCGCCCGACGGGCTCACCTGCTTCCTGGTGCCCCGGGTGCTGCCGTCGGGCGAGCGCAACCGGCTCGACGTCGTACGCCTCAAGGACAAGCTGGGCAACCGCTCCAACGCCTCCTCCGAGCTGGAGCTCCGCGGCACCTGGGCGCAGCGGCTCGGCGACGAGGGGCGCGGTGTGCGCACGATCATCGAGATGGTCGCGGCGACGCGGCTCGACTGCGTGCTGGGCTCGGCCTCCCTGATGCGGCGGGCGCTCGACGAGGCGGCCTGGCACGTGGCCCACCGCGCGGCCTTCGGCGGCGTCCTCGCCGACAAGCCGCTGATGCGCAACGTGGTCGCCGACCTCGCCGTGGAGTCGGAGGCCGCGACGACCCTGGCGCTGCGGCTGGCGGCCGCGGTCGACCGGCGTACGGACCCCCACGAGGCGGCGCTGCGCCGCATCGCGCTGCCGCTCGCGAAGTTCTGGGTCTGCAAGCGGACGCCGATGATGGTCGCCGAGGCGCTGGAGTGCGTGGGCGGCAACGGCTACGTCGAGGACTCCGGCCTGCCGCTGCTCTTCCGCGAGTCGCCGCTGAACTCGATCTGGGAGGGCTCCGGCAACGTCAACGCCCTCGACGTGATCCGGGCGCTCACCCGCGAGCCGGAGGTGCTCGAGGCCTGGCTCACCGAGGTCGGCCAGGCCCGCGGCGAGGACCCGCGCCTCGACCGCGCCATCGAGGGCGTCCTGGGGATGCTCGCCGACACCGCCACGCTGGAGCAGTCGGCCCGTCGCCTCGCCGGCCAGATGGCGGCGGTGCTGCAGGGCTCGCTGCTCGTCCGCTTCGCCCCCGCCGCCGTCGCCGACGCCTTCTGCGCCACCCGCCTCGGCGGCGACTACAACGGCACCCTCGGCACCCTGCCCCCCGGCACCGACCTCCCCCTCCTCCTCACCCGCGCCACCCCCACCCTCCCCTGACCCCCGCCGGTCGAGCCTGTCGAGACCCCTGCCTGTCGAGCGGTCGGCTGCGCAGGGCTCGCATACGCGCGGGCACAAGTTCGCCGCCTGCCCTGACTTGTCATGACAGATCGGGCGCCGTCCATGACTTGTGTCCGCGCGTATGCGATCCATCGCGATCTGATCTCGACAGGCGGGCCTGTGGGCCTGTGGATTCCGGAGGCAGCCAGGCGCCGGATGGACCACAGTGCCGCGATGACCCCGGCAGTCAGGCTCGTGTGGCAGCAGGGCGGCTTCGCCACCCGCGCACAGGTCGTCGCAGTCACCGGCCGGGCGGAGTTCGACGGCGCCGTACGCCGCGGCGAGCTGCACTGGATCTCCCACGGTCGCTACGGGCTCCCCACACTGGGCCGCGACGTGGTCGTGGCGCACGGCGTCCGGGGAGTCCTCAGCCACCAGAGCGCAGCGATGTGGCACGGCTGGGCGGTGAAGGCCCCGGGCTCGATCACCCACGTCACCGTGCCCCGGCGACGACGGGTCGCTGCCTCACCGCACCTCGCGCCTCACTTCACCGACCTGGAGCCCAGTGAGGTGGTGAGTGGCATCTGCACCTCGGTGTCACGGACGCTGCTCGACTGCCTGCGCACGCTCCCGCCCGATGAGGCCCTGGCCATCGCCGACTCGGCCTTGCGCGACGGCGTACCGAAGGCCGTGCTCGACGACGTCGCCGCGGCCGTACGTGGCCCCGGTCGACCAGCGGTGCTCCGGGCCGCCGAGCACGCGGACGGTCGCGCGGCCAACCCCTTCGAGTCGTGCCTGCGCTCGATCGCCCTCGAGGTCCGCGGGCTCGACGTACGGCCCCAGGTGGAGGTGCGCGGTCCACGACAGACCGTGCGTCCCGATCTCGTCGACGTACGCCGCAGGGTCATCCTCGAGGCCGACTCCTTCGGCTGGCACGGCGACCGGGCCGCGCTGCGGCGCGACGCCCGGCGCTACAACCTCCTCGTCGTCGACGGGTGGCTGGTGCTGCGCTTCGCCTGGGAGGACGTGATGTTCGACCGCGACTACGTGCGCGACGTGCTTCAACGGGTCGCAGACGCGCGGGCACGAGTGCCGCGGAGAACGGGATGAACCGCCAGCAGCCGGGCACGTTTCAGGACTTGTGCCCGCGCGTCTGCGAGCCACGGCACCGCACAGGTCAGTCGGCCAGGGCGGCGGAGACGACGTCGCGGGCCTCGGCCTGGACCTCGGCGAGGTGGTCGGGGCCGCGGAAGGACTCGGCGTAGATCTTGTAGACGTCCTCGGTGCCGCTGGGGCGGGCGGCGAACCAGGCTGACTCGGTGGTCACCTTCAGCCCGCCGATGGCCGCGCCGTTGCCCGGGGCCTCGGTGAGCTTGGCGGTGATCGGCTCCCCCGCCAGCGAGGAGGCGGCGACGTCGTCGGGCGAGAGAGCGGCGAGCTTGGCCTTCTGGGCCCGGTCGGCGGGCGCGTCGACCCGGGCGTACGCCGGGGCGCCGTGCTCGGCGACGAGGTCGGCGTAGTGCTCGCTCGGCGAGCGGCCGGTGGTGGCCAGGATCTCGGAGGCGAGCAGGCACAGCAGGATGCCGTCCTTGTCGGTGGTCCACGTCGACCCGTCGCGCCGCAGGAACGACGCACCGGCCGACTCCTCGCCGCCGAAGCCGAAGGAGCCGTCGATCAGGCCGGGCACGAACCACTTGAAGCCGACCGGCACCTCCACCAGGGGCGCCCCCACGGCCGTCGCGACCCGGTCGATCATCGAGGAGCTCACCAGCGTCTTGCCGACCCTCGCCCCGGAGGGCCAGTCGGGCCGACCGCCGCCGAAGAGGTAGCCGATAGCCACGGCCAGGAAGTGGTTGGGGTTCATCAAGCCGGCGTCGGGGGTGACGATGCCGTGCCGGTCGGCGTCGGCGTCGTTGCCCGTGGCGATGTCGTAGTCGTCCTTGCGCCCGATCAGCGAGGCCATGGCCGAGGGCGACGAGCAGTCCATCCGGATCTTCTCGTCCCAGTCGAGCGTCATGAAGCGCCACGTCGGGTCGACCAGCGGGTTGACCACCTCGAGCGCCAGGCCGTGCCGCTCGGCGATCTCGCCCCAGTAGTGGACCGACGCGCCGCCCAGCGGGTCGGCGCCGATCCGTACGCCGGCCTCCCGCACCGCCTCGAGGTCGACCACCGACGGCAGGTCGTCGACGTAGCAGCCGAGGAAGTCGTAGCGCTGCACCGAGCCCCTGGCCCGGGCGTACGGCGTGCGCCGCACGCCGCGCAGGCCCTCGCGGACCAGCTCGTTGGCGCGGGCGGCGATCACCTTCGTGGCGTCGGAGTCCGCGGGGCCGCCGTGGGGCGGGTTGTACTTGAAGCCGCCGTCGGCCGGCGGGTTGTGCGACGGCGTGACCACGATGCCGTCGGCCAGGCCAGCGCCGGAGGTGCGACCGCCGTTGGCGGTGATGATGGCGTGCGAGACCGCGGGCGTGGGCGTGTAGCCGTCGCGGTCGTCGACCATGACGGTCACGTCGTTGGCGACCAGGACCTCGATGGCGGTGGTCCACGCCGGCGTGCTCAGCGCGTGGGTGTCGGCGCCGAGGAAGAGCGGGCCGTCGTACCCCTGCTCCCGGCGGTACTCGACGATCGCCTGCGTCGTGGCCGCGATGTGCACGTCGTTGAAGGACGTGCGCAGCGACGACCCGCGGTGGCCGCTGGTGCCGAAGACGACCTGCTGCTCGGGGTCGTCGGGGTCGGGGTCGCCGGCGTAGTACGCCGTGACGAGCCGCGGCACGTCGACGAGGTCCTCCGGTCGCGCCGGGGTGCCGGCACGGGTGGCGGGCTCGGCCATCAGCCGACCTCCTGGTCCTTGGCCAGCACGGTGAGGCCGTCCTGCACCACGAAGCCGCGGGCGAGGTCGGCCTCCTGGTCGACCCCCACCTGGGCCCCGGGCGGGACGACGACGTTCTTGTCGAGGATGGCGTTCTTGACCACCGCCCCCTCCCCCACGCGGACGCCGTTGAGCAGCACCGAGCCCTCGACCCGGGCACCCGAGCCGACGCGCACCGACGGCGAGAGCACCGACTCGCGCACCGAGCCACCGGTGACGACGACGCCCGGGGAGAGGATCGAGTTGTAGGTGCTGACGGGGGCCATGCCCTCGCCCTCGACGAGCTTGGCGGGGGGCTGCGGGCCGTACGTCGTGTAGATCGGCCACTGCTGGTTGTAGAGGTTGAAGACGGGCAGGTGGGCGACGAGGTCCATGTGGGCGGCGTAGTAGGAGCCCATCGTGCCGACGTCGCGCCAGTAGCCGCGGTCGCGGTCGTTGGACCCGGGCACCTCGTTGTCCTTGTAGTCGTAGACGCCGGCCTCGCCCCGCTCCACGAAGGCGGGGACGATGTCGCCGCCCATGTCGTGCTTGGTGTCGGCGTCGGCGTCACGCGTGACGGCCTCGCGGAGCGCGTCGGCGTCGAAGACGTAGTTGCCCATCGAGGCCAGCACCTCCTCGGGACTGTCGGACATCCCGACCGGGTCGGTCGGCTTCTCCAGGAAGGCGCGGATGCGGCCGCTGTCGGCCGGGTCGACGTCGATCACGCCGAACTGATCGGCGATCGAGCGCGGCTGGCGGATCGCCGCGACCGTCGCGGCCGCACCGGACTCGACGTGCGCGGCCACCATCTGGCTGAAGTCCATCCGGTAGACGTGGTCGGCCCCGACGACCACGACGATGTCGGGCCGCTCGTCGTTGAGCAGGTTGAGCGACTGGTAGATGGCGTCGGCGCTGCCCAGGTACCACCGCTTGCCGACGCGTTGCTGCGCCGGCACCGGCGTCACGTAGTTGCCCAGCAGCGTCGACATCCGCCACGTCGTGGTGATGTGACGGTCGAGGCTGTGCGACTTGTACTGCGTCAGCACCACGACCTGCAGGAAGCCGGAGTTGACCACGTTGGAGAGCGCGAAGTCGACGAGGCGGTAGATCCCGCCGAAGGGGACGGCAGGCTTGGCGCGGTCGGCCGTGAGCGGCATCAGCCGCTTGCCCTCGCCTCCGGCGAGCACGATCGCGAGCACCTTGAGGCGGCCGAGCCGCTGGGGCATGACGCTCATGGCACGACCCTAGGGGTGACGGGGGTCACCGCGCGAGCGTTCCTCGCGGGGTGGTCGCCCGAGCGACTACGTTGCGGGCATGCGGATCGACGTGCTGTCCAGGGAGTACCCGCCGGAGGTGTACGGCGGCGCCGGCGTCCACGTCGCGGAGCTCGTGCGGGCCCTGCGGGCCGTCGACGGCGTCGACGCGCGCGTGCACTGCTTCGGCGCCCCGCGCCAGGAGGCCGGCACCACGGCGTACGCCGACCCGCCCGGGCTGGCCGGCGCCAACGCCGCCGTCCGCACCCTCGGCGTCGACCTCGAGATGGTCGTCGGCTGCGAGGGGGCGTCACTGGTGCACAGCCACACCTGGTACGCCAACATGGCCGGCCACCTCGCCAAGCTGCTGCACGGCGTCCCGCACGTGGTCTCTGCCCACAGCCTGGAGCCGATGCGTCCGTGGAAGGCCGAGCAGCTCGGCGGCGGGTACGCCGTGTCGAGCTGGGTCGAGCGCACGGCGTACGAGGCAGCCGACGCGATCGTGGCGGTGAGCGCGGCGATGCGGGACGACGTGCTGCGCAGCTACCCCGCGGTCGACCCGGCTCGGGTGCACGTGGTGCACAACGGCATCGACACCGACGACTGGCAGCCCGCGGCCGACCCCGACCGGGTGCGCGAGCTCGGCGTCGACCCCGACCGCCCGAGCGTCATCTTCGTCGGCCGGATCACGCGCCAGAAGGGCCTGCCGCTCTTCCTGCGCGCCGCCGCCCAGCTGCCGCCCGAGGTGCAGCTCGTGCTTTGCGCCGGCGCGCCCGACACCGAGGGGATCATGGCCGAGGTGCGCGGCCTCGTCGACGGTCTCGCCGCCACCCGCGACGGGGTCGTCTGGATCGACGAGATGCTCCCCCGCGCCGACGTGGTGGCCCTGCTCACCGCGGCCACCGTCTTCGCCTGCCCGTCGGTCTACGAGCCGCTCGGCATCGTCAACCTCGAGGCGATGGCCTGCGAGACGGCCGTCGTCGCCACCGCCACGGGCGGCATCCCGGAGGTCGTGGTCGACGACGAGACCGGCTGGCTGGTGCCGATCGAGCAGCTCGACGACGGGACCGGCACGCCGGTCGACCCCGAGCGCTACGTCGCCGACCTCGGCGCCGCCCTCGTCGACGCCGTCAGCGACCCGGCTCGTGCCTCGGCGTACGGCGCGGCGGGGCGCCGGCGCGCGCAGGAGCACTTCAGCTGGCCCGCCATCGCCGAGCGGACCCTGAAGATCTACCGCTCGCTGCTCTGACCCGCGGCGAGCTCCTCGAGCACGGCGCGGAAGGTGGCGTAGCGCTCCTCCCCCACCTCTGCCGCCCACGCCTCCTCGATCGTCGCGATGCGCCGGCGGACCGAGGCGTAGAGCCGGCCTCCCTTGGCGGTGCGCCGGACCAGGCGCACCCGGCCGTCGTGGGGCGCGGGGGCGATGCGCAGGTGGCCCGACTCCACGAGCGGCGTCACCAGCTGCCCGCAGCCCTGCTTGGTGACCTGCAGCCGCTCCGCGAGGTCCGTGACGCTCGCGCCCTCCGGCGGGACCGCGGCCAGGAGGCGGAAGTGCGACTGCCGCAGACCGCCGCGGTCCCGGTCGTGGATCTCGATGCCCAGCCGCCGGAAGAGCAGGCCGACGAGCACCGGCGTGTGCACCTCGTCGTCGCGAAAGGGCTTGACCGAGCTCATAAAGCCACTTTACCTTCATGACAGATGGTCAAGCAGCTTTACGGATCGAGAGCACCATGGTCGACCTCACCGCCCTCGGGCCCGCCGCCGTCGACGAGTCCGTGCTCACCGGGATGGTGGCCCGGCTGCTGAGCCGACCGGTCGACCGGCTGGTCGACGTGGGGGTGGAGGAGGTCGACTACGACACCCCCGCCATCACCACCGCGTCCCGGCACTGGGTCCGCGGCTCCACCGACGAGGGCGTGGCGTGGTCGCTCTTCTGCAAGCACGTGCAGTCGTGGGAGCGTCACCCCTTCTTCGCCTTCGTCCCGCCCGAGGTGCGCGAGCGCGCCGCCGGCGGCGTGCCGTGGCGCAGCGAGCCGGAGGTCTACCGCTCCGACCTCGCCGACCGACTGCCGCCCGGCCTGACGATGCCCCGGGCCGTGGGCGTCTTCGACCTCGACGAGCTCTCGGCCGCGGTCTGGCTGCCGGCCCTCGACGTCGTCGACGTCCCGTGGGACCGGGCCCGCTACACGGCGGCGGCGTACGCCGTGGGGCGCTTCGCTGCCTCCCCCGGCGTGCGGGCCGTCGCCGACGGCGTCGGCCACGACGTGACCGTCTGGACCTACCTGCACGGTCGGCTGGCAGCCCAGGTGCTGCCGGCCCTGCGCGACGACGCGACCTGGGAGCACCCGCTGGTGGCCCAGACCTTCGGTCCCGAGCTGCGCGACGGCCTCCGCTCGGCCGCCTACCGCGCCGAGGCGTTGACCGCGGAGCTGGCGGGCCTGCCGCTCCTGGCCTCCCACGGCGACACCTGCCCCAACAACCTGCTCGGCGTGCGGGGGGTCGAGGGCCTCTGCCTGATCGATTACGGCTTCTTCGGGCCCATGCCCGTCGGCTTCGACCTCGCCCAGCTCCTCGTCGGCGACGTGCAGACCGGTGCGGCGCCGTACGACGACCTGCCGGGGCTCGACGACGCGCTGGTGTCGGCGTACGCCGAGGGCCTGCGCGCCGAGGGCGACCGCACCCCGCTCGACGTCGTACGCCGGGGGCACGCGCTCAAGCTGGTGCTCTACGCCGCGCTCTCCGCCGTACCGCTCGAGCACCTGCACGAGCCGCCGAGCGAGCGGCTCCTGGAGGTGGCACGAGGCCGTGCCGCGATCGCGCGGCACGGCCTCGAGCTGCTGGAGCGGACGGGCTAGCGGTGCTCAGGTGGTGGCGACCGGCTCCCGCGGCGTCGTCTCGGCAGCCGCCGGACCGTGGTCGTCGTCGAGCATGGTGGTCTCGTCGAAGGGGTCGTCTCCGGCCAGCACCCGGTCGAGCTGGGCCCGGTCGAGCGTCCCGGTCCAGTGGCCCACGAGCAGCGTGGCCACCGAGTTGCCGGCGAAGTTGGTGACGGCGCGCGCCTCGGACATGAAGCGGTCGATCCCGACGATCAGGCCCACGCCGTCGAGCAGCTCGGGACGGTGCGAGGAGAGCCCGCCGGCCAGCGTGGCCAGCCCGGCGCCGGTGACGCCGGCCGCGCCCTTGGAGGCGATGATCATGAAGACCAGCAGCGAGAGCTGCTCGCCGAAGGAGAGCGGCATGTTCATGGCGTCGGCGATGAAGATCGAGGCCATCGTCAGGTAGATCGCCGTGCCGTCGAGGTTGAAGGAGTAGCCGGTCGGGACCACGATGCCGGTGGTCGAGCGGTCGACGCCCGCGTGGTTCATCTTCGCGATGAGGCGGGGCAGCGCGGTCTCCGAGGAGGAGGTCGAGACGATCAGCAGGAACTCGCGGCCGAGATACTTCAGCAGGCTGAAGACGTTGATCCCCGTGGCCAGCTTGAGCAGCCCGCCGAGCACGACGAAGACGAAGACGGCGCAGGTGATGTAGAAGGCGATCATGATCGTCGCCAGGGCCTTCAGGGCGTCGACGCCGGTCTCGCCCACGACCGCCGCGATCGCGCCGAAGGCGCCGACCGGGGCAGCCCACATGATCATCGCGAGGACGCGGAAGACCAGCCGCTGCAGGTGGCCGATGCCGGTGAGGATCGGCTGGCCCGCGGAGCCCATCGCCTGCAGCGCGAAGCCCACCAGCAGGGCGACGAGCAGGGTCTGCAGCACCTCGCCGGAGGTCAGCGAGCTGAAGAGCGAGTCGGGGACGATGTGCAGCAGGAACTCGCTGGTGCTGCCCGAGCCCGAGGCCTGCTCCTCACCGGCCCCGGCCATCTCGTCGGTGATGTTGAGGCCCTCGCCCGGGTCGAGCAGGTTGCCGACGGCCAGGCCGATGAAGAGCGCGGCGGTCGACATGGTGAGGAAGTAGGCCAGTGCCAGGCCACCGATCTTGCCGACGCTCGCGGCGTTGCGCACCGCGCCGACGCCGAGCACGATCGTGCAGAAGATGACCGGCTGGATCATCATCCGGATCAGCGCCACGAAGCCCTCGCCGATGGGCTTGAGGCCCGTCGCGAAGCCGGGGGCGACGAAGCCCACCACGATGCCGAGGACCACCGCGGCGATCACCGCGATGTAGAGGTAGTGGGTGCGGTCCCTCTTGACCGTCCCCTGCTGGGTGCTGCTCATGGGTGCTCCTCCTGCTGGTGCTGGGACCGGGGTGTGCCGGCTGCCACATCCTGCGAGGCGCTGTGAGCGCGGTCACCCTTTCGTGCGTTGTGTTCGCCGTCACTCGCCGTGGTGCGGCTCTGGCACGATGCGGCCATGGCGCGCACGGGTGATCGGGAGAGCCCCGTGGCCCGCCAGATCCTGGGGCTGCAGGTCGTCGTGGTGCTGACGCTCGTCGTGACGGCCGTGGCGCTGGCGGCGTACGACGCCCGCCGCGACACCCGCGACGGGGCGCGCGACCAGGCGCTCGCGGTGGCGCGGTCGATGGCCGACTCCCCCACCGTGCGCGGCGCCGTGCTCACGCCCGACGCCGGGCCGACGCCGGTGCTGCAGCCCTACGCCGAGGAGGTGCGTCGCGACACCGACACCGACTTCGTGGTGGTGATGGACCTCGACCGGGTGCGCTGGACGCACCCCAACCCCCACGAGATCGGCCGGCGCTTCGTCGGCGACGTGGGCGGGGCACCCCAGGGCCGCGACTTCTCCCAGGAGTTCGCCGGGACGCTGGGGCCGTCGGTGCGCGCCGTGGTGCCCGTCGTCGCCGACGACGACCGCGTCGTGGCGCTCGTCGCGGTCGGCATCACCGTCGACCGGATCGACCAGCGGCTGCTCGAGGACCTGCCGGGGATCCTGCTCGCCGCGCTCGTCACGCTGGGCGCCGGGCTCGTGGGGGCGTGGCTGATCTCGCGGCGGCTGCGCCGCCAGACCCACGGCATGGGCGAGCAGGAGATCACCCGGATGTACGAGTACTACCGAGCCGTGCTCGGCGCCGTCCGCGAGGGCCTGCTGCTGGTCGACCACGAGCGCCGGGTGCAGCTGGTCAACGACGAGTCGCGCCGGCTGCTCGCCCTGCCCGACGACGTGGTCGGACGCCGTCTCGACGAGCTCGACCTGCCACCCGACCTCGTCGCGGCCGTGCACGACGAGTCGACCCTGGAGGACCAGTCCTACGTGCTCGGCCAGCAGGTGCTCGTCTTCAGCACCGCGCCGGCCTACTGGGGCGGCGCCGGGGTCGGTGCCGTGCTCACCGTGCGCGACCGCACCGAGCTGCAGACCGTGACCGGCGAGCTCGACCTCGTGCGTGGGCTCACCGAGTCGCTGCGGGCGCAGAACCACGAGGCGGCCAACCGGCTGCACTCCGTGGTCTCCCTCGTCGAGATGGGACGACCGGAGGAGGCGGTCGACTTCGCCACCGAGGAGCTGCAGGTCGCGCAGGCGCTCACCGACGAGGTCGTGACCGCGGTCGACGAGCCGGTGCTCGCCGCCCTGCTGCTCGGCAAGACCGCGCAGGCCGCCGAGCGGGGCATCGAGCTCGACGTCGAGGGCGAGCTCGCCGCCGACCTGCCGCTCGACTCCCGCGACCTCGTCACGGTGGTCGGCAACCTGCTCGACAACGCCTTCGACGCCGTCGCCGCCGGGTCCGACCGCCGCGTCGCGGTGCGGCTCTCCGGCGACGCTCGGGAGCTGGTCGTGGAGGTCGACGACAGCGGCCCCGGGATCGCGCCGGAGGACGCCGCGCGGGTGCTCGAGCGCGGCTGGTCGACCAAGGCGGCCGACGGGCGGGGGCTCGGCCTCGCGATCGTGGCCCAGACCGTCGCCCGGCACGGCGGCCGGCTCGAGGTCGGCACCGCACCGCTGGGCGGCGCCCGCTTCACCGTCGACGTCACCGGGGAGGCCTCGTGAGCGTGCGCGTGCTCGTCGTCGAGGACGAGGAGCTCGCGTCGGAGGCGCACGCGGCGTACGTCGCGCGGGTGCCCGGCTTCGAGCTCGCCGGCGTCGCCCGCTCCGCCCACGACGCGCTCCGGCTGCTCGGGCAGGACCCCGACGTCGACCTGGTGCTGCTCGACATGCACCTGCCCGACGGGCACGGCCTCGCGCTGCTCCAGCGCATCCGCGCCGGCGGTCACGCCGCCGACGTCATCGCCGTCACCAGCGCCCGCGACAGCGACGTCGTACGACGGGCGGTGTCGCAGGGCGTGGTGCTCTACCTGCTCAAGCCCTTCTCGTTCGCGGCCTTCCGAGGCAAGCTCGAGCAGTACGCCGCCTACCGCGAGCGGCTCGAGACCGCCGCCAGCGACGTCGTCCAGGACGACGTCGACCAGCTCTTCGGCGCGCTCCGCGCCCGCCCCACCGGCGAGGCGCTGCCCAAGGGCATGAGCCTCGACTCGCTGCGCCAGGTCACCGACGCCCTGCGCGCCCACCCGGAGGGGCTCTCGGCCAAGCAGGTCGGCGACGTCGTCGGCGTCTCGCGCGTCACGGCCCGCCGCTACCTCGAGCACCTCGCCGACGAGGGCCGCGCCGACCGCGCCCCTCGCTACGGCGGCACCGGCCGCCCCGAGGTCGCCTACGTCTGGCGCTGACCCGCCCCAGATGCATGCCCATCCGCCCCAGATGCACGCCCATCCGCCTGAGATGACGGCATCTCGGGCGGATCGGCGTACGAGGGGGTGGGTCAGGACTCGTGGAGGGGGTCCGCGGGGAGCTTGCGGATCTTGCGGGTGCGCCGGCGGCGGCTGGGGATCATCGAGCGCATCTCCTCGAGCTTGCCGAAGCACAGCAGCCGGTCCTCGGGCTCGAGCACGTGCCGGTTGCGCGGGTTGGGGATGACGCTGGTGCCGCGCTGCAGCGTGAGGACGCTGATGTCGCGCTCGCCGAGGCCGGAGTCGCCGATGGTCTTGCCGACCATGTCGGAGGCGGAGTGCACCAGCACCTCGGCGACGCCGTACCCGGTGGAGACGGTGAGCCGCTGCCGCACGTCGATCTCGGGGAAGGCGACCTGGTTGTCGATGTGGTCGATGATCGCGCCGGCGACGTCGAGGTTGGTGGCGGTCTCGATGCCCTCCAGCCCCGGCGAGGAGTTGACCTCCATCACCAGCGGGCCGTCGTTGCCCTCGAGCATGTCGACGCCGGCGACGCGCAGGCCCATGATCTGCGCCGAGCGCACCGCCGCCTCCTCGAAGGCCGGGTCGAGCGTGACCGGCTCCACCGACCCGCCGCGGTGCACGTTGGAGCGGAACTCGTCGCCCTTCGCCACGCGCCGCATCGCCGCGACCACGCGGTCGCCGACGACCAGGGCGCGGATGTCGCGACCGCGGCTCTCGCTGACGAAGCGCTGGATCAGCACGTTCTGCTTCGTGCTTTGCAGCGTCTCGATGATCGCCTCGGCGACCTTGCGGTCGGGGGCGAGGATCACGCCGATGCCCTGGGTGCCCTCGAGCAGCTTGATGACGACGGGCGCGCCTCCGACCCGCTCGATGGCGGGGAGCACGTCGGCGCGGTCGCGCACGAAGGTCGTCGCCGGCATCCCGATCTCGTGGCGCGAGAGGATCTGGGTGGCGCGCAGCTTGTCGCGGCTGTTGGCGATGCCGTACGACGTGTTGGGCGTGTAGACGTCCATCTGCTCGAACTGACGCACCACGGCGGTGCCGAAGTACGTGATCGAGTTGCCGATGCGCGGCAGGATCGCGTCGTACTGCGAGAGTCGCTTGCCCCGGAACTGCAGGTCCGGCTCGTCGCCCGAGAGGTCGATGCCGAAGCGGAGCGTGTTGAGGACCTTGACGTCGTGGCCACGGTCGAGCGCGGCGGTCCGCAGGCGCTGCGTACTGTACGCACGGGGTGCCCGGGACAGGATCGCGAGCTTCATGCACACACCTTGCCTTCAGGAGTAGACGACGTGGACGTACCCGGCGGGGCCGAGCTCGGCCCCTACACCCGGACCGGGTGGCGGGAGTGGGTGAGCCTGCCCGACCTCGGCGTCGACTGGATCAAGGCCAAGATCGACACCGGGGCGCGCACCTCCTCGCTCCACGCCTTCGACCTCGAGCACGAGCGCGAGGGCGGCGAGCGGGTGGCGCGCTTCACCGTACGCCCCTGGCAGGGCAACGAGGACGACCTGGTCCCCGCCACGTGCCCCGTGCTCG
The DNA here is from genome assembly GCF_000720335.1 of Nocardioides aequoreus. Taxonomy (GTDB): domain Bacteria; phylum Actinomycetota; class Actinomycetes; order Propionibacteriales; family Nocardioidaceae; genus Marmoricola; species Marmoricola aequoreus. The sequence goes on along the minus strand of NZ_JOJN01000004.1, from coordinate 104,220 downwards.
ACGAGCGCGAGGTGCGCAGCAGCTCCGGCCACGCCGAGACCCGGATCGTCGTCGGCCTCCGGATCCGCCTGGTCGGGCGCAGCGTGCCCGCCGAGGTGACGCTGAGCCGCCGCGACGAGATGGACTTCCGGATGCTCGTCGGACGCGAGGCGCTCGCGCAGGGCTTCCTCGTCGACCCGGCGGCGTCGTACGTCGGGGGCCGGCCGCCGCTCGCGCTGCGCCGGCGCAACCGGGGGCGCTGAGGTGGCGCGACCTTCGTTCGAGATCGGCAGCGTGCGGGTGCGTCCCGGGCGCGCGCAGTCGCTGTCGCTGCCCATCATGCGGCTCGTCACGGGTGCCGACGTCGACCTGCCGCTGCGGGTGCTCCACGGCCGCGACGACGGCCCCGTGGTGTGGGTCGACGCTGCCGTCCACGGCGACGAGGCGGTCGGCGTCGAGGTGGTGCGGCAGGTGCTCGCCGACCTCGACCCCCGGACGCTGCGCGGCACGCTGGTGGCCGTGCCGATCGTCAACGTGCTGGGCTTCATGAACGGCGACCGCTACCTGCCCGACCGCCGCGACCTCAACCGGTCCTTCCCCGGCTCGCCGCGCGGATCGCTGGCCAGCAGGGTGGCGCACCTGATGATGACCGAGGTGGTCAGCAAGTGCTCGGTGGGCATCGACCTGCACACCGGCTCCGACCGCCGCACCAACCTCCCGCAGGTGCGCGCCGACCTCGACGACCCCCGCACGCGCGAGCTCGCGGAGGCCTTCGGTGCCCCGCTGATGCTGCACGCGCCGCTGCGCGACGGCTCGCTGCGGCAGGCGGGCCGCGACGCCGGCGCCAAGGTGCTGCTCTACGAGGCCGGCGAGGCCTGGCGGATGGACCCCTGGGCGATCGCCGCCGGGGTGCGCGGCGTACGCCGGGTGCTGGCGCTGCTCGGCATGGTCGACGACGCCCCCGAGCCCGACGGCGAGGTCGCCGAGTCGCGCCGCAGCGGCTGGGTGCGCTCGCGCGGCACCGGGCTGCTGCACTTCGAGGCGTCGCTCGGCCAGCGGGTCGAGAAGGGCGAGCGCCTCGGTGGCCTCTTCGACGGCTTCGGCAAGCGCGTCCGCCTCGTGCACGCCGACCGCGACGGCCTCGTCATCGGCCACACCACCGCTCCCGTGGTCAACCGCGGCGACGCCGTCGTCCACCTCGCCGAGCTGGTCTGAGGCGGCCCGCCGCTGGGGCGAAGTCACTGGTTGACCAGTGAGACTGCCACTTCGCCAAGAAGATCTCCTTGGTCACGTGGCGAAGTCACTGGTGAACCAGTGACTTCGCCTCCCCCAGCAGCCAGCCGACCCTCAGCCGAGCTCGAGGCCCGGGTAGAGCGGGTTGGCTGCGAGGAGCTCGGCGGAGCGGGCGCGGACGCGGTCGGCGACGCCGTCGGCGAGCACGTACGACGCCTTCGAGGGGCCGCCGGCCTTGGTGGTGCCGGGCTGGGTCTGCGAGAGCACCTCGACGATCATCGAGGCGACGGTGTCGAACTCGGCGGGACCGAAGCCGCGCGTCGTCAGCGCGGGGGTGCCGAGGCGCACGCCGGAGGTGTACCAGGCGCCGTTGGGGTCGCGCGGCACCGAGTTGCGGTTGGTGACCACGCCGGCCTCGAGCAGCGCCGACTCCGCCTGCCGGCCGGTCAGGCCGTACGACGAGACGTCGAGCAGCACCAGGTGGTTGTCGGTGCCACCGGTGACCAGCGTCGCGTCGCGGGTCAGGAAGCCCTCCGCGAGCGCCTTGGCGTTGTCGGCGATAGCCTGCGCGTAGGTCTGGAAGGCGGGCTGGCGGGCCTCGGCGAGGGCCACGGCCTTGGCGGCCATCACGTGCGAGAGCGGGCCACCGAGCACCATCGGGCAGCCGCGGTCGACGTCGGCGGCGAACTCCTCCTGCGCCAGCACCAGGCCGCCGCGCGGGCCGCGCAGCGACTTGTGCGTCGTGGTCGTGACCACGTGGGCGTGCGGGACGGGGTCCTCGTCGCCGGTGAAGACCTTGCCGGCCACCAGCCCGGCGAAGTGCGCCATGTCGACCATCAGCACGGCGCCGACCTCGTCGGCGATCTCGCGCATCCGGGCGAAGTCGACCCGGCGGGGGTACGCCGAGTAGCCCGCGACCAGCACCAGCGGCTTGAACTCGCGCGCCTTGGCGGCCACGGCGTCGTAGTCGAGCAGCCCGGTCGTCGGGTCGGTGCCGTACTGCTGCTGGTGGAACATCTTGCCGCTGATGTTGGGCCGGAAGCCGTGGGTCAGGTGGCCGCCGGCGTCGAGCGACATGCCGAGCAGACGCTGCTCGCCGAAGCGCTTGCGCAGCGTCTCCCAGTCGTCCTCGGTGAGCTCGTTGACGTTGCGCACGCCCTTCTCGGCGAGCGCGGGCGTCTCGACGCGGTTGGCCAGGATCGACCAGAAGGCGACCAGGTTGGCGTCGATGCCCGAGTGCGGCTGGGCGTAGGCGTACGGCGCGCCGAAGAGCTCGCGGGCGTGCTCGGCCGCGAGCGCCTCCACGGTGTCGACGTTCTGGCACGCGGCGTAGAAGCGGTGGCCCACGGTGCCCTCGGCGTACTTGTCGCTGAACCAGGTGCCCATCGTCAGCAGCACGGCCGGCGAGGCGTAGTTCTCCGAGGCGATGAGCTTCAGCGAGCTCCGCTGGTCGGCCAGCTCCTGCCGTGTGGCCTGCGCCACACGCGGCTCGACGGCGGCGATCACCTCCAGCGCGGCGTCGTACGCCGCCGAGACGGTCTTGCCCATCGGCTCACCTGTGGAAGCAGCGCTCATGACGCCAGACTAGGAGCCGCCGCGGCCCGCCGTCACCTCCCCCGCAGTCTGTCCACATCGTGGATGCGCGTCTCACCACATGAGATTCGAGTTTGGTGTCGGGGTGTCCACGAGTCGAGACTCGGGTCCATGGCCACCGCTGCGCGCACCCTCCGCCTCGTGACGCGTCGTCACGTGGACCTCGGTCGCACCCGCAGCATGATGTGTCGCCACGGCTGACGGTCCGTCTCCCCCAGCCCCGACCGCGCCGGCGACCAGCGACGACACCGCTGTCGTCCGAGCCCGCGGTCACCTCCACCGCCCGAGGACTCCAGACACCATGAGCAGCTCCAGCAGCAGCGCAGCCCCCGACACCACGGCAGCGACCTCCGGACGCGTCGGCCGCTCCGGTCGCGCCCGCCCCAAGCGCGGCGAGGGCCAGTGGGCGCTCGGCTACACCGAGCCGCTGAACAAGAACGAGCAGGCCAAGAAGGACGACAACCCGCTCAACGTGCGGGACCGCATCCGCTACGTCTACTCCAAGCGTGGCTTCGCCTCCATCGACCCGGCCGACCTGCGCGGTCGCTTCCGGTGGATGGGTCTCTACACCCAGCGCGCCCCGGGCTTCGACGGCGGCAAGACCGCGGTGCTCGAGGAGGAGGAGCTCGACGACGAGTTCTTCATGCTCCGCGTCCGCAGCGACGGCGCGCTGCTCGACTCGGCCAAGCTGCGCGCCCTCGGCAGCATCGGCACCGACTTCGCCCGCGGCACCGCCGACATCACCGACCGGCAGAACATCCAGTACCACTGGATCCGGGTCGAGGACGTGCCCGAGATCTGGCAGCGGCTCGACGACGTCGGCATGACCAGCCTCGAGGCCTGCGGCGACTCACCCCGCCCCTTCCTGGGCTCCCCCGTGGCCGGCGTGGCCGCCGAGGAGATCATCGACGCGACGCCCGCGCTCGAGGAGATCAAGCGCCGCTACATCGGCGACCCGGCGTACTCCAACCTGCCGCGCAAGTTCAAGACCTCCGCCAGCGGCCACCCGGGGCACGACTGCGTGCCGTCGGTCAACGACGTCTCCTTCGTCGGCACGGTGCACCCCGAGCACGGGCCCGGCTTCGACCTCTGGGTCGGCGGTGGTCTCTCCACCAACCCGATGCTGGCGCAGAAGCTGGGCGTCTGGATCCCCCTCGACGAGGTGCCCGACGCCTGGTCGGCCGTGGCCGGCGTCTTCCGCGACTACGGCTACCGGCGGCTGCGCTCGCGGGCGCGGCTGAAGTTCCTCGTCGCCGACTGGGGCGTGGAGCGCTTCCGCGAGGTGCTCGAGACCGAGTACCTGCACCGCGAGCTGGTCTCGCTGCCCTCGCCCGAGCCCGTCGCCGGCGCCTCCGACCACATCGGCGTGCACCCGCAGAAGGACGGCCGCTTCTACATCGGCGTCGCCCCTGTCGCCGGTCGCATCAACGGCGAGGTGCTCACCGGCGTCGGTGACGTCGTGGAGCGGTACGCCGCCGACGGCGCCCGCCTGACCGCGCACCAGAAGCTCGTGGTGCTCGGCGTGGAGGAGCAGCACGTCGAGGACGTCATCACCGACCTGCGCGAGATCGGGCTGGAGGCCCGGCCCTCCGGCTGGCGCCGCGCCACCATGGCGTGCACCGGCATCGAGTACTGCAAGCTCGCCATCGTCGACACCAAGCAGCGCGCGATCGACCTGGTCGCCTCGCTCGAGCAGCGATTCCCCGACCTCGACACCACCATCTCGGTCAACGTCAACGGCTGCCCCAACGCCTGCGCCCGCACCCAGGTCGCCGACATCGGCCTCAAGGGCATGCTGGTGCTCGACGACGAGGGCGAGCAGGTCGAGGGCTTCCAGGTGCACCTCGGCGGCGCGCTCGGCCTCGACCCGGTCTTCGGCAAGAAGCTGCGGGCCCACAAGATCACCAGCGCGGGGCTCGACGACTACGTCACCGTCGTGGTCGGCAACTACCTGGCCGACCGCGAGCCCGGCGAGGAGTTCGCCCGCTGGGCCGCACGCGCCGACGAGGTGCTGCTGCGCGGCGAGAAGTCGCTCTCCGAGGCGGCGTCGTGAGCGGCCGCTCGGTGCCCTTCCACTGCCCCTACTGCGGCGAGGAGGACCTGCGCCCGCACGAGGTCGACCCCCCCCAGGGCTCGGGCCACGGCGCGTGGGAGTGCCACTCCTGCCTGCGGGCCTTCAAGGTCTCCCTGCTGGGCCAGCTGCGGCCACCGGCCAGTGTGGCCGCCGAGCGCACGGAGCGTGCCCGGTGACCGCGCTGTCGACGACCCGCGCCCGCGCCAACCGCGGCTCCGACACCGAGGGTCGCGACACCGACGAGCTGCGCGAGATCGTCTCCCACGTCGGCGCCGAGCTCGAGCTCGCGCCCGCCGAGGACATCATCGAGTGGGCGGTCGCCACCTTCGGCGCCCGCTTCTGCATCACTTCCTCGATGGGCGACGCCGTGCTGGCGCACTTGGCCTCGACGGTCGCCCCCGGCATCGACGTGGTCTTCCTCGACACCGGCTACCACTTCGCCGAGACGGTGGGCACCCGCGATGCCGTGGCGGCCACGATGCCGGTCAACCTGGTCACGCTGCTGCCCAAGCAGACCGTGGCGGAGCAGGACGCGGCCTACGGCCCCGACCTCTTCCAGCGCGACCCCGACCTGTGCTGCGCGCTGCGCAAGGTCGCGCCGCTGCGCGAGGGCCTCGCGTCGTACGACGCCTGGGCCACGGGCCTGCGCCGGGCCGAGACCCACGACCGCGTCATCGCGCCGGTCGTCGGCTGGGACGAGGGCAAGCAGAAGGTCAAGGTCTCGCCGCTGGCGCGCTGGAGCGACGACGACGTCGACCGCTACATCGACGAGCACGGCGTCCTGGTCAACCCGCTGCAGTACGACGGCTACCCGTCCATCGGCTGTTGGCCGTGCACCCGCCGCGTCGCGCCCGGTGACGACCCTCGCTCGGGTCGCTGGGCCGGCACCAACAAGACCGAGTGCGGGATCCACATCTAGCGCACCGGTCCCCCGTCCCACCGCCGGACGCCGCCGTCCGTGCCACCACCACTTCGTCCGAAGGGAGCCGGCCATGACCGCTCCAGCACTGCTGACCATCGCCCACGGCAGCCGCGACCCCCGCTCTGCCGCCACCATCAACGCCCTGACCGACCTGATCCGCCGGATGCGCCCCGACCTGCGGATCGAGAGCTCGTTCCTCGAGCTCGCCCAGCCCTCCGTGCACGACGTCGTCGACCGGCTCGTCGCCGACGGCGTGGAGGAGGTCGTGGCCGTCCCCCTGCTGCTCAGCGAGGCCTACCACGCCACCGTCGACGTGCCCCGGGTCGTCGAGGAGGCGATGCAGCGGCACCCGGGCCTGCGGGTGCGGGCCAGCCGCATCCTGGGCCACGAGCCCTCCTTCCTCGGCGTGCTCGACGAGCGCCTGCGCGAGACGCTGCGGCGTGAGCGGGTGCGCGAGCTCGACGCGCTGGTGCTGGCCACGGCCGGCTCCAGCGACCTCGTGGCCAACCAGGCCGTCGCGCGCCTGGCCCGCGTCTGGGGCGCCCGCCACAAGCTGCCGGTGACCGCGGCCTTCGCCTCGGCCGCTCCCCCGGCCACCGGCGAGGCGGTGCGCGCCTTCCGCGCCGAGGGCAAGCGCCACGTGGCCGTCGCGTCGATGTTCATCGCCCCCGGCTTCCTGCCCGACCGGGCGGCCGAGCTGGCGCGCGAGGCCGGCGCCATCGCCGTCTCCGACCCGCTCGGCCCGGCGCCCGAGCTCGCTCGCGCCGTGCTCGCCCGCTACGCCGTCGGCGCCGTGGAGCTCGTCCCCGTCTGAGGCTGCGCGACGGCGTACCGGGACGAGCTGGTCACTGGCGCGTCGAAACCGGCACTGACGCGACGGTGTTTCGGCGCGCCAGTGCCGGTTTCACCGGCCGGCCGGTGAATCCGTCGCGGCCGGCTGGCTACAGCACGTACGCCGCGAGCAGCCGCGTGAGCTCGGCGGCGGGGTCGCCGGTGGTGCCGCCGTGCACGGGCCCGGGCTGGACGACGGTGCTGCGGGGAGCGCGGAGCAGCCCGAAGCGAGTGCCCAGGGTGTCGGCGACCTCGCGGGTGCCGTAGGCCGTGGCGCGCGAGCCGACCGCCAGGTCGAGGCTGGCGCCGCCGCGGCAGACCTCCGCGACGCCCCGGAGCGCCCGCCGCACCGACGCGACGTCGACCTCCGCGTCGAGGGCGCGCAGCCGTGCGTCGTCCACGTGGGAGGCGGTGTCGAGGAAGCCCGCGGCCTCGCAGTAGAGGACGACGCCGACGTTGACGAACTCCTCGCGCTCGACCCGCGGCACGCAGCGCAGCACGAGGTACTGGAAGGCCGTGCGCGACGAGGCGTCCGGGAGGGTCACGGCAGCCACCCCCGCGGACCGGCGACGCGCGCCAGCAGGTGGTCGACGTAGCGAGCCCGGAGCGCGGCGGCGTCGTCGGCGCCGGGCACCGGCTCGAGCCACTCCTCCGGCACCTCGGCCAGCACCGCCTCCAGGGCCGGACGGGTGAGCCGCGCGGCGAGGTCGGCGTCCTGGGCGCGCGCCCGGTCGGCGTGACGGCGCAGGATGTGCTCGCCGGCGTCGTAGGCCTGCGCCGCGAACCGCGCGGGGTCGCTGCTGCCCCCGGGCCACGAGTAGTGGAAGTAGAGCGAGGCGCCGTGGTCGATGGCGTAGAGGTCGCTGCGACCGACCCGCGGCCACAGCAGCAGGTTGGGGTTGCGCCACGAGCGGTCGACGTTGGCGGTGAGCGCGTCCAGCCACAGGATCCGGCCGGCGAGGTCGGGGTCGGGCTCGAAGGACGCGTCGTACCCGAAGGCACGGTGGAGCAGGTCGACGCCGAGGTTGAGCCCGAGGCTGGCGGTCAGCAGGTCCTGCACCTCCTCGTCGGCCTCGTAGCGCGCGATGTCGCGCGGCAGGTCGACCGTCACCAGCTCGGGCACCGGCACGTCGACCAGGGCGGCCACGCCGGCGACGACGACCTCGGCCACCAGCACCCGCAGGCCCTGGCCGGCGCCGCGGAACTTCACCACGTAGGTGCCGAGGTCGTCGGCCTCCACGATCCCGGGGAGCGAGCCCCCCTCGCGCAGCGGCGTGACGTAGCGGGTGGCCGTGACCGTCCTCATCGGCGCCTCACGCACCCTCCCCGAGCAGCCGCGCGCGCTGCTCCTCCACGTCGTAGTCGGGCTCGGGCCACTGCAGGTCCATCCCGCGCAGCAGCTCCAGCAGCAGCGTGGCGACGGCCCAGTTGCGGTACCACTTGGTGTCGCTGGGCACGACGTGCCACGGCGCCACGTCGGTGTGGCAGCGCTCCAGCGCTTGGGTGTACGCCGCCTGGTAGGCCTCCCAGTGGGCGCGCTCGTCGATGTCGCCGGGCTTGAACTTCCAGCGCTTCAGCGGGTCGTCCAGCCGCGCCAGCAGCCGCTCGCGCTGGGTCTGCTTGCTGATGTGCAGGAAGCACTTGAGCACCGGGGTGCCTCCCGCGACCAGCGCACGCTCCCACGCGTCGATGGCGTCGTACCGGCGGTCGAGCTCGGCCTCGTCGGCGTACGCGTGCACCCGCGGCACCAGCACGTCCTCGTAGTGCGAGCGGTCGAAGACCCCGACGACGCCCGGCCCGGGGAGCGCCCGGTCGATGCGCCAGAGGAAGTCGTGGGCGAGCTCCTCCTCGGTGGGCTTCTTGAAGGAGGTGATCCGGACGCCGATGGGGTCGAGCAGCCCGATCGCCTTGTTGACCACGCCGCCCTTGCCGGAGGTGTCCATGCCCTGGAGCACGACGAGCACCCGGCGCGAGCCGCCGGTGTAGGCGTCGGCGTGCAGCCGCTCCTGCAGGTCGGCCAGCTCGGCGCCGAGCTCGACCATCGCAACGACGGCGTCGCGCTTGCGGCCCTCGAAGCCGGGGCGGGCGTCGGTGGGCAGCCGAGCCAGGTCGACCGGGCCGTCGGGCAGCCGCAGGGACTCGCTCAGGGCACTCATGCGGGTGAGTATGTCGCAGGGCTGTCGTAGGTTCGGCCACGTGCACCTCCCCGTGATGCCGCCCGTGCGCCCGATGCTCGCCAAGTCGGTCAAGGGCGTGCCCGACCCCGCGAAGTTCGACGGCGGGCTCTCCTTCGAGCCGAAGTGGGACGGCTTCCGCTGCCTGGTCTTCCGCGACGGCGACGAGGTCGAGCTCACCTCGCGCAACACCAAGCCGCTCACGCGCTACTTCCCCGAGGTCGTCGAGGCCGTGCGCGACCAGCTGCCCGAGCGGTGCGTGCTCGACGGAGAGCTCTTCGTGGCGCAGGGCGACCGGCTCGAGTTCGAGGTGCTGCAGGAGCGGATCCACCCCGCCGCGTCGCGCATCGCAACGCTCGCCGAGCGCACGCCCGCGTCGTTCGTCGCCTTCGACGTGCTGGCCCTGGGCGAGGAGTCGCTCGTCGACGCACCCTTCTCCGAGCGTCGCGCCCGCATGGAGGCGAGCCTGGCTGGTCTCGCGGGGCCGTGCTTCCTGACCCGCACCACGACCGACGCGGCCGAGGCCGAGGAGTGGTTCGAGCACTTCGAGGGCGCCGGGCTCGACGGGGTGGTCGCCAAGCCGCTCGGGGCGCCGTACGTCGAGAACGCCCGCACCATGCTCAAGGTCAAGCACGCCCGCACGGCCGACGTCGTGGTGGCGGGCTACCGGCTCCACAAGACCTCCACCGAGGCGCGCCCGCTGCTCGGCTCGCTGCTGCTGGGCCTCTACGACGGCGACGCGCTGCAGCACGTCGGCGTCGCCGCCTCCTTCACCGAGGCCCGGCGGGCCGAGCTGATCGAGGAGCTGCGCCCGCTGGAGTGCCCGATCGCCGAGCACCCCTGGGCCCGCTGGGCAGGTGACGCGGTGGCCAACCCCGACCGCGTGCCGGGCACCCAGAGCCGGTGGAGCCAGGGCAAGGACCTCTCCTTCACGCCGCTGCGCCCCGAGCGGGTGCTGGAGGTCGGCTACGAGCACATGGAGGGTCGGCGCTTCCGCCACACCGCGCAGTTCAAGCGCTGGCGCCCCGACCGCAACCCCTCCTCGTGCGGCTACGACCAGCTCGAGGAGGTCGCCCGCTACGACCTCGGGTCCGTGCTGCGCGTCGACAACGCCTAGGCGGCGCGGCATGCTGGGGAGATGGGCCCCGGCAGCGGCTTCTACGACGTCGTCGTGCTCGTCGAGCGCGAGATCGACCAGGTCGACGCCGCCCAGCTGCTCGCGCTCCACCAGGGCATCGACGAGCAGGTCTGCTACCACGTGCTGCTGCCGGTCGAGGACCCCGCCGGCGGGGTCGAGGGGGCGATGGGCGCGCTCTCGACCGGCGAGGTCTTCGTCGCGCCGTCGGTCACCCTGCCCGGCAGCGACGACGACCTGCGCGAGGAGCTGCTCGACGAGTGCCGGGCGCGGGTGCGCTCGTCGGTCACGGCGCTGGAGGCGACCGGGGCCCGGGCCACGGGGTCGCCGGTGTGCCAGGAGCCGGTGCAGGCCCTGATCGACAAGGTCGCCGAGCTCGACGCCCGTGAGGTCATCGTGCTCACCCGCCCCCACGTGATCCGCGAGCTCTTCCACCTCGACTGGACCTCCAGGGCCGAGCGGCGGCTCCGCGTCCCCGTGCTGCACCTGCTCGAGCACGAGCACCGCGACCCGGGCGACGGGCCCGGGCCCGTGGCGGCGCGGCGATGACCTAGGCTGCGGCAGCCATGGCCCTGTTCCGCAAGCGCGGCGCGGCACCCCGACCGCCGCTCGCCGACCTCACCAGCACCCTCGACGTGGCCGGCCGCAGCCTCAGACTCGGTGACGTCGCCGTGGGTGCGCGCGTCGACGCCGGTCGCCTCTCCGTCGAGGTCCACCACCCCGACCTCGCGTCGCTCCCCGACGACGAGCGCCTGCTCGCCGCCCAGGAGGTGCTCGCGGCCGCCCTCGGCGACAAGGGCGTGCGTCAGGTCGTCCACCGCCTCACCGCGACGGCATACCCGCCCATCGACTCCTTCGGGCTGGAGAGCCTGCGCTCCTTCGCCCGCTCGCTGGGCGCCGACGTCGACCCCCCGGCCTGAGCGCCGCTACAGCTCGAGTCTCACCACGACCCTCGGCCGGCCGCCGCTGCGGGACGTCGTGGGGCCGACGAGGGCGAAGCCGTGCCGCTCGAAGAGGGCGCGGGTGCCGACGTACGCCAGCACGGCGCTGACCCGCTGTCCGTCGTTGTCGACCGGGTAGCCCTCGACCGCGCTCGCCCTGTGGGCGCGGGCGAGCTCGACGACGCCCTCGAGGAGGTGGCCGGCGACCCCCTGCCCCCGGTGCCCTGTCCGCACCACGAAGCAGGGCGCGACCCAGGTGGCCGCCGGGTCGCCGGGCGGGGGCAGCGTGCGCGAGCGGCTGAGCCGGCCGTACGCCGCGTGCGGACCGGCCGAGGCCCAGCCCACCGCCCGCTCGCCGTCGTAGGCGAGCACACCGGGAGCCGGGTCGCGCCCGCACAGCCCGCGCGCCACGCCGGCCCGCTCCCCCGGGTCGAGGGCCGCCAGCTCTCCCGAGGTCAGCCGCTGCGAGAGGCACCAGCAGGCGGAGGCCCCCGGCGTGGCCGGCCCCACCAGCGTGGCGACGTCGTGGAAGCGCTCGGGCGTGGCCGGTCGGATCTCGATCATGCGGGCAGCATGGTCCCTCAGCAGGACAGGATCAGTCCTCGATGCGACGCCCGTGCTCGTCCCAGTGCGAGGCGACCTTCTTCGAGGGCTGCACCCGCGGCGGCTCCCCCGGCATCTTGGGGTAGTCGGGCGGGTAGTTGGCCTCGCCCTCGGGCGACGCGTCGTACAGCTCGATGAGCGGGGTGAGGTCGCCGGCCGCGTCGTCGATGCCGGCCCACGGGTCGCCGTCGGCCACGCGCTCCGGCACGCTCCACAGGTTGAGCTCGCGCGGGTCGGTCAGCTCGGCCAGCTCCTCCCAGGTGACAGGCGTCGACACGGGGGCGCCCGGCTGCGGGCGCAGGGAGTACGCCGAGGCGATGGTGCGGTCGCGGCAGTTCTGGTTGAAGTCGACGAAGATCCGCTCCCCCCGCTCCTCCTTCCACCACTTGGTGGTCACGCCGTCGTCGCGCTGCTCCAGCGCGCGGCCGAGGCCGAGCGCGGCGTGGCGCACGTCGACGAAGTCCCACCGGGGCTCGATGCGCACGTAGACGTGCACGCCCCGGTTGCCGCTGGTCTTGGCCCACCCGGTCAGGCCGTGCTCGGCCAGCAGCTCCCGGGCGACCCCGGCCACGCGCACGGCGTCGGCGAAGGTCGTGCCCGGCTGCGGGTCGAGGTCGATGCGCAGCTCGTCGGGGTGGTCGTTGTCGTCGCGGCGGGTCGGCCACGGGTGGAAGGTGATCGTGCCCATCTGCGCGCACCAGCCGACGGTCGCCAGGTTGGCCACGCAGACCTCGTCGGCGGGTCGCCCGCTCGGGAAGGCGACCCGGGTCGTCTCGACGTACGCCGGAGCACCCTTGGGCACGCGCTTGGAGTAGAAGGCGTCGCTCTTGTCGCCCCGGCCGGTCGCGAGGTTGATGCCCTCGTGCACGCCCGTGGTCCAGCGCTCGAGCGCCGTCGGGCGGTCTCGCAGGGCGCGCATCACCCCGTCGCCGACGGAGAGGTAGTACTCCACCACCTGCTGCTTGGTGACCTCGGGAGTCCGCTCGGTGGCGGGGTAGATCACCCGGTCGGGGCTGGTGACGCGCACCTCGAGCCCGTCGGCGTCGAGGAGCACGGGCTTGGTCGCCATGGGCACAACCTACGCGCGGGTCAGGCGGGGAGCGGCAGCTCCTCGACCAGCGAGTTGGGTGCGAAGGTCGGCCGCCGGTCGACCAGCTCGCGCGTCGGGCGCACGAACTCGAAGCCGGAGGTCGCCACCATCACCCAGCGCGCGACCGGCTCCCGCTGGCCCATGGAGGCCGGCCAGTCACGCGCCCAGGTGCGCAGCGCGTGCTCGGCGCAGGAGCGGTGGGTCGGCGGGAACCAGAAGGCGTTGCGGGCGGCCTCCTGCTCGCTGCCCAGGAAGACCACCGGCCGGTCGAGGGTCTGCGCGCAGACCCCGCAGATGCGGCTCAGCGCGCACTGCACGACGCGCATCTTGTCGAGGCCGAGGTCGCCCCGGCTGGCGAAGGGGATCGCGCCGATGCCGACGCGGGGCTGGTCGATCATGCGCTCGCCCTCGAGCTCCACCCGCCCAGCTCGCGGCGCTTCTGCTGCCGCTCGGCGTCGCTGAGCCGACCGCGCTGCACCTCGGGACCGTGCGGCCCGTCGGGCCGGTCGGCCTTGGTCATGCGGTTGGGCAGCGAGAGCTTCATGATCGTGCGCAGCGCCTGGCCGTACTGCCGGTGCAGCGGACCGGTGGTGTACGGGATCCCGTACTTCTCGCACAGCGGGCGCACCCGGTCGCTGATCTCGGCGTAGCGGTTGCTCGGCAGGTCGGGGAAGAGGTGGTGCTCGATCTGGTAGCCGAGGTTGCCGCTCATCACGTGCAGCAGCGGGCCGCCGGTGAAGTTGGCCGAGCCGAGCATCTGCCGCAGGTACCACTCGGCGCGGGTCTCGTCCTCGATCTCCTCCTCGCTGAAGTGCAGCGCCCCGTCGGGGAAGTGACCGCAGAAGATGATCATGTAGGACCACAGGTTGCGCATCAGGTTGGCGGTCATGTTGGCGCTCATGGTGCTGCGCCAGGCGGGACCGGTGAGCAGCGGGAAGATGACGTAGTCCTTGCCGACCTGGCGACGCACCTTGCGGCCGATCTGCGCCAGCTGCTTCTTCATCACCTCCGGGTCCTTCTCCATCTTGCGGATGGCCTCGATGTCGAGGTCGTGCAGCGCCACGCCCCACTGGAAGAGCGTCGCGAGCAGGGCGTTGTAGACCGGCTGCCCGAGGTTGGCCGGGTGCCACTTCTGCTCGCGCGCCATCCGCAGGATGCCGTAGCCGATGTCGTTGTCGTGGCCGAGCACGTTGGTGAACTGGTGGTGCACGTAGTTGTGGCTGTGCTTCCACTGCTCGGCCGGCTGGGCGGTGTCCCACTCCCAGGTGCTGGAGTGGATCTCGGGGTCGTTCATCCAGTCCCACTGGCCGTGCATCACGTTGTGGCCGATCTCCATGTTCTCCAGGATCTTGGCCACGCCGAGCATCGCGGTGCCGGCCACCCAGGCCGGCCGCCAGCGGCTGGCGAAGAGCGTGACGCGCCCGGCCGCCGCGAGGCCGCGCTGCACCTTGATGAGGCGGTTGATGTACGCCGCATCGGCGTCGCAGCGCGACTCCTCGATGTCCTGCCGGATCTGGTCCAGCTCACGACCGAGCTCCTCCACCTCCTCGCTGCTGAGGTGGGTGTACTCCTTGACGTCCGCGATGGCCATGTGGCTTCCCTTCGGGTCGGCGGTCGAGCTCGGGGGTCGGTGATCGGGGTGGGTGGTGGAGCCTGGTGAGGCTCAGATGTCGAGGGTGCAGTCGCCCGCGAGCGCGGTGACGCAGGTCTGGATCCGCTCGTTGGGACCCGAGAGCTCCTCACCGCTGCGCAGGTCGCGCACCGTGCCCTCGACGAGCGTGAGCGTGCAGGTGTGGCAGATGCCCATGCGGCAGCCGTAGGGCATGCCGACGCCGGCGGCCTCGCCCGCCTCGAGCACGGTCTCGGCGCCGTCGGCGTCGTAGGACTTGTTGGTGTTGGAGAAGGTCAGCGTGCCGCCCTCGGCGCCGTCGCCCCCGAGGTCGAGCGAGAAGCGCTCGAGGTGCAGCCGCTCCTCGAGCCCGGCCGCCTCGAAGGCCTCCTCGCAGGCGTCGAGCATGGGGGCGGGACCGCACGCGTAGGTCTCGCGCTCGCGCCAGTCGGGGCACAGCTGCTCGAGGTCGTCGGGGAAGGACAGCACGCCGTCGCTGTCGGTGTACTGCTCGTGCAGCGAGAAGCCGTCGTGCTCCTCGGCCAGGCTGCGCAGCTCGTCGCGGAAGATCATCCGCTCCTCGGTGGTCGAGCTGTAGACGAGGCGTACGTCGGGCAGCGAGCCGCGGCGGTGCAGCGTGCGCAGCATCGCCATCACCGGCGTGATCCCGCTGCCGCCGACCAGGAAGAGCATCCGTGCCGGCGGCGGGTCCGGCAGCACGAAGTCGCCCTGCGGCTTGGCCAGCCGGAGGATCGTGCCGGGCTCGAGACCGGAGACCAGGTGCTCGGAGAGGAAGCCCTCCGGCATGGCGCGCACCGTGATCGCGATGGTGCCGCCGGAGCGCCGCGGGGGCGAGGAGACCGAGTAGGAGCGCCAGTGGAACTTGCCGTCGACCTGGATGCCGATGCCGACGTACTGACCGGGCTTGTGGTCGTAGTGCCAGCCCCAGCCGGGACGGATCACGATGGTGGCCGCGTCGTCGGTCTCCCGGACGACCTCCTCGATGCGGCCGCGCAGCTCGCGCGAGGTCCACAGCGGGTTGACCAGGCGCAGGTAGTCGTCGGGGCTCAGCGGCGTGGTGATGCGCGAGCCCACGCGGCGTACGGACTCCCAGCTGATGCGCTCCGCGACCATCCGGCTCCCCTCTCGTGACGTTCCTGCTTGAGTGAACGACTGTCCACTCACGTGGTTATTACCCAGGGGTCACCAACTGAACCAGTGCCGCGCCCCCTTGTCCGGAGAACTACGATCGGGGCATGGGATACGAGGTCGAGAAGACCGACGCGCAGTGGCGCGAGGAGCTCTCCGCGGAGGAGTTCCACGTGCTGCGCCAAGCCGGCACCGAGCGCCCCTTCGTGGGCGAGTACACCGACACCAAGACCGAGGGCGTCTACTCCTGCCGCGCCTGCGGGGCGGAGCTCTTCCGCTCCGAGACCAAGTTCGACTCCCACTGCGGGTGGCCGTCGTTCTACGCGCCGCTCGCCGAGGACCGGGTGGAGTACATCCAGGACAAGAGCTTCGGCCAGGTGCGCACCGAGGTGCGCTGCGCCACGTGCGGCTCCCACCTCGGGCACGTCTTCGAGGGCGAGGGCTACGGCACCCCGACCGACCTGCGCTACTGCATCAACTCGGTGAGCATGAAGCTCGAGCCGGTCAGCGAGACCGCCGAGGGCTAGTCAGCCGACGGGTCGCAGCGCCGAGGTGACGCGGACGACCCCGTCGCCGTACGTCGCGTCGAGCTCGTCCTGGAGCGTGCCGTCGTCGTGCACGACCTCCAGGTCGACGTGCGCCCCCGTGCCCGACACCAGCACGCCGAGGTCGTCGCGCTCCCGGATCTCCTGCGCGACGGCCTCGAGGTCGCGGCGCGAGTGGTCGGCGCGCGAGACGCACACGTCGCCGTCGTACGCCGCCCGCAGCGTGCGCGCGGCTGCCTCACGGGCGGCGGCGTCGCCGGTGACCGTCACGTTGAGCACGAGGCGCTCGGGGTCGCCGGCACCACCCTCGAAGCCGTCGCGCGCGCCGTCGTCGCCCCACACCTGCCCGACCCCGTCGACCTGCTCCGCCAGGAGCAGGGCACGCTGGAAGCCGGCGTCCTGCCAGCCGTCGGGAGGGGCGGGGGCCCACCCGCCGCGCGGCACGCGGCACGGCGTGCCGAAGTCGCTCCCGTCGGACGCCGGGGCCGGGTAGTCGTCGGCGCGAGCGCGTCGCGGGGAGTCGGTGAGGGTGAGGGTCTCGCCGTCCCACGTGCCGGTCACGGCGTACTCGCCCCACCGGACGCCGGAGGCCGACTCGTGCTCGACCGACCGCCAGGACCACCCGGCCACCGCCGGTCCGCCGCACTGCGGCGGGTAGGAATCCGCCACCCCGCCCAGGCAGAGCTCCGGACCACGACCGGCGTCGAGCACGGTGCCGACGGCGGCGTACTCCTGCTCCCGCTCGGGGTCGGGCTGCGGGCTGGACGCGGACCCGGGGCCGCCGGGACCACTGCCGCACGCCGTCACGACCAGCGCCAGCAGGAGGAGCCCCGGGGTCCGCATGGTGGTGCGACGCGCCACGCGCGGCTCGGGTTCCGCCCGGCTCGTCTCCGGCCTCCGTCCAGGGGACGGGTCAGGGCAGCTGGGCCAGCAGCTCCGCGGGCTCGCGGCGTCGCCCGGTGTAGAAGGGCACCTCCTCGCGCACGTGGCGCCGCGCCTCCGAGGCGCGCAGGTGACGCATCAGGTCGACGATGCGGTGGAGCTCGTCGGCCTCGAAGGCCAGCAGCCACTCGTAGTCGCCGAGGGCGAAGCTCGCGACGGTGTTGGCGCGCACGTCGGGGAAGCCGCGGGCCATCTGGCCGTGCTCGGCGAGCATGGCGCGGCGCTCGGAGTCCTCCAGGAGGTACCACTCGTAGGAGCGCACGAAGGGGTAGACGCAGATGTAGTCGCGGGCGTCCTCCCCGGCCAGGAAGGCGGGGATGTGGCTCTTGTTGAACTCCGCAGGACGGTGCAGCGCCACCTGGCTCCACACCGGGTCGAGGCGCCGGCCGAAGCGGGTGGAGCGCAGCTGGTGGTAGGCCGCCTGGACCTGCTCGACGGTCGCGGCGTGCCACCAGACCATGACGTCGGCGTCGGCCCTCAGCCCGGCGACGTCGTAGATGCCACGCGTGACGACGTCGTCGGCCGCGAGCTTGGCGAGGAGGTCGGCGACCTCGGCCGCCTCGGCGTCACGGTCGGCGTCGCCGATCAGGTCGCGGAGCCGGAAGACCGACCACATCGTGTAGCGGATGGTGTCGTTGAGCTCCTTGGCCCGCTTGCCGACGCTGGTCTCGCTGCTCATGGCGCCATTGTGTCAAGGGAGCCCAGCAGCCCCGTCACCGCCAGGTCGGCGGAGGCGATGCAGGCGGGGATGCCGACGCCGTCGTACGCCGCCCCGCACACGGCGAGGCCGGGCAGGCCGGCCACCTGCCGCCGCACCAGCGCCACCCGGTCGAGGTGGCCGACGGCGTACTGCGGCAGCGCACCGCCCCACCGCTGCACGTGGGTGTCGACGGGTCGCAGGTCGCCGCCGAGCGCACGGGCGAGGTCGTCGAGCGCCAGCCGCACCAGCTCGTCGTCGGTGCGCTGCAGCGTGTGCTCCTCGCGGTGGCGGCCGAGCGAGGCACGCAGGAGGAGCAGCCCGTCGCCGCGCTCGCGGACCCAGTCCCACTTGGCGAAGGAGAAGGTCGAGGCCTTGATGTCGCGCCGCTCCGTGGCCGGCACCAGGAAGCCGGAGCCCTCGGTCGCGGGCAGGGCGTCGGCCGGGACGGCGAGGGTCACCACGGCGACCGAGGCCGACTCGATGCGCCCCAGGGCCAGCGCGGCGTCCGGCGCGACGTCGGCGAGGAGTCGCGCGGTCGCGCGGGCCGGGGTGGCCAGCACCACGGCGTCGGCCTCGACGAGCTCGGGGTCGTGGGCCGAGCCCACGACGAGCCGCCAGCCTCCGTCGGCGCGATGCGCGAGGTCGCGCACGGTCGCCCCGGTGCGCACGACGACGCCCGCTCGGCGCAGCGCCGCGGCCACGGACCCGGGCAGCCGGCCGACCCCGCCGTCGATCCCGGCGAAGACAGGGCTCGACGGCGCGCCCGCGGCGGGCAGCACCCCGGCCGCGGCACGCGAGAGCGACCGGTGCCGCTCGAGCAGCGCCACCACCTGCGGCACGGCGGCGCGCGCGGAGATCTCGCGGGCATGGCCGGCGTACACGCCTCCGAGGAGCGGCTCGACGAGACGGTCGACCACCTCGGCGCCCATCCGCTCCTCGACGAGGTCGCCGACGCTGACGTCGCGGCCGGCGAGGTCGGTGGCGGGGAGCACGGTGTCGAGCCGGGCGCGCGCCACCCCACGGGACGAGAGCACGCCCTCGAGCGCGCGCAGGTCGCCGGGGACGCCCATCAGGGTGCGCGGCATCGGCACGAGCCGGGCGGCCGAGCCCTGGCGCAGCCACAGCCGCGCGGCCGTCGTCGCCGGGACGACGAGGTCCTCGGCCAGGCCGACCTCCTCGGCCAGGGCGACGCCCTCGGGACGGCGCCGCAGCATCGCCTCGGCGCCGACGTCGACGCGCACGCCCCCCACCTCGGCGAGGCGCAGCGCACCACCCACGTGCGGCGATCCCTCGAGCACGGTCACCGTCAGGTCGGGACGCCGCTGCGTCAGCCGCCAGGCGGCGGTGAGACCGGCGATGCCGCCTCCCACCACCACGACCTGCCCCACCACTGCAGCGTCGCACACCTGGCCCGGCGGAACCGCCGCGAGGTCCGCGGCGTCCCAGCCGCATGACCCGTCGCCGCCCGCTGCTCCTCCGCCTCGCTGCTCCCACGCTGCTCCTGACCCTGGCGCTGCCGCTCGCGGCGTGCGCCGGGAGCACCTCCACGTCCGACAGCGGCGCCAGTGGCAGCTCGGCCTCCGACAGCGGCGGCGCCGACTCCGGGAGCGAGCCCGCGCCGGCTCCCGACGAGGGGGGCGACGCGGCCCTGGCCCAGGCCGAGGACGGCGACGCGGCCGGCGGGGACGGCGCGGCCGGGCGCGCCGAGCCGATGCAGCGCGCGGTCGTCTCGACCGGTCGCCTCGACCTCCGCACCGACGACGTGGCCCGGGCTCGCGCGCGGGCGCTGAGCCTGGTGCAGGGCTGGGGCGGCCTGGTCGCCGACGAGGAGGCGAGCAGCGACGAGGGTGAGGTGGCCTACACGACCATGACGCTGCGGGTGCCGAGCGAGCGCTTCGCGGCGGCGATGACCGACCTCGCCGGGCTGGGCGAGGTGCAGGACCAGAGCCGCTCCGCCGAGGACGTCACCACCGAGGTCGTCGACGTCGGTGCCCGGGTGCGCGCGCAGGAGCGCAGCGTGCGGCGCATCGAGCAGCTGCTCGCCGAGGCCGAGGACCTCGGCGACGTCATCGCCATCGAGTCGGACCTCGCGCGGCGCCAGGCCGACCTCGACTCCCTGAAGTCGCAGCAGGCCTACCTCGACGACCAGACCTCGCTGTCGACCATCTCGCTGACCCTCGACCGCGAGCCCGGCGACGTACCCGCCGACGACGACGCCACCGGCTTCCTGGCCGGGCTCGACTCGGGCTGGTCGGCGTTGCTCGCCGCCACCACCGTGCTGGCGACCGCCGCCGGCGCGGTGCTCCCCTTCGCCGCCCTCGTGCTGGTGCTCGGCGTGCCGCTGCTGCTCGTCGTACGCCGCCGGCGCGGTCGCGGCACCCCTCCCGCCGAGGCCGCGGCCTAGCGCCCGGCTGCCCCTGCGGCCAGGGCGGCGCTAGCGGGCGCTGGTCTCGTGGACGAAGTCGGTGAGCCGGGCCAGCTGGTCGGGGTCGGTGTCGGGGAGCACCCCGTGACCGAGGTTGAAGACGTGGCCGGAGGCCTGCTCCCCCGCCCGCAGCACCTCGGCGGCGCGGGCGAGCATGACCTCGGTCGGGGTGAAGACCAGGGTCGGATCGAGGTTGCCCTGCACCGCCCGGCCCCCGACGCGGGCGATGCCGTCGGCGAGCGGCACCCGCCAGTCGACCCCGACCACGTCGGCGCCCGCCTCGCCCATCAGCCCGAGCAGCTCGCCGGTGCCGACGCCGAAGTGGATCCGCGGCACGTCGTGCGCCGCCACGGCCTGGAGCACGCGGGCCGACCACGGCATCACCGAGGCGGCGTAGTCGGAGGGCGACAGGGCGCCCGCCCAGGAGTCGAAGAGCTGCACCGCCGAGGCGCCGGCGGCGATCTGCACCTCGAGGTAGGCGGCGGAGATGCCGGCGATCTTGTCCATCAGCGCGGCCCAGACCTCGGGCGCGCCCAGCATCATCGCCTTGGTGCGGGCGTGGTCCTTGGAGGGCCCGCCCTCCACGAGGTACGACGCGACCGTGAAGGGCGCGCCGGCGAAGCCGATCAGCGGCGTCGCGCCGAGCTCGCCGACCAGGGTGCGCACCGACTCGGTGACGAAGTCGACGTGCTCGGGCGTGAGGTCGGGGATCGCCGCGACGTCGGCCAGCGTGCGCACCGGCTCGGCGACCACCGGGCCGACCCCGGGCTTGATGTCGAGGTCGACGCCGACCGCCTTGAGCGGCAGCACGATGTCGCTGAAGAAGATGGCGGCGTCGACGCCGTAGCGTCGGACGGGCTGCAGGGTGATCTCCACGACCAGGTCGGGACGCATGCAGGACTCGAGCATCGTGATGCCCTCGCGCAGCCGGCGGTACTCCGGCAGCGAGCGGCCCGCCTGCCTCATGAACCACACCGGTGTGTGCGACGGCTGCTCGCCCCGGGCGGCGCGGAGGAAGGGGGCGTCGTGCAGCGGGGAGGGCATGCCCCGATCCTCCCAGGTCAGGCGGCGAGTCGAGGACGCGGTCCCGGCGATGCGGCCTAGTCTGGCGGCATGGCGGCACCCGACCACCCCCGTCGCGACCCGCGACGGGAGCAGGCACCCGCACCGCCCGAGTTCACTCGGGCGGTGGCCCAGCTGCACGCCGCCACGACGCGCCCCGAGGTGCTCGTGGAGCAGATGCCCGCCCCCCAGCGCATCGCCCCGCACGCCGCGGCGCTCAGCGCCGACGTCGTCGTCGACGGCGAGGAGACCGGCTCGGGCCGGCTGGTGCTGCTGCACGACCCCGCCGGCAACGACGCGTGGGACGGCACCTTCCGCTGCGTCGCCTACGCCCGCGCCGAGATCGACCCCGAGCTCGTGCAGGACCCCGTGCTGGCCGAGGTCGGCTGGAGCTGGCTGGTCGAGGCGCTCGACGCGCACGGCGCGGCGTACTCCGCCCCCTCCGGCAGCGTCACCTGCGTGGCCTCCCAGGGCTTCGGCGGCATGGCCGAGGAACCACAGACCGCGCAGCTGGAGATCCGGGCGTCGTGGTCGCCGACCGGCGACATCACGCCCCACGTCGAGGCGTGGAGCGAGCTGCTGTGCACCGCGGTGGGGCTGCCGCCGGTGCCCGAGGGCGTCGCCGTGATGCCCTCGCGTCGAGCGCATCGCGGCCCCGCCTGATGGCCCCCGACACTCTCGACGACGAGGCCCACGACGCGACCGACCGCTCGGAGCAGTCACCGCCGCCCGAGGAGCCCGAGCAGCTGCCGCTGCTGACCCTGCGCGACGGGCTGCCCCCGGTCACCGACACCGAGCCGGCCCTGGCCGAGGTGGTCGAGGCGATCGCGAGCGGCACGGGCGCCGTGGCCATCGACGCCGAGCGCGCGTCCGGCTACCGCTACTCCTCGCGCGCCTACCTGATCCAGCTGCGGCGCGAGGGCTCCGGCAGCGCCCTGGTCGACCCCATCCCCTTCGACGACCTCCGCGCGCTCGACGCCGCCATCGGCGACGCCGAGTGGATCCTGCACGCCTCGACCCAGGACCTGCCCTGCCTGCGCGAGGTGGGCCTGGTCCCCCGCCGGCTCTTCGACACCGAGCTCGCGGCCCGGCTGCTCGGCTACCCGCGCGTCGGCCTCGCCACGCTCGTCGAGACCATCGTCGGGCGCCGGATGCGCAAGGAGCACTCGGCCGTCGACTGGTCCAAGCGACCGCTGCCCGAGCCGTGGCTGGAGTACGCCGCGCTCGACGTGGAGGTGCTCCTCGAGCTGCGCGACGTGCTCGCCACCCAGCTGGTCGCCGAGGGCAAGCAGCGCTGGGCCGAGGAGGAGTTCGCCCACCTGCTCGGCTTTGCGCCCACCCCCCGCACCGACCCGTGGCGGCGTACGTCGGGCATCCACAAGGCCAAGGGACGACGCGCCCTCGCGGCCGTGCGCGAGCTCTGGACGACGCGCGACGACCTCGCCCGCCAGCGCGACACCACCGCCGGCCGCCTGCTCCCCGACAGCGCGCTGATCGCCGCTGCCAACGCGCTGCCCACCAGCCCCAAGGCACTGCTCGACACCCCCGGCTTCCACGGCCGCGCGGCCCGCCGCAGCTCCGCCGACTGGGTCGCCGCCCTCGACCGTGCCCGCGCCCTCGACGAGCGCGAGCTGCCGCCGGTCACGGTGCGCAGCGACGCGCCGCCGCCTCCGCGCACCTGGGTCGACCGCGACCCCCAGGCCGCCGCGCGGCTCACCGTCGCCCGCGACCTCGTCACCGCCTTCTGCGAGGAGCACAGGCTGCCGGTCGAGAACCTGCTGACGCCCGACTACCTGCGCCGCGTGCTCTGGAAGCCGCCCAAGGCCGAGGCCGAGCAGCTCCCCGAGGCGGTCGCCGAGGCCCTGCGCACGCTCGGTGCCCGCGAGTGGCAGGTCGAGCTGACCGCGCCGATGATCACCACCGCGATCCTGCAGGCGCGCGCCGAGGCCTGACGCGCCTACGGCGTCGCGTCCTCCGTGGGCTCGGGGGTCTGCGACGGCTCCTCGCCCTCGTCGTCGCCCTCCTCGTCTCCCTCGTCCGAGGTGACCAGCAGGGGCACCGAGGCGGCGTCGATGGCGGCGAGCCGGTCCTCGAGCGGGTCGATCAGCGGGTCGGTGAAGAGGCGCTCCAGCTGCCGGCTGGCGACCGCGCTCACCGATCCCCAGTTCTCGCTGGCGGGCTGCGGCTCGATGTCGCGCATCTCGCGGGCGTAGACCATGGAGTGGAGCGGCCGCTCGCCGGACTGCAGGAACGACTCGCTCCCCAGGCTCTCGACGTTGGTCGGCACGACGGCACCCGTCTCGGCCAGGGCGTTCTGCGACTCCGTGCTGATGAGGTCGACCAGCAGGTCGGCCGCGGCCTCCTGCGCGTCCTCGGGCGAGTCCGCGGAGAGGCAGAGC
This sequence comes from Nocardioides aequoreus, assembly GCF_000720335.1. Lineage (GTDB taxonomy): Bacteria > Actinomycetota > Actinomycetes > Propionibacteriales > Nocardioidaceae > Marmoricola > Marmoricola aequoreus. The sequence continues at coordinate 80,814 of NZ_JOJN01000004.1, read as the reverse complement.
CCCGACATGCGACCGCTCGTGGCGCCCGTGTCGATCACCGGCATCGGCATCACGTCGAAGGTGAGCTCGGGGGTCTCGCGCAGCGTCGCCACCAGGTCGCGGTAGCCGAGCATCATGCCGAGCTGACCGTCGATGAAGCGCTCCAGCGCCGGCTTGCGCTCCAGCGCCCGGGGCCCGAAGGTCAGCGCCGGGTCGCGCACCACGGTCAGCAGCTGCTCCATCGCCTCGGCGCTGGCGTCGTCGGAGAAGGTCAGCGTCGTGGGCGCCGCGACGTCGTCGGCGATCGCCCCGCCACCGGACCAGACGAAGGGCGCGACCTGGTCGAGCGTCGGAGCGACGTACAGACCACGGACGCCGCGTGCCTGCGGCTGGCTCGCGCCCCGGGCGAACTCCTCGAGGGTCCAGCCGCGCTGCTGGCTGATGTCGCGGCGGCCCTCCTCCGCGATCTCGCCGAGCTCGACCAGCTGCGGGTTGTAGTAGACGACGAGCGGGGAGACGTCGACGGGCATGCACTGCAGCGCCGCGTCACGTCCGAAGGCCTCGAGGCCGCGGCGGTTGTAGCCGTCGCCGAAGTCGACCTGCCGGGCGGAGAGGAGGTCGTCGACGCGCCGCAGCGCCCCGCTCGTGGCGAGGCCCGCCAGATCGTCGAGACCGGCCAGGAAGAGGTCGGGTGGGTCGCCCGCCGCGCGGTCCTGCCGCAGCGCGGCCATCGCCTGCGCCCGGCCGCCGTAGGTCTTGACCTCGAGCTCGACGCCCTGCATGCCGCCCGCCCAGACCTCGGCGAGCCGCCGGTAGGTGTCGGTGACGGACTTCGGCCCGTAGACCGACATGGTGAGCTGGGTGCCCGGGGGTGCCGACGACGCCGTGGGCGTGGGCTCCCCGTCGGGGCTGCCGTCGGCGGCACAGCCGGCGGCCAGCAGTGACCCGGCCAGCACCGCGCTGATCGCCGCGACGACCCGTCGTCGTGACCCTCGCACCAGCCGCCGCACCACTGTCCTTCCCCTGGGGAGCCGTTCGGCCCCGCCCCGTCACGCCCCGGACACGATAGCCGGGAGGGTGGTGACGCCCGGACACCCGTCGGGGGCGGCGGGGACACGCCTGCCCGCGTCGTACGGCCTCCGGATGACCGCCCCGCCCTACCCTGGGCCCATGCCTTCCTCCCCCCGACGCAGGGTCACCTGGCGCGCGCTCGCGCCCCTGTCGACGCTGCTGCTCCTGGGCTCGCTGGTCGCGTGCGGCAGCGACGACGAGCCGGACGCCGCCCCCTCGCCCTCGGCGTCCGAGTCCGCCGACGAGACGCCCACGCCGAGCCCCAGCGAGACCCCGACGGAGTCGGCCAGTGCCTCGCCGAGCGCGAGCGACACGCCCACGACGTCGCCGACACCTTCGGAGAGCGCGCCCAGCAAGCCGGCGACGCTGCGCGACGCGCTGCTCCCCGCGAGCGAGCTGCCGGGGCTCAACGAGGAGTCGTCGTGGACGGCCGCAGGCACCGGCCCGGTGGGCACCCGGCCCTTCGGCTGGTGCGCCCAGTTCGACGCCCTCACCATCGGGGCGCGCGACGGCGTGCAGCGGCAGCTCCGCTCCGGCGACGACCGCGCCGCGCAGCAGGTGCTCGACTTCGTCGACGAGACCAACGCCGTGCGCGCGGAGCGCGTCTTCCGCAGCTGGCACCAGGACTGCCGGCGTGGCGACGTCACCGTCCGGCCCGTCCAGCAGGTCGACGCGGGCGGGGCCACGGCGTGGTGGTACCTCTCGAGCACCGGTCGCGCTGGCGGCCAGTGGGAGTCCTTCGGCCTCGCCCGCTCGGGCAACCGCGTCACGCTGCTCCGCATGCAGCACGCCGGGCAGGACCACAGCTACCCGCGTGGGCAGGACCCGCTCGAGCTCGGCCTGCAGGCGGCCGCGTCGAGGCTCGGCTAGGGGCCCTGGCGCCGGCCGGGCCTCGCTGGTCAGGATGGTGACATGAGCGAGCGCCGCCACCACCGTCCGTCGATGCCCGGCGCGCGTCACTTCGAGGCCATCGAGGGCTCCACCGACCCCGCCGAGCTCGGCGTCGCCGCCGAGCGTGCCGCGACCGCCCTGGTGCGCGGCGGGCGCAGCCACGCCGACCAGGCGCTGGTCGACCGGGTGGTGCACCTCGCCGACGTGGAGGGGCTCGACACGCTCGCCGAGCTGTGGTCGGGCGCGGCTGCCGACTCCCTCGCGGGGTCGCTGTGGCGGCTGTACCTGCTGCGGACCTGGGTGCACGCCTCCCCCGCCGTCGCGGCCGAGGAGTTCGACCGCGGTCGCGCCCACGTGCCGGTGAGCGAGGTGGTCTCGGGGGTGGTCGAGCCACCCGGACCGCGCGAGGTGCGCCTGCTGGTCGACCAGGTGCTGCGCGGCGTGGTGCAGGGCGACTTCGCCGACACGCTCTTCCGCGCCGCGGCCTTCGCCCGCGTCACCGCGGCCGGTCGCGCCCACGACGAGCGCGAGCACGACCGCTACGACGCCGACCTGTCGGCGGCGCGGCTGCTCACGCTGGCCGAGCAGCTCGAGCGCGCCGCGCGGCTGGAGCTCGCCGGCACGCTGTCCTGAGCAGGTGCTGCGCCGGCTACAGGTGCGGCCGGGCGGCCGCCACCACGCGCTCGAAGGTGGCACGATCGAGCGCGGCGCCCTCGCGACGCACGTCGCCGACCTGGAGCCGCAGCACCCGGTTGGTGCGGACCTCGCTGGCACGCCCCTGCCGGTCCCAGGCGCCGCTGCCGACGTCCATCCACTCGCGACCGGCGCGACGCTCCTGCTCCACGTCGCGGTCGTGGTCCTTCGAGGTCATGGCCAGCGCGAGCAGCGTCGCGCCCTCGGTCCCGACCACGAGCACCGGACGGTCCTTGCCCCGGCTGGGGTCGTCCTCGTAGGGCACCCAGGCCCAGACGACCTCGCCGGGATCGGGCCGGCCGTCGGCTCGCGGCGCGTAGGAGACGTCGGTGTCGGGCGCGGCGACGGTGCCGGGCGGCGCGGCGGCCTCCGCGACGCGTCGTACGGCGCGTCGCAGGAGGCCGGCGAGGGGGCGGGGTGCTCGCACTGGACCTCCTGCGGAAGCTTGGGCGTCGGGCCGGGAGCGCCTCACGGCGCGTGGCCGCTCGTAGCGGCTTGTTGTGGGACCCGGGGCTGCCGCGGCCCGACGCCTGCCCAACCATACAAGCGAACCCGATGTTCCCGTGGCACATCGCGCCCGCTGTGCACAACCTCACGCCGGGTGTCGCCGCGTCATCCCAGGAGCTTGCGGATCCGGGCGTCGGAGACGGCCTCGGAGGTGCCCAGGTGCTGGGCCCAGAGGCTCACCCGGTACTCCTCCAGCAGCCAGCGCACCCGACGCAGTCCCGCGTCCGGCGGCACGCCCTCGGGCAGCGCCTCCACCTGGTGCCGCCAGGCCTCCTGCAGCGGCACCACACGGTCCATCAGCTCGCGGTCGCGCCGCAGGTCGCCGAGACGGTCCAGCCGCTCGGACATCGCGCGCAGGTAGCGCGGGTAGTCGCGCAGCCGAGCGGGTCCCGCCTCGCCGACGAAGCCGGGGGCCATCAACCGCTCGAGCTGGCCGCGCATGTCGTTCATCGCCGGGAGCGCCGCCATCTCGACCCGGCCGCGCAGCGACTTCTCGACCGGGCGCCAGGTCTCCAGCACGCGCAGCACCTGCTGCAGCACCGCCTCGGCGTCGCGCCGCAGCTCGCGCCGCGCCCGCTCGACGAGGGCGTCGTACGCCGCGCGGTCGCGCACCGGGGGCGAGGCGTCGACCAGGGCGGTGGCCGCCGCGACCACGCAGTCGGCGGCGAGGGCACGGGCGTCGGGGTAGGGCGAGGCCGCGAGCCCGAGCTTGGCGGCGTTGTCGAGCCCCTCGAGCAGCGCGGCCGGCGACACGGGCACGGCGAGCAGCACCAGCCGGCGCACGCCCAGCCGGTGACGCGCCTCCTGCTCGCGCTCGGACGCCGCGACGACGAGCCCCACCGTGTCGCCCTCGTCGACCAGCGCCGGGTAGCCGCGCACCTCGTGGCCCGCGCGGGTGCGTGTGAAGGACTCCTCCACCGTGCCGAAGGTCCACGTCGTCTGGCCGGTCGCGCCGACCCCGGACTCGGCGGCGACCTGGTGCACGGCCGCGTCGAAGGAGGCCCGGAGCGGACGCTTGAGCTCCTCGAGGTCCTTGCCCGCCGCCACCTCCTGCTGGTCCTCGTCGACCACGCGGAAGCGGGGCCGTAGGTGGGCGGGCACGCGGTCGAGGTCCCACGCCTCGCGCGGCACCAGGATCCCGGTCGTGGCCCGGCACCAGCGCGACAGCGCGTCGAGCAGGTCCTCCTCACCGGGTGGCACCGCCTCGAGGAAGCGACGCGCGACGTCGGGGGCGGGCACGAAGCTGACGCGCAGCCGCTTGGGCAGCGAGCGGATCAGCGCCGTCACCAGCTCGTGGCGCAGGCCCGGCACGTTCCAGCTGAAGGGCGCCGGCCCGACGGTGTTGAGGGTGGCCAGCGGCACGTCGACGGTGACGCCGTCGTCGTCGGCCCCCGGCTCGAAGTGGTAGCGCAGCGAGAAGGTCAGCGGTCCGTCGGCCCAGGCGTCCGGGAAGTCGCCCTCGGTCACCTGGTCGGCGGTGTCGTGCACCAGCATCGCGGGGTCGAAGGTCAGCAGGTCGGGACGACGCCGCCGCTCCTGCTTCCACCAGGTGTCGAAGTGCGCCCCGGAGACGACCTCGGGCGGGATCCGCGCGTCGTAGAAGTCGACGAGGGTCTCCTCGTCGACCACGATGTCGCGGCGGCGCGAGCGCCGCTCGAGCTCCGCGGCGTCGTCGAGCAGCTCGCGGTTGGTCTCGAAGAAGCGGTGCCGGGCCCGCCACTCGCCGCCGACGAGCGCGTGCCGGATGAAGAGCTCCCGCGCGGTCTCGGGATCGCGGCTCCCCAGCCCCACGGTGCGGTCGGCGACCAGCGGCACGCCGTACAGCGTCACCCGCTCGCGGGCCAGGGCCTGCTCCCGCTTGCGCGACCAGTGGGGCTCGGAGAGCTGCCGCGAGACCAGGTCTCCCGCGAGCTCCTCGGCCCACTCGGGCCGGATCGCGGCGACCTGCCGGGCGAAGAGCCGCGAGGTCTCGACCAGCTCGCCGGCCATCACCAGGTCGGGCTGCTTCTTGGCCACCGCGGAGCCGGGGAAGATCGCGAAGCGGGTCCCGCGCGCCCCGAGGTACTCCGTCATCGGGCGTCGCGCCCGCTCGCGCCCACCGCGCGGCTTCTCGGCCACCTCCTTGAGCCCGATGTGGGAGAGCAGCCCGGCGAGCAGCGCCCGGTGGATGCCGTCGGCGTCGGGCTGGTCGGCGACCGGACCCGGTTTGAGGCCGACCTGCTTCGCCACCTGGCGCAGCTGCGACTCGAAGTCCTGCCACTCGCGCACGCGCAGGTAGTTCAGGTGCTCCTCGCGGCACATCCGCCGGAAGGAGCTGGAGCCCCGCTCCTGCTGCTGCTCGCGCAGGTGCCGCCAGAGGTTCAGCAAGGTCAGGAAGTCGCTGGTCGGGTCGCGGAAGCGGGCGTGCAGCTGGTCGGCGTGCGCGCGGTGCTCGACCGGCCGCTCGCGCGGGTCCTGCAGCGACAGCGCGGCGGTGACCACGAGCACCTCGCGCAGGCAGCCCTCGCGGTCGGCCTGCAGGATCATCCGGCCCAGGCGCGGGTCGATGGGCAGCCGGGCCAGCGAGCGCCCGGTGCGGGTGAGGCGGCCCTGGCGCAGCGCGCCGAGCTCCTCGAGCAGCTGCACCCCCGCGCGCACGGCGCGCGTGTCGGGCGGGTCGAGGAAGGGGAAGCGATCGACCTCGCCGAGGCGCAGCGAGGTCATCTGCAGGATCACGCTGGCCAGTGACGTGCGCAGGATCTCGGGGTCGGTGAAGCGCGGTCGGCTCTCGAAGTCCTCCTCGCTGTAGAGGCGCACCGCCACGCCCGCCTCCACCCGGCCGCAGCGTCCTGAGCGCTGCTGCGCGCTGGCCTGGCTCACCGGCTCGATGGGCAGCCGCTGCACCTTGGTGCGGGTCGACCAGCGGCTGACCCGCGCGAGCCCGGTGTCGATGACGCCGGTGACGCCCGGGACGGTCAGCGAGGTCTCGGCGACGTTGGTCGCGAGCACGACGCGCCGCCGGGTGTGCCGCTCGAAGACGCGGTGCTGCTCCTTGCTCGAGAGCCGGGCGTAGAGCGGCAGCACGTCGAAGCCGCCCACCCCGTTGCCCCGCCCCTCCGCCAGCCCGCTGAGGGCCTCGGCGGCGTCGCGGATCTCGCGCTCGCCGGGCAGGAAGACCAGCACGTCGCCCGCGGTGTCGCGCACCAGCTCGGCCACCGCGTCTCGGATCGCCTCGGTCTGGTCGCGCAGGACCGCCTCGCCGTCCTCGTCGTCGTACGACTCCTCCAGCAGCGGCCGGTAGCGGACCTCGACGGGATAGGTGCGCCCGGAGACCTCGATGACCGGCGCCGGGCGGCCCTGGGCGTCGGCGAAGTGCGCGGCGAAGCGGTGCGGGTCGATCGTCGCCGACGTGATCACGACCTTGAGGTCGGGACGCCGGGGCAGCAGCCGCTTGAGGTAGCCGAGGATGAAGTCGATGTTGAGGCTGCGCTCGTGCGCCTCGTCGATGATGAGGGTGTCGTAGCGACGCAGGTCGCGATCGTGCTGCAGCTCGGACAGCAGGATGCCGTCGGTCATCACCTTGACGCGGCTGCGCTCGCTCGCCCGCTGGGTGAAGCGCACCTGGTAGCCGACGAGGTCGCCGATCTCGGTGCCGAGCTCCTCGGCGATGCGCTCGGCCACGCTGCGCGCCGCGATCCGCCGGGGCTGGGTGTGGCCGATCATCCCGGCGCTGCCCCGGCCGAGCGCCAGCGCGATCTTGGGCAGCTGCGTGGTCTTGCCCGACCCCGTCTCTCCCGCGACCACCACGACCTGGTGCTCGCGGATCGCCTCGGCGATGTCGTCACGGCGTGCCGAGACCGGCAGCTCGGGTGGGAAGGCGATCCGGAGGTCGGTCTCGGGCTGGGGTGCGCTCACAACCCGACCAGTCTGACGCAGGGGGCGTCAGGACGGCGCTCCGGTCAGGTGGTCGGGTCGTCCTGGCCGGAATCGGGCGCCGTGCCGTCCGGCGTCATCCCGTCCGGCGGCGTCATCCCGTCCGGCGGCGTCATCCCGTCCGGCGGCGTCATGTCGTCGGGCGCCGTGCCGCCGGGTGGCGCCGGCCGGCCGTCGTCATCGTCGTCGTCGCGACCGCGCTGGCCCCAGCCGCCCTGGCCCGGACCCTGGCCGGGCGAGAGGTAGCCCATGCCGGGACCGTGCCCGCCGCGGCCGTCGCGACCCCCGTCCCTGGTGTCGCCGGAGGCCGAGGCGATCGCGGCGCCGGCGGCACCGCCGAGCAGGACCGCCACGACGCCGACCACCACCACCCCCTTCCACCCCGAGACATGGGGACGCACCCGCTCGCGCATCGATGCGCGGGACGAGTCGGAAGGACTTGCTGCGGGACGGTCGGCAGGGTCGGGGTCCGGTGCCTGCATCGGACGGGTGTCGTCGGTCATGCCGGGAAGCCTGCGACGGCCGCCTGTGCGGACGCTGTGACGGCGCCCAGGGCGCCCTGGGCATCTGGGTGATGCGCGAGATCGACTCACAGGTGACTCACAGCGTGCCCACGGGTCCGCCACGCACAGGTGGCGCACAGTGGGGGCATGAAGAACGCCGCTCCTGAGCTCACCCGGCCCGACGGGAGCCCCCTGCGCGTGCTGGTCGTCGACGACGAGCAGAACATCGCCGAGCTGCTCCGCATGGCGCTGCGCTACGAGGGCTGGGACGTCGAGGTGGCGCTCACCGGCAGCAAGGCGGTCTCGACGGCCAAGCAGCACCGCCCCGACTCGGTGGTGCTCGACATGATGCTGCCGGACTTCGACGGCATGGAGGTGCTGCGGCGGATGCGCGCCGACCAGCCCGACGTACCGGTGCTCTTCCTCACCGCCCGCGACTCCGTCGAGGACCGCGTCGCCGGGCTGACGGCGGGAGGCGACGACTACGTCACCAAGCCCTTCTCGCTGGAGGAGGTGGTGGCGCGGCTGCGCGCCCTGATGCGGCGCGCCGGCGCCCGCCACGCGGAGTCCGACTCCACCCTCACCGTCGGCGACCTCACGCTCGACGAGGACAGCCGCGAGGTCGTGCGCGACGGCGAGGAGATCTCACTGACCGCCACCGAGTTCGAGCTGCTCCGCTTCCTGATGCGCAACCCGCGCCGGGTGATGAGCAAGGCCCAGATCCTCGACCGGGTGTGGAACTACGACTTCGGCGGCCAGGCCAACGTGGTGGAGCTCTACATCTCCTACCTGCGCAAGAAGATCGACGCCGGCCGCGCGCCGATGATCCACACCATGCGGGGCGCCGGCTACGTGCTCAAGCCCGCCGACCCGGCCTAGCCTGACGCCCGTGCTGTCGCGCCTGCTCCCCCGCACCCTGACCGCGCGCCTCGTGGTCACCGCGGTCGGACTCGTCGCCGTGGTGTCGCTGGTCATCGCGACGCTGACCACGCTGGCCATCCACCGCTCGCTGGTCGACCGGCTCGACTCCGACGTGCAGTCGGCACTGCGCCGCGTCACCGAGATGCCGATGCCCGGCAGCCCCCCGCGCGAGGCGCCGTACGGCGATCTCGACGACGACCGCCCGGGGCCGGGCAACCAGGCGCCCGGCACGCTCATCGGCTTCCTCGACGGCACCGGATCGCGGGCCTTCGTGCTCACCGAGGCCTACGACGAGCCCCGGGACCTGCCCGACGAGGCGGTCGAGGAGCTGGACGACGTACCGGTCGACGGCCGCGTGCACGCGGTCGACCTCGAGGGCGCCGGCGACTACCGGGTGGCCGCCCGCACGCTGCGCGACGGCACCACCCTCGTCAGCGGGCTGCCCACCCGCGACGTCGATGACACCGTCGCCGCGCTGCTCGGGATCGAGCTGCTGCTGACGCTGCTCGGGGTGGGTGCCGCCGCCGGTCTCGGCGTCGTGCTCGTACGCCGCCAGCTCCGGCCGCTGACCGAGGTGGCCGCCACCGCCGACCGGGTCTCGCGGCTCCCGCTCGGCGCCGGCGAGATCGACCTCGACGAGCGTGTGCCCGACCACCTCACCGACGAGCGCACCGAGACCGGGCAGGTCGGGGCCGCGCTCAACCGGCTGCTGGTCCACGTCGAGTCGTCGCTGGAGGCGCGGCACCGCAGCGAGCAGCAGGTGCGGCAGTTCGTGGCCGACGCCTCCCACGAGCTGCGCACGCCGCTGGCCACCATCCACGGCTACGCCGAGCTGTCACGGCGTACGCCCGACGACCCGGTGTCGCTCGGCTCGGCGCTGCACAAGGTCGAGACGGAGGCCGACCGGATGTCGGCGCTGGTGGAGGACCTGCTGCTGCTGGCCCGGCTCGACGCCGGCCGGCCGCTGGAGCGCGCCGAGGTCGACCTCACGCACCTGCTGCTCGAGTCGGTCACCGACGCGCGGGTGCTCGGCCCGGACCACCACTGGCGGCTCGCGCTGCCCGACGAGCCCTTGACCGTCACCGGCGACGAGCACCGCCTGCACCAGGTCGTCCGCAACCTGCTCGGCAACGCCCGCGCCCACACCCCGCCCGGCACCACGGTCACCGTCGCTGCGGCCCCGACCGCGCAGGGCGACGGCGTACGTCTCACCGTGCACGACGACGGCCCCGGGCTCGGGCCCGGGCTCGCGGCCGAGGCCTTCGACCGCTTCACTCGCGGCGACAGCTCGCGTACCCGCTCCTCGGGGGGCGCCGGCCTCGGCCTCTCCCTGGTCGCCGCGATCGCGGAGGCCCACGGCGGCACGGCCCAGGTCGGCTCCGAGCCCGGCGACACGACCTTCGCCGTCACCCTCCCCCGCTGACACGTCACTCCCTGACCGCCGACACGTCACTGCCTGACCACCGACACGTCACTGCCTGGCACGACCCCACCCCGTGGTGTCAGCCAACTCTCGGCGGTCAGCCAGTGACCTCTCGGCAGTCAGCCAGTGACCTCTCGGCAGTCAGCCAGTGACCTCTCGGCGGTCAGCCAGTGACCTCTCGGCGGGGAGCGGTGCACAGGTCGGGCACAGGCGGGAGCCACGGTGCTCGCAGGTGGGGCGGTGAGCGTGGGCCCCATGACGACGAGTGCCCTGTCCCGGTCGGCCACGGAGCCGCCCGGGGGTCCCGCCCCGACCACCTCACGCGCCCAGACCCCAGCCCGGTCCCGAGGATCTCGGGTGTGGCGGGGCGACCCGGACGAGCCGGCGTGGGCGCGACCGGCGCTCCTCGCGCTCCTGGGAGGTACGGCGCTGCTGTACCTGTGGGGCCTCGGCGAGAGCGGCTGGGCCAACTCCTTCTACTCCGCCGCGGCCCAGGCAGGCTCGGAGTCCTGGACCGCCTTCTTCTTCGGCTCCAGCGACGCCGGCAACGCGATCACCGTCGACAAGACGCCGCTGGCGCTGTGGCCGATGGCGCTCTCGGTACGCCTCTTCGGTCTCTCGACCTGGAGCATCCTGGTGCCGCAGGCGCTCATGGGCGTCGCGACGGTGTGGCTGCTCCACCGCACCGTGCGGCGTACGACGGGCTCCGCGGCCGCCGGCCTCGTCGCGGGGGCCGTCATGGCGCTCACCCCGGTGGCGGTGCTGATGTTCCGCTTCAACAACCCCGACGCGCTGCTCGTGCTGCTGCTCGTCGGCTCGGCCGCGGCGACCCTCCGCGCGGTGGAGGAGGCCCGGCCCGAGGCCGGCGCCGGACGGCCCGTGCGCTGGCTGGTCCTGGCGGGCGCCCTGGTGGGCCTGGCCTTCCTGGCCAAGATGCTGCAGGCCTTCCTGGTGCTGCCCGCCCTGGGCCTGACCTACCTGCTCTTCGCCCGCACCCCCGTCGGCCGGCGACTGCTGCACCTGCTCGCGGCCCTCGGCGCCATGCTGCTCGCCGGCGGGTGGTGGGTCGCGGTGGTCGAGCTGTGGCCCGCGGGCAGCCGGCCCTACATCGGCGGCTCGCAGTCCGACTCGATCCTCGAGCTGACCCTCGGCTACAACGGGCTCGGACGGCTCAACGGGGAGGAGACCGGCTCCGTCGGCGGGCAGATGGGCTGGGGGGAGACCGGCCTGCTGCGGCTCTTCGACAGCGAGATCGGCGGCCAGGTCGCCTGGCTGCTCCCCGCTGCCCTCGTGCTCGGCGCCGTGGCCCTGTGGCTGGTACGCCGCCACGCCCGGCTCGCCCCCGCGCTCACCCTGTGGCTGACCTGGCTCGTCGTCACCGGCCTCACCTTCAGCCTCATGGCCGGCATCTTCCACGCCTACTACACCGTGGCGCTGGCCCCGGCGGTCGCCGCGCTGGTCGGCGTCGGTGGCTGGGTGCTCTGGGAGCGGCGCGACCGCCTGGTCGCCACCGGCACGCTCGCCTTCGCCGCCGCCCTCACCGCGGTGCTGGGCTTCGCACTGCTCAGCCGAGCCGAGGGCTTCGCACCCGGGCTGCGCTGGGTCGTGCTCGTCGGCGGGCTCGGCTGCGCCCTCCTGCTGGCGGGTCTCGGCCGGCTCCCCCGCCGCCTCGCGGCCGTCGCCGTCGTCGCGTCGCTCGTGGTCGCCCTGGCCGGCCCGGCGGCGTACTCCCTCAGCACGGCGGCGACGCCCCACACCGGGTCGATCCCGAGCGCGGGGCCCTCGACCGGCGGCTTCGGCGGCGGGATGCCGGGCGGCATGCCCGGTGCCGCACGCGGCCAGGCACCTGGCGGGGCGACCGGCCAGGCACCCGGGGGTGCAACCGGAGGACCGGGCGGCGGGGTCGGCGGGCTGCTCAGCGGCAGCGAGTCGACCACCGAGATCACGGCGCTGCTGCAGCAGGACGCCGCGCTCTACACCTGGGCGGCCGCGACCGTCGGCTCCAACTCGGCGGCCGGCTACCAGCTGGCCAGCGAGGAGCCGGTGATGTCGATCGGCGGCTTCAACGGCAGCGACCCGAGCCCGACCCTCGCGCAGTTCCAGGAGTACGTCGCGAGCGGCCAGGTGCACTGGTTCATCAGCGGTGGCGGCGCCGGGCCGGGTGGCTCGCAGGGAGGCAGCAGCACGGCGGCCGAGATCACGGCGTGGGTGGAGAGCAGCTTCACCGCGCAGACCGTCGACGGCGTGACGATGTACGACCTCTCCGGGGGTGCCCGGTGAGCGACCCCGCCGCGCTGTCCGGCGTACCCGAGGTCCTCGCGGGCGGCCTGCCGGTCGCCACCGTGCTCGACGTCGTGATCCCGGTCTACAACGAGGAGACGCAGCTCGAGGCCTCGGTGACCCGCGTCGTGGAGCACCTGGCGACGCTGCCGTGGAGCGCGAGGGTCACCATCGCCGACAACGCCAGCACCGACCAGACCCCGCTGATCGCGCGGCGCCTGGCGCACCGCCACCCCGACGTCCGCGTGGTGCACCTGGAGGAGAAGGGCCGTGGCCGGGCCCTGAAGCGAGCGTGGTCGACGTCGGGGGGCTCGGTGCTCGTCTACATGGACGTCGACCTCTCCACCGACCTCGGCGCGCTGCTGCCGCTCGTGGCGCCGCTCGTCAGCGGTCACTCCGACCTCGCGATCGGCACCCGGCTGAGCCGGGCGTCGCGGGTCGTGCGTGGCCCCCGCCGGGAGCTGATCAGCCGCGGCTACAACGCGCTGCTGCGTACGACGCTGCGTGCGCGCTTCAGCGACGCGCAGTGCGGCTTCAAGGCCATCCGGCGCGACGCCGCCGCCGAACTGCTCCCGCTGGTGCACGACGACGCGTGGTTCTTCGACACCGAGCTCCTGGTCGTCGCCGAGCGCGCCGGACTGCGGATCCACGAGGTGCCGGTCGACTGGGTCGACGACCCCGACAGCAGCGTCGACGTGCTGCGGACGGCGCTCGAGGACCTGCGCGGCATCGCCCGCCTCGGCACCGCCCTGCTGCGCGGCGACCTGCCGCTGCGCGAGGTCGGCGAGCGGCTCGGACGCACCAGCTCGGAGGCCGGGCGTGGACGGCTGGGCATGCAGATCGGCGTCTTCGTGATGATCGGCGTGCTCTCGACGCTGGCCTACGCGCTGCTCTACGTCGTCCTGCGCAGCGTCGCGATGTCACCGTGGTGGGCCAACTTCACCGCCCTGCTGGTCACCGCGGTCGCCAACACCGGCGCCAACCGGCGCTTCACCTTCGGCGTCCGCGGTCCACGGCGGCTGCTGCGCCACCAGGTGCAGGGGCTGGTGGTCTTCGGCGTCGGGCTCGGCGTCACCTCGGGTGCGCTGTGGCTGCTGCACGCCGCGGGCTCCCCCACCGCCGCCGTCGAGGTCGTCGTGCTGACCCTGGCCAACCTGGCCGTCACCGTGCTCCGCTTCGCCGCGCTCCGGTTGTGGGTCTTCGCCCGCCGACCCGCCTGAGATGAGCCCCCATCCGCCTGAGATGTCGACATCTCAGGCGGATGGGCGTGCATCTCAGGCGGATGGGCGGCGCGACGGGTCAGGTGGTGCCGAGGAGGCCGGGGAGGGAGGCGCCGAGGGTGGCGAGGAGCTGCTCACGGGTGACGTCGCGGGGGTCGCGGACCCACTCCACGACGACCTCCTCGACGAAGGCCGACCAGCCGCGCACGACCAGCCGCACCTGCGGGGTGCCGACCAGGCCGAGGGCGGCCGCCTCATCCGGGGAGGCCTCGAAGAGCCGGTCGGTCAGCGAGGCCCGGGCCGACTCGTAGATCGCCCGCAGCTCCTCGTGGCCCCCCGCCGCGCCGCGGACGAGCGAGACGTAGCCGTGGTAGTTGGCGGCGACGTAGTCGACGTAGCGCTCCAGCGAGCGCGCGAGCTGCACCAGCGGCGAGGCGTCGCCCTCCGGCGCCGTGACCTCGTAGAGGTGCTCGGCCGCGCGGCGGCAGACGGCCAGGTGGAACTCCTGCTTGCCGCCGAAGTAGTGGTAGAGCAGCCCGCGCGAGATGCCCGCCTCGTCGGCCAGCACCTCGATCGAGAGCTCCTCGAGCGAGCGCGTCGCCAGCAGCCGCACGCCGAGGTCGACCAGCTGCTCGCGGCGTCGCTCCGGCGCCATGCGCACCCGGGTCGCCGTGGTCTCGCCCATGTGGGCCACCTTACTGAACTCACGTCAACAACGCTATTGACACGCGTTCAACAGCATGACCACGATGGGCACATGACCGCAGTGACCGCTCCTGCCCTGCCCGCGCACGTGCACACCGTCGTCGTCGGGGCCGGCTTCTCCGGCCTCGGGGCGGCGATCCGGCTGGACGAGGAGGGCGAGCCCGACTACCTCGTGGTCGAGCGCGGCGAGACGGTGGGCGGCACCTGGCGCGTCAACACCTACCCCGGCGCCGCGTGCGACGTGCCGAGCCAGCTCTACTCCTTCAGCTTCGCGCCCAACCCGTCGTGGAGCCGCTCCTACTCCCCCCAGCCGGAGATCCTGCGCTACCTGGAGGACCTGGCCGAGCGCTCCGGCGTGCTCAACCGCTTCCGCTTCGGCACCGAGGTCGAGAGCATCACCTGGGAGGACGCCGACCAGGCCTGGCGCGTGGTCACCTCGCGGGGCAGCCTCACCGCCGACGTGGTCGTCTCCGCCGCGGGCGGCATCACCGAGCCGCGGATGCCCGACATCGAGGGCCTCGAGGACTTCGCCGGCCCCGTCGTCCACACCGCGCGCTGGGACCACGACCAGCAGTACGCCGGCCGCCGCGTCGCCGTCATCGGCACCGGCGCCTCGGCGATCCAGGTGGTGCCCGAGCTGGCCGAGGTCGCGAGCCACCTCGACGTCTACCAGCGCACGCCCCCTTGGATCATCCCCCGCGGGGACCACGCCTACCACCGGCTGCACCAGCTGGCCTTCCGCCACGTGCCCGGCCTGCAGCGGCTGGCCCGGCTCGGGGTCTACCTCAGCCAGGAGTCGGTCGCGCCGATCTTCACCGTCGCGCCGGGCACGGCCCGGCCGGCCGAGGAGTTCTGCCGGCGCTTCATCCGGCGCTCGGTCGGCGACACCGACCTCGCGGAGCTGCTCACGCCGGACTACCGGATCGGCTGCAAGCGGGTGCTGCGCTCCAACGACTACTACCCCGCGCTCACCCGCCCGCACGTCGACCTCGTCACCGACGGCATCGAGCGGGTCACCCCCACCGGCATCGTCACCCGCTCCGGCGAGCACCGCGAGATCGACGTGCTCGTGGTCGCGACGGGCTTCGACGTCGTGCACCCGCCCGTGGCCGACCTGATCAAGGGCCGCGACGGCAGCACCCTGGCCGACACCTGGCGCGACGGCGGGCTGGCGGCGTACAAGGGCACCACCATCGCCGGCTTCCCCAACCTCTTCATGGTCTTCGGCCCCAACACCGGGCTGGGGCACAACTCGATGATCTACATGTTCGAGAGCCAGCTGGCCTACATCCTCTCGGCGCTGCGCCACCTGCGCACCACCGACGTCGCGGCCGTGGAGCCGCGCCAGGAGGCCCAGGACCGCTTCAACCGCCGGCTGCACCGCCGGATGCGCCGCACGGTGTGGACCACCGGAGGCTGCGCGAGCTGGTACCTCGACGAGCAGGGTCGCAACACCACGCTGTGGCCACGCTCGACGCTCGCCTTCCGGCGGGCGCTCAAGGAGTTCGACCCGGCGGCGTACGACGAGACGCCGCGCCGCACCACACAGGAGGAGGCCGCATGAGCCGGCTGGACAGGCTGCAGGGCAAGGTCGTCGTCGTCACCGGCGCGGCCGGGGGCATGGGGCGCGAGATGGCGGTGCTGGCCGCACGGCACGGCGCCCGGGTGGCCGTCTCCGACGTCGCCGCCGACGCGCTCGCCGAGACCGTCGACCTGGTCAAGCACGCGGGCGCGGAGGTGCACAGCGAGGTCGTCGACGTCGCCGACCGCGCCGCGATGACGGCGTACGCCGCCGCCGTGGCCGCGCACTTCGGCCGGGTCGACGTCGTGGTCAACAACGCCGGCGTCACCGTGACCGGCGACTTCGAGGACATGACCTACGACGACTTCGACTGGATCCTGGGCATCAACCTCATGGGCGTGGTGCACGGGACCAAGGAGTTCCTGCCCCACCTGATCGCCTCCGGCGAGGGCTACCTGGTCAACATCTCCAGCCTCTTCGGCCTGATCAGCGTCCCCGGGCAGTCGGCGTACAACACCACGAAGTACGCCGTGCGCGGCTTCACCGAGGCGCTGCGCGAGGAGATGCTCGTCAACCGGCACCCGGTCTCGGTGACCTGCGTGCACCCCGGCGGCATCAAGACCGGCATCTCGCGCAACGGCCGCAAGAACGCCGGGCTCGACGCGAGCGCCATCGACGAGCTCTTCGACACCCAGCTCGCCACGATGCCCGCCGACAAGGCCGCGCGGATCATCCTCGAGGGCGCGCTGCGCCGCAGGCCGCGCCAGCTGGTCGGCCTCGACGCGCACGTGCTGCACCACTTCGGCCGGCTCACCGGCGCCCGCTATCAGGACGTCGTCGCCAGGGTCACCGCACGCCGGATGCCTGCCAAGCGGCCCTCGTAGGCTGCACGGGTGAGCCGCCCGAGCGCCGTCCGCGTCGAGTGCCGCAAGTGGCCCGACTCCCCGCACTGGGAGTTCGACGCCCTGCGGCTCGGGCACGACGTCCACGGCACCTGGCTCGGCATCACCCGGGGCACGCTGCTGGCGAGCCCGACGCGCGCCTTCCAGGCCGTGGCCGACCACGTCACCCTGGTGCCGGACGACGCGTGGTGGCTCGCCACCTTCTACGGCGACGACCCGGTGCTCGACGCGGGGCGGCCCTTCGCCACCTACGTCGACGTGGCCACCCCCGCGACGTGGCGGGACGACGTGGTGCGCGCGGTCGACCTCGACCTCGACGTCATCGAGGGCACGACCGGACGGGTCTGGGTGGACGACGAGGACGAGTTCGCCGCCCACCGCATCAGCCTCGGCTACCCCGACGAGCTCGTCGAGGGAGCGGTCGAGAGCGCGCAGTGGCTGATGGACCGGGTCCAGGGGCACCGGGCCCCCTTCGACGGGAGCCACCTCGCCTGGCTCTCCCGGCTGCGTGGCATGGAACGATGACGGCGTGCCGTCCGAGCCGCGGGTCCCGAGCATCGACTTCCACGACTCCCCCGAGCCCACCCTCGGGGTGGAGTGGGAGTTCGCCCTGGTCGACCGGGTCACGCGCGACCTGGTCAACGCCGCCTCCGAGCTCTTCGCCCGGGTCACCTCCCAGCACGGCCCACAGCCGCGGCTGCACAAGGAGCTGCTGCGCAACACCGTCGAGCTGACCACCGGCGTCTGCCGCACCGTCGACGAGGCCGTGGGCGAGCTCACCGACCTGCTCGCCTTGGTCCGGCCGGTCGCCGCCGACCTCGGCGTCGACCTGTACGCCGCCGGCACCCACCCCTTCGCGACGTGGTCGAGCCAGCTGCTCACCCCGGGGCACCGCTACGAGGAGCTGATCGAGCGCACCCAGTGGTGGGGGCGGCAGATGATGATCTGGGGCGTCCACGTGCACGTGGGCATCAAGCGCGAGCACGTGATGCCGGTGGTGACCTCGCTGCTGAAGTGGTACCCCCACCTGCTCGCGCTCTCCGCGTCGTCGCCGGTGTGGGCGGGCACCGACACCGGCTACGCCAGCAACCGCGCCATGATGTTCCAGCAGCTGCCCACCGCCGGCCTGCCCTTCCACTTCGACGACTGGGCCGGCTTCGAGGCCTACGCCGGCGACCTGCTCACCACCGGCGTGATCGAGGAGATCGACGAGATCCGCTGGGACGTCCGGCCCGCGCCGCGCCTGGGCACCGTCGAGGTGCGGGTCTGCGACGGCATCACCTCGGTCCGCGAGATGCGGGCCGTCGTCGCGCTCACCCACTGCCTGGTGGTGCACCTGGTCGACCGGCTCGAGGCCGGGGAGTCGCTGCCCACGCTGCCGCCCTGGCACGTGCAGGAGAACAAGTGGCGGGCCGCCCGATACGGCCTCGACGCGTGGATCATCCTCGACGACCGCTCGCGGGAGCGGCTCCTCCTCGAGGACCTGGAGGACCTGCTCGACGACCTGGCGCCGGTCGCGAAGCGACTTGGCTGCGCCGACGACCTGGCGCTCGTGCGCGAGATCCCGCAGCGCGGGGCGTCCTACCAGCGGCAGCGCACCGCGGCCGAGCGGGCGGGCCACGACCTCGTCGCCGTCGTCGACAGCGTCGTGCGCGAGCTCTAGTCAGTCCAGCGGCGCGATCACGTCGGTCGCCACCAGCGGGTCCATGCCGCAGACCGCCAGCAGGTCGGCGGTGATGGAGCGCAGCTGCGCGAGCACCACCTCCGAGGAGAGGTCGTGCACCCGCTCGACCTCGGTCGTACGCCGCCCGAAGGCGACCAGCGCACTGCGCACCGAGCGCGGCAGCCGGTCGTTGGCCAGCTCCTCGGCCACGGCGTCGCTGCAGTCGGCCAGCTCGCGGCACAGGGCGGCGTACTCCGGAGGCGGCAGCCGCCGGTGGTGGGCGGCGACGGCGACGCGCCGCACCAGCACCCGGGTGTTGCGCAGCGCGAAGTCGAGCGGCTCCACGAGCTCGGCCATCGCCCGGACCCGCCCCGCGTGGCGCCGCCGGAAGGGCGAGGAGCGCACCACCGAGAGACCCTCGTCGGCCGCCGCCCGCAGCTCGCGCACGAGGCCGTCGGTGCTCCTGGCGTCGGCGAGCACCACCAGCGCGCGCTCGACGTCGCCGTCGGTGATGCTGTCGGCGGCCGCGCGCAGCAGGGTCGAGACCTTCGCGACGACCTCGCCGGCCTGCTCGCGCGGACGGCGCAGCGGCGCCCGCGGCACCACCGCGGCCGCCACGAGCGCCACCCCGCCACCGATCAGGGCGTCGGTCCAGCGCAGGAAGGCGTCGCCGGGCTCGGGAGCGAGCGTGGCCACGATGATCGCCTGCACCGCCGCCTGCGTCACCAGCAGCGTGCCCGCGTCGAGCAGCAGCGCCACCGACATCGCCACCCCGACGATGAGCACCAGCTGCAGGGCCCCCTGCCCCAGCTGGTAGGTCACGAGGTCGCCGAGGAAGACCCCCAGGGCGACCCCCACCGCGACCTCGACGACACGTCGCATCCGCTGCCCGTAGCTGGTGCCGAGGCTCACCACGGCGGCGATGGGGGCGAAGAAGGGCAGCGGGTGGTCGAGCAGGTCGTCGGCGATGAACCACGCGACGCCGGCCGCCACCGCGCACTGCGCGACCTGGAAGGACTTCTGCCGCAGCCGCTGCCGGCGCTGCCGCATGCTGGTGCGCCCCCGGTGCAGCCCCCGGTCCCAGGCGGTGCCGAGGTGGTGCGGCAGCTGCAGCCGCTCGCCCCCGCTCTGCCCGGCCCTGGCCACGAGACCTCCCACAGCTCGACTGCGGCGAACCTATACCCGTCGCGACGTCGTCCGACCCCGAGGGACATTGCCGACATCGGTTGTGACGGGCGCCACGACACGACAGGATCGGTCTGCTCCCCTCAGGTCTTCCCCACGCAGAGAGGCACCCACCCGTGCCGGTCCCCATCGACCCCACCTCGGCGGCGTTCCTCTACGCCGAGAACCGTCAGATGCCCATGCACGTGGGCGGGCTGCAGCTCTTCGAGCGACCCGAGGGAGCGCCGTCCGACTACGTGCGCCAGATGTACGAGTCCATGAGCCAGCCCACCGACGTCGCGCCGCTCTTCCTCAAGCACCCCTACCGCGGCCTCACCACCGCCGGGCAGTGGGTGTGGACCCCCGACGACGACTTCGACCTGGAGTACCACTTCCGGCACAGCGGGCTCCCGGAGCCGGGGCGCGTGCGCGAGCTGCTCGAGCTCTGCTCCCGGCTCCACAGCACGCGGCTGGCCCGGGAGCGGCCGCTGTGGGAGGCCACCCTGATCGAGGGTCTCGCCGACGGCCGCGTCGCGATGTACACCAAGCTCCACCACGCCTTGGTCGACGGCGTCTCGGCGATGCGGCTGATGCAGAGCGTCATGACCACCGACCCCGACCGTCGCGACGTGCTGCCCATGTGGGCCGACCGGCCCCGCAGCCGCTCACGCCGGGCGCAGGACGACGCCGACGGCGGAGGCAGCGTCGGCGGGGTGCCGCTGGAGGTGCTGCGCTCCACGCTGGGCTCCGCCATGGGGACGGCGCTGAGCATCAGCGCCGACGCCGCCGGGCTGCCGGGGGCGCTGGTGAAGACCCTCTCGCGCGGGCTGCGCAACGAGACCTCCGCGCTCTCGCTCTACGCGCCGCGCACGATGTTCAACACCACCATCACGGGCTCGCGCCGCTTCGCCGCGCAGGGCTGGCCCCTGGAGCGGCTCCGCGCGATCGGCAAGGCCAGCGGCACCACCCTCAACGACGTGGTGCTGGCGATGTGCTCCGGCGCGATCCGCCACTACCTGGTCGAGCAGCAGGCACTCCCGGAGTCGAGCCTGGTCGCGATGGTGCCGGTCGGTCTCAAGGCCAGCCAGGCCCACGCGGCCGGCAGCGAGGGCGGCAACGCCCTCGGAGCGGTGATGGTGCGGCTGGGCACCGAGCTCGACGACCCGGCCGACCGCCTCGCGGCCGTGCACGAGTCGATGCGCAGCGGCAAGCAGGCCCTCAGCTCGATGACGCCGCTGCAGATCACGGCGATGAGCGCGCTCGGCATGGCGCCCGCGATCGTGACGCCGATGCTGCGGCTGCACGGCATGGTGCGCCCGCCCTTCAACCTGATCATCAGCAACGTGCCGGGTCCGCGGTCCACGCAGTACCTCAACGGCGCCAAGATGGTCGGCACCTACCCGCTGTCGATCCCGATCAACGGCATGGCGCTCAACATCACCTGCAACAGCTATGTCGACGACATGTGCTTCGGGCTCACCGGGTGCCGGCGCAGCGTCCCCTCGCTGCAGCGGCTGCTGGGCCACCTCGACGACGCGCTCGGCGACCTCGAGAAGGCGACCGGGGCCTCCTGACCGCGGCGGACGGGTCGGGCCGCGGCGATCAGGCTGCGGCGACCACGCCGGGGCCGCCGGCGAGGTCGACGGCCTCCTGCACGCGGCTGGTGATCTCGGCGAGCTCGACGCGCTCGCTCACCTCGCGCAGCACCTCCGAGAGCGGGCAGTCGAGCGCCTCGCACAGCGCGGCGAGCAGCTCGGAGGAGGCCTCCTTCTGGCCGCGCTCGATCTCGGAGATGTAGCCCAGGCTGACCCGGGCCTCCGCGGAGAGCTGCCGCAGCGTCAGGCCGCGGCGCATCCGCTCGGCACGCAGGACCTCACCCAGGGCAGCCCTGAACAGCAGTGCTCCCGAGGTGGTGCTCCCCATCGCGTGCTCCTTCCGGCGGACCTGTGGCCAACGCTACCGGCCACCCGGTTCTTCCCGTGGCAGGTACCCCGAGTCCGTCGACACGCACGAGGTCCGCAGCCGCAGCGGCTCCGGGGTGCTCAGCCGGGCTGGTCGTCGTCGAGGCCCTGCTCGAGCGCGTAGCGGACCAGCTGCACGCGGTTGTGCAGCTGCAGCTTGCGCAGGGTGTTCTGCACGTGGTTCTGCACCGTGCGGTGCGAGATCACCAGGCGCTCGGCGATCTGCTTGTAGGAGAGCCCCTTCGCGACCAGTCGCAGCACCTCGGTCTCCCGGTCGGTCAGACGGGGCGTCTCGGTGTCGGCCTCCGGCGCGGCGGGCACGTCGGAGAGACGTCGGTACTCCCCCAGCACCAGGCCGGCGAGCCCCGGGGTGAAGACGGTGTCGCCGTCGGCCACGCGGCGCACGGCGTCGAGCAGCTCGGCCCGGGAGGCCGACTTGACCAGGTAGCCCGTCGCCCCGGCCTTGACCGCCTCGAGCACGTCGCTCTGCTCGCCGCTCGCCGAGAGCACCAGCACACGGACGCTCGGGTCCTGGCGCACCACCTCGCCGGTGACGGCGACGCCGTCGGGCTCGGGGATCTGCAGGTCGAGCACGAGCACCTGGGGTCGTGCCGCCGGGAAGCGGCTGAGCGCCTCCTTGCCGTCGGCCGCGGTGGCCACGACCCGGTGGCCGGCCTCCTGGAGGTCGCGGGCGACCCCCTCGCGCCACATCGGGTGGTCGTCGACCACCATCACCCTGAGCTGCTCCCCCTCGGACACGCGCCCAACCTAGTGCCTGGCGGCCCCCGGCGCCCGGTGGTAGCGACCGCGGCGGTGCTCCAGCGGGTCCTCGTCCGGCTCGATCGCGACCTCGACGAGCCGCGCCGTGACCAGGTCCGACCAGCCGACGCTGCGGACCTCCTCGAGCTCGACGCCGGCCCGGGTGGGGGCCGGGTCGAGCACCGGACCGTGGTCACCCTGGGTCCACCGCGCCGTCCGGAAGGCCCCGCCCGGGGCGGGCATCAGTCCCGCGAAGACCTCGGCGAGGTCCCGGTGGCGCCACTGCAGCAGGTGCACCACCGCCCGGCCGGTCTCCTCCACCACCTGGCGCAGCTCGCTCTCCGGGTCGACCAGGGCGAGCACGAGGCCGGGCTCCCCCCGGGCCACCATCACCGAGGAGATGGTCAACCCGGCGTGGGCGCCGTCGAGGTCGCCGGCGGTCCAGAGGGTGACGGCACCGCCGAGCCGGCCGCGCAGACGGCGTACGGGGTCGGGATCGCCCTGGGCGAAGGGGTCGGTCGCGTGGATGGTCATCACGGAGAAGTGTGCCGCGGCACCGAGAGCTCCCACTCCGTGCCCTGCCCCGGGGCGGAGCGCACCTGCGCCGAGCCGCCGAGGTCGACCAGCCTGCCGACGATGGACTGCTGCACTCCCAGGCGCCCCTCGGACGCCGAGTCGTCGAGCCGGCCCGCGGGGATGCCGGGGCCGTCGTCGCGCACCGAGACCACCCAGCGGTCCGGCAGCTCCTCGAGCAGCACCCAGGCGTCGGCGTCGCGGCCGACGTGGTGGCGCACGTTGGACAGGCACGCCTCCACCGCCGCCAGCAGCTCGCTGGCCGTCTCCGCCGGCAGCACCGCGGGGGTGGCGGGCGTGGCCACGTGCACGTGCGGGCTCTCCAGCTCGCCGAGGAGCTCCACGAGGTCGCGCTCCCCCAGCGGCGCGACGAGCTCGCGGGAACCCTGCTGCACCAGCCCACGCAGCCGCGACTCCTGCTCACCCGCCAGCCGGCCGAGCTCCATGCCGTCGGGCCCGAGCTCGGGACCGCGGCGCTGCACCAGCGCCAGCACCTGCAGCACGCCGTCGTGCACCACCCGGGAGAGGCGCTGCCGCTCCGCCGCGGCCGCCGCGGCCCGCTCGGCGGCGTCGCGCTGGGCCGCGGTGTCCTGCAGCAGCGCCGAGAGGAAGCCGATGACCGCGCCCCCGATCACCAGCAGGAAGATGTTGCCGTAGTTCTGCTGGGTGAATTCCAGCCGGATGCTCACGTCGGTGATGCTGACGGCGACCGCCGCGAACAGGCCCCCCTGCCAGCGCCAGACCACGGCCCACGAGAGCACCGCGCACATCACGTAGAAGCCGGGCAGGGTCGCGCTCGGCCCGGCGCCCTTGACCAGAGGCGTGAGCGCGATCGTGAGCACGGCGACGCCGAGGTCACCGACCAGCAGCGGAGCCCTGCGGCGCTCCGGGGCGGCGTACGCCCAGACCGAGACGAGCGTCCACCCGACCAGGAGCGCCATCACCGCCCACCCCAGGAGCGGGCGGGGGTAGTCCTCGAAGCGCATCGCGTAGAGGACCAGGCTGTTGGCGAGCACGATCACGCGCAGCACCGCCATGGCGCGCAGCAGCAGGTCCTGCACCGGGACGTGGGTCAACGACCGGCGGACCGCCGGCTCGCCCGACACGGGTCAGGCGACCTTCTCGGAGCGCTCGTGGCCCCGCTCGGCCTTCTCGGCGCGCTTGGCCTCCTCCTTGGCGACGGCCGCGTAGCGGTCGACGTACTCCTGCCCGGAGAGTCGCATGATCTCGTACATGATCTCGTCGGTGATCGAGCGCAGGATGTAGCGGTCGTTCTCCATGCCCTCGTAGCGGGAGAAGTCGAGGGGGCGGCCATAGCGCACGTAGGGGCGGGTGAAGCTGCCGAACTTCTTGCCGGGCGGGGCGACGACGTCGGTGCCGACGACGGCGACCGGGATGACCGGGACCTTGGTCTCCAGCGCCAGCCGGGCGACGCCGGTCTTGCCGCGGTAGAGCCGGCCGTCGTGCGAGCGGGTGCCCTCGGGGTAGATGCCGAAGAGGTCGCCGTCGCCGAGGATCCGCTTGGCGGTGCTGAGCGCCCCCTCGGCGGCCGAGCCGCTGGCCCGGTCGATCGGCACCTGCCCGGCGCCGGAGAAAAACTTCTTCTGCAGCCAGCCCTTGAGCCCCGGGGTGTTGAAGTACTCCGCCTTGGCCACGAAGGTGACCCGCCGCGAGATCGTCAGCGGCATGAAGAGCCAGTCGGCGTAGGAGAGGTGGTTGCTGGCCAGGATCGCCGGACCTGTCGCGGGCACGTGCTCCCCGCCCTCGACGTGCGGCCGGAACACCACCCGGAGGATCGGCCCCAGCGCGATCCACTTCAAGAACCAGTAGAACACCGGCAACCTCCCAAGCTGTCGGTCGCAGCGTAGGCCATGACGGGCCGCGCGCCGAACGATCGCGACGACCGCCGGCGGCACTCGTCCGGGTGCGCCGGTTCGGTGCGCCGTGACACGATGAGCAGGGCTTGCCGATCGAGCCCCGACCCAGGAGCTGTCTTGTCCGTCCCGCACCGAGACGACGAGCCCGACGACCCCCGCGAGGCGGCGGAGCCGGGCGACGGAGCCGACGACGGCCGCGCCCGCGAGGAGGCGGCCTGGGAGGCCATCGTGGCGGCCTACGGCGACCGCCCCGAGTGGGACGACGCCGCGTCGGCGCCGGCTGCCGAGCCGCCCGCCTCGCCGTCGCGTGCCGACCACCCGGCGGGTCGCGGCGCGGAGCTGCGCGACGCCGACGAGCCGGCGGAGCCGGACCTGGCCCGGGTGCCCGAGGAGCACTTCGTGCCCGAGCCGACGCCGCCCGTGCCGTGGCCGACCCCGCAGCGCCTCGTCGCCTGGCTCGGCGTCTTCGGGGTGCCCACCTTCGTGCTCGTCGCGCTGCTGGCGCGGCTCGAGGTGGCGTCGTGGATCGGCGTCCTGCTGATGCTCTGGTTCGTCGGCGGCTTCTGCTACCTGGTCGCCTCGATGCGCACCGAGCGCGACGGCCCCGACGACGGCGCCGTCGTCTAGCGCGGTCTCAGAAGACCTCGCGGGCCAGCTCGGCGGCCCCGACCACGCCCGCGAGCGGCCCGAGCCGGGCGCCGACCACCGCCGGCAGCTCGCGGTGACCGGCCCCGACCAGCGTGCCGGCGAGCTCCTCGCGCGCCGGGGCGAGCAGCAGCTCCCCGGCGGCGGAGACACCGCCCCCCACCACCACGAGGTCGGGGTCGAGGGCGGCGACGACGTTGGCCGTGCCGACCCCGAGCCACCGCCCGACCTCGGCGTACGCCGCCACGGCCGCCGGGTCGCCCGCCTGGGCGGCCTCGGTCAGCGCCGGACCGGAGAGGGTCGACCCGTGGGCCTGCGCGCTGCGGGTCAGCGCGCGGCCGGAGCAGTACTGCTCCCAGCAGCCGTGGCCGCCGCACTCGCACGCCCGGCCACCCGGCACCACCGTCATGTGGCCGAACTCGCCGGCCATGCCGTTGCGCCCGCGGTGCAATGCTCCGCCGAGCAGCAGCGCGCCGCCGATCCCGGTGCCCAACGTGATCATGACGACGTGCTCGGCGTCGCCGGCCGCCCCGAAGCGCGCCTCGGCGGCCAGGGCGCAGTTGGCGTCGTTGTCGACGTAGACGTCGCCCACCACGCTGCTGCCGAGCCGGCCGGTGAGCCGCTCCGAGAGCGGCTCGTCGCGCCAGGGCAGGTGGGGGGCGAAGCGGACCCGCTCACCACGGGCGTCGACGAACCCCGCGGCGGCGACGCCCACGCTGCAGCGTCCGTGCACGCGGGTGAGCGCCTCCACCACGCGCACCAGCGCGTCCTCGACCTCGGAGACCGAGGCCCGCTCGATCCCGGGTCCCACGCCGGGCGTCGCGGTGGTCTCGGTGTCGACGACCCGACCGGCCTCGTCGACGACGGCGGCGAGGACCTTGGTGCCGCCGATGTCGACGCCGATCGACGGCGGGCCCGACGCGGTGGTCGAGTCCCTCACCGCCGGTGGGCGAGGTCGGCGACGCCGACGAGGCCCGCGTCGGGCAGCAGGGCGCCGCGCACCTCGAGCATCGGGCGGTAGCCGCGTGCCGTGACGTGCTCGGCGAAGCTCGCCCGCACCGGGTCGAGCAGCAGGTCGCCCGCCTCGGCGACGCCGCCGCCGACCACCACGACCTCGGGGTCGAGCACGGCGGTCAGCGAGGCGATGCCGCGTCCGATCCACGACCCCAGCTCGGCCAGGCGCTCGACGGCGAAGGGGTCGCCCTGCTGCGCCGCCTCGGTGATCATCTGCCCGCCGATCTTCTCGGCCTCGCCGCCCGCGCGCTCCAGCAGCAGCGCCGCCGCGTCGGGCCGGGCCACCGCCGCCTCCCGCGTCATCCGGACCAGGGCGGACCCGGAGGCGTAGGACTCCAGGCAGCCGAGGTTGCCGCAGCCGCAGCGGACGCCGCCCGGCACCATCGGGATGTGGCCCACCTCGGCGCCCATGCCGAAGCCGCCGCGCACCAGCTCGCCGTCGAGCACGATGCCGCCACCGACGCCGGTGCCGATGGTCAGCATCAGCAGGCTGTCGACGTCCTCGGCGGCCCCGAAGCGGAACTCGCCCCACGCGGCGGCGTTGGCGTCGTTCTCCACCACCACGGGGAGCCCCACCGCCCGCTCGAGGTGGTCCTTGAGCGGCTCGTCGCGCCAGGCCAGGTTGGGCGCGAAGACGAGCATCGCGCGACTCTTGTCGACGAAGCCGGCGGCCGAGGCACCGACCGCCTCGACCTCGGTGCCCGCGGGCAGCTGGGCCACCAGGTCCGCCACCAGTCCGGCGATGGTGCGCACGATCTGGGAGGGGTCGGTGGCCGGTGAGCGGGTGCGCCGCTGGTGGAGCACCTCGCCCGACTCCGTCACGACGCCGGCGGCGATCTTGGTGCCGCCGATGTCGACGCCGATGGTCAGGCTCATCGCTCCGGCTCCCGGTCGTCCCAGCCGGCCTCGTCGTCGAGGTCGATGCGCTCGACCGGGCCTCGCTCGCGCGGCGGCGGGGCGAGCAGTCCGGCGGCCGCCTGCACCAGCGAGGTGGCGGCGCTGGCGAGGTGCTCGCGGACCTCGGGGCTGGTCTGCCGCACCGCGTGGATCACCTGGCAGACCGGGCAGTAGCGGCAGTCCTGGCCACCGGTCGCCACGTGCTCGCCCAGACCGTGGAGCCCCTCGGCGAGGGCGTCGCGGGCACCTGCCGCCGCGGCGCCCGCCCGGTCCCCGACCTGCTCGGCGCCCTGGTCGCGAGCCCAGTCGGAGAGGGCGCCGAAGAGCTTGGCGGCCTCCTCCCCCACGGAGCCGACCGCCTCCCCGGGTCCCTGCGGGTCGCCGTGCCCCTCCCGGGGCTCGTCTCGGGGTCCACCTGGGTCGCTCACGACTGCTCCTCCTGCTCGAAGCGGAACCGTACCCGCAGCGCCCCGTCGACGACGCGGGCACCGCTCACCCGGTGGCGGCGCAGCGCCGCGGGCAGGGCGAGCAGCCGACGGTAGGAGCCCACGGTGACGACCAGCTCGTCGCCGTGGCGTGCCAGGTCGACGTCGCTGCGTCGGGCGAAGGGCAGCGCGATGCGCAGCTCGGCGCCCGACTCCGTCCTCGTGATGGTCATCGGCCCGTCGCCCTCGGGCACGGCGAGCGGGTCGCCGCCGTCGTACGCCGCCTCGGCGAAGCCCACCAGGTCGTCGACGCCGACCGGCTCGGAGGCCGTGAAGCCCGAGCGCCAGACCGGCAGCCCCGCGAAGGACTGGGTGACCTCGGTCAGCACCTCCGACTGCGCCGCCACCCAGCCGGCGCGCCAGGGGTCGTCGCCGCTGTCGGGGAAGACCCGGTTGGCGAGCACGCCGTCGACGCGGTAGCCGTAGAGCGAGAGCGTGGTCAGGCTGCGCCGGGCCTCGGCGACCACGACCTTCTCGGGGGTCAGCACCAGCCGCACCGACGCCCCCGGGGCGGTGAGCAGGCGGCGTACGTCGTCGAGGTCGGCGTGGAGCCGCTCGACGGCCTCGAAGACGGCGTCCTCGGGCATCGGCACGCCGGCGGTCCGGCTGAGCACCGGCCGCAGCGCCCGCACCACCCGGCGCTGCACCCCGAACATCCGGTCCATGTACCAGTTCAGCGCCTCGGGGAGCGCGAGCAGCCGCAGCGTCTCGGCGGTGGGCGCGCAGTCGACCACGACGACGTCCCACGACCCGCTGAGCACGTGGCGCCGCAGCTCGAGCAGCGCCAGCACCTCCTCGGCGCCCGGGATGACGGTCAGCTCCTCGGCGGTGATCGGGTCGACCCCCGCGGCGTCGAGCACCGACATCAGGTAGCCCTGGATCTCGCCCCAGGACCGCTCGAAGCTGCGCTGCGCGTCGACCTGGTGCATCCACAGCCGCGGCGCCACCTCGGTGGGCTCCGGACCGGCCGCCACCCCGAAGGCGTCGGCCAGGGAGTGCGCCGCGTCGGTCGAGACCACGAGGGTGCGCCGGCCGTCACGGGCCGCCAGCGCCGCGGTGCCCGCGGCCGACGTGGTCTTGCCGACCCCGCCCTTGCCGGTGAAGAGCACCACCCGCACCTCGGCGGGCGCCTCGCTCACGGACGCGACTCGACGCGCTTCTTCAGACCCTTGAGCGCGGTGTCGATGATGACCTTCTCGGCCTTGCGGCGCAGCATGCCGATCATCGGGATGGAGAGGTCGACCGCGAGCCGGTAGGTCACCTCGGTGCTGCCCCCCTGCTCGCGCAGCACGTAGGCGCCCGTCATCGCCTTGAGCATGCGCCCCTCGACCAGCTGCCAGGTGACCTGGCGGTCGCCGTCCCACTCGTAGGCCAGCGTGTAGGCGTCCTTGATCGGGGCGGCCTCGAGCTCGAAGTGCACCTGCTCGGCGCGCCCGTCTGCGCCCGTGGCCACGACCTCGGCGCGCTTCATGCCCTGGGCCCACTCGGGGTAGGCCTCGAAGTCGGCGATCACGGCCATCACCGCTGGGGCGGGTGCGTCGACGACGATGCTGCTGGTGGTCTGCTCAGCCATGTGCCCCTGCCGTGTGACTCCGCGGTGAGTGGTGACGGACGCCTGAGACTAGCCGAGCGCACGGCCACGAGTAACGTGCGGCCTGCCGCCGGCGAGGGCCGGCAGGCGGGCCGTCGGTGGGAGGTGTGCGAGTGCGCGAGTACGCCACCGCCCTGGACGTCGAGGTGCCCCGCGAGGGCAACCTCACCGACGACGTGGTGCGCAACGGCACCGACCACCCCGACTCGGTCGTGATCTCACGTCGTAGCGGCCCGCACGAGCCCTGGGAGCACCTCACCGCGGCCACCTTCCTGGCGGAGGTGCGCGACGTCGCCAAGGGTCTGCTGGCGGTCGGGATCGAGCGCGGCGACCGGGTGGCCCTGATGGCCCGCACCCGCTACGAGTGGACGCTGCTCGACTACGCCATCTGGTTCGCCGGCGCCGTGACCGTGCCGGTCTACGACAGCGCGGCCGCCGACCAGGTCGCGTGGGTGCTCGCCGACTCCGGCGCCCGTGCGATCGTGGTCGAGTCCGACACGCACGCCTCGCGCGTGCGGGAGGTGCGCGGCGACCTCACCGAGCTGCACCACGTCTGGACCATCGAGCGCGACGCGGTCGGGCTGCTGCGTCGCCTCGGGGCGGACGTCGACGACGAGGCGCTGGAGCACCGCCGCACCGGCACCGGCCCCGACGACCTCGCCACGCTGCTCTACACCTCGGGCACGACCGGGCGGCCCAAGGGCTGCATGATCACGCACGGCAACCTCGGCTTCGAGCTGACCGTCGCGCTGGCGACCCTCTCCGACCTCTTCACCCCCGGCGGCACGCCCGACGACGAGACCGACGACGAGGGCGACGACCAGGCCGGCCACGGGCCCGCCGACCAGCAGTCCGGCGGCCCGGAGCTCGACACCGCCCCGGCCACCCTGCTCTTCCTCCCGATGGCCCACGTCTTCGCGCGCATCATCCAGGTCGGCGCCATGCGGGCGCGGGTCCGGCTGGGCCACTCCGCCGACGTACGCCGCCTGGTCACCGACCTCGAGGAGTTCCGCCCGAGCTTCGTGCTCGCGGTGCCGAGGATCTTCGAGAAGATCTTCAACACCGCCTCCCAGCAGGCCTTGGCCGACGGGCGCGGCGTGACCTTCGACCGCGCCGCCGACACGGCCATCGCGTGGTCGCGGGCCCAGGACGCCGGACGCGTGCCGCTGCGTCTGCGGCTGCGCCACCAGCTCTACGACCGGCTGGTCTACGCACGCCTGCGCCGCACCCTGGGCGGACGGTGCCGCTACGCCGTCTCGGGCGGGGCTCCGCTCGGCGACCGCCTCGGCCACTTCTACCGGGGCATCGGCCTCACCGTGCTGGAGGGCTACGGGCTCACCGAGACCACCGCCGCGGTCACGGTCAACGACCCCGACGCGCTCAAGCTCGGCACGGTCGGGCGGCCCCTCCCCGGCACCGCCGTCCGGGTGGCCGACGACGGCGAGCTGCTCGCCCGCGGCCCGCAGGTCTTCCGCGGCTACTGGGGCGACGACGAGGCGACCGCCGCGGTGCTCGACGCGCACGGCTGGCTGCACACCGGCGACGTCGGCGAGATCGACGACGAGGGCTTCGTGCGGATCACCGGCCGCAAGAAGGAGATCCTGGTGACGGCCGGCGGCAAGAACGTCGCCCCGGCCGTACTGGAGGACCGGCTGCGGGCGCACCCGCTGGTCGACCAGGCGCTCGTGGTCGGCGACGGCCGGCCCTTCGTCGCCGCCCTGGTCACCCTCGACCCCGAGACGCTGCCCGGGTGGGCCGAGCGGCACGGCAAGCCCCACCGTCTCGCGGAGCTCTGCCGCGACCCCGACCTCCGCGCGGAGATCCAGGCCGGCGTCGACGACGCGAACGGCGCGGTCTCGCGGGCCGAGTGGGTGCGCGCCTTCGAGGTGCTCCCGTCGTCGTGGACCGAGGAGGGTGGCCAGCTCACCCCGAGCCTGAAGCTGCGCCGCCAGGTGGTCCTGCGCGAGCACCGCGACGACGTCGACGCCCTCTACGGGAGCTGATCCGGCCTCCTGTCCGCAGGTGGTCCACCCACTGGTCTACCTGGAATCCCCCGAGAGTGTCATTTCGCGGACAAATCGGACTCAGCGGCGTCACGCTGTCCCCGAACGCGTCACCTCACGACGCGGCACATCCCACGGACGGGGCCCGGCACCACCGACCCCGCTGCACGAGACAGGGTCGGCTGAGTCGCATGGATCGCAGGAAAGCTCTCCTCTTCGTCGCCGCGTTCGTGGCGGCGCTGGGCACCTTGCTGGTGTTCGTGTACGTCCGCGGCGCCGACGCCCGCGCCGACGCGCGCTACGACGCGGTGCAGGTGCTCCGCGTCGCCAAGCCGATCGAGGCCGGCGAGACCGTCGCCCAGGCTCAGGCGGCCGGCAAGTTCGTCACCGGCACCATCTCCAGCCAGGACCGGCTGGCCGGGTCGCTGAGCACGCTCGACAGCCTCGAGGACAAGGTCGCCCTGACCGCGCTGTACGCCGGCGAGCAGGTCATGGAGACGAAGTTCGGCGAGGTCGGCTCGCAGGCCGAGCTGCCGCTGCCCGACGGCAAGCTGGCGATCTCGATCAACATGGACGACCCGGCACGGGTCGCCGGCTTCCTCGACCCGGGCGACAAGGTCGCCATCCTGATGAGCGGCAGCAGCGCCGAGGGCACCCCCTGGACCCGCCTGCTGCTGCGCAACGTCGAGGTGATCGGCCTGGGGTCGACCAGCTCGATGGCCAGTGCCCAGGCGGCCGTCGACCCGGAGGTGGCGCCCGCCGAGACCGACACCCTCTCGAAGGCGCTGCTCACCCTGGCCGTCTCCCAGAAAGAGGCCGAGAAGGTCACCTTCGGCAACCTCAACGGCACCCTGTCCCTCGCGCTGCTCAACGACGACTCCGAGGTCGCGCTGGGCTCCGAGGTCAACATGACCAACCTCTTCAACTGACCTGACCGCCACCACCCCCACGACTCGAGGACGACGATGCCGCTCCTGCTCGAAGCCGACGCTGCGTTGGCCCGGACGCTGGTGCCCACGCTCGGGCCCCACGCCGAGGTGATCGCCCGGCCCGAGGAGCTCGACACCCTGCTCCAGCGCCGACCGCACTTCGCGGTCGTGATCGGTCCGGGCGTCGACCTGCAGGTCGGGCTGGTCACGGCCGAGCACGTCAAGCTCCGCTACCCCGCCACCGCGGTCGTGCTCGTGCGCGAGACGATCACCTCCGACGTCTACGCCCCGGCGCTCGACGCCGGCGTCGGCGCCGTGGTCGCCCACGACGACAGCCAGGCGCTCGCCGCGGCGGTCGGACGCGCCCGGCTCACCTGGGAGTCCATCCAGGGGCCCGCCACCGAGGGCCGCCAGGCCGGCCACGTCATCACGGTCTTCTCCCCCAAGGGCGGGGTCGGCAAGACCACCATGAGCGTCAACATCGCGCTGGCCCTCACCGCTCTGGGCTCACGGGTGTGCATCGTCGACCTCGACCTCGCCTTCGGCGACGTCGCCATCACGCTGCAGCTGATCCCGAGCCACACGCTCGCCGACGCCGCGGGCTTCGAGGACCAGCTGGACTGGTCGATGCTGCAGAGCATCACGACCGAGCACCGGTCCGGCCTGAGCGTGCTGGCGGCCCCGACCAACCCGGAGGGGCGCGAGCGCATCACCGCCACCCTGGTACGCCGCCTGCTCGCCCAGCTACGCGACCACTTCGACCACGTCGTCGTCGACACGCCCCCCGGCTTCGACGACCAGGTGCTCGGCGCCTTCGACGAGACCGACGAGGTCGTCGTCGTCGCCACCCTCGACGTGCCCACGATCAAGAACGTCAAGGTCGCCATCGAGACCCTCGACCTGCTGCACCTGGTGCGCGACCACCGTCACCTGGTGCTCAACCGCGCCGACCAGGAGGTCGGCCTCACCGCGGCCAACGTCGCCGAGCTGCTCGGCGTACCCGTCGACCTGACGCTGCCCAGCGACCTGGCCGTGGCGCTCGCGACCAACAACGGCGACCCGATCGTCTCCGCCGCACCGGACCACGTCGTGGCCCGCAGCATCCTCGACTTCGCCCGCGGCCTACCCGGCGTCGAGGTCAGCCCCGAGGCCGTCGTCTCCGGCCGCCGCGGCCTCTTCGGTCGTCGCCGCAAGGAGGTCGCGCGATGAGCAGCCTGGGAGAGCGCCTGGCCAGCCTCGGCGGCGCCCACGAGCGCAGCACCGCCGCAGGGCAGCACCTGACCCGCGCCGGCGAGGCCGAGCCCGCCGTCACCGCCGTGCCCGCCGTCGTCGAGGAGCCGTCGCTGCCGGCCGCGGCCGAGGCCCGGCTCCCGACCACCAGCCCGGAGGGCGCCGCGGCGCGCATCGGGGCACAGACGGCGCGCTTCGACGACCTCAAGGAGCACGTGCACACCGAGCTGCTCCAGCTCCTCGGCCCGCAGCTCTACGACGCCGACCTCGACGTGCGCGAGCTCGAGGCGAAGGTCCGGGTGGTGCTCTCCGAGGTGCTGACCGCGACCAACCGCCCGCTCACGCGAGCCGACCGCGAGCGGCTGACCCAGGACATCTCCGACGACATCCTCGGCCTCGGGCCGATCGAGCCCTACCTGCGCGACCCCGACGTCGCCGAGGTCATGGTCAACGGGCACGCCGACATCTGGCTCGAGCGCCACGGCAAGCTGACGAAGGTCGACGGCAAGTTCAAGGACGAGGTCCACCTGCGCCGGGTGATCGACAAGATCGTCTCCCGCATCGGACGCCGCGTCGACGAGTCGTCGCCGATGGTCGACGCGCGGCTCCAGGACGGCAGCCGCGTCAACGCGGTGGTCCCCCCGCTCGCGATCGACGGCAGCGTGCTCACGATCCGCAAGTTCGCCACCGACCCGCTCACCGCGCGCGACCTCATCGACTTCGGCTCGCTCACCGAGACCGCCGCCGACTTCCTCGACGCCTGCGTGCGCGGTCGTCTCAACGTGGTGGTCTCCGGCGGCACGGGCGCGGGCAAGACGACCACGCTCAACGTGCTGTCGTCCTTCATCCCCCCCGACGAGCGCATCGTCACCATCGAGGACGCCGCGGAGCTGCAGCTCAAGCAGGACCACGTGGTCCGGCTGGAGTCCCGGCCCGCCAACATCGAGGGCAAGGGCGCGGTCACCATCCGCGACCTGGTGCGCAACTCGCTGCGCATGCGCCCCGACCGCGTGGTCGTCGGCGAGGTCCGTGACGCCTCGGCGCTCGACATGCTGCAGGCGATGAACACCGGCCACGACGGCTCCATCTGCACCGTGCACTCCAACGGCCCCCGCGACACCTGCTCGCGGCTCGAGACCCTGGTGCTGATGGCCGGCATGGACCTGCCGGTGCGGGCGATCCGCGAGCAGATCGCCTCGGCGGTCGACCTGATCGTGCACCAGTCGCGGCTCAAGGACGGCACCCGCCGGATCACGCACATCACCGAGGTCGAGCGGATGGAGGGTGACGTCATCACCCTCCAGGACGTCTTCGTCTTCGACGCCTCCGCCGGCTTCGACCGCGAGGGCCGCTCGCTCGGCTCGCTGCGGCCGACCGGGCTGCGCCCGAAGTTCCTGGAGAAGATGAAGAACGCCAACGTCACGGTCGACCCGCGCGTCTTCGCGACGTCGCCCGGGGTGCGCCGATGACTCGTCCCTCCCACCGACCGGCCCTGCGCCGGGCGGTGGCGGCAACGTCGCTGGGGGTGCTGCTCGCCCTGGCGACGGCCGCACCCACCTTGGCGGCAGACTCCGCCGAGCCGTCCGGCGCGACCATCGACCACGCGCAGCCGGGCGACGGTCGCGTGCAGCTGCTGGTCTCGCTGCCCAGCGGCGACGTCGACCCCGACGCCGTCGAGGTCAGCATCGGCGGCAAGTCCGTCGAGGCCCGTACGACGACCGCCTCGGCCGACGCGCAGGTGCGGCGTACGTCGGTGCTGGCGATCGACACCAGCCTCAGCATGCGCGGTGCCCGGATCGAGGCGGCCCGCACCGCCGCCCTGAGCTACCTCACCGCGGTGCCCGCCGACGTCGAGGTCGGCCTGGTCACCTTCGACGACGACGTCACCGTGGCGCTGGAGCCGACGCGCGACCGCGACGCCGCCCGGCGTGCCCTCGGCGACCTGCGGCTGCAGCGCGAGACCGCGCTCTACGACGGCATCGCCGGGGCTGTCGAGGCTGCCGGGCCCGGGAGTGCCGAGGCGGGCCAGCGCTCGGTGCTGGTGCTCTCCGACGGCCAGGACACCACCTCGACCCCGCTCTCCGAGACGCTGCGCCGGGTCGAGGAGTCGGGCGTGCTGCTCGACGTCATCTCGCTGCAGCAGCAGGGGCAGGCCGCGCTCCCGCTGCGGCTGCTGGCGGACGCGGGTCGCGGCGCCGTGCTCGACGCCAGCCGGCCCGAGGCGCTCGACGCGGCCTTCAGGGCCCAGGCCCAGGCGCTCGCCCGGCAGGTCGTGGTGACCGCCGAGGTGCCCGAGGGCGCCGGCACCAGTGCCGACGTCGAGGTGCGGCTCCCCTCGGGCGACGCCACGCTCACCGCCGCGGCGCACCTGCCCGTGCGCGGCGGCGTCGACGAGCGCGAGGAGCAGGCCGCGACGGCCTCGTCGTCGGGCATCCCCGGTCCGGTCACCCCGTCCTTCGAGGTCTCCCAGCTGGTCGCGTACGGCGCGATCGCCGCCATCGGCCTCGGTGTGCTGGGCGCCTTCGTGACGCTCGGGCTCGTGCGCAAGGGCCCCGACCGCGACGACAAGCTGCGCCAGCAGCTCGAGGCGTACGGCGTCTTCGGTCCCACGGCCGCGGCGCAGGCCGCTCCCGAGCCTGGAGGCGCCACGATCGGGCAACAGGCCAAGGACGCGGCCGAGAAGGTGCTGGCCGGCCAGGCGGGTCTGGAGACCCGGATCGCGGCGCGCCTCGAGGGCGCGGGGGTGGCGCTGAAGCCCTCGGAGTGGCTGCTCGCCCACGCCGGCATCGCGATCGCCGCCGGCGCCCTCGGCCTGTTGCTCGGGGGCGGCAGCATCCTGCTGCTCCTGCTGGGCGTGGTGCTCGGGCTGGTCGGCCCGTGGGTCTTCCTCGGGCTGAAGAAGGCGCGCCGGCTCAAGGCCTTCGCCGAGACACTGCCCGACACGCTGCAGCTGATGTCGGGCTCGCTCTCCGCAGGACTCTCGCTGGCGCAGTCGATCGACACCATCGTGCGCGAGGCCGCCGACCCGATCGCGAGCGAGTTCCGCCGCGTGGTGGTCGAGGGACGCATCGGCATCCCCTTCGAGGAGGCCCTCGACGGCGTGGCGCACCGCATGGAGAGCCGCGACTTCGAGTGGGTCGTGATGGCCATCCGGATCCAGCGCGAGGTCGGCGGCAACCTCGCCGAGCTGCTGCTGCAGGTGGCCGCCACGCTGCGCGAGCGCGAGTTCCTGCGCCGCCACGTGCGCGCGCTCAGCGCCGAGGGCCGGCTCTCGGCCTGGGTGCTGGGGGGACTGCCGCCGGCCTTCATGCTCTACCTGCTCGTCTCACGGCCCGAGTACGTCGCGCCGATGTACACCACGCCGCTCGGCCTGGTGATGCTCTGCGGCGGCGGCCTGCTGATGGCCGTCGGCATGTTCTGGATGTTCAAGGTCGCGAAGGTGGAGCTCTGATGGATCTCGTGCTGCTGCTCGGTGTCGGGATGGTCTTCACCGCGCTGTTCCTCGTGCTCGCCGCGGTCGGTGGGCTGACCGGCGAGCGGGCGGGCGTCGCCCGCTCGATGGAGGTCCTCGAGGCGCTCACCACCGCGCCCGACGAGCTCAAGCAGGAGCTCAACCCCTCCTTCGAGGAGCGGGTGCTGGTGCCCTTCCTCGGCTGGGCCCAAGGGATCGGTCGCAAGATCACGCCCGCCGACGCCAACGACCGCATCCGCGAGAAGCTCGACCAGGCCGGCAACCCCGGGGGCTGGACCGTCGAACGCGTCGTGGCGGGCAAGGCGGTCGGCTTCGGTGTCGCCCTCGTGCTCTCGGTGCTGCTGCTGATGCTGATGGGCGTGTCGTTCCCGGTGATGCTCGGCTCCGCGGTCGTCGCGTCGCTGCTCGGCTACCAGGCGCCCAACCTCTACCTCTACCAGAAGGCCTACGACCGCAACGCCTCCATCCAGCGCGCCCTGCCCGACGCCATCGACCTGCTCACGATCTCCGTGGAGTCGGGCCTGGCCTTCGACGCCGCCGTCTCGCAGGTGGCCCGCAACACCGACGGCCCCCTGGCCGACGAGTTCGCCCGGATGCTGCAGGAGATGCAGATCGGGCGCACCCGGGCCGACTCGCTGCGCTCCCTGGCCGACCGGTGCGGGCCGCCGGAGGTGCGCGCCTTCGTCGGCGCCATGGTGCAGGCCGACAGCTTCGGCATCCCGATCGGCCAGGTGCTCCGGGTGCAGTCGGCCGAGATCCGCGTCAAGCGGCGGCAGTGGGCGGAGGAGAAGGCCCAGCAGGTGCCGGTGAAGATCCTGGTGCCGCTGATCTTCTGCATCCTGCCCTGCCTCTTCATCGCGGTGCTCGGTCCTGCGGGGATCTCCCTCATGGAGAGCTTCGGGGGTGGCACCCTGTGACGCATGAGCGACGTGGGGCGGGCCGCACTGGCCGCCCGCGCCTTCGTGCTGGCGGTGCTGCTCCCCCTGGCTGCCCTCTCCCAGGGCGCTGACCTCCGCCTGACGCTCGTGGTCGCGGCGGTGGCGGCGCTCGCCACCCTGGTCACCTCGACGACGCAGGTGGCGCACTGGCAGGTGGCCGCCGCCGAGGCGGTCCCCGTCGCGCTCGTGGCTGTCGTGGCCTACCCCGCCACGGCGGCCGTGGCGCCGTACCTCGTGGTGCCCGCGCTCGTCGCCGCGCTGGACGGCGGCCGCTCCCGGCTCGCCGTCGTGGTCGGGCTGGAGGCGGCGCTGATGGCCCTGGCCTGGCTCGTCGTGCTCGACGCCGCGCCGCGCCGCGAGCTGCTCGCGGGCGGCACGCTGTGGCTGGCCGCCGCCGTCGGGGTCGGCACGATCGGCGTCGCGCTGCAGCGGGCGCTGACCCCCGCCGAGGACGACCAGCCCTACCGCAGCGCCGTCGGGCTGATCCGCCGGCTCGAGGCGCTCTCGGGCCGGCTCAGCGGCGGCCTCGACGCCGTCGGCATCTCCGAGGAGATCATGGACCTCGCCGAGGAGCAGGTGCCGCTGCGCTCGGCCGGGGTCTTCGTGCGCAGCAGCGGCGGCAGCGTCGTGCCGGTGCGCTACACCGCCGGCACCGCACCCGGGGCCATGGGCTGGGCCGCGGAGATGTCGGAGCGCTGCTGGGAGTACGAGGCGATGATGCTGCGCGAGCGACGTCTGGCACTCCCGCTCGCGGTCAACGACGAGATCGTCGGGGTGCTGGTGCTCGACGCGGTGCAGCCGGTCGAGGCCGCCGCCGTGCCGCGGCTCCGCTCCGAGCTGGCCCGCCCCACCGTGCAGCTGCAGGCGGCGCTCCTCTTCGGTCGCGTGCGCGACGCCGCGATGGCCCAGGAGCGGCAGCGGATCGCCCGCGAGGTGCACGACGGCGTGGCGCAGGACGTCGCCGGGCTCGGCTACCTCGTCGACAACCTGGTCGCGCAGACCCGCGACGCCGCGCTGCACGAGCACCTGCTGACGCTGCGCCGCGAGGTCTCCAAGATCGTCACCGAGCTGCGCTACAGCGTCTTCGACCTGCGCCAGGAGCAGGCGTCGACCGCCGGACTCGGCGAGAGCATCGCCACCTACGCCAACCAGATCAGCGCGACCTCCGCGATGACGGTGCACCTGACCCTCGACGAGGAGGGCTCACGGCTCCCGCGCGACCAGGAGTTCGAGCTGATGCGCATCGCGCTGGAGGCGATGACGAACGCGCGCAAGCACTCGGGCGCGGGCAACCTGTGGGTGCGCTGCGCGGTGCGGGCGCCGTACGCCGAGGTGGAGGTGACCGACGACGGCGTGCGCGCCCACGCGCCCCGCTCCGACTCGCAGGGGCTGAAGATCATGCGCGAGCGGGCCCACGCGATCGGGGCCGACCTGACCCTGGAGCCGCCGGGCGCCGACCGCCCCGGCACCCGTGTGCTCGTGCGGGTCGGCACGCCGCCCACCTGACCTGCGCCGCCGCGCCGCGCCCGGGCACTAGCCTGCACCCGGAGGTCGGGTCGACGGGTGCCCGGGACAGATGACGACGGTGCTGCTGATCGACGACCACGAGCTGATCCGCCAGGGCCTCGCCGGCGCCTTCGGCGCCGTCGACTCCTTCGAGGTCGTGGGGCAGGCCGGATCGGTCGCCGACGGCATCGCCGCGGCCCAGTCGCTGCGCCCCGACGTCGTCGTGACCGACGTCCGGCTCCCCGACGGGTCGGGCCTCGACGTCGTGCGCACGCTGCGCCGTGCCGACAAGCAGATCGGCCTGGTCGTGCTCACGATGTACGCCGGCGACGAGCAGCTCTTCGCGGCCCTGGACGCCGGCGCCTCGGCCTTCGTCGGCAAGGACGCGCCCACCGCGACCGTGATCAGCGCGGCACGGCAGGCCTCGATCGCGCCCCTGACCTTCACCTGCACCGGGCTCGCCGAGGCGATGGTCCGGCGGATGAGCTCGGGTGCCGCCCGCCTCACCGACCGCGAGCGCCAGGTGCTCGAGCTGCTGGCGGAGGGTCACGGCGTCGCGGCCATCGCCGGGCGGCTCTACCTCAGCGAGTCGACGGCCAAGAGCCACATCGGCCGGATCTACGACAAGCTCGGCGCGGCCAACCGCGCCCAGGCGCTGGTCACGGCGATGCGGATGGGCCTGATCAGCAGCGTCGCGCCCCCGGGCTGACCTTCACCGCCCTGGTTCCGGAACGCATAGTCCGGACGGACTATGACAAAAACCGCGGGTGGGCTAGTCAGGACGACCTGCACGGGGGATGTCCAGTTATGTCCCAATTTGGGAGACTCTAGAAACGTCGCAGAAGACCCGCGACCGCCACCACCCCTCTCACGGAAGAGACCTCCCATGCTCGAGTACCTGCGCTCCCTGCTCCCCTCCGTCCGCCGCACCGAGGACGGCGCCTCCGCCGTCGAGTACGGCCTGCTCGTCGCCGGCATCGCCGCCCTCGTCGTCGCCATCGTCTTCCTGCTCGGCGGTGTCATCGAGGAGTCCTTCTCCGACACCTGCACCGAGATCACCGACGGCGCCACCGCCGGCGGCAACACCCTCACCGCCGACTGCTCCTGATCCAGCTGGATCCACCCTGCAGCGCTGCACCGGCACCCCGTGCCGTAGCCGCAGCTCCCGCGCGACCACGCGCGCGGGGGGACGGCGGCTGAGGCGGGTGCGACCGAGCAACGCACCCGCACTGCCGAGGTGGTGAGTCGCCGTCCCGCACGCCCGGTCCCTCTCGGGGCCGGGCGTGCTGGCGTCTACGGCCTGCCCGCCGCGTCCCGGCCGGCCTCGAGCACGCCCCGCCCGAGCCCGACCCGCTGCACCAGGGTCGGGTGGCTGCCGAACCACCACTGGCTGAGCGCCGGCGGGTCGGGGTCGGCCAGCGAGCGGGTGGCCAGCCGCACCTGCATCGCCTCGAACGCCGCCTCGTCGCCGGTCGCCTGCAGCGCCACCCGGTCGGCGCGCGCCTCGATCGACCGGCTCACGGCGTTCTCCACCGGGCTCGCGAGCAGCGTGCCCGCCGCGGTGAGCGCGAGCACGAGCGCCGCCACCTCCGGCCGCGCCGCTCCCCCGGCGCCGCTGCGACGCAGCAGCCGCTCGGAGCCGAGCAGCAGCCCCAGCACCCCCACCCCGAAGCCGACGCCCAGCGCCGCGAGCGTGGTCCCGAGGGCCACGTCGTGCTCGCGTGCGTGGGCCAGCTCGTGCGCCACGATCGTGAGGGCCTCGTCCTGCGGCACGTCGTCGACGAGCGTGTCGTAGAGCACCACCCGCCGGGTGCCGCCGAGGCCGGAGACCCACGCGTTGAGCGTCGTGGTGCGGCGCGAGGCGTCGGCGACCAGCACCTGCGAGACGTCGACGTCCTCGCGGTCGGCGAGCTCCAGCACCGCGGTGCGCAGCTCGCCGTCGGGCAGCGGCTCGAAGTCGTTGAAGAGCGGCTCGACCAGCACCGGGTAGGCCCACGAGCCGGCCACCACCAGCGCGGCCGCGACCGCGCCGACGACCGCCGGCCAGGTGCGGGGCAGCCGGCGCGCCGTCCCCACGACGAGCAGCACCACGACCGCGGCGTAGACCCACGAGACCGCGAAGGAGACCGCCACGTCACGGGTCCACGGCCCGAGCGTCTGGGTCGAGAGGCCGGCCTCGACCGCGTTGGCCCGGATCATCAGCCGCAGCGGCACCGTGGCCAGCAGGCCGGCGAGCAGCACCAGCGCGCTGCCGAGCGCCGCCCGCCACCACCAGGGTCCGCGAAGCCACGCCACGAGCCGGGCGCCCAGCGTGGTCAACCCGAGCCAGAGCGCGACCGCGAGGGAGAGAGCGAGCGAGGCCCACGAGAGGTGGCGCTGCGCGGTGGCGTAGTCCTCCGCTCGCGCCAGCTGTGCCGGGGTCAGCAGCTCGTCGGCTGAGACCGGCACGACCCGGCCGCCGGGCACCCAGTCCCACGGCACGACGAGGGCCGCGACGACCACGAAGGCCAGCAGCGTCGTCGCGGCCACCCACCACGACATCCGCCTCGACCTCGACCTGACCTGAGGCGGCGGGGCTGTCGGCGCGACCACGCCGTCAGCCTGCCACGCCGGCCAGACGGCGTACGTCGTCGCGCCAGCGCGCCACGAAGTCGGCCTGGCTGGTGCCGAGCTCCTCCTCGAAGGCGCGTGCCACCGGGACGCCGTCGTCGACCGCCTCGTAGAGACGCACCAGCCCGGCCTCGCCGTGCTCCTGCGCGAGGAAGCGGCACGCGAGCCACGCCTCCTCGTAGGTCGCGGCGAGGTCGGCGGCCGTGGGCCGCAGGTCCGCGGCCGTCGGCAGGCCGTCGGGCGGGCCGTCCTCGCGCACCCGCTGCAGCACCTGGCGGGCGGCGACGTCGACCGGCACCGAGCCGTCAGCCAGCGCGACGTAGTCGGCGAAGCCCTCGAGCAGCCACACCGGCACGTCGGCGAAGGGGGCGTCGACCGCGACGTGGGTGGCCTCGTGGGTCAGCACGACCTGCGCGCCGCGCTGCGAGAGCCCGTCGAAGACCGCGGGGTTGACCATGACGCGCACCGGCGCGCCGCGCCCGTCGGCGCCGGAGACGGCGGTGGCGAGGCCGGCGATCGCGTCGTACTCCCCCGCGGGTGCCGCCAGCGCGGCGTCGAGCTGCGCCTGGTCGGCGGGCACCTCGACCACGAGCGCTCCGTCCCAGGCGGGCAGCACGGCCCGCACCTGCTGCAGGGCGCGCCGCGCCAGCGCCGGGTAGCGACCGGCACCCTCGCCGGCCACGGCGAGCAGGAGACGCCCGTCGCGCACGACGTCGAGCGGGGCCTGCAGCCACAGCGGCGTCCGCGTGCCCGCACTGCCACCCGGGCCGCCGAAGCCGACCACCCGCGGCCCGTCGTCCGTCGGCTCGAGCAGCACCCGGCTCTCGACGGTCGTGGCGCGTCGGTCGGCGCCGGCGTACCCGAAGCGCAGCGAGAGCCGCGCGGCCCGCACGTCGTCGCCGTGCTCGCCGCGCTCCGCGTCGCTCGGCGGACCGTCGTCGGTCAGGTAGCGCAGCCGGAGCCGGTCGACCTGCAGCGCCTCGGCGTTGGCGACGACGGCGCGGAGCAGGGCGGAGCCGGCACCCGTGCCCAGCGCCTGCGCCGCCTGCGCGTCGCGGTCGCGGAGCGCGGCGCCGAGGTCGTCCACGAGCCGGCGGACCTGCGTCGCGTCACCGGCCGCGTCGGAGGAGGCGGAGGGGCGGGGCGGCTCCACCTCGACACCGCCCTGGCACGCCGTGCCGGTGAGCAGCCCGAGGGCGAGCAGGAGCGCGACGAGGAGCCCCCGGGGCACACCCCAGGAGCCCCCGCACGGCTCAGCCGGGACGCACCGCCCCGGAGAAGGGCATGTCGTGGAGACCGGAGACCTGGACACCGCTGCCGGGGTTCAGCGCGTTCACGACCTGGCCGTTGCCGACGTACATGCCGACGTGGCTGATCGGTGAGTAGTAGAAGACGAGGTCACCTGGCTGCAGCTCGCTCTCGGAGACGGGCGTGCCCGAAGCGTACTGGGCACCGGAGTTGTGCGGCAGCGAGACGCCCTCGGTCGCCCAGGCGGCCATGGTCAGGCCGGAGCAGTCGTAGGCGCTGGGGCCACTGGCACCCCAGACGTAGGACTTGCCGACCT
Source organism: Nocardioides aequoreus (assembly GCF_000720335.1). Classification (GTDB taxonomy): domain Bacteria; phylum Actinomycetota; class Actinomycetes; order Propionibacteriales; family Nocardioidaceae; genus Marmoricola; species Marmoricola aequoreus. The sequence goes on along the minus strand of NZ_JOJN01000004.1, from coordinate 37,404 downwards.
GGGCCATCGCGAAGTCGACCGCGCTGGTGGCAGCCGCCTCGGCCGCTGCGGCGGCAGCCTCCTCCTCGCGCTGCGCCCGCTCGGCCTCGAGGCCGTCGAGCTCGCCCTGCTCGGCGGCGAGCGCCTTGCCCGCCTGGGCGGCACGGGCGCCGGCGCGCTCGGCCTTGGCCCGCCGCTCCTGCAGCACCTCGCGCACCTCGCTGCGACGCTCGCGCAGCGTGTCGACCGCAGCGGCGGTCTCGGTGATGCGCTGGGCGCGTCCGTCGGTGTCCTCGGTCACCATGGCGACCCCGGCGAGGAGGTCCTCGGAGGTCTGGGGGAGCGGCTCGTCGGCCACCGGCACGACGGCGCCGCCGCCCTCGGTCTCACCGACGATCACCCCTCGCGCCACCTGGCCGCGCAGCGTGTCGGCCAGGCGGTGCTGCTCGCGGATGCGCTCGGTCAGCCGCTCGACCTTCTCGCGGCTGGCGGTGGCCCGCTCGCGCGCCGCGTCGTGGTCGGCAGCGCGCTGCGCGGCGCGGGCGTCGATACGCTCGACCTGCGCCTGCGCCTGGTCGATGCGGGCGTCGAGGTCGTCGGCGCTGGCCGGCGAGGCGGCGAGCAGGCCGACGCCGGTGAGTCCGAGCGTCGAGCTGAGGGTCATGGCCGCCACTCGTGGGACGACGCCCTGGAGGGAGACGAGCGGCGGGCGGTGGGCGCGATGGGCAGGCTGGTACTTCCGGCCGTCGGTCACGAGCGGACGGTCTCCTCTTTGTGTAAACGCCTACCAGGTCAGCTGACGGGTTCGGGCCCAAAGAACGCCCTACCGGTGCCCCGCGCCGCGGTCAGCGGCACAGTACCCCGGACTCACCCCGTGGTCCGCGCGGTCGCCCACGTGGACCGGTTGGGTCCCCGGCTCCGGCACCCCTCTCCCCCGAGGTAGTGGTGCCCGATTCGGCGCGGCCCTCGAGCACACCCGGTCGGTGCGCTGGTCCGAGGGCCAACAGCGCGCCACGGTAGGACACTGCGGCGGCGACCTCCAACTCCTCCGTCGCCCGCGTGCCTGTGGCGCCCGTCACGTCCGGGTCGACACGCGCGGGTCGCCACACCGGCGTGTCGCCGCGTGTCGCGACCCAGGGAGGGCCTCACGCGCTCTCGACGTCGGGTCCCGAGACGGGCAGGACGAGGCGCAGCGGCGGCACCAGCCCGGACCCCGCGAGCACCTCCAGGGCGTGACGCTCCTCCTCGTCGAAGGCGAGCTCGGGCGGCGGGCCCAGCAGGGCGGTGACCACGCAGTCCTGGCACGCGGGTCCGCGGACCATGCAGGCGTCGCAGTCGATGTGGACGCTCATGTGCGCTCCTCGTGTGAGTCGGTGCGCCGCCGGGGGAAGTCGACGACGCGGCACACGCAACCACCCGCCACCGACAGCCGCTCCCGCGTCGGCCAAGCGGTCGGGCTCGTGAGGGTGCCCACCCCGGCCGCCCGCGCGCCGCGCCCTCCGCTGTCGCACCTCCCGCCTACCGTCGGGCGACATGGGCAGGTGGGACGACCAGATGAGCTTCGACGAGCTCGGTCGTCCCCTGCGCGACATCACCTTCTGCGTGGTCGACCTCGAGACCACGGGCGGCTCGGCCGCCGCCGGCTCGATGATCACCGAGATCGGTGCCGTCAAGGTGCGTGGCGGTGAGGTGGTGGGCGAGTTCCAGACCCTGGTCAACCCGCACGCCGCGATCCCGCCCTTCATCGCTGTGCTCACCGGCATCACCGACGCCATGGTGGCGGGCGCGCCCGCGATCGAGAGCGCGCTGCCGGCCTTCCTCGAGTTCGCCGAGGGCTGCGTGCTGGTCGCGCACAACGCGCCCTTCGACATCGGATTCCTGCGCCACTTCGCGACGGCGCAGGGGCGCCCGTGGCCGCGCTTCGAGGTCGTCGACACCGCCACCCTCGCGCGGCGGGTGGTCACCCGCGACGAGAGCCCCAACTGCAAGCTCTCCTCGCTCGCCGCCCTCTTCGGCGCCTCCACGACGCCCGACCACCGCGCGCTGCACGACGCCCGCGCCACCGTCGACGTGCTCCACGGGCTGGTCGCCCGGCTGGGCGGGCTCGGCGTCCACACCCTCGAGGAGCTCGTCACCTTCAGCTCCAGGGTCAGCCCGCAGGTGAGGCGCAAGCGCCACCTGGCCGAGCACCTCCCCCACGCGCCGGGCGTCTACCTCTTCCGCGACGCCCAGGAGCGGGTGCTCTACGTCGGCACCTCGCGCGACCTCCGCACCCGGGTGCGCTCCTACTTCACCGCCTCCGAGACCCGCACCCGCATCGGCGAGATGGTCGGCATCGCCGAGAGCGTCTCCCACGTCGAGTGCGCCACGCCCCTCGAGGCCCGCGTGCGTGAGCTGCGGCTGATCGCCGCGCACCGGCCGCCCTACAACAAGCGCAGCCGCCACCCCGACAAGGTGCACTGGCTCAAGCTCACCGTCGAGCCCTGGCCGCGGCTCTCGCTGGTGCGCCGGGTGCTCGACGACGCCGAGGGCGGCGCGGAGTACCTCGGCCCCTTCTCCTCGCGGCGCACGGCCGAGAAGTGCCTGGCCGCGCTCCACGAGGGCTTCCCGCTGCGCCAGTGCACCGGTCGGCTGCCCATCGTGCCCACCGGCACCGCCTGCGCGCTGGCCGAGCTGGGTCGCTGCACCTCGCCCTGCGACGGCAGCGTCGACCTCCCGTCGTACGCCGCGCTCGTCGAGGCCGTGCGCGACGCGCTCCGGGGCGACCCCGGCCGCGTGGTGGAGGCCCTGGAGGCACGCATGGCGCGGCTCGCCGCCGAGGAGCGCTTCGAGGAGGCCGCCGTCCACCGCGACCGGCTGGCGTCCTTCGTGCGCTCCGTGGCGCGCTGCCAGCGCCTCTCGGCGCTCACCCGTCTGCCCGAGCTGGTGGCGGCGCGCCGCGAGGACGACCACCGCTGGGCCGTCCACGTGGTGCGGCACGGTCGCCTCACCGCGGCGGGGGTGATCCCCGCCGACGCGCACGCCGGCACCTGGGTCCGGGAGCTGCGGATCTCCTCCGACACCGTGCTCCCCGGCCTGGGGCCCACGCCGGCCGCCAGCGCCGAGGAGTCCGAGCAGCTGCTCCGCTGGCTCGAGCAGCCCGGGGTGCGTCTGGTGCACGTCGAGGGCGAGTGGGCCTGCCCGGTGCGCGGCGCCACGCGCCACCTGGAGGTGCACGACGCGGTCGAGGCCTCGCGCGCCGAGCTGGTGCCCTTCGACGAGCGCAGGCCGCTGGCGACGGTCCACCAGCCGGTACGTTGACCCCATGATCACCGCCATCGTCTTCGTCAAGGCCGACGTGGCCCGGATCCCGGAGGTCGCCGACGCGATCGCCGGGCTCGACGGGGTGAGCGAGGTCTACAGCGTCACCGGCCAGATCGACCTGATCGCCCTGGTGCGGGTGAGCGACCACGACGACGTGGCACGGGTGGTGGCCGACCAGCTCAACAAGGTGGCCGGGGTGCTCGAGACCGAGACACACATCGCCTTCCGCACCTACTCGCGTCACGACCTCGAGGCCGCCTTCTCCCTCGGCCTCGACTGAGCCCTGAGCGGCTGCCGGCGGCGGCCTGCAGTCGGCGGCGACTACCCTCGCGCCCCATGACGTGGCTCGACCTGCTCGGCTGGGCCGGCTCGGCCCTGCTCGTGGTCTCGGTGATGCAGAGCCGGGTGCTCCGGCTGCGCGCGCTCAACCTGGTGGCGTGCGTGGTGCTGACCTGGTTCAACGCCGCGCTGGAGATCTGGCCGATGGTGGCGATGAACCTCGCCCTGGTCGCCATCAACCTGTGGCACCTGCGCTCCCTCCTCGGCACGCGGCACGACGAGGCGGCGTACACCGTGCTCGAGGTCGGTCCCGACGACGAGTACCTGCGGCACGTGCTGCGCGTGCACGAGGCCGACATCCTCCGCCACCAGCCCGACCTGGTCTGGGACGGCGCGGAGCCGGGGCGGGTGGCCTTCCTGGTGCAGCGCGGCGACGAGACCGTCGGCGTGGTGCTGGTGCGCGACGACGGCGACGGCGTCGCGCGCGTCGAGCTCGACTACGTGACGCGGCGCTACCGCGACTTCACGCCCGGCGAGTTCGTGTGGCGTCACAGCGAGGTCTTCCGCGACCGCGGCTGGACCGAGGTCGTCACGCCTCCCCGGATGGTGGCGCCGTACTACGAGCGGCTCGGCTTCAGCCCCGCCCCTGACGGCTCGGGCAGCTGGCGACTGCCGCTCTGAGCGGGTCAGCGGCTGGCGGCGACCCAGCGCTCGAGGGTGGCGGCGGCGGCGCCGGAGTCGACGGCGTCGGCGGCGCGCTCGAGGCCGGCGGCGAGCCGCTCCGTGAGCGTGCGGCCCGCGCCGTCGCCCTCGTGCACGGCGAGGGCCGCCGCGGCGTTGAGCAGGACGGCGTCGCGCACCGGCCCCTGCTCCCCGGCGAGCACGCGGCGCACGACCTCGGCGTTGTACGCCGCGTCGCGCCCGCGCAGCTGCTCCGCCGTGCCCGGCGGCAGTCCGAGCTCCGACGGGTCCACGGTCCGGGGCACGACCTCGCCGCCCTCGACCAGCCAGACCGTCGAGGTCGTCGTGGTGGTGAGCTCGTCGAGGCCGTCGTCGCCGCGGAAGACCCACGCGTCGACACCGCGACGCGCGAAGACGCCCGCCATCACCGGCGCCATGGCCGGGTCGGCGCAGCCGATGGCCTGGGCGGCCGGGCGCGCCGGGTTGGCGATGGGGCCGAGGAAGTTGAAGGTCGTGGCGATGCCCAGCTCGCCGCGAGCGGCCGCGGCGTGCCGCATGGCGGGGTGGAAGGCCGCGGCGAAGCAGAAGGTGATGCCGGCCTCCTCCGCGACCCGGGCGACGTCGTCGACGGGCAGGTCGAGGCGGATGCCGAGCTGCTCGAGCACGTCGGCGCTGCCCGCCTTGGAGGAGGCCGAGCGGTTGCCGTGCTTGACCACGGTCGCGCCGGCGCCCGCCGCGACGATCGCGGCCATGGTGGAGATGTTGACCGAGAAGGAGCGGTCGCCCCCGGTGCCGACCACGTCGAGCAGCCGGCCCTCGACGTGCAGCGGCTTCGCGGCGGCGTACATCGCGGCGACGAGGCCCTCCATCTCGGCCACCGTCTCGCCCTTGGCCCGCAGCGCGACCGCGAAGCCGGCGACCTGCGCGGTCGTCGCCTCGCCGGCGAGCACCTGGCCCATGGCCCAGGCGGTCTGGTCGGCCTCGAGGTCGTGGCCCTGCACCAGCCGGGTGAGCACCTCGGGCCAGGTGTGCGACACGCCGCCTACCGGGCCGGGACGCGCGAGGAGAGCAGCCGCGCGGCCGTCTCCGCGAGCTCGACCGGGTCGATGGGGTGGGCCACGGCGCCCTCGGCGCGCGACCAGGTGGCCAGCCAGTTGTCCTGCACGCGCCCGGTGAGCACGAGCAGCGGCGGGCACTGGTAGATCTCGTCCTTGAGCTGGCGCGCGATGCCCATGCCGCCGGCGGGCACGGCCTCGCCGTCGAGGATCGCCAGGGCGATGCCGCCGGCGTCCATCTGCTGGATCACGACCGGCTCGGTGGCCACCTCGACGTACTCGGCGGGCGGCAGGTCGGGGTGCGGCCGCTTGCCGAGCGCCAGCATCACCTGCTGACGGGTGTCGACGTCGTCGCTGTAGACCAGGATCCGCAGGGACCCCTCGGGGTCCGCGGTGCCCGGGGTGCCGGAGCCGGTGCCGGAGTCGGTGACAGAGTCGCTCACGGGCCGGAGCCTACCGTCGCCGGACTCACACGGACTTCTGCGTCCCTGCTCAGCGGCCTCTCATCTCCCGGCGGCGACGAAACACCAGCCCCAGGGGTGCTCACCTTCGAGGCGTCGGGCAATAATGGGCGCGTGGCGACAGCAACGGCTATCCCGGCGTCCCGGCTCCACGGGCACCACGACCGTCCCAGCATGGTCAGCGTGGGCACGATCGTGTGGTTGTCCAGCGAGCTGATGTTCTTCGCGGCGTTGTTCGCGGCGTACTTCACGATCCGCTCGGTGAGCCCCGAGCTGTGGGCCCAGGAGACCGAGCTCCTCAACATCCCCTTCTCCACGACCAACACCATCATCCTGGTGCTGTCGTCGGTGACCTGCCAGCTCGGCGTCTTCAAGGCCGAGGACGGCCAGGTCGGGCGCACCGGCTCGGTGTGGCAGTTCAAGCTGTGGGGCCTGCGGGAGTGGTTCATCCTCACCTACGTCATGGGCGCGATCTTCATCGGCGGCCAGGCCTTCGAGTACGCCGAGCTGGTCCACGAGGGCCTCACGCTGAGCTCCTCGGCGTACGGCACGGTCTTCTACCTGGCCACCGGCTTCCACGGCATCCACGTCATCGGCGGCCTGATCGCCTTCCTCTTCGTGCTCGGCCGCACCTACCTCGCGCGCAAGTTCACCCACGAGCAAGCCGTCACCGCGATCGTCGTGTCCTACTACTGGCACTTCGTCGACGTGGTGTGGGTCGCTCTGTTCGCCACGGTCTACCTGATCCGCTGAGCGTTCCCTTCCCCCACCCAGCCCCGCAGCACTGACCACGAAGGACTCACTGGTGCGACTCACCCAGAAGCTCCGTCGCCGGCCCTCCCGGCCCGGTCGCTCCGACGCAGGTGTCGCTCGGCGGATCTCCGACCGTCTCTCCTCGCGGCGACGCAGCCGCTTCGCGGCCCCCGCCGTGCTGATGCTCGGACTCCTGCTGGCCGGCGGCGCCTACGCCGTCGCCAACGCCGCGCTCGTCCCCGGCACCGCGCAGGCCTCGACCACCGACGAGGACCTGGTCGCGCAGGGCCGCGCCCTCTTCCTGGTCGGCTGCTCCTCCTGCCACGGCAAGAACGCCGAGGGCATCCCGACCAACAAGGACAACAACTACGGTCCCTCGCTGGTCGGCGTCGGCGCCGCCTCGGTCGACTTCCAGGTCGGCACCGGCCGGATGCCGATGTCCAACCCCGGCACCCAGGCCCAGCGCAAGCCCCCGGTCTACGACGACCAGGAGATCGAGGCGCTGGCGGCGTACGTCGCCTCCCTCGGCCCCGGCCCCGCCGTCCCCGACTCCGAGCAGTACTCCACCGAGGGCCTCGACAACGAGTCGGTCGTGCGCGGCGGCGAGTTCTTCCGCACCAACTGCACCGCGTGCCACAACTTCGCCGGCGCCGGCGGCGCACTCCCCCGCGGCCGCTACGCGCCGAAGCTGACGGGCGTCTCCAACAAGCACATCTACGAGGCCCTGCTCACCGGCCCCCAGCAGATGCCGGTCTTCTCCGACGCCGTGCTGACCCCCGAGGACAAGCGCGACATCATCGCCTACATCAACTACACCAACGAGATGCCGGACCAGGGCGGCTTCTCCCTCGGTCGACTCGGCCCCGTCACCGAGGGCCTGGCCGCGTGGCTGATCGGCATCGGCAGCCTGGTCGGCTTCGCCGTCTGGATCGGCACCGCCTCCACGCGCACCACGAAGAAGCAGAAGAAGGAGGCGGCGTCGTGAGCACCACCGACCGCGACCTCGCCCAGGTCGAGGGCGACCCGATCGCCGATCCCGGCCTGCCCGCCCACCTGCCGCGCGCCACCGACGTCGACGAGGCCGCCAGCAGGCGGGCCGAGCGGCAGGTGGCGATGCTCTTCGGGCTCTCCAGCGTCTTCACGGTGCTCTTCATCGTCGCCTACTTCGCCTTCGGCGTCGGCGACGACCTCGACACCTTCCTCGGCTTCGGCGCCTCCAACCTCTTCCTGGGTCTCACCCTCGGCATGGCGCTGCTCCTCATCGGCGTCGGCACCATCCACTGGGCCCGCAAGCTCATGGCCGACCACGAGATCGTGGAGTACCGCCACGCGGCGGCGTCCACGCCGGAGGACCGCGAGGAGACCGTCGGCATCCTGCAGACCGGCCTCGAGGAGTCGCAGATCGGGCGCCGTCCGCTCATCCGCAACTCGCTCCTGGGCGCGGTCGGCCTGCTGGTGGCGCCCGCCGGGGTGCTGCTGTGGGACCTCGGCCCCACGCCGGGCAACAAGCTCAACACCACGGTCTGGCGCGAGGGCATGCGGGTGGTGCAGGACATCTCCGGCACCCCGATCCGGCCCGAGGACATGGAGGTCGGCCAGCTCGTCAACGGTGAGCCGGAGATCTTCTTCAACGACGTCGGCGACGAGGAGCAGATCGAGGGCCACGAGCTGCTCGTCGAGAAGGCCAAGGCCGCCGTCGTCATCGTGCGGATGGACCCCGCCGACGTCACCCCGTGGCCCGGCCGCGAGGACTGGGGCGTCGACGGGATCCTGTGCTACTCCAAGATCTGCACCCACGTCGGGTGCCCGATCTCGTTGTGGGAGCAGACCACCCACGACCTCCTGTGCCCCTGTCACCAGTCGACCTTCGACCTCGCCGACAACGGCAAGGTCGTCTTCGGACCCGCGGCGCGACACCTGCCGCAGCTGCCGTTGGCGGTCGACGACGAGGGGTACCTGATTGCCAGGAGCGACTTCACCGAGGCGGTGGGGCCCAGCTTCTGGGAGCGCGACAACGATGAGCCCGGACCGGAGTGAGTGAATCATGAGCGCTGAGACGAGCTCGGCAGGCGTGGCGCCGTCCAACGGACGCAGCGCAGCCAAGGCCGGCAAGCCCTCGCGGGTCGGTGCCGCCGCCACCTGGGCCGATGACCGGCTCGGGCTGGCAGGGGTGGCGAAGAAGAACCTGCGCAAGGTCTTCCCCGACCACTGGTCCTTCATGCTGGGCGAGATCGCCCTGTGGAGCTTCGTCGTGCTCCTGCTCAGCGGCGTCTTCCTGACCTTCTGGTACCGCCCGAGCATGGCCGAGGTCATCTACGAGGGCTCCTACAGCCCGCTGCGCGGCCTCCACATGTCCGAGGCGATGGCCTCCACCATCCACATCTCCTTCGACGTGCGCGGCGGTCTGCTGATGCGCCAGGTCCACCACTGGGCCGCGATGGTCTTCGTCGCGTCGATGATGGTCCACCTGCTGCGCGTCTACTTCACCGGCGCCTTCCGCAAGCCCCGCGAGCTCAATTGGGTCATCGGGTGCCTGCTGCTGCTCCTGGGCACCCTCGAGGGCTTCACCGGCTACTCGCTGCCCGACGACCTGCTCTCCGGCACCGGCATCCGGGCCGCCGACGGCTTCATGAAGTCGATCCCCATCGTGGGCACCTACGCCAGCTTCCTGCTCTTCGGCGGGGAGTTCCCGGGTGACTCGATCATCCCGCGGCTCTACACCGTGCACGTGCTGCTGATCCCCGGCATCCTCGTGGCGCTGATCGCCGCCCACATGCTGCTGCTCGTCTACCACAAGCACACGCAGTGGCCCGGTCCCGGCCGCACCGAGCAGAACGTCGTCGGCTACCCGATGCTGCCGGTGTACGCCGCCAAGGCCGGTGGCTTCTTCTTCGTCGTCTTCGGCGTGCTGACCCTCATGGGCGGGCTGATCGGCATCAACCCGGTCTGGCGCTACGGCCCCTACAACCCGGCCGAGGTGACCGCGGGCTCGCAGCCCGACTGGTACATGGGCTGGCCCGACGGGTTGCTGCGCCTCATGCCCGGCTGGGAGACCCACGTCTTCGGCACGACCTGGTCGTGGAACGTCTTCTTCCCGATCATCGTGATGCCCGGGCTGATGTTCACCATCCTGCTGATGCTGCCCTTCATCGAGTCGTGGATCACCGGCGACAAGCGCGACCACCACCTGCTCCAGCGGCCGCGCAACGCGCCGACCCGCACCGCGGTCATGGTCGCCCTGATGACGTTCTACGGCCTCTCCTGGGCCGCCGGCGGCAACGACATCATCGCCATCCGGATGGGGCTCTCGATCAACCAGATCACCTACTTCCTCCGGGGAGCGGTGTTCATCGGTCCGATCATCGCCTTCATCATCACCAGGCGCTGGTGCCTGTCGCTGCAGCGTGCCGACAACGAGCGGCTGCTGCACGGCTACGAGTCGGGCGTGATCATGCGCGACCCGCAGGGTGGCTACAGCGAGAAGCACCTGCCGCTGCCGGAGGCCAAGGCCTACACGCTGACGGCGCGCGACCGCGACCTGGTGCTCTCGGCGCCCACGGGGTCCGACGGCAACGGCGTCGCCTCCCCCACCGCCCGCAAGGACCGGCTCCGCGCCCGGCTCTCGCGGCTGTGGATGGCCGACAACATCCAGAAGCCGACGCGAGCCGAGCTCGAGGAGGCACGGCACCACGCCGAGCACGAGCACGCCCACGAGGCGGCACTGTCGGGCCACCCCGCCGACGGCCACCAGTTCGACGGTCGCGACGAGGCCACCGGCCACGGCCACCAGCTCAGCGGTCACTGACGCAGCACCCTCCGAGGGCCCGCACTCCACCAGGGGTTGCGGGCCCTCGGCCGTCTCCGGGGGTCTCGAGACGGTTGCTGCGCAACCTCCTCGACCACCCGGACGGCGTCCTGGTGCGGTCGCGGGGGTCTCGAGACGGTTGCTGCGCAACCTCCTCGACCACCCGAACGCCCCGGGTGGTCGACGAAGGCGCGCAGCGCCTGCTCGAGACCCGGTGAGTCGATCGCCGGGCAGGTCCCGGGTCAGAGGGAGGAGCCGGCCTGCCACTCGGCGTAGGGCAGGTTCCAGTCGCCGTAGCCGTTCGCGACGGTCATCGGGCGGTCGCTCCCGACGTACTCGACGACGTCGCCGATGGAGGAGTTCTGGTAGAGCCACTCGGCGTCCGCGGTGCTCATGCCGGTGCAGCCGTGGCTGACGTTGGCGCTCCCCTGGCTGGGGACCGACCAGGGAGCGGCGTGGATGAACTCGCCGGAGTAGGTCAGCCGCATGGCGTACCTGACGTCGTCGAGGTCGTAGCCGTCGGCGCTGTCGACGGGGATGCCGGTGGTCTCCGAGCTCATCCGGCGCGACTCGAACTTCTCCATGATGACCTTGGTGCCGGTGCGCGTGGTGAACTTCGGCTGCTCCCCCGTCGTGATGGGGATCGTGCGCAGCAGGTCGCCGTTGCGGTAGACCTTCATCTGGTGCGAGCGCATGTCGACCTTGCTCACCATGGCGTCGCCGACGGTGAAGCCGACGGTGCGGTCGAGCTGCCCGTAGATGCCGTTGCCGGCCGGGACGCCGCCCACGTCGGCCTTCACGGTGACCTCGGTGCCGGGCTTCCAGTAGGCCTTGGGGCGGAAGTGCACCTCGGTGTCGCTGAGCCAGTGCCAGGAGCCGGGCTGTGCCGGCGCGCTCGTCACCTTCAGGTGCCGCTCGATGGACGCCTTGTCCGTGACCGGGATGTCGAAGCGCACGATGGCGGGCATCCCGACGCCCACGGTGGCGCCGTCGGCGACGAAGCTGGGGTAGGTCTGCTCGTCGAGGGTCAGCGCACGGGTCGCGAAGCGGGCCTGGTACGCCGTCGCCACGCCATCGGCGTCGACCGCGTTGCCGCGCACCCGGTAGCGGGTGTCCTGACGCAGCAGGCCCTCGGAGGTCCAGAGCGTGCGCGCGGGGTTGAGCGCACCCGCCACGGGGTCGCCCTTGGCGGTGGTGACCCTGAGGTCCTCGAAGGTGCCGCGCACGACCCGGACCCGCACCTGCTGGTCGAGGTCGACCTGCGTGGCCCCGGCGCGCACGTTGCTGCGCACCACGGCTGCCGACGTCGGAGCGTCGGTCGTCTGGTCAGCCGCCGCCGGCGCGGGACTGGCCGGGTCGTCGGCGTCGCCCGTCACCGCGCAGGCGCTGACGGAGAGCAGAACGCAGAGCCCCGCGGCGGCGAGCAGGCGGGGACGGGGGGCCCGGGACATGGGGATGGGACTCCAGGATCGGTGTCGACGACAACCGTCCCAGGCTAACAACGCAACCCTGAGGTCTCGCAGGCCCGCGTCCCGTGCAGGGTCCAGTCGCGTCACGAGGACGCGTGCGACTCAGTGCGCGTGCTCGCCCCGGTAGTACTCGAAGACGAACCCGCACAAGGCCACAGCCCCCAGGACGGCGCCGATGATGACCAGCCACCACTGATGCACTCCTACGCCAAGGGTCATCGTCGCAAGACAGAGCCCGCACCACAGCGGCCACCAGCTGTACGGCGGGAAGAAGCCCAGCTCGCCGGCACCCTCGGCGATCTCGCCGTCCTTGCGGTCCTCGGGACGCGGCTCCATCTTGCGGGCGTGGAAGCCGAGGTAGAAGGCGACCAGCGTGGTCAGCAGGAAGGTCATCACCAGGGCGGTCGTGCCGGTGATGTCGCTGCTCGACCAGTAGTAGAGCGGCGTCACCAGGACGAAGAAGATGCTGCACGAGGCAAAAAGCCAGGTCTCGGCCTTCACTGCTGCTCACCCTCCTTGTTGCGCTGCGCCTGGGCGCCCAGCTGCTCGGCACGCCCGTCCATGTCGGGCGCGTCGGACGGTCCGTCCTCGAGGTCGTTGTCGGCGTACTCGAGTGCCGCGACCTCCGGGTGGTGCAGGTCGAAGGCGGGCGACTCCGAGCGGATCCGCGGCAGCGTCACGAAGTTGTGGCGCGGCGGGGGGCAGCTCGTGGCCCACTCCAGCGAGCGACCCCAGCCCCACGGGTCGTCGACGGAGACCTTGGGTCCGCGGGCACTGATGTAGACGTTCCACAGGAACGGCAGCGTCGAGAGCGCCAGCAGGAAGGCACCGACGGTCGAGATCTGGTTGAGCAGCGTGAAGCCGTCGTCGGGACCGTAGTCGGCGTAGCGGCGCGGGAAGCCCTCGACGCCGACCCAGTGCTGCACCAGGAAGGTCGTGTGGAAGCCCACGAAGAGCAGCCAGAAGTGCAGCTTGCCCAACGGCTCGCTGAGCATCCTGCCGGTCATCTTGGGCCACCAGAAGTAGAAGCCCGCGAACATCGCGAAGACGACCGTGCCGAAGACCACGTAGTGGAAGTGCGCGACCACGAAGTAGCTGTCGGAGACCTGGAAGTCGAGCGGGGGCGAGGCGAGGATGACGCCGGTGAGACCGCCGAAGAGGAAGGTGGTCAGGAAGCCGACGCTCCACAGCATGGGCGTGTCGAAGCTGATCGACCCGCCCCACATCGTGCCGATCCAGTTGAAGAACTTCACCCCGGTGGGCACCGCGATCAGGAACGTCATGCCGGAGAAGAAGGCCAGGTCGACAGCGCCGGTGACGAACATGTGGTGGGCCCACACCGCCACCGACAGGACGGCAATGCCCATCGTCGCGCCGACCAGGCCGACGTAGCCGAAGATCGGCTTGCGGCTGAAGACCGGCAGGATCTCGGTGATGATGCCGAAGAACGGAAGCGCCAGGATGTAGACCTCGGGGTGCCCGAAGAACCAGAAGAGGTGCTGCCACAGGATCGCCCCGCCGTGGCTGGGGTCGAACGTGTTGGCACCGAAGGCCCGGTCGGCCTCCAGCGCGAGCAGCGCGGCGGCGAAGATCGGGAAGGCGATCAGGACCAGCAGACTGGTGACGAAGCTGTTCCACACGAAGATGGGCATCCGGAACATCGTCATGCCCGGGGCGCGCATGCACACGATCGTGACGGTGAAGTTGACCGCGCCGAGGATCGTGCCGAGGCCGGCGAGCCACAGGCCCATGATCCAGAGGTCACCACCGATGCCGGGGCTGCGTGCCGCGTTGGAGAGCGGGGTGTACGCCGTCCAGCCGAAGCTCGCGGCGCCCTCGTTGCTCAGGAAGCCGGAGACGGTGATGAGGCCGCCGAAGAGGTAGAACCAGTAGGCCAGCATGTTGAGCCGCGGGAAGGCGACGTCGGGCGAGCCGATCTGGAGCGGCACCAGGATGTTGGCGAAACCGAAGAAGAGCGGCGTCGCGAAGAGCAGCAGCATGATCGTGCCGTGCATGGTGAAGAGCTGGTTGTAGACCTCGTCGCTGACCACCTGCGAGCCGGGGAAGGCCAGCTCGGAGCGGATCACCAGCGCCATCACGCCACCGACGAGGAACCACACGAAGGAGGTCGTGAGGTAGAGCTTGCCGATGAGCTTGTGATCGGTGGTCGTCATGATCCGGGCGAGCTGGGTGCCCAGGCTGTGCTTGGGCTGCTCGACGGTGACGTGCGACGGCGCGTCGGAGACGGCGGTCATTCTTCCCCTCCCTGCTCCGCGGGCTGCAGGCCCGGCACGGAATCGGCGTCGGCCCCACCGAGAGCCGGACCGGTGTTGCCCTGGTCGGCGAGGTCGGCGAGGTGCTGGTCGTACTCGTCCTGCTCGACGACCTTGACGTCGAAGAGCATCCGGCTGTGCCGGGTGCCGCAGAGCTCGGCGCAGCGGCCCACGTAGGTGCCCAGTCGGTCGGGCGTCACGGTGAAGCTGTTGGCGCGTCCGGGGATCACGTCCATCTTGAAGAGGAACGCCGGGACCCAGAAGGAGTGCGCCACGTCGGGGCTGAAGAGGTTGAGCTCGACGGTCTTGTCCTTGACCAGGTAGAGCGTCGGGGGCTCGGCCGGGGTGCCGACGTCGAAGACCGTGTCGCCACCCTCGGGCTCGTAGGAGCGGGACTCGTCGTCGTAGCCGAGGTTGTAGTTGAAGGTCCACGACCACTGCTGGCCGACGACCGTGACGACCTCCTCGGCCTCGCGGTCGGGGTCGAGCACCTCGTTCTGCGTCTCCACGGTGAACTTGAAGAGCACGATCACCATCATCAGCGGGGCGACGGTGTAGAGGATCTCGATCGGCAGGTTGTAGCGCGTCTGCACGGGGATCTCGGACTCGCTGCGACGCCGGAAGCGGATCGAGGCGTAGCCGATCAGACCCCAGACGAGCACGCCGGTGATGGCCGCGGCCAGCCAGGACCACATCCACAGGTCGTGCATCGCCGGCGCCTGGACCGACGCCGTCTCGGGGTTGGCGAGCCGCTTGATCTGGTCCTGCGTCTCGGTCGAGCAGCCGCTGAGGACCGAGGCCGCCAGCATCACGCTCGCGGCCACGGCGCCGCGACGGCGCGTCGGGGACTTCAGACTCACGTACCGAGCCTCTCTGCGGGGGAAACCCAGACCTCGTGCGGACGGGCTGGGTGACCGACGACGGACAGGGAAACCCTACTACTCACCTGTGCCCGTCCCGTGCCCGGCCTATCGGTCCGAGGACGTGGCGGTTGTGACCCGTGGGACGGGAGTCGCGACCTCAGCCGGCCAGGTGCGGACGCACCTCGACGGCGGCGCGGTCGCCGTACGCCGTCGCCAGTCGCTCGGCGAACTGCTCACGGGTGAAGGAGTACTCCTGGGTGCCCACGCCCTCCACGACGTACGCCGCCAGGGTGCACCCCACCTGTGCCGCGCGCTCGTGGTCCAGCGACCACTGCAGCGCCGCGAGGAAGCCGGCCCGGAAGGCGTCGCCGACACCGGTGGGCTCGACCGCGACCACGCCCGGCACGGCGCCCACCTCGACGGTCTCGGCGCCGCGCGCGACCACGCGCACGCCGTCCTTGCCCAGCGTCACGACCTGCGTGCCGACGCGCGCCAGGACGTCGTCCTCGCTCCAGCCGGTCTTGCTCTGGATCAGGTGCGACTCGTACTCGTTGCTGAAGAGGTACGCCGCCCCGTCGATCAGGCGGCGGATCATGTCGCCCTCGCCGAAGGCGAGCTGCTGGCTGGGGTCGGCCACGAAGCGGTAGCCGCGCTGCCGGCACTCGTCGGTGTGGCGCAGCATCCCCTCGGGGTCGTCGGGCCCCACGAGCACGTAGCTCGGCTCCCCCACCCGCTGCGCGATCGGGGCCAGCTCGACGAGCCGGGCCTCGCTCATCGCGCCGGGGTAGAAGCTCGCGAACTGCGCCATCGAGGTGTCGGTGGTGCACACGAAGCGGGCGGTGTGCCGCTCGGTGGAGATGTGCACGGAGTCGCAGTCGACGCCGTGGCGCTCCAGCCAGGAGCGGTAGTCGGCGAAGTCCTCGCCCGCGGCGCCGACCAGGACCGGCCGCAGGCCGAGCGCGGCGAGCCCGAAGCTGATGTTGCCCGCGCACCCCCCGCGACGGATCTCCAGGTCGTCCACGAGGAACGAGACCGAGAGCTTGTCGAGCTGGTCGACCACGAGCGAGTCGGAGAAGCGGCCTCCGAAGCTCATCAGGTGGTCGGTGGCGATCGAGCCGGCGACGAACAGCGACAACGGGAGCTCCTGGAGCATGGGTCGCGGACCTGGGCAGGCACCCGGGATGGGACACCGGAACACTACCCAGCGGTACCGCTGCCCCTACCTCGCGGTAGCCCCTAGCGTCGGCGGCATGACCTACGAGCGACGCCCGTACGACGAGGCCGACACCGCCGGCCAGATGACGCTCGACTGCGCGGCCTGCGCCCACCACGTCGACCTGCCGGGCCGCCGCGCCCTGCTCGACGTCGCCGGTCGCGCGCCCCGCCTCGACTTCGACGCCGACGACCGCGCCAAGACCAAGGCCGGCATCACGGTCAGCGACGCCGCGGCACACCTCGCCTCACGGCTGCACCTGCACCTGGCCTGAGCCGCCCGGCGCAGCGCCCGGACGCAGCACGAGGGCCGGCGACCACGTGGTCGCCGGCCCTCGCCGCGTGCTGGGGGTGGTGCCTCAGTGGAAGCTGTCGCCGCAGGCGCACGAGCCGGAGGCGTTGGGGTTGTCGATCGTGAAGCCCTGCTTCTCGATCGAGTCGACGAAGTCGATGGTCGCGCCGTGCAGGTAGGGCACGCTCATCCGGTCGACGACGACGGCCACGCCGTCGAAGTCGGTCACCACGTCACCGTCGAGGTGGCGCTCGTCGAAGAAGAGCTGGTAGCGCAGACCCGAGCAGCCCCCGGGCTGCACGGCGATGCGCAGCTGCAGGTCGTCGCGACCCTCCTGGGAGAGCAGGCTCGCGACCTTGCTGGTCGCCGTCTCGGTGATGTTGATGCTGTCGGCGCGGTGCTCACGGGTGGTCTCGACCTGCTCGGTCATGTTCGCTCCAGTGCTGCTCGGTGGCCAGGGGGTGCGAGACGGGGACACTCACCGTCTCGACCTCTCAATGGTGACACACGGCCGCCTATTCCCCGACCCGTCCGGTCACGGTGCGTCGACCGGACGTCGGGCGCGTCGCTCAGTGCGACCAGGTCCGCGCGGTGCGCTCGGCCAGCTGCTCGAGCGACTCGACCGGTGCGGCCATCGCGCGCTCCTCCCCCACCAGCTCGACCAGGGAGTACGCCGACTCCACGCCGAGCGCGCGCATCTCCCGGCTGCCGACCAGCACCTGACCGGCCAGGGCGACGCACGGGACCAGGTGCTGGGCGGCCAGCTGGGCGACGCCGTAGGGCACCTTGCCGGCGCGCGAGGAGAAGTCGAAGGCGCCCTCGCCGGTGAGCGCGAGCCCCGCCCCGGTGAGGAGGTCGTCCAGGCCCACGGCCTCGGCGACGACGTCGAGACCGCTCACGCGGTGTCCGCCCAGCAGCAGCAGCGCGAAGCCGAGGCCGCCGGCGGCTCCCGCGCCCGTGCCGGTGCGCGTGGCGAGCTTGCGGTCGGTGGCGTCGGCGAAGACCTGGAGCCAGCCGTCGACGGTGACCAGGCGCTCGTCGGGCAACCCCTTCTGGGGACCGAAGATCTTGGTGGCGCCGTGGATGCCGAGCAGCGGGTTGTCGACGTCGGAGGCGATCACCAGCTCGACGTCGCCCACCGCCTCACGGGCCGCGGCCAGGTCGACGTCGCCGACCTCGGCGAGGCCCGTCGGGCCCGACGTCAGCGACCCCTGACCGGCCGTCGCCCCGAGCGCGGCGAGCATGCCCGCCCCCGCGTCGTTCGTGGCCGAGCCACCGAGCCCCACGACCACGCGGCGCGGACCCGTCTCGAGGGCGGCGCGCAGCAGCTCGCCGAGCCCCACCGTGGTGCCGTGCTCGGGCCTGCGGTCGTCGGGCTCGGTCAGGTGGAGCCCGACCGCCTGCGCGCTCTCGACGTACGCCGTGTCGCCGACGCGCAGGACGGCCGCGGGCACGGGGACGCCGTACGGGTCGGGCACGGTGACGGCGTGGAGCTCGCCGTCCAGCGCTGCGTGCAGCACGTCGAGGAAGCCCGGGCCGCCGTCGGACATGGGCACCTGGACGAGCTCGTCGTCCGGCGCGCGCCGGGCCCAGCCGCGCGCCATGGCGGCAGCCGCCTCCACGGCGGAGAGGGTGCCGGCGAACTTGTCAGGAGCGATGACGACCCTCATGGCGACGACCCTAGGCCATCTCCGCGCGGCGTCCGCTAGGGCGTCGATGCGTGCGAGAGGGCGGCCGGCAGCTGGCCGCGGGTGTGCTCGGCGGCGGGGAGCTCGAGCCAGAAGCACGCTCCGCCGAGCCGCTCCGAGGTCTCGACCCCGACGCGCCCGCCGTGGGAGGCGGCGATCCGGCGACAGGTGTCGAGTCCGATGCCGTGGCCGGCGACAGCGGAGCTCCGGGCGTCGTCGCCGCGCACGCCGCGGGCGAAGACGTGCTCGCGCAGCTCCGGCGGCACGCCGGGGCCGGTGTCGTGCACCCGCAGGCGCACCACCTCGTCCCGACGCTCGCCGTCGACCAGCACGCAGCCGCCCGGGCGCTCGGCGTGGGTGAAGGCGTTGGCCAGGAGGTTCTGCACCACCGCGCGCAGCTGCACCGGGTCCCCCAGCAGCAGGGGCAGCTCCTCGACCACGACCAGGGTCTTGCCGCGACGGGCCGAGAGGTCGACCAGTGCCGCGTCGACGAGGCCCTTCGCCTCGACCGGCTCGCGACGCAACCGGCCGCCGAGGCCCGCGAACTCGAGCAGCCCGCTCACGGTCGTCTGGGCGCGTCGCGCGGCGCCGACGGCGGTGCCCACGAAGCCGCGCAGGACGGCAGGGTCGGCGTCACCCTCGTCGAGCTGCTCCTCGACCAGGTCCAGGGCGAGCGACACCGCGGAGAGCGGCGCCAGCAGGTCGTGGCTCACCTGCCCGGCGAAGGCGGCCAGGTGCATGTTGGAGCGCTGCAGCTCGTCGCTGTCGCGGACGGCGCGCGTCAGCGTCTCGGCCATCGCGTCGCGGGCGCGCTCGGCCTCCAGCACCCGCGAGGCCGTGCGCGCCAGCTGCTCCAGCGTGCGGCGAGCGCGCTCGTCCCACTGCAGCGGCTTGTCGTCGAAGACGCACAGCGTGCCGATGGGCAGGCCGCGCTCGGTGACCAGCTGGCTGGCGGCGTACCCCACGACGGCGCCGGAGGTCACGAAGTCGAGGTGGGCGAAGCGCTCGTCCTCGCGGGCGTCGGACACCAGGTGGGTGCGCTCGGTCGACTCGACCACGCGAAGGCACAGCGACTGCTCCTTGGCGACGACGCCCTCCGCACCGTCGGCGTCGAGGAGCACGTGCTGGTGCTGCGAGGAGAGCAGGTTGAAGCGGGCGCTGCTCGCGCCGCAGGCGACGCGCGCGACCTGCAGGAGCTCCGACATCACGTCGGGGAGGGGTCGGTCGAGCAGCGCGAGCGACGTCAGCTCGACGTCGCGAGCCCGATCGGGGGAGGTCACCGCTGAATGATAGGGAACGAATGTCCGATCTTGACGCTTTCGCACTACTGGTCTACTCGGTGCTCACGCTCCTGGGAGCGTCCAGATCGGCATCCAGCGACCGGGGTCTGGCTCGAAGGGGAGGTCCGCACCCACGGCGTCGCGGACCTGCCGCTCGCGCAAGGTGTCGCGCGACTGGGGACCGGTCGGCACGAAGGGGTAGAAGGTGCCCTGCTTGTAGAGGTAGACCAGGTGCGCGCGCCCGCCGACGTCGTCGACGAAGCTGATCACCGAGCAGAGCAGGCTGGAGGAGAAGCCCTGGGCCTCCAGCGCGGCGTTGACGGCGTGCAGGTCGGTCACCAGCCCGGCGGGGTCGGGCGGGTCGGTGCGCACGGTGAGCCAGGTGTAGCCGTAGTCGTCGACCACCGACTCGGTGCGCGGGCCGCCGCCCGTGCCGACCAGGCCGGCGGCCTCCTCCTGGCTGAGCCGTGAGGCATGGCCCTCCGCGGCCCGGAAGCACACCGATCCGGTGCCCGTGGGCCGCAGCCCGAGCGCCGCCTCGAGGCTCATCGCCGCCGACGGCACCGCGAAGAGCGCGTCCAGCTGTGCCGCCTTGGGCGTCGTACGCCCGCGCAGCGCGTCCCAGAGGCCCAAGGTCAGTACGCCTTGCCGAGCTCGGCCTGGATCTTGGCGAGCTGGTCGAGGCGCTGCTCCAGCGGGGGGTGGGTCGAGGTCAGCGTGCTCAGCGAGGCGCCCTTGATGGCCGGGGCGATGAAGAAGGCGTTCATCGACTGCGAGGCACGCAGGTCGCGCTCGGGCACGTTGTTCATCTGCCCGCTGATCTTCTGCAGCGCGGAGGCCAGCGCGCCCGGCTTCTGGGTCAGGTAGGCGCCCGACCGGTCGGCGCACAGCTCGCGGTAGCGCGAGAGCAGCCGCAGAGCGATGAAGCTGACGGCGTAGACGACCACGCTGACCAGGACGGCGATCAGCACGGCGGGGACGCCGCCGCTGTCGCGGTTGCCACGGCCGAGCGCGCCGAACTGCGCGCCCTGCAGGGTCATGCCCGCGACGATGCCTGCGGAGGCCGCCGCGGTCATGACGAGCACGTCACGGTGCGCGACGTGGGAGAGCTCGTGGGCCAGCACGCCCTCCAGCTCCTCGGCGTTCAGCGTCTGCAGGATGCCGGTCGTGACGCACACCGCCGAGCGCTGAGGCGACCGGCCCGTGGCGAAGGCGTTGGGGATGGGGCTGTCGGAGATGGCGACGACCGGCTTGGGCATGTCGGCCATGGCGCAGAGCCGGTCGATCATGCCGTGCAGCTCGGGCGCCTGCTCGGGGGTGACGACCCGGGCACGCATCGCGCGCAGCGCCACCGTGTCGGAGCGCCACCACTGGAAGATGCCGATGCCGATGCCCGCGATGCCGACGACGACCCCGAGGCCGGGGCTGTAGGCCATGACGGCGACCACGATCGCCACGAAGAGCGCTCCGAGGAGGAACATCGTGGCGGTCATCCGCGCGGTCAGGCCGGAGTCGGACTGGAATCT
Organism: Nocardioides aequoreus; assembly: GCF_000720335.1. Taxonomy (GTDB): domain Bacteria; phylum Actinomycetota; class Actinomycetes; order Propionibacteriales; family Nocardioidaceae; genus Marmoricola; species Marmoricola aequoreus. The sequence continues at coordinate 16,485 of NZ_JOJN01000004.1, read as the reverse complement.
GGTGCGTGCCATGTGAGGTGAACGCCGTGCCTTCGTGGGTTCGTTCCGCGGACGGGATGAGAAGTTGGTGAGAAATCCGGGGTCAGCCGGGGATGAGGCCATCGTCGCCCAGCAGGGCGCGGACCTCCTCGAGCGTCGCGTCGGGCGGCGGGAGGATCAGGTCGGAGTCGTGCAGGAAGTCCTCGCCGACCGGGCGTCCGAGCTCGCGCACGCGCGTGAGCAGCGTGCCCAGCGCCTCGGCGAAGACCTCGTGGTCACCGGCTTCGACGGCCTGCTCGACGGCGTCGTCGAGCCCGTTGAGGGCCGAGACCTCGTCGTCGCTGACCTCCAGCTGACCCTCCCCCATGATCCGGACGATCATCGCTGCTCCTCCGGCCGCTGCGCGGGCGCCTCGGTCGGCGACTCGGCCGCCTGTGGCTCCCCGGGTGCCTCGGAGGCCTCGAGCTGCTGCGGCGCGCTGCTGGTGCCCTTGAGGGCGGCGAGCTCGGCCTCGACGTCGGCGCCGCTGCTCATCGCCTCGAGCTCGCGGGAGATGTCGTCGCCCCGCGAGAGCGAGCTGGCGTCGTCGAGCGCGCCCGAGGCGATCAGCTCGTCGACGGCACCCGCGCGGGCCTGCATCTGCAGGGTCTTGTCCTCGGCGCGCTGGATCGCCATGCCGACGTCGCCCATCTCCTCGGAGATCCCGGAGAAGGCCTCGTTGATGCGTGTCTGCGCCTCGGCGGCCGTGTAGGTGGCCTTGATCGTCTCCTTGCGGGTGCGGAAGGACTCGACCTTCGCCTGGAGCCGCTGCGCGGCGAGCGTCAGCTTCTCCTCCTCGCCCTGCAGCTGCGTGTGCTGGGCCTGCAGGTCGGAGATCTGCCCCGTCAGGGCCGACTTGCGGGTCAGCGCCTCGCGGGCCAGGTCCTCGCGGCCGACGTCGATGGCCTTCTGCGCCTGCTGCGTGAGCTTGTCGGACTGCGCGGTGAGCTGGTTGACCTGCAGCTCCACGCGCTTGCGGCTGGTCGCCACGTCGGCGACGCCACGGCGTACCTTGGTCAGCATCTCGAGCTGTCGCTGGTAGCTGTAGTCGAGGGTCTGGCGCGGGTCCTCGGCCTTGTCGAGGGCGGAGTTGGCCTTGGCCCGGAAGACCGTGCTGATGCGCTTCATGAGGCTCATGGGCAGAACTTACCCGCTGTCGCCTCAGCCGTCCCGTGCCGGACGGCTCCGCGCACGACGTCGTCGGGCAGATGTCCGACAGGTAGGCTGCGCACCCCAGCCCGTCCCGTCCGTCGCCCGGCCCCCGCGCCGTCGTACGCCCGTCGTCCCCGAGGATCCGTCACCCGTGTTTGGCCGCAACAAGACCGACTCCCCCGCCGGAGCCACGCCCGTCGCGAGCGAGGCTTCGCAGCCGGCCGCCGGTGGCGCCCACACCCCCGGCCACACCCCCGGCAAGGGCCGTCCGACGCCCTCCCGCAAGCAGGCGCAGGCCGAGGCCAAGCGCCGGGCCCGCGCCGCGGTCGACACCAAGGAGGCCCGCCGGCAGCAGCGCAGCAAGCGCTCGGAGCTGGCGCGCAAGCAGCGCCAGGGGATGAAGGAGGGCGACGAGCGCTACCTCATGGCCCGCGACAAGGGGCCGGTCAAGCGCTTCACCCGCGACTACGTCGACGCGCGGCTCTCGATCGCCGAGCTGCTGCTGCCGATCCTGGTGCTCGCGCTCGTGCTGCAGTCGGCCGGCAGCGCCAGCATGGTCAACCTCGGCTCCTCGCTGATGACCACGACGATCCTCGTCGTCTTCGCCGACTCCGCCTTCGCGATCTGGCGGCTCAAGCGCCGGCTGCGCGCGGAGATGCCCGACGAGAGCCTCAAGGGCGTCACCTTCTACGCCCTGATGCGGATGCTGCAGCTGCGGCCCACCCGGATCCCGAAGACCCGGGTCAAGATCGGCGGCCGGCCTAAGTGACGACGCCCGGGCCTGAGCTTGCGAAGGCCCGATGGCGTCGGCAGGTCGAGGTGCGAGCCGTCCGGCTCGACGGAGGAGAGCCGGACGACGAAGCCTCGAGACCCGGTGAGCCGAGAGACGCGCCGAGGAACGCGCGAGGAGCAGTCCCTCCCTCGTCAGGGCGAGAGCGACATCGGCCCGTAGACCTCACGGTCGCCCTCGAGGAGGGTGACCGAGGCGACGCCGTCGTCGGCCAGGTCGGGGTAGACCTCCCCCAGCCAGCTCTCGGCGTCGCTGCGACTGGGGAACTCCGTGCGCTCCCGGTCGAGCACGCGGCCGTCGGCGTCGAGCAGCTGCCACCACCACGGCACCTGGTCGCTGCGGCTGCTGGCGAAGGTCGGCTCGGGGGCGTTGGTCACGAGGGTCTCCCGGAGGTCAGGCGCGGACGTCGGTCACGACGAACGGCGGCTTGGTGACGACGAAGGACTGACCGCGGCCCCGCACGTCGACCAGCACCTCGTCGTCGAGGCCGACGGCGCGGTCGAGGAGGGCCAGGGCGACACCCTGCTTGAGGGTGGGGCTGAAGGTGCCGGAGGTGACCGTGCCCACCGGGGTGCCGTCGGTGGTGGTCACCTGCATGCCCGGGCGCGGGATGGCGCGCACCTGCGCGAGCAGGCCACGCAGCAGCCGCGACGGCTTGGCCGCACGCTCGGCGACCAGCACGTCCTTGCCGGCGAAGCGCGGCTTGTCCCAGCCGACCGCCCAGCCCAGCCGCGCCTGGACGGGCGTCACGTCCGGGGAGATGTCCTGCCCGTGCAGCGGGTAGCCCATCTCGGTGCGCAGCGTGTCGCGGGCGCCGAGCCCGCAGGCCACCAGGCCGTACGCCGCGCCGGCGGCGACCAGCGCGTCCCACACCGCGACGGCGGAGGACGCGTCGACGACGAGCTCGTAGCCGACCTCGCCGGTGTAGCCGGTGCGGCAGACGACCACGGAGGCGCCGTCGAGGTCGGCCTCGACGAAGCTCATGTAGTCGTGGCCGACGGGGAGCCCCACCTCGCGCAGCACGTCCTCGGCGCGGGGCCCCTGCACCGCCAGGACCGCGCGCGCGGCGTGCAGGTCCTCGACCTCGACGCCCTCGGGCGCGCTCTCGCGCACACGGCGCAGCACCTCGGCGCTGTTGGCGGCGTTGGGCACGAGCATCGCGCGCTCGGCGTCGTGCAGGTAGACGATCAGGTCGTCGACCACGCCACCGGTCTCGTCGTCGCAGAGCAGGGTGTACTGCGCCTGCCCCGGACCGATCCGCGCCAGGTCGTTGGTGAGCAGGCCGTCGAGGTGGGCGACCGCCCCCGGACCCCGGACCTCCGCGGTGCCGAGGTGGCTCACGTCGAAGAGCCCGACGGCCTCGCGCACCGCGGTGTGCTCGCGGACGACGCCGCCCCCGGCGTACTCCAGCGGCATCTGCCAGCCCCCGAAGGGCGCCAGCTTGGCGCCGAGGGCGACGTGCCGCTCGTGGAGCGGGGAGGTCTGCAGCGGGGTGCCCTGGTCGGCCTCGTCGGACATGCGGCGAACGTACAGCAGCCGTCGGTCGGGACGTCCGCCTACGATGCCTCGCGTGACGACCTACACGCTGCGCAAGGGCAGTCCGGCCAAGACCCGCACCGACGTCGTGGTGGTCGGCGTGGTCCGACGCGGCGAGGGCGCGCCTGCCGTCGCCGCCGGCGGCGAGGAGGTCGCGGCGGCGTACGGCCGCAGGCTCAGCCCGCTGCTGAGCGCCAGCGCCTTCCGGGGCGACCTGGGCGAGGTGCTCCGCGTGCCCACCGGCGACACGCTGCGCGCCGGTCAGCTGCTGCTCGTCGGCCTCGGCGCCGACGAGGCGGTCGACGACGACGCCCTGCGACGCGCAGCCGGCACCGCGGCGCGCCACTTGGGCAACGCCGCGTCGGTCTCCCTGGCGCTCCCGATGACCACCCCCGCCCAGGTCGGTGCCGTGGCCGAGGGCTTCGCCGGTGGCAGCTACTCCTTCACCCGCTACAAGTCGGGCGCGGAGCCGACCGCGGTCGGCGAGGTCTCGCTGCTGAGCCCGGTCGCGCGCGACCCCGAGGCCGTGGCCGCGCTCGAGCGGGCCGAGGTGCTGGCCGCCCACGTGGCGCACGCCCGCGACTGGGTCAACACGCCTCCCAACGACCTGACCCCGGCCGCCTTCGCCGACGCCGTCGTCGCCCTCGCCGCCGCGCAGAAGGGGCGCGGGCCGAAGGTCGAGGTGGAGGTGCTCGGACCAGACGAGCTCCGCGAGCTGAGCTGCGGCGGCGTGCTCGGCGTCGGCCAGGGCTCGGCCAACGAGCCGCGCCTGGTCAAGCTCACCTGGCGACCCGCCGACGCCGCCGCCCGCCTCGCCCTGGTGGGCAAGGGGATCACCTACGACTCCGGCGGCCTGACCATCAAGCCGGGCAGCTCGATGACCACGATGAAGTACGACATGGGCGGGGCGGCCACCGTGCTGGCCGCCACCTTCGCCATCGCCGCGCTGGGTCTGCCGGTCGAGGTGACCTGCTACGCACCCATGGCGGAGAACATGCCCTCCGGCTCGGCGATGCGACCCGGCGACGTGCTGACGATGCACGACGGCCAGACCGTCGAGGTCACCAACACCGACGCCGAGGGCCGGCTCCTGCTGGCCGACGCGCTCGCCATGGCGGTCGCCGAGCGACCCGACGCCGTCGTCGACGCCGCCACCCTGACCGGGGCCTGCATGGTGGCGCTGGGCGACCGCTACGCCGGCGTCTTCGGCGACGACGCCACGGCCGGCGGCGTCCTCGCGGCGGCGGAGCAGGCGGGCGAGCTCGCGTGGCGGCTCCCGATCCCCGAGCAGAGCCGCACCGCCGTGGGCGAGAGCCCCGTCGCCGACGTGCTGCAGAGCAACTGGGTGCGCTGGGGCGGCGCCCTCTTCGCCGCGGCCTTCCTGGAGCGCTTCGTCGGCGACACCCCCTGGGCGCACGTCGACCTCGCCGGTCCGGCGTGGAACACCGGGGGCGCGAGCGGCCACGTGCCGTCGGGTGCCACCGGCTACGGCGTCAGCACCCTGGTGCAGTACGCCGCCTCACTCGTCGTCGACTGACCTCTCGGCGGAGCCCTCGATGGGCCGGCGCAGCAGGTCGCGCTGCTGCTGCTTCTGCCGCCGGTTGTAGTCGCGCATCCGCTGGGGCACGCCCACCAGGCCCGCGTCGTACGACGGCACGCCGTGGCGGTTGCAGAAGTCGTGGGCCCACTGCACCGAGGGCACCCGGCGCCGGGTCCACTCCCCGTCGTAGGCGACGAGCAGCACCGTCACGTCGGTGACGGTGGTGCGCGGCTCGACGAAGCCCTCGACGCCGCGCCGCGTGCTCACGAAGTCGGCCAGGTGCTGCTGGTCGGCTCCGTCGGAGGCGCGTACGACGGGACCGTCGCCGCCACGACGTCGCGGGCGACGACGAGGACGGCCTCGGAAGCGGTCGAGCAGGCCCATGGCACCAGTGTGCGGCATCGACCCCGCCCCGCGGCTACCGACGGGTCACGACGGGGGTGTGATCGACGCCCGACGGAGGTGGTTGGATGGAAGCCGACGATCAGGGAGGTCAGTCGTGTCCGACGGTTCCGCGACCGCACCCAGCGGGCGGGAGTTCGACGTCGTGGTGCTCGGCGCAGGCTCGGGTGGCTACGCCTGTGCGCTGCGCGCCGCCGAGCTCGGGCTCTCCGTGGCCCTCGTCGAGAAGGACAAGGTCGGCGGCACCTGCCTTCACGTCGGCTGCATCCCCACCAAGGCCCTGCTGCACGCGGCCGAGGTCGCCGACACCGCCCGTCACGGCGAGCGCTTCGGCGTGCGCACGACGCTCGAGGGCGTCGACATGCAGGCCGTCAACGCCTACGCCGACGGCGTCGTCTCGCGCCTCCACCGGGGCCTCACCGGGCTGGTGAAGGGTCGCGGCATCACCGTCGTCGAGGGCACCGGGCGGCTGAGCGGTCCGCGCACCGTCGAGGTCGATGGCCAGACCTGGACGGCCTCCCGCGCCGTCGTGCTCGCCACGGGGTCGCAGCCGCGCACCCTCCCCGGCGTCGAGGTCGACGGCGAGCGGGTGCTCACCTCCGAGCACGCGCTGGGCCTGACCGAGGTCCCCGGCTCGGTGATCGTGCTGGGTGGCGGCGTCATCGGCGTCGAGTTCGCCAGCGTGTGGCGCTCCTTCGGGTCCGAGGTCACCGTGCTCGAGGCGCTGCCCCACCTCGTGCCGGCCGAGGACGAGCACTGCTCCAAGGCCCTCGAGCGCGCCTTCCGCAAGCGCGGCATCCGCTTCCACACCGGCACCCGGGTCGAGGCCGTCAAGGCCACGGAGTCCGGCGTCAGCGTCACCGTCGAGGGCGGCGCGACCCACGACGCCGACCTGCTGCTCGTGGCCGTCGGCCGCGGCCCGGTCTCCGACGGGCTCGGCCTGGAGGAGCAGGGCGTGGCCACCGAGCGCGGCTTCGTGACGGTCGACGCCACGCTGCAGACCTCGGTGCCGGGCGTGTACGCCGTCGGCGACCTCGTCGCCGGGTTGCAGCTGGCCCACCGCGGCTTCCAGCACGGCATCTTCCTGGCCGAGCAGCTCGCCGGGCTCGAGCCCGTGCCGGTGGCCGAGAGCACCATCCCGCGCGTCACCTACTCCGAGCCCGAGGTCGCCTCCGTCGGTCTCACCGAGGCGCAGGCCCGCGAGCAGCACGGCGACGCCGTCGAGACGCTGGTCTACGACCTCGCCGGCAACGGCAAGAGCCAGATCCTGGGTACGTCGGGCTTCGTGAAGCTCGTGCGCGTCTCCGACGGCCCGGTCGTGGGCGTGCACCTGGTCGGGAGCCGCGTCGGCGAGCTGGTGGGCGAGGCCCAGCTGATCGTCGGCTGGGAGGCCCATCCCGACGACGTGACGCCGCTCGTCCACGCCCACCCGACCCAGCACGAGGCGCTCGGCGAGGCGCACCTCGCCCGCCCCTGCTCGAGGTCTCCACCGACAAGGTCGACACCGAGATCCCCTCCCCCGTCGCCGGCACCCTGCTGGAGATCAAGGCCGAGGAGGACGAGACCGTGGAGGTCGGCGCCGAGCTCTGCGTGGTGGGCGACGAGGGCGAGGGCGGCGGCTCCGACGACGCCTCCGGCTCCTCCGACGAGGCCTCCGACGACACCGACGACGAGCCGCCCCTGCTCGAGGTCTCCACCGACAAGGTCGACACCGAGATCCCCTCCCCCGTCGCCGGCACCCTGCTGGAGATCAAGGCCGAGGAGGACGAGACCGTCGAGGTCGGCGCCGAGCTCGCGCTCGTCGGTGACGCCGACGCCGCGGACACCTCCGACGAGCCCGAGCCGGAGCCCGAGCCGGAGCCCGAGCCGGAGCCCGAGCCGGAGCCCGAGCCGGAGCCCGAGCCGGAGACCGAGCCGGAGCCGAAGCAGGAGCCGAAGCAGGAGAAGGCGCCCGCGCCGTCGAAGGAGTCGAAGCAGGAGGAGCAGACCTCCGGCGCCCCCAAGGCCGGGCCGCAGGACGACAAGGGCTCGAGCAGCTCCCAGGGCAGCTCCCAGGACAGCTCCCAGGCAAGCTCCTCGGGCGACACGGCGTACGTGACCCCCCTGGTGCGCAAGCTCGCGGCCCAGCACGGGGTCGACCTCGGGAGCATCGAGGGCAGTGGCGTCGGCGGCCGGATCCGCAAGCAGGACGTGCTCGCGGCCGCCGAGGCGGCCAAGCAGGCGTCGTCGGCCGACGAGCCGGCCGCGGCCGACGCCGGCGAGGCGTCGTCTGCGGGACGCAGCAGCGACCGCGCCCCGCAGCCCACGGCCCCGAGCCCGTTGCGCGGCAAGACCGAGAAGATCAGCCGGCTGCGCAAGGTCATCGCCACGCGGATGGTCGAGTCGCTGCAGACCTCGGCCCAGCTGACGCAGGTCGTGGAGGTCGACGTCACCAAGATCGCGCGGCTGCGGGATCGCGAGAAGGCCGACTTCCTGGCCCGCGAGGGCGTGAAGCTGTCCTACCTGCCCTTCTTCGCCAAGGCGGCGGTCGACGCGCTCAAGACCCACCCGGCGCTCAACGCCACCTTCGACCTGGAGGCGGGCGAGGTGACCTACTACGACCGGGAGAACGTCGCCTTCGCCGTCGACACCGAGAAGGGTCTGCTGACCCCGGTCGTCAAGGACGCCGGTGACCTCTCGATCGCCGGGCTGGCGAAGAAGATCGCCGACGTCGCCGAGCGCACGCGCACCAACAAGATCGGTCCCGACGACCTGTCGGGCGGCACCTTCACGATCACCAACCTCGGCAGCGTCGGGGCCCTGTGGGACACCCCGATCATCAACAAGCCGCAGGTGGCGATCCTCGGTCCGGGCACGGTCGTCAAGCGCCCGGTCGTCATCGACGACCCCAACCTGGGCGAGACGATCGCGGTGCGTCACATGGTCTACCTGGCGCTGACCTACGACCACCAGCTGGTCGACGGCGCCGACGCCGGCCGCTTCCTGCAGGACGTCAAGGCGCGCCTGGAGTCCGGCTCCTTCGACGTCTGAGCACCTCCACGACGCGGACCGAAGTGTCGGTTTCCCAGGTTCACCTGGGAAACCGGCACTTTGCATGCGTTGCAACGTGTGTGAAGTGCGGTCAACCCGTGTGAAGTGAGGCTGGGTGCGCCATCACGCGGCTCGGCGACGCCTGACGTGGTCCCAGAAGCGGCTCTCGAGCTGCCGCGGACGACCCAGGTCGGTCCAGTCCCAGCGGAAGAAGGACTTCCCGGTCAGTCCCCGGACGAGGTCCTCGCGCTGCTTCTCCTCATAGACGACCTGATCGGGGCTCTTGTCCGGGTCGTAGGCGCGGAAGTACTTGCCGCGGCCGTCGAACTCGCCCAGCGTCCCGAGCTCGTCCCAGTCGAAGTCAGCGACCGCGACCAGCCGTCCGGCGTCGTCATACACCTCTCGCTGGGGCTCAGGCAGCGGGATGCTCGTCCTGTGGAAGAGGACCATGGACCGGGTCTCGCCCACCGACTCGTGCCGCCCATCGGTGTACATCAGCAGCACGTGGATCTTCTGCGAGCCGGGCCAGTGCGACAGCCTCTCGAAGGTCCGGTGCAGGTCGTCGATGTCGGTGAGCCCGAGGAACTGCGCGTTGTCGGCCGACACGAGGGCCGGCTCCAGATGGGCCACCGTGGCGGTCTCGACCACGGCGCGGGCCGGCGCGCTGACGTCGAGCCCGCGAACGTGCAGCACCTCGTCCTCGGGCAGCCGACCCACGTGGTGCACGACGTCGGGCTGCCGCCTGGCCGCTCCGGCATCGAGACGGGTGACGTGCACGCGCGAGAGGTCCACGCCCCAGACCGCGATCCCGAGCGCGACCAGCGCCGTCGCGTGGGTGAAGACGACCGGGCCCGGCGTGCTGCGCCTCACGGCGTGGGCCAGGACCAGGTGTCGCTCGGTGGCGTCGAGAGTGTCCCAGACGTCGTACGGCAGGTAGCAACCGCGGCGCACGCGGTGCCAGACCCTCGCGCGGACGAGCGCGGCGATCTGCCGGTCGTCGTACCCGCAGTCCAGCGCCTCGCGTCGCAGGAAGACACCCTCTGCCGCCGCGATCAGCCGTAGGGGATCCATGGGTCGAAGCCTCGACGAGGCGCCCGCCAGCCACCACGGTGAATTCGCGACTGTGGACAAGCGCGCCCTTCGGCAACCCTGTGGAGCACGAGGACTTCACACGAGCTCCTGGCACCTCACATGCGTTGCAACGCGTGTGAGGTGCTGGTTCCCCAGGTGAACCTGGGGAACCAGCGCCGCGAGAAGACCACTCACATGTGGATCATGTGGCCCGCGATGCCCTCGATGGCCTCCTTGACGGCCTCGGAGAGCGTGGGGTGGGCGAAGACGTTGCGGGCGACCTCGTCGGCGGTGAGGTCCCACTTCTGGGCGAGCGTGAGCGCGGGGAGCAGCTCGGTGACGTCGGGGCCGATCATGTGGGCGCCGAGCAGCTCGTTGTGCTCGGCGTCGGCGACGATCTTGACGAAGCCGACGGCGTGGCCCAGGCCCTGGGCCTTGCCGTTGGCCGAGAAGGGGAACTTGGCGACCTTGACGTCGTAGCCCTTCTCCTTGGCCTGCTCCTCGGAGTAGCCGAACGACGCGATCTGGGGCTGGCAGTACGTCGCCCGCGGGATCATGTCGAAGTCGACCTCCATCGTCTCCGCGCCGGCGATGGTCTCGGCCGTCACCATGGCCATCGCCTCGGCCGTGTGGGCCAGCATCAGCTTGCCGGTGACGTCGCCGATGGCGTAGACGCCCTCGACGTTGGTGCGACCGCGCTCGTCGACGGCGATCGCGCCGCGGTCGGTGGTCTTCACACCGGTCGCCTCGAGGCCGTAGCCCTCCAGCCGCGGCGCGAAGCCGATGGCCTGGAGGACCTTGTCGGTCTCGATGACCTCCTCCTTGCCGTCCTTGGAGACGGTGACCTTGACGCCCGAGCCGGTGTCCTCGAGCTTCTCGACCTTGGTGCCGAGGCGGACGTCGACACCGAGCTTCTTGTAGTGCTTGAGCAGCTCCTTGGAGACCTCGGCGTCCTCGGTCGGGACCATCCGGTCGAGGAACTCCACGATGGTGACGTCGACGCCGAAGTTCTTCATCACGTAGGCGAACTCGACGCCGATGGCGCCGGAGCCCGCGATCACGATGGAGCCGGGCAGCTCGGCGTCGAGGATCTGCTCCTCGTAGGTCACGACGTTGTCGGAGAGCGAGGTGCCGGGGATCAGCCGGGTGGTGGCACCGGCGGCGATGATGACGTGGTCGGCGGTGACGGTGCGCTTCTCGCCGTCGTTGTCGACCTCGATCGTCTTGGCGTCCTTGAAGGTGCCCCAGCCGTGGATCTCCTCGACCTTGTTCTTCTTCATCAGGAAGTGGACGCCCTTGACGATGCCCGCGGAGACGTCGCGCGAGCGCGAGTGCGTGGCGCCGTAGTCCATGGTGGCGTCGCCGCTGATGCCGAAGAGCTTCTTCTCGTGCTGCAGCGTGTGCGCGAGCTCGGCGTTGCGCAGCAGGGCCTTGGACGGGATGCAGCCGACGTTGAGGCACACGCCGCCCCAGTACTGCTTCTCGACCACGCCGACCTTCAGGCCGAGCTGCGAGGCACGGATGGCGGCGACGTACCCACCGGGTCCGGCGCCGAGGACGAGGACATCGAAATCGCTCACGACGCGAGCCTAGTGCGGCCACCACCTGCACCGACACCCGGTGGGCAACCCGCGGGTCACATGGGTGGGCCCGCATCGGGCACACGCCTACCGTGTCTCCCATGCGTGTGCTGATCGGCGGATCGACCGGATTCCTCGGGACCCGTCTGCGCGAGCGACTGGAGTCGCTCGGGCACGAGGTGACCGGACTCGTACGACGGGAGCCGGGCGCCGGCGAGGTCCGGTGGGACCCGTACGGCGCCGCGCTCGGGCCGGAGGTCGTCGACGCCCACGACGTCGTGGTCAACCTCGCCGGGTCGCCGCTGATCGGCAACGTGCACTCCCAGCAGTGGGCCCGCGCCGTGATGACCAGCCGCGTCACCACCACGCAGGTGCTGGCGCGGGCGATCGCGGAGGGCGACCGCAAGCCGGCCTTCCTCGCCGGCAACGGCATCGCCTGCTACGGCGACCACGGGGCGACCCCGCTGCCGGAGTCCGCCCCCAGCGAGGGCGAGGCCTTCCTGGCGCGCGTGACCCGCGCGTGGGAGGCGGCCGCCGCACCGGCCGCGGAGGCGGGCGCCCGCGTCTGCGTGCTCCGCACGAGCCCCGTGATGGACCGACGCAGCCAGCCGCTCGGGATGCTGCGGCTGCTCTTCAAGTCCGGTCTCGGCGGGCCTCTCGGCTCCGGCGAGCAGCACATGCCGATGATCTCGGCTCGCGACTGGGTCGACGCCGTCGTTCACCTCGCCGGCGGCGACGTCAGCGGTCCGGTCAACCTGTGCTGCGCGCAGACCCCCACCAACGCCGACTTCACCCGGGCGCTCGCGTCCGCGCTGCACCGCCCCGCCCTCCTCAAGGTGCCGGGCCCCGTGCTGGCCCGGGCCGCCGGCCCGATGGCCCCGGAGCTGCTCGGCTCCGTCAACGCCGTGCCCCAGGTGCTGCTCGACTCCGGCTACCGCTTCCACGACGCCGACGTCACGGCGGTCGTGGCGGAGGCGCTGCACCCGACGCGCTGACCCGCCAGTCGCCGCCGCGTCGCTCGAGCACGAGCGAGCGTGCGCGGGGTGGGGTGCCGGGCAGCACCCGCTCGTCGCCGGCCCGCGAGACCAGCCGTCCGCCGGCCAGGCGGTCGACCACCCTCAGCTCCAACCGGCGGGCCGCGGCGAGGCGCACCCGCACCGAGACCAGCTGGGTCGTCAGCCACTCCACGCGCCAGCCGGCGTCGCGCCAGCGGCGCAGCAGCCGGACGTCGGCGCGGCCCGCCGAGGAGCCGGGCGCGTAGAGGGCGCGCAGCGCAGAGGCGTCGACGGCGGCCCAGGCCGCGGCGCGACGCTCGTCCCACGCGGTGAGCACCGCGACCGCGCGGCGTACGTCGTCGCGCGCCGGCGCGGCCTCCGACCGGGTCGGGGCGTCGCGGTCGGGCGCCTGCGCCGGGCCGCCCGGGGCGAGCAGCGCGAGGGCAACGACGCAGGCGGTGATGCCGAGTCCGACCCACCGCCAGCTGCTCACCCGGTCACCCTGCCCCCGATCCCGCGGGGTGCCTGCGTCGTCCACAGGTAATCTCGACGGCGTGGCCCTCGAGCACCGCGACCTGACCGACGCCCCCGTCGACTACCTCGACGCGTGGGAGCGACAGCGCGCGGCGCACGCCGAGGTGGTCGAGGGCGCGCCCGACACCGTGCTGCTGCTCGAGCACCCGCCCGTCTACACGGCGGGCAAGCGCACCGAGCCCCACGAGCGCCCGCAGGACGGGACCCCGGTCATCGACGTCGACCGGGGCGGCAAGATCACCTTCCACGGCCCCGGCCAGCTCGTCGGCTACCCGATCGTGCGACTGCCCGACCACGTGCTCGTCGTCGACTACGTGCGCCGCCTCGAGGAGGCGCTGATCGCGGTCTGCCGCGACCTCGGCGTGGCCACGGCCCGGGTGCCGGGTCGCAGCGGCGTGTGGCTGCAGGCCGACGCCGCCGGCCGCCCGGAGCGCAAGATCGCCGCGATCGGCATCCGGGTCAGCCGCGGGGTGACGATGCACGGCTTCGCGCTCAACTGCGACGTCGACTTGGGCTGGTACGACCGCTTCGTGCCCTGCGGCATCGCCGACGCCGGCGTCACGACGCTCTCCGAGGAGCTCGGGCGACGGGTCACGGTCACCGAGGTGCTGCCGTCGGTGCGCCGCCACCTCGACGCGCTGCTCGCGTGGACGCCGTACGACGCCACGCCCGACTACGAGGCCCGGCCCGACCCGTCGAAGCGGACCGCGGCAGCCGCGGCCGACAGCCTGCGTGTCCCGGTGCTCAATCCGCTGACCTGACCCCCGGCTCCGCCATGCTGGGGGACTGCCAGCACGGTGCCGGACGGAAGGGTGTGACCGGGTGAGCGAGCTCGTGATCGAGACGAGCGGACTCCGCAAGTCCTACCGCCACGGCCTGCGCCGACGGGTCGCCGTCGACGGCCTCGACCTGGCCGTGCCGGCCGGCGGGGTGCACGGCTTCCTCGGGCCCAACGGCTCGGGCAAGACCACCACGATGCGGATGCTGCTCGGCCTGGCCCGGCCCGACAAGGGCGTCGCGCGCGTCTTCGGGCTCAAGGTGCCCTCGCAGCTGCCGCAGGTCGTCGACCGCGTCGGCGCCGTGATCGGCTCCCCCGGCTTCAGCCCCCACCTCTCCGGTCGCACCAACCTGCAGCTGGTCGGCCGCACGCTCGGCCTCTCCCGCACCGGCGTCGACGAGGTGCTCCACCAGGTGGGCCTGGAGAGCCGGGCCCGCTCCTCCTACGCGTCGTACTCCCCCGGCATGCGGCAGCGGCTCGCCATCGCCGCCGCGCTGCTCAAGACGCCCGACCTGCTGCTGCTCGACGAGCCCACCGCGGGTCTCGGCCCCGCCGGCGGGCGCACGGTGCGCGACCTCGTGCGCCGCCTCGGCGACGGCGGCACCACGGTGCTGCTGAGCTCGCACAACCTGGTCGAGGTGCAGCAGCTGTGCCACTCCGTCTCCGTCATCGACCACGGGCGGCTGCTGGCCTCCGGCCGCGTCGACGAGCTGCTCGGCGAGCGGACGTCGCGCACCCGCGTCAAGGTCGCTGACCTCCGCGGTGCCCAGCACGTGCTGCGCTCGGCGGGCCGCACCGTCGCGCGCGACGGCGACGCGCTGCTCGTCGAGGGCCACGAGCGCCCTGAGGAGATCACTCGGGCGCTGGCCGCCCGGGGCCACTACGTCACCGAGCTGATCGAGGTCCGCCCCGACCTCGAGTCGGTGTTCCTCCAGCTCACCGGTCGCGCGCCGGACGGGTCGAGCACGCCGACCCCGGCGGACGGGGAGCGCTGATGGGTCTCCTCGGAGTCGAGCTCACCCGCTGGCGCGCCCGGCCGGCCGTGGCGGCGCTGATGCTCGCCGCGGTCCTCTTCGCCCTCGTCGCCGCCGGGCTCACGGCCTGGGAGTCACGCGCGCTCACCGAGGCCGAGCGCGACGACGCCGTCAGCCAGGCCGAGCTGACCCTGCGCGACCCCGGGGTCCGCGCCGAGGTCGAGGCCTGCCGCGACTCCCCCACCGACTACCTCGGCCCCGACGCCGTCGCCGACGACTGCCTCGGCGTGCTGGCTCCCGACCCGGAGCGCTTCTGGCCGCGCACCCCGCTCGACCTCGCCGAGGTGCTGCCCCAGCGTGGCGTCGAGGTGGCGCTGGTGGTGGTCTGCCTGATGGTCGTGGCCGCCAGCACCTTCGTCGGCGCCGACTGGGCCACCGGGTCGATGCGCACGCAGCTGCTGGTCGAGCCGCGCCGCCTGCGGGTCTGGCTGGCCAAGGCGGTCGCCGCGCTGGTCTGGTCGGCTGCCACGACCGCGGTCGCGCTGCTCGCCTTCTGGGGCGTGCTGGCCGCGGTGGCCCGGGCCCGCGGTCTCGAGGTCGGCGACGGTGTCGCCCTCGACGCCGCCGCCCAGGTGGGCCGCAGCGTCGTCCTGGCCGCCTGCGCCGCGCTCGGCGCCTTCGCGCTGACCATGGCGCTGCGCCACACCGTCGCCACGCTCGGCCTGCTCTTCGTCTACGCCGTCGGCGGCGAGATCGCGCTCGGGCTGCTCCCCGTGCCCGACGTCGCGAGCTGGTCGGTCGGCCGCAACGCCCTGGAGTGGGTGCAGGACGGTCCCGGAGAGGCCTTCACCCTGGCGGGCTCCCCCTACCTGGGGCCGGCGGCCTTCCTGGGGGCCCTCACGCTGCTCGCGGTGCTGGTCTCGCTCCCGGTCTTCACCCGCCGCGACGTCTGACGCGCAGCCGGACCCGCCTCAGCGCGCCTGGTCGCGGTAGTGCCCGACCATCGCCGGGTAGTAGTCGCGCTCGAAGTCGATCGCGTCGACGTCGCCGCCGGTCTCGGCCGCCACCAGCCGGTCGAGGTAGTACTCCCAGCCGGGGCCGGTGCTCTCGGCCTCGGTGGGGTCGACCCCCGGCTGCTCGAAGGTCAGCGTCGTCACGCCGTCGTCCTCCTCGAGGACCAGGTCGAGGTGCCAGCGCGCCTCGCCGACGTGCGAGGTCAGCCGCAGCACCCGCGGCGGCACGCACTCGCGGATCTCCATCTCCTCGCCCGTCGCGTCGCCCTCGGCCTCCATCACGAAGGTGACCCGGCCGGTGGCGGGCTCGCCGGACCAGGTGCCGATCCAGCGTCGTAGCCGCTCGGGCTCGGTGACCGCGGCCCACACGTCCTCGCGCGGGGCGCGGAAGGTGCGCGTGAGGCGCAGCACGGGTCGACCGTCCTGCTGCAGGATGCGTCCGGTGGGCGTGCGGCTCATGCCGACTCCTCTCGTGCCGGGGCGGGCGAGGCTCGCCGCTCCCGGGTGGTGCGGCGCACCTCGGTCTCGAGGGCGTCGAGGTGGTGGTCGGTGACGAGGGGCGCCTCCGGCCGGAGCTCCCGGAGCAGTGCGGCGACCGGCTCCAGGCCCTCGGTGCGCAGCGAGTAGTGCCTCTCGCGCCCCTGCTCGGCCACCTGCACCAGGCCGGCCTGGTGGAGGTGGCGCAGGTGCCGGCTGATCGCCGGTCGCGACACCGGGTGGTCCCGCGCCAGGTCGACGACGCGCTGCGGACCGGCGCGCAGCTGCCGGAGCACGCTGCGGCGTACCGGGTCGTCGAGAGCGGCGAAGGCGTCCACCCACAAAAGGTAACGCAGCGGTTACGCATTGGCCAGGTGCGGACGACGGTGCGCTGGGGCGCGACGTACAGTGGAGCGTGTGACATCAGCACCTGAGCAGGCCACACGACCGGCGTCGACCAACCCCGCCGAGCCCGCAGGACGCAAGCTGCTGCGGCTGGAGGCCCGCAACGCCGAGACCCCGATCGAGCGCAAGCCGGAGTGGATCAAGACCCGCGCGCGGATGGGTCCGCAGTACACCGAGCTGCAGCAGCTGG
>NZ_JOJN01000003.1 GCF_000720335.1 Nocardioides aequoreus | reverse complement strand
TTTCTCAACAGCTCCACTTCACATCGGGAGGTCTTCACCCGTCTACAGCCCTCAGATCGTCACGTCACACGAACTCGACCAACGTGCCTGGGCATCACAGCTAGGGCAGCTGCAGCACGTAGCGCAGCAGCAGGTAGGTGCCGGCCGCCATGGCGCCCGCCATCGGGAAGGTCAGCACCCAGGCCGTGACGATGGAGCGGGCCACGCCCCACCGCACCGCCGAGACCCGCTTGGTCGCGCCCACGCCCATGATCGCGCTGGTGATGGTGTGGGTGGTGCTGATCGGCGCCTCGAAGACGTAGGCGGTGCTGTAGAGCACGCTGGCCGCGACCGACTCGGCGGCGAAGCCCCGCGGCGGGTCGAGGTCGATGATCCGGCGGCCGAGCGTGCGCATGATCCGCCACCCACCGGAGTAGGTGCCCAGCGAGATCGCGGCGGCGGCCGCGAAGATCACCCAGAAGGGCAGCGGGTCGCCGGCGGCGACGTAGCCGCCCGCCAGCAGCGCCAGGAAGATCACGCCCATCGTCTTCTGCGCGTCCTGCAGGCCGTGGCCCAGCGCCATCGCGGCGGCCGAGACGGTCTGCGCCAGCCGGAAGCCCGAGCCGACCTTGCCGGGGGCGGCGTTGCGGAAGCCCCACATGATGCCGACCATCACCAGGAAGCCGAGACCGAAGGCGACCAGCGGCGAGAGCACCATCGGGATGACGACTTTCTCGATGACCGTCGCCCAGTTGACGAAGGCGCCGGCCGCGAGCGCCGAGCCGACGAGACCGCCGATCAGGGCGTGGGAGGACGACGAGGGCAGCCCGAAGTACCAGGTGATCAGGTTCCACGCGATAGCGCCGACCAGGCCGCCCATCACGATGACCAGGCCGTGGGCCCCCGACCCGGGGTCGATCGTCTCCCCCACGGTCTGGGCGACCTTCTGCCCGAGGAAGGCGCCCACGAAGTTCATCACCGCCGCCATCGCCAGCGCGGCGCGCGGCGTCAGCGCGCGCGTGGAGACCGAGGTGGCGATCGCGTTGGCCGCGTCGTGGAAACCGTTGGTGTAGTCGAAGACCAGGGCCACGACGACGACCGCGATGATGATCGCGAGCTCCATCGCGGGTCAGGACTCCTTGGCGTGGATCTGCTCGATGATGTTGGCGACGCGCTCGAAGGCGTCGACGGCGCTCTCCAGCGACTCCACGACGTCCTTGATCTTGAGCACCTCGAGGGCGTCGTACTTGCCGCTGAAGAGCAGCGCCAGGATGTTGCGGAAGCTCTTGTCACCGGCGTTCTCGAGCCGGTTGATCTCGATCCAGAACTCCGAGAGGTCCTTCATCGACCGCAGCCGCGGCATCGCCTCGGCGGTGATCTCGGCGCAGCGCTGCAGCACCTCGACCTGCTCGGCGACCTCGACGGGCAGCGCCCGGACCTCGTAGAGGTTGGTCAGGTCGACCGCCTCCTCCATGTGGTCCATGACGTCGTCGAGGCCGGAGGCGAGGGAGTAGATGTCCTCGCGGTCGAAGGGCGTGACGAAGGTGTTGTTCACCCGCTTGGCGATCTCGTGCGTCGTCTCGTCGCAGCGGTGCTCGGCGTCGCGCATGCGCCGCGCGACGTCCTCCCGGTCGGCGTCGACGTCGAGGATCTCGGCGAGGATCCCGGCTCCCTCCACCAGATGGGAGGCCGAGGTCTGGAAGAGCTCGTAGAACGCGTTGTCCACGGGCTTGAAAAAGGCCACTGTTCACTCCGCACCAGAGGGTCAAGATCCGGAGACATGCTAGGGCCTCCCGAGACCTGAGGTCGTCCGGGCCGTCGTCCATTACCCCCCTGGGGTATATGGTGGCCTCATGAGCGCGCCCGAGAGTCCCGGCTACCACGACCGCAAGGCGGAGTACCTCACGCGCCTGCGTCGCATCGAGGGCCAGGTGCGCGGCCTGCAGCGGATGGTCGAGTCCGACACCTACTGCATCGACGTGCTGACCCAGGTCTCGGCGGTCAAGAGCGCGCTGCAGAGCGTGTCGGTCGGTCTCGTGGAGGACCACCTCGGCCACTGCGTGCAGGACGCCGTCACGAGCGTCGCCGAGGACGGCGAGGCCGGCCGTGCGCACGCCCGCGAGAAGGTCGCCGAGGCCAGCGCCGCCATCACCCGGCTGCTGAAGAGCTGATCCCACCCACCACCCAGGAGGACCCATGAGCACCACCTACGACGTCACCGGCATGACCTGCGGCCACTGCGCCCAGGCGGTCACCACCGAGGTCAGCGCACTCGCGGGGGTGACCGGCGTCGAGGTCGACGTGGAGCAGGGCACCGTGACCGTCGAGGGCGAGGGCTTCACCGACGCCCAGGTCGCCGAGGCGGTCGACGAGGCGGGCTACGAGGTGACGTCTGGGTGACCCAGCCCGTCTCCGCCCCCTCCCCCGAGAGCGCCGCCGAGGGCGCACCCGAGCGCGCTACGGTCGACCTGCTCGTCGGCGGGATGACGTGCGCCTCCTGCGTCGGCCGGGTCGAGAAGAAGCTCAACCGGCTCGACGGCGTCACCGCCAGCGTCAACCTCGCGACCGCCTCGGCGCACGTGGAGTACGACGCCGCGCGGTGCGACGAGGCGACCCTCGTCGCGACGGTCGAGCGCACCGGCTACACCGCGACGCTCCCCGTCGAGGGCGAGGGCGGCGAGCACGACCACGACCTCCCGGCCGACCTGCTGCGCCGCCGGCTGCTGGTCGCGGTGCCGCTCACCGTGGCCGTGGTGGTCCTGGCGATGGCCCCGGGCGTCCCGCGGCTGCCCTGGCTGCAGCTCGCGCTCACGCTGCCCGTGTGGGCCTGGGCCGGCTGGCCCTTCCACCGGGCGACGCTGGTCAACGCCCGCCACCTCGCCTCGACCATGGACACCCTCGTCTCGATCGGCACCACGGCGGCGATGGCCTGGTCGGTCTACGAGCTGGTGCGCCACGGCGCCGCCCACACGCACCCCTACTTCGAGGTCGCGGCGGTCGTGACGACCTTCCTGCTGCTGGGCCGGTGGTCGGAGGCCCGGGCCAAGGCCCGGGCCGGCTCGGCGCTGCACGCGCTGCTCGAGCTGGGCGCGAGCCGGGCGGTGCTGCTCGAGGGCGAGGAGGAGCGCGAGGTCGCGGTCGACGAGCTGCGGCCCGGCATGCTCGTCGTGGTCCGACCCGGCACCCAGGTCCCGACCGACGGCCGCGTGGTGCGTGGCAGCAGCGCGGTCGACGAGTCGATGGTCTCCGGCGAGAGCCTGCCGGTGGAGAAGCAGCCCGGCGACGAGGTCGTGGGCGGCACCCTCAGCACCGAGGGCCGGCTGGTCGTCGAGGTGACCCGCATCGGTCGCGACACCCTGCTCGCCCGCATCCGTCGCTCGGTCCTCGAGGCCCAGCACGGCAAGGCCCCCATCCAGCGCCTCGCCGACCGCGTCTCGGGCGTCTTCGTGCCGGTCGTCCTCGTGGTCGCGGTGGTCACGGCACTGGCCTGGCTGCTGCTCACCGGTGACGCCGACGCCGCCCTGACCGCCTCGGTCACCGTGCTCGTGATCGCGTGCCCCTGTGCGCTGGGCCTCGCCACGCCGACCGCCATGATGGTCGGCACCGGGAGGGCGGCGCAGCTGGGCATCGTGATCCGCAGCGCCGAGGTGCTCGAGTCCTCGCGCCAGGTCACCACCGTGGTGCTCGACAAGACCGGCACGCTCACGACCGGCCGGATGCAGGTGCACGCCACGGCCGGTGACGACGAGGCGCTGCGCCTGGGCGCGGCCCTGGAGACCGCCAGCGAGCACCCCGTGGCCCGCGCCGTCGCGGCGTACGCCGTGCCGGGCGCGGTCGTCGACGACTTCGTCAGCCGGCCGGGGCTCGGTGTGAGCGGGACGGTCGACGGCCGGGCCGTCGAGGTCGGTCGCGCCCCCGACCCCGCGTCGCTCCCGGCTCACCTGGGCGACGCCGTGCGCGCGGGGCGCGAGGCCGGACGCACCACCGTGCTGGTGACCGTGGCCGGCGAGCCCCGGGCGGTGGTCGCCGTGGGCGACACGCTCCGGGAGGAGAGCCCAGCCGCCGTGCGGGCGCTGCACGACCTCGGCCTGCGGGTGGTGCTGCTCACCGGGGACCACGAGACCGCCGCCCACCACGTCGCCGACCGGCTCGGCATCGACGAGGTCGTCGCCGGCGTCCGCCCCGAGGACAAGCTGGCCCACGTGCGCGCGCTGCAGCAGGCCGGCGAGCGCGTCGCGATGGTGGGCGACGGCGTCAACGACGCCGCGGCCCTGGTGCAGGCCGACCTCGGCATCGCCATGGGCACCGGCACCGATGCCGCGATCGAGGCCGGCGACCTGACCCTCGTCAGCGGCGACCCCCGGCTCGTGGCCACGGCGCTGCGGCTCTCGCGACGCACCCTGACGACGATCCGGCAGAACCTCTTCTGGGCCTTCGCCTACAACACCGTCGGCATCCCGGTCGCGGCCCTGGGCCTGCTCGACCCGATGCTCGCGGGGGGCGCGATGGCCGCCTCCAGCGTGTGCGTGGTGGGCAACTCGCTGCGGCTGCGCCGCTGGCGGGGGTGAGGCTCAGGCGGTGCGCTGGTGGGGGGTGACCCCCAGGATGCGGTCGATCTCGCCGGCCGAGAGGTGCTCGGGGCTCTGGTTGGCCGCGACGATGAGGTTGGCGGTCAGCTCGACCTCGTCCATGAGCTCGTCGTCCTCGAGTGGCACGTCGAACTGGTCCACGACTCCATCCCTCCCCGGATCGATAGCGGCTCGATGGACACGCTACCCGCACCACCACCCCCCAAAACATGACCCACCCGGGGCATCTTCCGGGGACGACGAAGGGCCCCGACCATCGGTCGGGGCCCTTCGCCGTTGCTAGAAGTCGTCGTGCGTCAGAGCGCGCGGACGTTCTCCGCCTGGGGACCCTTGGGGCCCTGGGTGACGTCGAACTCGACCTTCTGGTTCTCGTCGAGGGACTTGTAGCCCTGCGACTGGATCGCGGAGTAGTGGACGAAGACGTCGTCGCCGCCGTTCTCCTGCGCGATGAAGCCGAAACCCTTTTCGGCGTTGAACCACTTGACGGTTCCGTTGGCCATGCTGATTGTTCTCCTTGCGTGGTTTTCTCAGGCTGGGTGCACCACCTCGGTGACACCCGCACAGGCTGCGGTGATACGCCGTCCCGCCTCGCAAGCCTGGAAAGCCAAGAGAAGAACGCCGTTGGATCACAAACTCCAACAGGCGTTGTTGTAACCGCTGGAACTCGCACCCTGTGTGCACGACAGTAGCAATCCCCCAAGCCGAAGGGCAGCGCACCCCGCGTTGGTGTCGGCACAGCGCCACGAGACGTGGCCGACGAGGAGGTCCCTTCCGTGGCGCAGCAGGCCCAGGACACGCCCGCATCGCCCGAGGGCTCGTGGGAGTTCCACGACGGCGCCGGCCCCTGGTCGGGCTGGCTCTACCGCTACGCCGACGGCACCCTGGTGACCGAGGACGGCACCGTGCTCGAGGAGACGCCGGACCCGGAACCCGAGCCCGAACCCCAGCCCGAACCCCAGCCCGAGCCAGAGGCCGAGGCCGAGCCAGAGCCGGAGCCGGAGCCGGAGCCGGAGCCCGAACCGAAGCCGGAGCCCGAGCCAGAGGCCGAGGCAGAGCCGGAGCCCGAACCGAAGCCGGAGCCCGAGCCGGACGCCGAACTGCAGCCGGAGCCCGCGACGTACCTGCGCTGGGAGGGCCGGCCGGCGCTGCAGTACGTCGCCGGGCTGGTCTTCGTCGTGTCCGCGATCGGCGCGGTGCTGCTCGGGCTGACCTACCTCGCCGAGACCGACTCCGGTCGGCTCGTCACCGCCCTGGGGCTCGCCCTGCTGGCGGGGGCGGCGCTGTGGGCGGTCAGCGCGCTCACCCCGAGCGTGGTCACCCTGCGCGGGAGCACGCTCAGCGTGGAGCGGGGCGAGGGCAGCCGCAGCTTCGACCTCGCCGACCCCGAGGTGCAGGTCGACGTCGTCGGCTCCCCGGGGTCGCCGTCGTGGCGTGCCCGGCTGGTCTCGCCGTCGGGGGCCCGGGAGGTGCTGCGGCGCGGCGACGTCGACCCGCGGGAGTTCGCCGCGGTCGTGCGGTCGGTGCGCCACTAGCGTGGCCCCGTGATCCGCACGACGCCCTTCCACCCGCGGCTCAGCGAGCTCGACACCCAGCGGCTCTACACCCACTGGCAGGGGCACCTCTCGCCGCGGCGCTACACCCACGCGCCGAAGCACGAGTACTTCGCGGTGCGCAACTCGGTCGGCGTCTTCGACACCTCGCCGCTCTACAAGTACCGGGTCACGGGTCCGGACGCCGAGCGGCTGCTGGCCACCGCCCTGGTGCGCGACGTACGCCGCTGCCGGCCGGGGCAGGCGCAGTACACCGCCTGGTGCGACGAGCGCGGCTTCGTGCGGCAGGACGGCGTGGTGCTGCGCCACGCCCCCGACGACTTCCTGCTCACCGCCGCGCGACCGTGCCTGAGCTGGTTCGCCGCCGTGGGCGAGGGCATGCGGGTGCTCGTCGAGGACGTCTCCGACGCCTGGGCGATGCTCGCGGTGCAGGGGCCGCGCTCGCGCGCGGTGCTCTCGTCGCTGGCACAGGAGACGACGGGGCTCGCCTTCTTCGACCACGCCCCCGTCACGGTGGCCGGAGCCGCGGTGACGCTCTCGCGCACCGGCTACACCGGCGACCTCGGCTACGAGCTGCTCGTGCCCGCCGACGACGCCCTCGACGTGCTCGACGCCGTGCTCGAGGCGGGCCGGGGACACGGCCTGCGTCCCTTCGGCGAGGACGCGCTCTCGGTGCTGCGCATCGAGGCCGGCCTGGTGCTCGTCGACGTGGAGTGGACCGACAGCCGGCTGGCGCAGACCGACACCGAGCGCGTCACGCCGACCGAGCTCGGCCTGGGCTGGATGCTCGGCGGCAAGGACGCCGTGCACGAGACCGACCGGGCCTTCGTCGGCTGGGAGGCGATCCGCCGCGAGCTGCGTGAGGGCACCACCCGATGGCGCACCACCGGCGTCGTCGTCGACTGGCAGCACTGGGACGAGCTCCACCGCGGCGCGGGCCTGCTGCCGCCGGTCGTGGAGCACCCGCACCCCTACGAGTCGGTCCTGTACGACGCCGAGGGCGAGCACGAGGTCGGCTACACCACGTCCTTCGTGTGGTCGCCCGTGCTGCAGAAGCACGTCGGCCTCGCCCGCGTCCGTCCCGACCTCGCGGCCCCCGGCACCCCGCTGCGCCAGGAGATGGCGCTCTCGCACCACAACACCAGCGTCCGGGTCACCACGACCCGGCTGCCGTTCTTCGCCCCGGAGAGGAAGACGTCGTGACCGTCTCGACAGGCCCGACCCACGACTGGGACGCCCTCGTGGTCGGAGGCGGCCACAACGGCCTCACCCACGCGGCCTACCTCGCCAAGGCCGGCCTGCGCACCCTGGTGCTGGAGAAGAACGAGCTCGTCGGCGGCGCAGCGATCACCGAGGAGCTGCGGCCGGGCTTCTCCTTCACGACCTTCTCCTACGCGCTCTCGCTGCTGCGCCCGGAGATCATCCAGGAGCTCGACCTGGTCTCCCACGGCTTCCTCCCGCTGATGATGCCGTCGTCCTTCCACCCCACCGGCGACGGCGACTACCTGCTGCTCGGCGACGACCACGGGCAGAACGTCCAGGAGATCCGGCGCCACTCCCCCCACGACGCCGACGCCTACGACCGCTACCACCACGACCTCGACCAGGTCTGCCGGGCGGTCCAGCCGCTCTTCGACAACATCCCGCCCGACGTCTTCGGCACGGACCCCGAGGACCAGGCCGACGTCGCATGGCTGCTCGAGCACCTCGGGTCGGTCGACAGGCGGGTGCTGCACGACACCGTGCGGCTGCTCACCGGCAGCGCGTCGGACTGGCTCGAGGACTACTTCGAGCACGAGGCCGTCGCCGGCTTCCACGCCTCCTCCTCGATCATCGGCTCCAAGGTCGGGCCGATGTCGCCCGGATCCGGGCTGGTGCTGCTCTTCCACAAGCTCGGCGAGCACGACCGCCACCTCGGCTCGTGGGCCTTCCACAAGGGCGGCAACGGCGGCTTCACCCAGGTCCTCGCGCGCGCCGCGACGGCGTACGGCGCGGAGATCCGCCTCGGCGCGCAGGTCTCCGCCGTGCTCGTCGACGGCGAGACCGCGACCGGCGTCGTGCTCGCCGACGGCACCGAGCTGCGCGCGCCGGTGGTGGTCTCGGCGCTCGACCCGCGACGTACCTTCACCGAGCTGGTCGACCCCGTCACGCTCCCGGGCGACCTCGTCGACAGCGTGCGGCGGATGCGCTTCCGCGGGGTCTCGGCCAAGGTCAACTTCGCCCTCGACGGGCTGCCCGTCTTCCCCGCGCTGCCCGACACCGACGACCACTTCGGCGGCTTCCTCAACATCGGCCCCACGATCGAGTACGTCGAGCGCGCCTTCGACGCCGCCAAGTACGGCTGGTACTCCGAACGCCCCTTCATCGACGCCGCCGTGCAGTCGGTCGTCGACCCCGACATGGCGCCCCCCGGCAAGCACGTCATGTCGTGCTTCGTGCAGTACGCGCCGTACGAGCTCCGCGGCAGCACCTGGGACGCCGAGCGCGAGGCCTTCGGTGACCGGGCCCAGGCGGTGCTGGAGTCGCACTTCCCCGGCTTCGGCGACCTGGTCCTGCAGCGCGAGGTGGTCACCCCGCTCGACATCGAGCAGCGCACCGGGCTGACGGAGGGCAACATCTTCGCCGGGGAGTTCCTCGCCCCGCAGATGTACTTCTTCCGCCCCGCACCCGGCTGGAGCCAGTACCGCACCCCGCTCCGGGGCTACTACCAGTGCGGCTCCGGCACCCACCCCGGCGGCTGCGTCATCGGCTCCCCCGGCCGCCTCGCCAGCCACCAGGTGCTGCGCGACCTGGCGCGCTGACTACGTCCCTCGTGGGGCGTACATGATCACCGCGACGCCGACCAGGCAGATCGCCGCGCCCAGGTAGTCGGTGGCGGCGGGCCGGAAGCCGTCGGCCACCACGCCCCAGGCCAGCGAGCCGGCGACGAAGACCCCGCCGTACGCCGCCAGCACGCGGCCGAAGTCGGCGTCGGGCTGCAGCGTGGCGACGAAGCCGTAGAGGCCGAGCGCGATCACCCCGAAGCCGATCCAGAGCAGCCCACGGTGCTCCCGCACCCCCTGCCAGACCAGCCAGGCGCCCCCGATCTCCAGGAGCGCAGCGAGGGCGAAGAGCAGGATCGAGCGCAGCACCATGCGCTCGACGCTAGTCGCCCGGCTGCACCCGCGGATCGACGGCGCCACCACCGGCCTCAGCGAGGCGGCGACACCTCGCGCGACGTGTGTCCACGAGCTGATCGGGGCGTTGCCGGGCTGGTGCTACTCACCTACAATCGAACGCATGAGCGAGAGACACGCCGACGTCGACTTCCTCGGCAGCGTGCTCCGCTGGCTGGGTACGTCGATCCTGCCGCGATGTCGTCCGCCCACCTGGTCGACCTCGTCACTGCGCTCGAGCGGCTGAAGGGCGCGACCGCGGCGTGCCAGGCGCGGGCGGCCGCGGCGTACGACGCAGCGCAGCGCGAGCGCCACCCCGGTCGCGAGGCGGCCGAGCACGGCCGAGCCGTCGGACACGAGCTGAGCCTGGCGATGCGGGTCTCCCCCAGCCGAGGGCGTCGCTTCCTCGGCGTCGCCCTCGCCCTCGACGAGATGCCGCGGGTGGCGGCCGCGCTCACGGCCGGCGAGACCAGCACGCACCGCGCCGAGCTCGCGGTGAAGGAGACGGCTCACCTGTCCCGAGACGACCGCCGTGCGGTCGATGCCGGCCTGGCCGAGCGAGCCGGAGGGTGGGCGCGCTCGGCGACCGGACGATGGAGGCCGCGGCCCGCGGACTCGCTGACCGGATCGACCCGGCGGGTGGCGTACGCCGTCGCTCCCGCAACGCCTCCCGCCGGCGGGTCACGCTCCGGCCAGACGTCGACGGGACCTGCCGGCTCTCCGCCCAGCTGCCGCTCGTGCCGGGCGTGCGTGCCTTTGCCGCGCTCCGCCGTGCGGCCGACGACGCCGTCCGCGCCGGCGAGGCCGCGGGTCGATCGCGCGACCAGGTCATGGCCGACCACCTCGTCGACCGCCTGACCGGGCACACCGCCGGCCAGGTCGGCGACGTCGAGATCGCGCTGGTCATGTCCGACAGCGCGCTGCTCGCCGACGACACCACCGCCGACAGCGCCGCGACGCACGAGCCCGCCGTGATGTTCGCGGACGACGAGCACGTCGGTCCCATCCCCGCCGACGTCGCGCGCGGTCTCGTCCGCGAGGCCGACCGGGCCTGGGTGCGTCGCCTGTTCACGGATCCCGACAGCGGCGACCTGGTCGCGATGGACTCGCGACGGACCCACTTCCGCGGTGGACTGCGGCGCTTCCTGGTCTATCGGGACCAGGTCTGCCGCACCCCGTGGTGCGACGCCCCGATCAGGCACGGCGACCACCGACGTCCGCGCGCCGAGGGCGGCGCGACCACCGGCGACAACGGACAGGGACTCTGTGCGGCCTGCAACTACGCCAAGGAGTCGGCTCGCTTCCGCGACCTCACCGACGCGGGCGCCGACGTCGTGGTCATCACCTCGACGGGGCACAGCTATCACTCCGCGGCGCCGCGGCCACCTGGCGCCCCTCCCTGGCGGCCGCCGAGGTCACCCCTGGAGCTGCGCTACCCGTCCTCGCGCATGGCCCACGCGTAGGCCGCGAAGCGCACGCACCCACCGATGCCGTTGGCCACCGCCAGCACGGCGACCTCGGCGAGCCGGGTCGCGTCCGGGGAGGCCTGGTGGAGCAGCCACAGCGACGAGGCCGTCAGCACCGTGTTGAGCGCGAGCACCGCCAGGCCGAGCACCTGGTGCGGCACCACGGTCCGGCGGCTGCTGACGCCGAAGGTGAAGCGCCGGTTGCCCGACGTCACCGCGATGGTGGAGAGGACGAGCGAGACCAGGTTGGCCCACTGCGCTCCCAGCGGCTCGCGCAGCAGCAGGTACAGCCCGAAGTACGCCGCCGTGCAGGTCATGCCCACCGTCATGAAGGCGGGCACCCTCCGCAGCCACCAGAACCGGCGGCGCTCGGTGCTGGCGGAGGTCACCGACCCAGTCTGCCCGGCGACCCCCAGTCCCGGGAGCGCACCATCGGCGGCGACGACGGGGAGCAGTGCATCCTCGGGACGGCGTCCGGCGTGGCCGGCTCGGGGGCCTCCGGCTGCGGCCGTCGCCACGGGACGCCGAGCGCCACCACGACCGCGGTCAGCACCATCAGCGTCGCGGCGCCGAGGAAGACCGCGCGCGAGGCGTCGGCGACGCCAGCCGGATCCGTCAGCGCGGCGCCGCTCAGACCTCCCACGAGGGGCACCAGCGCGACCGCGACCAGGCCGCCGGTGCGGGCCACGGCGTTGTTGACGCCGCTGGCCAGGCCCACCAGGTGCGCCGGGGCCGCCGCCAGGGCGGTCGCGGTGAGGGGCGTGACGAAGAGCGTCAGCCCCACCCCGAGGACCGAGGCCGGGAGCAGGACGTCGGCGACGAGCTCGGCAGAGGTGCCCAGGCTGCTGAACCAGCCCATCGCGCAGGCCGCGAGCAGCGCGCCGAGCACCATCAGCACCGTGGCGCCCGTGCGCTCCATCAGCGACCCCACCCTCCCGGAGAAGAGCAGCATCAGCAGCGTGACCGGCAGCTGCGCCGACCCGGCCTGCACCGGGGAGAGGCCGGACCCCACCTGCAGCAGCAGGGGCAGCATGAAGAAGGCCACCCCCAGCGCGCCGTAGAAGAGGAAGGTCGCCACGGTCACGCCGCGCAGCGTCCGGTCGTGCCAGAAGGCGGGCGGGACGAGCGGTGCGGGCGTCCTGGAGAGGTGGAGGCCGAGCAGGATCGCCGTCAGCACCGCCACCACCCCCAGCGCCACGACCACCGCCGTGCCACCGACGCCCATCAGCGCGGCGGTCACCGACGCGAGCAGGGCGCTCAGCAGCACGGCCCCGCGCCAGTCGAGGCTCGTGACCCGCTGCTCCTCGCGGCCACCGTCCGGAGCGATGTGCCGGCTCGTGGCCCACAGCACCAGGAGCCCGGCGGGCAGGTTGACGAGGAAGGCCCAGCGCCAGTCGGCGTGCTCGACCAGGACGCCGCCGAGCAGCGGCCCGACCGCCCCGGCGACGCCGGTCAGCCCCGACCAGACCCCCACGGCGCGCGAGCGCTCCTCGGCCCGGAAGGACCGGTGGATCAAGGCCAGGCTCGCGGGGGTCAGCAGCGCGGCGAAGACGCCCTGCGCCACCCGGGCGCCCACGAGCACCTCGATGGTCGGCGCCGCGCCGCACACGACGCTGGCGGCCGTGAAGCCACCCACCCCGACCAGGTAGGACCTCCGCAGCCCGAAGCGGTCGCCCAGCACCCCCGCGGTCAGCACCAGCGAGGCGAGCGTGAGGTTGTAGGCCGTCACCACCCAGACCGCCCCGTCGACACCGGCGCCGAGCTCGTCGACGACGCGCGGCAGCGCGATCGCCACCACGGTCGCGTCGACGAAGGTGAGGGCCGCGCCCAGCACGGTGACCAGCAGGACCCAGCGGCCCGTCGCCGAGCGGATCGTCGCTCCCGGTGTCTCCATGCGCTCCGACCCCCTCGCTGCGCCTACCGTGGTGACTTCTGGCTGCGCCTACCGTGGTGACGGTACGCCGCGCGCGTCCGCACCCGCCCGCGACAGCAGCGCCGTCCCCCGCCCACCCGAGCGCCGCACGGAGGTGTCCCGCAGGTGAGCTCCGACCTCTCGGTCCTCCTCGTCCTCGACCTGGCCGGCACCTTCGCCTTCGCGCTCAACGGCGCGCTGACCGCGATCCGGATCGTGCGGGTCGACATCGTCGGCACGGTGACGCTGGGCATGCTCACCGCCATGGGCGGGGGCATCCTGCGCGACGTGCTGATGGGGTCGCTGCCGCCCACGACCTTCAGCGACTACCGCTACCTGGTGGTCGCGGCCCTCGGCAGCCTGGTCGCCTTCGCCTTCGCCCGTGCCCTGGGCCGCTTCGGCACCACGATCGACGTGCTCGACGCGGCCGGCCTCAGCCTCTTCGCCGCTACCGGCACGGCCGTCGCCCTCGACTTCGGGCTGGGCGCGGGACAGGCGGTGATCCTGGGGGCGATCAGCGCCGTGGGCGGCGGCACCCTGCGCGACGTCACGGTCGGCCGGGTCCCGGTGGTGCTGACCAGCGAGCTCTACGCCATCCCCGCGCTGAGCGCGGCTGTCCTCGTGGTCGCCGCGAGCGCCCTGGGCGTCTACGGCCTCACGGCGGCGCTCGTCGCGGCGGGCACGTGCTTCGCGCTGCGGCTGGCGGGCATCCGCTTCAACCTGCACGCCCCCCAGCCGCGTCAGGCGCCGAGGGACCGCGGGTGAGCTCGCTGCGACGCTCGAGCAGGACGGTGTCGCGCCACACCCCGTCCAGCTGCGCGATCCGGCTCCGCACGGCGAGGGTGCGGTAGCCCGCGGAGCGGTGCAGCGCGAGGCTGGCGCGGTTCTCGGGGAAGACCGAGGTCTGCAGCGTCCACATGCCCGCGTCGTCGGCGCCGACCACCTGGGCGCGGAGCAACGACCTGCCCACGCCCCGGCCGCGTGCGGCCTCGGCCACGTAGACCGAGGTCTCGCCCACGCCGGAGTAGCACGCGCGGGTCGAGACCGGCGCCACCGCCGTCCAGCCGACCACCTCGCCCCCGAGCTCGGCCACCCACGCCAGGCCGGGGAGCCACCGCGCCCGCATCTGCTCGGCCGACGGCACCGCCGTCTCGAAGGTGGCGTTGCGCGTGGCCAGCCCCTCGGCGTACACGCGCAGCACCGCCGGCATGTCGTCGTCGCGCACCGGCCGCGTGGTCACCTCGCCCGGGAGGTCGTCGGGGCAGCAGGGCGGGGAGGACAGCGTGCCCATCACGACGTCCGCCGCGTGGGGGAGGCCGCTGCAGCAGGCGGCGTTGACCGAGACCAGGCTGGAGGTGCCCACCTTGTCGACCACCACGAAGCCGACGCGCTTGAGCGACTCGACGTGGTGGGAGCAGGTCGACTGGCTGATGCCGACCGCGGTGGCGAGGTCACCGATGCGCATCGCGCCCGACGCGGAGGTGGAGAGCGCGTGGAGCAGCCGCACCCGGGTGGGGTCGGCCAGCACGGCGAACCACTCGGCGTACTCCTCGGCGTCGCTCCTGCTGAGCGTGGCGGCGAGCGGGGCGTCGGTGGTCACGGGACCAGCCTACCTTGCGTCCATCGACGTCGGTCGATACATTGGCCTTCATCGAGCACCATCGATCGAAGGAGCACCATGTCCCGTCCCCTCGCTGTCATCGGCGCCGGCCCGGTCGGGCTGGCGGCCGCGGCCCACGCCGTCGAGCGCGGCCTCGAGGTCGTCGTCCTCGAGGCCGGCCCGGACGCCGGAGCCGCGGTGGGCGAGTGGGGCCACGTGCGCCTCTTCTCGGCGTGGCGCGAGCTGGTCGACCCGGCCGCGCGACGGCTGCTGAAGGCCTCCGGCAGCTGGAGCGCGCCGGACGACGACGCCTACCCGACGGGCCGCGAGTGGCGCGACGCTTACCTGCGGCCCCTGGCCCGGCTGCTCGCGGCGACGGACGGCGTCGAGGTCCGCTACGGCTCCCGGGTGACGGGCGTGGGCCGCGCGGGTCGTGACCTGCTGGTCGACTCCGGGCGCGAGACCGACCCCTTCGTCCTGCACGTAGCGACCCCGACCGGGCCCGAGCGTCTGATGGCGAGCGCCGTCGTCGACGCCTCGGGCACCTGGGGCCACCCGAACCCCCTCGGCGCCGACGGCTACCCCGCCGTGGGCGAGCCCGACCACGCCGACCGCCTCCACCACGGCATCCCCGACCTCGACGACCCCGAGGTCGCCGCGCGGTACGCCGGCAAGCACGTGGCCGTCGCCGGCAAGGGCGCCTCCGCCCAGGGCGTCCTGGTCGCACTGGCCCGGCTCGCCCGGCAGGCGCCCACCACCCGGGTCTCCTGGCTGCTGCGCCGACCGCGGCTCGGCGACGCCTTCGGCGGGGGCGACAACGACCAGCTCGAGCAGCGCGGACGGCTCGGCCTGGACGCCGCGGCGGCCGCCGCCAGCCGTGTCGTCACCCACCTCCCCCGCTTCCGGACCGAGTCCGTCACCGCCCAGCCCGACGGGCGGCTGCGGATCGTGTCGGTCGACGGCCAGCAGCTCGACGACGTCGACGAGGTGGTCGTCGCCACCGGCTTCCGACCCGACCACACCTTCCTCTCCGAGGTCCGCCTCGACCTCGACCCCGCCCTGGGGTGCGTCCGCGCCCTGGCGGAGCAGGTGCACCCCGACCACCACAGCTGCGGCGACGTCAGCCCCCACGGCTTCCGCGAGCTGGCCCAGCCCGAGCCGGGTCTCTACCTCGTGGGCATGAAGTCCTACGGCCGCGCCCCCTCGTTCCTGGCCATGACGGGCTTCGAGCAGGTCCGCTCGGTCGTCGCGGCGCTGGCGGGCGACCTCGACGCGGCGTCGCAGGTGGAGCTGGTGCTGCCGGCGACGGGCGTGTGCGACGGCGCGGCCGCCTTCGACGAGCCCGACGCGCTGGCGGCGACCGGCGGGTGCTGCGGGACGCCGGAGGCCCTCGCGACACGATGACCCCGTGACGCGGCGCCCGACCAGCACCGAGCCCGGCGCCCTCGACCGCGCCGGGCTGCGCGCCGCCGTCGTCGCGCTGAGCACGGTCCAGATCACCTCGTGGGGCGTGCTCTACTACGCCTTCGCCGCGCTCCAGGCCTCGATCTCGGCCGACACCGGCTGGTCCGCCGTCGCCGTCACCGGGGCCTTCTCCCTCGCCCTGCTCGTCTCGGGGGCAGCGGGCGTGTGGGTCGGACGCCGCATCGACGCGCGCGGCCCGCGCGTCGTGATGACGGTCGGCTCCCTCGTGGCCGTGCCGGGGCTCCTGGCCGTCGCCACCGCCCCGGACCTCGTGGTCTTCTACGCCGGCTGGGTGCTGGTCGGCCTCGCCATGTCCGCCACGCTCTACCCGCCGGCCTTCGCCGCGCTGACCCGCTGGGGCGGCCGCCACCGGGTCCGCGCGCTCACCACGCTGACCCTCGTCGGTGGGCTGGCGAGCACCGTCTTCGCACCCACGGCGTCGGCGCTGGAGACGGTGCTGGGGTGGCGAGGTGCTTACCTGGTGCTCCTGCTCGCCCTGGTGGTGGTCACGGCGCCGCTGCACTGGTGGGGGCTGCGCCACGCGTGGCGTCCGGCGACGGCCGAGGGAGACGCGAGTCGGACGACAGCGGCGCGCACGACCCGGTCGGTCACGCGGAGCCGACCCTTCGTGCTGCTCGCCGCGGCCAACGCCCTCACCACGCTCAGCGCCTTCGCGGTGCTGGTCAACCTCGTCCCGATGATGGTCGAGCGAGGCATGGCACCCGGCCTCGCCGCCGTGGCGCTGGGGCTCGGCGGGGTCGGACAGGCGCTCGGCCGGCTGGGGTACGCCCGCCTCGCCGCCGTCACGACCGTCCGGGGCCGCACGGTCGGGGTGATGGCGGCGGTCGCGGTCGCCACCGCGGCCCTGGCGGTGGCGCCCACCGGGGGCGTCGTCTTCGTCGTCCTCGGCATGGTGCTCGGACTCGCCCGGGGCGTCTACACGCTCGTCCAAGCCACCGCGGTCACCGACCGCTGGGGACCGACCAGCTACGGCGCCCTGAACGGCGTGCTCGGGGCGCCCGCCCTGGTCGCCTCCGCGGCGGCCCCCTTCGTCGGCGCCGTCCTCGCCCACCTCCTCGGGGGGTACGCCGCCGGCTTCCTGGCGCTGGCCGGGGTCGCGGCCCTGGGCGCCGCGCTCGCCGCCGGGGCGACGCTCGGCGAGCCGGGGAGGCGCACACCGTCAGGCGCGCTCCCCCAGCACTGACGGCGGCAGCT
This sequence comes from Nocardioides aequoreus, assembly GCF_000720335.1. Taxonomy (GTDB): domain Bacteria; phylum Actinomycetota; class Actinomycetes; order Propionibacteriales; family Nocardioidaceae; genus Marmoricola; species Marmoricola aequoreus. The sequence continues at coordinate 478,530 of NZ_JOJN01000003.1, read as the reverse complement.
CCAGGTCAGGCACCAGCTCGCCGAGCATGGTGCGCACCCGGCCGTCGAGGTCCGCGATGATCGCGCGCACCGTCTCGGCGTCCTGCCCGCCGGGGTCGGCGACCGGCCAGTCGACGTACCTCACGCCCGGGACGTAGGGACACTCCTCGCCGCACCCGAGCGTGATGGCCAGGTCGCTCGCGGCGACGGTCTCGCGGGTCAGGACCTTCGGCCGCTCCTGCGAGGTGTCCAGGCCCAGGGACTGCAGGGCCTCGGCCACCTCGGCGTGGATGTGCTCGCCGGGCTGCGTGCCGGCCGACTCGGCGCGGACGCGTCCTCCGGCGTAGTGCTCGGTGAGGACGCGACCGATGACGGAGCGTCCGCCGTTGCGCACGCAGGCGAAGACCACCTGGGGCACCGCGGCCGCGTCGTCGTTGCTCTGGCTCGTGGCAGCCATCACGGCACCACCCTCTCCTCGCGTCGTGGTTGCTGGTCGTCGGTGAAGAAGCGTCGCGCCCACAGGCTCACGTAGACCAGGCCCACGAGGACGGGAACCTCGATCAGCGGGCCCACCACGCCCGCCAGGGCCTGGCCGGAGGCCACCCCGAAGACGCCGATCGCGACGGCGATGGCGAGCTCGAAGTTGTTGCCCGCCGCGGTGAAGGACACCGCGGTGGCGCGGCGGTAGTCGAAGCCGAGGGCGCGGCTCAGCAGCATCGAGCCACCCCACATCAGCACGAAGTAGACCAGCAGCGGCAGCGCGATCCGGGCGACGTCGAGCGGCTGGCTAGTGATGGTGTCGCCCTGGAGCGCGAAGAGCAGCACGATGGTGAAGAGCAGGCCGTAGAGCGCGGCCGGCCCGATGCGGGGCAGGAAGGCGGTCTCGTACCACTCCCGGCCGCGCGCCCGCTCGCCGAGCGTGCGGGTGAGGTAGCCCGCCAGGAGCGGGATGCCGAGGAAGACCAGCACCGAGACGGCGATGTCCCACACCGAGACGTCCAGGGCCGCCTGCTCGAGGCCGAGCCACCCGGGCAGCACCTGCAGGTAGAACCAGCCCAGCACGGCGAAGGCGACGATCTGGAAGAGCGAGTTGAGCGCGACCAGGATCGCGGCGGCCTCACCGTCGCCGCAGGCGAGGTCGTTCCAGATCAGCACCATGGCGATGCAGCGGGCCAGGCCCACGATGATCAGCCCGGTGCGGTACTCCGGCAGGTCGGGCAGCATCAGCCAGGCCAGGGCGAACATCAGCGCCGGCCCGAGCACCCAGTTGAGCAGGACCGACGTGGCGAGCAGGCGGCGGTCGCCGGTGACCCGCCCCAGCTCGTCGTAGTGCACCTTGGCGAGCACCGGGTACATCATCACCAGCAGCCCGAGGGCGATCGGCAGCGAGACCGAGCCGACCTCCACGGCGGCCAGCACGTCGTCGAGGCCGGTGACCAGCCGGCCGAGGAGCAGCCCGGCCACCATGGCCGCACCGATCCACACGGGCAGGAAGCGGTCGAGGGTCGAGAGCCGTCGCAGCACCGGGTCGTCGTCGGTCCGGGGCTCGTGGACGGTGTCGCTCATGCGGGGTCCTCGCTGGTGGTCGTGGCCGTGGTCGTCGTGGTGAAGAGGCTGCGCAGCGCGGCCATCGCCTCGGGTCGGGCGCGGTAGAAGACCCAGGTGCCGCGCCGCTCCCGGGCCAGCAGGCCGCTGTCGTGCAGCACCTTGAGGTGGTGGCTGATGGTCGGCTGGGAGAGGTCGAAGGCCGGCGTCAGGTCGCACACGCAGGCCTCCTCCCCCTCGTGCGAGAGCACCAGCGACAGCAGGCGCAGGCGCACCGGGTCGGCGACGGCCTTGAGCATCGGCACGACCGCTGCGGCACGCTCGGCCCCCAGCGGCTCGCGCGCCAGCGGGACGCAGGACGCCATGGGGTCGTCCGCACGCGGCAGCCCACGCAGGGCGAGCGACTGTTTCGACATGCGTCTATGTTGACATCCATCAATACGGTGACCGCGAGCGGGGCGGGAGGCGACCTGCGCGACGATGGTCGTCGTACCGAGGGGGCGAGCGTGGCCGAGCACGTCGACGTGGCCGTCGTGGGCGGTGGCCAGGCCGGGCTGGCCACGGCCTACCACCTGCGGCGCGCCGGCCTGGTCCCTGGCCGCGAGGTCGTCGTGCTCGACGCCGAGACCCGGCCGGGCGGGGCCTGGCAGCACATGTGGGAGGGGCTGCGACTCTTCTCGCCGTCGGGCTACTCCTCGCTGCCGGGCTGGATGATGCCCCGCTGGGACGACGAGGCCGGAGGCCTGCCGACCCGTGACCACGTCGTCGACTACCTGACCCGGTACGAGGAGCGCTACGCACTCGACGTACGCCGCTCGCACCGCGTCAGCGCCGTCACCCGGGACGGCGACGGCGACCGGCTGCGCGTGCGCGCGGGGCGCCTGGAGCTCGACGCCCGGCACGTCGTCTCGACCACGGGCACGTGGTCGCAGCCCTTCTGGCCGACCTACCCGGGCGCGCGTGACTTCCGCGGGCGTCAGCTGCACGCCTCGCAGTACCGCCGCCCCGAGGACCTGGCCGGCCAGCGGGTCGTGGTGGTCGGCGGTGGCAACTCGGGCGCGCAGGTGCTGGCGGAGCTCGCCGAGGTGGCCGACACCACGTGGGTGACCAGCAGGCCGCCCCGCTTCCTCCCCGACGACGTCGACGGCCGTGCGCTCTTCGCCGCGGCCACCGCGCGCGTCGCGGCGCTCCGCGAGGGTCGCGAGCACCGCGGGGTCGGTGGCCTGGGCGACATCGTCGTGGTCGACGGCGTACGCCGGGCCCGGGATCGTGGTCACCTGCGGGCGCGGCCGATCTTCGCCCGCCTGACCGCGACCGGGGTGGCGTGGCCCGACGGCAGCCAGGTGGAGGCCGACGCCATCGTCTGGTGCACCGGCTTCCGCCCCGCGCTGCGGCACCTGCGCACGCTCGGGCTGCACGACCGGCGCGGCCACGTGGCCCTCGAGGGCACCCGCGTCACGGCCGAGCCGCGCCTGCACCTGGTGGGGTACGGCGACTGGACGGGCGCCGCCTCGGCGACCCTGCTGGGCGTGGGCCGCTCGGCCCGCGACACGGCGGCCGAGATCATCGAGCGGCTGGGGCGCTGACCTCGACGCCGAGGTCGACGAGCAGGCGGCGCACGCGCTGCTCGAGCTGGTCGCGGACCACGCGCACCGAGTCGAGGTCCAGGCCAGCCGGGTCGTCGAGCTCCCACTCCTCGTAGCGCTTGCCCGGCAGGACGGGGCACGCGTCGCCGCACCCCATGGTGGTGACGACGTCGGCGGCGCGCACCGTCTCGTCGGTCCACGGCTTGGGGAACTCCTCGGCGAGGTCGACGCCGCGCTCACCCATCGCCTCCACGACGAGCGGGTCGATCCTGGCTCCGGGCTCGGAGCCTCCCGACCAGCCCACGGCGCCGTCGCCGGCGAGGTGGCGCAGGAAGCCGAGCGCCATCTGCGACCGGCCGGCGTTGTGCACGCAGAGGAAGAGCACCGTGGGTCGGTGGTCCCGGTCCAGGCCGTCGACCCTGGCCAGCGCCTGCAGCCGCTCCCGGGTGAAGCGCTCGGCCAGCAGCGGCACGTAGGTGACGATGCTCGCGGTCGCGAGCAGCTCGTCGTACGACGAGCGCAGCAGGCGCGCGATGGTCTCGGACCCGTAGCGGCCGCGGAACTCCTCGGCCAGCCTCGCGGTCGCGTTGTGCAGGTCGGGCTGGTGCTCGGGGAGCGCGGTGGGCGTGCTCATGGCTGGGTCCTCTCGGTCACACGGGCTCGGGCCGCAGACCGGCCGCGAGGCGGCCGACGCGGTGGGTGAGGTCGTCGTAGGCCGCCTCGAAGTCGCCGGGCGTGCCCGAGCGCACCGGGTCGGGCACCGACCAGTGCAGTCGCGCCCCCGGCCCCAGCGCCTCGTGCACCTGGTCGCACACGGCGACCACCAGGTCGTGCCGCTCGAGCACGTCGTCGACGTGCCGCGTCTCCGCGTCGGCCAGGTCGAGCCCGTGCCGCTCCGCCGCGCCCAGCGCTCCGGGATGCACCCGCGCGGCCGGACGGGTGCCCGCCGAGGTGGCCGGCACCGGGCTGACGTGACGCCACGCGGAGGCCGCGAGCTGGGAGCGCGCGGAGTTCTGCGTGCAGACGAAGACGACGCGCCGGCGACCACGCAGGTCGTCGTCGAGGGCGGGCGCGAGCGTCGCGAGGGCCGGGTGCTCGGCGTGCAGGCGGACGTAGCTGCGCCGGCGGTCCCCCTCGCTCTTCGCCCGCGACACGAGGCCGGCGTCCTCGAGCACGCGCAGGTGGTGCGCGAGCAGGTTGGACGCGATGCCGAGCCGTCGCGCCAGGTCGCTCGGCGAGAGGTCACCCAGCGCCAGGGCGTCGACGACGCTCAGCCGACCGGGGTCGCCCAGGGCGGCGTACGACCGGGCGCGGCGCTCCAGATCCGACCTTGGCTCGGCCATCGTCGCTCACATTCACTTAAAAATCATTGCCTCAACGATTCTTGCATTGATGCCGAGTGTCGCACAAGGGGCCGGTGGGCGCCGGCCCCCGCCCCGGCGCCGCGCGGCCGCCCGAGGGTGTGCGAGGGTGAACGGCGCGCGAGGGTCGAGCCCCGGGAGATGTCCCACTGCGGCCCGCTTCGCCCCGGATGAGAGCCCTCTCACCGGTGGCTCACGGCTGGCTCACCTCCGCGCTCCAGCCTGACCGCGGGCGCCCGCAGCGCCGGCCGGTCCCGCTGGCCCGCACAGGTGCGGACCCCATCCCCGACCCCCGGAGGACCCGATGAAGAAGACGCTCGTGTGCGTGGCCCTGGCCGCCGTGACGATCACCGGACCGATGGGCGCCTCGGCCGAGGCCGCCCCCGGCACCCAGACCACCCCCCAGGCCGTCGCCCCCGCCGCGACCGCGCCGGTCAGCACCGCCAGGAGCGACCGCAGGAACCCCGGCTTCGGCGGCGGCATCCGCGTCGCGAGCTGGAACGTGCTGGGCCACGACCACACCGCGCCCGGCGGCCGGAAGTACAAGAAGGGCTGGGCGGCCGGGACCAAGCGGATCCGGTGGGCGGCCGACCGCATCGGGCGCGAGAGGTACGACGTCGTCGGCTTCCAGGAGATGGAGCGCCCGCAGCGCGTGGCCTTCCGCAAGCACGTCGGGAAGCGCTGGGCGCTGCACACGGCCGGCATCAACACCGTCGTCGCCTGGCGCACCTCGAAGTTCCGCCTCGTCGCCGCCCGGCAGATCACGCTGCCCTACTTCCACGGGGAGAAGAAGCGGCTGCCCTACGTGCTGCTGCAGCAGCGCTCCACCGGGCAGCGCTTCTGGGTGGCCTCCTTCCACAACCCCGCCGACGCCCGTGGGCCGGCGCAGCGCTTCCGCAACGAGGCCGCCAAGCGGCAGGTCAAGCTGGCCAAGCGGCTCGGGCGGACCGGCGTGCCGGTGATCTTCGCCGGCGACTTCAACGAGAGCTGGAGCTTCGTGTGCAAGCTCCACCGCTCGACCGGGATGCGCTCCTTCGTCGGAGGCGGCGTCCGCGACGGCAGGTGCGTCACCCGCAAGCCGCGCTGGAACGGCGTCGACTGGGTGCTGGGCAGCAGCAAGGTGCGGCTCTCCCGCGCCAGCACCATCAACGACCGTCAGGTGCGTCGCGTCTCCGACCACCCGCTCGTCGGCGCCCGGGTGACGATCCGCCGCTGACGCCGGTCGGGCGCCGAGGTCTGCGAGGATGACCGCTCGCGTGAGGGCCTCTAGCTCAATCGGCAGAGCAGCGGACTTTTAATCCGCGGGTTCAGGGTTCGATCCCCTGGGGGCCCACGAACGCCGATCGGGTGGGCTCGCCGTCACGTCGGTGACGGCGGGCCCACCCGACCGGGGTGGTGGCGGGGTCAGCCGCCGATGACGCCCTCCTGCTCCAGGAACTCCTGGGCGACGACGCTCGGGTCGTCCTTGTCGACCTGGACCCGGGCGAGCGCCTCGGTGAGGTTCTCGGTGGTGAGGGCCTCCGAGACGGCGTTGAGCGCCTCCTCGGCCTCCGGGGTCAGCTTGTCGGACCTGATCAGCGGGGTGATGTTCTGCGAGGTGTAGAGGTTCTCCGGGTCCTCGAGCACCACGAAGCCCTCGGTCTCGATCGAGGAGTCGGTGGAGAAGATGTTGCCGACGTCGATCGAGCCGTCCTTGAGGCTGTTGACCGTCAGCGGGCCACCCACGTCGAGGGGCTTGAACTCCTTGAAGGTCAGACCGTAGACCTCCTCCAGTCCGACCAGGCCCTGGAAGCGGTCGCGGAACTCGGGGCCGGCACCGACGACGAGGTCACCGGCGACGGGCTCGAGGTCGGCGATCGAGGTGAGGTCGTACTCCTCGGCCGTCTCCTGCGTGACCGTGAGGGTGTCCTTGTCCTCGGCCTCGGACTGCGGGAGCGTCTCGGTGCCCTCGGGCAGCACGTCCTGCAGGGCGTCGTAGACGTCCTCGGGCGAGGTGACGTCGCGCGGCACCTCCTGGTCCTGGCCCGCCGCGAGAAAGGCCAGCAGCGCCCCGTTGTACTCGGGCAGCAGGTCGATGGAGCCGTCCTCGAGGGCCTGCATGTAGACCTCGCGAGCGCCGATCTCGGGCTTGGTCTCGACCGTCACGCCGGCGTCCTCGAGAGCGGCGGCGTACATGTTCATCAGCAGCACGTTCTCGGGGAAGTTGGCCGAGCCGATCACGATGGTGCCGGCGTCGCTCTCCTCCTCCGAGAAGGCGTCCTCGCCGCCTCCGCCGCCGCAGCCGGCCAGCAACGCCAGGGAGGCGACGGCGGCTCCGATCGTCATCAGGGGTCGTCGGGTCATGGTCTTACCTTTCGGTGGGTTGGGAAGGAGCGGGCACGGGGCCGGAGCGCCTGGTGGCGGCCCGACCACTGACCCCGGGGGAGACGACGAGGCGCTGCACCCCGGCGAGCAGCGTGTCGAGGACGACGGCGAGGACGCCGACCAGCACGGCGCCGGCGAAGACCTCGCTGTAGTCGCGTACGGCGATGCCGTCGATCAGGTAGCGGCCGAGCCCGCCCGAGCCGACGTACGCCGCCACGGTGGCCGTCGAGACCACCTGCAGCGTGGCGTTGCGCAGGCCGCCGAAGATGAGCGGCAGGCCGTTGGGCAGCTCGACGCGGAGCAGGATCGAGGGCTCGGTCATCCCCATGCCGCGCGAGGCGTCGACGGTGTGGGGGTCGACGGCACGGATGGCCGCGTAGGTGTTGGTGAGGATCGGTGGGATGGCGAGCACCACCAGCGCGACCGTGATCGGCAGCAGCCCGATCCCGAAGATGACCACGATGATCGCGATCAGTCCGAGGGTGGGCAGCGAGCGCCCGGCGTTGCCGGAGTTGATGGCGAGGAAGGCGAAGCGGTCGGTGTGGCCGATCAGCAGCCCCACCGGGAAGGCGATCAGGAACGCGATGACCAGCGCCAGGCCGGTGTAGCCGAGGTGCTCGACGATGCGCTGCAGGAAGCCGCCGTCGGCCCCGGGGGCCCACAGGGCGCCGTCGAGGAGGACGGAGAGCAGGCCGTCGTTCACCGTGTCGCCCCCGCCCGGGTCCACGGCGTCAGGCCGCGCTGGGTGAGGACGAGGAGCAGGTCGGCCAGGAGCGCGAGGGTGATGGAGAGGACCAGGCCGATCACGATGGGCACCGAGTAGAAGAGCTGGAAGCCGCGGGTGAAGAGCTGCCCGAGGCCACCGATGCCGATCAGGGCGCCCACGCTGACCAGGCTGATGTTGGAGACCGTCGCGACGCGCAAGCCGGCGAAGATCACCGGCGTCGCGATCGGGAGCTCGACGGTGAGGAGCCGGCGGACGCGTCGGTAGCCCATCGCCGTGGCGGCCTGGGTCACCGCGGCGTCCACGGAGCGCAGCCCGTCGGCGACGGTGCGCACAAGCAGCGCGACCGAGTAGATCGACAGCGCGATGACGATGTTGATCTCGTCCAGGATGCGGGTGCCGATGATGCCCGGCAGCAGCACGAAGAGCGCCAGCGACGGGATGGCGTAGAGCAGCGAGGAGAGGTTGAGCAGCGGGTGGTAGAGCCACTCGTAGCGCACCGCGAGGTATCCCAGCGGGATCGAGACCAGCAGCGCGATCAGCACCGGCACCAGTGCCAGCACCAGGTGCTGGGCGAGCAGGTCGAGGACCAGGTCGCCGTTGACGTCGAGGTAGTCCCGGACGTCGCCCAGGTAGCCGCCCATCAGGCCGAGCCCCTCGCGCGCAGCTGCTCGGCGATGGTCTCGTGGCGGCAGATGCCCTCGGCGCGGCCGTCGCCGTCGACCCGCACGGCGGCACCGACGGGCGAGCGGATCGCGTTGTCGAGCGCGGCCCGGAAGGAGTCGCCGGGTCCGAAGCTGCCGCCGAGGTCGAGGGTCCGGCCGTCGCGCGACCAGCCCACGGGGCGGCCGTCCTCGAGCAGCAGCGTGGCACCGGCCACGGGGGTCTCGAGCGGCTCCAGGGGCAGCTCCTGGGCGTCGCTGAAGGTGAGCCCGCGGAAGCCGCGGTCACGACCCACGAAGTCGGCCACGAAGTCGTCGGCCGGGTGGGCGAGGATCTCCGCCGGCGGCGCGACCTGGGCGAGCCGGCCGCCCTCGGCGAAGACGGCGACGCGGTCGCCGATCCGGATCGCCTCGTCGATGTCGTGGGTCACGAAGGCGATGGTCTTGCCCAGCTCCGACTGCAGCCGGAGGAACTCGTCCTGCAGCTGGGTGCGCACGACGGGGTCGACCGCGCTGAAGGGCTCGTCCATCAGCATCACCGGCGGGTCGGCGGCGAGCGCCCGGGCGACGCCCACGCGCTGCTGCTGGCCGCCGGAGAGCTGCACCGGGTAGCGCTTGGCGTACGACGCCGGCAGGCCGACGAGCTCCATCAGCTCCACGGCCCGGGTGCGCGCGGCGCGACGGCTCACCCCGGTGAGCACCGGCACCGTGGCGATGTTGTCCTCGATGGTCCGGTGCGGGAAGAGGCCGGCGTGCTGGATCACGTAGCCGATGGAGCGGCGCAGCTCGGCCGGGTCGGTCGCGGTGACGTCGCGGCCGTCGATGGCGATCGTGCCCGAGGTGGGGTCGATCATCCGGTTGATCATGCGCAGCGAGGTGGTCTTGCCGCAGCCGGACGGCCCGACCATGACGGTGATCCGGCCGTTGTCGAGGGTCAGGTCGAGGTGGTCGACCGCGACGGTGCCGTCGGGGAAGGCCTTGACCACCTGCGTGAACTCGATCACTGGATCTCTCCGCTCCCCGGCCCTGTCGTCAACCTAGTAGTTGATCGATCGATCTACGAGGCTATTGCCTCGGTGTCGTTGCCCCACCCGGCGTCCAGCAGCTGACGCAGCCGCTCGACGTCGGGACCCCAGGGGCGGTCGGCCGCGCTCGCAGGCACGACCTCCCGTGCCCCACTCAGCGCGACCCGTAACGGATCGGACGCCGCCTGCACCCGCGCCGGGTCGAGCGCGGCGGCCTGGAGCACGGCGAGGAGGCCGCACGCGACCACCTCCTCCCAGGCGTCGAGCGCACGCCGGAGCGACTCGGCGGCCTCGGTGGCGAAGCTCTGCACGTCCTCTTGGCCACCCGAGGTCTCCACGGTCGCCACCGAGGTGGCGGCGACGGGCAGGCAGGTGTGCACCGCCCCCACCGCGCGCTTGTGCACCGCGACCAGGCCCGCGTGCGGCCCGGGGTCGAGCGCCAGCTGGGCGGGCAGCCCGGTGGTCCTCGGGTCGAGGAGGCGGTGGAGCCGCGCGGTGGCGACAGAGGCCGCGTGCACCGCCGCCGCGCGCACGCCGTCGGCCGCCGCGGCGAGGTCGAGGCCGTGGAAGCCGGGGGTGCCGAGCAGCACGCCGTGCTCCTCGTCGTACGCCGGGGAGTCGGTGACGCCGTCGAGCGCGCGGTCGACCGCGGCGTCGAGGCCGTCGAGACTGCGACGCACGTGGGCCAGCACGGGCCCGACCACCCGGAAGGAGACAGGGGCCTGCAGCGAGCGGGGCGCCGGCTCGGGACCCACCAGGGCCCGCAGCCCGGCCAGCACCTCGGCGAGCTCGGGGTCGGCGCGGGCGACCAGGGCGGCGTACGGGTCGCGCGAGACGCCGGCGACGAGCACCTGCCCCGCGGCGACGAGCAGCTCCTGGCGCGCGATCCGCCGCGCGCGCTCGCCCGCGAGGGTCACCAGGGCGGTGGCCACGGGCACCCCGCCGAGCAGCGCGATGCCCTCCTTGGCGCCCAGGGCCGGAGGCACCAGCCCACGTGCCTCGAGGACGGCGGCCGACGGGACGGCGTGGCCGCCGTCGAGCACCTCGCCGGCGGCACCGAGGTGGCCGAAGGCGTGGGCGAGCGGCACGATGTCGCCCGCCGAGCCCGAGCCGGCCCGCGGCACGGCCGGCACGACGCGCTCGCGAAGCAGCGTCGCGACCCACTGCGCCAGGTCGGGGCCGACGCCGCTGTCGGGACCGAGCAGGGTGCGCAGCCGGCAGGCGAGCAGCGCGCGCACCTCCCGCTCCGCCAGGTACGGCGCCCCGCCGACCGCGCGCGCCAGCAGCAGCGCCGTGGACTGCCGGGCCTGGGCGTCGGGATCGAGGTCGACCACGCTCTGGGCGCCCGCGCCGGTGGTCACGCCGTAGACCCGGGCGCCCGCGGCGAGCACCCCCAGCATCGCCGTACGCCGCTCGGCGAGCGCGGCGAGCAGGTCGTCGGCCAGCTCGACGGCGGCACCGTCGGCGATGCGCCGCACCGCCGCGGCGTCGAGGTCGTGCGGCGAGGCGACGATCACCGGTAGCGCACCATCGTGCCCACGTCGGCGGTCTCGGCCCGGTCGAGCAGCAGCTGGCCGAGGGCGACGTCGAGGATGGAGAGGCCGCGGTGCCAGAAGAGCACGCGCTCCTCGTCGGACTCCCGGCCCGGGCGCCTCCCGGTCACCACGTCGCCGAGCTCGGCGTGCAGCGTCTCGGGCGACAGCGCGCCGCTGTCGACCTGGGCGCGCAGCGCGCCGAAGCGTCCCGACTGGGCCTCGCGCCAGTCGTCGACGACCACCTTGTCGATGCCCTCGAGCAGGTCGGCCTCGAGCGCGCTGACCGTGCCGTAGGGCACCAGCAGCGAGCCGGCCGCGAGGTGCTCCCGACGCACGAGCGGCGCCGGCTCGGTCAGCCGCGTCGCCTCGACGCAGACGTCGGCGCCATCGAAGGCCTCGCCGATCGAGTCGGTGACCACGACCTCGGCCCGCAGCACCTCGCGCAGCTGAGCGGCGAAGGCCTCGCGCGACTCCGGTCGCCGGCTCGTCACCCGCACCTCGTCGAGGTCGAGCAGCGCGTCGAGCATCACCACGTTGCTGTACGCCGTGCCGCGGGCCCCGGCGTGGCCGAGGACCTTGCTGCCGGCCCGGGCGAGGTGCTTGGCCCCGACCGCGGTCATCGCACCGGTGCGCGCCTCGGTGACGAAGGTGGCGTCCATGATGCAGCGGGGCACGCCGGTGTGCGGGTCGTAGAGCGTCAGCAGCGCCAGCTCGCTCGGCAGCCCGAGGGTGTAGTTGGGCACGAAGTCGCCGACGACCTTGACACCGCTCACGCCGTGGTCGCCGAGCGACGAGACGTGGCCGCGCAGCACGTTGAAGTGGCCGCGGCCGTCGTTGTCGGGCACCAGGTGCGTGCGCGGCTCGAAGACGGTCTCGCCCCGGCCGTGGGCGGCGACCACCCCCTCCACGGCCGAGACCACCTCGGACGGCGTCACGCCCAGGGCGTCGACGTCGGGGCCGGACAGGAACCGGAGCCACAGGTCCTCGCGCACGGGCCTCAGCATGCCGGACGGGTGGGGGCGGGCTACCCCTCGGTGCCCTCGGCGCGCTGCCGCCGCGCCACCTCGACGTGCGGTCGCGACTGCCACAGCGCCCACTCCGCGCTCACGTCGCCGGCCGTGCGCAGCAGCAGCGGGAGGTGGTGGCCGAGCAGGCGGTCGGTGGAGGTCTCGGCCGCGTTGACCGTGACGTTCATGGCCGCACGCACGGTGCCGGTCGCGTCGCGGACCGGCACGGCGACCGAGCGGACGCCGGGCGCGAGCTCCTCGTCGGCGAGGGCCCAGCCCCGGGCGCGCACCTCGACCAGCTCCTGCTGCAGCTGCTCGTGCGTGGCGCCGATGTAGGGCGGCAGCCCGGCGCGGCTCGGCACCGCGAGCACCTGGGCGAGCTGCTCCGGGGCGAGCGCGGCGAGCAGCACCTTGCCCTGGGAGGTCTGCGGGGCCGGGAAGCGGGTGCCGATCTCGACCCGCAGGGCGATGATCTTGGGCACCGAGACCCGCGCGACGTAGACGATGTCGCTGCCGTCGAGCTGCGCCATCGACGACGACTCGCCGGTGCGCCCGACCAGCGCCTCCAGGTGCGGCCGGGCGATGTCCCACAGCCCCAGGGCCGCGACGTACGCCGTGCCGAGCCCGAGCACGCGGGGGGTCAGGGTGAAGGCCCCGTCGGAGACCCGCACGTAGCCGAGCTCCTCGAGGGTCAGCAGCAGCCGTCTCGCGGTCGGCCGGGCCAGCCCGGCCGCCGTCGCCACCTCGCTGAGCGTCATCGGACGCCCGGTGGACCCGGCGGCCGGCGCGAAGCACGCCAGCACGTCGAGTCCTCGTGCGAGCGACTCGACGAAGTCGGGTCCCTGTCCGCGTCCGGCCACGACGCCGAGCCTACGAGCCCGAGCCGGGCTCGCCGAAGACGCTGCCGCGAGCCCCGTGCGTGGCGTCGGACTTGTAGTCGGTGTACTGGTACGGGTTGTCGAGGACGCCCTCGCCCGCCGGCAGGTCGGGGTTCATCCCCGCCTCCCAGGCGTCGGGCCCGAGCTCGCCGCGCAGGTGCTCCACCGTGGCCTCCACCTCGCGCCGCACGGCCCCGAGGTCGGCGCCGACCAGCCGTCCCTCGCTCTTGACCACACGGCCGTCGACCACGACGGTGTGCACGTCGCCGCGCTGGGCCTGGAAGGCGATGTGGCCGTAGGGGTTGACCAGCGGGAACGAGAAGGCCGAGTGGTCGTTCTTGAGCAGCACCACGTCGGCCTTCTTGCCCGGCTCGAGGCTGCCGAGGTCGTCGCGACCCAGGGCGCGCGCGCCGCCGACGGTCGCCCACTCGACGACCTGCTCGGCCCGCAGGTGCAGCTGCGTCACCGTCTCGCCCGCGGCGTGGGCCTCGAGGTGCTCCCGGGCGCGGTCGGCCCCGAGGGTGGTGCGCATCGCGCTGAAGAGGTCGCTGCTCCACCACACGCTGGTGTCGTGGGAGAGCGAGACCGGGATGCCGTGGCGGCGCACCTGCCAGGTGGGCGGGTAGCCCTGCCCGGCGCTCTGCTCGGACTCGGTGGAGACCGAGATGGAGCCGCCCGTGGCCGCGATGCGGTGGTAGGAGTCGGCGCCGAGCGTGGCCGCGTGCACGTAGACGGTGTCGGGACCGGCGAAGCCGTGCTCGTGCATCAGCCGGATGCCGTCGTCGTTGGTCGCGCCCCACACGCCGGCGTGGGTCGTCACCGGGACGCCCAGCTCGCGGGCCACCTCGAAGGCCGCCCGCTCGGGGAAGGCCGGGTCGCCGGTGACGTCGAAGGCCAGCTGCACGCCGATCGAGCCCTCGTCGCGGAGCCCCCGCAGGAAGGACTGCACGGCGGGGTCGGCCGTCCACTCCCACGGCGCCTGCTGGATGTTGCCGTAGGCCAGCACGAAGCGTCCCGGCACCGCGCGGAGCGCGTCGACCGCCGCCTCGGCGTGCGCCACCGACTGCAGGCCGTGCGACCAGTCGACCGTGGTGGTCACGCCGGCCTCGAGCGCGTCCCACGCCGAGACGAGGTTGCCCGCGCGGACGTCCTCGGGCCGGAAGGCGCGGCCGTGCTCGAGGTAGTACCAGACGAAGTACTGCGTCAGGGTCCAGTCGGCGCCGTAGCCCCGCATCGCGGTCTGCCACATGTGCCGGTGGGTGTCGATCATGCCGGGCATCACGATGCCGCCGGAGGCGTCGACCTCGACCGCGCCCTCGGGGGCCGAGAGACCGTGCCCGACCTCGGCGACGGAGTCGCCGACCACCAGCACGTCGGCACCCGGGAGCACGCTGTGGGCGGCGTCCATGGTCACCACGGTGCCGCCGCGGAAGACGATCGGCCGCCCCGCGGTCGCGGTCTCGGCATCGGGGTTGGTCATCGTGGCCCTCGCTCTCGTGGTCGCTGCGGTGCTCCGCGCTCTTAGCGGACGACTATCCGGATGCCGGTCAGTCGCGTGGCGCTACTGTGGTCCGCGTCACCCGGGCCTGTCAAGGGCGACCACGCTCAGGGGTTGACACCACCTGCGGGGTTCCCGAGACTGCCCACCACACCGGTGCGTACGCATGTCCGCATCGCGTCGACCTGGAAGGACCACCTCTCGGATGACCACCGACGGGACCACCCCGGAACGGACCACCCCCGACCGGGCCAGCACGCGCAGCGGACCCCTCGCCGGCCTGCTGGTCGCCGACTTCTCGCGGATCCTGGCCGGCCCCTACGCCTCGATGCTGCTGGCCGACCTCGGCGCCGAGGTCGTCAAGGTCGAGTCACCCGGCGGTGACGACACCCGCTCGTGGATGCCGCCGGTCCGGGAGACCGACGACGGCACGGTGTCGACCTACTACCTCGGCATCAACCGCAACAAGCGCTCGGTGGCGCTCGACCTCAAGGACGCCGACGACCTCGCCCTGGCACAAGAGCTCGCCCAGCGCGCCGACGTCATGCTGGAGAACTTCCGTCCCGGCGGCCTGGCCCGGTTCGGCCTCGACTACGAGACCGTCAGCGCGACCAACCCCGGCGTCGTCTACGCCTCGATCAGCGGCTTCGGCAGCGGCCCCGAGGGCGCCAAGCTGCCGGGCTACGACCTGATCGTGCAGGCCATCTCGGGGCTGATGAGCCTCACCGGCTCCCCCGACGGCGAGCCCTACCGCGCCGGCATCTCGGTCTTCGACGTGATGGCCGGCATGCACGCCACCATCGGGACGCTGGCCGCGCTCAACAAGCGGCACGAGACCGGTCGCGGGCAGCACGTGGAGGTCAACCTGATGAGCTCGGCGCTCTCGGGCCTGGTCAACCAGTCGAGCGCGTACGTCGCCTCCGGCACCGTGCCGATGCGGATGGGCAACAGCCACCCCAGCCTCTTCCCCTACGAGCCGCTCCCCTGCTCCGACGGCGACCTCATCGTGACCGCCGGCAACGACGGACAGTTCCGCAAGCTGGTCGGCGTGCTCGGGGTGCCCGAGCTCGCCGACGACCCCCGCTTCCGACGCAACGAGGACCGCACGGCCAACCGGGCCGAGCTCCGCCCGCTGCTCGTGGAGCGGCTGGCCACCCGCCCCAAGGACGAGTGGTTCCGCGAGATCATCGCCGCCGGCGTGCCCTGCGGACCGATCAACACCATCGAGGGCGGAGTCGCCTTCGCGGAGTCCGTCGGGCTCGAGCCGGTGGTCGAGGTGGGCGAGGGCGCCGCCATGGTGCCCTCGGTGCGGCACCCGATCCGGCTCTCCGAGACCCCGCCCGACTACGTGCTGCCCCCGCCGCGCCTCGACGAGCACGGCGCCGAGATCCGCGCCTGGCTCGCGCAGCCCACCCCGCCTGTCGAGACCGAGGAGCCCTGATGTCCGACCTCCAGTTCCCCACCTCCCTCGGCACCTCGACCGCCGAGGAGATCCACCTGCTGGGTCAGTCGCTGAGCGACGACCTGATGGGCAAGGTCGGCTTCGGCGAGCTCGCCATGTGGCTGGTCACGCTGCGGCGTCCGACGGCAGGCGAGGTGCGCGTCTTCGAGTCGGTGCTGGTCGCGCTGGCCGACCACGGCTTCACGCCGACGGCGATCGCGGCCCGCCTGACCTACCTCTCGGCCCCCGACTCGCTGCAGGGCGCGCTCGCCGCCGGCCTGCTCGGCGGCGGCTCCCGCTTCCTCGGTGTCACCGAGGACTGCGGGCAGTACCTCCACGCCGTGCTCG
This sequence comes from Nocardioides aequoreus, assembly GCF_000720335.1. Taxonomy (GTDB): domain Bacteria; phylum Actinomycetota; class Actinomycetes; order Propionibacteriales; family Nocardioidaceae; genus Marmoricola; species Marmoricola aequoreus. Next base: position 462,577 of record NZ_JOJN01000003.1, on the reverse strand, counting down.
ACGACGCCGGCGACGAGCTGCCCACCGACGACGCCGGGTGGGACGCCCTCGCGCTCGAGGCGGTGCGACGCACCAGGGCGGAGCGGCGCTTCGTGCCCGGGCTCGGCCACCCCGTGCACAAGGAGCGGGACCCGCGCACCGACGTGCTCGTCGCGATCGCCGAGGAGGAGGGCCTGCGCGGCCCCCACCTGCGGCTCTTCGAGGCCATCGGTCGCACCCACGAGGAGGTGCTCGGTCGCCGGCTGCCGCTCAACGGCGCGGGCGTCTGCGGCGCCGCGCTCGCCGACCTCGGCCTCCCCGTCGACCTGCTGCGCGGCTTCGCGCTGCTGGCCCGCACCGCGGGCCTGCTCGGGCAGCTCGCCGAGGAGCGGCGCCGGCCGATCGGCATGGACGCCTACTTCGCCGTCGACCGCAACGCGGTCTACGTCGACCCCACCGACGACACCCAGGGAGGAGACGCCTGATGGCCGAGGTCTGCGCCGTCATCGCCTCGACGCACCACCCCTTCTACTACCGCGCGAGCACCGCGGTGGGCGACGACCGCCCGCCCTTCGCCGACGCGTGGGTGGAGAAGATCGAGCGCTTCCGCGAGACGCTCACCGCGGCCCGCCCCGACGTGCTCGTCATGGTGGGCAGCGACCACTTCCACCAGCTGTGGCTCGACAACATGCCGCAGTTCCTCGTCGGCAAGGCCCCGGCGTACGACGCCAACTGGTACAACGAGGAGCGCGAGTTCGGGCTCCCCCGCTTCCACCTCGCCGGCGAGGAGCAGCTCTCCGAGCACATCCTCCGGCAGGGACTCGACGCCGGCTTCGACCTCGCCTTCAGCAACGAGCTGCGCATCGACCACAGCATCACCTGCCCGATCATCACGCTGCGCCCCGAGGCCGACCTGCCGATCGTGCCGATCTACACCAACATCTTCGCGCCGCCGCTGCCGCAGCCGAAGCGCTTCGTCCAGCTCGGCCGCGAGATCCGAGCGATGGTCGAGTCGTGGCCCTCCGACCAGCGGGTCGCGATCATCGGCACCGGTCACCTCTCGCTGGAGCTGGGCGGACCCCGCCAGTTCGGGCCGCAGGGACCCGACCCGGAGTTCGACCGCAAGGCCGTCGACTGGATCGCCAACGGTGACCTCACCGGCTGCCTCGGCGAGGTCACCCTCGACAGCCTCCACCTGCCGGGCAACGCCACGCACGGCTTCATGGACTTCATGCTGATGATGGGCGTCGCGGGCGACGGCGTGAAGGCCGACCACGTCGACTCCCTCGACCTCTTCCACACGATGGAGGCCTACTTCACCTGGTACCCGGGAGGCGACCCGCGATGAACCACCCCACACCGCTGCTCGCTTCGCTCACACCGATGAGGGGACCCCGATGAGCAAGTACCTGCTCGACAAGTTCCTCTACACCGTCGACCGCGACCCCGAGCTGGTGGAGCGCTACCGCGAGGACCCCGAGGGGCTGGTCGCCTGGTGGGAGGCCGAGATGGCCAACAAGATCCTCAACGTCCTCGCCGAGGAGCGCTCGACCTGGCTGGCCTTCACCGAGGAGGAGCGCCGGGCGCTGGTCGAGCACGACCACGTCACGCTCTTCTCGATGGGCGCGCACCCCTTCCTCACGCTCACCCTCTTCATCGCGATGTTCGAGCGCGACCACGGCCCGCTGGAGTACCAGAAGGCGTACGGCGCGGCGCTCGCCGGCTTCTCGCACCCCTACCCCGACATCTCGACCTAGCCCGTGCGCGCCCTCGTCGTCGAGCAGGCCGGCTCCGCGCCGGTCGTCCGCGAGCACCCCGACGCCACGGCCGGCCCGGGGCGCACATTGGTGCGGGTCGGCGCCGCCCCCGTCGTGCCGCTCGACCTGCTCTGCGCCTCGGGCACGTCGTACTTCGGCGCCCCCGCGACGCCGTACGTGCCGGGCGTGCAGGGCGTCGGACGGGTGGAGGCGTCCGACACCCTGCCCCGGGGCACCCGCGTCTTCCTGGCCACCGCCGCCGGCATGGCGGCCGCCGACGGCGGGCTCGCCGAGCTCTGCGCCGTGCCCGACGCCGACGTCGTGCCGATCACCGAGGCACCCGACGACGACGCCGTCGTGGCGGCGCTGGGGCTCTCCGCCGTGGCCGCGTGGCAGTGCCTGACCTGGCGCGGACGCCTGGCGCCGGGTGAGCACGTCGTCGTGCTGGGCGCCGGCGGCGCCGTGGGGCAGGCGGCCATCGGTGCGGCGCACGCCCTCGGCGCGGGCCGCGTGGTGGCCGTCTGCCGAGCGGCGAGCCAGGACCGGGCCTGGGCGGCCGGCGCGCAGGTCGTCGTCACGACCGATGGGCCCGGAGACCTGACCGACCGGCTCCGCGAGGCCTGCGACGGACGCGCGGACCTGGTGGTCGACCCCGTCTTCGGCGCCCCGGCGGCGGCCGCTCTCGCGGTGCTCTCGCCAGGTGGGCGGCTGGTCAACCTCGGCGGCTCCGCGGGCGACAGCCTGCCGATGTCGTCGGCGTCGCTGCGCTCACGCTCGATCGACGTGCTCGGCTACACCAACAACGCGCTCACGCCGCAGCAGCGTGCCGAGGCGCTCACCGCGGTGCTCGCCCACGCCGCCGCCGGCAGGGTGCGCGTGGCCCACGAGACCTACCCCCTGGAGCGCGCCGCCGAGGCCTGGTCGGCGGTGGCCGGCGGCAGCGGCAGCCGCGCGGTGGTGACCTTCGCCCAGACCGAGACCGAGACCGAGACCGAGACCGACACCGGGACCTAGACCGGGACCCGGCCGCGCTCGCCCTCGTCGGTGAGCCGCGCCTGCTCCAGCGCGGCCTCCTCCAGGATGGCGCGGGCGCGCTCGAAGTCGGGCTCGCTGACCAGCTCGCTGGTGCCGCGTGGCAACCGCTGCAGCGCCGAGCGGGCGAAGATCTGCTGCTCGGTCGAGACCCGCTGGGAGCGGTCGTTGGACAGGAACGTCACGGCCCAGTGGATGAGCGCGGTGAACTGGTTCTTGAAGCCGGTCAGGTAGACCAGGTGCACGGCCAGCCACATCAGCCAGGCGATGAAGCCGCTCAGCCGCACCTTGCCGATCATCGCGACCGCGTCGAAGCGCGAGATGGTCGCCATGCTGCCCTTGTCGAAGTACTTGAAGGGCGGCAGCGGCGGCTTGTCCTCGATCCGCCGCCGGATGGTCTTGGCGGAGTACTTCGCCCCCTGGATCGCGACCTGGGCCACGCCGGGGAGGTTGTCGAGCGCGATCATGTCGCCGACCACGAAGACCTCGGGGTAGCCCGGCAGCGTCAGCTCGGAGGTCACGCGGATCCGGCCGGCGCGGTCGAGCTCGGCGCCGGACTGGTCGGCCAGCACCTTGCCCAGCGGGCTGGCCTGCACGCCGGCGGCCCAGATCTTGGTGACCGAGGCGATCGTCTCCTCGCGCCCGTCCTTGTACTTCACGGTCAGGCCGCGCTCGTCGACGTCGGTGACCATGGCGCCCAGCTGCACCTCGACCCCGAGGTCCTCCAGCGCCTCCTGGCTCTTCTGGCCGAGCCGCTGGCCGAAGGGCGGCAGCACCTGGCCGGCGGCGTCGACCAGGATCACGCGGGCCTGGCGGCTCTCGATGGCGCGGAAGTCGCGCTTGAGGGTGCGGCGGGAGAGCTCGGCGATCTGACCGGCCATCTCGACGCCGGTGGGGCCGGCCCCGACCACCACGAAGGTGAGCAGGTGGTCGACGTCACGGCCCTGGGCCGCGAGGTTCTCGGCCAGCTCGAAGGCACCGAAGATCCGGCCGCGCAGCTCGAGCGCGTCGTCGATGCTCTTCATGCCGGGGGCGTGCAGGGCGAAGTGGTCGTTGCCGAAGTACGACTGGCCCGCGCCCGCGGCGACGATCAGCGAGTCGTACGGCGTGACCGTCTCGCGGCTCAGCACGTGGTGGGTGACCGTGCGGGCCTCGAGGTCGATGTCGGTGACCTCACCGAGGTGCACGGCCACGTTGGCCTGCTTGGAGAGCACCTCACGCGTGGCCGGCGCGATCTCGCCCTCGGAGAGGATGCCGGTGGCCACCTGGTAGAGCAGCGGCTGGAACAGGTGGTGCGTGGTCTTGGCGATCAGGGTCACCTCGACGTCGGCGCCCTTGAGCGCCTTCGCGCTGAAGAGCCCGCCGAAGCCCGACCCGATCACCACCACGCGGTGCTTGTTCGTCACGACAGCCATAACCACCATGTTCCCGCCAGGCATCCCCTCGTGCCACCCGGTGACGGGTTTTCGCAGGTCTCTTCGGTCACACCCGCGTGTCGTTGGGCACGATGCACGCGTGACCCACTACGACCTCGCCGTCATCGGGACGGGCTCGGGCAACTCCATCGTCGACGAGTCCTTCGCGGGCTGGAAGGTCGCGATCTGCGAGGACAACCGCTTCGGCGGCACCTGCCTCAACGTCGGCTGCATCCCCACCAAGATGCTCGTCTACCCCGCCGACGTGGCCCGCCAGGCCCGCCGCTCGGCCCACCTCGGCCTGCGCACGTCGTACGACGGCGTCGACTGGCCGGCGCTGCGCGACCGCGTCTTCGACCGCATCGACGCCATCGAGCAGGGCGGTCGCGACTACCGCAAGCAGCTCGAGGACGTCGACGTCTACGAGGCCCACGCGACCTTCCTCGACGACCACACCCTCGACACCGGCACGGGCCAGCGGATCACCGCCGACCAGATCGTGATCGCGGCGGGCAGCCGGGTGCTGGTGCCGGAGATCCCCGGGCTCGACGAGGTGCCCTTCCACACCAGCGACACCGTGATGCGGCTGCCGGAGCTGCCCGGCCGCATGGTCGTGATCGGCGGCGGCTACGTCGCCGCCGAGCTGGCGCACGTCTTCTCCTCGCTGGGCGTCGACGTGGTGCAGGTGCAGCGCGGGCCGCGGCTGCTGATGTCCCACGACGAGGACGTCTCCGAGGTCTTCACCCGGGCCGCGACCGAGCAGTGGGACGTGCGGCTGGGCGTCACGGCGGCGCACGTGCGGCCCCACGGCGAGGGGGTGGCGGTCGACCTCGACGACGGCTCCCAGGTGCGCGGGGACCTGCTCCTGGTCGCCACCGGGAGGGTGCCCAACGCCGACCGGCTCGGCCTCGAGCACACCGACATCGCCACCGAGGAGGGCGCCACCGGCCCGATCGTGCGCGTCGACGCCCACCAGCGCACCAGCGTGCCCGGCGTCTGGGCGCTGGGCGACGTCGCCAACCACCTCGAGCTCAAGCACGTCGCCAACGCCGAGGCGCGCACGGTGCAGCACAACCTGCTGCACCCCGACGACCTGTGGTCGACCACCCACGAGCTGGTGCCCAGCGTGGTCTTCTCCTCCCCCCAGGTGGCCTCGGTCGGGCTCACCGAGCAGCAGGCCGTCGACGCCGGCGTCCAGCACCGCTGCGTCACGCAGGACTACGCCGACGTGGCCTACGGCTGGGCGATGGACGAGCCTCGCGGCCGCCACCTGGTCAAGCTGGTCGCCACCCCCGACGGCGGCCGGCTGCTGGGCGCCCACCTCATCGGCCCGCAGGCGAGCCTGCTGCTGCAGCCCCTGGTGCAAGGCATGGTCTCGGGGCTCTCGCCGCACGACCTGGCACGCGGGCAGTACTGGCCGCACCCGTCGCTCGCCGAGGTGGTCGAGAACGCGCTGCTGAAGTTGCAGGAGTGAAACAAGCGACACCTGCGGTGCACTTCCCATACTGTGTGTCGCGGACGCGACCAGGAGAGGCCGCACGGTCGCGCGTCCCGGCTGCGCCAAGGAGGAGGCACGGTGCCGCTCACCCGACGCTCGCTCGTGCTGCCCGCGAGCCCACCCTCGGTGAAGCTCGCGCGCTCGTGGGTCTCCCGGGTGCTCTCGGAGATCGGTCGTGAGGACCTCGTCGACTCCGCCCAGCTCGGTGTCACCGAGCTCGTCACCAACGCCCTGATCCACTCCCGGCCGCCGCTCTCGGTGCGCGTGCGCGGCACCGTCGACCACCCCCGCATCGAGGTCGTCGACTCCTCCCCCGTCCCGCCGCAGCGCAGCCCGCTGGCCGAGGAGTTCGACGAGGTCGACGACCTCAACATCACCACCTTCGGTCGCGGCCTCGCCCTGGTGGCGATGTCGGCCAACCGCTGGGGCTCCGACCTCGGCCTCGACGGGCGCAGCAAGTCGGTGTGGTTCGAGCCGGGACGCACCAGCGAGGCCGGCCATCCCACCAGCGGCGACATCTTCGACTTCGACCCCGACCTGGAGCCCTCGGTGCACGACGACACCGAGCGCGTGACGGTCGAGCTGCACGGCCTGCCCGCCCAGCTCTTCGGCGCCTGGCGCCGCTACTTCTTCGAGCTGCGCCGCGAGCTGCGCCTGCTCTCCATCAGCGCTCCGGAGGACTACCCGCTCGCCCTCGAGATCACCTCGGTGCTCGAGCAGGCCGACGCGGAGCGGCGTGCCGCCACCGGCATCGGCGACCTCGACCGTGCGATCCGCGAGGGCGTGCAGGTGATCGACCTGCGCTACGAGGTGCCGCTCACGGCACCCGCCACGATGGCGCGGGTGCGCTCCCTGCTTTCGGAGGTCTTCGAGGCCTTCTCCGAGGAGCACCTGCTGGCCGTGCGGCCTCCCGACCAGCTGGTGCTGCTGCAGGACTGGTACCTCACCGAGTTCGAGCGCCAGGGGCGTGGGGAGCCACCCCAGCCCTGGGCGGGGCCCACCTCGCTGTCGGAGGTGTGAGCGCGCTCCCGCTCCGGTGGGGGCTGCTCGCCGCCGCCGCGGGCGGTGCCCTGGGCACGCTGGCGCGCGGCGCCCTCGCCGAGGCGCTCCCCCCGTCCGCGACCGGCGGCTTCCCCTGGACCGTGCTCGTCGTCAACGTCACGGGATCGGTGCTGCTGGCCTCGCTGGCGCTGCTCGCCGCCGCCCGCGCCCGTCCGTGGCTCGCGGTCTTCCTGGGCACCGGGGTGTGCGGCGGCTTCACCACGATGTCGACCGCGTCGGTCGACACGGTGCGGCTGCTGCACGACGGCCGGCTGCTCGCCGGGGCGGCGTACGCCGGGGGCACGCTCGCCGGCGCGCTGCTCGGCGTGTGGCTGCTGCTGCGGCTCGCCGGCCGCCGGCAGCGCCGGGTGGCGGACGAGGGCGGCGACCTGTGAGCACGACGACGCTGCTCCTGCTGACGCTGGCCGGTGGTGCGGGCTCCGCGCTGCGCTACGCCGCGGGCCGAGCGCTCGACCGGGGGTGGCACGTCGGCACGCTGCTGGTGAACCTCGTCGGCTCGGCACTCCTCGGCGGGCTCTCCGCAGCCGCCTCCCCGACCCTCGTCGCGGTGCTGGGGGTGGGGCTGTGCGGCGGGCTCACCACCTACTCCGCCTTCGCCGTGCAGTCCGTCGAGCAGGGACCGCGCCGGGGGGCGGCGTACGTCGTGGTCACGATCGCCGGGTGCCTGTGTGCGGCGGCCGCGGGGTGGCTCGTAGCCTCAGCCGCGTGACCGGCTTCCTGATCCGCGAGGCCCGGCTGGTGCCCCTCGAGGAGGGCGTCGCGCCGGGCGAGCCGGTCGACGTCCTGGTGCGTGACGGGGTCGTCACCCGGGTGGGGCGCGACCTGCCCCGGCCCGACGCGCTCCCGGTGCACCACGCGGGCGGTCGCTGGCTGCTGCCGGGCCTGTGGGACCAGCACGTGCACCTGGGCCAGTGGGTGCTCGCCTCCCACCGCCTCGACCTCACCGGCGCCCGCTCGCTGGGGGCCGCGCTCGCCCTCGTCGCCGAGCGGCTCCACGCGTGGCCCGACGTGCCGGTGGTGGGCTGGGGCCACCGCCCCGCGTCCTGGGACGAGCGACCCACCGTCGCCGCGCTCGACGACCTCGCCGGCATGCGCCCGGTGGTGCTGATCAGCGGCGACGGGCACCACGCCTGGCTCAACTCCGTGGCGATGCGCGGCCTCGGCCTGCCCGAGCGGGAGGGCATGGTGAGCGAGGCCGAGTGGTTCGCGGTCTACCCGCGCCTCGCACAGCTCGTCGGCAGCGACGGCAGCTCCCCCGACGCCTACCTCGCGGTGCAGCAGCAGGCAGCCGCCCGCGGCGTGGTCGGCGTCGTCGACCTGGAGTTCGACCAGTCCGTCTCCGCCTGGCCCGAGCGCAGCAGCATGGGCGCCGAGCTGCTCCGGGTGCGCGTGGGCGCCTACGTCGACACCCTCGACGAGTTCATCGACGCCGGCCTGCGCACGGGTCAGCGGCTGCCCGGCTGCGGACCCCGCATCACGATGGGGCCGCTGAAGGTGATCTCCGACGGCTCGCTCAACACCTGCACGGCCTGGTGCTGCTCGCCGTACGCCGACGGCAGCACCGGCGCGCCCAACATCTCCGCGCAGGGGCTGCGCTGGGTGATGGAGGCCGCCAACCGGCACGGGCTCGAGGTGGCGATCCACGCCATCGGCGACGCCGCCGCCTCCCAGGCCCTCGACGCCTACGAGGCGACGGGCGCCCGCGGGTCCATCGAGCACGCCCAGCTGATCCTGCGCGAGGACGCCGCGCGGATGGCGGCGCTCGGCGTCCGCGCCAGCGTGCAGCCCGCCCACCTGTGGGACGACCGCGACCTCACGGCCAAGCTCTGGCCCGACCGGACCGAGCGCTGCTTCGCGCTGCGGTGGCTGCTCGACGCGGGGGTCGAGCTGGCCATGGGCTCCGACGCCCCCGTCGCGACGCTCGACCCGTGGCTCGCCGCCGCGGCCGCCGTGCACCGCAGCGCCGACGAGCGCGAGCCCTGGCACCCCGAGCAGGCCCTCACCGTGCGCGAGGCGCTCGCCGCGAGCACCGACGGCGCCGGCACCGTGGCCCCCGGCCACCTCGCCGACCTCGCCCTGCTCGACCAGGACCCGCTGGTCACCGGCTCCAGCGCCGACCAGTCCGCCGCCCTGCGCGACCTCACCGTCGCCGCCACCTGGGTCGACGGCGAGCTGGTGCACGACACGCTGTGACTCAGGCGTCGGGGGCCGGTGCGCTGAGGGCGATGGTGAGCTCGAGCAGGGTGTCGGGGTCCTCGAGCGCCTCGCCGTAGAGCTCGCGCAGCCGGCCCAGGCGGTAGCGCACGGTCTGCGGGTGCACGAAGAGCTCGTCGGCGATCGCCTCGCGGCGGCCCTGGTGGCGCACCCACGCGCGCAGCGTCTCGGTGAGCTTCTCCGCGCTGGAGTCGCGCTCCTCGGCCAGCGGTGCGAGCGCCCGGGCGCGCAGGTCGGCGAGCGCGCTCGGGTCGGCACCGAGCACCAGCGCGACCAGGTGCTCCTCGGAGTCGGGGCCGCCGCCGAGGGCGCGCACGCGCCGCGCCCGGTCGACCGACTCGCGCACCCGCGGCCAGGGCCGCACCGGCCCGGCGACGGCCTTGCGGTCGGCCAGGGCGCGCAGCAGGTCCTGCCGGCGCCGGCCGTGGGCGTCGGGGACGAGCAGCAGCACCTCGCCGTCGTCGTCGGCCGGGCACTCCAGGGTCTCGCCGGGCAGCTGGGCGAGCACCGAGCGCAGCTGCGACTCGGGGGTGAGGACCGCCGTCAGCGTCTCCGGTCGCCCCCACTGCGCCGCCTCGGCGGCCGCCTCGACGACGTCGGGCGACGAGCCGTCGATGAGGGCCGTGGCGAGCCGCTCCAGCAGCCGCTGCCGCACCCGCCCGGTGTTCTCCAGCTCGTCGGTGTGGCCCGCGAGGCTGGCGGTGGAGAGCTGCTCGATGTAGGCGAAGACCAGGCCGGCGAACTGCCCCAGGGTGCCGGCGTCGACCCCCGCCCGCACCGCCGCGTCGGCCATCTCGCTCCAGGAGACCCGCGCCCCGATCCGGTACGCCGAGAGCAGCGCGTCGACCGTGCGGCCGCTGCGGGCCTCGCCGCGGCCGAGCTGGTAGGCGCCGTCGATCGCGGCCGAGGGCGGCGCCTGGGCGCGGTCGCCGCCCTGGGAGGCCAGGTGCACGAAGCCGCCCAGGGCCGTCTCCACGGCGGCGCGGATGGTCTCGCCCATCGGGCCCGACAGCGCGTCGGAGTACGACGGCACCGCCTCGATGATGCCCTCGACCGTGCGCTCGGCCATGCCCGGCAGGATCTCGCGCATGGCGAGCGTCGCCGCCGCGCTGATCTCGACGTCGTACCCCATCGGTCCCGTCGACCCCGCGGACCCCACGGACCCCGGCGATCCTGGTGGCTCGGACATGTGACTCCTCGAAATTGTTCGTCGCGAACAAGTATGACGGCCGAGTTCACGCGCGCAGGCCATGACTTTAGCGCCTGGGCAGCACATCATGGAGTCATGCCCGCTCTTCTCTCCGACTCCACGGCCCCCCGCTGGCGTGCGCGCCTGCGCGACGGGGCCCGCAAGGTCGCCGAGCACCTGGCGACGCCGCTGGTGCCCGCGGACTACCTCGACGTCTTCGACCCGCTGCGCAAGGGCGCCGACCTGCGCGGCCGCGTGGTCTCGGTGACCCCCGAGACGCGCGACGCCGCCACCCTGGAGATCCTCCCGGGCAAGGACTGGGCCGGCCACGTGCCCGGCCAGTACGTCCGCATCGGGATCGACGTCGACGGCGTCCGCCAGTGGCGCGCCTACTCGCTGACCCACGGCCCGCGCCGTGACGGCCTGATCTCCATCACCGTCAAGGCGGTGCCCGACGGCCTGGTCAGCAACCACGTCGTGCACGACCTCACCCCCGGCGTGCTGGTGCACCTGGAGCAGGCGGCCGGCGAGTTCGTGCTGCCGGTGCCCGCGGACGAGGAGGCGCCCGCCGAGCCCACCAAGGTGCTCTTCGTGACCGCGGGCTCGGGCATCACCCCGGTCATCGGGATGCTCCGCAACCTCTACCCGGTGGCCGAGAGCGGCCCGGTGCTGCCGGAGCGCAGCGACGCCTACGACATCACCGTCGTGCACGTCGCTCCCAGCCGCCCGCACTCCATCTTCCTGCGCAACCTCGAGGCGCTGCACGACGCCGGCGCCATCCGCCTGGTCGCGCGCTACGACGACGAGCACGGCGTGCTCGACGTGGCCGACCTGACCACGCTCGTGCCCGACCTGGCCGAGCGCACGACGTACGCCTGCGGCCCCGCGGGCCTGCTCGACGCGCTGCAGCAGCACCACGACACCCACGGCCTGGCGCTGCAGACCGAGCAGTTCCGCGTCGCCACGCTCGTCACCGGCGAGGGGGGCAACGTCACGCTCACCGGCGCCGGCATCAGCTTCGACGCCGCCGGCGACCGTCCGATCCTGGAGCAGGCCGAGGAGGCCGGCGCGCTGATGCCCAGCGGCTGCCGCATGGGCGTCTGCTTCGGCTGCGTGCTCCCGCTGCGCGAGGGCGTCGTGCGCGATCTGCGCAGCGGCGACATCACCACGGCCGTCGAAGGCGACGGCGTGAAGATCCAGACCTGCATCAACGCTGCGGCCGGCCCCTGCCGCATCGACAACTAGCCCCCCAGCCCGCACGACCCAGCCCACCGTCCGACCGACGAAGGAGCCCCCCATGACCGTGATCCAGAAGCAGCAGGACAACCCGATCGCCCACCTCACCCCCGAGGACATCGAGCAGATCGGCCGCGAGCTCGACGCCATCCGCGCCTCCGTCATCGCCAGCCGCGGCGCCGACGACGCGGCGTACATCCGCAAGGTCATCGACGCCCAGCGCAAGCTCGAGCTCGGCTCGCGCGCCGTGCTGCTCTTCTCGCTCTTCCCGCCCGCGTGGCTCGTCGGCACGGCCGGCCTGACCGTGGCCAAGATCATCGAGAACATGGAGATCGGCCACAACGTCATGCACGGCCAGTGGGACTGGATGCGCGACCCGAAGATCCACTCGACCACGTGGGAGTGGGACAACGCCTCCCCGGCCGAGCAGTGGAAGCACTCGCACAACGAGGTGCACCACACCTACACCAACGTCGTCGGCAAGGACAACGACCTCGGCTACGGCATCATGCGCGTCGACGAGGACCAGCGCTGGGTGCCCTTCTACCTCGCGCAGCCGCTGTGGAACTTCGTCAACGCCTGCTTCTTCGAGTACGGCATCGCGGCCTACGACCTCGAGCTGGGCAAGAACATCAAGAAGAAGCGCACCAAGACGCCGGAGTTCAAGGCCAAGGCCAAGCAGACCCTGCGCAAGATCCGCAAGCAGGCCACCAAGGACTACCTGGTGCACCCGCTGCTGTCGGGCCCGTCCTTCTTCCACACCGTCGCGGCCAACTTCGTCGCCAACCTGGGCCGCAACCTGTGGACCCACTCGGTGATCATGTGCGGCCACTTCCCCGAGGGCGTCGCGACCTTCGAGAAGAAGTCGATCGACGGCGAGACCAAGGCCGAGTGGTACGTGCGGCAGATGCTCGGCGCCGCCAACATCTCCGGCTCCAAGGCGATGCACTTCATGACCGGCAACCTCTCGCACCAGATCGAGCACCACCTCTTCCCCGACCTGCCGAGCAACCGGTACGCCGAGATCGCGCCGCAGGTCAAGGACCTCTTCGAGCGCTACGGCCTGACCTACGTCGAGGGCCCGCTGCCCAAGCAGGTCGCCTCCGCGTGGGCCAAGGTCATCCGGCTCTCGCTGCCCAACGACTTCCTGGGCAAGAAGGTCAACCCGACCCCGCTGCCCGTGCGCGAGGCGACCGCCAAGGCCGCCTGAGCCGCACGCGCCGTCCGGACGGCTGGTCCCCGCACGCCGGGGGACCAGCCGTTCGGCACTCCATGCCCTGCCGTTCGGCACACTGGCCCCATGCTGGAGACCACCGAGGCCGACTTCGACGACCTCGTCTCCGAGGCGCTCGACGGCGTGCCGGCCGAGCTGGCGGCGCTGATGGACAACGTCGTCGTGCTCGTCGAGGCGGAGCCGCCCCCGGAGGACCCCGGGCTGCTCGGCCTCTACGACGGCGTCCCGCTCACCGAGCGCGACGTCACGACCTACACCTTCGCCCAGCCCGACCGCATCCTGGTCTTCCGCGGGCCGCTGCTGCGGATGTGCGAGACGCCGGAGCAGCTCGTCGAGGAGGTGCGGGTGACGGTGGTGCACGAGATCGCGCACCACTTCGGCATCGACGACGCCGCGCTCCACGAGCTGGGCTACGGCTGACCTGACCTAGACTCACCCGGGCCGTCCCCAGGGCGGCTGGCCCCCATCGTCTAGCGGCCTAGGACACCGGCCTTTCACGCCGGCTGCGCGGGTTCGAATCCCGTTGGGGGTACGTGCTCGACCGTCACGCCCTCTCCGCCCTCGCCGACGGCACGGCGTACTTCGACGGACCGGGCGGCACGCAGACGCCCGACGTCGTCGCCGACGCCATCGCCGCCACCCTGCGGGCGCCGCTGTCCAACCGCGGCACGGCGTACGCCGCCGCCCGCAACGCCGAGGCCGTCGTGCAGGGCTTCCGTGCCGCCATGGGCGACTTCCTCGGGGTCGACCCGGGCGTCGTCGTGCACGGGCGGAGCATGACCGCGCTCACCTTCGACCTGGCCCGCACGCTCTCGCGGGAGTGGGGCCCGGGCGACGAGGTGGTGGTCTCGCGGCTCGACCACGACGCCAACGTGCGGCCGTGGGTGATCGCCGCCGAGCGCGCCGGGGCGACCGTGCGCTGGGCCGACCTCGACCCGGAGACCTGCGAGCTCACCGTCGAGGCGGTCGCCTCGGTGCTGGGCGAGCGCACCCGGCTGGTCGCCGTGACCGCCGCCTCCAACCTGGTCGGCACCCGCCCCGACGTGCCCGCCATCGCGGCGGAGGTGCACCGGGCCGGCGCCCTGCTGCACGTCGACGGCGTGCACCACGCCGCCCACGTGCTGCCCGACGTGCCCGCGGTCGGCGCCGACCTCTACACCTGCTCGCCCTACAAGTTCCTCGGGCCGCACTGCGGCGTCATGACCGGTCGCGCGGAGCTGCTGGAGTCGCTGCGCCCCGACAAGCTGCTGCCGTCGTCGGACGCCGTGCCCGAGCGCTTCGAGCTCGGCACGCTGCCCTACGAGCAGCTCGCCGGCGTCACCGCGGCCGTCGACCTGCTGGCCGGGCTCGTCCCGGGCAGCGGCAGCCGCCGGGAGCGCCTCGCCGCGTCGTACGCCGCCCTCGAGCGGCACGAGGACGGCCTGCGGGCGCGGCTCGAGAGCGCCCTCGCCGCGCTCCCCGGCGTCACCTCCTGGTCGCGCGCCCGTCACCGCACGCCCACGCTGCTGCTGACCTTCGACCGGCTCGCGCCCGCCGAGGTCTCCGCCGCCCTCGCCGAGCGGGGCGTCGTCGCCCCCGCCGGCACCTTCTACGCCCACGAGCCCGCCACCCGCCTCGGCCTGGCGACCGAGGGCGGGGTGCGCGTCGGGCTGGCGGCGTACACCACGGCCGACGACGTCGACCGGCTCCTCGACGGCCTCGATTTCGTGACCGCTCCCCGGGTGCGTTAGCATTCCGTGGCTTCGAAAACTGGAGCCTGCCAAGCACGATCATGGCCCCGTAGCGCAGTTGGTTAGCGCGCCGCCCTGTCACGGCGGAGGCCGCGGGTTCGAGTCCCGTCGGGGTCGCCACCACACGAGGGCGAGGTCTCACGACCTCGCCCTCGTGCTCTGTCCGGACCTGGGTACACGGGGCCGCATGGCGAGTGTCGAGCGAGTCCTCCAGGCCACCCCCGAGCAGGTCTGGGAGGTGCTCTGCGACGGCTGGCTCTACCCCTCCTGGGTGGTCGGCGCCTCCCGCATGAGGGAGGTCGACCCCGGCTGGCCGGCCGTCGGCGCGCAGCTGCACCACTCCGTCGGCGTGTGGCCAGCGCTGCTCGACGACACCACCAGCGTCACCGCCTCGCAGCCGGCCAGGCTGCTGCAGCTGACCGCGCGCGGCTGGCCGATGGGCGAGGCGATGGTGCGGCTGTCGCTGGAGGCGCACGCGGAGGGCACCCTGGTGACCATGACCGAGGACGCGATCTCCGGGCCGGGCGCGCTCGTGCCGCGCCTCGTGCGCGACCCCGGCATCCGGTGGCGCAACGTCGAGGCGCTGCGGCGGCTGGCCTACCTGGCCGAGCGCCGGGAGCCGCAGCCACGATGACGGGCGCCTACGACGCCGTGGTCGTCGGCGCCGGCCCCAACGGCCTGGTCGCCGCCAACCTCATGGCCGACGCCGGCCGCTCCGTGCTGGTGCTCGAGGAGCAGCCCACGCCGGGCGGCGCGGTGCGCAGCGACTCCGAGCTGCACCCCGACTTCGTCCACGACACCTTCAGCGCCTTCTACCCGCTCGGCGCGGCCTCGCCGGTGCTGCGCGACCTCGGGCTGGAGCAGCACGGCCTGACCTGGGCGCACGCGCCCGCCGTGCTGGGCCACGCGCTGCCCGACGGGGGGTGGGCGCTGCTCCACCGCGACCCCGAGCGCACCGCCGCCGGTCTCGAGGGCCACCACGCCGGCGACGGCGACGCCTGGCTCGCCCTGACCCGGCAGTGGGACCGCGTGGGCCCGGCGCTGCTGGACGCGTTGCTCGCGCCCTTCCCGCCGGTACGCCGCGGCGCGGCGGCCCTGCGCGACCTGGCCCGCACGCCCGCGCTGGCACCCGACCTCCTGCGACCGGCGACCGGCCTGGTGCGCCGGCGCTTCGGCAGCCAGGCGGCGCGCCTGCTGCTCTCGGGCAACGCCGGCCACGCCGACCTGCCCGTCGACGCCCTCGGGTCGGGGGCCTTCGCGCTGCTGATGACCATGACCGGCCAGCGCGTCGGCTTCCCCGTGCCGACGGGCGGGGCGCAGGCCCTCACCGACGCGCTCGTGCGCCGGCTCCTCGCCGCCGGCGGCGAGCTGCGCTGCGGCGTGCGCGTCGACCGGGTGCTGACCGACGGACGGGGCGCGTGCGGCGTCCGCGCGGGGCGGGAGGTCGTCGCCGCCGACCAGGTGCTGGCCGACGTGCTCGCCCCGGCGCTCTACGAGGAGCTGCTGGACCCGGCGGTGGTGCCGCGCCGGGTGCGGCTCGGGCTGCGCCGCTTCGAGCTCGACCCGGGCACGGTGAAGGTCGACTGGGCGCTGGACGGCACGGTGCCGTGGGAGGTGCCCCCGGAGGTGGCGCCCGGGTGCCTCCACCTGGGCGACCCGGCCGGCAGCGGCCAGGGCGACCTGGTGCTCGCGGGCCAGATGACCACGACCGACCCCCGTCGCTCCCCGGCCGGCACGGAGGCCATGTGGGCCTACACCCACGTCCCGCAGGGCTGGGGCGGCGACCCGCGCGAGGTGGCCGACGACGTGCAGGCGCGGCTCGAGCGGCTGGCCCCCGGCTTCGGCGCGCGCGTCCTTGCGCGGCGCGTGCTGGGGCCTGCCGACCTGGAGGCCCGCGACCGCAACCTGCGCGGCGGCTCGATCGGGGGCGGCACGGCGCGGCTGCGCCAGCAGCTGGTGCTGCGCCCGGTGCCCGGCCTCGGCCGCGCGGAGAGCGGCGTACCCGGTCTCTACCTGGCGTCCTCCTCCGCCCACCCGGGCGGCGGCGTGCACGGCGCGCCGGGGGCCAACGCCGCGCGGGCGGCGCTGTGGCACGCACGCCGCTGACCCACCCTTGACATTCTGAAACGATCGTTTCAAAATCGCTCGCATGGCCCGACCCCGCGCGTTCGACAGCGACGAGACGCTGCGCACCGTGATGCACGTCTTCCGGCGCCAGGGCTACGCCGCCACCTCGGTCAGCGACCTCACAGCCGCGACCGGGCTCAGCACCAGCAGCCTCTACGGCGGCTTCGGCGACAAGGCCGCCCTCTTCCGTGCCGCCCTCGACGCCTACGTCGTCGAGGTGGTCGAGGCCCGGCTCGACGCCCACGCCGGCCCGGAGGCCCGGCTCGAGGACCTCGAGCAGCTCCTCCTCGGTCTCTTCGAGCTGCCCTACGCCGACGGCCACGGCTGCCTGGTGGTCAACACCGCCACCGAGCTCGGCTCGCAGCACCCCGTGGCGGGCGCCGGCGTACGCCGCGGGCTCGGGCTGGTCGAGGAGCGCTTCCGCGCCGTGCTCACCCGCGAGCTCGGGCACGACCGCGACGCCGCCGGTCTGATGCTGCTCTACGAGGGCCTGCTCGGCCTGATGCGCGCCGGGCTCGAGACCCCGGAGCACGCCGAGGCGATCCGCACGCACCTGCGCACCCTGACCACCCGCCGTGACCACCGCCGCGACACCCACACCACCCACGAGGAGCAGCCATGACCATCACGACGCACGACCCCGAGGGCGCCCCGCCGTCCCCCTTCTACAGCCAGGCCGCGGCCGTCACCGGCGCCGACCGGCTCGTCTTCGTCTCCGGCCAGGTCGGCGTCGGCGCCGACGGCGTGCCGGGCGACGGCATCGCCGCGCAGGCACGGCTGGCGATCGCCAACCTCGGCGCCGCGCTGGCGGCCGCCGGCCTCACCACCGAGCACGTGGTGAAGTCGACGATCTACCTCACCGACGTCGCCCACCTCGAGCCCTTCATGGCCGCCGCCGCGGGTGGGCTGCCGACCCACCGGCCGGCGATCACGCTCCTCGTCGTGGCCGGCCTCGCCTCCCCCGACCTGCTGGTCGAGATCCAGGCCGTCGCCGCGGCCTGACGGCGTACGCCTCAGACGAAGAGCATCCCGCCGTCGATGAGCACCGACTGCCCCGTCATGTAGTCGGAGTCGGGGCCGGCCAGGAAGGAGACCAGCTTGGCGACGTCCTCGCCCGTCGAGACCCGGCCGAGCGTGATGCCGGCCGCCATCGCCTTCATCGACTCGCCCTTGCCGACGTGGTTGATCGCCCCGAGGTCGCTGTCGATCTCCTCCCACATGGTGGTGTCGACGATGCCGGGGCAGTAGGCGTTGACCGTGATGCCGTGCTCGGCCCACTCCTGGGCCGCGCTCTGCGTCAGGGAGCGCACGGCGAACTTCGAGGAGCAGTAGACGCCCAGCAGGGCGAAGCCCTTGTGCGCGGCGATGGAGGCGGCGCCGATGATCTTGCCGCCGCTGCCCTGCGCGATCATCTGGCGGGCCGCCTCGGTGTAGCACAGGAAGACGCCGCGACCGTTGACCGCGTGCACCCGGTCGTACTCCTCCGGCGTGACCTCCAGCAGCGCCTTGGTCTGCGCGATGCCGGCGTTGGCGACCATCACGTCGAGGCTGCCGAGCCCGGCGGCGGTGTCCTGCACCAGCGCCCGCACCGAGTCGTGGTCCGACACGTCGCCCTGCAGCGCGAGGGCGCGCACCCCCGCCCGCTCCACCCCCTCCGCGGTCGCGTCGAGCTCGGCCCGCATCGACGGCAGGTCGGAGACGGCGACGTCGTGGCCGTCGGCGGCGAGCCTCAGCGCGATGGACCTGCCGATGCCGCGCGCGGCTCCGGTGACGTGGGCGACGGTCATGGTGGGCCTCCTGGGGTGACGTGAGGCCCGTCACGCTAGGAGCGTCGTACGTCGTCACGGGAGGGTTGCAAGGCGATGCAGCCGGTTCGGCCCGGGCGCACCGGGTCGGGTAGAGTTCCCGCGTTCCCTCCGGGGAGCCGGTGAGGGCAGGTAGCTCAGTTGGTACGAGCGTCCGCCTGAAAAGTGGAAGGTCGGCGGTTCGACCCCGCCCCTGCCCACCACCGCAGGACGAGGCCCCCGGGGCGTGCCCCGGGGGCCTCGTCGCGTCCTGCGGGCGGTCGGCCCGCTCACCCCGGGTCGGGTGCCGCGAAGTGCTGGTAGTCCGGCTCCGACCACGTGCCGCCCCAGGTCCACCCGCGCGAGGTGAAGGCCCGCACCACCACGTCACCCGCGCGCACCGCCCCCGGCTCGGGCTGCGCGCCGGGGGTCCGGTCGACGTCGGCGAAGACCGACCCGGCGGGCGGCAGCACCTCGCCGCCGGTCAGGTAGGGGTTCTGCACCGGGTTGACGTCGATCGCCCGGCCCCGGGCGTGGTCGGAGAAGCGGTCGGTGCCGGCGACGAAGCGGCAGTTGTACGCCGAGGAGTTGTTCGCCGCCATCGAGCGGTCGTCGTCGCCGCCGTACTCGTCGACCAGCTCCATGCGCCGGATCGGGAAGCGCGCCTCGTAGAGCTCGCGGAAGATCGCCACCACGTCGTCGGCCACGCCCGTGGCCACCACCAGCTCGCCCGTCGCCGGCCGGTCGTCGAAGCCGACGTACGACAGCTCGACCAGGCGCAGCCGGTCCAGCGGCACCGGGCAGCCGGCGCGGTGGCTGCTGCCACGCATCCGCTCCCGCAGCTCGGGCGAGAGCCGGGAGACCTCGGCGGCGTACGGCGGCAGCGGCGCGGGGCGCTCGCCGGCGACCGGCTCGAGCCCGGCACGGAGCCCGAGGCGGCGCCACTGCACCGCCGCGGCCGTCGCCTGCGCGCCCTCGACGCGCTGCGGGTAGCCGCCGCCCGGCGGGATCCGCCCCGGCACCCAGCGCTCGGAGACGACCTCGCCGTCCGGGCTGACCGCGAGACGCAGCACGCCGGTGACCGAGCGGCGGGCGTTGTACCAGGCGAAGTTGCCGAGCCCGTAGGCGACGTACGCGCCGTCGAGCGTGCCGGAGCCCTGCAGCACGTGGGCGTGGGTGCCGACGACGACGTCGGCGCCCGCCTCGGCGAGACGGCGCGCGAGACGCTGCTGCCGCTCGGTCGGCGCGACCTGCCCCTGCTCGCCCCAGTGCAGGTAGACCACGACGACGCCGGAGCGGTCGGCGGCCTCCCGCACGGCGTCGAGCAGCCGCCGGGTGCCCGGACCCCGGGCGGTCGCGAGGCCCAGGCCGCCCTCCCCGGCGTCCCACACCGGCGAGGCGCTCTCACGGGGCGACGCGTCGGCGGCGAGCACGGCGACCTCGGCGCCACGCACGTCCACCCGGTGAGGCTCGTACGCCGCCCCGGCCCCGCGCCCGGCACCCACGACGGCGACGCCCGCGCGCCCGTCGGCGGCGAGGCTCGCGCGCAGCCCGGTGCGACCGAGGTCGGCGCCGTGGTTGTTGGCGACGCTGACGACGTCGACGCCGGAGCGACCGAGCAGGCCGAGCGCGCGGGCGGGCGCCTGGAACCAGTAGCGCACCGCCGGGTCCTCCAGCTCCTTCGACGCCAGGGTCGCCCCGGGCGCGGCCACCGCCGACTCGAGGTTGACCATCGCGACGTCGGCGTCGGCGAGCTCGCGGCTCATCGGGCCGAGCGTGCCGTCGGGGTCGTCGAGACGCGGGGAGAGCACGTCCTCGAAGTGCACGTCACCGGCCAGGGCGAGGGTGATCGGCTGCTGCTGCGGCTGCGGCGTCGTGGCCGCGTCGGCGCGGTCGGCCTCGGGCTCCTCGGGGGTCGCGGTGGTGCCCGAGGAGCACCCCGTCAGGGCGAGCACCAGCCCGACCGCCGCCACCGTGCCGGAGCGGAGCGTCCGTGACCACGTCGGCATGTCGACCCCAGAGCTCGATGTGCTCCCCATCCTGACCAGGCCGCCCAAGCGGCGGCGTACGTCACCGCCGACACGTCACTCCCTGACCCCCGAGAGGTCACTGCCTGACCCGCCGCTGTCCGGGAGTGACCTCTCGGACGTCAGGGAGTGACGTGTGGGCGGTCAGGGAGTGACCTCTCGGCGGGCGGGCACCCACGGGACATGCCGGAGCTGCCCGAGGTCGAGTCGGCCCGCCAGGTCATCGAGCGTGGCGCGCTCGACCGTCGCATCGTCGACGTCGACGACACGGACACCTACGAGTGCCGGCCGCACGCGCCGGGAGAGATCCGGGAGGCGCTGCTGGGGCGGCGGCTGCGCGCGGCGCACCGGCGTGGCAAGGCGCTGTGGTGCGAGACCACCGGCGTCCGGTCGCGCGACGGGGAGGGTCCGGTGCTGGGCCTCCACCTCGGCATGAGCGGGCGGATCCTGGTGACTCGCGACGGCACCTCCGACGAGGGTGGCGACTACCAGGGGTCCTCGGGCGACCAGCCGAGCCGCGGCAACGCCCGCAAGCCGGAGTGGTACCGCTTCACCCTCCACTTCGCCGACGGCGGCACCCTGCGCCTCTTCGACAAGCGCCGCCTGGGCCGGGTGCGGCTCGACCCCGACCTGGACGCCCTCGGTCCCGACGCCGCGGAGATCGGCCGCGACGACTTCCGCGCGCGCGTCGGCCGAGGTACGGCGCCGCTCAAGGCCCGGCTGCTGGACCAGTCGGTGCTGGCGGGCGTCGGCAACCTGCTCGCCGACGAGGTGCTCTGGCAGAGCCGGATCTCGCCGCTGCGCCCTGCCGGGGAGCTGCGGGACGACGAGCTCGACGAGCTGCGACGCGAGCTGCGGGCCTCGGTACGCCGCGCCCTGCGTCGCGGCGGCGTCCACACCGGCGAGGTGGTCCCCCACCGCGCCCGCGGCGGCCACTGCCCGCGCTGCGGCGCCGAGATGCGTCGCGCCACCGTCGGCAGCCGCACCACCTGGTGGTGCCCCGCCGAGCAGGTCTAGCCGGGAGCGCCGCCAAGGGGGGATCGACAGACCCTGAACAGGGCTGCCGATCTGCGCGAGCGTGGGTCGTGACGCACCCGGGAGCCCCGCAGGCCCCGACGCCACGACCACCAGGAGCACGCACCATGCCTCGTACCGACCTCGACATCACCGTCCCGGACCTCGCCGGCCGACGCGCCGTCCTCACGGGCGGCAGCGACGGCATCGGCCTCGGGATCGCGACACGACTCGCCGCGGCGGGCGCCGACCTCGTGCTGCCGGTGCGCAACCCGGCCAAGGGCCGGGCGGCGCTCGACCGGATCCACGCGGCAGCGCCCGAGGCGACCGTCACCCTTCAGACGCTCGACCTGTCGTCGCTGGACTCCGTCGCGGCCCTCGGTGAGGCGCTCCGCGCCGAGGGGGCGCCGATCCACCTGCTGGTCAACAACGCCGGCGTGATGACGCCACCGACCCGGCAGACCACGGTCGACGGCCACGAGCTGCAGCTGGGCACCAACCACCTGGGCCACGTCGCCCTGGTCTCGCACCTGCTCCCCCTGCTGCGCGCGGGGCGCGCCCGGGTCACCTCCCAGGTCAGCGTGGCCGCGGCCCGCGGCTCGGTGCACTGGGACGACCTGCAGTGGGAGCGCGACTACGACGGCATGAGGGCCTACCGCCAGTCCAAGATCGCCTTCGGGCTCTTCGGCCTCGAGCTCGACCGGCGCAGCCGCGCCTCCGGCTGGGGCATCACCAGCAACCTCTCCCACCCCGGGGTCGCGCCGACCAGCCTGCTGGCGGCCCGACCGGAGCTCGGCCGGGAGAGCGACACCCTGGGCCGACGGGTGATCAGGGCGCTCTCGGCGCGCGGCCTCCTCGTCGGCACCGTGGAGAGCGCCGGCCTCCCCGCGCTGCTCGCCGCCACCTCGCCGGACGCCGAGGGCGGGCGGCTGTACGGCCCGCGTGGCTTCCAGCACGTGGGGGGCGGGCCGGCGGAGCAGCAGCTCTACCCCCCGCTGCGCGACGAGCGGGAGGCACAGCGGGTCTGGGAGGTGTCGCAGGAGCTGGCCGGCGTCAGCTTCCCCGCCGACGACGCCCGGGCGTCCACCGAGGGTAGAAACGTCTGAGACCGACGACCGCGCACCGAGGAGAGCCGCCGTGATCGACCGTCCCCAGCTCGCGGAGTTCCTCCGACGCCGCCGCGAGGCGCTGCAGCCCGAGGACGTCGGCATGCCGCGCGGGCAGCGACGCCGCACCCGTGGCCTGCGCCGCGAGGAGGTGGCCGTGCTCTGCCACATGTCGACCGACTACTACTCCCGCCTGGAGCAGCAGCGGGGCCCGCAGCCGTCGGAGCAGATGATCGCCTCGATCGCCCAGGGCCTGCACCTCACCGTGGCCGAGCGCGACCACCTCTTCCGCCTCGCCGGGCACCAGCCGCCCGCCCGCGGGCCGAGCAGCGAGCACGTCAGCCCCGGCATGCTGCGGATCCTCGACCGGCTCCTCGACACCCCGGTCGAGATCGTGACCGAGCTCGGCGAGACCCTGCGCCAGACCCCACCCATGGTGGCGCTCGTCGGCGACCGGACCCGCTACACCGGACCGGCCCGCAGCACCGGCTACCGGTGGTTCACCGATCCGACCTCCCGCGAGCTCCACGTGCCCGAGGACCACGCGTTCCTCTCCCGGATGTACGCCGCCGGGCTCCGCAGCATCGCCGCGATGCGGGGACCGACGTCGCGCGCGGCCGAGCTGGCCGACCTGCTCCTGGAGCGGAGCGAGGAGTTCGCGACCCTGTGGGCCGACCACGAGATCGGCGTCGAGCCCGACGAGGTCAAGCGCTACGACCACCCTGAGGTGGGCCGGCTGGAGCTGAACTGCCAGGTGCTCTTCGACCCCCACCAGTCGCACCGGCTGCTCGTCTACACCGCGGACCCCGGCACCGAGAGCCACGAGAGGCTGCAGGTGCTCAGCGTGATCGGCACCCAGCAGCTGACCTGACCGGGCGGACCCGGGCTCCGAGGAGCCCGGACCCGTCCGGACGCACCGGAGGGCCGGCCTCGCGGCCGGCCCTCCGGGTGATACGTGCTGTGGCTGGGCTCAGGCGCGAGCGCGCGAGCCGGTGACCGCCTTGACGATCCACAGCAGCAGGCAGGCGCCCACGACCGCGGTGACGAAGGTCAAGATGATGCCGAAGCCGCTCGGGTCGGTGAGCAGGCTCAGCAGGAAGCCGCCGAGGAAGGCCCCGACGACTCCCACCACGATGTTGAGCAGGATGCCCTGCTGGGCGTCGGTGCCCATGAACTTGCTGGCCACCCACCCCGCCAGGCCACCCACGATGATCCAGACGATGAATCCGTATTCTCCAGGCATGTTGCCCTCCCGCTGTCGACGTCGTACCACCCCGTCGTAGGCGCCAGTACCCGAATGCGCCCCTTGAGTCACATGGACCCCAGGAGTCGCAGGCCACGGTCCGTACGGCGCCTCAGACGCCGATGCGCCCCCACGGGCCGGTGATGGCGATCGTCATGCCGGCGCTCGCCTGGATGTTGACGAAGAGCGTGCGCCCGTCGTGGCTGAAGGTCGAGCCGGCGAACTCGTCGTTGCTGCGGTCGACGCCGGTCGAGCTGGTGAGCCGGTTGAGCGCGATGTCCCACAGGTGGCCGCGCGTCGAGAGGCCGCGCAGGTAGTTGTCCTGGCTGCTGTCCTCGCAGACCACGAGCGTGCCGCGCTTGCTGACGGTGATGTTGTCGGGGAAGTCGAAGGTGTCCTTGCCCGGCGACTGGTAGACGCAGCGCAGCGTCTGGCGCCGGGTGTCGTAGGCCCACACCTGGCCGAAGCCGTTGCCCCAGCCCGCCACGTTGTCGCCCTCGACGACCTCCGGCTCGCCCCCGCCCTGGGTGGAGGTGAAGTAGACGACGCCGTCGTCGTAGACCTGACCCTCCAGCCGGGAGAACTTCGCCGCCCCCTGGGCCAGCCCCTGGCTGCTCACGTGGCGCAGCGCCTCGTCGTTGGTGGTCGGCGCCGTCTCGCCGGGCGTGTAGGTGTAGGTCGGGTCCGGCTCGTCGATGTCGACCCAGCGCACGTCGTACGTCGCCCCACGGCGCTGCTGCCCCTCGAGGTGGGCTCCGGGGCGTCCCCGCACCGCGAGCATCTGCAGCCGCCCCTCGTTGTCGAGGTAGCCGGCGCGCATCGGGTGGCGGCGCGGCTTGTAGCGGTAGAAGCCCGACGGGAAGGCGAAGTTGTCCTCGGTCAGGTAGAGCACGCCCTCGCGCGGGTCGAAGGAGACCGCCTCGTGCGGGAAGCGCCCGGCCCGCGTGATCGGCTCGCGGGAGGACTGCCCGTCGACCGGGACCTCGAAGACGTAGCCGTGCGGCTTGGTGAGCGACACGTTGGACGCACCGGTGAAGTCGGGGCCGACGTCGGGGCCGTTGACGGTCTCCTCGCAGGTGACCCACGCCCCCCACGGCATCTGGCCGCCGCTGCAGTTCATCATCGTGCCGTTGAGGCTGGTGAAGGCCCGCTCCACCCGCCCGTCGCGGGCCACGTGCACGGTGGTGGTGCCGCCGCCGGCCATGGCGTCGTACGGCGTGCCCGGGCCGAAGGCCGGCTGGGGGTTGTTGACCTCGTGGTTGCGCACCAGCACGGTCGACCCGCGCTTGCCTTTGAAGGCGCCCATGCCGTCGTGGCGGCCGGGCAGCCGGGTGCCGTCGTCGAGCACCACCGGCGACTCGGTGTCGTGGAAGGAGCGGTAGGAGAAGCCGCGGGGCAGGTGCAGCCGCACCGCGCCGTCGCGGTCGTCGGGCACCGGCACCAGGCGCTCGGGACGAGGCCGGCGGCGCCCCTCCGAGGGGGTGGTCAGCAGGCCAGCGAAGGGACCGGCGGCGAGCGGGGCGGCCGCGGTGGTCTTCAGCAGGGTGCGGCGGTCGAGGGACATGGGCAGGCCTTCCGGTTTCCGAGACTCCTGGGCTGGATCCCGGCACGCTAGCCCGCTCCGCCGCCCGGCGGAACCGCCCGCGGCCGATTAGGGTGACCTGGGACACACGTCCCCACCTCTCGGAGCCGCCATGTCCCGCACCGACGTCGACGCCGCCTTCTCGCGGCCCGCGACCTACCGCAGTCTCGGGGAGCAGCAGCTCTCACCGCGCGAGGAGGCCTTCGAGAAGGGCCGCCGCACGGTCGGGCTGGTGCTCGCACCGGTGGTCACGATCGTGATGCTGCTGCTCCCGCTCGACCTGCCCGGCGAGCAGCAGACCCTCGCCGCCGTGCTCCTCGGGGTGGTGGTGCTGTGGGTCACCGAGCCGGTGCCGATCCCGATCGGCGGCTTCATCGGGATCGCCGCGATCGTGCTCCTCGGGGTGGCCACCGCCGACGAGGCGCTCGCGCCCTTCGGCTCCTCCACGGTCTTCACCTTCATCGGCGCCTTCATCCTGGCGCAGGCGATGCTCAAGCACGGGCTGGCCAAGCGCTTCGCGATGTTCGTGCTCGACCTCCCCGGTGTCGGCACCTCGACCTTCCGGGTGATCATCGCCTTCGGCGCCATCACCTGCCTGCTCTCGGCCTTCGTCTCCAACACCGCCACCGTGGCGATGCTGCTGCCCACCGCCCTCGGCATCCTCACCGTGATCGCCAAGCTGATGCAGGACCAGGGCGTCGTCGACGAGGGCTTCGACCCGCTGCGGCTGCGCGTGGGCGCGGCCCTGATGCTGATGCTGGCGTACGGCGCGAGCGTGGGCGGCCTGCTGACCCCCGTCGGCTCGCCCCCCAACCTCATCGGGCGCGGCCTCATCGAGGAGGCGACCGGCACCCGGATCTCCTTCCTCGACTGGATGATCATGGCGGTGCCGATCTGCGCCTGCATGTTCGTGGCGCTCGCCGTGGTGGTGCTGCTCGTCAACAAGCCCGAGATCCGGCACCTGGAGGGCGTCGAGGAGTGGGTCGACGCGGAGAAGGCCAAGCTGGGTCGACTCTCACGGGCCGAGGTCAACACGCTGATCGCCTTCGGCACCACGGTGACGCTGTGGATCTTCCCCGGTGTGGTCGCTCTCGTGGCCGGCACCGAGTCCTCGACGTACACCGCCGTCAGCGACCGGCTCGACGAGGGCGTCGTGGCGGTGCTCGGGGCCTCGCTGCTCTTCCTGCTGCCCACGAGGTGGGAGGAGCGCGAGTTCACCCTGCGCTGGAGCGACGCGGCCAGGATCGACTGGGGCACGGTGGTGCTCTTCGGCACCGGCATCATCTTCGGGTCGCTGCTGGAGTCCAGCGGGCTGGCCGAGACGATCGGCACCGGCACCTCCGACCTGCTCGGCGTCAGCAGCGTCATCACGCTGACGGCCTTCGCCGCGCTGCTCGCGATCGTGGTCTCCGAGACGACCAGCAACACGGCGGCGGCCGCCGTGGTGGTGCCGATCATCATCCCGATCGCCGTGACCGCCGACGTCAACCCCTTCATCCCCGCGCTCGCGGCCACCTTCGCCGCGAGCTTCGGCTTCATGCTGCCCGTCTCGACACCGCAGAACGCGATCGTCTACGGCTCCGGCATCGTGCCCATCACCACGATGATCCGCACCGGCATCACCTTCGACGTGCTCGGCGCGATCCTCATCGTGGCGCTGCTGCCCGTCATGGTCGGGGTGGTCGGGCTCGCCTGACCGGGCGGCGGTCGCGCCGGAGCGCCGCGTGGTGCGGGTCATACCCACGGGTAACGATCCCTGCTAGACATCGGCCCCATGAGTGTCAACGCCGGTCCTGCTGCCCGCACCGTCCTCGTCACCGGCGCCGCCGCCGGCATCGGTCGCGAGATCTCGCTCGCCTTCGCGCGCCGCGGCTGCACGATCGGCGCCTACGACGTCGACGAGGCAGGCCTGGAGACGCTGCGCACCGAGGTGGAGGCGCTCGGTGCCCGCGTCCGCACCGCCCGGCTCGACGTCACCGACGCCGAGGCCTTCGCGCTCGCGGTCGACGAGCTGGTGGCCGAGACCGGGCGGCTCGACGTGCTCGTCAACAACGCCGGGGTGCTGCGCGCCGGGCGCTTCGAGGAGCTCGCCGTGGGCGTGCACGACCGCGAGATCGACATCAACGTCAAGGGCGTCATGCACGGGCTCCACGCGGGCTTCGAGGCCCTGCGCCACACCGCACGGGCGCACGGCGCGGCGACGGTGGTCAACCTCGCGTCGGCCTCCGCGATCTACGGCCAGGCCGAGCTGGCCAACTACAGCGCCACGAAGTTCTACGTGCGCGGCCTCACCGAGGCGCTCGACCTGGAGTGGGCGCGCCACGGCATCCGGATGATCGCGATGTGGCCGCTCTTCGTGCAGACCGCGATGACCGACGGCGTGTCGACCGGCACCACCAGGTCCCTGGGCATCCGGCTCACCGCCTCCGACGTCGCGCAGGCCGTCGTGGCGGCCACGGAGCCCTCGCGGCTGCGGCGCGCGCTGCACCAGGTGCACTTCCCGGTCGGGGCCCAGACCAAGGTGCTCAACCTCGGCTCGCACTTCTCCCCCGCGTGGCTGACCCGCCAGGTCAACCGTCGCCTCTCGGGAGACTGACCCCGGCCCTCGACGACGTCCCGGACGCCGGATCCGGGGAGTTCCGATCCTCGCCCGTCGCCCCACGTTCTCGATTCCCCTGCAAAACGGACATCTGGGGCGCATCATGGGAGCTCGAGGGCAGTCAGGGACTGGACGCAGGAGGGCGCCATGGATCTCAGCACCACCCTCTCGGGCGCGCCGCACCGCAACGTCTTCGTGCTGTCCGGCGGCGCCGCGCGCGGCGCCGTGCAGATCGGCATGCTGGAGGCGCTGCTGGACGCCGGCGTGGTCCCGCACGCGATGGTGGGCACCTCCGTCGGCGCACTCAACGCCACCTTCGTGGCCTGGCGTCCCGACCGCGCCCGGGTGCGTGAGCTGCGGGCCAAGTGGCTGGCGCTGCGCACCCGCGACATCTTCCCCGGCGGCACGCTGACCCGCGTGCACCACCTGGCCCGGCAGCGGCCCTACCTCTTCTCCCACCACGCACTGCACCGACTGATCCGCGACTGGCAGCCCGTGGAGCGGCTCGAGCAGCTGCCCACACCGGTGCGCGTGGTCACCACGCCGCTCGCCGGCACGGGCGCGGTCTACCACCGCCACGGCGACCTGGCCCGGCTGCTGCTCGCCTCCGCCGCCGTGCCCGCGGTCTTCGCGCCGGTCCTGCTGCCCGACGGCGCGGGCGGCGAGGAGCTGCACGTCGACGGCGGCGTGGCCGACAACGTGCCCGTGGCCGGGGCCGCCGACCTCACCCCCACCCGCGTCTTCGTGCTCGACGCCACCCTCGCCACGCTGCGCACGCCGCGCAGCCGGACGCCGGTCGACGTGCTCGTGGCCAGCCTCGGCGCCGCGATGCGGGCCGGGCGCACCCCCGACCTCGGCGTGGGCGTCGAGGTGCACCGGATCAGCACGCCGGACCGCGGGGTGCGGATGACGGACTTCACCCAGACCGTGCAGCACATGACCGACGGCCGGGTCGCCGCCGCACGGGTGCTCGACGCCCTGCACGACGCGCTGCGGGTCGCCTGATCTCAGCGGGCGCTCAGGTCGTGCACACGGCCCGCTCACCCTGGGTGCCTACTCTCGGAGACATGCCCTCCGCACCACCCGACCTGGATCCCTCACGCGTGCACGTGGTGCTCAACTCCGCGTCGCGCCGCGGCGCCGCCCTCGCCGGCGCGGTGCGCGACCACCTCGACCGGGCCGGGCTCCGCGCCGCCCGGATCCACGCGGTCCCGACGGGGGCCGAGCTGGTGCCGACGCTCGACCGGGTGCTCGAGGAGCAGCCGGACCTGCTGGTCGTGGGTGGCGGCGACGGCACCGTGGGGGCCGCGGCCGACCGTCTCGCCGGCACCCGGACGATCCTGGGCGTGCTGCCGCTGGGCACCGCCAACGACTTCGCGCGCACGCTGCAGATCCCCACGGGGCTCGAGGAGGCCACCCGCACGCTGGCCACCGGCAAGGTCGTCGACGTCGACCTGGGCCGCGCCCGCGGCTACGGGCCCGACACCGCCTCGCTGGCGCTGCCCTTCCTCAACGTCGCCTCGCTCGGACTCTCCGTCGCGGTCACCGAGCGCCTCGGCCCCCGGCTCAAGCGCCGGCTCGGTCCGCTCGCCTACCCCGCCGCCACGCTGGCGGCGTACCGGCACCACCGGCCCTTCTCCGCGCGCCTGGAGTTCCCCGACGGCGACCACCCGACGATGGAGCTCGACGACCTGCTGCAGGTCGCGGTCGGCAACGGCGTGCACTACGGCGGCGGCCAGACGGTCTCGCCCACGGCGTCGGTCGACGACCACACCCTCGACGTCTACGCCATCGAGCGAGGGCGGCTGCGCGACCACCTCTCCATCGCCCGCTTCCTCAAGGACGGCAGCTTCGTGGAGCACGAGCGCGTGCACCACGTGCTCACCCGGCGCGTCCGCGTGCACACCGCCGAGCGGATGGGTGTCAACCTCGACGGCGAGGTCGCGCTGCGCACGCCCGTCGACTTCCGGGTCGAGCGCAACGCGCTGCACGTCGTCGTCCCGCAGCACAGCACCGCCGCGGTCAAGGACGCCGAAGCGGCCTGACCGCGGCGGTGCCGCTGGTGGCTGTGAGCCCGGTGCTCAGCCCGCGTAGGAGGGCTGGGTCTGCGGGTTGAACTGGCCCATCTTCACCTTCGCGGCGGAGTTGGTCCGCTTGTCGTCCAGCTTCAGGACGTCGAGGCCCTTCTGGATGTCGTTGGAGTAGATGTAGCCGTTGTAGTAGTACGCCGACCACGAGCCGCCCAGCTGGAGCGAGGCGTCGGAGAGCGGACCACGGTCGAAGTGGGCGATCTCCTTGGGCTTCGCGGCCTTGGTGAAGTTGAAGACCGAGATGCCGCCCTGGTACCAGGCCTGCACCATGAAGTCCTTGCCCTTGACCGGGATCAGCGAGCCGTTGTGGGCCACGCAGTTCTCGGTGTTGGACTGCACCCGGGGGATCTTGTAGTAGCTCTTGAAGGTCAGCGTGTTGAGGTTCTCGACGCTGTAGATCGCGTTGGCGCCCTTGCGCAGGCCCACCGTCGGGTTGCAGGTCGCGGCACCGCCGCCACCCAGCTCGTCGGTGAAGATGACCTTCTTGCCGTCGTTGCTGAAGGTCGCCGAGTGCCAGAAGGCGAAGTTCTCGGTGTCGGTCACGCGCTCGATCACCGAGGGGTTCTTGCGGTCGGTGATGTCGAGCAGGATGCCGTCACCCATGCAGGCACCGGCGGCGATGTTGCGCTCCGGGTACGCCGTGATGTCGTGGCAGCCGCTGGTCTCCGCGGAGTAGCCGCCGGGCTGCATGCCGCCGTCCGGGAAGAGCACCGGCTCGTTGACGACCGAGGCGTCGCGCGGGTTCTCCACGTCGATCTGCACCACGCTGATCTTGTCGTGCGGGGGCTGGCAGTCGGGGAAGCTCGCCCGCGGCGCGTAGGAGGAGACGTAGACGAAGAGCTGCTTGCCGTTGCGGCTCGGCGCCAGCGTCTGGGTGTGCGAGCCGCAGTCGGTCTCGACCGCGGCGACGTACGCCGGGTTCTTCGGGTCGCTGATGTCGAAGACCCGCAGGCCCTCCCACGACGTGGGGTTCTCCGCGCTCTGCGGCACGTTGTTGCACGAGCTGCTGCTACGGCTGGAGTCGACGGCGAAGACCAGGATGTCGCCGTAGACCGCCGGGTCACCCTGCCCGCCCGGGCAGATGTACTGCGTGATCGCCTTCGGCTTCTTAGGGTTCTTGATGTCGTAGACGGTGAAGCCGTTGTAGTTGCCCGCGAAGACGTAGTTGCCCTTGAAGGCCAGGTCGCTGTTGTAGCTGTCGAAGGAGTTGAAGGCGCCCTGCTTCGGCACGTTGGCGACGAGGTCGATGTTGTCGCTCTTGCTGATCTCGTCCTCGTCCAGCGCCGCGCGGCGGTCGTCGAGCTGCGCGAAGTCCTGGCCCGGGAGGTCGCAGGCCTCGGTGAAGTTGTCGCCCGCCTTGGCGAGCTTCTTGCGCTCCTGGGCCGTGCAGGCCGGGTCGTCGGCGGGCACCGACACCTCGGCGGCCGCGCCCTCCGCGCCGTGGCCCTCGTGGGCGAGGACCGGGCTCGCGGTGGCGAGCAGTCCCGCGACCGCGAGCGCCCCTGCCAGGATCCCCAGCCGGCGCGCGCGCGTGCGCTTGAGTCGATGATGCATCCCGAGACCTTTCGATCGTGACCCGGCGACCGAGATTCGCCAGGTGTCGAGAACGTCGTACCCTGTGGCGCAACGCCCTGTAAAGGGGCTGTGGGGCGACTCGTCCGAGATCGTTCCGATTTCGTGACTGGACCAAGGAGACGTCGTGGCCCTCTCGGGACCGCCCACCGGCCGCCTCGCGGCCGCAGCCGTGACGGGGTTGCTCGTCCTCACGCTCGCCGGCTGCGGCGGCAGCGACGACGGGGGCGAGGCCGCGGAGGGCTCCTCCACGCCGTCCGCGTCGGCGTCCGCCGCCGACGGCGAGCCCCGCCTGGTGCAGGGGGGTGAGCCGGGCGAGCAGGCCACCGAGGTGCCCTCCGACACCACGATGGCGCCCAACGAGTGGTCTCACGACGACGAGATGTTCATGCAGATGATGATCCCGCACCACGCACAGGCGCTGGAGATGACCGAGCTGGCGGCCGAGCACGCCACCGACCGCCGGGTCAGGCTGCTGGCCGAGCGCATCAGCGCGGCCCAGGGACCGGAGATCTCGATGATGGCCGCGTGGCTCGAGGAGCGCGACCTCGAGGTGCCTCGGGCCTCCGACGACCCGCTGGAGTTCGACCACGGCGAGCACGGCCACATGGAGATGACCGGCATGCTCACCCAGGCCCAGCTCGGCCGGCTCGGCACGGCCCGGGGCGAGGACTTCGACCGGCTCTTCCTGCGCTACATGATCGGCCACCACGAGGGCGCCGTGCA
The DNA here is from genome assembly GCF_000720335.1 of Nocardioides aequoreus. Classification (GTDB taxonomy): domain Bacteria; phylum Actinomycetota; class Actinomycetes; order Propionibacteriales; family Nocardioidaceae; genus Marmoricola; species Marmoricola aequoreus. Next base: position 430,361 of record NZ_JOJN01000003.1, on the reverse strand, counting down.
GATGGCCGACGAGACGGCGGGCGGCGGCCTCGACGTCCGTGTCGGCGAGACCCGCGACGACATCAGCAGCAGCCAGTCGGCCGAGATCGCCCGCATGGAGCAGCTGCTCGACCAGCTCTGAGGGGTGGGCGTCCGGTCGTCGACGGCGTAGCGTGGCGACGTGGCACGCACGACGCTGCCGCAACGCGCGGCTGCAGCGGTCGGCGAGAGCGAGCTCGCCGAACGGCTCGCCCGCGCTCAGGAGGCCGTCTACGGGCCGCTGATCGACCGGGTGCGGCGCAGCCCGCTGCACACCGACGCGCTGGGGCACTCGATGCACCCGCCGCTGACCGACGTGACGACCGGGTGCTGGCTGGGGGCCTCGCTCCTCGACCTCACCGGTGGCGCCGAGTCGCGCCGCGCGGCGACGCTGCTGACGGGCTTCGGGCTGCTGGCCTCCGTGCCGACCGCGCTGGCGGGGGCCGCCGACTGGGCGGAGGTCGGGGGGGTCCAGCGCCGGGTCGGCGCGGTGCACGCGGTCGCCACCGACGCCGCGACGTTCCTCTTCCTCGGCTCGCTCGTCGCCCGGCTGCGCGGCGGCCACGGCCGCGGCGGCAGGCTCGCGCTCGCGGGCAACCTGGTGATGGTGGCCGGGGGCTTCCTCGGCGGGCACCTCGCGCTGCGCCACGGCACCGCACGCCGAGACCCCCCGGACGCCGACGACCGAGGGGCGGGAACGACCGAGACCCCCCGGTGAGCAGCCGAGGGGTCTCCGGGACGGATCAGGTCAGGTGAGGCGGCGGGTCACTCGCGGGCGCTGCGCTGCGTCGGGATGACGTCGCCCAGCAGCTCCTTCACCTCGGACTCGCGGTAGCGGCGGTGGCCACCCAGCGTGCGGATCGCGGACAGCTTGCCGGCCTTCGCCCAGCGCGTGACCGTCTTGGGGTCCACGCGGAACATGGCGGCGACCTCAGCGGGCGTGAGGAGTGATTCAGATTCGGTCGGACGCGTAACCACGGCGTTCCCCCTTGGTGCTTGGTTCCAGAGCTCCCTGCTCTGCCTGTTGATACTGCCACCGGGGCAGGTCTGGCGAAACCTGAAATGTCCGGATTCCGGAAAGTGGGGCGAAACCCCCGCATCTTGACTAGACCAGCCGAGATCCACCCTTGCCGGGCCACCGATATCGTGCAATCGGGCCAAGTCCGACATGCCTTGACATTCTCCCCGACCCTCGGCGGGTGGTCCAGCCCCGACCCGCGTGGGACCGTGGAGGTGTCCGGTGCGCACGACCTGCGTGACCGGGCGCCATCCGCCCCGCACGAGAGGTCACCACCGTGACGACGACGTCCCCCAGCGCTCCCCCCACCCACCGGGAGCCCGCCCACCCCAGCACCACCGGCCTGTTCGACGCCCTCGAAGGGCACGAGCAGGTGGTCGCCTGCGCCGATCCCGACACCGGGTTGCGCGCCCTCGTCGCGGTGCACTCCACCGCCCGGGGCCCGGCCCTCGGCGGCACCCGCTTCCACGCGTACGCCGACCAGGACGCCGCGCTGCGCGACGTGCTCGCGCTCTCCCGGGGGATGTCCTACAAGGCCGCCATGGCCGGTCTCCCGCTCGGCGGCGGGAAGGCGGTCATCCTCGGCGACCCCCGCACCGACAAGACGCCCGACCTGCTGCGCTCCTACGGGCGCTTCGTGCAGTCGCTGGGCGGGCGCTACTACACCGCCTGCGACGTGGGCACCTGCTCGGCCGACATGGATGTCGTGGCCGAGCAGTGCCGCTACGTGACCGGGCGCAGCGTGGAGCAGGGCGGTGCGGGCGACAGCTCGGTGCTGACGGCGTACGGCGTCTACCAGGGCATGCGCGCCGCCGCCGAGGTGGCGTGGGGCTCTCCCGAGCTCACCGGACGCACCGTGGGCGTGGCCGGCGTCGGCAAGGTGGGCCGTCACCTCGTCGGCCACCTGCTCGACGAGGGGGCCGACGTCGTGGTGACCGACGTGCACGCCCCGACGCTCGGCGCCCTGCTCCAGGCCCGCCCCGAGGTCCGGGCCGTGGCCGACACCGCTGCCCTGGTGCGCGAGCCGCTCGACGTCTACGCGCCGTGCGCGCTGGGCGGCGCCCTCGACGACGACGTCGTGGCGGTGCTCAGCGCCCGCGTCGTGTGCGGGGCGGCCAACAACCAGCTCGCCCACCCGGGCGTGGAGCGGCTGCTGGAGGAGCGGGGCGTGCTCTACGCACCCGACTACGTCGTCAACGCAGGCGGCCTGATCCAGGTCGCCGACGAGCTGGACGGCTTCGACTTCGCCCGTGCTCGTGAGCGGGCCGCCGGGATCCACGCGACCACGCGCGAGGTCTTCGCGCGCGCAGCGTCCGACGGCGTGCCACCGGCGGTCGCGGCGGACCGCATCGCCGAGCAGCGCATGCAGCGCTCCGCACCCGGCGTCTGGCTGCCGGAGGGGTGAGGGACGCCGGGGGCGCCCCTCGGTGAGGTCAGTCGCGAGGACGGTCGGCGTAGTCCGACCACTTGTCGTCGACCTCGTCGACGTCGTCCTCCGGCTGGTCGCCGTGCAGCTCCTTCGCCAGCGCGCCGAAGTCCGCCTCGTGGGTGCGGTACTTCAGATCGCGAGCGACCTTGGTCTGCTTCGCCTTAGCTCGGCCGCGCCCCATATGGGTCGACCCCCTCACGCGTCTGGCCGGCGCTCATCGGCAGCCGGTCGGAATCAACTGTTCGTGACCCAACCCTAACCGGCCGCTGGTCAATCCCGCACGCGACCCCGCCGGGTCGCCGCGCAGCTCAGCGGTGGTGGCCGACCAGGCGCACCCGGCCGCCGCCCCCGGGCTCGGCGGGCACGACGGTGCCGGCGACCCACGCCTCGATGCCGTGTCCGGCCAGCAGCGCGATGGCACGGTCGGCGTCGTCGGCCGCGGTCAGCGAGACCATGCCCACCCCGCAGTTGAGGGTGCGCTCGAGGTCGTCGCGCGCGACGCCGCCGGTCTCCGCCACCAGGCCGAAGACCGGGGGCAGGCTCCACGAGCTGCGGTCGAGGACGACGTCGAGCTCGACCGGCAGCACCCGCTCCAGGTTGGCGGCCAGGCCACCGCCGGTGATGTGCGACATCGCGTGGGTGGTGGTGTCGCGGGCGAGGTCGAGACAGGCCCGGGCATAGATCCGGGTGGGCTCGAGCAGCTCCTCCCCCAGGGTGCGGCCGAGGTCGTCGACGTGCTCGTCCAGCTGCCGGCCCGCCTGCTGCAGCAGCACGTGCCGCACCAGGGAGTAGCCGTTGGCGTGGAGCCCCGAGGAGGCCATCGCGACCACGACGTCGTCGGGACGGACCCGGCCCGGGCCGAGCAGCTGGCCGGCCTCGACCACGCCGGTGGTCGAGCCCGCCACGTCGTAGTCGTCGGGTCCGAGCAGCCCCGGGTGCTCGGCGGTCTCGCCGCCGACGAGGGCGCAGCCCGCGACCACGCACGCCTCCGCGATGCCCTTGACGATGGCGGCGATGCGCTCGGGCACCACCCGCCCGGTCGCGATGTAGTCGGTCAGGAAGAGCGGCTCGGCGCCGCAGACGACCAGGTCGTCGACGAGCATGCCGACGAGGTCGAAGCCGATGGTGTCGTGCTTGTCCATCGCCTGGGCGATCGCCACCTTGGTGCCGACGCCGTCGGCGGACGACGCCAGCAGCGGGCGGTCGTAGGCCTTGAGCGCGCTGGCGTCGAAGAGCCCCGCGAAGCCGCCGATGCCGCCGACCATCTCCGGGCGCCGGGCCTTGTCGACCCACACCTTCATCAGCTCGACGGCGCGGTCGCCGGCCTCGATCGAGACGCCGGCGTCCTCGTAGCTGCTGCCCGTGGTCATGGCCGCTCCAGGGAGTCGCCGGCCCCGGTGCCGCCGACGGTGGTGGTCAGGGTCCCGACGTCGAGCATCGGCGCGAGCTCGAGGAGGTGCTTGCCGAGGTGCTCGGGCTCGGGCAGGGCGACGGGGTAGACGCCGTCGAAGCAGGCCCGGCACAGCTCGTCGTTGGGCACCGTGGTCGCCTCGACCAGCTCCTCCAGCGAGATGTAGGCCAGCGAGTCGGCCCCGACGGTCTCGCAGATCTCCTCGGAGGAGAGGCCGTTGGCGATCAGCTCGGCGCGGGTCGGGAAGTCGATGCCGTAGAAGCAGGGCCACTTCACCGGGGGCGAGGAGATCCGCACGTGCACCTCGCGGGCGCCCGCCTCGCGGAGCATCCGGACCAGCGCGCGCTGGGTGTTGCCGCGCACGATGGAGTCGTCGACGACGACCAGCCGCTTGCCCTCGATGACGTCGGGCAGCGGATTGAGCTTGAGCCGGATGCCGAGCTGCCGGATCGTCTGGCTCGGCTGGATGAAGGTGCGGCCGACGTAGCTGTTCTTGACCAGCCCGATGCCGTAGGGGATGCCGCTCTCCTCGGCGTACCCGATGGCGGCGGGGGTGCCGGACTCGGGCACGGGCATGACGAGGTCGGCGTCGGCAGGGAACTCGCGGGCCAGCCGGCGACCGATCTCGACCCGGACCGAGTGCATCCGGGTGCCGGAGATGCGGGTGTCGGGGCGGGCGAGGTAGACGAACTCGAAGAGGCAGCCCTTCGGCGCGGCCTCGGCGAAGCGACGGGTGCGCAGGCCGTCCTCGTCGACGACGACCATCTCGCCCGGCTCGACCTCGCGGACGAAGGAGGCACCCACGATGTCGAGCGCGGCGGTCTCGCTGGCCACGACCCAACCGCGCTCGAGCCGGCCCACGACCAGGGGCCGGATGCCCTGCGGGTCGCGGGCGGCGTACAGCGTCTGCTCGTCCATCCAGACGAAGGAGAAGGCGCCCCGCAGCGAGGGCAGCAGCTCGGCCGCGCGCTCCTCCAGGGAGGTGTCGGGGTGGTGGGCGAGCAGGGCCGTCACGAGCGAGGTGTCGTTGGTGCTCACCTGGAGCTTGCGGCCGAAGTCGAGCTCGTCGTCGTGGGGCAGGTCGGCGACCATCCGCTGCAGCTCGCGGGTGTTGGTCAGGTTGCCGTTGTGGGCGAGCGCGATCGAGCCGTCCGGGGTCGAGCGGAAGGTGGGCTGCGCGTTGTCCCAGGTGCTGGCGCCGGTGGTGGAGTAGCGCGAGTGCCCGACCGCGACGTGGCCCTTGAGCGCCTCCAGCGTGGACTCGTCGAAGACCTGGGAGACCAGTCCCATGTCCTTGTAGACCAGGATCTGGCTGCCGTTGCTCACCGAGATCCCGGCCGACTCCTGGCCGCGGTGCTGCAGGGCGTAGAGCCCGAAGTAGCTCAGCTTGGCGACGTCCTCCCCCGGCGCCCAGACGCCGAAGACGCCGCAGGCGTCCTGCGGGCCGCGGTCGTGGGGATCGATCTCCTGGGTGAGGCGGCCGTCACCACGGCGCCCGCGATGACGGCTGGGGGGGCTGGCCACGGGCCCCACTGTACGGGCAGCCGGACCCTCACATGCGGGCGGCGCCGAGCTTCACCGCCTCGCGGATCCGGGTGTAGGTGCCGCAGCGGCAGACGTTGCGGATCTCGTCGAGGTCGGCCTCGGTCACCGAGCGCCCCTCGGCCCTGACCTGCTTCACCTTGGCGACCGCCGCCATGATCTGGCCGGGCTGGCAGTAGCCGCACTGGGCGACGTCGCGCTCGAGCCAGGCCTCCTGCATCGGGTGCAGCTCCCCCTCGGGGGTGCCGTCGGTGTCGGCGAGGCCCTCGATGGTCGTGACCTCGTCGGACTCCGCGACGTCGCCGACCCGGACGGCGCACGGGTTGAAGGCCTTGCCGTTGAGGTGCGAGGTGCAGGCCTTGCAGACGTTGATCCCGCAGCCGTACTTGGGACCGGTGAGGCCGAGGAGGTCGCGGATCACCCAGAGCAGGCGGACGTCGTCGTCGGCGTCGACGGTCACGGTCTCGCCGTTGACGGTGAAGGTGTGCATCGGCATGGGGACTCCAGGCTCTAGTAGGTGAGGTCGCGCCCGTTGGTCGGCGCGGCGGGGACCGGCGGGACGAACGACTTGACCTCGAAGGAGATCGGGTCGTCGTGGTTGATGGGGAAGCGCTTCGGGACGCTGCCCGTGGCGCGGGCGTAGGCGCAGGCCACGGCGGCGGCCGACGCGGCGACGCCGGCCTCCCCCGCACCGCCCGGCTGGTCGACCCCGGCGTCGACGATCTCCACCCGGAAGTCGGGCGGGACGTTCCACTGGCGCGTGTAGAAGTAGTTGTCCCAGCTCGCCTCGAGGAAGTGACCGTCGCGCAGGTGCAGGCTGCTGGTCAGGGTCAGGGCGAGCCCGTCGGCGAAGCCGCCGATCATCTGCGCCTCCAGGCCGCGCGGGTTGACGACCAGGCCGGCGTCGACGGCGAAGACCGCCTTGGTCACGCGGGGCCCGGTGACGGCGTCGCGGACGGTCCGCCCCACGGTCTCGGGGCGGCAGTCGAGCTCGACCACGCAGGCCGTGGAGCCCTTGTACTCCTTGTGGACGGCCAGCCCCATCGCGGTGCCGGGTGGCATCGCCTTGCCCCAGCCGGCCACCTCGGCCGCACGCTCCAGCACCGCGCGGGTGCGCTCGTCCTTGAGGAACTGCAGCCGGAAGTCGAGCGGGTCCTTGCGCAGCGCCGCGGCCAGCACGTCGACGACCAGCTCGTTGGCGACGCGCACGTCGGGCGAGTAGATGTTGCGCATCGAGCCGGTGTTGAAGCGCCGGTCGGCCTCCGTCAGCAGCTGGGTCACGACACCGAAGTCGTAGGGCAGCTCCTGGGTGAGGGCGAAGATGCCCTCCGCGACGGAGAGGTTGCCCACGCCCGGCGGCAGCTCGGCGGCGGTGGCGCTGAGCATGTCGCCCAGCCCGTGGCTGAAGTCGGTCTCGACGCTGGTGTGCCGCTGCTCGAAGCTCAGCACCTGCCCGGCGAGGTGGGTGGCGCGCACCCGGGAGGTGCACAGGGGGTGCACCCGCCCCTGCCGGGGCTCGTCGGCGCGGTGCCACATCAGCTTGACCGGCTTGCCCATGGCCTTCGACGCCCGGGCGGCCTCGACCGCGTGGTCGGGGAAGAGCTTGTGGCCGAAGGACCCCCCGCCCGTGACGACGTTGACCGTGATCGCCGTGGTGGGCAGCAGGATCGCCTCGGCGATCTTCTTCTGGGCCACGATCGGGGCCTTCAGGCCCGCCCAGACCTCGGCGCGACCGTCGCGGACGTCGGCGATGGCGGCGTACGGCTCGAGGGCGGCGGAGCTGCGGAACATGAACTCGAACTCGAGGTCGACCGTCTTGGCCAGCACGGGCACCTTCGGCACGGCCATCGGGAGCGCGGCCCGGCGCAGGCCGGCGAGGACCGACTCGTCGTCCTCCCCGTCGACGGGTCCGCCGTTCCACTCCACGTCCATCGCGCGGATCGCCTCGATGCACTGGCCGAAGGTCTCGGCGCGCACCGCGATGCCGGTGGCGATCTGGGCGACGTCGGTCACGCCGGGCATGGCGAGCACCTCGGCGCGGTTGCGCAGGGCCCGCGGGGTGCCGTTGAGCGTCGGCGGGCGGCAGACCATCGTGGGAAGGGCGTCGGGCACGTCGAGGTCGGTGACGAACTTCTTGGCGCCGGTCACGATGTCGCGGGCGTCGACCCGGTTGCGCGGCGTCCCGATGGTGGTGAACTCCGAGGCCGGCTTGAGGTCGACCTCGACGCGCTGGGTGGTCTCGGACGCCGCCGCGCGCGCCAGCTCGCCGTACGTCGCGGAGGCGCCGCCCGGGGCACGGATCACGCCGGCCTTCGACTCCAGCAGGTCGACGGTGGTGCGGAGCTGGACGGCGGCCGCGCGCAGCAGCGCGCCCTTGGCGATCGCCGCGGCCACCCGCACCGGGGTGTAGGTGGAGACGGTGGTGTTGGAGCCGCCGGTGAGCTGGTTGAAGACCAGCTCGGGCCGCGCCGGCGCGAGCTCGACCACCACGTCCTCGACGTCGATGTCGAGCTCCTCGGCGATGAGCATCGCCGTCGAGGTCGTGATGCCCTGCCCGTTCTCCGAGCGCGGCAGCGCGAAGGTCGCGCGGCCCTCGTCGTCGACGGTGATGGTGATCAGGTTGGCCGTCGGCCGGGCGGCGTCGGTCTGCAGGTCCTCGAGGTCGTAGAGCTCGGCGACCTGCGGCGGCGAGGGGACGGCGGCGTGGGCCGCGGGGGCGCGGCCCAGGCCGAGGTCAGCCGCGGCGACGAGGGTGCTGCCGCCGAGGACGTAGCCGAGGAAGCCGCGTCGGCTGGCCCCGGCTGGTGAGGTGTCGGTGAGGTCGGACTGGGTCGTCACGCGTCGCTCCAAGACCGTGTGGGGACCCGGGCGCACCCGGGCTTCCCTCCCCGCCTCGGAACCTACCCGCCGGTCGTTGAGCACCCAACCATCCGGTACGTCCACTTCATGCAACTTCATCCCTGCGCACGACGCTCGCCTCGCGAGACGCGTGTCCGCATCCCGAGAGTGCCGGGGTGTGCCCCGGGGTCTTGGGTGGGGTCAGCCGCGAGGTCGCGGCCAGAGGTCGCGGCAGGCCTCGACCGCGCGGTCGAGCGTGGCGGGGTCGGAGGCGACGACCAGCCCGCGACCCCCCGAGCGAGCGTCGTACGGCGTGCCGTCGGCGTGGGCGACCGCGCCACCGGCCTCGCGGACCATGAGCGCGCCGGGGAGGTGGTCCCAGGGGTTGGTGTGGCCGTAGAGCAGGTAGTCGGCCGCACCCTCGATCAGCCGGGGGTAGTCGACGCCGCAGCAGACCCAGGACCCGCGCAGCGAGGGCAGGCCCTCGGGGTGGCGCCCGCGGCGCGACCAGATGGACGTCGCTCCCTGCGGCTGGTCGCCGGCGGGGGCGCGGCGCACCTGCTCGCCGTCACGGGTCACCCCGGCGCCGTGCTCGGCGACCCACGCGCGCCGGTGCTCCGGCTGCCAGATCCAGCCGCGCACCGGCTGGCCGTCGCGCACCTCGCTGACCATGACGGCGTGGTCGGGCGACCCGGCGACGAAGTTCTTGGTGCCGTCGACCGGGTCGACGGTGAAGCCGTGGTCGGCGGCCACGAAGCGCGGCAGCAGCTCGCGGTCGAGGGAGAAGGCCTCCTCGCCGAGCACGACGGCGTCGGGGTACGCCGCCCGCAGCGCCGCGGTGATCAGCTCCTCGGCCTCGCGGTCGGCGACCGTGACGAGGTCGCCGGGGCGCTTCTCGTCGATCTGCTCCTCGCTCAGGGAGCGGAAGCGCGGGGTCACCACCTCGGCGGCGACCTCCTGGACCAGCGCGAGGACGGCCTCGGTCGAGAGCGGCACCGCTGCAGGCTATCGGGGCCGTCCGTTCACGCCGTGCGCGCCCGCGAGGGGCAGCGTGAAGTGGAAGGTCGCGCCCTCACCCTCGGCGCTCTCCACCCAGACCCGGCCGCCGTGCTGCGCCACGATCGCCCGGGTGATGGTGAGCCCGAGCCCGGTGCCGCCGCGGTCGGTGGCGTCGCCGGACGTGACCTGGTGGAAGCGCTCGAAGACGTGCTCGAGCTGGTCGCCCGGGATGCCCGGGCCCTCGTCGCGCACGGAGACCACGGCGTGGCCGTCGAGTGCGGACGCGCCCACGGTCACCGCACTGCCACGGGGGGAGAACTTCACCGCGTTGCCCACCAGGTTGACCAGGGCCTGCTCCACCCGGTCGGGGTCGGCCCAGACCACGTCGGACCCGGGGGCCTCGACGACCAGGCTCACCCCGGAGCCGGCGGCCAGCGGTTGCAGCGTGGCGGCGGCGTCGCGCAGCAGCCGCGGGAGCGGGACGCGGGAGCACTGCATCCGGAACTCGCCCGTGGCCAGCTTCTCGGCGTCGATGATGTCGTCGACGAGGCGGCTCAGCCGCTCCACGCCGCGGCTGGCGTTGGCGGCCAGCGACCGGCCCACGGGACTGAGGTCGCCGGCCTCGCCGTCGGCGAACATCTCCAGGACGCCGCGCACGGAGGTCAGCGGCGTCCGCAGCTCGTGGCTGACCGAGGAGACGAACTGGCGCTTGACCTGCTCGACGGCGATGCGGTCGGAGACGTCGCGGAAGGCCGCGACGGCGCCCCGCGGCAGCTCCTGGCCGTCACGGAGCTCGGGCGCGGCACTCAGCTCGACCGGCACGATCCCCCCGTCGGAGCGGCGCAGCTCGGTGTCGACGCCGCGCAGCACGCGGCCGCGACCGACCTCCTCGAAGGGGCAGTCGTGCGGCGCCGGGGTGCACAGCGCCTCGCACGCGTCGCGTCCGACGAGCTCGCCGTCACGGGCGACGAGCAGCCGGCGCGCCGCGGCGTTGACGAAGATGACCCGTCCCGAGGGGCCGATGCTCACGATGCCGTCGCCCACGGTGTCGAGGATGCGCACGTAGCGCTCGGTCATGCGACGCAGCTCGGTCGTGCGCTCGGCCACCTCCCGCTCCAGGCGCCAGTGGAAGCGGCGCGCGTCGGAGGTGACCACCAGGTGCCGGGCGATGACCACGGCCGCCACCACGGCGGCCAGCACCCGTTGCGGCCCCAGCGGCAGGCCGCCGAGCACCACGGTCAGCGCGGCCAGCACCACCGACGCCTCGGGCGCCGCGAGCACGACGCGCGCCGTGCGCTCCCCGAGCTCGGAGCCGGCGCCGCGGGGTCGCGCGGCGACCCGCGCGGCGAGGCCCAGCAGCAGGCTGCCGACGCCGACCGTCCACGACACCGGCGCGGGGGCGACGTAGGCGTCGGGAGTCAGCGCGGCGTACGCCGTGGCGCCGACCAGCCAGACCGCGAAGGCTGCGGTGAGGAAGGCGAGCTCGGGTCGGTCCGCCTGCACGTGGTGTCGGCTGAGCTCGTAGGCGACGGCGAGCATCGCCAGCGAGGCGGTGGGGTAGGCCAGCGCGAAGACCAGGTCGGCGCCCGCCGACGACCTGAGCTCGCCGCCCATGAGGACCACGGCGCCGACCAGCGCCACGCTCGAGACCAGCACGGCCACGTCGAGCCAGGTGCGCAGCGTGAGCCCGCGACTGCGCCGGGGGCGCGGCAGCACGACCAGCGCCGTGAGCACCGCCAGCATCGCGCCGCCCTGCAGGGGATAGATCAGGCTGTTGATGCCGCGGTCGGGCAGCACCACCGAGACCACCGTGACGAGGTTGGCCGCCGGGAAGAGCACGGCTGCCAGGGTCAGCAGCCGCCAGCCCGACGCCCAGCGGCCGTCGCTGGCGACGGCGGCGCGGCGGCACCAGACCACCACCGGCACGCAGACGCCGACCACCGCCAGCTGGGCGACCACGGCGGCGACCAGGGAGGACGACGCGACCAGGGCGGCCACGCCGCTCGCCAGCACGAGGACGACGACGAGCCACGGCGGGGAGCTCACCGGGCTCGGTCCTGCCGCACGCACACCCCGCCCCATCCCCAGCGCGGCGCGGCGTCCGGGCACGCCGCGCAGTCCTCAGGGCGGCATCGTAGTGCCTGGAGCGGGTGCCGGACCGTCAGTGAGCGGCGGGCTCCAGGGCGAGGTCGTGGAGCAGCAGGGTCTCGGCGAGGCAGACCCGGGCGAACTCGGCCAGGTGCAGGCCCTCGTTGGCGCCGTGCGCCCGCGTGTCGGGGTCCTCGACCCCGGTCACGAGCACGCTGGCCTCCGGGAAGCGCTCGAGGAACTCCGCGATGAAGGGGATCGAGCCGCCCACCCCCATGTCGATCGGCGGGGTGCCGTCCCAGGCCCGCTCGAAGGCGCTGCGGGCCACGTCGTACGCCGGTCCGGTGGCGTCGATCGCGGTGGCCTCGCCGGTGTCGACGACGTCGACGTCGAGCTGGGCTCCCCACGGCACCGTGGCGTCCAGGTGCGCGGTGAGGGCGGCCAGCGCGCTCTCGCAGGTGTCGCCGGGGGCGATGCGCATCGACAGCTTGGCCCGGGCGACGGGGGTCAGGGTGTTGCTGGCGCCGTCGACGCGCGGGGCGTCGATGCCGGTGACGGTGAGCGCGGGCTGCGTCCACAGCCGCTCCACCGCGGGACCGGTGCCGACCTGCTGCACGCCCTCAGCCAGGCCGGACTCGGCGCGGAGCCGGTCGAGGGGGTAGTCGACGTCGGCGGCGGGCGAGGCGTGCAGGCCGGCGACCGCGAGCCCACCGTCGGCGTCGTAGAGCTGGGAGAGCAGCCGGGCCAGCGCCATCAGCGCGTCGGGCACGACGCCGCCCCACATGCCCGAGTGCACCGCGTGGGTCAGCGTGCGCACGGTGACGTCGACCCGCACCAGCCCGCGCAGGCTGGTGGTCAGGGCGGGCACGCCGATGTCCCAGTTGCCGCTGTCGGCGATCACGATCACCTCGGCACGCAGGTCGTCGACGTAGCGGGCCAGCAGCGCGGGCAGGGTGTCGCTGCCGACCTCCTCCTCGCCCTCGACGAAGACCGTGACCCCGACGTCGAGGTCGTCGCCGAGCGCGCGGATCGCAGCGAGGTGGGCGGCGATGCCGGCCTTGTCGTCGGCGGCGCCGCGGCCGTAGAGCCGCCCGTCGCGCTCGGTGGGCTCGAAGGGCGGCGAGTCCCACTCGGCGTGGTCGTTCTCCGGCTGCACGTCGTGGTGGGCGTAGAGCAGCACGGTCGGGCGACCCTCGGGGGCCGGCCTCGTGGCGATCACCGCGGGCGCGACGCCGTCGTCGTGCGCCGTGACGATGCGCGTCCGGAGGCCCTCGGCGGCGAAGAGCGCGGCGGTGGCCTCGGCGCTGCGCTGCACCTGCTCGGCCCGCGCCGGGTCGGCGCTGACCGACTCGATCCGCACCAGGTCCTCGAGGTCCCGACGGACCCTCGGCAGCTCGGCCTCGACGCGCCTGCGCAGCTCAGCGATGTCCATGACGCGGACCCTACGGGGCAGCCGTCTCAGCCCAGCGGGAGGTACGCCGCCAGGTCGGCGCGCTCGCCCGAGGCCCGCACGTGGCCGGCGGCGAGCTCCTCGGCCCAGGTGGTGCGCCCGGTCGCGAGGGCGATCCAGACCTCCGCGTCGAGCTCGACGACGGCGGGCGGGGTGCCGCGGGTGTGTCGCACACCGGGCACCACCTGGGCGGCGGCGTACGGCGGCACGCGCACCTCGACCGACGCCCCGGGGGCGCGCTCGGAGAGCACAGCGAGGAAGTGCTTGACGAGCAGCTTGAGGTCGGCGCGGGTCGGCTCGTCGCGCGCCAGCGCCTCGGCGACCTGCGCAGGGTCGGCGGGACGGAGTCGGGCGGGCACGGAGCGACCCTAGGCGACGCCCCGGACCTCGGGCTCCGGGGCGCCCACGAGCTCGCGCGAGGCCGCGGGAGCGGCCCCGACCACCTCGTCGGCCGTGCGCGGCACCGCCACCACCGGCAGCGTGAAGCCGAAGGTGGAGCCCACGCCGAGCTCGCTCTCCACCCAGATGCGGCCGCCGTGCCGCTCCACGATGGAGCGGGTGATCGTCAGGCCGAGGCCGGTGCCGCCCTTCTCCTTGGCGTCGGAGACGCTCACCTGGCGGAAGCGCTCGAAGACGTGCGGCAGGTCCTCGGCGGGGATGCCGCGGCCCTGGTCGCGCACCTCGACCCGCACCTCGCCGTCGGCGCTGCCGGCGTGCACCTCGACCGCGTCGCCGGGAGCGCTGAACTTCACGGCGTTGCCGATCAGGTTGACCAGCGCCTGCACCACCCGGTCGGGGTCGCACCAGACCGGGTCGACCTGCAGCGGCTCCAGGAAGATCCCCACGCCGGTCTGCGCGGCCAGCGGTTGCAGCGAGGTCACCGCGTCGAGCAGCACCTCCTCGAGGTCGGTCGCGACGGGCACCACGCTGAAGGTGCCGGCCGCGAGCTTCTCGACGTCGATGATGTCGTCGACCAGCCGACCCAGGCGCTGCACGCCGCGCTCGGCGGTGACCACCAGCGAGCGCGCCGTCGGCGTCAGGTCGCCCGCGTCGCCGTCGGCCAGCACCTCCAGCACTCCCCGGATCGAGGTCAGCGGGGTGCGCAGCTCGTGGCTGACCGAGGAGACGAACTGGTGCTTGTGCTGCTCGATGGCCCGCTTGGCGCTGACGTCGCGGAAGGCGACGACGACCCCGTGCAGGTCGGAGTCGCGCTCGTCGGGCTTGGGCGCGGCGGTGAGCTCGACGGGCAGCAGGGTGCCGTCGCGGTGCAGGTACGCCGTCTCGACGTCCTGCAGCGCCGCCCCCGTCTCGAGCACGAGCTGCACGGCGCACTGGCGGTGCGGCTCGGGGCAGAGCACCTCGCAGGCGTCGCGCTCCAGCAGCTCCTCGCGCGACCAGCCGAGGCGGTGCAGCGCCTTGGCGTTGGCGAAGGAGATCCGGCCGCGGTGGTCGACCCCGATGATGCCCTCGCCGACGGCGTCGAGGATGCGGCCGTGGCTCCCGGTGACGAACTGCAGCTCGTCGGTGGGCTCGGCGACCATGCGCTCCAGCTGGTCGCAGGTGCGGGTCGCCCGGGTGGCCTGCCACACCTGGCGGACCGCGGCGAGCCCGCCGGCGAGCGCCGTGAGCGCCCAGTCGACGGCACTGCGCGGGCCCACCAGGAGCACCACCCAGCTGACGGCCAGGATGAAGACGTCGGGCCCGACAGCGGCGGCGTGACGGGCCGCGCGGGTGGCGCGCGGGGCGGCCGGCAGCGGACGCTCGTGCGGCAGCGGCGGGTGCAGCGCGGCGCGGGCGGCGGCCGCGACCAGCGCGAAGCCCGCGGCGTACAGCGCGTTCGCGAGGACCTGGGCACCGGAGCTGCCGGAGACGAGGTCGACCAGGGTCGCGCCGTCGGCCACCGTCCACAGCGCGAGCGCGGCCGCGACCAGCAGCAGCGGGGGACGGCGACGCGGCCCGCACCGGCGCAGCACGTCGACCGCGGTGACCACGAGCCCGAGGTCGACCAGCACGTAGCCGAGGGCGAGCGCGGTCTCCGCGGGGCTGGCGTCGCCGAGCACGCGCCGCAGCAGCAGCAGGTGCAGGAGCAGCAGCAAGCAGGCGAAGAGCACGACCCCGTCGAGCCAGGCCCTCGCCCGCTCACCGGGGCGCCACGCTCGGACCGGCAGCCGCAGCAGCGCGACCCAGGTCAGCAGCAGTCCCGCGGCGTACGGCGCGTGCAGCGCCAGGCCGGCCTCGGAGAGCGGCTGCCCGAGCACCGTCTGCACCGCGTGGGTGACGCCGCTCCAGCTCCAGCACACCAGCGCCAGCGTGAGCAGCGACCACGCCAGCCGCTCCCGACCGCGGGAGTGGCGCGCCACCCGGGCGCACAGGAGCGCGGCGTACCCGCCCAGGAGCAGCTCGGCGGCGTCGACGGCGCGGGGCACGGGCAGCAGCCGAGGCACCACCAGCGCGGCCGCGAGGACCACGAGGCCCGCGACTGCGCCGAGCAGCACGGGACGCCGGCGTAGCAGCCGCACGCGCTCCACCATCGCCACTCCCCCGGGGACCACGCGCCCGCAGCCGCGGGCAGCGCCGCCAGGCTCGCACATTCACGACAAGTCGGGCGCTAGTTACGAAAGCCCACCGAAGGTGGACAAGACCACCGGGATGCGCGGCTCGACCCGGAGCGGGACTCAGCCCAGGGCGGCGGGCAGCGTGGCCGTCCAGGCGGTGCGCAGCTCCTCGACCGGCACCGCGAAGGTGCCGACCTCGAGCACGTCGCCGCCGGTGCTGCCCAGGGCGGTCACGGGCACGCCGTGCTCGCCGGCCAGGGCCAGCAGCTCGGCCTCCTGCTCGGGGGCCACGGTGACCAGGCACCGCGCCGTCGACTCGGCGAAGAGGGCGACGAAGGGGTCGCCGGGCAGCTCGACGGTGCAGCCGATCCCGCGCGCCAGCGAAGACTCGGCCAGCGCCTGGGCGAGCCCGCCGTCGGAGAGGTCGTGGGCGCCGCCGAGCAGCCCGCGGCCGGGCCCGGCCTCGGCGAGCAGGGCGGCGAGCGCGGCCTCCGCGCCCAGGTCGACCCGGGGAGGCAGCCCGCCGAGGTGGCCGTGGACCACGTGGGCCCACTCCGACCCCGACAGCTCCTCGCGGGTCTCGCCGAGCAGCAGCACCCGGTGGCCCGCGGCGGTGAAGCCGGTGGGGGTGCGCCGCGTGACGTCGTCGATCACGCCGAGCACCGCGACGACCGGGGTGGGGAGGATCGCGGTCTCGCCTGTCTGGTTGTAGAGGCTGACGTTGCCGCCCGTCACCGGGATGCCCAGCTCGACGCAGGCGTCCTTGAGACCGCGGCAGGCCTCGGCGAACTGCCACATCACCGCGGGGTCCTCGGGGCTGCCGAAGTTGAGGCAGTCGCTGATGGCCAGGGGCACCGCACCTCCTGCGGCGACGTTGCGGTGGCTCTCCGCCAGCGCCAGCTGCGCGCCGGCGTACGGGTCGAGCCGGGCGAAGCGACCGTTGCAGTCGGTGCTGACCGCGACGCCGAGCCCGGTCTCCTCGTCGACGCGCACCATGCCGGCGTCGCTCGGCTGGGCGAGCACGGTGTTGCCGCGCACGTAGCGGTCGTACTGGTCGGTGATCCAGGACTTGTCGCACAGGTTGGGGCTCGCCAGCAGCCGCAGCAACGTGCCGCGCAGCTCCTCCCCACCCGAGGGCCGCGGGAGGTCCTCGGCACGGTCGGCCTGCAGCGCGTCCTGCTCGTCGGGTCGCGCGAAGGGGCGCTGGTAGGTCGGACCGTCGTGTGCCACCGAGCGCGGCGGCACGTCGACCACGCGCTCGCCGTGCCAGTCGATCTGCAGCCGCTCGCCCTCGGTGACCTCGCCGATCACCGTGGCCTCGACGTCCCACCGCTCGCAGATCGCCAGGAAGCGCTCGACGTCGGCCGGCTCGACGACCGCCATCATCCGCTCCTGGCTCTCGCTCATGAGGATCTCCTCGGGCGCCAGCGAGGAGTCGCGCAGCGGCACCCTCTCGAGGTCGACGTGCATGCCACCGTCGCCGGCGCTGGCCAGCTCGCTGGTCGCGCACGAGAGCCCCGCCCCGCCGAGGTCCTGGATGCCGGCGACCACGCCGGCGGCGAAGAGCTCCAGGGTGCACTCGATGAGCAGCTTCTCCTGGAAGGGGTCGCCCACCTGCACGCTCGGCCGCTTTGTCGGTCCGCCGTCGGAGAAGGTCTCGCTGGCCAGCACGCTGACCCCGCCGATGCCGTCGCCGCCGGTGCGGGCGCCGTAGAGCACCACCAGGTTGCCGGCCCCGCTCGCCTTGGCCAGGTGGAGGTCCTCGTGGCGCAGCACGCCCACGCACAGCGCGTTGACCAGCGGGTTGCCGAGGTACGTCGCGTCGAAGACCGCCTCGCCGCCGATGTTGGGCAGCCCCAGGCAGTTGCCGTAGCCGCCCACGCCCGCCACGATCCCGGGCAGCACCCGGTGGGTGTCAGGCGCGTCGAGCGGGCCGAAGCGCAGCGGGTCCATCACGGCGACCGGGCGCGCGCCCATGGCCAGGATGTCGCGCACGATGCCGCCGACGCCGGTCGCGGCGCCCTGGTAGGGCTCGACGTACGACGGGTGGTTGTGGCTCTCGACCTTGAAGGTCACGGCGTAGCCCTGACCGATGTCGATCACGCCGGCGTTCTCGCCGATGCCGGCGAGCATCTTGCCGCGGCGCGTCTCCTGCGGGATCTCGGAGAACTGCTTGAGGTGCACCTTGCTCGACTTGTAGGAGCAGTGCTCGCTCCACATCACCGAGTACATCGCCAGCTCCGAGCTGGTCGGGCGGCGGCCGAGGATCTCGCGGATCCGGGCGTACTCGTCGGGCTTGAGCCCGAGCTCGGCCCACGGCTGGTCGCGGTCGGGGTCGGCGCCCGCGCGGCTCACGGTGTCGAGCGAGGACAGGACGGGCGAGGCAGCGGGCTCCGGCACGGCAGCAGTCTAGGGAGAGCGGGGCGGAACGCCGTCGTCCGCCTCGGCCAGACGCTGCTGCAGCCGGGCGCGGACCTCCTCGGGCGTGAGCTGCGCGCGCTGGCGCTGGTCACGGGCGATGATGGCCCCGGTCGCGGCGACCCCGGCCACGCCGGCGACGCCGAGCACCTTCCACAGCGACAGCGTCACGAGAGGACCCCCAGCAGGATGCGCACGAGCCCCCTCAGTCTGGACGAGGCCGTCGACCTGACCCGCACCGGGGACCTGTGGCTCTTCCGCGGTCACTCCGCCGCCGACCGGGCGATCCGCACCCTCACCAACGCCCCGGTCAACCACGTCGGCATGGCCGTGGTCCTCGACGACATGCCGCCGCTGATGTGGCACGCCGAGCTCGGCAAGGGTCTGCGCTGCGTCTGGAGCGGCAGCCACCACCGCGGGGTGCAGCTGCACGACCTGCGCGACGCGGTCACGCAGTGGTGCGGGCGCTACGAGCAGCACGCCTGGCTGCGCCAGCTCGACGCGCGCGTCACCCCGGCCCAGGAGGACGCGCTGCTGCGCACCATCGCGCGGCTCGACGGCACCCCCTTCCCCACGACCGTCTCGCTCGCGGCGCGCTGGGCGCGCGGCCGCGTGCACCACTCCGCCGGGGTGGAGACGGCGTACTGCGCCGAGGTGGTGGCCACCACCTACACCGAGATGGGCCTGCTCGACCCCGACCGGCCCGCCAACTTCTACGACCCCGGCAGCTTCTGGTCCGGCGACGGCCTGAGCCTGCTCGGAGGGGCCCGGCTGGGGCGCGAGATCGCGGTCGACGCACATTGAATTACATTTCTGTAATTCCCGCGACCGTGTTACCGCTGTGATTTCTGGGATTAAAGTGGCGCGCTATTCCCCCCATTCTTGGAGATTGCGATGCGCTTGGTCCCCCGGCCCACGGTCCTCGTGGGCGGTCTGGTCGCCGTGCTCACCGCGGGCGTGCTCTCCGCCCACGGCACCCCGGTCGCCGCGCCCGCCGAGCTCGAGCCCGTGAGGCTGGCCGCGTCGTCCAACCCGGTCACGCCCGGCGACTTCACCGGCCGCGCCTTCGACCAGTGCGAGACGGTGAGCGAGTCGGCGATGCGCACCTGGCGGCGGCACTCGCCGTACCGCGCGGTGGGGGTCTACATCTCCGGTGACTCGCGCTTCTGCAAGACCCAGAAGAACCTCACCGCCGGCTGGGTGCGCAACCAGCTCGCCGACGGCTGGCGGCTGATGCCGATCACGCTAGGCCCACAGGCCTCGTGCTCGCACCGCTTCCCCCGCTACAGCTCGCGCGTCGACCCCGTCATCAGCTCGGCGACGGCCAACACCTACGGCAAGGCCCGCTCGCAGGGCCGCGCCGAGGCCGAGGACGCCGTCCGCGCCGCGAAGCGACTGGGCATCGTGCCGGGCAGCACGATCTTCTACGACCTCGAGGCGTGGAACCTGCGCCACTCGACCGCGTGCAACGCCTCGGCGCTGTGGTTCACCTCGGCCTGGACCCGCCGGCTGCACCAGCTCGGCTACGCCTCCGGCTTCTACTCCAGCGCCGCCTCGGGCATCAAGCTGCTCGACGACGAGCGGGTGCGCGCGGGCAGCCCCCACACGCTGCCCGACCAGATCTGGATCGCCGACTGGGACGGCAAGCGCAACACCAAGACCACCTACATCCGCAGCGACGGGTGGCAGGACGGCGGCCGGGCCAAGCAGTACCGCGGCGGCCACAACGAGCGCTACGGCGGCGTGACCATCAACATCGACAGCAACTGGCTGGAGCTGCGCACGCCGAAGCTCCCCGGCGGTGCCGCCACCCCGGCACCGGCTCCGGAGCCGGCCCCCGCGCCGCCGGCCACCGGGCGGCCGTCGAACCCCACGCCGCGCCACACCGGCACCGACATGAGCGACGCGAAGTGCTCGCCCGCCTCGATCAACAAGCAGTCCTACCGGCGCACCGGCTGGAACCGGCCGGCCAACCTCACGGCCCTGCAATGCGTGCTCAAGCAGCGCGGTCGCTACCCCTACCAGGTCACCGGCCAGTGGAACGACCCCTTCGAGCAGGGCATGCGTGCCTTCCAGCGCAGCGTCGGGCACAAGGCGCGGCCCTACTTCGTCACCCAGAACTGGGTCGCCCTGCACGCCTCCGGGCTCACCGGCCGCTCGATCGGCTCCCGCTCCACCGGGCCCGACGTCACCTGGCTGCAGCGCAGCCTGAACGCCGCCACCGGGGCGCGGCTCGGCGTGACCGGCCGCTACGACGCGGCCACCGCCCGGGCCGTCGCCGGCTACCAGAAGAAGGTCGGTCTCCCGGCCACCCGGACCGTGGGGCCCCGCACGCTGAAGGCGCTGAAGGCCGGCCGGATCAGCTGAAGGACGCCGCGCGCGCGAGCACGCTGGTGAAGAAGCCGAGACCGTCGGTGCCGGGACCGCACAGGTCCTCCACCGCGTGCTCGGGGTGCGGCATCAGCCCGACGACGTTGCCCGCCGCGTTGGTCACGCCCGCGATCGCCCGCTGCGACCCGTTGGGGTTGGCCCCGACGTAGCGGGCCACGACCTGCCCCTCGCCCTCCAGCCGGTCGAGGGTCGCGGCGTCGGCCACGTAGGACCCCTCGCCGTTCTTGAGCGCGACGGTGACCTCTTGGCCCTCGGTGTAGTCGGAGGTCCAGGCGGTGCGGGCGTTCTCGATCACCAGCCGCTGGTCGAGGCAGCCGAACTTGCGGTGGTCGTTGCGGATCAGCGCACCCGGCAGCAGGTGGCTCTCGCAGAGCACCTGGAAGCCGTTGCAGATGCCGAGGACGGGCACGCCGCGACCGGCCGCCTCGACGACCTCGGTCATGACCGGGGCGAAGCGCGCGATCGCGCCGCAGCGCAGGTAGTCGCCGTAGGAGAAGCCGCCCGGCAGCACCACGGCGTCGACGCCGCGCAGGTCGTGGTCGCCGTGCCACAGGGCGACGGCCTCACCGCCCGCGAGGCGCACGGCGCGGGCCGCGTCGACGTCGTCGAGCGAGCCGGGGAAGGTCACGACACCGACCCGGAGACCGCCCAGGCCGTCGGCGCTCACGGCTCCACCCGCACGGCGAAGTCCTCGATGACCGGGTTGGAGAGCAGCGTCTCGGCCATCCGGTGCACCTCCGCGAGCACCTCGTCGGTCGCCTCGCCCTCGACCTCGAGCTCGAAGCGCTTGCCCTGGCGCACGTCGACGACGCCGGCGAAGCCGAGTCGTGGGAGTGCTCCGTGCACCGCCTTGCCCTGGGGGTCGAGGATCTCGGGCTTGGGCATCACGTCGACGACGACTCGGGCCACGGGGGGTCCTTCGCGGGCTGGGGGTGCAGGACGCCGGTGAGTCTAGTCGTCGGCCACGCGGCGGCGTACGAGCGGACGCAGCACGAGCGCCACCGCGGCCAGCCCCACCCCGCCGATGGCCCACCACACCGCCTCGTCGCGGGCGGGGGCGAGGGGGTCGGGGACGGCGCTGAGCGGCTCGGCGCCCGAGGCCGTGACCTCGTCCTCGACCGGCGCGGCGTCGGGGGCGGCGGGCCCGGCGCGGCGCTCGTCGAGGTCGGCGGTCAGGGCCTCGTAGGGCTGGATCAGGCCCCAGCCCTGGGCGTCGTCGCGCTGGTCGGCGACGGGCCGGCGGGCGGTGCTGGTGATGCGGTAGCGGATCTCCTCCGCCGTCGCGCGGGGGAAGCGCTCCTTGAGCTGGGCCGCCAGGCCGGCCACGAAGGGGGCCGACCAGCTGGTGAGCGTGGCGTCGTCCTGGCAGTCGCCGTAGGACTGGTAGGTGACCAGCACGTTGGTCCCCGGCGCCGACACGTCGACGTGCGGGCCCTGGATCGAGCGCGAGTCGACGACCCCCTCGGCGTTGAGGGCGGAGACGCCGAGCACGGTCGGCTCGGAGGCGGGATAGCGGTCCTGGACGACGGTCTGCTCGGGGTCGGCGACGTTGTCGCCCGACGCGGCGACGACGACGACGTCGCGACGCTCGGCCAGCTGCAGGGCCGACTTCATCGCGGCCAGCCCGGAGCTGTTGGCGGGCACGCTGAGCGAGACGTTGACGACGTCGGCGCCGTTGTCGACCGCCCACCGGATCCCCTCGGCGATGCGCTCGCCGGTCAGTGGCGCGGCGGGCTCCGGCGCACCGTCCTGGCGGACCCGGTCGAAGACCCGCACCGGCATCAGCTGCGCGTCACGGGCCACCCCGATCATGCCGCTGGTGATGCCGGGGATGGCGCGGGCGCCGATGATGCCCGACACCGCGGTGCCGTGGCCGTAGCTGTCGGTGCGGCCGGCCGTGGTGTCGCCCGGCACCAGCGACGTGCCGGGCACGACGCTGCCCTCGGGGAAGTGCCGGTTGCCCAGGTTGATGCCCGAGTCGACGACGGCGACCGTGACGCCCCGGCCGGTGGCCACGCCCCACGAGGCGGGCACGGCCAGGTTCGTCAGCGCCGGCGAGGGCTCCTCGGCGTACTGCGTCTGACCCTGGGTGCAGGCCGGGGCGCCGCCGTCGGCCGCGTCGGCGGCCAGGGCCGCCGGGGCCGGCACCAGGCTCAGCCCGCCCACCGCGAGGGCGGCCACGACGAGGCCGGCGGCCCGGCTCACGACGAGCCGCCGCTGCCGGTGACGGGGTCGTTGGCCGCCTGCGGGTCGAGCACCGGCCCGGAGTCGAGCAGCGCCAGCCAGGGCTGCGGCATCGGCCGCGGCGCCACGTCGGCGTACCCGAGCGCGGGCAGCGAGGCGCCGTCGCCCCGGGCACCCACGGCGTACGCCGTGCCGGAGCCGTCGACGAGGTAGACCGAGCCGCTGTCGAGCACGCCCCCGCTGATCGCCCGCACCACGGCGCCGATGCCCGGCGCGACCGAGGCCCGGACGTCGGTGCTGGTCGGCACCGCCGAGGGGTCGTCGGCGACCGCCAGGCTGACCGCCGGGAGGGAGTCGGGAGCGAGGTCCATGCGCACGCAGGGCGAGGCGGGCTGCTCGAAGGCCGTCGGCACGGTCTGCGGCCAGGTCTCGTCGCCCACGGTCTCGCCCGGCGCACCCTGCAACCCGGTGGCCTCCGCCGACTCCAGGGAGACCGGCTGCCGCTGGCTCTGCAGCACCTCGTCGGTGAACTCCGAGGTCGCGACCAGGGTGCCGTCGGCCCCCAGGACGTAGCTGCTGCCGGAGACCTCGACCGGCGTGCCGACCCGGCGCAGCCGGTCGACGCCAGTGTCGACGTCGGTGCCGTCGCCCTCGATCTCGGGGAGGCCGAGCGGCGCACCCTCCTCGAAGAGGCTCAGGAAGAGGCCCGAGACGGGCAGCGGCTCGGTCTCGAAGCCGAGTCGGCGCAGCACCAGCTGACCCTCCTGGCCACGGGCCACGGGGTAGCGGTAGCGGTCGACCAGCAGGTACTGCGTGCGCTTCGAGCTCACGAGCAGCCCCTGGCCGGTGGCCGGGGTCGAGGCGGGCGTCGAGGTGAGGGTCAGCCGCACCCCGCCCTGGGCATTGGTGCAGGCCGTCCACCCGTCGTCGACCAGGGTCGAGGGCAGCACCTCGGGAGCGCCCTGGATGCCGATCGTCGGGCCTGCGTCGGCCGCCGCGATCATGTCCTCGTCGATCGTCAGCGGGTTCAGCTGGTCGGCGCCCATGAGGAGGCGGGCGGAGGTGATGTTGAGCACCGGGAAGAGCGTGCCCTGGTAGGCGTAGAAGCGGGAGCCGCTGTCCTTGCCGATGACGAGGCTCTGCTGGTCCCAGTCCTTCGGGGGCGGCTTGACCAGGAAGCCGCTGACCGCGGCCCCGGCCACCACGAGCAGCGCCAGGACGACCCCGCCGACGATGGTGCGGGTGTAGCGCACCGGCTCGACCTCGCGGCCCCCGGGAGCACCGCTCACGAACGCCGTCACCAGGCGTCGGCGGTTGAAGCCGTGCGCCTCGACCAGGTCACGCTTGGTCGACACCTGTGCGTCCCTCCCCGTCGCTCATGTCCCGCTGTCCCGGCCCGAGCCGTGACGACGCCGGGAGACCCATGGTCTCCCGGCGTCGTGCCCGCTGTCCTGGTTTCAGGTGGTCAGCCGGCCACGGTCGCGCGGTGACGGCCCGCGCCGCGGCGCGGGCGCAGCAGCACCGAGCCGCCGGCGAGCAGCGCCGCACCGAGCCACAGCAGGCCGGCGTCGTCGGGCGCCCCGGTCTCGGGCAGCCCCTGGGTGGTCGGCGCCGCCGCGGCCTCGGGGACCGTCGGCGTGCTCTGGCAGACCACGGAGCCACCGCACTGGGTCACGGTCGACCCGACGCCCTCGGGCTGACCGGCGACGGAGCCGATCTGCTCGCCGGCCGCCTGGCCCTCACCCTGGTCGCCCTGGCCGCCCTCGATGGTGCCGAGGTCGCCGCCGTTGCCGTTGCCGTTGCCGTTCCCGTTGCCGTTGCCGTTGTCACCGTCGTCACCGTCGACGGGCGGCAGGCCGCAGCCGTCCTCGGCACCGTTGTAGTCCGTGCCAGTGCAGGGGACGGGCTCGGGGTCCGGCTCGGGCTCCGGGTCCGGCACCTCGGGAAGGCCGCAACCGGGCTCCTCACCGTTGAAGTCCTCCTGCCCGGGAGGGCACTCCTCGGGACCGGGCTCGACCGGCGGCACGGGCGGGTCGGTCGGATCGGGGACGATGCACTCCGGCAGCGTCGAGCCTTCCTCGCAGTCCAGGACGTCATCGACCAGGTCGTCGACGGGTGCAGCTGCGGCCGCCTGGGCGGTCTGGCGGGCGGCGAGGCGCTCCGCGGCAGCCCTCTCGAGGGCCGCCTTCTCCGCGGCCGCCTTCTCCGCGGCAGCCTTCTCAGCCGCCGCCTTCTCAGCCGCCGCCTTCTCAGCCGCCGCCTTCTCAGCCGCCGCCTTCTCAGCCGCCGCCTTCTCAGCCGCCGCCTTGTCGGCCGCGGCCTTCTCGTCGAGCAGCCGGGCGCGGTGCGGCTCGCACTCCTCGGAGACCTTGCCGGTCCTCTCGAAGTCCTGGCGGCACTGCTCCAGGGTCGGCACGTCGTCGGCCGACACCTCGGCCGCGACCGACGGCGAGGCCAGCGCGCTGACCACGAGACCCATGGCGAAGAGCAGGGTCGCGGCGGAGCGGCGTGCGCCGCGGGTGGTACGTCGCCGCGCGCGCGGCACGGACAGGGTGTTCATCGGTGGTTCTCCCCCCACATCAAACGACTGCGTCGCCCAAGACGACGCACAGACTAGACATCACAACGTGCAGGACAGCGGCGGGGTACGGCGGCGCCGCACTCCGGCTCTCCCCCCGACTGGTCAGCGGCCCACGCTCCCCACGAGACCGATGGCGACGACCGTCAGCGGGATCATCGCGACCAGCGCGACGAGCTCCACGACGTCGCCGAGGCGGCCCCAGCGCACCGAGGTGGGGCGCGGGACCAGCGTCGAGACGAGCAGGGCCACGGCGACGACCGCGAGCGCGACCGCGAGCACCGAGAGCCAGGTCGGCTGCAGCGCGACGATGCCGAGGCACACGGCCAGCAGCACGGCCAGGCCGCAGGCCAGCCCGGTGGCGACCTCGGGACCGACGCGGTACTGGCGGGTCCGCAGCAGCAGCACCAGCGCGGCGCACACCGCGACCAGGGCGCCGGTGACGCCCAGGGAGACCGCGACGGGCGCGATGCCGACGGCGACGAGACCCACCGTGACCGTCACGGCGAGCAGCACCTCGTGCCCGAGGCGCGCGTCGCGGCGCACCGCCTCGGCGTCGACGGGGGCGACCTCGTCGGGCATCAGCTCGGCGTGGTCCTGGGCCTGGGGCACCCGGGTGCCCGTGGCCGAGAGCGCCACCCACGGGACGGCGCTGCCGGCGACGACCACCAGCACGAGCGCCACCAGGTGCACGCCGGCCGAGGGCAGCGAGGTCAGGCCGCCGAGGGAGCCCGTCACGGCGAAGACGGTGCCCGCGGCGACGGCCGGCACCAGGGCGGCGCGACGCTCGGGCAGGCCGACCATGGCCACCAGCCCGGCGGCCACGGCGGCCGCGGCGCCGACGGCGAGCGGGAGCCCGGCCGCGGTGTCGCCGGGCATCGCCACGATCCCGGCGGTGGCGGCGTACCCGACGCCCGACCAGGCGAGCATCACGGCGGTCTCGTGCTCCTGCCGGACCTGCGCGAGCACGACCGCCGCCACGAGCAGCACGACGGCCACCACGCCGGCGGCCGCGCCGGCGACCACGTCGGGGCGCTGCAGCCCGAGGCAGAGCGCGCCGAGGGCCAGCAGCAGCGCGGCGGCCACGAGTGCCGTGCGGCGTCCGGTGGCGGGGTCCCAGGGACGCAGGTCGTCCTCGACCACGTCGGCCATCGCCTCGACGACGTCGTCGTAGACCCGCGGCGGCCGCTCGTCGACGCCCGCGGTGAGGGTCAGCACGGCGCCGGACTCGACGCCCTGGCCGAAGAGGCCGACGGACCCGTCGAGGGGGCGGCCGTCGGCGGCCACGAGCCGGTAGCCGGCGTAGACCGTCTCCGCGTCGAGCAGGTTGGTCGAGCGCGCCAGCTCGGGCAGCAGCTCGACCACGGCGACGTGCCCGGGGAGCGCCAGGTCGGCACGCCGGTCGCCGACGACCAGGGTGACGCGCAGCAGCGCCCCGCCGTCGGTCGGCGGGGTGGCGGCACCGTCGGGGACGGCCGTCTGGGTCATGCAGGCACCTCCGTGCGGCTCGGGAGGACCAGTCTCTCCCGGGCAGCGCGTGCTCGTGGTCGGTTCCGGCTCATCGCGCCGGAGGGGTGGCGGCTCAGCGGATCACTCCGGGGGTGATGTCGTCGTCGTCGATCCAGTCCTCGTCCATCACCATCGCCTCGCGGCCGGGCTGCTTCCGGTCGGCCCCGCCGCGACCCGAGCGCGCCGCGCCCGCACCCGAGCCGGGGACGCCGCTGCGCCCGCCGCGGCCGCTCGCCGCGCCCTGGCCGGCGCCGCGGCCGGCGGCCGCCCCGCCCTTGGCTGCTCCGCCCTTGGCTGCTCCGCCCTTGGCTGCTCCGCCCTTGGCTGCTCCGCCGTTGGTGGCACCGCCCTTGGCGGCACCGCCCTTGGCCGAGGTCCCGCTCGTGGCGGACCTGGCCGTGCCCGCGGTCGAGCCGGGCTTGGCCGCCGAGGCTCCCGTCGCGCGCGAGCCGGTCGCGGCCGACCCGGGCTTGGCCGATGACGCACCCGGCCGCGACCCCGGGGCACCGGAGGCCCCGGCGCGACCCGCGCCCGCGCTGCGGGCGCCCGGCTGCGAGGCACCCGGACGCGCACCGGACGACGCACCACCAGCACGACCCGCCTGCGAGGCACCCGGACGCGCACCCGACGACGCACCACCCGCACGACCCGCCTGCGAGGCACCCGGACGCGCACCGGACGACGCACCACCCGCACGACCCGCCTGCGAGGCACCCGGACGCGCACCGGACGACGCGCCACCGGCGCGACCGCCCTGGGCAGCCCCGGGGCGGGCTCCGCTGCCGGCGTTCTTGCCCAGCACGCCCGAGGAGGTCTGTCCGGCGCGTCCGCCCATCACCGGGCGGCCCGCCGACGCTCCGCGCGCACCGGCCGCACCGCCCCGGGCACCTCCGGCGCCGGCACCACGCGCGGCGGCACCGGCCGCACGACCCGCGGCACCGGCCGCGCCCGTGCCGGCCAGCCTGCCGAGCATGCCCTTGCCGCCACCGATCGCGGCGGCGGCGCCTCCGGCCGCCATCCCGGCCCCGCTGCCGCCGGTGGCGAGGCCGCTGCCGACGCCGGCACCGGCGCCGCCGGCGCCACCCTGGGAGCCGGACCCGCTCGTCGTGCCCGCCGGACCGTCGACCGGCTGGCTGCTGCTGCCGCTGCCGGTGGTGTTGGGACGCCCGCCGGTGCCGCCCCCGAGCACGGGGGCGAAGGCCGAGCCCGCGCCGATGGCCGCCCCGGCGTAGGTGCCCGAGGTGCTCGTCGAGTAGGGGCCCGAGCCCGAGGGCGACGCGCTGCCGACGGCCCCGGGGGAACCACCGGTCGTGGTCCCGCCGGGCGAGCTGGTGTCGGTCATGCCCTGGTCCTGGTAGCCCACGGCCCGGGACATCTCGCCCTGCGCGTCGGTGAGCTTGGTGTTCATGTTGCGCACGGCCGCGGCGGCGGCCGCCTCGCGTGCTGCGGCCTTGCCCTCCTCGGCCTCGACGGCGGCCTTGTGCTGCTGCGCGGACGCCGGGGTCGCCGAGTCGGCGAGCGGCTCCACGGGCGAGGCCCCCGGGGGCAGCGAGCTGTGGGCGCGCTGCGCCTCGCCGAGGGCGGCGCCGGCGTCCTGGATCGCGCGGCCGCCGGTCACCATCTGCTGGCCACGCGTGCGCACGGCCTGGGCCATCGAGGTGAAGGCCGCCGCGGCAGCCTCGCCACCGGTCCCCTCGGGGTACGCCGCCAGGATCTCCTCGCGGGTGGCCTCGAGGTCGGTGGCGACCTGCTCGAGCGACTCACCCGCAGAGCCCCACACGAAGCCGGTGAGGCCGATCATCGTGGTGTTGGCCTCCAAGGCCTGTGCGAGCGCCTGCTCGTTGGGTCCTGCACTCATCGCTCCCCCTCGTCTCGGTGTCCTGGCTGTGGTGTCTGGGTGCCGGTCGCGCTCGACCGGAGTGCCGCCTCGTCGGCGTGGCGTCGGCGGCGGGCGGCCACAGCGGCGGCGCCCAGCACGACCAGCGCGATGCCGCCGCCCGCGAGCAGCGCCCCCATGGGCGGGCCCTGCGTCGCCTCGTCGTCGCCGGCCGGCTCGTCGGTGGTCCCGGTGTCGGCCGTCTCGGGGTCGGCGGCGGACTCCTCGGACGAGGCGTCCTCGCCCTCGGCCGCGCCCGTCTCGGTGGCGCGGGCCTCGTCGTAGACGTCGCTGAAGCGCTCGACGCTCGCCATCGGCGTCTCCTCCTGCAGCGGGTTGACGTCGGGATAGCCGCGAGGGTCGAGCAGCATGGCGTTCTGCAGGTTGAGCAGGCCGTAGCCCACCTGCTCGTCCCACGTGAGCGGCTGCACCTCGCCGTCCTCGACGTGGTGGATCATCGCCTGCACGAGCTGGTTGCCGGTGGCCTCGGGGTAGCGCGACTTCAGCACCGCGAAGGCACCCGAGGTGAGGGCGGCCGCGCCGGAGGTGCCGGTGCGCGACCCTCCGGAGACCCACTCGGAGGTGCCGGCCCGGTAGCCGCCCGCGAGGGTGTTGACCCCGGGGGCGAGCAGCGTCGGGTCGCCGATCCCGCGCGACTTCCGCGCGGACGCCTCCCAGTCGAGGATGCCGGGGTTGTCCTTCCACGGCTTGCCGTCGCTGTCGGCGGCCAGCACCGCGACGACGCCGCGCACCGTCGCGGGGTAGCGCATGGTGTCGTACTCGCTGTCGCGCTCGCCGGCCGCCGCCACGACCACGGCACCCATGCGGATCGCCCGCTTGACGTAGGGGTCGATCAGCGAGGTGTAGCCGTCGAAGGAGAGGTTGATGACGTCGGCGCCGTCCCTCGCGGCGCGGACGATCATCTTGCCGGTCTCGAACTCGTCGCAGTCGACCTCGTCGTTGTCGGGGTCGGTCTCGAGGCTGTAGAAGCGGACCTCGGCGTCGGGGGCCACGCCCACGACCCCGCGACCCTCCGCCGCGTTGCCCTGCCCCTGGCCGGCGATCAGCGTGGTCATCGCCGTCCCGTGGTCGGCCCGGGAGTCGGTGAGCACCGGCGTGCGGGTGCCCTCGCAGCCGGGCCGGATGGTGACGTCGGCGCCCTGCAGGTCGGGCACGTCGGGGTTGACGTGCGAGTCGACGACCGCCACCACGACGCCCTCGCCGGTGGCCTCCTGGTGGACCTCCTCGACGTTCATCGCGTTGTACCACCACGACTGCACCCCGGCGCCGTCCGGGTTGGCGTCCGCGGCGGTGGCGGCGGGGGCGGTTGTCAGGGCCAGGATCGAGGCCCCCGCCGCGACCGCACCCCGCCGAAGCGCGCGCACCGTCAGTCCTCGCCGAAGCCCGTCGAGGTGGGGCCGGCGTTGTCCTCGGCGCTCTCGGCGGCCTGCTCGGACGACGACGCCGGGCCGCCGTCCTGGGCCTGCGGCGCGCTGGCCTGCTGGGCGCCCGTGGTGTTCAGCGCCACGTCGCCCCGGTACTCCTCGAAGGAGGTGATGGTCGCGAGGTCCTGGTCGACGTAGTGCTCGCCGAAGCTCGCCAGCGCCGCCTGCACCTCGGCGTCGGTCTGCTCGTGGGCCTCGGCCGAGGCGACCAGGTTGGCCCCGAAGGACTGCAGGTCGCTGAGGATGCCCTCGATGGTGGCCACGAAGGCCTCCTTGGCCGCCTGCTGCTGGGCGTGGAACTCCTGGGCCAGCGGCACCGAGGAGAAGTGGGCCGCCGTGGGCTCGATGTTCTTGAAGGTCGTGGTGCCCTCGGAGGTCGCGGCCTCGAGCTGCGCCATCGTGGTGGTGCCGATCTCGCGGATGCGCTCGATCGAGAGCTCGACGGCGGCAGCCGCGGCGGCGGTGCCCCCGCCGGAGTCGGGCACGATCATGTGGTTCTCTCCCCCTGGTGGCTCAGCCGGGTGGGCCGGTCCTCACGGACGCGACCCACCCGACTCGGTGCTGTGTGGTGACTCAGGCCCAGCGGCCCGCGTTGGCCTTCTCGGTCGCCTGGTAGTCGGCGTTGGAGGTGGCCACGGCGGTGCCGATCTCGCCCAGCAGCAGCTTGATGTCGCGCATGCCCTGGTCCCACTTGGCCTTGCAGGCGATGTAGGCGGCCTGCGCCTCGCCCTCCCAGCTCGCACGCATGGGGGCCAGCTCGGACTCCAGCTGGTCGATGCGCGCCTCGAGCTTGTTGGCGGACCCGGCGATGTCGGCCGAGGCAGCCTCGAGGCTGCCGAACTGGACCTTGAGGTTTCCGGTGTTCATCTGATGTCTCCCGTGGTCTGGTGGTGCGCGCTCAGCCGATGCGGCTGTCGAAGTTGGTGAAGGTGGCCTGCTGCGACTCGTCGGTCGCGTTGTAGGTCTGCTCCGAGCCACGGAGGTTGGCCTCGAACTCGTCGAGCGCCGAGGTGATCTTGCGAGCACTCTCGTCCCACCGGGTCATGGTGTTCTGGAAGGCCGCCGAGCCGCCACCCTGCCACTGGGCACCGATGCCGGCGAGCTTGCCCCGCAGACCGGTGAGCTCCTGGTCGAGCTCGCCACGGGCGGTGGCGACCAGGCCTGCTCCGCGCTCGAGAGCGCCGTCTTCCTTGTTCATTCCGCTGGCCATGAGTCCGCCAGCCCCCTTTCGTCGTCCCTACGGGATTCCGAGTCCGTCCCGGCCCGCGCAGTGCGCCCCCCTGTGGAGCACGTGGGTTGGATCACGTCGGACGATATCCGCCCGAGTTGTCCCCCAAACCTGAACCCGTGAATTGTTTCCCGCCGCGCCGGGGGAACTCACCGAAGTGGCGAGAACCCGCCACGCACCTGGGTCTGATCATCAGCTGAACGACGTCCTCACCAGGTCGAAGAGGCCGGTCGCCAGGGGCACCAGCGCCAGCACGAAGACACCCGCCAGCGTCTCGAGCACCTCCCCCGTGCGCGCCCACCAGACCGAGCGCCAGCCCTGACCGAGCTTGACGGCGCCGAGCACGACCGCCGGGACGACGAGCGCGAGCCCGGCGAAGACGTACCACCGCCAGGTCTCCCCCAGCAGCGCCAGCAGGGCGGCACCGCTGAGCGCCAGCAGCCAGCAGGAGGTCAGCCCCAGCAGCAGCCGCGGCCAGCGCGAGCGGAAGGTGCGGGCCACCAGGCCGAAGGAGCCGCCGCCGAGGGCGACCATGGCCAGGCCGCCGAGCGCCGTCCAGGCGGTGCGGTCGTCACCGGTGCCGAGCACCACGGCCGAGCCGGAGACCGAGGCGACGCCGGCCGCGACGAGCACGCCGGCGAGCACGGTGCGGCGGCTGCGCGCCACGACGTCGCGCACCATCGGCGTCCGCACCTGGTGGCGCTTGCGGCCGCCCTGGGGGGTGTCGCGAGCCGACCACGCGGTGACCGCGAGCCGGTCGAGGTCGAGCAGCACGTCGTCGTCGACGTCGACGGCCATCGCGGGCAGCAGCCGCGTCGCGACCACCGTCAGTGCGAAGGCCGACACGGCGAGGGCCAGCAGGCTGGCCCCTAGCAGCAGCCACAGCACGGCGCCGGCCGACGCGGCGGCGCCCACCACCAGCCAGGCGCGTAGCACCTGCTCGCCCTCGGTCTCCGCTCCCGTGCGGCCGACCGCCGCCACGACGCCGGCGCTGAGACCGCCCACGGCGAGGCCGAGGAGCACCCCTCCGGGGCCGGGCGCGTAGCCGAGCGCGAAGCCCGCGGCCGCGGCGAAGGCCGGGGCGGCCACGTAGACGGGAGCGTCGGAGGTGCCGTGCCGCGCCGTGCGCAGGGCCACCGCGAGGGCGCCCACGACCAGCACGGCCGCCGCCGCCGGCCGCAGCCAGGCGGGCGTCTCGGCCGAGCCGCTGCTCACCGCCGCGATCACCGCGGCCGCGAGCGAGACCAGGCAGGCGAGCACCAGGACGGCCCGCGGGTCCGAGCCGGCCAGCCGCGGGGGGCGCCGTACGACGACGCTCTCGGGGGCCTCACCGGCGGCCTCGGACGGGCCGTCGTCGGTGACCGCCACCAGCAGGGCGCCCTGGTCGACCACGTCGTCGAGGTCGGTCGCGGCGTCGAGCAGCGCGCCGCTCGGCCTGGCGAGCCGCGGCGAGGTGCCCTCCAGGCCGACCTCGGCGGCGTAGGTCTCGGCGAGCGCGGCGACGTCGGTGCCGAAGGGCACCACCAGGTCGGTGCGGCCGGCGGCCCCCTGCACCGTCACGCGCAGCGCCGTGTCGACGCCGTGCGTCGGCCTGACCGACGGCGTGGCGCCCGTCGGACCGTCGCCACCGCGCGCCTGCGTCGTCATCGTCCCCCCGTGGTCGCCGTGTGGTGCCCGGCGCAGCCCGTCCGTCGCCTCGCGCGGTCTGTCCGGAAGATACGTTCTGCCCCCGCAGGTCCGCCTGGCACCTATCATCATGCCGCAGGGGGCGCGGCTCACGTCGCGAGATCGCCAGACCCGTCCCGACGCGCAGCACCCGGTCCCGCCGCAGGCCGCAGGAGACCGCCGACGTGACAGGAGCAGCACCGTGACCGCCATGTTGGGCTCCGACCGCACGCTGCAGGTGCCCGAGCTGCCGCACGGCACGCTGCACCTCGAGCCGCCACCGGAGCTGGAGCCCCACGAGGGTGCGGGCGGGGTGCTGATGATGGCCCTGCCGATGCTCGGCAGCGTCGGCGCGATCGTCTTCGTCGCGGCCGGTGGGTCCGGCAACGCCGGCCCCGGGCGCTACATCGCCTCGGGCATGTTCCTGGTCGCGATGCTCGGCTTCGTCTTCGTCCAGATCGACCGCCAGCGCAAGCAGCGCAGCCAGAAGGTCTCCGGAGGTCGCCGCGAGTACCTGCGCTACCTCGCCGGCGTGCGCAAGACGGTGCGGGCGGCCGCCGACCAGCAGCGGCGCAGCCTGACGTGGCGCTTCCCCGACCCCGAGTCGCTCCCGGCGCTGGCCGAGGACCGCACCCGGCTGTGGGAGCGCGGCAGCGACGACCCGGAGTTCCTGCAGGTGCGCTACGGCGTCGCCCCCCAGGAGCTCGCCCTGCAGCTGGTGGCGCCGGAGACCGCGCCGATCGACCAGCTCGACCCCGTCTCGGCCTCGGCGCTGCACCGGCTGATCGCCGTGCACCGGGTGCAGCCCGACCTGCCCGCAGCCCTCAAGCTCGGGGCCTTCAGCCGCATCGAGGTCACCGGCGACGCCGATCGCGCGCGGGCGCTGGCCCGGGCCACGGTGTGCTCGGCCACCGCCGCGCACGCACCCGACGACGTGATGGTGGCCGTGCTGACCTCGCCGGAGGCGCTGGCCCACTGGGAGTGGGTCAAGTGGCTGCCCCACGCGCACAGCCCGGAGCAGCACGACGCGCTCGGTCGCAGCCGCATGGTCAGCGACTCGCTCCCCGACCTCTTCGAGATGCTGCCCAAGGACGTGCGCGACCGTCCGCGCTTCTCCCACGAGCCCCGCGACACCACGCCCCACCTGGTGCTCGTGGTCGACGGCGTCACGCTCCCGCCGGGCAACAGCGTGCTGCCCGACGAGGGTCTCGACGGCGTCACCGTGCTCGAGCTGCCCGCCTCGTGGGGCGAGCTCGACGACCCGAGCCGGCTGCGCCTGCACCTGGAGCCCGCCGTGCTTCCCAGCGGCCGCGTGCCGCTGACCGCCGTGCGGCTGCGTGAGCAGCCCGCCCGCGCCGCCGGCGACCAGATGTCGGTCGCCGCCGCGGAGGCCTTCGCCCGACGGCTCGCACCGCTGGAGGCGCACGAGGGACCGGCTCGGGAGGACCCGACCAAGGCCACGCCCGAGCTGCTCGACCTCCTCGGCCTCGGCGACGTGCACGACCTCGACCTGGCACAGGCCTGGACGCCGCGTCCTGCACGCGACCGGCTGCGCGTGCCGATCGGCGTCGGCGACAACGGCCAGCCGATCCACCTCGACATCAAGGAGTCGGCGCAGCAGGGCATGGGGCCCCACGGCCTCGTGATCGGCGCGACCGGCTCCGGCAAGTCGGAGTTCCTGCGCACCCTGGTCCTGGGCCTGCTGGCCACGCACTCCAGCGAGACGCTCAACATGGTGCTCGTCGACTTCAAGGGCGGCGCCACCTTCGCCGGGCTGGCCGAGGCGCCGCACGTCTCGGCGGTCATCACCAACCTCGAGGGCGAGCTCACCCTGGTCGACCGGATGCAGGACGCCCTGTCCGGCGAGATGGTGCGCCGCCAGGAGCTGCTCCGCGCCGCGGGCAACTACGCCTCGCTGCGCGACTACGAGAAGGCCAGGGCGGCCGGCGCCGACCTCGTCCCACTGCCCAGCCTCTTCATCTGCGTCGACGAGTTCTCGGAGATGCTCTCGGCCAAGCCCGACTTCATCGAGCTCTTCGTGGCCATCGGCCGCCTGGGCCGCTCGCTCGGCATCCACCTGCTGCTGGCCAGCCAGCGCCTCGAGGAGGGGCGGCTGCGCGGCCTGGAGAGCCACCTCTCCTACCGGGTCGGGCTGCGGACCTTCTCGGGCCAGGAGTCGCGCGCGGTCATCGGCGTGCCCGACGCCTACGAGCTGCCGCCCGTGCCGGGCCTGGGCTACCTCAAGCCCGACCAGGCGACGCTGCTGCGCTTCAAGGCCAGCTACGTCTCCGGGCCGCCGCCGCGTCGCGCCCGGCGCAAGGGCAGCGCCGGCACCGGCCAGACCGCGATCCTGCCCTTCACGAGCGGGCACGTGCTGCCGCCGCGCGCCGCGGTGGAGCAGCAGCAGGCCGACGACCTCGTGGTCCCGCCGCAGGAGACCAGCGACAGCCGCTCGATCCTCGACATCGCCGTCGACACGATGGTGGGTCAGGGTCCGGAGGCCCACCAGGTGTGGCTGCCCCCGCTGGAGCAGCCCGAGACCCTCGACCAGCTGATGCCCGACCTGACCGCCGATGCCGAGCACGGGCTGCACTCGCCCGCCTGGCGCGCTCGCGGCGGGCTCGTCGTGCCGCTCGGCATCGTCGACCGGCCCCGCGAGCAGCGCCGCGACGTGCTCGAGGCCGACCTCACCGGCGCCGGCGGCCACGTGGCGGTCGTCGGCGGTCCGCGCAGCGGCAAGAGCACGATGCTGCGCACCCTGGTCACCGGCGTCGCGATGGCGACCACGCCGCGGGAGTCGCAGTTCTACGTGCTCGACTTCGGCGGCGGCACCTTCGCCCCGCTGGCCGGGCTACCCCACGTGGCCGGCGTGGCGACCCGCTCCGAGCCCGACGTGGTGCGGCGCACCTTCGCCGAGGTCACCGGCATCGTCGACAAGCGCGAGCGGTACTTCCGCTCCCAGGGCATCGACTCCATCGAGACCTACCGCCGACGTCGTGCCGAGGGCACGGCCGACGACGGCTACGGCGACGTCTTCCTCGTCGTCGACGGCTGGAGCACGCTGCGCTCGGACTTCGACGACCTCGAGATGAGCCTGCAGGTGCTGGCGCAGCGCGGGCTCACCTTCGGCCTGCACCTGCTCACCGCCGCGAGCCGCTGGTCGGACTACCGCGCCGCCATCCGCGACCTCTTCGGCAACCGGCTCGAGCTGCGCCTGGGCGACCCGCTCGACTCCGAGATCGACCGCAAGGTGGCCCAGCTGGTGCCCAGCGGCCGGCCCGGGCGCGGCATCGTGCAGCGCTGGGGCGGCAAGCTGCACTTCCTCGCCGGCCTGCCGCGGATCGACGGCACGCGGGGCGTGCACGACCTCGGCGCCGGGATCGACGACCTCGTCGAGCGCAGCCGCAAGGCCTGGCAGGGACCCGAGGGGCCCAAGCTCCGGCTGCTGCCCGAGCGGATCGACCTGGCCGACGTGCTGGCCCTCGCCGAGCAGCGTCACGGCCTCGGGTCGCCCCACGTCTACCTCGCGCTCGACGAGAAGGACCTCGCCCCGGTCGGGCTCGACGTCGACAGCGAGCCCCACCTGCTGGTCTTCGGCGACTCGCGCTCCGGCAAGAGCGCGCTGCTGCGCACCTACCTGCACGAGGTGATGCGCACCCGCACCCCGAAGCAGGCGCAGATCTTCACCGTCGACTACCGGCGCTCGCTGCTCGGCGAGGTGCCGGAGGACTACCAGGTCGGCTACCTGACCAACGCCAAGCAGACCGAGGAGCAGATCGGCGGGCTGGCGCAGTGGCTGCAGAAGCGGCTGCCGGGGAGCGACATCACCCCGCAGCAGCTGCGCGACCGGTCGTGGTGGACCGGGGCCGACGTCTTCATCGTGGTCGACGACTACGACCTGGTCGTCACCGGCACCACCTCGCCGCTCGCCCCGCTGGTGCCGCTGCTCGGCCAGGCGCGCGACGTCGGCCTGCACCTGGTGGTCGCCCGCCGCTCCGGTGGCGCCTCGCGCGCGCTCTACGAGCCGGTGATCCAGTCGCTGCGCGAGCTGGCGATGCCCGGCGTGCTGCTCTCGGGCGACCCGCAAGAGGGTCAGCTCGTCGGCACGGCCAAGCCCCGCAAGGCCGGAGCCGGCCGGGCGCAGCTCATCACCCGCGACCGCGGCACCGACGTGGTGCAGCTGGCCTGGCGCGAGCCCGAGCTGTAGCGCCCCTCAGCGGGAGCCGCGCACGGCGACGATGCCGAGCGCGACGCCGAAGCCGGCCACGAGCGGGCCGACCACGGCCCACACCGAGCGGCCGGTCATCGGGCTGCCGCCCACGTAGCCGAGTCCCTGGAGCGTCCACAGCAGCCCGGTCAGGAAGACGACGACCGCCAGCACGACCAGCAGCGGGCGCCTCACCGGTGCTGCCGCTCGGAGAGCAGCCGGCCGGCGCGGGCGAGGTCGGAGCGCACCGCCGGCAGGGCGGCGTACGTCGCCAGCCGCAGCACCGGGGCCAGCACGCCGCGGCCCAGGATCGCGAAGGTGACCGTCACCCGGCTGCCGCTCCCGTGCGGCTCGAGCAGCAGCGTCAGGTCGGCGCTGACGCCGCGCCAGCGACCGGTCTCGGCCCACACCTCCCCCGGCTCGTACGCCGTGGTGCACATCTCGGCGACCAGCCCCACGGCCGTGTGGTCGCGCCAGCGCTGGCCCGCGTGGGGCTCGCCGGCGTCGAGCACCTCGACGCGGCGCAGCGACGACTGCCACTCGGGGCGGTGCACCGGGTCGGCCAGGTACGCCGCCGCGACCGCGGGCGGGACGTCGTAGAGCAGCGTGGTGGTGGCCCCGCGCCAGGTCGAGCCCATCAGAACCGCTCCCCGGTGAGGCGCTCGTAGGCCTCGACGTAGCGGGCCCGTGTGCGCTCGGCCACCTCGGGCGGCAGCGCGGGCGGCGGCTCGGTGCCGTGCCGGTCCCAGCCGCTCTCGGGGGAGGTGAGCCAGTTGCGCACCACCTGCTTGTCGTAGGAGGCCTGCACCCGGCCGGGCTGCCAGTCGTCGGCGGGCCAGTAGCGGCTGGAGTCGGGGGTGAGCACCTCGTCGCCGAGCACCACCGTGCCCGGGTCGCCGAGCGTGGCGTCGGTGCGGGTGCCGAACTCGAGCTTGGTGTCGGCGAGCAGGAGGCCGGCCTCGCGGGCGACCTGCTCGGCCCGCGCGTAGACGGCCAGGGTCAGCTCGCGCAGCTCCTCGGCGCTCTCGGTGCCGATGTCGGCGGCGACGCGCTCGAAGCTGACGTTCTCGTCGTGGTCGCCGAGCGCGGCCTTGGTGGCCGGGGTGAAGACCGGCTCCGGCAGCCGGCTGGCCTCGGTCAGCCCGGGGGGCAGCGCCACCCCGCAGACCGCACCGGTGGCCTCGTAGTCGCTCAGCCCGGAGCCGGTGAGGTAGCCCCGCGCGACGCACTCGACCGGCAGCATCGCGAGCTCCTCGCACACCACCGCGCGGCCGCGCACCGCCTCGGGCACGTCGGTCGAGAGCACGTGGTGGGGCACCAGGTCGCGCAGCCGGTCGAACCACCACAGCGAGATCCGGGTCAGGATCTCGCCCTTGTCGGGGATCGGCGTGGCCAGCACGTGGTCGTACGCCGAGATCCGGTCGCTGGCCACCATCAGCAGGCGGCCGGCGTGCGGTCCCTCCTCGAGCCGGTAGAGGTCGCGCACCTTGCCCGAGTGGAGGTGGACGGCGCCGGGGACCTCCGGCGCGGGCGGGATGTGCAGCACCCGGTCAGCGTAGAGGCTGGGGGCCAGCCCGCCGTCCCGGGCGTCGTCGCCGGGGCGCACGAGGCCGCTGCGGACGTGCGACGGGGGACGTGCCGAGTCGGCACGCCCCCCGTCGGAGAAGCTGGTGTGGTCAGCAGCAGCTCAGAGGATGGCCTTGAGGATCGCCTTGTTGGGCGCCTTCGGGGCCGCGTCGGCGGCACCCATCGTCGCGGGCACTGCACTCACGGCAACGGCGACGGTGACGGCCAGCAGAGCGCCACGGATGCCACGGCTCTTGATCTTCATGCGGGTTTCCCTCCCCTTGAGTTGCCGGACCCCGGCGGCCCGGCCACATCTCCACCATAGGTCACTTTGTCCGTTTTGCACTAGTCCTGGGGGAACTTTTCCCACCATGACAGCAAAAGGCACTCACTGTCGAGAGGCGTGCGGGTCGCCCTGGACGGCCTGGCCCCGCATGGTCCGGTGGTCGGCGGCCGTGCGGGCGGTGCCTGCGCCGAGCAGTCGCGTGCTCCGCGCCAGCGTCCAGACGGCGTGCGCGATGGCGTCGGACATCTCGTCGAGCGCCTGCCCGCTGAGGTTGCCGAGGTCGTCGCAGGCCTGGTGGTAGCAGGCGTCGTACGGCTCGCCGGCCGTGCCGCCGAAGACCAGTGCCTCGCGCGGCGTCTTGACGCCCTCGGCGCCGGTGAAGAGGCCGCCGGCCGCGACGCCGTTCTCGATGAAGGGCCCGTAGTCGCTGCGGCCGTCGAAGGCCGTCGGCGCGGTCGCCAGGGCCTTGCTGCGGAAGTAGCTGGTGAAGAGCCGCTCCACCTGGGCCGAGCCGGCGGGACCCTCCGCGCCCAGGCCGGTGGAGTTGTCGCCGTCGTAGACGAAGCGAGCGAAGTTGGGCGAGCCCACCATGTCGAAGTTGAGGTACGCCGCGATGTCGGAGAGGGCGCGCGGGTTGCTGTCGACGAGGTCCTCGACGTAGTGGTAGGCGCCCAGCAGGCCGTTCTCCTCCGCGCCCCACCACGCGAAGCGCACCTTGTTGCGCAGCCGGCTCGGGGAGACCCGGCCCAGCTGCTCGGCGACCTCGAGGATGGCCGCGGAGCCGGAGCCGTTGTCGTTGATGCCCGGCCCCTCGGTGACGCTGTCGAGGTGGGCGCCGGCCATCACGACGTTGCCCGCGCGGCCGCCGGCGGTCTCGGCGAAGACGTTCCAGGTGGTGCGCTCCTCGGTCACGACGTCGGCCTTGACGCGCACCGTCGTGCCGGCGGTCCCGCCGAGGTCGACGCCCGTCGCGAAGTCGGTGCCCACCGCGGGGATGTCGCCCGGCTCGCCGAGGGTGCCGTTGAGCACCGTCGAGCCGGGGTCGCCGTCGACGTCGACGCCGCGGTTGAAGACGATCGCGGCGGCCGCCCCCGCGGCGGCGGCGTTGGCGACCTTGTCGGCGAAGGCGCAGGTGCCGCGCTGCATCAGCGCGACCGAGCCGGCCGGGAAGCCGGCGAAGTCGGCGGCCTCGCAGCCGCTGCTGCTGGTCGACGAGGCGCTCAGGTCGGTGTCGACCACCGTCAGGGCTCCGGTGACGTCGCCGCTGCCCGAGTACTCCATGACGACGAAGTCCTCGCCGTCGACGTAGGTCGTGGGGTTGGGCGAGATGCGCTGCAGCTCGG
Source organism: Nocardioides aequoreus (assembly GCF_000720335.1). Classification (GTDB taxonomy): domain Bacteria; phylum Actinomycetota; class Actinomycetes; order Propionibacteriales; family Nocardioidaceae; genus Marmoricola; species Marmoricola aequoreus. The sequence continues at coordinate 390,317 of NZ_JOJN01000003.1, read as the reverse complement.
TCGGGGTGGTCTCGTCGAAGAAGACGAAGGGGAAGCTCTGCACCGTCGGGCGGTAGCCCGCCTTGCGCAGCTTGCCGACCACGTAGTCGCGCGAGGCGGCGTACCCCGGGGTGCCGGAGGCGCGGTTGCCGCCGTTGGCGTCGGCCACGCGCTGCAGCGCGCGCAGGTGCTGCTTGACCCCGGCGGGCTTCACGGCCTTGCGCAGCTGCTGCGACTGGGTCACCACCGCCGGCTCCGCCGGAGCCCAGGAGAAGCGGTCGCGGGCGGGCTTGGCCTCGGCCGGCACGGCACCCCCGACCAGGGCGAGCGAGGTGAGCACCGAGGTGACGGCGAGGGAGCGGGACGGGCGCATGCGGATCCTCCGAGATTCATCACGGTCGGCGCCGACGCACGACCCTGGGCTGAACCTAGGTCCAGATCGATGTCGAGCACAACGGTCGGGGCGAGAGCGTGGCCTAGAGGATCGAGCCCGGGGTGTACGCCGCGGCGTCCGGCTCGGTCTCGAGCAGCTGCTCCACGCGGCGGCACACGGCCGCCACCTGCGAGCGGGCCGCGCCGGTGAAGCCGAGCGGGTCGGCCACGGCCGCGTCGAGCGCGGCCGGGTCGAGACCGAGCCTGTCGTCGACGGCGAGCCGGTCGAAGAGGTCGTTGTCGGCCTGGCCCTCGCGCATCCGCAGCGCCACGCCGACGGCGTGCTCCTTGATGACCTCGTGGGCCTGCTCGCGCCCCGTGCCGTGGCGCACCGCGGCCATGAGCACCTTGGTCGTGGTGAGGAAGGGCAGGTAGCGGTCGAGCTCGCGCTGGACCACCGCGGGGAAGACACCGAACTCGTCGAGCACGGTGAGGAAGGTCTGGAAGAGCCCGTCGGCGGCGAAGAAGGCGTCGGGCAGGGCCACGCGGCGCACCACGGAGCACGAGACGTCGCCCTCGTTCCACTGGTCGCCCGCGAGCTCGCCGACCATGGAGAGCTGGCCGCGCAGCACCACGGCCAGGCCGTTGACGCGCTCGCACGAGCGGGTGTTCATCTTGTGCGGCATCGCCGAGGAGCCGACCTGGCCCTCCTGGAAGCCCTCGGTGACGAGCTCGTGCGCGGCCATCAGCCGGATCGTGGTGGCGAGGTTGGACGGCGCCGCGGCGAGCTGCACCAGCGTCGAGACGACGTCGAAGTCCAGCGAGCGCGGGTAGACCTGGCCGACGCTGGCCAGCACCCGCTCGAAGCCGAGGTGCGCCGCGACGCGCTGCTCGAGCTCCTCGAGGCGGGCCTCGTCGCCGTCGAGCAGGTCGAGCATGTCCTGCGAGGTGCCCATCGGCCCCTTGATGCCGCGCAGCGGGTAGCGCCGCAGCAGGTCGTCGAGCCGCTCGACCGCCACCAGCAGCTCCTCGGCCACGGTGGCGAAGCGCTTGCCCAGGGTCGTGGCCTGCGCCGCGACGTTGTGCGAGCGCCCCGCCATCACCAGCGCGTCGTGCTCGCCGGCCAGCCGCGCCAGCCGGCTCAGCGCCGCGAGGCTGCGGGTGCGCAGCAGCCGCAGGCTGGCGCGCACCTGGAGCTGCTCGACGTTCTCGGTCAGGTCGCGGCTGGTCATGCCCTTGTGCACGTGCTCGTGGCCGGCGAGCGCGCAGAACTCCTCGATGCGCGCCTTGACGTCGTGGCGCGTCATCCGCTCGCGGGCGGCGATGCTGGCGAGGTCGACCTGGTCGACCACCGCCTCGTAGGCCTCGACGACGCCCTCGGGCACGTCGACGCCGAGGTCGCGCTGGGCCCGCAGCACCGCGATCCAGAGGCGCCGCTCGAGCACGATCTTGTGCTCGGGGCTCCAGATCTCGGCCAGGTCGGCGCCGGCGTAGCGGGTGGCCAGGACGTTCGGGACGCTCACGTGCCGCGATCCTACGCGGGCGGCGCTCCGAGCCCGGCGGCGATGTCGGTGCGGTGCTGGGCCCCCGCGAAGGAGACGGCCGCGACCCCGGCGTACGCCGCCTCCCGCGCCGCCTCGAGGTCGGCTCCCGTGGCCGTCACGGCGAGCACCCGGCCGCCGGCCGTCACGAGGTCGTCGCCGCGCCGCGCCGTGCCGGCGTGCACCACGTCGACGCCCTCGGGCAGGGCACCGACGGTGATCACGTCGCCCGACGAGGACGACGCGGGGTAGCCCGCGCTCGCCATCACGACCGCGACCCCCGCACCCGGACGCCAGCGGGGCGGGTCGACCTCGTCGAGCCGACCCTCGGCGGCGGCGCGCAGCAGCGGCGCGAGCGGCGAGTCGAGCAGGGCCAGCAGCGGCTGCGTCTCCGGGTCGCCGAAGCGGGCGTTGAACTCCACCACCCTGACGCCGCGGGCGGTCAGCGCGAGGCCGGCGTAGAGCAGGCCCACGAAGGGGGTGCCGCGACGCGCCATCTCGTCGACCGTGGGCTGCAGCACCCGCTCGAGCACCTCCGCGACCAGGCCCTCGGGCGCCCAGGAGAGCGGGGTGTAGGCGCCCATGCCGCCGGTGTTGGGGCCGGTGTCGCCGTCGCCGATGCGCTTGAAGTCCTGCGCCGGCTGGAGCGCGTAGACGGTGGTGCCGTCGGTGACCGCGAAGAGCGAGACCTCCGGCCCGTCGAGGAACTCCTCCACCACGACCCGCTCGCACGCGGAGCCGTGGGCGAGCGCCGCCTCCCGGTCGTCGGTGACCACGACGCCCTTGCCGGCGGCGAGGCCGTCGTCCTTGACGACGTACGGCGCCCCGAAGGCGTCGAGCGCCTCGGCCACCTGCTCGGGCGTGGTGCACACCCGCGCCATCGCGGTCGGCACCCCGGCCGCGGCCATCACGTCCTTGGCGAAGGCCTTGGAGCCCTCGAGCCGGGCGGCCTCGCGGCTCGGCCCGAAGCAGCTGACGCCGGCCTCGCGCACCGCGTCGGCGACGCCCGCGACGAGCGGGGCCTCCGGGCCGACGACGACCAGGTCGACCCCCAGGTCGACGGCCAGGGCCGCGACCGCCGCGCCGTCGAGCGCGTCGACCTCGTGCAGCGTGGCCACCTCGGCGATGCCGGGGTTGCCGGGCGCCGCGTGCACCTCGCTGACCGAGGGGTCGCGGGAGAGGGCCAGCGCGAGCGCGTGCTCACGTCCGCCGGGGCCGAGGACGAGGACCTTCACGGTCGCCGAGCCTAGTGAGTCCTCACGCCCACGGGTCCACCACCTCGCGCAGCGCCTCGAGCGCGCCGCGCAGGGCGCGGGTGCGCCGAGCGCCCAGGTGGGCCTGCCAGGCGGCGTCGGTCTCGGCCTGCGCCTCCTGCGCGAGCCGGCGCACCTCCCAGCCCCGAGCGGAGAGCCGCACCACGCGACCACGCTGGTCCGCCGGGTCGGGGACGCGCTCGACGTAGCCGCGCCGCTCGAGCTGGTCGACGAGCGCGGTGCCGGTCTGCTTGGTCACCCTGGCCTGCTCGGCGAGGTCGCGCATCCGGGTGCCGTCGGGCGCGATCCGCGCGGTGACGCGAGCCTGGGCGACGGTGAGGTCGTCGAAGCCCGCGGCGTGCAGCCGCGACATCACGTGTGCCTCGGCGTCGCGGAAGGCGATGAAGCAGAGCACCCCGAGCGGGAGGGTGGACCGGTCGGCCGGCTCCTCGGACACGGGCCCTCCTCGTGACAGTGGTCAGAAAGTCGAACGAATATGGTTCGACCATCGTACTACTCGTGGAGGACTCATGGACGACGACACCGTCTGGCGCCACGTCGACGAGCAGCGCCGCGTGGTGGCCGACCTGGCGGCGTCGCTGCGCACCGAGGAGTGGGAGTCACCGTCGCTGTGCGCGGGGTGGCGGGTGCGGGAGGTGCTGGCGCACCTGACGATGGAGGCCACCCCCAAGGTCGTCGTGGTGGAGATGCTGCGGGCCCGGGGCGACTTCGACCGCATGATCGACGGCACCGCCCGTCGGCTCGCCCGCCGCTCGGAGGAGGAGCTGGTGGGTCTGCTCCGCGACCGGGTCGGCAAGCGGCGCACCCCTCCCGGCGGTGCGCCGATGGATCCGCTCGGCGACGTCCTGGTGCACACGCAGGACGTCGTGCGCCCGCTGGGACGTCACCACGCCGTGCCACCCGAGGCCGCCGCGGCGGTCGCGACCCGGATCTGGGAGCGCGGCTTCCCCCACCACGCCCAGCGCCGCCTCGCGGGTCGTCGCCTGGTCGCCACCGACGTCGACTGGGCCGTCGGCGAGGGCGAGGAGGTCCACGCACCGATCGCCGACCTGCTGCTGCTGGTGACCGGGCGGGACCCCTGGCGCGTCAGTCGTTGACGACGATCGTCTGGTCGCGGCCGGGGCCGACGCCGACCGCCCAGAAGGGCGCGCCCGACATCTCCTCGAGCGCCTTGACGTAGCGCTGGGCGTTCTTGGGCAGGTCCTCGAAGCGGCGGCAGCCGGAGATGTCCTCCCACCAGCCGTCGAGGTACTCGTAGACCGGGGTGGCGGCGTGGAACTCCGTCTGCGTCAGCGGCATCTCGTCGTGACGGACGCCGTCGACGTCGTAGGCCACGCAGACCGGCACCCGCTCCCAGCTCGAGAGCACGTCGAGCTTGGTCATGAAGAGCTCGGTGAGGCCGTTGACGCGCGTCGCGTAGCGGGCGACCACGGCGTCGTACCAGCCGCAGCGGCGGTCGCGACCGGTCGAGACGCCGACCTCGCCACCGACCTTCCACAGCTTCTCGCCGTCGGCGTCGAAGAGCTCGGTCGGGAAGGGGCCCGAGCCGACGCGGGTCGTGTAGGCCTTGATCACGCCGATGACCCGGTCGATGCGGGTGGGGCCGACGCCGGCGCCGGTGCAGACGCCGCCGGCGACCGGGCTGCTGCTCGTCACGAAGGGGTAGGTGCCGTGGTCGACGTCGAGCATCGTGGCCTGCGCGCCCTCGAAGAGCACGGTCTCGTCGCGGTCGAGCGCCTGGTTGAGCAGCAGCGAGGTGTCGCGGACCATCGGCGCCAGCCGGTCGGCGTACGACCGGAGGTCCTCGACGACCTCCTCGACGGTGATCGCGCGGCGGTTGTAGACCTTGGTGAGCAGGTGGTTCTTGACCTCCAGCGCGGCCTCGACCTTCTCGCCGAGGATCTTCTCGTCGAAGAGGTCGGCCACCCGGATGCCGACGCGGTTGATCTTGTCGGCGTACGCCGGCCCGATGCCGCGGCCGGTGGTGCCGATCTTGTTCTTGCCCAGGAAGCGCTCGGTGACCTTGTCGATCGTGGAGTGGTAGGACGCGATCACGTGCGCGTTGCCGCTGATCACCAGCTCGCCCAGGGAGACGTCGCGCGCGGTCAGGGCGTCGAGCTCGCGGAAGAGCGCCTCCGGGCTGACCACCACGCCGTTGCCGATGACGTTGGTGCAGCCGGGGGTCAGGATGCCGCTGGGCAGCAGGTGGGTGGCGAACTTCTCGCCGTCGACCACGATGGTGTGGCCGGCGTTGTGCCCCCCGGAGGTGCGCACGCAGAAGTCGATGGACTGCTGGGTGGTGAGCAGGTCGGTGGCCTTGCCCTTGCCCTCGTCACCCCACTGGGCTCCGAGCACGACGATCGCAGGCATGTGTGCACCCCTCCATCAGCGGGTGTCGAGAACGGCTGGCACCTGAGGACTCTCGGGCTGGGCGGAGCTCCGGCAGGCGACGGCTCCGGCAACGTCACCGGGCTCGTCCGCCGGGTCACGTTACCGGCTGCCGGGTCGCTCGTCACACCGAGCGCGCGGGTTGGGACGTCGGGCTGCCGTGGTCGCGCCCCCTCTACTACGGTGACGGGATGGAGCCCGTCCTCGTGATCGCCAACGCCGAGGCGGGCGGCGAGGAGCAGGAGTCGCTCCGCCTGGCACTCGAGGTGCTGCGCGCCAAGGCCGACGTCGAGGTCGCCCGCACCAGCAACCCCGGCGAGCTCGACGGCGTGCTGCACCGCGCCGGCGGCCGGCTGCTCGTGGCGGCCGGCGGCGACGGCAGCCTGCACGCCGTGGTCGCCGCGCTGCACAAGCGCCGCGAGCTCGGCGAGAGCCGGCTCGGCCTGCTGCCGCTGGGCACGGGCAACGACTTCGCCCGCACGCTGGGGCTCCCGCTGGAGCCGCAGGCGGCGGCGGAGGCGCTGCTCACCGGTCGAGAGCGCCGCATGGACCTCATCGTCGACGAGCTCGGCCAGGTGGTCGTCAACAGCGTGCACCTCGGGGCCAGCGCGCAGGCGAGCCGGCGCGGTGCCCGCTGGAAGAGGCGGCTCGGCAAGTTCGGCTTCGGCATCCTGGGCTACCCGATCGGGGCCGTGCTCTCGGCGGTGCGCCCGCCGTACGTGCGCCTGCGGATCGAGGTCGACGGCGAGGTGCTGGTCGACGTCGCCGACCCCGTCCTGATGGTGGCGGTGGGCAACGGCACCAGCGTCGGCGGCGGCACCGAGCTCACCCCCGAGGCCGACCCGGGCGACGCCCGGCTCGACGTGATGGTCTCGCGCGCGATCGGCCCGCTGGAGCGCTTCGGCTACGTCTGGAAGCTGACCCGCGGCACCCACGAGGAGCGCGAGGACGTGCTCACCGCGCGCGGTCGCACGGTCACCGTCAGCGGCGAGGAGTTCTACCTCTCGGCCGACGGTGAGATCGACGGCCCGGAGCGCCGGCGCACCTGGCGGCTCGAGCCGGCGGCGTACCGGATCCTGGTGCCGGGCGCCCCGCAGGCCTGACGGCTCGGGTCTCGCAGCTCAGAGGCCGAGAGCGGCCGCGCCCTCCGGGCTGGAGTCGCGCAGGAAGTCGGCGCAGCGCTGCTGCTCCGGCGTCTCGCCGATGCGGCCGGCGGCGATCGACAGCGCCGCCAGCGCCCGCAGGAAGCCGCGGTTGGGCTCGTGCTCCCACGGGACCGGGCCGTGGCCCTTCCAGCCGCTGCGGCGCAGCTGGTCGAGGCTGCGGTGGTAGCCGACCCGCGCGAAGGCGTAGGCCGTCACGTCGTCCTCGGCCCCGTCGAGCGCCTGCTCGGCCAGCGTGGCCCACGCGACCGGCGACTCCGGGTGGCGTCGTACGACGGCCCGCGCGTCGTGCCCCTCCTCGATCAGGGCACCCGCCGGGTCCTGCGGCAGCAGCGTCGGCGGCGGCCCCGCCATCAGGTCACGTCCGGGGAGGTCACTCATGCTCGTGATCGTGCCACGGGGCGCCGCGCGCCATGTAACGCGGGGTTATCGCATGTGAACAAGGCCTGTGCGGCCCGCTGACGCGCGCAACCCCGCACCAGATGCCTGGTGCGGGGTCAGAGCGGCGAGGGGGTCAGCGGTCGACGCGCTGGTCGACCACGTCGTACGTCGTGTCGAGGTCGACGTCGTGCTCGGTGCCGTCGCGCTCGACGACCTCGACCTCGTAGGCCACGCCGCGGTCGTCGCTGGCCTCGACGACGGTCACCACGCCGCCGTCCACGGCGGCCAGGGCGGCCTGCTCGGCGCGCTCGCGCTCGGTGGCCGAGAGGACGCGGTCGTCGGCGTCACGGTCGTCACGGGTGTCGTCCCAGTCGTCCCGGTCGTCGTCGGTGTCGTCGTGGCGGGAAACCACCGCGAGGTCGGCGTCGAGGGCCAGGTCGACCTCGGTGCCGTCGGCGCGGAAGACCTCGACCTCGTAGGCCTCGCCGGGGTCGTCGCTGGTCTCGACCTGGGCGGCCTCGCCGTCCGGCACGGCCTCCAGGGCGGCGGTCACGACACGGTCGCGCTCGGAGCCGCGGACGTCGTCGGCGCTGGCCGTGGTGGCCCAGACGGCGCCACCGCCGACCAGGACGGCGGTGAGGGCGGCGGGGACGAGGACGCGCTTGCTGCGGAAGTTCATGGGGGACCTCTCTCGGGTCGTGTCTCGGTGTGGGCACCACCGTGCGACAGCAGCGCTGAAGCCACCCTGAAGCCGCCTGAAGGCGCCTTCAGGAAGCGGGGAGGCGCACCACGAACGACGCCCCGCCGAGCACGCCGGCGCCCACCGCGACGGTGCCGCCGTGGGCCCGCACGACCTCGGCGACGATCGCCAGGCCGAGGCCGCTGCCGCCCGCGTCGCGGGTGCGGGCGTCGTCCAGGCGCACGAAGCGCTCGAAGACCCGCTCGCGGTCGCCCGGGGGGACGCCCGGCCCGTCGTCCGCCACCACCAGCTCGACGCTCGCGTCGGTCTCGCGCACGCTCAGCGCCACCTGCGAGGCGGCGTGACGCGCCGCGTTGTCGACGAGGTTGCGGGTCACCTGGCCGAGGGCCACGACGTCGCCGCGCACCCTCCCCGGGGCGACGCCCGTGGTGTCGACGGTCAGCCCGGTACGCCGCACCCGGCGCGCCTCGGCCAGCGCCAGGTCGTCGACGTCGACGTCGCGCGGGGTCGCGACGACCCGGCCCTCGTCGGCGCGCGTGAGCAGCAGCAGCTGCTCGACCAGGCGCTGCATCCGGGTCGACTCCTCGAGCACCGCCTCGGCGAGCTCCCCCTCCCCGAGAGCGCCGGGGTGGGCGCGCTCCACCTCGGCCGTCTGGCGCAGGCTCGCGATCGGGGAGCGCAGCTCGTGGGAGGCGTCGGCGACGAACTGCTGCTGCCGCTCCCGCGAGCGCTGCAGCCGCTCGAGCATCGCGTTCATCGTCAGCGCGAGCCGGTGCACCTCGTCGCGGCTCGCGGGCTCCGGCACCCGCCGGTCGAGCCGGTCACCGGTGATGCCCTCGACCTCGGCGCGGATCCGCTCCACCGGCGCCAGCGCACGACCCGTCGTCAGCCAGGTGACGCCCGCGACGAGCGCCAGCAGCACCGGCAGCCCCACCGCGAGCAGCGGCACCAGGGCGGCCGTGGAGTCGTCGACCTCCTCGCGGCTCAGCGCGACCACGACCGTGCCGCCGTCGTCGGTCTCCTCCGTGGCGACGACGTACGCCGCCTCACCCCCGGGGAGCCGCACCGACGCGGCGTCCTCGGCCGGCAACGGCGCCGTCATCGCCTGCGACGAGGCGAGCACGGACCCCGAGGCGTCGAGCACCTGCCAGACCTCGTCGTCGAGGTCGTCGGCGTCCTCGGGATCGTCCTCCTCCCCCTCCTGGCCCTCGGGGAGGGTGCCGGCGTCGGCCTGGTCGGCGAGGGCCGAGGCGCGCGTCTCGGCGGACTGCTCGAGCCCGTCGACCAGCGACGCGCGCAGCAGCAGCACCAGCGCCACCCCGCCCACCAGCAGCGCGGCGGCGACGACCGCGACCGCCGCGAGCGTCGTCCGGGCGCGGACGCCGGGGCTGCGGCGTCCGGCCTCAGCCACCGTCGGTCCCGAGCCGGTAGCCCGCGCCGCGCAGGGTCCGGATGGCCTCGCGGCCGAAGGGGCGGTCGATCTTGTTGCGCAGGTGGCGCACGTAGACCTCGACGATGTTGGGGTCGCCGTCGAAGTCGACGTCCCAGACCGCGTCGATGATCTGCCGCTTCGAGACCACGTCGCCGGCGTGCCGCATCAGGAAGGCGAGCAGGGAGAACTCCCGGGCCGTCAGCTCGAGCTCGACCTCGCCGCGCCAGGCCCGGCGCGCCGCGGGGTCGAGCCGCAGGTCGCCGGCCTCGAGCGTCGTCGGGCGCTCCCGGGCGCCGCGGCGCGCGACCGCGCGGAGCCGGGCCACGAGCACGGGGAAGGAGAAGGGCTTGGTGAGGTAGTCGTCGGCGCCGGTGTCGAGCCCCTCGACCTGGTCCCACTCGCCGTCCTTGGCGGTGAGCATCAGCACCGGCGTCCAGTCCTCCTCGCGGCGCAGCGTCTCGCAGACCTTGTAGCCGTTGACGCCCGGCAGCATCAGGTCGAGCACGATCGCGTCGTAGGTGTGCTCGCGCGCGAGCCAGAGCCCGTCGGTGCCGTCGTGCGCCAGGTCGACCGCGAAGCCCTCCGCCTCCAGCCCCACCTTCAGCGACCTCGCCAGCCGCACCTCGTCGTCCACCACCAGTACCCGCACCCCCACATTGTGGTGCCGGCTCGCTGAAGCTGGCCTGAAGGTGGCCGCGGCGGCGCGCATGTAACGCTCCGTTACGTGGGCTGAGTGACCGCTGCTGGGGGTGTACGCCCGATGCAACGGAGCGTTACATGTCGGTGACGCGCGCCCCACCACGCAGCCGGCACCACGGCACCCCTCAGCTGGGGCGCTGACGCGGCGTACGCCGGCGGATCAGGGCGGCGCGCTCGGCCAGGCGAGCAGGCAGCCGGGCGCCGTAGCGCTCCGTCGTGAGGGCGATCTCGACGTCCAGCCACTGCTGGGTGTGGGCTCGCCGCGCTCCGAAGCAGTCGTCCCAGCCCACGAACGACAGCCCGAGTCCCTCGGCGCGGATCAGGCGCTGCCTGTTCTCCCGTGCACGGAGCAGCTCGCGGGTGGGTCTGGTGGCGAGCCCGCCCTGACTCACCGGCAACAGCTTGCCGACGCCCTCGACCTCGATGATGTGGCACCCGACCCTCAAGTCGGTCCAGAAGACCGTGCCGCCGCAGCTCACCGGCCACTGCACGTCGACATCGAGACCCATCTCGAGGAGCAGCAGGCGGCCCAGGGTCTCGGCCGGAGACTCGGCACGACCGTCAGCGAGGTCGAGCGCGGCCCGTGCCGTGCGGACGTGGGGCCACGACCACATCTCCTGCAGGTCGCGCTCGACCGTGCTCCTGCGAACTCCCCGACCGAGGACGTGGTCCATCGCCACCACCCCTGGTTCGAGGCCGTGCTCACGAGCGAGGTCGAGCGCGGTACGGCCGGGGCCAGTCACCTCCAGGCACCCGACGGCCGTGGTGTCGGGGAGCTCGATCCTGGTCAGGTGGTGCTTGACGCCCGACTTCGTGCGCGAGCCACCGACGCCCGAACGGGTGACGTGCACGAGCTCGCGCTGCGGCCAGAGCATGGGGATGCCGAGTGCCCGAGCGGCGGAGTCGTGGCTCATCAGGTGCTCGGTCTCCATGAGCAGGTGCGCCGCCCGGTCGCCCATGGCCAGCCGCTCGGCACGCGAGGCGCGCGCCCACGTCTCGCGCTCGGCGTACGCACCCCGTCGCACCACCACCCATGGACCGCGCTCGCCGAGCAACCGCTCCAGATCGTGGTCGTCGAGCCCGACCGCGTAGCACTGCACCCGCGTGAAGACCTCACCTTGAGCGGTGGCGGCTCTTCGGAGTCGGGGGTCCATGCCGGGCAGGCTCTCCACCGAGCACCCGTCGCGGGCCCACCCCCGCAGATCTGTGGACGACCGGGGTGCTCGCCCGGGCTGTGGACGGATCCAGGCGCGCTCGCATGTAACGCTCCGTTACCCCGCGCGTACACCCCCAGGAGGGGGCACCCAGCAGGCGTAACGGAGCGTTACATGCCGTGCGCCGCCCCGCAACGACGTCGTACGCCGCCGGCAGCGGTCAGCCGAGGGTGTGGCCGGCGGAGCGGAGGTGCTCGCAGGCCTCGACGACGCGGGCGGCCATGCCGGCCTCGGCGGCCTTGCCCCAGGCGCGGGGGTCGTACTGCTTCTTGTTGCCGACCTCGCCGTCGATCTTGAGCACGCCGTCGTAGTTGGCGAACATGTGCCCGGCGACGGGGCGGGTGAAGGCGTACTGGGTGTCGGTGTCGACGTTCATCTTCACCACGCCGTAGTCGACCGCCTCCGCGATCTCCTCGGCCGAGGAGCCGGAGCCGCCGTGGAAGACGAGGTGGAAGGGCTTGGAGCCGGGCTCGAGGCCGAACTCCGCGACGACCGCCTCCTGGGCGTCCTTGAGCACCGAGGGGCGCAGCTTGACGTTGCCCGGCTTGTAGACGCCGTGCACGTTGCCGAAGGTCAGCGCGGTCATGAAGTAGCCGCGGTCGCCGTGGCCGAGCGCCTTGGCCGTGGCGATGGCGTCCTCGGGGGTGGAGTAGAGCTTGTCGTTGATCTCGGCCTCGACGCCGTCCTCCTCGCCGCCCACGACACCGACCTCGATCTCGAGGATGATGCGGGCCTCCTGGCAGGCGGCGTGCAGCTCCTCGGCGATCTGCAGGTTCTCCTCCAGGGGCACCGCGGAGCCGTCCCACATGTGGCTCTGGAAGAGCGGGTCCTCGCCACGCGCCACGCGCTCCTTGCTGATCTCGAGCAGCGGCCGCACGAAGCCGTCGAGCTTGTCCTTGGGGCAGTGGTCGGTGTGCAGCGCGATGTTGACCGGGTAGTTCTTCGCCACCTCGCGGGCGTACGCCGCGAAGGCCGCCGAGCCCGCCACCATGTCCTTGACCGTGGGTCCGGACAGGTACTCCGCGCCGCCGGTCGAGACCTGGATGATGCCGTCGGAGCCGGCCTCGGCGAAGCCCGCCAGCGCCGCGTTGAGCGTCTGCGACGACGAGACGTTGATCGCGGGGAAGGCGTAGCCGTTGCCCTTCGCGGCGTCGAGCATCTCGGCGTACTTCTCGGGGCTGACGATGGGCATCGGGGCACTCCTCGGCGGCAGGCAGGTGGGGAGCCCCAACCCTAGGGCGTCGGCGTGACGTGCGGCCATGCCGCCGACGGTGCCGCCTGCACCTGGCTCCGGGCCGCGGAGCGCTCAGCCACGCCAGGCGCCGTCGAGGTCGGCGTGACGGACCACCCAGGTGTGCATGGCGACGGCGGCGGCCGCGGAGGCGTTGATGGAGCGGGTGGAGCCGAACTGGGCGATGGCGAAGGTGCCCTCGCACGCCTCGCGGGCGGGCTCGGAGAGTCCCGGTCCCTCCTGGCCGAAGAGGAAGCAGACCCGGCGCGGCACCTCCCAGGTCTCCAGCCGCTGCGAGCCGGGCAGGTTGTCGACGCCGTGCAGCGGTACGCCGAGGTCGTCGAGGTAGGCGCGCAGGTCGGCGCAGGTCTCGTGGTGGCGCAGGTGCTGGTAGCGGTCGGTGACCATGGCGCCGCGCCTGTTCCACCGTCGGTTGCCGACGACGTGCACCTCGGCGGCGAGGAAGGCGTTGGCCGAGCGGACGACGGTGCCGATGTTGAAGTCGTGCTGCCAGTTCTCGATCGCGACGTGGAAGTCGTGGCGGCGGGTGTCGAGGTCGGCGACGATCGCCTCGAGCCGCCAGTAGCGGTAGCGGTCGACGACGTTGCGCCGGTCGCCCTCGGCCAGCAGCTGCGCGTCGTACTGCTCGCCGGTGGGCCACTCCCCCGTCCACGGCCCGACGCCGACCTCGGCCGGACCGTGCGGCATCGGGTCGTACGGCGCGCGGGTCTCGACAGGCTCGACCGGCTTGGTGGTCTCGACAGGCTCGACCGGCTTGGTGGTCTCGACCGGCTCCGTGGGCTCGACCGGCTCGGTCACGGGCGGCGGCGGCGCTCGTGGGCGACGGCGCGGACCCGGTTGACCACGAACCACGAGACCCCCAGCACCACCAGGGCGATCACGATCTTCTGGAAGGTGTCGGCGTAGGGCTCGATGCGCGGCCACTGCTCGCCGAGGGTGAAGCCGAGGCCGACGAAGAGGGAGTTCCAGATCAGGCTGCCGAGCAGGGTGAGCACCAGGAAGAGCGGCAGCGACATCCGCTCGATGCCGGCCGGCACGGAGATCAGGCTCCGGAAGATGGGCACCATGCGGCCGAAGAAGACCGCCTTGGTGCCGTGGCGGGCGAACCACGCCTCGGTGCGCTCGAGGTCCTCGGTCTTGACCAGCGGCAGCCGCTCCCAGACCCAGTACATCCGGTCGCGGCCGAAGGCGGCGCCGAGGTAGTACATCGCGAGCGCGCCCACCATCGAGCCCAGCGTCGTCCAGAAGATCGCGGCGGTGAGCGAGAAGTCGCCCCGGCTGGCGGTGAAGCCCGCCAGCGGCAGGATGATCTCGCTGGGGATCGGCGGGAAGAGGTTCTCCAGCGCCACGATCGCCCCGGCGCCCGGACCGCCCAGGCGCTCCATGACGTCGACGGCCCAACCGGAGATGCCGGTGAGCTCCTCGCCGCCCGCGGTGGTCAGGGGCAGCGCGATCACGAGGCGCGGGCCGCGTCGAGCACGGCCTTGGTCAGCACCGGGCGTACGTCGAGCGCCACGTCGGCGAGCGGGTTCTCGCCCTCCGGGCTGCGGTCGATGGCGCAGACGACCGTGTCGACCACGGCGCCGGCCTCACGCAGCGCGCGGGTGGCGTCCCGCACCGCGCCGCCGGTGGTGATGACGTCCTCGACCAGCGTGATCCGCCGCCCGGCGACGTCGGGACCCTCGGCGAGCTTGCAGGTGCCGTAGGTCTTGGCCTCCTTGCGCACGAAGAGCGCGGGCAGCCCGGTGCGGGCCGCGAGCACGGTGGCGATCGGGACGCCGCCCAGCTCCAGGCCGCCGAGCAGCTCGGTGCCCTCGGGCAGCAGCGGCTCCATCTGGGCGACCACGCGGGCGAGCAGGGCGGGGTCGGACTCGAAGAGGTACTTGTCGAAGTACTCGGTGGAGACCTGGCCCGAGCGGAGCGTGAACTCGCCGGTCAGGCGGCAGACGGCGTCGACGTCGGCGGCCAGGGACGGGTCGGGGACCGACGGGGGTGTGGACATGCCCGCAGGCTATCGACCGCGAGGTGGGCCACGACCGGCCCCGACCGGCTCAGGTCTTGGGCTGCCGGTCGACGAGGTGGCCGAAGGCGATCATCCGGTCGTCGGTGTGGAAGAGCTCGGAGCAGGTGGTCAGCGTGATCAGCCGCTGCCCGGCCTCCTGGGCGGGCTGGACCCCGCCGTCGGGGTTCCTCGGGACGTCGTCGAGGACCCACACGCCGGTGAAGGGGATCACCAGCTCGTTGGGGTCGGTGTCGAGCTCGTAGGTGAAGGTGGCCTCGGCGGTCTCGACGATCACCTCGTCGCCCGGCCGCAGCTCGGGCATCCGCCGCAGCGGCTCGCCGTGGGTGACGCGGTGGGCGGCCAGGGCGTAGTTGCCGACCTCGCCGGGGTCGGCGGTGTCGCGGAAGTGCCCGTAGCCGCTGGAGAGCACCTCGTCAGACATGCCCTCCAGCACCGGCACGACGTAGTCGTCGCCGAACTTCGGGATCCGGATCAGCGCCGACGCGCTGCCTTCGGGCAGGTACTTGGGCGCGAGCTGCTCGCCGCCCCTCTCCCACTGCCGTTGCAGCTCACCGGTCACCTCGGCCTGCGCCCGCTGCGAGGTCCAGTTGGTGCCCCAGAACTGCCAGCCGACGTAGCCGAGCATCCCCAGACCACCGGCCACCATGGCCAGACCGATCCAGGTGGTCAGCCGGCGCGACCACGGCCTGCGGCCCGCGCGGCGTCCGGGCGCGGGCGCGTCGGCGGGCGCGGTGGTCGGCATGTCCCTCATTGTGACCGACGCCCGGTCGCTGCGGCGCCGTACGGCGCAGCTGTCCCGACCTGTGGTGAGGTGGGTCCCATGAGCAGCCACTCACCCACGGCCTCGCGGTCGCGCCACCGGGCGGCTCGACGGCTCGACGGCGTCGGCGCGACGATCTTCGCCGAGATGTCGGCACTGGCGACGCGCACCGGCTCGGTCAACCTCGGCCAGGGCTTCCCGGACGTGTCGGGGCCCTCGGCCGTCGTCGACGTGGCGGTCGAGGCGATGCGGGCGGGACGCAACCAGTACCCGCCCGGTCACGGGGCGCCGGAGCTCGTCGCCGCGGTCGCCGCGCACCAGCGACGGCACTACGGGATGGACTTCGGCGCCGACCAGGTCGTCGTCACCACCGGCGCCACCGAGGCCATCGCCGGGGCCGTGCTCGGGCTGCTCGACCCCGGTGACGAGGTGGTGGTGCTGGAGCCCTACTACGACAGCTACCGCGCCATGCTCCAGATCGCCGGCGCCGTACGCCGCCCGGTCACGCTGCGTGCCCCCGACTTCCGCCTCGAGACCGCCGAGCTCGAGGCGGCCGTGACCGAGCGGACCCGGATGATCCTGCTCAACACGCCGCACAATCCGACCGGTCACGTGCTCTCCCAGGCCGAGCTGGCGGGCGTCGCCGAGGTCGCGCGCCGCCACGACCTGCTCGTGGTGACCGACGAGGTCTACGAGCACCTGGTCTTCGACGACCACCGCCACGTGCCGATCGCGACGCTGCCGGGCATGGCGGAGCGGACGGTGACCATCTCGAGCTCGGGCAAGACCTTCAGCCTCACCGGCTGGAAGATCGGCTGGGCCACGGGACCCGCCGACCTCGTCGCGGCCGTGGAGGGGGCCAAGAACTGGCTCAGCTACGCCTCCGGCGCGCCCTTCCAGCCCGCGATCGCGCACGCCCTCGACCACGAGGAGGGCTTCCACCGCGACCTGCGCGCGTCGCTGCAGCGCCGCCGCGACCGGCTCTGCTCTGGGCTCGCCGACCTCGGTCTCGGCGTGCACGTGCCGCAGGGCACCTACTTCGTGACCACCGACGTGTCGGGCCTCGGGTGGGACGACAGCCTCGCCTTCTGCCTGGCGCTGCCCGAGCGGGCCGGCGTCGTCGCGATCCCGGCGCAGGTCTTCTACGAGGAGGCCTCCCCCGAGGGCCGGCACCTGGTGCGGTGGGCCTTCTGCAAGGAGACCGAGGTCATCGACGAGGGACTGCGACGGCTCCGGGCCGCCGACCTGGCGCGCTGACCGCGCCGAGGCTCACCAGGGCTGCTGGCGCGCCGTCGGCTGCTGCTGGGGAGCGCGGCCGGCGAACCAGTCACGGGCCGACGGCCGGAAGAGCAGGACGACGACGCCGACGGCCGCCGCGGCGTGCACCAGGCCGATCGGGAAGGTGAGCAGGCAGAGCACGCCCGAGACGACGGCGCTGATGACCAGCAGGTAGCGCGCCCAGTCGTGGCGCCGGCGGCACAGCTCGGCGAGCACGATCGCGCCGAGCGCCCAGCCGCCGAACATCAGGGCCGCGGTCCACACCGTCGCGGTGATCATCCCCGCCGGCAGCTCGGCCGTGCCCTGCAGCTGCATCGCCTCGTCGAAGACGGGCCGCACCACCCCGGGGTCGGTGACGAAGAAGGCGAGGCCGACGACGATCGCGAGCACCACGAGCGTGCACGCGGTCCAGGTCAGGGCGCAGGCGAGCCGCACCGGCAGCGGCGCCCGGTCGGCGACGGGGGCGGTCGCCGACCAGGGACCACCCGGTGCCGTCGGGTCGGCGTACGGCGCGGCGCCGCCCGGGGCGCCGTACCCCTGGGTGGGCGCGGGCGCCGTCGAGGTGCTGCTGGTCGACACCGAGGAGGGGGTCGCGGCCGGGGGGCCCGGCGTGGCGGAGGGTGTCGGGGTGGGCTCGCGGACGGGGTCGGGGCGCGGCTCCTGCCGCTCCGGGCGCGAGACCTCCCGCACCGGGCGCCCGGCGAACCAGTCACGCGCCGGACCCGACCACGTCAGGCCGGCCGCGGCCACGACGAGGATGCCGAGCAGGCCGCCGGTGAAGGGTGCGGTCAGCAGCAGCGGCACGGCGGCCGCGCTCAGCACGAGCCGGGCACCGTGGTGGCGCTGGAAGACGAAGACCCCCGCCACCAGCGCGATCGCGGCGGCGACGGCGGCCACCCACAGCGAGACCCGCATCGCCGTGAGCGCCTGGTCGACGCTGAGCCCCAGCGTGGCGCCGGAGCCCGAGTCGAGCGCCGCGGCGACCTCCTCGCGCATCCGCACCGACGGCAGCCGGCCGAGCGTCTCGAAGACGGTGAGCAGCAGGAAGAGCGAGCCACCCACCGCGAGGCCCGCAGCCATGGTCACCTGGCGCGGGCGGGCCGGCGTGCTGCGGTCGCTCATGCAGACATCTTGCCAACCGGACCAGGCCGACCCGTCAGCCGTACGCCGTGATCGGCCCGAGCGCTGCCCCGGCACGTAGGATCCGGGCATGGAGCGCCACCTCGCCACGTACGCCGGGCTGCTCGCCGCCGCGCTCGTGCTCGTCGCGCCCCTGCTGACCCAGCCTGCTCCGCACGCGGGCCTCGTCGCCCTCGCCGTGGCGCTGGCGGCACTCGTCGCCCTGCGGCCGACGCTGCTCGTGACGCAGCCGTGCACCGTGACCTCCCGCACCTCCTACGACGACGGTTCGGCGCTGCGCGGACGCGTCGCCGACCCCGTGCACCACCCGCGCCGACCGCGGGCTCCTGGCGCGCGCTGAGCTCCCTCAGCGCCCGTCCTCCCACAGTCCAGGAGTCCACGCATGTCCCTGCTCGAACCGATCTCGCACGCCCTCGCGGCGATCCTCGCCGGCGCCCACAGCGCCCTGACCTCCCTCGGCGCCGACCCCGACACGGGCCCCACCTGGGTCGCCTGCCTGACCCTGCTCGTCGTGGCCGTCCGCCTCTGCCTGCTCCCGGCGGCCGTCCACGCACTGCGGCTCACGCGCGCCTCGGCACGTGCCCGGCCCGCAGTGCGCGACCTCGCGGCGAGGTACCGCCACCGCACCGACCCCGACAGCGTGCGGGCTCACCTGACCGAGCGACGCCGCCTGAACGCCGAGCACGGAGTCTCCAGGCTCGGCTGCCTGCCACTGCTGCTGCAGCTGCCGGTGTGGATCGCGCTCTACCAGCTGGTCTCCCACGCCGCGCTCGGGGTGCCGACGGGACCGCTGGACGCGCCTCTGGTGACCTCGCTGGCCGCCGCGACGGTGGCCGGCGTGCCACTCGCCGCGAGCGGCTACCTCGGCGCCGGCCCCGGCCACCTCGCGGTCGTGGCAGGGCTGGCGGGCGTCGCGGCGCTGCTGTCGTTCGTCACCCAGCGGGTCTTCGTCGCCCAGAACGCCGTGCCCTGGGAGCCGCAGGACGGCACCCGTCCCGAGCTCGTCGAGGCCCTGAGCACCACCCAGCAGCTGCTGCCCCTGGTCTCGGCCGGCGGGCTGCTCCTGGCCGGGGGGCTGGTGCCGGTGGCGCTGCTCGTCTACTGGGTGTGCAGCCAGGCGTGGACCCTTGCCTGGTCGGCGACGGTCTGGCGCTGGTGGCCGACCCCCGGCTCGCCCGCCGCGGCACGAGCGGCAGGGCGAGCCGCGGCCGCGTGAGCCGTCAGCTCACTCCACGGTGAGCGTCAGGTCCTCGGCGCCGTCGAGGTGGTCGACGGTGACGGTGCTGCCGTCGGTGACCTGGCCGCCGATGAGCATCCGGGCGAGCGGGTCGCCGATGGCGGTCTGCACGAGCCGCCGCAGCGGGCGGGCGCCGTACGCCGGGTCGTGGCCGTGCTCGGTGAGCCAGTCGCGGGCGGCGTCGGTGACCCTCACGGTGATCCGCCGCGGCGCGAGCCGCTGGTCGAAGGCCGCGAGCTGCAGGTCGACGATGTGGGCGAGCTCCTCCTTGCCGAGGGCCTCGAACATCACGACCTCGTCGAGCCGGTTGAGGAACTCCGGCTTGAAGGACGACCGCACCACCGCCATCACGGCGTCGCGCTGCTCGTCGGGGTCCAGCGTCGGGTCGACGAGGTACTGCGAGCCGAGGTTGCTGGTGAGGATCAGCAGGGTGTTGCGGAAGTCGACCGTGCGGCCCTGGCCGTCGGTGAGCCGACCGTCGTCGAGCACTTGCAGCAGGATGTCGAAGACCTCCGGGTGGGCCTTCTCGACCTCGTCGAGCAGCACCACGCTGTAGGGACGCCGACGCACGGCCTCGGTCAGCTGGCCGCCCTCGTCGTAGCCGACGTAGCCGGGGGGCGCCCCGACCAGGCGGGCCACCGAGTGCTTCTCGGAGTACTCGCTCATGTCGATGCGCACGATCGCGCGCTCGTCGTCGAAGAGGAAGTCGGCCAGCGACTTGGCCAGCTCGGTCTTGCCGACGCCGGTGGGACCGAGGAAGAGGAAGGAGCCGGTCGGCCGGTCGGGGTCGCTGATGCCGGCGCGGGAGCGGCGTACGGCGTCGCTCACCGCGGCCACCGCCGCGCGCTGGCCGACCAGCCGCTCGCCGAGGATCTCCTCCATGCGCAGCAGCTTGGCGGTCTCGCCCTCGAGCAGCCGGCCCGTCGGGATGCCGGTCCAGGCCTCCACCACGTCGGCGATCTCCTGCGGGCCGACGGACTCACCGACCATGCGGTCACCGAGGTCGTGCTCGGCGCTCTCGGCCGCGGCGATCTCCTGCTCCAGCCGCATCCGGGTCTGGTGCAGCGTCGCCAGCTGCTCGAGCAGCGGACGGCGCTGCTCCTCGCTGATGCCGCTGCCGAGCTGGTTCTGGGTCTGGGTGATCACGGTGCCCACCCGGTCGAGCTCGGCGCGCAGCCCGGCGGCGCCCTCGAGCTCCTGCTTCTCGCGCTCCCAGCGCACCTCGAGGCCACGCAGCTCCTCCTCGCGGTCGGCGAGGTCGGCGCGCAGCCGCTCCAGCCGGTCGACGGTGGCGTCGTCGGTCTCGCGCTCGAGCGCGAGCTCCTCCATCCGCATCCGGTCGACCGAGCGGCGCAGCTGGTCGATCTCGACCGGCGAGCTCTCGCGCTCCATGCGCAGCCGGGAGGCCGACTCGTCGACCAGGTCGATGGCCTTGTCGGGCAGCTGCCGGCCGGTGATGTAGCGGTCGGAGAGCATCGCCGCGGCGACCAGCGCGGCGTCGGTGATCTTGACGCCGTGGTGGGCCTCGTACTTCTCCTGCAGCCCGCGCAGGATGGCGACGGTGTCCTCGACGCTCGGCTCGCCGACGAAGACCTGCTGGAAGCGGCGCTCCAGCGCCGGGTCCTTCTCGATGCGCTCGCGGTACTCGTCGAGCGTGGTGGCGCCGATCAGCCGCAGCTCGCCCCGGGCGAGCATCGGCTTGAGCATGTTGCCGGCGTCCATCGCGGAGTCGCCGCCGGCGCCCGCGCCGACGACGGTGTGGAGCTCGTCGATGAAGGTGATCACCTGGCCCTCGGAGGCCTTGATCTCCTCGAGCACCGACTTCAGGCGCTCCTCGAACTCGCCGCGGTACTTCGCCCCCGCGACCATCGCCGCCAGGTCGAGGCTCAGCACGCGGCGACCCTTCAGCGAGTCGGGCACGTCGCCCGCGACGACGCGCTGCGCGAGCCCCTCGACGACCGCGGTCTTGCCGACACCGGGCTCGCCGATGAGCACGGGGTTGTTCTTGGTGCGGCGCGAGAGCACCTGCACGACGCGGCGGATCTCGGCGTCGCGACCGATCACCGGGTCGAGGCGACCCTCCTCGGCGCGCTGGGTGAGGTCGACGGCGTACTTCTCCAGCGCCTCGTACGACGCCTCGGCGTCCTGGCTGGAGACGGTCCGGGTGCCGCGGACGGCCGTGATGGCCGCGCGCACGACCGGCTCGGTGACGCCGTGCTCGGCGAGGAGCGTGCGCGCGGGACCCTCGACGACGGTGAGCGCGAGCAGCAGCACCTCGGTGGCGACGTAGTCGTCGCCGAGCTCGCCCGCCAGCTCGAGCGCCTTCGCGAGCACGCGGGTGAGCCCCGCGCTGGCGCCGGGGGTGGAGACGGTCGACCCGGAGACGCGCGGCAGCGCCGCGACCGCGCGGGCGACGGCGACCTCGACGGCCCCCGCGTCGACCTCGGCGCGGGTGAGCAGCGACCGGGCGATGCCGCCCTCCTGCTGCAGCAGCGCCTCGGCGAGGTGCAGCGGCTCGACCTGCGGGTTTCCGGCGTTGACCGCGCGTGTGCTGGCGGCGTTGAGGACCTCGACGCTCCGTGAGGTCAGCTTGCTCGCGTCCACTCCCACTCCTTCACTTCTCGCTCGGGACACTACCTCCGCAACGCGCCCGAAGTTGAGTCCATTCCCCTCAACTTTACGCACGTCGATGCCTCATGTCACCGCAGAATCGAGGTGGGCGACCTCTCCGACTGGTCCAGCAACTGGCCTAGCTCCGGCGTCGTCTTTGCGGGTGGATGTCCTGTTTCACTGGCACGAATCGTTGACCACTTGACCAGATCCGGCGCTCTGGCGGGCTTCCGCCCCCTACCGTCGGCCGGGACCGCCCGCGTCCATCCCCGTCGACGAGAGGTGTCGTGCCGTGCCCGTGTCCGTCGTGACCGCCGGCCCCGAGCTGCTCCAGCTCGGCTGGCTGGCCCTGCTCGACGACGCCACCGGCTCCGGAGGTGGGCGGTGAGCGCCGTCCCCGAGGTGCAGCCGGTGCGCGTCGTAATCGTCGACGACACCGCCGACCTGCGCGAGCTGCTCCGCTTCGCGCTGGAGCAGCACGAGTTCACCGTCGTCGCCGAGGCGGGCGACGGTCGCGAGGGGATCTCGGCCGTCGAGGAGCACGCCCCGGACCTCGTCCTCCTCGACCTGGCGATGCCGGTGATGGACGGCTTCGAGGCACTGCCCCGGATGCGGCGCGCCTGTCCGCGGGCCAAGATCGTCGTCCTCTCGGGCTTCGACGCCGGCGCGATGTCGACCCGCGCCCACGACCTCGGAGCCGACGGCTACCTGCAGAAGGGCGCGAGCCTCAGCGACACGCTGCGCTACGTGCGCGAGGTGGTCGACCCGCCTGCGACGCTCCCGCCCGCGCCGCAGCTGGCCGTCGTGCCCGAGCCGGCCGCGTCGGCGCCGACCGCCGCCCCCCGCACCTCGCGCTGGCCGGCCTGGCTCGACGCCGTCCCCTTCGGCGTGCTGCGCCTCAGCTCCTCGCCCGACCTGGTGGTGCGGCAGTGCAACGCCGCAGCCGGCTCGGCGCTCGGCGTCGCGGTGGCCCTCGACGAGCCCCTCGCGGCGACGTCGGGCTCCCTGGCAGCGCTGCTGGCGCCGTACGCCGCCGCCGACTCGGCGCGGCTCGACCTCCCGGCCGGGGGTGCGGTCCCGCTCCAGGTCACGCTCCTGCGCGACGGCGACGACCGCGTGCTGGTGCTCATCCCCCGGGACTAGGCGCTCACTCCTCCGGCGCGAGGTGCGTGGGCAGGTCGCCCGTGGGCTCCTCGGGGTCGACCAGGCAGCTGCGGCAGAAGCCTGTGCCGAAGGGGGTCAGGTGGATGCTGCGGCGCACCACCTTGGCGAAGCGCACCGAGTGCACCGCCTCGAGCACGTCGGGCTGCGCCTCCACGACCTGGTACTCCATCGGGTCCTCGAGCTGGTCGCGGCTGAACCACACCAGGCCGAGCCGGAAGAGGTTGTTGAGGTACGCCGGCACCTGCTCGGGGTGCCGCAGCCCGGCGCGGCCGCCGATCATGGTCAGCCCCCCGGCCACCAGGGTCGAGCTGACCCGCCCCACCGGGCCGCCGGTGCGCACGTCGACCGACGGCTGAGGTCCCCCGCGCAGCAGGAGCAGCAGGATGCGGGCCTCGTCGGGCGCCAGCTCGTCGAGGATGCGACCGTACGCCGGGTGCGCCTGCTCCTCCTGCCAGACGTCGCGGGAGCGGTGGAGCAGCTCCTCGCCACGCTCGCGCAGCGTCGGCGCGTGCGCGGGCCGCTGCGGCTCGACGTCGGCGAGCACCACCTCGGAGAGCGACACCGTGGCGTCGAGCAGGGCCTTGGGCACCGGCACGCCGGCGGCCACGGCGCGGGCGACGTCGCCCACGGTGCGGGAGGCCTCCGCGACGTCCTCGGCCACCCCCTGCACGAGCTCGTCGGCGGCCTCGCGGTCGGTCAGCGCCCGGGCGAGCAACCGGGTCGAGCGCAGCCCCGAGCCCAGCGACCATGCCGCCGACCGCGCCGCGGCGGTGGCGGCGATGCGGGCCACCCCGGGCAGCGCCTCGGTGGCCTCGCGCAGCGCCGGGCTGCGCGGGTCGCGCGGCGCGGGCCGTCTCCCGTCGGTGCCACTCATGCCGGCCCTCCTGTCCCGAGCAGTGCGAGGTGGAGCAGGCCCCCACCGAAGCCCATGATGGCGCCGTGGGCGTAGAGCATCCACTCGTCCTCACGGATCGCCGAGCGCATCATCTCCACGAAGTCGGTCGGGGCCAGCTCCTTGGTGCGACGCGCGACGAGCGCGTTGATCCGCTCGGCCTGCTGCCGGGAGAACTCGGGGTCGCGGAAGGCGCCGCCCGTGCGGTCGACCGCCTCGGAGGCGACGGCCTCCCTGATGTTGTCGAAGTGCTGCCGGCCGACGGCGACCCGGACGGCGCCGCGCACCGGTCCGGCCGCGTTGTCGATGGCGGGCCGCATCGCGTCGGCGAGCATCTGGCGGGTGCGGTCGCCGCGCGGGCCGTCGAGCAGGAAGTCACCGATGTTCTCCAGGGTGATGACGTCGTCGGCGATGATCCGGGCGTAGACCTCGGCCGCCTGCTCCTGGCGGCGCAGGAAGAGACCCTGCACCTTGACGCCGAGCACGCGCCGGGGCTCCGGCGGCTCGAAGATCAGCCACATGCCCAGGGCGTTGGTCATCCAGCCGACCACGACGCCGAGCACCGGGAGCACCCACCACTGCGCGATCCAGTGGTCGAGCACCGCCAGCGGGACGCCGAGCAGGAAGCCGAAGACGAAGCCGAAGGCGACCATCAGGTTGAGCTCGCGCTGCCCGAAGTCGCGGAAGATCCGCACCACCAGCCCCGGGTTGGCCCGGAAGTGGTTGATCACCATGATCTTCGGGTCGAGCAGCTGGTCGATGTGCTCGCCGATCTCGTCGGTCACGTGGTGCACGACGACCGGCAGCTGCTGCTGCACCCGGCGTACGACGGCCTGCCGCGCGCGCGGGGGCAGGTCGCGCCACAGCGCGGGGTGCTCGCGCCGCATCACCTGGTCGATCATCGTCGGCAGCTCGGGCTCGAAGACGGTGACGATGTGCTCGGCGATCCGGTCGGGGTCGAGCTGGTGGTAGAACTCGGCCGGGGTGCCGAGCTTGGCGATCGCCTTGTCGACGGCGATGCTGCCCATCTTGGCGGCGCGGGCGGGCACGATGCCCTGCCAGCCGACCCCGCCCTGCAGCAGGCCGGGCACCTCCTGCAGCTTGCGCGGCAGCACCCGCGACAGCGTGCGCATGCCGGGCACCCGGACGCCGCGGAACTGCACCGGGCTGAAGAGCATCCACAGCCCGGTCCAGTTGATCAGGAAGCCGACCACCCCGGTGAAGACCGGGACGGTCAGCACGTGGAGCCAGTCGGCCTCACGGAAGAGCCAGTCCACCTGCAGCGGCAGCATCGACCCCCCTAGTCCGACCCGAGCGTCGTCGCACGCGTCCTTGCGGAGGTTAACGGCGAGTAGCCGCCGGGGTCACCGAGATGCCGGACACAGGGGCCGCTGGGATGCTCCTGACCCCTCGGGCCGGAGGGCAGGGCGCTCAGCGCCGGCCGAAGGGGTGGCCCGGGTCGAGCGGGCTCAGCGTGCCGGGCGGGCGGAGCGCCGGCAGGTTGGGACGTCGCTCGCGCAGGCTGCCGACGGTCGCCTCGAGGGCGGCAGCCAGGTCGGCGACCTGGCCGCGGAGCTCGCGGTTGCGCGAGCGCAGGGCCGCGACCTGGGCCTCGAGCTCGAGGATGCGGCGCACGCCCTCCAGCCCGATGCCGGCGGAGGTCAGCTCGGCGACCTCGCGCAGCAGCTCGATGTCGCGCAGGGAGTAGCGGCGACCGCCGCCTCCCGTGCGACCCGGGGAGACCAGGCCGGCCCGGTCGTACTGCCGCAGCGTCTGCGGGTGGAGCCCGGTGAGCTCGGCGGCCACGCTGATCACGTAGACCGGCACGGTCGGGCCGGGGACCCGGTGCGACTCCGAGGGACGCGCCGCCATCACGCACCGCCCTCGAAGAGCCCGGCGCGCGGGTCGTGGCCACCTCGGGCCGCGCGGTACGCCGTGACGGCCTCGCGGATCTGCTCGTCGGGTGCGTCGGGCACCAGCACCTCGACGGTGACCAGCAGGTCGCCGCGGGAGCCGTCCCTGCGGGTCGCGCCGCGACCGCGCACCCGGAGGGTGCGGCCGTTGCGGGTGCCGGGCGGGATCCGCACGGTGACGGGGGCTCCGCCGAGCGTCGGCACCTTGACCTCCGCCCCCAGCACGGCCTCGTCGAAGGCGACGGGGAGCGTGAGGGTGAGGTTGTCGCCGCTGCGCCCGAAGAGCGAGTGGGGGCGCACGTGTACGGTGACCAGCAGGTCGCCGGCGGGACCACCGGAGTCGCCCGGCGCCCCCTTGCCCTTGAGCCGGATCTTCTGGCCGTCCTTGACGCCGGCCGGGATCCGCGCGGAGACCGTGCGGTGGGAGACGCCGCGGCCCGACCCGTGACAGGTGGGGCAGGGGTCGTCGTAGACCAGCTGGCGGCCGTGACACTCGGGGCAGGTCTCGGTCATCGAGAAGCCGCCGCCCGAGGTGCTGGCGACGAAGCCGGCGCCTTCGCAGGTGGTGCACACGTGCGGGCGGGTGCCGGGCTTGCCACCGGTGCCCGAGCAGGTCGGGCACGGGGCGTCCGAGGAGAGCCGCATGCTGATCGTGGTGCCCTCGAGCGCGTCGGTGAAGGACAGCGTCGTCTCGGTCTCGAGGTCGGCACCCCGCTGCGGGCGCGCGGAGGTGCGGGGGCGGCCGAAGCCACCGCCGGCACCCCCACCCGCGCCGCCGCGGTTGAAGAGGTCGCCCAGCAGGTCGCCGAAGTCGAAGCCCCCGGCCTGCCCACCGCCCGGTCGCGAGGCGCCCCCGCCCCCGAAGCCACCGGGGAAGCCGCCCGGGAAGCCACCGCCCGCGAAGGCGGCGCGCATCTCGTCGTACTCCTTGCGCTTCGGGGGGTCGCCCACGACGTCGTAGGCCTCGGCGACCGACTTGAAGCGGTCCTCCGCGGCCTTGTCACCCGGGTG
Organism: Nocardioides aequoreus; assembly: GCF_000720335.1. Taxonomy (GTDB): domain Bacteria; phylum Actinomycetota; class Actinomycetes; order Propionibacteriales; family Nocardioidaceae; genus Marmoricola; species Marmoricola aequoreus. The sequence goes on along the minus strand of NZ_JOJN01000003.1, from coordinate 363,894 downwards.
TCCGTCGGGATGGTTCTCCCGCGCCAGCTTGCGGTAGGCCTTCTTGATGGCCGCCTGGTCGGCGTCCTTGGCCACGCCCAGCACCTGGTAGTAGTCCTTGTTCACCCAGTCGGCGTTGCCGGCCATGTCATCCCTCCTCTCCGGGGTCGGTCGTCAGCGAGGCGTGGTCACGCCTCGGGGTCGAGCACGGTCACCTTGGCGGCGCGGACGACGCGCTCACCGATGCGGTAGCCCGCCTGGACCACCTTGTCAACGGTCGTCGTGGTGACCTCGGCGCTGTGACCGTGCATCAGTGCCTCGTGGAGGTTGGGGTCGAACTCCTCCCCCGTGGCGCCGAACTTGGTCAGCCCCAGCGAGGTCACCGCACGGTCGAGGCTGTCGGCCACGGCCTTGAAGCCGCCCTCGACCTCGCCGTGCTCCCGGGCCCGGTCGACGTCGTCGAGCACCGGCATCAGGCTGGTCAGCACCGCGAAGGTGGCGTTCTGCTTGACCAGCTCGCGGTCGCGCTCGACCCGGCGCCGGTAGTTGACCAGCTCGGCCTGCACGCGCTGCACGTCGGCGGTGCGCTCGGCCAGCTGGGCCTCCAGCTCCGCGACCTGCGGACCGGGGCCAGTCTCGGGGCCGGTCTCGGCGCGAGTCTCCGACCCCTCTGCCGGCTGCCCCTCGGTCGCCGGGGGCACATCGGCACCGGCCTCCGGCCGGGGAGCGGACTCCCCGGCCGGGGCGGAGGTGGCGTCGGTGAGGTCGGGACCGGGGTCCGGACGGCCGTCGCCAGCCGTCACTTGGACTCGTCCTTCTTGTCGTCGCCGGTCTCGTCGGTCTCGTCGACGATCTCGGCGTCGACCACGTCGTCGTCCTGCGACTCGGTGGTCTCGGCCTGCTCGCCGTCGGCGGGCGCCTCGGCGGCCGCGGCCTCGTACATCGCCGCGCCCATCTTCTGGCTGGACTCGCCGACCTTGGCGATCGCCGCGGCCAGGGCGTCCTTGTCGGTGTCGTCGGACTCGAGCAGCTTCTTCAGCTCGTCGACGTCGGTGCGCACCTCGGTCTTGACGTCCTCGGGCAGCTTGTCGTCGTTCTCCGAGAGGAACTTCTCGGTCGAGTAGACGAGCGAGTCGGCCTGGTTGCGCGTCTCGACGCTCTCGCGGCGCGCGGCGTCCTCCTCGGCGTACTTCTCCGCGTCGCGGACCATGCGCTCGATGTCGTCCTTCGACAGCGCGCTGCCGCCGGAGATCGTCATCGACTGCTCCTTTCCGGTGCCCTGGTCCTTGGCCGAGACGTGCACGATGCCGTTGGCGTCGATGTCGAAGGTGACCTCGATCTTGGGCACGCCACGCGGCGCCGGGGGCAGGCCGGTGAGCTCGAAGTTGCCGAGCGGCTGGTTCTGGCCCCACATCTGGCGCTCGCCCTGCGCGACCTTGATCTCGACCGAGGGCTGGTTGTCGTCGGCCGTGGTGAAGACCTCGGAGCGCTTGGTCGGGATCGTGGTGTTGCGCTCGATGAGCGTGGTCATCACGCCGCCCTTGGTCTCGATGCCGAGCGAGAGCGGGGTGACGTCGAGGAGCAGCACGTCCTTGACCTCGCCGCGGAGCACGCCGGCCTGCAGCGCGGCACCGATGGCGACGACCTCGTCGGGGTTGACGCCCTTGTTGGGCTCCTTGCCGCCGGTCAGCTCCTTGACGACCTCGGTGACCGCGGGCATCCGGGTCGAGCCGCCGACGAGCACGACGTGGTCGATGGCCTTGACGTCCATGCCGGCGTCCTTGATGACCTGCCGGAAGGGCGCCTTGGTGCGCTCGAGCAGGTCGGCGGTGAGCTTCTGGAACTCGCTGCGCGACAGCGTCTCCTCGAAGTGCAGCGGGCCGGACTCGCCGTGGGTGATGTAGGGCAGGTGGATGCTGGTGGTGCTGGAGGCGGAGAGCTCGATCTTGGCCTTCTCCGCGGCCTCCTGGAGCCGCTGCAGCGCGATCTTGTCCTTCGACAGGTCGACGCCGTTGGCGTTCTTGAACTTGCTCACCATCCACTCGACGACCTTGTTGTCCCAGTCGTCGCCGCCCAGCAGGTTGTCGCCGCTGGTGGCCTTGACCTCCACGACGCCCTCGCCGATCTCCAGCAGGGAGACGTCGAAGGTGCCGCCACCGAGGTCGAAGACCAGGATGGTCTGGTCGGACTCACCCTTGTCGAGACCGTAGGCGAGCGCGGCCGCGGTGGGCTCGTTGACGATGCGGCTCACGGTGAGGCCCGCGATCTCGCCGGCCTCCTTGGTGGCCTGGCGCTGCGCGTCGGAGAAGTACGCCGGCACGGTGATCACCGCGTCGGTGACGGTCTCGCCGAGGTAGGCCTCGGCGTCGCGCTTGAGCTTCTGCAGCACGAAGGCGCTGATCTGCTGGGGCGTGAAGTCCTTGTCGTCGATCTTCTCGCTCCAGTCGGTGCCCATGTGGCGCTTGACGGAGCGGATGGTGCGGTCGACGTTGGTGACGGCCTGCCGCTTGGCGACCTCACCGACCAGCACCTCGCCGGACTTGGAGAATGCCACCACCGAGGGCGTCGTGCGGGCGCCCTCGGCGTTGGCGATGACGGTGGGCTCTCCACCCTCGAGGACGGCCACGACGGAGTTCGTCGTGCCGAGGTCGATGCCGACGGCCTTTGCCATGGTTGTTGCTACCTCCGTGTTGGGACGACTGGGTTGAGACGACTGCGGGTCCGGTCAGGACCACGCGCCATGCTGCTGAGTGTGATCTCGGGAGTCAAACAAGTTGAGTCGCTCGGGCTCAACTGTAGACACTCGTCCCAACGGGTCGTTTCAGGGGTTTGTTCCCCCGGTCGGGTCTCGCACCTCGACCCCGACGGCGTACGGCGCGTGCAACGGCTGCGTGACGCCGCCGGGCCAATCCGGCACCGCCCTTTGCAACCGGGACCGACGGCGGCAGGCTTGGACCCATGCCGACCCCCACCACCGTCGTCCTCTTCGGCGCCACCGGCGACCTCGCCCAGCGCAAGCTGCTGCCCGGCCTGCTGCACCTCTTCGAGACCGGACTGCTCAGCGAGGTGCAGGTCGTGGGCACCTCGCTGGAGGAGCACGACCGCGACTCCTTCATCGCCCTGGCCCGCCGCGCCATCGTCGACCACGGCGGCGAGGGCCCGGAGCCGGCCGGCCTCGAGGAGTTCCTCAAGCGGCTGCACTGGGCGCCCGGCAAGGGCGGACCCCAGGCACTGCGCGAGACCGTCGAGCACGCCGAGTCGCTCTTCCCCCCGGGCGAGGACGTCCGGCGGCTCCACTACCTGAGCGTGCCGCCCAAGGCCGCCCTCACCGTGGTCCACGAGCTCGAGAGCGCCGGCCTGGTCGAGCGCAGCCGCATCATCATGGAGAAGCCCTTCGGCACCGACCTGGCCTCGGCGCAGGCGCTCAACCACGAGCTGCACCAAGTCTTCGATGAGGACCAGATCTTCCGCATCGACCACTTCCTGGGCAAGGAGGCGGCGCAGAACATCCTGGCCTTCCGCTTCGCCAACGGCCTCTTCGAGCCGATCTGGCACCGCAACCACATCGACCACGTGCAGATCGACGTGCCCGAGGAGCTGGGGCTGGCGCAGCGCGGCGACTTCTACGAGGCCACCGGCGCCTACCGCGACATGGTGGTGACCCACCTCTTCCAGGTGATGGCCTTCACCGCCATGGAGCCGCCCACGGCGCTGGAGCCGCGGGCCATCGGGGAGGAGAAGAACAAGGTCTTCCGCTCGATGCTGCCCATCGAGCCCAGCGACGTGGTGCGCGGCCAGTACGTCGGCTACCGCGACGTCGAGGGCGTCGCGCACGACTCCGAGACCGAGACCTTCATCGCGCTGAAGTGCTACATCGACAACTGGCGGTGGGCCGGCGTGCCCTTCTACCTGCGCACCGGCAAGCGGATGGCCGAGGGCGCCCGCATCATCTCCATCGCCTTCCGCGAGCCCCCGCGCTCGATGTTCCCCGCCGGGTCCGGCGTGGGCGACAACGGTCCCGACCACCTGACCTTCGACCTGGCCGACCAGTCGAAGATGTCGCTGTCGTTCTACGGCAAGCGCCCCGGCCCCGGCTTCCGCCTCGACAAGCTCTCGATGCAGTTCGCCATGCACGACACCGCCTGGTCGGGCGCGATCCTCGAGGCCTACGAGCGGCTCATCTACGACGCCGCCCGCGGCGACCGCACCCTCTTCACCACCGCCGAGGGCATCGAGCGGCTCTGGGAGGTCTCCACGCCGCTCCTGGAGAACCCGCCCGTCGTGCGCCCCTACGCCCAGGGCTCGTGGGGACCCAACCGGATCCACCAGCTGATCGCCCCCAACGCCTGGCGGCTCCCCTTCGAGCGCACCTGGCGCGACCCCAACGAGGTCGGGGGCTGAGCCCGCGGCCGCTCGGTGGTCAGTCGGGCACGTCGGCCGGGCCCTCGAGGTCGACGAGCAGGCGGCGCAGCAGGCCGACCAGCTGCTCCTGCTCGCCCTCGTCGAGGGCGCCGAGGAGGCGCTCCTCGTTGGCCCAGTGACGGGCGACCAGCTCGTCGGTGAAGCGGACGCCCTCATCGGTGAGCTGCACGTCGCGGCCGCGGGCGTCGTCGGCGCAGACGGTGCGGCGCACCAGGCCGCGGGCCTCGAGCCGGTCGACCCGCTTGCTGACCGCACCGGAGGTGACGATCGTGCTGGCCGCGAGCTGCCCCGGGCTCATCCGGTACGGCGCCCCCGCGCGCCGGAGCGACGCCAGGACGTCGAAGTCGCCGTTGCCGAGCCCCGCCTCGGCGAAGAAGGTGCGCAGCTCGCCCTCCCAGAGGTCGCCCAGGCGGTGCAGCCGCCCGACCACCGACATCGGGCGGGCGTCGAGGTCCGGTCGCTCGCGCGCCCACTGGGCCAGCGCCACATCGATCGCGTCGGTCGCCCCGGCGGCGCCGTGACCCACCTCTCGTGCCATGAGGTGGAATATATCTTCCTTGGAAGTTATTTTATCTTCCGTGGAAGAGAAATACCGGGTGCTCGCCCTCACCGCCGTCGCCCCGCTCGCGTGGGGCACGACGTACCTCGTCACCGAGGCGCTGCTCCCGCCCGACCGGCCGCTCTTCGCGGCCGCCGTACGGGCGCTCCCCGCGGGGCTGCTGCTGCTCGCGTGGCGGCGCCGGCTGCCGACCGGCGACTGGTGGTGGCGCAGCGCCGTGCTCGGGACGCTGACGATCGGGCTCTTCTTCCCGCTGATCTTCCTCGCCGCCTACCACCTCCCCGGGGGCCTGGCCGCCACCCTGCAGGCCACCTCGCCCCTGGTGGTGATGGCCTTCGCCTTCGGCCTGCTCTCCGAGCGGGCCGGCACCGGACAGGTCGTCGGGGCGCTGGCCGGCCTGGTCGGCGTCGCCCTGCTGGTGCTGCGGAGCCCGGGTGGCGTCGACGCCGTCGGACTGGCCGCCGCCGCGGGCTCGGTGCTCGTCAGCAGCCTGGGCTTCGTGCTGCTCAAGCGCTGGAAGCCGCGGCTGCCCGCCGACGTCGACATGGTGACGCAGGTGTCGTGGCAGCTCGTGGCCGCCGGAGTGCTGCTGGTGCCGATCGCCCTGCTCGTCGAGGGCGCGCCCCCGGCGCTCGACCTGCCGGCCGTGGCCGGATTCGTGTGGCTGGGCGGCGTGGGCACGGCCCTGGCCTACGTCTGCTGGTTCAGCGGCCTGACCCGCGCCCCGGCGGGCGCCACGGCCCTGGTCGGCCTGCTCAACCCCGTCGTCGGCACGCTCCTGGGGGTCGCCGTCATGGGCGAGGTCTTCGGGCCGGTCCAGGCGCTCGGCACCGCCCTCGTACTCGGCGGCGTCGTCGCAGGTCAGCGCCGCAGCCGCACCCGCGCGCAGGGCAGCCCCCGCGCCCGGCTGGCCCGCGCCGCCTGAGCCGGCGCGGAATACCCGGGGGGCGCGGGGACATCTACTAGGCATGACTTCAGTCCCCAACCTGACCCTCAACGACGGCCGCGAGATCCCCCAGCTGGGCTACGGCGTCTTCCAGGTGCCCGCCGAGGACACCGCCCGGCTCACCTCGCAGGCGCTCGAGGCCGGCTACCGGCACATCGACACCGCGGAGATGTACGGCAACGAGAAGGGCGTCGGCGAGGCCGTGCGCTCCTCCGGCATCGCCCGCGACCAGCTCTGGGTGACCAGCAAGCTCAACAACGGCTTCCACCGGCCCGACGACGCCCGCCGGGCCTTCGACCAGACCATGGCCGACCTCGACATCGACTACCTCGACCTCTTCCTGATCCACTGGCCGCTGCCCACGCAGTACGACGGCGACTACGTCTCGACCTGGCAGACGCTCATCGAGCTGCAGCAGCAGGGCGGCGTGAAGTCGATCGGCGTCTCCAACTTCCAGCCCGACCACCTGGCCCGGCTCGCGAAGGAGACCGACGTCGTGCCCGCGGTCAACCAGATCGAGGTGCACCCCTACTTCACCAACGAGGCCGCCCGCGCCGCCAGCCGCGACGCCGGCATCCTCGTCGAGGCGTGGTCGCCGATCGCCCAGGGCGCGGTGCTCGACGACCAGGTCGTCACGGGCATCGCCGACGAGCTGGGCCGGACGCCGGCGCAGGTGACGCTGCGCTGGCACGTGCAGCGCGGTGACATCGTCTTCCCGAAGTCGTCCTCGCCCGAGCGGATGGCGGAGAACTTCGCGATCTTCGACTTCGAGCTCAGCGACGACCAGGTCTCCGCGATCAGCGGGCTCGACCGTGGCGAGGACGGCCGCACCGGCCCCAACCCCGACACCTTCGACTACATCCCCGACTGACTCTCGCGCCGATCCGCCCCGAATTCCGGAATTCGGGGCGGGTCGGTGTGCATCTGGGGCGGGTCGGTGTGCATCTGGGGCGGGTCAGCCGACGGTGACGCGGACCTCGTTGCTCGCGACGTCGGCGGCGGGGTCGAACATCCGCAGCCGCTGCTCGCCGGTGCGGCCGGTCTGGATCCAGGTCTGGAAGGTGCCGGCGGTGACCGAGGCGGTGACCGGGAAGTCGACCCAGGCGCCGTTCTCGAAGCGCTGCACCTGCAGCTCGGCGTCGCCGCCCTCGTAGCTGCCGGTGAGGTTGATCCGCTGGTTGGGGCCGACCTGCGGCGGGCTCACCGAGAGCTGCAGCCCGGTCTCGGGCGACTCCGACTCGCTGGGCCGCTGGGAGGGCGACGGCGACTCCTCGCCGGGCACGGGCAGCGCGGTGGTCGGTAGCGGGTCGCCGCCGCCGGCGGCACCGCCCGCGGCCCCCGACGACGCCGGTCCCTCGTCGAGCCCCAGGATGCGCACCATCACGATGGTGCCGACCGCGATCGCACCCGCGATCAGCGCGAGCGCGACCAGCGCCTTGATCAGCACGCCCCAGACGTGGCCCTGCTCCTCTTCCATGAGCCCGAGGCTACTTCTCCTCGGGGTGGTGGCAGGCGGCGAGGTGGCCGGGCGCCGGTCCGATCTGCACGAGCGGCGGCTCCTCGGTGCGGCACACCTCCGTGGCCTTCCAGCACCGGGTGTGGAAGCGGCAGCCCGGCGGCGGGTCGATCGGGCTCGGGACGTCGCCCTGGAGCCGGATCCGCTCGCGCTCCGTGCGCCGCCTCGTGTCGGGCACGGGGACGGCGCTCAGCATGGCGGCGGTGTAGGGGTGGCGCGGGTGCTCGTAGAGGTCGTCGCGGTCGGCGACCTCGACGATCTTGCCGAGGTACATCACCGCCACCCGGTCGCTGACGTGGCGCACGACCGAGAGGTCGTGGGCGATCATCACGTAGGTCAGGCCGAGCTCGTCCTGCAGGTCCTCGAGCAGGTTGACCACCTGCGCCTGGATCGAGACGTCGAGGGCCGAGACCGGCTCGTCGGCGACGATCAGCTTGGGCTTGAGCGCCAGCGTGCGCGCGATGCCGATGCGCTGGCGCTGCCCGCCGCTGAACTCGTGGGGGTAGCGGTTGTAGTGCTCCGGGCTCAGGCCCACCAGCGAGAGCAGCTCCTGCACGGCGCGCTTGCGACCGCCCTCGGGCTCGACGTCCTGCAGCCGGAAGGGCGCGCCGACGATCTTGCCGACGGTGTGGCGCGGGTTCAGCGAGGAGTAGGGGTCCTGGAAGATCATCTGCACGTCGCGGCGCAGCGGCCGCAGCTGGCGCTCCGGGAGCGTGGAGATGTCCTTGCCGTCGAGCCGGACCGTCCCCGACGTCGGCGCCAGCAGCCGCGTGACCAGGCGGGCCGTGGTGCTCTTGCCGCAGCCGGACTCCCCGACGATCGAGAAGGTCTCGCCGCGGCGCACCGAGAAGGAGACGCCGTCGACGGCCTGCACGGCCTGGGTCGCGCGCTGGAGCAGGCCCCTGCCCTTGACGGGGAAGTGCTTGACGAGGTCCTCGACCTCGAGCAGCGGAGCAGCGTCGTTCATGCGAGCCTCGGGGCGATCTCGTCGGCCCAGATCTGGCGACGCTGGGCGGTGGGCAGGTGGCAGGCGACGCGGTGGCCGCCGCCGGCGTCGAGCGCCTCGGGCCGGTCGGTGACGCAGCGCTCACCGGGCACCCGGGAGGAGAACTCGCAGCGTGGGTTGAAGGCGCAGCCCTCGGGGACGTTGATCAGCGACGGCGGCGTGCCCTTGATCGGCAGCAGCCGCTCGGTCGGGGGCCGGTCGAAGCGCGGCATCGAGCCCAGCAGGCCCCAGGCGTAGGGGTGCTGCGGCTCGCCGAAGAGCTGCTCGGCCGAGCCGTGCTCGGCCTTGCGGCCGGCGTACATCACCACGATGTCGTCGGCCAGCTCGGCCACGACGCCCAGGTCGTGGGTGATGATCACGACGGCGGAGTGGAACTCGCGCTGCAGGTCGCGGATCAGGTCGAGGATCTGCGCCTGCACCGTGACGTCGAGCGCGGTGGTCGGCTCGTCGGCGATCAGCAGGCTGGGGTCGCAGGAGAGCGCCATCGCGATCATGGCGCGCTGCCGCATGCCTCCGGAGAACTGGTGGGGGTAGGCGTCGACGCGGTCGCGCGGCGAGGGGATGCCGACGCGGTCGAGCATGTCGATGGCGTGCGCGCGGGCCGCCTTCTTCGACACGTCGTTGTGGATCCGGTAGGCCTCCACGATCTGGTTGCCCACCGTGTAGTACGGGTGCATCGCCGAGAGCGGGTCCTGGAAGATCATCGCCATCTTCTGGCCGCGGAGCCGCCGCACCACGTCGATCGGCGCCCCGACGAGCTCCTGCCCGTCGACCTTGATCGACCCGCTGATGCGGGCGTTCTTGGAGGTGTGCAGGCCCATCACCGCCATCGAGGTGACCGACTTGCCCGAGCCGGACTCGCCGACGATGCCGAGGGTCTTGCCCTTCTCGACGGCGAAGGAGAGCCCGTCGACCGACTTCACCGTGCCGTCGTCGGTCTCGAAGTGCACCCGCAGGTCCTCGACCTGCAGGTAGGGCCCGGTGTGGCGGGACGCCTCGGGCGAGGTGGGGGTCATGAGACTCATCGCGTGCGCACCCTCGGGTCGATGACGGCGTAGAGCAGGTCGACGACCAGGTTGGCCACCGCGACGAAGACCGCCACGAGCAGCACCACGCCGAGCACCATCGGCAGGTCGTTGTTGCGGGTGGAGTCGACGGCCAGGGCGCCGAGCCCGGGCAGCCCGAAGACGCTCTCGGTGAGCACGGCGCTGCCGATCAGCAGGCCGAAGTCGAGGCCGAAGATCGTCACGATGGGGGTCAGCGCACCGCGCAGGCCGTGCTTGGCGACCACCGTGCGCTCGGGCAGGCCCTTGGCGCGCGCGGTGCGGATGTAGTCCTCACTCATCGTCTCGAGCATGCCGGCGCGGGTGAGCCGGGCGTACTGCGCGGAGAAGAGCAGCGCCAGCGTGACCCACGGCAGCAGCAGCGCGAAGGCCCAGTCGAGCGGACTCTCCGAGAAGGGGGTGTACGACCCTCCCGGCGGCGTCCAGCCGAGCTGGTAGCTGAAGATCGACAGCGCCAGCAGACCGGTCCAGAAGATCGGCAGCGAGACGCCGGCGAGCGCCAGCGTCATCGCGGCCCGGTCGAAGAACGAGCCCCGCTTGAGCGCGGAGAGCACGCCGATGGAGACGCCGAGCACCAGCCAGATGACCGCCGCACCGATGGCGAGCGAGAAGGAGACCGGGAGCCGGTCGAGGATCTCCGGCAGCACCGGGTCCTGGGTCTTGAACGAGTAGCCCAGGCACGGCGCGGGGCAGCGCACGGTGTCGGCGCCGGTGCTGACGTCGGTGCCGAAGAGCACGCCCTTGAGCCAGTTCCAGTACTGCACCGGGACCGGGTCGTAGAAGCCGAGGCTCTCCGCGCGCTGCTCCACGGTCGCGCCGGTCGAGGAGCGGCCGACGTAGCGGGTCGCGAGCGTCTCTGGCGAGGCACCGGCCAGACGCGGCATCAGGTAGAAGATCGCGAACGTGATCATCGAGAGGACCACGACGAGACCGACGGCGGCGAGCAGCCGTCGGATGATGTAGAGGATCACTGCGCAGACCTCATGGGCTGGCTCGGCGGAGGGGTCCGGCCCCGGCAGTGCCGGGACCGGACCCACTCGCCTGCGCCGTACCTGCTTCCTGGTGTGGGCGGGGTGGAAGGGTGTCGGGAGCCGACTACTCCGGCTTGACGCCCATGGCGGTGTAGTCGTAGTAGCCGAACGACTCGTTGACGAAGACGTTCGTGGCGTTCTGCGAGCGCAGCAGCACCGCCTTGGCGTAGACGCCCGGGAAGATCACCGCCTCCTCCATGACGCGCTTGTCGATCGCACCCCACATCGCGTTGCGGGTGTCCTCGTCCTGCTCCACCAGCGCCTCGTCGATCATGTCGTCGACCTCGGGGATCCGGACCGAGGTGTTGGACGAGCCACCGGTGTCACGGATGACGCGGCTGTCGACGATCTGGGAGAGGAAGCCGTAGCCGTCGGGCCAGTCGGCACCCCAGCCGTTGACGCAGATGCCGATGTTGTTCTCCACGACGTACGACGGGAGGCCGCAGGTCGCGGAGAAGTAGTCACCCTCGGGGAGCGGCTCGGGGGTCGCGGTGATGCCGACCTTCTCCAGCGACTGCTGGAACGCCTCGGCGGTGGCCTTCTCCTTGGGGCGCTCGGCCCGGTAGGCGACCTTGAACTCGAAGCCGTCGGGCTGGCCGCAGGCCTCGAGCGCCTCGGTCGCCTTGTCCTCCTGGCCGTTGGGGTTGTCCTTGAAGCCGTAGAGGTCGAAGTCCTCGTAGCCCGGGATCATGGGCGGCAGGATGGTGGTGGCGATCGCGCCGCCGGCGTACTCGCCGCCGTAGGCGTTCTGGTACGACGTCGGGCTCATCGCGTACATCACGGCCTTGCGGCACTCGATGTCGTCGAGGGGCGCCACCGTCGGGTTGATCGAGCTGTACCAGAGCCGGGCGAGCGTCGGGTTGTCAGCGCGCTCGCGCAGGTCGGCCTGCTGCAGCACCTTCGGCAGCGCGGCCGGCTGCACGCCGGTGCCCGCGATGTCGACGTCGAGCGTGCCCGCGATGATCTGGTTGTCGACGTCGTCGGGGTCCATGTTGAGCTGCACGGTCATCTCGTCGGGCAGCGCCTTGCGGTTGGGGTCGGTCGCGGCGTCCCAGTTGGGGTTGCGGACCAGCGTGAAGCCGTTGGTCGGGTCGAACTCGCCGTCGAACATGTAGGGACCCGAGGAGATGACGTGGTCCTTGTAGCGGGTGCCGGTGTCCTTGTCCTCGGGCACCGGTGCCGTCTGCGGCAGCTGGGCGAGGTAGTCGAAGCCGGCGAAGGGCTGCTTGAGCTTGAAGACGATGGTGCGCTCGTCGGGCGTCTCGATCGCCTGGTCGGTGTTGACGTCGGGCGTCTTGTAGGGGCCCTGGTAGTTCTCGGGCAGGTCGAGCAGGCCCTCGAAGTAGGCCGGACCGTTGGGGAAGGTCTGCTTGTCGGTCGAGCGCAGCACGGCGTACTTGACGTCCTGCGCCGTGATCGGGGAGCCGTCCTCGAACTTCAGGCCCTCCTTGAGGGTGTAGGTCCAGGTCCTGCCGCCGTCGCTGGACTCACCGAGGTCCTCGGCCAGGTCGGGGGTGAGCTCGACCCCGGCCTCGCCGGGCTCGGTCTTGAACATCACCAGCGAGCGCGCGTAGTTGCGCAGCATGTCCCAGGAGTAGCCGTAGTAGGTCTCGCCCGGGTCGACGGTGTCGCCCCACTCGCCGGCGAGACCGAACTTCAAGGTGCCGCCCTTCTCGTCGCTCTCCTCGGCGATGCCGCCGAGCGCGGCGTTGGAGAGCTCCGGCTCGCCCTCCCCGGCCTGGCCTCCGCCACCGCCGCCGCCACAGGCACTGAGCCCGAGCGCCGCCACCGCGACGAATGCCGCCGCAGCCTGCTTACGCGTGATGCGCATGGATGTCACCTCTCGTGTCGTCCGGCCTGGTCCGCCGGCCGGCCGCGGCCCACGCCGCGACCAGGTCTGGGTACGCCGGCCGCTCACCGGCTGCTCTTGGGGTCGAACGCGTCGCGCAGGCCGTCACCGAGCAGGTTGAACGACAGCACGGTCAGGAAGATCGCGAGCCCGGGCCAGAACATGAAGTGCGGCACGGTGTAGAACTTCACGGCGTCCGCGAGCATGCCGCCCCAGCTGGCGGTCGGCGGGGGCACGCCGACGCCGAGGAACGACAGCGCCGCCTCGAAGAGGATGTTGGTCGGGATGATCAGGGTCGCGTAGACCAGGATCGGCGCCAGCAGGTTGGGCAGCAGCTCGGTGCGCAGGATGTAGGGCCAGCGGGCGCCCAGGCTGCGCGCGGCCTCGACGTACTCCCGCTCGCGCAGCGAGATCGTCTGCCCGCGCACGATGCGGCCGAGGTAGGGCCAGCTGAAGAAGCCGATGATGAAGATCAGCAGGGTCAGGTCGAGCCGCAGGCCGGAGAGCCCGAAGGCCTGGTCGGGCATCACCCCCGACAGCGCGATCGCGAAGACGAGCAGCGGGAAGGCCAGGAAGACGTCCATCAGGCGCGAGAGCACGGCGTCGACCCAGCCGCCGAAGAAGCCGGAGATGACGCCGACGGTGGTGCCGATGACCACCGAGAGGGCGGTGGCGAGGATCGCGATCAGCAGCGAGATGCGCGCGCCGTAGACCACCCGGCTGAAGATGTCGCGACCGTTGACGGTCTCGACCCCCATCGGGTGCTCCCAGCTCATGCCGCCCCAGGCGCCGTAGGGGATGCCGCCGAGGGCGGGGTTGACCAGGTCCTGGTGGTAGGCGTTGGGCTCGCCGCCCCACACCCGCGTGACCAGCGGCGCGAAGACCGCGAGCAGCACCAGGAAGACGATGAAGACCGCGCCCGTCAGCGCCACCTTGTCGCGGCGGAGCCGGCTCCACGCGATCTGGCTGAGCGAGCGTCCCTGGATGTGCGACTCACCGGCCACCACCGCCTCGGGATCGGCGGTCATGGCACCGGGTTCGTCGATCGTGCTCAGCGCGGCCTCCGGGGGCTCGACGTGCGGCTGGGGCCGCCCGGGTCGAGGACCCCGGCGGCGCGGTCAAGGCACGTTGCGCCCGGGTAGTGGTCAGGGTCAAGCAATCGGTGCCCAGGTATGCCGAATCGTGACCGCGCCGAGACGTGCCGGTGACCGACCGGTCGCGTCGGGTCAGTCGTGCGGGGTGCGCAGCGCCCGCCAGCCCCACCGGCCGAGCACGGCCGCGATGACCAGGTTGACCACGATCAGGACGCCGTGGGCGACGAAGTACGCCGTCGGGCGGTCCTCCTCGGTCTCCACCAGCGCCTTGGTGAACTGCGCGTAGGTCACCACGTTCCACGCCGCGACGGCGAGCAGGACCAGGGCGTGCTTGCGCTCGAGCCTCACGCCCCGAGCCTACGGACCACGACGCGGGCGCCGCGGTCGGGGACGCTGGTGATGTTGCGCACCCGCGGGTGCTCCTTGGCCGCCTCGCCCTCGGGCAGGCCGAGCTCGTGGGTGGTCAGCACCTCGCGGAGCACCGCCACCCCCTCCATGAGGGAGAAGCCGGCGCCGAGGCAGCGGCGTACGCCCCCGCCGAAGGGGATCCAGGTGTTGGTCGCGACCTCGCCGTCGGCGAAGCGCTCGGGCCGGAAGGCCTCGGGGTCGCGGTGCTGCTCGGGGTCGGCGTGGGCGAGCAGGATGGAGGCGGCGACGGTGACGCCCGCCGGCAGGTCGACGCCGCCGACCGTGGCAGGCGCTCGCAGCTGGCGCACCACCATCGGGATGACGGGGTGCAGCCGCATCGACTCCTTGAGCACGGCCTCGAGGTGGTCGGCGTCGCCCTCGATGGCCGCGGCCCGCGCCCGCGCCTGCGCCGCGGGGTCCTTGCCGAGCTCGTGCAGGGCCCAGGCCAGCGCCGTCGCGGTGGTCTCGTGGCCGGCCAGCAGCAGCGTGACCAGCTGGTCGCGCAGCTCCTCGTCGCCCAGGCCGGCCCCCTCCTCGTCACGCACCCGCAGCAGCTGCGACAGCACGTCGGTGCGGTGCTCGAGGTCGGTGGCCCGGCGCCGCTCGGCGATCTCGGTGAAGATCACGCGGTCGAGCTCGACCTGGTTGTCGACGGTGCGCTTCCATGGGCCCAGCCGCTGCAGCTGCGGGATGCCCCACCCCAGGAAGACGATCGGGTGGATGTCGACGGTCTTGTTGACCAGCGGTCGCAGCTCGGCCAGGCGCGCCTCGTCGGTGACCCCGAAGACCACCTGGAGGATGACCTCGAGGGTCAGCGCGTTCATCCGGTCGAGCGCCCGCACCTCCGCACCGTGGGCCCAGGAGCCGACCTCCGACTTGGCCAGGCCGCTCACGAGGTCCTCGTAGCCACGCAGCGCGTGACCGTTGAAGGCCGGCATCAGCAGCCGGCGGGCGCGCTTGTGCTGCGAGGAGTCGACCAGCAGCAGCGAGTGCTCGCCCATCACCGGCCCGAGGATGGCGTTGCCCTTGCCCGCGTGGAAGACCTCCGGGTCGCCGGCGAAGATCTCGCGCACGTGCTCGGGGCGGTGGAAGAAGACCACCTGCTGGTCTTCGGGCACGATCGAGATCGTGAAGACGTCGCCGTAGCGGCGGCGCAGCGCCGGCACGAAGCGGTGCCGGAAGCGGGTGAGCGCGATGCTCTGCACCAGCCCTGGCCACCGCGGGCCTGGGGGCAGGTCCGTCGCGCGCGGCCGGCGCGCCGCCCGGCTGCGGTCGGGGCGCATCCGCTCGAAGCGGCGCAGCGTGATGCGCGCGTGGTCGGTGGTCGAGGGGGTCGACGTCGCCATACCGGCAGTCTGCCCGGAGACGACGGCCGGGGCGAGAGCCGTCTCGCCGCCGCTCAGCCGAGCAGTTGGGCGGCCTTGATCAGGGTCTGCCACAGGCCGTAGGCCAGGGGGACTCCGACCAGGGTCCAGGCGCCCGCGATGACCAACGGCGGGGTGGTGGACCCGCTCCCCGGAGCGTGCCCCGACGAGGCGGTCTGCGGTGTCTGCGGCGTCTGGGTCATCGGGTGCCTCCCGTGGTGTGGGCCGGTGCGGCGTCCTGCTCCGAGGCGCCCGCGACGTCGTGGTCGACGTGCTTCTCCGCGACCGGCGTCACCGTGAGGTTGGCGACGAAGCCGACGCCGAGGAGCGCCACCATCGTCAGCAGCGCCGGGTAGTAGTCGGAGGCGACCAGCTGACCGGGCGTGCCGGCGGCGTCGAGGAAGCCGTTGACGATGAGCGGGCCCATCACGCCGGCCGCGGCCCACGCCGTGAGCAGCCGGCCGTGGATGGCGCCCACCTCGAGCGTGCCGAACATGTCCTTGAGGTAGGCCGGGATGGTGGCGAAGCCGCCGCCGTAGTAGCTGAGGATGACCAGGGCCAGGACGACGAAGAGGCCGACGCTGGTCTGGCCGAGCGTGGCCATGAGCGCGTAGAGCACGCCGCCCACGCCGAGGTACATCATGTAGGTCGGCTTGCGGCCGACCTTGTCGGAGAGGCTCGACCAGACGAAGCGGCCGGCCATGTTGGCCAGGCTCAGCATGCCGACGAAGCCGGCGGCCTCGGCCGCGCTCACGCTGCTCTCGCCGCCCTCGCCGCGGAAGAAGTCCTGGATCATGGGGGCGGCCTGCTCGAGGATGCCGATGCCGGCCGCGACGTTGCAGAAGAGGATCACCCACAGCGCCCAGAACTGCCGGGTCTTGACCGCCTCGTTGGCCCGCACCAGCGCGCCGTTGCGGCCCGGCTGGTGCTCGGCCTTCTCGTCGTCCTCGTGACCGGGGGCCACGCGGACGAGGGAGGCACCGATGAGCATGAAGACGAGGTAGACCGCGCCCAGGGTCAGGAAGGTGCTGGCCAGGGCCGAGGCGCCGGCGCTGTCGGCGCTGCCACCGTAGAGGGTGAGCAGCGCGGTCGACAGCGGCGAGGCGATGAGCGCGCCACCGCCGAAGCCCATGATCGCCATGCCGGTGGCGAGGCCGGGACGGTCGGGGAACCACTTGATCAGCGTGGAGACCGGCGAGATGTAGCCGATGCCCAGGCCGATGCCGCCGATGACGCCGTAGCCGAGGTAGAGCAGCCACAGCTGACCGGTGGCGATGCCGAGCGAGCCCACCAGGAAGCCGGTGGACCAGCACATCGCGGAGGCGAACATCGCCTTGCGGGGTCCGCTGCGCTCGACCCAGGTGCCGAGCACCGCCGCCGAGAGGCCGAGCATCACGATCGAGATCGAGAAGATCCACGCGATCGCCGTGCCCGAGGTGTCGAAGCGCTCCACCAGGGAGTTCTTGAAGACCGAGAAGGCGTAGACCTGCCCGATCGACAGGTGCACGCACAGCGCCGCCGGGGGGATCAGCCACTTGCTGTAGCCGGGTCCGGCCACGCTGCGCTTCTTGTCGAGGAACGTCAGGGCCACGAGACACCTCGTGAATGCCTCTGGCTACTTACCCCCCACGAAGTGGTGGAAACACGAACCACCGCGCAGATCCCTCGCATGAGGCACTGCATACGTGGTATGCATACCCGGTATGGTCGCGTCGGGCGGCCACGAGAACCCGGGGGGACCCATGTCGGTCAGGCACTCGCTGCTGGCACTGCTGGAGGAGGGGCCGATGTACGGCTACCAGCTCCGGGCGGAGTTCGAGCGGCGCACCGGCGGCACATGGCCGCTCAACGTCGGGCAGGTCTACAGCACCCTGGCGCGCCTGGAGCGCGACGGCCTGGTGGAGGCCCGGGGCGACGACGGCGAGGGGCACCGGATGTACGCCGCGACGCCCGCGGGCACGGCGGCGGTCGGCGAGTGGTTCGCCACCCCCGTCGCCCGCAGCCAGCCGGCCCGCGACGAGCTGGCGATCAAGCTGGCGGTCGCCGTGACGGTGCCGGGCGTCGACGTCGGCGCGATGATCCAGCAGCAGCGCTCGGCGACGATGACCGCGCTCCAGGAGTACACCCGGCTCAAGGCGCGCGCGGCGGTCGACGACCCCGCCGAGCTCGCGTGGACCCTCGTGCTCGACTCGCTGGTCTTCGCCGCCGAGTCGGAGATCCGCTGGCTCGACCACTGCGAGACCCGGCTGCGCCGCGCCGAGATCGACCGCGCCCGCCGCACGCCGTCCTCGTCGGTCGAGCCGTCCTCGTCGGTCGAGCCGTCCTCGTCGGTCGAGCCTGTCGAGACCCCGGGCGGTGCCCGGTGAACGCCGCGGGCACCGCGGTGCTGCGGCTCGACGACGTGCACCGCGTGCACGGGCAGGCGGCCACGGAGGTGCAGGCCCTGCGCGGCGTCTCCCTGGCGGTCTACCCCGGCGAGCTCGTCGCGGTGATGGGGCCGTCGGGGTCGGGCAAGTCGACGCTGCTCACGATCGCGGGCGGGCTGGACTCCCCCACCAGCGGCACCGTGTGCGTCGAGGGTCGCGACCTGGGTGGGCTCGACCGGGCGGGCCGGGCGCGGCTGCGGCGAACGTCGGTGGGCTACGTCTTCCAGGACTTCAACCTGGTGCCCGCGCTCACCGCGGCCGAGAACGCCGCGCTGCCGCTCGAGCTCGACGGCGTGAGGGCGAGGGCCGCGCGGGGGGCGGCCCTCGCCGCGCTCGGCGAGCTCGGGATCGAGGAGCTCGCCGACCGCTTCCCCGACCAGATGTCGGGCGGGCAGCAGCAGCGCGTCGCCATCGCGCGGGCGGTGGTGGGCGAGCGGCGACTGGTCCTGGCCGACGAGCCCACCGGGGCGCTCGACAGCGAGACGGGCGAGGAGGTGCTGCGGATGCTGCGCGCACGGTGCGACGCCGGCACCGCGGCGGTGATGGTGACGCACGAGGCGCGGCACGCCGCGTGGGCCGACCGCGTGGTCTTCCTGCGCGACGGCGTCGTGGTCGACGAGTCCAGCCCGCTGCCGCCGACGGCGCTGCTCGAGCCGAGCCTGCGATGACCGGCCGCCTCGCCGCGCGCTGGGCCCTGCCGCTGCGCGTCGCCCGTCGCGAGGCCTGGCGCTCCAAGGGACGCAGCCTGCTGGTGCTCGTGCTCATCGCGCTCCCGGTGCTGGCCGTCACCGCCAGCGCGGTCGTCGTGGCCACCACGCAGGTCTCCGGCGCCGAGGGCATCGACCGGCGTCTCGGGACCGCCCAGGCGCGCGTGGACGTCTCCCCCGACATCGGGCGCGTCGTCCAAGGTGCCGACCCCGACCAGGGCGCCCTCATCACCGAGGGTCCCGCCCCGCAGCGCCCGCTCGACGCGGCAGACCTCTCCCGTCGCCTCGGTGGCGCGCCCACGACCGAGCTGAGGCAGTCGCAGGCGCGCTTCGTCAGCGACGACGGGGCCGCCCCGGTGGAGACGACCGAGCTCGACCTGGGCGACCCGCTCACCCGGGGCCTCTTCGACCTCACCTCCGGCCGCTGGCCCTCGGGCCCCGGGGAGGTCGTGGCCAACCAGGCCCTGCTCGACCGCCTCGGCCTCGCGGTGGGCGACCGGCTCGAGCCGGCGGCGGAGGGGGGCCCCTCGCCCCGGGTGGTCGGCGTCGCGGAGTCGACGACGGTGCGCAGCTCCCCGGTGGCCGCGGGGCCACTCGGCAGCCTCGGCATCGACACGAGCGGCCTCCGCAGCTGGCTGGTGGGGGGCGACCCCGTCACCTGGTCCGAGGTGCGCGGGCTCAACCGGGCCGGGGCCGTCGTGGTGTCGCGCTCGGTGGTGCTCGATCCTCCGCCGGCCGACCAGCTCCCCGACGAGCTCGGCGTCACGGGGACCACCGACCCGGTGATCGTGGCCGTGGTCGCACTCGTGGTCGCGATGGTCCTCCTCGAGGTGGTCCTGCTCGCCGGACCCGCCTTCGCGGTGGGCGCCAAGCGCCAGGCCCGCAGCCTCGCGCTGATGTCGAGCAGCGGCGCGACGCCGGCGCAGGTCCGGCGCTCGCTGCTCGCCACCGCCGTGGTGCTGGGCTCGGTCGCGGCCGTCGGCGGCGTGCTGCTCGGTCTCGCCCTCGCCGCGGCGGCGATGCCCCTGGTGCAGCGGCTCTCCGCCTCGTGGCTCGGACCCTTCGACGTGCCCTGGCTGCCGGTCCTCGCCGTGCTCGCCTTCGGGCTGCTGAGCGCCCTGCTCGCCGCGCTCGCCCCGGCGGTGATGGTCGCGCGGCAGGACGTCGTCGCCGTGCTGGCGGGTCGTCGCGGCGAGGCGCGCCCCTCGCGTGTCTCCCCCGTCGTCGGCACGCTGCTGCTGGCCCTCGGCGTCGCGGGGTCGGCGTACGGCGCCCTCACGCGGGGCAGCGAGCTCTTCATCGCCTTCGCGGCCGTGCTCTGCGTGCTCGGCACCGTGCTGCTCGTGCCCCTGGTGCTGGCGCTGCTCGGCAGGCTGGCGCGACGGCTCCCGCTGGTCGTGCGGTACGCCGTGCGCGACGCAGCCCGCCAGCGCTCGCGCACCGCCCCGGCGGTGGCCGCGGTCGCGGCGACGGTCGCGGGCGTCGTCACGCTCGGCATCGGCGCGAGCAGCGACGCCCTGGAGAGCAGGAGCACCTACCAGCCCTCGCTGGCGATGGGCAGCGGGGTGGTCACGCCCGGCTGGAGCGAGACCGGCGAGCCCCTGCCGGGCTCCTGGGAGGCGGCCGAGACCGTCGTCGAGCGTGCCCTGCCGGAGGCGCGGACGACAGCCGTCGTCGGGCTGGGCCAGGACGACGGCAACTCCTACACCGAGGTGAGCCGTCCGGGCAGCAGCGTGCCGGTGCTCTCCTCCTACGGCTCCGCGCTGGGCGGCTCCGAGCTGGTCGGCGACGAGGCACTCGCGGCGGCGCCCGGACTCTCCGCGGCCACCCTCGAGCGGGTCCGTACGGCGCTCGCGGACGGGCGGGCGGTCGTCTTCGCCGACCAGACCGGTGACAGCGACACGGTGCGGGTGCGGGTCGAGCGGGTCGAGGACGACGGCACCACCTCGCGGGTGGCGCAGCGGACGCTGCCCGCGACCTACGTCGCGGTGGGCGCGGCCACCGCCCCGGCGCAGCTGCTGCTGCCGCCGGAGCTGGCGCGCGAGCTCGGTCCGACCCGGACCGTCGGCCTGGTGGTCGACGGGGCGCCGATCGGCGACGCGCAGGAGGAGGCCGTCAGCGAGGGCGTCGCGGCCCTCGGGATGCAGGGCTCCTTCTACGTCGAGCGCGGCTACCAGGCCGACGACGAGGACGTCATCGTGCTGCTGGTGCTCTTCGCGCTGGGAGCGGTGCTGGTGCTCGGCGGGACGCTCACCGCGACCTTCCTGGCGCTCTCCGACGCCCGGCCCGACCTCGCCACGCTCGCGGCCGTGGGCGCCTCACCACGGGCGCGACGCGGGATCGCCGCCTCCTACGCCTTCGTGGTGGGCTTCGTCGGCGCCGCGCTCGGGGCGGTCGTCGGCCTGGTGCCCGGGCTGGCCGTGGCGGTGCCGCTGACCTCGCAGGGGGCCGACGGGGGCTGGACCGTCGAGGGCGGTGACGTCGTCAGCGGCGCACCGCCCGTGACCGGACCCTTCCTCGACGTGCCCTGGCTGCTCGTGCTGGGGCTGGTCGTGGTGCTGCCGCTGCTCACCGCCGCCGTCGTGGGCCTGCTCACGCGCTCGCGGCTGCCCCTGGTGGCACGGGCGGCGTGACCGGACCGGTCACGCGAGCCGGACGAGCTCCTCGACGGCGTACGACGGCACCGGGTTGAGGCGGGCGGCTCCGCAGGTGAGCTGGTCGGGGGCACCCAGGCTGCGGGAGACCCGCACCCGCCACCGGGTGTCGCCGTGCTGCCACTCGGTGGTGGCGTCGTCGCGGGCGACCAGGCGCAGCGCCGCCAGCCGGGGCTCCTCGAGGTGGCGGCGCAGCGCGATCTCGGCGTACTGCACGGCCATCGCACGCGAGCTGCGGCCGCGCAGGTGGGCCAGGTCGACCTCGCCGCGGTCGTACGCCGCCGCGATGCCCGGCGCGGTCTCGGGCGTGACGCGCCCGTAGTAGAGACCGTGCGGCAGCACCAGCAGGTTGCCGGCGTAGCGGTCGCCACCCATGTGGGAGACCTCCCAGGTCTGGTCGGGCCGGACCTCGCTGAGCGCCCGCGCGACCGGACGACCGCGCTCGGCGCAGCAGGCGTCGTGGCGGCCGTGCGTGCACACGGCGTACACCGGATCGGGGTGGGCGACGAGCCCGGCCGGCGCCTCGCGGCGCGCCACCGCCGCGACGTCGAGGTCGAGCAGGTCGGCGTGCCGCTCGAAGGAGGCGGTGAGCAGCGAGCGGCCCGGCGTCCAGACGAAGACCCGGCACCCGCCGAGGCGGTCGGGGCGCCGGTGGCGGCGGACCAGCAGCACCTTCAGGCCGCGGTGGCCCGAGAGGTGCGCGCGCACCGGGGCGTCGAGGCGCGCGTCGCGCAGCGCGACCTCGCCCCAGGGGCCGTCGTGCTCGACCAGCACCACGCCGTTGACGTGGGTGGCCGTGCCCGCGAGGTCGTCGCCGCGGGAGAGCGAGGCCGCCGTGCAGCGGAAGGCGGCCGGAGGGACGGCAGTCAGCGGACCACCTCGAGGAGTCCCTCGCGCACCAGCCGGCGGGCCAGCACCAGGTCGGAGCGCTCGTCCATGCCGAGCGCCGCCGGCGTGAAGGACGGCTCGGTCAGCACCGCGCGCAGCCGCTCGACCGCGTCCTCGATGCGGGCGGGCACCGTGACGCGACGGTCGCCGAGCGAGAGCTCGAGACGGTCGCCGACGCGGCGCACGACGCAGGGCTTGCCCGGACGCCGCCGCAGCGGCGTGTCGTGAGCCAGGTCGGCGAGCGAGACCCGGTCGAGCAGCCCGCCGCGCAGCGGGGTGACGCGGTGCTCCACGAAGTCGGTCTGGTGGGCCGCCACCACGTCGACGGGGTCGGTCTCGCGCAGCGCCGCGGCCAGCTGCTCCAGGCGCGAGGCGAGGCCCTCGGCCAGCAGCGACGGCTGCTCGAGGTGGCCCGCGGGCAGGTGGCCGGTGTCGTCGACGGCGCCGCGGGCACGGCGCACGGCGCGGTCGAGCAGCGTCGACCACGTGTGCTGGTTGATGCCGAGGGTCACGTGCAGCGAGACGGTGTCCTGCGCCCGCGCGGCGTGCGGGGTGCCGGTGGGCAGGTACATCGCGAGCCCGGGCTCGAGCAACACGTCCTGCACCTCGCCCTCCCCGTCGGGCGGGTGCACCTCCCACCGCTTGGAGCCGTGGGTCTGGAAGACGAAGACGTCGTGGGTGTCGCTGTGCACGGCGAAGCCCTGCGAGCCGGGCGGGGTGAGGTAGGCGTTGGCCTGCGTCGGGTGGCCGAGCTCCAGCTCGAGCTCCGCGCAGAGGCGCGAGAGCGGCGGCCAGTAGCGGTGCAGGCCCTGCAGCACCACGGTGGCCCCGCCCTCGAAGAGGTCGAGCACCTTGCGGGCGTCGACCAGCCCGGTGAGCGGCTGGCCCTGCAGCGTGGCGCCCCGGGTGTAGCGGGAGGCGGCGAGCACAGCCCCGTCCTGGGCCAGGCGCACCGCAGGGGTCCGGATGGCCGTGCTGGTCAGCAGGTGGTCGACGTCGTCGAAGGAGAGCAGGCCGACCAGCCGCTCGGGCTCGGTGTGGTGGAGGTGCACCCGGGACGCCCAGACCTTCTCGCAGAAGGCCCGGGCGTCACCGCTGAGCAGGTCGAGCGCGCTCACCCGTCGGTGGCGTCGCCGTCGCTCGCGTCGCCGTCGGTGGTGTCGGTCGCGTCACCGTCACCGTCGGTCGCGTCGCCGTCGCTGGCGTCCCCGTCGGTGGTGTCGGTGGCGTCACCGTCGCCGTCGGTCGCGTCGCCGTCGGTGCCGTCGGCGTCGGCCGCGCTCGGCGTGCTCCCGGCGGTCGGGGTGGTCTCGATCTCGTCGTCGCCCAGGCCCTGGTCCATGGTGTCCTCCTGAAGTGGGTGCGCGGCGCCCGGCGGGGCGCCGTACGTGATGGCGTTCCCGATCCTGGCGGATGCATTCCGCCGCCGCCACCGGGGGCCGGCCGCCGCCCCTCAGGGGTCGAGCAGGCCGGCGCGGCGGGCGAGGGCGGCGGCCTCGGTGCGGCTCCCGGCGCCCAGCTTGGCCATCAGGTTGGAGACGTGCACCGAGACGGTCTTGGCGGAGATGAAGAGCCGGGTGCCGATCTCGGGGTTGCTGCGCCCGTCGGCCACGAGGGCGAGGATCTCGTGCTCGCGCGGCGTCAGCAGGTCGGCCGACGGGGCTCGCTCGCCCACCTCCTCCAGCAGGGGTGCGGCGCCCAGCCGCACCGCCACCTCGCGCGCGGCGTGCAGCGCGGCCCGCGCCTCCCGCTGGGTCTCCTCCCCGCGGCCGGCGGCCCGCAGCACCGCGCCGAGCCGGGCTCGCGACCGGGCGGCCTCCTCGACCCAGCCGAGCTCGTCGAAGAGCCGGGTGCTCTCGCGCCAGGCGGACTCCAGGGCGGCGAGGTCGACCTCGTCGCCCAGCTGCCAGTCGAGGCGCAGCCGCTCGGCCCCGACCCGGGCCGCCCAGGCGCGCCCCTCGACCCCCGGCGTCCAGTCGTCGGCGACCCACCCGTCGCGCACGCGGTCGACGTCGGCGACGACCCGGTCGGCCGCCGCACGCAGCTCCTCCCGCTCACCCGTCGGCGCGCGGCGCGCGGCGTCGGCGAGCGCCGCCAGGGTCAGCGCGCCGAGCCGCACCATGGCGTCGAAGCGGTCACCCCACAGCGGCGCGAAGACCCGCACCACCTCGTCGTACGCCGCCAGCGCGGCCCACGGTCCCTCCTGCCACCCCCGGAGCTGGATCGCGGCGTGCGAGGACCAGGTGCCGGTGAGCCCGTCGTCGCGCCACCGCTCGCGCACCGCCGGGAGCAGCCGGAGCGCGTCGACGTCGCCCCGCGCGCCCCGCACCACCATCGCCACGCTGTCGAGCAGGGCCCGGGGCGTCGGCGGCGGGTCCTCGTCGCGGTGGTCGACGAGGGCGAGCGCCTCGTCCCACTCGCCGCGCTGGAAGGCCATCAGGCCCGCCAGGGTCCGACCGACGACCGCCATGGTGCTCCACCGCCGACCCGACTCGCGGCCCACGCGCACGGTGTCGACGAAGTGCTGCTGCGCCTCCTCCAGCCGGCCGGCCTCGGCGGCGATGAAGGCCAGTCGGGTCAGGCCCCGCCCCTCGGCGTAGACGTCGCCGTCGGCGCGCGCCTGCGCCACGATGCGCCGCACCTCCGCCACCGCGCTCTCGCCGCGGCCGAGGCGCTGCTGCACCCACGTCAGCGACAGCCGGGCGTCGGAGGCCACGTGGGGCAGGCCGAGCTCGTCGGCCAGCGCCAGCGCCTCCTCGGCGCTCGGGAGCACCTCGGCGTGGCGGTCCTCCCAGATCAGCGCGAGTGCGTGCGCCGCGAGCACCCGCGCCCGCAGCGGGGTGGGCTCGGGGCCCAGCAGCGCGAGCGCCTCCGCGCTGACCTCCACGGGGTGCGCGACGGCCTCGGTGGCGCGCATCGCGTCGAGGTGCGCCAGCAGCAGCACCGCGCGGCGCCGCGGCTCGCGGTCGGTGGCCGCCGCGACGTGCTGCCCGGCCAGCGCCGCCGCCCGCTCGGGACGACCCGCCGCCACCAGCGCCTCCACCGCGCGCAGCACCAGGTCCTCCTCGGGCGGCGCGTCGGCCATGCCGGGGGCCACCCGGGGGTGCAGGTCGAGCGCGGTGCGCAGG
Source organism: Nocardioides aequoreus (assembly GCF_000720335.1). Lineage (GTDB taxonomy): Bacteria > Actinomycetota > Actinomycetes > Propionibacteriales > Nocardioidaceae > Marmoricola > Marmoricola aequoreus. The sequence goes on along the minus strand of NZ_JOJN01000003.1, from coordinate 338,853 downwards.
TGCCGGGCAGCCTCCTCGGGGCCGCCCGCCGCCATCGCGAGGGCGGCCGCCTCGACGCTGGCCAGCAGCGCCGCCGGCAGGTCGTGCGAGGCCAGGGCGTGCCGCGCCAGCTCGGGCGCGCCGCGGCTCCCGCGCAGCTCGCGGACCGCGGCGGCGTACGCCGTGTGCAGCCGGGTGCGCTCGCCCGGAAGCAGGTCGTCGTACGCCGCCTCGCCGAGCAGCGCGTGCCGGAAGGCGTACTCGCTCTCGCCGCTGCGCACCAGCACGTGGGCGTCGAGCGCCTCGCGCAGCGCGGCGTCGAGCCCGTCGGGGTCGGGGGCGACGGCGGCCAGCAGGTCGTGCGGCACCCGCTGGCCGGCGACGGCCGCCACCCGCACCAGCTGGCGGGCCGGCTCGCCGAGCCGGTCGAGCCGCACGAGCAGCAGCTGGGCGAGGTCGTCGGGCAGGTCGCGCTCGCCCGCGGCCAGGGCGGCGACCAGCTCCTCGACGTAGAAGGCGTTGCCCTGGGCCCGCTGCACGATCCGGTCGACGGCGTCGGCCGCGGGCGCCTCCCCGGCCAGGTCCCCCGCCAGCTCGCCGACCATCCGCCTCACGGCCCCCGCCGGCAGCGGCTCGAGGGCCAGGCGCTGCACGCCGGGGCGGCGTACCCACTCGGCGACCTGGGCGCGCAGCGGGTGCTGGCGGTGCATCTCGTCGGAGCGGTAGGTGGCCACCAGCAGCACCCGACCGGTGAGCTGGGTGGCCAGCAGGAAGCTGAGCAGGTCGCGGGTGCTGGCGTCGGCCCAGTGCACGTCCTCGACGACGACGGCGAGCGGCGCCTCGGCGGCGAGCCCGTCGAGCATGGCCCGGACGCCGTCGGCCACCGCGCCGCGGTCGAGCGCGCCGTCGCGGCCCCACGGCGCCGCGTCGGTGCCGCGGGCGATCTCGGCGAAGGGGAGGTAGGGCATGGTGCCCTCGCCGAGGTCGAGGCAGTGGCCGACCACGCAGCGCCAGCCCTGCTGCTCCCACCGGCGCACGGCCTCGGTCAGCAGCCGGGTCTTGCCGACCCCGGCCTCGCCGGGTACCAGCACGAGCCGCGTGGTGTCGTCGTCGGCGTACCCGACCAGCGCCTCGACCTCGGCGTCACGGCCGACGAGGAGCTCGGCCCGGGCCCGGTCGTGACGCACGTCCGGCATCATCGCGCACGGCGCCCCCAGGGGCGACCCGTGCCGACGGGCCGGCCGCGCCGGCGGGTGAGCTCGGCCAGGCGACGCTCGTGCTCGACGCGCAGCGCGTCCAGGGCGAGGGAGTTGTACATGGGGATCACGTCCTCTGCTCTCGGTGTGACCCCCATGCCACTCCTGAGCCGCCCCCGGCACATCGGGCGAAGCCTCAGATCGCGCCGTACGCCGCCCCGCCCACGGCCTGAGGTCGTCTGAGGTGCCTCAGGCGAGCACCTCGGCCACCAGCGGCACCCCGGGGCGGTAGGCCAGGTGGAGGTGCGACGGCGCGTCGAGCACGACGAGGTGGGCCCGGCGCCCCGGCGCCAGCACGCCCACGTCGTCGCGGTCGAGCGCCAGCGCGCCTCCCGCGGTGGCGGCCCAGAGCGCCTCGGCCGGCGTCATCCGCATCTCGCGCACCGCCAGGGCCACGCACAGCGGCATCGAGGAGGTGTAGCAGGACCCGGGGTTGCAGTCGCTGGCCAGCGCGACCGTGACGCCGGCGTCGAGCAGCCGCCGGGCGTCGGGGTAGGGCGAGCGGGTGCTGAACTCGACCCCCGGCAGCAGCGTCGCGACCGTGCCCGAGTCGGCCAGCGCCGCCACGTCGGCGTCGTCGAGGTGGGTGCAGTGGTCGACGGCCACCAGGCCGAGCTCGCAGGCCAGCCGGACGCCCGGGCCCGGGCCGAGCTGGTTGGCGTGCAGCCGGCAGCGCAGCCCCGACGCGGCCCCGGACGCCAGCACCGCGCGGGCCTGGTCGACGTCGAAGGCGCCGCGCTCGCAGAAGGCGTCGACCCAGCGGGCGTGCGGCGCGCAGGCCTCGAGCATGGCCCCGGTCACGAGGTCGACGTAGGCCGCCGGGTCGTCGGCGTGCTCAGGGGGCACCACGTGCGCCCCGAGGAAGGTCGTCTCGTCGGTGTGACGGCGCGCGATCGCCAGCGAGCGGGCCTCGTCGTGCACGGTGAGGCCGTAGCCGCTCTTGACCTCGACGGTGGTGGTGCCCTGGCGGCGCATCTCGGCCAGCAAGCGCAGCAGGTTGGCCTCGAGCTGCTCGTCGGTGGCCGCGCGGGTCGCGGCGACGGTGGTGCGGATGCCGCCCCCGTCGTACGCCGTGCCGGCCATGCGGGCCGCGAACTCCGCCGCCCGATCACCCGCGAAGACAAGGTGGGCGTGGGAGTCGACGAAGCCCGGCACCACGGCGCGGCCCCCGAGGTCGCGGGCGACGTCGGCGGCCGGCGCCTCGACCCGGCGGCCGACCCACGCGACGCGGCCCGCCTCGACCACCACGGCGGCGTCCTCGACGAGGCCGAGGGGCGTGGCGTCGTGCCCGGCCTCTGCGTCGTTGGTGACCAGCTCGGCGATGCCGGTCAGGAGCAGGGTCGTCACGGCGTCGTCACCCGCGTCACGTCGGCGGCCGACGCCGCGAAGACCAGCGTCTCGGCGCTCGCCCCGGTGCCCCGCGTGCGCACCGAGTCGAGCGCGACGGTGACCAGCTCGGCACGCGCCCCGACCTCGATCCGGCCCGCGTCGTCGAAGCCGAGGGAGGCGTGGCCGTCGTGGGTGGCGGCCGCGAGCAGCTCGGCCGCGCTCCAGTGGCCGCGGCGCTGCGTCGCGAGCCGCTCGTGCATCTCCACCGCCCGCATCTCCTCGAAGAGGTCGACCACCGCGTGGCTGTCGGAGCCCAGCGTGAGCACCGCGCCCGCCTCGTGCAAGCGGCGCGACGGTCCGAGGCCGTCGGCGAGGTCGCGCTCGGTGGTGGGACAGAAGCACACCCGGGTGCCGCTCTCACCCAGGAGGCGCACGTCGTCGTCGGTCAGGTGCGTCGCGTGCACGGCGGTGGTGAGGGGGCCCAGGGCGCCCGTCTCGGCCAGCAGCTGGGTGGGGGTGAGGCCGGTCGCGGCGAGGCACTGCTCGTTCTCGGCCACCTGCTCCGAGAGGTGCACGTGCAGCGGCCGGCCGCGGGCGGCCTCGACCACGGTGGCCAGCTGGGCGGGCGGCACGGCCCGCACCGAGTGGATCGCGACGCCGACGCGCGGGTCGTCGAGGTCGGCCACCCGCTCCGCCCACGCGGCGGCGTCGCCGTCGCTGAAGCGTCGCTGCACGCCCTCGGGCTCGCGCCCGAAGCCGGCGGCGAGGTAGCAGGCGTCGAGCAGCCGGATCCGGACCCCGGCCTCGTCGGCCGCCGCGAGCAGGGCCCGGCTCATCGCGTGCGGGTCGGCGTAGGGCGTGCCGTCGGGCTGGTGGTGCAGGTAGTGGAACTCCCCCACGGCGGTGATGCCGGTCGCCCGCATCTCGGCGTAGGTCTCGCGCGCGAGCGTGAAGTACGACTCCGGCGTCAGCGTCGCGGCCAAAGCGTACATCTGCTCCCGCCAGGTCCAGAAGGAGCCCCGCTCGCGCTGCACGTGGCCACGGAGCCCGCGGTGGAAGGCGTGGCTGTGGCAGTCGGCCAGCCCGGGCAGGGTGAGTCCGGGCACAGACGTGACCGTCGCGACCGGCGGGCCTCCGACGGCGACCATCCTCCCGTCGGCGACCTCCACCGGCACGTCGGCGTGCACCTCGCCGTCGGGGAGCAGCGCGTGCTCCAGCAGGTACGCCGTCACCTCAGCAGCTCCTCGAGGGCGTCGGCGAGCGCCACCACTCCCTGCAGGCAGTCGACCGTCTCGGCGTGCTCGGCCGGGGAGTGCGAGACCCCGGTCGGGTTGCGCACGAAGAGCATCGCCGTGGGCACCCCCGCGGCGGCCAGCACCCCGGCGTCGTGCCCGGCCAGGGAGGGGATCGCGGGGGCGTCGCCGAGCAGCCCCGCGAGCCGGGCCGTGAGGGTGGCGTCGAAGGCGACCTCGGGCGAGACCGACTCGGGGGTGACCTCGAGCCGGGTGCCGTCACGCTCGGCGCGCTCGCCGGCCTGGCGGGCGACGCCCGCGACCAGCTCCTCCAGCGACGCCGAGGTGTCGGCACGGGCGTCGAGCCAGGCGCTCACGAGCGAGGGCACGGCGTTGGTGCCGTTGGGCTCGACCGCGACGCGCCCGAAGGTGGCCCGGGCGCCGGCCAGCCGGGCCTGCTTGTTGGCCGCCAGCACGGTCATGGCGTAGGTCAGCATCGGGTCGTGCCGGTCCTCCATCCGGGTGGCGCCGGCGTGGTTGGCCTCGCCCGCGAAGTCGAAGCGCCACCGACCGTGGGGCCACATCACCGACGCCAGTCCGACCGCGCGCTCCCGGTGCACCAGGTCGCGCCCCTGCTCGACGTGCAGCTCGACCGCGCAGCCCACCCGGTCGAGCCAGGACGCGCGGCCCAGCCCGGGCTCCACGCCCGCCGCGGCCATCGCGTCGAGGAGGGCGACGCCGTCGCGGTCGCGCAGCTCGCGGGCCGCCTCCGGCGTCGTGGCCCCGACCGCCAGGCGCGACCCCAGGCAGGCCACCCCGAAGCGGGACCCCTCCTCCTCCGCGAAGGCCGCCACCGCGAGCGGGCGCGCGGGCGCCACGCCGCGCTCGCGCAGCAGGTCGACCGCCGCGAGCGACGAGACCACGCCGAGCGGGCCGTCGTACGCCCCACCGTCGAGCACGGAGTCGAGGTGGGAGCCGGTGAGCACCGCCCGGTCGGCCGAGCCGCCCGGCGGGTGCCACCAGCCCAGCAGGTTGCCGTCGCCGTCGGCCTCGACCACCAGCTCCCGCGCCTCGCACTGCTCGGCGAACCACGCGCGCAGCTCGCGCTCCGCCGCGGCGTACGGCTGGCGGAAGTAGCCACCGCCGGCGGCCCGGCCGACGGGGGCGAGGTCTCGCCACATGGTCTCGAAGTCGTCAGGCACGGGTCCTCCGGTGGGGCGCTCGACACTGGGCGGCATCTCGATGCTGGGCATCTCGATACTGGGCGGCATGGAGTTCGCCGAGGTCGTCCGCCGTCGCCGCATGGTCCGCCGCTACCGCGACGAGCCCGTCGACCCGGCCGTGGTCGACCGGGCGCTCGCGCACGCGGTGCGGGCGCCGAGCGCCGGCTTCACGCAGGGCTGGGGCTTCCTCGTGCTCGACACGGCCGACGACGTGCGTCGCTTCTGGACCGCCACGGTGCGCCATCCCGACGACCTCGCGCAGCCCGACCGCTGGCTCGAGGGGATGATGCGCGCCCCCGTCGTGGTGGTGCCGTGCTCGAGCAAGCAGGCCTACCTGGAGCGCTACGCGCTGCCCGACAAGGGCTGGACCGACCGCGACGAGGAGCGCTGGCCGGTGCCCTACTGGCACACCGACGCCGCGATGGCCGCGCTGCTCATCCTGCAGACGGCCGTCGACGAGGGCCTGGGCGGCTGCCTCTTCGGCGTCGCGGCCGACCGGGTGCAGCCGCTGCGCGACGCCTTCGGCGTGCCGGCCGACTTCGACCCGGTGGGCGCCGTCACCCTCGGGCACCCCGAGGCCGGCGGCGCCGCGGGCTCCCCCGCTCGGCGCCGTCGGCGTCCGGCGACGGACGTGGTGCACCGCGGACGCTGGGGCGGGTGAGCGGGGCACCACGCCAGTCCACCCGACCGGGGCCGTCGGGGGCCACCGCCCACACCGAGGCGACGTCTCGGATCCGAGACCAGGTCGGCCCGGTTTGTGCGGATCGGGGTGGGGGTACGGGGAGGCTCGGCATGCCCACCCCCCGACAAAGGAGTCGCCACATGATCGTCCTCGGTCTGATCCTGCTCATCCTCGGACTGGTCCTTCCCCAGTCGATCCTCACGACGATCGGCATCGTGCTGATCGTGGTCGGGCTGATCCTCAACCTGGTGCCCATCGGCGGCACGCGACGACGGGTCTTCTGACCTCGACGCGCGACACCGCACGACACCGCAGGCCCCGTCCGATCCGGACGGGGCCTGCGGTGTCTGGGCGGCCGGCAGCTCAGCGGCTGGCCGCCCGCTGGTACTGCCGGACCGCGAGCGGGGCGAAGACCGCCACGATGACCGCCGCCCACAGCAGGGTGTAGAGCACCGGGTGCTGCAGCGCCCAGCCCTCGGGCTCCGGCGCTCCCGGCGCGGTGTTGCCGAAGAGCTCGCGCGCGGCCTGCGTGACCGACGAGACCGGGTTCCACTCCGCGAAGACGCGCAGCGGCCCCGGCAGCGTCTCGATGGGCACGAAGGTGTTGGCGCTGAAGGTGAGCGGGAAGATCACGATGAAGGAGGCGTTGTTGACGACCTCCGGGGTGCGCACCAGCAGCCCGACGTAGGCCATCACCCACGAGATGGCGTAGGCGAAGACGAGCAGCACCAGGAAGCCGGCCGCCGCCTCGAGCACCGAGGTGCGGATGCGCCAGCCCACCAGCAGGCCCGTGAGCGCCATGACCACGAGGCTGAGCACGTTGATGCCGACGTCGGCCAGGGTGCGGCCGAAGACCACGGCGCCGGGCGACATCGGCAGCGAGCGGAAGCGGTCGACGATGCCCTTCTGCAGGTCCTCGGCCAGGCTGAAGCCGGTGAAGGTCGAGCCGAAGACGACCGTCTGGGCGAAGATGCCGGCGATGAGGAACTCGCGGTAGCCCACGCCGCCCTGGTCTCCGATCGCGCCGCCGAAGACGAAGGCGAAGAGCAGCACGAACATGATGGGCGAGATCAGCGTGAAGACCAACACGTCGGGGACGCGCAGGATCTTCTTCAGGTTGCGCTGGGTGATGGTGACCGTGTCGGTCGCCAGCTCGGCCACGGCGCTCATCACGCGACCTCCTCGGTCGTCGCGGCCGACTCGGACGTCTCCGGCTCCTCGGCGGTGGGTGCGGCGTCCTCGGCGGGGCGGCCGGTGAGCCGCATGAAGACGTCGTCGAGCGTCGGGCGTCGCAGGCCCACGTCGCTCACCTCGATGCCCTCCTGGTCGAGCAGCCGCAGCAGCACCACCAGCGCCTGGGCGCCCCCGTCGACCGGCACCGTCACGCGCCCGTCGCGGCGGTCGAGCACGGGCTCGGCCGGCCCGAGGGTGCGCGCCTGCGCGGCGGCCCGGTCGAGGTCCGCAGCATGGGCGACCACGACCTCGACCCGCTCGCCACCGACCTGCGACTTCAGCTCGTCGGCCGTGCCGAGCGCGATCACGCGGCCGTGGTCGATCACGGCGATGCGGTCGGCGAGGCGGTCGGCCTCCTCGAGGTACTGCGTGGTGAGCAGCAGCGTGGTGCCGCCCGCGACGAGGTCCTCGATGACGTCCCACATCCCGGCCCGGCCCCGCGGGTCGAGGCCGGTGGTGGGCTCGTCGAGGAAGAGCACCGGCGGCTCCGCCACCAGCGCCCCGGCCAGGTCGAGCCGGCGCCGCATGCCGCCGGAGAAGCCCTTGACCTGCCGGTCGGCCGCCTCGTCGAGGTCGAAGCGGGTCAGCAGGTCGCTGGCCCGCTGCCGGCTCCGGTCGCGGCCGAGGTGGTAGAGCCGGCCGACCATGTCGAGGTTCTCCCGCGCGGTGAGGTGCTCGTCGACGGCGGCGTACTGGCCGGAGACGCCGATGCTGCGGCGCAGCCGCTGGGGCTCGGCCAGGACGTCGATCCCGGCGACCTCCGCCGTGCCCTCGTCGGGCCGCAGCAGCGTGGTGAGCACGCGCACCGTGGTCGTCTTGCCGGCGCCGTTGGGGCCCAGCAGCCCCATCACGGTGCCCTCCTCGACCTCGAGGTCGAGGCCGTCGAGGGCCGTCACCTCGCTGCCGTAGCGCTTGCGCAACCCCTGCGCCCTGATCGCCGTCGCCATGCCGTCGCCTCGCTCCCCTGGTGGTGCAGATGTGTGCGTGTCGACCCGGCGTCGGGCCGGGACTCATCGCAGTGACGACAGTAGGCCGCCGGTGTGACAGTCACCGGCCGGCAGAGCGGCGGGAGCGGGGCGACGCGGACGCCGCCCGCGGTCACTCCAGCAGGCGGGCCAGGGCCGAGCTGCTGCCTTCGCCGGAGCCGCGCCGCGAGCGCGGCCGCAGGACGATGCCGGCCAGTGGCGAGGAGGCGACGTCTCCGCCTGCCTGCAGGTGGGCTGCCTGCAGCCGGAGCACCTGGGCGAGCGGGTCGTCGGTGCGGGCGTGGCGCTCCAGCGCCGTCGCGAGCAGGTGCAGAACCTCGGGGTCGCGGCAGTCCTCGGCCCAGCGGCCGACGACCAGGACCCCGACCCGCAGCGTGGCGCCGCGCGGCGGACCCACGAGCAGGGCCATGCAGCCGGCGCCGACGTCGGCGAGGTGCACCCACTCGGCCTCGGCGAGGCGCGTCGTACGCCGCACCCCGAGGCGCACGGCGGTGAGGTCGCCGGTCTCCGGGTCGAGGTGCACGCGCCGCGCGCTCACCCACAGCAGCACGACCAGCGGCGCCAGCGAGACCAGCGCCACCCACACGGGTGCGTCGGTGAGCCACCAGGCGGCGGCACTGAGCACCAGCAGCCCGAGCGCGACCACGACCGCCCAGCGCCGTACGTCGGCCAGCGCGAGCGGCGGGAGCACGAGGGGCGACATCCGCCCAGTCAACCCCACGCCCTCAACCCCACAGGCCCAGCACCTCGCCGCCCAGGCGCACCACGAAGGCCCCCACCACGACGAGGAAGAAGACCCGCACGAAGCGGGAGCCCCGACCGATCGCGGTGCGGGCGCCGACCCACCCGCCGAGCAGGTTCGCCGCCCCCATCAGCAGCCCGACCTGCCACAGCACCGCGCCCTGCGGCACGAAGACGCACAGCGCGGCCAGGTTGGTCGCGACGTTGGCGATCTTGGCCTTCGCGGAGGACTGCAGGAAGTCGTAGCCCAGGACCGCCACCAGGCCGATCACCAGGAAGCTGCCGGTGCCCGGACCGAGCACGCCGTCGTAGAAGCCGACGGCCAGCCCGACGCCGACCGCGGCGGCGGTGTGGTGACGCCCCGCGAAGCGCAGCTCGGTGACCGCGCCGAGCTCGGGCCGCAGCAGCACGTAGGCGCCGACCACCACGAGCGCGCCGAGCACGACCGGGGTGAAGACCTCCTTGCTCAGGCCGCTGGCGACGACGGCGCCGGCCGCGGAGCCCGCGAAGGCCGCAACCATCAGCGGCACGAAGGTCCGCGGGTCGGGGCGGACCCGGCGCACGTACGTCGCCGCGCTCGTCGCCGTGCCGCACACCGCGGCGATCTTGTTGGTCGCCAGCACCTGCACCGGGCTGGCTCCCGGCAGTCCCAGGAGCAGGGCCGGCAGCTGCACCAGCCCACCGCCGCCGACGACAGCGTCGACGAAGCCGGCCACGAGCCCCGCCAGCACCAGGAGCAGCAGGACGGTCAGCGAGACGTCGTCGAGCACCCGGCGAGGCTACGGTCCGCTCCCCCGCCCACCTATCCTGGGACCGCAGCCGATCCCGGGACGGACCATGACCGACGAGCGCGAACCCAGCCGCCAGCGGCAGGAGCGCGAGCGCGACCAGCGCACCGGGAGCAGCGCCGCCGCGACGCGGATTCAGCACCAGGCCCGCTGGGTCGACCTGCAGATCCAGCGCGCGATGGAGCGGGGCGACTTCGACGACCTGCCGGGTGCCGGCAAGCCGCTCGGCGACCTCGGCGCGCCGGAGGACCGCGAGTGGTGGCTGCGCAAGCTGATCGAGCGCGAGCAGATCACCGGCGTGCTGCCGCCCGCGCTGCAGCTGCGCAAGGAGGACGCCGAGCTCGACGCGCTGCTCGACCGCGAGACCGCCGAGCGCCGGGTGCGCGACCTCGTCGACGACTTCAACCGCCGCGTCGTCGAGGCGCGACGACAGCTGCAGGGCGGCCCGCCGGTGGTCACGCCCACACGCGACGTCGACGCTGCGGTCGAGGCGTGGCGCGAGCGGTTGCGCGCGCGTCGTACGCCGCCGCCCGCCCCGCCCGAGCCGCCGCGGACTCGGCGCTGGTGGCGGCGCCGGTGAGGGCGCCAGTGAGGGCGGGCCTGGCGGCAGTCGCGCTGGCGCTCGCCGTCAGCGGGTGCGGCGCACGGCCGGGGCCCGAGGAGGAGCAGGCGGCGCCCACGGCCCGCCCGCAGGCCGTCGCCGGCGGCACCGAGCTGCGCGAGCGGCCCTGCCCCGACCGCGCGCGCCCCTTCGAGCCCACCACGGTGGTCGTGGCCGGAGTGCAGGCCGACGTGCAGGTCGTCTACCCCGCGCGCGTGACCGCCGACGTGCCCGGCACCCCGCCGACCGACGCGGTGGGCAAGCAGCAGGTCGCCTTCGACCGCGACCAGGGCGTGCGTCCCGGCGACCGGCGCGGCAACGTGCTCCTCAACGCGCACACCTTCCCCGACGGCTCCGCCCTCGGCAACCGCCTGCTCGACGGTCTCCGCGAGGGCGGCCGACTCGTGCTCTCCGGCCCCGACGGGCGGCTCTGCTACCGCGTGACCGACCGCGTCGAGGTCGACGCCACCGAGCCCTTCTTCCGCTACTACGAGACCGACGGCCGGCCGCAGGTCGCCCTGGTCGTCTGCTCCGGCACCCGCCTCGGCCCCGGCGTCTGGACCAAGCGGACGGTGTGGTTCGCGAGCCCGTCGGCGTAGGACGCTCCGGCGCGGGTCTCCGCCCGGGCAGAGTCACTGGTCAACCAGTGAGACTGCCACTTCGCCAAGAAGATCTCCTTGGCGAAGTGGCGAAGTCACTGGTTGACCAGTGACTTCGCCACCCCCCCGACCGGACGCGCTAGGGCACCACGACGACCGGGACGGGCGAGTGCCGGATGATCTTGGTCGCGTTGGAGCCGAGGAAGAGGCGCGACATCAGGCTGGCGGAGGAGGAGCCGAGCACGAGCACGTCGTGGCCGTGCCAGTCGACCTGCTCGAGCGCCTCGGCCCAGCTGCGGCCGGTGGCGACGGCGCTGTCGACGTGGCCGAGGGTGGGTCGCACGAGCTCGTCGATCGCCTGCTGCTGCCGGTGCGCCGCCTGCTCGACGTACGCCGCCAGCACGTCGCCCTCGCCGAGCACCTCGGGCGGGTACATCGTGCGCCCGCGCACCGCGAAGGTGACCACGCGCAGCTCGGCGCCGATCCCGTGGCAGATGCGGACGGCGCGCGCCAGCACGTCGCGCGAGGCCTCGTCGCCGCGGAAGGCGCAGGTGACCCGGAAGACGCGCCCACCCGGCTCGCTGCGGAAGCCGCGCGGGGCGACGGCCACGGGCACCGGCGAGGAGTGCAGCAGGCGGTCGGCGGTGGAGCTGATCACGACCCGGCCCCAGGCGCCGTCGCTGCCGGACCCGACCACGATCATCCCGGCGGCCACCTCGGCCGCCTCGTCGATGAGCTCGGCGGCGACCGAGGAGCCGTGGCGGGTCGTCGCCGAGGCCTGCAGGTCGGCGCACAGCTCGGCGAGCGCGGAGGTGGCGGTGGCCACGGCCTGCTCGCCGTACTCCCGCGACCACCGGGCGAACTCCTTGTCGGGTCCGCCCGAGACCGGTGTCGGCCACGCCCCGGGGACGACGCTGACCAGGCGCAGGTCCTCGCCGGCGGCCCGGGCGAAGGAGGCGGCCAGGTAGAGCGCCCCGCGGTCCTCCTTGTGCGGGGGGTGACCGACGACGAGCGTCACGGCTGCTCCCCGGGGAGGTCGGTGTCGGCGACGAGCCCGCGGTCGAGCGCCGCGTGGCGGCGTCCCCAGAGCAGGTAGAAGCCCAGCACGAGGGCGAGCCAGACCAGGAAGATCACCCAGGTCACCAGCGGCAGGCCGTAGAGGATGTAGCCGCAGACCACGATCGTGAGCACGGGGGTGACCGGGTAGCCAGGCACCTTGAAGGGCCGGTGCAGGTCGGGCTGCGTACGCCGCAGCACCAGCACCGCGAGCGCCACCACGGAGAAGGCGATCAGGGTGCCGATCGAGACGGTGTCCCACAGGTAGTCGGCCGGCACGAAGCCGGCGACGATCGAGACGACGATCGCGACGACGACCGTGTTGTAGGTCGGGGTCAGGGTGCGCGGGTTCACCGAGGCGAAGCGGTCGGGCAGCATGCCGTCGCGGCCCATCGCGAAGAGGATCCGGGTCTGCCCGTAGAGCGTGACGAGGGTGACGGAGAAGATCGAGATGACCGCGCCCGCGGCCAGCACCGTGCCCGACACGTTGTTGCCCGTGATGTTCTCCAGGATCACCGAGAGCCCGGCCGACTGCTGCTCGGGGCTCTCGAACTCCTCGGTCGGCTGCGCCCCGACGCCAGCGATGGCCACCAGCACGTAGACCGTCACGACCACGGCGAGCGCGCCCATGATGGCGCGCGGCAGCGCGCGCTGCGGGTCTCTCACCTCCTCGCCCGCGGTCGAGACGGCGTCGAGGCCGATGAAGGAGAAGAAGATCGTGGCCGCGGCCGCGCCGATGCCCTTCGGGCCGGCGTCCCAGAAGCCCTGGAAGTGGTCGACCTGGAAGGCGGTGAGGCTGATGGCGACGAACATCAGCAGCACGCTGAGCTTGATGATCACCATGATCGTGTTGGCGCGCGCCGACTCGCTGGCCCCCCGCACCAGCAGCACCGCGCACATCACCACGAGCACCACGGCGGGCAGGTTGACCAGCCCCGTGGTGTTGTCCTCGTAGGGCACCGGGGAGTACGACAGCGCGTCGGGCAGCCCGGTGCCGATCAGGTTGGAGAGCAGCTCGTTGAAGTAGCCGCTCCAGCCCACCGCGACCGCGGAGGCGGCCACGCCGTACTCCAGCAGCACGCAGGCCGCGACGACCATCGCCACCAGCTCGCCCATGGAGTGGTAGGCGTAGGAGTACGTCGACCCGCTCACCGGGATCGCCCCGGCCACCTCGGCGTAGCAGATCGCCGAGAGCCCGGCGCCGAGGCCGGCGATCAGGAAGGCCACGATCACCGCGGGGCCGGCGTCGGGCACCGCCTCCTGCAGCACGAAGAAGATGCCGGTGCCGACGGTCGCGCCGACCCCGAACATCATGAGCTGGAAGGTGCCGAAGCTCCGCTCCAGCTTGCCACCCTGCCCCGAGCGGGCCAGGTCGATGGGCTTGCGCCGTCGCAGCTGGGCGCCGATCCCCGATCCGCCCCTGTTGGCCACGTCCGTCATCGCGGGTCTCCCTCCCTTGCCCCCTGGGCTGAAGGTAGACCCGCGCAACCATGCGAGGGAAGGGCCACGGGCGGCGTTCACACGAACGCAACGCCGGCCCCGCGTGCGGTCGGGGGCCTCAGCCCTCTTCCGACATCGGCACCCGGACGTCGCGCTCGGCCGCGACCTCCGCCGCGCGGTCGTACCCGGCGTCGACGTGGCGGATCACGCCCATGCCCGGGTCGTTGGTCAGCACGCGCTCGAGCTTCTCCGCGGCCAGGGCGGTGCCGTCGGCGACGCACACCTGGCCGGCGTGGATCGAGCGGCCGATCCCGACGCCGCCGCCGTGGTGGATGCTCACCCAGGTCGCCCCGGACGCCGTGTTGACCAGCGCGTTGAGCAGCGCCCAGTCGGCGATGGCGTCGGAGCCGTCGAGCATCGCCTCGGTCTCGCGGTAGGGCGAGGCGACCGAGCCGCAGTCGAGGTGGTCGCGGCCGATCACGATGGGCGCCTTGAGCTCGCCGCTGGCGACCATCTCGTTGAACCTCAGCCCGGCGCGGTGGCGCTCGCCGTACCCCAGCCAGCAGATGCGCGCGGGCAGGCCCTGGAAGTGCACCCTCTCGCCGGCCATGGTGATCCAGCGCCGCAGCCGCTCGTCGTCGGGGAAGAGCTCGAGCACGGCCCGGTCGGTGGCCGCGATGTCGGCGGGGTCGCCGGAGAGCGCGGCCCAGCGGAAGGGGCCGCGACCCTCGCAGAACTGCGGCCGGATGTAGGCCGGCACGAATCCGGGGAACGCGAAGGCCCGGTCGTAGCCGCCCTTGCGGGCCTCGTCGCGGATCGAGTTGCCGTAGTCGAAGACCTCGGCGCCGGCGTCCTGCAGCTCGACCATGGCGCGCACGTGGGCGGCCATGGAGGCCTGGGCGTCCTTGGTGAAGCCGTCGGGGTCGCGGCGCGCCGCGTCGTGCCAGTCGTCGAAGGGCACGCCGACCGGCAGGTAGGACAGCGGGTCGTGGGCGCTGGTCTGGTCGGTGACGACGTCGACGGGGAGCCCGCGCTCGAGCACGGCCGGGAAGACCTCGGCGGCGTTGCCGAGCAGGCCGATGGAGAGCGGACGCCGCTCGTCGCGGGCCTCGACCGCGAGCGCGAAGGCGTGGTCGAGGTCGTCGGCCTGCACGTCGAGGTAGCGGTGCTCCAGCCGCCGGGTGATGCGGGCCTGGTCGACCTCGACGCAGACGGCGACGCCGTCGTTCATGGTCACGGCCAACGGCTGCGCGCCGCCCATGCCGCCCAGGCCGGCGGTGAGGGTGATGGTGCCGGCGAGCGTGCCGCCGCGCTTCTCACCGATCGCGGCGAAGGTCTCGTAGGTGCCCTGCAGGATGCCCTGGGTGCCGATGTAGATCCACGACCCGGCCGTCATCTGCCCGTACATCGTGAGCCCGAGGTCCTCCAGCCGCCGGAACTCCTCCCAGTTGGCCCAGTCGCCCACCAGGTTGGAGTTGGCGATCAGCACCCGCGGCGCCCAGGTGTGCGTGCGCATCACCCCGACGGGCTTGCCACTCTGCACCAGCATGGTCTCGTCGTCGCGCAGGTCGCGCAGCGTGCGCACCAGGGCGTCGTACGCCTCCCAGCTGCGCGCGGCCTTGCCGGTGCCGCCGTAGACGACGAGGTCCTCGGGGCGCTCGGCGTTCTCCGGGTCGAGGTTGTTCATCAGCATCCGCAGCGGCGCCTCGGTCTGCCAGGACCGCGCGGAGAGCTCGGTGCCGTGGGGGGCGTGGATGGGGAGGCGGGGGTTGGTCTCGGTCACTGCATCTCTCCGATCGCGGACTCGGCGGCGGCCACGACGGCCCCGCTGACGACGAGCTGGTGGGTGGTCTCGATCTCCGGGGCCAGGTGGCGGTCGGTGCCCGGCCCGGCGACGCCGGCGTCGCGGAGGCGGCGTACGACGGCCTCGGTGGCGGGCGAGGGCTGCAGCGGACGCCGCAGGTCGAGCGCGCGGGCGCCGGCCATGACCTCGACGGCGAGCACCCGACCGAGCCCGTCGACGGCGCGACGCAGCTTGCGGGCGGCCGACCAGCCCATGGAGACGTGGTCCTCCTGCATCGCGCTGGAGGGGATCGAGTCGACGCTCGCCGGGTGGGCCAGCCGCTTGAGCTCGGAGACGACCGCGGCCTGGGTGTACTGCGCGATCATCAGGCCGCTGTCGACGCCCGGGTCGTCGGCGAGGAAGGGCGGCAGCCCGTGGTTGCGCGCCTTGTCGAGGAAGCGGTCGGTGCGCCGCTCGCTGATCGAGGCCAGGTCGGCCGCGACGATCGCGGCGAAGTCGAGCACGTAGGCCACCGGGGCCCCGTGGAAGTTGCCGTTGCTCTCCAGGCGGGGCTCCTCGCCCGTCGAGACCACGACGGGGTTGTCGACCGCGCTCGCCAGCTCGCGGCCCGCGACGGTGCGGCAGTGGTCGAGGGTGTCGCGCACCGCTCCGTGCACCTGCGGGGAGCAGCGCAGCGAGTAGGCGTCCTGCACCCGGTGGCAGTCGGGGCCGCGGTGGCTGGCGACCACCCCGGAGTCGCGCAGCAGCGCGCGCAGGTTGGCCGCGGAGGCGGCCTGGCCGGGGTGCGGGCGCAGCTCCTGCAGCTCGGCCGCGAAGACCCGGTCGGTGCCCAGCTGGGCCTCCACGCTCATCGCGGCGGCCACGTCGGCGGTGCGCACCAGCCGGTCGAGGTCGTGCAGGGCGAGGACCAGCATCCCGAGCATCCCGTCGGTGCCGTTGATCAGCGCCAGGCCCTCCTTGGCGGCCAGCTCGACGGGCTCCAGGCCGGCGGCGGCGAGCGCCTCCCCGGCCGGCAGCAGCCGGTCGCCGGCGTCACGCACCATCCCCTCGCCCAGGAGCGCCAGGGCGCAGTGCGAGAGTGGCGCGAGGTCGCCGGAGCAGCCCAGCGAGCCGTACTCGTGCACCACCGGGGTGATGCCGTGGCTCAGCAGGCCGGCGATCAGCTGCGCGGTCTCCCGTCGTACGCCGGTGCGGCCGGTGGCCAGCGTGCTCAGCCGCAGCAGCATCAGCGCCCGGGTGACCTCCCGCTCGACCTCCGGCCCCGACCCCGCGGCGTGGCTGCGCACGAGGGAGCGCTGCAGCTGTGCGCGCAGCTCGGTCGGGATGTGGCGGGTGGCCAGCGCGCCGAAGCCCGTGCTCACGCCGTACGCCGGTGTCGCGGCCGCCGCCAGCACCTCGACCGCCGCCCGCGCCCCGTCGATCGCCCGCAGCGCCGGCTCCGAGAGCCGCACCGCCGCACCGTGCCGCGCCACCGCCACGACCTCCGCCGGGGTCACCGGCCCGACGCCCACCTCCACCGCCTGCATGACCTCAGTCAACGCGCGTCCCACCGCCGCCCGCCAGCCTCACGGCGTACCGCGCGTCTCGGATTCGAGACCGGGCGGGGCGAGGGGCGGCGGGGGCGTCCGGCATGTAACGCGGGGTTATCGCATGTGAACAAGGCCTATGCGCGCCCACCAACGCAAGAGCCCCGCAGTACCTGTGGCGCGGCGCTCTCGCCGGCCGCGGCGTCGCCCCAGCGGCTCACTCCCCTCTGCCGCGGTGCTGTGGACGCGACACGCCGTGCACAGCACTTCTCCACATGCGATAACCCCGCGTTACATGGGCCCGGCGCGGCCCCCCGTGGCACCATCGCGGTCACAAAGGGGGCAGGCATGGGGCGAGGGCGTACGACGGTCGCGGCGCTGGCCGTGGGCGTCGCGCTGGCCGGCTGCCAGGCGCCGCTCGAGCCGGAGTCACGGCGCAGCGCCGAGGTGAGCCCGACCGCGAGCCCCAGCCCGACCGCCAGCGCCAGCCCCACCCGGACCGACGCACCGAGCCCGTCGGCCGGCGCGAGCGGGAGCGCCGAGCCGGAGGAGCGGCAGCGCGTGCCGGACCCCGACGAGATCACCATCCCCGAGGGCCTCGAGTCGGCCGCCGCGCGACGCGGCCCGGTGCTCGGCGGCGACGTGAGCTGGCCGCAGTGCCCGAAGGGCATGGGCATCCCGCAGAAGCGCACCCTCGGCCTGCCGATGCCGGTGCCGGAGGCGGCGTACGTCGTGATCGGGCTGACCAACGGCCCCGGCTTCACCCCCAACCCCTGCGTGGAGAGCCAACTGGCGTGGGTGCGCGAGCGCGGCCTGCTGGTCTCCGCCTACTCGGTGCTCTCCTACCCCTACGGCGACCAGCTCGCGCGCTACGGCGACGAGGGACCGTACGACGGCAGCACCCGGCTCGGCGCGCTGCGCAACGTCGGCTACCAGCAGGCCGGCTACAACGTCGCCACGATGCAGCGGATCGGCTTCCGCACGCCGCTGGTGTGGCTCGACGTGGAGCCGGTGCCGAGCTTCTCGTGGAGCGACGACCCCGTGGCCAACGCGGCCGTCGTCGAGGGTGCGGCGCGCGGCTACACCGACGCCGGCTACCGGGTCGGCGTCTACTCCACGCAGTACATGTGGCGCGAGATCGTCGCCGACCTCACCCTCGGCGTCCCCGAGTGGCGTGCGGCGGGCCAGACCTCCCGCGAGGAGGCGCTGCGGCGCTGCGGGCCCGAGGCCTCGATCCAGGGCGGGTCGCCGGTGATGTCGCAGTGGGTGATGGACAGCCGCGACTTCAACGTGACGTGTCCCGGCGCCTCGGCGCGGCTGCCCGAGTGGTTCGCCCAGACCTGAGGCAGAAGCAGGCGCAGGCGCGGGTCAGCTGAGCCGGCCGCCGTACGAGCGCAGCTTGTAGCGCTTCTCGAAGCCGCCGCCCTCGAAGTCGGTCGGCCGGTTGCCGACGTTGACGACGAGGGTGTAGCCGCGCTTGCGGAAGCGGGCGCGGCAGTCCTGCTTGCCCTCCACCACGCTGAGTCCCTTGGCGCGCGCGCAGATGCCGTAGACGGGGAAGCCGGCCCGGCGCAGCTCGCGCACCGCCTTGCGCTTGCCCTTCTCGGGGCGCGCGGTGTTGAAGAGCACCTTCACGCCCAGCGAGTCGGCCACCCGCGCCAGCCGCAGCGTCGGCCGGACGGGCTTGCCGGGGGCGTAGTACGACGCGAGCGAGGTGTTGTCGATGTCGAGGTTGATCGCCAGCTTCTCGGTCGGGTGACGGCTCTCGACCCGCTCGCGGAGCCAGGTCACGGAGCCGCGCATGATCTTGGCGTTCTGCGCCTGCCAGGTGCGCTTGCTGGGCATCCGGGACGCGTGGGCGGTGGGGGTGGCCGCGACGAGGGTGCCGAGCAGCAGCAGGGTCACCAGGGTGCCGAGGAGTCGTCGCACGCCCTCATTGTGCCCCGTAGATTGCGGTCGTGAGCCAGGTTCCGGCAGCATCCCGCGCGCTGCGGGTGCTGCGATTCCTCGCGACGCAGCCCGACCCGGTGCCGCTGGAGCGGATCTGCGCGGCCGTCGGCCTGCCGCGCTCCACGGCGTACCACCTGCTGCGGGCGATGATCGAGGAGGGCTTCGTCACCCACGTGGCCGAGGACCACCGCTACTGCCTCGGCGTCGCGGCCTTCGAGGTCGGCACGGGCTACGCCCGGCAGGCGCCGCTGCAGCGCCTGGCGCGCAGGTCGCTGACGGCGCTGGTCGACCGGACCGGCCTCTCGGCGCACCTGGCGGTGCCGCACGGTCGCGACGTGCTGTACGTCGTGGAGGAGCGCGCGCCCGGCCGCCCGCCGCTGGTGACCGACGTCGGCGTACGCCTGCCGGCCCACCTGACGGCCAGCGGACGCGCCATCCTGGCCGGCCTGCCCGAGGCGCAGGTGCGCGCGCTCTACCCCGACCGCGACGCCTTCGTCGACCGTCACGGCCGGGGTCCGACCACGCTGACGGCGCTGCGCCGGCTCCTCACCGAGGCCCGGCAGCGCGGCTGGGCCGCGGAGGACGGCGAGGTCACGCCCGGCTTCGCCTCGGTCGCCGTCGCCGTGCTCGACCCCAACGGCAGCCCCCTCGGGGGCATCGCCTGCACCTGGGACACCCGTGAGGCCGTCGACCGGTCCGCCCTCGTCGCCGCCGTCACGGCCACGGCCCGCACCGTCAGCCAGCGCGTGGGCGGGCGGGCGTGAGCGGCGCCAAGTTACCCCCAGGTAGCATTCGTCACACTTGACACGCGGCGGGGCACTCGGGTCGTAGGCTCAGCCAGCCGCCGCACGTCCCAGCCCGACGGGAGTCTCCATGCCGGTCCTGCAGGTCCTCGCGCTCGTGATCTCGCTGTCCATCGCGGCGGTGGGCATCACGCTCTTCGTCCGCGCGATCCGCCAGATCATCGCGACGATGAGGATCGGGCAGCCGGCGCACCGCACCGACCGCCTCGGCGCGCGCACGGTGACGATGGTGCGCGAGACGCTCGGCCACACCCGGATGCTGCAGTGGACGTGGGTCGGCGCGGGCCACTGGTTCGTGATGACCGGCTTCGGGCTGCTCTTCTTCACCCTCGTCACGGCCTTCGGGCAGCTCTTCAGCCCGAGCTTCCACATCCCCCTGCTGGGTCACTTCTTCCTCTTCGAGTGGGCCACGGAGCTCTTCACCTGGGTGATGCTGGTGGCGATCGTCGCCTTCATCTCCTACCGCGCCACCCGCCCGAAGGAGCGCGTGCGCGGCCCTCGCGGTCGCTTCTGGGGCTCGACGATGTGGCAGGGCTACTTCGTCGAGCTGGTCATCCTCGGCGTCGGCATCTGCATCGTGCTGCTGCGCGGCCTGGAGTACGCCCTCGCGACGTACGAGGACCCCGACTACGCCAGCGCCTTCCACTTCCCGCTCACCTCCTGGCTGGGCGAGCTCTTCAGCGGCGTCTCCGAGGCCGGCCTGGCCAACCTGATCTGGGTCGTGGCGACGCTGAAGATCGTCATCTCCTTCACCTGGATGATCGTCATCTCGCGGCAGCCCTCGATGGGCGTGGCCTGGCACCGCTTCCTGGCCTTCTTCAACATCTTCTTCAAGCGCCACGCCACCGGCCGCACCTCCCTCGGCGGCCTCGCCCCGATGACCTCGGGCGGCCAGGCGATCGACTTCGAGGACCTCGACGACATCGACGAGAACACCAGGCTCGGCGTCGGGTCGGTCGAGGACTTCGCCTGGAAGGGCATCCTCGACTTCTCCACCTGCACCGAGTGCGGCCGCTGCCAGAGCCAGTGCCCGGCGTGGAACACCGACAAGCCGCTCTCCCCCAAGCTGCTCATCACCGCGCTGCGCGACCACGCCTACGCCAAGGCGCCGTACGTGCAGGCGAGCGAGGGCGACCGTGCCGCGCTGCTCGAGGCCGACCCGCGGCTCGCCGTCGAGGCCGAGCGCCCGCTGGTCGGCGACACCGGCGACGACTGGTTCTACATGCCCGAGAGCGGGGCCGCCGTGATCGACCCCGAGGTGCTGTGGAACTGCACCTCGTGCGGCGCCTGCGTGCAGCAGTGCCCCGTCGACATCGAGCACGTCGACCACATCGTCGACATGCGTCGCTACCAGGTGCTGATCGAGAGCAGCTTCCCCTCCGAGCTCAACGGCCTCTTCAAGGGGCTGGAGAACAAGGGCAACCCCTGGAACATGTCGCCCCAGGCCCGGCTCGACTGGGCCAAGGACCTGCCCTTCGAGGTCAAGGTCGTCGGCGAGCAGGTGGAGAGCCTCGAGGAGGTCGAGTGGCTCTTCTGGGTCGGCTGCGCCGGCGCCTACGAGGACCGCGCGAAGAAGACGACGCGCGCCGTCGCCGAGCTGCTCGACATGGCCGGCGTCGACTTCGCCGTGCTCGGCAACGGCGAGACCTGCACCGGTGACCCGGCACGCCGCGCCGGCAACGAGTTCGTCTTCCAGGGCCTCGCGGCGCAGAACGCCGAGGTGCTCAAGGAGACCAGGGCCACCAAGGTCGTCTCGACCTGCGCCCACTGCTTCAACACGCTGAAGAACGAGTACGCCGCCTTCGGCGTCGAGCTCGAGGTCGTGCACCACACGCAGCTGCTCAACCGGCTGGTCCGCGAGAAGCGCCTCACCCCCGTGGCCACCGACAGCACCGGCCCAAAGCGGTCGGTCACCTACCACGACCCCTGCTACATCGGCCGCCACAACGGCGTCTACTCACCGCCGCGCGAGCTGCTCGAGGTCATCCCCGACGCCAACCTCGTCGAGATGCCCCGCAACTCCGAGCGGTCCTTCTGCTGCGGCGCCGGCGGCGCGCGGATGTGGATGGAGGAGAACACCGGCGAGCGGATCAACCTCAACCGCACCAAGGAGGCCGTCGAGACCGGCGCCGACCAGATCGCGGTCGGCTGCCCCTTCTGCCGCGTGATGCTCTCCGACGGGCTGACCAACCAGCAGTCGAAGGGCGAGGCCCGCGAGGAGGTCGAGGTCCTCGACGTCGCGCAGATGCTGCTCGCCTCCGTGAAGGGCGAGACCCGCGCGCCCGCCCCGGCTGCTGCGGCGCCGGCCGCCACGGCTGCTGCGGCCGGCGCCGGTACGGCGACCGCGCTCAAGGCCGAGCCTGACGCCGACGACGTCACCCAGACCGAGGACACCGTCACCGACACCGAGGACGTCGGCCCGCTCGCCAAGGCCTCCGGCGGCAGCTCGCTCTTCGACGACGCGGCGACGGAGGACACCGCCACCACCGGCGGCTCGCTCTTCGACGCCGACGACAGCGACTCCTCGACCACCGAGGCCACCCCGACGGGCGGCTCGCTCTTCGACGCCGACGACACCGACTCCTCGACCACCGAGACCGCTGCCCCGGGCGGCTCGCTGTTCGACGTCGGCGGCGACGACGGGGAGGCCACCGAGAGCTCGTCGGTCGAGCCTGTCGAGACCACCGCGACCGTCGACACCCCGGCGACCGAGGTCCCGGACGGCGGCAGCCTCTTCGACGTCGAGCCCACCTCGTCGGTCGAGCCTGTCGAGACCAAGACGGACCAGCCCGACCCCACCCGCAGCGTCGACACCCCCGCGACCGAGATCCCCGAGGGCGGCAGCCTCTTCGACGTCGAGCCCACCGAGACCACCTCGTCGGTCGAGCCCACCTCGTCGGTCGAGCCTGTCGAGACCACGGAGCCAGAGCCGGCACCGACCTCGTCGCCCACCACCACGACCGTCACCCCCGCGACCGAGATCCCCGAGGGCGGCAGCCTCTTCGACGTCGAGCCGACCGAGAGCTCCGCACCCGCGGAGCCGAACACGCAGGACACCGGCGCAGGCGTCGACCGGTCACAGGACGCCGCCGACACCGACGTCGCCCCCGAGCAGGACCAGTCCGACCCCGAGCCCGAGCCGGCACCGACCGCGGCGACCACCACGACCGTCACCCCGGCCACCGAGATCCCCGAGGGCGGCTCCCTCTTCGACCTCGAGCCCGAGGAGACCGAGACCTCGGCAACCCCGGCCGCTGCGCCTTCGGAACCGAGCACGCAGGACACCGGCGCAGGCGTCGACCGGTCCCAGGACGCCGCCGACACCGACGTCGCCCCCGACCAGGACCAGACCGACCCCGAGCCTGACCCCGAGACCGCTCCCAAGCCGGCGGCGGAGGCCGAGACGGCGCCGATCCGCAGCCTGAAGGACATCAAGGCGCAGTTCGCGGGCGAGAGCCCCTCCGACGACGCGACCGACCAGCCCGAGCCGGCCGGCGAGCCCGACGCGGCGGGGAGCGCCGTACCGCAGCCTTCGGACGACGACGCGGAGGAGGAGCCTGAGGCGAGCACCTCGACGCAGAAGGCGCCGTCGGGCGAGGCGCACCAGCCCCGCACCGACACCGACATCGAGGAGTCGGGCTCGCTCTTCGACCTGTGAGCGCCATGTAACGCTCCGTTGTGCCGCGCGTACACCCCGCGCAGGGGTCACTCAGACCGCGTAACGGAGCGTTACATGCGGGGCCGACGCCGCAGGTGGCGGGTGGGCGTCAGGAGGCCATGGCGACGCCGCGGCGCCAGTAGCCCATGAAGGCGACCTGACGGCGGTCGACGCCGAGCTCGCGGACCAGGGCGCGGCGCAGCCGGGTGACCATGGCGGACTCGCCGGCGATCCAGCAGAAGACGCCGGCGAGCTCGTGACCGAGCAGGGCGGGCTGCACGGCGCCGTCGACGGGCTCGCCGGAGCTGGACCACACGGGGGTCTCCCACAGTGTCGGCTCGATGTCGCCGACCTCCTCGTCGCCCGCCGGGGGCGGGGGGAGGCCGACGTAGGCACGCACCTCGGGCACCAGCCGGCACCCGACCTCGTCGTGGCCGCGCGGCAGCCAGCACACCTCGACGCCGGGCGGACGCGGCAGGTCCTGGACGTCGGCGGACGACGGCACCTCGAGGTAGACGCGGCCGCGGGCGTCGCAGCCGAGCCCGGCCAGGATCCCGGCCACCGCGGGCACGGCGGACTCGTCGCCCACGAGCAGCAGCGAGGAGGCCTCGCCGGGCGTGAACTCGATGCCGCCCCACGCGACGCCGCGACGGGGGCCGATCAGGACGAGCTCGTCGCCCGTCGAGGCGCGCTGCGCCCAGCCCGCGCCCGGTCCGGCGTGGCCGTCGTCGTGCACCACGAAGTCGACCACCAGCCGGGTGTCGACGCCGTAGCCGGTCACGTCGCGCACGGTGTAGGTGCGCATGTGGCCGCGCTGCTCCAGGGGCAGCGCCCGCCAGGCGGTGTACCACGAGTCGTCGAGGCAGAAGGTCGGCACCGGGCCGTCCCCGTGCGGGAAGACCAGCTTGACCCGCTGGTCGTACCAGGGCCCGTCGACGCCCAGGTCCGCGAGCGCCTCGCCGGCGAACTCGACGCGCACGAAGGTCGGCGAGAGGCGCTCGACCGACGCCGCGACGATCGGCGCGATCACCATCGGGAAGTCGACGGGCGTCTCGACGCGCGCGGCACTCATGGGCGGAACCTCCGGGTCCGAAGCAGGGACTTAGGTCAGCCTAACCTGATCGACGCGCGGACCGACAGGGGCGCCCGCGCGGCCGCGGGTAGGTTGACCCCCGTGCTGCTCTCCGACCGCGACATCCTGGCCGAGGTCGAGGCGGGTCGCATCGCGATGGATCCCTACGACCCCGCGATGATCCAGCCCTCGTCGATCGACTTCCGGCTCGACCGCTACTTCCGGGTCTTCGAGAACCATCGCTACCCGCACATCGACCCGGCCGTCGACCAGTCCGACCTGACCCGCGAGGTCGTCGCCGAGGGCGAGGAGCCCTTCATCCTGCACCCCGGCGAGTTCGTCCTGGGGTCGACCTTCGAGGTCGTCACCCTCCCCGACGACCTCGCCGCGCGGGTCGAGGGCAAGTCGTCGCTGGGACGCCTCGGCCTGCTCACCCACGCCACCGCGGGCTTCGTCGACCCCGGCTTCTCCGGCCACGTCACCCTCGAGCTGGCCAACGTCGCGACGCTGCCGATCAAGCTCTACCCCGGCATGAAGATCGGGCAGCTGTGCTTCTTCCGGCTCACCTCCCCGGCCGAGCACCCCTACGGCTCGGCGAAGTACGGGTCGCGCTACCAGGGCCAGCGCGGCCCGACGCCGTCGAAGTCCTACGCCAACTTCCACCGCACCCCGATCTGAGACGCCCCGCACGATGACCTGGCACCGCTACGTCGCCCTCGGCGACTCCTTCACCGAGGGCGTCGGCGACCCCGACCCGGCACGGCCGCACGGACTGCGCGGCTGGGCCGACCGGGTCGCCGAGGTGCTCGCGACCCGCGCCGACCCCTTCGGCTACGCCAACCTCGCCATCCGCGGCCGCAAGCTGCTGCCGATCATCGAGGAGCAGCTCGAGCCGGCCCTCGCGCTCGAGCCGGACCTGGTGACGGTGCACGGCGGCGCCAACGACGTGCTGCGGCCCAAGGTCGACCTCGACGCCCTCGCCGCGGCGTACGACGAGGCGATCGGGCGGCTGCGCGCCGGCGGGGCGACCGTCGCGATGTTCACCGTCTACGACCCGGGCAGCGGCGGCCTCTACTCCGCGCTGCGGGGCCGGATGGCGATCTTCAACGAGCACGTCCGCGAGATCGCCGAGCGCCACGACGCCACCGTCGTCGACCTGTGGCGGATGCGGGGCGAGCCCGTGGCCGACGTCTTCGACGCCGACCGGATGCACCTCAACGCCCGTGGCCACACCGTCGTCGCGGCCGGTGTGCTCGACGCGCTCGGCGTCGCCCACGACCTCCGCGCCCCCGAGCCGGTGCCGCCGCCCGAGGTCTCGCTGGCCGAGCGGCTCCGCGCCGACGCCGCCTGGACCCGCGACTTCGCGCTCCCCTGGGTGCACCGCCGCCTCACTGGTCGCTCCTCCGGCGACGGCCTCTCGCCCCGGCGCCCCACGCTGCAGCAGGTCGGGTAGCCTCTGCTCCGTCCGGTACGCCGGGCGCGCGGATGTAGCTCAGTTGGTAGAGCGCGACCTTCCCAAGGTCGATGTCGCGAGTTCGAGTCTCGTCATCCGCTCAAGGACGCAGGACCTGTGCGACGAAGGAGCACCGGTCCGTCGCGGCCGAAGGTCGAGCAAGGCCCGCGACCGAGGAACGAGGTCGCGACGGCCGCGACGAGACCCGGTGAGGTGCCCGCCGTCGGTGAGCGGCGTCAGTGAGCGGCGTCGGCGCCCGCCGTCGGTGACCCGGCCCGACCGCGAGACCGAACACCGATCCCAGGAGCGCCGAGTCATCCCCGACTCCATCCCCGAATTCGATGGCTTCCCCGTCACCGCCCTCGACTTCTACGACGACCTCGAGCTCGACAACACCAAGACGTTCTGGGCCGCGCACAAGCACGTGTACGACGCGGCGGTGCGGGCGCCCATGGAGGCGCTCACGGCGGCGCTGGCCGACGAGTTCGGGCAGGCCAAGATCTTCCGCCCCTACCGCGACGTGCGCTTCCGCAAGGACAAGACGCCGTACAAGACCCACCAGGGGGCCGTGGTGCACGCGGGTCCGGGCCTGGGCTGGTACGTCCAGGTCAGCGCTCCCGGCGTGCGTGTCGGGGCCGGGCTCTACCACGCCGACCCGCCGGACCTGGCGCGGATCCGCGCGGCGATCGACGCCGAGCACTCCGGGCGCGAGCTGGAGCGGCTGCTCGCCCGGCTGCAGCGCCGGGGCTTCGAGCGCAGCGGCGAGCAGCTCAAGACCTCGCCCCGCGGCTGGCCCGCCGACCACCCGCGCATCGCGCTGCTGCGGCACAAGTCGCTGGCGCTGGGTCGCAGCTACGGCTTCGAGCCCGTGATCCACACCGCGGAGCTGCTCGACCTGGTGCGGGCCGACTGGCGCCGGCTGCGGCCGCTCGTCGACTGGTTCGCCGAGCGGGTCGACCCGCTCGGCTGACCGGTCACGACACCGCGGAGAGCGGCTGCTGCTCCCTCGCGCGGCGCTTCCAGGTGCGTCGCTTGCGGTCGAGCGTCTCGACCTCGCGCTCGAGCCGGGCGACCCGGTCGCGCAGCGCGGCCTGCTCGCCCAGCACGTCGGCGAGCGCCTGGGCGGCCACCTCCCACCGGACCCGCGGACCCGGGGCCGCCGTTGCGATGACCGGCTGCGCGAGCACGGCGCCGCCCAGGTCGCCGCGCAGGTCGTGGCCCGCCCGCGTCGCCGCGGCGGCCCAGCGGTCGACCAGCGCCGCGTAGCCGCGCACGTCGTACGCCGGCGCCGGCGTCGCCGCGGGGTCGTCGACCGACCACTCCTCCAGCAGGGCCAGCCGCTCGGCGTAGGGCAGCGGCTCGTCGACCCGCCGGTTGACCTCGCGCAGCAGCGCCGCCGAGGCGGGGTCGACGTACGCCGGCACGACGGGCGGCAGCGACCCGGCCTCGAGCCCGGCGACCTCGAGCAGCCCGGCCCAGTGCGCCCGCACGTCCCCCGGGACGACGTGCAGACGGTCGGCGTGCATGGTCCAGCCCCACCGGGCGAGCAAGGAGCCGAGCTCGTGCCCGGCCCAGAAGCGCGCCGAGGCGGCCGTGCCGGCGCCGGGCTCGAGCAGCGGCAGCTCCACGCGGCGGGCGTGCTTGCGCGCGCCGCTGCGACTGCCCCGGAGCAGGTCGGCGACCCAGGCGCCGTAGAGCTGGTCGGCGAGGTGCTCGACGGTGACCACGAGGTGCACCTCGACGCCGACGAGCGGGTCGAGGGCGAGCCGCAGCCGGTCCTTGTCGGCGGCGCCCAGCTGGGGCGTGGAGAGCAGCGAGACGCCCTTGTGCGCCCAGACGCGGTCGGCGATCCGGGCCCACCGCCCCTCGACGTCGCGCCGTCGCAGGCCCACCTCCTCGTGGGTGCGCAGCAGCTCGTGGGTCGCCAGCTCCGCCTCGCGACGGTCGGCCACCACCTCGACGCCGAGGTCGCGCAGGGCGTCGCGGTGGTGCTCGAGCCCGGCCGGGACGACGGGCCGGGCGGCATCGGCCAGGCCCAGGTGCCAGATCAGCGTGCGTCGTGCCATGCCGCCAGCGTGCGCCCGGCGGCGTACGTCGCGGTGACATCGGCGTGACCTGCCGGCGACGACCGCGTGGCCACCTCAACCGCCGGCGGTCGGCTCCGCGACGGCGGGCTCGTCGACGGTGGGCTCGTCGACGGCCGGCACCGCCGCTGGCTCGGCGGGCAGCTCGGCGGGCGGGGCGACGGGGGGCTCGACGGCGGGCGTGGGGACCGGAGGCGTGACGCCGTCCTGCGGCGCCTGCTGGGGCGTCGCCGGCGTCGTGGGCGCGGCAGCAGGCGCCTCCGCCGAGACCGCTGGCCCGAGTGGTGCCGACGGTGCCGGCTCCTCGGGCTCGGTGGGTGGCGGCGCCACGTCGAGGCTGACGGACTGCGTCCAGGTCTGCAGCGGTGCCGCGCTCACCTCGAGCCGGGCGGCCGCCGCGGGCCGCAGCGCCAGGCCGGTCCCGAGCACCGCCGCGAGCACGACGAGCCAGAGCACGACGCGTCTCACCGGCCACCACCGGGCAGGTCGTCGGAGGGGTCGCCGGCCGGTCTGAGACCCGGCTCGACGGCCCGCAGCCGGCGGCGGGTGGACGGCGGCACGGCTCCGGGAGCGGTGTCGCCGCGGCGCTGGGCCGGGACCACGATCGGCGCCGGTGGCGCGGGCAGCGGCTCGACGTCGGTCTCGGCGCTCCCGTCGGCGCGGACGGCGTCGCCACGCCGCGGTCGGGCGTCCCACCCGAGCACGAGGAGGGTGAGCAGCCCGGCGGTCAGCCCGGCGAACCACGGCTCGCGCGGCAGGTGCAGCAGCCACGCCTTCTGCTCCAGGTGCAGCCAGGCGGCGCCGACGACGTCGCCGTCGGTCGGGTGCCACGGGTCGGGGTCGGGGTTGTTGTCTCCCTGGAGCGTGTAGCCGCCCTCCCCGTCGCCGCCGGTGATCCGGTGGATCACCTGCCCCTGCCCCGCCCGGAAGGCCACGATGTCGCCGACGGCGTAGGTGTCCTGCTCGCGGGTGACCACGAGGTCACCGGTGGCGTAGGTGCCGTCCATGCTGTGGCCCTGCACCTCGATGTACGCCGCGGGCCCGCCGAAGGCGGTCGGCGCGAAGGTCACGAACCACGCGCCGAGGAGCGCGACGACGCCGAAGTTGGCGAGGGTGCGGCGCACGCGGCGGGACACGGGGACCTCCGGGGTCGGTCAGGAGCGGTGGACGACGACGGTGGGGACGGAGCGCTGGGCGCCGTCCCCACCGGTACGTCAGCCGATGGTGCCGTAGCCCTGACCGTTGAAGCCGGGGTCGATGGAGATGCGGATGTTGTCCAGCTTCTCCGCGTCGACCGGCTTGTCGAACTTCAAGCGCACGGTCTGCTTGCCGGCGTCCTGCTGCGGGATGCGACCGCTGGCGCGCGGTCCCGACTGGTTGCCGTCCTCGTCGATCTGGATCACGTTGACGGCCTGGTTGGAGCACTGGGCGCCCTCGAGCTGGACCCGCACGTTGACGACGGAGGGGAAGTCGGCCTGGACCTGACCGTCGTCGTACCCCCACTCGATGACCTTGGCGCTGGTGGCGCACTCCAGGTCGTCGGTCTGGCCGACCTGCAGCGGACCGGCGCTGACGCCACCGGCGAAGCCGGCAGCGGAGGCGGCGCCGACAGCGGCGACGACCGCGACGACGGGGACGACGACGAGCTTCTTCATGGCTGGTTCTCCTCGAGCGTGAAGGGGGATCGCCCCGACACGCTGGAGGCGTCGGCGGCGAGGCTCACCCTGCCGCCCGCACCGACCCCGGCACATCGTCAGAACTGTTGAAAGTCGGCGACCCTCAGCGGGGCTGCCAGGCGTCCTTGTCCTCGGTGCGCGCGGCCACCTCGGGGGGCAGCTCGCGGGCGGCCAGCGACTCGATCGTCACGGTCTCGAAGACCTCGCGCAGCGACGAGCGCGCGGCGATCCAGACCAGCTGGAGCACCTCGGCGGCCTCGTTGTAGGAGACCGCCTCGGGACGCAGGCCGTAGACGCTGACCAGCGGCCCGTCGACGGCGCGGATCACGTCGGCGACGCTGACGTCCGCCGGGCGGGCGGCCATCCGCCACCCTCCGGACTGGCCGCGCTGGCTGACCACGATGCCGGCCCGGCGCAGGTCGGCCAGGATCGCCTGCAGGAAGCCGTGCGGGATGTCCTGCAGCCGGCCGAGCTCCTCGGCGCTGACCGGGCGACCGTCGTCGCGCACCGCGATCTCGATCAGCGCCCGGAGGGCGTAGTCGGCCTTGGCGGAGACGCGCATGCCCCGAAGTCTGTCAGAGACCCCGCGTGTCGACGCGCAGGCGGCGGCCACGGCGGCCCACGCGATCGAGTGAGCAGGGCCTCGAAACGGCGGATTCCCTTGCGTGGTGGACGATCCGTCTGGATACTTGGATGTTACCGACAGGTAGAACCCGTCAGTAGCCACCCACCGCCCCACTTCCCCCTTCGTCAGAGAGGTCGGCCGTGAGCCACTACAAGACCAACATGCGCGACATCGAGTTCAACCTCTTCGAGGTGCTCGGCCGCGACGACGTGCTCGGGCAGGGTCCCTTCGAGGCCATCGACGGCGAGACGGCTCGCTCGATCCTCGTCGAGGTCGAGCGGCTGGCGCGCGAGGACCTCGCGGCGTCCTACGAGGACAGCGACCGCCACCCCCCGGTCTTCGACCCCGCCACGCACACCGCGCCGGTCACCCCGTCGTTCAAGAAGAGCTACCGCGCCTGGATGGACGCCGAGTACTGGCGGCTCCAGGTCAGCGAGGAGCTCGGCGGCACGCCCGCGCCGGCGTCGCTGGTCTGGGCGCTCGGCGAGATGGTGCTCGGCGCCAACGCCCCCATCTGGATGTACGGCGCCGGGCCGGCCTTCGCGGGCATCGTGCACCGCAACGGCAACGACCGCGACAAGCAGATCGCGCAGCACATCATCGACCGGCAGTGGACGACCACGATGGTGCTCACCGAGCCCGACGCCGGCTCCGACGTCGGCGCCGGCCGCACCAAGGCCACGCCCAACGACGACGGCACCTGGAGCATCACGGGCGTCAAGCGCTTCATCACCTCGGGCGAGAGCGACCTCTCCGACAACATCATCCACCTGGTGCTGGCGCGTCCCGTGGGCGTCGAGGGCGTGGGCGGTCCGGGCACGAAGGGGCTCTCGCTCTTCATCGTCCCCAAGCACCACTTCGACGTGGAGACCGGCGAGCCGACCGGTGAGCGCAACGGCGTCTACGTCACCAACGTCGAGCACAAGATGGGCATCAAGGTCTCCAACACCTGCGAGGTCACCTTCGGCGACCCGTCCGTCGGTGGCGGGGAGCAGGCCCGCGGCTGGCTGCTCGGCGAGGTGCACCACGGCATCGCGCAGATGTTCCAGGTGATCGAGAACGCCCGGATGATGGTCGGCACCAAGGCGATCGCGACGCTCTCCGCCGGCTACCTCAACGCGCTCGACTACGCCAAGACGCGCGTCCAGGGCGCCGACCTGACCCAGGCGTCCGACAAGACCGCACCGCGCGTCACCGTCACCCACCACCCCGACGTCCGCCGCTCGCTGATGGTGCAGAAGTCCTTCGCCGAGGCGATGCGCTCGCTGGTGCTCTACACCGCCTCCTGGCAGGACCGGGTGCAGCTGGCCGAGCACCGCGGCGAGACCGACGAGCTCGCAATGCGGGTCAACGACCTGCTGCTCCCGATCGTCAAGGGCTACGGCTCGGAGCGCTCGTGGACCCTGCTCGGCACGGAGTCGCTGCAGACCTTCGGCGGCTCGGGCTTCCTGCAGGAGTACCCGATCGAGCAGTACGTCCGGGACGCCAAGATCGACACCCTCTACGAGGGCACCACGGCGATCCAGGGCCAGGACTTCTTCTTCCGCAAGATCGTCAAGGACCAGGCGAAGGCCCTGGGGCACCTCGCCGGCGAGATCGAGGCCTTCCTGGCCAGCGAGGCGGGCAACGGCCGGCTGAAGAACGAGCGTGCCCTGCTGGCGACCGCGCTCGAGGACGCCCAGGCCATGGTCGGCTCGATGATCGAGATGCTGATGAGCGCCGACCCCGGCGCCGAGGGCGGCGACGTGCGCAACATCTACAAGGTCGGCCTCAACACCTCGCGCCTGCTCATGGCCCTGGGTGACGTGGTCTGCTCGTGGCTGCTGCTGCGCGGGGCCGAGGTGGCGCTGCGCCGGCTCGACGAGGGCGCCTCGCCGCAGGACCAGCGCTTCTACGAGGGCAAGGTCGCCGCCGCGCAGTTCTTCGCCCAGCACAACCTGCCCAAGCTGACCGCCGAGCGGGCGATCCTCGAGGCCACCGACCTCTCGGTGATGGACCTCGACGAGGCGGCCTTCTAGAGGCACCCCGCACCACGCCCGACGGCCCCGGCTCCCACGTGGGAGCCGGGGCCGCCGCGCACCGGCGCATGGATTGCGGCGGCTCGGGGCACTAGCGCGCTAGTCGAGCGAAAAGGGGCCTGCCATGGGCATCGGACTCGGAGTCGTGCTGCTGCTGATCGGCCTCATCCTGGCCCTCGGCGCGGTCTCGCTCCCTGCCAGCATCGAGAACGCCGTCGCGTCCGACACGCTGGGGTGGATCTTCGTGATCGTCGGCGTGCTGGCGATCGTGCTGGCGATGGTGATGAACAAGCAGCGTCACTCCAGCACCCACACCCACGTCGAGGAGCGCCGCGTCGACGGCACCTGACGACGCACCGGCGGCTCCGCCAGACCGCCGCACCACGACCCGCCCCCGCCCGGAGGCGGGTCGTCGTGCGTCCCGGCCTACCTTGGCCCCCATGAGCGATGATGCGCAGAGGCTGTGGCGACTGGTCGAGGTGTGGCTGCTGGCGGTCGACGACCTCACCACCCTGGTCGCCGACCTCGATCCCTCCGACGGCCTGGTCGCTACCGACCTCCCGGGGTGGAACGTCGCCGACAACCTCGCCCACCTCGCCCACCTCGAGGCCGTGCTGGCCGGGGCGCCCGAGCACGACGTCGAGGTGCCCGAAGCCCCGCACCTGCAGCGGCCGATGCAGTACTACACCGAGGCGGGCGTGCTCGCGCGCCGCGGGCGGCTGCTGCCCGAGCTCGTCGAGGAGCTGCGCGAGGCGGTCACCACCCGGTACGCCGCCCTCCGCGCCGACCCGCCCACCGACGCGAGCGCCCCACCCCCGCGCACGCCCGGCGGCGTCGGGTGGGACACCGGCACGGTGCTGCGCAACCGACCCTTCGACGTCTGGCTGCACGAGCAGGACATCCGGCGTGCGCTCGGACGCCCCGGCGGTCTCGACGGCGCCCCCGCGCGGCACACGCTCAGCGTGCTGGTCGCCGGGCTGCCGATGGTCGTGGGCAAGCGGGTGGCGCCCGAGGTCGGTCGCGGCGTGCGGCTCGAGCTGCCTCAGGCCGGCCTCGGCGTCACGGCCGTGGTGGGCGACGACGGCCGCGCCCGCTTCGACGAGGACGCCGTCCCGGCGACCACGGTCCGGCTGACCACCGAGGACTACGTCGTGCTCGCGGCGGGCCGGCGGCCACCCGAGGCGACGGCGCCGGAGGTCGAGGGCGACCGCGAGCTCGCCGCACGCCTGCTCGCCTCGCTGGCGGTCACCCCGTGAGCACCCCATGAGCACGCCGTGGTCGCCCGACGACCTGCCCGACCTCACCGGCCGCCGCGCCCTGGTCACGGGCGCGGGCAGCGCGCTCGGCCGCGAGACCGCGCTGGCGCTCGCCGGTCGCGGCGCCGAGCTGCTCCTCGCCGACCACGACCTCGACGCCCTCGGTGACGCCGTGCGCCGCGTCGACGCCGCCGGTGCCGCGCGACCCGTCGCGGTGCCGCTCGACCTGGCCGACCTCGACTCGGTGCGCGACGCGGCGGCGCACGCGCGCAGCGTCGCGCTCGAGGGCCTCGACCTGCTGGTGCTGCACGACGCGGGGCGCGAGCGCGGCGCGACGACGTCCGACGGCGAGGAGGTCGCCCTGGTGGCGCGCGCCTGGGGACCCTTCCTGCTGGTCGCCCGGCTGCACGACCTGCTCGGGCGCGTGGTCAGCGTGGTGCCGCCCTCCTACCGGCTGGCGCGCGAGGTCTCGGCCGAGCTCGACGAGGAGGGGATGCTGCGGCGCACGGGCTGGGGCGGGCCGTCGGAGGCCGCGCTCGCGACGCTGCTGCTCGCCCTCGAGCTCGACGCGCGCGCCCGGGACGCCGGCGCCGGGCTGCGCAGCCTGGCCGCCGTCGCCGGGCTCGACGTCTCCGGTCCGCTCGGACGCGCCGAGCAGGTGCGCCGCGGCCGCGGTCCGAGCATCCTCGACGCCGCCGCCCGGGCCGTCGGCCAGCGGGGCGAGGTCGCGCACCACCCGGTGCTGATGGCGGCCACGGCCGACCTCCCGGGCTCGACGGTCGTCGGGCTCGGCGGTGCGCTCGGGCTGGGTACGACGGCGCGCATCGTCAACCCGCCGCGCACCGCCCGCGACCGCGAGCTGCGCGCCCGGCTGTGGGCGCTCGCCGTCGAGCACGCCGGGGCCGAGCCGTGGGCGTGACCCGCACCCGGCCGATGGTCCCCGACGACCACGCCGAGGTGCTCGCCCTCAACGCCGACTTCGTCGAGCTGCTGTCGCCGATCGACGAGGAGCGGCTGCAGCGCCTGGTGGCCTGGTCCGACCGCGCCCTCGTGGTGGAGCTCGACGGCGGCTTCGCCGGCTTCGTGCTCACCTTCGCGACGGGGTCGGCGTACGACGGGGAGAACTTCGCCTGGTTCGGCGCCCGGTACGACGACCTGCACTACCTCGACCGCATCGTGCTCGCTCCGCACACGCGGCGCCAGGGCGTGGCCAGCGCCGTCTACGACGAGCTCGAGCGCGACTGCGGCCGGCCGGTGCTCTGCCTCGAGGTCAACCTCGAGCCGCCCAACGAGGCGTCGCTGGCCTTCCACCGCGGTCGCGGCTACGTCGAGGTGGGGCAGCGGGAGTCGGGCGGCCACCTGGTCTCGATGATGGCCAAGGCCCTGGCGCCCGACCTCAGTGCTGGCTGATCCAGCGGGGTCGCACGGTGCGCACCTGCAGGTCGACGCGCGAGAGCGGGGGGTGCACGCCGGCGCTGAAGCGGCGCTCGAAGAGACCGGCCAGCTCGCGCAGGTCGCCGGGCGACATCTTCAGGCAGCCGTTGGACTTGTAGTCGTTGATCCGCGGCCACTCCCAGCGGCAGAGCTGGTCGCCCGGCCGGTCGGCGCACTGGCGGCTCCCGGCCCCCTGCTCGGTGTGGATGAAGAGGCTCCGGCGCACCGTGCCGTCGCGGCAGGCCTTGTCGTCCATCCGGAAGGCGCGGCCCTTGATCGCGTTGCCGCCGTAGTCGCGGTGGTAGGTGAGCCGGTAGCTGCCGTCGGGCGGCCAGCCGACCGAGCGGACGCAGGGGTCCTTGCCACCCCTGGCCGGGAGTCCGGCGCCGGCGCGCCAGTCGCGCCGCTCGACGAGCCGCTCCTCGGCCCCGCGGCGCTCGTAGAGACTCCAGACGAGCCGCGAGTCGAAGGGGTCGTCGTGGTTCTTGGCGAAGACGAGCACCGCCCGGTGGCTCGGCGCGGCGGCCTCCGCGGTGGCGGTGGCCCACGCGGGCAGCAGCGCCAGCACGAGGCCGAGGAGCACGCTCGGCACGACTCCGGGCACCACACCTGTCACTCTGGTCACTGCTGCACCCTAGGGCGTACCGGTGTCCGCTACGGGTGGTTGGCTGCGCGTCGCCTGCAGGAGAGGGTGGGGCCATGAGGCTCTTGGTGCTCGGAGGCACGGTCTTCCTCTCCCACGAGGTCGCCGCGGAGGCAGTGCGCCGCGGCCACGACGTGACGTGCGCGGCACGCGGCACGTCGGGCGAGGTGCCCGAGGGCGCCCGGCTGGCCCGGCTCGACCGCACCGACCCCGACTGGTCGGTCCTCGAGGGCGACTTCGACGCCGTGGTCGACGTCGCCCGCACCCCCTCGTGGGTCTCCGCCGCGCTCGACGCGCTCGGCGAGCGGGCGGCGTACTGGCTGCTGGTCTCCTCGATCAGCGTGTACGCCGACCACGCCACGCCCCACGGCAGCCCCGAGACGCTGCCGCTGCTCGAGCCGCTGTGGCAGGAGGACGTCGAGACGACGCCGGAGACCTACGGCGGCCACAAGGTCGCGTGCGAGCAGCTCGTCCGGGAGCGGGCGGCGTCCTCGCTGGTGGTCCGACCCGGGCTCCTCGTGGGTCCCGGCGACCCCAGCGGCCGCTTCTCCTACTGGCCCGACCGGCTCGCGGAGGGGGGCGACGTGCTCGCCCCCGGCGCGCCCGAGCGCGACGTCCAGGTGCTCGACGTCCGCGACCTCGCCGCGTGGCTGGTCGACTGCGCCGAGCAGCAGCGCACCGGGGTGCTCGACGCGACCGGCTGGATCACCACCATGGGCGAGCTGCTCGAGGCCGTCGCCGAGGGGGTCGGGAGCGACGCCCGGCTCTTCTGGGCCCACCCCGGCTTCCTGCGCCGCCACCAGGTGGAGCCGTGGGCGGGTCCGCGGTCGCTGCCGCTGTGGCTGCCCGAGGAGATGGGCGGCATGCTGACCCACGACGTCTGCGCGACCTTCGAGGCGGGCCTGCGGACCCGCCCGGTGGCCGAGACCGCCGCCGACACCCTCGCCTGGCTGCGCACCCCCGCCGGTCGGGGCCAGGTCACCGGCCTCGCCCGCGCCGAGGAGCAGGACCTCCTCGACGACTGGCACCTCACCACCCTCGGCGCGAGCGCCCCCCACGCCTGACCCGGCGTGCGCGCGGGAGGGTCAGCTGACGTCGCGGCGGGCGGTGAGCACGGAGCCGGCGCCGGCCAGCACCGCGGCCCAGGCGGTCAGCGTGAGGGCGGCCGCCCACCACTCCAGACGCTGCTGGTCCGGGCTCTGCTGCACGGCGTCGATGATGGCGTTGGTCGCCTCCGAGGGCATGTACGGCGCGAGGTTCTCCCGGCCGAACTCGAAGGCGCGCAGCGCCAGCCCGAGCAGCGGCTCGACGATCCAGGCCACACCGACCCCGATCAGCAGGGCCGCGACCTGGTTGGGGATCAGGATGCCGACGCCGAGCCCGATCAGCGCCCACAGGCCGAGCACGAGCAGGCTCAGCGCCAGGGTGCGCGCGACGTCGCCGGAGGGGAAGGCCTCCTCACCACGGGCCGTCAGCACCAGGGCCCCGACGAGCACCGATCCAGCCAGGCTCACCAGGCCGTAGCCCGCGCCGATCGCCAGCAGCGCGACGACCTTGGCGGCGATCACCCGGAGCCGGTGGGGCTGGGCCAGGAAGGTCGAGGTGATGGTGTGGTGGCGGTACTCCGAGCCGATCTGGATCACGCCGATCGTCAGCATCAGCAGGTAGCCGATGCTCAGCCCGCCGGTGTAGACGCTGTTGGCGACCTGCGTGGCGTCGCCGGTCGGCATGCCCTGCATCGACTCCTCGCCGAAGGCCCCGGTGAAGAGCAGCCCGAAGAGCAGCGCGAAGGCCGCCCCGGCCAGGAAGATGCCGATCGCCATCCCCCACCACAGCCGGGTGGTGAAGAACTTCAGCAGCTCGGCCCTGATCGCGCCGGTCATCACGCGGCTCCTTCCCGGGTGGCCCCGGCGACGGGGCCGAGGTTGCGGTTGGTGCCCTCGGTGAGGGAGAAGAAGAGCTGCTCGAGGTCGGCCCGCTGCGGCGTCAGCTCCCACACGGGCAGCCCGGCGGCCAGCGCGACGTCGCCGACCACCCGCGGGTCGGCCGTGCGCACCACGAGCCCGCCGTCGCCCCCCGGCTCGACGGCGAGCTCGCGCGCGTTGAGGGCCTCGGCGAGCGCCGAGGCGTCGGAGGTGCGGACGAGCACCGACGGCTCTCCCTGGAGGTCGGCCATGGTGCCCTCCCGGACGAGCCGTCCGTTGGCGAGGATGACGACGTCGTCGGCGGTCTGCGACACCTCCTGGAGCAGGTGGCTGGAGACCAGGACGGTCTTGCCGTGCTCGCGGCTCAGCATCCGCAGGAAGCCCCGCAGCCAGCGGATGCCCTCCGGGTCGAGGCCGTTGGCGGGCTCGTCGAGCACCAGCACGCGGGGGTCGCCGAGCAGGGCCGCGGCGAGGGCGAGCCGCTGCCGCATGCCCATCGAGTAGGCCCCCGCCCGGCGGCGGGCGAAGGCCGGGATCCCGGTCAGCTCGAGCATCTCGTCGACCCGGCTCGTGGGGATGCCGGCGGTCGTGGCGAGCACCCGCAGGTGGTCGCGCCCCGAGCGCCCGGGGTGGAAGTTGGTCGCCTCGAGCGCCGCCCCGACCACCGAGAGCGGCGAGACGAGGTCGGCGTACGCCTGACCGTCGATGAGCACGTCGCCCGAGGTCGGTCGCACCAGCCCGAGCGCCATCCGCAGCGTGGTCGTCTTGCCGGCGCCGTTGGGCCCCAGGAAGCCGGTGATGCGGCCGGGCTCGACGGTGAAGGTGAGGTCGTCGACGGCGGTGAAGCCGCCGAAGCGCTTGGTGAGCCCGCGTACCTCCACGCGGGCGCCTGTGCTGCGGGAGTCCATGCCGAGGACGCTACGGGTCGCCGTGGGGGCGGGCCAAGTCGCGGACGTCACCGGCACGTCATGACGTCTGTCACGCGTAGAGCAGCGCGCTGGCGGGGTCCTCCATGATCGCGGCGACGTCGGCCAGGAAGCGCGAGCCGGCCTCGCCGTCGACGTGCCGGTGGTCGAAGGAGAGCGCCAGCGTGCAGACGTCGCGGATCTCCAGCCGCTCCTCCGCGCCGGTGCCCACGACCCACGGCGCCCGCCTGGTAGCGCCGAAGCAGAGGATCGCGGACTCGCCCGGGTTGATGATCGGGGTGCCGGCGTCGACGCCGAAGACCCCGACGTTGGTGATGGTGAAGCTGCCGCCCGCCATGTCGGCGGGCTGCGTGCGACCCTCCCGCGCCGTGGCCGTCAGCGCGGCCAGCGCCTCGGCCAGGCCGCGCAGGTCGAGCGCGTCGGCGTCCTTGACGTTGGGCACCACCAGCCCGCGCGGGGTGGCCGCGGCGATGCCGAGGTTGACGTAGCGCTTGAAGACGACCTCCTGGGCGGCGTCGTCCCACGTGGAGTTGACGACCGGCGTACGCCGCAGCGCGAGCAGCGCGGCCTTGGCCAGCACCAGCAGCGGGCTGACCTTGACGTCGCGGAAGTCGCGGTGGGCGCGCAGCCGCTCGACGAGCTCGGTGGTGCGGGTGACGTCGACGGTCACCCACTCGGTGACGTGGGGGGCGGTGAAGGCGGAGCCCACCATCGCCTCGCCCATCATCTTGCGCACGCCCTTGACCGGCTCGCGCCACTCCCGCTCGCCGGGTCTTCCGGCCACGGGGCTCTCGGAGCTCGGCGTGTCGCGTGCCTTCGGCCCCAGAGGGCCTCCCGAGGCGGCGGCCTGCACGTCGTCGCGGGTGACCGTGCCGCCGGCGCCGGAGGGGGTCAGGTCGGCGAGGTCGACGCCGAGGTCCTTCGCCAGCTTGCGCACCGGCGGCTTGGCGAGCACGCGGACGTCGCCGCGGGCGCGGTCGGGCACGAAGGCGTCGGGCGGCCCCTCGACCCGGGCGGCCCGGGCGGGCACGGCCGGCTCCTCGGACTCCACGACCGGCTGGCTCTGCGCGCCGCCGGGCGCGAAGGCGCCCTGCAGCTGCATCTGGGTGGCGGCGGCCGCCGGGCTCGAGGGCGAGGCCGAGCCCTTGCGCGGACGCCGCTGCGGCCCGCGGTCGGCCTTGTTGCGGCCGACCAGGCTCTCGCCCTCGCCGCCTCCGGAGGCGGCGGGGTTGGAGAGGTCGATGACCATGTCGGCGACAGGCGGCTCCTCCCGGGCGGGCGCCGGCGACGTCGCGTCGGCGGCACCGATCGAGATGATCGGCGTGCCGACCTCGACGGTCTCGCCCTCGGCGACGAGCAGGGCAGTGACGGTGCCGGCGTACGGCGAGGGCAGCTCGACGATCGACTTCGCGGTCTCGATGTCGACGACGACGTCGTTGATCTCGATCGTGTCGCCCTCCTTGACGCGCCAGGCCACGATCTCGGCCTCGGTCAGCCCCTCGCCGACGTCGGGCAGCAGGTAGTCAGCCACGGTGTCCTCCGGTCAGTAGGCGAGCGAGCGGTCGACGGCGTCGAGCACGCGGTCGAGGTCGGGCAGGAAGTCCTCCTCGATGCGGGAGGCGGGGTACGGCGTGTCGAAGCCGCCGACCCGCAGCACCGGGGCCTCCAGCGAGTAGAAGCACTCCTCGGCGACCCGGGCGGCGACCTCCGCCCCCATGCCGAGGTTGACGTGCGCCTCGTGGCACACGACCAGGCGGCCGGTGCGGCGCACCGAGTCGTAGACCGGGTCGAGGTCGAGCGGGCTGAGGGTGCGCAGGTCGACCACCTCGAGGCTCTGGCCCTCGGTGGCGGCGGCCTCGGCGGCCCGCATCGCGGTCTTGACCGTCGGGCCGTAGGCGACCACGGTGGCGTCGGTGCCGCGGCGCACGACGCGGGAGGCGAAGAGCGGCTCCGGGGTCGTCGTCTCGTCGAGGTCGGCCTTGTCGGCGTGGTACTGCCGCTTGGGCTCCAGGAAGACCACCGGGTCGTCGCTGGCGATGGCCTGCTGGATCATCCAGTAGCCGTCGACGGGGTTGGAGCACGCGACGACCTTGAGGCCGGGGGTGTGGGCGAACTGCGCCTCGGGGCTCTCGGAGTGGTGCTCGACCGCACCGATGCCGCCGCCGAAGGGGATCCGGATCACCATCGGCATCGGCGTGCGGCCCTTCGACCGGTAGCACATCTTCGCGACCTGGCAGACGATCTGGTCGTACGCCGGGTAGACGAAGCCGTCGAACTGGATCTCCACCACCGGGCGGTAGCCGCGCAGCGCCATGCCGACGGCCGTGCCCACGATGCCCGACTCCGCCAGCGGGGAGTCGATCACGCGGTCCTCGCCGAAGTCCTTCTGCAGGCCGTCGGTGATCCGGAAGACGCCGCCGAGCTTGCCGACGTCCTCCCCCATCACCAGCACCTTGGGGTCGTCCTCCATCGCCCGGCGCAACCCCATGTTGAGGCCCTTGGCGAGGGTGATCCGGGTGGTCCGCTGCGCGCTCATCGGCCGGCCTCCTCGAAGGACCCGAGGTACGCCGCGTAGCCCTCGCGCTGCGCCCGCAGCTCGGGGGTCTCCTCGGCGTAGACGTGGTCGAACATCGCCGACGGGGCCGGGTCGGGCAGGGCCTTGCAGCCCTCGCGCAGCCGGTGACCCAGGTCGTCGGCCTCCTGCTTGAGGGTCGCCTGGAAGTCGTCGTCGATCAGGCCGTTGCGCCGCAGGTAGACCTCGAGCCGGGCGATGGGGTCCTTGAGCTTCCAGTGCTCCACGTCGTCGTCGACGCGGTAGCGCGTGGGGTCGTCGGTCGTGGTGTGCGCGCCCATCCGGTAGGTGTAGGCCTCGACCAGGGTCGGCCCGCTGCCCTCGCGCGCCCGCTGCAGCGCGGCCTGGGCGACGGCGTACGTCGCGAGCACGTCGTTGCCGTCGACCCGCACGCCGGGGAAGCCGAAGCCGAGGGCGCGCTGGTAGAGCGGGATCCGGCTCTGCCGCTCGATCGGCTCCGAGATCGCCCACTGGTTGTTCTGGCAGAAGAAGACCACCGGCGCCTGGTAGGACGCGGCGAAGATGAAGGCCTCGTTGACGTCGCCCTGGCTGCTCGCGCCGTCGCCGAAGTGCGCCACGACCGCGGTGTCGCGCTCGGGGTCGCCCGTGCCGACCGCGCCGTCGCGCTGGACGCCCATGGCGTAGCCGGTGGCGTGCAGCGCCTGCGCGCCGATGACGATCGTGTAGAGGTGGAAGTTGTTCTCCCGCGGGTCCCAGCGACCGTGGTCGACGCCGCGGAAGAGGCCGAGCAGGTCGAGCGGGTCGACGCCCTTGCACCACGCGACGCCGTGCTCGCGGTAGGTCGGGAAGACGTAGTCCTGGGGACGCAGCGCGCGACCGCAGCCGATCTGCGCCGCCTCCTGGCCCAGCAGCTGCGCCCAGATGCCGAGCTCGCCGTGACGCTGCAGCGCGGTGGCCTCGGTGTCGAGGCGGCGCACGAGCACCATGTCGCGGTAGAAGCCGCGGAGCTGCTCGGCGGAGAAGTCGAGGTCGAAGTCGTCGTGGTGGCGCCGCTCCCCCTCCGGCGTGAGCAGCTGCACCAGCTCGGGACCGCCGTCCTGCTGCTGCGGCCCGAAGACCTCGGCGAGGCCGGGGCCGAAGTCGGGACCGGGGTTCGGGGTAGGCGTCATCGCCGCTCCTTCGTCGTCTCGCACCGCCGCGGGGTCACCGCACCGGCGTTCGTCAGCGCCCGGGCGGCGAGGGTGGTGCCGCGTCCGGGCAGAGCCAGGCGGTGTGACCGGGGCCACACCGTGGGAGAAACCTACCGCGCGGTCAGGTAAGGCCGGAAATCACGGCCGGGTGTCGGCTCGGCGTCAGAGGGCGCGGTCGACGCGCACGTGGTAGCGGCGCCCGACCTTGCCGCCGGCCATGGCGGCCAGCAGGGTGCCGCCGAGGACGACGACGAGGCTGACGACGCCGGCCACGGTCAGGTCCTGGGTGGTGACCGAGAGCGTGGGCAGGTCGGCCCGGTCGAGCACCTGGTAGCGCTCCCCGGCGACCCAGCCGGCGACCGCGGCGAGCACCGCGAAGAGCAGGGCGAGGAGCCAGACGGCGAGGCCCTGGCGGCCGCCATCGAAGCGCGACATCCGGCCGGCGACGTAGCCGCCGGAGTAGTAGGCGACCAGCAGCACGGCCAGCAGCACCACGCCCGTGACGATGCCCGCGGTGGTCAGGTCCGCCCCCGCCTGCAGCTCGTCGACGGTGACGCTCTGCCCGACGACGGCGTACACCGCTCCCACGATCGCGGTGAGCAGCACGGTCATGCCCACGGCGACCATCCAGCCGAAGAAGGCGGCCCCGAGGTTGACGCCCCCGAAGCGCTCGTACGCCGGGTCGACCGGCTCGGCCGCCGGCGGCGCCTGCCCGTCGCGCAGGGTGCCATCGTGCAGGGTCCCGTCGTGCGGGGTCCCTCCGGGCTGCTCCCCCGTGCCGTCCTCCGGACGCTTGCGTCGCATGCTGACCATGGGCTCCTCCTCGATCCGTCCCCCAGTGTGTGTGCGCAGGTGGGTGTGCGCCGTGCTCTGCTGCGCCCCCACCCTCTCCCGCGCGCGGCCCGCAGCCGGGCGCGAAACGCCGACGTGGCCGGGTACCCCCCTCACAGCGTCACGATCGAGGACTCGGGAAGGAGACCGCCATGGCCATCCGCAAGGGCAGCAAGGTCAGCTGGAAGTGGGGCAGCAACACCGCCGAGGGCACGGTGCAGAGCACCCACCACGAGAAGGTGAGCCGGACGTCGAAGGGCGAGCAGGTCACGCGCGACGGCAGCAAGGACGACCCGGCGTACGTCATCGAGCAGGAGGACGGGACGACCGTGCTCAAGCTGAAGAGCGAGCTGCAGGAGTCCTAGGAAGTCGCACTCGTCACGAAGCGCTGCAGCAGCGCGACGAGCCGCGAGCGCTCGGAGGCGTCGAGCACCCCGAGCACGTCGTCCATCGCCCGGCCGGCGGCGCGTCCCGCCTCGGGCAGCACCGCGGCCGAGCCGGGGGTCAGGTGCAGCAGCTGGGTGCGCCGGTCGGTCGTGGAGCGGCGGCGCTCGACCAGGGCGAGTCGCTCGAGCTCGTCGACGATCTGCACGGTGCTGGCAGGGGTGACGCCGAGGGCGCGGGCCAGCGCCACCTGCGGCACCGGGCCGAGCGCGCGCAGCACGGTCGAGGAGCCGAGGTGGCGTGGCTCCAGGCCCCACGGCTCCAGCGCGGCCAGCACGTCACGGTGCGCCACGGCGTGGGCCTTGACGACCAGGAAGCCCAGGGCCGACCACAGCTCGGCCGGGATGTCGGCCGACAGGCGCGGCTCGACCACGCGGCGGAGCAGGTCCGCCAGGTCGGCCCGCTCGGGCACGCTCAGCCCCGGCGCCACCGCGCGCTGCACCCGCAGCACGTGCGCGCGCCAGGTCGCCTCGGCGCGCGTGCCCGCCGGGGTGCGGGAGAGGGCGTAGGAGCGACGGTCCTCAGGGTTGCGCACGCGCGCGACCAGGCCTGCCCGGACGAGGTCGCGCGCGACCTTGGTCATCGTGGTGCGGCTGACCGCGATCCCGTCGGCGAGGTCCTGCTGCGACCGGACGGCGCCCCCCTTGAGCGCGACCAGCACGGCGTAGGCGTGCACGTCGACCTCGTCGGGGAGCTCGGTCGCGGCGGTCGCGGTGACCCGTGCCGCGGCTCGCCAGAGCAGGTGACCGGGCAGGACGGCGAGCTCCGCCAGCAGCACGGGGCCGCCGTCGGCGGGGCTGCCGGAGGCACTCCCGGCGGTCGACTCGGTCACACTCGTACCTTGCCAGATCGTCAGCCACTTGACGGATCCTGCACACGGCGTACCGTACTTCAGGTGATCGTTAACTCCTTGACGGTTGCTCCGCGCCCACCTCACGAGGTCCGATGACCGACACCGCCACCGCGCCCGCCCACCGCGCCGGCCGACCCGCCACCGACCCGAAGTGGTGGACCCTCGCCGCGGTCTGCCTCGGCGTCTTCATGCTGCTGCTCGACATCACGATCGTGAACGTCGCGCTGCCCGACATCCAGACCGAGCTCGACGCCTCGATCTCCGACCTGCAGTGGGTGATCGACGCCTACGCGCTCAGCCTCGCCTCGCTGCTGCTGACCGCGGGCTCGCTGGCCGACCTCTACGGCCGCAAGCGCCTCTTCCTCGTCGGCACCGTGCTCTTCACCCTCGGCTCGATCGCCTGCGGCGCCGCCACCGACATCACCGTGCTGACGTGGTCGCGCGCCTTCCAGGGCATCGGCGGCGCCGCCATGTTCGCCACCGCGCTGGCCCTGCTCGCCAGCGCCTTCCGCGGCAAGGACCGCGGGGTGGCCTTCGGCGCCTTCGGCGCCGTCACGGGCGTCGCGGTCGCGATCGGCCCGGTGCTGGGCGGCGTGCTCACCTCGGGGCTGTCGTGGCGCTGGATCTTCTTCGTCAACGTGCCGCTGTGCCTGGTCGCCCTCGTCGTGACGG
This sequence comes from Nocardioides aequoreus, assembly GCF_000720335.1. Lineage (GTDB taxonomy): Bacteria > Actinomycetota > Actinomycetes > Propionibacteriales > Nocardioidaceae > Marmoricola > Marmoricola aequoreus. Next base: position 294,332 of record NZ_JOJN01000003.1, on the reverse strand, counting down.
CCTGGCGGGTGCGCGAGTCGCACGACCCGCGCGCCGGACGCCCCGACTGGCTCGGCTTCGCGACCTTCTCGGTCGCGCTCGGAGCCCTGGTCTACGGCCTGATCGAGGCCGGTCAGCTCGGCTGGGGCTCGACGCGGGTGCTCTGGTCGCTGGGGGTGGCCGCGGTGCTGCTGGTGGGCTTCGTGGTCAGCCAGCAGCGCCAGCGCTCGCCGATGCTCGACCTGTCGCTGCTGCGCAAGCCGACCTTCGTCGGCGGCCTGGTCGCGGCGTTCGGCGTCTCGGCGTCGATCTTCTCGCTGCTGACCTACCTGGTCATCTACGTGCAGAACGTGCTCGGCTACTCCGCGGTCGAGACCGGCGTCCGCTTCCTCTTCCTCTCGGCGGCGTCCTTCGTCGCGGCCGTCGCGGCGGGCCGGCTCACCGAGAAGGTGCCGGTGAAGTGGCTCATCGCCCCCGGCTTCCTGCTGCTCGGCACCGGGCTGCTGCTGCTGCGCGGCCTGACGACCGAGTCGGCCTGGACCCACCTGATCCCCGGCATGGTGGTCTGCGGGCTCGCGATCGGCATGATCAACCCGCCGCTCGCCTCGACCGCCGTGGGCGTCGTGCCCGTCGAGCGCTCGGGGATGGCCAGCGGCGTCAACTCGACCTTCCGCCAGGTCGGCATCGCCACCGGCATCGCCGCGCTCGGGTCGATCTTCGCCCAGCAGGTCACCGACGCCGTCCGCCCTGCGCTCGCGAGCGCCGTCCCCTCCGGCGACGCGCTCGACGGCCTCGTCGCCGCCCTCTCGGGCGGCCAGGTGCGCGCCGCCGCCGAGGCCGCCGGCACCCGGGGTGGCAGCGCGGCCGCCGACCTGGTCACCCAGGTCGGCACCACCGGCGTCGTCGACGCGCTCAACCACATCACGCTGATCTCCGCCGTGGTCGCCTACGTCTGCGGCGCGCTGTGCCTCGTGCTCATCCGCCAGCGCGACTTCGTCGTCCGCGGCGAGGCACCGGCCTCGACCCCCGGCGCCTGACGGCTGGTACGCCGGCGACTACAGCCGCTCGCGGCCGTGGGCCGTGTGCCAGCCGGCGAGGTCGGGACCCTTCGGGACGATGCCCGAGGGGTTCACGTCGGTGTGGACGACGTAGTAGTGCGCCTTGATCTGGTCGAAGTCGACGGTCTCGCCGAAGCCGGGGGTCTGGAAGAGGTCGCGGGCGTAGCCCCAGAGGTTCGGCATCTCGGTGAGCTTGTTGCGGTTGCACTTGAAGTGGCCGTGGTAGACGGGGTCGAAGCGCGCCAGCGTGGTGAAGAGGCGCACGTCGGCCTCGGTGATGGTCGAGCCCATCAGGTAGCGGCGGTCGGCCAGCCGCTCCTCGAGCCAGTCCATCGCGGTCCAGAGCCGGTCGTAGGCGTCGTCATAGGCCTCCTGGGAGCCGGCGAAGCCGCAGCGGTAGACGCCGTTGTTGACCTCGGTGAAGACCCGCTTCATCACCGCGTCCATCTCCTCGCGGACGTCGTCGGGCCACAGGTCCGGCGCGTCGGGGCGGTGGTGGTCGCGCCACTCGAAGAAGAAGTCGTGGGTGATCCACGGGAAGTCGTTGGTCACGACCTGGCCGGTGGACTCCTCCACCATCGCCGGCACGGTGATGCCGCGCGGGTAGTCGGGGAAGCGCGCGAAGTAGGCCTGCTGCAGCCGCTCGATGCCGAGCACCGGGTCGACGCCGCCCGGGTCGAGGTCGAAGGTCCAGCTGCGCGCGTCGTGGGTCGGGCCGCACAGGCCGAGGGAGATGACGTCCTCGAGCCCCAGCAGCCGGCGCACGATGATCGCGCGGTTGGCCCACGGACAGGCCTTGGCCGCCACGAGCCGGTAGCGGCCCGGCTCGACCGGCCACTGCGGCGGGTCGGCGTCGGGCTGCGGGTCCCGGACGATCCGGTCCGGGATGTAGTTCATGTCGCGGTCGAAGCCCTTGCCGGGCTCGACGTACGAGCCGGTCCCCTTGTCACTCCCCATGGGAGCAGTTTGCCCATATCTGACAAGTTTCAACGAGTCAGGGGGTGGAACGTTCCTTCCAGCGCTCCGCGACACCGAGCAGGAGGTCGTTGGCCTCCGGCTCCCCGATGCTCACGCGGACGCCGTCGCCGGCGAAGGGTCGCACCGAGATCCCGGCCTCCTCGGCGGCCGCGGTGAAGCCGAGCGCGTCGGCGCCGAGCGGGAGCCACACGAAGTTGCCCTGGGCGTCCGGCACCTCCCACCCCTGCGCGAGCAGCGCCCCCCGCACGCGGTCGCGCTCGGCCACGAGGGCGTCGACCCGGGCCAGCAGCTCGGGCTCGGCCTCCAGCGCCGCGGCGGCGGCCGCCTGGGCCACGCTGGAGACGCCGAAGGGCAATGAGCAGGCACGCACGGCGGCGGCGACCTCGGGGTGGGCGACCAGGTAGCCGACGCGGAAGCCGGCCAGGCCGTAGGCCTTCGCGAAGGTGCGCATCACCGCGACGTGGGCGTGCTCGGCGAGCAGGGCGACCGGGTCGGCCGGGTCGTCGGCGCGCACGAACTCGCGGTAGGCCTCGTCGACCACGAGCAGCACGTGCGCCGGCACCCGCTCGGCGAAGGCGCGCAGCTCGGTGCCGGTGACGCTGGGCCCCGTCGGGTTGTTGGGGGTGCACACCAGCACCACCCGCGTGCGCTCGGTGATCGCGTCGGCCATCGCGTCGAGGTCGTGGCGGCCGTCGGCCAGCAGCGGTACCCGGACCCCCTCCGCCCCGCTCGCGGTGATCGCGATCGGGTAGGCCTCGAAGGAGCGCCAGGCATGCACCACCTGGTCGCCGGGCTCGCAGAAGGCCTGCAGCAGGTGGTAGAGCACCGCCACCGAGCCGGTGCCGGCGGCCAGCTGACCGGCGTCGACGCCGAGCCGCCCCGCGAGGGCGGCGTAGAGCGCGGTGTTGCCCATGTCGGGGTAGCGGTTCATCTGCCGCGCCGCCCGCTCGGCGGCCTCGACCACGCCGGGCAGCGGCGGGTAGGGGTTCTCGTTGGACGACAGCTTGTAGACGCGACGGCCGTCGCGGGCCACCGGCGGCCTGCCCGCGACGTACGCCGGGATGGCCGCGACCGCGGCCCGCGGCTGGGGAGGTGTGCTCACGCCTCCGACCCTAGGAGGCCCGCGCCGCTCAGGGCAGCAGCACCCGGCCCCCGGGCACCTCCACCAGGTCGCGTCCGAGGCGTACGTCGAGGGGGTTGGTCAGGCAGCGCACCGCGCCGCCGCCCTTCTGCAGCTCGGTCACGTCGACGACGACGACCTCCAGCCCACGCCGCTCGAGCCAGTGCCGCACCCGGTCGGGGCAGGCGGGCATGACGACGGTGCGGCCGACGACCACGGAGTTGGCGCAGAAGGTCATCGTCTCGGCCTCGCTGAGCACCAGGGGGTCGGGCACCAGCGCGAGCAGGGCCTCGGCCGATGCGTCGTCGAGGGCGTCGGGGCAGACCATCGCCGCGGTCTCGGTGAGCGGGCAGAAGGCCAGGTCGAGGTGGTACATCCCCGGGTGCACGATGCGCAGGCCACGCACGGCGACCTGCAGCTCGGTGGCCAGGTGCTTGAGGGCCAGCTCCTCGGTGCGCGGGCCGAAGCCGACCACCAGCTCGCCGCGCCAGGCGAAGGCGTCGCCCGCCTCGAGGTGGGCGCCGACGCCCTCGGCGCCGACGCGCTGCGTGGTGGCGCCGTACGCCGCGAACCAGGCCTGCGCCGCCGGGGTCTCGCCGCGGCGCTCGGCGTAGCGCATGTGCGAGAGCACCACGTGGGGGCTGCCGTCGGGGCGCTGCATGGCGAGCCCGAGATTCATCGCGTAGACCATGTCGGGGGTCTCGGCCAGCTGCGGCAGCACCTCCACCCGCGCGCCGGCGGCCTCGATCGCGCCGACCATGGCGTCCCACTGCGCGCGGGTGCGCACCGGGTCGGGCTGGTCGTCGAGCCGCATGAAGGGGTTGATCGCGTAGTCGATGCGGAAGTGGTCGGGCGAGACGGCCAGGTAGTGGCGGCCCCACTCCAGGGAGCGGTCGAGCGGGCGGGACGGACGAGCAGTGCTCACGGCACCTCCTGGAGACGAGGATCACAGTTGCCTGATTGTCAGACAATCCGACGCCAGTGTCGCACACCCGGGGTTGGCCCGACACGTGATCTGTCCGACAATGAGGGCCGATGCCGCCCTCCTCCGCCAGCGACCCCTACGCCGGGCTCAGCCTCGAGTCGATCTCGACGGTCGACCGTGCGGTGGAGGAGCTGCGCCGCTCCCTCTTCGAGGGCGAGATCGAGCCCGGGACGCCGCTGCGCGAGGTCGCGCTGGCCCACGCCCTGGGGGTCGCGCGCTCCACGGTGCGCGAGGCGCTCGGCGTGCTCGTCGCCGAGGGGCTCGCCGACCGGCTCCCCCGTCGCGGCATCCAGGTGCGCCGCATGGACGCCGTGCAGGTGCGCGAGGTGACCCGCGCGCGACTGGTCGCCGAGAGCGCCGGGGTGCGGGCGTACGCCGGCTCCGGTGCCGAGGCCCGCACCGAGCTGCGCGAGGCGCTGGCGGCGTACGCCGAGGTGCGGACGCTCGACGGGCCGATCACCGAGTTCACCGCCGCCCACCTGCGCGTGCACCGGGCGCTGGTCGGGCTGGCCGGCTCCGAGCGGCTGCTGGCCTTCGCCGACGGGCTCTACGCCGAGATGCGCGTCGCCCTCGCGCACGTCGACCGCTCCCGGGGCAACGCCGCCGAGCAGGTCTACTCCCACGAGAAGCTGGTGCGCCTGGTCGAGTCGGGCGACACCGAGGCCGCCCTGGCCGAGCTCGAGGCCCACCTCGCCGAGGCGGAGAGCTCGCTGCTCGACGTGGTGGTCTCGCGCGACTCCTAGACTCGCGACATGCAGATCCTCCTGTGGCTCGTGGTCAACGCGGTCGCCCTGTGGGTCGCCGACCTGCTGGTGCCGGGCATCCGCGTGGGCGGCGAGGGCGGGGAGCTCGCGCTCAACCTCGTGGTCGTCGGGGCGGTGCTGGGCGCCGTCAACGCCGTGGTGCGCCCGATCGTGCGGGTGCTCTCGATCCCCTTCATCGTGCTCACGCTCGGCCTCTTCTGGATCGTCATCAACGCGCTGATGCTCATGCTCGGCGGCGTCATCGCCGACGCCCTCGGCGTCGCCTTCGAGGTCAGCGGCTTCTGGCCGGCGGTGTGGGGCTCGATCGTGATCTCGCTGGCGCTGATGGTGCTCACCGCCCTGCTGCCCGGCGCCAAGCGGTGACCCTGCCGGAGCCGCTCGGCACGCCGTACCGGATCGGGCTGGTGTGCCTGGGCAACATCTGCCGCTCGCCGATGGCCGACGTGGTGCTCTCGCAGCGCGTCGAGGCGGCCGGGCTCTCCTCCCGCGTCGCCGTGGCCAGCTGCGGCACCGCCTCCTGGCACGTCGGCAAGGCCATGGACCCGCGGGCGGCCGCGCAGCTGACCACCGCGGGCTACGACGCCAGCCGCCACCGCGCGCAGCACCTGTCGCCCGCGTGGCACGAGCACGACCTGCTCCTGGCCATGGACGCCGCCAACCTGCACGAGCTCACCGGTGGCCGGGGCGAGACGGAGCGGGTGCGGCTCTTCCGCTCCTTCGACCCGCTCGCGACGCCGCACGACCGGGAGGTGCCCGACCCCTACTACGGCGGCGACGAGGGCTTCGCCGACGTGCTGGCGGTGGTCGAGCGCACCAGCGACACGCTGGTCGAGGACCTGCGCCGACTCCTGGGCTGAGCGGCACCGATGAGTCGAGGGCTGACGCGGGGTCTATGGCTACGTACGCTCGGGAGACCGCACCAGGAGGACGCATGACCCAGCTCGACGACGCCACAACCGCCGTGCCCGCACCGGAGGGATTCGACCAGGCCACGGCGCAGTTCCGTCGCGAGCTGACGGCGCACTGCTACCGGATGACCGGGTCGGTCTACGACGCCGAGGACATGGTGCAGGAGACCTACCTGCGCGCGTGGAAGGCCTTCGACGACTTCGAGGGCCGCTCGAGCGTGCGCACCTGGCTCTACCGGATCGCCACCAACGTGTGCCTCACCGGCCTGGAGCGCAAGGGACGCCGGCCGCTGCCGACCGGCCTCGGCATGCCCGACTCGGGCGCGACCGACGAGCTGGTGACCGCCGACGAGGTGCCGTGGCTGCAGCCGATGCCCGACGTGATGGTCGACGTCGCCAACGTCGACCCGGCCGAGGTCGTCGGCAACCGCGACGCCATCCGGCTCGCCTTCGTCGCCGCGCTGCAGCACCTGCCCCCGCGGCAGCGGGCCGTGCTGGTGCTGCGCGACGTGCTGCGGTGGAGCGCGAAGGAGACCGCCCAGGCGCTCGACACGACCGTCGCGGCGGTCAACAGCGCGCTGCAGCGCGCTCACGCGCAGCTCGCGGAGAAGCAGCTGACCGAGGGCACCGTCGAGGACGAGCTCACCCCCGAGCTGGAGCAGATGCTCGACCGCTACACCGCGGCGTTCTGGGCCAAGGACACCCAGGCGCTGGCCACCATGCTCGCGGCCGACGCCGTCTGGGAGATGCCGCCCTTCACCGGCTGGTACCAGGGCCCCGAGACGATCGGCGAGCTGATCCAGCACAACTGCCCCGGTGGCCCGCAGGACATGCCGATGATCCGCACCACGGCCAACGGCCAGCCGGCCTTCGGGCTCTACATGCGCACCCCCGACGGCGACTTCGTGCCCTTCCAGCTGCAGGTGCTGCAGATCGTCGGCGGGCTGGTGCAGCACGTGGTGGCCTTCTTCGACCTGAGCCGCGACGACGTGCCGGTCGGCCCCGACGCCCAGCCGCACGCGGGAGCGAGCGAGCTCTTCCGCACCTTCGGGCTGCCCGAGCGGCTGCCCGCGTCGTACGTCGGCGGTTGACGTGGCCCCGCGTCAGCGACCGCCCTCGCTGGCGGTCCTCGACGCCGCGCTGACGTGGACCTGCGGCTCGCTGCAGCTGGCCCGCGCCGCCGACCCGCTCCTGCCGACGCCCTGCGCGGCGTGGACCTTGCGCGACCTCCTCGTCCACATGCACGACTCGCTCGCGGCGCTGGGCGAGGCGGCGCGGCTCGGCCACGTGGCGGTGGAGCCGGCTCCCGGCGACGACACCGGCGCCCTGGTCGACCGGGTGTGCCGCCGCGCCCTCGAGACCCGCACCGCGTGGGCGGCCCGCGTCACCTCGGCCTCCGTGCGGATCGACGACCTGCCGCTCGGCCGCGACACGCTCGCCCTCGTCGGGGCGGTCGAGGTGCTGGTGCACGGCTGGGACGTCGCCCGCACCGTCGAGGCTCCCTACGCCCTGCCCGAGGACCTCGGCGAGCGGCTGCTCCCGGTCGCGCGGGCCGTCGTCGGCGACCGCGGACGCCGCTTCGCGCCGGCCGTGCCGCTGCCCGCGGGCGCTCCGGCGGCCGACCGGCTGCTGGCACACCTCGGCCGCGACCCGGGGTGGTGCCGGCCGGTCGCCCGCACCGCCTGAGGCCGTCCTCCCGACGAGCGCGCCCTGGCGTCGTGACCGGTGTCGCGGCAGGCTGAGGGGCGTGGCACGGATGCGGGGCGTGGCGGAGCGGGTCGAGCGGCTGCTCGACAGCGCCGTCGTGTCCACCACCCCGGTGGCGGGCGGCGACGTCTGCACCGCGACGCGGGTGCGGCTCTCCGACGGCACCTCGGCGCTGGTGAAGACCCGGGCGCACGCGCCGGAGGACTTCTTCGAGGTCGAGGCGCGCGGCCTGCGCTGGCTGGCCGAGCCCGGCGTCGCCCCGGTCGCCGAGGTCCTGGCCGTCGAGCACGACTGCCTCGTGCTCGGCTGGGTCGAGCACGCGCGGCCGACGCCCGAGGTGGCGGCCCGGCTGGGTCGCGAGCTCGCCGAGCTGCACGCCAGCGGCGCCCCGGCGTACGGCGGGATCGAGGGCGCCGACGGCTACATCGCCACGCTGCCGCTGCCGGGCAAGCAGACGACCACGTGGCCCGACTTCTACGCCACCACGCGGGTGCTGCCCTACCTCAAGCTGGCCCGCGACCGCGGCCACGTCGCGCGCGACGAGGTCGCCGCCGTCGAGTCCGTCGTACGCCGCCTGGTGGAGCTCGCCGGACCGGCGGAGCCCCCGGCGCGGCTCCACGGCGACCTCTGGTCGGGCAACGTGGTCTGGTCGGTCGACCACGCCACCCTGGTCGACCCCGCCGCGCACGGCGGCCACCGCGAGACCGACCTCGCCATGCTCGCCCTCTTCGGCCTGCCGCACCTGGGACGCCTGCTCGACACCTACGCCGAGGCCAGCCCCCTCGCCGACGGCTGGGAGGAGCGGCAGCCGCTGCACCAGCTCCACCCCGTGCTCGTCCACGCCGCCCTCTTCGGCGGCCACTACGGCCAGCGCGCCGCCGAGCTCGCGCGCCGCTACGCCTGAGCCGCTGCCGCCGGCCTTTCCGCGGGGAAAGACCCCCGCGCCCGGGTTTCCGCGCCGACGGCACCCGACACGCCGACGTACGACGACCCGGTCACGCGGAAAGCGGGACCCACCCGCTTTCCCCGCGGAAAGCGCCCGGCCCGGCGCGCGTCTCAGCGCCCGCTCAGCCACCAGTGGCACCCTTGCCTGCGTGAGTGCGGATCAGGAGCGGCAGCACGTGCTGGTCGTGGAGGACGACCGGGCCGTGCGCGAGTCGCTGCGACGGTCGCTGGAGTTCAACGGCTACCAGGTCTCGACGGCGAGCGACGGCGCGGAGGCGCTGGCCGGGATCGGGGCGATCGACCCCGACGCCGTCGTGATGGACGTGATGATGCCGCGCCTCGACGGGCTGGAGACGACGCGTGCGCTGCGCGAGGTGGGCAACTCCGTGCCGATCCTGGTGCTCACCGCGCGCGACGCGGTCGGCGACCGGGTCGAGGGACTCGACGCCGGCGCCGACGACTACCTCACCAAGCCCTTCGCCCTCGAGGAGCTGCTCGCCCGCCTGCGGGCGCTGCTGCGGCGCGTGACGCCGACCGACGAGGGCGACGAGCGGCTGGCCTTCTCCGACCTCTCGATGGACCTCGCCAGCCGCGAGGTACGCCGCGGCAGCCGCGCCATCGAGCTGACGCGCACGGAGTTCAACCTGCTCGAGCTCTTCCTGCGCCGGCCGCGTCGGGTGCTCGAGCGCTCCTTCATCCTCGAGGAGGTCTGGGGCTTCGACTTCCCCACCACCGCCAACAGCCTGGAGGTCTACGTCGGCTACCTGCGGCGCAAGACCGAGGAGGCCGGCGAGCCCCGGCTGCTGCACACCGTGCGCGGTGTCGGCTACGTGCTGCGCGAGAGCCAGTGAGGCAGCGGTGAGCCAGAAGTGAGACAGCGGTGAGCGGCGCGGCGTACCCCGGCGGCGACGGCGGACCCGTCGGGCGCCGTGGCACGTGGCGCTACCGCCGCTCGCTGGCCAGCCGGGTCACCCTGCTCACCACGATCGCGGTCGGCCTGGCGGTGACCGGCGTCGCCTTCGCGGCGTACGCCACGGTGCGGATGCAGACCCTCGACAGCCTCGACGAGTCGCTGCGCACCCGCGCCGCGCAGGCGGCGCACACCGACACCCTCGAGGTGCTGCAGCGCCAGCAGGTGCCGCCGTGGATGCTCGGCGCCGCCGACGTCAAGATCCTCTTCCTCGACGCCCGCACCGGCCTGATCCAGAGCGCCGACGGTCAGACCAGCGCGTCGATGGACTACCTGCCCGAGGCCAAGGTTGCGCTCGGCACCGAGGCGTGGTCGGCGCGCACGGTGCTGATCGACCGGGAGCGCTACCGCGTGGTGGCGGTGCCCGCGCAGTCCGGGGAGGCGCTGATCCTGGCGCAGTCGCTGCAGCCGACCGACCGGATGCTCGACCGGCTCGGCCTGGTGATGCTGCTCTTCGGCACCCTCGGCATGGTCTCGGCCGGCCTGGCCGGCTGGGCGGTCGCGCGCAACGGCCTGCGCCCGGTCCGCCGCCTGACCACCGCCGTGGAGCAGATCGCGCGCACCGAGCAGCTGCGCCCGATCACCGTCGAGGGCAACGACGAGGTGGCTCGGCTCGCGGTCGCCTTCAACGCGATGCTGGCCGCGCTGTCGGCCTCTCAGCAGCGGCAGCGACAGCTCGTCGCCGACGCCGGTCACGAGCTGCGCACCCCGCTCACCTCGCTGCGCACCAACCTCGACCTGCTCGCGCAGGCCGAGTCCTCCGACCACCTCTCCCGCGAGGCGCGCCGCGAGCTGCTCGACGACGTCCGCGCCCAGATCGACGAGCTCACCCAGCTGATCGGCGACCTCACCGAGCTGGCGCGCGACGCCCCGAGCGCCCCGTCCGTCGAGCCGGTCGAGCTCGCCGCCGTGGTCGCCCAGGCGGTCACGCGCGTGCGCCGTCGCACCACCACCGTCTCCTTCGAGGTCTCGACGCGGCCGTGGTGGGTGATGGGCGACGCCGCGGCCCTGGAGCGGGCGATCACCAACCTGCTCGACAACGCCGTGAAGTGGAGCCCCGGCGGTGGTGTGGTCACCGTCGAGGTCGCCGAGGGCACCGTGATGGTCGCCGACCAGGGGTCCGGCATCGCCGCGGTCGACCTGCCGCACGTCTTCGAGCGCTTCTACCGCTCGGCGGAGTCGCGCACCATGCCCGGCTCGGGGCTCGGCCTGTCGATCGTCAAGGCCGTGGCCGACCGGCACGGTGGCGTCGTGCGGGCCGGCACCGGACCCGACGGCGGCGCGGCCTTCTGGTTCCACGTCCCCGGCACGCCGAACCCTCCCGGGGTCGACGACGCCGCGGCCCGCTCGGTCGCCCGGACCTAGCCCGGCGTCGGCGCCCGACGATTTCCAGGCGAGTCGTAGGGCCCTCCCAGCGGGCTCTCAGGATGGGCGCGCACGATGGTGGACATGACCGAGGACAACCGCCGCCCGGGTGAGGCCGACTCGCACGACGAGCACACCCGCCCGCTCTTCCCCCCGCCGTCGGACGCCGCCTCCACCGACCGACCGCAGCCCGGCACGAGCCAGGCGCCGGGCGTCGCGCCTGGTCAGGTCGGCCCTCCCGCCGGCGACCAGCCCGTCGCCGGCCACCACCCCTCCACCGCCCCCACCGAGGACACCCGGCGCTTCGACGAGCCGCCGATCTGGGCCGGCGCCCCCTACGCCGCGCCCGCGGCCGTCGCCACCGCGCCCCCCCGCGAGCGTGGCCGCAAGCGGCTCGTCGCCGGGGTCCTCGTGGCGGCCCTGGTGGTCGGCGGCGCGGCCGGCGTCGGCGGGGCCGCGGCGTACGACGCCCTCAACGGCGACGGCCCGGCCGCGACGCGCACCGCGCCGACCGAGTTCGAGGCCACCAAGACCTCCGTGGTCGAGGACGGCACCGTCGAGTCGGTGGCCGACGCCGTGCTGCCGAGCGTGGTGAAGGTCAACGTGGTCGGGCAGGAGGGCGCCGGGTCAGGATCCGGCATCGTGCTGAGCGAGGACGGCGAGATCCTCACCAACAACCACGTGGTCGAGGGCGCCGAGGGCGACGGCGCCATCTCGGTGAGCTTCAACGACGGCACCACGGCCCGCGCCACCGTCGTCGGCACCGACCCGCTCGTCGACATCGCGGTGATCCGCGCCGAGGGGGTCAGCGACCTGACGCCGGCGTCGATCGGGCAGTCCGACGACCTCAAGGTCGGCCAGTCCGTGGTCGCCATCGGGTCGCCCTTCGGCCTCGACGCCACGGTCACCTCCGGCATCGTGAGCGCCCTCAACCGCCCGGTCTCGGTGGGCAGCCAGCCGCAGCAGCCGGACCCCTTCGGCCAGCAGCAGGGCCAGACGGCCTCGCAGTCGACGACCTACCCGGCCGTGCAGACCGACGCCGCGATCAACCCCGGCAACTCCGGTGGTCCGCTGGTCGACATGTCCGGTCGCGTGGTCGGCATCAACTCCTCGATCCGCACCGCGAGCGAGAGCAGCGGCCAGTCGGGCTCGATCGGCCTGGGCTTCGCGATCCCCATCGACGAGGTGCTGCCGATCGTCAACCAGATCGTCGCCGGCGACACCCCGACCCACGCCCGCCTGGGCGTCTCGGTCGGCGAGCCCGAGGCCACCATCGACAACCCCGCGCCCGGTGCGCTGGTGAGCCAGGTCGAGCCGAGCGGTGCCGCCGGGGAGGCAGGCCTCCAGGAGGGCGACGTCATCACCAAGGTCGACGACCAGGTCATCGAGGGACCCGACTCGCTGGTCGCCACCATCCGCGGGCACCGCCCTGGCGACGAGGTCACGCTGACCTACCAGCGCGACGGCGACACCCGCACCACGACCGCCACGCTGGCCTCCGACGAGGGCACCTCGACCTCCTGACCCCGCGGGCGGGGCGGTCTCCCCGCCGGCCCGCGGCCCCACGCGCCGTACCTCCCGGAACCCGAGAGCCGGGGGGTACGGCGCCCTCGCGCGTCCGTCAGGACGGCGGGGCGCCCAGTGCGCCCAGCAGCCGCTCGGCCTTCCACCGCGTCTCGGCCCACTCCTCGGCCACGTCCGAGCGCACCGTGATGCCGCCACCGGTGCCCAGCCACCAGCTGCCGTCGGGCGCCCCGAGCAGCGAGCGGATGACCACGCCGAGGTCGGCCCGGCCGTCGGCACAGACCCACCCGAAGGCCCCGGCGTAGAGGCCGCGCGCGTCCTGCTCCACGGCGTCGACCACCTCCATGGTGCGCCGCTTCGGTGCGCCCGTCATCGAGCCCGCGGGGAAGAGCGCGCGCAGCGCCGCCACCGTGCCGACCTCCTCGCGCAGCCGCCCGCGCACGGTGCTGACCAGCTGGTGCACGGCGGCGTACGACTCCACCTCCATCAGGTGGGGCACCGAGACCGTGCCCACGTCGCAGACCGAGGCCAGGTCGTGGCGGAGCAGGTCGACGATCATCAGGTTCTCGGCGCGGAACTTCGGGTCGGTCGCGAGCCGCTCGGCCAGCCGCGCGTCGGTGACCGCGTCGGCGCCCCGCGGCGTCGTGCCCTTGATCGGCCTGGTCTCCAGCCACCGGTCGGCGTCGATCGTCGCGAAGCGCTCGGGGCTGCTGCTGAGCAAGTGGGTGCCGCGGTGCGTGAGCAGGCCGGCGTACGGCGCCGGGTTGGCCGCCCGGAGCCGCAGGTAGGCGCCGAGCAGGTCGTCGGCCCCAGGCACCTGCTCCCGGTAGGTGAGGTTGACCTCGTAGGAGTTGCCGGCCCGCAGCTGCTCCTGCACCCGGGCGAAGGCGGCGGCGTACCAGGGGGGCGGGGTCTCGACAGGCTCGACCGGCTCTGCTGGTCGAGCCCCTGCTGCCGGTCGAGCCCCTCCCGCTGGTCGAGCCTGTCGAGACCCGTCGTGGCGGAAGAAGCGCACGTCGGTGCAGCGCAGCCACACAGCGTCGGGACCGCGGCCCCACGGCCGGGCGGGGAGGTCGGGGCGGGCGGCGTACCCCAGGCAGCCGACCCAGTGCACGCCCGGGTCGCCGGCGTCGCGCGCGAGCTCGGACTCCAGGACCGTGAAGACGTCGTCGCCGACGACCTCGTCGGCGCCGCCGGCGTGACGGGTCACCTCGCGGCGCCCGGCGTCGTAGGAGAGCGAGACGTCGTCGTCGCCGAGCACGCCGACCAGCGAGCGGCGACCCGACCAGCCGCGTGCCCCTCCGCCGTCGAGCCAGAAGACCCGGTCGCTGCGCGCCAGCCCGGCCCGCACGGCGTCGACCACCGGCGCTGCTGCGGGCTCGCTCACGAGAGGAACGCCGCGACGAGGGCCGCGCCGTGCTGCGAGAGCACCGACTCGGGGTGGAACTGCACGCCGGCCTGCGGGAGCGTCGTGTGCGCGACCGCCATCGGCAGCCCGCTGACGCGGTCGGTCGCGGTCACGCGGAGCACCTCGGGCACCCGCGTCGCCGCGAGCGAGTGGTAGCGCACGGCCTCGAAGGGGCCGTCGATGGCCGCGAAGAGCCCGGTCCCGTCGTGGTCGACCAGGGCGACCTCGCCGTGGGCGGGCTCGACCCGCGCGACGGTGCCGCCGTACGCCGTCACGAGCGCCTGCATGCCGAGGCAGACACCGAGCACGGGCACGCCGAGGTCGAAGACCGCGTGGCCCAGGGCGAAGTCGCGGGGCTCCTCGGGGTGCCCGGGGCCGGGCGAGAGCACGACGTGGGTGGCGGCGCGCGCCCGCTCCAGGACGCCCGGCTGGTCGTGCTCGACGACCTCCGGCAGCACGCCGGTGACCGAGGCCAGCAGGTGGACCAGGCTCCAGGTGTAGGAGTCGTAGTGGTCCACCACCAGCACCCTTCGTGAGGCCTCGTCCCTCGGCTCCTCAGGGCGGCGCCCTCTCACCCCAGGAGCTCCAGGAGCAGGCCACGGAGCAGGGCGAAGCCGTTCTCGGTGAGGATCGACTCCGCGTGGAACTGCACGCCCCGGTAGTGCGGTCCCGCCACCTGGTGCACGTCGCCGGTCTCCGCGTCGGCCTCGACGGTGACGCCGTCGGGCAGCACCCACTCGCCGGTCGCGTCCGGCGAGACCCGGGCCACGAAGGTGTTGTAGAAGCCGACCGCCTCGGTGCGACCCCCGAGCCCGACCCGGCTCTGGGTGCCCTGGAAGACGATGTCCTTCATCCCCAGCTCGAGGCCCACCAGGTCGCAGAGCACCTGGTGGCCCAGGCACACGGCGAGGAAGGGCCGCTCGCTGGCGAGCAGGTCGCCGACCGCGCGCCGGTACGCCGCGATCTTGGGGTGGTCGTGCTGCTGCGGGTCGCCGGGGCCGGGGCCGACGACGACGAGGTCGACGTCGTCGAAGCAGCCGGCGGCGTAGTCCTCGTGCCGCACCACCGTCGAGCTCATGCCGAGCACGGAGAAGACGTGGGCCAGCATGTTCACGAAGTCGTCCTCGCCGTGGAGGATGCCGATCCGCCTGCCCTCCAGGCTCGGTGCCGCCGGGGCCGCGCCGGCCTGGTCGGTGAGCCAGAACTTCGCGAGCCGCTGGTTGCGCGAGCCGAGCGCGATCAGCACGTCCTCGTCCTGCATCAGGTCGGCCACGGCCGCCGGCTCGCCCGTGGCCGCCGGCGCGAGGCCGAAGGCCGCGAGGATGCCGCTGGCCTTGGCCTGCGTCTCGGCCACTTCGTAGTGCGGGTCGGAGTCGCGCACCAGCGTCGCGCCCGCCGTGACCGTGAGGGCGCCGTCGGCGGTGACCTGCGCCGTCCGGATCACGATCGGGCTGTCGGCGGTGGGAGCGCCCTCGGCGTCGCGCCCGAGCAGCGCGAGCGCACCGGCGTAGTAGCCGCGGCCGCCCTCCTCGTACTGCTCGATCAGCCGGCAGGCGTTCTCCACCGGGGCACCGGTGACGGTGGCGGCGAACATGGTGTCGCGCAGCACCTCGCGGACGTCGCTGCGGGTGCGGCCGGCGAGCAGGTACTCGGTGTGGACGAGGTGGGTCATCGGCTTGAGGAAGGGCCCGAGCACCTGGCCGCCCTCGTGGCAGATGTCGCACATCATCTTCAGCTCCTCGTCGACGACCATGAAGAGCTCGAAGATCTCCTTCTCGTCGGCCAGGAACTCCAGCAGCCGCGGCTTGCGCACCTCGTCGTCGAGGCCGCGCAGCCGGAAGGTGCCGGAGATGGGGTTCATCCGCACGTCGCCGCCGTGCACGCTGACGTGGCGCTCGGGCGAGGCGCCGATCAGGAAGCGCTCGCCGGTCCAGAAGCAGTAGGTCCAGTAGGCGCCGCGCTCGCCCGTGAGCAGCCGCTTGAGCACACCGAGCGCCGCGTGCGGCCCCCAGTCGCGCAGCTGCGCGCGGTAGTGCCGGCCGACCACGAGGTTGGCGCCCTCGCCGCGGCCGATCTCGTCGCGGATGATGCGGTCGACCACCTCGGCGTAGTCGTCGTCGGAGGTCTCGAAGCCGCCCTTGTCGTCGTAGGCCGCCTCGAGGTCGGGCAGCGCCGCGAGCAGCTCCTCCAGCGGCACCTCGCGCTCGGTGGTCAGCTCGACCACCGCGAGCGGCGCGCCGTCGTCGTGCGCGTGGAAGCCGCGCTCGCGCACCTGGCGGAAGGGCACGGCGACCAGCCGGTCGAAGCGCTTGCCCTCCGGCGGCACCCCCTCCTCCAGCGGCACGTCGGTGAGCCGCTCGACGTGGCTCACCGGCCCACCGACCAGGGTCACCGTCGCGCTGTCGCGCAGCCGCACCACCGCCCACGCCTCCTGCCCCAGCAGCTCCTCGAGCGCGGCGCGGGCATCGGGGGTCTCGGTCACGGGAGAACGCTACCCGCGCGCGCCCCACCCCCGCTCCGCACGCCCGCGCCGCACCTCACCGGGTCTCGAGGCTCGGCCACCCCAGCGACCGGGTGGTCGAGGTGCCCGAGCCCCCGGGCGAGGTCCTCGAGACCCGGCGCCCCACCACACCCACCTCACCGGGTCTCGAGGCTCGGCGCTGGCGCGCCTCACACCTCGACCACCCCATCGACCGTGGTGGTCGAGGTGCCCGAGCCCCCGGGCGAGGGCCTCGAGACCCGGCGACCCGCCCGACCACCTCACGTCCACAGCCACCACCACGAGGTCGGTCATCCACAGGACGGCAGCGCAGGCGTGTCGCGGGCGGCGACATCCACCACCCTGCTCCCATGGCGTGGACGTACCTCCTCGAGTGCCGCGACGGCAGCTACTACGTCGGCAGCACCGTCGACCTCGCCGCCCGGCTCCACCAGCACCAGATCGGCGAGGGGGCGGCGTACACCCGTCCGCGGCGTCGACGACCAGTCCGGTTGCTGTGGAGCGGGGAGTTCGAGACCGCCCCCGAGGCCTTCGCCTTCGAGAAGCAGCTGCAGGGATGGAGCCGGGCCAAGCGGGAGGCGCTGGCGCGCGGCGACTTCGCAGCGCTGCCCGACCTGGCCTCCCGGCCCACCGCGCGCACGCCACCGGACGACGACTGAGCCCGGCCAGCCCCCGGGCGGACGTCGCACCCGGGCGACCCGCGCCCACCTCACCGGGTCTCGAGGCTCGGCGCTGGCGCGCCTCACACCTCGACCACCCCCAGCCACGGATGGTCGAGGTGCCCGAGCCCCCGGGCGAGGGCCTCGAGACCCGGCAACCGACCGACCACACGCGCCTCACCGGGCCTCGAGGCTCGGCGCTGGCGCGCCTCACACCTCGACCACCCCAGCCACGGGTGGTCGAGGTGCCCGAGCCCCCGGGCGAGGGCCTCGAGACCCGGCGACCCGACCGCTGCGCCCGGGTCAGCCGCTGACGGTGATCATGCGCTGGGTGGCGCGGGTGTAGACGACGTAGAGGGTGGCGCGGCCGGTGGGCGACTCGTCCTCGATCTCCTGCGGCTGCACCACCACGATGCCGTCGAACTCCAGGCCCTTGGTCTCCAGGCCGGTGAGGACGACGAGGCGCGAGTCGGGCGAGCCGGACTCGTCGGCGTGCTCGGGCCACGAGGCCAGCCAGCGGGAGACCTCCCCGACCCGGGCCGCGGGGACGACGACCCCGACGGTGCCCTCCAGCGCGCCGGCGAGCTCGCCGAGCGCCGCGCGGACGCCCTGCTCGAGGTCGTCGACCTGCCGCTCGTCGGGCTCGACGCCGGTGGAGCGGACGGCGTGCGGGAGGTCGGCGTCGAGGCCGACCCGCTCGGCGTACGCCGCGGCGTAGGCGTAGATCTCCGCGGAGTTGCGGTAGTTGGTGGAGAGGTGGAAGTCGTGCAGCGGCTTCTCCCGGCCCGACGGCGAGAGCAGCGCCTCGGCGCGGGCGGCCGCGGCCTCGGCCGGCACCGGCCAGGACGACTGGGCGGCGTCGCCGACGATGGTCCACGTGGCGGTGCGGCCGCGGCGGCCGACCATGCGCCACTGCATCGGGGTGAGGTCCTGGGCCTCGTCGACCAGCACGTGGGCGTAGTGGTCGTCCTCGGTGCGGTTGCTCGGCGGCGTCCACCCGGGGCGACCGGCGTACTCGCGGTCGGAGGCGGTGACGACCTCGCGCTGCTCCACCAGCGCCCGGTCCTCGACGGAGAGCCACTCGTCGTCGACCGAGCCGGTGGCGACCGGCGGCGGGTCGCCGAGCAGGTAGCGCAGCTCGTCGAGCAGCGGCACGTCGTCGACGGAGAGCTCGGCGTCGGCCGGGCCCCACGACTTCGCCAGCAGCCGCACGGCCTCGTCGCCGAGCACGCCCTCGCTGATCCGCGCGAGCAGCTCGGGGTCGCGCAGCCAGCCGAGCACCGTGGGTGCGTCGAGCACGGGCCACCACGCGGCGGCGAACTCCAGGAAGGCGTCGTCGTGACGGACCTCCTCGGCGAAGTCCTCCTTGGTGCGCTCGCGCGCCCGGTCGCCCCGCACCTGCCGCCACATCGCGTCGATGAGCGTGGAGGCGACCCGGGTGGCGGTGCGGTTGCGCTTGCCGTGCGACAGCAGCTGGCGCCGCAGCGCTCCCAGCTCGCGTCCGCGCAGCTCGATTACGTCGTCGCGGTAGAAGTAGCGGAAGCTCGTGGGAGCGTCGGGCACGGCCTGGCGCGCCGCGCGCCGCAGCACCTCGGCCATCGCGGCGGAGCCCTTGACCTCGGCCACCGCGGGCTCGTCGCGCCGGGTGGCGCGGACGCCGTCGACGACCTCGCCCAGCGAGCGCAGCGCCACCGCCGTCTCGCCCAGCGACGGCAGCACCCGCTCGATGTAGCGCATGAAGACGCCCGACGGGCCGACGACGAGCACGCCGCCGGTCTCGTAGCGACGCCGGTCGGCGTAGAGCAGGTACGCCGCGCGGTGCAGCGCCACGACCGTCTTGCCGGTGCCGGGGCCGCCGCTGATCACCACGACGCCCTTCTCGGGCGCCCGGATCGCGCGGTCCTGCTCGGCCTGGATGGTCGCGACGATCGAGTGCATCGAGCGGTCGCGGGCGCGCGAGAGCTGCGCCATCAGCGCGCCCTCGCCGACCACGGGGAGGTCGGTGTCGGCCTCCGCGTCGAGCAGGTCGTCCTCGACGCCGAGCACCTCGACGCCCTTGCTGCGCAGCACGCGGCGGCGTACGACGCCCTGCGGGTCGGCCTGCGTGGCCTGGTAGAACTTCGCGGCCGCGGGCGCGCGCCAGTCGACCAGCAGCGTGTCGTAGGACTCGTCGCGCAGCCCGATGCGGCCGATGTAGCGCGGCGGCACGTCGAGGTCGGGGTGCATGTCGAGCCGGCCGAAGACCAGCCCCTCGTGCGCCGCGTCGAGCGTCGCCAGGCGGCGGGCCGCCTGGTAGACCATCGCGTCGCGCTCGACCAGACCGCCCTCGTTGCCGATGCGTCCTCGCTCCAGGCCCTCCTTGGCGAGCTCCTGGGTGAAGGCTGCGGCACGCTCGAGATGCGTGTAGACGGTGTCGACGTACGCCTGCTCGCGCGCGACCTCGCGCGCGGCCACGTCTTCGTTCAACGCGGGTCCTCCCGGGGAAAAAACGGAACTCGCCACTCTACTCCCGCGCCGGCCCGCGCGTGGCGGCGACCGCAGATCGGACCGCGGCGCCCTCAGGCCAGGTCGTGCACGAACTCCCCGAGCTGGGTGAGGTTGCGGCACTCGACCATCGGCAGCAGCGCGGCGTACTCGGGCGCCTCGGAGTCGCCGGTGCCCCAGTGGCGCGGGTGCTCGGGGTTGAGCCACCAGCTGCGGCGGGCGGCGTGCACCAGGTCGGCGACGACCGGCAGGGCGAGGTCGCCGTAGTTGGAGCGCGCGTCACCCAGCACGAGCAGGTGGGTGCGGGGCGTCAGCGCGTCGCGGTGCTGCTCGGCGAAGCGGGTGAAGGCGCGGCCGTACTGCGTGCGGCCGAAGCGGCTGGCGTGGGCCGCGCTCGCGGAGAGCCGGGCGAGCGCGTCGGCGGGGTCGGCGCCTCGGGTGAAGTCGTCGGTCACCTCGTGCACGTCGTCGACGAAGGTGAAGGCGCGCACCCGGTCGAACTGCTCGCGCAGCGCGAAGACCAGCATCAGGGTGAAGCCGGCGAAGCCCGCGACCGAGCCGCTGACGTCGCAGAGCACGACGAGATCGGGCCGGCCGGGACGACGCGGGCGGTGGTGGGTGGTCAGCGGCACGCCCCCGCTGCTCATCGAGGCGCGCACGGTGCGCCGGAAGTCCAGCGGCCCCCGGCGCCGGTCCCGCTGCTCGCGGTGGAGCCGGCTGGCCAGCCGACGCGCCAGCGGCTGGATCTCGTGGCGCATCCGGTCCAGCTCGGCCCGCGACGCCCTGGAGAAGTCGAGCTGGTCGACGGCCGTGCGCACCGCGTGGCGCGCCACGTGGTCGGGGCCGCGGACCTCGGCCGCGCGGCGGCGTACCTCGGTCTCGACGAGCTCCTCGAAGCGGCGCACGGCGGCCCGGCCCCCGAGGTCGTCGGCGGCCACCCGGTTGAGCGTGTTGTACGCCGACCACCGCTGCTCCCCCGGGCCGCGCCCGCGGATCCGGCCGAAGCGGGCCACCGCCTCGCGGGCGAGCGCCGTCAGGTCGCCGGCGTCGGCGCCGTCCGCTGCCCCGTCGGCTGCCAGCGCCTGCTCGACGCGCTCGCGCAGGTCGGCGAGCTCGGCCGGACCGTCCGAGGGACCCACGGCCTCCTCGGGGTCCGTAGCGTCGCCCACCCCGTCGCCCACCCCGTCGCCCACCCCATCACCCACCAGGGCCGGCCAGTAGAGGTCGAAGACCTGGTCGAAGCCCGGGCGGTGGGCCTGCCGCTTGAGCAGGGTGGCGGCGTAGGCCGCGCGCAGCGTCTCGCGCTCCCCGAGCCCGAGGGCGTCGACGGCGCGGACGGCGTCGAGCCCCTCGGCCAGCGAGACCGGGATCCCCGCCGCGCGCAGCGCGTGCAGGAAGTCGGTGTGGCGGTCGAGGAGCGTCACCGCCGCCGGCGCTCCCCCGCGAGCGCGGCCAGCGCCCGGTCGTGGTCGCTGGCGTGCTTGAGGACCACGCCGAGGGTGCGGGCGACGACGTCGTCGTCGAGGGTGCCGACCTGCAACGCGACGAGCGTGCGCGCCCAGTCGACGGTCTCGGCGATGGAGGGCGACTTGCGCAGCTCGAGCTGCCGCAGGGCGGCGACCGCGTCGACCACCTGCCCGGCCAGCGCCTCCTCGACCTCCGGCACCTGCGAGACCACGATCGCGCGCTCGCGCTCCTTGTCGGGGTGGTCGACGTGGAGGAAGAGGCAGCGTCGCTTCAGCGCCTCCGACAGCTCGCGGGTGGCGTTGGAGGTGAGCACCACGAGCGGACGGCGCACGGCGCCGACGGTGCCGAGCTCGGGGATGCTGACCTGGAAGTCGGAGAGCACCTCCAGCAGCAGCCCCTCGACCTCGACGTCGGTCTTGTCGACCTCGTCGACGAGCAGCACGGTGGGGTGCTCGTTGCGGATCGCGGTGAGCAGCGGCCGGGTGAGCAGGAACTCCTCGGTGAAGATCTGGTCGTGGGTCTCGTCCCACGCCTGGCCCTGGGAGGCCTGGATGCGCAGCAGCTGCTTCTTGTAGTTCCACTCGTAGAGCGCCCGTGCCTCGTCGAGCCCCTCGTAGCACTGCAGCCGCACCAGCTCGGCGCCCGTCGCCCGGGAGACCGCCTTCGCCAGCTCGGTCTTGCCGACGCCGGCCGGACCCTCGACGAGCAGCGGCTTGCCGAGGGCGGCCGCGAGGTAGGTCGTCGTGGCGGTCGCCGTGTCGGCGAGGTAGCCCGCCTCGGCCAGGCGCTTCTCGGTCTCCGCGGGGGACTCGAACCAGGTCACCTGGTGAGTCTGTCACCGCCCGGGTGCGGGACGATCGGGCCGTGGTCGAGGACCTCCCGTTCGCCGCGGCGTACGCCTTCCTGGTCGTGGTGGCGTGCTGCCGCGGCGGGGCGACGTACGCCCTGGGCCGGGTGGCGCGGCGGGGCGGCGAGCACAGCGCCCGGGCGCAGCGGTGGCTCGACCGCCCCGGCGTACGCCGTGCGCAGGAGCTGGTGGCGCGCTGGGGCGCGCCCGTCGTCACGCTGTCGTTCCTGACGATCGGCGTGCAGTCGGCCGTCAACGCCTCCGCGGGGGCGCTGCGGATGCCGCTGCGCCGCTACCTGCCGGGCCTGCTCGCCGGCGCGCTGCTCTGGGCGCTCGTCTACGCCACCGTGGGCATGGCCGTCGTCCACTCCTGGCTCGGCGGCGGCTGGGGCTGGCCCCTCGCCGCCCTGCTCGCCGTCGCCCTGGTCGGCGCCGGCACGTGGTGGTGGCGGGGGCGGGGCGGGCGCGCGGGCATGTAACGCTCCGTTACAGCGCCTGAGTGCCCTTCTCCGGCGGTGTACGCGCGGTGCAACGGCGCGTTACATGGACGGCCGCGGCGTCACCAGCGGTCGTGCACCAGCTCGCGGACGCGGGCGTCGTACAGCGCGCGGACGCCGGCGAAGAGGTCGCCGGGCAGCGGGGGGACGTCGCCGGCGGCGGCGTTGGCGCGGGCCTGCTCGGGGCTCCGGGCGCCCGGGATCACCGTGGTGACGCCCGGCTGCTGCCAGGCCCACGCGATCGCGGCCTGCGCCGAGGTGATGCCCGGCGCGGTGCTGCCGACCAGCTCGGCGAAGTCGCGCGCGGCGGCCAGGCCGACGTCGTACGGCACGCCGGAGAAGGTCTCGCCGACATCGAAGGCGCTGCCGTCGCGGTTGTAGCTGCGGTGGTCGTCGTCGGCGAAGGTGGTGGCCTCGTCGTACTTCCCGGAGAGCAGGCCGCTGGCCAGCGGCACCCGCACGACGATGCCGACACCGGCGTCGGCCGCGGCCGGCAGCACCTGGTCGAGCGGCTTGAGCCGCAGCGGGTTGACGATGATCTGCACGCTCGCCACCCCGGGCCGCGCGATCGCCGCGAGGGCCTGGTCGCAGGTCTCGACGCTCACGCCGTACGCCGCGATCGCGCCGTCGGCGACCAGCGCGTCGAGCGCGTCGTAGGTCCGGTCGTCGTCGATGACGGCGGTCGGGGGGCAGTGCAGCTGCACCAGGTCGAGGGTGTCGACGCCCAGGTTGCGACGCGAGCGGTCGGTCCACTCGCGGAAGGCCTCGGGGGTGTAGAGCTCGGGCCGCTGCTCGACCCGGCGGCCCATCTTGGTGGCCACGGTGAAGCCGGCGTCGGGGTGCGCCGCCAGGAAGCGCCCGACCACCTGCTCGCTGTGACCGTCGCCGTACACGTCAGCGGTGTCGTAGAAGGTCACCCCCGCCTCGGCCGAGGCCTCCAGCACCTCACGGGCGTCGCTCTCGCTGACCTCGCCCCAGTCGGCGCCGAGCTGCCAGGTGCCGAGCCCGACGGCCGAGACCTCGCGCGCCGTACGGCCGAGGGTGCGGTGCTCCATGGGGGGTCCTCTCGTGGGTGGGGTGCGGGCGTGCCGGTTTCACCAGTCAACTTGGGAAACTGGCACTGGCCTACGGAAACTTCGGTGGGGAAGTGCGGGCTTCACAAGTTAACTGGTGAAACCGCAACGACCGCCCTCACAGCCCCCGGGCCAGCCGGTGGTACGCCGCGGACCAGCGCAGCTCGCGGGCGAAGCGCCGGGGGGTGGTGGCGGCGTCGATGACGACGAGCTCGGTGCGGGTCATCTCGGCGAAGTCGTCGACGGTCTCGGTGTCGAGGGCGGTGGAGAGGACCGTGTGGTGGGGGGCGCCGGCGGTGAGCCAGGCCTCGGCGGAGGTCGCGAGCGAGGGGTGGGGGCGCCAGACCGCGCAGGCGACCGGGAGCCGCGGCAGCGCCTCGTCGGGCTCGACGACGTCGACCTCGTTGAGGGTGAGGCGGAAGCGGTCGCCGGTGTCGGAGAGGCCGACGACGACGGCGGCCCCCGGGTCGGCGGTGAAGCGCAGCCGCACCGGGTCCTCGCGGTCGCCGATGGAGAGCGGGTGGATCTCCAGCGACGGCCGGGCGGACGTGAGCGACGGGCAGACCTCGAGCATGTGGGCGCCGAGGACCTTCTCCTCGCCCGGGACCAGGTGGTAGGTGTAGTCCTCCATGAAGGACGTGCCCCCCGGGAGCCCGGCGGCCATCGTCTTCATGCCGCGCAGCAGCACGGCGGTCTTCCAGTCGCCCTCGCCGCCGAAGCCGTAGCCGTCGGCCATCAGCCGCTGCACCGCCAGCCCCGGCAGCTGTCGCAGCCCGCCGAGGTCCTGGAAGTTGGTGCAGAAGGCGCCGAAGCCCCCGTCGGTCAGGAAGGCCCGCAGGCCGAGCTCGATGCGTGCGCCGTAGCGCAGCGACTCGTGCCGCTCGCCGCCCGGGAGCAGCTCGGGCGCCACGGCGTAGCGGTCGGCGTACTCCACGACCAGCTTGTCGACGTCGTCGTCGGCCATGGCGTCGACGACCGCGACGAGGTCGTTGACGCCGTAGGTGTTGACCGAGACCCCGAGGACCCGCTGGGCCTCGACCTTGTCGCCCTCGGTCACCGCGACGTCGCGCATGTTGTCGCCGAAGCGGGCCAGGCGCAGCTGCCGCAGCTCGGCGCGCCCCAGCGCCGCCCGCACCCAGCTGGCCACGCGGCGGCGTACCTCGGGCGTGGCGACGTGGCCCGCCACGACCTTGCGCGGCACCCCGAGCCGCGACTCGACGTGGCCGACCTCGCGGTCGCCGTGGGCGGCCTGGTTGAGGTTCATGAAGTCCATGTCGATGGTCGACCAGGGCAGCGCCATGCCGGCCTGCGTGTGCAGGTGGAGCAGCGGCTTGGCGAGCGCGTCGAGGCCGGCGATCCACATCTTGGCCGGCGAGAAGGTGTGCATCCACACCACGACGCCCAGGCAGGACGGGTCGGCGTTGGCCTCGAGCACCTGGCGGTGGATGGCCACGGCGTCGAGCAGCACCGGCTGCCACACGACCTCGACGGGGAGGTCGGCGCCGAGCCCGTCGGCCAGCTCGGCGGCCACGGCGCGCGACTGCGCGGCGACCTGGTCGAGGGTCTCCTGGCCGTAGAGCGCCTGGGAGCCGGTGAGGAACCACACCTGGCGGGGGGTGGCGGACGTGGTCATGCTGCCTCGATTCGGGGAGGGTCGGCCGGCCGGGCTCAGCGCTGGCCGTAGACGTGCTGGTAGCGGTCGTGGAGGTGGTCGATGCGGTCCTGGGGGATCGGGACGGGGGTGCCGAGCTGCCGCGCCAGGTGCACGGTGCGGGCGACGTCCTCGCACATCACCGCGGCCTTGACCGCCGCCCGGGCGGTCGGCCCGACGGTGAAGGGGCCGTGGTTCTGCATCAGCACCGCGGGCGAGCGGCTGCTGCGGAGCGTCTCGACGATGCCGCGCCCGATGGAGTCGTCGCCTATGACCGCGAAGGGGCCGACCGGGATCTCGCCGCCGAACTCGTCGGCGCCCATCGTCAGCACGCACGGCACCGGCTCCCCCCGCGCCGCCCAGGCCGTGGCGTACGGCGAGTGGGTGTGCACCACCCCGCCCACCTCGGGCAGGTGGCGGTAGACGTAGGCCTGCGCCTCGGTGTCGGACGACGGCGCGTGCTCCCCCTCCACCACGCGGCCGTGCAGGTCGCAGACGACCATCGACTCCGGCGTGAGGTCGCCGTAGGCGACGCCGCTCGGCTTGATCACCATGAGGTCGTGACCCGGCACCCGCGCGGAGACGTTGCCGGCGGTCCAGACGACGAGCTGGTAGCGGGTGAGCTCGGCGTGCAGCGCCGCGACCTCCTGCCGCAGCGTCGCCACGGTCGCCCGCGCGGCGGCCACCGCGGTCACCGGGCCACCGCCTCGCGCCGCAGCGCCCGCAGCCGTCGCATCGTGCCGGGGTCGCGACCGAAGGCGTCGTGCAGCAGCCGGTACTCCGCGAAGAGCCGGTCGTACGCCGCCGCGCGGCCCTCGTCGGGCAGGTAGGCGTCGCGGACCACGCGGCCCATCCGGGCGGCCGCGGCCGCCACGTCGGGGTAGCACCCGGCCGCCACCGCCGCGTGGATGGCCGACCCCAGCGCCGGGCCCTGGCTGGAGCCGGCGAGCGACAGCGGGAGCCGCAGCACGTCGGCGTAGACCTGCATCAAGAGGGCGTTCTTGGCCAGGCCCCCGGCCACGACGAAGTGCTCGACGGGCACCCCGGCCTCGCGGAAGGTCTCCACGATGACGCGGGTGCCGAAGGCCGTGGCCTCGAGCAGGGCGCGGTAGGTGTCCTCCGGGCGGGTGCCGAGGGTCTGACCCACCACGAGCCCGGAGAGCTCGTGGTCGACGAGCACCGAGCGGTTGCCGCTGTGCCAGTCGAGCGCGACCAGTCCGTGCGCGCCGACCGGCTGGTCGGCGGCGAGCCGGGTCAGGTGCTCGTGCAGGTCCTCCCCGGCCGCGGCGGCCGCGGCGGCGTACGTCGCGGGCACCTGGGTCTCGACGAACCACCCGAAGATGTCGCCCACGCCGCTCTGCCCGGCCTCGTAGCCCCAGGAGCCGGCGACGATGCCGCCGTCGACGACCCCGCACATGCCCGGGACCTCGCGCAGCACCTCGGCGCTCATGACGTGGCAGGTCGAGGTGCCCATGATCGCGACCATCTCGCCCGGTCCGGTGGCCTGGGCGGCCGGCGCCGTGACGTGGGCGTCGACGTTGCCGACGGCCACCGCGATGCCCTCCGGCAGCCCGGTCCAGCCGGCGGCCTCGGCGCTGAGCCCGCCCGCGCGGTCCCCGAGCCGGCCCAGCGGCTGCGCGACCTTGTCGTCGACGAAGCCTCCGAAGCCGGGCGCCAGCGCCTCGAGGAAGTCGTGGGAGGGGTAGGCGCCGTCCTGCAGCACGCCCTTGTAGCCGGCGCTGCAGGCGTTGCGCACGTAGCGCCCGCACAGCTGCCAGACGATCCAGTCGGCCGCCTCGACCCAGCGCTCGGTGCGGTCGTAGACCTCCCGGTCCTCCTCGTAGAGCTGCAGCCCCTTGGCCAGCTCCCACTCGGAGGAGATCAGCCCGCCGTAGCGGGAGAGCCAGCTCTCCCCCCGCTGCTCGGCGAGGGCGTTGACCCGGTCGGCCTGCGGCTGGGCGGCGTGGTGCTTCCAGAGCCTGGTGTAGGCGTGCGGCCGGTCGGCGAGGTCGGGCAGCTCGTTGAGCGGGGTGCCGTCGGCGAGGGTCGGCACCATGGTGCAGGCGGTGAAGTCGGTGGCGATGCCGACCACGTCGCCCGGATCGATCCCGGCCGCGGCGAGCGCCTTGGGGACGGCGGTGCGCAGCACGTGGCGGTAGTCCTCGGGCACCTGCAGCGCCCAGTCGGGCGGCAGCGGCACCTCGCGGCCGGCGAGCGAGGCCGGCAGCGCCCGCTCGAGCACCTCGTGCGGGTACGGCGTGACGGCGGTGCCGAGCTCGGCGCCGTCGCCGACGCGCACCACCAGGGCGCGGCCCGACAGGGTGCCGAAGTCGACGCCGACGACGTAGGTCTCGCTCACGGGGTCCTCCTGGGGTCGCGCGGGGAGTCAGGGACGGGCGCGGTGCTGGCCCGGCGCACCAGCTCGGGTCGCAGCAGCCGCCCCCCGGGGGCGGGTCCGCCCGGGCCGAGGGCGGCCTGCAGCAGCTCGATGGCCCGCCTGCCCACGGCGGCGAAGTCCTGCCGCACGGTGGTCAGCGCGGGCAGCAGGTAGGCCGACTCGGGCAGGTCGTCGAAGCCGACGACGCTGAGGTCGTCGGGCACGGCGCGGCCGGCCTCGTGGAGCGCGTGCAGCACCCCGATCGCCATGTGGTCGTTGGCCACGAAGACGGCCGTGACGCCGAGGTCGGCGGCCAGGCGGCGGCCGGCGGCGTACCCGCTGGCGACCGTCCAGTCACCGGTCAGCGGCTCCGGGGGGCGCAGGCCGGCGACGTGCAGCGCGGTGCGCCAGCCGTCGAGCCGCGCCCGGGCCTCGGTCCACTCCTGCGGACCGGCGACGTGGGCGATCCGGGTGTGACCGAGCCCGAGCAGGTGCTCGGCGGCCAGCAGGGCGCCCGCGCGCTGGTCGACGCCGACGGTGAGCCCGGCGCGGGAGAGGTCGCCCTCGACGACGACCACGGGGACGCCGCCGGTCTCCTGGCGGCGGGCGATCTCGATCGACTCGTCGTTGGCGGCGTTCATCACGATCGCCTCGACGCGCTGGTCGCGCAGGTGCTCCACGGCCTCGGCGAGGCTGCCGCGCGTGACCTCGGCGAGGTCGACGGCGCTGACGAAGTAGCCGGCGTCGCGCGCCGCGCCCTGCACCGCCCGGTGGATCGTGGACGGCCCGTAGAACTCGCTCTTGGTGGCGATCAGACCGATCGTGCCGGACCGCCGGGTCACCAGCGAGCGGGCCGCCGGGTTGGGCCGGTAGCCGAGCTGGGCGATGGCCTCCTCGACCTTGGCCCGGGTGGCGGGTCGCAGGTGGGGCGCGCCGTTGACGACGCGCGAGACGGTCTGCAGCGAGACCCCCGCCAGGCGCGCGACGTCGGCCATCACCGGCGTCCGGTCGCCCTGCCGCACGACGCTCACGGCTGCCTCCGCGTGGCGAGCCGCTGCACCATCACGAAGGCGAGCAGCAGCACGCCGATGGTGATCTTGGTCCACCACGAGCTGAGCGTGCCGTCGAAGGAGATGAAGGTCTGGATGGTCCCGAGCACGAGCACGCCGACCAGCGAGCCGACCACCAGGCCGCGGCCACCGGTCAGCAGGGTGCCGCCGATGACCACCGCCGCGATGGCGTCGAGCTCCATGCCGACGGCGTGCAGGCTGTTGCCGGAGAGCATGTAGAGGCTGAAGAGCAGGCCGCCGAGCGCGGCGCAGAAGCCGCTGACGGCGTAGACCGCGACCTTGGTGCGCGCCACCCGCAGCCCCATCAGCAGCGCGGAGGCCTCGCTGCCGCCCACGGCGTAGACGGTGCGCCCGAAGCGCCTGCGGGCCAGCACGTACGCCGCCACGACCACCGTCGCCAGCGCCACCACGGCGGTCCAGGTCGTGTAGTAGCCGCCGGGCAGCGTGATGGTGGCGAACGCGATCGTGGAGAAGGTCTCGTCGTCGATGGGGATCGACCGCTCGGCCAGCAGGAAGCACAGCCCCCGCGCCAGGAACATGCCCGCCAGCGTGGCGATGAAGGGCTGGATGCCGAGGTACTGGATCAGCACGCCGTGCAGCAGCCCGATGACGGTGCCCACGAGCAGCACGGCGGCGATGGCGGCGGGTGCCGCCCAGCCGGCCTCCAGCGTCCTGGCGGCGATCACGGTGGAGAGCGCCACCACCGACCCCACCGAGAGGTCGATCCCTCCGGTGAGGATCACGAAGGTCATGCCGACGGCCAGCACGATCAGGAAGGCGTTGTCGAGGAAGAGGCTCAGGAAGACCTGCGGGTCGGCGAAGCCCTCGTAGCGGATCCCGCCGGCGGAGAAGAGCGAGAGGAAGACCACGACGGTGGCGATCACCGGCAGGTAGCGCTGCCCCGGCGACCACGACCGCACCCGGTCCCACGTCGAGGGGACGACGCTGCTGCCGACCGGGGTGTCGGTGGCGGCGCTCATGCCGCACCTCCCGCCACCGTGCGGGCCGGCGTACGTCGCCGACGGAGTGCGTGGCGCACCTGCGGCGACTGGATCAGGCAGACCGCGATGACCGCGATCGCCTTGAAGACGTAGTTGGTCTGGGAGGGGATGCCGAGGTTGGTGATGGTCACGGCCAGCGTGGTGATGAAGAGGGCGCCCACCACGGTGCCGGCCAGCGAGAAGCGCCCGCCGGCCAGCGACGTACCGCCGATGACGACGGCGAGGATGGCGTCGAGCTCGATCCAGAGCCCGGCGTTGTTGGCGTCGGCGGCGTTGGTGTTGCCGGCGATCATCAGGCCGGCCAGGCCGGCGCAAAGCGCGACGAAGACGTAGACGGTCCAGATGATCGTGCGGGAGCGGACGCCCGCCAGCCGGCTCGCCTCCGGGTTGATGCCCACGGCCTCGACGAGCATGCCGAGCGCGGTCCGGCGCACGACGAAGGCGGTCAGCCCCAGGACGGCCAGCGCCACGAGCACCGCCACGGGGACCTTGGCGACGTGGCCGACGGCCAGGCCCGAGAGGACGCCGTTGGTCACCGTGGTGATCTGGCCGTCGGTGACCAGCATCGCCAGGCCGCGCCCGGCCGTCATCAGCACCAGGGTGGCGATGATCGGCTGGATGCCGAGCACCGAGACCAGGAAGCCGTTCCACAGCCCCAGTGCCACGCAGCACGCCAGCGCGAGGGACATCGCCACGACGGCGGTGCTCGCCGCCCCGGGGTCCGGCGACCCGGCGATGTGGACGCAGGCCACCGCGCCCGCGATGGCGGCCACCGCGCCGACGGAGAGGTCGATGCCCCGCGTGGCGATGACCAGGGTCATGCCGAGCCCGATGAGGACCAGCGGCGCGGCGTTGCGGGCGATGTTGACCAGCGGCCCGCTGAGCCGGTCACCGGAGAGGTCGACGAGGAGGAAGGTCGGCGTCGCCACGGTGTTGACCGCCAGCAGCAGCACGAGCGCCAGCACCGGCCACACCAGCGGGCTGCGCCGCGCGGTCTCCAGCCTGCTGGCCCGGCGCTCGGGCTCGGTGGCCTCGGGCAGGTCGGGCGGGGTGAGCGTGTCGGTCATCGCGGGGCCTCCCCGTCGGTCGTCTCCGTCAAGTGCGTGTGGGTGGCCTCGGCGGCGATGGTCTCGAGCACCTCGCCGACGGTCAGGTCGCCGCCCTCGCGCTCGGCGATCTTGCGCCGCTCCCGCATCACCACCACCCGGTCGGAGAGGCGCAGCACCTCCTCCAGCTCCGCGGAGATGAAGACGACCGCCATCCCGCGGCCGGCGAGCTCGGCGACCAGCTGCTGGATCTGGGCCTTGGCGCCCACGTCGATGCCGCGGGTCGGCTCGTCGAGCAGCAGCAGCTCCGGCTCGGTGAGCAGCCAGCGCGCGAGGAGCACCTTCTGCTGGTTGCCGCCCGAGAGGTTGCGCATCAGCGCGTGCGGGTCGGCGGGTCGTACGTCGAGCGCCTCGAGGTAGCGCGCCACCAGCGTGGTCCGCTGGGCGGGTGGGATCGGGCGCAGCCAGCCTCGTGAGGCCTGCAGGGCGAGCAGCATGTTGTCGGCGACGGTGAGGTCGCCGATGACGCCCTCGGCGCGCCGGTCCTCGCTGGCGAAGGCCAGCCTCCGGTCGATCGCCTGGCGCGGGGTCCGCACCCGCGCACGGCGTCCGTGCACCTCGACCTCGCCGGTGTCGGCGGCGTCGGCGCCGAAGAGCAGCCGGGCGAGCTCGGTGCGCCCGGATCCCAGCAGGCCGGCGAGGCCGACCACCTCGCCCTCGTGCACCTCGAGGTCGGTCGCCTCGAGCGCGCCCTTGCGGCCCAGGCCCAGGACCTTGACGACCGGGGTGCGGTCGCGGTCGACCGGCGGGGCCTCCTGCCGGTCGAGCCGGTCGAGCGTCTCCAGCTCACGGCCCAGCATCAGGCGCACCAGCTCGAGCTGCGAGGTCTCGCTCACCAGCCGCTCGCCGACGAGGCGGCCGTTGCGCAGCACCGTGAGCCGGTCGGCGATCTCGAAGACCTGGTCGAGGAAGTGGGAGACGAAGACGATCGCGGTGCCCTGGTCACGCAGCGTGCGCACCACCTCGAAGAGCCGGGCGACCTCGTCGGCGTCGAGGCTCGAGGTCGGCTCGTCGAGGATCAGCACGCGGGCGTCGACGTCGACCGCCCGGGCGATCGCCACCAGCTGCTGCACGGCGATCGGGTGCTGGCCGAGCACCGAGGCCGGGTCGACGTCGAGGCCGAGCCGCTCGAGGGTCTGCCGCGCCCGGCGTCGCATGGCCCGCACGCCGATGCCCCCGAGGAAGCGCGGCTCCCGGCCGAGCAGCATGTTCTCCGCCACCGTGAGGTTGGCGCAGAGGTTGACCTCCTGGTAGACGGTGCTGATGCCGGCGGCCTGCGAGTCGGCGGGCGAGGCGAAGCTCCGCTCCTGGCCGTCGACCACGACGGTCCCGGCGTCGGGGGCGTAGACCCCGGTGAGCGCCTTGATCAGCGTCGACTTGCCGGCGCCGTTCTCGCCCATCAGGGCGTGCACCTCGCCGGGGTAGAGCCGCAGGGCCACGTCGTGCAGCGCCGGCACGCCGCCGAAGGCGATGCTCAGGCCGCGCAGCTCCACCACGGGCGCGGCGTCGCCCGGGCGGCGGGCGGTCTCGGGCAGCGGCTCGGTCCTCGCCTGCGACATGGGGGGCTCCCTCGCGTCTCGTCGGGCTGCGTGGCAGGCCGGTCGGGGCCCTCTGGGATCGGGCCCCGACCGACGTCGGGTGGCGGTGGTGGCGCCGGTGGCGCTCAGTACTGCCGGTCGGGCAGGGCCTCCTTGGCCTGCTCCTGGGTGAAGGTGGTCTCCTCGGTGACCACGCGCTTCTCGACTTCCTCGCCGGCGACGACCTGCTTGGCGAGGTCCATCAGCTGGGGGCCGAGCAGCGGGTTGCACTCGACGATGAAGTTGATCTCGCCGTTGGCCAGGGCGGTCATGCCGTCCTTGACCGCGTCGACGGTGATGATCTTGATGTCCTCGCCCGGCGTCAGGCCCTCGGCCTTGATCGCCTCGATGGCGCCGAGACCCATGTCGTCGTTGTGGGCGTAGACGACGTCGATGCCGTCCTCGGAGCTGAGGAAGGTCTCCATCACCTTCTTGCCGCCGTCGCGGGTGAAGTCACCGGTCTGCGAGGCGATCACCTCGATCGCGTCGTCGGAGCCGATGACGCTGTTGAAGCCCTCCTCGCGGTCGATGGCCGGGGCGGAGCCGGTGGTGCCCTCGAGCTGCACGACCTTCACCGAGCCGTCACCGTCGACGTCCATGTCGGAGGCGTTGTCGACCAGCCACTGCCCGGCCTTCTCGCCCTCCTCGACGAAGTCGGAGCCGAGGAAGGTGGCGTAGAGCGAGTCGTCCTCGGAGTCGACCGAGCGGTCGGTGAGGATCACCGGGATGTTGGCCCGCTTGGCCTCCTGCAGCACGGTGTCCCACCCGGTCTCGACGACCGGGCTGAAGGCGATCACGTCGACCTTCTGCTGGATGTAGGAGCGGATGGCCTTGATCTGGTTCTCCTGCTTCTGCTGGGCGTCGGAGAACTTCAGGTCGATCCCCTCGGCCTCGGCCGTGTCCTGGATCGACGTGGTGTTGGCGGTGCGCCAGCCGCTCTCCGCGCCCACCTGGGCGAAGCCCATGGTGATCGTCTCGTCGCCGCCGGAGCCGCCCGAGCCGCTGTCGCCGCCGGAGTCCGAGCTGCCGCAGGCGGAGAGCGAGGCAGCACCCAGAGTCATCGCCGCTGCGGCGATCAGGCTTTTCCTCAACACAGTGGTGGTCCTCTCGATCGGGGGCCGCGTCGCCCCTGTGACGCTTGTCACGTTCGATACGTGTGAGCGCTAACATTCGACGACGTCAAGGGGGCTCGTTCGACTTTC
Organism: Nocardioides aequoreus; assembly: GCF_000720335.1. Lineage (GTDB taxonomy): Bacteria > Actinomycetota > Actinomycetes > Propionibacteriales > Nocardioidaceae > Marmoricola > Marmoricola aequoreus. The sequence goes on along the minus strand of NZ_JOJN01000003.1, from coordinate 261,110 downwards.
TGACCTGCAAGGACAACTGCGTTCGACGAATTGTGAGCGCTCACGCATACACGCGGACGAATCGGACGTGCTCGCGGGGTGGGCGGAGGCTCAGAGGGCGTGGAAGCGCCACTGCACCCGGCAGCGGTAGGTCTCCCCCGGCCGCAGCCGCGCGTCCCCGAGGTCGGCGCGGTTGGGGGTGTCGGGGTGCCGCTGGGGCTCCAGGGCCACGCCGTCGCCCTGCCGGTGCCGCCCACCGGTCGTGCTCGGCACGGTGCCGTCGAGGCCGTTGCCCGTGTAGACCTGCAGGCCGGGCTGGTCGGTGCTCAGCTCGACGCCCGTGGCCACCCGCGGCGCCTCGAGCCACGCCACCGGACGCACGGCGCCACCTGCGGCGTCGGGCTCGCTGGGCCCGTCGAGCACGTAGTCGTGGTCGATGCCGCGGCAGGCGAGCAGCTGCGGGTGGTCCTGCCGCACCACCTCGCCCACGGCCCGCGCCTCGCGCAGGTCGAAGGGCGTGCCGGCGACCGGGGCCGGGGGGCCGGGCAGCGGGATGCCGGTCTCGTCGGTGGGGAGGAAGGAGGAGGCGGCGACCCGCAGCCGGTGGTGGTCGACCGTGCCGCTGCCCTCCCCCTCGAGGTTGAGGTAGAGGTGGCTGGTCAGGTTGACCACGGTGAGGGCGTCCGTGGTGGCCTCCAGGTCGAGCACCACCCGGTCGTCGCCGACCTCGAAGCGCGCCGTGACCTCCAGACGGCCGGGGAAGCCCTGGTCCCCGTCGGGGCTGGTGAGCCGGAGCACCGCACGGGAGGCGTCGTGCGCGGCCAGCGTCCAGATCCTCCGGTCGAAGCCGTCCGGCCCCCCGTGGAGGTGGTGGCCGCGGTCCACCAGACCCACCTGCACCTCCTCGCCGTCGAGGGCGAAGCGACCGTGGGCGATCCGGTTGGCGTAGCGGCCGATGGTGCCGCCGAGGTAGTCGGTGCCCGCGAGCATCGCCTCGGGGTCGGGGTGGCCGAGGGCGACGTCGCGGCGTACGCCGTCGCCCCCGGTGACCCAGAGCCGGTGCACCGTGGCGCCGAGGTCGAGCAGCTCGAGCACCGGCCCCGGGGCGCGGCCCAGCACCACGCGGCGTACCGGACCGAGGGAGGAGGGACCGAAGTCGTCGACGGGCATGCCCGGGAGGCTACTCAGCGGGTCGTCGACGCCCGCACGACGAGCTGGGGCGCGACGAGCTCCGCCTCCGGTGCCACCTCGCCGGCGAGGGCCCGCAGGGTGAGCTCGACCGCCCGGCGGCCGAGCGCGCCGAAGTCCTGGCGCACGGTCGAGAGCGGGGGCCAGAAGTTCGCGGAGTCGGGCGTGTCGTCGAAGCCGACGACCGCCACGTCGCCGGGCACGTCGCGCCCGGCCTCGTGCAGCGCCCGCAGCACCCCGAGCGCCATGGCGTCGTTGCCGGCGAAGACGGCGCGCACCGAGGGGTCGGCGGCCAGCTCGCGGCCCGCCTCGTAGCCGCTCCGGGAGGTCCAGTCGCCCACCAGCTCGCGGCCCTCGGCCCCGTGCCGCAGGAGCGCCGCGCGCCAGCCGTCGCGCCGCATCTGCGCCTCCACCCAGTCGAGGGGACCGGTCACGTGCACGACCGTGCCCGGCCGGGCCACCTCGAGCAGGTGCCGGGTCGCCAGCTCGCCCCCGAGCGCCTGGTCGATGCCCGCGGCCAGGGGCTGACCGGGCGAGACGCCCTGCACCAGGACCACGGGCACGGGCAGCCGCAGGGCGGCCACCGCGTCGAGGGCGTCGCGGCGGGTCACCTCGACCACCACGGCCTCCACCGCGCGGTCGAGCAGCCGGTCGACGGTGCTGCGCAGCGCCTGCGGCGAGATCTCCGGGAGCCCGACCTGCGCGACCTCGTAGCCCGCGTCGTGGGCGGCGTCCTGCACCGCGGTCGCGATCATGCCCGGGCCGTAGAAGCCCAGGTGGGTGGCGACCAGCCCGATCAGCCCGGAGCGGTTGGTCACCAGGGCACGGGCCGCGTGGTTGCGGCGGTAGCCCAGGTCGGCCATCGCCCGCTGCACCCGCTCGCGCGTCTCGGGCCGGACCAGCGACTGCTCGTTGAGCACGCGCGAGACCGTCTGGTGCGAGACCCCGGCGAGCGCGGCCACGTCGGCCATCGACGGAGCGCGCCGAGCCGAGGCGTCGCGGGGCGGTCGGCTCATGGCCGCATCGTAGGGCCGGGTCCGGACCCGCTCAGTCGATCGGGCGCAGCTCGTCGGCGTACGACAGCGACACCCGGCGCAGCAGGCCGGCGTCGTCGACGGCGTACTGCCCCATCCGCCACAGCGGCGGGCTGTAGGCGTGCACGCTGACCGAGCCGTGCCGGGCGCCGTTGAGGCGGTGGATGTGGTCGGGGCCGAAGGAGAAGACCGAGCCGGCGGCGACGGAGGTCTCGCGAGCGCCCGCGAGCAGGGTCAGGTTGCTCTCGACGAGCTCGCCGCGCACCACGGCGACGGCCCCGGAGGAGACGTCGTGGTCGTGCCAGCCGGTGTCGTTCTCGGGCACCCAGCACAGCAGCCAGAGGTCGACGTGGGTGTCGCGGTGCAGCGAGGCGTAGACCCGCTGCTCCCCGTCGAAGCCGACCAGGTGCTCCCAGGTCTCCGGCTGCTGCGCGACGGCGGCCGCCAGCGCCTCGAGCTCGGCGGGCTCGAGGTCGCGGTCGCGGTCGGGCAGGTCGGTGAGCCGCAGCGTCGCGTCGTACGACGAGAGCGGCGCGGCGGCCTCCGCCGGCACTCCCGTCGCGCGCTCCGCCGTGGGCGGCGCGAGGGTGCTCACCCCGCCAGGCTGGTGCTGGTCCATGTCGGTGCTCCTTCGGGTCGTGCGTTGGGGAAGGCGGTCGCCGGGCCTGTCACGGGAGACAGGCCCAGCAGCCGACGAGGGTTGGCGACGCGGACCGCGTGGGTGGCGGCGTCGCCGAGCAGGTGGGCGAGCGGGGCGGCGTACGGCCGGTCGCTGCCGAGCACGAGCGGGTCGACGCCCAGCACGCGGACCAGCGCCTCGAGGGTGCGGGCGCCGTGGCCGGAGGTGTCGACGTAGACCTCCGGGTCGACGGCGGTGCGCTCGCCGCCGCGCAGCCCGTGGCGCTCGGTGAGCAGCGGCGCGAGCCCGGCGCCCGCGCCGAAGACCACCCGCAGGTCGGGGAACCACGAGCGGGCGTCGAAGGCGTGCCAGGCCCACCAGGCCGCCTGGAGCTGCGCGGAGTAGCCCACGACGGGCGCCCACCAGCCGGGCAGCGCCTGCTCCCCCGAGACGGCGTGCGCCGGCCCGGGGTGCACCAGCACGGCCGCACCCCGCTCCTCCGCGACCGCGAGGACCGGGGCCGCGCGCTGCCAGGCCCCCGGGGTCAGCAGGTCGGTGGCTGGCAGCTGCACCCCGACGAAGCGAGGGTCGCCGAGCAGCGCGTCCAGCTCGGCCAGGTCGGGCTCGAGCGAGGCGACCGAGGCCCAGCCGCGGAAGTGCTCGGGCAGCGCGCGCACGCCGCGGTGCCACGCGGCCAGCAGCGGCCGCGCCACCGGGGGCAGCAGCTGCTCGATCCCGAGCGGCGCCGACAGGCTCACGCAGGCCAGCGCCACCCCGTCGTCACGGTCGGCGGCGGCGCGCGCGGCGGGGTCGTGGGCGTCGGGCACCACGTCGTACGGCGCCTCCCCCTCGAGGTGCAGCGTCCAGCCGCGCAGGTACGGCGCCCGCGTGCGGGCGCGCAGCCGGTCGACCAGCTCCTCGGGCCAGAGGTGCTGGTGCACGTCGACGGCGGACGTCATGGTCGTCTCCCCAGGTATAAAACGTAACTGGATCGACTTTATCTTGTTTTGAGCCTCACGCGGCGCGTCTCACATCTCGGCGCGCCCCGGCCTAGATTGCGCTTCATGCAGCGAGACGCCGCCGAGGACCGCCACCGCGCCGATGGTCGCAACGCCTTCGAGCGCTTCGTGGAGTGGGGCCACCGGCAGGCCAGCTCGGCGCCCTTCTTCACCCTGTGCCTGGTCGTGGTCGTCGGGTGGGCGCTGAGCGCGCCGCTGTGGCCCAACCTCAAGGAGTGGCAGTACGTCATCCACACGACCGCCTCGGTGGTGACGCTGCTGCTGCTGGCGCTGCTGGAGAACTCCGGCCGCCGCGCCGAGGAGGCGGCCCAGGAGAAGCTCAACCTGATCGCCGAGGGGCTCGCCGAGCTGATGGACTCGCGCGCCGCCGACGACCCCGCGCTCTCCGAGGCCACCAGCAAGCTGCGCGAGGCGGTCGGCCTGGAGGAGCGTCACTGAGCGCGCTGCTGAGCCGAGCGGCTCACCAGCCCAGCGTGCCGGGAGCCCCCTTGAAGGGACCGACGACGTCGTCGGTGATCCACCCGGCGTAGAAGCCGCCCTCCTGCGGCCGCACCCGCTCGCCGTCGACGAAGCACGCGACCTGGGCGGGGTGGAAGGCGTAGTAGCCCGCGATCGGCACGAAGCCGGGGGTGGGGTCGTCGTAGGCCCACGCCGCGCGCGGCACGTCGAGCACGTCGGCGTACCTCGCCACGCCCTTCCACTCGCAGACGCTGCTGCCGCTCGCGGGCCGCAGCACGTCGGCGACGACGGAGTCGGGCGGGAGGTACCAGGTCGGCGGGTGGCTGGTCTCGAGCACGCGGTACGCCGCCCGGGTCTCGGCCACGAGCGTCTCGCCGCGGCGTACGACGACGTGGCGGTCGGAGGGCACCAGCGCCGGCGGGCGGGGGTAGTCCCACACCGACTCCTGCCCCGGTCCGGGCTCGATCCTGCGCACCATGGCTCCAGTCTCTCAGCAGGGGTGGTGACCCGGCGGGGCCGTGACCAGGGGACGGGGGGCACGGCACCGCCGGGTCCGGCGGGCCTCCGTTCAGAGGCGGCCGAAGGGACGCGGCGTGGCGTAGCCGAAGGTCGCGTCCTCGGCGAAGGCCTCGACGCCGAAGGTGGCGTCGAGGGCACCGGCGGCGGTGTCGGTGAGCGTCAGCCGCAGCGCGCCGAGGTCACGCCGGTCGGAGCGACGGATCTTGAAGAGGTCGACCCGGCCGACGTCGCCGATGCTGCCCGCGACGACGCCGCTGACCCGGTGGCGCCGCAGGTCGATGGTGAAGTGGGAGAGCGCGATGGTGGCCGCGCCGGCCGTCAGCGAGAGCCCGCCGGAGTGCCGGATCTGCAGCTTGCTCAGGCGGATGTCGGTGATCGGGAAGCGCGCGGCCAGCGTGCCCCTGGTGGGGAACGCCGTCGCGCCGGCCAGCGGTGCGGGCGTGATGCCCGCTGAGGCGATCAGCTCGTAGACCGGTGGGGCCACGGTCACCTGCGTGAAGCCCACCTTCGCGTGGGCGCGCGGGTTGTGCTTGCCGTGAGCCGAGGCGGGCGCCGAGGTGCCGACGACCAGACCGGTCGCCGCCACCAGGGCCGCCACCACCGCTGCCAGTGCTCGCTTCATCTGTTTCTCCCTCCCAGGTCGGCCGGCGGGTCCGGCCGTCGGGAGGTACTTCGCGGGCTCTCGCCCGAGCGGATGCACGTCTCGGCCGATCGCCTCACAGGTCGCCTCAGAGGTCTCCGCGCAGCACCGAGGTGACCGAGTGGCCCGGGTCGCCGTCGTCGTCCTCGAGGCTGATGTCGACCGCGCTGTAGGAGGCCAGGATCGAGTCGGCGACGTCGAAAGAGCCGCCCTCGGGGCCGACCTGGCCCAGCGGCAGCATCTTGTTGGTCGCCGGGTCGAGCAGCCACGCGTAGTAGAAGCGGGTGCCGCCGGCCGGGGAGAGGTCGCCGGTGCGGATCCGTACCTGGGTGTGGCCGGGCTCCGCGGCGTACAGCTCGACCTCGCCGCCGACCGCGGGGTCGACCTCGCCGTACGCCTCAAGCGGGGCGACCGCGACCGGCGCGGGCGCCGGCGACGGCGAGGCCGACGGCGGCTCCTCGCGCTGGGTGACGACCGCGGTCACCGCGCCTCCGACGAGCACGCCCACGACGGCTGCGGCGGCCGCCATCGCCAGGGCCCGGCGACGTCCGGGCCGCCGTGGCGCCTGCGGCGGTGGCGGCAGCGACGGCAGGTCCTGGGGCCGGCCGGGGTCGCCGAGGGTGCGGGCGCTGCGCCGCAGCAGCGCGTGCCCGACCGCCACCTCCACGAGCTCGGCGCGGCACTGCTCGCAGGTCTCCAGGTGAGCGCCCGCGGCGACCGCCTCGGCGCTGTCGAGGTCGCCGGTGAGCAGGCCCGCGAGGTCCGGGTGCTCCATGTCGCTGCTCACGAGTCGTCCCCCAGGTGCTCGTCACGGATGATCCCGGCCAGTCGCCGGGTGCCGCGGGCCGCCCGCGCCTTGACGGTGCCGAGGGGCACGTCGAGCCGGTCGGCGATCTCGCGTTGGGTCAGGTCGGCGTAGTACGCCAAGTCCAGCACCTCCCTCTCGTGCGCGGGGAGCCGGTCGAGGGCGGCGCGCACGAGCGCCGCGTCGGCGTACGTCGCGGCGGTCTCACGGCCGTCCTCCCCCACCAGTCCGCGCACGCTGTCGACGTCGACCACCCGGTCGCGGCGGCGCCGTACGGTGTCGACGGCCCGGTGGTGGGCGATGGTGAAGAGCCAGCTGCTGAAGCGCTGCTCCGGCTGGTAGCGCCCCGCGTGGCGCCAGACGTCGAGGAAGGTGCGCTGCAGCACGTCCTCGGCCTCGTCGGGTCCGACGAAGCGGCGCAGGTAGCTCAGCAGCGACGGCCCGTAGAGGGCGTAGGCCTCCTCGAGAGCAGCCTCGTCCTGCTCCGCCAGCCTCACGCCGAGCGCCTGCCCCGGGTCCACGACGGTGCTTCGTCGCCGGCACCGCCTCCGGTTGCCTCCGTCGCCGACTGGGCGGCCCACCTCGGGCTCAGGTCCGGCTGGCGACCACGACGACGTTGGCCTGGTAGCCGCCCGCCTCCGGCAGGTAGGGGCCGCCGCAGGTGACCAGGTGCAGCCGCGGCGGGCCCTCGCGGGAGAAGAGCGCGTCGAGGTCGACCACGGCCTTGTCGACCTGGCGCACCTCCTCGACGCGGTAGCGCACGGTCTCCTCGCCGACGTCGAGGACGACGTCCTGGCCCGGCCGCAGCGCCGTGATCCCCGCGAGCGGCCCGATCCCCTCCTCAGCGGTGTCGACGTGGCCGGCGACCACGGTGGCGCCCCGCGGGTCGAGCGGACCCGGGCCGAAGCGGTACCAGGCGGCCGCGAAGGGCGTCTCCGGCAGCGCCATCCCCCCGCGGTCGTCGACCCCGAGCGCACGCACCGGCAGCTGGAGGTCGAGCGCGGGCACCCGCAGCCCCGTCGGCGGGCGCGGCTCCCGCGCCTCGGGAGGCGACTTCTCGGTCCGCACGGCGCGCGGCGGCCGCGCGGGCGACGCCGTCGGCTCCGCGGCGCGCGCCTGCGCAGTGCTCGCGACCTCGCGCGGCGGCGTACCGTCGCCGACCAGCCAGGCGGTCACGAGCGCGCCCAGGAGGGCTGCCGTCACGACGACGACAGCCCTCCCGGAGGTGTCCAGCCGCGTCACCGGCGAGCGGCGCTCCGCTGCGGTCGCACCACGGCCAGGGCGACCGAGCCCGCGACGAGCGCGCCCAGGGCCATCCACCAGCCCGTCACGCCGCCGGCGTACAGGTCCGCCGCCTGCCCACCGCTGCCGGCGGCCACACCGCCGGGCGCGGAGTGCACGCCCGAGATGGTCTGCACGGCGAGCTGCAGGTTGTCGGCCTCGGCGCTGCCCCACGCGTAGACGATGGTGCTGGTGCCCTCGGCGAGGTCGAGGTCGGCCGGACCGATCGCGACGGTGTCGGTGCCGGCCAGGACGACGTCGGCGCTGATGGTGCCGGCCGGGACCTCGGTGCTGTCCTCGTTGGGGTTGGTCAGGTCGGTGAAGACCGGGGCACCGTCGGCACGCACGTCGACCGCGGGGGCGGCGGCGGTGTGACGGACGGTGACCCGGGCCTGACCGGCGGCGACCGCGGAGGTGTCGTTGACGAAGGGCGTCAGCGCCGGGTTGCCCTCGGCGTCGAGGTTGGCCGTCACCGTGATGTTGGCGCCGGCCGGCACCTCGACCCCGGAGGCCTCGACGACGGCGTCGGCGTCGGCACCCGCCCCGGCCTCGGTGACCTTCAGGTCGTAGGAGCCGGCGGGCAGCGCCACCGGGTCGGTGAGCGTGCCGGGCTCGAAGTCGGTGAGCAGCGGCTCGCCGTTGGCGTAGACGTCGACCGTGGCGTCGGGGATGGCGTGCAGCACCGAGACCTGGGCGTCACCGCCCGAGTCGACCGCCTGGGCGGGTGCGGCGAGGGCGACGGAGGCGAGCGCGAGGGGCAGCGCCGCCAGCAGGCGGGGGATCGTGAGCTTCATCGGAACCTCTCGGAGTGTGCGGACAGGACCACGCCGTCGGCGGGGTGTCCTCACTTCGCGCGCCGACCCCTCTGCGGTTGCCTGCACCTGCGGCGGGGACGCCCTCAGCCCGGGCCGACGTCCAGGAAGGTCAGCTCGCGATCCCCCACCGTCAGGCTCTGCAGCGCCTCGATGAAGTCCTCCCCCGTCAGGTCGACCCCGGGCGGCAGCGGCTCCTCCGACAGGTCGACGCCTCCGCCGCCCCCGCGGATCTCCTCGCCGAGCGCGAGCTCGACACCGAAGACGGTGACGTCGACGCCTCCGTCGTCGGCAGCGACCACGCTCGAGCGGTGCGGGAGGAGCACGACGGTGGCGCTGCTCCTGCCCAGCAGCGAGAGGTACCGGTAGCCCCCGATCTCGGGTCCGAACCCCAACGTGCCGGAGATCGCGGCCTGCATGCAGGAGTTGTCCGGGCCGTCGACGAGAGCCCTCCTGCGCCCGGGCAGGTCGACGCAGGTGATGCTGAGGACGCGCTGGTGGCTTTCCCCGGCCACCTGCCCCTTGCGGTCTGGCCCCGCGAGCGGCACTCGGCGGCTCTTGCGCCGCTTCCCCTTCACGAGGTCCCCACCTCCTTGTTGGCGTGAGACGCGCCCGCACCGACCTTCGTCTCGTCAAGGGCCTTCGCCCGCGTCGGCCCCCGCCCGCTCACGGTCGACACCGTAGGTGCGCCCGCGGAGCTGCGCTCCCGAATCCCCGTTCCGGACCGGGCGGCGTACGCCCGGACGCAGCAGACCCCGCCTGGGACGTGCCCGGACGGGGTCTGGTTGCGGCGGTGGCGGAGGGATTTGAACCCTCGGTGGGCTTGCACCCACAAACGCTTTCGAGGCGTTCTCCTTAGGCCGCTCGGACACGCCACCGCCGGAGAGGCTACCGGACGGCGCGCCGGCCGCTCCAATCGCGGTCGTGGGTCCGGCGACGCGCTGGGGCGCGTCCTGGGACTCACGACCTGCAGGTCAGGAGCGGTGGTGGGTGAAGAAGTCGTCGAGCAGGGCGGTCGACTCCTCGGCCAGCACGCCGCCGAGCACCTCGGGGCGGTGGTTGAGGCGGCGGTCGCGGACGACGTCCCACAGCGAGCCGACGGCGCCGGCCTTGTCGTCGTACGCCGCGAAGACGACGCGGTCGACGCGGGCGAGCACCGCCGCGCCGGCGCACATGGTGCACGGCTCGAGCGTCACCACGAGCGTGCAGCCGGTGAGCCGCCACTCCCCGCGGGCGAGCGCGGCCGCGCGCAGGGCCACGACCTCGGCGTGGCCGGCGGGGTCGTGGTCGCGCTCGCGCACGTTGGCCCCGCGGCCGACCACGTCGCCCTCGGGACCGACGACCACCGCCCCGATCGGCACGTCGCCCCACGCGGCGGCGGACGCCGCCAGGTCGAGCGCCTCGCGCATGGGGCCGCGCCAGGCGTCGAGCGCCGGCGTCACGCCCGGTCGTCCCGGTCGACCCCGCGATCGCGGTCGTCGAGGTCGTCGTCGTCCTCGTCGGGGACCTCGACCGGCTCCCGGGGGCTGTCGTCGAGGTACTCCTCGAAGTCGTCGCCGAAGCCGAGCTCGTCGGCGATGGCGGCGAGCAGCTCCTCGGGCACGGGCTCGTCGTCGATCAGGGCAGCGAGGTCGGGCGCGCTGACGCCGGCGTCGACGAGCAGGCTGAGGTCGCCCGCGGGGCCCGGCTCCTCGTCCTCGTCGACCTCCACGCCCAGCAGGTCGGCGACCGAGCGGGCGAGGTCCCACTCCAGGGCCGCGGTGACGTCGGAGAGCACCACCTGGGTGCGGCCCTCGTCGCTGCGCACGAGCAGCGCGAAGTCGTCGCCCACCGAGATCAGCGCCAGGGCGTCGGGGTCGGGGTAGCGGCGCAGCTCCTCGGCCACCGCCACCACGTCGCCGAGCGCGCGGTCGGGCAGGTCGTCGAGCTGCCACTCGCCGTCGTCGAGGTAGGCCACGACGGCGAGGTCGACCTCGTCGACCTCGGCACCATCGAGCTCCGTCATCGCCCGCTCCCGTCGGCTGTGGCCGGCACGCCACGACGATCGTGTCAGAACCGGACCGCCGCGACCACCGCGCCGAGGCGTGACCTCCCGGGCAACCTCTACGGTGCTCCCATGCGCCTGCACGTCGTCGACCACCCGCTCGTCGCCCACAAGCTCACCGCGCTGCGCGACCAGCGCACGGCGTCGCCGGAGTTCCGGCGGCTCACCGAGGAGCTGGTCACCCTGCTGGCCTACGAGGCCACCCGCGACGTGCGGGTGGAGCCGAGCTCGATCACCACCCCGGTCTCGCCCACCGAGGGCGTCTCGCTGAGCCGTCCGCGCCCCCTGGTCGTGCCGATCCTGCGGGCCGGCCTCGGGATGCTCGAGGGGATGATGCGGCTGGTGCCGACCGCGGAGGTCGGCTTCCTCGGCATGGTGCGCAACGAGGAGACGCTCGAGGCCTCGACGTACGCCGAGCGCCTGCCCGCCGACCTGTCGGGCCGGCAGTGCTACGTGCTCGACCCGATGCTCGCGACCGGCGGCACCCTCGCCGCGGCCATCAACTTCCTCACCGACCGGGGCGCCGACCACATCACCGCCATCTGCCTGCTGGTGGCGCCCGAGGGCGTCGCCAACCTCGAGGCCGGCCTGGCGGGGGTCGACGTGCCCGTCGCCGTGGTGACGGCGGCGCAGGACGAGCGACTCAACGAGAAGGGCTACATCGTGCCGGGGCTCGGCGACGCGGGCGACCGGCTCTACGGCCTGGCTGAGTAGCCCGAGGAACGGCGCGGCTCAGCGGCCGGCGGACCCGCCCTGCACCGGCAGCAGCGGCTCGGGGGTGGGACGGCGGGCCGGGAGCCAGACCGTGACCTCGGTCCCGTGCCCCTCCGCTGAGCGGATGCCGACGTGGCCGCCGTGCAGCGCCGCGATGGCCTGCACGATCGTGAGCCCGAGACCGGTGCCCTGCACCGCCTGCTCGGTCGCGCTCTGGGAGCGGAAGAAGCGGTCGTAGAGCCGGTCCTGCTCCGATGCCGGGATGCCCGGGCCGGTGTCGGTGACGACGAGCTCGGCGCCGTCGTCGGTGACGCGCACCGCGAGCGAGACCTCCCCGCCGTCGGGGGTGAACTTCACGGCGTTGCCGAGCAGCTTGCCCAGCATCCGACGCAGCTGCGCCGGGTCGGCGTCGTGCACCACGGGCCGTGCTGGCAGCGTCAGGCGCACCTCCAGGCTCCGGTTGCGCAGCGCGGGCGTCAGCTCGTCGTGGGCGCAGCGGGCGACGTCGCGCAGGTCGACGGCCTCCGGCTCGATCTCCAGGCGCGAGGTCTCGATCTCGGAGAGCGTGAGCAGGTCCTCCACCAGGCTGAGCAGCCGTCGGCTGTTGCGGTCGACCCGGTCGACCACGTCGAGCTGGTCGACGCTCAGCTCGCCGGCCATGCCCTCCTCGAGCACCTCGGTGTAGCCGATGATGCTCGTAATGGGCGTGCGCAGCTCGTGGCTGACCGTGGCGACGAAGTCACCCTTGACCCGCTCGAGGTCCTGCAGCCGCTCGTTGGCGGCCCGCTGGTGCTCGAGGGTCTCCAGCAGCGCCTGCTGGGCCAGCTCGCGCTCGGTCACGTCGACGGCGGTGAGCATGTAGCCGGCCGCGTCGCCGTGCTCGTCGAGCACGGGCGAGACGACGATCTGCGCCACGTGCTGGGTGCCGTCGAAGCGGCGCGAGTGCCACAGCTCGGTGGTGCGCCCCTGCTCCACGCTGGCCTGCCAGAGGTCGGCGACGACCGGCGCGGTGCCGAGCTGCTCGGCCATCCGGCGCAGCTCCTGGTCGCTCCAGAGCACGTCGGGCACCTCGCCGATGACCTGCTCCGCGCGGTAGCCCCACAGCTCCTCGGCGGCCGGGTTGAAGACCGAGATGCGGCCGTCGGGTCCGGTGGCCACGATGGCGGAGCCGGCAGCGGAGAAGATCAGCCGCTCCAGCGTGGCCCGCTCGGCGGCCGACTTGGCCGCGGCCCGCCGCTGCTGGGTGACCACGACCGAGATGGGCAGCAGGATCAGGCCGCAGTCGAGCAGGAAGAGCTGGAGCACCGCGTTGACGCCGTCGGGCGGCAGGCCCCACCGGCCCTCCAGGGCGGCGATCGGCCCGACGCCGAGCAGGGTCATCAGCCCGGCCAGCACGCTGAGGCCGACCAGCACGAGCGAGGCGTCGCGCAGCGTGCCGCGGAAGGCGTGCCAGGCGAACATCGGCATCACCGCGAAGACGACCGGCGCGGGCACCAGGTCGCTGAGCACGACCGCGCCCACCCCGAGGGTGACGACGGCGGAGCCGACCCGCTCGCCGAGCCCGGCCAGTGGCCGGAAGCGGTTGTGCGGCACGAAGAGCGGCAGCAGCACGACCATCGCCGCCGCCGTGCCGCAGAAGGTGCTGACGAGGGCTGCCGTGCCGACCTCGAGGCCCGTGACGGTGGAGGTCGCCGAGACGCCCACGGTGGCGACGGCGGATCCCGCCGCTGCGGCGCCGATCAGGCGCGACACGTCGCCCTCGTCCTGCATCGCGACCTGCTCACGGCCGCGCCGCAGCAGCTGCCACGTCGTGGTGCTGGCGGCGGCGTACCCCAGCGCGAGGCCGGCCGAGACGTCCCAGCCGTGCCCGCGCTCGGCCCACGCCAGCAGCGTGACGCCGGCGAGCACCGCGACCACGGCGGCGCTCCAGCGGGTGGGCACCAGCAGGAGCAGGGCGACGCCCAGCGCCGCCGGGACCCACGCGATCGGCATCTGCGCCGCGGCGCCGGGGGCCGGCACGAGCACCAGGGCGAGCGCGACGGTCAGGACGAGCAGCGCCGGCGGGAGCACGCCGTACCGGGCCAGTCGCACGGCACGGGCGCGCACCGGCAGACCCCAGGGCGCAGGCGCTGCTGCGGCATGGTGTGCGTGCACTGTGCTGATCTCCCCGTCGGCCACGACTCGTGTCGGTAGGAGGAGTATGAGAGAGATTCGTGCGCTATGTCCGGCTTATTGGGGATCCCCGTCGCGCTGGACCACCACCGGGTGGCCCAGGTGCCGGTCGGGCCTCACAGTGCCTTGACGGCGTTGAGCAGCTTGCTCATCGAGTCCTTGGCGTCGCCGAAGAGCAGCGTGGTGTTGTCCTCGAAGAGCAGCTCGTTCTCGATCCCGGCGAAGCCCGGACGCATCGAGCGCTTCATGAAGACGACCTGCTTGGCCTCGTCGGCGTTGAGGATCGGCATGCCGTAGATGGGGGCGCCGGGGGTCGTCTTGGCCGCCGGGTTGACCACGTCGTTGGCGCCCACGACCAGCACGACGTCGGCGTCCTTGAAGTCGCCGTTGATGTCGTCCATCTCCTTGAGCTGCTCGTAGGGCACCTGGGCCTCGGCGAGCAGCACGTTCATGTGGCCGGGCATGCGGCCGGCCACCGGGTGGATCGCGTAGTCGACCTGGGCGCCGCGCTCGCTCAGCACGTCGACCAGCTCGCGCAGCGTGTGCTGGGCCTGGGCGACGGCCAGGCCGTAGCCGGGCACGATGATGACGCGGTCGGCGTACCCCAGCATGATGGCGACGTCCTCGGGGCCGGCGCTCTTGACCGGCCGGTCGGAGACCTCGCCGCCCCCGAGCGTGGAGCCGCCCTTGAGCGCGCCGAAGAGGATGTTGGCCACGGAGCGACCCATCGCGCGGGCCATCAGCAGCGTGAGGAAGGTGCCGGAGGCCCCGACGAGCGTGCCGGCGACGAGGAGCACCACGTTGTCGAGCACGTAGCCGCCCGCCGCGACCGTGAGCCCGGTGAAGGCGTTGAGCAGCGAGATCACGATCGGCACGTCGGCGCCGCCGACGGGCAGGACGAGCAGCACGCCGAAGACCAGCCCGACCAGCCCGAGCACGATGCCGACCCACATGGCCGGCGAGAGCACCAGCTGGGTGGAGAGCCCGACGCCGCCGACCAGGCCGGCGCCGAAGACGACGGCGAGGCCCGGGAAGACGACCGGCGCCGAGGTCATCAGCCCCTGCAGCTTGGCGAAGGTGACCACCGAGCCGGCGAAGGAGACCGAGCCGACGAAGATGGTGAAGGCGGTGGCCACGAGGATGAACCAGCTCGCGTCGGCGTGACCCGCCCCGGGCAGCAGCTCCCGCAGCTCCAGCAGCGCCACCAGGGCGGCGGCGCCACCGCCGACCCCGTTGAAGAGCGCCACCATCTGCGGCATCTGGGTCATCTGGACACGCCGCGCCCCCACGGCGCCGGCGACCGTGCCCACCGCGATCGCGACCAGGATCGGCACGACGTGGTCGAGGTCGAGGTAGAAGAAGGGCACCGCGCAGGCGACCACGGCGGCACCGGCGCCCACGAGGTTGCCGGTGCGCGCCGTACGCGGCCCGGAGAGCCCCTTGAGGGCGAGGATGAAGCAGACGGCGCAGGCGAGGTAGACCAGCTGCACCCAGACCGGCGTGGCGGTCATCGCGCGACCTCCTTGGCCGGCTTGCGACGTCGGGTGAACATCTGGAGCATCCGGTCGGTCACCACGAAGCCACCGACCATGTTGATGGCGGCGAGCACGACCGCGACCAGGCCGACGGTGACCGCCACGGCGTTGTCGCTGGTGCCGGTGACGAGGATCGCGCCGAGCAGGATGATCCCGTGGATGGCGTTGGCGCCCGACATCAGCGGCGTGTGGAGCGTCGAAGAGACCTTGGAGATCACCTCGATCCCCACGAAGACGCTGAGCACGAAGATCGTCAACCAGACGACGGCGTCGTTCACGGCTTCTCCTCCTGGTCGAAGAGCTCCTGGTCGGGAGCGGGCTGGGCGTCGGCGGTCGGCTCCGGCGGGGACTCGGGCTCGCGCTCGGGCTCCGGCTGGTCGGGCCCCTCGATCGCCTCACGGGTCGGGTCGTGGTGGATCCGGCCGGCGTGCGTGACGCACGCACCGGCGACCACCTCGTCGTCGAAGTCGGGGTCGAAGGCCTCGTCGCGGGTCATCAGGGTGAGCAGGTTGACGACGTTCTGGGCGTAGAGCCGCGAGGCGGGTCCGGGCATCTGCGCGGGCACGTTGAGCCCGCCCCACACCTGCGCGTGGCCGACCCGCACCATCTCGCCGGCGACCGAGCCCTCGACGTTGCCACCCGTCTCGGCGGCGAGGTCGACCACCACCGAGCCCGGCCCCATCGCCTCGACCATCTCGCGCGTAACGAGCAGCGGCGCCTGCCGCCCCGGCACGGCCGCGGTCGTGATCAGCGCGTCGGCGGCGGCGATGTAGGGCGCGAGCAGCTCCTTCTGGCGGGCTGCGCGGTCCTCGGTCATCTCGCGGGCGTAGCCGCCGGCGCCCTCGAGGGTCTCCAGCTCCAGCTCGATCGCCTTGGCGCCCATCGAGCGGATCTCCTCGGCCGCCGCGGCGCGGACGTCGTAGGCCTGCACCACCGCGCCGAGCCGCTTGGCGGTCGCGATCGCCTGCAGCCCGGCGACCCCGGCGCCGAGCACGACGACCTGCGCGGGCTGCACCGTGCCGGCGGCGGTCATGTTGAGCGGGAAGAAGCGGCGCAGCAGCCCGGCCGCGACGATGGCGCAGCGGTAGCCCGCGACCAGCGCCTGCGAGGAGAGGGCGTCCATCGACTGCGCGCGGCTGATCCGCGGCACCAGCTCCATCGCGAAGCTGGTCACCTGCGCGTCGCGCAGCTGGGCGACGAGGTCGTGGGAGGTGGTGACCGGGAGGAAGGACACGGTCGTCGCACCCGGTCGCAGGGAGAGCGCCCGATCGGGGTCGAGCGCATTGACCGCGACGACGACGTCGGCGCCGGGGAGGAGGTGGTCGACGAGCGTCGCACCCGCCTCGGCGTACTCCTCGTCGGCGAAGCCGGCCTGCTCCCCCGCGCCGGGCTCCACGCCCACCTCGAAGCCGAGCCCGGTCAGCTTGCCGACCAGCTCGGGCACCAGTGCGACCCGGGTCTCGCCCGGGCGGGTCTCTCGGACGACGGCGAGCCTCATGGCCGCACCCTAGGGGAGTCGCGCCGCGTCGCCGGGATCTGTGCGGCCTGTCACACGGCGAGCTGCCGGATCAGGCGAGTCCGACGCCCAGCAGCGAGCCGATGCCGTAGGTGACCGCCATCGCGAGCGTGCCGCCGAGGACGACGCGGCGTACGGCGGGGGCGACCGGGGCGTCGCCGGCCCGCGCGCTGAGCCAGCCCGTGAGCGCGAGCGCGAGGGCGACCGCGGCGACCGTCACCCACGCGCGGAGCCCCGCCGGGAAGGCGAGGATCGTGAGCAGCGGCAGCAGCGCCCCGACCGTGAAGGAGAGCATCGAGGCCCACGCCGCCTGCCACGGGCTGACCAGGGCGTCGGGGTCGATGCCGAGCTCGACGTCGAGGTGGGCGCGCAGCGCGTCGCCGGCGGTCAGCTCGGTGGCGACCTGCCCGGCCAGCCCGGGCGAGAGCCCCTTGTCGACGTAGAGCTGCGTCAGCTCGGCCAGCTCGTCCTCGGGCTCCTCGGCGAGCTCTCGGCGCTCCTTCTCGACCAGGGCGCCCTCGGTGTCGCGCTGGGTGCTGACCGAGACGTACTCCCCCGCCGCCATGCTGAGCGCGCCCGAGACCAGGCCCGCGACCCCGGCCACCGCGATCACGCCGCGGTCGGTCGTGGCGCCCGCGACGCCCATCACCAGCCCCGCGACGGAGACGATGCCGTCGTTGGCACCGAGCACGGCCGCACGCAGCGCGTTGAGCCGGCCGTGCAGCCCGTCGTCGTGCGGCTCGTGCGGGTGCAGGGCGGGGGTGGGCGCGCTCACGTCTCCAGGGTGCGTCGTACGCGGCTGACCTGCAACGAAGGCGAGGCTCCCCTGCTCGAGCGGGACGCCTCAGTCGGAGAGCAACGAGTCGACCCACCGGGGCACGGTCTGGGTCGCCGGGCCGGCGATGCTCGTGGCGAAGTCGGAGACGCGGGGCGGGTCGAGGTCGAGCTCGAGGGTGTCGGCGCCGTTGCCGATCGCGAAGTGGACGAAGGCCGCGGCCGGGTAGACCAGGCCCGAGGTGCCGATCGACACGAAGAGGTCGCAGTCGAAGAGCGCCTGCTGCACCGTCTCCATGTCGTAGGGCACCTCGCCGAACCAGACCACGTCGGGCCGCAGGGCCCGGACGCCGCACGCCGGGCACGCCGGCCGGTCGACGAGCGTGCCGTCCCAGTCGTGCCGGCGGTCGCAGGCGACGCACCAGGCGGCGCGGAGCCGACCGTGCATGTGATGGACCTGCCGCGACCCGCCGCGCTCGTGCAGGTCGTCGATGTTCTGCGTGACCAGGTGGAGGTCGTCGCCGAGGTGCTCCTCGAGCCGCGCGAGCGCGACGTGCGCGGCGTTCGGCTCCGCGCGCAGCAGCGCCGCGCGGCGCTCGTCGTAGAAGCGCTGCACCAGGTCGGGGTCGGCGTCGTACGCCTCGTGGGTCGCGACCTGCATCGGGTCGTGGCCCTCCCACAGCCCGCCGGAGTCACGGAAGGTGCGCAGCCCGCTCTCGGCCGAGATCCCCGCACCCGTCAGCACCACCACCCGCACCCGGCGATCCTGCCGTACTCCGCGCACTCGCGGTGGTCGGTGAGTCTCGAGACTGGCGCTGCGCGCCCTGCTCGACCACCCGACCTCGCAGACCACCCGGCGAGATCGGGTCCGAGACGTCAGGGTCGCGTGGGTGGCAGGTAGGGGGCCAGGACCACGTTGTAGTCGTGGGTGGCGATCAGCGCCTGGACCTCCGGGTCGCTCTCCCGAAGCATCTGGACCACCTCGGCCGCGGCGTCGGTCTCGGCGATGCCGCCGAAGTCGAGAAGGTCGATCCACTCGTCCGGCGTGATCATCACGACCACCCGCCGCTCGTCGCCGCGGGCGTCGGTGAAGCTCACGGCCAGCCCGCGGTGGTCGGGCTCGACGACGCCCAGCTCCGCGAGAGCTGCCACCAGCGAGTCCCAGTCGGGGACAGAGCCCGGGCGCGGAGCAGCCGGGACGTGTCGCGTCATCCGCTCAGTAGTACCAGGGAAGCCAACTGTCGGGTTTCGGTCGGCCGCGGCGGAGGACCGGACCCGCGCGGCAGCCGGCGACCTGCAGCAGGCGGTCAGGTCACTCGTCGTCGAGGTCGAGGATCGCGCTGGCGATCTCTGATGGAAACAGAGTCGACCAGATGACCTCGCCTGGCCCAGGGTTCAGTCCGGCGACAGCCGAAGGCTCGGCCTGCCAGTCGTCCCGGTCCACGCCGGGCACGCAGTCCAGCAGCAGCGCGATGACCTGTGGGTCGGGAACACCCTCGGCGACGATGGCAAGATACGCCTCGTGGCCGTTGCTGGCCCGCACGAGCGCCATGATCCGATGAGTACGGAACTCGGCGACGGCCGTGTGTCCGGTCTTGAGCGAGGTCGCGATCAGACCGATGACCATCCGCTTCATGGCGCGCCGCCAGGCCACGGCCTGCTCTGCGCTCAAGCGCTTCCAATCCCAGTCACCGGGGAGCAGGTGGTCGGTGGAGACCGACTTGCCAGACGTGCACTCGCGCTTCAGCGCGGCATAGAAGTCGCGCTGAGGGCTGTCGTCCTGCCGCCGACCTGCAGCTCAGATCCACCAAGCGCCCCTGGTCGGAGGTGTCCAGTCGGGGACCTCACCGGAACCGAGCTCGGTGGCAGCTGCTCGGTGGTCCGACGTCTTGACCTTGAACCAGACGCGGTCAGACAGCGACACCACCCGCTCGGCACCGCCGGCGTCCCTCTGCTCGGGCAGGGACTGCGCGCTGGCGATGACCGAGTGCGCGATCTCGTTGAGCGGCAGACCGAGATCCGGCAGGTCGACGCCGAGATCGTCGATGCAGCGCTTGGTCGGACGCACGCTGATCGGATCCGCGGCCATGCTCCGAACCTAGTGGCCGGGTCCGACGAAGTCGGCGCGCGCGGGTCGGAGCGACTACTTCGGCACTCCGCCGAGCTCGTCGAGCTCCTCCGCGCTCAGGCCGGTCATCATGGCGACAGCAGCCGCGTCGGTGCAGTTCAGCTTTCCAAGGGCAGCCTTGACGCCCGCGTTGATCTCGTCGCGGTGCGCGTCGATGAACTCGCGCACGGCAGCGTCGACGATGTCCTTCTTCGAGCGGGACATGAAGTGCGCTGCGTGCGAGACGAGCTCGTCGGTCGCAGCGTCGACCTTGATCGGGGCGGTAGCCATGGCAGGGAAGCTCCTTGACCTGAGGTACCGGGTTGAACCTCAGGTACCAAAGTACCCGTGGCTACAAGTTCCGTCTACTGGAAGAGGTCACGCCGTGGAAAGCCGTCGACTCCTTGAGGGCTCATCGAGGACCAGACGCGGACCTCTGAGCCTCAACCCCGTCCCGACCTGCGCAAACCCGCCAGATCAGTAGTACCAGGGGTACGGCGACCAGTCGGGGTCGCGCTTCTCCAGGAACTGGTCGCGGCCCTCGGCGGCCTCGTCGGTCATGTAGGCCAGCCGGGTGGTCTCGCCGGCGAAGAGCTGCTGGCCGACCAGGCCGTCGTCGATGGCGTTGAAGGCGTACTTGAGCATCCGCTGGGCCGTCGGGCTCTTGCCGTTGACCAGCCGGCCCCACTCCAGCCCGACCTCCTCGAGCTCGGCGTGAGGGACGGCGCGGTTGACGGTGCCCATCGCCACGCCCTCGGCGGCGTCGTAGGTCTGGCCGAGGAAGAAGATCTCGCGGGCGCGCTTCTGGCCCACCTGGCGGGCGAGGTACGCCGAGCCGAATCCGGCGTCGAAGCTGCCGACGTCGGCGTCGGTCTGCTTGAAGCGGGCGTGCTCGGCGCTGGCCAGGGTCAGGTCGCACACCACGTGCAGGGAGTGGCCGCCCCCGGCCGTCCAGCCGGGCACCAGGCAGATGACGACCTTGGGCATGAAGCGGATCAGCCGCTGCACCTCCAGGATGTGCAGCCGCCCGAGACGGGCCTTGTCGGCGGGGGTGCGTGCGTCCTCTTGGTCGCCGCCGGTGCCGTCCTCGTACTGGTAGCCCGAGCGGCCGCGGATGCGCTGGTCGCCGCCGGTGCAGAAGGCCCACTTGCCGTGCCGCTCGGCCGGGCCGTTGCCGGTGAGCAGCACGCAGCCGACGTCGGAGGTCGTGCGTGCGTGGTCCAGCACGCGCAGCAGCTCGTCGACGGTGTGGGGCCGGAAGGCGTTGAGCACGTCGGGGCGGTCGAAGGCCACGCGCACCGTGCCGTGCTCTCGGGCCCGGTGGTAGGTCAGGTCGGTGAGGTCCTCGAATCCGGGCACCTCCTCCCACCGCTCCGGGTCGAAGGTCTCGCTGACACCGTCGATCGCGCTCATGGTGCGGACTGTAGGGCGGGGGGTGGACGGCGGTGGGAGGGTGGGGTCATGGCGATCGAAGGCGAGTACGAGCCCAGCCCCGCGAAGTGGGTGCGCGACCAGGTCGAGCAGTTCGAGGCGAGCAACGGCCAGGAGGCCAACACGCTCCCCGGCACGAACGACCCGATCGTGGTCATCACCAACCGGGGCGCCAAGAGCGGCAAGGTCCGCAAGACCCCGCTGATGCGGGTGGAGCGCGACGGCGTCTACGTCGCCGTCGCCTCGAAGGGAGGGGCGCCCGAGCACCCGGTCTGGTACCACAACTTCGTGGCGCACCCCGAGGTCGAGCTGCAGGACGGGGCGGTCAAGAAGACCTACCGCGCCGAGCTCGTGGAGGGCGAGGAGCGCGCCGACCTGTGGGAGCTCGCCGTGAGCACCTGGGACACCTACGCGTCGTACCAGGAGAAGACGGACCGGCAGATCCCGCTCTTCAAGCTCACCCCCGTCGACTGACGGAGCGGTCCCCCCACTGGTTCAAACCGCAACTATCGTTGCAATACGCCTGAATCGGACTTAACGTCGTGGACTCGACCGCGGGCCCAGCCGTGGTCAGGGCCCGCGGGGGGCGCGATGCGACGGCACGACGAGGGACGACACGGCCGTCGAGCGCGCGCGGCCGGCTCGCTCGTGCTCATGGTCCTCGCGGCGCTCGCTCTGAGCCGTCTGCTGCGCAGCGGCGACGGCGTGCTCCTGGTCGCCCTGGTGGTCGCGCTGGCGCTCGTCGGCGCCCTGGTCGCCTCACTGCCGCTGCTCGACCGGCTGCCGCGCCGCACCGCTCCCCTCAGCGACGCGCGCCTGCTGCGTCGCCAGGAGCTGGTGCGGCGACTCGAGGCCGGGCCGCACACGGCGACGTACGTCGTCGGCCGGCGCTGAGCCGTCCCAGCCCCTGCCGGATCAGCGGTCGATCGACTGCGCCAGGGCGGCGAGGTGCCGCAACCGGGCGATCTCGGAGTCGAGGATCGGTGGGCCGCCGCGACGGGCCACCACGACCATCTCGTCGGCGTCGAAGCTGCAGCCGGCGACCAGCAGGTCGGAGAGGCGCTCGGGGAGCTCGAAGCGACGCCCGCGCTCCATGCTCGCGGCGTCGGGCCAGCGCAGGTCGTCGGGGACCTCGCTCGGGGCCGCGGGCGACCCGTGGGCCAGCGCGACCCCGTCACCGTCACGACGCAGGCGGACCGCCCAGTCGACCACGAAGGTGGCCGGGGCGAGGTCGACCAACACGTCACGGGCGCTGTCGGGCTGCGAGGTCATCGCCTCGACGACCTCGAGGTCGCGGGTCAGGTTGGAGCCGGCGCCGTAGCGGGAGATCCACAGCACGTCGACGCCGTCGAGCTGGGTGCACGCCGAGATGATGCTGTCGGGCATCACGCCCGGCTCGGCGGCGAGGAAGACGTCGTCGACGGCGCGGCCGTCGGTGCGCTCGACGATCTCGATGGCGTCGATGTTGCCGCCCGCCGAGCCGATGGCGGAGGCCAGCCGACCCAGCGACCCGGGCACGTCGGGCAGAGCGACGCGCAGCAGGTAGGACATGACAGGAGGCTATCGCCAGCACGTTTCGTCGTGGTGACCTGTGGAGACCGCCGGTGACCCACCTCCCGTGACCCACGGCCGCCTGGGGGTACCCCACGCAGCATGACCCGCATCCTCGTCACCGGCGCCACCGGCTTCATCGGCCGACCGCTCGTCGCCTCGCTCGCCTCCGACGGGCACGACGTGCGCGCGATGACCCGCCGCCCCGAGGAGTACGACGGCCCGGGCACGCCCGTGGCCGGCGACGTCGGCGACGCCGACTCCCTCAAGGAGCCGCTCACCGGCGTCGAGGTGGCCTACTACCTGGTCCACTCCCTCGACGACGAGGACTTCGAGCGCAAGGACGCCGAGGCCGCGCGAGCCTTCGCGGCCGCCGCCGCGGAGGCCGGCGTACGCCAGATCGTCTACATGGGTGGTCTCGGAGACGACGACGAGGAGCTCTCGGCGCACTTGCGCTCGCGCCGCGAGGTGGAGGGGCTGCTCGGCAGCACCGGCGTGCCCGTGACGACGCTGCGGGCCGCCATCGTGGTCGGCCACGGCGGCATCAGCTGGGAGATCACCCGCCAGCTCGCGCAGAACCTGCCGGCCATGGTGGTGCCCCGCTGGGCCAAGACCCGCACGCAGCCGATCTCGCTCGACGACGTGGTGCGCTACCTCGTCGGCGTGGCCGACCGCGAGGAGGCGCTGGGACGCACCTACGAGGTGGGCGGCACCGACCAGCTCTCCTACCTGGAGATGCTGCGCACGGCCGGCCGGCTGATCAAGGGCCGTCCGGTCCCGATCGTGACAGTGCCCGTGCTGAGCCCCGGCCTCTCGTCGCGCTGGCTGGCCCTGATCACCGACGTCGACGTCACCACCGGCCGCAACCTGGTCGACTCGATGGGCGTGCCGGTCGTCGTCAAGGACCACAGCATCCAGCAGGTCGTGCCCGGCACGCCGATGTCGTACGCCGAGATGGTGCGCAAGGCGCTCGAGGACCGCAGGGCCGACGCCGGGCGGTGAGCGGCCCCCGGGACTAGAGGAAGACGGCGGGGAGCGCGTAGAGCATCGTCACCGACCAGGTGAGGTGGGTGATGATCGGCGCCAGGATGCCGCCGCTGGCCCGGCGCTGCAGCCCGACGATCGCGCCGACGACGACGGCCGCGAAGCCGAGCATCACGTTGCCGGTGGCCAGCGTGGCGATGGTGTAGGCGAGCGTGGTCCAGGCGACCTGGTGGCGCCGGATCGCGGCGTACATCGCCCCGCGGAAGAAGAGCTCCTCGGCGATGCCGTTGACCACGGTCACCAGCAGCAGGACCACCGCGCTGCCCTGCTGGGTGTGCTCCAGCACCGAGGCGATGAAGGGCGTCAGGTTGCGGTCGAGGAAGGGCACCTCGGTGATGAGGTAGGCGCCGGCCACGAAGACCAGGGCGAGGGCCGCGCCGAGCAGCAGCGGCTGCAGCACCGGCCGGGGGGCCACCAGGTCGGGCTCGGCGGGGTTGCCGATGCGCCCGAGGTGGAGCGGGCCGGACGCGAAGGCCCCGACCGCCCACACGCCGGCGAGCAGCGCGGTGGCGGCGTAGAAGCGGCCGAAGTCCTCGGGGTCGATGAAGCGCAGCGTGAAGCCGAGCACCACGGCACCGATGACCACGACGACCGCGCTGACCAGCTGGCGGCGACGGAACTCGCGGTCGCTCTGGCGGTGGTCGCGCGGGGTCATCTCCCACAGGCTCGACCTCAGGTACGAGCGCAGCCCGGCCCGGAGCCGGCTGACCTGACGCATGGGCACAACCGTAGGGGTGCCCAGGTGGCCCGGTTCGAGTCACCGGTTCGAGTCGCCCGCCGGTGGTTACCTACCAGGCATGACCTCGATCATGTGGTTCCGTCGCGACCTGCGCCTGCGCGACCACCCGGCGCTCCGGGCGGCGCACGCCGAGGGCCCCGTGCTGGCGCTCTTCGTGCTCGACCCCGCGCTGTGGCGCGGCGCCGGCCACGCCCGCCGCGCCTGGCTGGCGGCCTCGCTGCGCGCGCTCGACGAGTCGACCGGCGGCCGGCTGTGCATCCGGATGGGACGTCCCGAGTCGCTCGTCCCCACCCTCGCCCGCGAGGTCGGCGCCACCCAGGTGCACGTCAGCCGCGACTACGCGCCGTACGGCGTGCGGCGCGACCGCGCCGTCGTCGAGGCGCTGCCCGATGGCGTGGAGGGCGTCGCCACCGGGTCGCCGTACGCCGTCGACCCCGGCACGGTGCGCAACGGGTCGGGCGACCCCTACAAGGTCTTCACGCCCTTCTCCCGCGCCTGGCGCGACCACGGCTGGGACGACCCCCAGCCCGCCCCCCGCGGCATCGAGTGGGTCGCCCACGACAGCGACAAGCGGGTCGCGGCGATGCTCGACAAGGCGCTGGAGGAGGCGCCGGAGACGATGCCCACCCCGGGCGAGGACGCCGCCTGGCGCCGCTTCCAGGCCTTCCTCGACGACGACGTCGCCGACTACGACGAGGCCCGCGACGACCCCGGCGCCGACCGCACCTCGCGGCTCTCCCCCTACCTCAAGTACGGCGTGGTGCACCCGCGCCAGCTGCTCGCCGAGACCGCCGGGCGGCGCAGCACCGGCGCGACGACCTACGAGACCGAGCTGGCGTGGCGCGACTTCTACGCCGACGTGCTGCACCACAAGCCCGCCAGCGCGTGGGAGGACCTCAACCCGGTCAAGGGGCTGCGCTACGACGACCCGGAGGACGCGATCGAGGCGTGGAAGCAGGGGCGCACCGGCTTCCCCGTCGTCGACGCCGGGATGCGGCAGCTGCTCCACGAGGGCTGGATGCACAACCGGGTGCGGATGATCACCGCCAGCTTCCTCACCAAGGACCTGCACGTGTGGTGGCCGGTCGGCGCCCGGCACTTCCTGGACCACCTCGTCGACGGCGACCTCGCGAGCAACAACCACGGCTGGCAGTGGGTCGCCGGCACCGGCACCGACGCCTCGCCGTACTTCCGCGTCTTCAACCCGATCACCCAGGGCACGAAGTTCGACCCCTCGGGCGACTACGTGCGCCGCTGGGTGCCCGAGCTGCGCCACCTGGAGGGCAAGGCGGCGCACCAGCCGTGGGATCACGACGACGGCTACGACCACGACTACCCCCGGCGGATCGTCGACCACGCCGAGGAGCGCAAGCGGGCCCTCGAGCGCTACGAGCGGGGCCGGTGACCGTCGCCGAGCGGCAGCTCGGCCACCACCTCGTGACGGGGTCGACCACGGGGGCCCTCCCCGAGGTGGGAGGCCACCAGCGCGAGGTGGTCGACCGTCCAGGTCGGTGAGCGGTAGGGCTCCAGCACCCGCAGCCAGCGGGCCATCTCCACCGGGCGGTTGCTCCGCGCCAGGGTGACGTGGGGCCGGAAGCGCTGCCCGTCGACCTCGGCCCCCGCCCTGGTGACGGCGTGCCGGGCGACCACCGAGAGCGCGTCGTACGGCGCCGGATCGGCCACGCCCGCCCACAGCACCCGGCCGGTGGCGACGTCGGGGAAGGCACCGCCGCCCACCAGCTGCGTGGCGAAGGGCGCCTTGCGTGCGGCGGCGTCCGCCAGCAGCGTGACCAGCGGCTCCTCGGCGCGCGCCGGGACCTCGGCGGCGAAGGCGAGGGTGACGTGCCACTGCTCGGGCGGGCTCCAGCGCAGCGGCCTCCCCGCCACCGGCGCCTCCCGCCGCGGCGCGACCAGCTCCTCGAGGTCCTCGACCACCTCCAGCGGTGGCAGCACGGCGACGAACATCCTGGTCACGGGCTCCAGTGTGCCGCCCCGACCGTCGCAGACGCGCGGGCAGAAGTCCGCGCACTGTCATGACATATCGTGACGAAACATCCGTCAGGGCTGACTTGTGCCCGCGCGTCTGCGACGGCGGCGGGCCCGGGCGGCGTACGGCGTCCCGGCGTGATCGACGTCTCCCGGCCGTGAGGCGAGGCATCATCCGGGTACGACGCGGGCGACCTTCCGGTAGTTTGATCGTTCCAATCGCAGTACTGAGGAGCCCTTCGTGGACGTCTGGCCCGGCAAGCCCTATCCCCTCGGGGCCACCTTCGACGGGAGCGGCACCAACTTCGCGATCTTCAGCGAGGTGGCCGACAAGGTCGAGCTCTGCCTCTTCGAGGTGGGACGGCGCGGCAAGGTCACCGAGACCAAGGTCGAGCTGACCGAGGTCGACGCCTACGTGTGGCACGCCTACCTCCCCCAGGTGCAGCCGGGGCAGCGCTACGGCTACCGCGTGCACGGTCCGTGGGACCCCGAGGCGGGCCAGCGCTGCAACCCCAACAAGCTGCTGCTCGACCCCTACGCGAAGGCCACCGCCGGCGAGATCGACTGGGACCAGTCGCTCTTCGGCTACACCTTCGGCGACGAGGACTCGCGCAACGACGAGGACTCCGCGCCGCACATGACCCACGGCGTGGTCATCAACCCCTTCTTCGACTGGGAGGGCGACCGCCGGCCGGACACGCCGTACGACGAGACGGTCATCTACGAGGCGCACGTCAAGGGCCTCACCCAGACCCACCCCGACGTGCCGGAGGCCCAGCGCGGCACCTACGCCGGCCTCGCGCACCCGGCGATCACCGACCACCTCACCAAGCTCGGCATCACGGCGATCGAGCTGATGCCGGTGCACCAGTTCGTGCAGGACAGCACGCTGCTGGAGAAGGGCCTGCGCAACTACTGGGGCTACAACACCCTGGCCTTCCTGGCGCCGCACGCCGAGTACTCCTCCATCGCGCAGAGCGAGCAGAGCCTCGGCCAGCAGGTGCAGGAGTTCAAGTCGATGGTCAAGGCGATGCACGCCGCCGGCATCGAGGTCATCCTCGACGTGGTCTACAACCACACCGCCGAGGGCAACCACCTCGGCCCGACGCTGAGCTTCCGCGGCATCGACAACGCGGCCTACTACCGCCTCGTCGAGGACGACCAGAAGTTCTACATGGACTACACGGGCACCGGCAACAGCCTCAACGTGCGCCACCCGCACTCGCTGCAGCTGATCATGGACTCGCTGCGCTACTGGGTGACCGAGATGCACGTCGACGGCTTCCGCTTCGACCTCGCCTCGACCCTGGCCCGCGAGTTCTACGACGTCGACAAGCTCTCGACCTTCTTCGAGCTCGTGCAGCAGGACCCGGTGGTCAGCCAGGTCAAGCTGATCGCCGAGCCGTGGGACATCGGCCCCGGCGGCTACCAGGTCGGCAACTTCCCGCCCCAGTGGACGGAGTGGAACGGCGCCTACCGCGACACCGTGCGCGACTTCTGGCGCGGCGAGCCGAGCCTCGGCGAGTTCGCCAGCCGCCTGTCCGGCTCCTCGGACTACTACGAGCACTCCGGACGCCGCCCCGTGGCGAGCATCAACTTCGTCACCGCCCACGACGGCTTCACGCTGCGCGACCTCGTCTCCTACAACGAGAAGCACAACGAGGCCAACGGCGAGGACAACAACGACGGCGAGAGCCACAACCGGTCGTGGAACCGCGGCGTCGAGGGGCCGACCGACGACCCCGAGGTGCTCGCCCTGCGGGCCCGCGGGCAGCGCAACTTCCTGGCCACGCTGCTGCTCAGCCAGGGCGTGCCGATGATCCTGCACGGTGACGAGCTCGGCCGCACGCAGCAGGGCAACAACAACACCTACGCCCAGGACTCCGAGCTCAGCTGGATCGACTGGGACGACGTCGACCTGCCGCTGATGGAGTTCACCCGCGCCGTGTCGCGGCTCCGCGCGAACCACCCGACCTTCCGCCGCAAGCGCTTCTTCACCGGCACCACCGTGCGCACCGGCGGCGAGGACGACCGCCTCAACGACATCGTCTGGCTCGACGCCGAGGGCCACGCGATGGAGTCCGACGACTGGGAGCAGGCGGGCCACGCCATCGGCATGTGGCTCAACGGCCACGGCATCGCCGGCAAGGGTGCCCGCGGCGAGACCATCGTCGACGACCACTTCCT
Source organism: Nocardioides aequoreus (assembly GCF_000720335.1). Classification (GTDB taxonomy): domain Bacteria; phylum Actinomycetota; class Actinomycetes; order Propionibacteriales; family Nocardioidaceae; genus Marmoricola; species Marmoricola aequoreus. The sequence continues at coordinate 232,955 of NZ_JOJN01000003.1, read as the reverse complement.
CATCTACTGCAACGCCGACGGGCCGCTGACCCTGACGCTGCCGCCCGAGGAGTTCTCCGCCGCCTGGGACGTCGTCATCAACACCGGCGGCAACGCCGACGACAGCGACGTGCTCCAGGCCGGGCAGACCTTCGACCTCGCGACGCACGCGATGCTGGTGCTGCGCGAGCACTCGGCCCCCGAGGCCGAGCCGGACCACTCGGTCGCCGCCTCCGTGGCGGCGTACGCCGAGAGCACCCGGGGGCGTGCGCGTGGCTGAGGGAGCGGCGGGTGAGGTGGTCGGTCGCCGTACGCCGGCGTCGACCTACCGGCTGCAGCTGACGGCCGACTTCACCCTGCACGACGCCGCCGACGTGCTGCCCTACCTGCACGACCTCGGCGTCGACTGGGTCTACCTCAGCCCCGTGCTCGCCGCCGAGCCGGGCAGCACCCACGGCTACGACGTCGTCGACCCCACCCGGGTCGACGACGAGCGCGGCGGCGAGGCGGGCCTGGCGGCCCTCAGCGCCGCGGCTCGACACCTCGGCATGGGCGTGCTCGTCGACATCGTGCCCAACCACGTGGGCGTCGCGACGCCGTCGGCCAACCCGTGGTGGTGGGACGTGCTGAGCCACGGGCCCGGCTCGGCCTACGCGCACTTCTTCGACGTCGACTGGGAGGCCGGCAACGGGCAGCTCCTCGTCCCCGTCGTGGGCGACGACGACGAGGACGCCGTGGTCGTCGTCGACGGCGAGGTGCGCTACCACGACCACCGCTTCCCGATGGCACCCGGCACGAGCGCGCTCGAGGAGCAGCACTACCGCCTGGTGAGCTGGCGACGCGGCGACAGCGAGCTCAACTACCGGCGCTTCTTCACCATCACCACGCTCGCGGGGGTGCGCGTGGAGGAGCCCGACGTCTTCGACGCCGCCCACCGCGAGGTGGGTCGCTGGTTCGCCAAGGACCTGGTCGACGGTCTCCGCGTCGACCACCCCGACGGCCTGCGCGACCCCGGGGGCTACCTCGACCGGCTCGCCGACCTGACCGGGTCGGCGTACGTGCTGGTGGAGAAGATCCTCGAGGGCGAGGAGCCGCTCCCGGCCACGTGGGCGACCGCCGGCACCACCGGCTACGACGCCCTCGCGCTCGTCGACCGCGTGCTCACCGACGCCTCCGGCGAGGAGCCGCTGACCGCGCTCGACGGCCGGCTGCGAGGCGCGGCCGACTGGGAGCAGCTGGTGCACGACCGCAAGCGCGCGGTCGCCGACGGCGTGCTGCTGGCCGAGACCCGGCGGATCGTGCGCGAGCTGCCCGACCTCGTCGGCGCCCAGCCGGGCATGGCCGACGCCGTGGCCGAGGTGCTCGCGTGCTTCCCGGTCTACCGCTCCTACCTGCCCCAGGGCGCCGCCGAGCTCGACCGCGCGCTCGGCACCGCGCACCAGCGCCGCCCCGACCTGGCCGACGCCTTCAACGACCTGGCCCCGATCCTGCGCGACCCCGCGCAGCCGGCCGCGCTGCGGCTGCAGCAGACCAGCGGCATGGTGATGGCCAAGGGCGTCGAGGACAACGCCTTCTACCGCTGGTCGGCGCTGACCTCGCTCAACGAGGTGGGCGGCGACCCGGCGCACTTCGCGGTGACGCCGACGGAGTTCCACAAGCGGATGGCGCAGCGGCAGGCCTCCTGGCCCGACGCGATGACCACCCTCTCGACCCACGACACCAAGCGCAGCGAGGACGTGCGCGCCCGCCTCGCGGTGCTGGCCGAGGCGCCCGCGCTGTGGGAGCAGGCGCTCTCGCGGCTGCCCGCGACGCCCGACGGCGGCTTCGGCAACCTGCTGTGGCAGGCGGCGTACGGCGCCTGGGGCCTCTCGCGCGAGCGGCTCCACGCCTACGCCGAGAAGGCGATGCGCGAGGCCGGCGAGCACACCACCTGGACCGACAACGACGACGCCTACGAGGCCGCGGTGCACGCGTGCGTCGACGCGGCGTACGACGACCCGGCCGTGCGCGAGGTGCTCACCGACCTCGACGCGCGCCTGGGCGGCGCCGGCGAGGCCAACGTGCTGGCGGCCAAGCTGCTCTCGCTCGTGATGCCGGGCGTGCCCGACGTCTACCAGGGCAGCGAGCTCGGCGACCGCTCGCTCGTCGACCCCGACAACCGCAGGCCCGTCGACTTCGCGGCCGCCGCCACCTCGCTCGCGGCGGGCGACAACGCCAAGCAGCGGGTCACCGCGACGGCGCTGCGGCTCCGGCGCGACCGCCCCGACCTCCTCACGACGTACGCCGCGCTCGAGGCGACTGGCGACTCCGCCGACCACGTGCTGGCCTTCGACCGCGGTGGCGTCGTCGCCGTCGTGACGCGGCTGCCCCTCGGGCTGGCCGCCACCGGCTGGGGCGACACCGAGCTGCCGCTGCCCGAGGGACACTGGAGGGACGCGCTCGGTGGCACCACGGCCAGCGGCTCGGTCGCCGTGGCCGACCTGCTCCGCGACCTGCCGGTCGCGCTGCTCGTGAGGGAGGACGCATGACGGGTGGACGCTTCGACGTCTGGGCGCCGGACGCCGAGCGGGTGCGGCTGAGGCTCGGCGACGGGCGCACGGTCGCGATGAAGCGCTCCGCCGACGGCTGGTGGCTGCCGGAGGAGCCGGTGCTCGACGAGGTCGTCGACTACGGCTACCTGCTCGACGACGACGAGACCCCCCGGCCCGACCCGCGCTCCCGCTGGCAGCCGGGCACGGTGCACGAGCTCTCGCGCACCTTCGACCCCCACGACTTCGCCTGGACCGACCAGGCCTGGACCGGCAAGCAGCTCGCCGGGTCCGTGGTCTACGAGCTCCACGTCGGGACCTTCACCCCGGGCGGCACCCTCGACTCCGCGATCGAGCGGCTCCCCCACCTGGTCGACCTCGGCGTCGACCTCGTCGAGCTGCTGCCGGTCAACGCCGTCAACGGCACCCACAACTGGGGCTACGACGGCGTGCTCTGGTACGCCGTCCACGCGCCGTACGGCGGGCCCGCGGCGTACCAGCGCTTCGTCGACGCGTGCCACGCGCACGGCCTCGGCGTGGTGCAGGACGTCGTCTACAACCACCTCGGGCCGAGCGGCAACTACCTGCCGCTCTTCGGGCCCTACCTCCACGCCACCGGCCACAACCCCTGGGGCGCCGGGCTCAACCTCGACGGCCCGCACAGCGACCAGGTGCGCCGCTACATCCTCGACAACGTGCGGATGTGGCTGGAGGACTACCACGTCGACGCGCTGCGGCTCGACGCCGTGCACGCGCTCGCCGACACCTCCGCGACCCACCTGCTCGAGCAGATGGCGATCGAGGTCGACGCCCTGTCGGCCCACCTGCGGCGGCCGCTGACGCTGATCGCGGAGAGCGACCTCAACGACGCCCGCATGGTCACCCCGCGCGAGGCCGGGGGCACGGGCGTGCACGCGCAGTGGAGCGACGACTTCCACCACGCCGTGCACGTCGCGCTCACCGGTGAGACCAGCGGCTACTACGGCGACTTCGCGCCGCTCTCGACCCTGGCCAAGGTGCTCGAGCGCGGCTTCCTGCACGACGGCACCTGGAGCTCCTTCCGCGGGCGGCGCCACGGCCGTCCCGTCGACACCGCGGCGATGCCCACCTGGCGGCTGGTCGTGTGCAACCAGAACCACGACCAGGTCGGCAACCGCGCCACCGGTGACCGCCTCGCCGCCACGCTCGACGACGACCGGCTGGTGATCGCCGCGCTGCTGACCCTCGCCGGCCCCTACACCCCGATGCTCTTCCAGGGCGAGGAGTGGGCGGCGTCCTCGCCCTTCCAGTTCTTCACCAGCCACCCCGAGGAGGAGCTGGCGGAGGCCGTGCGCCAGGGGCGCCGGGCGGAGTTCGCCTCGCACGGCTGGGGCGAGCAGGAGGTCCCCGACCCGCAGGACCCCGCCACCTTCGAGCGCTCCAAGCTGGACTGGTCGGAGCTGACCGAGGGCCGCCACGCCGTCGTGCTCGACGCCTACCGACGCCTCGGCGCCCTGCGCCGCGAGCTGCCCGACCTCACCGACCCGTCCTTCGGCTCGGTCTCTTGCGACGTCGACGAGGACGCCCGGGTGCTGACCGTGCGTCGTCGCGGCGGCACGCTGCTGGCCGTCAACCTCGGCGACGCCCCTGCCGAGCTGCCCGCCGACGGCTCGCTCGCCTTCACCACCCCCACCGCCGCGACCCTCGCCGACGGCGTCCTCACGCTGCCCCCCGGCACCGCCGCCCTGCTCGCGTAGGTCGCCTGGTGCTGGCAGAGTCACTGGTCAACCAGTGACTCTGCCGCTTCGCCAGGGTTGTGTCCGTGGCGAAGCGGCAGGCTTCATGGCGAAGCAGCGCGGTGTCAGGCGGCCATGGCCCGGTCACCGATCGGGTCGGAGGAGTTGGAGCCGTTGTACGTCGCCTCGTCGAGGATGCCCTCGCGCTTGGCCACGATCGTCGGCACCAGCGCCTGGCCGGCGACGTTGGTCATGGTGCGCATCATGTCGAGGATCGGGTCGACGGCGAGCAGCAGGCCGACGCCCTCGAGGGGCAGGCCGAGCGTGGTCAGCGTCAGCGTGAGCATCACCGTGGCGCCGGTGAGCCCGGCAGTGGCCGCGGAGCCGACCACCGAGACGAAGGCGATCAGCAGGTAGTCGGTGACCCCCAGCTCGACCCCGAAGAACTGCGCGACGAAGATCGCCGCCAGCGCCGGGTAGATGGCCGCGCAGCCGTCCATCTTGGTGGTGGCGCCGAGCGGCACCGAGAACGACGCGTAGTCGCGGGAGACGCCGAGGTTGCGCACGGTGACGTACTGCGTGAGCGGCATCGTGCCGACCGACGAGCGTGAGACGAAGGCCAGCTGCAGCGCCGGCCAGGCGCCGCCGTAGAACTTCAGCGGCGAGAGGCCGTGGGCCCGCAGCAGCACCGGGTAGACCACGAGCAGCACGATCGCGCAGCCGACGTAGACGTCGATGGTGAAGACCGCGAGGGGGCCGACGAGGTCCCAGCCGTAGGTCGCCACGGCCGAGCCGATCAGGCCGAGCGTGCCGATCGGGCTGAGCCGGATGATCCACCACAGCACGGTCTGCACCACGGAGAGGAAGGACTCGGCGAACTGGCGGAAGGGCTCGGCCTTCTCGCCGGTCTTGAGCACCGCGGCGCCGACGAGCAGGGCGATCACGATGATCTGCAGGATGTTGAAGTCCATGCCCACGGAGCCGTCGTCGCCGACGCTGCCCGAGAGCCCGAGGATGTTGCTCGGCACGATGCCGCTGATGAAGTCGAGCCAGGAGCCCTGCGTGCTGGGCTCGGCCGCCTGCGAGGCGTCGACGCTCGTGCGCAGGCCGGGGTTGGTCAGCAGGCCCAGCGTGATGCCGATGACCACGGCGATGGCCGAGGTGATCGCGAACCAGATCAGCGTCTGCGTCGCCAGCCGGGCGGCGTTCGTGACCTCGCGCAGCCTCGTGATGCTCACGACGATCGCGAGGAAGACCAGCGGCACCACGACGGTGAAGAGCAGCGAGACGAAGCTGCCGCCCAGCAGGTCGAGGAAGGTGACCAGGCCGCTCACGTCGTAGGCGCGGGCGACCCAGCCGAGCACCGCCCCGAGCGCGAGCCCGAGGAAGATCTGCGCCCAGAAGGGCACCTGGGGGATCTTGCGGCGGCGCTCGGCGCCTGCGGGGGTGGAGGTGGCCACGGTGGAGCTCCTTGCGCGAGAGACAAAGTAAAGCGAGTGACTAGACTATGGTGCGCGGTCTGCGGACCGCGCACCCGGGGACAACGGCACGGCCGCCATGGACCTTCCCGGCACACTGGCGGGATGCGTGTCTCGTGGGTCACGACGCCGCTCGCCGTCGCGCTGCTCCTCGCGGGCTGCGGGCGTACGCCGAACGCTGCCCCGGTCGAGACCCCGGCGAGCTCGCCCGACGCGTCCGTCGAGACTACTCCCTCCGTCGCGCCGTCCTCGCCGGTCGAGTCCTCCCCGCCGGTCGAGCCGTCCTCGCCGGTCGAGCCCGTCGAGACCCCGACCCCGCCCCCCTGGCTTGGCACGCGCGAGCTGCCCCTGGCCGCCAACGGCTTCGGGGAGGCGCGCCGCACGCCCCCGGCGCTGCGGGAGCGGGCCTTCACCCTGCCCGACACCGTCGAGCCGCTCCCGGGCGACGGCTTCGCCAGCGACGTCGTCGCCCCCGCGCCGCAGCGCGTGGTCGCCCGCTCGACCTGGCAGCCGGCCTGCCCGGTCGGCCGCGACCGGCTGGCCTGGGTCCGTGCTGCCTTCCGGGGCTTCGACGGCCGGCGCCACACCGGTGAGCTGCTGCTCGACCGCGGCGTCGCCGCCGACGTGGTGCAGGTCTTCGACCGGCTCTGGCGCGCCGACTTCCCGCTCGAGGAGCTGCGCATCACCCGGCGCGACGAGCTCGACGCGCCCCCCACGGGCGACGGCAACAACAGCGGCGGCTTCGTCTGCCGCCCCGTCGTCGGGGGGACGACGTACAGCCAGCACGCCTACGGCCTGGCCGTCGACCTCAACCCCTTCCAGAACCCCTACACCAAGGGCGACGTGGTGCTCCCCGAGCTGGCCTCGAGCTACCTCGACCGCGACCGCCGGCGGCCGGGCATGTACGACGCCGACAGCGTGGTGGTGCGGGCCTTCGCCGAGATCGGCTGGACCTGGGGTGGCACCTGGCGCACGGCGCAGGACCGGCACCACTTCAGCCTCACCGGAGGCTGACGCCGCGGGCGGGGGCCGGGTCACCGGCAGGTCACGATCCCGTGCAGGTCGTGTGCAGGAGGCCCCACGCGCGCCCGCGCGGGTGTTCACTCGCCCCCAGGGGGTAGCGATGCGACGACGAGTGGTCGGCCTGGTGGTCTCGGCCCTGGCGCTGGGCGTGGCACTGGGCGGCTGTGGTGACGACGCTCCCGCCACGACCTCGCCGCGCGAGCCGCGCTTCGCGGAGCCGCGCCCCACCTGGGTGCAGGACACCACGCTCCACTACGGTCGGCAGAGCTTCGAGGTGCCCGAGGCCGAGCGGGCTTGGCGCACGACGTACGGCGTGGTGCTGGCGCTGGAGGACAGCCGCGACAGTCGCTACGTGCTCTTCGACGGCGACGTCACCGTGGCGCTGCCCGGCTCACCGGCCTCGCTCGAGATCTCGCCCGACGGCCGCTACGCCGGCTGGATCGACCAGCGCCGGGTGGTCGACGGCGACGGCGTCGCGCAGGCCGTGGTCACCGATCTGCGCACCGGTCGCGAGGTGGTGCGCGACGACCGGATGATGGGCCAGGACCAGCTCGAGATGCTGACCGAGCTCTACGCCGAGCTGCCGCCGTCGTTCGCCGGCTTCGACGCGGAGCACGGCTACTGGAACCCGCCCACCGGCGAGCCCGACATGCTCCGCGTCGACCTCGCCACGGGCGAGGTCTCCGCAGGCAGCGCGCCTGTCGGAGACGGGCTCTCCGGTCCGCCCGTCCGGCTGGCCGACGTCGGCGGCATCCCGCAACGTCCCGACTGGGGCCCGGCGCAGGAGCTGCCGACGCGGGACGGCCTCTCCGGCTTCGCCTCCGTCGACGGCCGCTGGTGCGTCACTGACGGCGATCCGGGACGGCTCGAGGTCGACTCCTGCGAGGCGGGCGAGCCCGCGACACCGGACTATCCTCCGGGACAGGTCCGCTTCCTCGGCTGGGCCGGACCCGACGCTCTCACCGTGCTGGTGTGGCAGGGAGAGACGCCCGTCGAGGAGGGCGCGGAGGACACGACCACCGGGGTGGTCGCACGGTGCGAGCTGCCCGCCGGAGCCTGCAGCGAGGTCGCGCGGGTCGACCGCACGGCCTCCCTGCTGGGCGCCACCGGCGAGGCGGGTGCAGCGTGGTGACCACGGCGCGACGGCCCCTCGCCACCCTGGCCGCGCTGCTGCTCCTCGTGGGGTGCGGTGACGCTGGTGGACTGCCCCGGGGCGGCGAGCGGGCGGCGTACGCCGACGGAGAGCTGACCTGGGTCTCCCAGGACGACGACCGCGCGACACTGCACCGCGGCGAGCAGGAGCTGCCGCTGCCGTCGTACGTCGAGGAGCTGGCGCCCACGGCGTACGGCTACCTGGTGCGGCACCGCACCGGTCCCGACGTCGACGCGCCCTCGCGGCTGGTGCTGGTCGACGGCGGCGACCCCGAGGTGGTGCACGGTGACCCCTCCGGGGCGCGGGTCTCGCCCGACGGGCGCCACGTGGGCTGGATCGACCACCACGGGCCGCGGCGGGTCGGCTACCGGCTGGCCGAGGCGGTCGTGGTCGACCTGGCGACGGGCGAGGAGGTGCTCCGCGACCACGACGACATGGGCGGCTGGTTCGACCAGGACCTCTACGGCAACCAGTGGGCGACCTTCCTCGGCTTCGACGCCGACGGCGCCGCCTACTGGGAGACCGCCGAGGCGGACGACGACGGCACCCGGGTGCGGCGCCTCGACCTGGCCAGCGGCGAGGTCGAGGTGGTCCAGGACGACGCGGAGCGGGTGCTGCGCACGCGGGTGCTCGACCCGGCGACCGGTCTGCGGACCGGCCTGGGCGAGGACGGCAGACCCTCGCCGGGCGGCGAGGGCGTGCTCGGCTTCGTCTCCGCCGACGGCCGGTGGTGCCTCGGCGACGGCGCCTTCGGGCCGCTGCCGGTCACCGCGTGCCGCTCCGGCGCGCGCGTGACACCGGACTACCCCGCGCGGGAGCGGCGCTTCGCGGGCTGGACCGAGGACCCCGACGAGTTCTGGGTGCTGGCCACCGACGGTGACGGCCTGCAGTCCTTCGTGCCGCCGGACGAGCCCGACGACACCCGTGGCGTGCTCGCCCGCTGCCGGTTGCCCTCGGGCGCGTGCACGGTCGAGCGCCGGGTCACGCGCCTGGGCAGCGTCGTGCTGCCCGGCTCGTCGTCGTACTAGCCGGGGTCAGGAGCGACGGAGCAGGTCCTCGAAGGAGCCCATCGCCGCGACGTCGCGGTCGAAGGCGTCGAGCCGCTCCTCGCGGGGGCGCGCGGTCACGAGCGCGACCAGCTGCTCCGCGGCCCGGGTGACCCGCTGGCGCAGCGCGGTCTCGCCGCTGCCCCCGGCCCAGTCCTCGCTGGCGGCGAAGACACCGGTGGGCACGACCAGTGCGCGCAGGTAGCCGAAGAGCGGCCGCAGCGCGTGGTCGAGCACCAGGCTGTGCCGGGCGGTGCCGGCGGTCGCCGCGACGAGGACGGGGGTGCCCTCCAGCGCCCCGGCGTCGAGCACGTCGAAGAAGGCCTTGAAGAGCGCGGAGTACGACGCGGAGTGCACCGGCGTCACCGCGATCACGGCATCGGCCCCGGCGACGGCGGCCAGCGCCTCGGCCAGCTCGCCACTCGCGAAGCCGGTGAGCAGGGCGTCGGTCAACGCGTGGGCCAGCGGCCGCAGCTCGACGTGGGTGGTGCGGGCCTCGAGGGCACCGTCGTGCGCGGCGACCGCGGCCTCGGTCAGCATGCCGGCGAGCAGGGTGCTGCTCGACTGCTCCGAGAGGCCGGCGCTGACCACGACCAGGTGCCGGGCGCTCGGGCCCGACGGGACGGGGTGGAGGTGGCTCATGCCGCCACCTGGCCCAGCTCCGTGCGCAGCCGGCGCACGACCTCACCGAGGTGGTCGAGCTGGCGCAGCACGGTGGGCAGCGGCAGCCCGGCGTGGTCGACCAGGAAGAGCTGGCGCTGGTAGTCGCCGGCGTACTCCCGGAAGCCGAGGGTGCGCTCCACGACGTCGTCGACGGTGCCGACGGTCAGCGGCGTCGCCGAGCTGAACTCCTCCAGCGACGGACCGTGGCCGTAGACCGGCGCGACGTCGAAGTAGGGACGGAACTCGCGGAAGGCCTGCTCGCGGGTCTCCGCGATGTAGACCTGGCCGCCCAGACCGACGACCGCGTCCTCGGCCCGGCCGTGGCCGTGGTGCTCGAAGCGCTGCCGGTAGAAGTCGACCATGCGCTTGGTGTGCGAGGCCGGCCAGAAGATGTGGTTGTGGAAGAAGCCGTCGCCGTAGTAGGCCGCCTGCTCGGCGATCTCGGGGCTGCGGATCGAGCCGTGCCAGACGAAGGGCGGCCGGCCGTCGAGGGGACGCGGCGTCGAGGTGAAGCCCTGCAGCGGGGTGCGGAAGCGCCCCTCCCAGTCGACCTCCTCCTCGCGCCAGAGGCGGTGCAGGAGCGCGTAGTTCTCGACCGCCAGCGGGATGCCGTCGCGGATGTCCTTGCCGAACCACGGGTAGACCGGGCCGGTGTTGCCGCGGCCGAGCATCAGGTCCATGCGGCCGTCGAGCAGGTGCTGCAGCGTCGCGTAGTCCTCGGCGATGCGCACCGGGTCGGTCGTGGTGATCAGCGTGGTGCTGGTGGAGAGCTTGATCCGCTCGGTCTGCGCCCCGATGTAGGCCATCGTGGTGGTCGGCGAGCTCGCGACGAAGGGCGGGTTGTGGTGCTGGCCCACCGCGACGACGTCGAGACCGACCTCCTCGGCCTTCTTGGCGATCGCGACCTGCGCCCTGATGCGCTCGTGCTCGGTCGGCGTCCTGCCCGTGGTCGGGTCGGTCGTGACGTCACCGACGCTGAAGATCCCGAACTCCATGAAACTCTCGCCTCCGCTGAGAAGTAGTTGTCGCTTCAACAGTGTGCGGTACGGCGCTATTCCGGCGCCACCGGCAAGCGTGCCAGCGTCGCCCGGAGGCGCTCGGCCAGGCCGCTGGCACGCTGCACCCGGCGCTCGATGCCCGCGCGCACGGCGGCCTCGGTGCCGACTACGCGCACGCGCCGCTGGGCCCGGGTGACCGCGGTGTAGAAGAGCTCGCGGGTGAGCAGCCTCGACTCGGGCTCCGGCAGCACCACGCTGACGGTCGCGGCCTGCGAGCCCTGCGACTTGTGCACCGTCATCGCATGCACGGTCTCGACCCCGGAGAGCCGGCTGGTGGCGAACTCGCGGGGGCCGCCGGGCAGGTCGACGACCACGCGCAGCCGGCCGGCGTCGTCGCCCTGCGCGTCGCGCACCGCGACCCCCATGTCGCCGTTGTGCAGCAGCTGGTCGTAGTCGTTGGCCGTGACCAGGACGGGACGGCCGGAGTACCACTCGTCGTACGTCGGCCCGAGGCGCTCTCCGACGAGACGCTCGACCAGGCGGTTCCAGCCACCGACGCCGTAGGGGCCCTCGCGATGGGCGCAGAGCAGCCGGTGCTCGGCGAGCGTGGCGAGGGCCGAGGGTCGGTCGCCGGCATCGCCGGCCAGGCGCAGCCGCACGGCCACGTCGGCGACGTCGTCGCGGAAGGCCTGGGAGGCCTCGTGGTCGGCGGCGTCGACCAGCTCGACCTCCGCGCCGCCGTCGCGCAGCGCCGCCAACGCGTCGTCGACCCGGCCGTCACGCAGGGCGTCGGCCAGGGCGCCGATGCGCTCGCCGAAGCGGTGGCGCTGCCGCAGCGCGGCGACCGGGGAGTCGGGGTGGCCCTCGAAGCCGGCGACGAGGTCGGCGAGCACCGCGCCCGCCTCGACCGAGGCGAGCTGGTCGGGGTCGCCGACGAGGAGCAGCCGGGTGTCGGGGCGCAGCGCCTCGAGCAGCCGGGCCATCATCGTGAGCGAGACCATGGAGGTCTCGTCGACGACCACGACGTCGTGGGGCAACCGGTTGCCGCGGTGGTGCCGGAAGCGCACCCGGCTGTCGGGCCGCCACCCCAGCAGCCGGTGGAGGGTGGCGGCGCGGAGGTCGCCCAGCCGGGCGCGGTCGACCTCGTCGAGCCGGGCGGTGGCCTCCTCGACCGCCTGCTGCAGCCGGGCGGAGGCCTTGCCGGTGGGCGCCGCCAGCGCCATCCGGGGCAGCCGGCCCGTGGCGAGCTCGTGCTGCTCGGCCAGCAGCGCCAGCACCCCCGCCACCGTGGTGGTCTTGCCGGTGCCCGGCCCACCGGTGAGCACCGTGGTCCAGCGGGCGGCGGCACCGCGGGCGGCTGCGCGCTGCTCGGCGAAGTCATGGTCGGCGTCGTCGACGAAGACCCGCTGCAGCCCCCGCTCGAGCACCGGCAGGTCGGGCTCCGGGGCGCGGCGGCGTACCCGGGCCACGAGGTCGTCGCTGACCTGCACCTCCTCGCGCCAGTAGCGGTCGAGGTAGAGGCGGTCGCCCTCCAGCCGCAGCAGCTGCTCGGCCACCAGCGGGCTCGCGGCCACGGCGGCGCGCCACGGGCCGGCCTCCGGCCAGGGAGGTGTGCCGCCGTCGGGCGGCGTCAGCGCAGGCACCTCCGCCAGGTCGAGGCAGACCGACCCGAGACGTACGGCGCGCACCGCGAGCGCCGCCGCGAGCAGCACCCGCTCGTCGCGCTCGTCGACCAGGCCGCCGAGGCGCCGGGCGACGTGGACGTCGGCGGCGGCGAGCACCTCGGGGTGGTTGAAGCCGCCGAGCAGGCCGGTGGCCGAGCGCACGTGCTGCCGGTCGTCGGGATCGACCCAGGTCACGGGAGCGGGGTCGACCGTCGTCGGCTCGGGGCTCATCGGGCACCTCCTGCCAGCAGCTCGGAGAGCTCCACGACCATCGCCGCGGGCGGGCGCCAGCTGAAGACACCGTGCGGCACGTCCTCGGTGCGCGGCGTCGCGGGCCCGCACATGCCGCGCAGGTAGAGGTAGAGGACGCCGCCCAGGTGGCGCTCGGGGTCGTAGTCCGCCACCCGCCAGCGCAGGTAGCGGTGCAGCACGGCGGAGTAGAGCAGCGCCTGGAGCGGGTAGTGGGAGTGCAGCATCGCCTCGGCCAGCTCGGGCGCGGCGTAGTCGTCGGCCGTCAGCGGCTCCCCCACGGTGCCGAGCCGGTTGGTCTTGTAGTCGACGACGACGAAGCGCGACCGCGCCGCGGAGCCGACCCGCAGCACCACGTCGACCGAGCCACTGAGGTAGCCCCGCAGCAGCTGCTCCCCGAGCGCCGGGGCCTCCAGCCGGTCGGCGTACGCGCGCATCGGGTCGGTGGCGGCGAGGTGACGGCGCAGCAGCGGCGCGAGGGCGTCGAGCCGCACCCGGGCGCCCGCCTGCTCGCCGCCCGCCAGCGGGATCTCGAAGTCGAGCTCGCGCAGCCGGTCGCGCAGCGGGATCCGGGCCAGCGTCAGGTCGTCGGCGAGGGGACCGAGCGGCGTGTGCTGCGAGGGCAGCAGCGCGGCGGCGAGCTCCTCGCTCGTCGTCGGCACCGACCACCAGCGCCGCTGCTCCTCGACCCGGGCGGTGAGCTCGGCCAGGAGGTCGGGGGCGTCGGGGTCGGCGTGCTCGAGGACGCCGTGCACCAGCGACCCGAGCGTGGCGCCGGCCGGCAGGGCGTCCATCGGCGAGGGCAGCTCGCGGCCGCGATCCCGCGGCGCCGCGGCCACCCCGGGCTCGTCGGCGGCGGCCTCCTCGTCGACGGTGCCCGCGACCTCGGGCTCGCTCTCCAGCGCCACCCGGGCCGCCTGCTCCTCGACCCGGATGAGCCCGGAGTAGGAGGTGCGCCGCCAGTCGGTGTCGAGGTCGCGGGTGAAGCCCCGGCTGGCCAGGCGCGCCGGCGATTCGGCGGCGGCGAGGGGGCGGGCGCCGGCGACGTCGGCGGACTCCACGGCGAGTCCCCCCGCCTCGACCCACGGACGCAGCCGCTCCCGGGCTCCGGCAGGCGCGGGCGTCTCGGGCAGCGACCGTGGCGTGGCGACGGCACCCGGGTCACGCCCGAGGAGCAGTCGCGACAGCCCGCCGTGCACGCTGTCGCGGGTCGGGGCCCACCACGCCACCACCTGGCACTGGGCCCGCGTGAGGGCCACGTAGGTCAGTCGCAGCTCCTCGCCGGCGGCCTCGGCCGCCGCGCGGGCGGCCGAGCGGTCGAGCACCCCCCCGACGTCGCGCGCGCGACGGTGCTCGTCGTCGTGGAAGAGCGGGACCCGCTCCTCGGGCAGCCACTTGTTGAAGGCCAGCGGCAGCATCACCACGGGGTACTGCAGGCCCTTGCTGGCGTGGATCGTGACGAACTGCACGGCGCGGGCGTCGGTGTCGAGACGGCGGGTGCGGGCGCCGCTGCGCGCCACCGCCTCGCGCTCGCGGCGCAGCCACTCCAGGAGGCCCGGCAGACCGAGCCGGTCGTGCAGCGCGACCTCGTGCAGCACCTGACCGAGGTGCTGGAGGTCGGTGAGCAGCCGCTCGCCCCCGGTGCGGCGCAGCACGCGGGCGCCCAGGCCGTCGGCGACGACGGCCTCGTGCACCGCCGCGATGCCGCGGGCGCGCACGAGGTCGAGCCACCGGCGGACCCGCTCGCCGACCTCGTCGGTGAGCGCCTCGCCGCCCGCGTCGAGCTCCTCGGCGGTGAGCCCGACGAAGCTGGTCAGCGCCACGGCGCGCACCCGCGCCGCGCGGTGGGGCTGCTCGAGCGCCTCCAGCAGGGTGAGCCACTCGTCGCCCGCGGCGGTGAGCAGCACGCTCGCGCCGCCGTGGACCACCGAGGGGATGCCGTGGTCGAGCAGCGCCCGCTGGAAGAGCTCGACGTGGCGCAGGCTGTAGAGCAGCACCGCGACGTCCTCGGCCCGCAGCGGGCGCCCGGCGTACGTCGCGCCGGAGCCGAGCAGCCCGGCCACCTCGGCGGCGAGGTCGCGGGCGATGTGCTCGCGGGCGACGTCGACGCCCAGCGACTCGCCGCGGTCGTCGACCAGCCGCAGCCGCAGCGGCTCCGGCCGGGGTACGCCGGCGAGCCGCGAACCCTGGTGCTGGGCCTGCACCGGGAGCACGGTGATGCGGGGGTCGCCCAGCTCGGCACCCCCGAGCACGCACTGCAGCGCGTCGACGAGCACCTGGTCGCTGCGCCAGTTGGTCGCCAGCGTGCGGTGGGTGCCGGCGGTGCCGCTGGCCTCGAGGTAGGCCGCCACGTCGCCGCCTCGGAAGGCGTAGATCGCTTGCTTGGGGTCGCCGATCAGCACCATCGTGGCGACGCCGGAGAAGGCGAGGTCGAGCACCTCCCACTGCACCGGGTCGGTGTCCTGGAACTCGTCGACCAGCACGAAGCGCCACCGCTGCCGCATCCGGGCCGCCGCCGGCGAGTCGGGCCGGCGCAGCGCGTCGCGCAGGCGCGTCAGCAGGTCGTCGTAGGAGAGGACGCCGCGGCGGCGCTTGCGCCGGTCGACCTCGGCGCGCACCGCCTCGGCGAAGGCCAGCCGCTGCTCGCCCGTGCCGCCGGGCTCGCCCCCGGCCACGAGGCGCGACTGCGGGTCACGCACCGCCTCCCGCGAGACCAGCAGCGCGACGTCGCGGGAGAAGGGTGGGGTCGAGAGACCGCCGAAGCGCGCCAGGAAGAGGTCGTCGACGACCTCGACCACGAGGTCGTCGAGGCTGGACTCGTCGACCAGCTCGGCCCCCGGCTCGGTGTCGCCGGCCACCCCGAGGGAGCGCAGCACCTGCTGGCAGAACTGGTGGGTGGTGGCGATGGTGGCGGCGTCGAAGTCGGCGAGCGCCTGGCGCAGCCGGTCGCGGCGCCGCGCGACCTCCTCGTCGGGGGCGTCGCGCAGCAGCGCCACCAGCGGCTCGACGGGCTCCGCGTCCGCGCCGGCCGCCTCGCGCAGGCCCTGCTCGGCACGGACCAGCTGCTCGCGGACCCGCTCGCGCAGCTCCTGGCTGGCGGCGCGGCCGAAGGTGATGACCAGCAGCTCCTCGAGCCGGGCGTGCCCCTCGGCCACGTAGCGGGTGACGAGCGCGCCGACCGCCCAGGTCTTGCCGGTGCCGGCGCTCGCCTCGAGCACGGTGGTGCCGGTGGGCAGCTCGCCGAGCGGGTCGAAGGCCTCGGGCGCGCTCATCCGCGGGCCCGCTGCAGGATCGGCGCCCAGACCCGCAGGGCGAGGGCACCGAGCCGGGTGTCCTCGCCCGCGCCATGGCCGACCGCCTCGCCCTCACGGGGCGGGCCCAGCAGCACGGCGAGGTCGGCGTCGGGGCCCCAGACCCGGCGGTGCGCCTCGTCGTCGCGCTCGGGGTTGAAGCGGTCGCGCGCCCACTCCTGCTCGGCCTTGGCCCGGCGGGCGGCGGGCCGGTGGCTCGCCCAGGCGTGCGCGGTCTTCAGCGGCAGCGGGAGCGGGCCGCGCATACCGGCGTCGTGGACGGCGACCAGGTCGCGCAGCAGCTCGCCGGCGTCGTCGACCGAGGCGAAGGCCGCGCGTGCCGTGGGCTGGTTGCGGTAGCGGCCGCGGCCCACCGAGCCGGCCGACCAGCCGCGCCCGGGGTGGGCGGCGCAGAGCGCGAGCAGCGGCACCCAGGCCTCGAGGTAGTGCTTGGGCCCGAGCCTGCTGAAGCTGTGGCGGACCAGCCGGGTGCCGTAGAGGTCGGTGACGGTGCCACGCAGCCGACGTCCCCCGCCGAGGTCGACGTCGACGTCGAGCGCGCCGGCGCGCTCACCCGCCCGGATGGTGTCGACCATCTCGGCGACCGGCTCGGCCTGCTCGCCGAGCCGCTTGGCCACCTGCCATCCCAGCCGACCGGGGGGCAGCACGCCCCGGCGCCACTCCTTGTCGCGGGCCTGCGCGAGGGTGCGGCCGAGCAGCAGGTCGGCCAGCAGCCGCTCGCCGACCTGCCACTGGCCGAGGCCGTCGAGGTCGACGGGCAGCCCGTCGCTGATCTCGTCGAGCTCGCGGGGCAGCGCGACCTCGAGCCGGCGGCGCCACAGCTCGCGCACGGGGTGGCGCAGGAAGCGCACCAGGTCGTCGAGCTCGACGTCGTTCTCCAGCGGGGGCAGCTCGAGGTCGGCGAGCCGGGGCGGGTCGTGACGCTCCCCCGCCGCGGCACGCGCAGCGGCCAGGGCGGCGCGGTCGAACGACGCGGGCGCCGTGGCGGCGAAGTTGCGCGCGTCGAAGGCCTGCAGCGGGTGGTGGCGCACCACCTGCTCCCGGACGCCGGGCCCCATGGCCGCGAGGGTGTCGAGCAGCTCCCCCAGCGGTACGGCGGGGGGCCGCGGTCGTCCGGTCGTCTCGTTGGCGCCGGTGTAGGTGACGACGAGGTGCTCGGTGGCGGCCAGCACCGAGTCGAGCAGCAGCTGGCGGTCCTCGCTGCGCAGGTCGCGCTCGCCGGTGACGGGCCGGCGCGCGAGGGCGTCGTCGCCGTCGGTGGCCCCGGTGCGGGGGTAGACCCCGTCGTCGAGGCCCAGCAGGCAGACCACGCGGTGCGGCACCGAGCGCATCGGCGTCATGGTGCAGACCGTCAGCGTGCCGGTGCGGAAGTTGGCCCGCGTCGGCCGCCCGGCGAGCCGCTCGGCCATGAGGGCGCGCACGTCGGGCAGGCGCAGCTCGGTGCCCGCGCCGGCACTGGCGACGAGGGTGGTGGCCAGCTCGCGGTGCACCTGCGCGGTCTGCCACTCCTCGCCGCGGGCCGGGGCGGTGAGCGCGCCGACGGCGTCGCCGAGCACGTCGAGCCAGTGCGCCACCGGCCGCGCCCCGCCGAGGTCGTCGGTCACGCGCTGCACCCGCTCCAGGGCCTCGGCGAGCCGGCCGGCGAGGTCGATGCTCGTGGAGCCGACGTCGTCGAGCGGCAGCGTGGTGCCGAAGTAGCGGCCCGCGTCGTCGCTGACCGCCACCCCGGCCAGCACCCGGTCGAGCCCGAAGCGCCAGGTGTTCTGCACGTAGTCGGCCAGTCCGAAGGCGTCGCGGTGCTCGGCGTCGAAGGCCCAGCGCACGCCGGCCTCCTGCACCCAGGTGGTCACGGTCTCGAGGTCGTCGTCGCTGAGGCCGAAGCGCCGCCGGACCGGCGCGGTGCCGAGCAGGTCGAGGACGGCGCTGGCCTCCGCGCGGCCGCCCGCGAGGTCGAGCAGGCGACGGACGACCTCGAGCAGGGGGTTGGTCTGCGTCAGGGACCGGTCGGCCAGCCGCACCCGCAGCGCGTGACCCGGGTGGTCGCCGATCTCGCCCATGCCGAAGGCCGCGGCGACGAGCGGTGCGTAGGCCTCGATGTCGGGGCACATCACGACCACGTCGCGCGGCTCGAGGGTGTTGTCGGCCTGCAGCAGCCCGAGCACGACCTCCCGCAGCACCTCGACCTGCCGCGCCGGGCCGTGGCACGCGTGCACCTGCACGGACGCGTCGTCGACGGCCGGCGGCTGGGCGGAGGGGGGCGCGTCGGCGGCCAGGTCGGCCTGGAGCCGGGCGAGCAGGGTGGAGGTCGTGCCCGGCGGGGCGTCGAGCGGGCCCGCGTCGTGGTGGGGCACGGCCTGCAGCGCCCGCTGCAGCTCGCGCTGGTCGCGACCCAACGAGGCGAGCAGCGGGTGGCACACCCGGCGGGTCGCGGGGTCGTCGTCGCGTGGCACGGCGCCGGCGAGGTCGCGCAGCGACTCCCAGAGGACGGGCGAGGCGTGGGGCAGCCACAGGTGCACCTCGCGGTGCTCGCCCAGCGCCGCGAGCAGCTCGACCTCGGTCGAGGGCAGCCGGGTGTGACCGAAGAGCGAGAGCCGCTCCGGGACGTCGGCGGGCACCTCGCCGGCGCGCAGGGACGCGCGCACCGCGTCGTGCCGCTCGACCGGGGACGGCGCCGCGACCCGCTCGAGCAGGCGCCGCCACAGCTCCGGCTGCCACGCCAGGTCGGGGTCGAGCGGGTGTCCGGTGCCGTCGCCCCCGCCGCCGGCCTCCCAGCCGGCGAGCAGGGCCGGTCGCTGCACGGCGTAGGCGGCGAAGAGCCGGGCCAGCCGACGCGCGACGGCGTAGCGCCGGCCGCGGCGCAGCTCGCCGGCCTCCCCCTCCTCGCCGGCACCGAGGTGGAGCGAGAGCGGTCGCGCCCAGGCCTCGCCGGCGCCGGCGTCGACGACCTCGAGCAGCGGCCAGACCATGGCGTCGGGCGACCAGGGGTCGTCGACCGCGCCGGCTCCCGGGTCGGCGGCGTCGCCGGCCCGGGTGCCGAGGAGCTCGCCGACCAGGCTCGCGGGGTTGCGCAGCCGCACGCCGGCGCAGACGCCGTCGCCCTCGCCGGGAGCGGCGCCGAGCCGGTGGGAGAGCCGCTGGGAGACCCACCTCTCGACGCCCTTGGCCGGCACCAGCACCAGCTCCTGGGCGAAGGGATCGGCCAGGGGCGTCGCGAGCAGCTCGGCCAGCCCGTCGACGAGCGCGTCGGCCCGCGTCGCACGGTGCAGGATCAGCGGCACGGAGGTCCTCGGGATCGACGGCGGGTGTCGCCGGAGACCCTAGTCGGGGGCGGCGACACCGCGCCGGGCCGCGTGGGCGGGCGGGGCCGGTCTGGGAGGGTGGAGCCGTGAGCACCCCCGCCGTCCCGCCGCCGGTACCCCCCGCCGGGGACGTCGACGTGCACGCCGCGCTCCGCGAGCCGGCCCACCAGGTCTCGCCCACGGCCCGAGCGCTGTGGGCGGTGGGCGCGGTGGTCCGCGGCCTGGTGCTGGTCGCGGCCCTGGTCGCGGCCGACCTGCTCGACTGGTGGGCGCTGCCGTGGTGGGGCTGGGCGCTGCTGGTGCCGGCGCTGGTGGCGTACGCCGCCCTGATGCCGCTCGTGCGCTACCGGGTGCACCGCTGGGAGAGCACCGAGACGGCCGTCTACACCCAGGTGGGCTGGCTCTCGCGCGAGCGCCGGATCGCACCGATGTCGAAGGTGCAGACCGTCGACCTCGAGCAGTCCCCCGTGGCGCGGGCCCTCGGGCTCGCCACCGTCACCGTGACCACCGCCTCGGCCGCCGGGCCGCTCACCATCACCGGCATCGACAAGCCGGTCGCCGACCGGCTCGTCGCCGACCTGACGCGTCGCACCGAGAGCGAGGCGGGGGACGCCACGTGAGCGACGCACCCCAGCCGCCCTCGCAGGAGCCCCAGCCGGAGTCCCAGTCGGTGCCCCAGTCGGAGCCCCCGGTCGCGCCGCCGCCGGTCGTGCCCTGGCGCCGACTCGACCGCCGGATGCTGCTGGTGCACCCGGTCAACGAGGCCGCGAAGTTCCTGCCGGTGCTGGTCGGCATCGTCGTGGTGGGCCGCGACTCGGGCGGCTGGCAGCTGCTCGGCCTCGCGATCCCCGTGGTGTGGGGGCTGTGGCGCTACGTGACGACCAGCTTCCGCATCACCGAGACCCACGTGGAGCTGCGCCGCGGCCTGCTCTCGCAGAAGGTCCTCACCGCCCGGCTCGACCGGGTGCGCTCGGTGGAGCTCTCCTCCAGCCTGATGCACCGCCTGCTGGGGCTGGCCAAGGTGCGCATCGGCACCGGGTCCGCGGCCACCATCACCGACGACAGCGGCTTCGAGCTCGACGCGCTGGGTCAGCAGGAGGCCCGCACGCTGCGCACCCAGCTGCTGCGCCTGGGCGAGCCCGCACCGGCGGTGAGCGAGCAGGGCGAGCCCGTGGCGCCCCCCGGCGACGAGGTGCTCCTCGAGCTGGACCCCCGGTGGGCCCGCTACGCCCCCTTCACCTCCTCGGGCAACGTGATCGCCGCCGGCGTGCTCGCGGCGCTCGGCCAGCTGGCCGACGCGCTCGGGCCCGAGGTCGTCGACCTGGGCTTCCTCGGACGGCTGGGCAGCGCGGCCGTGGTCCCGCTCGTGCTCGCGGTGGTGGCGCTGCTGGTCGTGCTCGGAGCCGTCTTCGGCGTGCTGGGCTACCTGGTGAGCAACTGGGGCTTCCTGCTCACCCGGCGGCCCGACGGCAGCTCCCTGCACGTCAGGCGCGGGCTGGTCACGACCACGGAGACCTCGCTGGAGAGCCGGCGCGTCCGGGGCGTCACGCTCGCCGAGCCCCTCGGACTGCGGCTGCTGGGGGCCGCCCGGCTCAAGGCGATGGTCGTCGGGGCCTCGCTGTCCGAGGGCGGCACCACCACGATCGCGCCCAACTGCCCCCGCCCCGTCGCCGTGGCCGCCGCCGAGCGCGTGCTGGGCTCTGCCTCGGCCCTCGCCGCGCCGCTCACCGAGCACGGTCCCGTCGCCCGCCGGCGACGGCTCTTCCGGGCGCTGGTCCCGACCGTCCTGCTGCTCGCCGGTCTCGCCGTGGCCGTCGTGCTGCTCGAGGTGCTCGCGTGGTGGGTGCTGCTGCCCGGGCTCGCGCTGCTGCCGCTGGCCTGGTGGCTCGCCGTCGACCGCTACCGCCGGCTCGGGCACGCCCTGGTCGACGGGCACCTCGTGGTGCGCTCCGGCACCCTGGCCGGGCGCCACGTCGCCCTCGACCTCGACGGCGTGATCGGCTGGCACGTCACGCAGACCTTCTTCCAGCGCCGCCAGGGGGTCGCGACGCTGGTCGCCACCACGGCCGCGGGCTCGCAGTCCTACGACGTGCCCGACCTGCCCCTCGCCACGGCCGCCGCCCTGGCGCTGCGCGCCGACCGGCGGCTGGTGGGTCAGTTCACGGAGCCGGGAAGTCTCCTCACACCATCCGCTTCAGCACCGGCAGCGGCGCGTGCCGCATCACCACGCTGAGGGGCGCCCACGGGAGCGGCGGCACGCAGGCCTCCGCCTTCTCCTTCTCCATCGCCTCGACCATGGCGTGGACGCCCTTCTCGGTGGAGACCAGGCCGGGCTTGCGGGCGCTGTCGGTGGCGTCGTTCATCTCCGAGGCGATGTAGCCGGGGTAGAGCACGGTGAAGGCGTAGGGCTCGCCCAGGAGCTCGAGCCGGAGCCCCTCGACCAGGTGGGCCACCGCGGCCTTGGTGGCGGCGTACGTCGTCATCGACCGCGGCAGTCCGCGCATCGCCGACATCGAGCTGACCATCACGAGGTGGCCGTGACCCTGCGCCCGGAAGACCTCCATCGCCGCCTCGGTCTGCGCGAGCGCGCCGAGGAAGTTGGTCACCGCGGTCTCGCGGTTGACGTCGTGGCGCCCGGTGCCGAGCGCCGCCCCCTTGCCGAGACCGGCGTTGACGACCACCCGGTCGAGCCCGCCGAGGTCGGCGGCGAAGGCCCGCGTCACCTCGAAGACCTGCGCGTCGTCGGTCACGTCCATCGCGCGCACCAGCACGCGGGCCTGCGGCGTGGCCGCCAGGATCTCCTCGCGCAGGGCCTCCAGCTTGTCGGTGCGCCGCGCGCACAGCGCCAGGTCGCGCCCCTTCGCCGCGAGCTGGCGGGCCATCTCGGCCCCCAGCCCACTGCTCGCGCCGGTGATGAGGATGCGCTGCCGCGTCGTCGCCATGGGCCCATCCTGCCGGGCGGCCCGCCGAGGGGTCAGCGGTAGGTGAGCAGGTCGGTGCCCTCGAGGTGGCCGTGGTCGTTGAAGGAGACCAGGGTGCTGCCGCGCCGGCCCACCACGACCTTGGTGACACCGGTGTTGACGCACACCACGTTGAGCCGTCGCCACAGCGACGCCGCGAGGGTCGCGTCACCGTCGGCGAGGAGGCTCGCGGCCACCCACGCGATGGCCCCTCCCGAGGTGACGACGACGGTCGTGCCGTCCCCCGGCGTACGCCGCAGCGCCTCGCCGACCCGGGCCGTGAAGGCCGCGAACGGCTCGTCGTAGGCGTCGCCGCCACCCATCCAGGCGTCGATCGCCTGCTCCAGCACCGCCTGGTAGGCGCGCTTGTCGGTGGGAGGACCGGCCGGCGGGTCCGGCATCCCCGCGAGCACGGCGACGTGGTCGAACTCGTCCCAGCCGGCGTCGACCCGGGACTCCGGCACGTCCAGCGACGCCGCGAGCGCCTCGGTGGTCTCGCGGTGACGCCGCAGGCCACCCCGCACCACCGCGTCGGGGCGCAGCCCTCGGGAGGCCCAGGCCCCGCCGAGCGCGCGGCCCTGCTCCCACCCGGTGGGCGAGAGCACGTCGTAGTCGTCGGCGGCCCACGACGCCTGGCCGTGCCGCACCAGCAGCAGCACACCCATCAGGCGTCGATGATCCGCAGGCAGCGCTGCTCGAGGTAGCGCGCGGCCGGCCCGAACTGGGCGTAGGTCTCGTTGGAGGTCTGGCCGTGGAAGTAGCGGTAGTGGATCTGCTGGGCGATGACGCCGAGGCGGAAGAGCCCGAAGACCTCGTAGAAGCGCCACTGCGCGTCGGTGAAGGAGCGACCGGTGGCCGCCCGGTAGTGGTCGACCACCTCGGCGCGGGTCAGCATGCCGGGCGCGGTGGTGGGCTGGCGGCGGAAGCCGAGCATGAAGTCGTCGTCGTCGGCCTGCACCCAGTAGGCGAGGGTCCCGCCGAGGTCCATCAGCGGGTCGCCGACGGTGGCCATCTCCCAGTCGAGCACGCCCACGACGTGCGTCGGGTCGTCGCGGTCGAGGACCAGGTTGTCGAAGCGGAAGTCGTTGTGGATCAGGCAGTGACCGACGTCGGCGGGCTGCTCGGCGTCCAGCCAGGACATCACCCGCTCCCCCGCCTCGCGCGACTCCGGGCCGACGTCGTCGGTGAGGGCGTCGCGCAGCCGGCGCGACCAGCCGCCGACCTGGCGCGCGACGTAGCCGTCGCCCCGGTCCATGGCCGCCAGCGGGGTGGCCGCGACGTCGACCGAGTGCAGCCGCACCAGCACGTCGAGGGCGTGGAGGCAGAGCTCGCGGGTCTGCCCGGGCGACAGCGACACCTCCGGCGGGAAGTCGCGCCGCGGGATCACGCCGTCGACGCGCTCCATGACGTAGAACTCCGTGCCGATCACCGACTCGTCGTCGCAGTGCGCGACCATCGCCGGCACCAGCGGGAAGACCTCCGCCAGCCCCTGCTGCACCCGGAACTCCCGGCCCATGTCGTGGGCGCCCTTGGCCTTCTGGCCCGACGGGGGCTTGCGGAGCACCAGGTCGTGAGCTCCGTCGCGCAGCGAGAAGGTCAGGTTGGACGCCCCGCCGCCGAACTGCCTCACCTCGACGTCGTCGGCCAGCGCGACGCCGCGGTCGGCGAGCCAGCGGCGTACGGCGTCGAGGTCGAAGGCGTCCTCGTCCCGCACCGCGCCGGTGTCCGCCACGGGATCCGCCCCGGGGTCAGACGGCGTCACGCGGGGTCACCTCCGAGGGCGTGCAGCCGCGCGGCCTGGCGCCGCATGGTCTCGTCGTACGCCGCGCGGTCGCGCAGCTTGAGCTCGTACGCCGCCCGCGCGGCCGGGTCGGGGAGGATCAGCTCGTCGCCGCGGTCGAGCCCCTCGAGCACGGCGGCCGCGATCTCGTCGGGCCCGAGCGGCGCCTCGGCGACCAGCTGCCGCATCACGCCGCCCAGCGCGGCGTCGGTGACCTGCAGGTCGTCGACCAGGCCGGTGCGGAAGTACGACGGGCAGACCACCGCGCAGCGCACGCCGTACGCCGCCAGCTCGTGCCCGGTGGTCTCGCTCAGCGCGACGACCGCCGCCTTGCCGGCGTTGTAGGCGGCCATGCCGGCGGGGTGCACCAGCCCCGCGAGCGAGGCGACGTTGACCACCAGGCCGGCGCGCTGCCGCTTGAGCAGCGGGGTGAAGGTGCGGGTGCCGAGCACGGCCCCCATGAGGTTGACCTCGAGGACGTCGCGCCACTCCTGCGCCGAGCACACCTCGAGACGACCGCCCCCCGCGACGCCGGCGTTGTTGACCAGCACGTCGAGGCCGCCCCAGGTGCGCTCCACCCAGTCGAGCGCGGCGACCCAGTCGGCCTCGGAGGTGACGTCGAGCCGGAGCGCGTCGTGGGGGCCGGAGACCTCGCGCCGGTCGGCGACGACGACCTCGTCGCCCCGCGCGGCGAAGGCGTCGGCCAGGGCCGCTCCGAGACCGGCGGCGCCGCCGGTGACCAGGACCCTCGCCATGCCGGGGACCCTACTCACACCGGGAGTTGGCCACGTCCTGGGTGGGTCCCCACGCCACGCTCGGCGTCCACTGCAGCCGGGGGTCACCGGTCTGCCCAGGGGCGCCGGTGAACTGCGCGACGACCTCCATCCGCTGACCGGGCTCGAGCTGGATCGTCCGCTGCGAGACCTGGCGGTCGTAGACGCGTCCCTCGGACACCCGGGTCGGCTCGCCGTCGATCTCCAGGCCGGTGAGCTCGCCCCCCTCGGGGGCGAACATGCGCAGCAGCATCCGGCTGTCGCCGCGCGGCGCCTTGCTGCCGTTGCCGGTGACGTACGGCGGCAGCTCGTCGACCGCCACCGGCACCCGGGACTCCACGCTCATCCGCGCCTCCACGAGCTGTCGCCCGTCGACGCAACCCCGCGAGGTGACCTCGGCGTCGTGGCGGGAGAAGAACTGGATCTTGGCCTCGGTGGCGTCGTCGAGGTAGAAGCCGACCTCCGGCCGCTCCTCGCTGCTCGGCAGCGCACCGGCGACCGCGAAGCCGTCGAGCCGGTCCTGCACCGCGCCGTCGGGGGTCCAGAACTGCAACCGCCGCTGCGAGGTCGACTCGGCCAGCACCCGCACCAGCTCGGCCTGGTCCCCGCGCGCCTGGAGCAGCGCGTCGAGGATGCCGCTCGCGGCGGCCTGGAAGAAGAGGTCCTGCCGGGCGGGGTCCTCGAAGCGGGCATAGGGCTCGAAGAGCAGCTGGCGCACGGCGGTGTCGGGTCGCAGCTGCTCACCAGCGGCCTCGATCGGGCCGGTCGCGCGCAGCACCTGGGCCAGGGTGACGGGGTCGAGGGAGAGCACGCCGTCGAAGGACCGGTCGCGGGCCGCCTCCGCGTGACGCACCCAGAGCGAGGCGGCACGCGGGAAGTCCGGGCTGAAGCCCGCGTCGCGGAAGTCGCGCACCAGCAGCGGCCCGAAGACCTCGCGCTCGCCCGGGAGCAGATCGGCGTAGGAGCCGGGCGGCCCCTGGAAGTCCTTCGCCGCGCCCTGGAAGCCGAGGCTCACCCGCCCGTCCTCGGCCTCGAGCACGGCCACCGAGCCCGGGAGACCCCCCGTGCTGCGGATCTCGGCGTTGTTCTGCACCACGAGCAGGTAGCTGCGGGCGCCGTCGGCGCCGAGCAGCCCGGGCAGGACATCGACCGCGGTGGCCGCCCCGCGCGAGCCGCTGGTGAGGGCGTCGAGGCGGTCGAGGAAACCCTCGGCGCGACCGGACAGCTCCCCGACCAGCTGGGCGGGCTCGACGTCGGCGACGGTGGCCGAGGCCCGCTCCGACGCCTCGGCGAGCCGCGAGAGCGGAGCCTGGAGCGAGGCGACGACCTCGAGGTCGACGGCACCGTCGGCGGTGCGCAGCCGCCCGTCGGCCACTGCCGCGAGCACCTCGATGCCGTCGGGCGCGACCACGGCGACCTGGTCGAGCGCGGCACTGAGGTCACGCACGGCCGCGGCGTCGTCGCCGAGCCACGGGAGCCACGTGGCCGCGTGCCAGAGCAGGCCGTCGGAGTGGCGGTGGGCGGTGCCGGCGCTGCGCTGCAGCTCGCGGGCGGACTGCCCGGCGCCGTCGACGTCACCCTCGGTCAGCTGCGTCTGCAGCCGCGCGGACGCCGTCTCGGCGGTGCGCAGGCTGAGCCCGGTGCGCACGACCTGGTAGGCGAGCACGCCGATGGCCACGACGAGCGCGACGACGACGAGCCGCGTCAGGACACGGCGACGCCGACCTGACCTGACCGGGACGGACTCGTCCCGGTCAGCGGCAGGAGACAACCGTTGGGGTCAGACGCGGGCGCGGCGACGCGAGGCCACGAGGGCGACGCCACCGACGGCGAGGAGCGCCGCGCCGCCGACGAGCAGCACGGTCTCGGGGCCACCGGTGGAGGGCAGCACACCGCTGCTGGGGCTCGAGCCGGCCTGGGTGCCGGAGTCGAGGGTGCCGGGGTTGACGTTCTCGTCGGAGGGGTTGTCGCCCCCGTAGCCGTCGGCGGCGTGAGCCGTGCCGACGAACCCGAGCGACATCATGGCCACGACCAGGGCGATGCCGAGGCCGGCAAGGATCTTCTTCATCAAAACTCCCCGTTAGGAAACGCGGCAGTGCACCGCTGCGGCGTCAGCATGACACGGGCCCGGGGGCCACGGCACCGCGGGGGGAGACCGCCGCCCACCCGACTAGACCGGCCGACTCGTGTCATGCTGCCCGACTTGCACAGGCCCAAACACCGTGATCCGGACCAAGGGGTCGCACCAGGTCAGCCGCTGACGCAAGCCACGACCCGGGCGCGGGAGACCGGGTCGGCCCAGGCGAGCGCGGTGCGCTCCCACCGCCGGCCCGACCAGGCCAGCATCGCGACGGCGATCGCGAGCACGAGCGGCACCGAGCCGATCCACGCCAGGCCTGTGAAGACGAGCGCGGTGGTGGTCGTGCACAGGGCCAGCCGCGCGCTGTAGCCGACCATGACCACCGGCGGCGCCGGGGTGGCGCGGGCGCTGCGCAGGTCGACGGCGTACGGCCGGGCCTGGCTCCAGCGCAGGCCCGCCGCCACGACCTGCACGCAGACCACGGCCAGGCACGCCGTCACCGCGACCGCCTCGGGCGGGGACGGCAGGCCCGAGCCCACGGCCACCAGCAGCACGGTCACGAGCCCGGCCCCGAGCAGCAGCTCGAGCAGCACCAGGCTGCGCGCGACGAAGACGGTGCGCGGCGCCACCGGCAGGCTCTCGCGCCACAGCGCCCCCCGCGCGTCGAGGCACCAGGCGTTGACGCCGAAGAGCAGCGCACCGCCGGCGGCCACCAGCCCGGGGAGCACCGTGGCGAGGTGCCAGGGCGTCCCCCCGGCCATCGCGACCAGCCCGGGCAGCACGGCGAGCACGGCGATGCCGCGCCGCAGCGGCACCGAGCGCCACACCGAGGCCCGGTCGACGCGCACCAGCGCCGCCAGGTCGGAGCGGGCATCGCTGCGCGCCGGGTGGCGGCCCGCCTCGAGGCCGAGCTCCGCGCGCATCGGCCGGTGCAGCGCCCAGCGCGCCGGGAGCACCCCGACGGACACCGCGGCCAGGCAGCCGGCGGCGAGCGCGACGACGTACGCCGCCCAGGGCCACCAGAGGCCGCCGGCGCCCGCGAGGACGGCGTCGAGCACCACACCGGTCGGGGCGCGGTCGAGCAGCGCCGTCTGCTGCCCGGTCGCGACGACGCCGGCGGCCGCAGCGACCATCAGGGCGAGCGCGATCCGGAAGCGGCGCGCGCCGCGCGGGCCGCGGCGCACGCCCTCGACGCACCAGCCGACCGCCTGTGCGAGCGCCGTCGCGAGCAGCACCCACAGCACGACGGGCAGCAGCGCCGCCGGGAGCCGGTCGGGCCCCACGGCGTACGACGTGGCGCCCAGGAGCAGCCACGACTGCAGCAGCCAGGCGACGTTGAGCGGGGCGAGCAGCAGGGCACCGAGGTGGTCGGCGGTGGTGGAGACCGGGAAGGCCACCGCCTCCTCGCGCGGCAGCAGCTCGCGGCCGCCGGCCGCCGCGACCACCGCCACGACGGCGAGGACGAGGAAGGCCAGGGCCATCGAGGGGAGCAGGGCGAGCACGTTGCCGGCGTCCGCCCGGGGCATGGGACCACCGAGGTACGCCGGTCCGGCCGCGGCGCCGACGGTCAGCGCGCCGACGAGCAGTGCCGCCCAGCGGAGCCGACGGCGACCCCGCTCCGGCAGCCCGGCACGACGGAGCTGCAGCAGCGCCCGCACGTCGGCGACCGCCGCACGGGCGCCCCCGACCGGGCCGCGCTCAGCCGAGGAGCGCGCGGTAGACACCCGCCCCCTCCTCGCCCGCCAGCTCCGCGGCCGGCAGCGCGGCGACCTGGGCCCCGCCACGGAGCACCAGGGCCACCTCGCACGCGGCCATCGCCAGCTCGCGCAGGTGCGTCGAGACGACCACCGTCGCGCCGCGGGCGCAGGCGTCGCCGATCGCCTCCATCGTGGCCTCGACACCGAGCGGGTCGACGCCGTCGAAGGGCTCGTCGAGCAGCAGCACCTCCGGCTCGTGGAAGGCCGCCAGCACCACCGACAGCCGGCGCGACATGCCGTGGCTGAAGCCGGAGGTCACGCGGTGGGCGACGTCTCCGAGGGCGAAGCGCTCGAGCAGGTCCCTCGCCCGCGGCTCCCAGGCCGTCATGCGCCGGAGCCGCGCCGCGAGCTGCAGGTGCTCCCACGGCGTCGCGCGCGGCACCAGCCCGCCGACGTCGGGGCAGTAGCCCGTGCGCAGCTTGACCGACATCGGGTCGCGCGCCACGTCCGTGCCCCCGACGTACACCTCCCCGGCCGTGGGCGGCACCACGCCGGCGAGCACCCGCATCGTGGTCGACTTGCCCGCGCCGTTGCGCCCGAGCAGCGCCGTCGCGTGCCCGGCGCCGACCTCGAGGTCGACCCCCTGCACCGCCGCGACCTCGCCGAAGCGCACCCACAGCCCCCGCACCTCGACCCCCGGCGTACTCACCCGCCCATGGTGACGGACAAAACGGACTTCGTGGGTGGTTTGGGCAGGTCGGCTCGGCCGCAAAGTCACTGGTCAACCAGTGAGACTTCCACTTCGCCAAGAAGATCTCCTTGGCGAAGCGGCGAAGTCACTGGTGAACCAGTGACTTCGCCTCCTCGGGCCGCCTACGCCGGGAAGCGCTCGCCCCGCTCGGCCATCTCGCGGAGGCGGGGGGTGGGGGCGAAGCGGTCGCCGTAGAGCTTGGTGAGCTGGTCGGCGCGCTCGACGAAGCCGGGGAGGCCGCGGCCGGTGGGGCCGTCGTAGCCCTGCATGAACTGCACCGTGCCGCCGGTGGGGGGCGGGTAGCCGATGCCCATGATCGAGCCGATGTTGGCGGCGGCGGCCGACTCGATGACGCCCTCCTCGAAGCACCGCGCGGTCTCGAGGGCCTCGATGAAGAGGTAGCGGTCCTTGAGGTCGTCGAGGTCGGCCGGCTCCTCCCGCGAGGGGAAGAGCTCGGCGAGACCCGGCCACAGCGAGCCGCGGCGGCCGTCGGCGTAGTCGTAGAAGCCGGCGCCGCGCAGCTTGCCGGGGCGGCCGGCCCCGAGCATCCGCTGCACCACGGCGGTGCCCGGGTGCTCGACGTACGACGGCCCCGCGGCGTCGGCGGTCGCCTTGGCGATCTTGGCCATCAGCTCGAGGTTGAGCTCGTCGGAGAGCTGCAGCGTGCCGACGGGGTAGCCCGCCTGCAGCGCGGCGCGCTCGACCGACATCGGGTGGACGCCCTCGGCGAGCATCGCGAGGCCCTCGTTGACCATCGTGCCGATGACGCGGCTGGTGTAGAAGCCGCGGCTGTCGTTGACCACGATCGGGGTCTTGCGGATCTGCTGGACGACGTCGAGCGCCTTGGCGACGGCCTCGTCGGAGGTCTGCTCGCCGCGGATGATCTCGACCAGCGGCATCTTGTCGACCGGGCTGAAGAAGTGCAGACCGACGAAGTCGGCGGGGCGGTCGACGTGCTCGGCCAGGCCGGTGATCGGCAGCGTCGAGGTGTTGGAGCACAGCAGCGCGTCGGGGGCGAGCACCGGCAGCACCTCGGCGTACACCTTGGCCTTGAGCGACGGGTCCTCGAAGACGGCCTCGATCAGCAGGTCGGCGCCGGCGAGGGCGTCGGGCTGCGTGGCCGGGGTGATCCGGGCGAGCACCTCGTCGGCCTGCTCCTGGGTGGAGCGGCCGCGCTCGACGGCCTTGGCCAGGATCTTCTCGCTGTAGGCCTTGCCCCGCGCGGCCGCCTCGTCGGAGACGTCCTTGAGCACGACCTCCATGCCGGCCTTGGCGCAGACGTAGGCGATCCCGGCGCCCATCATCCCGGCGCCGAGGACGCCGACCTTGCGGGCGGTGTACGCCGGCACGCCCTCGGGCCGCAGCGACCCGCCGTTGATGGCCTGCAGGTCGAGGAAGAAGGCCTGGATCATGTTCTTGCTGTTGGAGCCGGTGATGAGACCGGCGAGGTAGCGCGACTCGATCCGCGAGGCGGTCTCGACGTCGACCTGGGCACCCTCGATCGCGGCCGACATGATCGCCCGCTGCGCCGGGTAGTCGGCGCCCCTGAGCTGCTTGCGCAGCATCGCGGGGAAGGCGGGCAGGAACTGCGCGAGCTTGGGCGAGCTCGGCGTGCCGCCCGGCATCCGGTAGCCGTCGCGGTCCCACGGCTGGGTCGCGGCCTCGGCGTCGTCGGCGTGCTCGCGCACCCAGGCGCGGGCGCGGTCGAGCAGCTCCTCGGCGGGGACGACCTCGTCGACGAGGCCCTTCTCCTGCGCCTGCGCGGGCTTCATGCGCGGGCCCTGCAGCAGGACGTCCATGAGCGCGGTCTGGATGCCGAACATCCGCACGGTGCGGGTCACGCCGCCGCCGCCGGGCAGGAGGCCGAGGGTCGCCTCGGGCAGCCCGATCTCGTAGCGGCCCTCGGCGGCCACGCGGTGGTGGCAGGCGAGCGCGATCTCGAGCCCGCCGCCGAGCGCGGCGCCGTTGATCGCCGCCACGACGGGACGGCCGAGGGTCTCGAGCCGGCGCAGGTCGCGCTTGACCGACTCGACCTGGTGGAAGACCGCCTCGGCGTCGTCCGGGCCGGTCTGCAGCATGCCCTTGAGGTCGCCGCCGGCGAAGAAGGTCCGCTTCGCCGAGGTGACGACGACGCCCACGAGGTCGTCCTTCTCGGCGTGCAGCCGCTCCACGGCGTCGTGCATCGCGGCGGCGTACCGCTCGTTCATGGTGTTGGCGCTGGCCTGCGGGTCGTCGAGGGTGAGGGTGACGATCCCGTCGGCGTCGCGGTCGTAGCGGACGGCGGAGTGCTCGGTGCTCATCTGGTTCCTTCGGGTGTACGGCGCTGAGGTGCGGTTGTCGGTCGTCTCACCGGGTCTCGACACGCGCGGTCACGAGCTCGTGCCTCGCTCGTGCGCGCTGCTCGACCACCGATGAGCTGGTCTTCGCGTCGCTCAGACCAGCTCGACGACAGTGGCGATGCCCATGCCGCCGCCGACGCAGAGGGTGGCCAGGCCGCGGCGCAGGTCGCGGCGCTCGAGCTCGTCGACGAGGGTGCCGAGGATCATCGCGCCCGTGGCGCCCAGCGGGTGGCCCATCGCGATGGAGCCGCCGTTGACGTTGGTGACCTCGTGGTCGATGCCCATGTCGCGCATGAAGCGCATGGCGACAGCCGCGAACGCCTCGTTGATCTCCCACAGGTCGATGTCGTCGACCCCGAGGCCGGCCTTCGCCAGCGCCTTGCGGGCCGCGGGGGCCGGACCGGTCAGCATGATCGTCGGGTCGGCGCCCGAGACGGCCGCACCGACGATGCGGGCCCGCGGGGTGAGGCCGAGGTCGCTGCCGACCTGCTCGTTGCCTATCGCGACGAGCGCGGCGCCGTCGACGATGCCGGAGCTGTTGCCGGCGTGGTGCACGTGGTCGATGCGCTCGACCCAGTGGTACTTCTCCAGCGCGACGGCGTCGAAGCCGGCCTGGTCGCCGATCGCGGCGAAGGACGGCCGCAGCCTCGCGAGGCCCTCGACGGTCGACTCGGGCTTGATGAACTCGTCGTGGTCGAGCACCGTCACGCCGTTGCGGTCGGTGACCGGGACGACGCTGCCCGTGAAGCGGCCGTCGGCCCAGGCCTTGGCGGCACGGTGGTTGGACTCCACGGCGAAGGTGTCGACGTCCTCGCGGGTCCAGCCACCGAGGGTGGCGATGAGGTCGGCGCCAATCCCCTGCGGGACGAAGGAGGTGTCGAAGGCGGTGGCGGGGTCCATCGCCCACGCGCCGCCGTCGCTGGCCATCGGGACCCGGCTCATCGACTCGACGCCGCCGGCGAGGACGAGGTCGTCGAAGCCGCCGCGCACCCGCGAGGCCGCCTGGTTGACGGCCTCGAGACCGGAGGCGCAGAAGCGGTTGAGCTGCACGCCGGCGACGGTGTCGGGGTAGCCGGCGGCGAGCGCCGCGGTCTTGGCGATGTCGGCGCCCTGGTCGCCGACCGGCGTCACGACGCCGAGCACCACGTCGTCGACCCGGGCCGGGTCGAGCGAGGGGTTGCGCTCCTTGACGGCGTCGAGCAGTCCGACGACCAGGTCGATGGGCTTGACCTCGTGGAGGCTGCCGTCCTTCTTCCCCTTGCCGCGCGGCGTGCGCAGCGCGTCGTACACGAAGGCCTCGGCCATGTGACTTCCCCACTTCCGTCCAGGATCGGCGATGCTACCCGCCAGTACGTCCCGTTCAGTGTGACAGCACTTCTGTCATCGTCAACGGGGAGCCGTGTGGGCAAGGTCACCCGTGGCGCCGCGGCGTACGGTCGTCGCGTGGTCCTCCCCCGCAGCAGCCCCGCGGCGCAGGGCGTCGACTCGGCCGGCCTGCTCGACCTGCTCGACCGGGCCGAGCGCCCCGACCACGGCGACGGGCTCGGGCTGCACAGCCTGATGGTGCTGCGCCACGGCCACGTGGTCGCGGAGGGGTGGTGGGCGCCGTACGCCGCCGCGCGACCGCACCTGGCCTACTCGCTGTCGAAGACCTTCACCGCGACCGCGGTCGGCCTGCTGGTCGGCGAGGGCCTGCTCGAGCTCGACGACCCGGTCCTCAGCCGGCTGCCCCCGCTCCCGCACGCCCCGGGCTGGGAGGAGGTGCGGCTGCGCCACTGCCTCTCGATGACCGTCGGGCACGACACCGAGGCCTGGCCGCGGGTGCGGCCGCTCGACGGCGACCTGCTGCCGGGGGCGCTGGCGCTCCCCCTCGACCACCCACCCGGGGTGCACTTCGCCTACAACCAGGTGGCGACCTACCTGCTCGCGCGGGTCGTGCGGCACACCACCGGCCAGGAGCTCTCCGCGGTGCTGGCGACCCGGCTGCTGGGCCCCCTCGGGCTGCCGACGCCGCCGTGGCACCACGACCGGCAGGGTCACGAGCTGGGCTTCAGTGGGGCGCACGTGACGACCGAGACGATCGCCTGCCTCGCCCAGCTCCACCTCGACGGCGGCCGGTGGCAGGGCCGGCAGCTGCTCGACCCGGGCTGGGTCACCGAGGCCACCCGCGGCTTCGGGCCCCTCAACACCGAGCCCGACGCAGGCCCCGACTGGCGCCGCGGCTACGGCTACTCCTTCTGGCAGCAGCGCCACGGCTACCGCGGCGACGGCGCCTTCGGGCAGTTCCTCGTGGTGCTGCCCGAGCACGACGCGGTGGTCGCCACCACGGCCGAGAACGACCGGATGCAGGAGACCCTCGACGCGCTCTGGACCCACCTCGTGCCGGCGCTCGACGGGCGCACCTCGCCCGCCCGCGACCGCGAGCTGGCGCGACGCCTGGCCCGGGCCCGGATCCCCGCCGCCGGCGGCGGCGCCGGCGAGGAGGTGTCGGCCCCGGCCTCGGGCTCCGGGCGCCTCGCGGTCGGCGGCTACGACCGGGTGCAGCTGCGCGGGAGCACCCTCACGCTGCACGGCACCGCCGGCTCCCACGTCCTCGACGTGGGCGACGGCGGCTGGCGCGAGACCACGCTGACCTCGGGCGCGCGCTCGCTGCCGGTAGCCGCGAGCGGGGGCTGGGTGGGCGCCGACCACTACCGCGCCGTGGTGCTGCTGGTCGAGACGCCCCACCGCTTCACCGTCGACGTACGCCGCACCGCCACCGGCTGGGCGGCCGACCTGCAGTGGCGGCTGGTGCCGCTGCAGGGCGCCGACCCCTGGCGCACCGCCGTACGCCGGCTCCCGCACGCCTAGCGTGCTCTCATCTCGCCCTCATGTGAGGCTGGGAGCCTCGGGACGTCGGCAGGAGCAGGAGGTAGGGGCATGGACGGGCGCTCGTCCCGCGCGGTGCGCGGGACCCTGCAGCGCACCGCGGGCGCGGCCTGCCTCGCGCTCGTAGCCACGCTCTCGGCCTGCGGCGGCTACGAGCCGCCCGACCTGACGACTCGCGAGCCGATCCGGGTCGACAGCACCGCGCCCTCCTCGACCGCCCCGCCCTCCTCGTCGCCCCGGCCCTCCGGCGACGCGAGCGCGACGGGAGCGCCGTCGCCGAGCGCGACGGCGTCCGCTGCTGAGCCACCGGCCGTGGCGGCCGCCCGGGTGGCCGCGACGGCGGGCCGTGGCACGCCGGTCGCGGTCGAGCGGGTGGACGACGGGCCGAGCTGGGAGTTCACGGTCGTCGACGCCGAGGGCCGCGAGGTCGTGGTCGCGGTCGCCGGGGATCCCGCGCAGGTGCAGGGCGGCCCGGTCGTCTCGGTCGACGACGACGACGACGCGGAGGACCGGCAGCTCGTGGCCTCCGCCCGCGTCGGGATGGCCCGCGCCGTGCGCGCCGCGCTGCGCACGCAGCCGGGGGCGCGCCTGGAGTCGGCCAAGCTCGACGAGGACGACGGCGTGGCCGCGTGGGAGATCGAGCTGAGCAGCGGCGCCGAGGTGCTCGTCGACGCCCGCACCGGCATGGTGCGCGTCGAGGACTGAGCCGGCCCCGCGCGGCTCCAGGCCCGGATCCGGGCTCAGTCCGGCTGGACCGCCACCCCCCGCTCGAGCAGCCCCGCGACGTCGGTGACGCCCCACGCGGTGAGCGCCGCGCGGGTGTCGGCGCCGGCCACCGGGGCGGGCGGGCGGGTGAGCGAGGCCGGCGTGCGGGAGAAGCGCGGCGCGGGGGCCGGCTGGGTCAGCCCCCCGTGGTCGACGAAGGTGCCGCGAGCCGCCACGTGGGGGTGCTGCGGCGCCTCGCTCATCGTCAGCACCGGGGCGACGCAGGCGTCGGTGCCGTCGAAGAGCGCGGTCCACTCCGCGAGCGTGCGGCGGGCGAAGGTGTCGGCGAGCAGCTCACGCAGCGCCGGCCACGTGGCGGGGTCGTCGCGGTCGGGCACGTCGGTGAGCTCCAGCAGGCGCACCAGCTCGGCCCAGAACTGCGGCTCCAGCGCGCCGACGCTGACGTGCCGGCCGTCGGAGGTCTCGTAGAGGTCGTAGAAGGGCGCCCCGCCCTCGAGCAGGTTGACCGCGCGCTCCTCGCGGTGGTGCCCGGCCGCGACGAAGCCGGAGGTCATCGCGTTGAGGTGCGCGGTGCCGTCGACGATCGCGGCGTCCACGACCTGGCCCTCCCCGCTGGCCCGCGCCTCCCAGAGCGCCGCGAGCAGGCCGACCACGAGGTAGGTCGAGCCGCCGCCGAAGTCGCCGACCAGGTTGGCGGGGAAGTGCGGGCGCCGCGGGTCCTGGCCCAGGCCGAAGAGCGCGCCGGTGAGGGCGACGTAGTTGACGTCGTGGCCGGCGGCGCGCGCGAGCGGGCCGTCCTGGCCCCACCCGGTCATCCGGCCATAGACCAGTCGCGGGTTGCGGGCCAGGCACTCCTCGGGACCGATGCCCAGCCGCTCCGTCGTCCCCGGGCGCAACCCCTCGACGAGGAGGTCGGCGTCGGCGACCAGGTCGAGCACCACGCCCGCGGCCTCGGGGTGCTTGAGGTCGAGCGCGACGCTGGGCCGACCCCGGTTGAGCAGGTCGGTCGCACCCCCGGTCATGAGGCTGCCGCCCGGCCGCTCGACGCGGACGACGTCGGCGCCGAGGTCGGCCAGCAGCATGCACGCGTGCGGCCCCGGCCCGATGCCGGCGATCTCGACCACCCGCACCCCGCGCAGCGGCCCGGTCCCCTGTCCCAGCTCGATCTCACCCATGCGCGCGATCATGACAGGTTCACTGTCACGGTCGCGCGCAGCGGGCCCCGGCGGCAGACCGGGGTGGGCGTACGTCGCTCAGGGGGCCGCGGCGTCGGGGAGGACGCGGCGCAGGAAGGCGCGGGTGCGGGGCTCGCGGGGGTCGACGAGGACCTGCGAGGGCGGGCCCTGCTCGAGGATCCGGCCGCCGTCGAGGAAGCAGACCGTGGTGGCGACCTCGCGGGCGAAGGCCATCTCGTGGGTGGCCAGCACCATCGTCATGCCGCGCTCGGCCTCGGCGCGGACGACGGCCAGGACCTCGCCGACCAGCTCGGGGTCGAGCGCGGCCGTGATCTCGTCGAGCAGCAGCACCCGCGGCTGCGTGCACAGCGCCCGGACCAGCGCCACGCGCTGCTGCTGTCCGCCGGAGAGGGCGTCGGGGTGGGCCGCGGCCTTCTCGGCGAGCCCGAACCGCTCGAGCAGGGCGTGGGCGCGGGCCTCGGCCTCGGCGCGCGTGACGCCGTGCACCCGCACCGGGGCGAGCGTGCAGTTGGCGAGGACCGAGAGGTGGGGGAAGAGGTTGTAGGCCTGGAAGACCATGCCCAGTCCGCTCTGGCGCGCCTCGCGCGCGTCGACCCGCGGGTCGGAGACCTCGCGCCCGTCGAGCAGGATCTCGCCGTCGTCGACCTCCTCGAGCAGGTCGAGGCAGCGCAGCAGCGTCGACTTGCCCGAGCCCGAGGCGCCGATCAGGCACACCACGTCGTGCGGGTGCACGTCGAGGTCGATGCCGTCGAGGACGACGCGGTCGCCGTAGGCCTTGCGCAGGCCGCGCGCCGAGAGCACCGGCGCGGTCACCGGCCGCGCTCCCGTCGCATCGCCCGCCGGCCGAGCCAGTCGGTGAAGCGCGCCAGCGGGATCGTCAGGGCCAGGAAGAGGCAGGCGGCGACCACCATCGGGGTGAAGTTGAAGTTGTAGTTGCCGTAGTCCTGCGCCCGGAAGACGGCCTCGAAGACGCCGAGCACGGCGAGCAGCGCGGTGTCCTTCTGCAGCGAGACGAAGTCGTTGAGCAGCGGGGGCGCCTGGCGTCGCAGCGCCTGCGGCAGCACGACGTGGCGCATCGTCTGGGTCCGGCTCAGCGCCAGGGCCTCGGCCGAGGCCAGCTGCGAGGGATGCACGGCGTCGATGCCCGCGCGCACCACCTCGGCGACGTAGGCGCCGTACGACAGCACCAGGGCGGTGGTGCCGAGCCAGAAGACGCTGGTCGTGACACCGGCGAACTGCAGCGCCGGCACCCCGATCCCGAGGAGCAGCACCACCAGCAGCGTCGGGATGCCGCGGAAGACGTCGGTGTAGACGACGGCGAGCAGCCGCAGCGGCGTCAGCCACGGCGAGACCGTGGTGCGCAGCACGGCGACGAGCACGCCGAGCGCCAGGATCAGCGGCTCGGCGATCAGGAAGCTCGCGACGTTGAGCGCGAAGCCCTCGAGCACCAGCGGGAAGGACTCCCACGCGTGGTACGGCGAGAAGAAGAGGTCGCGCACCCGCGGCCACCCCGGCGAGGTGACCACCAGCCAGGTCGCCACCGCGACCACCGCGACCGTGACGGCCGCCGCGACCGTCCCGCGCCGCCGGCGGTCGCGGCGCCGGACGCGACGCCGCTCGAGCTCACGGGCGCTCGGCGTCCAGGTCGGCGCCGGCAGGGTCACTGCAGCACGGGCACGTCGACGGTCTCGGAGAGCCACTCCTGCTCGAGCTCGGCGAGGGTGCCGTCGTCGCGCAGCGCCGAGACCGCCTCGTCGACGCACGGCGTCAGCGGCGAGTCCTTCTCGAGCAGCAGGCCGAACTCCTCGGTCTCGCCCTCGGGCTGCTCGAACTGGCCGACCACCGCCGAGCCCTCGATCTCGGCGCCGGTGATGTAGAAGGCCGTCGACAGGTCGGCGACGATCGCGTCGAGCTGGCCGTTGAGCAGCTGCTGCTTGGCGATGTTGGTGTTCTGCAGCACCACCGGCTCCGCGTCGGGCTGCACGACCTCGCGCAGCGCCGTGAGGCTGGTGGTGCCCGTCTGCGCCCCGAGCCGCAGGCCCTTGAGGTCCTCGATCGACCCGGGCTCGACGCCGGAGTCCTCCAGCGCGACGACCGCCTGCGAGGCGGAGTAGTAGCCCTCGGAGAAGTCGACGACGCGCTCGCGCTCCGGCGTGATCGAGATCTGGTTGATGTCGAAGTCGAACTTCTTCGGGCCCGGCGCGTAGGAGGTGTTGAAGGGCTGCTCGACCCAGGTGACCTCGTCCTCGCCGAAGCCGAGCTGCTCCGCGACGGCGTACGCCACGGCCGACTCGAAGCCCTCCCCGTTGTTGGGGTCGTCGCCGGAGAACCACGGCTCGTACGCCGGGGTGTCGGTGGCGATCGTCAGCACGCCGTCCTCGAGCAGGTCGAGGCTCTCCGGTGCGCAGTCGCTCGCCTCGGCGCTCTCGCTGGCGTCGTCGGCCGCGCCCTCGCTGTCGGTCTCCGGCGGCGAGCCGCAGCCCACGGCGACCACGAGCAGGAGGGGGGCGAGGACGGCGACGGGGCGGCGGAGCAGGCGCATGGCGAGATCGTAGGACTCGCGGGGTGTGCCACCGGCCGCGTCCCGTCCGTGAGACGGGTGGTCCGCACCACCTTGTGCAACTCGTTGCACAGCGGGCACACTGCCGCCATGTCGCTCGAGCACGCGCTGCTGGTCTCGCTGCGCGAGCGTCCGGGCACCGGCATCGAGCTCGCCCGCCGCTTCGACCGCACGGTCGGCTTCTTCTGGCAGGCCACCCACCAGCAGATCTACCGCGTGCTCCGACGCATGGAGGGCGACGGGTGGCTGGCCACCACCGCCGGCGAGGGACGCTCGACCGAGAGGTGCTACGACCTCACCGACGCGGGCCGGGCCGAGCTCGCCCGCTGGGTCGCCTCGCCCACCGGGGTCGAGCCGCTGCGCTCGGAGGTCGCGGTGAAGATGCGCGGGGCGGCGTACGGCGACCGCGCGGCGCTGCTCGACCAGCTGCGCGGCCTGCGCCTGGAGCACCAGGCCCGGCTGGCGCACTACGAGCAGCTCGAGCGCGAGCAGTTCCCCGACGCTCCCCCCGCCACCGACCACGCGCGCGACGTGTGGCTGGTGCTGCGCGGCGGCATCCGGCAGGAGCGCTACTGGATCGACTGGCTCACCGACTACCTCGAGGCGTGGGCCTCGACCGACGCGACCGCCCCCGGAGGAGACGCCCGATGACCCAGCCCACCCAGCCCGGCCAGCCCTACCCGCACCTGCTCGCCCCCCTGACCATCGGCGGGCTGACCCTGCGCAACCGCGTGGTGATGGGCTCGATGCACACCGGGCTGGAGGACCACGCCTGGGACCTGCCCAAGCTCGCGGCGTACGCCGCCGAGCGCGCACGGGGCCAGGTCGGGCTCATCGTGACGGGCGGCTTCGCGGTCTCCAAGCGCGGCTGGCTCAAGCCCTTCGCCGGCGAGATGACCTCCCGGATGGACGCCGCCCGTCACCGCCAGGTGACCGGCGCGGTGCACGACGAGGGCGGGGCGATCGCGCTGCAGCTGCTGCACGCCGGCCGCTACGGCTACACGCCGATCTCGGAGTCCGCGAGCGCGGGCAGGTCGCCGATCACGCCCTTCACCGCGCGGGCGATGAGCAGCAAGCAGGTCGACCGCACGGCGACGGCCTTCGCGGAGTCGGCTCGGCTCGCGCAGAAGGCCGGCTACGACGCGGTCGAGGTGATGGGCTCCGAGGGCTACCTGATCAACCAGTTCCTCGCCGCGCGCACCAACCACCGCGACGACGCCTGGGGCGGCACCGCGACCCGGCGGATGCGCTTCCCCGTCGAGGTGGTGCGCCGCACCCGCGAGCTGGTCGGCGACGACTTCCCGATCGTCTACCGCCTCTCGCTGCTCGACCTCGTCGAGGACGGGCAGACCTGGGAGGAGACCGTCGAGCTCGCGCTGCTGCTGGAGGACGCCGGCGCGTCGGTGATCAACACCGGCATCGGCTGGCACGAGGCCCGGGTGCCCACGATCATCACCCAGGTGCCGCGCGGCGCCTGGTCGTGGACGACGCGCCGGCTCCGCGAGGAGCTCACCATCCCGGTCTGCGCCTCCAACCGCATCAACACCCCCGAGCTGGCCGAGCAGCTGCTCGCCGACGGCACGGCCGACCTGGTCTCGATGGCCCGGCCGCTCCTGGCCGACCCCGAGTTCGTCGCCAAGGCGGCGCAGGGGCGTGCCGACGAGATCAACACCTGCATCGCCTGCAACCAGGCCTGCCTCGACCACGTCTTCGACAACGTGCGCGCCTCCTGCCTGGTCAACCCGCGTGCCTGCCACGAGACCGAGGTCGTGCTGCTGCCGCTGCCCGCCGCCCGGCGGCGCTCGGTCGCCGTCGTGGGTGCCGGTCCCGCGGGGCTCTCCGCCGCCTGCTCCTACGCCGAGCGCGGCTGCGCGGTGACGCTGCTGGAGGCCGACGCCGAGATCGGCGGCCAGTTCCGCCTGGCGATGCGGATCCCCGGCAAGGAGGAGTTCGCCGAGACGCTGCGCTACTTCACCCGCCGGCTCGAGGTGCTGGGCGTCGACGTCCGCCTCGGCACGCGCGCCGACCTCGAGGAGCTGGCGGCGTACGACGAGGTCGTGGTCGCCACCGGCGTCGAGCCGCGGATCCCCGACATCCCCGGCATCGAGCGTGCGGTGCCGTACGCCGACGCGCTGCTCGGCGCGCGCGAGCTCGGCCCCCGCGTCGCGGTGATCGGCGCGGGCGGCATCGGCGTCGACGTCGCCCACTGGCTCACCCACGTGCCCGAGACCACCGACGAGTGGCTGGCGCACTGGGGCGTCGGCGACCCGTCGCTGCACCGCGGCGGCCTGACCGAGCCCAAGCCGCGGGAGTCGGCCCGGGAGGTCTGGCTGGTGCAGCGCAAGACCACCCCGATCGGCGTCGGGCTCGGCAAGACCTCGGGCTGGGCCCACCGCGCCGTGCTCAAGCAGTCGGGCGTGCGGCAGGTGCGCGGCGCGACGTACGACCTGGTCGACGAGCGGGGCCTGCACCTGCGCGTCGACGACGTGCCGCAGCTGCTCGAGGTCGACGACGTCGTCGTCTGTGCGGGCCAGGAGTCGGTGCGCGACCTCTACGACGACCTGCTCGCCGCGGGCCGCGAGGCCGGCCGCACGGTGCACCTGATCGGCGGGGCCGACCTCGCGGCCGAGCTCGACGCCAAGCGCGCCATCGACCAGGGCCTGCGCCTGGCCGCCTCCCGCTGAGCCCCCCTCAGGGGGTGCGCCGCGCGCGGAGCCAGGCCCCGAGCAGCGAGGCGAGCAGCAGGGTGACGCCGGTGAGCAGGACGGCGCCGACGGCACCGAGCCCGCCGTCGGTCCAGTCGGTGACGGCCTCGGGGACGACGACCGTGACGGCGACGACGGCGACCGCGAGGTAGGGCCAGGAGTGCCGGGTGACGTAGGCGAGCATCCCGCCGACGACGACGCCCGCGGTGAGCAGGTAGGCCAGCCAGGACCAGTCGGAGTCGAAGACCGGGACCTGGGCGGCGACCAGGGCGAGGGCGACGCCGAGCACCCGGGCGACAACCGGCTCGCCGAAGGTGCCCCGCTCGGCCAGCGCGAGCCAGCCGAGGGCGGTCACCAGCAGCGCGAGCGCCAGCGCGGGCGCCTCGACGTCGCTCGGGACCGGTCCGACCAACGTGGCCGCGACCGTGGTCACCGCCGCGCCCGTGCCGAGCAGGCCGAGGGCGGTGGGGGCGAGCCGGTAGCCCACCACCACGACGACGAGGCCCGCGAGGGCCGCGCTCAGCGTGGTGAGGTCGAGGCCGGGGTCCTGCCAGTCGGGGGTGCCGCCGGCGCGGTCGACCACCAGGCCGACCAGGCCCGCGATCGCCATGGCGGCGCCCGTGAGCAGCGTGCCGGCCAGCCGGCGGCGACCGTCGTGCCCGGTGCCGGCGACGACCAGGCCGATCCCGCCCGCGGCCAGCGCGAGGCCGGCGACGGCGAGCAGCGTCACCTGCGCGCCGAAGGAGAGGTCACCCCAGAAGGTCAGCCCGAAGAGACCCCCGGCGGCCAGCACGAGCGCCGTGCCGAGGTAGGCGACCACCTCGATGAGGGACGACGTGCCCTGCGCCGTTCGGCGCTCGCCCGGGTGCCGCAGCGCCGCGACGACCACGTCGCGGGCGCGCTCCCGGACGGCGGGATCGAGGAGCCGGGCGTCGACCAGGGCGTCGACGACGTGGTCGGCCGGGGCGGTCGACGGGGTGGCCCTCGGGGCCGCCGCGGGTGCGGGTGCGGTGCTCATGTGCTGATGGTGGACCAGCCGAGGGCGGGGACGCCATGAGCACTTCTACTCAACCTGCCGGGTCACTCGTCCTCGACGAAGCCCTCCGACTTCAGCCAGTCGTAGGCGACCTCGGCGGGCTCGCGACCGTCGACGTCGATCTGGGCGTTGAGCTCGATGAGCACCTCGTCGGTGAGCTCCTCGGTGACCGGCGCCAACAGGTCCTCGATCTGCGGGTACTCCTGGTAGACCTCGTCGCGCAGCACCATCGAGACGTTGTACTTCGGGAAGAACTCGCGGTCGTCCTCGAGCACCTTCAGGTCGAGGGCCAGGATGCGCCCGTCGGTGGTGAAGACCTCGCCGAAGCTGCAGTCGCCGCCGGCCGTGGCGTCGTAGATGGCCCCGGTCTGGAGCACCAGCAGGTTGTCGCGCGGCACGCCGTCGCGCTCGCCGAGCGGGACGTCGTAGGTCTCGAGCATGCCGGGCAGGCCGTCGGGGCGGTTGAGCAGCTCGGACTCCACGCACATCGTGCGCTCCTCGACCGGCACGTCGGCCAGCTGCGAGAGCCGGTCGATCCCGCCGAGACGCTCGTCGGTCTCCTCGGTCACGGCGAAGCCGTAGGTGTTGTTCATCGGCGCCGGCGGCAGCCAGGCGAGGTCGTTCTCCTCCAGGTCGCGGTCGCGGACGGCCTCGTACTGCTCCTGCTCGTCCGGGATCGGCTCCTGCTCGCCGAGGTAGGTGATCCAGCCGGTGCCGGTGTACTCCCACATGGCGTCGATCTGGCCGTCGAGCATCGCCTGGCGCGCGGAGGCGCTGCCGGGGATGTTGGTCAGGTCGGTGACGTCGGCGCCCGCCGACTGCATCATGATGATCGCCATCTTGCCGAGCAGGATGTTCTCGCTGAAGTTCTTGGAGCCCACGGCGATCGAGGCGCCCTCCAGCGACTCCACGTCGGCGACGTCGCCCACCAGCTGCCCGGTCGGCACGAAGCCGCCGGCGGTGGGCAGCCCGCAGCCGGAGACGAGCGCCGAGAGCGACAGCGCGAGGCCGGTCAGGACGGAGGTACGGCGGCGCACGGGGTCACACTCCCTTGGGTCGGGCGACGAGCTCGAGCACGCGCCCGAGCCACTCGATGAGCAGGGCGAGCAGCGCGACGAGGATCGCGCCCCACACGATGACGGGGTAGCGCAGCAGCGAGATGCCGGTCTGCAATGTGCCGCCCAGGCCACCGGCGCCGATGAAGGTCGCCAGCGTGGCGGTGCCGACGAGCAGCACCAGCGCGGTGCGCACGCCGGTCATGATCACCGGGAGCGCGAGCGGCAGCTCGATGCGCAGCAGCACCGACCACGACGACATGCCGAGCCCGCGGCCGGCCTCGACCAGCGTGCGGTCGACGCCCTGGAGCCCGACGATCGTGTTGGCGAGCACCGGCAGGATCGCGTAGACGGTCAGCGCCCCCACCGCGGTCCAGAAGCCGAAGCCGAACCAGATGGCGGCCAGCACGATGAGGCCCACCGACGGCGCCGCCTGGCCGGCGTTGGCCACGCCCACGACCGGCGGCGCGAGGAAGCGGGTGCGGGGGCGGGTGAGCACCACGCCGAGCGGCACCGCGATCGCCACCACGAGCAGTGCCGCGACGAAGGTGAGCAGCAGGTGCTCGCCGGTCTGGGCGACGATCGTGCCGTAGCCGAGCGCGTTGTTGACCACCACGTCGTCGGCGTACGTCGAGGAGGTCTGCACGTAGACGGCGTAGGAGGCGAAGCCGACCACCACGATCACGGGGATCGCGAAGAGCACGATCAGCGCCTCGGCGGTGATGCGGTCGCGCCAGCCCGCGCG
This sequence comes from Nocardioides aequoreus, assembly GCF_000720335.1. Taxonomy (GTDB): domain Bacteria; phylum Actinomycetota; class Actinomycetes; order Propionibacteriales; family Nocardioidaceae; genus Marmoricola; species Marmoricola aequoreus. The sequence continues at coordinate 188,578 of NZ_JOJN01000003.1, read as the reverse complement.
GTCGGAGGTGGCGGCGTCGGGCGCGGCGGCCTCGGCGCTCACGCGCCGCTCCCCTCCTCGGCGAGGGCCTCCTGCTGCTGCCGCATGAAGGAGGTGACGGTGTCGAACCAGACCACGCCGAGGTAGCGGTCGCGGTCGCCGGTGACGACGGCAGCGCCGTGGCTGCTGGTGAGCATGGTGTCGAGCGCGTCGTTGAGGGTGGCCCGGTGGTCGAGGTTGACCAGGTCCTCCTCGCCGCGGTGGATGGTCTCGCCCTTGAGCTGGCGCAGCCACGGCCAGGCGGTGGGCCGGTCGTGGTCGTCGAGCACGATCAGGTGGTCGTGACCGGCGGCCTGGGCCCGGGCGCGCGCCTCGGCGGTCGGCTCGCCCACCCGGGCCGTCGGGACCTCGGAGAGGTCGAGCTCGGCGATGCGGGTCAGCGAGAGCTGCTTGAGCGAGGACCCCGCCCCCACGAAGTCGGCCACGAAGTCGTTGGCCGGGCTCGCCAGCACGGCCTCCGGGGCGTCGTACTGCGCCACCTCGGCACCCTCCTGCAGGATCAGGATGCGGTCGCCGAGCTTGATCGCCTCGTCGATGTCGTGGGTGACGCAGACGATCGTCTTGCGCAGCTCGCGCTGGATGGAGAGCAGCTCGTCCTGCAGCCGCTGCCGGGTGATCGGGTCGACGGCACCGAAGGGCTCGTCCATCAGGATCACGGGCGGGTCGGCCGCGAGACCGCGGGCCACGCCCACGCGCTGCTGCTGCCCGCCGGAGAGCTCGCGCGGGTAGCGGTCGCGGTAGCGGGCCGGGTCGAGGCTGACCAGCTCGAGCAGCTCGTCGGTGCGCTGCCGGATCCGGTCGGCGTCCCAGCCGAGCATCTTGGGGACGATCGCGATGTTCTTGGCCACCGTCATGTGGGGGAAGAGGCTGCCGCCCTGGATGACGTAGCCGATGGTGCGGCGCAGCTCGTCGGCGCTGCGGGAGCGCACGTCGTCGCCACCGATGGTGATGGTGCCCGAGGTCGGCTCGATGAGCCGGTTGATCATCTTCAGCGAGGTGGTCTTGCCGCAGCCCGAGGGCCCGACGAACATGACGATCTCGCCCGCCGGGATGGTCAGGCTCAGCGACTTCACCGCTGAGACCTCCTGCCCGGGGTAGGTCTTGGTGACCTCCTCCAGCCGGATCTCGGCGCCGCTGATCTCGCTGCCCGAGCCGGAGGTGGAGCTCGAGGTGGGGTCGTCGGTGACGGTCATGCGCGGATTCCCTTCGGGATGGTGACGCGCCCGAGCGCCAGCAGGACGAGGTCGAAGACGAGGGCGATGACGACGGCGGCCAGCGTGCCGATGAGCACGTAGGCCTCGGCGTTGACACCGCCGATCTGGGTGAGCCCGGTGAAGATCCAGGCGCCGAAGCCCGGCCCCAGCACGTACGCCGCGATGGCGGCGACGCCGATGGACATCTGGGTGGAGACGCGGATCCCGGCCAGGATGACCGGCCACGCCAGCGGCAGCTGCACCTTGCGCAGCACCGCGACCTGGCCCATGCCCATGCCGCGCGCCGACTCCACGAGCGTGGCGTCGACGCCCTGCAGGCCCACGACGGCGTTGCGCATCACCGGGAAGATCGCGTAGAAGGTCACGCAGATCAGGGCGCTGATCGGCCCGATGCCCGTGAGGGGCAGCAGCAGCCCCACCAGCGCGAAGGACGGCAGCGTCAGGCCGATCGAGCTGATCGCGTTGGCCACCGGCGCCAGGCGCGGCTGGCGCGTGACGACCACGGCGACGGCGACGCCGATCACCGTGCCGATCACCACCGCCAGCAGCACGAGCAGCGCATGGCCGTAGGCGAGCGCCCAGAACTGCGGTTGCCGGTCCAGGAAGAACTGCCACACGTCCGGATCCCCCTCTCACCGCCCAGGGGTTCCGGTCCCGGACACAGGTGCTCGGGCCCGTACCCCGCTCCTCGCCGATGATGCGCGGGGGTCGCGAGGGGGGTGGCTCAGCGGGGCGACCGCCCGGGCTGCGCGGCGATCGCGGCGGCGTACCACTCGAAGGAGCGCTTGGGGGTGCGCACCAGGGTCTCGAAGTCGACGTGCACGAGGCCGAAGCGCTGGGTGTAGCCCTCGGCCCACTCGAAGTTGTCGAGCAGGGACCAGGCGTAGTAGCCGCGCACGTCGGCGCCGTCGTCGATCGCGTCGGCGACCGCGCGCAGGTGGGCGTCGTAGTAGTCGATCCGGCGCTGGTCGTCGACGACGCCGTCGGCGTCGGGGCCCACGGCGTAGGAGCAGCCGTTCTCGGTGACGTGCAGCGGCGGGATGCCGGGGTAGCGCTCCACGAGCTGGCCGATGACCTCGCGCAGCCCGTCGGGCACCACGGGCCAGCCGAAGTCGGTGGTCGGGTAGCCCTCGAGGTCGCGCAGCTCGAAGGGCATCGCCGCCCCGTCGGGGGCGGCGCCGACGAGCATCGGGTTGTAGTAGTTGAAGCCGTAGAAGTCGAGCGGGGCGCTGATCACCTCGAGGTCGCCGTCGCGCACCGGCACGGCGTCGGCGAGCAGCTCGGGGTAGCGGCCCAGCAGCACCGGGTCGGCGTAGTTCCTGTTCCACAGGCAGTCGAAGAGCTCGGCGGCGTCGCGGTCGCCCTGCTCCTCGGACGCCGCCCACACCGGGTGGTGGTTGGTCGCGGTGCCGACCTGGCGCGCGCCGCCCGCGCGGAGCGCCTGCACCGCCAGGCCGTGGGCGAGGTTGAGGTGGTGGGCCACCGGCAGCGCGCCGAGGCCGAGCTCGAGGCCGGGGGCGTGCTCGCCCCGGGCGTGGCCGAGCAGCGTGACGACGTTGGGCTCGTTGACCGGCGCCCACATCGCGACGCGGTCGCCGAGCCGCTCGACGCAGGCGGCGGCGTACGCCGCGAAGTGCTCGGCGGTCTCGCGCGCCTGCCAACCCCCAGCGTCCTGCAGCGTCTGCGGCAGGTCCCAGTGGTAGAGCGTGACGAAGGGCGCGATGCCGGCGCCGACGAGCTCGTCGACCAGCCGGTCGTAGAAGTCGAGCCCGGCGGCGTTGACCGCGCCGGTGCCGGTGGGCTGCACCCGCGGCCACGCGATCGAGAGCCGGTAGGTGTCGCTGCCGAGGCGTCGCATCAGGGCGACGTCCTCGGCGTAGCGGTGGTAGTGGTCGCAGGCGACGGTGCCGTCGCTGCCGTCGGCGATCCGCCCGGGCTCGGCGCAGAAGGTGTCCCAGATGCTGGGTCCCTTGCCGTCCTCGTCCCAGGCGCCCTCGATCTGGAACGACGCGGTGCTGGTGCCGAAGGAGAAGCCGGCCGGCAGCGCGGGGTAGCTGGTCATGCTGGGCATTCAACCGCTCCCGGGCGGCTGCGACCATGGGTGGCGTGATCGAGGTGCGCGAGGCGGGCTCGCGGTACAGCACGCTCGCCGAGGGCCGCGAGACCCGGCACTCCTTCTCCTTCGGTGCGCACTACGACCCGCGCAACGTCGGCTTCGCCTCGCTCGTCGCGCACAACGACGAGCACCTCCCCCCGGGCACCGGCTACGCCGACCACCCCCACGCCGACACCGAGATCGTCAGCTGGGTGGTCGAGGGCGCGCTGCGCCACAGCTCGACCGTGGGCTCGGGCGTGCTCGGCGCCGGGACCGCCCAGCTGCTCTCGGCCGGGTCCGGCGTGGTGCACAGCGAGGTCGCCGACGGCCCCCCGACCCGCTTCGTGCAGACCTGGGTGCGCCCCTCGGAGCCCGGCACGCCCCCGCGCTGGGCCACCGCCGCCGTCGACGCCGGCCCGGCCTGGACCTGCCTCGCCGGCCCCGGTGGCGCGCTCCCCCTGGGCGCCGGGGACGCCGCGCTGCACGTCGCGGCGCTCGCCGACGGCGTACGCCTCGAGCTGCCCGACGCGCCACGGCTGCACCTCTTCGTGGTCGCGACCGGCCCCTCCGACGGGCTCATGCTCGGCGAGCGCCGGCTCGTCGACGGCGACGCCGCCCGGCTCCTCGACGAGGGCGGCCGCACCATCACCGGCGTCGGCCCCTGCCAGGCGCTCGTCTGGTCCTTCGCCTAGCACCCATCCGCCTCGGATGCCGGAAGATCAGGCGGGTCGGCGTACATCTCAGGCGGGTCGGCGTACATCTGGGGCGGGTCGGCGCGCATTTCAGGCGGGTCGGGGGTCAGGGGACGAGGATGCCGGGGTTGAGCACGCCGGCGGGGTCGAGCTCGGCCTTGAGGGCGCGGAGCATGCGGACGCCGACGGGGCCGACCTCCTGCTCGAGCCAGGGGCGGTGGTCGCGACCCACGGCGTGGTGGTGGGTGATGGAGCCGCCGTGGGCGAGCATCGCGTCGGACGCCGCCCGCTTGGCCTCCTGCCACCGCGCCAGCGGGTCGTCGCCCCGGGCGCTCGCGACGGTGAAGTAGAGCGAGGCGCCGGTCTCGTAGACGTGGGAGACGTGGCAGAGCACCAGCGCCGCCTCGCCGAGCGAGCCGGTGAGGGCGGCGCGCACCGCGTCGTACACCTCGTGCAGCCGCGACCACCAGGTGACCGTCTCGAGGGTCTCCACCAGCACGCCGACGTCGAGCAGCGCGTCGCGCAGGTAGGGGCCGTCGTAGCGCCCGCGCTCCCAGGCGTGGTCCTCGCCGAGCAGGGTGCCGCCGGCCTCGGCGAGCACCGCCGCGCACGCCGTACGCCGCGCGGCGACGGCGGCCAGGGTGCCCTCGTGGCCCACGACCACCAGGCAGCCGCCGGCGGACTCGCCGCCGACCTGGTCGGGGGTGGCGAGGTTGACCGCGGTCTCGGTCTCGTCGCTGAGCCGCAGCACGGTCGGGGTCGTGCCGGACTGCGCGAGCGCCCGCAGCGCCGCCGTGCCCTCGGCGAAGGAGCCGAAGCGCCAGCGCTCGTGCAGCCGGGTGTCGGGCACGGGGCGCACGCGCACGGTGACGGAGGTGATGACGCCGAGCGCGCCCTCGGAGCCGAGCAGCACCTGGCGCAGGTCGGGCCCGGCGGCCGTGGCCGGACCGCGGTCGAGCACCAGCTCGCCCACGGGGGTCGCGACCCGCAGCCCGAGCACCAGCGCGTCGAAGCGGCCGTAGCCGCTGGAGGCCTGGCCGGAGGAGCGCGTGGCGGCGAAGCCCCCGATCGTGGCGTGCTCGAAGCTCTGGGGGAAGTGACCGAGCGTCAGTCCGTGCGCCGCGAGCAGCGCCTCGGCCTGCGGGCCGCGCAGGCCCGGCTCGAGGGTCGCGGTCATCGAGACGTCGTCGACCGCGAGCAGGCGGTCGAGCCGCAGCAGGTCGAGGCTGACCACGCCGGCGTAGCCCTCGCGCCGGGCCTGCAGGCCGCCGACCACCGAGGTGCCGCCCCCGAAGGGCACGACCGCCACGCGGTGCTCGGCCGCCCAGGCCAGGACGGCGGCGACCTCGTCGTGCGAGCCCGGCCGGACGACGGCGTCGGGCGAGTCGGTGCCGTCGCCGGCGCGCAGCCGCAGCAGGTCGGGCGTCGACTTGCCGCGGGTGCGTCGCAGCCTCGTGGCCGGGTCGACGTGCACGTGCTCGGCTCCCACGAGCTCCCGCAGCCCGTCGAGCAGGGCCCCGGCGAGCGGCACGCTCAGCGCGACGGCCTCCTCGGCGACGGCCGGGGTGTCGCGGGTGCCGAGGAAGGCGTCGACGAGGGCGTGGGCCGCCTCGGGCAGCGGCGCCTCGCGCTCGGGCACGCCCCAGCGCGACCAGTGCATCTCGGGGGCGGTGGTGGCGGGGCGCTCGGGCGTCATGCGTTACAGTGTGACACATGACGTCCATCCGTCACACCGTGTCGCCCGAGGACCGCTACCTCGACGCGGCCCGCGAGGCCATCCTCGCGGTGGGCTGGAGCCGCACCACCCTCACCGACGTCGCCCGCCGTGCCGGCGTCAGCCGGATGACGCTCTACCGGCGCTGGCCCGACACCGGCACGCTGCTCGCCGACCTGATGACGCGCGAGTGGGCGCGCACGGTCGAGCGGGCCCTCGACGGCACGTCGGCCGGGAGCGCCGAGGAGGTCGCCGACGCGGTGGTCGCCGTCGTCGCGGCGCTGCGGGCCGACCCGCTGCTGCGCCGGATCGTCGACGTCGACCCCGAGACGCTGCTGCCCTACCTGCTCGACCGCCGCGGTCGCAGCCAGGAGCTGCTCGCCGGCCTGCTCGCCGACACGATCGCCGGCGCGCAGCGCACCGGCGCGGTCCGGCCGGGCGACCCCGCCCTGCTCGCGCGCTCCCTGCTGCTGGCGAGCCAGGGCTTCCTGCTCTCCGCGCACACGATGGCGGCGCCGGAGACGGGCCCAGGTGGGCGCGACGCCGACGTGACGGCGTACGACGAGCAGCTGCGCGCGCTGGTGCGGGGCTACCTCTCGTGAGCCTCCCCGCCCTCGGGAGCGGCCTCGACGACCTGCCCGACCACCTGGCCGACGACACCGACGTGCTGGTCGTCGGCCTCGGCATCACCGGCGCCGGGGTCGCCCTCGACGCCGCCGCGCGCGGGCTGCGCGTGCTGGCGGTCGACGCCCACGACGTCGCCTTCGGCACCAGCCGGTGGAGCTCCAAGCTCGTGCACGGCGGCCTGCGCTACCTCGCCCACGGCCAGGTCGGCGTCGCCCACGAGAGCGCGGTCGAGCGCGGGGTGCTGATGGAGCGCACCGCGCCGCACCTGGTCCGGGCGCTGCCGATGGTCCTGCCGCTGCACGACCGGGTCGGGCGCGCCGACGCCCTGCTCACCGCCAGCGGCCTGCGCGCGGGCGACCTGCTGCGCCTGGCCGCCGGCACACGACGCTCGACGCTCCCGCGACCGCGACGCCTCGGCGTCGCCGAGACGACGGCGCTCGCCCCCGGCGTACGCCGTGACGGCCTGCGGGGGTCGCTGCTCTCGTGGGACGGCCAGCTCGAGGACGACGCGCGGCTGGTGCTCGCCGTCGCCCGGACCGCCGTGCGCGAGGGGGCCGTGGTGCGCACCGGCGTGCGCGCCGACGCGCTCGACGCGACCGGCGCCACCCTGACCGACGCCCGCACCGGGGACACGCTGCGGGTGCGCGCCCGCGTGGTGGTCAACGCCACCGGCGTGTGGGCCGGCGGACTGGTGCCGGGCGCGAGCCTGCGACCGAGCCGGGGCACGCACGTGGTGCTGCGGGCCGGCGCCGTGCCCGGCACGAGCGCGGTGATGGCGCCGGTGCCGGGCTCCCGCAGCCGCTTCGTCTTCGCGCTCCCCCAGCCCGACGGCCTGGTGTACGCCGGCCTCACCGACGAGCCCGTCGACGCCGTCGAGGACGTGCCCGCCGTGCCCGAGGCCGACGTCGACTTCCTGCTGCGCGTGCTCGGCCCCGTGCTCGAGCGCCCGCCCACCCACGACGACGTGGTGGGCGCCTTCGCCGGGCTCCGACCACTGCTCGGCGGCGGGGGGGCGAGCGCCGACCTCTCCCGGCGGCACGCCGTGCTCACCCACGGCGGCGTCGTCACCGTCGTCGGCGGCAAGCTCACCACCTACCGGCGGATGGCGCAGGACGCGGTCGACACCGCCGTCCGGGTGGCCGGACTGACCGCGGCGCCGTGCCGCACCCGCGCGCTGCCCCTGGTCGGGGCCGCGCCGGCCACCGGGCCGACCGGCGCGACCGCGCGGCTGGTCCGTCGCTTCGGCAGCGAGGCCGCCGACGTCGTGGCGTCGGCCGCCACGACCACCGGCCTCCCGCTCGCGGAGCTGACCGGGCCCGCGGCGCCCGGCACCGCGGTGACGCTGGCCGAGCTGGTCTTCGGCGTCACCCACGAGGCGGCCCGCTCGGTCGAGGACCTGCTCGAGCGGCGTACCCGGGTGGGGCTGGTGGCGGCGGACGCCGAGGCGCTCCGGCCCGCCGCCCGCCGCGCGCTCGACCTCGCACGGCCGTCGCCCGGCTGAGGGGCTACACCGCCCCGGCGGGTCCGACCAGGCTGTCGCGGACGGCGCGGGCGGCGCGGAGGCCGCTGGTCAGGGCCCCGGCGATGCCGGGGTGCTCGCGATGGTCGCCGGCGACGAAGACGCCGTCGCCCAGGTCGACCTCGCGGCCGGCGATGTAGGGCGGGCGCGCCGCCGGCCACGCCGCCTGGTGGGCGTGCCGGGTCACCAGCTGCCACGAGGAGGTGTCGGCGTGGAAGAGCTCGCCGAGCTGCCGACGGACGGCGTCCTCGGTCTCGGCCCCCGCCTCGTGGTCGGGCAGCGGCACCGACGTCGCGGCGACCAGGGCCTGCTGGGGCGGCGCGTAGCGGGGGGCGACGTTGGAGACCACGAGCGCGTGCGAGAGCGGTCCGCCCGTCGCGCCGAGCGGGTTGACGAAGGCCGTCTTGAGCGTCGTGGGCGGCGTGGGCATGGCGAACCACCACGTCGCCACCGCCCGCATCGCCGGGGCGCCGATCCCCAGCAGCTGCGAGGCCACCAGCGGCTCGGTGGCGACGACGACGGTGCGGGCGCGCAGCTCGCCGGCGTCGGTGGTGAGCGTGACGCCGTCGCCGTCGTCGCGGCGTACGCCGTGCACCGTCACCCCCACCTCGACCCGCACGCTCAGCGCCAGCGCGAGCTGGTCGGGCAGCGACTGCATCCCGAGGGCCGGCAGCGAGGGGCGGCCGTCGCGCAGCCGCTGGAGCGTGGTCATCGCGTACTGGTAGGAGGTGCGCAGGTCCTCGTCGCCGAAGAGCAGCCGGAAGGCGGGGCGGAGCACCTCCTCGCGGAGCCGGCCCTCGAGCCCGTGCCGGTCGAGCGACTCCTCCAGCGTCATGTCGGCGCCGGCCGCGATGCGCTCCGGCGCGCGCCGCATCGGCTCGCTCCACCGCAGCAGCCGGGCGATGTCCTGCGGCTGCCCGAGCCCGCCGCGGATGCTGTGCACGAGGGCGGCGTGGGAGCCCTGCAGGATCCGGTAGCCCTCGGGGTGGGCGATGACCAGGCCCCGCTCGATCGGACGCGGGTTGAGCGCGGCCACGTCGAGGACGTCGCGCAGCACCGGGTGGGCGGCGTCGATCCACGCCAGCCCGCGGTCGCAGCGGAAGCCGTCGACGACGTCGGTGCCGACCCGGCCCCCGACGCGGCCGGAGCGCTCCAGGACCCGCACGGCCAGGCCGGCCTCGTCGAGCAGCCGGGCACATGCGAGACCTGCGACGCCGGCACCGACCACGGCCACGTCGGCCACGTCAGAGGCGTCCATAGAGTGCGAGTATCTCCCAGCCGCCAGGCCCCCACACGTGCCTGACGGATCGCCGACGGCTTGGTCCAGACCAGGAGGTCAGGCGGGCGCCTCCGACGAGGCGGCCCCGACCGGGCTCACCGGCGCGAAGGTGCCGAGCCGGTCGACGTCGTAGCCCTGGGGGTAGCTGCGGAACCAGCCGAAGTCGCTGGCCCACTTGGGCCGGCCCCGGCTGGGCAGCAGCCGCAGCACCAGCGCGCGCGCCCGCATCGCCCGGCGTACGACGAGGCGCTCCCAGGGCGCGGGCAGCGGGTAGCCGAGCGCCCGCAGCAGCGGCTCGTCCATCAGCGCGAAGGCGAAGCGGCGTACGACGGGTGCGGGGAGCCAGGAGCCGGGCGGGAAGGTCGTCATCAGCCGCAGCGTCGAGTCGGCCACGCGACGGGCGCCCGGGTCGTGGGCGAAGTGCGCGGCCTCGTGGTCGTCGAGCAGGCGCGCGAAGCCGTCGAAGTCCTCCGGCAGGTCGCGGATCGCCATGTGGCGGCCGAGCTCGCGGTAGTAGTGCACGCTGGCAGCGACCTCGTGCTCGGTCAGCGGCCGGAAGCCCCACGCGTCGATCCACCGCTTCGGCACCACGACGAAGGTCGCCAGCACGTAGCGCATGTCGTCGTCGGAGATGTCGTAGCGCGCGTGCATCTGGTTGACCCGCCGGACGGCCTGGCGACCCCGGCCGTGGTCGAGCCCGTGCCGCTGCACCTCCTCGAGGAGCAGCCCGGTGTCGTCGTAGCGCTTCTGCACCCGCTCGGTGAACTCGCCGGTGCGGGCGAGCAGCCCACCGATCGACGGCACGGCGTAGGTCCGGAAGAGCGCGAACGACAGCGCCTGCACCGTGTCCCACGGGTAGTCGTGCGCGGCCACCCCCAGCAGGATCTCGCGCGCGTCGTCCACCGGGTCCAGCCGCATGCTCCGGCGCGCCCAGTGGCGGCGGGGCACGAAGCGCGGCATGACGATGACAGTACTGCTGTCAACGTCGTCGCGACACCCCTCCGCCGACCCGGCCTCAGGGGGCGGCGGGGGGTCAGGGAGCGGCGAGGAAGCCGCGCAGGAGGGGCCCGGCCGTGGCGGAGCCGGAGTCGCCGGTCTCCACGAAGACGGCGACGGCGAGGTCGTCGCGGGCGGCGATCATCCAGGCGTGGGTCTGGGGTGGCTGCTCCTCGCCGTACTCCGCCGTGCCGGTCTTGGCGTAGGTCGCCAGTCCCTGCAGCGCGGTGCCGCTGCCCCGCTCGACCACGGCGGCCAGCATCCGCTGCAGCCCGCGCGCCTCGGGCGCGGTCAGGGGCTGCTCCGGCCGCGTCGGGGTCACCTCGACCTCCGGCAGCAGCCGCGGGAGCACCGTCTCGCCGGCGGCGACCGAGGCGACCACGGTGGCCATGGCCAGCGGCGAGGCCAGCACGGTGCCCTGGCCGATCATGTCGGCCGCCGCCCCGGTGGCGGTCTCGGCGGTCGGCACCTGGCCGAAGTACGCCGGGAAGCCGACCTCCTGGTCGACGCCGACCCCGAGGGCGGCCGCCGCCTGCGCGAGGTCGTCGTCGCCGAGCCGCTCCGCCTGGGAGATGAAGGCGGTGTTGCACGAGTTGGCCACCGCGGTCTCCAGGGTGATCTCGCCGATCCCGGAGGCGGGGTAGTCGTCGTAGTTCTCGAAGGTGCGGCCGTCGACCGAGGTCGTCGCCGGGCACGGCACCGTGCTCTGCGGCGTGAGGCCGTCGCGCAGCAGCGCCAGGCTGCTGACCACCTTGAAGGTCGAGCCGGGCGCGTACTGCCCGAAGGTCGCGGTGTTGTAGCCCTCGGAGCCGGGCCCGCTGGCCGCGGCCAGCACCTCACCCGTGCTCGGGCGCAGCGCGACCAGGCCGCTGGCCGGGCCCACGTCGGCCAGCACCTGCTGCGCCCGGGCCTGCAGGCCGCGGTCGAGCGAGGTGCGCAGCGGTGTGCCCGCCACGGGCTCGACCGCCCAGAGCCGCTCGGCCTCGCCCTCCTCCGGGACCCGCTCGACCGTGACCCCGGCGGTGCCGGCGAGCTGCTCGTCGTAGCGCCGCTGCAGCCCGGAGACGCCCACCTCGTCGCCCGCCCGCACCCGCCCGTCGCTCTCCTCCACGATCTCGGCGGTCGCCTCGCCCACCGAGCCGAGCAGCGCGGCCGCGAAGTCGCGGCTGGGCGCGAGCGGCAGCGTGTCGGTGACCAGCAGAGCGCCCTCGACGGCGTCGAGCCGGTCGCGCTGCGCGTCGTCGAGGTCGCCCGCACGGAGCACGACGGCCTCCACGAAGGCACGGTCGCCGGCCCGGCGCACCCGCTCGGCGTACGCCGCCGCGTCGACGTCGACGAGCCCGGCCACCTCGCGCGCCGCGGCCACGGCCTGGCGCGGCCGCAGCCCCTCCTTGCTGACCCCGACCCGCACCACCGGGCGCGGCTCCACCAGCACCTCGTCGTCCGCACCCAGCACGTCGCCGCGGGCGGCGGCCTCGCGGGTGGCCACCAGGCGGTCCCCGGCCTCGAGGTCGGGGGCGACCAGCGCGGGGTCCCACGTGACCTGCCAGGCGTCGCCCGCCTGGGCCAGGTCGACCTCGGCGTCGTACTGCCAGGTGCCGGCGCCGAGGTCCCAGCTCCAGCGCAGCGTGGCGCGGCCGCCGTCGTCGACGCTCTCGGCGTCGGTGACCGAGACCGAGGGATCGGCGCCGAGGCCCGCCACCACCTCGTCGTACGCCGCCGCCGACGCCTCGCGGTCGGTCAGCGGCGCCTCCTCGGCGGTGCCGGCGCTGAAGGCCGCCGCCGCCTGCTCGGCGGCGGCGCGCACCTCGTCGGTGTCGTCCCAGGGCGCGGTGCAGCCGCCCAGCACACCGGTCACCAGCAGGACGGCACCGGCGAGGGCGCCGGTGTGGACGACCGTCGGGCGACGGAGGGCGGTGTGGGGGGACATGGAGGGATTCGACCACGTCGGCGACACCCGGGAAGCCCCCGTCGGGGTGCGATGGTCTGTGTCACGCCGACCGACCGACGGCGGAAGGGCGGCCGGCGCGACACAGGTCTCGAGGGGCCGGCTGCTCGACCATCCGGCACGTACCCCCGGTCGCACCGCCTGACACCGGGTGTCCGCAGAGCGGTCGCTGGAGTCTCAGCGCGACTGCGGCTGGTGCTTGGAGATCAGCTGGGCCGCGACGTCGGCGACCTTGAGGTTCATCTCCTGGGAGACCTTGGCGAGCAGCCCGAAGGCCTCGTCGGCGTCGACCTCGTGCATCGCCATCAGCAGGCCCACGGCCTTGCCGATCTCGCGGTTGCTCTCCAGCCCCAGGCGCAGCGTGCTGGCCTCCTTGCCTCGATCGGCCGCGGAGAGGGCGACGGAGGCGAAGGAGGAGAGCAGCGAGGCCTGGTCGAGCGAGATCGGGCGCAGCCCGCCGACGGTGTCGCTGAAGATGTTGAGGGCCCCGACCTTCTGGCCGTCCTGGCGGATCCGGAAGCCCGCCATGCCCTCGAGACCGAGGTCCGCGCGCAGGCGGTGGGCCAGGCCGGGCCAGCGGCAGCCGTCCCGCAGGTCGTTGCAGAAGTGCGCGTCGGGCTCGTCGTCGTCGATGGCGTCGAGGCAGGGACCCTCCCCGAGCTCCAGCTCCAGGGCGTCGGCGGCCAGCGCCACGTCGTCGGAGGCCGCCGCGGTGCGCACCCGCCCGTGGCGGCTCACCATCAGCGAGGCGTGGTCGCAGCCCTCGACGAGCTCGACCGCGGCGTGGCACAGCGACTCCTGCACGCTGGTGTGCGAGTCGCCGGAGTAGACGACCTCGGCGAGCGTGCGGAACGTGGTCAGCAGCTCCGGTGCGAACGGTGTCGACATGGTGGCTCCCCTCCTCAACGCTTCAGGAGCGGTCGTACCGGGCTCTCGATGCGACAGCAGGGGGCATCTTGACACGACACCCGGACGCCGCGCCCGTTCGGTGGTCGGCGGCAACGACCGCGGGGTCCACCCGCCGTCAGCCCGCGGCGTCCGGGTAGGCCGTCAGCTCGGTCGCTTTCACCGAGAGCCACACCTGCTCCCCGGGCGCCAGGCGCAGCTCGGCGACCGCGGCGGCGGTCAGGTCGACCAGGGCCTCGGGAGACCCGGTCAGCTGCAGCCGCACCCGCTCCCCCAGCCGCTCCATCGTCGCGACCCGCCCGGGCCACACGTTGCGGGCGCTGCCCAGGTCGGGTCGCTGGCGGTGCAGGCCGATGCTGCTGGGGCGGGCCGAGACCAGCACCGCCCCGGGTGGCAGCGGCGCCTCGGGGGCGACCACGAGGCTGCCGCCGCCCGCGAGCGCCACGCGCCCGGCATCGTGGTGGCCCCGCCAGAGGTTCAGGCCCATCAGCCGGGCGACGTACGCCGACACGGGCCGGGCGGCGACCTCGTGCGGCGTGCCGACCTGCACCAGGCGGCCCTGCTCGACCACGAGCATCCGGTCGGCCAGCACCATCGCCTCGAGCGGGTCGTGGGTCACCAGCACGGTCGGACCCGCGAAGTCGGCGAGGTGGGTGCCCAGGAAGCCGCGGACGTCGAGCCGGGCGCCCGCGTCGAGCGCCGCCATCGGCTCGTCGAGGAGCAGCACCTGCGGGTCGCGGGCGAGCGCCCGCGCGAGGGCGACCCGCTGCGCCTGGCCCCCCGAGAGCTGCGCGGGACGCCGACCCGCGAGGGGCGCGAGGCCGAGTCGCTCGAGCCACGCCGCGGCGTGCTGCCGCGCGGCCGCACGCCGCCCGGCGATGCCGAAGCCGACGTTGTCGAGCACGCTGAGGTGCGGGAAGAGCCGGTAGTCCTGGAAGACCACGCCGGCCCGCCGCTCGTGGGCCGGGCGGACCTCGCGGTCGCGCTGCCAGGTCTCGCCGCCGACCGCGACCTCACCCGCGGCCAGCTCCTCGAGCCCCGCGACGGCCCGCAGCAGTGTCGACTTGCCGGCGCCGTTGGGGCCGAGCACGCCGAGCACCTCGCCGGGCGCGACCTCGACCTCGAGCGCCAGCTCGAAGGAGCCGCGGCGGCAGCTGCCGGCCAGGCGCAGGCCCCCCACCGCGGCGCTCATGCCGAGCCCCCCACCCAGCGTCCGCGCAGCGCGAAGAGCACCGCGACCGAGACCGTGAGCAGCACCAGCGATAGCACGATCGCGGTGTCGGGGTCGCTCTGGAACTCCTGGTAGATCTCCAGCGGCATCGTGCGGGTGGTGCCCTGGATGCTGCCCGCGAAGGTGATGGTGGCGCCGAACTCCCCCAGCGCACGCGCCCAGCAGAGCACCGCGCCCGCCACCAGGGCCGGTCGCAGCAGCGGCAGCGTGACCCGCCGCAGCGTGGTGAGGCGGTCGGCGCCGAGTGTCGCGGCGGCCTCGTCGTACCCCCGGTCCGCGGAGCGGAAGGCACCCTCCACCGCCACCACCAGGAAGGGCATGGCGACGAAGGTGCCGGAGAGCACGACCGCCGTGGTGGTGTAGGGGATGGACAGGCCGAACCACGCCTCCAGATAGCGCCCGACCACGCCGTTGCGCCCGAAGGCCAGCAGCAGCGCGATGCCGCCGACGACCGGGGGCAGCACCAGCGGCAGCGTCACCAGCGCCCGCAGCAGCCGCACCCCTCGCGCCTCCGAGCGCGCCAGGACCCAGGCGAGCGGCACGCCGAGCACCACCGAGAGCAGCATCGCCTGCGTGGCGCAGACCAGGGAGAGCCACAGGGCGTCGCGCACCTGGTCGCCGGCCAGGATGGCCGGGAGGTCGCGCCACGGCGCCCGCAGCAGCAGGCCGGACAGCGGCAGCAGCAGGAGCAGGACGGCGAGGGTCGCGGGCACGCGCAGCGCCCACGGGGTGCGCGGGCTCACGCGCGGCTCGACAGGCTCACGGGGCCCCGAAGCCGGCGTCGCGCAGCACCCGCTGCCCCTGCTCGGAGGTGACCAGGTCGACCCACTCCCGCGCCAGGTCGGGGTCGGCGGCGTCCTCGAGCGCGGCGATCGGGTAGGTCGTGGCGCTGTTGAGCTCCGCGGGGATCTCGACGCCCTCGACGTCGTCGCCGGCCGCGACCACGTCGCTGACGTAGACCAGGCCGGCGTCGACCTCGTCGAGGGTGACCTTGGTCAGCACCGACTTCACGTCGACCTCCTCGGTCACGGGCGCCACGTCGAGCCCGGCCTGGTCGAGCACCTCCGCGGCGACGACGCCGCAGGGCACGTCGGCCTCGCACACGGCGACCTTGACCTCGGGGTCGGCGAGGTCCTCCACGGAGGCGACCCCGCCGGGGTTGCCGGGCGGCACCGCGATCTCGAGGCTGTTGGTGGCGAAGTCGACCGCCTCGGTGACCAGCCCGTCGTCCCGCAGGTCCTGCATGTTGGTCGGCGAGGCCGAGGCGAAGACGTCGGCCGGGGCCCCGCTCGCGATCTGCTCGGCGAGCCCGGAGCTGGGGCCGAGGTTGAGCTCCACGGTGACGCCGTCGTGCTCGGCCTCGAAGGACTCCGCGAGGCTCTCGAAGGACTCGGTCAGCGACGCCGCCGCGAAGACCCGCAGGGTCTGCTCGTCCTGCGACCCGGCCGACGCGCAGGCGGCGAGCGGCAGCAGCAGCGACAGGGACAGGGACAGGACGGCCAGTGCTCGACGCATCACGCCTCCGGGACCTCGACGACGACGTTGGTGCTCTTCACGCTCGCGACCGCCAGGACCCCCGGCTCCAGCGCCAGGTCGTCGGCCGCCTCGCGGCTCATCAGGGACACGATCCGGAAGGGGCCGGCCTGGATCTCCACCTGCGCCATCACGGTGTCGCGCACCACCCGGGTCACCAGGCCGACCAGCCGGTTGCGGGCCGAGGCCCGCACGATCGGCCCCGGCTCCGGCTGCTCGCCCGTGGCCGCGAGCTCCTGCGCCAGCTCGGCCAGCGCCACACCGTCGACCACCTGGCGGCCCGCGTCGTTGCGGCTCGTGGCCAGCCGGCCGCCGTCGGCCCAGCGCCTCACGGTGTCGTCGCTGACGCCGAGCAGCTCCGCCGCCTGTCGGACCGGGTACGTCGGCATGCGGCGTACGGTAGCGCACCGATCCGCAGGTGCGGTCCGATCCGTGATCTCTGCCCGCAGGTGCGCCTCAGTGAGCGGAGTCGACGGGAGGGGTGAGCGCCGGACCGACGGGGAACCCTAGGCTCGTGAGCGTGCTTCCCGAGATCCCGCGTCCCGACCAGGGCGACGTGGTCGAGCTGATCCTGGCCGACCACCGCCTCTTCGAAGAGATCCTGCGCGAGCGGCGCAACGACCAGAACGACCGCGACGCGCTGCGCGCGCTGCTCTCGGAGGTGCTCGTCGCCCACGGCGAGGCCGAGGAGGCCCGCGTCTACCCGCAGCTGGAGCGCAAGGACGCCATCGACGAGGACGAGGCCGAGCACGGCGAGGAGGAGCACCGCGACATCTACCAGGCGCTGCTGCCGCTGCTGGAGGCCACCGAGCTCTACGACGACGACTTCAGCCACCTCGTCCACGAGCTCTCCGAGACCCTGCTGCACCACCTCGACGAGGAGGAGCGCGACATCCTCAACCCCGCGCGCTCCGACGTCGGCGACGCCGACCGCGCCCGGCTGGGCGAGGCCTGGCTCGCCGAGCGGGCCCGGCTGCTCGACGAGGGCTGCGGCAGCGTCGAGCAGGTGAGGGCGCTCCTCGATGGGCACTGAGCCGACCGCGTGAGGTCGTTCCTGGCCGACACCCGGCCGCTGCGCGAGCGCCACTTCCGGCGGCTCTGGCTGGCCAACATCGTCACCGTCGTCGGCGCGCAGCTCACCGTCGTCGCGGTGCCGGCGCAGATCTACCAGCTCACCGGCTCCTCGGCGTACGTCGGGCTGACCGGCGTCTTCGGCCTGGTGCCGCTCGTCGTCTTCGGCCTCTGGGGCGGCGCACTGGCCGACGTGCTCGACCGCCGCACCCTGCTGGTGGTCACCACGCTCGGCCTGATCGTGACCGCGGCGCTCTTCTGGGTCTTCGCGGTGACGGGCTCGCAGAACGTGTGGCTGCTGCTCTCGCTCTTCTCGGTGCAGCAGGCCTTCTTCGCGGTCAACCAGCCGACCAGGGCGGCCGTGCTCCCCCGGCTGCTGCCGGCCGAGCTGCTGCCCTCGGCCAACGCGCTGAGCATGACCGTGATGCAGGCTGGCGCCATCGCCGGGCCGCTCGTGGCGGGCGTGCTGATCCCCTTCACCGGCTTCGCCTGGCTCTACCTGATCGACACGGTCTCGCTGCTGCCCACGCTGCTGGCCGTGGTCGCCCTGCCCGCCCTCCCCATCGAGGGGCAGGTCGGCAGCATCGGGCTCAAGGGGGTCATCGACGGGTTCGGCTACCTGCGCTCCCAGCCCGTGCTCCTGATGAGCTTCGTCGTCGACATCATCGCGATGGTCTTCGGCATGCCGCGGGCGCTCTTCCCCGAGATCGCGCACGTCGACTTCGGCGGTCCCGAGAGCGGCGGGCTGGCCTTCGCGCTGCTCTTCGCCGGGATCCCGATCGGTGCGGTCCTCGGCGGGGTCTTCTCCGGCTGGGTCTCGCGGGTCGACCGCCACGGCCTGGCGGTGATCAGCGCGATCGTGGTCTGGGGGCTCGCGATGACCGGCTTCGGTCTCGCCGTGCTGCTCGCCCCGGTCGCACCCGCGGCGATGCTCACCCTCGCCGTGCTGATGCTCGTCGTCGGCGGGGCCGCCGACATGGTCTCCGCCGCCTTCCGCACCTCGATGCTGCAGACCGCGGCCGCCGACGCCGTGCGCGGGCGGCTGCAGGGCGTCTTCACCGTGGTGGTCGTGGGCGGACCACGGGTGGCCGACGTGCTCCACGGCGCGGTCGCGGTCTCCGTCGGCACCGCGGTCGCGGCCGGCGGGGGTGGCGTGCTCGTGGTGCTGCTGACCGTCACCGCCGCCGTCGCCTTCCCCGCCTTCGTGCGCTACCGCGTCAGCGAGGTCGTCGCCCGCAAGGTCGCCTGACCCGACTCGGCCCTCCGCGCACGCCAGGGGGTCAGCGCGGTGGCGGTGCGGTGCTGTCGCGGACGACGAGCTCGGTGGGGAGCACCACGTCGGCGGGCAGGGAGTCGGGGTCGTCGAGCTGGGCCAGCAGGGCGGCGACGGCCGCGCGGCCCTTGGCGACGACGTCCTGCCGCACGGTGGTCAGCGCCGGGCGCACGCGCACGGCGAGCGGGCTGTCGTCGTAGCCCACGACGGAGACGTCGTCGGGCACGCGGACGCCGCGGTCGGCCAGGGCCGTCACCAGCGCGGCGGCGACCGCGTCGGAGTAGCAGAGCACGGCGGTCGGCGGGTCGTCCCGGTCGAGCAGCGCGGGCACCAGCCCCTCCTCGAGGACCGGACCCCGCTCGAGGTGCTGGACGACGAGCGGGTCGATGCCGGCGGGTGTCAGGGCGTCGGTCCAGCCCAGCACGCGCTCGCGCGAGACGTAGCCCGCGGAGAGCTCGGCGACGTCGCGCGGCCCGCCCTCGCCCGTCACGGCGAAGGAGACCAACGCGATGCGGCGGTGCCCGAGGTCGACCAGGTGCTGCGCGGCGGCCCGCGCCCCGCCACGGTCGTCGATGTTGACGTGCGCGTGGCCCTCGCGGTGCACCTGGTCGACCATCACCAGCGGCAGCCGCCGCTTGAGCAGCCAGTGCGTGCCGGGGGCGTCGGGGTCGCAGGAGTAGACGATCGCGGCGTCGAGGGGGACGTCGCGGGCGGGGATGCCGGCGCCGGGAGCCCGGTCGACGTCGGTCGAGGTGAGCAGCGTGAGCGCGCGGCCGGTGTCGTTGAGGCCGTCGGCGATGGCGCCGATGAAGGCGATGGCCACGTCGTCGGTGAAGGCGACGCGCAGCGAGTCGAAGAGGAGCACCCCGATCGAGCCGCTGCTGCCGGTGGCCAGCGAGCGGGCGCGGGGGTCGGGGCCGGTGTAGCCGAGCTCCTCGGCAGCGGCGAGCACCCGCGCCCGCAGCTCGGCGGAGAGCTGGTCGGGTCGCGAGAAGGCGTTGGACACGGTCATCCGGCTGACGCCGACGCGGTCGGCGATCGTCTGCAACGTGACCCGCGCCACCGCACCTCCCACGCCGCTCGTGCCTGGACCTCCGGGACCCACCGTGTCGTCGCCGACGATAGCGCCGGGTCCGGGCCGGGCGGCCGGTGTGGTCAGTGCGCCGGGCGGCACCGCGGCGCCGGCGGGGCTGGCTCCACGGCCGTGGCCACGCGGTGCAGCGCCGCGGCGAGGCGCAGCCGCGCGCGGGGCACCCGGCGTACCCGGGGGAGGCGGTCGGGCACCACGGGGGCGTCCGGCAGCGCGCTGAGGGCGAGGTCGCCGCTCACCTCCTTGGCGAGGGCGGCGGCGAGGGGGTCGAAGCCGGTCATGGGTTCCTCCGGTGGATGTGGGCTGTACCGGTACAGTGTCAGACACTGCTGTACCGGTCAAGTAGGCCGAGGCCGCGACCGCCGACGCCCACCGTCCGGGGTTGCCTATGCTCACGCCGTGACCACCGCCCGTCTCGTCCCGGTGACCACCGAGATGGACGGCGAGGAGCTCGACGCCGAGGACGCCTGGCACGTCGTACGCCGCGTGGGGCTGCGTCAGCTGCTGGTCGACTCCTTCGTGCGCTTCCGCTACGGCGACGGCTTCTCCAGCTCGCGGGCGCTGGCGATCCAGGGCTGCCTCTCGGTGCTGCCCTTCGTGCTCGCGCTCACCGGCCTGGCCTTCGACCTCGACGCCGAGAAGCCCGCGCGGATGCTGGCGCTGGTCGTCGACGCGCTCTCGCCGGGCTCGGGCGACGGCGACGCACTGGCCTCGGCGCTCGACTCCGGCGGCGAGGGCAGCGAGGACGCGGGGGAGATCGCCCTGGCCCTCGGCCTCGCCCTGGCCCTGGCCTCGATGACCACCGCCGTGGCACAGATCGAGCGGGGCACCAACCGAATCTACGGCATCCGTCGGGACCGCCCGGCCCTGTGGAAGTACGGCCGGGCCGCCGTGATGACCGTGGTGCTCGCCGTGCCCGTGGGGGTCGGCTTCGTGCTCCTGGTCGGCGGCGGTGCGGTCGCCGACGGGCTGGTCGAGCTCTATGGCTGGGAGCGCTCCACGGTGAGGTGGTTCGAGGTGCTGCGCTGGCCGGTCGGCGTCGCGCTGCTGGTCACGGCGATCTCCGTGGTGCTCGACCACGCGCCGCGCCGGCGGCAGCCGGGCTTGAGCTGGCTCGCTCTCGGCGCCGGCCTCGCCGTGGTGCTCTCGGCGCTCGCCACGGCCGGACTGACGATCTACGTGCGCGCCAGCCCCGCCTTCGGCGACGTCTACGGCCCGCTCGCCGGGGTCGTGGCGCTGCTGGTGTGGTCGCTGATGTCGGCGATCGCCCTCTTCTACGGCGCCGCCGTCTGCGCCCAGCTCGAGGCGATCCGCGCCGGGCGCCCCGAGCCCGCCGACGACGACCCAGGCCGCCCGCACGGCGTCGAGGTCTGACGCCGGCCGGTCAGGGCGTCACTCGAGCCCGGTCTGCTCGCGCACCCACTGCAGCATCCGCTCGGGGTCACCCGGGCGGGAGCGCGTCCGGCGCAGCAGGTGCTCGGGCCGCTCGCGGCGGTCGTGCCACAGCCCGCCCGAGGCCGGGCGCGGGTCGACGGCGGCCAGCCAGACGGTGGTCTCTGCCCCCGAGTCCGGGGTGCGCAGCAGCGGTCCCATGACCTTGTCGAAGCCGGGCAGCGAGTCGGCGACCCCTGGGGTGTCCGCCCAGCCCGGGTGGGTGGCGTAGACGCCCAGCCGGTGCGGCGCCCACCGCGCGTCGAGCAACGGCATCAGCTCGACCTGGGCTCGCTTGCTCCGGGCGTACGCCGTGGTGCCGGAGTAGTCGCCGCGCCGGTACTCCGGGTCGTCGGGCCGCAGCCGCTGGCCGTACATGCCGCCGCTGGTCACGAAGACCACCCGGGCGTCGTGGCCGGAGAGCCGCGGCAGCAGCAGGTCGGTCATCAGCACCGGTCCGAGCACGTGCAGCGCCATGGTCAGCTCGTGCCCCTGGGCCGACTCGGTGCGCTCGGCGGGCAGCGCCCCGGCGTTGTGCACCAGCACGTCGAGGCGCTCGACCGGGAGCTCGGCGGCGAAGCGGCGCACGTCGTCGAGGTCGCCGACGTCGCAGCGCAGCACCGTGGCGTCGGCGCCCGGCACCCGCGCGAGCAGCTCGCGACGCACGCGCTCGCCCTTCTCGGTGTCGCGCACCACGAGCAGCAGCGAGGCGCCGAGCCTGGCCATCCCCTCCGCCGCCGCGATGCCGAGCCCCGAGCTGGCCCCGGTCACGGCCGCGGTGCGGCCGGCCAGCGCGCCCGGCACCGGGTCGGCGGGCCAGGTCGGCAGCCGGCGGCGGACGGCGGGGCCGATCCGGGTGAAACCGGGGACGACCGCCCGGTCGAGCAGGGTGTCGAGGCCGCGGGCCAGCGGCACGGGGAGTGGGCTCATGGCTCCGTGGTACCCCTGGGGCATGTCCGCCACCACCACCGACCGGGTGCGCCAGGTCACCGTCACCGTGGCCGAGGTCTTCTGCGTCATCGGCACGCTGGTCGGGGTGGGCGTGCTGGGCACCGAGGTCGACCGCACCTCGGGCGGTGCGCTGGCGGCCGACGCCACGTTGCTGGCCCCCGCCGGTCCGGCTTTCTCCATCTGGTCGGTCGTGTACGCCGGCCTGGCGGCGTACACGGTGTGGCAGTGGCTGCCCTCCCGCGCCACCGACCCGCGGGTGCGGTCGACGGGCTGGCTGGCCGCCGCCTCGATGGTGCTCAACGCCACCTGGCTGCTGGTGACCCAGCAGGGCTGGATCTGGGGCAGCGTCGTGGTGATCGTCGCCCTGCTGGCGACGCTCGTCGAGCTGGTGCGCCGCCTCACCGGCGTCGGCCCTCGCGGCGTGGTCGAGCGGGTGGTCCTCGACGGCACCTTCGGGCTCTACCTCGGCTGGGTCAGCGTGGCCACCTGCGCCAACGTCTTCGCCGCGGCGACCGACAGCGGCAGCGCCCCCGGCCCCGCGGCCGCCGTCGCGGTCCTCGCGGTCGTGGCGGCGGTGTCGGTGCTCTACGCCTACCGGCTCGGCGCCCGGCTCTCGGTGGCCGCCGCCCTCGCGTGGGGCCTCGGCTGGATCGCCTACGGCCGCCTCGCCGACGAGCCGCCCTCCGACCTGGTCGCGATCGCGGCCCTGGCGGCCGCGACGGTGGCGCTGCTAGCCCCGCTCGCGCTCAATCGTGTCGCGCACAGCCCGGTGCGCCGCGACGTCGCCGCCTTCTGAGTCACCCGGGCCCGCTCAGGGCGGGTCGGAGCCCCGCGACTCCTCCTGCTCGACGAGGGCGGCGAGGTCGGAGAGCCGGTCGAGCCCCTGCAGCGGGCGCCCCATGCGGTGGTTGCCCTGCAGCCGCTCGCGCTGGCGGTGCAGGAACCACCAGTAGCCCGCGGTGAAGGGGCAGGCGTCCTCGCCCACCCGGACGTCCGGCCGCAGCTCGCAGGAGCCGCAGTGGTCGGTCATCCTCTTCAGGTACGCGCCGCCGCTGGTGTAGGGCTTGGTCGCCATCACCCCGCCGTCGGCGTGCTGGCTCATCCCGACGACGTTGGGCACCATCACCCAGTCGTAGCCGTCGACGAAGGCGCGGTGGAACCAGTCGGTCAGCTGGTCGGGGGCCCAGCCCCGCTGCAGCGCGTAGGAGCCGAGCACCATCAGCCGCGGGATGTGGTGCACCCAGCCGTGCTCGGCCACGCCGTCGAGGGTGTGGGAGAGACAGCGGGCGCGGGTCGCGGAGCCGTCGAGCTCCTGCCACCAGTCGGGGATCGAGCGGCGCTGCTGCAGCTTGTTGCTGCGGCGGTAGTCCTCGCCGAGGTGCCAGTAGAGGTGCCACACGTAGTCGCGCCAGCCCATCACCTGGCGGCAGAAGCCCTCCACGCTGTTGAGCGGCGCCTCGCCGGCGACGTACGCCGCCTCCGCGCGGCGCACGACCTCCAGCGGGTCGAGCAGCCCGAGGTTCATGGGTGCCGAGAGCAGCGAGTGCGCCATCCAGTCGTCGCCCTCCAGCACGGCGTCCTCGTGGGGGCCGAAGGCGGGGAGCCGGTGCTGCACGAAGTGGTCGAGCACCGCCTGCGCCTCGGCCCGGGTGGCGGCGAAGAGCCGGGGTCCGTCACGGCCGAGGAAGGAGACCTCGCCGTCGGCCTCCCAGCGGTCGAGGTCGCGCCGCACCTCCGCGTCGATCTCGTCCTCCTCCGGCCACGGCGGGGGGTCGAGCCCCAGCGAGTCGGCGTCCTTCGGCGGCGGCTCGCGGTTGTCGTGGTCGAGGTTCCACCGCCCGCCGACCGGGTCGGCGCCGTCCATGAGCACCTCGTGGCGGCGCCGCGCGTCGCGGTAGAAGTCCTCCATCAGCAAGCCCCTGCTGCCCCGTCCCCCGGCCCAGGCGGCGAAGTCGTCCATGCTGGTGACGAAGCCCCGGGCCGGGAGCCGCTCGATCTCCCGCTCCTCGGCGAGCCGGCGCACGAAGCGCACCGCCGCCCACGACGTGGGGTGCACCACCTGCAGGTCGCGGGTGCGGCGTCCCAGCCCGTCGACGTAGGTCTCGGCGCGGCGGTACGACGCGCGCTCGCCCAGCTCGGCGGCGCGGTGCCGCATCGCCGAGAGCACCAGGTGCGCCTTCTGCCGGTGGAAGCGGCGCCGGGCGAAGACCCGCTTGCTCTCCACGAGCAGGAAGTCGCCGTCGTGGTCGTCGGTGAAGTGGTCGCCGAGCTGGTCCCCGAAGAGCCAGCGCGTGGTCTGCCGGGCCATGCGGGCTCCTAGAGCTTGGCCAGGGCCTCGCGCAGACCGGTCTCGGCCTCGTCGCCGAGCCGGGCGAAGGCCCTGCCGAGGAAGGGGACCGCCAGCCTGGCGAGGCCCTTGAAGGTGAAGTCGGCGGTGTAGGTGACGCTCGACCCCTCGCCGAGCGGACGCACCTCGACGGTGTCGACGGCCGTGACGGTCTTGTTCTCCCCGCGCAGCTGCACCAGGCGCGGGGGCTCGTACCGCACCACCTCGTAGACGAGCTCGGTCTCGCGGCCGTTGAACTCCGAGACGTTGTCGTAGACCGTGCCGACGCCACCGTCGCCGCTGCGCCGCGTCGTGCTGACCGTGCCCGGGTCCCACTCCACCGTGTTGGTGAAGTCGGAGAGGTAGGCGAAGACCCTCTCGGGCGGTGCGGACGTCTCGACGGTGCGCTCGAGCCTCATGCCCCGTCCGTACCCGCGCCACCGCGCGACAACCGGGCCTCCCGCTGCTCGCCCGGGAGCGGGTAGCGCCTGCTCCGGCGCCGGTCGGGCGTCGCCTCCACGGCCGCCCGGGTCGCCCGGCTCAGCGACTCGTGCACGTTGGCCAGGTTCATCACCAGCGCGCCGTACTGCCGCCAGCGCTCGGGCGGGAGCGAGGCCTGCGCCAGCTCGTGGGCCAGCTGGTCGAGCTCGCCGGTGAGCCGCAGCAGACCCTCGACGTCGTCGGCGACCGAGCGCTCGGCCACCTCGGCGGCCAGCCGGCACCAGCGCTCGCGGAAGTCGGGGTCCCACGGCGTGCGCTCCTCGACGCTGCGCCGCATCGTGCGCGCGATGCTCAGGGTCTCGGCCACCCCCTGCTCGAGCTCGTGCAGCAGCTGCTTGAGCTCACCCCAGCCGGTGGGCCGGGAGCGGCGGGGGTTGAAGCGGCCGCTCTCGCGCGCCTGCCACAGCAGCCGCCACGCCTGGTCGATGTGCAGGTCGACCCGCCGGAGGTCGCGCACCCAGCCGTCGGTCTCCTCGCTGGTGAGCCCGTCGCCCGCGCCGTCGGCCATGGCGCGCAGCACCCTGGCCAGCTGCCGCGGGAGCTGCTCGGCGTGCGACCAGGCGGCCCGGTCGCGCAGCGGCGGCCAGACCAGCAGGTTGACCGCGAGACCGACCAGGACGCCGACAGCGGTGTCGACCAGCCGGCTGGAGAGCAGGTCCATCTGGTCCGTGGAGCCGGTGGCCAGCGTCACCAGCCCGGTGGTGGCGATCGTCCCGGCCTCCTCCTTGACCCAGGGCAGCTGCCCGATCATGAAGCCGACCAGGATCACCAGACCGAGGCTCCAGGGCTCGATGCCGAAGAGGGTGCCGGCGCTGAAGGCGAGGAAGACCGCGAAGAAGGTGGCCGCGACCTGCTGGGTGCCGCGCGAGACGGTCTTGTAGACCGTCGAGTGCACCACCAGCACCGCCGCCCACGGTGCGAGGAAGGCCTGGTCGAGGTGACCCACGTCGGTCGCCAGCCACCACGCCAGCCCGCCGGCCACGGCGGTCTTCACGATCTGCACCTGGTCGACCACGCGCACCGGGTCGACCCGGCGCCCCAGGTAGCGCATCTGCTCCGCGCGGCTCCGACTCGTCACCGACGGACGGTACCCAGAGTCACGACGCTCCGGTCACCTGCCCGACCGGGCAGGTGGGCACCGGGCGGAGGGCGGGTCTTCGGAGTCTGGACTGTGCCCCGGGTCACGCCGTCCCTAGCGTCACCGACAGAGACACGACGGCGGGCAGAGCCCCGGACCGACCCCCGGGACGGACCCCCGCGCACCACACCAGGAGGCACGCCCCATGCAGGTCGACCAGCTGCTCAAGCCCTTCCCGATCAAGGAGTTCCACCCGTTCCCGCGTGCGCTGATGGGCCCGGGGGCGCACGAGATGATCGGTCCCGAGGCCCTCAAGCTCGGCTTCAAGAAGACGCTCATCATGACCTCGGGCCTGCGCGGCACCGACATCGTCAACAACGTCGCGGAGTCGATGAAGTACCACGGCCTCGACGTCGTGGTCTACGACAAGGTGGAGTCCAACCCCAAGGACTACAACGTCATGGACGCCGTCGCGCTCTACCAGGAGAACCAGTGCGACTCCTTCGTCTCCATCGGCGGCGGCTCCTCGCACGACGCCTGCAAGGGGGCGCGGGTCTCGGTGGCGCACGACGGCCGCAACGTCAACGAGTTCGAGGGCTTCAACATGTCCGAGAACCCGAAGAACCCGCCGCACATCGCCGTCTCCACCACCGCCGGCACCGGCTCGGAGACCTCGTGGGCCTACGTCATCACCGACACCACGACCGATCCCGACAACCCGCACAAGTACGTCGCCTTCGACGACGCGTCCGTGGCCACCCTGGCGATCGACGACCCGGTGCTCTACTACGACTGCCCGGTCGACTACACCGCCCAGTGCGGCTTCGACGTGCTCGCCCACGCCAGTGAGCCGTACGTCTCGCGGCTCAACTTCGAGCCGTCGCTCGGCAACGCGATCCGCGCGATCAAGCTGACCAACGACCACCTGCGCCAGGCGGTCTGGAACGGCCAGGACCTGGCCGGTCGCGAGGGGATGATGTACGCGCAGTACATCGCCGCCCAGGCCTTCAACTCCGGCGGGCTCGGCATCATCCACTCCATCAGCCACGCGGTGTCGGCCTTCTACGACACCCACCACGGCCTCAACAACGCCATCGCGCTGCCGCGGGTGTGGGCCTTCAACATGCCCACGCAGTACAAGCGCTTCGCCGACATCGCGCGGGCGATGGGCGTCGACACCCACGGCATGACCGACGTGCAGGCGGCGGACGCCGCGCTGGAGGCCGCGATCCGGCTGCTGCGCGACGTCGGCATCACCGAGCGCTTCGTCGACGTCACCGCCGACACCTACTCCAAGAACCGGCTGGGCCAGGGCCCCACCGCCTTCTACGAGAACGCGAAGGTCATCACGGGCGACGACGCCGACGTCGACCGCATCACCAACCACGTCCTCGGCGACGCCTGCACCCCGGGCAACGCCAAGGAGTGCACGTTCGAGACGGTCCGCCCCGTCGTCGAGCACTGCATGACCGGCGACCTGGACGACCTGCTCGGCTGAGGTCCGTCCCCCCGGCGGTGGGTGTCCCAGGCAGAGCTGGGGCACCCACCGCCCCGTCATCCACCGCCCCGTCATCCACCGCCCCGTCATCCACCTCCCCGGAAGGAACCCCGGTGCACGCCGTGAACGAACCGTTGCCCGACCCGTCCGCCTTCGCCGACGTCGAGGACGTGGCACAGCGCTTCCGCGACCACGGGTACCTCACCGACGAGCGGCTGGCCACCACCGTCTTCCTGCTCGCCCGGCTCGACAAGCCGGTGCTGCTGGAGGGGCCGGCGGGGGTGGGCAAGACGCAGCTGGCGCAGAGCCTGGCCGCCGTCACCGGGCGCCGGCTGCTGCGGCTGCAGTGCTACGAGGGCCAGGACGAGACCAAGGCGCTCTACGAGTGGGACTACGGCAAGCAGCTGCTCTACACCCAGATCCTGCGCGAGAAAATCGGGCAGATCGTCGAGGACACCTCCACCATCGGCGAGGCCGTCGAGCGGATCGCCGCCCAGGACAGCGTCTTCTTCTCCGACCGCTTCCTGGCGCCCCGGCCGCTGCTGGAGGCGATCACCTCCGAGGAGCCGGTCGTGCTGCTGATCGACGAGGTCGACCGGGCCGACGAGGCGCTGGAGGCGGTGCTGCTGGAGCTGCTCTCGGAATACCAGATCTCGATCCCGGAGATCGGCACCGTGCGCGCCAAGCACCTGCCGTACGTCGTGCTCACCTCCAACAACACCCGCGACCTCTCCGCGGCGCTCAAGCGGCGCTGCCTGCACCTCTTCCTCGACTACCCCACCGCGCAGCGCGAGCTCGACATCCTGCGCAGCAAGGACACCGGCCTGACCGAGGAGCTCGCCACGCGGCTGGTGGAGATCGTGCGAGGGCTGCGCGAGCTCGAGCTGCGCAAGGCGCCGAGCATCTCCGAGACGATCGACTGGGCCCGCACCCTCGCGGTGCTCGGCGTCTCCGAGCTCAAGGCCGACGTGCTCGCCTCGACGCTCAACGTCGTCATCAAGTACGAGCGCGACCTCGAGCGCGCGCTGCAGACCCTGCCCAACCTGGTCGACCCCAACGCGCAGGTGCCCACCTCGCTCGGCGGGCACGGCCACGGGCACGGCCACGGCCACGGGCACGGCGGTCACGACCACGACGACGCCGACGTCGACGGCCGCGAGCTGCGGGCGTCGAAGGACACCCCGGGCCGTCACGACGACGCCTACTACGGCGCCCCGGGCAAGGGACCGGCGCCCGGGGCGGTCAGCCCGAGCCAGGGCAGCCGCTCCTTCGCCCGGGGCAAGGGCGCCCGCAAGCGCCCCGTCTGAGGCGCGCGGAGCAGGGAGGGCGGCATGGAGAGCGCGCTGCACCGCTTCGTGCGGCTGCTGCGACTGCACGGCCTGCGCGTCAGCGTGGCCGAGGTGGTCGACGCCTTCGAGGCCGCGGCCCAACCCGGGGTGCTGGCCGACCGCGAGGTGCTGAGGTCGGCTCTGGCGGTGACCCTGGTCAAGGACCGGCGCGACCTCGCCACCTACGACCGGGTCTTCGACCGCTTCTTCGGGCTGCGCGCGGTGGTGGAGCAGGTCGAGGAGGGGCACTCGCACGCCCACGACGACCTCGCCGACGACGGGCGGCTCGAGGAGTTCACGCTCTCGGAGAACCCCGGCGACAACCCCCAGCAGGGCCACTCCCACGGCAAGCCGGAGGACATCCGGCAGTACTTCGACCCCGAGGACATGGCGCAGCAGTACAACCTGCACCAGGAGGCCAACCGCCTCGACATGGCCGGCATGACCGACGAGATCGTGCTCTCCAACGAGAGCGACCCGGGCATGGGCGAGGCCGCGCGGGTGCAGATCTCGACGTCGCGGATGCACAACCCCGGCGCCCCCGGCGACCTCGTCGCCGCGCCCGGCCTGCAGCTCGACACCGAGCTCACCGTGGCCGAGGAGATGGCGCTGCTGGCGTGGCTCGACGACAAGCTGCCCGACGAGGACGACGACGCCGCGCAGGGCGACGCCTCCGACGACCTCGCCCGGCTGCGCGCCGCCCTCGCCCCCTGGCTCGAC
Organism: Nocardioides aequoreus; assembly: GCF_000720335.1. Lineage (GTDB taxonomy): Bacteria > Actinomycetota > Actinomycetes > Propionibacteriales > Nocardioidaceae > Marmoricola > Marmoricola aequoreus. Next base: position 159,518 of record NZ_JOJN01000003.1, on the reverse strand, counting down.
CAGCTGCCGCAGCGGCTCAAGGACCACCTCGAGCGGCTGCTGCAGCTCGAGCGCGAGGTGGAGACCCGCGAGGTGCAGGCGGCGCAGGCCGAGGTCGTCGACGAGCAGGCCCGCGCCGAGCTCGAGGAGGGCCTGCGCCGGCTGCTGCGCTCGCTGCACGGCGCCCCGCGACCCCGCCGCAAGGTCGCCTCCCGCGGCGTGGTCGACGGCCGCCGCACGATGCGCTCCAACATGCGCTACGACGGGGTGCCCTTCCGCCCCGTCACCGTCAGCAAGGTCGAGGACCGGCCGCGGCTGATGGTGCTCTGCGACGTGTCGCTCTCGGTGCGGGCCACCTCCAAGTTCACCCTCCACCTGGTGCACAGCCTGCAGTCGGTGGCCAGCTCGGTGCGCACCTTCGCCTTCGTCAAGGACGTCGTGGAGATCACCGACCTCTTCAGCGAGCACCGCATCGACGAGGCGCTGTCGCTGGTGATGTCGGGGCTGCCCGCCGGCGGCGTGCTCGACGTCGACGCCGACTCCGACTACGGCCACGCCTTCAGCGAGTTCCTCGACCAGTTCGGCTCCGCCATCAACCGGCGTACGACGGTGGTGGTGCTCGGCGACGGCCGCGGCAACACCCACGACCCGCGGCTCGGCGTCTTCGAGGAGATCACCCGCCGCGCCCGCGACACCATCTGGCTCACCCCCGAGCCGCGCTACTCCTGGACGCTCGGCTCCTGCGACCTGCCGCAGTACGCCGAGCACTGCTCGCGGGTGCAGGTGGTGCGCAACCTGCACGGGCTCGAGCGGGTCACCACCTCGCTGGCCGAGGGCGCCGGGGCGGGCCGGCGGTGACCACCCACCCCGTGGGCCCGGCGACGGCGGACCCACCGCCGATCGACCCCCTCGGGCCGCTGGTCGGCACGTCGTACGTCGACGCCCTGGTGCACGTGCGCGCCTCCGACGGGCTCGGCCGGCGCACCCGCGACACCGTGCGCACCCGCCACTTCGACCTGCGCCACGTGGGCGACCGGGTGCACGTCGAGCACCGGCTCATCCCCACCCAGGTCGACGACGACCTGGGCGGCCTGCTCGCGGAGGAGCTGTTCAGCCCTGGCTGGCTGCGCGGCTCCGAGCTCTTCGAGCGGGTCTTCACCGGCCTGGTGCGCAGCCTGCACCCCGACCCGCTGGTCGGGTGGCTGCACTTCTACCGCAACACCCTGCTGCGCCTCGACGCCTCGGCGACGTCCCCTTCCCAGGCCCCCTCCCCGGCCCCCTCCCTGGTGACTGGTCACGGCGGCATCGCCGGCTACGCGCCGGTCTACCGCCACGCCGAGTCGCTCGTGGGCCCCGGGAGCGTGCTCGAGCTGGGCAGCTGCTTCGGCTTCCTCGCGCTGCGGCTGGCCGGCCACGGTCACGCCGTCACCGCCTCCGACGTCACCCCCGCCACGATGCGGCTGCTCGGCGCGGTCGCCCCGGCGCTCGGCCGCGACCTCCGCACGGTGGCCGCGGACGCCGCTCGCTTCCCCGCGCCGGACCGCTCCGCCGACACCGTGCTGGCGGTGCACCTGCTCGAGCACGTCGACGCCGCCACCGGCGACCGCATCCTCGCCGAGGCCCTCCGCCTGGCCCGCCGCCGCGTGATCGTCGCCGTGCCGCTGGAGGAGGTCGCCGACGAGACCTGGGGCCACGTCCGCACCGTCGGCCTCGACGACCTCCACGCCGCCGGTGCCGCGAGCGGCGCGGCGTACACCGTCCACGAGCACCACGGCGGCTGGCTGGTGCTCGACGTGTAGCTGCGGGCTTGAGGCGCACGCGCATGTAACGCGGTGTCATGGCATGTGAACAAGGGCTGTGCAGGCCCCTCCGGTGCACAGCACCGCGGCAGATGCGTCAGGCGAGGACGACGTAGCGCTCGTCCTCGACCGGGCCACCCCAGTACGCCGGGTCGTCGAGCACCCGCACCGCGGGACGGCGCCCGATCGCCGTGAGCGCCTGGCTCACCTCGGCCGCGGCGAGGCCGGCCCCGGTGTGCCAGCGGCCCTCGACCAGCACCATCCGGCCGCCGGGCCGCAGCAGCCCCGCCCACCTCGTCAGCGCCTCGACGGGGTCGGGCACGGCCCAGAGCACGTGCCGGCAGAGCACGACGTCGACCGAGGCGGCGGCGTACGGCGGCCGGGCGGCGTCGCCGACGACCAGCTCGACCTCGACGCCGGCGGCGGCCACCTTGCGCCGCGCGGCGGCGACCATGCGGTCGGCCACGTCGAGGCCCCGCACGTGGTGGCCGAGCTCGGCGACCAGCACCGCGAGCGAGCCGGTGCCGCAGCCGAGGTCGACGACGTCCGAAGGCGCGGCCGGCAGGTGCGCCCGCAGCAGCTCGCGCCAGGCCCGGCGTACGCGGGGGTCGGCGAGGCCATGGTCGGGCTCGTCGTCGAAGCCCGCCGCCTGCTCGTTCCAGAAGTCCGCCGCGCTCACGCACATCTCCTCATCTGCCGCGGTGCTGCTGCGTCGATCCGCCCGCACAGGCCTTGTTCACATGCGATAACACCGCGTTACAAGGCGTCCCGCCCCACCACCCGCCTCAGGCGTCGACGTACGGGATGGTCTGGGGGCCCTCGGGGAGCACGCAGACGCGGGAGTCGGGGCCGGCGTCGTGGAGGGCGCGGAGGACGGTCTCGGCGACGTCGTCGGTGTGGCCGAGGTGGGCGGTGGCGAGCGCGGCGGCGTCGAGGTGGTCGGAGCGCACCACCACGTCGGCGTGGGTCTGCACCTTGGCCTGCACCTGCACCTGCCACTGGTCGGGCACGGTCTCGGTGCGGGCGGCGATCGCGGCGAGCAGCGCCTCGGGCGAGCTCTCGGAGGCCAGCACCTCGCGGTAGGAGCCGTGGTCGGGGAAGCCGTCGCGGCACTCGGCGGCGCACACGATGGTGCCGCCCTGGCGCACGACCGTCATCGCGGCCGACATGCCCTTGACCGCCTGGTAGAGGTTCTGGTCGAGCGGGTAGCCGGAGTTGGTCGTCACCACCACGTCGTACGCCGTGGGCACGGGCTGCATCGCCAGGCGCTGCGAGGCCTCCCGGGCCGCGGCGTGCATCGCGGAGGTGGGTCCGCCGAAGGCCTCGACGACCTGCTGGTCGCGGTTGAGCACGACGTCGAGGGCGAAGTCGACCCGCCCGACCGCCTCGACGACGGCACGGATGTCGTCGTGCACCGGGTTGCCCTCGCAGATCGCCCACGTGGCCCGGGGGTCGCCGATGCGGGCGGCGTCGTGGAGCGTCAGCACGGTCTCGAGGCCCGCGAGACCCGGCGCGACCAGCTTGGGCCCGCCGGAGAAGCCGGCGAAGAAGTGCGGCTCGACGAAGCCGGTGGTGACGCGCACGTCGGCCTCGACCCAGCGGCGGTTGAGGTGGACGGGCACGTCGCGCCCGTGCCGGCCGAGCCAGACCAGGGAGGCGTCGTCGCGCGCGTCGTGGTTGACCACCTCGACCGCGTCGTAGACCTCGTCGCCGAGCATGCGCCGCAGCTCGGCCTCGCTGTTGCCGCGGTGGGTGCCGGTGGCCACGAGCACCACCACGTCGCTGAGTGGCACGATGCCGTCGAGCTCCTCGAGCACCGCCGGGATCATCAGGTGGCGCGGCTGCGGGCGGGTGCCGTCGCACATCGAGATCGCCACGGTCTGCCCGGGCGAGACCAGCTCGCGCAGCGGCCGGCCGGTCACCGGCTCGCGCAGCGCCCGGCGCAGCAGGCCGACCTGGTCGTCGGGCGCGGCGACGTACGTCGGCTCCACCACGGTGGTGCGGTCAGCGGGCAGGTCGACCTCGAGGCCGGTCTCGCCGTAGGCCAGTCGGACGGTGATGGTGTCGGTGCCCATCGCCCCACCCTGCACTACGTCAGCAACCCCAGCTTCGACGCCTCGTAGACCGCCTCGGCGCGCGAGGACACACTGAGCTTGCGCAGGATGTTGCCGACGTGGAACTTCGCGGTGGTCTCGGAGACGAAGAGCTCCTTGCCGATGTCGCGGTTGGACATGCCGTGGGCGAGCAGCCGCAGCACCTCGAGCTCGCGGGCGGTCAGCCGGGCGCTGCGGTCGGGGGCGGGCGCGTTGAGGCCGCGCACCATCGCCGCCGCGGAGCGGGCGTCGAAGGCGCTCTCGCCGCGCGAGACGTCACGGATCGCGCGGACCAGGTGGGAGGTGTCGACGTCCTTGACGACGTAGCCCTTGGCGCCGCTGCGGATCGCCCGCAGCACCAGCTGGTCGTCGAGGAAGGTCGTCAGCACCAGCACGCCCAGGCCCGGATGGGCGGCGGTGAGGTCGGCGCACAGGTCGATGCCCTCGCTGTCGGAGGCGGCCGAGAGCTTGAGGTCCATCAGCACGATGTCGGGCCTGGCCCGCTCGACCTCGGTCATCGCCTCGGGCGCCGACGCGGCCTCCGCCACGACCCGCAGGTCGGGCTCGCGCTGCAGGATGCTGGAGAGTCCCTGCCGCACGATCGCGTGGTCGTCGACCAGCATGATGTCGATGGTCGCGGTGCCGCCGTCACCCTCCTCGGGACGACGCGCGGTGCTCTGGTCGGCGCTCCGGTGGGGGCGCACAGGGGTGTCGATCACGGGACCTCCCGGTCGGGGACGGGTTCGGACACGGCGCCGAGCGGCAGCCGGAGCTCCACGCGGACGCCGCCGAGGCGGGCGCGGCGGAAGGCCACCGCCCCGCCGAGGTCGACGATCCGCGACTCGATGTTGGCCAGGCCGCGGTGCCGGCCGTCGGCGGTGCCGCGACGCTCGAGCTCGAGCAGGCGGCGCAGCGCGGCGGGGTCGCCCCGTCCGTCGTCGGAGATGCTCACCAGCAGCTCGTCGTCGCGGTAGCGCAGCAGCACCGAGGCGCGGCTCGCGCCGGCGTGGACCACGACGTTGAAGAGCGACTCGCCCACGGCGCGGGCGACCTCGTGGTCACCGGCGTCGGCCAGCGCGCGGGGCCGCCCGTGCAGGCGCACCCGCACGTCGAGCCGGCCCTCGTGGTGGGCCGCCACCTCGCGCACCAGGTCGGGCAGCGAGGCGACCTGGTCGCCGTGCGGCTGGTGCAGCGCGAAGATCGCCCGCCGCAGCTGCTCGACCGCCTCGCCGGAGAGCTGCTTGGCGGTGACCAGCTCGCGCACCACCGACGTCGCCCCGAGCGCCTCGGCGTCGCCCCGGGCCACCTCGACCGCCATGCCCGCCGAGAGCACGTACTGCGTGACGCTGTCGTGCAGCTCGCGGGCGATCCGGTGCCGCTCCCCGTCGAGCAGCTCGCGCTGGTGCGCCAGCTGCAGCCGCTGCTCCACCTCGCGCAGCTCGCGGGTCCGCGCCGCCAGGTCGTGCGACTGCGCCGTCGCCTCGTCGTAGAGCCGCTGGGCGCGCCGGTGCAGCGACAGCCCCGCCTGGTACTGCTCGGAGGTGTGCAGCGACACCGCGGCCTGGTTGGCCAGGATGCGCACCACCGCCAGGTCGCCGGGCTCGGGCTCGTCGGCGAGGCCGTGGTGGGCGACCAGGCTGCCGATGCGGCGTCCCTCGAGCATCATCGGGACCGTCACCCAGCTGGGCCGGGCGACCTCGGCGTGGCGCCCCGAGCGGACCGCCGCCAGCACCTGGCGCACCGACGCGGGCAGCGAGGTCTCCGCGTCGTGCACCCGCCCGCCAGGGTCGACGGCGACGAAGCGCGGGCGGGCGCCGGTCAGCTGGCGGTCCTCCAGCGCGAGCAGGGTCCAGTCGGCCTCCAGGTGCGCGGACGCCGCCCGCACCACCTCCTCGAGCAGGCCGCGGGGGCCCTCGACGGTGCGCACCAGCGCCCGCGAGATGGAGTCCATCGCCGTGACCGCGCGCTGCATCCGCTCGTCGGAGGCGACGTAGGCGCGGTAGTAGGAGCGCTTGCCCGACCGGATCCCGGTGAGCCGGGCGAGCTCCGGGCGCGGGTCGAGGGAGCGCGGGCTCATCGTGTCCTGCCCCCGGGGTCACGCACAGGTCCGCTCACAGGTCCGCTCACAGGTCCGCTCACAGGGCGCCCAGGAAGAGCCGCCTCACGTCCGCCTCGTCGACCTCCCGCGGGTTGGTGGTGAGGCAGGCGTCGTCGAGCGTGGTGTGGGCCATCTGCTGCACGTCGGCCTCCGTCACGCCCAGGTCGCGCAGGCCCCGCGGGACGCCGACGTCGTCGGCGAGGCGGCGTACGTGGTCGGCCAGCAGCTCGGCGGCCTCGGCGCCCGGCATCGCGCCGACCTCGAGGCCGACCGCCGTGGCCAGCGAGACGAAGCGGTCGGGCGTGGCCTGCGCGTTGTAGCGGATCACGTGGGGCAGCAGCACCCCGTTGACCACGCCGTGGGGGGCGTCGAGCAGGCCGCCCACCTGGTGGCTCATCGCGTGGGTGGCGCCGAGGATGGCGTTGCTGAAGGCGAGCCCCGCCTGCAGGCTGGCCTGCGCCATCTTGGCCCGCGCGCGCTCCTCGGTGGGGTCGTCGATGGTGGTGCGGAGGTGGCCGCAGACCAGCCGCACCGAGCTCAGCGCGTGGATGTCGGCGAGCGGGTTGTGCGCGAGCGAGACGTAGGACTCGATGCCGTGGGTGAGCGCGTCGAGGCCGGTCGCGGCGTTGAGCGCGTCGGGCATCGTCGTGAGCAGCCGGGGGTCGGTGAGCGAGATGTCGGGCACCAGCGCCCGGCCCATGATGGTGATCTTCACCGAGCGCTCGGTGTCGGTCACGATGCAGAACTGCGAGACGTCGGCGCCCGTGCCGGAGGTGCTCGGGATCATCAGCAGCGGCGGGATCGGCTTGGTCACCTGGTCGACGCCGGCGTAGTCGAGGATGTCGCCGAGGTTGCTGGAGAGGATCGCCACGCCCTTGGCGGCGTCGATGCACGAGCCCCCGCCGATGGCGATGATGACGTCGCACTCCTGCCCGGCGTAGAAGTCGTACGCCGCGCGGACCTCGTGGTCCTTGGGGTTGGGGGTCACCGCCGACCACACCTGCGGCGACAGCCGGGCCTCGTGGAGCCGGTCGAGGAGCACCGAGACCCAGCCGGCCTCCAGCAGACCCGGGTCGGTGACCACGAGCGGGCGCCGTGCCCCCAGCCGCGCCGCGGCGAAGCCCGCCTCGTCGAGCGCGCCCAGGCCGAAGACGACCTCGGGGGCGTGGAACTTGACCACCGACGCGAGCGTGAGGTCGGCCTCCGCGTCGTCGGCGCCGGGGAGCCCGCCCAGCACCAGCTCGTCGGTCAGGGGCACGACGGGGGGCGCGACGGGGGGCACGACCTCGGAGAGGCGCCTGGCGGTCGCGCGGCGCACGCCGGCGGCCGGCGACCCACGCCGGCGCGCCACACCACCCGGGTGCAGGGTGGTGGGAGTGCTCACGGCGGCGTCCTCTCGCTGGTCCGGCGCACAGTAGCGACCGGAGGTTGGCAGAAGGCAGGTCGAGCGCCGGGCAGGCCAACTCGCCCCGGTCCTGCGCCTCCGGGTCGACCCCAGGCTAGGCGCGCCCCGGAGCACCCGCACCTGTCCGAACGACCAGGGTGCGCGCCCGCGATGTCCCAGTTACGGGGTTCCCTGGACCCCCTGCGACGACACCGCCTACGCTTCTCGGGCGCAGAGCGCACCCCCCCGTCCGGTACGCCGAGTCCTGCCCGCCGGTGCCGGGGGTCCGTCCGACACACGACGGGGCAGGAGTGGGGGAACCACGGTTCCACCGCGACGCAGAGGTCCGGCCAGCTCCGGGCGCGCGTCGCTAGGGGTGAAGTCGCTGCGCGAGCAGCGGCGGAGCACTTTCCCGGCTCCAACCCGACAGCTCACCTCGCAGGCGTGGGAAAGGCACCCATGTCCTCGCACGTCCGCGTCCCCGCACGCCTGCTGCTCGTCCTCCTCCTCGCCGTCGGCCTCGTCCTCCTCAGCCCCGTCGGCGACGCCCACGCAGCCAAGCGCGGGGCGGCCGACCGGGCCGCCGGCGTGGCTCTCAAGCAGCTGGGCGACCCCTACCGGTGGGGCGGCACCGGTCCCGACGCCTTCGACTGCTCGGGCCTGCTGCAGTACAGCTTCCGCAAGGCCGGCATCAAGATCCCCCGCACCTCCGCGGCGCAGGCCGGCGCGGCCCGCAAGATCAGCAAGTCCAAGCTCCGCCGGGGAGACGTGATGTTCTTCCACTCCGGCGGCCGCGTCTACCACGCCGCGATCTACCTGGGCCGCAGCGGCGGCAAGATCCGCATGGTGCACGCCCCCGGCAGCGGCAAGCGCGTCACCCGCGCCGTGCCGTGGACCTCGAGCTGGTTCGCCGCCACCTTCCGCGGCAAGGAGCCCCGCCCGGTGCGCCACCAGTGGGTGCCCGCGGGCTGACCCCGGACCGGTCCCACGCCCGGCCCCACTCACACCCCCCGCCCGGCGGCGCGCCGTCCGGGCGTGGGGCCCGTGCGTCCCTAGCCTGCTCCCATGACGACACGGGGGCTGGAGCGCGACGCGATCACCGAGCTGTTCGAGGCCTCCCCGCAGGTGCCGGCGCGCACCACGGTGCCGGCCACGCTCGGCCTCGTCTGCGCCGTCACGAGCGCGCTGAGCACGCTCTGGACCGACGGGCTCGGCCTGGCGGTCCTGCTCGGCGGCGTCGCGCTGGTGCTCTCGGTCGTGGGCCTGGCCAAGGCCAGCCGCCCCGGTGTCGCCGGTGGGGCCAGCTCGGCTGCCGCGCTGGTGCTCGCCCTCATCACCGCGACGCTGGTGGGGCTGCGCTACGCCGGGGTCGACGTCACCGTCGCCGACGGCCTGACGCTGCGGCCCGTGCTCGACGCGCTTAATGCGTTGCTGCCCCAGCCGTAGCCCCCACATGCTGGTCGCATGCTCGACGACGACGCACGTGCCCGGCTGAGCGACCGTCTCGAGGCGCTCGCCGCCGACGGTGTCTCCGGCACGGTGCTGCTCGCGGAGGCCGGGAGCCCGGTGGTGCAGCACTGCCTGGGCCTCGCCGACCGGGCCAACGGCCTGCCCGTCACCCCCCGCACCCGCTTCCAGACCGCCTCGGTCACCAAGATGCTCACCGCCGCCGCCGTGCTCGACCAGGTCGGGCACGGCCGGGTCGGCCTCGACACCCCGGTGCACGAGGTGGTGCCGGCCGACCGCGCCCCGCGCGACCTCGACCGCCGGGTCACCGTGCACCACCTGCTCAGCCACACCTCGGGGATCGCCGACTACTTCGAGGAGGACGAGGAGCTCCCCAACGCCGGCACCGACTACGGCGCGCTGTGGCGCACCACCCCACCCGGCAGCGTCGAGCGCCCCGTCGACTTCCTGCCGCTGTACGCCGACCTCCCGGCGTACGGCCCGCCCGGTGAGACGTGGCGCTACTCCAACGCCGGCTACGTGCTGCTCGGCGAGCTGCTCGAGCAGCTGACGGGCCGTCCCTGCACCGAGGTGGTCAGCGAGCGGGTGCTCCGGCGGGCCGGCACGACCGCGAGCGGCTTCGACCGCTCCGACGACCCCCGCCCCGACGCCGCACTCCACTACCTGCCCTCGGGGCGCACCAACGTGCACAGCGTGCCGGTCGTCGGCGGCGGCGACGGGGGCTGCGTGCACCCCGCCCTCGACCTGGTGCGGCTGTGCCGGGCGATCGCCGACGGCAGCCTGCTCGGTGACCTGACCGCGGCGGCGCTGCAGCGTCACGCCGACCTCGGCGACGGCTTCGCCTACGGCTACGGGCTGGTCCTCCACCCCGACGGACGCTTCGGGCACGGCGGCGGCGACCCGGGCGTCAGCGCGGTGGTCAACCACTGGCCCGACCGCGACCTCACCGTCGTGGCGCTGTGCAACGTCGAGGAGACCGAGGAGCGCGACCCCGCCTTCGCGCTGCGCGACGCGGTGCTCGAGGAGGCCGGCGTCGTCGCGCCGTAGCCAGGAGCGGTGGGCTCAGGATCAGGGGTCAGGGGATGACGAGGAGCTTGCCCACGGTCCGGCGTCCCTCGAGGTCGGCCTGGGCCCGCGCCGCGTCGGCGAGGGGGTACCGGGCGCTGATCGCGACCGACAGGGTCCCGTCGCGCAGCCAGCCGAAGACCCGGCCGGCCCGGTCGAGGAGCTCCTCCCGCTCGACGACGTGGTCGACGACCGTCGGTCGGGTGAAGAAGAGCGAGCCGCGTGCGCTGAGCGTCTTGGCCTCCACCGGCGCCGGCGCGCCCCCGGCCTGGCCGAAGACGACGTAGGTGCCCCGTCGTCCGAGGCTGTCGAGGCTCGCCTGCTGGGTCGGGGCCCCGACCCCGTCGTAGGCGACCCGCACGCCGCGGCCGTCGGTCAGGCGGGCGACCGTCTCGGCGACGTCCTCCCTGATGTAGTCGACGGTGTGCCGGGCACCGGCGGCGCGCGCGACGGCGGCCTTCTCGGCGGTCGAGACGGTGCCGATCACGGTGGCGCCGAGCGCGACGCAGGCGCGGGTGAGCAGCTGCCCCACCCCTCCGGCCGCGGCGTGCACCAGCACGTGGTCGCCGGCCTGCACGCGGTGGGTCGCGTGCGTCAGGTACTCCGCGGTGATCCCCTGCAGCATCACCGCGGCCGCGGTCTCGTCGTCGATGTCGTCGGGCACCGGCACGCAGCGCTCCGCGGGCACCACGACGCGCTCGGCGTAGCCGGCACCCGGCACCATCAGCCAGGCGACCCGGTCGCCGACCGCGGGCGACGCGACGTCGTCGCCCACCGCGACGACCGTGCCCGCGCCCTCCGAGCCGGCGACGAAGGGGGGCTCGAGCGGGTAGACGCCGCGACGCTGGTAGACGTCGATGTAGTTGACCCCGGCCGCGGCGACGGCGACCAGCACCTCACCCCGCCCGGGTGCGGGGTCCGGGAGGTCGCGCAGCTCCAGGACGTCGGGCTCGCCGAACCGGGTCACGACCAGAGCTCGCATGCGGCGATGCTGCCACGCTCGCCGGCACCGGGGACGCCCTAGGGTGGCCCCGTGCCTGACTACGGCCACGACCTCCGCTTCGGGCTCTTCCCCACTCCCGCCGCCTCGGCGCCCGACCACGTGCTCGAGCTGGCGCAGCTCGCCGAGGTCTCCGGCCTCGACCTCGTCGCGGTGCAGGACCACCCCTACCAGGCCGCCCACCTCGACGCGCTGACGCTGCTCTCGGTCATCGGGGCCCGCACCACGACCATCACGGTGGCGCCCGACGTGGCCAGCCTCCCGCTGCGCCCGCCCGTCGTGCTCGCCGGCTGGGCCGCCTCGCTCGACCTGCTGACCGGCGGCCGGGTCGAGCTCGGCCTGGGAGCGGGCGCCTTCTGGGACGCGATCGTCGCCGCGGGCGGACCGCGGCGCACCCCCGGCGAGGCGGTCGACGCGCTGGTCGAGGCGGTCGCGGTCATCCGGGCGTGCTGGGCGGGGGGCAGCGTGCGGCTCGACGGCGACCACTACGCCGTCCGCGGGCTGCGGGCGGGCCCGGTGCCCTCGCGCCCGCTTCCCCTCTGGCTCGGGGCCTACGGCCCACGGATGCTGCGGGTGACCGCCGACGTCGCCGACGCCTGGATCCCCTCGATGGGGTACACCGACCCGCCGGCGCTCGGCGACCTCAACGCACGCATCGACGAGCGGGCCACCGCCAACGGCCGCGGCCCCCAGGCGGTGCGGCGGATGTACAACGTCGTCGGCCGCTTCGGCACCGGTCGCGACTTCCTGCAGGGCACGCCGGCCGACTGGGCCGAGCAGCTCGCCGGGCTCGCCCTCGACGAGGGCATCGGCACCTTCGTGCTCGGCACCGACTCCCCCGACGACGTCCGGCGCTTCGCCACCGAGGTCGCCCCCGCCGTCCGCGAGCAGGTCGAGGCCGAGCGGGCGCTGCGGTCGGGCGCCGCAGCACCGCCGGTCGAGCCACCACTGCCGGTCGAGCTCGTCGAGACCCGCCCCGCGGCCGACGACGGGGCAAACGACGGGGCCTGGGACGAGTCGACGCGGCCGCGCTACCCGGTGCCGCCGGGAGCGACGTACACCCCCCAGGGGCTGGCCACCGCGCGCCACCTGGTCGAGGTGCACGACGCGCTGCGGGCCGAGCTCGACCAGCTGCGCGACGTGGTCGACCAGGTACGCCGCGGGCTGCTGCAGGTGGGGCAGGCGCGCTCCACGATCAACACCATGACGATGCGGCAGAACAACTGGACCCTCGGTGCCTACTGCGAGTCCTACTGCCGGATCGTGACCGGCCACCACACCCTGGAGGACCGCTCGATGCTGCCTCACCTCGCCTCCCGCGACCCCGCGTCGGTGCCGGTGGTGGAGCGGCTCGAGGCCGAGCACCACGTGATCCACGACGTGCTCGAGCGGGTCGACCAGCGGCTGGTCGCGCTGGTCTCCGCGGCCCCGCGCGACGCCTCCGCCGCCCTGGAGGCGCTCTCGAGCGAGGTCGACCGCCTCACCGACACGCTGCTCTCGCACCTGCGCTACGAGGAGACCGAGCTGCACCACCCCCTGGCCGTGCACGGCATGGTGGGGGCATGAGCGCACCCGCAGGCGACGGCACCCGGTTCGTCGGCCTCGACCTGGCCTGGGGCTACCGGCGCCCCACGGGGGTCGCCGTCCTCGACGACGCCGGGCGGCTCGTCGAGGTCGCCTCCGTGCGCACCGACGAGGAGATCCTGGCGCTGGTCTCGCCCTACGCCAGCGGCCCCTGCGTCGTGGCGGTGGACGCACCGCTGATCGTGACCAACCCGACCGGCAACCGGCCCGCGGAGCGGGAGCTCAACGCCGACTTCGCCCGCTTCGACGCCGGCGCCCACCCGAGCAACACCGCCAAGCCGGAGTTCGCCGACGGCACCCGGGGCGGTCGTCTCGCGGCGCGGCTCGGGCTCTCGCTCGACCCGGCGCGGGGTGCCAGCCACGCCCTCGAGGTCTACCCCCACGCCGCCACGATCGCGCTCTTCGGCCTCGGCCGCACCCTGAAGTACAAGCAGAAGACCGGCCGCGACCTGGAGCTGCTGCGCGGCGAGCTGCTCGCGCTGATGGGCTTCGTCGAGGGGCTCTCGGACGCCGAGCCCGCGCTGCAGCTGCAGGGCACCGGCTGGCAGGCGCTGCGCACCGCCGCCGAGCAGGCGACCCGCAAGGCCGACCTGCGCGTGGTCGAGGACCAGGTCGACGCCGTGGTCTGCGCCTACGTCGCGCTCTTCGCCACCCGCCGCCCCGACGACGTGACGGCGTACGGCACGCCCGACACCGGCGTCATCGTGACGCCGACGCTCCCCCCGGACCTCGAGCCGACGCCCCGCGGCGACCGCGAGCCGGTCTCCTCGCCGACCGACCCGCTGGAGGCGGTGGCGGAGTACGCCCGGCGCCGACCCAGGCTGCTGGCCGCCGAGCCGGTCCTCGCGGCCCGGGTGACCGACGTGCTCGACGACGGCGGCATCAACTACCTCTCGGTGACCAGCCGGACCAAGACCGTGGCGTCCTTCGCCGAGAAGGCGCAGCGCCGCGGCCCCGAGGGGGAGCGGCTCTACCCCGACCCGATGACCCGGATCACCGACCAGGTCGGGCTGCGCGTGATCACCTACGTGCACGCCGACGTCGCCGCCGTCGCCGAGCTGCTGCACGACCAGGCGCGGGTGCTCGAGGACCGCGACTGGGGGCGCGAGACTGCGGGCGAGGGCCGCTTCGGCTACGCCAGCCGCCACCTGCTGCTGGCCTTCGACGACGACGAGGCCACCGAGGGGCTGATCGCGCAGGTGCAGATCCGCACCGTCCTGCAGCACGCCTGGGCCGAGTTCGAGCACGACATCCGCTACAAGGGCACGGTGCCGCCCGAGCACGCCCGCGACTTCGACCGGCGCTTCACCCTCGCGGCCGGCCTGCTCGAGCTCGCCGACCAGGAGTTCGCCACCATCCGCCGCACGCTGCGCGCCGTACCCCCGCCGCCGGCGGCGCACCCCGACAGCATCGAGCCCCGCGAGCTCGCCGCCTTCCTCGCCGGCCAGTACGACGACGCCGGCTGGTCGCGCACCGACCACTACGCCTGGATGGCCGACCTGCTGCGCGGCCTGGGCATCACCTCGCTGAGCACCCTCGGCGAGACGCTGCGCTCGGTCGACGACGACGAGATCGCCGCCCGGATGGACTACCGCTACCCGCCCGGCGCCGTACGCCGCCTCGACGACGCCCTGCTGCTCTCCCACGGCGAGGACTACGTCGCCCTGCCCGACAACGCCCACCGCGTCGAGCGCCTCCGGGAGCGGTTGGCGCGGCTGCGGGGCGGCTGAGGGGCCAGCTGAGGGGCCGGCTGCGGAGGCTGCCTCAGTCGGCCACGTCGACGTGCACGTGGTCGCGGTGCTCCAGGATGGCGGCCACCTCGGGCGAGCGGCCGGAGGTGTCGGGGGTGTAGTCGCGCCAGCCCTGCACCGCGCGGCGGGCGGTCCAGATCCGGCCGTCGAAGATCACCGTCTCGACCGCCAGCCGGTCGGCGTGGGCGACGAGGTAGTGCGCGGTGGCCCAGCCGCGCCGCAGGTTGGCCTCGTCGACGGGGCGGTAGAAGATGTCGACGGCACGGCCGTCGTAGTGCGCGGAGCCCGGCATGTGGCCGTCGCTGACCCCGCCGGGCGCGAAGCCGCCGAGCTGCTGGTCGCCGAAGGCCTCGAGGACGTCGGCGCGCACGGCGGCGGCGCGACCGGTCAGGCCGCGCTCGTCGAGCCCGTCGGGCTCCGGCTCGTCGGCCCCGCCGGCCAGGCAGGTCAGCGAGCCCGGTCGAGCCCCCTTGAGCGCGGCGGCGACGGCCGCGGCGTCGTCCTCGTCGAGCTCCAGCTCACCGGTGAAGGCGGCCGTGGTGGTGCGCTGCGGCAGGTCGAGCCGCATCGAGCGGGCGGCGACGGAGGCCGCGCGCTCGGCCTGGTCGGCGTCGAGGCCGACCTCGGTGTCGCCGACGCGCACCGTGCAGTCGGGCACCCCCGGCACCGCGCGACTCAGCAGCTCGGGCCGCTGCAGCGCCACCAGCAGGCCGGCGACCAGGCCGGCGGCGAGGACGACCGCGACGACCGGCAGCACCGGCACGGCTCGGCGGGCGGGCGGACGGGCGGGCATGCCGCCAGTCTCCGGAGTCCTCCAAGCCGCTCGCGGCGGCCCGAGGGGCGACCACCGCTCGGCTAGCGTGGCAGCACGACGAGGGAGGTCACCATGTTCGGTTTCATCATCGCGGGGCTGGTCATCGGAGCGCTCGCGAGGCTCTTCAAGTCCGGCAGGCAGGACCTCGGGATCCTGGCGACCATGGGGCTGGGGATGGTCGGCTCGATCATCGGCGGCACCATCGCCTGGGTGCTCGGCACCGGGTCCATCTGGGAGCTCAACATCCTCGGCTTCGTCCTGGCCGTCGTCGCCTCGGTGCTGCTGGTCGGCACCGCCGAGGCCCTGACGGGGAGCCGGCGCAAGCAGCTCGGCTGACCCCGGAGGTGGGGCGGGATCAGCCCCAGGCGTCACGCACGGCGTCGACCTCGTCGGCCGCCTGGCGCAGGCCCGCTCGGGCGGCGTCCGCGCGCTTCGCCGGGTCGAGCACGTTCTTTCCGATGTCGGCCAGCGCCTGCGCGTCGGGGCTGACCACGGCGGTGTGCCGCGCCCCGGTGCGCGCCAGCTGGGCCGGGATCGAGGAGCGCTTGGTCAGCGCCTGCGGCAGCGGCGCCAGGACGACGACGCGGTCGGCGCCCTTGGCGAGGTCGGCGTTGGCGGTGGAGCGCACCCCGCCGTCGACGTAGTGGCGGCCGCCGATGGTGACCGGCGGCCACACGAGCGGGACGGCGCAGCTCGCCGCGACGGCGTGCACCAGGTCGGCCGGGCCGCCGGGCTCGAAGCTGACCGGCTCCCCCGACTCGGCGTCGACGGCCGTCACCCGCAGGTCGCGCTCGGGCCAGTCGCCCAGCCCGATGCGCGAGCGGATCACCTCGACCCGGCGGTCGTCGCCCGGCGGGTGCGCCCGCATCGCCAGCCGGCCCACGCGGGCCCGCTTGCGGGCGCCGGAGCCGGGCAGCAGCAGGGGCGGCAGCATCCGCAGCAGCGTCAGCCGCGAGAGCGACGCCCCGATCTCCCGGTCGGCGGGCTCGAGCTGCGCGGCGTACAGCTCCTCGACGCTCAGCCCCGAGGTCACCTGCGCCCCGACGACCGAGCCGGCGCTGGTGCCGACGACCGTGTCGGCCCCGACCAGGTCGACCCCGGCCTCCTGCAGTCCCTTGAGCAGGCCGAGCATCCAGGCGATGCCGGTGATGCCGCCGCCACCGAGCACGAGCGCACGCGTCTCCACGCGGGCAACCTACGGGTGGGGCCGCCCCGGGCTCACGCCGGGCTGGGCGTCAGCAGCTGGTCGACCGGGGCGTAGTCGTCGGTGAGCACCTGCGCGCCGTCGATCCACGCCGTCAGCGCCTCGCCGTCGATGATCCGCCACGGCACCCCCTGGTCCTCGAAGCCCGCCTCGACCGCCGCCAGGTCGAGCGGCGCGTCGGAGGCGACGGCCACGAGGTTGCCGCCCCCGCCCGGCCCCCGGTCGAGGGTGTAGGGGTCGGCCGCCAGCGCCACGTGGTCGAAGACCTGGCGCAGGGTCGCGAGCTCGGCACGGGCGAAGCCGAGGGGGTCGTAGTCGATCAGGTTGGCGGCGTAGACGCCGTCGTCGGTGAGCACGCGGCGTACCTCACCGACGGCCTCGCGCGTGGTCAGGTGCCAGGGCACGCTGACGCCGCCGAAGGCGTCGCCGACCACGAGGTCACGGCTGTCGGTGGCCACCGCGGCGATGCCGGTGCGGCCGTCCTCGACCCGCACCTCCAGCTCCGGGCCGGTCTCCAGCCCGAGTCGCTCCCGGTCGACGGCGACCACGCCACCGTCGATCTCGGAGACCACGCTGGTGGTGCCGGGCCGGGTCGTCGCGAGGTAGCGCGGGAAGGTGAGGCCCCCGCCGCCCAGGTGGTACGCCGCCAGCGGCTCGCCCGCCGGGAAGCTCGCCTCGGTGACGCCGGCCAGCGCCTTGACGTAGGAGAACTCCAGGTGGGTGGGGTCGTCGAGGTCGACGTAGGAGTGGCGCAGCGTGTCGAGCACGAGCGTGCGCCCGCCCTCCCGCACGGGGTCGGCGACCACCGACGCGCAGTGGTAGGTGGTCTCGGCGTCGCAGTCGCTCGGCGCGAGCACCCCGACGAGGGAGGCACCCAGCACCACGGCGGACGCCGCGAGCGGGAAGCGACGGCGGATGCCGAGCTCGGTGACCACGGCCGCGACCAGCAGCGCCAGGCCGAGCCCGACCATGATGCCGGTGACCGGCACCCGGCTGATCAGCACGAAGCCGGTGACCACGGTGCCGAAGATCGCGCCGGCGGTGCCGAGTCCGGAGAGCCGGCCAACCACCGTGCCGGTCTCGGCGAGGCTGCTCAGCATCAGCTTGGTCACCATGGGGGTGACGGCCGAGAGCAGCGCGCCCGGCACCACGATCGTCAGGCCCGCGACGAGGAAGAGCACCGACCCGTCGCCGGTGGCCCCGGCCAGCCGCACCGCCATCGGCGTCAGCGCGGCCACCGCTCCCGAGACCGCGAGCAGCGGCGCCAGCGTGCGGCGCGGGTCGACCACGTCGGCCGCGCGGCCGCCCAGCCAGGAGCCGAGCGCGATCGCGGCCAGGGCCGTGCCGATCACGATGGTGTTGGTCTCCAACGTCAGCCCCAGGTAGGGCGCCAGCAGCCGCAGCGCCACCAGCTCCACCACGAGCACCGCCGCGTTGGAGCCGAAGACCAGGGTGGCGGCCGCCCACTGCGCCAGGTCCTGGGGCAGGGAGGCGCGGGGCTCGTCGGTCACGCGCCCGATCCTCTCAGCCGGGGCCCAGCCCGCTCAGGCGGGACGCCGCGGCTCGCGGGCGCTCGGCACGACCAGCGCGCTCGGGACCAGCACCAGCGCGACGACGAGCAGCGCCCGCAGCGTGCCGACGTGGTCGGCGACGAACCCCAGCAGCGGCGGGCCCGCGAGGAAGGCGGCGTACCCGATCGTGGAGACGACGCTGACCCGGGCCGCGGCCCGGCGGGGGTCGTCGGCGGCGGCGCTCATGCCGACCGGGAAGCCCAGCGAGGCGCCCACGCCCCAGAGCAGGATGCCGGCGACGACGAGCGCGGGGTGGCCGCCGTACACGATCAGCAGGACGCCGCCGCCGGCCGCGGCCATCGTCGACCACAGCACCGGCACCCGGCCCCAGCGGTCGAGCAGCAGCGGGCCCAGGAGACGGCCAGCCGTCATCGCGGTGACGAAGACGGCGAAGCCGGCGACCCCCACCCAGTGCTCCACGTCGTAGCCGTCGACCAGCGCGAGCGCGAGCCAGTCGTTGGCGGTGCCCTCGGTGAGGGCCAGGGCCAGCACCATCAGCCCGATCAGCAGGGTGCGGGGCTCGGTCCAGGCGCTCCACGCCGACGGCCGGGGGCCGTCGTCCTCCACGGGGGGCACGTCGGGCAGGAAGGCGCGGGTGACCCAGAGCAGCGTCGCCACGGCGAGCACCGACAGCACCGGCAGGTGACCGAGCACCGGGACGCCGACCGCGATGGCCGCGGCGCCGAGACCGGAGCCGGCCACGGTGCCGAAGCTGAAGGCGGCGTGGAAGCGCGGCATCACCGTGCGGCCCAGCTCGCGCTCGACCTGCGCGCCCTCGACGTTCATCGCGACGTCCCAGAGGCCGGTGCCGGCACCCGCGACGAAGAGGGCGAGGGCCGCCAGCGGCACCTGCTCGGCGACCATCGCGAAGGCCACGGCGACCTGGCCGACGAGCAGGGCCAGGCCCGAGACCCGCGTGACCGCACGGGTGCCGAAGCGGGCGATCACCGTGCCGGCCGCGGGCATCGCCAGGATGGAGCCGGCCGCGAGGGCGAGCAGGAGCACGCCGAGCTGGGAGTTGGTCAGCTCGAGCGAGTCGCGGGCCTGCGGGATGCGCGAGACCCAGGTGGCGAAGAGCAGCCCGTTGAGGAAGAAGGTCACGCCGACGGCGTCCCGCGCGGCACGGACGTCGGGTGCGGTTGCGGTGGTCACCGCACCAGGGTGCTGTACCGCGCCAGACGTCGCGCCACCGGGCTGTCGGTGGCGGTGTCTAGCGTGCGGCCATGAGCGAGCCACGCCACCTCCACCGCAGCGCCGAGCTCAAGGGCGCCACGATCGACGCCTCCGACCTCGGCGGCGCCACCGTCACCGGGAGCGACCTGCGCGGCGTCACGGTCCGGGAGTCCTACCTCGACGGCCTGCGCATCGTCGGGAGCGTGCTGGGGCGGATCGAGATCTCCTCCTTCGCCGGGGACCCCGCCGAGGTGGTGGTCGAGGGGGTGGGGGTCTGGCAGCTCGTCTCCGACGTCCTCGACCAGCGCCACCCCGAGCGGGTGCAGCTGCGCGCCGTGCGCACCGCCGACGACCACCGGGCGATGTGGGCCACGGTCGAGCGGCTGTGGGAGGAGCTCTACGCCGAGGCCGAGCGGCTCCCCGACGACGTGCGCCGCACGCGGGTGGCCGGCGAGTGGTCGCTGGTCGAGACGGTCCGCCACCTCGTCTTCGCCGTCGACGGCTGGCTCGGGCGGATGCTGCGCGGCACCGAGCAGGCCTACCACCCGGCCGGCATCCCACCCACCGACTTCCCGGCCGAGCACTGGACCACCATCGGCCTCGACCCCGCCGCCGACCCGACCTGGGAGGAGGCGGTCGAGGTCCTCCGCGGCCGGCAGCACGACGTCCGCGCCGAGCTCGCGTCCCTGACCGACGAGCAGCTCGCCGAGTCGCGCACCATCGCGATCGCCCCGCCGGTGTGGGGCGAGGAGACTGCGACGGTCGCCCAGTGCTTCGGCGTGATGCAGCGCGAGCACGTCGACCACCTGCGCTACGCCCGTCGCGACCTCGCCACCCTCCGGGGCACCTAGACCGACGAGCTAGGCCGTGAGCTAGGCAAGGAAGGCGATCAGCAGGACCATCGGCAGCGAGACCACCGAGGCGATGCTGGTCACCATCGTCATCGACTTCAGCGCGCCCGAGGTGGTCAGGCCGAGCAGCGACTTGAACATCCAGAAGAAGTTGCTGTTGACCGTCAGGGCGAACATCGCGCCCGAGGCGATCGCCAGGCCGATGGCGATCGGTGCCACGTCGATGGAGCCCAGCACCGGTCCGATGATGCCCGCCGCGGTGATCGCCGCGACCGACACCGAGCCGATGGCCAGGTGCAGCACCGCGGCGATGAACCACGCGAGCAGCACGCTGGTGACCACCGCCGCGCCCTCGCTGGCGGAGAAGAGCCCGGCGAGCGTGGCGTCCATGCCGGTGGCCTCGATCACCGCGCCCAGCGAGCCGCCGATGCCGGTGATGAGCAGGATCTCGCCCGTGGTGTGGAAGCCGGTGGACAGGGCGTCGTCGGTGCGCTCGCGACCGCTCGCGGCGCGGGCGAGCACGTAGGCGCCGAGCAGGCCGACGAAGAGCGCCACGTTGGCGTCGCCAAGGAAGGCGATGAGCCCGTTGGAGAAGTCGAGCAGCTCGGCGAAGGCACCGAAGGCGATCATGAGCAGCGGGACCAGGATCGGCAGCAGCGAGACCAGCAGGGGCACGTCGACGTCGTCGCGGTTGGCGGCCTCGCCGGGGCCGGTGCCCGCAGTCCCCACCTCAGTGGCCTCCTCGAGGTGCATCGGGTCGTCCGGGTCCTCGTCCTTGGCGGGGTCCCAGTAGCGGGTGCGCAGCAGCAGCGTGAAGAGGTAGGTCGTCACCAGCGCGGTCAGCGGGCCGAGCACCACGCCGTACAGCAGCCAGGTGCCGAGCGGCACGTCGAGCAGGCCGGCGATCGACACCGCGGCCAGGCCGGGGATCACGAAGACGTAGCCGGAGAAGATGCCCGTGCCGATGGCGCCGGCGAGCTGCGCCAGGCCGCGCGGGCCCATGTGCGGCGCCGACGACCGCGCGATCGGCGAGGCCAGCACCACCTGCACGTCGACGTAGATCGAGGGGAAGACCGTCGAGAGCGCCGCGGTCAGCGCGTAGGGCAGCCGGTGGGCGCCGACGACCCGCAGCAGCGCGCGCACCAGCTTGCGGAAGGTGCCCAGCGAGTGCAGCAGCGCGCCGATGAGCACGCCGAAGCCGATGAGCAGCCCCACCTCGGCCATGATCGAGCCGAAGCCCCCGGTGATCGCCGCCAGCGTGTCGGCGAAGCCGACCCCGGCCGCGAGCCCGAGGTAGAGGCACGCGATGACCAGCGAGATCACCGGGTCGACCTTGACCCAGATGATCAGGCCGACCACGATCACGATCGCGACGGCGGTGTGGACGACCTCCACGGTGACCTCCCTGCTCGAGTGCGCTCACCCTAGGGGTGCGGCCACCTCGGGCTCAGCGCGCGGTGCGCCGCAGGGTGAGGGCCGACCGACCGTCGACCGCGGTCAGCGCCAGCATCACGATCCCCGTCGCCCTGGCCGTCGGGCTCAGTAGTGCGCGACGTCGGCGAAGCGGGAGAGGTGGCCCTGGAAGGCGACGACGACGTCGCGGGTGGGGCCGTTGCGGTGCTTGGCCACGATGATGTCGGCCTCGCCGGCGCGCGGGGACTCCCGCTCGTAGGCGTCCTCGCGGTGCAGCAGCATCACGATGTCGGCGTCCTGCTCGATCGAGCCGGACTCGCGCAGGTCCGACATCATCGGCCGCTTGTCGGAGCGCTGCTCGGGGCCACGGTTGAGCTGCGAGAGCGCGATCACCGGCACCTCGAGCTCCTTGGCGAGCAGCTTGATCTGCCGGGAGAACTCCGAGACCTCGACCTGGCGCGACTCGACCTTCTTGCCCGAGGTCATCAGCTGCAGGTAGTCGATGACGATGAGCCGCAGGCCGTGGCGCTGCTTGAGCCGCCGCGCCTTGGCCCGGATCTCCATCATCGTCATGTTGGGGCTGTCGTCGATGAACATCGGCGCCCCCGACACCTGCCCCATCTTGGGCCCCAGCTTGGCCCAGTCGTCGTCGCTCATCGGGCCCTTGCGGAGGTGGTTGAGCGGCACCGCCGCCTCGGCCGAGAGCAGCCGCATGGTGATCTCGCTCTTCGACATCTCCAGGCTGAAGATGACGCTGGTCATGTTGTTGTGGATCGACGCGGCGCGGCAGAAGTCGAGCCCGAGGGTCGACTTGCCCATGGCGGGACGGGCCGCGACGATCACCATCTGCCCGGGCTGGAAGCCGTTGATCAGGTCGTCGAGGTCGGCGAAGCCGGTGGGCACGCCGTTGACGCTGCCGTCGTGGTTGGAGATCGCCTCGATCTCGTCGAGCGTGGGCTCCATGATCGCCGAGAGCGGCAGGTAGTCCTCGGTGGCCCGCTTCTCGCCGATCGCGTAGACCTCCTGCTGCGCGACGTCGACCACGTGGTCGACCTCGCCCTCGCCGGCGTAGCCCATCTGGGCGATCCGGGTGCCGGCGTCGACGAGCTTGCGGAGGATCGACTTCTCTCGCACGATCTCGGCGTAGAAGGAGGCGTTGGCCGCGATCGGCACGCCGCTGTGGAGCGTGAAGAGGTACGGCGCCCCGCCGATGCGCTCGAGCTGCCCGCGGCGCTCCAGCTCGGCCTTCACCGTGACGGGGTCGGCGGGCTCGCCCCGGCCGTAGAGGTCGGTGATGGCGTCGTAGACCATCTCGTGCGCCGGCTTGTAGAAGTCGGCGCCGTTGACGACCTCGTTGACGTCGCCGATGGCGTCCTTGCTCATCAGCATCGAGCCCAGCACGCTCTGCTCGGCCTCGAGGTCCTGCGGGGGCATCCGGCCGGACCAGTGCTCCTGGTCGCCGCCCTGCCCACCGGTCGGGTCGCCGAAGCCCGAGTAGGACGAGAGGTCCTGCCGCTCCCAGCTCTCGGTGGTGCTCACCGCGCTCCCTCCTGCCTGCGTCACGCCGTGCCGAACCGGTGTCCTCACGCGCACGCTAGGGCCGCCCACCGACAGCCTCGCGCGACCGGACGTGGGAGCGTCGGCACCTCGGGCTCGCGGCCCTCGGCCGCCCGCCCACCAGTCCCGATCGGGACCCGAGAGTCGGACCATAGGCTCCGGTCGCGCCACGCGCCAAGCCCGGAATCCACAGCAACCTGTGGACAAGTCTGTGCATCGTGTGGAACACGCCGCCAGGCATGTGCACCGCCTGGTGACGACGCTGTGGACAACGTCGGGGAGAGTCGGCCTGATCGGGCGCTGACCTGCGGATTCCGTGGTCATGGGGGTGTGGACGAAGAATTGTCGGCCAGCAGTTGTTCACCTGTTCGTCATGTGGAACGACGGCGTGACTTTGTCGACATTGCGTGATGGGAGCCGATGAACCCACAGGTTCGGCGAGTTATGCACAGCTTGAGGTTGGCCCCGCCGGGTCTGGCGCCGGGCACCCCGGTCGTGCTAACCGCGGTCGGCGTTGCGTAGCGTCGACGCGGTGAGGGGACGCCGCCTGCGGGACCGGGAGCGGCGACTGCAGGACCGGGA
Source organism: Nocardioides aequoreus (assembly GCF_000720335.1). GTDB lineage: Bacteria > Actinomycetota > Actinomycetes > Propionibacteriales > Nocardioidaceae > Marmoricola > Marmoricola aequoreus. The sequence continues at coordinate 136,133 of NZ_JOJN01000003.1, read as the reverse complement.
GCAGGACCGGGAGATCCTCCGCCTGGCCGTCCCCGCCTTCTTGGGCCTGGTCGCGGAGCCGATGTTCCTGCTGGCGGACGCCGCGATCGTCGGCCACCTCGGCACCCCGGAGCTCGCCGCGGTCGGCGTCGCCTCGGCCGTGATGGGCACGCTGGTGAGCCTGTGCGTCTTCCTCGCCTACGGCACCACGGCGTCGGTCGCACGCCAGCTGGGCGCGGGCAGGACCCGCGAGGCGCTCACCCAGGGCGTCGACGGGCTGTGGCTCGCGACCGGCATCGGCGTGGTGGTGACCGCGGCGACGGTGCCCGTGTGCCGGCCCCTGGTGCGGCTCCTCGGGCCCGGGCCGCAGGTGGAGGACCTGGCCGTCGACTACCTGCAGGTGGCGCTCCTCGGCGCGGTGCCGCTGCTGCTGATGCTCGCCGCCACCGGCGTGCTGCGCGGCCTCCAGGACACCCGCACCCCGCTCGTGGTCGCCGTCGCGGCCAACCTGCTCAACGTGGCGCTCAACCTGGTGCTCGTCTACGGCGTCGGTGCGTGGGACGGTCTCGGCCTGGTCGGCTCCGCCGTCGGCACCCTGGTGGCCCAGCTCGCCGCCGCCGCCGCCCTGGTCGGCGTCGTGGTGCGGAGTGCCAGGCTCGAGCAGGCCCCGATGCGACCGGACCGGCGCGGCATCGTGCAGGCCGGCCGCGCCGGCGTACCGCTCATCGTGCGCACCCTGCTGCTGCGGGCCTCCCTGCTGGTGATGACGTACGCCGCCGCGCGCTCCGGCGACGCCGAGCTGGCGACGATGCAGCTCGCGCTGACCCTGTGGACCTTCCTGGCCTTCGTGCTCGACGCCGTGGCCATCGCCGCCCAGGCGCTGACCGGCCGCTACCTCGGCGCGGCCGACGTCGACGGCACCCGAGCCGTGACCCGGCGCATGGAGCAGTGGGGCTGGGGCAGCGGCCTGGTGACGGGGCTGCTCGTGGCCGCCGCGGCCCCGGTGGTGGGGCACCTCTTCACCAGCGACCCCGCCGTGCTCGACCTGCTGCTGCCGGTGCTGCTCGTGGCCGCGGTCACCCAGCCGGTCGCCGGCATCGTCTTCGTCCTCGACGGGGTGCTCATCGGTGCGGGCGACGCCGTCTACCTCGCCTGGGCCCAGGCGGCCTCGATCGCCCTCTTCGCCCCCACGGCGTGGTGGCTCGGCCAGCAGCAGCTCGGACTCACCTGGCTCTGGGTCGCCTTCGGCGTGTGCTTCATGGGCACCCGGGCCGTGACCCTGATCGCCCGTGCCCACGGCGACCGCTGGATGCGGCTCGGCGCCTGACCCGAGGCGCTCAGCGGGTGACGAGCTCGCCGCTGCCCGGGTCGACCACGATCTCCCTGGCGTCCTGCCGCATCGCGGCCACGACCGCGCTCACGACCGCCCCGGACGACGCCGGGGCCGGGAGCCGAGGCGGCTCCCCGGCCAGCGCCCGCGTCTCCAGCCCGGTGTCGAGGTGGGGAGGACGCACGTCGAGCACCCGCATCCGGCGGCGCTCCTCGCGGCGCACGACGCCGAGCCAGGTCGACAGCGCGCCCTTGGCGGCCGAGTAGTCGGCCATCTGCGCGGTGGGCAGGTCGGCCAGCACCGCGCTCACGACGACCGCCGCGCCACCCTCCAGGTGCGGCGCGGCGGCCCGCACCAGCGCCATCGGGCCGAGCGCGTTGACCGCGAAGAGCTCCTCGGCCACCGCGTCGTCGAGCTCGACCGCACGCCCGAAGCCCGCGACGCCGACGGTCACGACGAGTGCGTCGAGGCCGCCCAGCTGCTCCACGGCACCGGCCACGACGCGACCGCACGACGCGACGTCGACCACGTCGAAGCCCAGCGCCTCGGTGCCCAGCCGGTCCGCGAGGTCCGCCAGGTCCTGGGGCGACCGCCCCGCGGGGACCACCCGGGCACCCTCGTCTCGCAGCGCCGTCGCCAGCGCCCCGCCCAGCGCGCCCGACGCCCCGCACACCAGCACCCTGGCTCCGTCCAGCTCCATGCCCGTGGGGTGCCCAGCGCGCGCCGAGCATCCCCTCGGCGTCGCCGGTCGGTCAGTCCTGCCGCGCCAGGAAGCGCCGGATGGCCTCCCGGGGCCGCTCCCGGATCTCCGGGCCGTGGGTGAAGGCCGCGACCCGGTAGTCGAGCTCGGCGAGCCGGTGCGCGGTGCGCTGGGTCATCGCGAAGTCGCTGCACAGCATCCGCAGCGGCCAGCGCAGACCCAGCACGTTGAAGATGGCGTCGCCGGTGACCAGCACGCCGGTCGGCTCGTGCAGGTACGACGCGTGGCCGGGGCTGTGGCCCGGTGTGTGGACCACGCGCAGACCGCCGGCGACGTCGAGCAGCTGCCCGTCGTGCAGCTCCTCGCCGATCGGGACGCCGGGCATGGCCGGCTGCGGCAGCCGCCGGAAGAGGCGCCCCAGCCGTGACGAGCCGTCGTTGAGGGGCTGGGTGCCGTCGCGCACGTACGCCGCGTCGTCGGCGTGCACGTCGACCGCGCGACCGGTGGCCTCCGCCACATGAGCCGTGCCGCCGGCGTGGTCGGGGTGGCAGTGGGTGAGCAGCAGCCGGGTCACGTCACCGGGACCGGCCCCGATCTCCTCCAGCGCCCGCATCACCCTGGGACCCGACCGGGCGATGCCCATGTCGAGCAGGGTCACCTGGCCGTCGTCGTCGCGGAAGGCGAAGCCGTTGGTGTAGTCGCCGATCAGCCGGATGCGCCACACCCCAGGCGCGAGCCCGACCGTCAGAGGACGTCCCATGAGCGCACCCTAGGCTGTGCGGGTGCTGCCGCTCCAGTGGGTCGCCGCCGGTCTGGTGCTGGTCGTGCTCGACGTCTACGCGGGTGGCTACGACGTGCTGGCCGACTGGGTCGGCTGGCTGCTCGCCCTCGGCGCGGTGCTCGCGCTCCGGGCTCGGCTCGGCTCCGGCCCGGCCGTGGCGGCGGCGGTGTCGCTGGTGGTCGCCGCCCTCGGCTGGGTGCCGGGGCTGCTGCGCGTCGACGACACCTCGCTCGCGTGGGCGCTCTCGCTGCCCCAGGCCGTCTTCTGCGTGCTGCTGGCGCTGCGCCTCGCCGCGCTGCTGCCCGACCAGCAGGGCATCCTCCGCGCCGCCGGCGTCACCAACGCCGTCGTCGCCCTGCTGCCCGTGGTCGTGCTGGGCGGCGGCCTGACCGCAGTGGTCGGCCCGCTCGCCTTCGCGGCCGTCGCGGCCGTGCTCTGGCTGTGCTTCCTGCTGGTCTCGGTCGCGCCGGCCGTGCCCCGCACCCCGGCCGCGTAGACGCTGCCCGCGTCGAGACAGCAGAGGGCCGCCCCCCGTGCGGGGAGCGGCCCTCCGGCTGGGTCGTGCGGAGCGTCAGGCGGAGACGACGTTGAGGTCGACCTGCGCCTCGACCTCGTCGTGCACGCGCACCGTGACGGTGTGGGCGCCGAGCGACTTGATCGGGTTGGTGACCACGATCGTGCGCTTGTCGACCGTGCCACCGGCCTCGGTGATCGCCTCGGCGATGTCGGCGGCGGTGACGGCGCCGAAGAGGCGACCGCCCTCGCCCGCACGGACCTTGACGTGGTACGTCGTTGCCTCGAGCTGCGACTTGATCTCGACCGCGTGGTCGGCGTCGCGCACCGAGCGGGCCTTGCGGGCCGCCTTGATCGAGTCGATGGTCTTCTGGCCGCCGCGGGTCCAGCGGATGCCGAAGCCGCGCGGGATCAGGTAGTTGCGGCCGTAGCCGTCCTTGACCTCGACCACGTCGCCGGCGGCGCCGAGACCCGAGACCTCCTGGGTGAGGATCAGCTTCATCGTCTGCCCCTTCCTCAGCGAGCCGTGGAGGTGTAGGGCAGCAGGGCGACCTCACGAGCGTTCTTGACCGCCGTGGCGACGTCCCGCTGGTGCTGCACGCAGTTGCCGGTGACCCGACGCGCGCGGATCTTGCCGCGGTCGGAGATGAACTTGCGGAGCAGGGTCGTGTCCTTGTAGTCGACGGACGTCGCCTTCTCCTTGCAGAACTGGCAAACCTTCTTCTTCGGCTTGCGCATCACTGCCTTGGCCATTGTGGTGCTCTCCTTCGTTCAGAGCCCGGCTGCTGCCGGAATGGTGGGTGATGGATGGGTTGAGAGGTGGATCAGAAGGGGGGCTCGTCGGAGCCGCCGGCCCAGGGGTCGGCCTGCTGTCCGCCCTGGTTGCCGCCCTGGTTGCCGCCGCCCTGCTGGCCGCCCCAGCCGCCGCCCTGGGGAGCGGACTGGCCGCCACCCTGGCCGCCGCCCTGGGGCGCGGACTGGCCGCCCTGCTGGGGGTTGCTGGCCCACGGGTCGTCGGCGGCCTGGCTGCTGCCGTAGCCGCCGCCCCCGCCGCCACGCTGCACCCGGGCGACCTTGGCGGTGGCGTACTTCAGCGACGGCCCGACCTCCTCGACCTCGAGCTCGACGACGGTGCGGCGCTGGCCCTCGCGGTCCTCGTAGGAGCGCTGCTTGAGCCGGCCCTGCACCACCACCCGCATGCCCTTGGTCAGCGACTCCGCGACGTTCTCCGCGGCCTGCCGCCAGACCGAGCAGGAGAGGAACAGCGCCTCGCCGTCCTTCCACTCGTTGGTCTGGCGGTCGAAGGTGCGCGGCGTCGAGGCGACGCGGAAGTTGGCCACGGCGGCACCCGAGGGGGTGAACCGGAGCTCGGGGTCATCGACGAGGTTGCCGACGACGGTGATGACTGTCTCGCCTGCCATGTGGGGGACTCCTGGGAACGACGTACGGGGCGGGTGCTCGGACTGGGCCCTGAGGCTAGGTGACGACGCCGACGGTGTCAGCGGTCGTGACCGGGCCTGTGGACGGCGGCCGGGCTCAGTGCGCGTCGGGGCGGAGGACCTTGGTGCGCAGCACCGACTCGTTGAGCCCGAGCTGGCGGTCGAGCTCCTTGACCGTGGCGGGCTCGGCCTGCAGCGAGACGACGGCGTAGATCCCCTCGGCGAACTTGTCGATCTCGTAGGCGAGACGACGACGACCCCAGACGTCGACGTTGTCGACGCTGCCACCGTCGTTGCGCACGACGTTGAGGTAGGTGTCGAGCGAGGGCTGGACGGTCCTCTCCTCGAGGTTGGGGTCGAGGATGACCATCAGTTCGTAGGTACGCACGGGAGTGCGTCACCTCCTTCGGACTGGAAGCGGCCACGGCGTGTCCGTGGCAGGAGGGCTGGTGCATGACTGCGCCCCCGTCGGGGACGCGACGAGCCAGGCTACCCCGGTCGTCCCCCGCGGTGGAAATCGTCGGGCGGCACCACGGCGCGAGCCACCAGGCCGCCGAGCACCCCGCACGCTCCCGCCGCGACGACGGCCCCGGGCACCGACGGCCACGGGTCCGCGCCGGTGGCGGCCAGGAGCAGCGCGACGACGGCCGCGACCAGCAGGCCCGCGAGCAGCGCGCGCCACGCCTGGGCACGAGCGCGCCGACCCAGCAGGTGGGCCAGCAGGTGCGCCAGCAGGTGCGCCAGCAGCTGGGGCGGCAGGGCCACGAGCGGGCCGCAGAAGACGCCGACGACCAGGCCCGCCACGGCGCCGAGCGGTCCCGCGACGGCGACCAGCGGGAGCGCCGCGAGCAGCCCCGCCGCCGCACCGGTCACCACCGCGGCGACGGCGCTGTCGAGGTAGGCCCGGGAGAGGTCGTCGATCGTCACCCGGCGCTCACCGCCCCGGCACCACCACGTCGAGCACGCCGGCCACCCGGTCGACCAGGCCGGCCGCGCCGGGCAGGCGCGAGACCCGCACGGCCTGGGCCAGCAGCGCGACCGAGCGCTCCACGAGCAGGTGGGTGCGCCGCTGGCCGGGCGTCTCGTCGGCCACCCAGTGCAGTGTCAGCAGCAGGTGGGAGAGCCAGAGCAGGTCGGGCAGCACCGCCGCCAGCCGGCGGGGGACGCGCGGCTCGGCCCCCGCGACCACCTCGGCGTGGATCGCCCGGGAGAGCTCGCGCGCCGGACCGGACTCCTCGCTCAGCGGGCTCGCGGCGGCCCCGGGCACCAGCGCCGTGCTGACGAAGGCCTGGCCGAAGGAGTGGTACGGCGCCACCACCTCCAGGTAGGCGCGCTCCACGGCCAGGAGACGCTCGGCGAGCGAGCCCCCGGGGACCAGCACGGCGGCGGCCCGCGTCCGGTGGTCGCGCTGGATGCGCTCGTAGAGCTCCTGGACCAGCTGGTCCTTGCCGGCGAAGAAGTAGTAGGCGTGGCTGGGCGCCACCCCCGCCTCCGCCGCGACCGCCCGCATCGTGGTGCCGGCGTACCCCTGCGTCTCGAAGAGGCGCAGCGCCGCGTCGACGATCCGCCGGCGGGTCTCCTCGGCACTCATGGCCGCACGTCCCCGTGCTTGTCTTTGAACACGTTCAAACCCTAGCGCGCGGCGCCGCTGTCGGCCAGCGCTCGTAGGGTGGCGTCATGTCGCAGATCGCCATCGGAGCCCACGTCGAGCAGACCGACCCGGTCGCGGAGGCCCAGGCGCGCGGCACCACGCTGGTGCAGTTCTTCCTCGGCGACCCGCAGGGCTACAAGGGACCCGAGATCCGCTACGAGGGAGGCGCCGCGGCGCTGCGCGCGGCGGCCGAGGCGGCCGGCGTCGACCTCTACGTGCACGCCCCCTACATCGTCAACGTCGCGACGACCAACAACCGCATCCGGATCCCCAGCCGCAAGCTGCTGCAGCAGCACATGGACGCCGCCGCCGAGATCGGCGCGAAGGGGCTGATCGTCCACGGCGGCCACGTCAACGCCTCCGACGACCCGGCCAAGGGCTTCGACAACTGGCGCAAGGCCATCGAGGCCACCGAGCTGCGGATCCCGCTGCTCATCGAGAACACCGCGGGCGGCGACAACGCCTTGGCGCGGCGGCTCGACCGGATCGCCGGGGTGTGGGACGCCGTGCAGCGGGCGGAGGGGGCCGAGCAGGTCGGCTTCTGCCTCGACACCTGCCACGCCTGGGCCGGCGGCATCGAGCTGGCCACCGCGGTGGAGAAGGTGCGCGCGATCACCGGCCGGATCGACCTGGTGCACGCCAACGACAGCCGTGACGGCTTCGACTCCGGGGCCGACCGGCACGCCAACTTCGGCCACGGGCAGCTCGACGAGACCGAGTTCGCCGCGATCGTGCGCGAGGCGGGCGCGCCCGTCGTCTGCGAGACCCCCGGCGGGCCCGAGGAGCACCGGGCCGACTTCGCGTGGCTGCGCGAGCACGGCGTCTGAGCCGGCCGCGGCTCTCGCGCCGCGCCCTGCTCGCGGGTGGCGTGGGCGGCGCCGGCCTGCTGCTGGCCGGGTGCGGCGGCGACGAGGCCCGGGAGGCGGAGGTCCCCGCGGCGCCGCGCGGCACCCGTCGTGTCACGTACGGCGACGACCCGTCGCAGGTGCTCGACCTGCGGGTGCCCTCGGGCGCCGCGGGTCGCGAGGCCGCCGCGACGGTGGTGCTGATCCACGGTGGCTACTGGCAGCCCGCCTACGGTCTCGACCAGCTCGACGAGGTCGCCGAGCTGCTGACCGAGGGCGGCTACGTCACCGCCAACCTCGAGTACCGCCGCACCGGCGACGGCGGCGGCGTGCCGGCCACCCTCGAGGACGTCGCCGCGGCGATCGACGCGCTCGCGCCCCTCGACGTGCCCGACACCCTGGTCGCGCTCGGCCACTCCGCCGGTGGCCACCTCGCCGCCTGGGCGGCGTCCCGGAGCGGCGACCTGCCCGGCGGCGCCCCGCGGCTCCCCCTCGCCGGGGCGATCTCGCTCTCCGGCGTGCTCGACCTGACCGCCGCCGCCGGCGCCCCCGGCTCGAGCAGTCCGGTGCAGGCCTTCGTGGGCGGCACGCCCGAGACCGTCCCCGCGGCGTACGCCGTCGCCGACCCGGCGCTGCTCCCCCCGGCCTGCCCGGTGTGGGCGGTGCACGCGGTCGCCGACCAGGTGGTGCCGCTCTCGCAGAGCCGCTCCTACGTCCGGTCCGTGACCGCCGCCGGGGCGCAGGCCGAGCTCGTCGAGGTCGACGGCGACCACTTCACCGTGGTCAGCCCCCGGGCCGCGTCGTGGCAGACCGTCGAGCGGCTGCTCGGTGAGGCGGCCCGCGCAGGCGTGTCCTAGGGTTCACGGGTGGTCGAGGTCAGGACGATCGGTGCCGAGGAGCACCGCGCGTACGTCGACCGCCTGACCGCGGCCGGCGGCGCCGCGAGCTTCCTCCAGACGCCCGGCTGGGCGGCGGTCAAGCCCGAGTGGCGACCGGAGTCCGTCGGCTTCCTCGACGGCGGCGAGCTGCGCGGCGCGGCCCTGGTGCTCTACCGGCAGCTGCCCCGGCTCAAGCGCTACCTGGCCTACCTCCCCGAGGGCCCGCTGCTCGACTGGGACGCGGCGGCGCCCGACCTCGGGGCGTGGCTCGGGCCGCTGGCGGCGCACCTGAAGGCCCAGGGTGCCTTCGGCGTGCGGATCGGCCCGCCCGTCGTGACCCGCCGCTGGAGCGCCCAGCAGGTCAAGGAGGGCATCGCCGACCCCGAGGTCACCTCGCTGACCAGCCTCACCCCGACCGCCACCCACGAGACCGGGCTCCGCGTCGTCGAGCAGCTCCGCGCCCTCGGCTGGCGCTCGCAGGCGGTGGCGGGCGGCTTCGCGATGGGGCAGCCGCAGTACAACTTCCAGGTCCCGCTCGCCGAGCCCGACGGCACCCCGCGCACCGAGGAGTCGGTGCTCAAGGGGATGAACCAGCTGTGGCGGCGCAACATCAAGAAGGCCGCCAAGGAGGGCGTCGAGGTCGAGGTGGTCTCGCCCGGGGCCGACAGCCCCGAGCTGCGCGCCTTCCACGAGCTCTACGTGCACACCGCGGAGCGCGACCACTTCACCCCGCGCGCGGCGTCGTACTTCACCACCATGGCCGGGGCGCTCAACGCCGATCAGCCCGACCGGCTGCGGCTCTACCTCGCCCGCCACGAGGGCGACCTCGTCGCCGCCACGCTGTGGATCCGGGTCGGCGCCCACGCCTGGTACTCCTACGGCGCCTCCTCCACCCACAAGCGCGAGGTGCGCGGCTCCAACGCGGTGCAGTGGCAGATGATCCGCGACGCGCTCGCCGCCGGCGCCCGCGTCTACGACCTGCGCGGCATCACCGACACCCTCGCCTCCGACGACAGCCACGTCGGGCTGGTGCAGTTCAAGGTCGGCACGGGCGGCGAGGCCGTCGAGTACGCCGGCGAGTGGGACCTGCCCCTCTCCAAGCCGCTGTACGCCGCCTTCGAGCTCTACCTGCGGAGGCGTGGCTGATGTCGCTGGTGCTGCGCGTCGACGGCCCCCGCTGGCGCGCCCACCTGCGCGGCACCGCCGACCGGCTGCCCGGGCTGGTGCCCGTGGCCAAGGGCAACGGCTACGGCTTCGGGCTCCCCCGGCTCGCCCGGCGCGCCCAGTGGCTCGGCGTCGACACGGTCGCGGTCGGCCTCTACGAGGAGCTGCCGCACGTGCACCAGCGCTTCGACGGCGACCTGCTGGTGCTCTCGCCGTGGCGTCCCCACTCCGCCGCACCCGCTGGGCTCGGCGTCGACGAGCGCCGCGTGGTGCACTCCGTCGGCCGGCTCGCCGACCTCCTCGCCCTCGCCGAGCGCGGCCGCGCCGACGGCCACCGCCCGCGGGTCGTGCTCGAGCGGGTCACCTCGATGCTGCGCCACGGCATGACCGACGACGAGCTCGCCGAGGCCGCCGCCACCGTGCGGCAGGGCGGCGTCCGCCTCGAGGGGGTGGCGCTGCACCTGCCGCTCCCGCCCGCCCGTCCGGGGCACGCGGCGCCGTCGCACGTGCACGAGGTCGAGCGGCTGCTCGCCGGTCCCGGGCTGCAGGCCGTGCTCGCCACCACCGAGCGTGCCCGCGTCTGGGTCTCCCACCTCGACGACGCCGAGCTGGAGACGCTGGCGCTGCGACACCCCGGGCTGAGCTGGCGCCCGCGCGTCGGCACCTCGCTGTGGCTCGGCGAGCGGACGGCGCTCCGGGTCACCGCGACCGTGCTCGACGCCCACGCCGTGCAGCGCGGCGACACCTACGGCTACCGGCAGCGCTCCGCGCCGCGACGCGGCACCGTGCTGGTGGTCTCGGGCGGCACCTCCCACGGCGTCGGCCTCGAGGCGCCCACCGGCCAGGGCACCCTGAAGGCCCGCGCGGCGACGCTGGCGCGCGGCAGCCTCGACGCCGCGGGCTTCGTGCGCTCGCCGTACGTCGTCGGCGGCAAGCACCGGCTCTTCGCCGAGCCGCCCCACATGCAGGTCAGCATGCTCTTCCTGCCGCTCGGCGCCCCGGTGCCCGAGGTCGGCGAGGAGATCGACGTGCGGCTGCGCTACACGACCACGGCCTTCGACCGGGTCGAGGTCTCCTAGACGCTCACCGCGCGCACGGTAGGGGGCCAGACCGGGTCGGTGCGCACCACGTCGTGCTCCGGGCGGAGCACCTCGCGGACGACGACGGCGACGAGGACCAGCTGGGCCGCGAGCCGCACCCAGATGGCGGCGTCGTAGGTCGGCGTGCCACCGCTCCCCGACTCCAGGTAGCCCGCGAGGTAGGCCCACACCATCCAGAAGTAGAGGACCTCGCCGGCCTGCCACACCAGCAGCGTGCGCCACCGGGGGTGGGCGAGCACGGCGAGGGGCAGCAGCCAGAGCACGTACTGCGGCGAGTAGACCTTGTTGACCAGCAGGAACGCCGCGACCACGAGCAGCCCGAGCTGGGCCAGCCGCGGCTCCTCCGGCGCCACCAGGCCGAGCACCGCGACCGCCACGCAGGCGCCGCCGAAGAGCACCCACGACCAGGCGTTGATGGTCTCGGGGGTGAAGCTCGCGCCCGCGTGCGTGAGGGCCAGCCAGACCGAGCCCAGGTCGGCACCGCGGTCGGCGTTGAAGGTCCAGAAGACCTCCCACCGCTGCGCCGAGCCGAGGTACGCCGGCGCGTTGACCAGCAGCCACGTCACCACCGCGGCCGCGAGCGGGTGCAGGAAGAGGCGCGGGTCGCGCCGGCGCACGGCCAGCACCAGCATGGGTCCGAGCAGGAAGAGCGGGTAGAGCTTGGCGGCGGTGCCCAGGCCGACCATCACCCCGGCCGTCACCCCGCGCCCGCGCTCCCAGGCCCAGAGCGTGGCGGCGACGCAGAGCACGGCCAGCAGGTCCCAGTTGACCAGTCCGGTCAGCAGCAGCGAGGGGGCCAGCACGAAGGGCAGCGCGTCCCAGGGGCGATGACGGTGCGCCCGGGCGAGGAACCACACCGCCCCGAAGCCGGCCAGGCCGAGCAGCACCGCGGTGACGAGGAAGTAGCTGTCGGTCTCCTCCGCCATACCCGGCAGGCCCCAGACCTCGCCCGGCGCCGCCGCGCGGCGCTCGGCCTCCGCGGGGCCGTCGTGGGCCACGGCCCGGGTGAGCTCGCCGGCGGCGTACGCCAGGTAGGAGATGCCGACGGGGTACTCCATGGCCTGGTAGCGACCGCCGTCGTCGGCGTAGGGCCACCAGCCCTCGGCGAGGCCGCGGCCGGTGTAGAGGTAGGGCACGTCGGAGTAGCAGCCCTTGCCGTAGCGCGCCTGGTCGTCACCCCAGCCCCCCGCCAGGCAGGGGACGTGGTGCACCACCGACAGGGTCAGCACCACGGTGTAGAGCGCGAGGAGCACGCGCAGCGGCGTCCACCAGCGGTGCGGCCGGCCGTGCCGGCCGACGGGCCCGCCCGCGACGTCGGCGAGGGCGACCGCCACGGGGTCGGTGCGCGTGGGCGCGACGGCTCCCTCAGGTGCCGGGGCGCCCCCCGGGGTCATGGCTCGACGGGCAGGACGTCGTCGCCGCGGCCCCCCTGGTTGCCGCCCTGGTCGCCGCCCTGGTCGCCGCCCGGCTCGGGCTCGGGCTGCGACGGCTCGGCGGGCTCGCTGGGCTGGGTCGGCTCCACGGACGGCTCGGGCTCCGGCTCGGGCTCGGGCTCGACCGACGCCGAGTCCTCGGGCGCGGGCGACTGCTCCTCCTCGTCGTCCTCGGGCGGTGCGGGCTCCGGCTCCGGCGGCGGGGTGTAGGGCTCGTGACCCTCCTCGGGCGCGGTGCCGTCGAGGAAGACCGGCGGCGGGAAGGACTCCACCTCCCGGCCCTCCATCAGCCGCGCCATGATCGCGGTCCAGGTGCGCGCGGGGTACTCCCCGCCGTAGAAGGTGGGCAGGAAGCCGTTGAGCGCCTGGTTGCCCTTGCCGCGCACGTACATCACCGCGGTGCTCACCTGCGGGGTGTAGCCGACGAACCACGACGACGAGACGTCGCCGTCGTCGTTGGTGGCCGTGCCGGTCTTGCCCGCCGCCGGCCGACCCAGGTTGAGCGCGTTGAAGCCCGTGCCCGCGCTGACCACCTGCTGCAGGGCGTAGCTGACGTCGGCCGCGATGTCCTCGGAGAAGGCCCGCTCGCTGGTGTCGTTGACCTGGTAGAGCGCCTTGCCGTCGCTCGCGCGCGACACCTTGCGGATCAGGTGCACGTCGCGGTGCACCCCGCCGCGGGCGACCGTGGAGTAGGCGCTGGCCATCGCGATCGGGCTGATGGTGGCCGAGCCGAGCGAGATCGCGTTGTTGGGCTCCAGCCCGGGCGCGTTGCGGGGGATGCCCATCTTGACGGCCATCTCGAGCACGTCCTCCGGCCCGTTGGGCAGGGCGTCGGTGAGGTCGGCGTACGCCGTGTTGACGGAGTTCTGCGTCGCGCTCAGCAGGCTGATCGCGGAGCCGAAGTTGGTGCCGGTGCCCTCGCCCTGGTTGCCGACCTCGCCGCCGTCGTCGAAGGTGTAGGGCGCGTTGCCGTCGAAGGTGTCGCGCAGCGAGAAGCCGGATTGCAGCCCGGCGGCGAGGGCGAAGGTCTTGAAGGACGAGCCCGGCGACCCGCCGAGCCGCGCCCAGTTGAGCTGGCTGTCGAGGTAGTTCTGCCCGGCGAAGAAGCCCAGCAGCGCGCCGGTGCGGTTGTCGACCGAGGCGCTCGCGACGTGCAGTCCCTTGAGCCCCTCGGGCCGCTGCTCCTCGACGCCCTCGCGGTTGGCGGCCATGGCGCGCTTGGTGAGCGTGGTCTCGACCCGCAGCCCGCCGGACTCGATGTCCTGCTCATCGAAGCCCAGGCTCTCCAGCTCGTCCTTGATCATGGTCAGCATGAAGCCGCGCTGCTCGCCGTAGCTGTTGGCGGTGTTGCGCTGGACGATCTTGGGCAGCCGCTCGCGGGCGCGCTCGGCCCGGGTCGCGTCGAGCGCGTCCATCTCGACCATGCCGTCGAGCACGTACTGGTAGCGGCCGAGCAGACGCTGCCGTGCCTCGCGACCGCCGTCCGGGGAGAGCGAGCTGGGGTTGTTGAGCACGGCCGCGAGCATCGCCGACTGCCGCACGTTGAGCTGGTTGGCCGGCACCCCGAAGAAGGCCCGCGACGCCGCCTGGACGCCGTACGCCCCGCGACCGAAGTAGATGGTGTTGAGGTAGCCCTCGAGGATCTCCTCCTTGGAGGTCTCCTCGTGCACCTTGAGCGAGAGGAAGGCCTCCTTGGCCTTGCGGCCCAGGGTGCGCTCCTGGTTGAGGTAGAGCAGCTTCACGTACTGCTGGGTGATCGTCGAGGCACCCTGCGTGGCGTTGCCCTGGGCGTTGGAGAAGGCCGCGCGGACGATGCCGCGCGGGTCGATGCCGCGGTTGCTGTAGAAGGTGCGGTCCTCGGCCGCGATCGCGGCGTCCTGCATCGACTGGGGGATCTCCGCCAGCGGCACCGACTCCCTGTTCTGCTCGGCGAAGGTGCCGATCCGCTCCTCGCCGCCGGAGTAGTAGACGTAGCTCGCCTGCGCCTCGAAGGCCGCGTTGGCGGTGGGGATCTCGGTGTTGCGGTAGCTGAAGTAGAAGACGCCGGTCGCCACCAGCACGAGCACCAGCCCGGTCACCAGCAGCCACGTCATCGCGCGGCGTACCCGACCCGGACGCTTCGTGGCCGTGGCCCTGCCCGCGGGGGCCTTCGCCGCCGGGCCCTTCTTCGCCGGGGCCTTCTTCGCCGCCGCGGACCGACCGGTGCCGGCGCGGGACGACCCGGCGGGGCGCTTTCCGGGCGGCATCGCGGACTTGCTCACGGGCGCCTCCTGGGCGTGGGTCGGTCGGGACGGCGGGGGAAGGACAGGGGTCGTGCGGGGGGAGGGCAGCACCGGGCGCCCGACCGACGAGCGTACGGGGTGATCGCCGCCGGACCAGCGTGAAAGTCGACACGCCGGGGCCGCGCGGCCGGTGGATATATCATTGCGATACGTTCTACCGATGTAACGCGTTCTCCCGGGACGCCCACGAGCAGCCGAGCGGCGAGGAGGTGCGGATGACCAGCAAGTCAGCCACCCTCGAGCTCGCCGTGCTGGGCCTGCTCCACGAGTCACCGCTGCACGGCTACGAGCTGCGCAAGCGGCTCAACCTGCTGCTGGGCTGGAACCGGCTGCTCTCCTACGGTTCGCTGTACCCCGCGCTCAAGCGGCTGCTCCGCCGCGGCATGGTGACCGAGGCCACCAACCTCGACCCGGCCGTCACCCGCCGCCAGCGCATCGTCTACCGGCTCACGCCGGCGGGTGAGCAGTTCTTTGCGGGCCGCATCACCGAGGTCGGCCCCGCCGCCTGGGACGACGAGGGCTTCACCACCCGCTTCGCGTTCTTCTCGCGCACCGACGCCGACGTGCGGCTGCGCGTGCTGGAGGGCCGCCGCAGCCGGCTGCAGGAGCGGCTCGACCGCGCCCGCAGCAGCCGGCCGCCCACCGGGCCCGTCGACCGCTACGTCGACGAGCTGCGGCGCCACTCCATCGAGTCCGTCGAGCGCGAGCTGCGCTGGCTGACCGACCTGATCGAGGCCGAGCACTCCGCCCGCGAGGGTCCGAGCGTCGGCCACACGGAGCCGTCACCGGCCCCCGACCCACCCCCGACCAGCCCCACCCCCGATCCGCGACCCACCGCATGAGCAAGCAAGGAGTTCCCATGGCGAAGATCCGCGTGGCCATCGTCGGAGTCGGCAACTGCGCCAGCTCCCTCGTCCAGGGCGTCGAGTACTACAAGGACGCCGACCCCGAGGCCAAGGTGCCCGGCCTGATGCACGTCAAGTTCGGCGACTACCACGTCTCCGACGTCGAGTTCGTCGCGGCGTTCGACGTCGACGCCAAGAAGGTCGGCTTCGACCTGGCCGAGGCGATCAACACCTCCGAGAACAACACCATCAAGATCGCCGACGTCCCGCCGACCGGCGTCGCGGTGCTCCGCGGCCCGACCCACGACGGGCTCGGCCGCTACTACCGCGAGACCATCGAGGAGTCGCCGGAGGAGCCGGTCGACGTCGTGCAGGCGCTGCGCGACGCCGAGGTCGACGTGATGGTCTCCTACCTGCCGGTGGGCTCCGAGGACGCCGACAAGTTCTACGCGCAGTGCGCCATCGACGCGGGCGTCGCCTTCGTCAACGCGCTGCCGGTCTTCATCGCCTCCGACCCCGAGTGGGCCGAGAAGTTCCGCGCCGCGGGCGTGCCGATCGTCGGCGACGACATCAAGAGCCAGGTGGGCGCCACCATCACCCACCGCGTGATGGCCAAGCTGTTCGAGGACCGCGGCGTCACGCTCGACCGCACCTACCAGCTCAACGTCGGCGGCAACATGGACTTCAAGAACATGCTGGAGCGCGACCGGCTGGAGTCCAAGAAGGTCTCCAAGACCCAGGCCGTCACCTCCAACCTGCAGGGCAGCCTGGCCGGCAAGGTGCACGACAAGAACGTGCACATCGGCCCGTCCGACTACGTGCAGTGGCTCGACGACCGCAAGTGGGCCTACGTGCGCCTCGAGGGTCGCGCCTTCGGCGACGTGCCGCTCAACCTGGAGTACAAGCTCGAGGTCTGGGACTCCCCCAACTCGGCCGGCATCATCATCGACGCCGTGCGCGCGGCCAAGATCGCCAAGGACCGCGGCATCGGCGGCCCCGTGCTCTCCGCCTCGTCGTACCTGATGAAGAGCCCGCCGGAGCAGCGCGACGACGACACCGGTCGCGACTCCGTCGAGGCCTTCATCCGCGGCGACATCGACAGCTGAGCACCACGGGCGCCCCGTGAGCCCCACCCGTGCCCCAGGGCCGGGCGGGACTCGCGGGGCGTCCGTCGTCGTGCACCCGCAGTAGTCCAGCGGGTCGGGACGCTCGACAGCCGTCGGCGGCGTCCCTACCTTCGAAGCCATGACCGACGGCCAGAACCCCCCGCCGCAGGACCCACCGCCCGAGGGCACCGGCGGCGGGCAGCCGCCGCCACCCGAGTCGTCGCCGTACGGCGCCGCAGCCCCCGGCGGCCCGCCACCACCGCCGCCGCCGCCGCCCGAGGGTGGGTACGCCGCCGCGCCGCCGCCCCCGCCGGGGTCCACCGACCCCAACGCCCGGCCCTACAGCGCTCCGGACTCCATCGGCTACGGCTGGAGCAGCTTCTTCGCCAACCCCACCCCGCTGCTGCTCGGCGCGCTGATCGTCGTGGCGGTCTCGCTCGTCGTCGGCATCGTGGCCAGCCTCTTCGCCTCCGCCCTCTTCGGCGGCCCGCTCGAGCGCGGCCTGGTCGAGGGCTTCCTGTACAACCTCGTGGTCTCGCTCCTGGTCGGGATCGTCGGGCAGATCCTCTACGCCGGGCTGATCAAGGGGTCGCTGGCCCAGGTCGACGGCCGCCCGATCTCGGTCGGGCAGATGTGGAGCGGGCTGAAGTACGCCGACATCGCCGTCGCCGGGATCCTGGTCTCGGTGATGACCTCGATCGGCACCGCCCTGTGCGTGCTGCCGGGCCTGGTGGTCGGCTACCTCGCGATGTTCACGCTCTACTTCGTCGTCGACCAGGGGATGGCCCCCGTGGAGGCGATCAAGGCGAGCTTCTCCTTCGTCACCAGCAACCTCGGCGACACGCTCGTCTACTACGTCCTGGTGATCCTGGTGGTCATCGCCGGGGCGATCCTGTGCGGCGTGGGCCTGCTCGCCGCGCTGCCGATCGCGCTGCTCGCCGGCGGCTACACCTTCCGCCGGCTGCACCAGCAGCCGGTCGCACCTGCCAAGGCCTGATCGGGGAGGACCTCAGCCGTCGAACATGCTGGAGATGCCGCCGCTGCCGGAGCCCGAGGAGGTGGGCTTGTGCTCGTAGGGCTGGACGACGACGAAGCCGGCGCCGTGGAAGGCGTACTGGAAGGCCTCGCCGGAGCCGCCGCGCAGCAGCGAGCCGACCTTCATGCTCGAGACCACCTGCGGGGTCAGGCCCGCGGACCAGGCGACGGCGGCCTGGACGTCGACGTAGGTCGGCTGCCGGCTGCAGTCGAGCACGACCGGTGAGCCGACGGTGCACAGCGCGACGGTGCCGGACCCGGAGAGGGTGGTGTTGAAGAGGCCGCCGGCCATCACGCCCGCACCCTTGACCCGGTTGATGTCCCACTGCAGGGTCGCGTCGAAGGCGAGCAGGTTGGCCGAGCCCACCGAGAGCGCGTCGCTGCCGTCGAGGGCGATCAGGTAGACGTAGCCGGCCTCGTGGGCGAAGAAGACCTCGCCCTCGCCGCGCACCCGCATCAGCGGCAGGTCCTCGCTCGAGACGATCTTCTTGAGCATCCGCCCGACGCTGCCGGACTTCTCGTGCACGAACTCCACGCGACCCTGGTAGGCCACCATCGCGCCCTTGACCGCGAGCACGTCGTCGCCCAGCGCGACCCGCAGCAGCTGGGGGTTCTGCAGCGCGAAGCGGCCGACCCCCTCCCGCTCGAGGTTGCCCTGGTCGAAGAGGTCGCTGCGCATGGGCCGAGCCTAGGAGGCTCAGCCCTCGGCGTCAGCCTTCACGCGGGAGAGCGTCTGCCGCATGCCCTGCTGCAGCGCGCGGGTGAACGCGGGGACCCCGCCCAGCGCGACCTTGGTCAGGCCGGTGGAGATCCCCGAGATGCCCTGGGGCGCCTCCCGACGGTGCACCACCCGGGTCCCCGACGCGGTGGGGGTGAGGTCGAAGGACCAGACGGTGCGGTTCTCGCGCACCCGGAAGGCCACCCGGCGCTCGGGCTCGAAGTCGACGACGCGGGCGCTGGTCGGCCACACCCGCCAGCCCAGCCGGTTGAGGTTGAGCATCGAGGTGCCCTCGGTGATCTCGCCGCGCGCGAAGACCTTCCAGGTCTGGTCGCTCCACCGCGGCATCTGCCGCAGGTCGCTGAGCAGCTCCCACACCCGGGCCGGCGGAGCCGCGATCTCGATCTCGGCCTCGAGCGGGGCGACGGCGGTCTCGGTCATGCGGGTCTCCTCGGTGGGTGGGCGGCGTACGGGTGCTCCAACGGTGCGGGCCGGCGGCGCGTTACGTCGGCGTGGCGCCCGTCACAGCCGGGTCGGAGCAGGTCAGGCCGTGCGCGCGGCCCACCAGGTGCGGAGCGCCTCGGCGGCCTCGTCGTGCTCCAGCGGGCCCCGGTCGAGGCGCAGCTCCAGCAGGAAGCGGTAGGCCTCGCCCACCTCGCGGCCCGGCCCCACCCCGAGCACCTCCATGATCTGGTTGCCGTCGAGGTCGGGGCGGATCGCGGCGAGCTCCTCCTCGGCCTCGAGCCGCTCGATGCGGGTCTCCAGGTCGTCGTAGGCGCGGCGCAGCCGCTCGGCCTTGCGGCGGTTGCGGGTGGTGCAGTCGGCCCGGGTGAGCACGTGCAGCCGGGCCAGCTGGTCGCCGGCGTCGCGCACGTAGCGGCGTACGGCAGAGTCGGTCCACTCGCCGTCGCCGTAGCCGTGGAAGCGCAGGTGCAGCTCGACCAGGGTCGTGACCGCCTGGATCTGCTCCTTGGAGAAGCGCAGCGCCTGCATCCGCTTGCGCGTGAGCTTGGCGCCCACGACGTCGTGGTGGTGGAAGGTGACGCTGCCGTCGTCGAGGAAGCGGCGGGTGCGCGGCTTGCCCACGTCGTGCATCAGCGCGGCGAAGCGGGAGACGAAGTCGGGGCCACCGAGGCGGTGCTCGAGGTCGATCGACTGCTCCAGCACGGTCAGGCTGTGCTCGTAGACGTCCTTGTGGCGGTGGTGCTCGTCGCGCTCCAGCGCCAGCGCCGGTAGCTCGGGCAGCACCTGGGCGGCCAGCCCGGTCTCGACGAGCAGCCGCAGGCCGCGCACCGGGTCGGGCGCCATGAGCAGCTTGACCAGCTCCTCGCGCACGCGCTCCGCGGAGACGATCGAGATGCGCTCGGCCATGTCGGTCATCGCCGCCACGACGTCGGCGTCGACGGTGAAGCCGAGCTGGGCGGCGAAGCGGGCCGCGCGCAGCATCCGCAGCGGGTCGTCGGAGAAGGACGCCTCCGGCGTGCCCGGGGTGCGCAGCCGGCGCTCGGCGAGGTCGACGACGCCGCCGAAGGGGTCCTCGAGCCGCTGGGAGGGCAGCGAGAGCGCCATGGAGTTGACGGTGAAGTCGCGCCGCGCCAGGTCGCCGACCAGGGAGTCGCCGTAGGCCACCTCGGGCTTGCGGCTCGTGGGGTCGTAGGCCTCGGAGCGGTAGGTCGTGATCTCGATGGTCCACTGGCCCCACCGGCACCCGATGGTGCCGAAGGCACGGCCGATGTCCCAGGTCGCCTCGGCGAAGCCGACCAGCAGCCGCTCCGTCACCTCGGGCCTCGCGGAGGTGGTGAAGTCGAGGTCCTGCTGCAGCCGCCCCAGCATCGCGTCGCGCACCGGACCGCCCACCAGGGCGAGCTCCTCGCCCGCCGCCGCGAAGCGCGCGCCCAGCTCGTCGAGCACGGGCGAGAGCCGCTCCAGCTCGGCGCTGACCCGGGCCTGCACGTCGGTGATCAGCAGCGGCTCGTCGGACACGGGAGCACAGTCTAGGGACGTCGCAGCGGGGCTGCTCGGTAGCATCCCCGGCGTGACCCGCCCCGGCCGCAGGACCCGCGCCGGGGCGACGGGGCTGCTGCTGTCGCTGGTGGTCGCGCCCCTCGGTGTCGCCCTCCAGGGCGCCCCGTCGTACGCCGCCGAGACGACGCCCGGCGCCACGCCCACGGGCACCCCCACGGGCACCCCCACGGGCACTCCGACGGGCACCCCCACGGGCGAGCCCGACGAGGAGGAGGCGGTCGCCGTCGCCACGCCGCTGAAGGTGCGGCTGACCTCGCTCTCCCCCGGGGTCGTGCCACGGCGCGGACCGGTCGTGATGACCGGCACGGTGAGCAACACCTCCGAGGAGGCCTGGACCGACGTCAACGTGCTGCCCTTCCTCGGTGACGCGCCCCTGACCACGCGCGACGAGCTCGACCTCGCGGCGCTCACCCCGGAGGAGACCGCCGTCGGCGACCGCATCGACGCCCCGGGGGCCTTCCAGGGGCTCGGCGACCTCGAGCCCGGCGAGCGGGCCGGCTTCACCGTGCGGGTGCCCGCCGACGAGCTCCCGCCGGCGTCGGCACCCGGCGTCTACTGGATCGGCGTGCACGCCCTGGGCACCAACGCCGAGGGTCGCGACGCGGTGGCCGACGGGCGCGCCCGCACCTTCGTGCCCGTCGTCGACCGCGGCGACCTGCCCGACAGCGAGGTGCCCGTGAGCCTGGTGCTCCCGCTGCGCGCGGAGACCACCCGCGGCGCCGACGGCAGCCTGGCCGACCCCGAGGGGTGGGTCGACCTGATCGGCGAGGAGGGCCGGCTCGACCGGATCTCGCGCTTCGCCCTCACCGCCGGCGACAGCCCGCTCACCTGGCTCGTCGACCCGGCCGTGCTCGAGGCGCTCGACGACCTCGGCCGCGGCAACCCGCCGCTGTCACTGGGCCCGCCCGAGCGGGTGCCCGACCCGGACGCCGAGCCGAGCGAGCCCGCGGAGGAGCCCGAGCCCTCACCCACGCCGTCGGAGGAGGCCGAGCCCGAGCCCGAGGAGGCCGGGGTGCCCGACACCGCCGAGGCGTCGACCGCCCGCGGGCTGCTGCGGCGGCTCGACGGGCAGCTCGGGTCGGCCGACGTGCTCGGACTGCCGTACGCCGACGCCGACGCCGTCGCGCTGCTCCGCGAGCGACCCACCCTGCTCGCCCGTGCCCTCCGGCTCGCGCGCGCCACCTTCGAGGCGCGCGACCTCGACGCCGACCCCGTGGTCTCGCCGCCCGACGGCCAGGTCGAGCCGGCGCTCCTCGACGAGCTGGCCGACGACGTCGACCTGCTGCTCTCCGACCGCGGGCGGCTCGCGCTCCCGCCCGGCGCGACGCTCGAGGGGCACGACGTCGTGCTCAGCGACGCCCGTGTGGGGGCCGGGGGCCCGGCGCCGGTGCGTGCCGCCGACCCGCTGGCGCTGCGGCAGCGGCTGCTGGCCGAGACGCTGCTGGAGGCCGGCAGGGCCGACGCCACCGGGCAGTCGCCCCGCCCGGTGGTGCTCACGCTGCCGCCCTCCTGGGACCCCGGGGCCGCCTGGGCCGAGGCCGACTTCTTCGACGCCCTCGAGGTGCCCTGGCTGCAGCTCGACGACCTGCCACCCGCGGTGGGTGAGCTGGAGGGCGGGCTGGCCTACGAGGAGGCCTCTGAGGCGCGCGAGCTCGGGCCGGCCAACATCGTCGCCGCCCGGCGCCTGGTCCGCCAGGGGGTCGCGCTCGACGAGCTGCTGGCCAACGTCAACGACGTGCTCGACCGGGTCACCGGGGCCGCGCTCGGCGCCGTGTCGTACCACGTGCGCGACCGGCCCGGCGACGGCGTGGCCGCGGCCGACGGCCTGCGCCGCAGCCTGACCGCCGACCTCGAGCAGGTCGGCGTCTTCGGCACCGACTTCGTCACGCTCTCCGGCGGCAGCGGCACCCTGACGGTGAGCGTGGTCAACGACCTGCAGCAGCCGGTCACCGTCGGCCTCGACGTCCGCTCCGACGGCGAGGTGCGCGTCGAGCCGGTCGAGCCGGTCGAGCTCGGGCCCGAGCAGCGCGTGACGCTGCCCGTGCCGGTGACCAGCGACGAGGGCGTGCACGACGTCTCGATCGTGCCGGTCACGTCGTCCGGCGTCGTCGCGGGGGCGTCGTACGACTTCGTGCTCCGCACCAGCCAGGTCGGGCGCACCATCTGGTACGTCATGGCCGGGGCCAGCGCGCTCTTCCTCTTCGCGCTGCTGCGCCGGGTGCGGCAGCGGTGGCGGGAGGGGCGCTCGCGACGGCAGCCCGTGCGCGAGGGGAGCGACGCGTGAGCGGGGACGACGAGCAGCACCGCTCGCTGCTCGGCAGCAGCGCCGTGATGGCGGCGGGCACCGTGGTCTCGCGCCTGAGCGGCTTCGTGCGCGGCCTGATGCTGGTGGCCGCGCTGGGTGCGGGCCTGCACGCCGACATCTTCACCATCGCCAACACCGTGCCCAACATGCTCTACATCCTCATGGTGGGCGGCGTGGTCAACGCCGTGCTCGTGCCGCAGCTGGTGCGGGGCATCAAGCACCACCCCGACGGCGGCGAGGCCTACACCAACCGCATCGTGACGCTCGCCGCGCTCTTCCTCGGCGGGGTCACCGTGCTGCTCGTGGTGGGCGCGCCGTGGCTGATGCGGCTCTTCCTCGCCGACGGCTTCTTCGACCCCGGGCGCGAGGAGCAGCTCGACTCGGTGATCGCCTTCGCGCGCTACTGCCTGCCGCAGGTCTTCTTCTACGGCATGTTCGTGCTGGTCGGGCAGATCCTCAACGCCCACCGGCGCTTCGGGCCGATGATGTGGGCCCCCATCGCCAACAACGTGATCTCCGTGGCCGTGCTGGCGGCGTACCTGCTGGTGCACGGCCCCGCCCTCGGGCCCGAGCTCGAGGGCGGCTTCACCCCCGGCCAGGAGGCGCTGCTGGGCCTGGGCTCCACCTTCGGCATCGTGGTGCAGCTGCTGGTGCTGCTGCCCTACCTGCGGGCGGCCGGGGTGCGCTACCGCCCGCGCTTCGACTTCCGCGGCACCGGACTCGGCCACACCCTGCGGCTCGGCGTGTGGACGGTGCTCTTCGTCGTGGTCAACCAGGTCGCCTACACCGTGGTGGTGCGGCTGGCGAGCAGCGGCACGGCCGTGCCCCCGGGACAGGCCGAGGGCACCGGCTACACCGTCTACTCCAACGCCTTCCTGATCACGATGGTCCCCCACTCGGTGGTCACGGTCTCGCTGGCCACGGCGGCGCTGCCGCTGCTCTCGTCGTACGCCGCCGACGGCGACCTCGGCTCGCTCGGCCGGCAGGTCAGCCGCACGCTCCGCTCGGCGCTGGCGCTGATCGCCCCGGCTGCCACCCTGCTCGCGCTGACCTCGCTGGCGGTGGCCCAGCTCGCCTTCGGCTGGGGCAGCGGGGCCGACAGCTACGCCAGCTTCGCCCCCTCGATGGCGCTCTTCGGCCTCGGTCTCGTCCTCTTCACCACGCACTACGTCGCGCTGCGGGGCTTCTACGCCCTGGAGCGGACCCGGCTGGTCTTCTGGGTGCAGTGCGTCGTCGCGGCCACCAACATCGCCGTGGCGCTGCTCCTGGTCCTCGGGGCTCCTCCGGTCGAGACCGCGCCCCGCCTGGTGCTCGCCTACGCCAGCGCCTACGGCGTGGGCGCGGTGCTCTCGCTGCTCGTGCTGCGGCGCACCGTCGGCGACCTCGCCGGCCGCACCCTGCTGCGCTTCGGGGTGCGCCTGGTGCTCGCGGTGGCCGTCGCGGGAGCCGTCGGTCTCGGGCTCCGCACGGGGCTGCACGCGCTGCCCTGGGTCGCCGACGCGAGCAAGGCGGCGGCGCTGGCCGAGCTGCTCGTCGTGGGCGCCGGCTTCGCCGCGGCGTACCTGCTGGCGGCGCGGCTGCTGCGGCTGAGCGAGGTGCAGGAGGTCGTCGCACTCGTCGGCGGCCGGCTCCGCCGAGGACGCTGACGCAGCGGCTCGCGCCGCCGCGGACGATCGCCGGATCCGACCTGCTGCCGACCAGCGGCCAGTAGAGTGGCCCACGTCCGAGTGCGCCCCACCCCCCGTCGGGCCGGCACGCCCAGCCGGTGGGGTGGCGCGGGCCAGCCCACCAGAGCGGACGAGCGTGAGGGGAGCACCGTGAGCAGCCCGACGTCGGCACCCATCGGCCCCGGCACGCTGCTCGCCGGTCGCTACCGGCTCGAGGACCTGCTCACCGACAGCGACGGCGCCCGCTTCTGGCGCGCCACCGACACGGTGCTGGCGCGCTCGGTGGCGGTGCACGCCGTGCGCAGCGACGACGACCGCGCCGAGGACCTGCTGGAGGCGGCGCGGCTCTCCGCGACGGTCAACGACCAGCACCTGCTGCGGGTGCTCGACTGCGACGACGCCGACGGCGTCTGCTGGGTCGTCCAGGAGTGGGGCGAGGGGCTCTCGCTCGACCTGATGCTGCAGCGGGGTCCGCTGGCGCCGTCGCGGGCCGCCTGGCTGGCCAAGGAGGTGGCCCAGGCGATCGCGGCCGGCCACGCCAGCGGCGTCAGCCACGGACGCCTCAACCCCGAGGCCGTGCTCGTCACCCACTCCGGGGCGGTGAAGCTGATCGGCTACGTCGTCGACGCCTCGCTGCACCGCGCCCCCCCGGTCAGCCCGGTCTACGGCGAGCTCGACGCCCGCGAGGCCGACGTGATCGACGTCGCCGCCGTGCTCTACGCCGCTCTCACCGGCCGGTGGCCCGGCGTCGCGGAGTCCTCCGTGCCGGCCGCGCCGCTGGAGGGTCGCCGGCCGCTGCGGCCGCGCCAGGTGCGGGCCGGCGTGCCCCGCGCCCTCGACGCGATCTGCGAGCGGGTGCTCCACCGCGAGGGATCACGCCACGAGCTGCCCATCGAGACCGCCGAGGAGATCGCCGCCGCGCTGGCCGACTTCACCGGCGAGCCGGCGTACGGCGCGCTCCCGGTGACCGCGGCGCACGACGAGCCGACGAGCGTGCTCTCCCGCGCCGCCCTCGCGGAGGAGGCCCGCCGGCGCTCGCAGCCCGAGGAGCCCGTCGAGCCCACCCAGGCGGTCCAGGCCACCCAGGCGGTCGAGGCCGCCCAGGCGGTCGAGGCCACGCAGGCGGTCGCGCCCGTCACCCACGACGACGACCCCGACGCGACCGGCGAGATGGGGGCGCTGCCCACCGTGCCGGCCATGGAGTCGACCGCGCTGCACCGGGAGCCGGTGGAAGGCCCCGACTCGCAGGCGCCGCTGCGCGCCCCCGACCGCGTGCCGCCCCCGCCGCCCTTCGAGGACTCCCCCGAGCGGCCGCTCTTCGCGACCACCGAGCGCCGCGTGCCGGCCGCCGCGCGCGCCGCGACCGCGACCCAGGCGAGCCCCACCGTCCGCCCTCCGGCACCGGCCCCCGCCGCGGAGCCCTCGCCGTACTGGCCCTTCGAGGGCGACGAGCCGCCGGCTGCCCCGGGCAACGGCCACGAGGGCCGCGGCTGGCTGCGCACCGCCGTGGTCGTCGGGGTCCTGCTCGCCACCGTCATCGCGATGATCGCGGCCTTCAGCCTCGGCCGCGGCTCCGGCCTCCCCCTGGTGGGTGGCGGTGGTGACGACGACCCGAGCGAGACCGCCTCGCCGCGGCCGCAGTCGCTCTCCATCGCCGGCGCCAGCGACTTCGACCCCGAGGGCGACCAGAGCGAGAACCCCGACCAGGCCGCCAACGTCTTCGACGGCGACCCCGCCACCACGTGGTCGACGGTCACCTACTACAACCGGCCCGACCTCGGCGGCCTCAAGAGCGGCGTGGGCGTGCTGCTCGACCTCGGCGAGGACCAGGAGGTCGGCGAGGTCACCGTGCGCTTCGGCACCGCACCCACCAGCTTCCGGCTGTACGCCGCCCCCGAGGGCACCGCCGACGCCCCCACCTCGCTCGACCAGCTCCAGGAGGTCGGCGGCCAGGACGGCGCCCCACGGCGCACCACGGTGCAGCTCGACCCCGCGCCCACGACGCGCTACCTGCTGCTCTGGCTCACCGAGCTCCCGGCCGCTCCCGGCGGCTACCGCGGCGAGGTGGCCGAGGTCAACGTGCGCTCGTAGGCGATGCTGTCCCCGTGACCGCCACCTCCGGTGAGCAGCGCGACGACGCCGCGCTGCTGCGCGCCCACGTCGAGGGCGACCCCGACGCCTTCGGCGCGTTGGTCCTGCGCCACCGCGACCGGCTCTGGGCCGTGGCGCTGCGCACCACCGGACACCCCGAGGAGGCCGCCGACGCGCTGCAGGACGCCCTGGTGGCGGCCTACCGTCGCGCCGGGTCCTTCCGCGGCGACGCGCAGGTCACCACCTGGCTGCACCGGATCGTGGTCAACGCCTGTCTCGACCGGCTGCGGCGCGCCCGGGTACGCCGCGCGGAGCCGCTGCCCGACGACCTCGACGAGCGTCACGACCTGCTCCCCGACCCGACCGACGTCGACGAGCCGCTGCAGCGGGTGCTCGACGCCGACCTCCGTGAGCGGGTCCACGCCGCGCTGCGCGAGCTGCCGGAGGAGCAGCGGCTCTGCCTGGTCCTCGTCGACCTGGAGGGCTGGTCGGTCGCCGAGGCCGCCGCGCGGCTCGAGGTGCCCCCGGGCACGGTGAAGAGCCGCTGCCACCGGGGGCGTGCCAGGCTCGCCACGCTGCTGGCCGACCTCTCCCCCGCCTCGGAGGGCGGCGAGGAGCACCCCGGCGGAACCACCACGCGCCCCGGCACGTCAGACTCCCGTGACCCCCAGCCCCGGAAGGAGGCCGACCGACCGTGAGCACGCCCGGTGAGCAGGAGCGCGTCCGCCGCCTCCTCCGCGACCTGGCCCACACCGACCAGGTCGACCCGCCCGCCGCTCCCCCCGACGTCACGGCCCGCCTTGACGCTGCCCTGGCCGCCGAGGCGGGGTCGGGGTCGGGGTCCGCGGCACCCGCGACCCCGGCCGCCGTGGTGCCGCTGCGACGCCGCGTGGCCCCGTGGCTCGCGGCCGCCGCGGCCGTGGTGGTCGTGGGCGGGCTCGGCACCGCCGCGCTCACCTCGGGCGACGGCGACGGCGACAGCGCCGCCGGCGGGGCGTCGAGCAGCGCTGACACGAGCTCGGCCGAGGGATCCACGGCGCAGCAGCAGCCGTCGGCCTCACCCGACGAGACCTCGCAGGACGAGACCCGCGAGCCGGCCGCGTCGGCCGACGCCGGTGGATCCGAGGAGTCCGGCGGGCCCGAGGAGTCCGAGGGCTCCGGCAGCAGCGGCGACACCCGCGTCGTCGAGATGCCCGCCCTGTCGGCCCGCAGCCTGACCACCGACACCGAGCAGCTGCTCGCCGCGGGTGAGATCGCCGGTGCCGGCGACGCCATGGTCGACGCCGCCGAGCGCGACCGGCTGCAGGGCTCGGGCTGCGTGGTGCCCGACCCGGCACGCGGCGACGCCACCTTCGTCGCCCTCGACGGCGACCCGGCCGTGCTGCTCGTCGGTCCGGTCGAGGGTGGCGAGCGCGCCGTCGAGGCGCTGGCCTGCGCCGACGGCAGCACCGTCGCGCGGGGCCAGGTGCCAGCCGACGCCGCCGGTCGGTGAGACTGAGGGGGTGACCGACCCCGCCGCGCCGACGCCGCGCCGTACCGTCCGTGCCCGCATCGAGCTCGACGTGCGCGAGACCGCCGAGCTGGTCTGGTCGGTCGCGGTGGCCGACGGCGTGCCCCGCGAGTCCGAGGTGCTCTCCGTGACCGTCGACGGCGAGCCGGTGCAGGTGCGTGAGCAGGTGGTGAGCGACGGTGCGCGGCTCCACGTGTGCACCGCTCCTCCCGGACGGCTCTCGCTGGCCTACGACGCGACGCTCTCCGGGCGCGCCGAGGCCGCGCTGGTCGACCCGGTCGACGACATCGTCTACCGCCGCCCGAGCCGCTACGCCGAGTCCGACGAGCTGGGCCCCACGGCGTGGGCGGAGTTTGCTCGCCTCGAGGGCAAGGACCTGCTCGACGCGGTGAGCTCGTGGGTCGGCACCCAGCTCTACTACGTCAGCGGCTCCAGCCGGCCCACCGACGGCGCCACGCAGACCCTGCTGGCCCGGCAGGGGGTCTGCCGCGACTTCGCCCACCTGGTGATCGCGATGCTGCGGGCGCGCAACGTGCCGGCCCGCCTGGTCTCGGTCTACGCCCCGGGGCTCACCCCGATGGACTTCCACGCCGTCGTCGAGGCCGCCATCGACGGGGCCTGGCAGGTGGTCGACGCGACGACGCTGGCGCCGCGGCAGAGCCTGGTGCGGGTGGCGACCGGCCGCGACGCCTCCGACACGGCCTTCCTGACGGTGCAGTCGGGCCGCGCCGACCTGACCTCGATGTCCGTCGACGCGACCGTCGAGGGCGACCTGCCCACCGACGACGTGCAGGACCTGGTCGCCCTGGGCTGAGTCGGGGATGGTCGTGCCGGGCTGGCCCCGGCGGCTGGAACAACGCCTGCCTAGGATGCGTTGAGACGCCTGACCAGAATCCCTACCGCCGCAGGAGCAGCAGTGACCGACCAGTCCGAGACCCGTGAGCTCATCATCGTGGGGTCCGGCCCGGCGGGCTACACCGCCGCGGTCTACGCCGCGCGGGCCAACCTCCGCCCGCTGATCTTCGAGGGCTCCGTCACCGCCGGTGGCGCGCTGATGAACACCACCGAGGTCGAGAACTTCCCGGGCTTCCGTGACGGGATCCAGGGCCCGGCCCTGATGGACGAGATGCGGGCGCAGGCCGAGCGCTTCGGCGCCGAGCTGGTCCCCGACGACGTCACCGGCATGGACCTCACCGGCGAGACCAAGGTGGTCCGCACCGCCGAGGGCGAGTTCACCGCCCGCGCCGTGATCCTGGCCATGGGCTCGGGCTACCGCAAGCTCGACCTGCCCGACGAGGACCGGCTCTCCGGCCACGGCGTCAGCTGGTGCGCGACCTGCGACGGCTTCTTCTTCCGCGAGCAGCACATCGCCGTCGTCGGCGGCGGCGACTCCGCGGTCGAGGAGGCCACCTTCTTGTCCCGCTTCGGCTCCAAGGTGACCCTGATCCACCGTCGTGACGAGCTCCGCGCCTCCAAGATCATGCAGGAGCGGGCCTTCGCCGACGACAAGATCGACTTCGCGTGGAACTCCGAGGTCGCCGAGATCCACGGCGACGACAAGCTCACGGGCGTGACGCTGCGCGACACGGTCACCGGCGAGGAGCGGCAGCTCGACGCCACGGGGCTCTTCATCGCCATCGGGCACGACCCGCGCTCCGAGCTCGTCAAGGGCCAGGTGCGGCTCGACGAGGAGGGCTACGTCCTGGTCGACCACCCGTCGACGAAGACCGACCTGCCGGGCGTCTTCGCCTGTGGCGACCTGGTCGACCACCACTACCGCCAGGCGATCACCGCGGCGGGCACGGGCTGCGCCGCCGCCCTCGACGCCGAGCGCTACCTCGCCGACCTCGACTTCGCGCTCACCACGCCGGCGGGTGCGGCCACCGTCGGCGCCGCGGGCTGATTGTCTCGTGCGCCACGGAATAGCCCCGCGGCGTCGAGACGTTGACCCCCCAGCACCATCCACCAGCCACGCAACCCGCTGAGGAGCACCACATGTCCAACCTTCCGGCCGTCACCGACGACACCTTCGACACCGAGGTGCTGAAGTCCGACAAGCCCGTGCTCGTCGACTTCTGGGCCGAGTGGTGCGGTCCGTGCCGTCAGGTGAGCCCGATCCTCGACGAGCTCAACGCCGCGCACGGCGAGAAGATCTCCTTCGTCGCGATGAACGTCGACGAGAACCCCGTGACGCCGTCGACCTACCGGGTCACCGGCATCCCGACGCTCAACGTCTACCAGGGCGGCGAGGTCGTCAAGCAGATCGTCGGCGCCCGCCCCAAGGCTGCGCTGCTCAAGGAGCTCGACGAGTTCATCGCCTGAGCCCCCTGAGGGGTGGCCGGCCTCCGGGCCGGATGCCCTAGGGTCGGCGCGATGGACGTCGTCTGCCGCCGCGGTGACACCGGGCCGGCCGTCACGAGGGTGACGGCCCTGCTCGGTCGTCTCGGGCTGCTCGAGGTCGAGGCCGTCACGCACGGCTTCGACGAGCGTGTCGAGCTCGCCGTGCGCGACTTCCAGCAGCAGCGCGGGCTCAGCGTCGACGGGGTGGTGGGTCCCGACACCTACCGGCGCCTCGAGGAGGCTCGCTGGGACCTCGGTGACCGGATCCTGACCCACCTGCCCGGCGACCTCATGGTCGGGGACGACGTCTCCGTGCTGCAGCGCCGACTGCTCGACCTGGGCTTCGGCGTGCTGCGCGTCGACGGCTACTTCGGGCCGCAGACCGAGGACGCCGTGCGGGAGTTCCAGCGCAACACCGGGCTCCCCCCGGACGGCACCTGCGGCCCCGCGACGCTCAAGGCGCTCGCGCGCCTCGCCCCCATCGTGCGCGGCGGGGCACCGGGGGCCCTGCGCGACGCGGAGCACATCCGCGACGTGGGGCCCAACCTCACCGGCCGCACCGTGGTGGTCGACGTGGGCCGCACCGACCACCTGCCCGCCGACCTCGCCGACGAGCACGACGCGATCCTGCACGACCTCGCCGGGCGCGTGGAGGGGCGACTGGTGGCCATCGGCGTGCAGGCCTACCTCTCCGCCCCGCGCGGCGCCGTCCCCCGCGACGACGCGGAGCGTGCGGCCTTCGCCAACCGCACCCGCGCCGACCTCTTCCTCTCCCTGGCGCTCGACACCTCGGAGAATCCCCAGGCCAAGGGCTGCTCCACCTACTTCTTCGGGGGCACCGACCCGGCCTCCTGGTCCTCCGCCGGGGAGCGCTTCGCCGGCCTGGTGCA
This sequence comes from Nocardioides aequoreus, assembly GCF_000720335.1. Classification (GTDB taxonomy): domain Bacteria; phylum Actinomycetota; class Actinomycetes; order Propionibacteriales; family Nocardioidaceae; genus Marmoricola; species Marmoricola aequoreus. The sequence goes on along the minus strand of NZ_JOJN01000003.1, from coordinate 105,506 downwards.
GCGCGAGATCGTCGCGCGCACCGACCTGCTCGACCTGCGCAGCCACGCCAAGGCCTTCGAGCTGCTGCGCCGCACCGAGATGCCCGCGGTGCGCCTCGACGCCGGCTACCTCACCAACACCAGCGACCGAGCACGCCTGGAGGACCCCGACTTCCGCGACCAGCTCGCCGAGGCCCTCGTGGTGGCGGTGCAGCGCTTCTACCTCACTCCCGACGTCGACGCGCACACCGGCGTGCTGAGCTACTCCGAGCTCCGCGCCGCCTACACGCCGTGAGGGCGTGGCCGTGCCCCAGGTGAGCGCCGAGGCGTGGGTCCCCCTGCCGCCGGCGCAGGCCTTCGCCGTCAGCCAGACCACCGGTGAGCTGCGGCTGCGCTGGGACCCCTTCATCCGCCGGCAGCACCTCCTCGACGGCGCCGCCGCTCCCGACGTCGGGGTGCGCACCTACACCCGGGCCCGGGTGGGGCCGCGGATGGTGAGCCGCTACGTCTCCTACCGGCCGCCCACCTCGGTCGGCATGACGATGGAGACGGGGCCGTGGTTCTTCGCCTCCTTCGGCGGAGGGTGGCGCTTCACGCCCCAGCAGCAGGAGGGGGTCGACGGCACCCGTGCCGTGTGGAAGTACACCTTCGCGACCCGCCCCGGCTGGCTCTCCCCCGTCGCCGACCGCCTCGGCGTCTGGCTGCTCGGCCGGGAGATCCGGGCGCGCGTAGCGGCCTTTGCGGCCGCCTGCTCCGACCCTGAGATCGTCGCCGCGGTCTCCTAGAACCGCAGGTCAGGGCGGGTTGAACGTGTTCGAGACCCGCGCTGTGCACCGTCGCGCGGCACCGGGCGGACCGGTCGTGGCTGGCGCTTGACCGGCGCCAGCAGCCGGTCGAGCCCGCGCTCGAGCTCCTGCCGCAGGCTGACCGTGGTCTTGAGGTCCATCCGCATCCGGGGGTGCACCGGGTGGGCCCGGTGGGTGCGGAAGCCCACCGCGAGCAGGAACTGGGTGGGCACGGTGCAGGTGTCGTGGTCGCTGGGCCCGGAGTGCCCGAAGGCCTCGACCGCGCGGACGGTCCCCGAGCGCACCAGGTCCTTGGCCATGCCCTGCACCAGCACCCGGCCGAGCCCGCCCCCGCGGTGCTCGGGGGCGACGTACATCTCGGTGAGCACCACCGCGTCGCCGCTCACGGGCGCGGTCGCGAAGCCGTCGGCCCCGGGCACGTGCACCGGGGGCGCCCACAGCGCGTGCCCGACGACCTCGCCGTCGACCAGCAGGACCCGGCCGCACGAGCCCCACTCGCGCAGCACCGTGGAGACCCACGCCGCCTTCTCCTCGGCCTCGTGCCCGCGCACCTCGCGGCGGCGTACGGGATCGAGCTCCCAGAAGACGCAGTCGGAGCCTGCCGGGAGCAGCGGCAGGTGGTCGAGGGTGAGGCGCTCGGTCCGGCGGGTCACGGTGCACTCATCGGGGTCTCAGCGCTGGGTGGCCAGGAAGTCGCTGATCCGGCCGATCGCCTCGGTCAGCGTGTCGAGGTCGGGCAGGGTCACCAGCCGGAAGTGGTCGGGCTCGAACCAGTTGAAGCCGGTGCCGTGGGTGACCAGGATCTTCTTGGCCCGCAGCAGGTCGATCACGAACTGCTCGTCGTCCTTGATCGGGTAGACGTCGGGGTCGAGCCGGGGGAAGCAGTAGAGCGCCCCCCGGGGCTCCACGCAGCTGACGCCCTCGATCTCGTTGAGCAGCTTCGCGGCGGTCTTCGACTGCTCGTAGAAGCGGCCGCCGGGGTGGATGTACTCCTCGATCGACTGGTAGCCGCCCAGCGCGGTCTGGATCGCGTGCTGCGCGGGCACGTTGGCGCACATCCGCATGTTGGCCAGCAGGGTGAGGCCCTCGAGGAAGTCCTGCGCGAGGTGCTTGGGTCCCGAGACCATCACCCAGCCGGCGCGGTAGCCGCAGACGCGGTAGGCCTTGGAGAGCCCGCTGAAGGTCAGGCACAGCACGTCGTCGCCGGCGTACGCCGCGGTGTGGTGGTGCACGGCGTCGTCGAAGAGGATCTTCTCGTAGATCTCGTCGCTGAAGACCACGAGCTCGTGGCGCCGCGCGATGTCGACCAGCCCCTTGACGGTCTCCTCGCTGTAGACGGCGCCGGTGGGGTTGTTGGGGTTGATGATGACCAGCGCCTGGGTCGCCGGGGTGATCTTGCGCTCGATGTCCTCCAGGTCGGGGTCCCAGCCGTTGTCCTCGTCGCAGCGGTAGTGCACCGGCGTGCCGCCGCACAGCGAGACCGCGCCGGTCCACAGCGGGTAGTCGGGGGCGGGCACCAGCACCTCGTTGCCGTCGTCGAGGAAGGCCTGCAGCACCATCGAGATCAGCTCGGAGACGCCGTTGCCGATGTAGACGTCGTCGTTGGCGGTCTCGCGCAGGCCCCGGGCCTGGTAGTACTGCGCCACCGCCGTGCGCGCGGAGTAGATCCCGCGGCTGTCGGAGTAACCCTGCGCCTCGGGCAGGTTGTGCACGATGTCGGCCACGATCGCCTCGGGCGCCTCGAAGCCGAAGGGCGCGGGGTTGCCGATGTTGAGCTTGAGGATCTTGTGGCCCTCGGCCTCGAGCCGCTGGGCCTCGACCAGGATCGGACCCCGGACGTCGTACCGGACGTGCTGCAGCTTGCGGCTCTGGACGATCGGGCGCATGGGACCAGTCTTCCAGGTGTGACGCCGGCCGGTCGCGCGACCGAGCCGTGTCTGTCGGCCGCGCGTCCCGGCGTGCGACGATGCGCGCCATGCGCGACCTGACCTACCCGCCCGTCATCGTGACGGCCAAGACGCTCTTCCGCGCCATGGGCCTGCGCTTCCAGCTCGACGGCACCGAGCACGTGCCTCGCGAGGGCGGCGTGCTGCTCGCCTTCAACCACATCGGCTACGTCGACTTCGTGCTGGGCGGGTTCGCCGCCCATCCCTCACGCCGCCTGGTGCGCTTCATGGCCAAGCGCGAGGTCTTCGACCACCCCGTCGGCGGGCCGGTGATGCGCTCGATGCACCACATCTCGGTCGACCGCGCCGAGGGCGCCCAGTCGCTCGACGACGCGCTGCGCTACCTGCAGTCGGGCGAGGCCGTCGGGATCTTCCCCGAGGCGACCATCTCGCGCTCCTTCGAGCCCAAGGAGTTCAAGACCGGCGCGGTGCGCATCGCCGCGGAGGCCGGCGTCCCGCTCGTGCCGGTCGCGCTGTGGGGCACGCAGCGCATCCTCACCAAGGACCACCCGCGCGACCTCTCGCGGGGCAAGACCATCGGCATCCGGGTCGGCGAGCCGATGCACCCCACCGGAGAGGACCCCGTCAAGGAGACGCTCGAGCTGCGCGAGCGCGTCGTGGGCCTGGTCGACGCCGCCATCGACGCCTACCCCGCGAACGAGCAGCCCCCCGGCAGCTGGTGGCTGCCCGCCTCCCGGGGCGGCTCCGCCCCCACCCCCGAGCGAGCCCTCGAGCTCGACGAGGAGGAGAGGGCCCGTCGCGCCGCCCGTCGCGCCGCGCGCGACCAGGGCTGAGGTTTCACGTCGAACAGTCGACGTGTCGTCAGGTCGATGTGTTGCTTTGTCGACATGACGTTTTGTGGTCTCGACAAGCTCGACCGACAGAAGGCTCGACCGACAGAAGGCTCGACCGACAGAAGGCTCGACCGACAGAAGGCTCGACCTCAGATGGGGCGGTCGTGGCGGTTGCGGGGGTCGATCACGGTGACGATGCGCTCCAGGTCGGCCAGCGAGGCGAAGTCGATGGTGATCTTGCCCTTCGACCGGCCCAGGCTGACCTTGACACGGGTGTCGAGCCGGTCGCCGAGCCGGTCGGAGATCTCGGTGAGACCGGGTGCGGTGGGGCGGGCAGCACGGACCGCCGGGCCCGACTCCCCCTCGTCGACCCCGACCGAGACCATCTCCTCGAGCCCGCGCACCGAGATGCCCTCGGCGACGACACGGCCCGCGAGCCGGTCCTGCGCCGAGGCGTCGTCGACGCCCAGCAGCGCCCGGGCGTGACCGGCCGACAGCACGCCGGCTGCGACGCGGCGCTGCACCGCGGGTGAGAGGTTGAGCAGCCGCAGCGTGTTGCTGATCTGAGGCCGGCTCCGGCCGATCCGGCCGGCGAGCTCGTCGTGGGTGCAGCCGAAGTCGTCGAGCAGCTGGCGGTACGCCGCCGCCTCCTCCAGCGGGTTGAGCTGCGCCCGGTGCAGGTTCTCCAGCAGGGCGTCGCGCAGCAGGTCGTCGTCGCTGGTGTCGCGCACGATGGCGGGGATGGTGTCGTGACCGGCGGCCTGGGTGGCCCGCCAGCGACGCTCGCCCATCACCAGCTCGTACGACGCCTCGCCGGTGCGGCGCACGACGACGGGCTGGAGCAGCCCGATCTCGCGCACCGAGTGCACCAGCTCGCCCATGGCGTCCTCGTCGAAGACCTGCCGCGGCTGGCGGGGGTTGGGGACGATCGCGGTGACGGGCAGCTCGGCGAAGTGGGCGCCCGCCACGGGGGCCGGCGGCACGCTCAGCGAAGCCGACTCGCCCGTGGGGGGCGCGGAGGACGGCCGGTGGTCGTGCCCGTGGTCCCGCTCGACGGACGGCGCCGAGGGCTGCTCCGGCGGCGCGGTCGGGATGAGCGAGCCGAGCCCGCGTCCGAGGCCTCGTCGGACCGGCTGGTGCGTGCTCATCGTGCTCCCTCGGGGGTGGTGGACGTGCTCGACGCCGTGTCGCGGCGGGCGGCGCCCCGGTCGGCGAGCTCGCGAGCCGCCTCCAGGTAGGACAGCGCGCCCGGTGAGCCCGGATCGTAGGCGATCACGCTCTGGCCGTAGCTCGGAGCCTCGGAGACCCGCACCGAGCGCGGGATGGCGGTGCGCAGCACCCGCGACCCGAAGTGGCCACGCACCTCGGCGGCCACGCCGGCCGCGAGGTTGGTGCGGGCGTCGTACATGGTGAGCAGGATGGTGCTGACGTCGAGGCCGTGGTTGAGGTGCGCACGCACCATCTCGATGGTCTCGGTCAGCTGCCCCAGGCCCTCCAGGGCGTAGTACTCCGCCTGGATGGGGATCAGCATCTCGCGGCCGGCCACCAGGGCGTTGAGCGTGAGAAGTCCCAGCGAGGGCGGGCAGTCGATGAGCACGTAGTCGAAGCGCTCGTCACCGGCCTCCGCGGCGGTGCCCACCCGCGGGTGGTCGGCGAGGGCCCGGCGCAGCCGCTGCTCGCGGCCCTCGGCCGAGACCAGCTCGATCTCGGCACCGGCGAGGTCGATCGTCGCGGGCACGCACCAGAGCGCGTCGAGACGGGCGTGCGGGCGCACCACCTGCTCCAGCGGCACCTCGTCGACCAGCACGTCGTACGTCGACGGCGTGCCGCGAGTGTGCTCGATGTCGAGAGCGGTGGAGGCGTTGCCCTGCGGGTCGAGGTCGATGACCAGCACCCGGAGGCCGCCCTGGGCCAGGGCCGCGGCGAGGTTGACGGCGGTCGTGGTCTTGCCGACGCCGCCCTTCTGGTTGGCCACGACCATGACGCGGGTGTGGTCGGGACGCGGCAGGGGATCGCCGTAGCGCCGTCCCTGCCGCACCAGCAGCTGCCGCTCCACCGCCCGAGCCATGGGGGTGGTGTCGTCGAAGCGGGGCCGCGAGGCGGCGAGGTCGGCAGCGGTGGGGGGGACGGACGGGCTCATGCACCAAGCGTGCGCGTTTCACGTGAAACAGCGCGTGCCGACACGCCAGGGCCACCCAGATGACCGACAACTCACATCGGCTGCCTGTGGAAAAGCCGGTGGTCCCTGTGGACAACCGAGCCCGTTCACGCTCAGGAGCGCGCTTCCGACCAGTGGATAACCTCCTGGTCAGCGCGCGCGGCGTACCTCGACCAGGGTGACCGGCGGGTCGACGAGGTGGCCCCCGACCCGGTGCACGACCGGCTGGTCGAATCCGAGCCTGCCCCAGCGCGTGGCGGACTCGGCCACCTCGTCCGGGGCCGACGACCCCTTCATCGCCAGCATCGTGCCCCCGGGACCGACGAGCGGGAGGCACCAGCGCGCCAGCCGGTCGAGCGGTGCCACGGCGCGCGAGGTCACCACGTCGTACGTCGCCTCGACCTGCTCGGCGCGTGCCCGCTGCACCGTGACCTGGCCGGCGAGACCCAGCTGCTCGACGGCGAGCTCGAGGAAGGTGGTGCGGCGCAGCAGCGGCTCGACCAGCGTCACCTCGAGGTCCGGGCGCCGGATCGCCAGCACCAGACCGGGCAGCCCGGCCCCACTGCCGACGTCGACCACGCGGGCACCGTCGGGCACGAGCTCGGTGACCACGGCGCAGTTGAGCAGGTGCCGCTCCCACAGGCGGGGCACCTCGCGGGGACCGATCAGCCCCCGGACCGTCGCCTCGACCGCGAGCAGCTCGGCGTACGCCGTCGCGAGGGGGAGCCGGTCAGCGAACACCCCCCGCGCCGAGTCCGGCACGGGGGGTGTTTCACGTGAAACGGGAGCGTCGTCGCTCACGCGGGCAGCACCACGACGTAACGGCGCGGCTCGACCCCCTCGGACTCCGAGCGGAGCCCGGCGGCGGCGACGGCGTCGTGCACCACCTTGCGCTCGAAGGGGGTCATCGGGTCGAGCTCGGCGCGCTCGCCGGACTCACGCACCTGCGCGATGACCGACTCCGCGGTGCGCTCCAGGTCGGCGCGACGGTCGGCACGGTGGCCACTGACGTCGAGCATCAGCCGGGATCGCTCGCCGGTCTCGCGGTAGACCGCGAGCCGGGTCAGCTCCTGCAGTGCGTCCAGCACCTCGCCGTCCTCGCCGACGAGCTCCGGCAGCTCCGCCCCCACGATCGACACCGTGGCGCGGTCGCCCTCAACGTCCATGTCGAGGTCACCGTCGAGGTCCGCGATCTCGAGCAGCTCCTCGAGGTAGTCGGCCGCGATCTCGCCCTCCTGCTCGAGCTTCTGGGCCCGCTTGGAAGGGCTCTCGGGGGCCTCGGCGCCGTCCGCAGCCTCGTCGGCCGAGGTGGCGTCGGGAGCCTGCGTGGTCTGCTGCTCGGCGTCGTTGTGGGGATCGGTCAGCTGGTCACTCACGAGGAGCCTCCTGGGTCGGTGGTGCCGGCACCGAGGTCACCGGAGCCCGAAGGGCCGGTGCCACTCTCGGGCCGCGGGTCGGACTGGGTGCGCGGTCGCTGCGGCTGCTTGCCGCCCTGCTTCTTGCGCTGGGCGCGCGAGACGTTCCGCGGCTGCTGCCGTGACGAGGGGCGGGGCGCCTCGTCGGTGGCCACGGCGGTGCGGGTCGGGCTCTCGTCCTCGAGCGGGGGGAGGCCCTTCTTGGCCCGCTTGGCCTTGTCGCGCTCCTCCTTGGCCGCGGCGGCCTCGGTGTTGGGCGCGGGGTTGTTGCGGATCACGTAGAACTGCTGGCCCATCGTCCACAGGTTCGAGGTGGTCCAGTAGAGGATCACGCCGATCGGGAAGGCGATGCCGCCGACCGCGAAGACCACGGGGAGCACGTAGAGGAGGAGCTTCTGCTGCTGGGCGTAAGGGCCGGTCAGCGCGTCGGCCGGCATGTTCTTGCTCATCAGCTGGCGCTGGGTCAAGAAGGTGGTCGCCGTCATGGTGAGCACCAGCACCGCCGCGAGGATCCGGACGCTGATGTCCTCGGTGCCGATGAAGGTGTCGGAGAGCTTGGCCCCGAGCAGGGTGGCCTCGCCGAAGTCGATGTTGTCCTGCACGGTCATCAGACCGCGGGTGACCTCGGTCTCCTTGGCGGCCCGGTCGAGCACGCGGAAGAGCGCGAAGAAGATCGGCATCTGGATCAGGATCGGCAGGCACGAGGAGAGCGGGTTGGTCTTCGTGTCCTTGAAGAGCTTCATCTGCTCCTGGGCGAAGCGCTCCCGGTCGTGGCCGTACTTCTCGCGCAGCGCCTTGAGCTGCGGCTGCAGCAGCTGCATGTTGCGGCTGGACTTGATCTGCTTGACGAAGAGCGGGATCAGCAGCGCACGGATCACCACGGTCAGCCCGACGATCGACAGCGCCCAGGCCCAGCCGGAGTCCTGGTCGAAGACCAGGCTCCACACCTCGTGCCACCCCAGCAGCACCGCGGTGATGACGAAGTACAGCGGCGTCATGATGAAGCCGCCGATCGACTTGAAGAACTCCACGTCAGACCTCTCGCGTCATGGTGGGACGGGTGGCACGTGCCGACTTCTTGGGAGGAACCGGGTCATAGCCCCCGTAGTTCCAGGGGTGGCAGTGGCTCAGCCGACGTACGGCGAGCCAGCTCCCCTTCAGACTGCCGTGCGTCTGCACCGCTTCCAAGGCGTAGGCCGAGCAGCTGGGGTGGAAGCGGCAGACCTGGCCGTAGAGCGGGCTGATGAGCAGCCGGTAGCCCTTGAGCAGCAGCACCAGGACGTGCTTCACGCGCCGACCTCGGCGGGGCGGGGCGCCGTGAGCGCCTCGAGGCTGCGCTCCAGGTCGCGCCCGAGCAGCGAGAAGTCGGCCAGGGCCGCGGGGGGAAGCGCCCGGACCACCAGCATCGTGCCGGCGGGGAGGGCGGCCAGGTGCGGCACCACCAGGTGACGCAGGCGGCGCTTCACGCGGTTGCGCACCACGGCACCCCCGACCGCCTTGGAGACCACGAAGCCCGCGCGCGGCGGAGCATCCCCCTCGCCACCGGTCAGCAGGTGCACGACCAGGGTCGACGAACCCCGCCGACGACCGCGCCGCACGACGGTGCGGAACTGGACGGGCGTGGTCAGGCGATGCGGGGCAGGAAGCAACTCCTGGGTCCGGTCGCCCTCAGACCGCGAGGCTCTTGCGGCCCTTGCGACGGCGCGAGGACAGGATCGCGCGGCCGGCACGCGTGCGCATGCGCAGCCGGAATCCGTGGGTCTTGTGCCGGCGGCGGTTGTTCGGCTGGTAGGTGCGCTTGCTCAACTCGTGTCACTCCACTCGGGGTGCTGGCGTACGGTCTGCGGGCGGGGCTCGTGGGTCGCGTGCGACGCAGCCACGCAACGAGCGTGGCAGGCGGCACCGGTCGATCACGGCCGACCGCCCAACGGTACGCGGTGGGCTCCGCCACGGGCAAATCCCCGCAGCCGGCCGTGGCTCGGAGCGCTCCTGGCCGGAGTGACCCACTGGTACACCCCCGTGGACCGCGTGTTGCTGCGGGAGGACGACGGTTGTTAGCGTCCACCCTTCGGGCCGAGCGCGGGACCGGAGGCGTCCGGCGCAGGCCCGACGGCATTGCACAAGCTGTGGACAAAGGTGTGGACAACTCCACCCCGCGTCCAGACCGGCACTCAGATCGGCACCCAGATCGGCGTGCCGTGGCCGGACCAAGGGACGGAGCACCGCGAAGCGTGGACGGGCACGACACCGAGGCCGGCAGCGACGGCAGCCAGACCGGCCAGCTGCACTCCCTGTGGCCGGGGATCGTCGACAACCTCCCGCCCAACCAGCGGATGTGGCTCACCTCGAGCCGCCCGCTGATGCTCGCGGAGAACACCGCGGTCGTCGCGGTGCCCAACGAGTTCACCCGCAACCAGCTCGAGGGCCGGCTGCGCACCCGGATCGAGGACGCGCTCACCGACCGGCTCGAGCGCCCGGTCCGGCTCGTGGTCAGCGTCGACACCGCGCTGCAGGACGTCGCCGCCCCGCCGCCCGCCGACGGCGCGACGGGCACGCGCGACGGCGCCGCGGCCCCGGCCCCCGACGAACAGCACCACGCCGAGCGCGCGGGCACCATCAGCGAGCTGACCCGCGGCGCCCACCACGTCTCGCCGTACGCCGACAAGTCGACTTCTCGACCTAGCGATTTGTCGACACGGAGCTCGGCGTCGCTCACCACGGGGATCCCCGACAGCCCGCTCAACCCGCGCTACTCCTTCGAGACCTTCGTGATCGGGTCGTCCAACCGCTTCGCCCACGCCGCGGCGGTGGCGGTGGCCGAGGCGCCCGGCAAGGCCTACAACCCGCTGCTCGTCTACGGCGACTCCGGGCTGGGCAAGACCCACCTGCTGCACGCGATCGGGCACTACGTCCGCAACCTGTGGACCGGCGCCAAGATCCGCTACGTCTCCTCCGAGGCCTTCACCAACGACGTCATCAACGCCATCAAGGACGCCAACACCGCGGCGCTGCAGCGGCGCTACCGCGACGTCGACGTGCTCCTGGTCGACGACATCCAGTTCCTCGAGGGCAAGCAGCAGACGCAGGAGGAGTTCTTCCACACCTTCAACACGCTGCACAACGCCAACAAGCAGATCGTCATCAGCTCCGACCGGCCGCCCAAGCGGCTGATCCAGCTCGAGGACCGGCTGCGCAACCGCTTCGAGTGGGGCCTGCTCACCGACGTGCAGCCGCCCGACCTCGAGACCCGCATCGCGATCCTGCGCAAGAAGGCCGCCGCCGACCGGCTCTCCGCGCCGGCCGACGTGCTGGAGTTCATCGCCTCGCGGATCCAGACCAACATCCGCGAGCTCGAGGGCGCGCTGATCCGCGTCACCGCCTTCGCCAGCATCAACCAGCAGGAGGTCGACCTCTCACTGGCCGAGATCGTGCTGCGCGACCTCATCCCCGAGGGCGGCGAGCCCGAGGTCACCGCCGGGCTGATCATCGCCCAGACGGCGTCGTACTTCGGCTTCCCGATCGAGGACCTCTGCGGCCCCAGCCGCACCCGCGCCCTGGTCACGGCCCGTCAGATCGCAATGTACCTGTGCCGCGAGCTCACCGAGCTCTCGCTGCCCAAGATCGGCCAGCAGTTCGGTGGCCGCGACCACACCACGGTGATGAACGCCGACCGCCGCATCCGCAAGGACCTCGCCGAGCGGCGTACCACCTTCCACCAGGTCACCGAGCTGACCACGCGCATCAAGCAGCAGGCAAAACAAGTTTGAGCGCCGCGGGTGAGGCACGAACCCGCGAGCAGCGCGAAAGGTCGAGGAGCGTCGACCCGGACCCGACGAAGGAGGAGCCGGGTGACGCGTCTCGAGACCCCGTACGCCGAACGCCCACCGTGGGCACGTACCGCGGAGACCTCACCGGGTCTCGAGACGGTTGCTGCGCAACCTCCTCGACCACCCACCCCGCCTCGGGTGGTCGAGGAAGGCGCGCGGCGCCTGTCCCGGGTGGTCGAGGAAGGCGCGCAGCGCCTGTCTCGAGACCCCGTACGCCCAGCGCCGACCGTGGGGACGGACCTCGGCCACCTCACCGGGTCTCGAGACGGTTGCTGCGCAACCTCCTCGACCACCCGTGGCGGCCTCGGCCGCGGAGCCGAACTACAACGCTGCAAGATGTGTGGTTCACCGGGCGCGTCCGTGGAGCCGGTTGCGGACGGGCTGTGGACAACCGGGTCGCCCGACGCACAGGCCCGTCGCCGAACCACAGGAACGTGTGGTTCGCCCACGCCGTCGTCCACACGTCGTCCACCGACGGGCATCGGCGCTGACCTGCGACGACGGGCGTCGTCCACAGAATCCACCGCGCCTACTACGACGACTGACATCCAGAGCATCCCTCGTAGCCCAACCGTCAGACCGGCCCTGGGCTGTGGACTGCGGGTGAGGCGTACCGGGCCGCGACGACGCCGTGGCAGGATGCTGCCCCCGACCACCAACGACGCACTCCTGCGAGGACACCTGTGAAGTTCCGCGTTCCCCGTGACGTCCTGGCCGACGCCGTCGCCTGGACGGCTCGTGCGCTGCCCGTCCGTCCGAGTGCGCCCGTGCTGGCGGGGCTGCTGATCGAGGCGGGGCCGCTCGACGACGACCAGGGCGACGGGCTGCGGCTCTCCACGTTCGACTACGAGACCTCCGCCCGGGCGACGCTGCCGGCCGAGGTGGGCGAGGAGGGCACGGTGCTCGTCTCCGGGCGGCTGCTCTCCGACATCTGCCGCAGCCTGCCCGACAAGCCGGTCGACGTGAGCGTCGACGGCGCCAAGGTGACGCTGGTCTGCGGCTCGGCGCGCTTCAGCCTGCAGACGATGCCGGTCGAGGACTACCCCACGCTGCCCGAGATGCCGCAGGCCCGCGGCACCGTGCCGAGCACGGTCTTCGCCCAGGCCGTCAACCAGGCCGTCACCGCCGCCGGCCGCGACGACATGCTCCCGGTGCTCACCGGCGTGCGCGTCGAGCTGGAGGGCGAGTCGATCGCGATGCTCGCCACCGACCGCTTCCGGCTCTCCCAGCGCGAGCTGACCTGGTCGCCGGGCACCCCCGACGTCGAGGCGGCCGCCCTCGTGCCGGCCAAGGTGCTCTCCGACACCGCCAAGGCGCTGACCGGCGGCTCCGAGGTCTCGATCGCCCTGTCGTCCCCCGGCTCCGGTGGTGCCGGGGAGGGCATCATCGGGTTCGAGGGGTCGGCGGGGTCCGGCGGCACGCGGCGTACGACGACGCGGTTGCTCGACGGCGAGTTCCCCAAGGTCAGGTCGCTCTTCCCGACCGAGCACCTCACCGTCGCCCGGGTCGACCGCAGCGCCCTGGTCGACTCGGTCAAGCGCGTGGCCCTCGTGGCCGAGCGCAACACCGCCGTGCAGCTCGCCTTCTCCGACGGCGTGCTCACCCTCGACGCCGGGTCCGGCGAGGAGGCGATGGCCAGCGAGTCGCTCGAGGCCCACGTCACCGGCGAGGACCTCACCACGGGCTTCAACCCCGGCTACCTGCTCGACGGCCTCACCGCCCTCGAGCAGCCGGTGGTGGAGCTGGCCTTCACCCAGTCGAGCAAGCCCGTCGTACTCTCGGGCGTGGACTCTCTGGACGGCCAGGCCGACGACAGCTTCCGCTACCTGCTGATGCCGCGCCGGCTGCTGTCCTAGAGCCTCCTCACCGCCCCCGCACCGACAGACGAGGAGCCCCTGCATGCACATCGGACTGATCGGCCTCGGCAGGATGGGCGGCAACATGCGCGCCCGCCTGCGCGACGGCGGCCACACCGTGGTCGGCTACGACCGCAACCCCGACCTGGCCGACGTCGACAGCCTCACCGCGATGGTCGAGGCGCTGCCGACGCCCCGCGTGGTCTGGGTGATGGTCCCCTCGGGCGAGCCCACCCGCCAGACGATCCGCGAGCTGGCCGGGCTGATGGGCGAGGGCGACCTCGTGGTCGACGGGGGCAACTCGAAGTACACCGACGACGCGGTCAACGCCGAGCTGCTCGCCGAGCACGGCATCGGCTTCGTCGACTGCGGCGTCTCCGGGGGCGTCTGGGGTGCCGAGAACGGCTACGCCCTGATGTACGGCGGCGCCGAGAGCGACGTCGAGAAGGTCAAGCCCGCGCTGCTGACGCTCAAGCCCGAGGGCGACTACGGCATGGTGCACGCCGGCCGCAAGCCGGGCGCCGGCCACTTCGCCAAGATGGTCCACAACGGCATCGAGTACGCGATGATGCAGGCCTACGCCGAGGGCTGGGAGCTGCTCGAGGCCACCGACCTCGTCGAGGACGTCCCGCACGTCTTCGACTCCTGGCGCGAGGGCACCGTGATCCGCTCCTGGCTGCTCGACCTGCTGTGCGCGGCGCTCCACGACGACACGCACCTCGAGCAGATCCGCGGCTACGCCGAGGACTCCGGCGAGGGTCGCTGGACCGTCGAGGCCGCCATCGACCACGCCGTGCCGATGCACGTCATCGCCGCGTCGCTCTTCGCGCGCTTCCAGAGCCGCCAGGACGACAGCCCGGCGATGAAGGCGGTGGCCGCGATGCGCAACCAGTTCGGCGGTCACGCCACGAGGGCGGAGGCGCCTCCGAGCACCGCCGACCTCGACTCGCCGGCCGACCACTAGCCACACGGGCCCGTGCACGTCTCGCACCTCTCGCTGCACGACTTCCGCTCCTACGACACCCTCGAGCTGGGCCTGGAGCCGGGCGTCACCTCCCTGCTCGGCCGCAACGGCCAGGGCAAGACCAACGTGGTGGAGGCGGTCGACTACCTCTCCCGGCTGAGCTCGCACCGCGTCTCGGGCGACCAGCCGCTGGTGCGGCAGGGCGCCGAGCGCGCCGTCGTCCGGGCCGCGGTGACGCGGGAGGGCCGCAGCGCGACCCTCGAGGTGGAGATCAACCCGGGCCGGAGCAACCGGGCGCGGGTCAACCGCGCGGCGCTGCCACGCGCCCGCGACCTCGTCGGCCTGGTGCGCACGGTCGTCTTCGCCCCCGACGACCTCGCCCTGGTCAAGGGCGACCCGAGCGAGCGCCGGCGCTTCGCCGACGACCTGCAGGTGCTGCTGACGCCCCGGTACGCCGGCACCCGCGCCGACTACGACCGTGTGCTCAAGCAGCGCAGCTCGCTGCTGCGCACCGCCCGCACGCGGGGCGGGTCCGCCGCCCAGGGGATGCTCGCGACCCTCGAGGTCTGGGACGAGCGGCTCGCGGCGCTGGGCGCGGAGATCATGGTCACCCGGGCCGCGGCCGTCGAGCAGCTGGTGCCGCTGCTGGGCAAGGCCTACGAGGCCGTCGCGCGGGGAGCCCGGCGCGACGACGCCGTCGTGACCTACCGCCCCAGCTTCGAGATCGCCGACCTGACCGTGGTCGCCGACGTCGAGCAGGCGCTGCTGGCGGAGGTCGCGCGGCGGCGGCAGGACGAGATCGACCGCGGCGTGACCCTGGTGGGTCCGCACCGCGACGACCTGCTCTGCACGCTGGGCGAGCTCCCGGTGAAGGGCTACGCGAGCCACGGCGAGGGCTGGTCCTTCGCGCTGGCGCTGCGACTGGCGTCGTACGAGCTGCTGCGCCAGCCGGGCGACGACCCGATCCTGGTGCTCGACGACGTCTTCGCCGAGCTCGACGCGACCCGCCGCGAGCAGCTGGCCGAGCTCGTGGCCGGCGCCGAGCAGGTGCTGGTCACGGCCGCGGTGGCCGACGACGTGCCCGAGGCGCTGCGCGGACGCCGCCTCACCGTCGCCGACGGGCAGGTGACGCCCGATGGGTGAGGAGGAGCCCCGCGGGCGTCCGGCGGTCGAGCCTGTCGAGACCCCGGACGAGTCGCACGACGAGCCCCACGACGAGGCCGGGCTCGACCTCGCCAAGCAGGTGGCGCGCGGCCTGGCGGGACGCACCGGGGAGCGGCGGCGGCGCCCGGGCCGCCAGCTGTCGGCGCGGCGTACGGAGGGCCAGGGCGCCACCGCCGACGACCGCGAGCCCCAGCCGCTGGATGACTCGCTCGGCCGGCTCGTCTCCGACCAGGGCTGGGAGACCGAGCTGCGCGTGCACGGCGTCTTCGCCCGGTGGGAGGGCATCGTCGGCCGGGAGGTCGGCCAGCACGTGCGCCCGGAGTCCTTCGCCGACGGCCGGCTCACCTGCCGCACCGAGTCGACGGCGTGGGCCACCCAGATGCGCCTGCTCGCCCCCGACATCGTGCGCCGCCTCAACGAGGTGCTGGGCGACGGCACCGTGGAGGTGATCGACGTGCGCGGCCCGCGCTCGCCGAGCTGGACCCGCGGGCGGCTCCGGGTCAAGGGCCGGGGGCCCCGCGACACCTACGGCTGAAAAGCTCCCAGGAGCCACTGGGAGCCCGACGGCCGTACCCGACCTTGCGTCGAGAGCCGCCAGGCGCCAGAAAGCCTGTCCACAGGGCTCCTCCGACGTGATCCGGGGCGTCCCGGGAGGTAGGCTGTCACGAGGTCGCCGACCGCTGTGTGAGGCGACCATCGTGCTGTCTCGAGCAGAGAAGAGGACCTCCCTCCGTGTCCGACCTTCCCGTCGACCCGACCCCCGTGCCCGGCGAGATCCCCGCCGACCACCCCGCAGCCCCGGAGGTCGTCCCGGCCTCGATCATCGAGGGCCACTCCGTCGCCGACGGCAGCTACGACGCCAGCGCCATCCAGGTCCTCGAGGGCCTGGAGGCGGTACGCAAGCGACCCGGCATGTACATCGGCTCGACGGGCGAGCGCGGCCTGCACCACCTGATCTGGGAGATCGTCGACAACGCGGTGGACGAGGCGCTGGCCGGCCACTGCGACCGGATCGTGCTCACCCTGCTCGCCGACGGCGGCGTGAGGGTCGAGGACAACGGCCGCGGCATCCCGACCGACACCGCGGCCGGGCAGGAGCTGCCGGCCCTGACCCTCGCGCTGACGGTGCTGCACGCCGGCGGCAAGTTCGGCGGGGGCGGCTACAAGGTCTCCGGCGGCCTGCACGGCGTGGGCGTGTCGGTCGTCAACGCGCTGTCGTCCCGGTTGGTCGCCGAGGTGAAGAATCGAGGGCACCTGTGGCGCCAGTCCTTCGCCGTCGGCGTGCCCGAGGGGCCGCTGGAGGAGGTGCGCGCCCTGGAGCCCGGCGAGAGCACCGGCACCACGATCACCTACTACCCCTCGCCCGACATCTTCGAGACGACGCAGCACTCGCTGGAGACGATCACCGCGCGGATCCGCGAGTACGCCTTCCTCAACAAGGGCCTCGAGATCGTCGTCCGCGACGAGCGTCCGGAGGCGGCCAGCATCGTGGAGGCGGTCCAGGACGGCACCGTCGACAACGAGGTCGACCAGGCCGAGGACGACGCGGTCCGGGCGAGCGAGGCCGGCGGCATGGAGCGTCGCTTCTGCTACCAGCGCGGCCTCGTCGACTTCGTCGAGCACCTCAACAGGCGCAAGCAGGTGGCCACGCCCAGCATCATCAGCTTCGAGGCCGAGACCGCCGAGACCTCCGAGAACCACATGAGCCTCGAGCTCGCGATGCAGTGGAACACCTCCTACAACGAGTCCGTCCACACCTTCGCCAACACCATCAACACCCACGAGGGCGGCACCCACGAGGAGGGCTTCCGGGCGGCGCTCACCTCGCTGGTCAACAACTGGGGCGAGACCTGGGGCCTGATGAAGAAGCCCGAGGACCGCGTCAAGGGTGACGACATCCGCGAGGGCCTGACCGCGATCATCTCGATCAAGCTGGGCGAGCCCCAGTTCGAGGGCCAGACCAAGACCAAGCTCGGCAACACCGAGGCCAAGGGCTTCGTCCAGCGCATCGTCAACGACCAGCTCGGCGACTGGATGGAGAAGAACCCCGCCGAGGGCAAGGACATCGTCCGCAAGGCGCAGGCGGCGGCGCAGGCGCGGGTGGCGGCGCGCAAGGCCCGCGACCTCGCCCGCAACCGCAAGGGCCTGCTCGGCGGCGGCGGCCTCCCCGGCAAGCTGAGCGACTGCCAGTCGCGCAACCCCGAGGAGTGCGAGGTCTTCATCGTCGAGGGCGACTCGGCCGGTGGCTCCGCCCGTCAGGGCCGCGACCCGCGGATCCAGGCGATCCTGCCGATCCGGGGCAAGATCCTCAACGTCGAGAAGGCCCGCATCGACAAGGTGCTGGCCAACACCGAGGTCCAGGCGATCATCTCCGCGCTCGGCACCGGCGTGCACGAGGAATTCGACCTGGCCAAGCTGCGCTACCACAAGATCGTGCTGATGGCCGACGCCGACGTCGACGGCCACCACATCAACACGCTGCTGCTCACCCTGCTGTTCCGCTTCATGAAGCCGCTCATCGAGCACGGCTACGTCTACATGGCGCAGCCGCCGCTCTACCGGTTGCGCTGGAACAAGCCGGCCGAGCACGAGTTCGTCTACTCCGACGCCGAGCGCGACGCGCTGATGGCCGACGGCCTCGCCCAGGGCAAGAAGCTGCCCAAGGAGAACCCCGTGCAGCGCTACAAGGGGCTCGGCGAGATGAACGCCGACGAGCTGTGGGAGACCACGATGAACCCCGAGGGTCGGCTGATGCTCCAGGTGACCCTGGACGACGCCGCCCACGCCGACGAGATTTTCTCGATCCTCATGGGCGAGGACGTCGAGCAGCGGCGCAGCTTCATCCAGCGCAATGCCAAAGACGTCCGCTTCCTCGACATCTAGGACCTCTGAGACCACATGACTGAGACGACCAGCAACCTCGGCGGCGACGGCGGGGGCGACGGCGGCGGTGGCCGCATCGAGCCCATCGAGCTGCAGACCTCGATGCAGCGCTCCTACATCGACTACGCGATGGCGGTCATCGTCGGGCGGGCGCTGCCCGACGTGCGCGACGGCCTCAAGCCGGTGCACCGCCGGGTGCTCTACGCGATGTACGACGGCGGCTACCGCCCCGACCGCGGCTACTCCAAGTGCAGCCGCGTCGTCGGCGACGTCATGGGCCAGTACCACCCCCACGGCGACTCCGCGATCTACGACACCCTGGTCCGGCTGGCGCAGCCCTGGGTGATGCGGGCGCCGCTGATCCAGGGGCAGGGCAACTTCGGGTCGCCGGGCAACGACGCCGCCGCGGCGATGCGGTACACCGAGTGCCGCATGGACCCGCTCGCACTGGAGATGGTGCGCGACATCGAGCAGGACACCGTCGACTTCCAGCCCAACTACGACGGCCGCTCGCAGGAGCCGACGGTGCTGCCGTCGCGCTACCCCAACCTGCTCGTCAACGGCTCGGCGGGCATCGCGGTCGGCATGGCCACCAACATCCCGCCGCACAACCTGCGCGAGGTGGCGGCCGGCGCCCAGTGGGCCCTGGACCATCCCGATGCCTCCCGCGAGGAGCTCCAGGACGCCCTCGTCGAGCGGATCAAGGGCCCGGACTTCCCCAACGGCGCGACCATCGTCGGCCACACCGGGATCGAGCAGGCCTACCGCACCGGCCGCGGGTCGATCACCCAGCGCGCCGTGATCGAGGTCGACGAGGACCGCTCGGGCCGCACCATCCTGGTCATCACCGAGCTTCCCTACATGGTCAACCCCGACAACCTCGCGCTGAAGATCGCCGAGCTCGCCGACTCCGGCCGCGTGCAGGGCATCGCCAACGTGCAGGACGACTCCTCGGGCCGCACCGGCCAGCGCCTGGTGGTCGTGCTCAAGCGCGACGCGGTGGCGCGGGTGGTGCTCAACAACCTGCTCAAGCACACCGAGCTGCAGACCAACTTCAGCGCCAACATGCTCGCGCTGGTCGACGGTGTGCCGCGCACCCTGACCATCGACCAGTTCGTCAGCAGCTGGGTGGCCCACCAGGTCGACGTCATCCAGCGGCGCACCCGCTTCCGGCTGCGCCAGGCCGAGGAGCGGGCCCACATCTTCCGCGGCCTGGTCAAGGCGCTCGACATGCTCGACGACGTGATCGCGCTGATCCGTCGCAGCCCCGAGGTCGACGACGCCCGCCAGGGCCTGATCGAGCTGCTCGACATCGACGAGCTGCAGGCCAACGCCATCCTCGACATGCAGCTGCGGCGACTGGCGGCCCTGGAGCGGCAGAAGATCATCGACCAGCTGAACGAGCTCGAGCTGCTCATCGCCGACCTCGAGGACATCCTGGCCAAGCCCGAGCGGCAGCGGCAGATCATCGGCGACGAGCTCGCCGCGATCGTCGACAAGTACGGCGACGACCGTCGCAGCCAGATCGTGGCGGCCGAGGGCGACATGTCGATGGAGGACCTGATCCCCGACGAGGACCTCGTCGTCACCATCACCCGCGGCGGCTACGCCAAGCGGACCCTGGCGAGCAACTACCGCACCCAGCGGCGCGGCGGCAAGGGCGTGCGCGGGGCGCAGCTGCGCGGCGACGACGTCGTCCAGCACTTCATGGCGACCTCCAACCACCACTGGCTGCTCTTCTTCACCACCGCCGGGCGGGTCTACCGCACCAAGGCCTACAACCTGCCCGAGGCGTCCCGCGACGCCCGGGGCGGTCACGTCGCCGGGCTGCTGAGCTTCCAGCCCGACGAGGAGATCGCGCAGGTCCTGGCGATCCGCGACTACGAGCAGGCGCCGTACCTCGTGCTCGCGACCCGCAACGGCCTGGTCAAGAAGACCCGGCTCGGCGACTACAACAGCCCGCGCCAGGCCGGGGTCATCGCGATCAACTTCCGCGAGGACGACGACGCCCTGATCGGCGCCGAGCTGGTCTCCGAGGGCGACGAGATCCTGCTGGTCTCCCGCAAGGGCCAGGCGATCCGCTTCCCCGCCGACGACAGCCAGCTGCGGCCGATGGGCCGGGCGACCTCGGGCGTCACGGGCATGAAGTTCCGCGAGGGCGACTCCCTGCTGTCGATGTCGGTGATCCGCGCCGAGGTCGTGCGCTCGGAGGAGGGCGACCCCGACCTCAACCCGCAGTACGTCTTCACCATGACCGACGGCGGCTTCGCCAAGCGCAGCCGCATCTCCGACTACCGCACCCAGTCGCGCGGTGGCCTCGGCATCAAGGCGATGTCGCTGAGCAACGAGGACCGCGGTGGTCTGGTGGGCGCCTTCATCGTGGTCGACGGCGACGAGATCCTCTCGATCACCTCCGGCGGGCAGGTCGTCCGCAGCCCGATCGACGACCAGTTCCGCCCCACCGGCAGGTCCACCATGGGCGTGAAGTTCGTGTCGCCCAAGGCCGGCGACGAGGTGGCCGTGGTCGCCCGCAGCGTCGAGCGCGACGCCGAGGTCGAGGAGGCCGTCGAGGCCGCGGTCGAGGCCGAGGCCGACTCTGGGGAGTCGGCCGCTCCCGCTGCCGAGGAGCTCGCCGACCCGGCCGCTGAGGAGCAGGGTGACACAATCGCCGACGAGACCGATGCTGGCGACGAGCCCGAGGAGGGCTGATGGCCGAGGGCGAGAAGCCGACGAGCCGCACCGACGACCGACCGGTCCTTCCGCCACCCCCGGCGGCGCTGACCCAGGCCGAGGAGGCCGCGGCCGCCCGGGAGGCCGAGCGCGAGCGTGTCCGGGCGGAGAAGCAGCAGGCCAGAGACCTCAAGGCCACCCAGAAGGCGGAGCAGAAGGCCGCCCAGAAGGAAGCGCAGGCCCAGAAGGTGGCTGCTGACAAGGCGGCTGCCGACCGCGCCGCTGCCGAGCGGGCGGCCGCGGAGCGGGAGCGGGCCTCGCAGGAGCGTCCGGCGGAGCGCACCGCGCAGCAGCCGGCGGTGCCGGCGGCGGCTGCGACGTCGGGGCGGGGCAAGGCCACGGCGGCGCCACGGCGTACGCGCAAGGCGCAGCTGCGGCTGGTGCAGGTCGACGCCTGGTCGGTGATGAAGACGTCGTTCCTGCTCTCCATCGCGCTGGGCATCGTGCTGGTGGTCGCCGTCGCCATCATCTGGGCGGTGCTGGGCGCCGCCGGCGTGTGGGAGTCGATCAACTCGATCGTGCAGCAGGCGGTCGGCAGCGAGGACGGCCCCGCCTTCGACGTCACGCAGTACGTCGGCACCTCGCGGGTGCTCGGCTTCGCGATGATCGTCGCCGTCGTCGACGTCATCCTGATCACCGCGATCGCCACCCTCGGCGCCTTCCTCTACAACCTCTCCGCAGCGCTCCTGGGCGGCGTCGAGGTCACCCTGGCCGAGGACAGCTGAGCCGTTTTGTCGACGCTGTCGGGCGTCGGGTAACCTTCCCTGTCGGTCCAGCCGAGGCGATCCCTCAGCCGGACCACTCGGGCCTATAGCTCAGACGGTTAGAGCGCTTCCCTGATAAGGAAGAGGTCAGAGGTTCAAGTCCTCTTAGGCCCACACTCGCAGCTGCACGCCACAGCCCCTGACCACTCGGTCGGGGGCTGAGTGCATTCCGCAGCGGCCTACCGCCACCGCCACCACGCGAGCGCGGCTGCCACGCGACACCGCGTCCAGATCACCAGGCCGCCACGGCTGTGCGCATACGTGCGCGCCGGCAGGCCTCGGAGCAGCGCTCGTCCAGAGTTGTCAGCGATCTCCGCGAGCCGCGGCGTGCGGAGCAGGTGCCGCAGGCGTGCCTCCGTGAGCCGTCGGTGGCCTCGGGAGGCGTGCTTCTCGAACATCTCCCGCTCTCGCGGCGAGGCCGCCGACTCGACGAGGTACCCCCAGCGCCCGGCCTCCGGCCACTGCCTGTCCTGCCGGTAGGCCTGAGCCAGCAGTGCTCGCACCTCCAGGTCGTCAGGTCGGAGATCGACCAGCGACCTGAGCCGGTCACGGGCCGCGCGCGCCTCACCCCGGACCAGGTCCTCCCGAGCGCGTTGCAGCCCGGCCTAGCCAGGCTGGGTGCGCCGCTCGGGGGTCAGCGCGTACTCGGCGCGTCGGTGGCGTCGCTCGCCGAGGATCGACGGGCTCGACGCCAGTCGCGGTGCCGAAGCCATTGCTCGGCAATGACCAGGCCGGTCAGGACTCCACCGAGCCCGACCCCCGAACCACTGACGGAGACAGCCGAGCCCCACGACGTCGCGAGCAGGACGGCGAGAGCGACGTAGAGCGCCGCGACGTGCGTCAACCGGTCGACCAGGTCCCGACGGGCGAGCAGCTGCCAGACCGCACCGGCGGCCACGGTGAGCGCCGCGACCGCCAGGTACGTCGCTCCCGTTGGCTGCCCGTCGCTCCAGATCCCGTCGCCGAGCACGATCGCGAGCACCGGCAGCAGGAACGTGGGGCCGTACCGGCGCTGGGCACTCGGGCGGGCGGCCGCGATGTCCGGTGGGGACGTTGCTGCGTGGGTGTCGGGCGACGGCACGAGGAGCATTCTGCCCGTCCGAGGTGACGTCCGCACCAGATCACCGAGGCGGCCCGCTCTCGCGCGGTTGTCGGAGGCCCCATCTAGAATCGAACACATGATCGATGGAGTGAGCGCGGCAGAGCTGGACGGTCTGGTCCGTCGGCTGGCCTCGCTCGACGCCCAGGCGCTCGACGCCGAGGCGCAGATCGACGCGCTTGCCCTGCTCGAGCGGGTCAAGGGCGCGGTGGCAGCGACCCAGGTCCGGGTGGTGGCGGCCTTCGACGACGGCCAGCGCGCGGCGGACGCGGCGCGCGGGGTCCGACCCGAGGCGCAGGGGCGTGGGGTGGCCATCCAGGTGGGGCTGGCGATGCGCACCTCGCCCGCCCGGGCGAGGCGGTTCGTGGGCATGGCGCACGCGCTGCGCGAGCTGCCGCACACCTACGACGCGCTCGCCGACGGGGTGACGAGCGAGTACCGCGCCTTCCTGGTGACGAAGGAGACCGCGCACCTCTCGCTGGAGCACCGCGCCGCGGTCGACGCCGAGCTCGCCAGCCGACCGGGCGGCATCGGCGCCCTCGGTGACCGGACCGCGGAGTCGGTCTCGCGGGCGATCGGGCAGCGCCTCGACCCCGCCGGCGCTGTACGTCGGCGCTCCCGTGCCGCCAAGGCCCGCCGCGTCTCGCTGCGACCCGCCCCCGACGGGATGAGCCGCCTGTGCGCCACCCTGCCCCTCGTCGAAGGGGTCGCGACGTACGCCACCCTCCAGCGAGCCGCCGAGTCCGCCCGGGCGTCGGGTGACGACCGGTCGCGGGGTGCGGTGATGGCCGACGAGCTGGTTGGCCGCGTCGTCGCCCAAGCCGGCGACGCTCGCACGGCGGGCGACGTCGAGGTGTGCCTGGTCATGACTGACGCCGCGCTGCTCGGCAGCGACGACCCCGAGGAGCACCACCGTCCCGCCGAGGTGCACTCCGCGAGCGGCCTCCACGGCACGGTCCCTGCCGACGAGGCCCGCGGCGTCGTGCGCGACGCCGCCCGGGTCTGGCTGCGCCGGCTTCACCAGGACCCCGCCACCGGCGAGCTCGTGGCGATGGACTCCCGGAGCCGCCTCTTCGACGGGTCGCTCCGCCGCTTCCTGGTGCTGCGCGACCAGCAGTGCCGCACGCCGTGGTGCGACGCCCCCGTGCGCCACGTCGACCACGTGCGCTGCGCTCGCGACGGCGGTCTCACCCGGGCCGACAACGCCCAGGGCCTGTGCGAGGCCTGCAACCAGGCCAAGGAGCATGCCCGGCTGCAGCAGCACCCGACGCTCGACGGGTCCGTCGTCACCACGACGCCGACCGGCCACACCTACCGCTCCCACCGTCCCCGTCCACCGACCCCGCCACCGAGGATCGAGTGGTCGGTCCTGGAGCGGTGGAGCCTCGAGCGGGTGCCGACCTGACCTGCCGGTGGCCTGACGCCGGCGGTAGGCTCGGCCGTCGTACTCGTCGCAGGAGGCAGGGATGAAGAAGATCGTGCTGCTCGCGCTCGCCGCTGTGGGCGCCGTCGTGGCGAAGAAGAAGATCGACGACACCAGGCACGAGCAGGACCTCTGGCGCGAGGCCACGGATCCGGTCCAGAAGGCCTGACCAGACCCACCAGGGGCCTTGGCGCAATTGGTAGCGCACCTGCTTTGCAAGCAGGGGGTTAGGGGTTCGAGTCCCCTAGGCTCCACCACGAGGCACCGTCGGTCATGCTGCGACCATGAAGCGCTGGCCGACGATCCCGACGCCGCGCAGCATGCGCGTGCGGATCCTGGCCGTCGTGGTCGGGCTGGTGCTGCTCTCGACGCTGGGGTCGAGCCTGCTGCTGCGGGCGGTGCTGCTCGACCGGCTGGACGAGGAGATCATCGCCGACCTGCAGCAGGAGGCGGCGGAGTTCGAGCTGCTCGAGGGCGGCACCGACCCGGCCACCGGGCAGCCCTTCGCCGACCTCGAGTCGCTCTTCGACGTCTACTTCTCGCGCGAGGTGCCCGACGAGGGGGAGAGCCTGCTGGCCTTCGTCGACGGGGAGCTGCACGACTCCCGGCGCGCGCAGGACGGCGCTGCGGCCGACGAGCTCGACGAGCCGATCGCCTACTGGCTCTCGCTGGAGCAGGACCGCACGGGCAGCATCGAGACGGCACTGGGTACGGCGCAGTACGTCGTCCGCCCCCTGGAGGCTGCCGACGGCACCCCGGGACACTTCGTCGTCGCCAACTTCCCGCTCTTCGAGGCTCGTGAGATCGACGAGGCGGTGCGGCTGCGGCTGCTGATCGAGCTGCTGACGCTGCTCGTCGTGGCCGGGCTCGGGCTGGTGCTGGCTGGTCGCGTGCTGCGGCCGCTGCGGGACCTGGCCGTCACCGCGCAGGACATCTCCGAGACCGACCTGTCACGCCGCATCCCCGTCTCCGGCCGCGACGAGGCCTCACGCATCGCCGCCACCTTCAACGACATGCTGACGCGGCTCGAGCAGGCGCTGGGCAACCAGCGACGCTTCCTCGACGAGGCCAGCCACGAGCTGCGGACGCCGCTGACGGTGGTGCGGGGCCACGCCGAGCTGCTCGAGATCGACGACAGCCCGGAGGGCCGGGCCGAGACGGTCGCCCTCATCACCGACGAGGTCGACCGGATGTCGACCATCGTCGACGGGCTCTTCACCCTCGCCCGCACCGAGCAGCCCGACTTCGTCACGCTGCGGCCCGTCGACGCCGCCGAGGTGGTGCGGGAGACCTACCGCAAGGCCACGGCGCTCGCCGACCGCGAGTGGGTCCTGGAGGTGGACGACGACGTGCCGGTGCTGGCCGACCGCCACCGGCTGACCCAGGCGCTGCTGCAGCTGGCTGACAACGCGGTCAAGCACACCGCCGACCACGACGCCATCGCCCTGGGGGTCGCACGGCGCGACGGCCGGGCGTGCCTGTGGGTCGACGACGCCGGGTCGGGGGTGCCGGAGAACGAGGCGGAGCGGATCTTCCAGCGCTTCCAGCGGCTCGAGGCCCCTGGTGACCACACCGGCGCCGGGCTGGGCCTCGCGATCGTGCAGGCGATCGCGGTCGCCCACCACGGCTCGGTCGGCCTGGCGCCCAAGGACCGGCCCGGTGCCCGCTTCGAGATCTGGCTCCCGCTGCGGGCCTGAGCCGCTCGCTCAGGCGAGCGGGGCGGTGAGCTCGACGTTGATGTCGTCGGGGTCCTGGAAGGACAGGAAGGCGATGCCGGCGTCGGTGAGATCCACGATCTCCCCGTGGGTGATGCCGGCCTCGTCGAAGGCGGACGCCGCCGCCACGAGGTCGTCGCGCGAGCCGACGGTGAAGCTCAGGTGGTCGAGCCCGGTGGTGTCGGGGTCGAAGGGCTCGGAGCCGACCGGACGGAGGCCGAAGAGCTGGCCCGCCGGGGTCTGGTAGACGCAGCCGCCGTAGAAGCGCTCCTGGTCGGAGCGCACCTCCGGGTCGGTGGCCTCGGACTGGTCGACCGCCAGCGGCCAGCCGAAGACCTGGTCGTAGAACGCCTTGGAGCGCGCGATGTCGGTGACCGTGAGACGGACGTGGGCGTAGCCGGAGCTGTCAACGAGTGCCATGGGGGTCGGGTACCCCTCGATGGGGCACGGGACTCGCATGTCCCGTCTCCGTGACCTCGCCCAGATCGGCCTCGGCTCCGTGCTCGTGCTCGCCGGCACCGGCCACCTGACCGTCGCGCGCGAGGAGTTCCAGGCCCAGGTGCCCTCCTGGGTGCCGCTCGACGACGACCTCGTCGTGCTCGGCTCCGGCGTCGTCGAGATCGGCCTCGGGGCCGCCCTCCTCACGACGTGGAGGCAGCCGGCGCGGGGGCGGGTCGGCAAGGTCGCCGCGGCCTTCTTCGTCGCGATCTTCCCCGGCAACGTGGCGCAGTGGCGCGAGGGCAAGGACGGCTTCGGCCTCGACACCGACCGCAAGCGGGCGCTGCGGCTGCTCGGCCAGCCCGTGCTGGTGGCGTGGGCGAGGTCTGCGACCCGACCCTCCTGAGGTCCTGGCACGCTGACCCCATGGAGCTCACCTGGAGCGACGTCGCGGCCGCCGACCTCGACGCCGCCAGCCTGTACGACGCCCTGGTGCTGCGGGCGGCGGTCTTCGTGGTCGAGCAGGAGTGTGCGTACGCCGACCCCGACGGCACCGACCTCGGCCCCGGGGTGCGCCACCTGCTGGGGCGCGACGACGAGGGTGCGCTGGCGGCGTACGCCCGGGTGCTCCCGCCCGACGCGTCGTACGACGCCCCGCGGATCGGCCGGGTCGTGGTGGCCCCGGCCGCCCGCGGCGCCGGGCTCGCCCGCCGGCTGATGACCGAGGCGCTGGCGATCTGCGAGCGGGAGTGGCCGGGCCGGGCGGTCGAGCTGGGCGGGCAGGCCCACCTGGTCGGCTTCTACGCCGGCCTCGGCTTCGAGTCCGTCGGCGAGGGCTACGTCGAGGACGGCATCCCGCACCAGTGGATGCGTCGCGAGGTCAGATCGGAGAGCTGAAGAGCCCCGCGCCCTCGGCGATCAGCAGCACGCCGAAGAGCGCGAAGAGGGCGGCGGCGCCGTACTTGATGGTCTTCTCGGGCAGCTTCTTGCCCAGCACGGCACCGACGGCGATGGCCAGGGCGTCGGCGGCGACCATGCCGAGCGTCGAGCCGATCCAGACGCCGAACCAGTTCTCCTGCACCGCCAGCGTGATCGTGGCCAGCATCGTCTTGTCGCCGAGCTCGGCGAGGAAGAAGGCGACACCCACGGCGAGGATCGCGGCGCCGGTGGCGTTCTTGGCCTTGCTCGCCTCCTCCTCGGTGAGCTCGTCGCCGCGCAGCGTCCAGGCCGCGAAGGCCAGGAACGCCAGGCCGGCGACGATCGCGATGGCGCCCTGGTAGTCGGCGAAGGCGTCGCCGATCCAGAAGCCGATGGCGACGGAGGCGAGGTGGACGATCGCCGTGGCGGCGGTGATGCCGATGAGCACGTCGCGGGTGCGGTAGCGCGTGGCGAAGGTCATCGCCATCAGCTGGGACTTGTCGCCCAGCTCGGCGACGAAGATCACCGCGGTCGACAGCAGGAAGGCATACATGAGGTGGGGCCTCTCTGCACCTGGCTCGCGGCTGCTGGACGCACCCTCGACCAGGTGCGTTCGTGGAAGACAGAACGGCACTACTGGTCGAAAGTCTCGTCCGCCACGCGATGTCTCAGGTGGCCTGCCGCACCGGACCCGGTGGAGCTGGGTCAGTGTGTCGATGCGGCTGTTGGGGACTACTCCCTCTCGGCTCCGGCCACCCTACGCGAGCGCGAGGGGACGCGCACCGTGAGCCCGCTCACGAGGGCCCGCTTCGTACCCTGGGGTGGTGCCCACCCTCCGCGTCCTCGTGGCTCCGCGCGCCCTCGGTGCGCACCTGCTCGTGGTCGCGGCGGTGGCGGCGACGGTCTGGCTGGGCCTGTGGCAGCTCTCGGCGTGGGAGGCGGCGCGAGCCGCCGAGGCGCAGGACCTCAGCGAGCAGCCCGCCCAGCCGCTGGTCGACGTGATGGGGGGCGACGACCCCTTCCCCGGGCAGTACGTCGGCCAGCCCGTGAGCCTGACCGGCCGCTGGCTCGACGAGAGCACGCTCTACGTCGCCGACCGGCGGCGTGACGGTGAGACCGGCTACTGGGTGATGACGCCGGTGGTGGTCGACGGCTCGGGGAGCGCCATGCCCGTCGTCCGCGGCTGGTCACCGACGCCGCAGGCGCCTGCGGTCGACGGCACCACCGAGCTGGTCGGCTGGCTGCAGCCCTCCGAGGGGTCCAACCTCCCCGACGACGACCGCACCGACGACGTCATCCCCGAGATGCGGGTCGCGAGCGTCACCGAGCACGTCGACCGCGACCTCTACAGCGCCTTCGTGGTGGCCAGCAGCAGCGACGGCGCCGCGGGGCTGGCCTCCGTCACGCCTGCGGAGATCCCGCGGGTCTCGCCGGTCACCTCGCTGAAGAACCTGCTCTACGCGATCCAGTGGTGGGTCTTCGGGCTCTTCGCGGTCTACATCTGGCAGCGCTGGTGCCGCGACCAGCTCGAGGTCGCCGACGCCGCGGCCCGGGCGGAGACGCGGCAGGAGCCCGAGGACGAGCCGGTAGGTTCGGGCGCGTGACAGCTGCGCTTCCCCCCGACCTCGCGACCCCCTACCGCGGCTACCGGGTGATGGCCAACGTCGTCGGCGTGCTGCTCGTCGTGCTCTGCCTGGTCGGGGTGCCGCTGGCCAACTTCGACGGCACCCCCATGTGGGGCGTCTTCGACTCCACGCCGGCCTGGGTCACGGTCGGCAGCTCGCCGCACCACTGGGGCGAGCTGATCACGGAGTACCTCGGGGTGGCGCACGGCTGGCTCTACATGGTCTTCCTCTTCATGGCCTTCTGGCTCTCCCGCCGTGCCGCCTGGCCGATGGGCTTCACGCTGGTCACCCTGGTCTGCGGCACGGTGCCGCTGCTCAGCTTCTGGGCCGAGCGCCGGGCCAGCCGACGCGTGCTCGAGGAGCACGCCGTGGCGCCGGCCACGTCCTGAGAGGACGACCGTGAGGACCGCCTTCGTGCTGGGGGGCGGCGGGCTGCTGGGCGCCGCCGAGGTCGGCATGCTGCGCGCCCTGCTCGAGCGCGACCTGGTGCCCGACCTGGTGCTCGGCACCTCCGTCGGCGCCCTCAACGGGCTCGTCGTGGCCGCCGACCCGACCCTGGGGGCGGTGACCCGGCTGCGCGAGCTCTGGCGCGACGTGGCGGAGTCCAACGCGGTCTACGCCGACGGGGCGCTGCGGCAGGTACGCCGCGCCGTCCGCACCGGCACCCACCTGCACTCGCCCGACGCGCTGCGCCAGCGCCTGGAGGCGGAGTACGCCGAGACGACCTTCGCCGACCTGGCCTGCGAGTTCCGCTGCGTGGCCTCGTGCATCGAGCGCTCGGCCGAGCACTGGTTCGACGCCGGCCCGGTCGTGCCCGCGGTGCTGGCGAGCGCCGCCGTGCCCGGCCTGCTGCCCCCGGCCGAGGTCGGCGGCGAGCACTTCCTCGACGGCGGCATCGTCAACTCCGTGCCGCTGGGCAAGGCCGTCGAGCTCGGCGCCACGCGGGTCTTCGTGCTGCAGGTCGGGCGGCTCGACCGGCCCCTCACCGTGCCGCGCCGCCCGTGGGAGGTCGCGCGGGTCTCCTTCGAGATCGCGCGCCGTCACCGCTTCGTGCGCGAGCTGGCCGAGCTGCCCCCGCACGTCGAGGCGCACGTGCTGCCGGCCGGCGGCGGTGCCGCCGACGACTCGCCCCTGTCCTACCGCGACGCCGGGGCGGTCGCGTCGCGGATCCGCACGGCGTACGACCTGGGCCGGGCCTACCTCGACGAGCAGGGACTGTGACGTGCCGCGCTGGGTGATCTGGACGGTCCAGCGCCTGGTCGTCGCGCCCGCGGTGGTCGGCCTGACCGTGCTGCTCTGGACGGGCCTGCCGCTGTGGCTGCTGGGTGCCGCGCTGCTCTCGCCCTTCGCCGACGGCTGGCTGCGGCCGCTGCGTCTGCTGTGGCTGCTGGTGGTGCACCTGAGCCTCGAGACGGTCGCGCTGGTGGAGATGCTCGGGCTGTGGATCGCCTCGGGCTTCGGTCTGCTGCTGCGCCGACCGTGGTTCGAGCGGGTGCACTACGACCTCGCCCAGCTCTACCTGCGGATCTTCTTCCGCGAGGCCCGCCGGGTGCTGCGGCTGCAGATCCGCACGGTCGGGCCGACCCCCGACGCCCACCCCGGCGAGCCGCTGCTGGTGCTCTCACGGCACGCGGGACCCGGCGACTCCTTCACCCTGATGTACGCGCTGATGCACTGGTTCGGTCGCGAGCCACGGGTGGTCCTCAAGGAGGTGATCGCCTGGGACCCCATGGTCGGGGTGCTGCTGCGGCGCGTGCCCAGCCGCTTCATCGACGCCAACCCGGGCCCCGGGCGCGACGTCGAGGCCGAGATCGGGGCGCTGGCGCGCGGCCTCGACCGCGACGACGCCTTCGTGATCTTCCCCGAGGGCGGCAACTTCACCCCCGAGCGGCGGGAGCGGGCGATCGCCCGGCTGCACCGCCTGGGACTGCACGCGATGGCCGAGCGGGCCGCGGAGATGATCCACGTGCTGGCGCCCCGGCCGGGGGGCGTGCTGGCCGCGCTGGAGAGCGCGCCCGACGCCGACGTGCTGCTCGTCGCGCACACCGGGCTCGACCACGTGCACACCGTCGGTGACGTGTGGCGGGCGCTGCCGATGGACAAGCGCCTGCTGATGGCGTGGTGGCGGGTGCCGCGGGAGGAGATCCCGACCGACCGCGAGGCGCAGATCGAGTGGCTCTACGGCTGGTGGGACCACATCGACGACTGGATCACCGAGCACCGGCCGGTCGACCTGCCGCCGGTGCGGGCGCACCGGCGGCAGCAGGGCTGAGCCGGAGGCTCAGGCCTTCTTGTCGTCGTCGATCGCGACCGTCTCGGCCGGGTCGTCGGGGGTCGTGACGGGGTGGGGCTCCTCGGCGGAGTCGGCGATCGACTCGCCGGGCTGCGAGCCCGTGGGCGCGGCGGCCGGGGTGGGGGCCGGGGTGGGGGCCGGCGCAGGCGAGGGGGTGTAGGAGGACTGCCAGTTGTCCTGGTTGCCACCGGCGAGCTTGCGGGCCACCAGGGCGCCGACGCCGGCGAGCGCAGCGACGAGCAGCAGCTTCTTCTTCCGGCTCGTGGTGGGCTGCGGCTCCTCGCCCTTGAGGGCGGCGGTCGCGGCCGCGCCGCGGCTCTGCGCCTCGGCGGCGAGCACGGCTGCCTGGCTGCGGGCGTCCTGCAGCGTCTGGGTGGCCGTGGCGGCGACCTGGTCGCGGGTGCTCTCCAGGCGGGGCGCGACCTCCTTGTCGAACTGGTCGCGCAGCTCGGCCACCTTCGGGGCGAGCGCCCCGCGGGCGTCGGAGGCGGCGGTGGTCGCGGCGGCAGCGGCCTGGTCGCGCGCCTCGGCGAGCTTGGGGCCGAGCTCCTCGCGGGCGTCGGCGAGCTCGTCGCGCACCTTCTGCACGTGCGGGGCCAGGGCCTCGGAGATGTCCTGCGCGAGCTCCTGCGCCTGCTCGACGATCTTGTCCTTGCGGCTCTTCTTGAACATCTCTGGGATCTTCCCTCTCCTGCGGTGGCACGTGTCGGTGTCGGCCGGCCGGGGTCCGGGCGCGCAGCCACGTCCAGCCAACCACACGAGCGTGTACCCAGGCACGGGGGTCTGACCCGCTCCCGGCGCCGCGCGCGCACGCGCGTGGCAGGATCGTCCCGACGATCCACACCCTGCGAAAGGCACCCATGTCCGACCTCAAGGCCACCTTGTCGACCAACCGCGGCGACATCGTGCTCAACCTGCTGCCCGACCACGCGCCCGCGACGGTGGAGAACTTCACCTCCCTGGCCGAGGGGAGCAAGGACTACCGCGACGACGCCGGGCGCAGCGGGGAGAAGTTCTACGACGGGCTTGTCTTCCACCGCGTCATCGAGGGCTTCATGATCCAGGGCGGGTGCCCCCTCGGCACCGGCACCGGCGGCCCGGGCTACAAGTTCAAGGACGAGTTCCACCCCGAGCTCGTCTTCGACCGGCCCTACCTGCTCGCGATGGCCAACGCCGGCCCGGGCACCAACGGCTCGCAGTTCTTCATCACCGTCGGTGCCACGCCCCACCTCAACCGTCGCCACACGATCTTCGGCGAGGTGGCCGACCAGGCCAGCCGCGACGTCGTCGACGCGATCGCCGCGACGGCCACCGACCGCTCCGACCGTCCCGTCGAGCCCGTGGTGATCGAGTCGGTCACCGTCGACCGGGCGTGAGCGAACCCGGCGGCGCCGGCAGCCGCGAGCAGCGGCAGGCGCCGCCGGTGTGCTTCCGGCACACGGACCGCGAGACGTACATCCGCTGCCAGCGGTGCGAGCGGCCGATCTGCCCGGACTGCATGAACCCCGCCTCGGTGGGCTTCCAGTGCCCCGAGTGCGTGCGCGAGGGCAACCGCTCGACCCGCCAGCACCTCACGCCGTACGGCGGCCGCCGCGTCGCCGACCCGCGGCTGACCAGCTTCGTGCTGATCGCCCTCAACGCCGCGGTCTTCCTCGCCATCCAGGCCACCGGCCGCGGCCGGAGCCGGCTGGTCGACTACCTGGCGCTGCTGCCGGACTCCGCGCTCAGCCGCGGGCGTGACGGCCTGCCGGTGGTGGTGCAGGGGGTGGCCGACGGCGCCTACTGGCAGCTGCTCACCTCGGGCTTCACCCACGTGCAGCTGCTCCACATCGGCTTCAACATGCTCGCGCTCTACGTCCTGGGGCCCACGCTGGAGAGCGTGCTCGGGCGGGCGCGCTTCCTGGCCGTCTACGGCGCCTCGCTGCTGGGCGGCTCGGCCGCGGTGATGCTCTTCTCCGCGCCCAACGTCACGACCCTCGGTGCGTCCGGCGCGATCTTCGGCCTGATGGGGGCGCTCGCCGTGCTCTCGCTGAAGGTGCAGGGCCAGGCGCAGCAGATCCTGCTGTGGATCGGCATCAACCTGGTGATCACCTTCACGATCCCCGGCATCTCCTGGCAGGGCCACCTCGGCGGTCTCGTGGTCGGTGCCGTGCTCGGCGCCGCCATGGTCTACGCCCCCCGCCGTCGCCGCGCCCTGGTGCAGTGGTCGGCCGTCGTCGTGGTGGTGCTGCTCGCGCTGCTCGCCATCGCGGCGCGCATCGTCGCCCTGGCCTGAGACCGGGCCCGGCCGGGTGGACTTACACCGGTGTAGTTCTCCACAGGGTTGTCCCCAGGTGTGGACAACCGCGGGCGCCGGTCGGGGCTACTCCCACTTGGTGGCGAAGCTGAAGCCCACGGCCATGAAGCCGACGCCGACCAGCAGGTTGTACTGGTCGAGGTCCTTCATGACGGGGATCGGGCCGCCGGAGCCGATGAAGTAGAAGAGCACGATCCAGACCAGCCCGAAGAGGAAGCAGCCGAGCATGCCGACCACCACGCCCCGGCCGCGGCCGAGCGGGGTCTTCTTGTGCGCGGCCACGATCAGCCCGACGTAGATGGCCAGGAAGCCGATCAGGTAGTTGTAGCGCTCCAGGTTCGCCATCCACGGCAGCGGGTTGCCGGGTGCGTCGCCCTCGGCGCCGGGGATCTCGACGTACGTCGCCGCGTCCTTGGCCAGGTTGATGTAGACGGCCATCCACACGATGCCGGCGACGACGAGCAGCACGGCCACCGTGGTGCGGACCACGGAGGTCTCGTAGCCGCTCGTGGTGATCTTCTGCTCGGGGGCGCTGCGCTTGGCCACGGTGCTCCTCGGTCGGTCTGGGGAAGGCAGGTCGGGGCCCGGCTGGCTGCGACCTGGTCCGTTAGCGTAGTGGTGCACCGGCCCGGACCCGAGCCGACGTGCGAGGAGGAGAGCCGTGAGCCCGCGACCCGAGAGCCCGCTGCAGCGGCTGCGACGCTCCGGTCCACCGCCGTGGCGGCTCGCCGCGGTGGGGGTCTTCGTGGCCGCGGGCGCGCTCTTCGTGACCAGCTCCCTCGACGCCGACGGCCTCGACCTGCGGGCCTCGAGCGTCTCGGACCTCGACACCGTGGTGCGGCAGGAGCGCGAGCGCACCGACGGGCTGCAGCAGCGGGTCGAGACCCTCAACGCCGAGGTCGACCGGCTCGGCGCGGGTGTGGGCGACGCCGAGGTGCGCCGGCTGCGCCGGGAGGTCGAGACCCTGCGAGCGCCGGCGGGCTTCGCGGCGGTGAGGGGACCCGCCGTCACCGTCACGCTGGAGGACGCCCCCTCGGAGCGCATCGACGAGGCGGTCGGCAGCGGCGAGGTCACCGCCGACCAGCTCGTGGTGCACCAGCAGGACATCCAGGCCGTCGCCAACGCGCTGTGGGCGGGCGGTGCCGAGGCGATGACGCTGCAGGAGCAGCGGGTCGTGAGCACCACCGGGATCAAGTGCGTGGGCAACACCGTGGTGCTCCACGGCGTGCCCTACGCCCCGCCGTACGTCATCACCGCCGTCGGCGACCCCTCGCGGCTGCTCGACTCGCTGGAGGACTCGGAGTACATCGCGGGCTACCGCACCTATGTCGAGGCCTACGATCTCGGCTACCGCGTCAGCGTGCAGGACGAGGTGACCCTGCCCGGCTACTCCGGCGCGGCCGAGCTGCGCCACGCCACGCCCGTCCTGACCGAGGACTCCGACCGCGGCTAGTCGCTGCCCGGCCCCCCGCGGCCGTTGCCGTTGCCGTTCCCCGGGCCGTTGCCGTTCCCGGGCCCGGAGTCGCGACCCCCGCCCTCGCCGTCGTCCGGCGGATCGCCGGGCTCCGCCGGGGCCGGCTCGGCCGTCGGCTGGGTGGGCTCGGCGGGGTCGGGCGTGGGGGTGGGCGTCTCGGTCTCGGGCGGCTCGTAGCGGGAGACCACGATCGTGACGCTGCTGCCCTGGTCCTGCTGCTGACCGGCACCCGGGTTCTGCTGCAGCACCGTGCCGGCCTCGGCCTCGGTGGTGGTGTCCTCGGTGACGAAGACCTCGAAGCCGGCCTCCTCGATCAGCTCACGGGCCCGCTCCTCGGTCTCGCCGACGACGTCGGGCACCTCGTTGGGTCCGGAGGACCAGATCAGCGTGATCTGGGCGTTCTCGGCCACCTCGGTGCCGGGTGCGGGATTCATCTCCAGCACCTGGTCGGTCGGCTCGTCGGAGGCACGCTCCTCGAAGCGCACCCGGAGGTCGAGCCCCTGCAGCTCGGACTCGGCGTCGAAGCGGTTGTCGCCCACCAGGTCGGGGACCTCGATCTGCGGCGGGCCGAGCGAGACCTCGAAGTCGACCTCGCTGCCGGGGGCGAGCGACTCGCCCTCCCCGGGGCTCTGCGAGACCACCCGGCCGGCGGCGACCTGCTCGCTCTCGACCTCGGTGACCTCGCCGACCTCGAGACCACGGGTCTGCAGGGTGCGCTCGGCGACCTCCTGCGTCATGCCGGTGATGGTGGGCACCGAGACCGGCTCGGCGTCGGGCTCGAGCAGCCGGGGGCCGAAGACGAGCGCGGCCACGACGCCCGCCAGGAGCAGCAGCAGGAGCAGCAGCAGCGGCCAGCGCTTCTTGCGCGGCTCCTCCTCGTCGTCGCCGGGGGTGTCGGCGACCTGCGCGACCCGGGTGGCGTCGGCCGCGGGCAGCACGCCCGTCGCACCCGCCGCCGCGACCGCGGGCGCCTCGATCGGACGCCCGGCGAGGTAGCGGTCGATGTCGTCCTTCATCGCCGCGGCGCTCGGGTAGCGGTCGCCGACGTCCTTGGCCAGGGCCTTCATGACGATGGCGTCGATCTCGGGGGTGAGGTCCTCGTCGAGGCTCGACGGCGGCTGCGGCACCTCGCGCACGTGCTGGTAGGCCACGGCCACCGGGCTGTCGCCCACGAAAGGGGGCCGGCCGGTGAGCAGCTCGTAGAGCAGGCAGCCGGTGGAGTAGACGTCGGAGCGCGAGTCGACGGTCTCGCCGCGGGCCTGCTCGGGGGAGAGGTACTGGGCGGTGCCGACGACCGCGGCGGTCTGGGTCATCGTGCTCGAGGCGTCGGAGACGGCCCGGGCGATGCCGAAGTCCATCACCTTGACGTTGCCGGCCGGGGTGAGCATGACGTTGCCGGGCTTGATGTCGCGGTGGATGATGCCGGCGCGGTGGCTGTAGTCGAGCGCGCGCAGCACGCCGGAGGTGATCTCCAGGGCCCGCTCGGGCAGGATCTTGCGGTCGCCGCCCTCGCGGAGCACCTCGCGCAGGGTGCGCCCGGCGACGTACTCCATGACGATGTAGGGCTGGGCGACGTTGCTGCCGTCGGTGGACATCTCCTCGCCGGTGTCGTAGACCGACACGATCGAGGGGTCGTTGAGCGACGCGGCCGACTGCGCCTCCCGCCGGAAGCGCGCCTGGAAGGTGGAGTCGCTGGCCAGGTCGGTGCGCAGCCGCTTGATCGCCACGGTGCGTCCGAGGCGTACGTCGCGGCCCTTGCGCACCTCCGCCATGCCGCCGCGGCCGAGCATCTCGCCGACCTCGTAGCGGCCACCGATCAGGTGGGGGTCACTCATGGGCTGCCCTCCTGGGTCGTCATCAGCCGATCACCGCCTGCATCACCGCGCGGGCGATCGGGGCGGCCAGACCGCTGCCCGAGATCTGGTTGCGCTCGACGCCGGCGTCCTGCACGAGCACCGCCACGGCCACCGAGGGGGTGTCGGCGGGCGCGAAGGAGACGAACCAGGCGTACGGCGGCCGGTCGGGCGCGCTCTGCGCGGTGCCGGTCTTGCCGCCCACGTCGACGCCGTCGATCTGGGCGGTGGTGCCGGTGCCGTTGTCGACGACCGAGACCATCATCTCGCGCAGGTCGCGGGCGTTCTCCGGGCTCATCGCCGGCTGGTCGGGCATGTCCTCGGGGTCGGTGCGCTCGAGGGTCTCCAGCTTGGGCGAGAGGATCTCGTCGACCAGGTAGGGGCGGCGCACGACGCCGTCGTTGGCGATGCCGGCGGCGACCATGGCCATCTGCAGCGGGGTGGCCACGACGTTGCTCTGCCCGATCGCCGAGAGCGCCGTCTGCGGCTCGTCGGGGTCGCCGATGGTGCTGACCGCCTGGCGGGTCAGGGCGTCGTCGAGGTCCTCGAAGGTGCGGGTGTCGAAGCCGAACTTCTGCGACTGCTCGCGCAGCGCCTCGGCCCCGAGGTCGAGCCCGATGGAGCCGAAGGCGACGTTGCACGACACCTCGAGCGCGCGGGTCAGCGAGACGGTGTCGCCGCCGCAGCTGCCGCCACCGAGGTTGGGCAGCGTGGTGCTGGTCTGGGGCAGGTCGAGGCTGGCGCGGCCGTCGACCTGGGTGTCGGGTTCGTAGTCGCCGGACTCCAGGGCCGCCGCGGCGGTGACGAGCTTGAAGACCGAGCCGGGCGGCAGCGCCTCCTCGATGGCGCGGTTGTCGAGCGGACGCCGCGGCGCGTCGAGCAGCTGGTTGCGGTAGTCGCTGGCGGCGGAGAAGTCGTGGCTGGAGAGCCGGTTGGGGTCGAAGCGGGGGCTGGAGACCATCGCCAGCACCTTGCCGGTGCTCGGCTCCAGCGCCACCACGGCGCCCTGCACGTCGTCGCCGAGCGCGGCCAGGCCCTCGTACGCCGCCCGCTGCGCGGCCGGGTCGATCGTCAGCGTCACGCTGCCGCCACGGGGCTGCTCGTTGTCGGCGAGGTCGACCACGCGGTAGCCGAAGAGCCGGGAGTCGCTCCCGGAGAGGATGGAGTTCTGCGACGCCTCGACCCCGCCGAGGCCGGAGTCGCGGCTGAAGAAGCCCGCGAGGTGGGCGAACTGCAGGGGTCGGGGGTACTGCCGCTGGAACTGGTAGGCGTCGTCGGAGGGCACGCTCTCGGCGACGGCCTGGCCGCGCACCAGGATCGAGCCCCGCTCGCGGGAGAACTCGGCGTCGCGCACGCGGACGTTGTCGGGGTGCTCGGAGAGCGAGCTGAGGCTCTCGGCCTGCCAGTACTGCACGTAGGTGACGTTGAGCAGCAGCGCCAGGAACAGGGTCAGGCAGACGACCGCCATCGTGCGGATCGGCTTGTTCATCGCAGGATCACCGCATCCTCACCACTTGGGTGGCGTCGGCGTCGTCGTCGTCGCTCGAGAGCAGCTGGGGCGGGGGGCGCCTGGCCTGGTCGGAGATGCGCACCAGCAGCGCCACGATCACCCAGTTGGCGATCAGGCTCGAGCCGCCCTGGGAGAGGAAGGGGGTGGTCAGGCCGGTGAGGGGGATCAGCCGGGTGACGCCGCCGATCACCACGAAGACCTGCAGCGCCACGACCACGCCGAGGCCCGCGGCCATCAGCTTGCCGAAGTTGTCGCGGCAGATCAGCGCGGTGCGCAGCGCCCGCTCGACGAGGATGCCGTAGAGCAGGATCACGGCCATGACGCCGGTGAGCCCGAGCTCCTCGCCGATCGCGGTGACGATGAAGTCGGACCAGCTCAGCGGGGTGATGTCGGGGCGGCCCTGGCCGAGGCCGCGGCCCACCAGCCCGCCCCACGCCATGCCGTAGAGGCCCTGCACCAGCTGGTAGGCGTCGACGTCGGAGCCGAAGGGGTCGAGCCACGCCGCCACCCGGGCCTGCACGTGGGAGAGCGCGAGCCAGCCGGCGTACGCCCCGCCGACGAAGAGTGCGCCGCCGACCACGAGCCACCCCGGGCGCTCGGTGGCGATGTAGAGCATCACCAGGAAGAGGCCGAAGAAGAGCAGCGAGGAGCCAAGGTCGCGCTGGAAGACCAGGATGCCGAGCGAGATCAGCCACATCGCCACGATCGGGCCGAGGTCGCGCCCGCGCGGCAGGTCGACGAAGAGGAAGCGGCGTCCGGCCAGCGCCAGCGCGTCGCGGTGGACCACGAGGTAGCCGGCGAAGGCGACCACCAGCAGCACCTTGGCTACCTCGCCGGGCTGGAAGCTGAAGGGCCCGACGCCGATCCAGATCCGCGAGCCGTTGATGGTGCGGCCGAGCCCGGGCACGAGCGGCATCAGCAGCAGCACGATGGCGGCCAGGCCGGCGGTGTAGGTAAGCGACTGCAGCCGGCGGTGGTCGCGCAGCAGCAGCAGGACGGCCACGAAGAGCCCGGCGCCGAGCGTCATCCAGGTCAGCTGGGTGCCGGCGAAGGGCCCGAAGCCGCTGCCCTTGGCCTCGTTGGCCAGGTCGATGCGGTGGATCACGGCCAGGCCCAGGCCGTTGAGGGAGGAGACCACCGGGAGCAGCACCGGGTCGGCGTACGGCGCGACAAGGCGGATCACCACGTGGCAGGCGATCACCAGCAGCGCCAGCCAGGCGCCGTAGGTGAGCAGGTCGACGGGCACGGTGCCGTCGACCCCGAGCCCGACCGCGAGGTAGGCGCCGATGCCGACGGCCAGGCTCAGCAGGAGCAGCGCGAGCTCGGCGCCGCGCCGGCGCCGGTGCACGAAGCCGCGCGAGGCGGGAGCGGACTGGCTGCTCATCCGGCCTCCGTGCACAGCGCCGGGGTCTCGGTGGGCTGCGGCTCCTCGGTGGAGCTGGCCTCCGGCGAGGCCGACCCGCGGGTCGTGGGCGAGCGGGTCGGGTCGGCGGAGGGCGAGCGCGTGGCCCCGGCGGAGGGCGAGCGGGTCGGCTCGGGCTCGGGCTCCGGCTCGGGGCACTCCACGCGGCGCTCGAGCCGGGTGACGATGTCGCGGGCGTCCTCGAGGCTGCTGGCGCCGATGCCCGACTCGACCTGACGGGCGTAGGCCTCGGGCAGGTCCTGCACGCGGAGCTCGCTGGTCTCCTCCACGTGGCGCAGGGTCAGGCCCGGCACCTCGGCCTCGACGCCGCGGAAGACGGCCACGGCCTCGCCGTCGGTGCCGACGTAGTACTGGCCCTGGGTCCAGCGGTAGGCGGCGGTGCCGATGACGCCGAGCGCGAGCGCGAGCACCACGAGCACGGCGACCCGGCGCAGCCACAGGAAGCGGCGCGGGGGCCTCGGGGCGTAGCGCCGCTCCTCGGGGTCGTCGGCGTCCCCGGACCCGCCCTGGCCACCGCGGCCGGGCGCGCCGTCGGTGACGGCGGGCAGCTGGCCGGTGTCGGGGCTGATGGGCAGGCCGGGCAGCCGGCCGCGGGCGCTCTCGGCCGCGGCGCCCACGAGCATCGCACCGGTCGCGGCAGCCGCGGAGGTGTCGGCGTCGTCGGCCGCGCCGTCGTCGGCCACGACGTCGGCGACCACGACGGTGACGTTGTCGGAGGAGCCGGCGTCGAGCGCGGAGCTGACCAGCGTGACCGTGGCGTGGTCGACGGTGCCGTCGCCCAGCAGCCGCGCCAGGTCGTCGTGCGAGAGCACGCCGGACGCGCCGTCGGAGCACAGCAGGATGCGGTCGCCGGCGGCGACGTCGAGGGTGAAGACGTCGGGCTCGGGCTCGTGCACGCCGTCGACGGCGCGGAGGATCAGGTTGCGGTGGGGGTGCACCCGCGCCTCGTCCTCGGTGATGCGGCCCTCGTCGATGAGGCTCTGCACGAAGGTGTGGTCGGTGGTCAGCTGCGAGAGCACGCCCTCGCGCAGCAGGTAGCCCCGGCTGTCGCCGACGTGGCCGACGGCCACGCGGGCGCCGTCGAAGACCAGCGCCGTCACCGTGGTGCTGGTGCCGTCGAGCTCGGGCTGGGCCGCGACCAGCTCGGCGATCCGGTCGTGGCACAGGTGGATCGCCCCGGCGAGGCTGCCCACGGGGTCCTCGCCGGGCGGCTCGTCGAGCCGGCGCAGCACCTCGACGGTCTGGCTGCTCGCCACGTCGCCGCGCGCGGAGCCGCCGACGCCGTCGGCGATGACCAGCAGGTGGGGTCCGGCGTACCCGGAGTCCTGGTTGTCGCGGCGCACCCGGCCGACGTCGGAGAGCGCGGAGTAGCTCAGCCTCACGGGGCCGTCACCTGCTGGCTCACTTGCGCAGCTCCAGCACGGTCTTGCCGATGCGGACCCGGGTGCCGAGCTGCAGCGCGGTGGGCTGGGTGATCCGGCTGCTGCCGACGTAGGTGCCGTTGGTGGAGCCGAGGTCCTCGACGTACCACTGGTCGCCGGAGACGCCGATGCGGGCGTGGCGGGTGGAGACGTAGTCGTCGTCGAGGCGGATCGCGGCGTCGTGGCCGCGGCCGATCAGCAGCGGTGCCTGCTCCAGCGACACGGTCTCGCCGGCCTGGGCGCCCTCGACGATGGCCACCGCGGTGGGGGCACCGCGCTTGGGGCGGCCGCCCTTGGCCTGCTTGCGCTTGTCGCTGCGTCGCTCGCTGCGCCGGTCGCTGCGCCGGTCGCTGCGGCCGGCCTCGCGCGGCACCCGGGCGCCGAACATGTCGGAGCGAATCACCGAGATGCACGAGAGCACCAGGATCCACAGGATCGCCAGGTAGGCGAAGCGGATCAGCACCAGGGTCAGCTCGGACACGTCAGCCTCGCCTCAGCCGCAGGGTCATCACGGTGGTGCCGACCTTGACCTCGGCACCGTCGGAGAGCCGGGCCTCCTCGACGCGCTTGCCGTTGACGGCGACGCCGTTGGTCGACCCGAGGTCGCGCACCGAGACCCGGGGCGGGTCGCCGGGGGCCTGCGCCTCCTCGACCCGGATCTCGACGTGGCGCCGGCTCACGCCGGGGTCGTCGATGCGCAGGTCGGCGTCGTTGCCGCGGCCGATCACGATGCCGGGCGGGCTCAGGGGGAGGGCCTCGCCACCGACCACCAGCGCCGCGGTGGCACGGCGTACGGCGGTCTCGGTGGGATCGCCCCCCGCGAGGCTGGAGCTCGACTGCGACTTGCTGCGCACCCGGAAGCGCCCGGTGGTCAGGTCGTCGCTCGGCTCGAGGTGCACGTGGACGGGGCCGGTGAAGACGTAGGACTGGCCGGCGGCGTGCTCACGCAGCAGCTCGACGAGCTCGCGGTTGAGCTGCGGGCCGAGACCCTCCAGCCGCTCGTGGTCACCGGGGGAGAGCTCGACGTGGAAGTCGTTGGGCACCAGGCGCCGGTCGCGGCTGAGGACCTGCGCGGAGTTGTCGGCCTCGCGCGCCAGCGCCGAGGAGATCTCGACCGGCTGGACGGCGCTGCGAAAGGTGCGCGCGAAGACACCGGAGATCAGCTGCTCGAGCTTGTTCTCGAAGCGCTGCAACGCACTCACGGCGCCTCCTCTCGCTGACGTCTCTGTCCGGTCCTGGAAGCGCCCCACGGCAGGCTCTCGCCCACCACTGCTGGCGCTGTCAGGATCGTAGCGGGCGCCTCGTCCACAACCGGGGGGTCGGGCCGCTCCGTGCGTGGCGCGGCACCGGTTTGGGCGGTGCCGTCGGGGTGGGATACCGTTGCCCCGCTTCTGGCGCGAGTGGCGGAATAGGCAGACGCGCACGGTTCAGGTCCGTGTGCCCGAAAGGGCGTGGGGGTTCAACTCCCCCCTCGCGCACCAGCGTGCGAACCCCCCGCGGACCCTGTCCGCGGGGGGTTCGTCCGTCTCCGGGCCCGGACACCGCGGACGACGCGGATCCCACGGACACGGGATGCCGCGGGCCGGTGCGAGGTGCGAGCGTGGCGGTCTCGCCACCCGTTCCCGACACCACGGAGCACCCCGATGTCGCTCGAGACCGTCCCGACGGTGCGCCTGCCCGCGGGGGAGTCGATCCCCGCGATGGGCCTGGGCACCTGGTACCTGGGCGAGGACCCCGCCCGGCGCGAGTCGGAGCTCGCCGCCCTGCGCGCAGGCCTCGACCACGGGCTCACGCTGCTCGACACCGCCGAGATGTACGGCGACGGCGCGTCCGAGGTGCTGGTCGGCGAGGCGATCGCCGGACGCCGCGACGAGGTGTTCCTGGTCAGCAAGGTGCTCCCGTCGCACGCGACGTACGCCGACACCATCGAGGCGTGCCGCCGCAGCCTGAGGCGCCTGGGCACCGAGCGGCTCGACCTCTACCTGCTGCACTGGCGCGGCCCGGTGCCGCTCGAGGAGACGGTGCGCGCGATCCAGGAGCTGGTCCGGCTGGGCCTGGTCCGCCACTGGGGCGTCAGCAACTTCGACGTGCACGACATGGCCGAGCTGCTGGGGTCGCCCCGCGAGCCGCAGTCCCTGGAGGTGCTCTGAGCCACGTCGCGTCAGCGAGCTGCGCGCGCCGCCGCGTCGGTCTTGAAGTCCTTCGACTCGACGACGAGCGAGACCAGCACGCCGCCGAGCAGCGCCCAGAAGGGGCTGGAGATGTCGAGGATCGTGACCCCGCTCATCGCGATGACCAGCGCGGCCAGCGCACCGGATTGGAAGCCGGTCGCGCCGAAGGCTCCGCGGAAGGCCGAGATGAGGACCCCGATCATGGCCAGCCCGGCCACGGCGGCGATCAGCGTCGCGGGCAGCGTGGACACCAGGACCACCGCGGCGCCGGCGAAGATGCCGAAGAGCATGAAGAGCACGCCGTTGACCAGCGTGGCGACGT
Organism: Nocardioides aequoreus; assembly: GCF_000720335.1. Classification (GTDB taxonomy): domain Bacteria; phylum Actinomycetota; class Actinomycetes; order Propionibacteriales; family Nocardioidaceae; genus Marmoricola; species Marmoricola aequoreus. The sequence continues at coordinate 62,239 of NZ_JOJN01000003.1, read as the reverse complement.
AGCGGCCCTCGCGGTCCTCGCCGGCCTCCGGCGCGGAGCAGATCGCCGTCATGGGTCCGGCGATGTTGGCGTTGTGCCCGCCGAAGACCGAGGCCAGCACGCCGCCGACCCCGCTGATCAGGGTCATCGCGTTGACCGGCGGTCGGTAGCCCTCGGCCATCAGGACGCCGGTCGCCTGGGCGTTCTCCGCCCCGATGACCAGCACGGCCAGCGGCAGCCCGATGGCGAGGATCGCGTTGACGTCGAAGGTGGGGGCGACGAGCTGGGGGGCCGAGAGGGCGAAGTCGGCCCCGGCGGAGCCGAAGGCGCCGGTGACGAGGGCGGCGGTGACGCCGAAGACCAGCGCGCCGACGACGCCCGGCACTGCCCTGACGAAGCGCGTGAGCACCAGGTAGCCCGCGACCGCGGCCAGGACGATGACCGGGGCGCTGACGCCGGCGTCGACCACGCCGGTGCCGAACCGGATCAGGGCGCCGGCGATCATCGCCATGACGATCGGCACCGGGAGCCAGGCGGCGACCCGCTTGATCAGTCCGGTGAGCCCGAGCCCCAGCACGAGCAGGCCGGCCACCAGGAAGGCCCCGACCATGTCGCTGAACTCGAAGCTCGTGAGCCCACCCACCACGAGCACCGCGCCGGGGATGCTCCAGGCGCCGGTGATCGGCATCTTGTAGTAGAGGCCGAGCAGCAGCGAGATCAGCCCGCCGAGGACGTAGATGCCGAAGATCCACGAGGTCGTCACCTCGGGCGGCAGGCCGGCCTCGTTGGCGCCGTTGATGATGATCAGCGCGGGCCCGGTGCAGCCAAAGATCGCGGCGACGAGTCCGGCGGCGACGGGAGCGACCCCGAGATGACGCCGGAGGTCGCGGAGCCCCGACCGGAAGCCGGGTCCGGTCTCGACGAGGGCGCGATCGGTGGTGACGGTCGCGGCCTCGACCGGTCGGGTCGGGTCGGGGGTGGGGGTGCTCATGGGTCACTCCGGGGATGCTGGCGCACGGTTTGTTTCAGACCGTCTGATTTGGATCATTGAAACCTAGAGCGGTCCCCGAGGGGTGTCAAGGGTCGGGCGCAGGGGCGGCGGTGGGCCGCGGGGTCAGCTGCGCTCCTTCTCGAGCTTCTCCCAGAAGTCGAGCGCGGCGTACTCCATGGCCAGGCCGAGGCGCAGCGGCACCAGCCGGTCGGCGATGTCCTCGCGGTCGCGGAAGCGCTCCTGCATCGCCTCGTAGACGCCGATGCGCTCGCGGTGCTGCTCGATCTGCTCGCGGGCGAGGTTGAGGATGTCGTCGGCCCGGGCGAACTCCGCGAAGAAGAGCTTGAGCTCGGCGACGTCGCGCACCTGCAGCTGCTCCTCGGTGGGCTCGGCCAGCCAGGACCTCAGCGCCGCCAGGCCGGCCTCGGTGGCGGTGTAGGTCTGCCGACGCCGGCCGTCCTCCTCCGCCTGGACCTCGAGCAGGCCGAGCTCCACGAGCCGCTTGGGCTCGGAGTAGAGCTGCGCGTGGGGGAAGGGCCAGAAGTAGCCGACCGAGTTCTCGACCGCGCGCTTGAGGTCGTACGACGTGGACGGGCCGCGCATCGAGACCATCCCCAGGACGACGTACGAGGTCGGGGTCAGTCGTGCGATTGACACGGTCCGAAGCGTACCGTAAGGTTCAGCACCATCTGAAACAGATGATCTGAATCATATGGTAGGAGTCGGCATGGACCTGGCCAGCGCACTGCGGTGGACGACCGAGCGGTACCCGCACCGTCGCGCGGTCGGCGGACCTGCCCCTCTGACGTACGCCGAGTGGGACACCCGCACCGAGCGCTACGCGCACGCCCTGCACGCCCTGGGAGCCCACGAGGGCAGCCGCGCGATCTTCATGCTCCAGGGCGGGGAGCCGCTGGCCACCCTCCACCTCGCCGCCCAGAAGGCCCGCGTCACGTCGCTGCCGCTGTCGACCCGGTTCGGCACCGAGGAGCTGGCGTACTGCATCGCCGACTGCGCCCCCGCGCTCATCGCCGTCGACGAGCACACCCACGACCTCGTGAGGCGCGCGATCGCGCTGGTGGAGGAGCCCCCTCCGGTCGTCTGGGCGGGGCACCCCGACCTCGGGCCCACGGCCATGCCGTCGGTGGCGCGGACCGCAGCTGGCGCCCCCGGCACCGTCGTGCCGGCCGCGCCGAGCGGTGACGACGTCAGCGTCATGCTCTACACCTCGGGCACGACCGGGAAGCCCAAGGGCGTCCCGCGGACCCACTCCGCCGAGCACCACGCGGCGCTGGCCCACCTGGTCCAGACGGGACACGCGCCCGGTGAGGCGACCCTCGGCGTGATGCCGCTCTTCCACACCATGGGCCTGCGCAGCCTGCTCGCGAGCGTGCTCTCGGCCGGTGTGTGGGTGCCGCAGCCGCGGTTCGACGCCGAGGAGGCCCTCGACCTCATCCGTGAGGAGCAGATCAGCGCGCTCTACCTCGTCCCGACGATCTACTGGTCCCTGCTGCAGACCGGCCGCCTGTCGGAGGCCGGCGGCTCGCTGCGCACCATCGCGTACGCCGGTGCCGCCATGACCCCGACCCTCGCGCAGCGGCTCAACGACGCGATCCACCCCGAGCGCTTCGTCAACCACTACGGGAGCACGGAGATCTACACCTTCACGATCGGCCCCGACAACATCACCAAGCCCGGGTGCGCCGGGCGGGCCGGCATCTTCTCCCGGATCCGGCTGATCGACCCCGATCCCGACGCCACCCCCGACCAGGTCGTGGCCGACGGCGAGCGGGGTCAGGTGATCGCGTCGCTGGGGAGCCCCGAGGCCTTCGCCGGCTACTGGAACCGTCCCGACGCCGACGCCAAGGCGATCCGCGACGGCTGGTACTACACCAACGACCTGGCCGTGGCCGACGAGGACGGCGACCTGTGGGTCTCCGGTCGCGTCGACGACATGATCAACTCCGGCGGGGAGAACCTCTACCCCGAGGAGATCGAGCACGCGCTCGCCGCGTGCCCCGACCTCGACGAGGTCATCGTCGCCGGCAGCCCGCACGAGCGGTGGGGCCACGCCGTCACCGCCTTCGTCGTCGGCCGGCCCGGCGACACCCCCGAGGAGACCCTGGCCAAGGTCGCGGCCTACGCCCGCGACGAGGCGGGGCTGCCCTCGCTGAAGCGTCCCAAGCGGTACGTCGCCGTCGACCACATCCCCAAGTCGGCCGTCGGCAAGATCCTGCGCCGCCGCCTGACGGCCGGCGAGTTCGAGGTGCTCGCCGACTCCGAGGACGGAGCCACGTCATGACCGATCTCGCTCGTGTCGAGGACGCCGCCCTCCTCACCGGTCAGGGCCGCTTCCTCGACGACCTGGACCCGCTGCCCGGCACCCTGGTCGCGGCGGTCGTGCGCAGTCCCCACGCGCACGCCCGGATCCGCGGAGCCGACCTCGAGCGGGCCCGCCGCATGCCCGGCGTGGCCGCCGTGATCGGCCCCGAGGAGGTGCTGGCCACGCTGAAGCCCTTCCCGCTGTCGGTGAGGACGCCGCATCCCTACTACCCGACCGCCACCGACAAGACCCGCTTCGTCGGCGAGCCCGTGGCCGTCGTGGTCGCGACCGACCGCTACCTCGCCGAGGACGCGGCCGAGCTGGTCGAGATCGACTACGAGCCGCTGCCGGCCGTCGTCCGCACCGACCTCGCGATGGAGCCCGACGCACCGCTGCTCCACGACGAGTCCGAGAGCAACGTCGCCACCGACCGGACCTTCGTCTTCGGGGAGGTCGACGAGGCCTTCGCCCGCGCCCGCCACGTCGTCAGCCGCAGCTACTCCTTCCCGCGCTACTCCTCGACCCCGATGGAGTGCTACGTCGTCGTCGCGGACTGGCGCGACGGGGTCGAGGGCCCGGAGATCACGGCGCACGCCAACTTCCACGGCCCCTTCTCGATGGCTCCCGTGGTCGCCGGCTCGCTGGGGATCCCGACGTCGTCCTTGCGGCTGGTGGTGCCGGCCGACATCGGCGGCAGCTTCGGCATCAAGTCGGCCGTCTACCCCTACATCTCGCTCATGGCGCTGGCGAGCAAGCACGCCGGCCGACCGGTCCGCTGGACCGAGGACCGGCTCGAGCACCTCCTCGCCAGTTCGTCGGGCTCCGACCGGCTGATGACCTTCGAGGCGGCCGTCGACGACGACGGCGTGGTCAGCGCCCTGCGCGTCGACCTGGTCGACAACGTGGGCGGCTACCTGCGACCCCCCGAGCCGAGCACGCTCTACCGCTGCTTCGGCAACATCACCGGCGCCTACGCGATCGACGCCGTCGGCATCCGGGCCCGCGCCGTGGTCAGCAACAAGGCGCCGACCGGTCTCAACCGCGGCTTCGGCGGGCAGCAGCTCTACTTCGGTCTCGAGCGGCTCATCGACGACATCGCCCGGGAGCGCGGCCTCGACCCCGCCGAGGTGCGCCGTCGCAACATGGTCCGGTCCGACGACTTCCCCTACGCCACGCCCAGCGGCGGCATCTACGACTCCGGTGACTACCACCGGGCGCTCGAGCTGGCCCTGGCCAACACCGACTACGAGCGGCTCCGCGAGGAGCAGGCCGTCGCGCGGGAGAGCGGCGAGTGGATGGGCATCGGCATCGCCACCATCGTCGACCCGTCGGCCACCAACATCGGGTACGTCGGGCTCGCCACCCCGGTGCAGGACCGCACCGCCCGGCGCGGGAAGTCGGGGTCGACCGAGCACGTCCGCGTCACCGTCGACCCGCAGGGCATCGTCTCGGTCCTGCTCGGCACGGTTCCTCAGGGCCAGGGTCACGCCACCGTCGCGCGCGACCTCGTCGCCGCCCACCTGGGTCTCCCGGTCGAGCACGTCCGGCCCCGGGTCGAGCTCGACACCGCGACCACGCCCTGGACGATCAGCTCGGGCAGCTACTCCTCGCGCTTCGCCCCCCTGCTCACCAGCGCGCTGCTCGAGGCCGCCGACCGGATCGCCGAGACGATCAAGGTGGCGGCGTCGGTCCTGCTCGAGGTCGAGCCGGAGCGTCTGGAGCTGGCCGAGGGGATGGTCCGGGTCGCCGACGACCACGACCGCGCCGTCGCCTTCCGGCACGCCGCCGGGCTCGTCCACTGGGACCCGGGGTCGCTGCCGGACGGCTTCTCGGCGCGGCTCTACGAGGAGGCAGCCTTCACCCCGCCGCAGGCGAAGGCCGCGTCGCGGACCGACCAGATCAACTCCAGCCTCTGCTACGGCTTCGTCGCCGACGTCGTGGTCGTCCGGATCGACAAGGAGACGCTGACCCTCCGCATCGAGCACCTCTCGAGCGTGCACGACGCCGGCACCATCTTGAACCAGACCCTCCTCGAGGGGCAGGTGCACGGCGCGATCGCCCAGGCCCTCGGCGGTGCGCTCTTCGAGGAGATGACCTACTCCGACGCCGGCCAGCCGACCGCGGGGACCTTCATGGACTACCTGTGCCCGACCTCGGCGGAGTCCGTCTTCCCGCTCACCAGCGACCACCTCGAGACCCCGTCGCCGCTGACGCGGCTCGGCGCCAAGGGCAGCGGCGAGGGCAGCTCGATGAGCCTGCCGGTGGCGATCGCCAACGCCGTCGCCGACGCCCTGCACGCCGAGGGCGTCGAGATCACCTCCCTGCCCCTGCACGGAAACGTCCTGCACGACCTGCTCACCACCGCGAAAGGAACCTGACATGCCACTCACCGGAGGCGAGATCCGGCTCGAGCACAGCCACGACGGCCGGGTCGCCCACCTGGTCCTGGACCACGGGCGCTACAACGTCATCACGATGGAGACCCGGCGGGTCATGGCGGAGCGGTTCCACGAGATCGACCGCGACCCGAAGGTCCAGGTCGTGGTGATCCGGGCGGAGGGCGAGCACTTCACCTCCGGCGGCGACATCGCCGGCTTCATGGAGGTCGAGCCCGTCGACCTCACCGACCTGGGCCAGGACGTCACGGCCGCCGCGCGCAGCCCCAAGCCGGTCATCGTGGCGATCGACGGCTACTGCTTCGGTGTCGGGCTCGAGCTCGCGCTCTCCGCCGACATCCGGATCGCCACGGACCGGTCGCGCTTCGCGCTGCCGGAGATGAAGCTCGGGATGATCCCGGGCAGCGGCGGCACGCAGCGTCTGGCCCGGCTGATCGGGCTGTCCCGGGCGAAGTACCACATCCTCACCGGCGAGCGGATCACCGGGCAGCAGGCCCACGACTGGGGTCTGACCTCCCACAACTGCGCCGATGCCGAGGAGCTGGAGAGGACCGTCGAGGAGGTCGTCACGATGCTGCTCGGCTACTCCCCGATGGCCATGCGCACCGCCAAGGAGGTCCTCGACCGCGGCGTCGACGGCCCGCTCTACACCGGCATCGAGCTGGAGCGGAAGGCCTACTCCATGCTGCGGGCCAGCCACGACTTCGCCGAGGGCGTCGCGGCCTTCGGCGAGAAGCGCGCCCCGAAGTTCGAGGGCCGGTGAGCACCGGGTGAAGGCCGCGCCGTTCGCCTACGTGCGCCCCGGGAGCGTCGCGGACGTCGTGGGCGAGCTCGCCCACGACGACGCCAAGGTGATCGCCGGGGGGCAGTCCCTGGTCCCGGTGCTGGCGATGCGACTGGGACGTCCCGGCCTGCTCGTCGACATCAACTCCGTGTCCGAGCTCGACCGGCTCTCGCGGGAGGGCGACTCGCTGCGGGTCGGCGCGACCGTGCGCCAGCGGCGGCTGCAGGACGACGCGCTCTCCGCGGCGGTGCCGCTGGTGCGCCTGGCCCTGCCCTGGGTGGGCCACCGCGAGATCCGGAGCCGGGGGACGGTGTGCGGGAGCATCGCGCACGCCGACCCGTCCGCCGAGCTGCCCGCGGTGGCCTGCTGCCTGGAGGCCACGATGGTGCTCGCCAGCACCCGGGGCACGCGCGAGGTCCCCGCGGTCGACTTCTTCACCGGCGCCCTGTCCACGGCCGTCGAGCCCGACGAGCTGCTCGCGCAGGTCGTGCTCCCGGTCGCCAAGCCGGGGGAGGGCTTCGGCTTCGGCGAGTTCGCGCGCCGGCACGGCGACTTCGCCCTGGCCGGGGTGGCGGTCCGCGTGCGCACGCACGGTGCCTCCCCCGAGGCGCGGCTCACCTGCTTCGGCGTCTCCGACGTCCCCGTCCCCGCCGACGTCTCCGCGCTCCTGCGCGCCGCGCTCGACGCCACGGGGCCCTCCCCCTCCCGGGCCGCCCTGGTCTGTGCGCTCGCCGAGGACGCCGGCGACGTCGCCCGTGACCTCGTCGACACCGGCGGCGACAGCCACGCCAGCCCGGCCTACCGCCGCCGGCTGATCAGCGGCCTCGTTGCTCGCGAGGTCGCCAGCGCCTACCTGAAGGCCACCCGCTCCGAGCTGGAGAGAGACAAGCCATGAACCTGCCCGAGACCCGTGCCCGCACCGAGGCCGACCAGACCGTCGCGGTCACCATGACCGTCAACGGCAGCGAGGTCGCCATGTCGCTCCCGGCGCGGGTCACGCTGTCGGACGCGCTGCGTGACCACCTGGGGCTGACCGGCACCCACGTCGGCTGCGAGCACGGCATCTGTGGCATGTGCACCGTGCTCGTCGACGGCGACGCGGCCCGCGCGTGCCTGCTCTTCGCGGTCCAGCTGGACGGCGCCGAGATCACCACCGTGGAGGGACTGGGTCGCCAGGACGACCTGCACCCCCTGCAGGAGGCCTTCGGCAAGCACCACGGACTGCAGTGCGGCTTCTGCACCCCCGGCTTCCTGATGAGCTCCTACGACCTGCTCACCCACGAGCCCGAGGTGCGCCGCGAGGACCTGCCCGCCGAGCTGTCGGGCGTGCTGTGCCGATGCACCGGCTACCGCAACATCATCGACGCCGTCGACGAGGTCGCCGAGGCGCACCGTGACGGCCTCCCCGGCCCCGGCAACTGCGGCAAGCACGCTCTCGTGGGCCGCACCCCTGCCGGTGTCTCGGGCTCGGGGGCGGCCGCCGAGGTCGCTGCAGACGAGGCGGCCTCCGGGCATCCGGACGAGATCACGCTCCCGTCGGGGGAGCCCACCATCGGCATCGAGGTGACCAGCCAGCTCTCCTCGAGCCCCGAGCAGGTCGCCCGCGTCTTCCGCGACGTCCGGCTGCTCGCCCGCTGCCTCCCGGGCGCGGAGCTCACCGAGGAGCTCGGCGACGACTGGTACGCCGGCCGCGCCCGGATCGCGCTGGGCCCGGTGCGGCTCTCCTTCCACGGCCTCGCGCAGGTCCTGGAGCAGTCCGACGAGCGGATCCGGATGAACGCGCAGGGCAAGGACACCGGTGGCGGAGGCGCCCAGGCGCGGATCGAGATGGTCGCCGCCGCCCGCGAGGACGGCGGCACCTCGCTCCAGGCCGATGCCGACGTCTTCCTCACCGGTCGCATCGCCGGCTTCGGACGCTCGCTCGCCGGCGACGTCAGCCGCCGCATGTTCGAGGACTTCGCCCGGGCCGTCGACCGGGCCGCCGCCGGCGAGGAGCCGGACGCGTCGGCCCGTCCCCCCGGCGCCCTCAGCCTGCTCTGGTCGACCCTGGCCGACCGGACCCGCCAGCGGGTCCGCCGGGTCCGAGAGGCGCGCCGCGGACGACGGCCCCGGGGACGACACGGCGCCTGACACGGCCGACGCTGTCCGGTCGGTGGACGCTGGATCGTGACGTGGTGGGTACGGGGCTCGTTCTCCCCCCGTACGTCCACCCGTACGCCACCCCCGACGGAGGCCGCTCGGTGCCGACCCCCGATCACGCCCTGCACCACGACGTGCGCGCGGTGCTGGCGCTGCCGCGGCAGCGCGGCACGGCCCTGCTCGCGCCGCTGGCGCACGACGTGCTCGAGGGGGCGTACGGCGACGCGCCGCGGACGAGGTTGGCGGCCCTGCCCGCGGGGAGCAGCCGGCTGCCGTGGCGGCGTCCCGACAAGGCCGCCGCCCTCGAGCGGCTGCAGCAGGCGGGTCCCGCGGAGCTCGAGTCGACCCTGCGCGCCCTGACGGGGCTGCCGCCCAGGTCGCCGTGACCGTCTACCTCGCCTGGACCGACGCCGAGCTGCCGGAGCCGCCGCCACCCGGGCCGTGGCTCGAGCTGCGGCCGGCCGCGCCCGGCCTGGTGCTCGTCGACAGCGCCGACTCGCTCTCGCGCGTCTACCACGAGCTGAAGTGGGCGCTGCCCGACGGCGCGGCGCTGATCGTGGCCCCGGTGGCGACCGTGCCGAAGCTCAAGGGGCTGCGACCCGGCACGCAGGGCTGGCTGCGGGACCGGCTGCCGCGCGGCTGAGCCGACCGTTCTGCTGACAGCGGACGACCCTGCCGTGCCGGACCGCACGCGCCTAGCCTCGGGGCATGGGTGAGGTCGTCAGGTTGCCGGGGACACGGGTCAGCGAGCCGCCGCCGCTGTGGCGCGAGCTGGTCGGCGAGGAGCTGCGGCGCACCCGCGGCGAGCGCGAGGAGCGGCTGGTCGACGTGGCCGAGCGGGCCGGCGTCTCGACGCAGTACCTCTCCGAGCTCGAGCGCGGGCTGAAGGACCCCTCCTCGGAGATCCTGGCCGCCGTCGCCGGCGCCCTCGACCTCACCGTGGTCGAGCTGGGTGCGCGGGTCGCCCGGGGCAGCATCCGTGCGGCGCTCCCACGCGGCCCGCTGGCACTGGCGGCCTAGCTCAGCCGCGCTGCGTGGTGAGCAGCGTGTCGGCCAGCCCGTAGTCGACCGCCGCCTGGCCCGGGAGCACCAGGTCGCGGTCGGTGTCGTCGCGCACCTGCTCCGGCGTCCGGCCGGTGTGGCGGGCCAGGATGCCCTCCAGCAGCGAGCGCACCCGGGCGACCTCCTCGGCCTCCACGATCAGGTCGGGCACCGTGCCGCGGCCCTGGGTGGCGGGCTGGTGCAGCACGACCCGGCTGTGCGGCAGCACCGCCCGGCGACCGGGCTCGCCCCCCGCGAGCAGCACCGCGGCGGTCCAGGCGGCCTGCCCCACGCAGGTGGTGTGCACCGGTGTGGCGACGAACTGCATGGCGTCGTAGATCGCCAGGCTCGCGGTGATCGAGCCGCCGGGGGAGTTGAGGTAGAGGTCGATCGGGGCGTCGCCGCCCTCGGAGGCCAGGTGCAGCAGCTGCGCGATCACGGCGTTGGCGACGCCGTCGTCGATCTCGGTGCCGAGGTAGACGATCCGGTCGGAGAGCAGCCGGGAGTAGAGGTCGATGGTGCGCTCGCCCCGCGGCGTCTGCTGCACGACGTAGGGGATCGTGTAGCCGCTCATCGGGCCAGCCCCACCGTGCGCGCGCCACGCGGGGTGACGTCGTCGACCGAGGAGATCACCCGGTCGACGAAGCCGTAGTCGCGGGCCTCCTCGGCGGTGAACCACCGGTCGCGGCGCGAGTCGCGCTCGACGACCTCCAGGGGCTGCCCGGTGTGCCCGGCGATCAGCCCGAGCACGGTGTCGCGGGTGTGGCGCAGGTCGTCGGCCTGGATCGCGATGTCGACGGCGCTGCCCCCGATGCCGGCGGAGCCCTGGTGCAGCAGCACCTTGCTGTGCGGCAGCGCGAAGCGCTTGCCGGGGGTGCCGGCCGAGAGCAGGAACTGCCCGGCGCTGGCGGCCATGCCCATCGCGAGGGTGCTCACGTCGTTGGGCAGCAGCCGCATCACGTCGTGGATCGCGAGCATGGCCGGCACCGAGCCGCCCGGGCTGCTGATCCACAGGGCGATGTCGGCGCGCGGGTCCTCTGCGGAGAGCAGCAGCAGCTGCTGCACCAGTCGGTTGCCGTTGTGCTCCTCCAGCGCCTCGCCCAGCACGACGATGCGCTGGTGCATGAGTCGGCGGACGAGCTCGTCATCGATGCCCGTGGTCGGGGTCGGGGCCTGGGTCGCGGTCTGGGTCATGCGGTCCAGCGTGGGTCGCGACGACAGCGGCCACCAGGGCGTGCTGCCACGAGCGGATCTGCCCCTGGCGGAGCGACCCGGCGCGGTGGCAGTCTCGGAGGATGAAACGGCTGGTGCTCTGCTGCGACGGCACCTGGAGCAGCCCCTGGCAGGGGTCGCCGACCAACGTGGTGCGCTTCTACAACGACCTGGCCGAGCGGGGCCCCGACGGCGTGCGCCAGGTCGCGTCGTACCGCAAGGGGGTGGGGACGACGCCCTTCGAGCGGCTCCGCGGCGGCGTCTTCGGCTACGGGCTCTCCCGCGAGGTCCGCAACGCCTACGCCTGGGTGGTCGAGCACTTCGAGCCCGGCGACGAGATCTGGGCCCTCGGCTTCAGCCGCGGGGCCTTCACCGCCCGCAGCACCGTCGGCCTGATCCGCAAGGCCGGCGTGCTGCGCCGCGAGGAGTCCGGGCGCGTCGACGAGGCCTACGACCTCTACCGGCGCGCCGACGTGCGACCGAGCGACCCGGCGCCGACCGCCTTCCGGGAGGCGCACTCGCACGAGACCCGGATCCGCTTCGTCGGCGTGTGGGACACCGTGGGCGCGCTCGGGGTCCCGGTGTCGCGGGTGCCGCTGCTGCGACGGATCAACCAGCGGTGGGCCTTCCACGACACCCAGCTGAGCTCCCACGTCGACGCGGCGTACCACGCGGTCGCCGTCGACGAGCGCCGCGAGCCCTTCCGGCCGACGCTGTGGGAGGGCCGCGTCGACGAGGTGCCCGGCCAGGTGGTGGAGCAGGTGTGGTTCGCCGGCACCCACAGCGACGTGGGCGGCGGGACGAAGGACGACGCCCTGGCCGATCTCACGCTGTGGTGGATGCAGCAGCGCGCCCGGACCGAGGGGCTGGGGCTGCGCGACGGCGCGGAGCGGCGCGACCCCGCCTGGACGACGGGGCGGATCCACGAGTCGCGCACGGGCGTCTTCAGGCTCTCCAAGACCCTGGAGCGCCCGATCGGCGTGGTCGACCCGGTGCACGAGCGGGCGGCGTCGACCGCGGTGGAGCGGCTGGACCTCGACGCGTCGTACCGCCCACCCGAGCTGGAGCGCTACCTGGCCCGGGGCGGGGCGGTGCAGCAGCTCTGACCCCGCACCGCCGACGCGGGGGCTCAGGGGACGGCGTGCACCACCAGGGCGTTGGGCACGCGTCGCTCGGCCCCGTCGGAGGGTCGGTTGCGGACGCCGGCGCGGCCCAGGCGGTCGGGCGCGACCAGCGCGGAGGAGCCGCCGCCGTCGAGGTTGAGCGCCTCGTCGGCGCCCAGGGCGCGCAGCTCGCGGGCGAGCTGCCGCAGCGTCAGGCCGGCGCTGCGGCGGGAGCGCCCGTCGGCCACGAGCAGCAGCAGGCGTCCGGTGTCGCGGTCGACCCCGACCGCGGTGCGCGGGTGGAGCCACGGGTCGTCGAGCCGCGCCAGCTCGCCGCCGCGGAGCAGCCTGACGCTGCCGCAGACGCCCACGCGCGAGGTGCGGTCGCTGGTGGTCGTGGCGACGCGCACCCGGTCGCCCACGCGGAGGCGTCCGAGCGCGTCGGCGCCGCGGCCGCGGCCGAGCAGCACCTGGCCGCGCACCGGTCCGCCGGAGCGGGGCTCGGTGGTGCTCCAGCGGACCACGCCGTCGACGAGGCCCACCTGCCGCGCGCGGTCGACGTCGCCCAGCACGCGCGCGCCGGGTCGTCGACCCCAGGCGGGCGTGTAGAGCACCACCTTGCCGGGCCGCACCACCGGTGCGTTGAGGCCGTCGAGGTCGACGACGCGACGCCCGTCGCGGCTGACGCCGCCGCGCACCCGGACCGTGCCGACGCGGGCGCGGCCGGCGTCGTCGAGCCGCAGGCAGGTGTTCCACCCGACCCGCGGCCCGTGCACCAGGCCCCGCTCGCGCTCGATCCCGAGGCCGAGGGGCGCCCCGGTGCGGCCGAGGTCGAAGAAGTCGCCGTTGACCCCGGCCAGCGCGCCGGCCCGGGAGACCAGCCGTGAGACGGTCGAGCGTCTGGTCGCCGTCGGTCCGGCCGCGAGGTCGACCGAGACGTCGGGCTGCGTCAGGTCGACGCCGAGCAGGTGCATCCGCACCGGACCCTGGGGCATCGAGGCGGTCCACTCCCGGTAGCCGACCCCCGGGGCCAGGCGCCACGAGCGCTGGACGCTGCGCTCGGCAGGACCGGGCCGGTCCGGCACGGTCAGCCGGACCCCGCGCTCGCCGTCGGAGGAGTGCCGGTCGGGAGCGGCGTACGCCGGCGGCGCGGCGAGCAGCAGGCCGGCGAGCACGACGACGAGGCAGCGTCGTCCGAGGAGGGGCACACGCCAGTGTGCGCCCGGTGGAGCGCTCGCGTCAGGCGAAGTCGAAGCTCACGCCGGTGCGCTCCTCCGAGATCCGCCACAGCTCCGCCGCCAGCTGCTCGTCGCGCGCGAAGGCGCTGAGCCGGGCACGACCCAGGGGTCCGCGGGCCTCGCCGAAGCGCTGCGGACCGGTGTACGACGCCGGCCCGGCGTACGTCGAGGCCCACAGCGTGGGGTTGGCGCCGGCCTGCCCGGACTGGAGGAAGACCCTCCCGATCACGGGCGCCACCAGGCGGACGCCCGGGATCCGCCCCAGGCCGTCGCGCGAGCCGATCAGGCCGGTGTTGGAGACCCCGGGGTGGCAGGCGGAGACGGTCAGTGCGTCGCCGGCACGGCGCTGCAGCTCCTGGGCGAAGAGCAGGTTGGCGAGCTTGGAGTTGCCGTAGGCGTGGCTCGCGGCGTAGCGGCCGCCGCCCTGGTTGCCCTGGAGCACGCTGGCGTCGCCGCGGTGGTGCGCGATCGAGGCGACCGGGACGACGCGAGGTGCGCGCGCCTCGCGCAGGTGCGGCAGCAGCAGGCCGGTGAGGGCGAAGTGGCCGAGGTGGTTGGTGCCGAACTGCAGCTCGAAGCCGTCGGCGGTCTCCCGGTAGCGGGGCGGGGTCATCACCCCCGCGTTGCAGACCAGGGTGTCGAGGGGGCTGCTCCACGCCGCGGCGAAGCGGCGCACGGAGTCGAGTGAGGCGAGGTCGAGCTCGGCCACCTCGGTGGTGCCCGGCAGCCGCACCTGCGCTGCGCGGGCCTTGTCGAGGTCGCGGCACGCGAGGGTCACGTGGGCGCCGTGAGCGGCGAGGGCCCGGGCGGCGTGGAAGCCGATGCCGGAGTTGCCGCCGGTGACGACCACGCGCCGTCCGGTGAGGTCGGGCAGGTCGTCGGGGCCGAAGGAGGCCGGGTCGAGGTCGCGGTCGGTGTCGGGAGAGGTCACGGTGGTCTCAACGATCAGTCGGTGTGGAGGTTCCCCGCGTCGCCCTTGGCGAGCGAGCGCGCGATGACCATGCGCTGGATCTGGTTGGTGCCCTCGAAGATCTGGGTCACCTTGGCCTCGCGCATGAAGCGCTCGACCGGGAAGTCCTTGGTGTACCCGTAGCCCCCGAGCACCTGCACGGCGTCCGTGGTGACCTTCATCGCCGCGTCCGTCGCGACCAGCTTGGCCACCGACGCCTCGCGCCCGAAGGGCAGGCCGCGGTCGCGCAGCCGCGCCGCGTGCAGGTAGGTCGCCCGCGCGCTCAGCGTCGCGGCCTCCATGTCGGCGAGCAGGAAGGAGAGGCCCTGGAAGTCGATGATCCTGCGGCCGAACTGCTCGCGCTCGCGGGCGTAGGCGACGGCGTGGTCGACCGCCGCCTGGGCGAGGCCGACGGCGACGGCGGCGATGCCGAGCCGTCCGGAGTCGAGGCCGGCCAGCGCGATGCGCAGCCCGTCACCCTCCTGGCCGAGCAGCCGGTCGGCGCCGACGCGGACGCCGTCGAAGCGCATCGTGGCGGTGGCCGAGCCGGTCAGGCCCATCTTGCGCTCGGGGGCGTCGGCCGTCAGCCCCTCGGCGTCGGCGGGCACCAGGAAGCAGGAGATGCCGCCGTCGGCACGGGCCATCACCTTGTAGAAGTCGGCCTGGCCGCCGTGGGTGGTCCAGGCCTTGGCGCCGGTGATGACGTAGGAGTCGCCGTCGCGGACGGCCTTGGTGCGCATCGCGCTGGGGTCGGAGCCCGCGTGCGCCTCGGAGAGGCAGTAGGCACCCAGCAGCTCGCCGCCGAGCATCTCCGGCAGCCAGCGCTGCCGCTGCTCCTCGGTGCCGCGCGTGAAGAGGCCGAAGCACGACAGCGCGTGCACGCTGACCCCCACGCCGACGCTGGCCCAGACGCTGGCGATCTCCTCGACGACCTGCAGGTAGACCTCGTAGGAGACCCCGCCCCCGCCGTGCTCCTCCGGGTAGGGCAGCCCGAGCAGGCCGGCACGACCGAGCAGGCGGAAGGTCTCGCGGGGGAAGGTCTCCGTGGCCTCGGCCTGGGCCGCCTGGGGCAGCAGCTCGCGGGTGCACAGGTCGCGGGTCAGCTGGAGCAGCGCCGTCGACTCCTCGTCGGGCAGCACGCGGGTGGCAGGCATGAGGGCGACGGTAGCCCGAGCGGGCACCATGGCCCCATGGACGCCTACACCCCCGACCCCAGCCGGTACGACCCCGACACCATGGCGACCTACCGTCGGTGCGGCCGCAGCGGACTGCTGCTGCCCCCGCTCTCGCTGGGCCTGTGGCAGAACTTCGGCACCGACCGGCCCGAGGACGTGCAGCGCGCGATCCTGCGCCAGGCCTTCGACCGCGGCGTGACGCACTTCGACCTCGCCAACAACTACGGGCCGCCGTACGGCCGGGCGGAGGAGAACTTCGGGCGCTACCTGCGCGAGGACTTCGCCGGCCTGCGCGATGAGCTGGTGATCTCGACCAAGGCGGGCTACGACATGTGGCCCGGGCCCTACGGGCAGGGCGGCGGCGGCCGCAAGTACGTGCTGGCCTCGCTCGACCAGTCGCTCGAGCGGATGGGGCTGGAGTACGTCGACATCTTCTACAGCCACCGCTTCGACCCCGAGACGCCGCTGGAGGAGACGATCGGCGCCCTCGACACCGCCGTCCGCTCGGGCCGGGCGCTCTACGCCGGCATCTCGTCGTACGGTCCGGAGCGCACCCGCGAGGCCGCGGAGATCGCCCGCGCGCTGGGCACGCCGCTGCTCATCCACCAGCCGTCGTACTCGATGCTCAACCGCTGGATCGAGGACGGCCTCCTCGACGAGCTGGAGCGGCAGGGCATGGGCTGCATCGTCTTCACCGCGCTGGCGCAGGGCCTGCTCACCAGCAAGTACCTCGACGGCGTCCCCGAGGACTCGCGCGCCGCCCGCGAGGGCAGCTCGATCGACCCCAGCCACCTCGAGGACCGCGTCATCGAGCGCATCCGCGCCCTCGCCGGCATTGCCGCCGACCGCGGCCAGACGCTGGCGCAGATGGCGCTGCAGTGGGTGCTGCGCGACGACCGGGTCACCTCGGCGGTCATCGGCGCCTCCTCGGTCGCCCAGCTCGACGACTCCCTCGACGCCCTGCAGGGCGCGCCCTTCGCCGACGGACTTCGTCCTTCCTCGACCACCTGTGAGGCTCGGGTGGTCGAGGAGGTCGCGCAGCGACCGTCTCGAGACCTGGTGAGGTGGTCGGGTCCGGGGGTCTCGAGACAGGACTTCGTCCTTCCTCGACCACCTGTGAGGCTCGGGTGGTCGAGGAGGTCGCGCAGCGACCGTCTCGAGACCTGGTGAGCCGGCCGAGTGCCCTACTGGTCGGCGGCCAGCGCCGCGGCGCCGACGATGCCGGCGGTGTTGCGCAGGGTGGCGCTGATGATCTCGGTGTCGATGTCGATGAGGTGCATGAACTCGGTGGCGTGCTTGCTGACGCCGCCGCCGACGACGATGAGGTCGGGGGAGAAGAGCGCCTCGACGGTGCGGTAGTAGGTCGTGAGGCGCTCGGCCCACTCCTCCCAGCTGAGGTCCTCGCGCTTGCGCGCGGAGTTGGCGGCGCGCGACTCCGCGTCGTGTCCGTCGATCTCGAGGTGCCCGAGCTCGCTGTTGGGCACGAGCACGCCGTCGTAGACGAAGGCGGAGCCGATGCCGGTGCCGAGGGTGGTGACCAGGACGAGCCCGGGGCGGTTGACCGCGACGCCGTAGCGCGCCTCGGCCAGGCCCGCGGCGTCGGCGTCGTTGAGGGCGACGACCTCGCGGCCCAGCGCCTTGGTGAGCAGGGCGTGGGCGTCGGTGCCGATCCAGCTCTTGTGGATGTTGGCGGCCGAGGAGACCACACCGTGGCGCACCACGCCCGGCACGGTGACGCCGACCGGGCTGAGCTGGTCGTCGAAGCGGGAGAGCAGCTCCGCCATCACCTCGGCCACCGCGTCCGGCGTGGACTTCTCGGGGGTCTCGATGCGCTCGCGCTCCGCGGCGAACTCGCCGGTGGACAGGTCGACCGGCGCGGCCTTGATGCCGCTGCCGCCGAAGTCGATGCCGATGGGGTGCATGGAGGCAAGGTAGCCGTGCGTTGCCGAACCGTTAACCGGCCAGACCTCCCGAAGGACCCCGAACCGGGATAGACAGGGCTCGGCCCGTCACGTTCTCGAGGAGTGCTCGCCCCATGTCACGTCGCCTGTCACGTCGTCCTGTCCTGCTCACCACCGCCCTCGCCGTGGGGCTCTCGCCCCTGGCGCTCGTCGTCCCGTCGTACGCCGCCGCGGAGGGCGTCGTCATCTCCGAGGTGTACGGCGGGGGTGGCTCCACCACCAGCGTGTGGGCCCGCGACTTCGTCGAGCTGCACAACCCCACGGGGTCGGCGGTCAGCCTCGACGGGGCCTCGGTGCAGTACCGCTCGGCCTCCGGCACCGCCAACCCGACCGGGGTGACCCCGCTGAGCGGGTCGATCGAGCCGGGCGGCTACTACCTCGTCGGCCTCGGCACCGGCAGCGTCGGCGCGCCCGTCGGCGAGGTCGACGCGAGCGGCAGCACCCAGCTCTCCGGCTCGGCGGGCACCGTCTTCCTGGCCGACCAGGCCGGCGCGCTCTCCGCGCCCGCCGTCGGCTCGGTGGCCGACCGCCCCGGCGTGGTCGACCTCGTCGGCTACGGCAGCTCCAACACCTTCGAGACCGCGGCGGCCCCGCAGCCGACCAACGCCACGACGCTGGCCCGCGACGCCGAGGGCACCGACACCGACGACAACGCCGCGGACCTCGCCGGGGGCGAGGGCACGCCCGGCGGGGCGCCGGACGAGACCGGCCCCGAGCTCGAGCCGACGGCGCGCACCATCGAGGAGATCCAGGGCACCGGCGCCAGCAGCCCCCTGGTGGGCGAGCGGGTGACGACCGCGGGCGTCGTCACGGCGGCGTACCCCACGGGCGGGCTCGACGGCTTCTTCCTGCAGACCGCCGGCACCGGCGGCCCGCTGCCGGCCGACCACGCCGCCTCCCACGCCGTCTTCGTCAAGGGGCTGGCGCAGCAGGTCACCCTCGGCGACCACGTCGAGGTCACCGGCACCGTGGGTGAGGACTTCGGCCTGACCCAGGTCGTCGCCCAGGAGGTCAGCGAACTCACCGACCCCGCCGCGGTCGAGCCGACGCCGACCACCTGGCCGCGCACCGCGGCCGCCAAGGAGGTGCTCGAGGGCATGCTCCTCGCCCCCCAGGGCGGCTTCACCGTGGCCGACAACTACGCCACCAACCGGTACGCCGAGATCGGCCTCGCCGCGGGCGACACCCCGCTGCGCCAGCCGACCGAGGTCGCCAACCCCGTCACCGACCCCGACACCGTGGCGGCCGTGCGGGCCGACAACGCCGCCCGCGCCGTCACGCTCGACGACGGTGCCAGCACCGACTACCTGCGCACCACCGACCAGCCGCTGCCCTACCTGACCCAGCAGCCGGCGATCCGTGTCGGCGCCCCGGCCCGCTTCACCGCGCCGGTCGTGCTGCACTACGCCTTCGGCGACTGGCGCTTCCAGCCCACCGCCCCGCTGAGCGGCACCGACCCGCTGCCGGTGCGCGTCACCGACACCCGGCAGCAGCGCCCGGACGACGTGGGCGGCGGCGTCTCGATCGCCTCCTTCAACGTGCTCAACTACTTCACCACCACCGGTGAGGACTTCGTGCGCGCCGGCGGCAGCTGCGACTACTACGCCGACCGCGTCGGCGACCCGGTCACGACCGACACCTGCGAGGGCGCCGCGGGCGAGGACGGCCCGCGTGGTGCCGCCGAGGCCGAGGACCTGCGCCGCCAGGAGCGCAAGCTCGCGGTGGCGATCAACTCCCTCGACGCCGACGTCGTGGGCATCGAGGAGATCGAGAACAGCGCACGCTTCGGCCGCCACCGCGACGAGTCAGTGCGCGAGCTGGTCGAGGTGCTGAACAAGAACGCCGGGAGCGCGGTGTGGTCCTTCGTGCCGACGCCGCGCGGGCAGACGACGCCCGCCAGCCAGGCAGACGAGGACGTCATCCGGACCGCCTTCATCTACCAGCGCCGGGCCGTGCGCCCGGTCGGTGAGTCGGCGATCCACGACGTCGCGGCCTTCGCCGACGCGCGCGACCCGCTGGCCCAGGCCTTCCAGCCCCGCGGGGGCGGGGCCAAGGACCGCTTCCTGGCGGTGGTCAACCACTTCAAGTCCAAGGGCTCCGGCGTCGCGGGCGACGGCGACGAGGGCCAGGGCGCCTCCAACAAGGCGCGCACCGCGGCCGCGCGGTCGCTGGTCGACTTCACCGAGCGGGTCCAGCGCGAGCGTGGGGTGACGCGCGTCTTCCTGCTGGGCGACTTCAACTCCTACAGCGCCGAGGACCCCATGCAGGTGCTGTACGACGCGGGCTTCGCCTCGGTGGGCACCGAGCGCGCCACCGGCCAGTACACCTACCTCTTCGACGGGCTGGTCGGCTCGCTGGACCACGTGCTCGCCAACCCGGCGGCGATGCGCACCGTGCGCGGCGCCGACGTGTGGAACGTCAACTCCGTGGAGTCGGTGGCGCTGGAGTACAGCCGCCACAACTACAACGTGACCGACTTCTACCGGCCCGACGCCTTCCGCGCCTCCGACCACGACCCGCTCAAGGTGGGCTTCACCGTGCGGCGCTGACCCTGTGACGCGCGCCCTACTGACCGGTAGGGCGGCGCGGCATACTCGCGGTGTGACTGACGCGCTGCTGCCCGACCACGTCTCCGTCGCCGTCATCGGCGCCGGCCTCTCCGGGATCGGGGCGGCCTACCGGCTGCAGACCGAGTGTCCCGACCGCGACTACCTCGTGCTCGAGGCGCGCGAGTCGATGGGTGGCACCTGGGACCTCTTCCGCTACCCCGGGGTGCGGTCGGACTCCGACATCTTCACCTTCGGCTTCACCTTCCGGCCGTGGACCGACGACACCTCGCTCGCCGACGGCCCCGGCATCCTGCGCTACATCCACGAGACGGCCGAGGAGTTCGGCATCGACCAGCGGGTGCGCTACGGCGTGCGGGTGGTCGCCGCCGACTTCTCCACCGCGACGGCGCTGTGGACGCTCACGCTCGAGACCCCGGCCGGTCGCCGCACCCTGACGTGCGACTTCGTGCTGGGCACCCACGGCTACTACTCCTACGACGCGCCGTACGACGCGCAGCTGCCCGGGCTGGCCGACTTCGCCGGCGAGGTCGTGCACCCCCAGTCGTGGCCCGAGGAGCTCGACTGGACGGGCAAGCGCGTCGTGGTGGTGGGCTCGGGCGCGACGGCGGTCACCATCGTCCCCGCGATGGCCGAGCGCGCCGCCCACGTCACGATGCTGCAGCGCACGCCGACGTACGTCGCCTCGGTGCCGCGGCGCGACAAGGTCGCCGGCCTGCTGCAGCGCACGCTGCCGCCGATGGCCGCCTACCGGGCGATCCGCGCCAAGAACCTCGCCCTGCAGACGGTGCTCTACCAGGGCTTCCGCCGCTTCCCCGAGCAGGGCAAGCGGCTGCTCGCGGCCGGCGTGGAGAAGGTCGCGGGGCCGCAGTGGCTCGACCCGCACTTCTCGCCGCCGTACCACCCGTGGGACCAGCGGCTCTGCGCGGTGCCCGGCGCCGACCTCTTCAAGGCGCTGCGCTCGGGCGAGGTCTCGGTGGTGACCGACACCATCGACACCTTCGTGCCCGAGGGCGTGCGGCTCTCCTCCGGCGAGGTGCTCGAGGCCGACGTCGTCGTGACGGCCACGGGGCTGCAGGTCGACGTGGTGGGCGGCATGGAGCTCAGCGTCGACGGCAGCGGCGTCGAGGTCGGGGAGCAGTGGATCTGGAAGGGCGCGATGATCACCGGGCTGCCCAACTACCTGCGGGTGATCGGCTACGCCAACGCGTCCTGGACGCTGCGCGCCGACGTCAGCAACGTGCTGGCCACCCGGGTGCTGAACCTGATGCGCGAGCGCGACCTCGCCTACGTCGTCCCCGAGCCGGAGCACCCGATGGAGCCCCGCCCGGTGCTCGACCTGACCTCGGGCTACCTCCAGCGCGCCGCGGCGCTGCTGCCCCAGCAGGGCGATCGCTGGCCCTGGCTGATCCGGCAGAACTACGTGATCGACCGGCGGATGACCCTCGGCCGCGACCTCGTCGACGAGCTGCGGCTGGTGACCCGCGCCGAGCTGGGGGCCCGCGGGGGCCGACCGGTGACGACCCCGAGCAGCCTGACCGAGGAGGCCTCATGACCACCCGCTCCCTGTGGCGGCCCGACGTGCTGGGCGAGGGCTACCAGCAGCGTGTCCTCGAGCTCGGCCCCGACCCGGACGGCGAGGGCGACGTGCGTGCCGTGCTCGTGCGCCGCGACGTCCGGGCCGACGAGACGGTGCGAGGTGCGGTGCTCTACGTGCACGGCTTCACCGACTACTTCTTCCAGACCGAGATGGCCGACTTCTTCGCCGAGCACGGGCTGGCCTTCCACGCCCTCGACCTGCGCAAGTGCGGACGCGCGCGCCGCGAGGGGCAGACGCCTCACTACGTCTCCGACCTCGCGCTGTGCGACGAGGAGCTCGAGCTGGCGCTGGCCGAGGTCGAGGCGACCCACCCCGGCCTCCCGGTCGTGGTCGTGGCGCACTCGACCGGCGGTCTGATGACCGCGCTCTGGCTCGACCGCCGTCGCGCCCGCGGCGAGGTCGCCCCGGTGGTCGGGCTGGTGCACAACAGCCCGTGGTACGACCTGCAGGGCTCGGCGGTGATGCGAGGTCCGGTGACGCAGGCGCTGCGGGTGGCGAGCAGGGCCCGGCCCTTCCGCCAGCTCAAGGCGCCGCTGGGCCACTACGGCCGCACGCTGCACGTCGAGGGCACCGGGGAGTGGGAGTTCGACACCACCTTCAAGCCGCTCGACGGCTTCGGTGTCACGGTCGGCTGGCTCAACGCCGTGCGCCGGGGTCACGCCCGGCTGCACCGCGGGCTCGACGTCGGGGTGCCGGCGCTGGTGCTGCGCTCGGACAAGACGCACTACGCCGCCGACTACAGCGAGCGCTCCGACGTCGCCGACATCGTGCTCGACGTGCGGCAGATCCAGCGCTGGTCGGGCTGCCTGGGCCAGGAGACGCTCGTGGTGCCGATCGCCGACGCCCGGCACGACGTCTACCTCTCGCTGAAGCAGCCGCGCGACACGGCGTACGCCGTGACGGAGAAGTGGCTCCGCGAGCACGTGTAGCGGCTTTACATCCGGTTGACTCTTGTCAAACCCACTTTACATTTCGTACGCTCCTGTCCATTCCTTTGACAACTCACCCCTGAGTGTCGAACGAGAGGAGCGGGCGTGGCCGAGGCAGCAGCACCGGAGTGGACCGACAAGAAGCGCTACCTCTGGCTGATCGGGCTGGTGGTGCCCTCGCTGGCCGCCATCGCCTTCGTCGGCTTCTGGGCCACCGGCTGGACCGCCTGGCTGTGGGCCGGACCGATCGTGATCCTCGGCGTGGTGCCGGCGATCGACCTGGTGGCCGGGCTCGACCGCTCCAACCCGCCCGACGACGTGATCGAGCAGCTGGAGAACGACCGCTACTACCGCTGGATCACCTACGCCTACCTCCCGATCCAGTACGCCGGCTTCGTGCTCGCGATGACCTGGATCGCCCGCCCGGAGTGGCTCGGGGCACCCGAGCTCTCGACCTGGCAGGCGGTCGGTGCGGCGGTCTCGATCGGCTGCATCGGCGGCATCGGCATCAACACCGCTCACGAGCTCGGCCACAAGAAGGAGAGCCACGAGCGCTGGCTCTCCAAGGTCGCGCTGGCGCAGAGCTTCTACGGCCACTTCTACATCGAGCACAACCGCGGCCACCACGTGCGCGTCGCGACGCCGGAGGACCCGGCGAGCAGCCGCCTCGGCGAGACCTTCTACGCCTTCTGGCCGCGCACGGTCTGGGGCTCGCTGCGCAGCAGCTGGCGCCTGGAGCAGCGCCGCTACGCCCG
Organism: Nocardioides aequoreus; assembly: GCF_000720335.1. Lineage (GTDB taxonomy): Bacteria > Actinomycetota > Actinomycetes > Propionibacteriales > Nocardioidaceae > Marmoricola > Marmoricola aequoreus. Next base: position 39,097 of record NZ_JOJN01000003.1, on the reverse strand, counting down.
CCGCGACCAGCACCCCTTCCGGCTCGGCAACGACGTGCTCAACGCCTGGCTGATGTCGACGGCGCTGTGGGGCGTCATGATCGCCGTGCTCGGGTGGGGCGTCGCGCCGTACCTGGTGCTCCAGGCCGTGATCGGCTTCTCGCTGCTCGAGGTCGTCAACTACATGGAGCACTACGGCATGCTCCGCCAGAAGGTCGGCGTGGGCGAGCGGCAGCGCTACGAGCGGGTGGACCCCAGCCACAGCTGGAACTCCAACAACATCGCCACCAACGTGCTGCTCTACCACCTGCAGCGTCACAGCGACCACCACGCCAACCCGACCCGGCGCTACCAGGCGCTGCGCGACTTCGCGGAGTCCCCCGTGCTCCCGACCGGCTACGCCGGGATGATCGTGCTGGCGCTGGTCCCGCCGCTGTGGCGCCGGGTGATGGACCCCCGCGTCCTGGCGCACTTCGACGGCGACGTCACCCGCGCCAACATCTCGCCGCGTCGCCGCGAGCGGGTGCTGGCGGCGTACGGCCGGCCCGTGGCGCCCGCACCGGTCGAGACCGCCCCGTCGGTCGAGCCTGTCGAGAGCCGTGCCAAGCCCGTGCCTGTCGAGACCCTTGCCGCCCGGTGCCCCGGCTGCTCCTACGTCTACGAGGTCGAGGCGGGCGACGAGCACGAGGGCTTCGCGGCGGGCACCGCCTGGAGCGACATCCCCGACTCGTGGTGCTGCCCCGACTGCGGCGTGCGCGAGAAGGTCGACTTCGTGCCGGTGGAGCCCGGACGCCTCGTGAAGTAGCCGCGCGGTGCGCCCGGCCGCGGCCCTGTGCCTAGGCTGGTGCGCATGCGCCCGCTGCTCGCCCCGGTCTCCCAGCGCGAGCGGCTGCTCACGGCCGCGGCCGGCTTCACCGCGGAGCACGGCTGGAGCGCCCTGACGATGGCCAAGCTCGCCGACCTGGTGGGCGTGAGCCGGCAGACCGTCTACAACGAGATCGGCGGCAAGCCGCAGCTCGCCGAGGCGATGGTGATGCGCGAGCTCGAGCTCTTCCTCGGCAAGGTGGAGGCGGCCTTCGCCGACAACCCCGCCGACCTCGTCGCGGCGATCCGCGCCGCCGCCGTCAGCGTGCTCGAGCTCGCCGACACCGACCCGCTGCTGCACGCCGTGCTGAGCAGCACCCAGGGCGCCGACTCCGACCTGCTGCCGCTGCTCACCACGCACTCCGAGATGTTGCTCACCGCCGCCGGCGAGGTGGTGGGCGAGCACGTCCGCGCCTACGACGTACCCTTGCCCCCCGACCGGTTGCAGGTCCTCATCGACATGGTGATCAGGCTCGTGCTGAGCCACGTGATGCAGCCGTCGGGCACGCCGGAGGAGACTGCAGCCACGATCGCGTGGATCTCGGCCAAGGTCCTCGACCGCGAGAGCTGACCGGCATCCCGCACCCCTGACTCGGAAGGGCCCGATGAACGCCACCCGCACCCGCCTGCCCCTGCGCGCCGTGGCCGGCGCGCTGCTCCCCCTCGCCCTGCTCGCCGGCTGCGGCTCGGGCGACTCCGGCGACGCCGGCGGCGCCTCCGAGGGCTCGAGCCAGTCCGCGGAGAGCGGCGGCTCCGACGAGCCGCTCACCACCGACACCGCGATGGACGCGATCAAGGCGGCCTACGACGACAGCCGCACCGCCGCGATCACGCTGACCATCGGCGGCGGCAACGGCCAGTCGATCGAGGCCGAGGGCGTGCTCGAGATCGACGAGCAGACCACCGACATGGCGATGACGATGACCATCCCGGGCCAGGGCGACATCGACCTCCGCGTCATCGACGAGATCGTCTACGTGCAGACCCCCGACTCGGGCGGCAAGTTCCTCTCGGTCGACCCCAGCGACGAGAGCAACCCGCTCGCGGCGCAGTTCTCCCAGCTGGCCGACAGCTCGGGCCTCGACTCCACCTTCGACGCCTTCGACGCGGGCCTGCGCGACGTGGAGTTCCAGGAGAGCACCACGATCGGCGACGACGAGGTCGACCACTACGTCTTCACCGTCGACACCGCGGCCGCCCTCGAGGCCCAGGGCCAGCAGGCGCCGCAGGGCATGCCCGAGCAGCTCGAGTACGACGTCTACCTCGACTCCGAGGACCGCTTCCGCCGCGTCGACCTCGAGGTCGCCGGCTCGCAGACGCGCATCGACATCGACAAGTGGGGCGAGCCGGTCGAGATCGAGAAGCCGGCCGACGACCAGATTACCGAGCCGCCCGGCGCCTGATCCGGGCAGGTGGGCCGGTCGGCGCGAAGCACCTCGCCGACCTGGCTCTCCCGGCTACCCTCGACGGCATGTGCGAGGAGGCCGACGACTCGCGCGTACGCCGCCGCCACGTGCTCGCGCTCCTGGGCATCGCGCCCGTCGCCGCCGCGTGCGGCGCGGTGGGCGACGCCACGGCCGAGCCGACCCCCGAGGGCTCGCCGAGCGCGACGGGCAGCAGCAGCCCGCGTCCCGTCGCGGGCCCCGACATGGCCGTCGACGCCCCCGGCCCCTTCGAGCCGCCGATCCTCTCCTCCGACGTGCTGGTCTTCAGCCAGGACACCCTGGCCGACGACGTGCTGGCGCGGATCCGCGACATCGGCGAGGTCGACCGGGTGGAGCCGATGTCGATGGGCTCCTTCTTCGTCGACGACCGGCAGGTGACCTACGCCGCCGTCGACGTCGCCAGCTTCCGCAACTTCACCCAGGCCGGCACCGCCCAGACCCAGGAGGTCTGGGACCGGGTGGCGGGCGGCGAGATCTGCGTGGAGCCGCGGCTCGGCCGGCGGCTGCAGGACGACGAGGGCAACCTGCGCATCGGCAACGAGGAGGACGCGCGCACCATCCACATCGGCGCCTTCGCCGCGCTGCTGCCCGCGACCAGCGCCCGCCGCATCGACGCGATCGTCAACACCCGGTGGGCCGAGGAGCTCGGGATGCCGCGCACCAACGCGGCGCTGCTGGCCATGGGCACGCCCGCGCCGCAGAAGATCCGCAAGCAGCTGACCCGCATCGCCGGCGACCTGGCCAGCGTGCTGATCCTGGGCCCCGACCTCGACCTCGACGCGGCCCAGACCGCGGTGCTCGTGGGCGGCTCGGTCGCCCAGGCGGTCGGCTCCTTCAGCTACACCGCCAACCCCGACGGCACCGTCAACCCCGACCCCGCCTGGGTCAGCGCCAACATCACCACGATGGAGATGCCGATCATCGGCCCGGTGACCGGCCACCGGGTGATGCTGCCGCAGCTGCGGGCGGCGCTGCGCGACGTCGTCTCGGCCGGGCTGTCGGAGGCGATCTACACCTACGACGGCTGCTACGTGCCGCGCTTCATCGCCCGCAACCCGGCGCGCGGCCTCTCCTTCCACACCTTCGGGACCGCGATCGACCTCAACGCCCGCGACAACTACCGCGGCATCGCCGGCAAGATGGACCGCACCGTGGTGGCGATCTTCAAGCGCTGGGGCTTCGCCTGGGGCGGCGACTGGAACTACACCGACCCCATGCACTTCGAGCTCGCCCGGCTGGTCAAGGCGGGGTAGGCGCTAGGTTCGCCCCCATGCGTGCCGCGAGGGTGACCACGACCGACGGCCCCGGTGCCGTGACGATCGACGACGTGCCGGAGCCGGTGCCGGGCGACGGCGAGGTGCTCGTGGAGGTGGCCGCCGTCGGGATCTCCTTCCCCGACCTGCTGCTGAGCCGCGGCGAGTACCAGGTGCGCCCCGAGCCGCCCTTCAGCCTGGGCGTCGACGTCGCCGGCACGGTGCGCTCGGCTCCCGAGGGCAGCGACCTGGCGCCGGGCGACCGCGTCGCCGCCGTGATGCCGTACGGCGGCGCGCAGGAGCTGGTCAGCGTGGGCGCCGACGGCGTCTTCCCGCTGCCCGACGCGCTCACCTTCGTCCAGGGGGCCGCGCTGCCGATGAACTACCTGACCGCGCACTTCGCGCTCGCCGACCGGGCCGGTCTGCGGGAGGGCGAGACGGTGCTGGTGCACGGCGCCGCGGGCGGCGTCGGCACCGCGACCCTGCAGGTCGCCCGCGGCATGGGCGCGCGGAGCATCGCCGTGGTCTCGACCGAGGCCAAGGGCGAGGTGGCGCGACGGGCGGGCGCCGACGAGGTGGTGCTCGTCGACGGCTTCCGCGACGCGGTCAAGGAGCTGACCGACGGCCGGGGGGTCGACGTGGTGATGGACGTCGTCGGCGGCGAGCTGATGACCGACTCGCTGCGCAGCCTGGCGCCGCTCGGTCGGCTGCTCGTCGTCGGCTTCACCGACGGCGCGATCCCGGCGGTGAAGGTCAACCGGCTGCTGCTCAACAACATCGACGTGCGCGGCGTCGGATGGGGCGCCTACGCGATGGCCCGGCCCGGCTTCATGCGCCGGCAGTGGGAGGCGCTGCTGCCCATGGTCGAGGAGGGGGCGATCGACCCGCCGATCGGGGCGACCTACCCGCTGGAGGAGGTCGGTCGCGCCCTGCAGGAGATGGCGGATCGGGCGACTCTGGGCAAGTCGGTCCTCGTACTGGGAGATTTCACGCGTCCGTGACGCGCGGTGCTTGACCCGCCTCGGGGGCGGTCACACACTCAGCAGACCCCGAGATCGTTGCGCCCCGGCCGCGATCCCTCGCTCAGGAGGCACGGCAATGGCTGGTCGCAAGTCGCAGGTCGACTACCAACAGGTCGACGAGAGCTACCTGGAGCAGCGCAAGCTCAAGGCCGGGGCGGCCGGGTGGGTGCTGCTCGCCGGCCTCGGCGTCTCCTACGTCATCTCCGGTGACTTCGCGGGGTGGAACTTCGGCCTCGACGAGGGCGGCTGGGGCGGTCTGATGATCGCCACCGTGCTCATGGGCGTGATGTACACGTGCATGGTCTTCGGCCTGGCCGAGATGTCCTCGGCGCTGCCGGTCGCCGGCGCGGGCTACGGCTTCGCGCGGCGGGCCCTCGGTCCGCTGGGCGGCTTCGCCACGGGTCTGGCCGTGCTCATCGAGTACGCCGTGGCTCCCGCGGCGATCGCGGTCTTCATCGGCGGCTACATCCAGGCGCTCGGCCTCTTCGGCGGGGTCAGCCTGTGGGTGATCTACCTGGCGGCGTACCTCGTCTTCATCGGCATCCACCTCTACGGCGTGGGCGAGGCGCTGAAGCTGATGTTCGGCATCACCGCGATCGCGGTCGTCGCGCTCGTGGCCGCGCTGGTGGGCCTGCTGCCGTCCTTCTCGGTCGACAACATGTTCGACATCGCCCCCACCAGCGCGGCCGGCGCGAGCGACTTCCTGCCGATGGGCTTCGCGGGCGTCGTCGCGGCGCTGGTCTACGGCATCTGGTTCTTCCTCGCCGTCGAGGGCGTGCCCCTGGCGGCCGAGGAGACCAGCGACCCCAAGCGCGACATGCCCAAGGGCATCATCGCCGCGATGGTGACGCTGCTGGTCTTCGCGGTGCTGATCCTCTTCATCCTCCCCGGCTCGGCGGGCTCCGAGACCATCCGCGCGAGCGACAACCCGCTGCCGGAGGCGATCCGGGCGGTGCGCGGCAGCGACTCGCTGCTGGCCGACTTCGTCAACTGGGCGGGCCTCGCGGGGCTGATCGCGAGCTTCTTCTCCATCATCTACGCCTACTCCCGGCAGCTCTTCGCGCTCTCGCGCGCGGGCTACCTGCCGCGGGTGCTGTCGTTGACCGGCAAGCGCAACACCCCCTGGGTGGCGCTGATCGTGCCCGGCACGATCGGCTTCCTGCTCGCCGCCATCACCGAGGACGGCGCGCTGATGATCAACATCGCGGTCTTCGGCGCCACGGTCTCCTACGTGCTGCTCAACCTCAGCCACATCATGCTGCGCCGCCGGGAGCCCGACCTGGAGCGCGCCTACCGGACGCCGGGCGGCGTCGTCACGACCGGTCTCGCGCTGGTGCTCAGCGTGGTGGCCGTCGTCGCGACCTTCTTCGTCGACGTCAAGGCGGCGGGCATCACGGCCGTCGTCTTCCTCGCGGGCCTGGCCTACTTCTGGTTCTACAGCCGCCACCACCTGGTTGCGGCCGCCCCGGAGGAGGAGTTCGCGGCGATCGAGAGCGCGGAGTCGGAGCTGAAGTAGGTCGTCGTCCGCCCCGTGGCCGGCCCGGTGACGCCGAGGACGACTTAGGCTAGCCTTACCTCATGCACGAGCCGAGCGCCGCCGAGCGGATCCGCAGCATGCTCGCCGTGAGCGGCGACCTCCGGCTGCAGGGCCCCGGACCCGCCGACCCCCAGGGGGTGGCGCGGCACGTCGTGCTCCCCGACGGCACGCTGCTGCTGGCGGCGACGCCCGCCGTGGGCATCGGCGACCTCGCGACGCTGCTCGGCACCGACGTCGCCAGCGTGCCGCAGCCCGACCGGGTGCGCGGTCGCTTCCGCATGCGCGGCGTCGTGGCGCCCTGGACCGGGCCGCGGCCGCAGGGCATCGTCGACCACCTCGTCGGTCCCGCCCCGGAGACGGTGGGCGACCTCGTCAGCCTGCGACCGGTGAGCCTCGAGCTCGACTGGCGCTGCGAGGGCACCGGGGGGAGCGCGTCCGAGGGCTGGCGCGTCGTCGACCTGCAGGCCTACCGCGCCGCCGCCCCCGACGCCCTGGTGGCCGACGAGCGCACCTGGCTGCCGCACCTGCAGCGTGACCACGGCGACGCCGTCGACCTGCTGGCCCAGCGGGCCGGCGCCCTCCGTGGACCCGGGGACACGGTCCGTGCGCTCGGCCTCGACCGCGCCGGCCTGGTGCTGCGCGTCTACGCCGTCGGCGGTGGCCACCACGACCTGCGGCTGCCCTTCCCGGCTCCCGCGCGGTGCGCCTGCGCGGTGCGCGAGGCCTTCGGCGAGCTGCTGGGTCACGCCGTCACCCCCCGTCACGGCCACGCGTGAGGATCCCGTCGGGCTCGACCCACGGGAGATGGCTCCTGCCCACCGGGGTACCCGGCAGCACGTGACGGACTTCGGATACACGCTGATGACCGAGCAGGCAGGGCCGCGGGCGCTGGTCGACCACGCGGTCGCCGCCGAGCGGGCGGGCTTCGACTTCCAGGTGATGAGCGACCACTACTCGCCCTGGCTCTCCGCCCAGGGGCACGCGCCGTACGCCTGGTCGGTGCTGGGCGCGGTCGCCCACGCGACGTCGACCAGCCGGCTGATGACCTACGTGACCTGCCCGACGATCCGCTACCACCCCGCGGTGGTGGCGCAGAAGGCCGCGACCGTGCAGCTGCTCGCGGAGGGCCGCTTCACCCTCGGCCTCGGCAGCGGCGAGAGCCTCAACGAGCACGTCGTGGGTGACGGCTGGCCCGGCATCCAGCACCGCCAGGCGATGCTGCGCGAGGCGATCGCGATCATCCGCGCGCTGCACACCGGCGACCTGGTCGACCACGACGGCGAGTACTTCCAGGTCGACTCGGCCCGCATCTGGGACCTTCCCGAGCAGCCCGTCGAGATCGGCGTCGCCGCCGGGGGGCCGCGCGGCATCGAGACCTTCGGGCCCCTGGCCGACCACCTCGTCGCCACCGAGCCGGACGCCGAGCTCGTGGCCGCGTGGAACGCCACGGAGGGCGCGCCCACGATCGGCCAGGGCGCCCGGGCCGTCGGCCAGCTCCCGATCTGCTGGGACCCCGACCGCGAGACCGCGGTCGCGCGGGCGCACGAGCAGTTCCGCTGGTTCGCCGGCGGGTGGCAGGTCAACGCCGACCTGCCGACGACCAACGGCTTCGCCGGGGCGACGCAGTTCGTCCGCCCCGACGACGTGGCCGACAACATCCCGTGCGGGCCCGACGTCGACGCGATCGTCGAGGCCGTGCGCCCCTTCTGGGAGGCCGGCTTCACCGACGTGGCCCTGGTGCAGGTCGGTGGCGAGACCCAGGGGCGCTTCCTCGACGAGGTGGCTCCCACCCTGCTGGAGAAGCTGAGGAAGGCGAGCGCATGAGCGAGCAGCACGACGGCACCCACGAGGCCACGGTCGAGGTCGTGCAGGCGGTCTACGACCGGGTCAGCTCCTACGAGGAGTCCGCGACCACGGAGACCATCCGGCAGCAGCTCGACGAGGCCCTGGCCGAGGCGGGCGTCGACCTCGGCGAGGAGACCCGCGACACCCTGGTGCGTCACATCGACGACCGGGGCGGCCGCGAGGACGTCGCCACGCTGCTCTGATCACCCCACCGGCGCGAGCGCCTTCTTGGTGGAGCCGTAGGTGAACTGCAGCAGGTCGGTCATCTCGAAGGTCCCGCGGCGAGGGCCGAAGGTCGGTGTCCAGTCGGCGTTGCGGACGATGCTGTTGCGGCTGCCCTCGATGGCCCGGTGGAAGGTCTCGGCCACGAGCCGACCGCCGACCCCGCGCATCAGCCCGTCGGTGACCTCGGCCTCGCGCAGCACGTAGAACCACAGCGGTGTCCTCGTGGCGATGGCGTCCTTCTCCGCCGAGGTCAGCCCGGTGAGCCTGGCGCCTCCCGAGCCGTCGATGATCTGGGCGCGGGTGAGCGCCTTGGTGGTCAGGCCCGCGTCGCGGAAGAGCTTGACCATCTGCTGCCCGCTGGCCAGGCGCAGCAGGCTGCCGCGCACCAGGTTGCGAAAGGCCTGGTTGCGCTGCATCACCGGTAGCGTCTCGTCGGCGTCGAGACCGAGCAGCGGCAGCTCCCGGAGCGGGTCGGTCAGGCGGGTGTCGAGGCGCATCGCCAGGTTGGTGCCGCCGGGCGCGGCGAGCCCCGGTTTGCCTGCGGCGGGGAAGTCGTAGAGCCGGCGCCAGTCGACGATCCAGTTGCTCGGCAGCGTGGTGGCGCCGAACATGTCGCCGCTGGTGCCGGAGAAGGTGAAGAGGAAGCCCAGGGTGCCCGCGTCGACCGGGAACTCGGCGTTCCAGTTGTAGGCGCCGCGGATCATGCTGTGCCCCATCCGGAAGGCCGCGGCCGAGAACTCCACCGGCATGGTCGGCACGTCGATCGGCGACGCACCGGCCTCGAAGACCTTGCGGCCGTCCTCCCAGACGTCGTCGAGGATGCGCGGCACCACGATGCGCGGCAGGTAGTCGTGGCGCAGCAGCCACTGGTAGTGCAGCGTCACGGCGCGACGGGCCCGGGAGAAGCGTCGACTCGCGGCGACGCTGTCGGGGACCTTGTCGACGACCTTGTTGTGGAAGTTGATGAAGGCCACGTGGGTCTGCGCCACGGCGAGGTTCTCGTCGTTGCGGTGGTCGGGGATGAGCGCCCTGCGCGCCTCGGCGTCGGTGCCGACGCCCACGCGCGGCAGGTCGCGCTCCGCGTGCGAGGGCAGCGACCCGAAGGGCGAGGTCGTGCCGACCTTGAGCTTCACGCCGTCGGCGGCGAAGAACTTCTCGGAGTCCGGGTGCTGGGGCCCGAGCCCGTAGAGGCAGTCGAGGTCGAGCCGCGGCGAGCGCCCGCTGAGGATCGTGAGGGGGTCCTGCTCCCCGCCCGGCACGAGCGCGCTGCGGTCGAGGGTCAGGTCGTGGTCGACGAACTGCCCGAGGTAGGTGTAGCCGGCGGGGATACCCTCGCGTCCGGTGCCCCCGCCCTCGTCGACCATCGCCGTGGCCAGCTTGCGCGCCAGGGCGAGCCGGAGGCGACGCCCCTTGGGTCCCACGCGCGAGAAGCGGAACTCCGGGGCCTCGCCGGCCGCGAGCTGCCGGGTCGCCGGTGCGGTCGGTGGTCCGTCGGGAGCGTTGAGTGGGTCCGGATCATGGCCGCTGCGGCCCCCGAGCTGAGTGGCGACCACACCCTCGCCCTCGATGTGGAACGTCTCTGAGCCGTGGTGGACCATGGCGGACCCCTCTCCCCGGGCACCGGTCTACTCCTCCCTGGCGGTGGACCGCCAGGTACAAACCGGACGCCTTCAGTGCACGCGTGTGCCCTCGACCCAGGTGGCGACCGCCGTCGCGGCGCCGATCTCGGCGGCGTCCGCGGTGAAGGGGTCGCGGTCGAGCAGCACGAGGTCGGCCGCCTTGCCCGGCTCGAGCGTGCCCGCCACCTCGTCGCGGTGGTCGACCCACGCCGAGCCCGAGGTGTACGTCGCGAAGGCCGTCGCGAGGTCCAGCGACTGCTCCGGCAGGAAGGGCTCGGAGCCGGCCGGGCCGTCCTCGCCGTGGGCCCACCGGTTGACCGCGACGTGGATCGCCTGCAGCGGGTCGGGCGTGGAGACCGGCCAGTCGGAGCCCGCGACGAGCCGCGCTCCCGTCCGGTGCAGCGCCCCGAAGGGGTACTGCCAGCCCGCCCGCTCCTCGCCGAGGAAGGGGATCGTCAGGTCGACCATCTGGTCGTCGAGGCAGGCCCAGACCGCCTGCAGGTTGGCCGCGACACCGAGCTCGACGAAGCGCGGCACGTCGTCGGGGTGCACCACCTGCAGGTGCGCCACGTGGTGCCGCAGATCGCCGGCGGAGCCGCCCTCGCCGGTCGAGCCTGTCGAGACCCCCTCGAAGGCGTCCAGGGCCTCGCGCACCCCGCGGTCGCCGATGGCGTGCACGTGCACCTGGAAGCCCTCGGCCGCGAGCAGCGGGACGACGCGGCGCAGCGTGCCGGCGTCGACGAAGGAGAGCCCGGCGTTGGTGGTCGCGTGGCCGCAGCGGTCGAGGTAGGGCGCGGTCATCGCGGCCGTGAAGTTCTCCGCGACCCCGTCCTGCATGATCTTCACGCTGGTCGCGCGGAAGCGGCCCGTGCTGAAGGCCTCCCGCCGCTCGACGAGCGAGGCGATCTGCTGCTCGTCGCGGTCGCGCTCCCACCAGAGCGCGCCGACGACGTGGGCGGTCAGGTCGCCGCGCGAGGCGGCTCGCACGTACGCCGGTCCGCAGTCGTCCATGCCGGCGTACTCGCCGACGATCGCGTCCTGCCAGCCCACGACGCCCAGGGAGTGCAGGTAGGACTGCCCGGCGAGCAGCGCGGCGTCGTACTCCGCCTCGGTGGTGGGGGGCAGTCCTACCGACGAGCGCCATCGCACCCTCGTGGAGGGTGCCGCTCGGGCGCCCGTGCTCGTCGCGCTCGATCCGGCCGTGCGCCGGGTCGCCGGTGTCGGCGCGGACGCCGGCGAGCTCGAGGGCGCGGCTGTTGACCCAGGCGCCGTGGTGGTCGCGGTTGGGCAGGAAGACCGGCCGGTCGGGGCAGACGCGGTCGAGGTCGGCGGCCGTGGGCGTCCCGCCGGGGAAGGCGGCCATCGCCCAGCCGCCGCCCAGCACCCACGGGCGCTCCGGGTGCGCCGCGGCGTACGCCGCCACCGCGTCGAGGTACTCCTCGCGGGTGCCGAGCTCGGAGAGGTCGCAGCGGGTGCGCTCGAGCCCGCCCTGCACGGCGTGCACGTGCGCGTCGGTGAAGCCGGGGCTCAGCAGCCCGCCACCGCAGTCGACCACCTCCGCGCCGCGGGGCACCGAGGCGCCGACCGCGCCGATCCGACCGCCCTCGACGAGCACGGGGCCGACGTCGCCGCGGTAGCGGTGACCGTCGAAGACGCGGGCGCCGACGTACGCGATCTGCTGCTCAGCCACGAGCCGATGGTGCCACCTCGGGCGGTCGCGGCGCGGGCGGCAGCCAGCGGACGACGAGGGGACCCAGCAGCACGGCCACGAGCCCGGCGACCAGCACCGGGGCCGCCACGTCTCCCGTCGGGGCGAGCGCGAAGCCGACGAAGGCCAGCACCTGGAGCACCTCGGAGAGCACGTTGGACGTCGAGATCACCGTCGCGCGGGCGCCGGCCTCGATCGAGTCCTGCAGCCGCACCTCACTGACCACCACCGCCAGCTGCACCAGACCGTAGCCGAGGGTGAGCGTGAGGGCGGCGACGTAGGGATCGTCGGTGAGGGCTGCGACGGCGACCAGCGCCCCCGCGAGCGAGACCGCGGCACCGACGTACGCCGGCCGCCAGTGACCCGCGCGCGTCGCGACCAGCGCGCCGACGATCTCGCCCAGGCTGGTGAGGGCGTAGAGCACCGGGACCAGCACCAGCGCCGCGCCCTGCTGCTCGAAGAGCAGCCCGAAGTACTCGTCGAGCACCTGCAGCGCCAGGATCGCGCCGCTCGCGAGCACGGCGCCCCGCACCAGCGCCGAGGTGCCGGCCTCGGTCACGCCGGTGCGCAGCGCGTGCCGCCAGCGGTGCCAGACACCGGGTCGGGGTGGCACGAAGCCGGGGGTGCCCTCGAGGTCCTGGAGCTCGTCGACGTCGTCGGCCGAGACCGCCTTGGGCGCCGAGGGGAGCGAGAGCACCACGAGCAGCTGCACCCCGCACACGCCCACGCTCGCCCAGCCCACGAGGTCGTAGCCGCCGACGGCGAGCAGCGGTGTCGCGGCGACGCTGGCGAGCATCATCGCGGTGATGGCCAGCGCGCGACCCAGCCCGATCAGCCGGGCGTAGCGGTGCGGCGCGCCCAGCGCGGCGAGCTCGTCGTAGGCCAGGGCGAGGTAGGTGCCGGAGGTGAGCGCGCCGGAGAGCCCCCACAGCACGAAGCCGGCGGCGAAGCCGGCGAAGGTCGGGACGAGCACCCAGCAGGCGAAGCCCGCCGCGTAGGTGACCGAGCCGAGGGCGAGCAGCAGCCTGCGCGAGACGGTGTCGGCCCAGGCGCCGGAGGGCACCTCGAGCACGATCCCGACGACCGACCACAGCACGAAGAGCAGCGAGATGTCGGCCAGCGACAGCCCGGCGTCGGCGAAGAGCAGGGCGTAGACGGGGAAGATCGGCATCGCCTCGTCGAGCGCCTGCCACGCGAGCAGGCGCCACTCGAGGCGACGTCGGCGGAGGTCGGTGGCGATGGGTCAAGGCTCGCGCATGCCCCGACCGTCGTACGTCGAGGACCCGCGGGTCAAGCGGATTTCAGGCCAGGGCCTCGCGCACCGCGCGGATGTCGTCGGGACCCACGCGGCAGCAGCCGCCGACGCCGACCGCACCCGCCGCGACCCACGGCGGCACGAGACCCGGGTCGAAGGCGCCGGCGCCCGTCCAGCGCTTGTGGGTGCCGTCCCAGTCCTCCCCGCGGTTTGGGTAGACGACCCCGGGGCCGGCCATCAGGGCCAGGGCTCCCAGCACGTCACCGGGCGCCGAGCAGTTGACGCCGGGGACGACGTCGGTGGCCGCGACGGCGGCGTACGCCTCGGTGAGCGGCTGGCCGGCCCGGGTGCGGTCGCCGACCACGGCGTACGAGAGCCACGCGGGGAGCCCCAGCCCGCCCAGCAGGTCGAGCAGCACCAGGGCCTCGTCGAGGTCGGGCACGGTCTCGACGGCGATGACGTCGGGCCCGGCGGCGGCCAGCGCCTCGAGCCGCGGGCCGTGCACGTCGCGGAGCGCGGCGGCGCTGAGGCCGTAGCGGCCGCGGTACTCCGAGCCGTCGGCGAGCAGGGCGCCGTAGGGCCCGAGCGAGCCGGCGACCAGTCCGTGGGGCGCGACCCGGTCACGCACCTCGCGGGCGATCGCCACGCCGTGGCCCAGCAGCTCGACCGGCGCCTGGTAGGTGGCGCTGGTCGCCACGTCGGCCCCGGCGCGGAAGTAGCGCTCGTGGACCGCCGCCACGCGCTGCGGCTCGTCCCGGAGCACCCGCGCGGTCCAGAGCGGGTCCGCGAGGTCGGCACCCTCGTCCTCGAGCGCGTTGGACATCCCGCCGTCGAGCACGAGCACGCCGTCGGGGGGCCACCGGCGCCGGCGCCGGGTCGCGGCCGTGGTCACCGCGGCGCCGGGGGAGCGGTGGAGCTGCGCACCACGAGCCCGGTCGGGAGCTGCACGTGGGCCGGTGACGCGGGCTCGGCCTCCTCGCCGGCGGCCAGCAGGCCCAGCAGCATCGTCACCGCCTCGGCCCCCATCTGCTGCATCGGCTGGCTGATGGTGGTGAGCGGAGGGTCGCAGAGAGCCGACTCGGGCACGTTGTCGAAGCCGACGACGCTGAGGTCGCGGGGCACGTCCAGCCCGAGCTCGGCCGCCACGTCGAGGGCGGCCAGGGCCATCAGGTCGTTGGCCGCGAAGACGGCGGTGGGCCGGTCGGCGCGGGCGAGCATGCCGCGCGACGGCTCCAGCGCGTCCTCGCGCCGGTAGTCGCCGGGCACGACCAGCCGCTCGTCGACCGCGAGCCCGGCGGCCGCCATGGCGCTGCGGAAGCCGGCCTCGCGCAGTCGCGAGGACTCCAGGTCGGGGCGTCCGGCGAGGAAGCCGATCCGCTCGTGGCCCAGCGCCAGCAGGTGCTCGGTCGCGGCGACCGCGCCGGAGTGGTTGTCGGAGTCGATGGTCGGCATGCCGGCCGGCCCGGTGTGGGGGTCGATGGCCACGACGGGCACCGAGACCCCGGTGTCGACCACCGTCGGGGTGACGAGCACCGCGCCGTCGATGAGGGTGCCTGCGAGCCGACGCAGGTGGCGCCGCTCCCAGCCCGGGTGCTGCGCGGGCCCCGACGCGCCGGCCGAGTAGGCCAGCAGCTCGTAGCCCGTGCCGGTGATGGCGCGCGAGGCGCCCTTGAGGATCTCAGCGCTGAAGGGCTCGAACTCGGCGACCAGGATGCCGAGCACGCTGGTGCGCGAGCTGCGCAGGCTGCGGGCGACCAGGCTGGACTCGTAGCCGAGCTGGTCGATGACCTCGCGGACCCGCTCCGAGGTGCCGGCCGCGACGCCGTACCGGTCGTTGATGACCTTGGAGACGGTCGCCACCGAGACGCCCGCCGTGCGGGCCACCTCGTGGATCGTCACGCGGGGACTGCTCACGGCCTGACTGTAGCGCGTAGATAACGTTATCGATAACGATTGACACGAGCCTGTGCGACCGCGTAGACCTGTGCGGCAACAGGTGTGACCCACGACACAAGAGGGCGGGACGACCATGGCGAGGACGGCGAGGAAGCGGGCTCTGGGAGCGGTGGCGGCGGTCGCGTGCGCGGCGCTGCTGGCGGCGTGCGGCGGGGGCGGCGGGGACGACTCGGCCGACGGCGAGACGACCCTCACCTGGTGGCACAACGGCAACAACGATCCCCTCAAGGGCTACTGGGAGGGGGTCGCCGCCGACTACGAGGCCGAGAACCCCGGGGTGAACATCGAGATCAGCGCGCTGCAGAACGAGGACCTGCGCTCGCGGCTCACCGCGGCCCTGCAGTCCAACGACCCCCCGGACCTCTTCCAGCAGTGGGGCGGCGGCGAGATGGCCCAGCAGGTGGAGTCGGGGCTGCTGATGGACCTGACCGAGGAGCTGCCCGAGGAGATCGAGTCGGTCGGCGGCTCCGCCGCCGGGTGGCAGGTCGACGGCGCGACCTACGGGCTGCCGTGGAGCCTCGGCGTGGTCGGCTTCTGGTACAACAAGGCGCTCTTCGCCGAGGCGGGCGTGGAGCCGCCGGCGACGACCGAGGAGCTGCTCTCGGTCATCGACGACCTCGAGGCCGCCGGGCTCACCCCGGCCGCCGTGGGCGCGGGTGACAAGTGGCCGGCCGCGCACTACTGGTACTACGCCGCCGTGCGCGAGTGCAGCGAGGAGACGCTGACGCAGGCCGGCGTCGACCTCGACTTCTCCGACCCCTGCTTCGAGCGGGCGGGCGAGCTCGTCGAGTCGATCGTCTCCGCGCAGCCCTTCAACCGCGGCTTCCTCGGCACCTCCGCCCAGCAGGGAGCCACCAGCTCCGCCGGGCTGCTGGCCAACGGCAAGGTCGCGATGGAGCTGATGGGCCACTGGAACCCGGGCGTGATGTCGGGGCTCACCGAGGACGGCGAGGGGCTGGGCGAGGACCTCGGCTGGTTCCCCTTCCCCACGGCTCCCGACGGCGAGGGAGACCAGGCGGCCGCCCTCAGCGGCGGTGACGGCTTCTCCTGCTCGGTGACCGCGCCCCCGGAGTGCGCCGACTTCCTGGCCTACGTGATGAGCCCCGAGGTGCAGCGCGGCTTCGGTGCCACCGGTGCGGGCATCCCGACGGTGCAGGGCACCGAGGACTCGCTGGAGGACCCCAACCTCGTGACGGTGGCGGAGTACCGCGACCAGGCGCCGTACGTGCAGCTCTACCTCGACACCGCCTACGGGCCCAACGTCGGCGGCGCGCTCAACGACGCCGTCTCGCTGCTCTTCGCCGGCGAGTCGACCCCGGCCGACATCGTCGCGGCGATCTCCTCCGCCTCGTCGTGACGCTGCTGCAGCACGACCGCGGCGAGACCTCCGCCGACCGCGCCCGTGCGCGGTCGGCGCAGGGTCGGCCGCCGTCGCGCCGGGGGTCCTCGGCGAGCGCCGACGACTGGCGACGCCGCGGCGAGGTGCTGCTGCTCGTCACCCCGGCGCTGCTGCTCTTCTGCTGCTTCGTGCTGCTGCCGGTGGCGCAGGCCGCCTACTACAGCGTGTGGAGCTGGAACGGCCTCACCCCGCTGGAGGACTTCGTCGGCCTCGACAACTACCGGGAGGCGCTGGGCGACCCGGTCTTCCGCGGGGCGATCGCCCACAACTTCTGGATCGTGGGCCTCTCGCTGCTCGTCCAGCTGCCGCTCGGGCTCGGGGTGGCGCTGCTGCTCAACCGCCCGATGCGCGGCCGCGCGCTGCTGCGGATGCTGATCTTCGTCCCCTACGTCCTCGCCGAGGCGATGGCGGCCGTGATCTGGCTGCTGATGCTGCAGCCTGACGGCTTCATGGACGCCGCGCTGGAGTCGGTCGGGCTCGGCCGCGCGGTGCAGCTGTGGCTCGGCGACCCCGGCGTCGTGATGGTGACGATGATGGTGGTGCTGACCTGGAAGTACGTCGGCTTCGCGATCATCCTCTTCCTCGCCGGGCTGCAGGGGATCCCGCCCGAGCTGCACGAGGCCGCCTCGCTCGACGGCGCCTCGTGGTGGCAGGCGCAGCGCGCCATCACGCTGCCGCTGCTCGGCCCCACCATCCGGATCTGGGCCTTCTTGTCGATGATCGGCTCGCTGCAGCTCTTCGACCTGGTCTGGATCATGACCGGCGGCGGCCCCGCCAACGCGAGCAGCACCATGGCGACCTACCTGATCTCGCAGGGCTTCGAGCGCTTCCGCTACGGCTACGGCAGCGCCGTCGCCGTCGTCCTCTTCGCGATCTCGCTCGTGGTCGCGCTGCTCTACCAGCGCTTCGTGCTGCGTCGCGACGTGGCCGACCGGCTCGGGGGGAGGCGTCGATGACCGGCCGCGTGTCCCGGACCTTCGCGGTGGGCGTGGCCCTCGCCGTCGTCGCGGTCACCCTCGCCCCCGTGGCGTACGCCGTGGTCAGCGGCTTCCGCACCACGGGCCAGCTGGCCGCCGACCCGGTGGCGCTGCCGGATCCCTGGGTGCTCACCAACTACACCAGCGTGCTCACCTCCTCGTCGTTCTGGCGGATGACGCTGAACTCGACGCTGATCGGGGTGGTGACCACCGCGCTCGTGGTGGTGACGGGCGTGATGGCGGCCTACGCGCTGTCGCGCTACGAGTTCCGCGGGCGCGAGGTGCTGTACACCCTCTTCACCCTCGGGCTGCTCTTCCCGCTGACGGTCGCGATCCTGCCGCTCTTCCTGCTGCTGCGCGACCTCGACCTCACCAGCAGCCCGCTCGGGGTCGCGCTGCCGCAGGCGGCCTTCGCGCTGCCCATGACGATCGTGATCCTGCGACCCTTCCTGCGGGCGCTGCCCGACGAGCTCGAGGACGCCGCCGCCGTCGACGGGTGCTCGCGGCTCGGCTTCTTCTGGCGGATCGCGCTGCCGCTCTCGATGCCCGCGCTGGTGACCGTGGGCGTGCTCGCCTTCGTGGCCTCGTGGAACGCCTACATGCTGCCGCTGCTCGTGCTCGACCAGGAGAGCGCCTACACGCTGCCCCTCGGCGTGGCGACCTTCTCCACCCAGTACACCCAGGACACCGCGGCGGTGCTCGCCTTCACCTCGATGGCGATGCTCCCCGCCTTGCTCTTCTTCCTGCTCGCGGAGCGTCGCATCGTCGGCGGCCTGACGGGTGCGGTGAAGGGATGACCGTCGACCACCTCCGAGGAGACCCCGTGACCGACCTCGCGACACCGCCCACCGCCACCGACCGGACCGCCGCGTCGCTGCTCGCCTGCATGACGCTGGAGGAGAAGCTGGCCCAGCTCGTCGGCCTCTGGACGGGGGCCGGGGCCGACGGCGAGGTCGTCGCGCCGCTCCAGGACGACATGCTCGGCGAGCAGCCGCCGGAGTTCCACGAGTTCGCCGAGCACGGGCTGGGTCACCTGACGCGGATGTACGGCACCCGCCCGGTCGACCCCGCGGTGGGGGCGCGGGCGCTGCGCGAGTCCCAGCGCTGGCTGGCCACCGAGACCCGGCTGGGCATCCCGGCCATCGCGCACGAGGAGATCCTCACCGGCGTCTGCGCCTGGCAGGCCACCACCTTCCCGACGCCGTTGGCCTGGGGCGCCAGCTTCGACGCCGCGCTCGTGCAGCAGGTGGGTGAGGCGATCGGCGAGTCGTGCCGGGCGCTCGGGGTGCACCAGGGGCTCGCCCCGGTGCTCGACGTGGTGCGCGACGCCCGGTGGGGCCGCTGCGAGGAGTGCATCGGTGAGGACCCCTACCTGGTGGGGAGCATCGGGACGTCGTACGTGCGCGGGGTCCAGGCGGGCGGCACCGTGGCCACCGTGAAGCACCTCGTCGGCTACTCCGGCTCGCGCGGCGGCCGCAACCTCGCGCCGACCCACGCCGGCCGCCGGGAGGTGCGCGACGTGCTGCTCGTGCCCTTCGAGATGGCCATCCGCGACGGCGGCGTCCGCTCGGCGATGCACGCATACACCGACGTCGACGGCGTCCCCGCCGCGGCGGACGCCGACCTGCTCACGGGCCTGGTGCGTGACGAGTGGGGCTTCGACGGCACCCTCGTCGCCGACTACTTCGGGGTGGCCTTCCTGCACTCGCTGCACGGCGTGGCCGCCGACCTCGCCGACGCCGCCGGACAGGCGCTCGCCGCGGGGGTCGACATCGAGCTGCCGACCGGCCACGCCTACCTGGCCCCCCTCCGCGACGCCGTCACCGACGGTCGGGTGCCGGAGCAGCTGGTCGACCGCGCCGTGCTCCGGGTGCTGCGGCAGAAGGAGGAGCTCGGGCTGCTCGACGCCGACTACGTCGACCGGCTCGACGCCGCCGACGGCGTGCCCGACCTCGACCCCGCGGCGCACCGCGCGCTGGCGGCCAGGCTGGCCGAGGAGTCGGTGGTGCTGCTCGCCAACGACGGCACCCTCCCGCTCGCCCCGGCCACCCGTGTCGCGGTCGTGGGCCCCAACGCCGACCGCGCCGAGGCGATGTTCGGCTGCTACTCCTTCGTCAACCACGTGCTCGACCGCCACCCCGACGTCCCGGCCGGGCTCGAGGTGGCCACCGTCGCCGGGGCGCTCGCTGAGCATCTCGCGGTGACCACCGCGCCGGGCTGCGGCGTCGACGGCGACGACCGGTCGGGCTTCGCCGAGGCCGTCGCCCTGGCGGCGGCGAGCGACGTCGCCGTCGTGGTCGTGGGTGACCAAGCGGGTCTCTTCGGCCGCGGCACCGTCGGAGAGGGGTGCGACCGCGACGACCTCGAGCTGCCCGGCGTGCAGCGGGCGCTGGTCGAGGAGGTCCTCGCCACGGGCACACCCGTGGTGATGGTGCTGCTCACCGGTCGTGCCTACGCCGTCGGCTGGGCCCTGGAGTCGTGCGCGGCGGTGGTGCAGGCCTTCTTCCCCGGGGAGGAGGGCGGGCGCGCGGTGGCCGGGGTGCTCACCGGCCGGGTGAACCCGTCGGGGCGGCTGCCCGTGAGCATGCCCACCTCGGCGGGGGCGCAGCCCTACTCCTACCTGCACGCCCCGCTCGCCGGGCGCTCCCCGGTGAGCAACCTCGACCCGACGCCCGCGCTGCCCTTCGGGCACGGCCTCTCCTACACCGACTTCGACCACCACGACCTGGTGGCGTCCGCGGAGGTGCCGACCGACGGGGTGCTGACGGTGCAGGTCAGCGTGACCAACACGGGCGAGCGCGCCGGCACCGAGGTGGTGCAGCTCTACGGGCGCGACATCGTCGCCTCGGTCACCCGGCCGGTGGCCCAGCTGCTCGGCTACGCCCGGGTCGAGCTCGACCCGGGCCGCTCCGCGACGGTGCGCCTGCGGGTGCCGACCACGCGGCTCGCCTTCAGCGACCGCCACCTGCGACGCGTCGTCGAGCCCGGCGAGGTCGAGCTGTGGGTGGGCTCCAGCGGCGAGCGGCTGGTCGAGACCCGTGTCGAGCTGGTGGGCGAGGTGCACCACGTCACCGGTGACGACCCGCGGTGGACCGAGGTCGAGACCGAGACCGAGACCACGACCTAGACGGGCCCGGCCGGCTCAGCCCAGGAGCGTCGTCTCCCGCGCCAGCGTGGCGATGCGGGCCCAGTCGCCGGACTCGACGGCGTCGGCCGGGGTGAGCCACGAGCCGCCGACGCAGCCGACGTTGGGCAGCGCGAGGTACGACGCCGCGGTCGCCGCGCTGATCCCGCCGGTGGGGCAGAAGCGGGCCTGCGGCACGGGGGCGCCCAGCGACTTCAGGAAGGGCGCACCGCCGGACTGCTCGGCGGGGAAGAACTTCAGCTCCTCGTAGCCGAGCTCGAGCAGCCGCAGCACCTCGCTGACGGTGGCGGCCCCGGGCAGGTGCGGCAGCCCGGTCTCCCGCATGGCGGCGGCGAGCGACTCGGTGGTGCCGGGGGAGACCAGGAACTGCGCCCCCGCCGAGAGCGCGTCCTTGACCTGGGCCGGTGCCACGACGGTGCCGACGCCGAGCAGGATCTCCGGCACCGCGGCCGCGATCGCCTCGACGCAGGCCAGCGCGGCCGGCGTCCGCAGGGTCAGCTCGATGACGGGCACGCCGCCCTCGACGAGGGCCTCGGCCACGGGGACGGCGTGGGCGACGTCGTGCAGCACCACCACCGGGATCACCGGGGTCCGGTCGAGCAGCGAGCTCGAGCCTGTCGAGACGCTGTCGTCGGTCGAGACGCTGTCGTCGGTCGAGCTTGTCGAGACCCTCACAGCCGCTCCTTGCGGGTGGCGAAGACCGAGGCGCCCTCGTCGGCGGGACCGACGTGGGAGCGGAAGGCCGCGAAGAGCTCGCGGCCGGTGCCGTAGACGAAGCTGTCGTCGGCCGAGGCGGCCTCGCGCTCGTCGAGGTCGTGCTCGGCGACGTGCAGCTCGAGGATGCCGGCGTCGGCGTCGAGCGAGACCAGGTCGCCGTCGCGCACCCGCGCCAGCGGGCCGCCGACCGAGGCCTCGGGGGTGAGGTGGATGGCGGCGGGCACCTTGCCGGACGCCCCGCTCATCCGGCCGTCGGTCACCACCGCGACGCGCTGGCCACGGTCCTGCAGCACGCCGAGGGCGGGCGTGAGCTTGTGCAGCTCGGGCATCCCGTTGGCCGCCGGGCCCTGGAAGCGGATGACCGCCACGAAGTCGCCGGTGAGGTCGCCGTCGGAGAAGGCCTGCAGGAAGTCGGCCTGGTCGTCGAAGACCCGTGCGGGCGCCTTGACCTGCCGGTGCTCCGGCGCCACCGCCGAGGTCTTGATGACGGATCGGCCGAGGTTGCCGTCGAGCATCCGCAGGCCGCCGTCGGCGCTGAAGGGGTCGTCAGCGCCTCGCAGGACGTCGGTGTCCAGCGAGCGCTTCGGGCCCTCCTCCCAGCTCAGCTCTCCCCCGATGAGCCGAGCCTCGCTCGTGTAGCGCCACAGGCCGTGCCCGGCCACCGTCTGCACGTCGTCGTGCAGCAGCCCGGCCTTGAGCAACGAGTGCACCGTGAAGCCCAGGCCCCCGGCGGCGTGGAAGTGGTTGATGTCGGCCTTGCCGTTGGGGTAGACCCGCGCCATCAGCGGCACCACCGCCGACAGGTCGGCCAGGTCGTCCCAGGTCAGCGTGATGCCGGCGGCCTTGGCGATGGCGACCAGGTGCATCGTGTGGTTGGTCGATCCGCCGGTGGCGAGCAGCGCCACGCACCCGTTGACGATCGCCTTCTCGTCGACCACGTGGCCGACCGGCGTCCAGCTCTCGCCCCAGGCGGTGAGCGCGGTCGCCCGCGCGGCGGCGGCGTCGGTCAGTGCCGCGCGCAGCGGCGTACCGGGGTTGACGAAGGAGGCGCCCGGCAGGTGCAGGCCCATGACCTCCATCAGCAGCTGGTTGGAGTTGGCGGTGCCGTAGAAGGTGCACGTGCCCGCGGAGTGGTACGACGCCGACTCGGCCTCGAGCAGCGCCTCGCGGTCGATCTCGCCGGCGGCGTACTGCTGCCGGATCCGGGCCTTCTCGCCGTTGGGCAGGCCCGAGGTCATCGGGCCTGCGGGCACGAAGACGGCCGGCAGGTGGCCGAAGGAGAGCGCGCCGATGAGCATGCCGGGCACGATCTTGTCGCAGACGCCGAGCATGAGCGTCGCGTCGAACATGTCGTGGCTGAGCGCGATCGCGGTCGACATCGCGATGACGTCGCGGCTGAAGAGCGAGAGCTGCATGCCGTCACGGCCCTGGGTGATGCCGTCGCACATCGCGGGCACGCCGCCGGCGAACTGCGCGATGCCGCCCGAGCGCACCACCGCGCGCTTGAGCTGCGCGGGGAAGGTCTCGAAGGGCTGGTGGGCCGAGAGCATGTCGTTGTAGGCGGACACGATCGCCACGTTGGGCTTGACCTTGCCGCGCAGCGCGGCCTTGTCGACCTCGCCGGACGCGGCGAAGCCGTGCGCGAGGTTGGCGCAGGCGAGCCGGGTGCGCATCGGGCCGCGCTCGGCGGCCGCGTCGAGGCGGGCGAGGTAGGCCGTGCGCTCGGTGGCCGACCGCTCGACGATCCGGGCGGTCACCTCCGCCAGGACGGGGTGGGTGGTGGGGGGCATGGGCTGGGCTCCTTGTCCGGAGGTGATCACTCGTGCTCGTGCCACTGGCGGCCGTCGCGCTCGACGAGCGTGGTGGCGGCGTAGGGCCCGCTGGTGCCGGCGGGGTAGCGGCGTGGCTTGGCGGCGGTGCGGGTCCAGTGCTCGTGGATGGGCTCGACCCACCGCCAGGCGGCCTCGACCTCGTCGCGGCGCATGAAGAGCTGCGGGTTGCCGCGGACGACGTCCATCAGCAGCCGCTCGTAGGCCTCGGGCGAGCGCTCGGTGAAGGCGCTGGTGTAGCTGAGGTCGAGCGAGACCGGGCGGAGCCGGATGCCGCCCGGGCCGGGCTCCTTGGCGGTGAGGTGCAGCCGCATGCCCTCCTCGGGCTGGAGCTGGATGACCAGCCGGTTGGGCTCGCTGGTGCCCTCCGCGGCGGGGAACATCGGGTGCGGCACGTCCTTGAACTGGATCACGATCTCCGAAGCGCGGCGGTCGAGGCGCTTGCCGGTGCGCAGGTAGAAGGGGACCCCCGCCCAGCGCCAGTTGGCGACCTCGGCGCGGATCGCCACGAAGGTCTCGGTGCGCGAGTCGGGACGCCCGGCCTCCTCGGCGTACGCCGCCGCGGCCGCGCCGTCGACGAGCCCGGCGACGTACTGCCCGGCGACGACCTGCTGGTCGACGTCGGCGCCGGTGATCGGCCGCAGCGCCTGCAGCACCTTCAGCTTCTCGTCGCGCACGGTCTCGTGGCCGACGTAGGTCGGCGGCTCCATGGCCACCAGGCACAGCAGCTGGAGCAGGTGGTTCTGCACCATGTCGCGCAGCGCGCCGGAGCCGTCGTAGTAGCCGCCGCGACCGCCGACGCCGAGTGTCTCCGACGCCGTGATCTGCACGTGGTCGATCGCCGTGGCGTTCCACAGCGGCTCGAGGAAGGTGTTGGCGAAGCGCGTGACCAGCAGGTTCTGCACGCTCTCCTTGCCGAGGTAGTGGTCGATGCGGAAGATCTGGTGCTCGGCGAAGACCGCGCCGACCGCGTCGTTGATCTCCTGCGCCGAGGCCAGGTCGTGCCCGATGGGCTTCTCCAGCACCAGTCGCGACTGCTCGGTCACCAGCCCGTGCTCGGCGAGCCGGGCGCTGACCGTGCCGAAGAGGCCGGGGGAGATGGCGAGGTAGAAGACGCGCACCCGCTCCGGGTCGTCGAGCCGGGCGCCGAGCTCCTCCCAGCCGTCGGGGTCGGCGATGTCGAGGCTGGTGTGCGCGAGCCGGGCGAGGAAGCGCTCGACGACGTCGTCCTCGAGCTCCTCGGAGGCGACGAAGCGCATCAGCTCGCCGCGCACCTTGTCGCGGTAGCCGTCGTCGTCGAGACCGGCCCGGGAGGTGGCCAGGATGCGGGTCTCGGCGGGCAGCTGGCCGTCGCGGTCGCGCAGGTAGAGGGCGGGCAGGAGCTTGCGGACGGCGAGGTCGCCGGTGCCGCCGAAGACGACGACGTCCGCGACGGGGACCTCGACCAGGGGCTGGGACATGACGACCACCGTAAAGAGGGTTATGTACAGGAGCAAGCGCAGTTAAGTATTTTCGAGGTAAAATTAGACCAGCGGGAGCCGACCCGCAGATGAACGGGAGTGGTTCAATGCCAGTCATGCGCTCCTGGAGTGGCCCGGCCACGACGGGTGAGGTCTTCTCGCTGGTCCGCGACGGACGCGCCGACACCCGCAGCGAGATCGGCCGCATCACGGGTCTCTCGCGCACGGCGGTGGCCGCCCGCGTGCAGGCGCTGCTCGACTCGGGGCTCGTCGTCGAGACCAGCGAGCCCGAGCGCCCGGGTCCGGGCCGTCCTCCCGCACGGCTGCTCTTCGACCGTGACGCCGGCGTGGTGCTCGCGGCCGCGGTGGGCCGCAGCCGCACCCAGCTCGCCGTCTGCGACCTCGAGGGCGACGTGCTCGTCGCGCGCGACGTCGACCAGGAGGTCGGCTCGACCCCCGAGGTGCTGATGCCCCGGGTCGTCGAGCTCCTGGGGGAGCTGCTCGGCGAGGCCGGGCGGACGGCGTCCGACGTGCGGGCCGTCGGCGTCTCGATCCCCGGCACGGTCGACCGCGAGAAGGGCGCCAGCCTCGACAGCCCGATCATGACCGGCTGGGACGGCGTGCCGCTCTCGCCCTACCTCGCGCCGCTCACCGACGCCCCGCTCTTCTGCGACAACGACGCCAACGTGATGGCGCTCTCGGAGCGCCGCGGCCACCTGGAGCGCTACCGCGACCTCGTCTTCGTCAAGGCCTCGACCGGCATCGGCGTCGGCGTGGTCGCCGGGGGTGGTCTGGTGCGCGGCGCGCTCGGCGCCGGCGGCGAGGTCGGACACACCAAGACGCCGGCGGCGGCGGGACTGCCCTGCCGCTGCGGCGACACCGGCTGCCTGGAGACCCTCGCCTCCGGGTGGGCGCTGGCCCAGCGCGCCCGCGCGCTCGGCCTGCCCGTCGAGCACGTGCGCGACCTGGTCGAGCTGGCCGGCCGCGGCGAGGGCGAGGCCCGGCAGCTGGTGCGCGAGGCCGGACGCCGCATCGGCGAGGTGCTGGCGGGCGCCGTCAACCTGCTCAACCCCCAGGTGGTCGTGGTCGGCGGCGACCTCGCCGGCGCCTACGACACCTTCGTCGCCGGGCTGCGTGAGTCGCTCTACTCCCTGGCCACGGCGCTGGCCACGCGCGACCTCGCGATCGTGCCGCTCACCCACGGCGACCGCTCCGGGGTCGTCGGGTGCGCCGCCCTCGCGCTGAGCAACGTGCTCGACTCCGCCGCGGTCGACCGCGCGCTGGCCCTGCGCTGAGACGCGGCCGCACCGACCACCCGCGCCTGGTGGTCGAGCTTGTCGAGACCCCGCGGGACTGACCACCCGGGCCCTGGTGGTCGAGCTTGTCGAGACCCCGCGGGACTGACCACCCGGGCCCTGGTGGTCGAGCTTGTCGAGACCCTGCGGGACTGACTTCGGGTGGTCGAGCTCGTCGAGACCCCGCGGCGTCGGCCACCCGGGAGACGTGCGCGCCTTCCTCGACCACCCGAGCCCTGGTGGTCGAGCTCGTCGAGACCCCGCGGCGTCGGCCACCCGGGGCCTGGCGGTCGAGCTTGTCGAGACCCCGTACGCCGCCTGCTCACCGCGATGGCCCGTTGTGACTAGTTACCGCGGGCGCCGGGGTCACTAGCGTGGTGGTCCATCCGGAGGGATGGACGCCATGGGCACTGCCGCACCGCGCCGACGCGAGACCGACACGGGGTTCGTGCTCGACCGGCAGCGAGTCCTCCTCGTCGGCACCAGGCAGGTCCTGGTCCGGTGGGTCGCCATCGCGGTCGGGCTGCTGCTCGTGCAGCAGCCGGCCTACCTCGTCGCGACGGGGGTGCTGGCGAGCCAGTCCCCGGAGGCGGCCGCGGCGGCGGGACGGCTCTCGCTGCTCCTCGACCTGGTGATGCTGGGGGCGGTCGTGCAGGTGGTGGGGCGGGCCGGTGCCTTCGTGCGCGCCCGCACGGTCGCGCCCGCCGCGCTGCGGCGTACGACGCGCGGGGCGCAGCTCGGGGTCGCGGTCGGCCTGCTGATGGACCTCGGGGAGGACGTCGCCCTGTGGCGGGTGCTGCCCGAGCGTGCCCTGGGTCCGGAGGCGATGTCGCTCGGCGCCTACACCGTGGCGATGCGCTCGGTGCTCGGCCTCTCGCTCGTCGCGCTGCTCGGCTGCTGCTGGTGGGCGGCCCGACGCGTCCGTCGCACCGGCGTGCCCGGCCCGGCCCGGACGCCGCCGCGCACGCGGGCTCCGGTCGGGCTCGACGGCACGATCATCAGCTGCTCCGGCGGCGGCATCCGGGCCGCGGCCTTCGCCCTGGGCGGGCTGCAGCGGCTCTCCCTCGCGGGGGAGTACGCGAAGGCTCGGGCGGTGGTGGGCGTCAGCGGCGGCGGCTACGTCGCGGCGGCGTACCACGTGCTGCGGTGGGGGCCCACCGACGACCCCGCGGAGGACTGGCGTCCTCGCGACCAGGTGCCCTTCGCCCCGCAGAGTCCTGAGACCGGCTACGTGCGCCGGCACACCCGCTACCTGCTCGGGTCCTTCAACGTGGCGCTCCACGGCGCGCTGTCCCTGGCCTTCGGCATCGCGGTCAACCTGCTGCTCATCGGCTCGGTGCTCGTCGGCCTGGCCTGGGTGCTCGGCTTCGTGCTGGCCGCCTCGGGCCGGCTCGACGACGCCTGCGCGCCGCCGGGTCCCGACCCGACGACCGCGCTCGGCTACTGCGGCGACTGGCTGTGGGTCGGCTACGCGTGGGTGCCGCTCGCCCTCGGGGTCGGCGTCTTCGTGCTGCGCCGCTTCGTCGAGCGCTGGCAGACCCTCCCGCGTCCCGCGACGGTCGAGGCGGTCGTGTCCGCGCTGGTGGCCGTGGGCTCCGCCCTCGCGCTGCTCCTGCTCGTGGTGCCCTGGGTGCTCGAGCAGGTCGCCTCGCTCGGCCAGGTCGAGGGCGAGGCGTGGTGGGTGGCGCCGGTCAACGGCGTGCTGGCCGTGCTCACCCCCGCGGGCGCCGAGAGCGTGCGCGGACTCGGGGCGGTCGGGGCGATCGTGGCCGCGGTGGCGTCGGTGCTGGCGAGCGCGCGCGGCTCGGGCAAGGACGCCGGGCCGCAGTGGTGGTCGCGGTTGTGGGCCAAGGTCAAGGACCCGCTGGTGCCGTACGCCGCCGTCGTGGTGGTCGGTCTGGCGCTCGTGCTGCTGCTGCTGCGCTGGACCGGTCAGCTGGTCGCCGCCCCGGAGCGGCTCTCGCAGTGGTGGCTCGCCGGCACGCTGGGTGTCCTCCTGGTGGTCGCGCGGACCTTCACCGACGCCAACCGCACCTCGCTGCACCACTTCTTCCGCTGGCGGATCACCCAGGCCTTCCTGGTGCGTCGCGCCGGTGGCCGGGTCGAGCCGATCCCCTACCGCCGGCCGCTGCGCTGGTCCGAGTCCGCCCCGCAGGACCGCGGACCGCGCCTGGTGACCTGTGCGGTCGCCAACGTCACCGACGTCGAGCTGGTGCCCGCCGACCGCGACTGCCTGCCCTTCGTCTTCGACGACCAGGCGATCGGCATCACCGACCGGGCCCTGCCCCCGCAGCGGATGCGGCGCAGCGACGAGTACGAGCGGGCGGCCGACCCGTGGTTCCGCGACTGCACCGTGCCCGCGGCCCTGGCGATGAGCGCGGCGGCCTTCTCGCCGATGGCCGGCCGGGAGAACAGGCTGCTGGGTCCCTACCGCGTCGTCCTGGCGCTGGCGAACGCCCGGCTCGGGGTGTGGCTGCCCAACCCGCTCTTCGTCGACCCCGAGACCGCGCGAGAGGGATGGCTGCACCACCTTGTCGAGGGTGCGAGCAAGCCGGGACTCACGCGCGTGCTCAAGGAGGCGGTGGGCAAGGCCTCGATCTACGACCGGTACCTCTACGTCACCGACGGCGGGCACTACGACAACCTCGGGCTGGTCGAGGCGCTGCGCCGCCGACCGGAGCGCGTCATCGTGCTCGACGCCTCCAACGACGAGGAGGACGCCTTCAGTGCCCTCGGCAAGGCGATCGCGACGGCGCGGATGGACCTGGGCTGCGAGGTCCGCCTCGACCCGCGGGGCATGCGCAAGCTCAAGGAGGAGCGCGCGCCCGCCGGCTGGTGCCGCGGCACCTTCAGCTTCCTCGACGCCCCCGACCACCAGGGCGAGCTGCTGCTCGCCAAGGCGGTCATGGTGGAGGACCTGGAGTGGGACATCGAGGCCTACGCCCTCGAGCACCCGGACTTCCCGCGCACGACCACGGCCGACCAGTCCTACGGCGAGTTCGACTTCGAGGCCTACCGGGCCCTGGGCGACCACACCGTGGCCCGACTGCTCAAGGGCGAGCCGGTCACGCAAGACGTGCCGTGGTGGAAGGTCTGGGCCTGACCAGGGCGCTCAGTCGTCCTCGGGCGGCTCGACCCGCAGCGCCAGTCCCTCGTACGGCGCCAGCGTGACGATGAAGCTCTGCAGCTCGTCGACGGTGCCGAGGTCCATGCCGTCGGCGAGGTCGGTGACCCGGCCCCCGGCGGGCAGCTGCTCGGAGCGCACCGAGCCGAGCACGTCCTCGCCGGAGAAGTTCAGCACCGTGACCTGGTGCTTGCCGGCGTGCTCGCCGTCGACCAGCAGGTGCACCATCACGAGCATCCCGCGGTGACCGACCTGCGGCACGTCGACCTGGTCGGCGGTCGCCACCCCGCTGGCGTCGCGGACGGCGAGGATCTCGCGCAGCCCGCTGGCGAAGGACGTGGGGTCCTCGAGCTGCTGCGGCAGCGGGCCGTAGAGGCTGCGCCCGCGCGGCATCCGGTCGCGCCGCGTCACCTGGCTGTCGGGGTCGGGCTCGTAGCCCATCAGGTCGTAGGTCGCCCGGTGGATCCAGCGGGTGTCGCCGCCGGCGAGCAGGTGGCGCACCTCCTCGCGGGGCAGCGGGAGCATGCCGCACAGGTCCCAGCCCGAGAGCGCGAAGACCCCTGGCTGCCAGGCGTTGAACTTCGCCAGCAGCAGGTGCGCCCGCTTGACCTCCTCCGCCGTCTCGTCGTCGAGGTCCTCCAGGTCGGTCACGCCGAGGGAGGCCGCGATGATGCTGGCCGTCGTCGAGGCGATGCCGTTGGTGGTGAAGATGGCGTTGTACGGCGCCGCGGGGCCGGTGAGGTGCTCGACGAGGTCGGCCCGCACGGCCTCGGCGAGGTCGCCGCCCAGGATCGTCTCGCCCCGGAAGGTGTACTCGTCGTCCTTGTGGCGGGTCGCGAAGTGCACCAGCTCGTAGGTGAGCTCGTCGTGGTTCTGCAGCGCGTGCACCAGGCCGATCGGCGGCACGGCGTGCTCGAGGGAGAGGTTGAGCGTGAGCCGGAGGAACTCGGTGTCGGCGCAGGCCAGCGCGTGGTGGTACGCCGGTCGGTTGACGAAGTCGTAGGACAGGTCGGCCCCGGCCTGCGAGGTCTCCCGGATGTCGTCGATGGTGAGGTTGAGCTCCTGGAAGGTGAAGCCGCCCACCTTGCGCACCATGCTCGCGATCAGGTGGTTGGCCGCCTCGGAGAGCGGGTGGCCCTCCGACCAGGCCGGTCCCTCGGCGCTCTTCTCCACCCCGAGGAAGCCGTTGGCGTCGAGCCGCAGCGCGCCGGACCCGAGGTCGCCGATCGAGTGCAGCGCGTCGCCGAAGACCAGCCGCATCCCGGCGAAGGTGGGGTCGAGCCAGTTGATGGAGGGCTGGCCCTCCTTGAAGTAGTGCAGGTAGACCCAGCGGCGCTCGACGCCGTCGGGACCCACCACGGGAGCGGTCACCGACCAGTTGGTGTCCTTGACGCCGGGGTCGTAGAAGATCACCCGCTGCAGCCGGCCGATGATGTAGCCCACGCCGGCCAGCGCCTCCTCGGTCTCGGCGTCGAGGTTGGCGCTGTCGCGCCCGGGGCGCACCTCGGGCAGCAGGCCCCAGTCGTCGGGCTCGATCTCGACCATGTGGTAGATGCCGGGGTAGTCGTCGACGCCCATCTCGGCGAGCCGGAAGTCGGCGCCCTTGCCGGTGTGGCCGGGCACGATGTCGTCGATGATCGTGCCGCCGTGGTCGGCGGCGACCTCGCACATCGTGCGGAAGTCCTCCTCGGTGCCGAAGGCGTTGTCGATCTCGGTGCTGACCCGGTCGAAGTGGCCGTCGACGCTCGGCGTGGGCTCCCACCCCGCGAGCCCGCCCGCGCGCTTGACCGGCCCGGTGTGCACGCCCTGGATGCCGATGCGCTCGAAGACCTCCCACAGGTCGGGGTCGGCGAGCGTGCCCAGGAAGGAGGTGCGCGGCTTGGTGTAGAGGGAGAGCGGGTAGGCGGTGAACCACACCCCCGCCGTCCGGATGGCCTCGCGCGGGTCCGGGGTCGCGAAGGGGCGCTGCCACATGCTGCCGCGACCGCTGAACTGCCCGGCGATGACGTTGGCGTCGCGCAGCATCGAGGAGCGCTGCAGCCAGGCGACGTAGAAGGGGTTGGTGCCCTCGGCCTCGCCGGTGCGCTCCTCCCCGCGGGTGGGGCTGCCCTGGGGGCGCAGCCGGGCGCGCGGCCGCAGCGCGCGGGGGCGCGCGGGGAAGAACTGCTCGGAGTAGGTGATCTCGCTCGGCTCGTGCTCGAAGGCCTCCTCGTCGGGGGCCTCGGTCGCATCGGTGCCGTCAGGCTCGGGCAGGGGTGCGGACTCGGCCATGCGGGTCATGTTGCCACCGAGGGGGAGGTCGAAACCGTGGGGAGGTCAGCGGTACGCCGGTGCGCGCGCGCCGCGGTCGGCGGCGGTGGTGGCGAGCAGGGGCAGCAGGCGCTGCTCGATCAGCGTCGAGAGCACCATGACGCTGGTCGAGCGGACCACGCTGGTGCTGCGGTTGAGGTCGATCAGCACCTGCTGGAGGCCGGCGTGCGAGGCCGCCGCGACCCGCAGCAGGACGTCGCTGGCCCCCGTCGTCACCCAGGCCTCCACCACGCCGGGGATCGTCACCAGCTCCTCGCGTACGGAGTCCAGGGCGCCCTGGGCGATCTCGAGGGAGACGAAGGCGGCGACGCCGAAGCCGGAGGCCTCCAGCGAGACCTGCGGACCCCAGCCCCGCACCACGCCTGCCTGCTCGAGTCGCCGGAGCCGGCTCTGCACCGTCGCCCGGGCGACGCCGAGCGCCCGCGAGAGCTCCAGGTCCCCGGCGCGCGGCCGGTCGTGCAGGGTCTCCAGCAGCGCGAGGTCGAGGGAGTCGAGGCGGTGTCCGTCCATCGCCATAGACTAGTCAACCCGACCAGTTCGGCGGGCCCTGGTCGCGCCAGAACCGGCAGATCGACCACCTCGACACGCACAGGTTGAGCAGCGGGCGGCGGGAGCCGCACCATCGGCTCATGACGCTGGAGCAGACCCTCACCGACGAAGAGCGCCTCGCCGACCTCGACCTCGACACGCTCAAGCAGCTGGTCGGCCTGGTGGAGCACGACGCCGACAACGACCCCTTCCCGGTCGTCGGCTGGGACGCCGTGGTGTGGGCGGTGGGCAACGCCACCCAGACCGCGCACTTCTTCCAGTCCGCCTACGGCATGGAGCTGGTGGCCTACTGCGGCCCCGAGACCGGCAACCGCGACCACCACTCCTTCGTGCTCAAGAGCGGCGCCGTGCGCTTCGTGGTCAACGGCGGCGTGCACCCCGACTCCCCGGTCATCGCCCACCACGCCCGCCACGGCGACGGTCTGACCGACATCGCGCTCGAGGTCGTCGACGTCGACCAGTGCATCGCCCACGCCCGCGCGATGGGCGCCACCGTGCTCGAGGATCCCCACGACGTCAGCGACGAGCACGGCACCGTGCGCCGCGCCGCCATCGCGACGTACGGCGAGACCCGGCACACCCTGGTCGACCGCAGCCGCTACGACGGCCCCTACCTGCCCGGCTACGTCGCGCGCACGTCGTCGTACACCAAGCGCGACGGCGCCCCCAGGCGCCTCTTCCAGGCGCTCGACCACATCGTCGGCAACGTCGAGCTCGGCCAGATGGACGAGTGGGTCGGCTTCTACAACCGCGTCATGGGCTTCACCAACATGGCCGAGTTCATCGGCGACGACATCGCCACCGACTACTCCGCGCTGATGAGCAAGGTCGTCGCCAACGGCAACCACCGCGTCAAGTTCCCGCTCAACGAGCCGGCCGTGGCGCAGAGGAAGAGCCAGATCGACGAGTACCTGGAGTTCTACCGCGGCCCGGGCGCCCAGCACCTGGCGCTGGCCACCAACGACATCCTCACCACGGTCGACGCGCTGCGGGCCGAGGGCGTGGAGTTCCTGCAGACCCCCGACTCCTACTACGAGGACCCCGAGCTGCGCGCCCGCATCGGCGAGGTGCGCGTCCCGATCGAGCAGCTGCAGCAGCGCGGCATCCTCGTCGACCGCGACGAGGACGGCTACCTGCTGCAGATCTTCACCAAGCCCGTGGGCGACCGCCCCACCGTCTTCTTCGAGCTGATCGAGCGGCACGGCTCGCTCGGCTTCGGCAAGGGCAACTTCAAGGCCCTCTTCGAGGCCATCGAGCGCGAGCAGGAGAAGCGCGGCAACTTCTGAGCACCCACGCCTGGGCAGCGCGGTGCGGCCGCCCCCTAGGGTCGGGTCGCATGAGCGAGCCGGACATCCCCTGGTGGCACAGCGGCGTGGTCTACCAGGTCTACCCACGCAGCTTCGCCGACGGCGACGGTGACGGCGTGGGCGACCTGCGCGGCGTCATCGACCACCTCGACCACCTCGAGTCGCTGGGGGCCGACGCCGTGTGGCTGAGCCCGGTCTACGCCTCGCCGATGGTCGACAACGGCTACGACATCAGCGACTACCACGCGATCAACCCGACCTTCGGCTCGCTGGCCGACATGGACGAGCTGGTCGAGCGGGCGCACGCGCGGGGGATCCGGGTGGTCATGGACCTGGTGGTCAACCACACCAGCGACCAGCACCCGTGGTTCCTCGCCAGCCGCTCGAGCAAGGACGACCCCAAGCGCGACTGGTACTGGTGGTCCGACTCGCCCACCAACTGGCGCTCGGTCTTCTCGGGGCCCGCGTGGACGCTCGACGAGGCGACGGGTGAGCACTACCTCCACCTCTTCGCCCCCGAGCAGCCCGACCTCAACTGGGAGAACCCGGAGGTGCGCGAGGCGGTCTACGCGATGATGCGCTGGTGGCTCGACCGGGGCATCGACGGCTTCCGGATGGACGTCATCAACCTGATCTCCAAGCGCCTGGTCGACGGACGCTTGGAGGACGGGCCGGACGGCGACGCCAGCCCGCACGTGCTCAACGGCCCGCGGATCCACGAGTTCCTGGCCGAGATGCGGCGCGAGGTCTTCGACGGGCGCACCACGCCCCTCGGTGAGGCGCCGGTGACGATCGGCGAGACGCCGGGCACGACCTCGGAGCACGGCCGGCTCTACACCGACCCCGCGCGGCGCGAGCTCGACATGGTCTTCACCTTCGAGCACGTCGACCTCGACTCCGGTCCCGGCGGCAAGTGGGACGTCGTCCCGGTGACGCTGCCGCAGCTCAAGGGGAGCCTCGCCGGCTGGCAGGAGGCGCTCGCGGAGACGGGGTGGAACAGCCTCTACTGGAGCAACCACGACCAGCCGCGCGTCGTGAGCCGCTTCGGTGACGACAGCCCCGAGCACCGGGTGCGTGCGGCGACGGCGCTGGCGACGGTGCTGCACCTGCACCGCGGCACCGTCTTCGTCTACCAGGGCGAGGAGCTGGGGCTGGCCAACATCGCCTTCGACGGCCCGGAGGACTTCGTCGACCTCGAGTCGGTCAACCACTACGCCGAGGCGGTGGGCCGGGGCGAGGACCCCGAGCTCGTGATGGCGGCGCTGCGCTACAAGAGCCGAGACAACGCCCGCACGATGGTGCCCTGGGAGCACGGCGAGGAGGAGCGGGCGGTGCTCGACCACTACCGCGCGCTGGTGCGGCTGCGCCACGACGACCCGGTCGTCGCCCGCGGCGACTTCACGCTGCTGCTGCCCGACCACGAGCAGCTGTGGGCCTTCACCCGCGAGCATGGCGGCGCCCGGCTGACGGTGGTGGCCAACCTCTCCGGCGAGCCCGTCGACGTCGCCGCCGCGGGGATCGAGCTCGAGGGCGAGCCGGTGCTGGCCAACGACGGGACCTCGACGGTCTCGACCGACGACGTGGTGCTGGGTCCGTGGGCCGCCCGCGTGCACCGGTCCTGACGTGCGCGCGGTCAGCTACGCGGCGTACGGCGCCGAGCCCGAGCTGCTCGACCTGCCCGACCCCCACTGTCCGGCCGACGGCGTCGTGGTGCGGGTGGAGGCCACCGGGGTCTGCCGCTCCGACTGGCACGCCTGGCGGGGTCACGACCCGGTGCCGCTGCCGATGGTGCCGGGCCACGAGTACGCCGGCACGGTGACGGCCGTGGGTCCCGACGTCGCGGGCTGGGCGGTGGGCGACCGCGTCACGGTGCCCTTCGTGCTGGGCTGCGGGCGGTGCGCCTGGTGCCGGGCGGGGGAGCAGCAGGTCTGCCCCGACCAGGAGCAGCCGGGCTTCACGCTGCCGGGCTCCTGGGCCGAGCTCGTCGCCGTGCCGTCGGCCGAGGCCAACCTCGTCCGTCTCCCCGACGGTGTCGACCCCGTGACCGCGGCGGCCCTGGGCTGCCGCGTCGCGACGGCCTTCCGGGCGGTACGCCGGCGGGGCCGGCCCGAGCCCGGCGACTGGGTCGTGGTGCACGGGTGCGGTGGGGTCGGCCTGTCGGCCGTGATGGTCGCGGTGGCGCTCGGTGCCGTGGTGGTCGGCGTCGACCCCTCGCCGCGCGCCCGGGCCCTGGCCGCGGAGCTGGGCGCGCACGCGGTGGTCGACCCCGCCGACGTCGACGTGGCGGCGTACGTGCGCGAGCTGAGCGGCGGCGGCGCCGCGGTCTCCCTCGACTGCCTGGGTCACCCGGCCGTCGCGGAGGCGTCGGTGCGCTGCCTGCGGCCGCGGGGCCGGCACGTGCAGGTGGGCCTGCTCCTGGGCGACGACGCCCGCGCCGTGCCGATGGACGTCGTCGTCGCGCGCGAGCTCGACGTGCTCGGGTCGCACGGCATGCCGTCGGGCGACTACCCCGAGATGCTGGCGATGATCGCGGCCGGGGCGCTGGACCCCCGGCGGCTGGTACGCCGTACCGCGTCGCTGGCGGAGGGGCCGGCCCTGCTGGCGGCGATGGACGACCCGCTGGCGGCCGAGGGCATCACCGTGCTGGTCCCGTGACGGTGCAATCGTTTGCGGCTACGGTGAGGGGGTACGGGGGAGGCGCCCGCGCCCCCGGTCCCGAGAGGAGCGACCCATGTGGATCCGTCCTGCCGCCCTCGTCGACGCTGCGGCGCTGCTCGGCTCCGGGGTGGGCGCCGCCGTCATGCTCGGCCTGCGCACCCTGCGGGGGAGCCCGCAGGTCGGGCCGGTGGAGCAGCGCACCGCGGGCTAGTAGCGTCAGCGATCACCGAGGAGGTGCGCATGGCACTGGAGACCGCTGAGCAGGACCCAGGCTCCGGCGTGGTGCCCGTCTTCTTCCTCTCCGACAGCACCGGCATCAGCGCCGAGACCATGGGCAACGCCCTGCTCATCCAGTTTCCCGACCTGGTCTTCGACCGCACCACCATCCCCTTCATCAGCGGGGTCGAGCAGGCCGCGCGCGTGGTCGAGCAGATCGACGCCGTGGTCGACGCCGGGCTGGAGCCGCTCGTCTTCACCACCGCGGCCGAGGACGCCGTCCGGCTCGAGCTGCAGAAGACGCGGGCCCCCATCATCGACTTCTTCGACATGCACATGTCGCGGGTCGAGGACGTGCTCCACCGCCGCGGCGTCCGGCAGCCCTCACGGCTGCACGGCGTGGGCGACATCAAGCGCTACAACAACCGGATGGCGGCCATCGAGTTCACCATCGAGCACGACGACGGCCAGAGCGTGCGGATGCTCGAGAAGGCCGACGTCGTGCTGCTGGCGCCGTCGCGCTGCGGCAAGACCCCGACGAGCATGTACCTCGCGCTGCAGCACGGCCTCTTCGTGGCCAACTACCCGCTCGTCGACGAGGACCTCGAGGGCACCGATCTGCCCGAGCCGGTGCGGGAGCACCAGCGCCGGTGCTTCGGCCTGGTGACCAACGTCGACCGGCTCAGCCGGGTCCGCGGCGAGCGCCGGCCCGGGTCGCGGTACTCCTCGCCCGAGCAGTGCCGGTGGGAGCTCCGCCGCGCGCAGCAGCTCTTCGACGCGCACCGGATCCCCACCGTCGACACCTCCTCGCGCTCGGTCGAGGAGATCTCCGCCGTCATCATCCAGCACCTCGGCCGCTCCCGGCCCCGCAGCAACCGCCCCTGAGAGGACACCCCCATGTCGCACGCCCCCGCCGTCCGCTGGTTCTCCGAGCTCGGCATGTCCGACCTCGACCAGGTGGGGGGCAAGAACGCCTCGCTGGGCGAGATGGTCTCGCAGCTCGCCGACCTCGGCGTCAGCGTGCCCGACGGCTTCGCCACCACGGCCGAGGCATTCGGCCGCTTCCTCGAGGCCGGCGGTCTGGGGGAGCGCATCGTCGAGCGGATGAAGGACCTCGACGTCGACGACACCCGCGCGCTGGCCGAGGCCGGCAAGCAGATCCGCGGCTGGATCAACGAGCACGACTTCCCCGACGACCTCGAGGCCGCCGTGCGCGAGGCCTACGACACCCTGGTCGAGCAGTCGGGCGCGGAGCCGTCCTTCGCCGTCCGCTCCTCGGCCACCGCCGAGGACCTCCCCGACGCGTCGTTCGCCGGGCAGCAGGAGACCTTCCTCAACGTGCGCGGCATCGACGCGGTGCTGCAGTCGATCCGCGAGGTCTACGCCTCGCTCTACAACGACCGGGCCATCAGCTACCGCGTGCACCACGGCTTCGAGCACGCCGAGGTCGGCATCTCGGCCGGCGTGCAGAAGATGGTGCGCTCCGACGTCGGCTCCTCGGGCGTGATGTTCACGATGGACACCGAGTCGGGCTTCCGCGACGCCGTCTTCATCACCTCCGCCTTCGGGCTCGGCGAGGGCGTGGTGCAGGGCGCGGTCAACCCCGACGAGTTCTACGTCTACAAGCCGGCGCTGCGCGCCGGCCGGCCGGCGATCCTCAAGCGCGGGGTCGGCGGCAAGGCCACCAAGATGATCTACACCGACGACGCCGCCGTGGGGCGCACCACGGAGTTCGTCGACGTCGACCCCGAGCAGAGCCGGCTGCTCAGCCTCGCCGACGACGAGGTGCAGGAGCTGGCGAAGCACGCGCTGACCATCGAGGACCACTACGAGCGCCCGATGGACATCGAGTGGGCCAAGGACGGCGTCGACGGTCGGCTCTACATCTTGCAGGCGCGGCCCGAGACGGTGCAGTCCCGCACGGCAGGCACGCTGGAGCGCTTCAAGATCGACCGCGCGGTGACCAAGGACGCCGAGGTCGTCGTCGAGGGGCGGGCGATCGGCCAGAAGATCGGCGCCGGCACCACTCGCGTGCTCACGTCGGTCGACCAGATGCACGAGTTCAGCGAGGGCGAGGTGCTCGTCGCCGACATGACCGACCCCGACTGGGAGCCGATCATGAAGCGGGCCGCCGCGATCGTCACCAACCGCGGTGGTCGCACCTGCCACGCGGCGATCATCGCCCGCGAGCTCGGCATCCCGGCGGTGGTCGGCACCAAGAGCGGCACCGAGGAGCTGGTCGACGGCCGCGAGGTCACGGTCTCCTGCGCGGAGGGCGACACCGGCCTGGTCTACGAGGGGATCCTCGAGTTCGACGTCGAGCGCACCGAGCTCGACTCGATGCCCGACCTCGACGTCAAGATCATGATGAACGTCGGCACCCCCGAGCAGGCCTTCGCCTTCTCCCGGCTGCCCCACCGGGGCGTCGGCCTCGCGCGCCTGGAGTTCATCATCAACCGGCAGATCGGGATCCACCCGCGCGCCCTGCTGGAGCTGCAGGACGGCGGCGACGACATGCCCGCCGACCTCCGTGGGGAGATCGAGGAGATGATCGCGGCCTACGACTCGCCGCGCGACTACTTCGTGCACCGCGTGGTCGAGGGTGTCGCGACGATCGCCGCGGCCTTCGCGCCCGAGCCGGTGATCGTGCGGATGAGCGACTTCAAGTCCAACGAGTACGCCAACCTCGTCGGCGGCCCGCGCTACGAGCCGCACGAGGAGAACCCGATGATCGGCTACCGCGGCGCCTCGCGGTACCTCTCGGAGGACTTCGCCGAGTGCTTCGCCCTGGAGTGCGAGGCGCTGCGCTACGTGCGCGAGGAGATGGGTCTGACCAACGTCAAGATCATGATCCCCTTCGTGCGCACCGTCGCCGAGGCCGAGGGCGTGATCCGGCTGCTCGGCGAGCACGGGCTCGAGCGCGGCAAGCACGACCTGCAGGTCGTGATGATGTGCGAGGTGCCCTCCAACGCCGTCATCCCGGAGCGCTTCCTCGAGCACTTCGACGGCTTCTCGATCGGCTCCAACGACCTCACCCAGCTCACCCTCGGCGTCGACCGCGACTCCGGCCTGGTCGCCTCCTCCTTCGACGAGCGCGACGAGGCGGTCAAGGTCATGCTCGAGCGCGCCATCAAGGCCTGCCGCGACGCCGGCAAGTACGTCGGCATCTGCGGCCAGGGCCCCAGCGACCACCCCGACCTCGCGGACTGGCTGCTGGAGCAGGGGATCGAGTCGATGAGCCTCAACCCCGACAGCGTCGTCGACACCTGGCTGCGCCTGGCGAAGGCCGAGGCCGCGCGCTAGATGTGATGCCCAGGCACGTTGGTCGAGTTCGTGTGACGTGACGATCTGAGGGCTGTAGACGGGTGAAGACCTCCCGATGTGAAGTGGAGCTGTTGAGAAA
>NZ_JOJN01000002.1 GCF_000720335.1 Nocardioides aequoreus | reverse complement strand
GGTGTTGTGACCTTCGACAAGCCACAGCCCACTCGGGGGTTCTCGTTACGTCAACGCTTTGAGCCTGGAACCAACGTCATGGCCGGGTACAGCTAGAGCCCCAGCGCCTGCGCCACGTGGGCGTTGAGCAGTGTGCCGTCGGGGTCGACGCGGGCGCGGAGCGCGCGGAAGTCGTCCAGCCGTGGGTACGCCGTGCCGGGCTCGCGCTGCCTCCCGGGCACCTTGCCCCAGTGGGCGCGGGCGGCGTACGGCGCGAGCGCGTCGGCGACGCGCTCGGCGCAGGCCGCCACGCGCTCGGGCTCGAGCCGCCAGGTGAAGTGGATCGCGAGCGTGTCGCGGCCGTGGGCGGGTGAGAGCCACAGGTCGTCGCCGCGCACCGCGCGCAGCTCGGTCACGGAGAGCAGGTCGACCAGCTCGGGGTCGCCGGCGGCGAGCTCGGTGACGGCCCGCAGCGCCGGCACGGCGTCGGCCAGGGCGACGAACCACTCGCTCTGGATCTCCTGGCCGAAGCTGGGCTGCCGGTCGGCGCGGAAGTGCGGCAGCCGCTCCGACCACGGGCCGGGCTCGCCGCGACGGGTGACGTGGTCGCCGTCGCCGAGCGAGCGGAAGACCGCGTCGTCGGCGATCGGCTCGCCCCAGGTGAGCTCGGCGTCGGTGCCGACCCGCGTCTTGACCAGCACGTCGGTGGGCAGGTCGTCGCGCCAGCGACCGAAGACGCTGACGCTGTAGGCGGCCGCGAGCACCTCACCGATCTGCTCGACGACCTCGCTCCAGCCGAGGTGCTCGTAGACCTGCTGCACCACGTCGTAGGTGGGCTCGCAGTCGAGCTCAAGCGCGGTGACCACGCCGAGGGTGCCCAGGGCGACGACGGAGCCCTCGAAGTCGGCGTCGCCCCGGCGCAGCACCTCGAGCGTCCCGTCGGGGCGCACCAGCTCGATCGCCCGCACCGCGGCGGCCAGCACCTGGTTGCCGGTGCCGGAGCCGTGGGTGCCCGTGGCGGCGGCGCCTCCCACGCAGATGTGCGGGAGCGAGCCCATGTTGGCCAGCGCCCGGCCGTGCTCGTGCAGCCAGGGCGCCAGGGCGGCGTACGTCGTGCCGGCGGCGACGCGCACCGAGGCGCCGTCGTCGGCGAGCTCGGGCTCTCCGGTCAGGCCGGCCAGGTCGAGCAGCACGCCGTCGGTGTCGCACATCGCGTTGAAGGAGTGGCGGGTGCCGAGCACCCGCAGCCGCTGCGCGCCGGCCACCACCCGCTGCACCTGCGCGACCGACTCCGCACGCACGTGCTCGCCGGCACGGTAGGTGTGGTTGCCGGCCCAGTTCACGAGGTCGCTCACCGGCTCAGCCTGCCACGCGCGATGATCGGCCGGTGACTCCAGCCGGGACTCCTCTCGTGACCGCCGCCGACGTCGACGCCGCGGCCGCGGTGCTCGTCGGCACCGTGCCCACCACGCCGCTGGAGGACAACGCCCGGCTCACGCGGCGCCACGGCTGCCGGGTGCTGCTCAAGCGGGAGGACCTGCAGCCGGTGCGCTCCTACAAGTCGCGCGGCGCCTCGCACTTCCTGGCGCGGCTGACCGCCGAGGAGCGGGAGCGCGGCGTCGTCTGCGCCAGCGCGGGCAACCACGCCCAGGGAGTCGCCTTCGCGTGCGCCGCGCTCGGCGTCTCCGCCCGGATCTACCTGCCGCGCACCACCCCGCGGCAGAAGCGGCTGCGGGTGGCCGAGCTGGGCGGCGACGGGGTCGAGGTCGTGGTGCAGGGCGACTCCTTCGACGACGCCGCCCAGCTGGCGGGCGAGCACGCCGCGGAGACCGGGCGGGTGCTGGTGCCGCCCTTCGACCACCCGGCCACGGTGGCGGGCCAGGGCACCGCCATCCGCGAGGCGGTCGACCAGCTGGGCGCGGCGCCCGACGTGGTCGTCGTCCCCGTGGGGGGCGGGGGGTTGCTGGCCGGCACGGTCGCCTGGCTCGGCGAGCGCCACCCCGGCGTCCGGGTGGTCGGCGTCGAGCCCGCCGGGGCCGCCTCGATGACGGCCGCGCTGGCCGCCGGCGGCCCGGTCACCCTCGAGCAGGTCGACCCCTTCGTCGACGGGGCCGCCGTACGCCGCGTCGGCGAGGTGACCTTCGCCCAGGTGCGGGCCGCGGGCGTCGAGGTCGTGCCCGTCGACGAGGGCGCGGTGTGCACCGAGATGCTCGAGCTCTACCAGTCCGACGGCGTCGTCGCCGAGCCGGCGGGTGCTCTCGCCACCGCCGCGCTGCACCAGCTCGATCTCGAGCCCGGTGCGACGGTGCTCTGCGTGCTCTCCGGCGGCAACAACGACGTCAGCCGCTACGCCGAGATCGTCGAGCGCTCGCTGGTGCACACCGGCCTGAAGCACTACTTCCTGGTCGACTTTCCGCAGGAGCCGGGCGCGCTGCGCGCCTTCCTCGACGACGTGCTGGGCCCCGACGACGACATCACGCTCTTCGAGTACGTCAAGCGCAACAACCGCGAGACCGGCCCGGCGCTGGTCGGGCTGGAGCTCTCCACCGCCGACGACCTGGCGCCGCTGCTCGCCAGGATCGAGGCGTCGCCCGCCCACATCGAGCGGCTCCCGCCCGACTCCCCGCTGACCCGCTACCTCACCTGAGGGGACCCACTAGGCTGCCCCTCGCGGGTGCCGACGACGTCGCCTGGGCCTGGAGGAGATCGCTGCGACCTCCTCGACCACCGTGCCGCCGACCCCTTGGAGGGCCTGATGTCCGAGCACCTGCCCGCCGACGCCGAGGCGCCGCTGCGCCGCGACATCCGCATGGTCACCTCCATGCTGGGCGAGACGCTGACCCGCACCCACGGGCAGGAGCTGCTCGACCTCGTCGAGGACGTGCGCAAGGCCGCCAAGGACGACTCGCTCGACCTGCCCGAGCTCGACCTCGAGACGGCCACCACGCTCGCCCGGGCCTTCACGGCCTACTTCCACCTCGCCAACGTCACCGAGCAGCAGCACCGCGGCTCGGTGCTCGCCGAGCGTCGCGGGGAGCACGGCGGCCCCCTCGCGGGCGCGCTGCAGCGGGTGCGCGAGGCGGGCATCGGGGCCGACGACGTGGCCGAGACCGTGGCCCAGGTGTCGGTGCGCTCGGTCTTCACCGCCCACCCCACCGAGGTGCAGCGGCGTACGACGCTCGACAAGCTGCGGGCCGTCGCCGCGCTGCTGGCCGAGCCCGAGTCGCCGTCGCGCACCCGTGACCTCGAGGGCGCCGTCGACCTGCTGTGGCAGACCGACGAGCTGCGCATCGACCGCCCCGACCCCGTCGACGAGGCGCGCAACGGCGTCTACTACCTCGAGGGCCTGACCACGGCGGCCGTGCTCGACGTGCTCGACGAGCTGGGCGCGCGGCTGGCGGCCTACGACGAGGAGCAGCCGGTCGCGCTGCCGCTGGAGACCTGCCCGCTGCGCTTCGGCACCTGGATGGGCGGCGACCGCGACGGCAACCCCAACGTCACGCCCGACACCACCCGCGAGGTGCTCCGGCTGCAGGCCACCCACGGCATCGCCGTGATCCGCCGCAAGATCGACGCGCTGCGCCGCACGCTCTCGGTGAGCGTGCGGCTCTCCACCGTCGCCGACGAGCTGGTGGCGCGCACCGAGGAGATGCTCGAGGAGCTGCCGGAGGTGGAGCCGCGCTACCGGCGGCTCAACGTCGAGGAGCCCTACCGGCTCTTCCTGACCTGCGTCGACCTGCGGCTGCGGCTGACCGACCGCCGCATCGCCGAGGGCGCCGTCCACGTGCCCGGCCGCGACTACCGCGACGACGCCGAGCTGCTCGCCGACCTGGTGCTGCTGCACCGCTCCGTGCTCGAGCACCAGGGTCCGCGGCTGGCCGGCGGCGAGCTGGAGCGGCTGGTGCGCACCGTCGCCGCCACCGGTCTCACGCTCGCCACGCTCGACGTCCGTGAGCACGCCGAGAAGCACCACCACGCGGTCGGCCAGCTGCTCGACCGGCTCGACCCGGGTGGCGCGCCGTACGCCTCGCTCGACCAGCCCGCCCGCGCCCGCGTGCTCTCCGAGGAGCTCGCGGTGCACCGCCCGCTCTCGCAGCAGCCGCCCCCGATCGACGACGACGGACGGCGCACGGCCGAGGTCTTCGCCGTCATCGCGGAGGCGCTCGACACCTTCGGCGAGCGCGCGATCGAGAGCTACATCATCTCGATGACCACCGACGTCGACGACGTGCTCGCGGCGGTCGTGCTGGCCCGGGAGGCCGGGCTGGTCGACCTCGCGGAGCGGGTCGCGCGGATCGGCTTCGTGCCGCTGCTCGAGACCGTCGAGGAGCTCGAGCGCGCCGAGCCGATCCTCGAGGGCCTCTTCTCCGACCCCTCCTACCGCGCCGTGCTCGCCGCGCGGGGCGACGTGCAGGAGGTGATGCTGGGCTACTCCGACTCCAACAAGAGCGGCGGCATCGCGACCTCCCAGTGGCAGATCCAGCGCGCCCAGCGACGCGCCCGCGACATCGCGTCGCGCTTCGGCGTGCGGCTGCGCTTCTTCCACGGCCGCGGCGGCTCGGTCGGGCGCGGCGGCGGGCCGACGTACGACGCGATCATGGCGCTGCCCTTCGGCACCGTCGACGGCGAGGTCAAGCTCACCGAGCAGGGCGAGGTGATCAGCGACAAGTACGCCCTGCCGGCGCTGGCGCGGGAGAATCTCGAGCTGCTCGTCGCCGCCACGCTGGAGGCCAGCCTGCTGCACCGCCGCG
Source organism: Nocardioides aequoreus (assembly GCF_000720335.1). Classification (GTDB taxonomy): domain Bacteria; phylum Actinomycetota; class Actinomycetes; order Propionibacteriales; family Nocardioidaceae; genus Marmoricola; species Marmoricola aequoreus. The sequence continues at coordinate 805,664 of NZ_JOJN01000002.1, read as the reverse complement.
ACCGTCGTACGCCGGAGCAGGCGGAGCGCTGGGACGGGCTGATGGACGCCGTCTCCGAGGCCGCCCACGCCCGCTACGTCGAGCTGGTCTCGCGCGAGGACCTCCCGGCGTACTTCCTGGCCTGCACGCCGGTCGACCTGCTGGGCTCGATGCACATCGGCTCCCGGCCCTCCAAGCGCCCGCAGCAGGACGGCGGCCTGGAGGGGCTCCGCGCGATCCCGTGGGTCTTCGGCTGGACCCAGTCGCGGCAGATCGTGCCGGGCTGGTTCGGCGTCGGCACCGGGCTGGCCGCGGTGGGCGAGGAGGGTCGCGAGGCGCTGCGCGAGATGTACGCCGGCTGGCCCTTCTTCCGCACCTTCCTCGACAACGTCGCGATGACGCTCTTCAAGGCCGACATGGAGGTCGCCGAGCGGTACGTCGCCGCGCTGGCGCCGGAGCCGACCCGCGAGATCCTCGACGTGATCCGGGCGGAGTACGACCTCACCGTGGCGGAGGTGCTGGCCGTCACCGGCGACGAGCAGCTGCTGCAGCGCGAGCCCGTGCTCCGGCAGACGCTCGAGGTGCGGGAGAACTACCTGGAGCCGCTGCACCTGCTCCAGGTGCAGCTGCTGCGCCGGCTGCGGGCCGGTGAGGAGGGGCGCGACCTCGAGCGTGCCCTGCTGCTCACCGTCAACGGCATCGCCGCCGGGATGCGCAACACCGGCTGACCGCTGGCGTGCGTCTCACCGGGCCTCGAGGCCCTCGCCCGGGGGCTCGGGCACCTCGACCACCCCGGCGCAGGGTGGTCGAGGTGCGAGCGCAGCGAGCCTCGAGGCCCCGGCACCCGACGTACGGCGGTGGGCGGGCGTGTGTCTCACCGGGTCTCGAGGCCCCGGCACCCGACGTACGGCGGTGGGCGGGCGTGTGTCTCACCGGGTCTCGAGGCCCTCGCCCGGGGGCTCGGGCACCTCGACCACCCCGGCGCAGGGTGGTCGAGGTGCGAGCGCAGGGAGCCTCGAGACCCCGGCACCCGACGTACGGCGGTGGGCGGGCGTGTGTCTCACCGGGTCTCGAGGCCCTCGCCCTGGAGCTCGGGCACCTCGACCACCCCGGGAGGGGACCCGCGCCCCGACGTACGGCGGCGGGGTCAGCCGCCGTCGAGCTCGCCGGGCACGTCCTCCTCGAAGACCATCGGCTCGGGCACGCCGGCGGTGATCTTGGTGCCGTCGGCGCGGGTGCCGCCCAGGTGCGGCTTGTCGCCGAGCAGCCCCGGGATCCGTGGGCCCTGGTGGTCGAGCGGCACGGTCACGGGCGTGCCCTCGACGACCTGGTGCAGCTGGCCGCGCACCCGGACGTGCACCGAGTCCTCGCCGGTGGCCACGACGGTGAAGGTGATGGCGTCCTGCCGCAGCTCCACGACCATCCGCGAGCCCCGCCAGGCGAGCCGGAAGCGCAGCAGGGGCCAGCCATCGGGCAGCCGCGGGTCGAAGCAGAGCCGGCCGTTGCGGTCGCCCATGCCGGCGAAGCCGTAGGTCAGGGCGCTCCAGATGCCACCGGCGCTGGCGATGTGCATGCCGTCGACGGTGTTGCCGTGGAGGTCGCCGAGGTCGACGTAGAGCGCCTGGCGGAAGTAGTCGAGCGCGAGCTCGTGGTAGCCGACCTCGGCCGCCACGATCGACTGCACCACCGCCGACAGCGTGGAGTCCCCAGTGGTGATCGGGTCGTAGTACTCGAAGTTGGCCCGCTTCTGCTCGTCGGTGAAGCGGTCGCCGTGGAGGAACATCGCGAGCACGACGTCGGCCTGCTTGAGCACCTGGAAGCGGTAGATCACCAGCGGGTGGTAGTGCAGCATCAGCGGCCGCAGCTCGTGCGGGGTGCGGGAGAGGTCCCACACCTCCCGGTCGAGGAAGAAGTCGTCCTGCGGGTGGATGCCGAGGCCCTCGTCGAAGGGGATCGTCATGCCGGCGGCGCAGCGCTCCCACGACTCGATCTCGCCGGGCTTGAGGCCGAGCCGGTGCACCAGCTTCTGGTAGTCGCGGGGGTGGCGCTCCTCGATGCGGCGGCACACCAGGGCGGCGCGCTCGAGGTTGTAGCGGGCCATCACGTTGGTGAAGAGGTTGTTGTTGACCACGGTGGTGTACTCGTCGGGCCCGGTGACCCCGTGGATGTGGAAGGTCGGCTCGCCGTTGGTGCGCCAGAAGCCGAGCTCGGCCCACATCCGGGCGGTCTCGACGAGCAGGTCGGCGCCGTCGCGCACCAGGAAGGCCACGTCGTTGGAGGCCCCGACGTACTGCATCAGCGCGTAGGCGATGTCGGCGTCGATGTGCATCTGCGCCGAGCCCGCGGCGTAGTAGGCCGAGGCCTCCTCGCCGTTGATGGTGCGCCAGGGGAAGAGCGCGCCGCTCTGCGCCATCTCGCGGGCCCGGGTGCGCGCCGCGGGGAGCATCCGGGTGCGGAAGTGCAGCAGGTTGCGGGCGACCTGCGGCTGGGTGAAGGAGAGGAAGGGGACGACGTAGATCTCGGAGTCCCAGAAGTAGTGGCCCTCGTAGCCCGAGCCGGTCACGCCCTTGGCCGGGACGCCCTGGCGGTCGGCGCGCGCGCTGGCCTGCGCGAGGGTGAAGAGGTTGAAGCGGATCGCCTGCTGGAGCACGTCGTCCTGCTCGACCTCGACGTCGCTGGCCGCCCAGAAGTCGTCGAACCACCGACGCTGCTCGGCGTGGTGGTGCGCGGCGTCGTGGCCGGCGGTGCGGTCGAGGGTGCGCTCGCAGCGGTCGGCGAGCTCGCGCACCGGGACGCCGCGCGAGGTGTGGTAGGTGACGGTCTTCTGCAGCCGGATGGTGCGGCCCTCCGAGGCCTCGACGCGGAAGACGGTCTTGGTGAGGTCCTCCTCGCCCCGCACCACGACCTCGTGCTCGTCGTCGGTCTCCAGCCGGTGGTCGCAGGCGACCGCGATCGTCATGCGGGAGCGGGCGCACTGGTAGCCGAGCAGCGAGCGCCGCTCCCCGGCCTCGTGACGCCGTGGCAGCAGCACGCGCTCGTCGAAGGCCGCGGCCTTGCGCGGGTCGGTGCCCTCGCCCATCGCCTCGTACGGCACGTGGTACTCGTCCTGGCCGTCCTGCCGGTTGAGCAGCTGGGAGGAGATCACGATCGGGGCGTCGCCCTCGAGCATGGTGACCTCGAGCGTCATCAGCGCCAGGTGGCGCTGCGTCATCGACACCATCCGCGTCGACTCGATGAGCACCCGCTTGCCCGACGGCGTGCGCCAGACCAGCCGCCGGCGCAGCACCCCGTCGCGGAAGTCGAGCGAGCGCTCGTACTCCTCCACGTCGGCGGTGCCGAGGATGAGGGGCTCGTCGTCGACGTAGAGCTTCATCAGCTTGGCGTCGGGGACGTTGACGATCGTCTGGCCGGTGCGGGCGAAGCCGAAGGCGGCCTCGGCGTGACGGATCGGCCAGGTCTCGTGGAAGCCGTTGACGAAGGTGCCGTGGGCGACGGCGTCGCGACCCTCCTCGGGGTTGCCCCGCATGCCGAGGTAGCCGTTGCCGACCGCGAAGAGCGTCTCGGTGGTGCCGAGGTCCTCGGCCCGGTAGGTCGTCTCGACCAGCCGCCACGGGTCGGCCGGGAAGCGACCGCGGTCGAGCGGGTCGACGACGGAGCCGCGGCGGTTCACTCCGGGGCCCCTGGCACCAGGTCGGCGAGGTCGGGGACGACGAGGTCGGCGCCCGCGTCGGTGAGCACCTGCGCCCCGGCCCCGCGGTCGACGCCCACGACCAGGGCGAAGTCGCCGGCCCGGCCGGCGCGCACGCCGGAGACGGCGTCCTCGAGCACCACGGCGTGCGCCGGGGTGGTGCCGAGCACCTCGGCGGCCCGCACGAAGGTGTCGGGGGCGGGCTTGCCCGGCAGTCCCTCCTGGGTCGCGACGCGACCGTCGACGACGGTGCGGAAGCGGTCGGCCAGTCCCGCCGCCTCCAGCACGGCGGGCGCGTTGGCGCTCGAGGAGACCACGGCGAGCGGCAGACCGAGGTCGCGCAGGTGGTCGAGCAATGCGACCGAGCCGGGGTACGCCGTGACGCCGTCGCGCTCGAGCACCGCGTTGAAGGCGTCGTTCTTGCGGTTGCCCAGCCCCTTGACGGTCAGCCGGTCGCCCGCGTCGTCCGGCTCGCCCTCGGGCAGCTCGATGCCGCGGGAGGCCAGGAAGTCGCGCACCCCGTCGAAGCGGGGCTTGCCGTCGACGTGGGCGAAGTAGTCGGCGTCCCGGTAGGGGGACCGGTCACCACCGCCGGCGTCGGTCTCGGTGAGGAAGGAGTTGAACATCTCCGCCCAGGCGCGCATGTGGACCTCGGCGGTGGGGGTGATCACGCCGTCGAGGTCGAAGAGCACGGCCTCGTGGGAACCCCACGCGACCCGGTTGCTTGAGTCGTCACTCACCAGACGAGAGTAGGGCCCACGCGTGTCGCGCGTGTGTCAGCCCGCCGCACTGGGGCGTCGCGGGAGCCGAGCGGACTGGACCGGCGCGCTGGTCAGGGCCGCGTCGAGCGCCGTGGCGAGGCCGGCGTCGACGACCTGGACCCGCAGCCGCGTCAGCTCGGGACGGGCCTCGTCGGGCAGCACCTCGGCCCGCAGCGAGACCAGCTCGAGATCACGGTCGAAGGCCTGCCAGGTGACCACCGAGCCGAAGCCGCCGATCCCCGTGAGCCGCCACCCCTGCGCCGGCAGGGCGCTCGTCAGCACGGCGACCACCGAGGCTGGTGGTGCCTCGAAGAGGGCCTCGACGACGGGCACGGATGCTCCTGAGCAGGGGGTTCGTCCCATTCAACCGCGTCCCCCCGCAGGCGTCGGGTATTTCCTGCATGTCCTGTGTACAGGTGTTCTGGTCAGGGATTCAACTAGTTGTCCGGTTCGTGAGGCCTCGGCCGTCGCGTCCGGGTCGTCACCGCGGCGCCGGCCTCATCGCGCCGGGAGCACCGTGCCGGCGACCTCGCCGAGGGCCAGCCGGCCACCGCCCGTCGAGGGCGCGGTGTAGCGCAGCACCACCTCGTCGCCGTCGGCGAGCCACGGTCCCTCGCCGTCGGTCAGCTCGAGCAGGCAGCCGCGCTGGTCGTCACGGGGACCCGAGATGGTGCCGGAGGCGAAGAGGTCGCCGGTGCGCAGCGTGGCGCCGTTGGAGGTCATGTGCGCCAGCATCTGGGCGGGCGACCAGTACATCGAGGCGTACGACGGGCGGCTCAGCACGCGACCGTTGAGCACGACCTCGACGTCGACGTCGAGTCCGCGCGGCGTCTCCGGGCAGAGGTACGCCGGCGGCGGCGGGTCTTGATCCGGGCCCTCCACCCAGGCCGCGTCGAGCGCCGCCAGCGGCGTGATCCACCCCGAGATCGAGGTGGCGAAGGACTTGCCGAGGAACGGTCCGAGCGGCCGCGTCTCCCAGGCCTGCAGGTCCCGGGCCGACCAGTCGTTGACCCCGACCACGCCGAAGACGTGGCGGTGCAGCGCCTCGCAGCCCACCGGCTCCTCCGCGCCGACGCCGACCACGAAGCCGAGCTCGGCCTCGAGGTCGAGGCGCCGGGTGGGGCCGACGTCGCCGGGGCCGCGCTGGCCGGTGGGGCGGCGCACGGGCGTGCCGGAGGCGACGACGGTGCCGGCCCGGCCGTGGTAGCCGATGGGCAGGTGCTTCCACGCCGGCGGCAGCGGGTCGCCGTCGGGCCGGAAGAGGGCTCCGACGCGGCTGGCGTGGTGCTCGGAGGCGTAGAAGTCGACGTAGTCGGCGACCGCGAAGGGCAGCTCGAGCTCGATCTCCTCGACCGGGCGCAGGTGGGGCTCGACCTCGGGGCGGCAGGCGGGGTCGGTGAGGAGGCGGACCAGCTCGGTGCGCAGCTGCGCCCACAGGCGCGGGCCGCTGCGCAGCAGCAGGTGCATCCGGGCCGTGCGCAGCAGCGGGCTGAGCATCGCGTGGTCGACCACCGCCGCGACGTCGAGGGCCAGGTCGCCCACGCGCACCGCGATCCACCAGTCGTCACGGTCGGGCGCGCTCGCCTCGCCGTAGGGGAGGTGGTCGACGTCGTACGACGACCCCGCGGCACCCGGCACCCACGTCTCGACCATTGCGGGAACGTACCCACTAACGTCGGGACAGTTCCCCTCAGCGACGAGTGGAGGTCGAGGGTCGATGGCGTACTACCGGCAGGTCGGCGAGGTGCCGCCGCGACGGCACACCGCCTTCCGCGACGAGCGTGGCGCGCTGCGCTACGAGGAGCTGATGGGCGAGGAGGGCTTCTCCTCCGACTCCTCGCTGCTCTACCACCGCGGCGTGCCCTCGGCGGTCGTCGCGAGCGAGGTCTGGGAGCTGCCCGACCAGACCACCACCCCCAACCACCCGCTCAAGCCCCGCCACCTGCGGCTGCACGACGTCGCGGCCGGTGGCGACCCGGTGACCGGGCGCCGGCTGGTGCTCGGCAACGCCGACGTCCGGATCTCCTACGTCGTCACCGACGCGCCCTCGCCCTACTACCGCAACGCCGTCGGCGACGAGTGCGTCTACGTCGAGTCCGGCCGCGGCACCGTGGAGACGGTCTTCGGCACGCTGTCCTACCGCGCCGGCGACTACGTGGTGATCCCGCGGGCGACGACGCACCGCTGGCTGCCCAGCGATGTCGACGGAGAGGTCAGCCGGCTCTACCCGATCGAGGCCAACAGCCACGTCGCGCCGCCCAGGCGCTACCTCTCCCGCTACGGGCAGCTGCTCGAGCACGCGCCGTACTGCGAGCGCGACCTGCACGGACCCACCGAGCCGCTGGTGTGCGAGGGCGACGACGTGGAGGTGCTGGTCAAGCACCGGGGCCACGGCCCGGGCGGGCTCGTCGGCACCCGGCTGACCTACGCGACGCACCCGCTCGACGTGGTCGGGTGGGACGGCTGCCTCTACCCCTACACCTTCAACCTCGACGACTTCATGCCGATCACCGGCAAGGTGCACCAGCCGCCGCCGGTGCACCAGGTCTTCGAGGGCGCGAACTTCGTGATCTGCAACTTCCTGCCCCGCAAGGTCGACTACGCCGAGGGTGCGATCCCGGTGCCCTACTACCACTCCAACGTCGACTCCGACGAGGTGATGTTCTACGTCGGCGGCGACTACGAGGCCCGCAAGGGCTCCGGCATCGACGTCGGCTCGATCACGCTCCACCCGGGCGGCCACGCCCACGGGCCGCAGCCCGCGGCGATCGAGGCGAGCATCGGCGCGGAGTACTTCGAGGAGTCGGCCGTCATGGTCGACACCTTCCGTCCGCTCGAGCTCGGCGAGGCCGCGCTCGTGACCGACGACGGCAGCTACGCGTGGACCTGGGCGGGGCGCTCGCTCTAGCTCAGGCGAGCTGGAAGGTGCGGCAGCTGGCGACGTCGCCGGAGGACTCGATCGCGACGTCCTGGGCGGTGCACTCGAGCGCGGCGTTGAAGACGCACTCGCTGCGGTGGCACGCGCCGACGGAGGCGGTGGCGTCCTGGCCGGCCTGCGTGCCGGACTCGACGTAGGTGCCGCAGGTCGAGGCGTCACCGGTCACGGTGATGGCACCGGCGTGACAGGCGGAGTCGCGGTTGTAGGCGCAGGAGGACGCGCTGCAGGTGCTGACGAGGGGGAGCTGGAGGGTGGTCATGGGCACACCTTGGACCATCTTCTTGATCAGTTCCAGCAAACGTAGCCTTGCCTAAACCGCAGGTCAGAGGCGGTTTGTGAGGTCAGGCTCCCCTCAGTTCGCGGGGGTCAGGCGTCGCCCTCCATGGCGGCGACGTAGTCGCGCTTGACCGCCCGCCAGGCCTCGTCGTCCATGGTGCGGCGCCAGTAGGGCGAGCACGACATCTCCGCGCGCGGGACCTCGCGCTCGACGAGCAGGTGGCGGCGCAGCGCGCGGACCTCGTCGGCCTCGCCGTGCACGAAGGTGCACACGTCGTGCCAGGCCAGGTCGACCGTGCGCAGGGCCTCGAGCAGCTCCTGCCCCGACCCGTCGCGGTGGAGCCAGCGCAGGTCGAGGTCGGCGTCGGTGGGCAGGTCGACCTCGTGGTCGGGGCCGTCGCAGACGAGCAGCACCGTCAGCGGCCTCCCGGCCGGCACGGCCTCCGTCGAGGCCGCGATGGCCGGCAGTGCCGACTCGTCGCCCACCAGCAGGTACGCCGCCGCGTCCGGTCGCGGCCGGTAGCCGCCGCTCGGGCCCTCGAGGACGAGCACGTCGCCCTCGGCCGCCCGCGCGGCCCACGGGCCGGCCACGCCCTCGTCGCCGTGCACCACGAAGTCGAGCGTGAGCTCCCGGGTCGTGGCGTCCCACGCGCGCACGGTGTAGCGGCGTCGCGCCGGCCAGGCCTCGCGCGGGTGCGCGTCGCGGACCTCGCGCGGGTCGAAGACCGGGCCGTACGCCGCCCCCTCGGGCGGCACCGCGATGTTGACGTAGGCGTCGGTGGCGTCGCCGCCCCGCACCTGCGGCATCGCGAAGCCGGCGAGACCGTCGCCGCCGAGCACGACGCGGACCAGGCCCGGCGTCAGACGGGAGGTGCTGAGGACGCGACCGTGCATGGGCTTCTCCTGGGAGGACGAGAAAGTGGAGAGGAGGTCTTGCGCAGTAAGGCAAGCCTTACCTACATTGTACCTCGGACGCGGTCCCGCCCGTCCTGGGCTGGGTACGGGCGGGCCGCTCCCTCGCTCGCAGGACCTTCGGCCCCGCCGTGGGCCGGGGGCATCCGGGTCGGGCCGTGCGCCGCGACGAGCGCGACCGCGGCGTCGTACTCCTCCGGGGAGCACGGGTAGGCCGTGCGTCGGGCCATCCGCAGGATCGGGTGCGTGGCGAAGGCCGACTCGCGCAGCTCCAGGACCGAGACGGGGTCGTGCACGACGTAGTCGGTCACGCTGAGGTCGACGTAGGGCTTCGGCGACCCGGCCTCGGTGGTCGGCTCGCCCTCGACCCGGGCGACGGCGTGCACGCCGCGGTGCGCCGGGTCGCGGTTGGCCAGCCACAGCAGGACGCCGTCGCCCACTGCGACCTGCCGCTGGACGCCGGTCACGCACCAGCGCGTCACCGGCTCGGTCCAGAGGCGGTGCGGATCCTCCCAGCGGGTGGGGTTGCCCTGCAGCACCCAGTGGGCCACGGCTTCCTCCCCGGGGTGTCGACGACGCTCACCGGCCAGCGTGCCACGCCCGGTCGCCGCGGCACTGTCCGGCGGCTCGGCGGGTACCCGGGGACCACGGACGCAAGCACGAGGGAGGGTCTGCGGTGACGGAGCGGGCGCAGCCGACCGACGACGGCCACCACGTCGTCATCGACGGACGCCGCTGGCGCGCGACCGACCCGGAGATCCCGGAGGAGCGGCGCGAGGAGCTGGTGCGGGCGCTGATGGCGTGGCGGCGCGAGGTGCGGCGTACGAAGGGCACCGACGAGGAGCGCACCAGCCGCGACGGCGTGCAGGCCGCCAAGGTCGCCCTCGGCGAGCGCGGCTCGCCGCCCTGGTGGGAGCAGTCCGACGCCGAGCGCCGCGAGCGCTGGTCGCGCGAGGTGCCGGAGCCGGGCTGAGGTCGGCGCAGGCCCGCCTCAGGCCAGGTAGGCACGCAGGTCGAGCAGGGCGTCCTCGAGCCGCCGGCGCAGCGAGGGGCCGGGCTCGCGCAGCCACAGGGTGTACGCCGAGAGCGCCAGGGCGAGCGCGACCTGGCTGACCACCTCGGGCAGCGGGTCGGTGGGCGCGAGGCCGCGGCGGGCGGCGACGTACTCCGCGATGACGGCGCGCCAGTCGGCGTAGCGGTGCACCGAGTGCGCGGAGAGCGCCGGGGTGGTGAGGATGAGGTGCATCCGCTCCCGGTGCGGCGGGTCGGCGTGCTCGTCGTAGACGTTGAAGGCGACCACGGCGCGGTGCACGGCCTCGTGCAGCGGCAGCTCCTCGGGCATCGTGGCCAGGGTCTCGCGGAAGGTCTCGAGGGTGCGGTCGAACTGGCCCCAGGCGATGTCGTTCTTGGAGGGGAAGTAGCGGAAGAGGGTGCGCCGGCTGACCCCCACCTCGCGGGCGATGTCGTCGAGCGTGGTGCCCTCGAAGCCGCGCTCGCGGAAGAGCCGGAAGGTCGCCTGCTCGATGGCGGCGTGCGTGGTCGCGACCGGTCTGCCCCCGGCTCCGCGCGAGCCCTGCTCCTCCGTCATGACGGGGCGGAATCTACCCGTCCGGAGAGGTCCGTTGTGGCACCCGGTGCAGTTACTTTCGGCGCACCACCACCCCACCTCAGGAGGCACCATGAGCCCGGAGCCGCAGGAGCCGCAGGACACCGAGGCGACCGACGTCGCCGCCGAGGACCTCATCGAGGAGGTCTCGATCGACGGCATGTGCGGCGTCTACTGATGCCGGACCCCTTGCTCGGTGAGGCCTGGACCCTCTCGCCGGCGGTGGCGCTGCGCCCCGAGCCCTTCGGCGCGCTGGCCTACCACTTCGGCAACCGCAAGCTCACCTTCCTCAAGCGACCGGAGCTGGTGGCCGTGGTCCGGTGCCTCGCCGAGCACGGGTGCGTGCGCGCGGCCCTCGAGGCCAGCGGCGTCCCCGAGGCCCAGCACGCGGCGTACGCCGCGGCGCTGCGCGGCCTCGCCGAGACCGACATGATCCGCCCCAGGGAGAGGCAGGCCGCCGCATGACGCTCGCCCCCGCACGACCCGCCCCGGCACGAGCCGCCAGGAGCACACGCCTCGTCGACCAGTTCGAGCTCGGCCTCGACGCCCCCATCTGCCTGACCTGGGAGCTCACCTACGCCTGCAACCTCGAGTGCGCCCATTGCCTCTCCAGCAGCGGCCGCCGCGACCCGCGCGAGCTCACCACCGAGCAGTGCAAGGCCGTGATCGACGAGCTGCAGCGGATGCAGGTCTTCTACGTCAACGTCGGCGGCGGCGAGCCGACCATCCGGCCCGACTTCTGGGAGCTGCTGGAGTACGCCGTCGCGCACGACGTGGGCGTGAAGTTCTCCACCAACGGCGTGCGGCTGACCCCGGAGCGCGCCGCCTTCCTGGCGGCCACCGACTACGTCGACGTGCAGATCTCGCTCGACGGCGCGACCGCCGAGGTCAACGACTACGTGCGTGGCCCGGGCTCCTACGACACCGCGATCCAGGCGCTGGCCAACCTCCAGGAGGCCGGCTTCCGCGACGCCAAGATCAGCGTGGTGTGCACCCGGCAGAACCTCGGCCAGCTCGACGACTTCAAGGCACTGGCCGACCGCTACGGCGCGACGCTGCGCCTGACGCGACTGCGCCCGAGCGGCCGCGGCGCCGACGTCTGGGACGAGCTCCACCCGCTGCCCGAGCAGCAGCGCGAGCTCTACGACTGGCTGGTGGCCCACGGCGACGAGGTGCTCACCGGCGACTCGTTCTTCCACCTCTCGGCGTACGGGCCCGAGGACGGCAGCGGAGCGCTGCCCGGCCTCAACCTCTGCGGCGCGGGCCGGGTGGTCTGCCTGATCGACCCGGTGGGCGACGTCTACGCCTGCCCCTTCGCGATCCACGACGAGTTCCTCGCGGGCAACCTGCTCGCCGACGGGGGCTTCGGCCGGGTGTGGCGCGAGAGCGAGCTCTTCGCCGACCTGCGCTCCCCGCAGACCGGCGGCGCGTGCAGCAAGTGCGCCTTCTTCGACTCCTGCCGGGGCGGCTGCATGGCCGCGAAGTTCTTCACCGGCCTGCCGCTCGACGGACCCGACCCCGAGTGCGTGCAGGGCTACGGCGAGCAGGCGCTCGCCGGCGAGCGGGTGGTCCCGGCCTCCAGCCAGGACCACTCCAAGGCAGGGCCCACCCGCAACCAGCCGGTGATGCTCCAGCTCCTCACCCGCCCGCCCGTGAGCGCGTGCGCCGAGAGCCCGCTGGCCGGCTTCGACCCGCAGGCGCCCTCGTGAAGCTCGAGAACCCCTGGAAGCAGAACCCCTGGTTCGAGTCCGTCGCGGTGGCGCAGGAGCGGGCGCGCAAGCGGCTCCCGCAGCCCGTGTACGGCGCACTGGTCGCGGGCAGCGAGCGCGGTCAGAGCGTCTCCGACAACGAGGCGGCCTTCGCCGAGCTCGGGCTCGCGCCGGTCGTGGCGGGCCAGCAGGCCGAGCGTGACCAGGCGACGACGCTGTGGGGCCAGGAGATCAGCCAGCCGGTGGTGATCAGCCCGACCGGCGTGCAGGCCGTGCACCCCGACGGCGAGGTGGCCGTCGCGCGGGCCGCGAGCAACCGCGGCACCCTGACGGGGCTGTCGAACTTCGCCTCGAAGTCGGTCGAGGACGTCACCGCGACCGGCGCGCGCACGATGTTCCAGATGTACTGGACCGGCGAGCGCGACGTGATGCTGCAGCGGATGCAGCGCGCCCAGGACGCCGGTGTGGTCGGGTTGATCGCCACCACCGACTGGTCCTTCTCGATCGGCCGCGACTGGGGCTCCCCGGAGATCCCCGAGAAGGTCGACCTGAGGACCATGGTCCGCTTCGCCCCGAAGGTCGCCACCAAGCCGCGCTGGCTGTGGACCTTCGGGCGGACCGGGACGATCCCCGACCTCACCGCGCCCAACCTCGCCCCGCCCGGTGAGGCGACGGGCCCGACCTTCTTCGGCGCCTACTACGAGTGGATGACCACGCAGCCGCCGTCGTGGGACGACATCGCCTGGATGCGCGAGCAGTGGCAGCAGATCAGCGGCGGCAAGCCCTTCGTCCTCAAGGGCGTGTGCCGCTTGGACGACGCGCTGCGGGCGGTCGACGCCGGCGTCTCCGGCATCTCGGTCTCCAACCACGGCGGCAACAACCTCGACGGCACACCCGCGCCGATCCGGGTGCTCGCCCCGATCGCCGAGCGGGTCGGCGGCGACATCGAGGTGGTGCTCGACGGCGGCGTACGCCGGGGCTCCGACGTGGTCAAGGCCCTCGCGCTCGGGGCGCGGGCGGTGCTCATCGGACGCGCCTACCTGTGGGGCCTGGCGGCCAACGGCGAGGAGGGCGTCGGCAACGTGCTCGACATCCTCCGGATGGGCGTCGACTCCGCGCTGCGCGGCATGGGCCTGGCGAGCATCCACGAGCTCACCCCCGAGCACCTGATCGTGCCCGACGGCTTCCACCGCACGCTGGGGGGACCCGTCCCGGCTCCGGCACCACGATGATCCTGGCCGAGGCCACCTCGCCCGAGACCGCTGATGCGGACCTCGTGCTGGTGCCCGTCGGCTCGCTGGAGCAGCACGGCCCGCACCTGCCGCTCGACACCGACACCACGGTGGCGGTCGCGGTCGCCGAGGCGGCCGCGGAGCAGCTGCCCGGCAGCTGGGTGGCACCGCCCGTGGCGTACGGCGCCTCCGGCGAGCACCAGCACTTCGCCGGCACCGTCTCGGTCGGCCACGTGGTGCTGCGTGCCGTGGTGGTCGAGCTGGTGCGCTCGCTGCGCTGCTGGGCGCGCCGCGCGGTGCTCGTCAACGGCCACGGGGGCAACGTGCGCACCCTCGACAGCGCGGTCGCCCAGCTGGTCGCCGAGGGTCACGACGTCGCGTGGGTGCCGTGCGCGGTGCGCGACGGGGATCTGCACGCCGGTCGCACGGAGACCTCGCTGATGCTCCACCTGCGACCGGCCTCGGTGCGTCTCGAGCGCGCCGTACGCGGTGACACCCGTCCGCTCGCCCAGCTGCTGCCGACCATGCTCGAGGGCGGTGTCGCGGCCGTGACCGGTACCGGCGTGCTGGGGGACCCGGCCGGCGCCTCGGCGCACGAGGGGGAGCGGCTGCTGGCCGAGATGGTCGACGCGGTGCTCGAGCGGCTCGCCGTGGTGGCGCGCCGGTGACACGGGTCGCCCTGGTCACGGGCGCTGCCGGTGGCATCGGGCGGGCCACGGTCGCACGGCTGATCGACGAGGGGTACGCCGTCACGGCGTACGACCGCGACGGGGCGGTGCGCGACCTCGACGGACCGATGGTGCTGCCGGTGGTCGGCGACGTGCGGGTGCGCGAGGAGCTCGACGCCGCCGTGGCGGTGACGCGGGAGCGCCACGGCCGGCTCGACGCGGTCGTCGCCGGCGCGGCCGTCGTGGCGGGCGGCAGTCGGCTGTGGGAGACCCCGGTCGAGCAGCTCGACGACCTCTGGGCCGCCGACGCCCGCAGCGTCTGGCTGACCGCGGCGGCCACCGTGCCGGTCATGCTCGCCGGTCCGGACCCCGCCGGGTGCCGCTTCGTCGCGGTCGCCTCGGCCGCCGGCCACCGCGGGCTCTACGGGCTGACGGCGTACGTCGCGGCCAAGCACGCTGTGGTCGGCATCGTGCGCGGCCTGGCCGCCGACCTCGCGGGCACCGGCACCACCGCCGCCGCCGTCTCGCCGGGCTCGACGCGCACGCCGATGCTGACCCGCACGGCCGAGCTCTACGACGTGCCGGAGTCGGACCTCGCCGCCGCGCAGCTGCTCGGCCGGCTGCTCGACCCCGACGAGGTGGCGGCCGCCGTCGCCTTCTGCTGCTCGGTGGCCGGGGCCGCGGTCAACGGCTCGGTCGTGCACGCCGACGGGGGCTTCCGGTGACGACCGCGCCGGCCGATCCCACGCTGCCCGACGGCTTCCGGGTGCGGGTGCGGCGCGACGTGCGCCGTCTCGACGACGGGCGGGTCCTGGTGGGCGGCTCGCCGCTCCGCGTGATCCGGCTCGGGGAGCCGGCGCAGCGGCTGCTGCACCGCGACGAGGTGCGGGTGGCCGACCGCACCAGTGCGGCACTGGCCGAGCGGCTGCTGGGCGCCAACGTCGCCGACCCGGTCCTCGACGACCAGCGCGTCGACCCCGCCGACGTCACCGTCGTCGTCCCGGTGCGCGACCGCGCCGCCCAGCTCGACCGCTGCCTGCGCGCGATCGGACCGCAGCTCCACGTCCTCGTGGTCGACGACGCCTCCCACGACCCCGCAGCGGTGCGTGAGGTGGTGCTGCGCCACGGGGCCCACCTGGTGCCGCTGGCGGTCAACGGCGGCCCCGCGGTGGCCCGCAACGCCGGGCTGCGGCAGGTGCGCACGCCGTACGTCGCCTTCGTCGACTCCGACGTGCGGGTCACCGCCGCCACGCTGCTCCGCCTCGCGCGGCACCTGAGCGACCCCCGCGTCGCCCTGGTGGGTCCGCTGGTGGCGGGCGACGCGACGTCGGCCCGGCCGCGCTGGTTCGAGCGCTTCGACGAGCGCGCCTCCTCGCTGGCCCTCGGCGACGTCGCCTGCGAGGTGCGTCCGGGGGCTGCCGTGGCGTGGCTGCCCAGCGCCTGCCTCGTCGGTCGCGTCGCCGACCTCGCCGGCGGCTTCTCGGAGGAGATGCGCGTGGGCGAGGACGTCGACCTGGTCTGGCGGCTGGTCGCGCGCGGCCGCACGGTGCGCTACGACCCCGGCGAGCGCGCCGACCACGACACCCGCACGACGGTGCGCGCCTGGCTCGGCCGCAAGCACCTCTACGGCACCGGCGGCGCCCCCCTCGCCGCGCGTCACGGCGACCACACCGCGGTGGCCGTGCTCTCACCGGCGATGGCCGTCGCTGGCGCGGCGGTGCTGCTGCGCCGCCGGTGGTCGGCGCCCGTCGTCGCGCTCGCGACCCTGCGCGCGGCCCGGCTCGTGGAGCGGTCGGTGCCCGCCGACCTCCCCGGACGCCATGCCGAGTCGGCCCGCCTGGCCGTGCGCGGTCTCGGCTGGGCGGTGCGCCAGGAGTCCGCGCTCGCGCTGCGCCACTGGTGGCCGCCGGTCCTGGCGGCCTGCCTGGTCAGCCGCACGGCCCGCCGGATGGTCGCCACGGCCCTGCTCGTCGACACCCTCCAGGCCCTGCCCGCCACCACCCCCCGCGACCTCCCCGCCACCCTGCTCGGCCGCCGCCTCGACGACGCGGCGTACGGCGCCGGCCTCTGGACCGGGGCCCTCCGCGCCCGCTCGCTGCGCTGCGTCGGCGTCCGCCTGCTGCGCTCGCGCTGACGGGGGTGCGGCGTACGCCGCGTCAGCCCACGGGCACGGTCCAGGTCACGGTGGTGCCGGCCTCGGGGGAGGAGGCGACGGTGCAGTGGCCGCCGCGGGCCTCGGCGCGGGCGCGGATGTTGGCCAGGCCGCTCTCGGTGACGTCGGGAGGCAGGCCCCGGCCGTCGTCGCAGACGACCAGCTCGACGGTGCGCGACGACGCGCGCAGCGAGACGGTGACGGCGGTGGCCGAGGCGTGGCGACTGGCGTTGGAGAGGGCCTCGCCGAGCACCGCGAGCACCTCGGGGGCGAGGGCTCCGGTGACCATGGTGCGCACCGGGCCCTCGATGCGCAGCGTGGGGCGGAACTTCAGCGCGACGCCGGCCCGCTCGACGATGCGGGTCACCTCGGCCTGCACGTCGGAGGCGCCCTCGACCGAGCCCAGCGCGAAGATCGAGCGCCGGATGTCGCGGATGGTCTCGTCGAGGTCGTCGACGGCCTGCTCGAGCCGGGCCGTGACGGCGGTGTCGCCGGTACGCCGGGCGGCACCCTGCAGGCTCAGGCCGATGGCGAAGAGCCGCTGGATCACGAGGTCGTGCAGGTCGCGGGCGATCCGGTCGCGGTCCTCCAGGAGCGCGAGCCGCTCCCGGTCCTCGCGCTGGCGGGCGGCGTCCTCGAAGAGCCGGGCGTTCTCGATCGCGACGCCCGCCGCCGCGGCGAGCGCCACCACGATGTCCTCGTCGGCCTGGGTGAAGTCGCCGGTGCCGACCTTCTCGGTCAGGTAGAGGTTGCCGAAGACGCGTCCGCGGATCCGCACCGGCACCCCGAGGAAGGAGTGCATCGGCGGGTGGTGCGGAGGGAAGCCGTACGACGCGGGGTGGCTGGCGATGTCGCGCAGCCGCAGCGGCTCCGGGTGGTCGATGATCAGCCCCAGCAGCCCGTGGCCCGAAGGCAGGTGGCCGATCTCCTGCACCACCTCCTCGTCGATGCCCTGGTGAACGAAGGTGCGCAGCCGGTCGCCGCCGGAGTCG
Source organism: Nocardioides aequoreus (assembly GCF_000720335.1). Taxonomy (GTDB): domain Bacteria; phylum Actinomycetota; class Actinomycetes; order Propionibacteriales; family Nocardioidaceae; genus Marmoricola; species Marmoricola aequoreus. The sequence continues at coordinate 788,751 of NZ_JOJN01000002.1, read as the reverse complement.
GGGTCCAGCACGCCGAGCGCGGCGTACCGCGCGCCGGCCACCTCGCGTGCGGTCGCGACCAGCCGGGTGAGGACGCCGTCGAGGTGGAGGTCGCTGGCCAGGGTGAGCACGGCGTCGAGCAGCAGCCGCAGCCGCGGCTCGTCGAGCTCGGGTCCCGGCGTCGGTGTCACGGGCGTGGGTGCTTCACGGCGAAGATGGCGGCCTGGGTGCGGCTGGAGAGCCCGAGCTTGGCGAGCATCGAGGAGACGTAGTTCTTCACCGTCTTCTCGGCCAAGAAGAGCTCGCCCGCGATCTGCCGGTTGGTCATGCCCTGGCCGATCAGGTCGAGGATCCGCTGCTCCTGCTCGGTCAGCGCCGCGAGCTCCTGGTCGCGGGGCACCCCGTGCCGCACCCGCTCCAGCACCGCCGCGGTGACCGAGGGGTCGAGCGTCGACTGGCCGGCGGCGACGCGGCGGACCATGTCGACCAGGTCGTTGCCGCGCACCTGCTTGAGCACGTAGCCCGCGGCGCCGGCCATGATGGCGGCGAAGAGCGCGTCGTCGTCGTCGTACGACGTGAGGATCAGCGCCCTGATCGAGGGGTCGACCGACCGGATCTCGCGGCAGACGTCGATGCCGGAGCCGTCGGGCAGCCGGCCGTCGAGGATGGCGACGTCGGGCCGCGCCGCCGGGATCCGGCGGGTCGCCTCGGCCGCCAGCCCGGACTCGCCGACCACCTCGATGTCGGGCTCGCCCTCGAGCAGCTCCTTGATGCCGCGGCGCACGATCTCGTGGTCGTCGAGCAGGTAGACGCGGATCACGGGACCACGGTAGACCCCCGGACGCCTGTCGGCTGGTGCTCGGCGACCCCCCTGGTCGGGACCTTGGTCCCTGCCCGCGGCGCCCGCGTCGGCGCAGCCTGGGCGCATGTGTCAGACCGCGACCGCCGTGCCCCACCGCGCGGCGCTGCGGGTGCTCGAGCTGGCAGGGCGGGCCCCGAGCGCCCACAACGCCCAGCCCTGGGCCTGGCGGGTGCGGCCGCGCAGCCTCGAGCTGCACCTGGACCCGGCGCGCACGGCCGCGTCCGGGATCGACGCCGAGGCCGCCGAGCGCAACGCCGTGGTCTCGTGCGGCGCCGCGCTGCACCACCTCGAGGTGGCGGCCGCGGCCCTCGGCTGGGAGGCCCGGGTGCTGCTGCTGCCCGAGCCCGGCCACCCGACCCTGCTGGCGCGCCTCGGGCTGGTACGCCGCCCGCCCGCCCCCGAGGCGGGCGCCCGGCTCGACGCGCTGCTGCAGCGCTGCACCGACCGGCGCCGCTTCACCGCCTGGCCCGTGGAGCCGGCGGCGCTGGTCGACCTCGCCGCCGTGGCCGCGCCGTACGGCGCCACCGTGCTGCCGGTGCTCGACGCGGTCGACCATGCCCGGCTCGAGCGGCTGGTGCTCCGGGCGGTCGAGGCCTCGGCGCGGTCCGGGCTGGACGATGGCGACCACGCCGTCGAGCTGTGGAGCTCCGACGGCGTGCTCGTGCTGGGGGACGCCGACGACGACCGGCGCGCCTGGCTGCGGTCGGGGCGCGGCCTCGGCGCGCTGTGGCTGGAGGCCACCCGGGCGGGCCTGAGCGTCGTCCCGCTGAGCCGGGTCGTCGAGCTGCCCGAGACCCGGCAGGCGCTGCGCGGCGAGGTGCTCGGCCGCCGGCTGCGGCCCCACCTGCTGCTGCGCATCGGCTGGCAGGCGATCGGGCGCAGCGGCGTACGGCTGACCTCACGGCTCCCGGTGGAGGAGCTCCTGCTCGACGACTGAGGACCTAGGTCCCGGCAGCACGGGCCCGCGGTCCGTGTCGAGCGACCACGTCCGCGTCGTCTGCTTTCTCCCGTGGACCCGACCGACATCGCACGCTGGCAGTTCGCCATCACGACCGTCTACCACTTCCTCTTCGTGCCGATCACCATCGGTCTCTCCGCGATGGTCGCGGGCTACGAGATCGCGTGGCTGCGCACGGGCAACGAGCAGTGGCTGCGGCTGACCCGCTTCTTCGGCAAGCTCTTCTTGATCAACTTCGCCCTCGGTGTCGTGACCGGCATCGTGCAGGAGTTCCAGTTCGGGATGAGCTGGAGCGACTACTCCCGCTTCGTCGGCGACGTCTTCGGGGCGCCACTGGCGGTGGAGGGGCTGCTGGCCTTCTTCCTGGAGTCGACCTTCCTCGGCCTGTGGATCTTCGGCTGGGACCGGCTGGCACCCCGCCTGCACGCGGCCTGCATGGTGCTCGTGCACGTCGGCACGCTCTTCTCGGCGTACTTCATCCTGGCGGCGAACTCCTGGATGCAGCACCCGGTCGGCTACGCCTACAACCCCGAGACCGGGCGGGCGGAGATGGACGACTTCGCGGCGGTGCTGCTCAACGAGGTGCAGCTGGTCACCTTCCCGCACGTGGTGCTCTCGGCGTACCTGACCGCGGGTGCCTTCGTCGCCGGCGTCGCCTTCTGGCTGCTGACGCGTGGCCCGCGCCCCGAGGACCGCTCGATGTACCGCGCCGCGCTGCGCACCGGCGCCACCGTGGTGCTCGTCGCAGGCCTCGGCGTCGCCGTGACCGGCGACCTCCAGGGCAAGGTCATGACCGAGGTGCAGCCGATGAAGATGGCGGCCGCCGAGGCGCTCTACGAGACCGAGGCCCCCGCCGACTTCTCGATCCTGACCATCGGCTCGCTCGACGGGTCGGAGGAGCGCTTCGCGATCAAGGTCCCGCGCCTGCTCTCCTTCCTCGCCCACGGAGACACCACGAGCGAGGTCGTGGGGATCAACGAGCTTCGCGAGCGCTACCAGGAGGAGTACGGCGCCGACCCCGGGGCGACGTACTACTCGCCGGGTGACTACACGCCGGTCATCCCGCTGACCTACTGGACCTTCCGCCTGATGATCGGCTTCGGGCTGGCCGCCGCGGCGGGCGCGGCGTGGCTGCTGTGGGCGACCCGCAAGGGCCGGGTGCCGATGGGTCGGCCGCTGCTGTGGACCGCGGTCTCGCTGCCGTTGCTGCCGCTGGCCGCCAACAGCGCGGGCTGGATCTTCACCGAGGTCGGCCGGCAGCCCTGGGCCGTCTTCGGCCTGATGACCACCGACCGCGCGGTCTCGCCCGGGATGTCGACGGGCGAGGTGCTCACCTCGCTCGTCGTGCTCACCGCGGTGTACGGCGTGCTCGCGGTGGTCGAGGTGGGCCTGCTGCTCGCGGCGATCAGGAAGGGCGCCGACGCGCTGCCCGACGCGAGCCCCGACGGCGACGACAGCGACCGGCCGCTGGCCTTCGCGTACTGACCTGCCCCGAGACCCGGAGGAGAGATCGATGGAGCTCACGACCGTCTGGTTCGCCCTCATCGCCGTGCTGTGGACCGGCTACTTCTGCCTGGAGGGCTTCGACTTCGGCGTCGGCATGCTGCTCCCGGTGCTCGGCCGCGACGACACCGAGCGACGCGTCCTCATCAACACGATCGGCCCGGTCTGGGACGGCAACGAGGTGTGGCTGCTGGTCGCGGGCGGGGCTACCTTCGCCGCCTTCCCCGAGTGGTACGCCACGCTCTTCAGCGGCTTCTACCTGCCGCTGCTGCTGATCCTGGTCGCGCTCATCGTGCGCGGGGTCGCCTTCGAGTACCGCCACAAGCGCGGCGACGACCGGTGGAAGCGACGCTGGGACGCCGCCATCGTGGCCGGCTCGCTCGTGCCCGCGCTGTTGTGGGGCGTCGCCTTCGCCAACATCCTGCGGGGGGTGCCGATCGACGCCGACCTGGAGTACGTCGGCGGCTTCCTCAACCTGCTCAACCCCTACGCGCTGCTCGGTGGCGCGACGACGCTGCTGCTCTTCCTGACCCACGGTGCGATGTTCGTCGCACTCAAGACCGACGGCCCGGTCCGCCACCGCGCTCGCGACCTGGCGCAGCGGCTCGGGCTCGGGGCGGCGGTGGTCACCGTGCTGTTCCTGACCTGGACCCAGGTGACGACCGGGACGCTGGCCTCGGCGAGCGCCTTCGTCGTGGCGGCGCTCGCGCTGGTCTGCGGCCTGGTGATGGCAGCCCTGGGCCGCGAGGGCTGGGCCTTCGCCGGCACCTTCGCGGCGATCGGGCTGGGCGTGGTCGGGCTCTTCCTCGCGCTCTTCCCCGACGTGATGCCGACCTCGCTGGCCGACGGGGTGTCGCTGACGACCACCAACGCCGCCGCGACGTCGTACACGCTCGGGATCATGACCGTGGTGGCCGTGGTCTTCACGCCGCTGGTGCTGGCCTACCAGGCGTGGACCTACTGGGTCTTCCGCCGGCGCATCGCCACCCACCACATCCCGGTGCACGCGTGAGACCCACCGACCCCCGCCTGCGTGCCCGGCTGGCGCCGGCCCGGGCGCCGCTCGCCGGGGTGTTGGCGAGCGGCGTCCTCGGGGCGGCACTGGTGGTGGCACAGGCGTGGCTGGTCACGGGGCTGGTCGTGGCGGTCGTGCGGCGGGAGGACGTGGTGCCGTGGGGCCTCGGCGTCGTCGCGGTGCTGCTGGGGCGCGCGGTGTCGGGCGCCCTCGGTGACCTGCTGGCCGCCCGCGCGGCGACCCGGGTCGCCACCGACCTCCGTGCCCGGCTGCTCGCGCGGCTCGCCGACGGTGTCGCGGTGCCGCCGGTGCTGCTGACCCGGGGTGTCGCCGCCGCGGAGCCCTACCTCACCCGCTATCTGCCCGCGCTGGTGCTGGCGGCACTGCTGCCGCCGCTGGTCGTGGTCGCGATGGCGACCCAGGACCTGCTCAGCGCCGCGATCGTGGTGGCGACGCTGCCGCTCGTGCCCGTCTTCGGGGGGCTGGTGGGGCTCGCCACCCGCGACCGTGCGGCGCAGCAGTGGCGGGCGATGGCCTCGCTGTCGGGGCACTTCCTCGACGTCGTCCGCGGGTTGCCCACGCTCGTGGCGCACCGCCGGGCCGTCGCCCAGTCGCACCGCGTCGCCGAGGTGACCGAGCGCTACCGGGTCGCGACCCTGCGCACGCTCAGGATCGCCTTCGCGTCGTCCGCGGTGCTCGAGCTGGTGGCCACGCTGTCGGTGGCGCTCGTCGCCGTGACGGTCGGCGTCCGGCTCGCCCAGGGTGACCTCGACCTCCGCACCGCGCTGGTGGTGCTCCTGCTCGCACCCGAGGCGTACTGGCCGCTGCGTCGTGTGGGCGCGGAGTTCCACGCCGCCGCCGAGGGCGTGGCCACCTTCGAGCAGGCCCACGCGCTGCTCGACGCCGGGCCGAGCGAGGAGGCGGTGCCGGCCGAGGGCGACCTGGTGCTCGACGAGGTCTCGGTGACCTATCCGGGGCGGACGTCGCCCGCACTCGCCCCGCTCACCGCCGTGGTGCAGGCGCGCGGCGTGACGGCGGTGACGGGACCGTCGGGCTGCGGCAAGTCGACGCTGCTGCGCGTGGTCGCCGGGCTCGTGGAGCACGAGGGCGTCGTCACGGGGCGCCCGTCACGCGAGCAGGTGGGCTGGCTGCCCCAGCAGCCCCGCTTCGTGTGCGGCAGCGTGGCCGACAACCTGCGGCTCGCCCGGCCCGACGCCACCGACGTCGCGCTGTGGGACGCGCTGCGCCGGGTCGCGCTCGCCGAGCGCGTGGCCGCCCTACCGCGCGGGCTCGACAGCACGCTCGGCGAGGACGGGCTCTCGCTCTCGGCCGGGGAGCGGGCCCGCCTCGCCCTGGCCCGCGTCGTCCTGGCCGACCGGCCGTGGAGCCTGCTCGACGAGCCCACCGCCCACCTCGACGAGCTCACCGAGCAGGTCATCTGCGACGTCGTCCATCGGCTCGGCCGACGCGGCGCCGTGCTCGTCGTCGCCCACCGCCCCGCCCTGCGCGCCGTCGCCGACCACGTGTTGCCCCTCCTCCCCGCCGACCCGCCTCAGATGTCCGCCGACCCGCCTGAGATGTGCGCCGACCCGCCTGAGATGCCGGCATTCGAGGCGGATGGGCGTGCAGATGAGGCGGGTCGGCGAGGGGGGTTGGAGGTGGCGACCGTGATCGGGGCGCTGGCGTCGGCGTCCGGGGTGGCGCTCACGGCCACGGCGGGCTGGCTGATCGTGCAGGCCTCGACGCAGCCGGCCGTGCTGACGCTGCTCGTGGCGGTCGTCGGCGTCCGCGCCTTCGGGCTCGCCCGCCCCGTCCTGCGGTACGCCGAGCGCCTGCGGGCCCACGACGCCGCACTGCGGATGCTGGCCCGTCGGCGCGTGCAGGTGTACGACGCGCTGGTGCCGCTCGTGCCCGGCCGCGTGGGCCGGCGCGGCGACGTGCTGGGCGCGGTGGTCGACGACGTCGACGGCGTCGTCGACCGCGAGCTCCGCGTCCGGATGCCGCTGCGCCAGGCCGTCGCCGTGGTCCTGCTCGCCGGTGCGGTGACCGCGTGGCTGCTGCCCGCCGCCGGCGCCGCGGTCCTCACGGGCGGGCTGGTCGCGACGTCGTCGGCGTACGGGCTGGGCCGCTGGGGCGGCTCACGTGCCGAGCGCGACGCCGTGGCCACGCGCGCCCGGCTCTCCGAGCAGGTCGTCGAGGCGACCCAGGTCGCGGAGGAGCTGCGGATGTGGCAGGCCGTCGACGCGGTCGTGGCGCGCGCGTCGGCGACCAGCGACACGCTGGGGCGTGCCGCCGAGCAATCGATGCGCTGGCTCACCGTGGCCAGGGCAACGGTAATGGCCGTGACGGGTCTCGGTGTCGCCGTCGCGGCCTGGCTGGTCTCGCCCGTGGTCGGTCAGGCGGTGAGCGCCCCGGTGGCCGCCCTGCTCGTGCTGGTCCCGCTGGCGCTCGCCGACGTGCTGCTCCCCGTGGCTGACGCCGGGGCACTCTCGGCGCGCACCGCCGCGGCAGCGGCGCGGCTCGCCGCGCTGGAGTCGGCGGCGCCCGCGGTCGACGACACCGGCCGCCACCCCGCCGGCGACGACCCCACCACCGCCGTGCACGGCGCCCGCCTGCGCGGCTTGGCACTCTCGCTCGCGCTCGACCCGGGCGAGCGGCTCGTGGTGGTGGGGCCCTCCGGCTCCGGCAAGAGCACGCTGGCCTCGCTGCTGCTGCGCTTCCTCGACCCCGAGGCCGGTGTGGTGAGCCGCGGCGGGGTGCCGTTGCGCGAGCTCGCCCTCGACGAGGTGCGGCGCACGACCGGGCTGGTCGACGACGCGCCGTACGTCTTCGCCACGACGCTGGTGGAGAACGTGCGGCTCGCTCGCCCCGGCGCCACCGACGCGGAGGTCGCGCGGGCGCTGCGACGGGCACGGCTCGGTGGCTGGCTCGACGCGCTGCCCGACGGGCTGCACACCTGGCTGGGGGAGGGCCACGCGGAGGTCTCCGGGGGCGAGCGCGCCCGACTGGGGGTGGCGCGCTCGCTCCTGGCCGACCAGGCCGTGCTGGTGCTCGACGAGCCGACCGCCCACCTCGACCACGCCACCGCCGAGGAGCTGGCCCGGGAGGTGCTGACCGGCCCACGCGAGCGGTCCGTGCTCTGGATCACCCACGAGCCGGTCGGCCTGCCGCACGCCGACCGGGTGCAGGACCTAGGTCCCGCACCCGCGGGGTCTTCCGCCGCTGCCGCTCGCGCACTAGCGCGACGAGGCTGAGAGCGAGCCAGAGGAGGCGAGGACCATGACCACTCAGACCACCCGCATGACCAGTGACCGCAGCGCGACGTCCCCGACGAGGGAGGTGGAGGTCGTGCGCAGCAGCCGCGCCCGGCAGGCCCTGGCCGTGCTGCGCCTCGGCTTCGGGCTGACCTTCCTGTGGGCCTTCGTCGACAAGCTGCTCGCCCTCGGCTTCGCCACCGGGCGCGGCGAGGACGGCGTGGTCGACCGCTTCGGTCCCGCCGCCTGGGTCAACGGGGGGAGCCCGACCGAGGGCTTCTTGAAGTTCGGCGCCGACGGGCCCTTCGCCGACCTCTACGGCTCCATCGCCGGCGCGGCCTGGGCCGACTGGCTCTTCATGCTGGGCCTGCTCGGCATCGGGCTCGCGCTGACGCTGGGCATCGGGATGCGGATCGCCGCCGCCACCGGCGCCCTGCTCTACGTGCTGATGTGGACCGTCGTCCTGCCCCCGCCCAACAACCCCGTCCTCGACGACCACCTGCTGGGTGCGGTGACCCTCGTGGTCCTCGCCCTCACCTACGCAGGGGACACCTGGGGCCTCGGCCGCCGCTGGGCCGAGCTCCGCGTCGTGGAGTCGAACCCGGTGCTCCGCTAGTTGTAGTTCCCCGTGAGGTTGTGAATGCGGTCGGCGGGTGTGAGGCCCTCGATGCCGGTGTGGGGTCGGTGGTGATTGTAGAAGTGCAGCCAGTCGGCGTAGGTCGCTGCGCGTGCGGCGTCTGATAGGTAGACGACGGCGTAGGCCCACTCGGCGGCGAGCGTGCGGTTGAAGCGCTCGACCTTCCCGTTGGTCTGGGGTCGGTAGGGGCGGGTGCGACGGTGCTTAACCTCGCCGAGTGCTTCGGCGAAGACCTTGGAGCGGTAGCAGGCACCGTTGTCGGTCATCACCGTCGTGACGCTGATCCCGGCTTCGGCGAAGAACTCCTTGGCACGCAGCCAGAAGCCGGCGGCGGTTTCCTTGCGCTCGTCGGGGAGCTGTTCGGAGTAGGCCAGCCGGGAGTGGTCGTCGACAGCGTGATGGAGGTACACGTAGCCACGTGAGGCTGGTGCCCCGGCGCGGGCTGCTCGATCGCTGACCACCTGCGCCCTGCGGTGCTGCGCCGATGTGCGACCGAAGGCCCGCCACCCGCCGCCGTCGGGGATCTTGCCGAGCTTCTTGATGTCGACGTGGACCAGGTCGCCCGGCTTGCCGGCTTCGTAGCGCACGGGTGCAGGTCGGCGGACCGGGAGTCCTGTGGCTTGGTCGAGGTGAGCCAGCAACGGCATCCGGTACCGGGCCAGGACCCGACCCACTGTCGAGCGTGGGACGCCGAGGTGGAAGGCGATGCGGTGTGGCCCCCAACGCCGCGTGTGGCGCAGCTTCACGATCCGGTGCTCGAGCCGGCGGCTGCAACGTCGCGGGCTGCTGCGTGGTCGGGAGAGCCGGTCCGTCATGGGTTCGCCGCGGCGATACCGGGTGGCCCACTTCGACACCGTGGCCGGCGAGACCTGGAACCGTTCAGCCGCCCGCTGGACCGTCCACTTCTTCTCAACGACCGCGACCGCGAGTCGACGACGTCCCTCAGGAGTCAGCGGGGCATTAGCGTGGGTCATGAGGACCTCCAGACGGTGGGTTGGTGTGGTAACCCCCTCCGTACTGGAGGTCCTCGTCATTCGTCTACCGTCCGGCATTCACAACGTCTGTGGGAACTACAGCTAGTCACCTCTGCGCTGGTCCCCCTGCGACAGCCCCCGATCACGCCCCCCGTGGTCGGGGGCGCCGCGCGTCACGCACGCCGGGTCAGCGACGGACGACGGCGGCGAGGCCGCCGACGACGGCGAGCACGGCTGCAGCGGCGGCCGCACCCCAGAGCGCGAGCCGGAGGTCGGTGGTGACGCCGTCCCAGACGGCCGCGCTCAGCGCGCGGTCGGAGCCGGGCACCGCGGCGACGGCGCGGTCGCGCACCTGTTCCAGCGCGAGGAGCATCAGCAGCAGGGTGGCGGCGCTGCCGGCGCCGAGCAGGGCCAGCACCCGGCTGCGCTGGCGCGCCACCAGCAGTGCGAGCGCCACGAGCACGACCCAGACGACTGGCAGCACCACGCCGGCGGCGGTGAGCGCCTGGTACGCCGTCCGCGCGCGCGTCACCTGCTGGCCCTCGAGCACGGTGACCGGCGCCTCGACCTCGGGCGGGCTGACCGCGACCGGCAGCGAGTCGCCGACCTCCTCGACGACCGCGTCGAGCACCCGGCCCAGGTCGAGGGACACGTCGGCAGCGTCGGCGCCGGGGCGCAGCCCGGCGACCAGCTCCTCGTGCGCCGCGGTGTTGGCGGCGTCCCAGGCGGGCCGGAACTGCGGGCTCCGGACGACGAGCCGGACGCCGTCGGCGATGCGGTCCTCCAGCCTGCCTGCGACGAGCCCGCCGACCGCGCCCCCGCGGGCCTCGACCTCGGCGACGACGCGCTGCGTCAGCGAGCGCTCCACCGCGGCGAGCACGCGCGGATCCTCGGCCAGGGGGCTCACTGTCCGGACGTAGCGGTCGGTGTCGTCGACGACCGCCCCCAGCCACACCGCGACCATCGCGACCGGCAGCACGACGCACGCGGCGAGCGCCGTGAGCCAGGCGACGGCGGCTCTCACGGGGTGGGCCACCCCGCGAGCACGACCTTGCCGACCGCGCGGCCCCGCTCGACGAAGGCGTGCGCGCGCTGCAGCGTGGCGGCGTCGATCGACCCGTAGACCGCGTCGGTCGTGGTGCGCAGCGTGCCCTCGTCGACCAGCGCGGCGACCTCGGCGAGCAGCCGCTGCTGCTCCTCCATGTCGGGGGTCTCGAACATCGAGCGGGTGAACATGAACTCCCAGTGCAGCGACCCCGACTTCTGCTTCAGCGGCATCACGTCGAGCCCCGCCGGGTCGTCGATCACGCCGAGGTGGCCCTGGGGCGCCAGCACCTCGACCAGCTGCTCGTAGTGCTCGTCGGTGTGGGTGAGCGAGGCGATCAGCTCGACCGACTCCACGCCGAGGTCGGCCAGCTGCGGCGCGAGGGGGGAGCGGTGGTCGATCACGTCGTGGGCGCCGAGGCGGCGTACCCAGTCGGCGGACTCGGGACGGGAGGCGGTGCCGACCACGCGCAGCTGGGTCAGCTGCGCCGCCAGCTGCACCAGGATCGAGCCCACGCCGCCCGCGGCGCCGACGACGAGCAGGGTGCTGCCCTCGCCGCGGTCGCGCTCGACGCCCAGCCGGTCGAAGAGCAGCTCCCACGCGGTGATGGCCGTCAGCGGCAGGGCAGCGGCCTGCGCGAAGTCGAGGGAGGCGGGCTTGCGCGACACGAGGCGCTCGTCGACGAGGTGCAGCTCGGCGTTGGCGCCGGGCCGCACGAGCGACCCGGCGTACCAGACCTCGTCGCCGGGGGCGAGGTCGACGACCTCGCCGCCGACCGACCGCACGACCCCCGCGACGTCCCAGCCGAGCACGTGGTGCGTCTCGCCCTCGCCGGGTCCCTGCCGACGCCGCACCTTGGTGTCGACGGGGTTGACCGAGATGGCGCGGACCTCGACGAGCAGGTCGCGCCCGGTGGGCTCGGGGTCGGGGAGCTCGACGTCCTCGAGCACCTCGGGGTCGCCGGTCTGCTGGTATCCGATGGCACGCATGGGCCCCATCCTGTCCCCTTCGACCCTGGCGGGTCACGGGCGGGCGCGCGTACGTTGCTGACGACGCCCACCCCCGCCGAGGAGTACCGATGAAGAAGCTCATCAACGACCCAGACGACGTCGTCAGCGAGGCGCTGCTCGGCATCGACGCGGCCCACCCGGAGCTCCGGGTCGACCACGCGCAGAAGGTCATCTACCGCGCGGAGCCCACCCGTCGCGGCAAGGTCGCCATCGTCTCCGGCGGTGGGTCGGGCCACGAGCCGCTGCACGGCGGCTTCGTCGGGCTCGGCATGCTCGACGCCGCCTGCGCGGGGGAGGTCTTCACCTCGCCGGTGCCCGACCAGATCCTGGCGGCCACGCAGGAGGTCGACGGCGGCGCGGGGGTGCTGCACCTGGTGAAGAACTACACCGGCGACGTCATGAACTTCGAGATGGCCGCCGAGATGGCCGCGGCCGCCGCCGACGTCGAGGTGGTCTCGGTCGTCACCGACGACGACGTCGCCGTGCAGGACAGCCTCTACACCGCCGGACGCCGGGGGGTCGGCGTCACGGTGCTGGTGGAGAAGATCGCCGGCGCGGCCGCGGAGGAGGGTCGCGACCTCGCCGAGGTGGCCCGCGTCGCCACCGAGGTCAACGCCCGTGGCCGCAGCATGGGCGTCGCGCTGACGCCGTGCACCGTGCCGGCCGCCGGCAAGCCCGGCTTCACCCTGGCCGACGACGAGATCGAGATCGGCATCGGCATCCACGGCGAGCCCGGCCGCCGCCGCGCCAAGCTCGGCACCGCCAAGGAGACCGCCGCGCTGCTCGTCGACCCGATCCTCGAGGACATGCCGCTCGACCGCGGCACCCGCGTGATCGCCTTCCTCAACGGCCTGGGCGGCACGCCGCTCATCGAGCAGTACCTGATGTACCACGAGGTCAGCACCCTGCTGGAGGGTCGCGGCATCGAGATCGCGCGCTCGCTGGTGGGCAGCTACATCACCTCCCTCGAGATGGCCGGCGTCACGCTGACGCTGCTCGAGGTCGACGACGCGATGCTCTCGCTGTGGGACGCGCCGGTCTCCACCCCCGGCCTCCGCTGGGGGGTGTGATGACCGACGCGCTCTCCCTGGAGCAGCTGCGCGCCTGGGTCGACGGCTTCGCCGCGTCGGTCAAGGAGCACCGCGAGGAGCTGACCGAGCTCGACTCGGCCATCGGCGACGCCGACCACGGCAGCAACATGGACCGCGGGCTGCGGGCTGTCGGCGAGGCGCTCGAGGCCAAGCCTCCGGCCGACGCCGCCGCCCTCTTCACCACCGTCGGCATGACGCTGGTCTCCAAGGTGGGGGGCGCCAGCGGGCCGCTCTTCGGCACCTTCTTCATGCGTGTCGGCCAGGCCCTCAAAGGCGTCGACGCCGTCGACGTCGCGGCCCTGACCGCGGCGCTGGAGGCCGGCACCGAGGGGGTGGTCGCGCGCGGCAAGGCCGAGGCCGGCGACAAGACGATGTACGACGCCCTCGCGCCCGCCGTCGCGGCGCTGCGGGAGGCCGGCGCCGCCTCGCCGGGGGAGGCCCTCGCCGCCGCGGCGTCCGCCGCCCGCGCGGGGGCCGAGGCCACGGTCCCGCTGCAGGCCCGCAAGGGCCGCGCCAGCTATCTCGGCGAGCGCAGCATCGGCCACCAGGACCCGGGCGCCACGTCGGTGGCGCTGCTGCTCGAGGCGGCCGCGGCGGCAGGGGGAGGGGCGCGCGCGACGTGAGCGTCGCGATCGTCGTCGTCTCCCACAGCGAGCCGCTGGCGCGCGCCGCGGTCGCGCTGGCCGGCGAGATGCTGCAGGGCGGCGAGGTGCGGGTCGAGGTCGCCGCCGGGCTCGACAACGGCTCGGGAGGGTTCGAGGTCGGCACCGACGCGATGCGGATCAAGGAGGCGATCGAGGCGTGCGTCGACGCCGACGGCGTCCTCGTGCTCGTCGACCTCGGCAGCGCGGTGATGAGCGCCGAGATGGCGCTGGACTTCCTCGACGACCCCACCCTGCGCGAGCGCGTCACGATCTCGCCGGCGCCGCTCGTCGAGGGCCTCGTGGTCGCCACCGTCGCCGCCGCGGGTGGCGCCACGCTCGCGGAGGTCGCCGCCGAGGCGCTCGACGCCACCGCCGCCAAGGCCGCCCACCTCGCCGACCCGCCTGAGATGCAGACCGACCCGTCCTCGCCGGTCGAGCCGTCCTCGCCGGTCGAGCCGTCCTCGTCGGTCGAGCTTGTCGAGACCCCTCCTGCCATGTCGGGCCGCTTCACCGTGCGCAACCCCCACGGGCTGCACGCCCGCCCCGCGGCCCGGCTCGTCCAGGAGGTACGCCGCCTGGCCGCCGACGTCGAGCTGGTCAACCTCACCACCGGCGCGGGCCCCGAGCCCGGGTCGAGCATGATCCGCGTCGCGGTGCTGGGGGCCGCCCAGGGCCACGAGGTGGAGGTGCGCGCCCGCACGCAGGAGGCGGTCGACGCGGTCGTGGCGCTCGCCGAGCGGGGCTTCGACGAGTCCTTCGAGACGCCTCACGAGCCGGCGGCCGACCAGGAGCCGGCGACGTCGGCGGGTGGTCCACGAGGCGCCTCGCCCGGCGTGGTGCTGGGCCCGGCGCGACGGCTCGTGTCGGCGCCGCTGGAGGTCAGCGAGGCGGGCGGCACGCCCGAGGAGGAGTCGGGCCGGCTGGACGTGGCGCTGGCCGCCGCGCGCGGCGAGGTCGAGGCGACGCACCGCGCGCTGCGGCAGACGCCGGAGGCGGAGATCTTCGAGGCCCACCTCGCACTGCTCGACGACGACAGCCTGCTCGGTCGCGCCCGCGCGCTGGTCGCGGAGGGGCGCAGCGCCGCGGCCGCCTGGACCGACGCCGTCGCCGAGGTGCACGACGAGTGGGCGGCCCTCGACGACCCCTACCTGCGCGAGCGCGCGGCCGACGTCGACGCGGTCGGGGAGCAGGTGCTGCGCTCGATCACCGGGGTGGCGCCGGCAGCGATGCCCGCCGCGGGCGTGCTGCTGGCCGACGACCTGACGCCCGCCGAGGCCGCCGCGCTCGACCTCGACCTGGTGCAGGGGGTCGTGCTGGCGGCGGGCAGCCCGACCTCGCACGCCGCGATCCTCGCGCGGGCCCGCGACGTGCCCCTGGTCGTCGGTGCGGGCGACTTGGCGCGCACCGCCCCCGACGGCGCCACGGTCGCGCTCGACGGCAGCACGGGGGAGGTGCACGTCGACCCCTCCGACGAGGTGCGGCGTGACTTCGAGCGCCGCGCCGAGGCGGAGCGCGAGCAGCGGCGTACGGCGCTCGACGCCGCGCAGCGGCCCGCCGCCACCACCGACGGTGTCACCGTCGTCGTCGGCGCCAACCTCGGCTCGGTGGCCGACGCCGAGCTCGCCCGCGCGAGCGGGGCCGACAAGGCCGGCCTGGTGCGCACCGAGCTCCTCTTCCTCGGCCGCGACGACGCGCCCGGCGAGGACGAGCAGGCCACGACGTACGCCGCCGTGGCCGCCGCCCTCGACCGCCGGGTCACGCTGCGCACCCTCGACGTGGGCGGCGACAAGCCGCTGCCCTACGTCGCCGCTCCGGCCGAGGACAACCCCTTCCTCGGCGTGCGCGGCGTCCGGCTGAGCCTGCGCCACCCCGACCTGCTGCGCACCCAGCTGGCGGCGATGGCCAGGGTGGCGGACGACGCCGACGTCGAGGTGATGGTGCCGATGGTCGCGGTCCCGGCCGAGATGGACGCGGTGCGCGCGCTGCTGCCCGAGGGGTCGAGCCTGCGGCTCGGGATGATGGTGGAGGTGCCCAGCGCGGCGCTGAAGCTGCCGGCCCTCGCGGCGCACGTCGACTTCGTGAGCATCGGCACCAACGACCTCACCCAGTACGCCGTCGCGGCCGAGCGCGGCAACCCCGGCGTGGCCGAGCTCGGCGACCCGCTCGACCCGGGCGTGCTGCAGCTGGTCGAGCGGGTCGTCGCCGCCGGCCTCCCGACCGGCGTGTGCGGGGAGGCGGCGGCCGACCCGGCCGGCGTACCGCTGTTGCTCGGGCTCGGCGTCCGCGAGCTCAGCGTGGCCCCGCCCGCCGTGCCGCGGGTCAAGGCGCTGGTGCGCACCCTCGACACCGCCAGCTGCGCCGCGCTCGCCCGGGAGGCGCTGACGCTGCCCGACGCGGCCGCCGTACGCCGCCTGGTGGCGGGGTCGTGAGCGCGCAGGGGCGGCCCGCGTCGCTGTCGATGACGGTGCTGATGACGCCCGACCTGTCGAACTTCTCCGGCAACGTGCACGGCGGGCAGCTGCTGAAGTTCCTCGACCAGGTCGCCTACACCTGCGCCAGCCGCTACGCCGGCACGTACG
This sequence comes from Nocardioides aequoreus, assembly GCF_000720335.1. Taxonomy (GTDB): domain Bacteria; phylum Actinomycetota; class Actinomycetes; order Propionibacteriales; family Nocardioidaceae; genus Marmoricola; species Marmoricola aequoreus. The sequence goes on along the minus strand of NZ_JOJN01000002.1, from coordinate 773,200 downwards.
CCGTGACGCTGAGCGTCGACCGGGTCGTCTTCCGCGAGCCGATCCGCATCGGCGAGCTGGTCACCTTCGACGCGAGCGTCAACCACACCGGCCGCACCTCGATGGAGATCGGCGTGCGCGTCAGCGCCGAGGACCTCAGCACCGGCGAGCGCCGCCACACCAACAGCTGCTACTTCACGATGGTCGCGATGCACGACGGCGCGCCCGTGCCCGTCGCCCCGCTCGAGCTCGACACCCCGACCAAGCGCCGCCGCTCCGAGGCCGCCGTACGCCGCCGCGAGCTGCGCGCGGAGATGGAGCGCCGCGAGGCCGAGATCCGCGAGCGCTGAGGCGTCAGCCCAGCAGCGAGCGGACGAGCAGGGCGCCGGCGGAGGCGCCACAGACGACGAGCACCGCCGGCCGCACCAGCGAGGGGCGAAGGCGGTGGCGGAGCAGCCGGCTGGTCTCGGCGCCGAGCAGCAGCAGCGGCACCATGAGCAGCGCGACCTCGGCCTGCAGCCAGGTCAGCTCCCCCGCCAGGGCCAGCCCGAGGAGGCTCATCGAGGCGCCGACGAGGAAGTAGACCGCGAGGGTGGTGCGGATCTGCCGCGGGTCGCGGCGCGCGTAGAGCAGGGCCATGGGAGGTCCGCCGATCGAGCTGGCGGTGCCGGTGATGCCGCTGACGAAGCCGGCGGTGGCCAGGGTGCCGCGGTTGACCGGTGGGGTGACCGCCCGCCAGGTGAGCAGCACCGCGGCCAGCACCATCGCCCCGATCAGCACGCCCAGCTGCCGGTCGTCGACGCGCGCCACCACGACGACGCCGACGACGGTGCCGAGCAACCGGGTGGGGAAGGACCAGCCGAGTCCGCGCCAGTCGATGTCGGCGTGCTCGCGCGAGAGCGTCATCAGCGGCAGCACCGAGACGATCAGCAGCATGGTGCCGGGCATGAGGGAGGGCGCCACCAGCGCGGTGACCGGCGCGGCCACCAGGCCGAGCCCGAGTCCGACCGTCGTCTGCACCAGGGTGCCGACGACCACGGCGAGGCATAGCACCGTCAGCGTGGGAAGTCCGAGATCGAGCACCCCGACAGCGTCTCAGCCGAGGTCGCGCAGCGCCGCACGGGCCGCCAGCCAGCCGCACATGCCGTGCGCGCCCGCCCCCGGCGGCGTCGCGGCCGAGCACAGGTAGACGCCCGGCACGCCCGCGGCGTACGGCGCCAGCGTCACCCGCGGCCGGAAGACCAGCTGCCGCACCGTGTTGGCGCCGGTGACGATGTCGCCGCCCACGTAGTTGGGGTTGTCGGCGGCGATGGTGCGGGTGCTGCGGGGCGTCATCGCGACGACGCGCTCGCGCAGGCCCGGCGCGAAGCGCTCGAGCTGGGCCAGGATCGCCTCGGTGGCGTCGCCGTCGTAGCCCGCCGGCACGTGGGCGTAGGTGTCGACGGGGTGCACGTCGCCGGCCGACCGCGCAGGGTCGGCGAGGTACTGCTGGCCCGCCAGGACGAAGGGCCGCTCCGGCATCCGGCCGCGCCACGCCTGCGCCTCCGCGTCGGCCACCTGCTCGAGCGAGCCGCCGACGTGCACCGTGCCGGCGCGGCGGGAGGGCTCGTGGGCCCACGGCACCCCGCCCTCGACGGCCAGGGCGACCTGGAAGGCGCCGGGGCCGTGCCGGTAGCGGCGGTAGGCGCGGCGTACCCGCGGCGGCATCAGGTCGCCGGCGATCTCCGCAGCCGCCCGCGGCGAGGTGTCGAGGAGCACGACGTCGGCCTCGCACTGGGCGAGGTCGGTGACGCGCACGCCGGTCTCGACCCGCCCGCCCGCCTCGGCCAGGCGGGTCAGCAGCGCGGCGGTGATGGCCTCGCTGCCGCCGATCGCGACCGGCCAGCCGGTGTGGTGCGCCGAGGCGCCGAGGGCCAGCCCGATGCCCGACGTCGCCGGGCGGTCGAGCGGCCGGAAGGCGTGCGCCGCCGCGCCCGCCCACAGCGCCCGCGCCTCGTCGGTGTGCCAGCGCCGGGCCAGCGTCGTGGCCGGCAGCAGGGCCGGTACGCCGAAGCGAGCGAGCGCCACCGGGTGCCGCGGCAGGTGCAGCAGCGGCTGCAGGAACTCCTCGGAGACCGCGCCGAAGCGGTGCGCCGTACCCCCCAGCAGGCGGCGGTACGCCGCCGCGTCCGGCCCCAGCGCGCTCGCCGTCCGCTCGGCCGAGCGCCACGCCGCCGCCCCGCGGCCGCCGTCGAGCGGGTGGGCGTACTGCACCTGGGGCCACGCCCAGCGCAGCCCGGCGCCCTCGAGGTCGAGGTCGCGGTAGCAGGCGGAGCCGACCGCGAGCGGGTGGAAGCCCGAGCACTCGTCGTGCAGCGCCCCGGGCACCGTCGCCTCCACCGACCGCGCACCCCCACCCGGCCGGTCGGCCGCCTCCAGCACGGTGACCTCGAGCCCCGCCCGGGCGAGCGTGACGGCGCCCGCGAGCCCGTTGGGTCCGCTCCCGACGACCACCGCCCGCACCATGTGAATCTAGGCCATCTCTTGCGCATGCCGAGCCCGCTCGCGGGAAGTTGCTTGTGCGCCGTCTCCTCCGCGTGGTCGAGGAAGGCACCCTCGCGAATCACCGTCCGTCCACCAGCCTTGAAAGCCTAGTAAGGCTCGGTAGGCAGCGGGACGGCGACGCCGTGTGCAGAGCCAGCCTGACTCCCATCCGCGAAGTGCCTTAGGTCATCCGGGTGGCCGTGAGCGCGCTATCGGAGTGAGTCGTCTGGCGGCACGCCAGCGTTGGCGTCACCCGTAGCGCCACGGCGTGCCGCGCCACCGAGGCGAGGCCACCATGGGGCTGGCGATCACGGCCTGCCCGGTGCCACAAGTGTCGCCGGCCGCTGCCATGCTTCAGCTGTGCTGAGCGCTGAGGATCCACTCATCCCTGTACCGATTGAACTGGACTCCTACGTGGCGTGGGCGATGCACGAGGACTCGACAGTCGACGTGTGGTCCGTACGATCGCGCTACTTCCACGAGTTCGCCCCCCGGATGGCCGGGTTCGACTCGCTGGGAACCCCGCTGATTCCGCCCGACACGCACGTCTTGGACCACCTGGCACGCGTATGGGATCTCGTCGACGAAGACACGGCAGCACACCGCCCTGCTGCCGCCACCGTGGCCTGCCCGGTCGAAGAACTTGAATGCGACCTCTGTGAGTCACGAGCGCGCTACGAGACCCCGGTGCTGAACCGCGGCGAAACGGTGCCCATCTATGCCTGCCTCGATTGCACGCGCGCCCACGGCGATCCGGTCCTGGGTCCAGGTTCATCGGTCTATCTGATGTACGAGGACGAGATCCCGCAGCGCGTTCGCAAGGTATGTGATGAGATCCGAGATCTTCAAGGCAAGAACAGCATCTGGTCCTCGACCACCGGCCCCGAACCTGCCGAAGGCCCCGCTGGCGGCGATCGAGCCGCGTCGGTAATCCAGAGCCTGCGTTCAATCATCCGTGAGGAAATGAACGCGGTCCGCAGCGACGCCGAACGCATGGTTGAACGGTTCGAGTTAGGCGAAGACGGCAAATACAGTTTGACGCGCAGCGAGTACGACGCCTACGTGGGACTCGTGACGCGAGCCAACCGTCTCAAGTCTGCGCTAGACGAGTCGGCAGATGGCTCCAGCAGCCGACAGGCGCAGCCTGCGCCAACCATGGAGCGATCGACGACAAGTGTCGTCGGAACCACCACGGCACTGGCACGGTCGGACCAGGATCCACTCACGCTGGACGCAAAGGCGGTCTCTGTGCGTCTCCGCTCCTTGTGGGTTGGAGCGATCGGTCCGATGCTCGAAGAGCACGAGCATGACCTAGCCGAGGTGTGGTCGCGCGCGAGCTTGCAGCGGGTCGGATCGGAGCTCGTGATCAGCGCCCCCATGAACTTCGGCGAGGGCGATCCCCTTGACGACGAGCATGGCGCGACACTCAAGACACTGATCACCCAGGAGTCCGGAGGCGTAATTACGACGGTGACCTACCAATACGCCGACCGCCCACTTCCAAAGCTCCGCCGCGCAAGGACCCACAGCCTCGACATCTACCACCCCGAAGACGCCGCTGCACCAGACTGCACCGCTCTGGCCGCTGCGCTAGCAGGGAAGCTAGTCGGCGCAGGCGCGCACGCGAAACCAGTGCTCGCACAACTGACTGTGGCCGGCGCGAGCAAGTTCAGACTCTGGCTCGCGGCGCCGACCGAGGCCGACCGAAAAGCCGTCGGATCGACTCCCGGCGCGGCTGCAGACTTGCACCTGGCCATCGCCGCGATCCAGCGCGGTCAACCGCTTTATGACATCGTGGTCGACCCCCAATCCTGGCAGCGCTACCCAAAACTGGAGCTCGGGTGATCGCCTCAGAAACCCTGTGGATTGGAAGCCGAGAGGTTCACTCAACTTCTCATCCGCAGCTGCGCCCCCGTGCCTCCACGCGGGGCGCACGCCCGGCATCTGAATCGGCGGCACCGCGACCGCCCCAACGTCGGTAATGCCCTCACACTAGAAGCGCTCGCCCCCCGTGGGCGGGAGCATCCTGTTGCTGAAGTCCGCTGCGCCTGTCATCTCCGCGTAGCGACGGAAGAGCACCTCTTGCCGCTCCTCCTCGGATTCGCACATGCACTTGGCCCCGAAGGCCCGATCGACGACGTCATCGAGCGCGACGTGAGCCGCGAGCAGCTCGGGCGACATCTGGCTGGGCGTGTAGTGCTGGGCGAGCGACTTGTCCGGCTCAAGCTCCCGGGCCGCGAGGACTGATTTGCCGCCGGCGATGATTGCGGCCCGCTCGGGTGACCCCAACACGGGGAGCGGAAGGGTGTTCCATACGAGGGAACTGGAGAACGACGGACGTGACTCCAATCTTCCGCCTACCGTCTTTTGCCAAGCGATGAACATGCCCGACGAGATCAGACCGAATAGGAATCCGTCCTCGTCGGGGGCAGTGAAGAGCTTGATCGACGCGATGACGGACTGGTCCAGCCTGCCCGCAGTGGCATACATGCGATTCTCGCTGAAGGTCTGCGGGATGCCGAGGTAGTGGCCCGATGGCTGCCGGCGTTCACCGAACAAGTGCGGAGTATCCGCCAGGGCGTTCGTTGCTGCACGATCACTTTTGTGCAATCTCACCTCACGTACCTTGCGCACACGCTTCCGTAGGACGGGGCTTTTGGCGGAGTCCGCCTTGCCGCCAGGCCCATCCAGCCAGAGGCACCACCGCTCCAGGTCATGGATGAGCTCCTTGCCCCCGGCGAAGCGTCGCAGATAAGTTCGCGCGATCGGGTCGGAGCGCGCCTCTGCGAGGTCAGCCAGCTCAACCGTGAGATGACCCCAGTCGATCGGCGTCGACCCGGCCCTGATCTTGGGCAATCCTTCGTGGAGTGGCTGCCGACGTGGCGTCACGACGACGTCAACTCCCGGAACTAGGTAAGGATTGATGTTCGGGACACGATGCTCCGCAGGCGGACCCTTCGGGTGGTCGTAGGAGAAGAGGCGACGGTCCCCGAGGGATCGTGTGAACCCGACGATGACGCAGTGAACCGCTGCCTGGCCGGTAGCCTCGGAAGACCATGCGAATGTCCGATGGGCGAACATGATGTGCCAACCTCGGTCCTTGATCTTCGGGAAGAGGAGCGGCACAGACTCGCCTTGGGCGACAGAATTGGTAGAGACGAAGGCCCAACGCCCTGGCAGTGACTCGAAGTAGTCGAGCGCCTTGGCGTACCAGCCTGTGACGTAGTCGAGATGCCCGACTTTCGTGGTGCGCCACACATGCTTCAGGTCGTCGCCCTGTGCCGTTGATCGCTCTTTGTGACCCAAGAAGGGAGGATTGCCGGCGACGACGACAGAGTCGCCCGGCGGGCAGACCTGGGCCCATTCCAGTCGCAGTGCGTTACCGACGACGATCTTCGCTTCGCGCTGAATCGGCAGCCGCTGCGGCGCCTCTCCGAAGCGTTCCTTGAGTCGCAGGTCGCACTGCCGGTCGACGAGGAACATCGCGGTCTCAGCGATGCGCGCTGGCCATTCGTCGACCTCAATGCCGTAGAAGTGGTCGAGGGTGACCTTCAGGTCCAGCGTCGGATCGAACGAGAGTTGCGAGTAGCCGGTCAGGTCCTGGAGCGCGAGCATGATGTCGAGCTCGATGGCTCGGAGCTCGCGGTAGGCGACGATGATGAAGTTGCCGCATCCGCAGGCGGGGTCCATGTAGCGGAGTTCGGCAAGCCGCTCCCACAGCGCGTTGAGCGCGTTGGCCTTCTTCTTTTCGGTGTCGCGCGCGAGGGCGGCTTCGTGCTCGGCGCGGAGCTCGTCGAGGAAGAGTGGGTTGAGTGTCTTGAGGATGTTCTCCTCGGATGTGTAGTGCTCGCCGAGCTTGCGGCGGGTCTGGGCGTCGCGGACCGATTGGAACATGGACCCGAAGATGGCGGGGCTGATGGTGGACCAGTCCACAGCTGCGGCGTCGAGCACGGCGTTGCGAAAGTCCTCATTGAGGTCAGGGAGGACGATGCGTTCCTCGAAGATGCCGCCGTTGACGTACGGGAAGGCCGACACTTCCGAGGCCTGGCCTTTCCGGGAACTCGGCGGGGTATCGAGGGCTCGGAACAGCTTGTTGAGCTTCGGGCCGAGGTCGGAGCCGTCCCGGTTGGTGTGGTCCTTGATGAAGTCCTGGAACAGTTCGGTGGACCACATCTCGGTGTCGTCGCCGAAGAGCAGGAAGAGGATGCGGGCAAGGCTGACCGAGATTTCGTGGTCGCGCTTCTTAGGGTCGTAGCCGGCCGGGTACGCCTTCTCCAGGGCGGTGTACATGCGCGCCATGAGCTTGGAGGCGCGCTTGGACTCGTTCTTGGTCTCGACGTCGAAGGCGCCGCGCACTTTGGCGAGCACCTGGTTGGCGTCGAGCACGATGTCGTCGGGCAGGTAGATGGCGTCGAGCTTTGCCGCGAACTTGGGGTCGTTGGATCCGGTCCGGTGGACGTGGCGAGCTGGTCGGGAGCTGACGATGGCGCCGCGGGTGGTGCGCGAGGGCCAGCGCCAGGCCTGCTTCTTCTCGTCGTGGAAGATGACGATGCGGTTGGTGGTGGTCTTCGCGAGCAACTGGTCCAGCTTGGCTTCGGCGACCGCTCCGGGCAGGTGTGGGATTTCCCAGACGCGCAGGCCCTGGTAGGAGGAGACGTTGGTGGCGGTGTAGGTCTCACCGTCCACCTCGAGGGTGATCGCGTCCTGGTCGGGTGAGCTCCAGTTGAGGTCGAGCCGGAACAGGTCGGAGTAGTTGCGCGTCTCCGATCGGGCGACGAGGTCGTGGGTCATCGGTCGGTCACTCCGATCGAGCAGACGATCGTGATCGCGTCCTTGTCGCTGGTTCCGATGACGAGTCGCTCCTCTTCGTGGAGTTGCTTGATGAGGTCGGCGAGGTCTTGGTCGCCGTACTTGCTTCGGCGGGCTTGGCGCAACCGCAGGTTGGCGTGTTCGGTCAGGGGCCGGTCCATCATGGCCGCCAGGGCTTGGCTGGCGTCGTCGCCGAAGATGGTGCCGCCCAGCCGTTCGACGGCCCACTTGCGGGCGCCTTTGAGATTCCCGGCGGCCACCATCTCCGTGGTGAGTTTCCCGTGCACCAGGGCGCCTTCACGTTCGAAGTGGTCCTCACGCAGCGGGGCGGTCGGGGTGGTGTCCTCGGCGCGGAAGATGTGCAGGGCCTCCAGGGGGGTCAGGAGGCGCTCCACTTCGCGGCCGCCGTCGCCGGTGTACGACGTTGCGAATGCGTGCACGCCGGAGGCGGTGCTGGCGAAGCAGGTGACGCCGGTGCGGAGTTCGTGGTCGCGGGGATCGCGGGTGCTGTGGACCATGTCCTGCATCCGGACCACCTTGGCGGCTAACTCCGGCTTGTCGTCCTTGACGCGGGACCAGACCAGCCAAGCCTCGCTGACGGCGTCGGCCTCACCTTCGGAGCTGTCCAGCTCGTCCTCGCTGGGGACCGAGCCCTTGTAGAGGTCGTCGAGGAGGTTGATCTCGTCGTCTCCGCCGAAGAACTGTTCGTCGGAGCCGAAGGCGGCGGCGTTGTCGCCGAGCCGCTGGCGTATCCGCTGGCGCAGCCTGATCGCCTGCTCCACCTTCTCGTGGGTGATTAGGTAGATGTGGACGGTGTCGGACTTCTGTCCGACGCGGTCGACGCGGCCGGCACGCTGGATGATCCTGATGATCGCCCAGGGGAGGTCGTAGTTGACCACGACGTGTGCGTCCTGCAGGTTCTGTCCTTCGGAGAGGACATCGGTCGCGACCAGGACATCGATCGGGTCGTCCACGGTCGCCTCGGCTTCCTGGCCAGGGAGCCGGTTGCTCTCCGGGGAGAATCGCCGGGCAAGGTCGGCGAGGTCTTCGGTGTTGCCGGAGGCGAGGCCGACGTTGTCGATGCCCGCCTCGCGGAGAGCCTGGGCGACGTAGTCAGCCGTGTCGACGTACTCGGTGAAGATCAGCACCTTGTCCCCATCGTGAGTGGTGCGGAGCAGGTTCACTAGGACGTCGACCTTGGAGTCCTTGCTGGGGTCCCAGGCCCCGAATGTGTCGAGCAGCTCCGTGATGATCTTGTTGTCGCGCAGCAGGTCCTTCTTCAGGCTCGGCTTGAACACCGTGGTGCTCAACCACTTCGTCGAGGCGGGGAGGCGGCGTTGGAGCTCGGTGTAGCGGGTCTCCGTGGTGCCGTGGAGGTCGGTGCCGTCCTCCACGTCTTCGTCGGTGATCCGGAACTGCTGATCGCTGAAGGTGCCCAGGGGAACGTCGAGACCCTGGTCGATCGCGTACAGGAACAACTCGTTGCGGGCTCGCTGTCGCTGCAGGCTCAAGATGAAGGAGTGTCCTGAGGACGACAGGCGCTTGAACAGCCCGATCCTGACGAAGCCGCTCACGTTGCCGCGACCGGAGCGGATGTCGGCGAGGATCTTGGCGTCCTTGTCGCTGTGCTCCGCCCGCGGGTTGTCGTAGTCGGCGAGCCGATAGCGCGGCAGGCACAAGTCACGGATCGCGTCGAGGGTGTCGTCGTCCTCCATCAACCGGGCGGGGTCGTCCTTGGCGAAGTCGTGACTCAATGGCTCGGAGATCCGCGTAGGGAAGTGGAACCGCTCCCCACTCGCGAACTGTAGGAACTCGCGTTCCTCGGTGGTGCCGTCTGGCAGCGCGACGATCTCCTTCTTGGCGGTCCGCTTGATGAACGAGCGGGTGCGGCGCACCAGGTGGTCGCTCATCAGCCGCTTCCAGTCCTCCGGCTCCTCGGACCTACGGAACGCGGCAAGGGTGGTGACCTTGCCGTCCACCTTGTCGGCCAACCCCGGGTCCTGCGACATCGCTGCGGTTGGCTGGATGCCCAGGTCCTCGTCGTCGTCGATGTAGAGGCCGATCTGGTTGGCCACGTCGGCGAACGCCAGGTTGTACGGCGTGGCCGTCAGCAGCAGCACCTTGGAGCCGTTGCGGCGGATGTAGTCGTGAATCGCCTCGGCGGCCTTGGTGCTGTTGTTGCGCAGGTTGTGCGACTCGTCGCAGATCACCAGATGGAAGCGCTTCAGCTCAGGCAGCTTCTTGTCCACCATCGAGTACGGCATCACCCGCGCACCCACCAGGCCGTAGCGCTCGAGGTGCTCCTCCCACATCCGCTCGAGGTTCTTTGGGCACAACACGAGAGTCGCGTAGTCCTCTGCCCCCTCCAGCATGAGCGCGGTGGCGACCGCGGTCAGGGTCTTCCCCAAGCCAACCACGTCTCCGAGCATGGTCCCGCCGCGTCGCACAATCCGTCGTGCGAGGGTCCGGACCGCGGTCTCCTGGTAGTCGAGCAACAGGTTCTGCATCGAGGGCGGCAGCACGTAGCCCATGCCCTCGCGGGCGTCCTCTGAAAGGCTGTGGCAGACCTTGAGGTACACCTCGTACGGGGTCGGTTGCTCCTCGGATGCCCACGACTCCTCGATCAGGTCGATGATCTCGGTGGTGATGTCGCGGGAGAACTTGCTCGACCAACGGTCCTCGAACCACCGGGCGAGCTTGTCGGTCGCGTCCCCGTCAGCGACGTCGATATTCAGTTCCAGGTTCCTGAAGAACCCCGCCGCGGTCAGGTTGGAGGATCCGACGTAGCCACGCCGCTTGAGGAAGGCGTTGTCTGGGTCATGGAAGAGATACGTCTTGCCGTGCAGCGGTGCCTCTGTGAAGACCTTCATCCGCACCGCTCCCGACGCCAGCTGTGCGCGGAGTTGTTGCAGCGTCCGCTGCTCTGCCCGGTTCGGGACGCCGCGCATTAGCTGGCTGCGCAGGTGCTTGACCAGGTGCTCCTTGGCTGCCAGAGCCTTCTGCGCGTCGGGAAGGTTTGACCCGTGGTGGGGCGGCTGTACCTGATCCTGCAACCTGCTCAGCATCGCCGCGGCGTCGGAGGGCATCATCATGCCCACCAGCACTCGAGCGACCGGCTGTCCGTCCTCGCCGGTGTGGCTCTCGTCGGCGTCGATGATGTCGGCGAATCCTGCCCAGCCACGCAGGTCGAGATAGCCGGTGGCCACGTCGACAGTGTCGAAGTTCTTTAGGTCTTCTTGCAGCATCGGCCCAAGCCGAGACTCGTCGCTGATGTTGTCGAAGATGTTCGGCACGCGCGGCCCTTCCTGGTTCGTGAGGGTTTGACCTTATGCAGCGCCTGGCTCGGGCAGCACGGAATGCGCTCACGAACCGCTCGTCAGCGAGTGAGTTCGGCGCAGACGCAGCCCTCGGGACTCATGCTGGCCAAGTCAAGCGCTGCTCGTTCAGCACGACTGATTGGGTCAGCATGTGCAAACGGGTCAGCCTGCTCGGAAAGCGGACAAACTAGCGGACTTGCGTCGTGCTCGGGAGCGGTCGATTGTTCCGAATGATGGTGCTTGAGACCGGAGGCGTGACTCCAGCCGTCCGCCCACGGTCACCTGCCAGGCGATCATTTTCGCCGATGTATCAGCCCGCTTAGGTTGCTCGCGCCGTGGGGACATTCCGTATCCGGTCGCGGAGCGGCGAAGGATTACTCCAGCGCCCCGTACTCAAAGTCGGCACAGATCGCAGCTCAGGAGGTCCAGGCGCGCCAGAGGGCGGCGTACTCCCCGTCGGGCCGGTCGACCAGCTCCTCGTGGCTGCCGAGCTCGACGATGCGGCCGTCGACGACCACGGCGATCCGGTCGGCGTCGTGGGCGGTGTGCAGCCGGTGGGCGATGGCGACGACGGTGCGGCCGCCGAGCAGCGCGTTCATCGAGCCCTCCAGCGAGCGCGCCGTGCGCGGGTCGATCAGCGAGGTCGCCTCGTCGAGCACCAGCGTGTGGGGGTCGGCGATGATCAGTCGGGCCAGCGCGATCTGCTGCGCCTGGGCGGGCGTCAGCGACTGCTGGCCCGACCCGATCCGGGTGTCGAGTCCGCGCGGCAGCCGCTCGACCCAGTCGCGCGAGCCGACCGCGGCGAGCGCGCTCCAGACGGCCTCGTCGGGGGAGTCCTCGCGCGCCAGCACGATGTTGTCGCGCACCGTGCCGATGAAGACGTGGTGCTCCTGGGTGACCAGGGCGACCTCGGTGCGGAGCACCTCCAGCGGCAGGTCGACCAGCGCGACCCCGCCCACCGTGGCCGAGCCGGTGCGGGGCCGGTTGATGCCCGAGAGCAGCCGGCCCAGCGTCGACTTGCCCGAGCCGGAGGGCCCGACGATCGCGAGCCGCTCGCCGGTGGCCAGCTCGAGGTCGACGCCGTGCAGCACGTCGTGGTCCTCGCGGTAGGCGAAGCGCAGGTCCTTCCCGACCAGCCGCGGCCCGTCGGGGCGTACGTCGAGGGGCGTGCGGTCGGGAGGCACCTCCGCGATGCCGAGCAGTCGCGCCGTGGAGGTGGCGCCGACCTGCAGCCGGTCGAGCTCGCCGATGAGGCGGTCGAGCGGACCGGCGAGCGCCTCGACGTACAGCACGGCGGTGGTGATCTGGCCGAGCGAGAGGTAGCCGTAGGCGTAGCCCCACGCGCCGACCGCGAGGGTGACCACCCGCGGGGTGTTGAAGGCGACGTCGATGACCGCGAAGAGCAGGTTGCGCAGCGACATCGTGTAGCGCTCGGCCTGCGCGGAGACCTCGATGTCGTCGTCGCCCTGCCGGACCCGCCGGCCCGCGAGGCCGAGCGCCTCGACGGTGCGCGCGCCCTCGACGGTCTCGGTGAGCGTGGTGTTGATGCGGGAGTAGGTCGCGCCCTCGGTGATGTAGCCGCGCGGCGCGGCGCGCAGGTAGCGGCGGACCGCGACGTAGCTGGTGCCGATCACCAGCAGCGACGGCACCGCCAGCAGCACCGAGTTGAGCAGCATCGCCACCACCGAGAGGGCGACGGTGAGCAGCGAGATGATGGCCATGGGCAGGCCGAACTGCACCGCCCGGCTCATCGTGCCGACGTCGCGCGTCACCCGGGTCACCAGGTCGCCGGTGCTGGCGCCTTCGACCCGGCTCAGCGGCAGCCGCAGCACGGTGTGCACGACGTACTCGCGCGCCGAGGCCAGCAGGTCCTGCCCGAAGAGCGTCGAGGTGCGCTGCGCCAGGAAGGTGAAGAGCGCCTGCAGCACCACCACGCCCACGACGAGCAGCCCGATGCGTCCTGCGCCGGCGCCGTCGGACTCGACGGTGAGGTCGACGAGGTCGCCCAGCAGCCGGGGCACGACGAGCGCCGTCGCCGCGGCCAGCGCGTTGAGCGCCACCAGCGCCACGAAGGCGCGCTTGCGCTCGGCGATCAGGGTGCGCGCGAAGCGCAGCACCTCGCGGTCGCCCGCGACGGGCCAGCCCCGCGCCGGGTGGCGCGAGGCGGCGTAGACCTCGTCGGCCTGCTCGCGACGCAGCCGGTGGCGCCGACGCCAGGCGGCGAGCCGCTCGCGCGGTGGGGCGTCGTACGGCACGCGCAGCCGGGGGTCGACGACGTCCTCGGGCTCCGGGTCGTCGCGCCAGGTGGCGGCGGAGGTGTCGAGCAGCGACGCCGTCATCGCGAGACCTCCTCCTCCTGCATCGTGCGGGTCACGACCGCGCGGTAGGCCGCGTCGTGCGCCAGCAGGTCGTCGTGGCGCCCGTCGGCGACCACCCGGTCGTCGTCGAGCAGGACCACCCGGTCGGCGTGGTGGAGCCACAGCGGCGAGACGGTGCACACCACGGTGGTGCGCCCGGCGCGCGCCCGGCTCACCCGCTCGGCGATCCGCGCCTCGGTGTGGGCGTCGACCGCCGAGGTCGGCTCCACCAGCACCAGCACGGGAGCGTCGACGGCGAGGGCCCGGGCCAGCACGACCCGCTGGCGCTGGCCGCCCGAGAGGCCACGGCCGCGCTCGTCGAGCTCGCCCTGCCAGCCTCCGGGGAGCGCGTCGTAGACGTCGACGGCGTCGGCGGCCAGCAGCGCCTCCTCGGCCTGCTCGCGGGTGAGCCGGCGGTGGGGGTCGACGGCGTCCTGCAGCGTGCCGGCGAAGAGCTGGCTGCCGGTGTCGCTGACCAGGATCGTGGCGCGCACGTCGGCCATGGCGGCCGCGGCGAGGTCGACCTCGCCCAGCCGCACGCCCCACGGACCACGCGTGCGCTCGGCGTCGCGGGCGGCGATCTCGGCGCGCCGCCGCGCACGCTCGCTCCGGGCGCGGCGCGCGGCGCGGCCCTTGAGTCGCAGCTCGGGCTCCTCGCTCACCGGCTCGGTGTCGGCCGGGAGGTAGCGGCCGAGCCGATCGGCCAGCCGCGCGGAGTCCTCCGGCACGGCGCTGACCACCACGGTCAGCTGGCCGGGTCGCAGCGTCAGCCGGGTCAGGTCGTCGGTGAGGGGCGCGGTGGCGTCGAGCGGGGCGGCGGCGGTCGGCTCCTGCCACGGGGAGTCGGGGGAGAAGATGGCGATCGCCTTGCGGGCGCTGACCAGCGAGCGGGTGAGCTTCTGCGCGAACTCGAAGAAGGTGCGGATCGGGCCGATCAGGTAGAGGCCGTAGCCGAGGAAGGCGATGAGCTCGCCGACCGTCAGCCGTCCGGCGAGCAGCTCGCGGGTGCCGAGCCAGAGCAGCAGCACCAGGAAGACGCCGGAGAAGAGCACGCCGAGCGCCTCGATGACGGCCTGCCAGATGCCGGCGGAGACCCCGGCCGCGCGGGAGCGCTGCGACTGCTCGGCGTAGTTGCGCCCGAAGGTGCGCTCGCCGCCGATGCCGCGCAGGATCCGCAGCCCGGCCACGATGTCGGTGGCCATGGAGGTGAGCTCGGAGTTGCGGGAGCGCTCGAGCTCCTGGCGCCGGTGCAGCGGGCGGAGGAAGGGCAGCGCCACGCCCACCAGGAGCGGCGCCGCCAGCAGCACCACGACGCCGAGCCGCGGCGAGGTGGCGAGCACGATCGCCGCCACGGCGAGGAAGGAGAGCAGCTGCGAGCCCGCCCGGGCGATGATCTCGGTCAGTGCCCCGAACTCGTCGGAGTCGCTGGACGCCACGCTGAGGATCTCGCCGGTCGGCGAGCGTCGGGGCAGCACGTGGCCCATCTGCGCGGCCTTGCGCGTCACGTTCTTCGTCGTGCCGTAGAGGCTGATCAGCCAGCTGCGCACCACCAGGGTGTGGAGCAGGATGCCGAAGACGGCGCCCACCAGCGTGACGGCCAGGAGCACTCCCGCGCCCACCGCCACGGCTGCCGGGTCCTGACCCACGACACCGGTGTCGATGGCCCGCCCGAAGATCCAGGGCCCGACCACCAGCGGCAGCTGCCACAGCACCCCGAAGAGCGTGGCCACGACGACCACTCCGCCTTGCTGCCGCAGCACCCACCACAGGAAGCGCACCGGGCTCCGCGTGTCGGGCGCTTTCGCCACCGGCTCCCCGTAGGGCGACCAGAAGGTCGAGACGAGGGGAGGGAAGTCACGCATGGCCCGACGAGCCTAGGTCCGGGGCCCGACAACAGACGAACGGATTTCTGCACGCACGTTTTGTCCGGTTCGTCTGACAGCTCGTCTGCCGCGAGGCATCCTCGACGTCTTCGGGGGGAGACCGAGATGAGCGAGCTCGCCGTACCGGCGGACGGGACGACGGTGACGCGGTGGCGTCGCTACGGGCACGACCGGCTCTACGTCAGGGACGCCGCAGGGGGCGACCTGGGCTACTGGGACCTCAAGACCGACGAGGTCCGTCCCGCCGAGGAGCGCTGGCGTGACGCCGTGACGGCTGCGGCCGTCGCCTGGCGGCTCGGCGACACCCCGACTCCGGCCCCGCCCCCGGCCGCGCTCCCGCCCGAGCCGCCGGCGCCCGTCCTCGAGCGCGCGTGGCTCGACCTGGCGACCAACCGACCCGGCGCCAGCGTCCGCGAGACCGCCGAGGCTGCGTACGCCGCCGCCCCGGTCCGCTCCACCCTCGGCCGTCTCCTCGGCGTCCGCACCGAGGAGACGGCGTGGCGGCTCGGGGCCAAGGGTGAGGAGAAGGTGGGCGCCCAGCTGACCAAGCTCGAGCGCCGCGACCCGCGCTGGCGCTCGCTGCACGCCATCCCGATCGGCACCCGCGGCTCCGACATCGACCACCTCGTGATCGGGCCGGGCGGCGTCTTCACCGTCAACGCCAAGCACCACCCCGGCAAGAAGATCTGGGTCGGCGGCAGCACCTTCCTCGTCGACGGCTTCCGGCAGCCCTACGTGCGCAACGCCCGCTTCGAGGCGGCGCGCGCCGCTGACCTGCTCTCCCGAGCCTGCGGGCTCAGCGTCGCGGTGCACGGGCTCGTCGTCCCCGTCAACGCCGCCGAGGTCGTGGTCAGGAGTCAGCCCACCGACGTCGACGTCGTGCCACGCCGGCAGCTCGCCGGGTGGCTCCGGCGCCTCGGCCCGTCGCTCGACGACGACCAGGTGGCCATGGTGTACGACGCGGCGCGCCGCTCGACGACCTGGCGCTGAGCACTTTTCCGCAGGCGACACTCGGCGCGCTCTGTGGCTTCCCTCAGGTACGCCGGTCAGGATGGCGGCTCCGTCCGAGCCGCAGGAGGTCCCGTGCCGCGCACCAGCACCGGTCGTCTCGGCGTCGCCGTCACCACGGCCGCGCTGAGCGGTGCCGCCCTGCTCGCGACGTACGCCGTCGCCGTGCGCACTGCCGGCGGGCAGGCGTGGGACACCGCGGTGATGCTGCGCCTCGGCTCGCTCACGCAGTCGTCGCGGTGGGCGGAGCTGCCCGGCGAGGTCCTCGGCCTCGTCTCGCCCGTCACTGTGCTCCTGGGCGGCGTCGCCGTGGTCCTGCTCGGCCTGGCGGCCGGGGGTCTGCGCGCCGCCGCGGCCGGCGGCCTGACCGTGCTCGGCACGGTGCTGGGCGCGCAGGTGCTCAAGGCGGTGCTGGTGCGCCCCGAGCTGCTCGACGGCGCGAGTGCCTACGGCTCCAACAGCCTGCCCAGCGGTCACACGGCCGCCGTCGCGGGACTCGCCGCGGGGCTCGTCGTCGCGCTCGGCCTGCACGGCCGCGGCTGGGCCTGGCTGCTCGCGGCGGGCGTCACCGGCCTCGCGGGGCTCTCGACCGTCGCGCTGCAGTGGCACCGTCCGAGCGACGTCGTCGCCTCGACGCTGCTGGCGGTCGGAGTCGCGGCGACCGCCTGGGTCGCCTCCGGCCTGGCCCGCCCCGCGGTGCGCGGGCGGGCGCCGTACGCACGCGCGGCCTGAGCCCTCGCCGCAACGACGTACCCTGGCGGGCGGTCCACCCAGAGCAGGAGCAGCGCCCCCATGAGCACCCCCGACCGCCGCCCGCGGCGTACCTTCGCGGTCATCAGCCACCCCGACGCCGGCAAGTCCACGCTGACCGAGGCGCTCGCGCTGCACGCCCGCGCGATCCAGGAGGCGGGCGCGGTGCACGGCAAGTCCGGCCGCAAGGGCACCGTCTCCGACTGGATGGAGATGGAGCAGCAGCGCGGCATCTCGATCACCTCGGCGGCGCTGCAGTTCGAGTACGACGGCCACGTCATCAACCTCGTCGACACCCCCGGCCACAGCGACTTCTCCGAGGACACCTACCGGGTGCTCTCGGCCGTCGACTCCGCGGTGATGCTCGTCGACGCGGCGCGCGGCATGGAGCCGCAGACGCTGAAGCTCTTCAAGGTCTGCGCGCTGCGCGGCATCCCGGTCATCACCGTGATCAACAAGTGGGACCGCCCGGGCCTCGACCCGCTCGAGCTGATGGACCTCATCGAGCAGCAGATCGGTCTGCGCCCCACGCCGATCACCTGGCCGGTGGGGGAGTCGGGCGACTTCAAGGGCGTGCTCGACCGCACCACGGGTGAGTTCGTGCAGTACACCCGCACCGCGGGTGGCGCGACGATCGCGCCCGAGCGCCGGATGGGCTCCGACGAGGCGCTCGAGGTCGAGGGCGACCTGTGGGCCGTCGCGGTCGACGGCGACGAGCTGCTCGCCGCCGACGGCGCCGACCACGACCAGGAGGCCTTCCTCGCCGGCCGCACGACGCCGGTCATGTTCGCCTCCGCGCTGCTCAACTTCGGCGTCGCGCAGCTGCTCGAGCGCCTGCTCGAGCTCGCCCCCGCGCCGCACGCGCTGGAGACGGTCGAGGGCACGCCGCGCGAGGTCGACGACGATTTCAGCGCCTTCGTCTTCAAGGTCCAGTCGGGCATGAACGCCGCCCACCGCGACCGGCTCGCCTACGCCCGCGTCTGCTCGGGCACCTTCGAGCGCGGCATGGTCGTGACGCACGGCCCGAGCGGCAAGCCCTTCGCCACGAAGTACGCCCAGGCCGTCTTCGGCCGCGAGCTCTCCTCGGTCGAGACCGCCAGCCCCGGCGACATCATCGGCCTGGTCAACGCCAACGCGCTGCGCGTCGGCGACACGGTCTACGTCGGCGACCCCGTCACCTACCCGCCGATCGCGACCTTCGCCCCCGAGCACTTCGTCACGTGCACGGCGTCCGACATCAGCAAGGACAAGCAGTTCCGCAAGGGCGTCGAGCAGCTCGACCAGGAGGGCGTCGTGCAGGTGCTGCGCTCGGACCTGCGCGGCGACCGCAGCCCCGTGCTCGCCGCGGTCGGGCCGATGCAGTTCGAGGTGGTGCAGGCGCGGATGGAGGCGGAGTTCAACTGCCCCGTGCGGCTCTCCCCGCTCGGCTTCGCGCTCGCGCGGCGTACCGACAAGGACGCGCTCGACGTGCTCAGCACGATCCGCGGCGTCGAGGTGCTCGAGCGCCGCGACGGCTCGCTGCTCGCGCTCTTCCCCGACCAGTGGCGCGCGACCAAGACCGAGCGCGACCATCCTGACATCACCCTCGAGGCCCTCGCCGCCGGCTGACCCACCCGCTGGCCGGCCGTGCTCTCTGCCGGTCGAGCCTGTCGAGACCCCGCGTCAGCCCTTCCGGAGACCCCACCACCGCAGCAGCAAGAGCAGCGGTACGGCGAGCACCGTGGTGACAGCCGTCTGCACCAGTCCCTGACCGGCGCTGCCGCCCTGGACGACGACGGCGAAGCCGCTCGCCACGCCCACGGCCACACCGGTGAAAAGGGTGGTGCGGAGATCGAGTGTCAGCTCCGCCGTCGCGACGGGCCGGCCCGCCTCCCGAGGCCATGACCACAGGTGGCCACCGACGAGCACCGCTGCCAGGACCAGCGCCCAGACGATCGGCGCGACCCGCCCCAGCGCCGCCGCGACCATCGCGACCCCGAGCAGGGCGACGACGAAGAACGTCAGGACCGACCGCGTACGCCGCAGCGGGGTGCCTTCCGGGCCGAGGAGAGAGGTCACCGTCGGCTCAGCCCTTCGCGAGCCGGCGTACCTCGCGCGCCGAGGGGTTGGTCAGCCACCGCTCGCCCACGCGCACGGTCGGCACGGTCTCGTCGCCGCCGTTGTGCTCGCGCGCGAGCGCCCGCGCGTCGTCGTCCTCCCAGATGTTGCGCCACTCGGCCCGTACGCCGAGCACCCGCAGCGCCACGCGCAGCTTCAGGCAGAAGGGGCAGCCCGGCCGCCACAGCACCTCGGGCGTGGTCGTCGTCCCCGGCATCCGCAGACCTCCTCGCGTGCGCGGTCCGCGTCGCTCGCCAGGCCGCACCTCCGACGCTACCGTCGGCGCGTGCTCCACCTGCTCGCCGTCGTGCTTCCGCTGGCGCTGGCAGCGGCGGTGAGCCCGGTGATGCTCACCGAGCAGGCGGTGATCCTGGCGGCGCCGGGTGGTCGCAGGCTCGCCTGGCGGTACGCCGCCGGCACCGCCGTCGTCCTCTCGGCCCTCGTCGGCGTCGTGGTGACGGCCGGTCAGTCGCTCTCGCTGCCGCAGGCGCCGCGGCTGAACGCCTCGCTCGACCTCGCCGTGGGGGCCGCACTGCTCCTTCTCGCGCTGGTGCTGTGGCGCTTGCAGCGGGAGCGCCCGCCGCGGGCGAAGCCGCCCCGCGAGCGGATGTCCCCGTCCCGCGCGTTCGGCTTCGGTGCCTTCTCGATGGCCACGAACGTCACGTCGCTCGCGCTCGTCGTCCCGGCCGCCAAGGAGATCGCGTCGAGCGACCTCGCGACCGCCTCGTGCGTCGTCGCCGCGGTGCTGCTCGTCGGCGTCGTTTGCCTGCCCGCCTGGGGTCCGGTCGCGGCCACCGCGCTGGCTCCGGCGGTCGCCGAGCGGGTGCTCACCCGCCTGCACGACCTGATCGACCAGCACGGCCGGACCCTGGTCGTCCTCCTGGTCGCGGCCGCCGGCACCTTCCTGGTCGTCCGGGGGGTCGTGCGGCTCGTGACGGGCTGAGCCTCAAGCGCGGGGAGCGCGTCCCCAGCCATGCCCACGAGGGATCGGTCCCACGTCCGTACGACGCCCCGGCGCACGCGCCGCGTGCTGCTGACCCGGGCCGAGCCCGTCGCGGGCACGAGGGCGTCGGCGACGAGTCCCGTCGCGAGGCCGTAGACCGTCTTGTGGAGCAGGTCGACGGCCAGCTCGGCGCGAGGCCACGTCTGTGGTGGCGCGCCGACGCCGGTGGCGTTCTCGAGGATCTGGTCGTTGGTCAGCCGCACGACCGCGAACTGCGCGGACGCCCACGGCCCACGCAGCCCGACCTGTGCCATCAGCGCGCGCACGACGCCCAGCGCGATGCCCACACCGGCGTGCATCAGCAGGTTGTCGCGCTCCCGGCCTCGGCGTTCGGCTGTCGGGAGAGCCATCGGCGTCCTATGATCCAGCACCGGCTCGGCCGGTTCGGGAGTTGGGGGACGCGGTGCTCGGACGGGTCATGGGTGCGCGCTGGCTGGCGGTGGCCGGTCTGCTGGGCTCCTCCCTCGCCATCGCCGCGGCGCCGGGGGCACAGGCGGCCACGGACCAGCCCACGGTCGTCGAGCTCGGGGCGGAGTGGCGGGCGGACCCGCGCGCCGTACGCCTGGTCGGGCGCAGCGACGACGGTCACGTGGCGTTCGAGGACGAGCTCGATCCGGCTCCCGACAGTGGGCCGGACGGCATGGGTGCGTCGGTCACCCGGGTGCGGAGCCCGCAGGGTGCCCTGGAGGAGTCCTCCGAGGGGATCGGCGGCGTCGTCGGTGATCGACTGGTGGGGTCGTGGACCTCGTTCGGCCCACCGAGCGAGGTGCGGCACCGTCAGCTGGACGACGACGCGTGGTCCCGGCTCGCCGTGCCCGCGGCCCACACCCTTCTCGACTACTCCGCCGACGGCCTGCTGCTGCGGTCGGACGCGTCGGCCGAGGCACCGCTGAGCCTGCTCCCATGGACGGGCGGGGCGCCTCGACCGGTGACCGGCGTCCCTGCCGACGTCCGTCCCTCCGCCGCAGGCAAGGGCGTGTCCGACGGGTCGCTCGCCCTGCTGAAGTACACCCGCCCCGACGTCACGAACGGGCTCCTCCTCGTCGACACGGCGACGAGCCACGCGACCTTCGTCGCTTCGACGGAGCCCGACTGCCCCACGGCCCACGGCAGCACCTGGGCCGTCAACGAGGGCGTCGTCGCCTGGCAGGGCAGGTACGACGGCCAGGAACGACGCGCGCTCTGCACGGTGACCATCGATCCGCTCACCGGGGAGCCCAGCGCCGTACGCCGACGCACGGGCGTCTCCGCCGGCGACCGGGTGTACGAGGACGCCTACCGACTGCTGCCCGTGGGCGAGGAGGTCCTGGTCTCCAGTGCCCCGCGTCACGACGGCACGTGGGGCGCCGACCCGGGTCAGCCGCTCGTCGCCGTGGCCGCCGACGGGTCGGCCCGCACCCTGGCTCGATGGGCCCACTCGGTGGTCGCCTCGACCGACGGGCACGTCCTGGCCGTCACGGGCGACGCCCCGGGATCGGCCGCGGTCGTCGACCTCGACGTGAGCGACGGTGCGGTCACGCCAGTGATGCCCGTCGACCCGGTGAGGGCGTGGCACCGCGGCATCGCCGTCGACGGCGCGCGGGTCGTCACGGTGGACGACTCGGGGCACCTCGGCGGCGTCCGCGAGCGCATCGTCGATTTCGCGGGCGGCACGGCGGGGCGGTCGACGCTGCTCGACTCCGACGCACGCCCCGGCCTCGCGGCCGGTGAGGGTGGCACGGCGTGGTCGAAGTCGGGGTGGCAGGGCCACTACTCGGCGCACAGGAGCCCGGCCGGCGTGGTGGCACGGAGCAACCTCTCGGGGGTCGCGCAGGCCGACGCCCGCTTCTCCGCCTCGTCCGGGGGCTTCGTCCTGGACTCGCGCACCGGATCCATCCGGCCGCCGCACACCTCCAGGACCTCCACGGCGCTCCAGAGCGGCGTCTCCTACATCCCCGGGGGCCAGGTGCCGGGCGGTCCGGGCACGAGCGTCGTGGCGACGAACCTCGCCTCGGGGACGGCGGCCGAGATCCCCGTCGGGTGCCACGTCAACGAGGTGCAGGTCGCCGGGTCCTGGATGCTGGTGTCGTGTGCGGTGCCGTTCCCGGAGCCGAGCCTGCTGCTGGTCGACAGGGCCGGGGTGCACCCTCCCCGCCGGTTCGTCGCTCCGGGCGAGCCGCTCCTGGGCAACGGGTTCCTGGTGGCACGCGCGTCCGGCGGCGACCTGCGCTGGACCCCGCTGACGGGCAGCCTGGGCGGCACGTGGCGCCTGCTCGCCGCCGCGGCTGCGCCGAGGGAGGCAGGGGAGAGCGCGGTGGCCGTCTCACGTGGGCAGGTGCCCACGGTCGGCTGGGTCTCCGGTCGCCGGGCGTACGCCGCGAGGCTCCCCGGTGTCGTGGCGAGCGCCGTCCCCGGCCCGCTCAGCGGCGTCGCGCCACCCACCGTCCCCGACGTCACGGCGGCCGGTGTGGAGAGCGGTGTCGTGGTGCGCTGGAAGCGAGCGCCGGGGCAGCAGATCCGGGCCTACCACGTCACCGCGAGTGCGACGCGCGGCCTCGACCGTCGCTTCGGTCGCGCGGAGGTGGCAGGCGACGCCGACAGCGCCGTGGTCACCCAGCTGGCGAACGGCGTGCCGTACGACGTCACGGTCACCGCGTGGAACCTCGCGGGTCGCGCCGTGACCTCCACGATGCGCGCCACCCCGGTCCCGGCCCCGTCACCGCCGACCGACCTCAAGGCGGTCGTCGACCCGGCCAACGGCCGGGTCAAGGTCACCTGGCAGCACACCGCGGGTCCTGACGAGGAGCCGGTGCGCGTCTTCACCATCGAGACCGGACCCGACTGCATCGACGTACCGGGTGGGCAGCGCTCGGTGTCCCTGCCGTGGCCGGCAGGGACGGAGGGGATGCTGATCATGAGAGCGCAGGGAGCGGCCCAGGGCAGCGCTGATGTGCTCAGCAACCGCTTCACCATGCCCGTGACGCCTCCTTCCACGGTCGACGCGGTGGCCCCGACCGCGCGGGTGGGCGCGCTGCCTCGTGCGTCCTTCTCCAGCAGCCTCGACCTGTCGCTGACGGCGCGCGACGACGTCGCGCTCGCCGCGCAGCCCATGACGGTGCGGTGGCGGGTGGGCTCGCCGGGTCGATCGCTGGGCGGTTGGTCCTCCCCGGCGCGCTGGCAGCAGGTCCCGGCGGGGCGACTGCGGGTCACGGGGCTGCGTGCCGGCCAGACGGCGTGCTTCTCGACCAGGGCCGCCGACGCCGCGGGGAACGTGTCGGGCTGGTCCGCCGCGACCTGCACGTCGGTGGCGCTCGACGACCGGGCCCTCAAGCGGCGCGGCACCACCCGCGCGAAGGCGTCCGGCGCCTACCACCGGAGGGCCGCGACCCAGCTGCGCGGGACCACGGCGTCGCTCGCGACCTCCAGCCGAGTCGCCAACCGTGGGTGGATCCTGGCCACCACCTGCGCGAGGTGCGGCAAGGTGCGGGTGCACCTCGGGGCTCGCTCGTACGGCGTCGTCGACCTCACCAGCCGCACCACGCGCCACCGGCAGCTGCTGCGGCTGCCGGGTCCGGCCACGGCCAAGGGCGTCCTGCGCCTCTCGCCGGCAGCCAGGACCAAGCCGGTCACCATCGACGGACTGGTCCTGCCGGTGCGCTGACAGGTCCGCGGCTCAGACCCAGTGGGTGTCGTGGCGGATCATGAAGGCCGCGCGCTGCTCCTCGGTCATCTCCTCGCGGCGGGCCAGGGTCTCGAAGTAGTCCTCGCGGGGGCCGCCGGGGGCGAACATCAGCAGCATCGAGGCGCCGCCCCCGCCGCGGAAGGCGTGCAGCCCGCCCTCGGGGACGTAGAGGAAGTCGCCGGGCCGCGCGGTGATCCAGGCGCGACCGTCGTAGAGCCGCACCTCGCCGGAGAGCACGTAGAACTGCTCGGAGATCGACCGGTGGAAGTGGGCGTCGGGCCCGGTCTCCTCCTCGCCGAAGGTCCAGCGGTAGAGGCCGAAGCGTCCCTCGGTCTGGTCCCCACGGGCGAGGTACTCGCAGGTCCCGCCGCTGGCGTAGGTGATCTCGGGCTCGGTGTCACGGCCACGGAGCCAGGCGGAGACCTCGCCGCCCTCCCCGCGGTAGAGGTCGGGCGGATAGCTGCGCGGCAGTGACACGTCGTCCTCCTCGTCACCGGCAGGCTGCCATGACCAGCGACACAGGTGAAGGGATCGGTGACAGCGGGTAACCAACGACGTGAGCACCTTCCCGAGCAACTCCGCCAGCACCGCCCCTGACCACCCGACCGCCCTGGTCGTCGGCGCGACCGGCATCGCCGGCTCCGCCCTGTGCCGCCTGCTGGTGGAGCAGGGCTGGCGCGTCCTCGGCCTCTCCCGCAGCGGGGGTACGCCGGTGGACGGCGTCGAGCCGGTCAGTGCCGACCTCACCGACCCCACGGCGCTGGAGCGGGCGCTGGCGGGCCACGAGCCGACGCACGTCTTCCTGACCGCCTGGATCCGCCAGCCCACCGAGGCGGAGAACATCGAGGTCAACGGCGCGCTCGTGCGCGACCTGCTCGGCGCCGTCCGCGGCGCGGGCTCGGTGCGCCACGTCGCCCTGCTGACCGGCCTCAAGCACTACCTCGGCCCCTTCGAGGCCTACGGCCAGGGCGAGATGCCCGACTCGCCCTTCCACGAGGACGAGCCGCGGCTGCCCTACGACAACTTCTACTACGCCCAGGAGGACGAGCTCTTCGCCGCCGCCGAGCGCGACGGCTTCGCCTGGAGCGTCCACCGCGCCCACACGATCATCGGCCACGCCGTCGGCAACGCCATGAACATGGGGCAGACGCTCGCGGCGTACGCCGCCCTGTGCCGCGAGGCGGGCCGGCCCTTCGTCTTCCCCGGCTCGGAGACGCAGTGGAACGGGCTGGTCGACATGACCGACGCCGGCATCAACGCCGAGCAGATGGTGTGGGCGGCGACGACGCCGGAGGCGGCCGACACGGCCTTCAACATCGCCAACGGTGACGTCTTCCGCTGGCGCTGGCTGTGGCCGCGGCTCGCGGACCGGCTCGGCGTCGCGTGGGAGGGGTACGCCGACGCGCCCCGCCCGCTCGAGGAGCAGATCGCCGCGTGGGACGACGCCGAGGGCACGTGGTCACGGATCGCCGAGCGCGACGGGCTCGTGGAGCCCGACCTCTCGCGGGTCGCGTCGTGGTGGCACACCGACAGCGACCTCGGTCGCGACGTCGAGTGCCTGACCGACATGACCCGCAGCCGGGAGCGCGGCTTCACGGCGTACCGCTCGACGCCGCACGCCTTCGAGGCGCTCCTCGACCTGCTCGAGGAGCAGCGGGTGGTGCCGCGGCCCGGCTCGGCCGGCTGAGGAGGTCGGGGAGGGGTCCGCGCGGGACGCTCGTGAGGGACCGGTCGTGACTGGGGTCACAGGTAGTCTCGGCCCATGCCGGACGCACCGCCGCGGGCCTCGTCGGGCACCCGGACGGGTGCCCCCTCAGGCAGCACCGCGGGCGGCGCCGCGCCTCGCGCGTTCTCCACGGTCGGCCTGCCCCTCGAGCAGCGCGTCGAGCTGTGGGAGACGCACAACGAGGACGCCCTGATCGGCCTGCGCTGCCGCACGCTCTCGGGGGGCGTGCTGGAGGCGACCGAGGTCAACGTGCAGGTCGACCGGCTGCACCTGGCGCGTGTGCGGGGGAGCTCGCACGTCGTGGAGCGCGACCTCGGCCTGGTGCGCCGGCGTCCGGCGGAGTCGGTGGCGCTGTTCTTCAGCCTGGTCGGCGAGGCGTTCTTCTACCACGACGACGGCGTCCGCAAGCTGCGTCCGGGGCAGCTGCTGATGTGTGACGCCGACCGGCCCTTCATGCGCGGCTTCTCCCAGGGCCTGGAGGAGCTGGTGGTCAAGGTCCCGCGCCCGCTCTTCGCCGAGGTCACCGGCATCGAGCGGGTCGACCAGCCGCGCGTGGTGAGCTTCGAGGCGGGCGCCAACGCGGTGGCCCACACCCTGGCCAGGACCGTGGGTCGCGCCGCGCGCGAGGACGGCGCCACCCCCACCGAGGAGGACAGCCTCCTCGACCTCGTGGCCGCGCTCACCGGCAGGGCCGAGCGCGACCCCTCGGCGGCGCACCGCGCCGCGGCGCACACCTATATCGAGCAGCACCTCGCGGACCCGAGCCTGTCCGCCGACGTCGTCGCGGCCGCCATCGGGCTCAGCACCCGGCACCTCTCGCGGGTCCTCGCCTCCACCGGCACCGGCTTCCGCCCGTATCTCCTGGGGCGTCGCCTCGACGCGGCGCGCAGGCTCCTGGAGGGGCCCGCAGCATCGTCGACGACGATCGCGCAGGTCGCCCACCAGTGCGGCTTCGCCTCGGCCGCCCACTTCTCCAGTGCGTTCACGACGCACTTCGGCGAGACCGCCAGCGAGGTGCGTCGCAGGGCGGCGACCGCCCGCGCCCTCCCGCTCGCTCTCTGAGCGCGACAGCCGTCGCGGCGCGAGCAGAGGTCGACCTTCGTGGATCGGCCATCGGTGCGCAGACGCGCCGAGATGCCGGTCACACCGTCGACACCCTCCGCGCCGACGCGGACACTGGCCGGCACACCGGCGGGGCGCCGGACGAGGAGGGTGGATCACGTGCCAGTGTTCGACGACGGCCAGCAGGAGACCGAGCTCCCCACCTCCGGCCTGGTGGAGACCGACGTGCTGATCGTCGGCTCCGGCCCCGCGGGCTCGGCCGCCGCGCTCTTCCTCGCCACGCTCGGCGTGCCCAACATCATGATCACGAAGTACCGGTGGACGGCCAACACCCCGCGCGCGCACATCACCAACCAGCGCGCGATGGAGATCTTCCGCGACATGGGCATCGAGCAGCAGGTGCTGGCCGACGCCACGGAGCACAGCCTGGTCGGGGACACCGTCTTCTGCACGTCGATCGCTGGTGAGGAGATCGGCCGCATCCACACCTGGGGCACGAGCGCCGCCCGGGAGGCCGACTACCAGCTGGCCTCGCCCAGCCTCATCGTCGACATCCCCCAGACCTACCTCGAGCCGATCCTGGTCCGCAACGCCACCGCACGCGGCACCCACTCCCGGTTCTCCACCGAGTACCTCTCCCACACCCAGGACGCCGACGGCGTCGACGTGCGGGTCCTCGACCGCGTCACGGGCGCGCCGTACACGATCCGGGCGAAGTACCTCATCGGCGCCGACGGTGCGCGCTCCAAGGTCGCTGCCGACGTCGGCCTGCCCTTCGAGGGCGCCATGGACATCGCCGGCTCCATGAACATCACCTTCAAGGCCGACATCAGCGCCTACTGCGACCACCGTCCCTCGGTCCTCTACTGGGTGATCCAGCCGGGCTCCAACGTCGGCGGCATCGGCGCCGGGCTCGTCCGCATGATCCGGCCGTGGAACGAGTGGCTGATCGTGTGGGGCTACGACATCGCCGAGCCGCCGCCGGTCGTCGACGAGGCCGCGGCGACGCAGATCGTGCGCAACCTGCTGGGCATGCCCGACCTCGACGTCGAGATCACGGGCACCTCCCTGTGGGGCAACAACGAGATGTACGCGACCCACCTGCAGTCCGGCCGCGTCTTCTGCGCCGGCGACGCCGTCCACCGCCACCCGCCGAGCAACGGCCTGGGCTCCAACACCTCGATCCAGGACTCCTACAACCTCGCCTGGAAGCTCGCGGCCGTCCTGCGCGGCCAGGCCGACCCGTCCCTGCTGGAGACCTACTCCGTGGAGAGGGCGCCCGTGGCCGAGCGCATCGTCAAGCGCGCCAACCGGTCGAGCCGCGAGTTCGTCGACCTCTTCGTGGCGCTCGGCGTGACCGAGGCCGAGACCGAGGAGGAGATGGTCGCCGCCATCGAGGAGCGCAAGGCCAACACCCCCGAGGGTGCTGCCAAGCGCGCGGCGCTGGTCAAGGCGATGGAGCTGAAGAACTACGAGTTCAACGCCCACGGCGTCGAGCTCGGCCAGTTCTACGAGTCGAGCGCGATCGCCTCCGACGGCACCACCCGGCCGGAGCCCACCCGCGACCCGGACCTCTACTACGAGGCCTCGACGGTGCCCGGCTCGCACCTGCCGCACGCGTGGGTGGGGGACCACAAGGTCAAGCTCGCGATGATGGACCTCGCCCCCTACGACCGCTGGACCCTCGTCACCGGCATCGCGGGCGAGGCGTGGGAGGAGGCGGCGGCCGAGGTCTCCGCCGAGCTGGGCGTCCCGGTGGAGGCGGTCGTCATCGGTCCCGGCCGCGAGGTCACCGACCTGTACTACGACTGGGCCAAGCTGCGCGAGGTCGACGAGGGCGGTGCGTTGCTGGTCCGCCCCGACAAGCACATCGCCTGGCGCTCGCACAGCCTGCCGGACGACCCCGCGGGCCAGCTGGGCACCGCCCTGAGGCAGGTGCTGGGGCGGACGCCCGGCCGGGGGAGCGGCGAGTGAGCCTCTCCTTCCGGCACGACACCCTGGGGCAGCGGGTCCGCTTCGGGTCCGGGCAGGCGGCCGAGGCGCTCGCGGCGGAGGTCGAGGAGGGCGGCTGGAGCCGGGTCATGGTCGTCGCCGGCGCCTCCGAGGCCGAGCTGGCGGCCCGCGTCACCGGCGGCCTGCCGGTCGCCCACGTCCACGACGAGGTCGTCATGCACGTGCCCGTCCCCGTCGCCGAGCGCGCCCGTGCCGCGGCCGCGGCCCACGACGCCGACGTGCTGGTCAGCGTCGGCGGCGGCTCCACGACCGGCCTCGCCAAGGCGGTCGCGCTCACCACCGGCCTCCCGATCGTCGCCGTCCCCACGACGTACGCCGGCTCGGAGGCCACGAACGTCTGGGGGCTGACCGAGGGGTCGACCAAGACCACCGGCGTCGACCCGCGGGTGCTGCCCCGCACCGTGGTCTACGACGCCTCGCTGACGCTCTCGCTGCCGGTCGGGCTGAGCGTGGCCTCGGGGCTCAACGCGCTGGCGCACTGCGTCGACTCGATGTGGTCGCCGCACACCGACCCGATCGACCAGGCCCTGGCCACGGAGGGCATCCGGGCGCTCGACGCCGGGCTCCCACGCGTCGCCGCGGACCCCACCGCCTTGGAGGGGCGCGAGGAGACGCTGTACGGCGCGTACCTGTCGGCGGTCGCCTTCGCCTCCGCCGGGTCGGGGCTGCACCACAAGATCTGTCACGTCCTGGGCGGGCGGTACGACCTGCCGCACGCCCCGACGCACGCCATCGTGCTGCCCCACGTCCTTGCCCTCAACGGTCCTGCGGCGCCGGCCGCCGACGCCCGCATCGCCCGCGCCTTCGGGGCCGACGACGGCCTGGCGGGGCTGCAGCGCCTGCGCGCCCGGCTCGACGCGCCGCGCGCCCTGCGCGACGTCGGCCTCGAGGAGTCGCAGATCCCCGACGCGGCGCGCGCGATCCTTCCCGTCGTACCCCCCAGCAACCCCGCCGACGTCGGCGTCGAGGTCCTCGGGGACCTCCTGCGCCGCGCCTGGGAAGGAGCAGACCCCCGATGAGCCCAGAGACCGGTCCGGAGATCAGTGCCGAGCAGCGCGAGCGTGAGGAGAGCCTGGTGCGGGCGGTCCTCGACTCCTTCGACGGCACCGAGAGCCCCCGCCTCAAGCAGCTCGTGCAGGGAGTCGTGACCCACCTGCACGCCTTCCTGCGCGACGTCCGGCTCACCGAGGAGGAGTGGCGGCAGGGCATCGACTTCCTCACCGCCGTGGGTCACATCACCGACGAGCGGCGCCAGGAGTTCATCCTGCTCTCCGACACCCTCGGCGCCTCCATGCAGACCATCGCCATCAACAACGAGGCCTACGCCGACGCCACGGAGGCGACCGTCTTCGGCCCCTTCTTCGTCGAGGACGCCCCTCGCATCGACCTCGGGGGCGACATCGCCGGTCCCGCCAACGGCCAACCCTGCTGGGTGGAGGGCACGGTCCGCGACACCGACGGCAAGCCGGTGGCGGGCGCCCGCATCGAGGTGTGGGAGGCCGACGAGGACGGCTTCTACGACGTGCAGTACGACGACGACCGCGTGGCCGGTCGCGCCCATCTCTTCAGCGACGACGCGGGCGCCTTCCACTTCTGGGCCATCACCCCGACGCCCTACCCGATCCCGCACGACGGCCCCGTGGGCCGGATGCTCGAGGCGACCGGTCGCTCGCCGATGCGGGCCTCGCACCTGCACTTCATGGTCAGCGCCCCCGAGAGCCGGACCCTGGTCACCCACATCTTCGTCCGCGGCGACGAGCTGCTCGAGCGCGACAGCGTCTTCGGCGTCAAGGACTCGCTGGTCAAGGACTTCGTCGAGCAGCCGGCGGGCACTCCGACCCCCGACGGGCGGGACCTCGGCGGATCCACGTGGTCGCGGGTCGCCTTCGACATCGTGCTGGCCCCCGACGGCGTCTGAGCCGGTGGGCCGTCAGCGGGGCGCGAGGGAGTCGGTGACCGGGAAGACCGGCCACCCGATCTCGGTGCGCCAGGTGGAGGGGTCCTCGGTGTCTCGCGGTCCGACCAGGTAGGTCTCGCGGATGGGTCCGGCGACCTACAGGGCGTTGGCCACCACCCAGGCTCCGACCTCGCCGTAGGTGACGTCGATGTCGTCGTGGTCACCGACGTGGGTGGCCACGGCCAGCTCGACGGCGGGCAGCTCGACAGGGCGCACCCGTCCCCGGCTGGGTGGGTCCTGCGTGGGCCGGTGCACGAGCACGTGCCCCCGCCCGGTCTCGAAGAGCGCGTTGTCGTACACGCCGCCGGGGGTGCCGAGCGGGCCGTCGAGGGTCGCGTCGAGCTCGGCCATGGCGCCGGCGTACCAGCCCAGGACGTCGTCGAGCTCGACGTCGTCCTCCACCGCGGCCACCGTGGTGGCCGGGAGGCTGCGCACCTCGACCTGCACCGGGGCGGGCTCGGGCGCCAGCAGCCTCCGCAGCGAGCGCACCGCGGCCCAGGTCCGGTCCAGCTCGGACTCCAGTCGGCGCAGGTGCTCGGCCACCAGCGCGGAGCGCGCGCCGGGATCACCGGCGTCGAGGATGCGGCGTACGGCGGGGAGCGGCACGTCGAGCTCCCGCAGCCGGTGGATGACCTGGGCCGTGGGGATCTGCGCCGCGCTGTAGTAGCGGTAGCCGGTGAGGTCGTCGACGTGGGAGGGCACGAGCAGCCCGCCCTCGTGGTAGCGGCGCAGCGTGCGCACGCTCAGGTGGGTCAGCCGGGAGAACTCCCCGATGCTCAGGCCGGATCGCACCCGCGCAGTGTGCACCCTCCCCCCGAGGGAGGGTCCAGTGCTTGACCCTCCACCGGCGGCCGGCCCCACGCTCGCCCCATGACCACCACGCAGGACATCCACCCCGACCAGCTGCCCACCACGATCCGCGCGTTCCTCGCCGCCCACACCGCCAGGGAGGCGAGCGCCGCCCTGCGCTGCCTCACCGAGGACGTCGTCGTCACCGACCAGGGCGAGACCTTCCGCGGCACCGAGCAGGTCCGCGACTTCCTGCTGCACGCGGGGAGCGAGTTCACCTACACGACCCAGCTCGTCGCGGCCCGCCGCCTCGACGACATCCACTGGGTGGCCGTCCTCCACCTCGAGGGCGACTTCCCCGGCGGCGTCGCCGACCTCGACTACCGCTTCACCCTCACCGACGGTCTCGTCAGCGAGCTGGCGATCGGCTGAGGCGTCGTCCGGCGGCCTCGCGCCGGGACGGTCAGTCGAAGGCGTAGTGCACGTCGTCGAAGGAGCCGGTCGCGAAGACGTAGAAGAAGCGCAGCGGTCGGTCTCCGGTGTTGCGGGTCGCGTGGACGGTGTCGCTGCCGATCATCACCGCCGACCCGGCCTGCACGTCGAAGACCTCGTCGCCCAGCCGCTGGCTGCCGGTTCCCTCCAGGAAGAAGTACGACTCCGTCACGGCATGCCGGTGGGCAGCGAGCTCACCGCCCACCGGGACGACACACACCCCGGTGGTGAGGTCGCGGGTCCCGGTGACGTCCGACGAGAACAGGGTCTGCCAGGTCGCGCTCCCTCTCGTCTCGTCGTCCCACCTCTCCACGGGGAGGTCAGCGAGGTGCCGGACCGCAGGCGTGTCGTCGTCCACGACGTCAGCACACCACGGGCAGCACCCTGGGGGACGCCCCCGACCTGGGTGCGTCCGTCGTCGGGGACGCGCACAGCGACGAGCGAGAAGCACGAAGCCCCCGTCGGCACGACCGACGGGGGCTTGCTGTCCTGCGCGCCTGTAGGGATTCGAACCCCAAACCTTCTGATCCGTAGTCAGATGCTCTATCCGTTGAGCTACAGGCGCCCGTCCCCTTGCGAGGACCGGGCAACTCTAGCCGACGCGGGCGGCGGGGCCGAAATCAGGGCGCAACGCAGCGCTGGATCGATCCAATATGCCGCCGGTGTGATTCGTCGTAGCCTCGCCAGCACCTCACGGGGGCATGCAACGGTGCGGCACCCGGCGCCCCAGACCCACGGTTACGCCGAGACACATCGATGAGAGGCCACGCGCCATGACGGCTACGTCCGAGACCACCAGTGCTCCCACCACGCACCAGGGCATCCTCGACTTCGTCGAGGAGACCGCGGCACTGACCAAGCCAGACCGGATCCACTGGTGCACCGGCTCCGAGGAGGAGTGGGTCGAGCTGACCGACGCGCTGGTCGCGACCGGCACCTTCGTCAAGCTCGACGAGGCCAAGAAGCCCAACTCCTTCTACGCCGCTTCCGACCCCATCGACGTCGCCCGCGTCGAGGACCGCACCTACATCTGCAGCCGCGACGAGCGCGACGCGGGCCCCACCAACAACTGGATGGACCCCGAGGAGATGAAGGGCCTCATGCGCGGCCTGTACGACGGCTGCATGCGGGGCCGCACGATGTACGTCGTGCCCTTCGTGATGGGCCACCTCGAGGCCGAGGCGCCGATGTTCGGCGTCGAGCTGACCGACTCGGCGTACGTCGCCGCGAGCATGCGCGTGATGGCGCGCATGGGCAGCCACGTGCTGCGCCGCATGGAGGAGCTCGAGGCCGAGGGCGGCGTGAAGTGGGTGCCGTGCCTGCACTCGGTCGGCCACCCGCTGGCCGAGGGCGAGGCCGACGTGGCGTGGCCGTGCAACGACACCAAGTACATCGTGCAGTTCCCCGAGGAGCGCACGATCTGGTCCTACGGCTCGGGCTACGGCGGCAACGCGCTGCTGGGCAAGAAGTGCTACGCCCTGCGCATCGCCAGCGTCGTCGCCCGCGACGAGGGCTGGATGGCCGAGCACATGCTGATCCTCAAGCTGACCAGCCCCGAGGGCGTCACCAAGTACGTCGCCGCGGCCTTCCCGAGCGCCTGCGGCAAGACCAACCTGGCCATGCTCGAGCCGACCATCCCCGGCTGGAAGGTCGAGTCGATCGGCGACGACATCGCCTGGATGCGCATCGGCGAGGACGGCCGGCTGTGGGCGGTCAACCCCGAGTACGGCTTCTTCGGCGTCGCGCCCGGCACCAACGAGCACACCAACCCCAACGCGATGAAGACCATCAACATCGGCAACTCGGTCTTCACCAACGTCGCGCTCACCGACGACGGCGACGTCTGGTGGGAGGGCCTGGAGAACCCGCCCGCCCACGCCACCAGCTGGAAGGGCGAGCCGTGGACGCCGGAGAGCGAGGAGCTCTCCAGCCACCCCAACAGCCGCTACTGCACGCCGATCAAGCAGTGCCCGATCCTCGCCGACGAGTACGACGACCCGCGCGGCGTCCCGATCGACGCGATCCTCTTCGGCGGCCGCCGCAAGACCACGGTGCCGCTGGTGGTCGAGGCCCGCGACTGGACCCACGGCACCTTCATGGGCGCCACGCTCTCCAGCGAGACCACCGCGGCCGCCACCGGCGCCGTCGGCGTGGTGCGCCGCGACCCGATGGCGATGCTGCCCTTCATCGGCTACAACGCCGGCGACTACCTCTCCCACTGGATCAACATGGGCAAGGAGAACGACGCGGCCAAGATGCCGCGGATCTTCTACGTCAACTGGTTCCGCCGCGACGACGAGGGCGGCTTCCTGTGGCCCGGCTTCGGGGAGAACAGCCGCGTGCTGAAGTGGGTGCTCGAGCGGATCGACGGCCAGGCCGCCGCGGTCGAGACCCCCATCGGTCACGTCCCGACGCCCGACGCCCTCGACGTCGAGGGCCTCGACCTCTCCCGCGAGCAGCTCGAGGCGGCGCTCGACGTCGACGTCGAGGAGTGGCGCGCGGAGATCCCGCAGATCACCGAGTGGTTCGAGAAGTTCGGCGACGACCTCCCCGCCGTGCTCTGGACCGAGCTCGACGGCCTGAAGGCACGCCTCGGCGAGTGAGTCGGTGGCGCACGTCCGCCATGATGGCGTCCATGGACGCTGACGACGGGGCGCGCAGGCGCGAGCTCCTGGCCGGGCCGGCGGGCCAGCTGTACGCCGAGGCGGTGGCCGCCGGTGGCCTCCGCGCCGACGACCCTCGGCTGGGCGGGAGCCACGACGACCGCGAGGCCGTCGAGGCGGTGGCGACCCTGCGAGAGCTGGGCCTGCTGCGGCAGGACGGCGACGGGGTCTGGCGCGCCGCCGACCCGGCGCTGGTGCAGTCGAGCCTGGTCACGCCGCTGAGCCGCGAGGCCGCGCACCTGCTGGACGAGAGCGCCGCCTGGGCCGAGACGCTGGGCGAGCTGGCGCACGCCTGGCGCCGGGCGGGGGAGAGCGGCGAGGGCCTGACCCAGCTGCGGGGCATCGACACCGTCAACGGCTTCCTCGAGACCGCCGTCGAGGACGCCCGCAGCGAGATCGTCACCGCCCACCCCGCGGGGCCACGCCGCGCCAGCGTGCAGGCCGCAGCCCGCTCGCGCGACGCCCGAGCGCTGGAGCGCGGGGTGCGCATCCGCACGCTCTACCAGCACACCGCCCGCCACAGCCGCTCGATGCGGACCTACGTCGACACCATGCGCGAGCTGGGGGCCGAGATCCGCACCCTCGACGAGTTCTTCAACCGCCTCATCATCATCGACCGCCGCCTGGCGCTGATCCCAGGGGACGTCGCGGAGTCCGCGGTGCTGATCCACGACAAGCGGGTCGTGGCCTACCTCGTCGACATCTTCGAGCGCTCCTGGGAGCGCGGCCGCGCCTACGACCACGAGACGCGCACGGCGAAGGGCCAGATCGCCGAGGAGGTCAGGCAGCTGACGGTGCGCATGCTCGGCGAGGGCCACAGCGACTCCGCCAGCGCGAAGCGGGTCGGCGTCAGCACCCGGACCTACGCGTCGTACGTCGCCGCGCTCAAGGAGGAGTACGGCGTCGACACCCGCTTCCAGCTGGGGCTGGCGATGGGACGGCAGCAGGACAGGGCCCTCGTCGCGGACGACGACACCCCCTGAGTCGGTGTCGTCGTCCGGCGAGGGTCATGCCGGGCCCTGCGGTCACTCCCAGGCGGTGTCCTGCACGGTGCTGCTGGTGGTGCGCTCCCAGGCCGTGTCGGCCTGGGCGGGGGAGGCGCTGAGCGCGACGGCGCCGACGGTGACGAGCGAGAGGGTGCTGGCGGCAGCGAGACGACGGATCTTCATGACGATCTCCTCGTGTGCATTAGGGGGCATGGAGATGCTCCCCCGCCTCACCCGGGCGAACCGCATCGCTCGGGCACACGAGTGTGCAATGCACGATCCTGCAGAGTTTGCGGGCAGGACGAGGTTGCCCGTCCCGGTCCGAGGACCGGGACGGGCGCTTGGCGGAGGTGGAGGGATTTGAACCCTCGATGGGGTTGTAGCCCCAAACCCGCTTAGCAGGCGGGCGCCATAGACCGGACTAGGCGACACCTCCAAGCCGCAGCACAGGCTACCCATGACGCCCGGCCGCGGCGAATCAGGGGGCGGCGGCGCCCGCCGGGCTCACCGCAGCCGGCGGTAGCCGTGGGTGCGGTCGAGCTGCTCGGCGATCAGCGAGGTGAGCTCGGTCGGGTCACCCGCGAGGGCGTCGACCGGCAGCGTCGTGGAGCGCCCGTCACGCAGCCGCAGCGTGGTGCAGCGCACGCCGTCGACGGTGCCGGCCTGCACGTCGAGCACCTCGCTCCAGCGGGCGGAGCGCGCCCGGGCCGAGCGCAGCAGACGGACCCGGTAGCCGTCCTCGTCGAGCCGCACCACCCAGTGACGGGGCAGCAGCAGCGCGAGCAGCACGCCCAGCGCGACGGCGGCGAGGATGACCGTCACCGTGACGACGGCGCCGGGGAGCGAGAGCAGCCAGGTGGCCAGGACGCTCAGCAGCACCAGCGCCGCGACGACGACGAGGCCGGCGCCGAGCAGCCGGGCACGCAGCGCGGGGGCCAGCGGGCGCAGGACGGGGAGACGGTGCGACATCGCGTCCCGAGGATAGTCCACCCCGCCCTGGAGACCCTGACCGGCAGAGGGGGCGGGATTCGAACCCGCGGCTGACATCGCTGCCAGCGACCGCTTTCAAGGCGGTTCCGATAGGCCACTCCGGCACCCCTCCTCGGCCCTCCGCGGAGGACCTCGCAGGTCACGGTAGTTGCTCCCCGGGCGGCCGTCAGCGCAGGGCGCGGATGCGGGAGGGCTCGGGGCGGTGCCCCCGCGAGCCGGCGCGGCCGAGCAGGCGTAGCAGCCCGAGCACCAGCAGGCCGAGCAGCAGCCCCAGCGCCGCGGCGTACGCCGTCGCGAGCAGCAGCGTGGTGGCGTCGTCGCCGGTCACCAGGCCCACGGTCACCGGGGTGGTCGCCGTGGTCCCGAAGGCGCAGACCCACCAGCCCTGGCGACGCCGGTCGCGCACCGCCACCCCCACGACGAGGGCCGGGACCCCCACGAGCACCTGCAGCGGTGCCGGCACGGCGCCCAGCAGGTCGCGCGCCCGGTCGCGCGCCGCGGTGACGTCGGCGACGAGCGACGGCGCCCCCCAGCGCTGCAGGGCCCAGGCGTAGGCGAGCGAGAGGGCCAGCAGCAGCACGCCGCCGAGGACGAGCAGGACGCCGGCCCGCCCGAGCGCGTGCACCCCGCCCGCCGGACGGTGCACCACGACCAGGGTGAGCAGCAGGGCGAGCCCGAGCGCGACGTAGGAGAGCCGGGTGTCGTCGACCGGGGCGCCGTAGCCCCAGGTGGCGAGCGCCGCGACACCGGCGACCACCAGGGCCAGGACCACCTCGCGCACCACGGCCGGCAGGGAGCGCGCCGGCACCGTGAGCAGGACCGCCAGCGCCGCGCCGACGACGGCCGCGCCCAGCGCGGCGCCGGCGAGCAGAGGGTCGTAGCCGGTCACCACCGCGGTGGCGGTGAGCAGCCCACCGACCACCGCCGCCACGAGCGGTCGACCGCCGGTGCGCCAGGCCAGACCGGTGGCGAGCAGGGTGGTCAGCGCCGCGGAGAGCGTGGGTGCGACCGGCACGCCCTGCAGCGCGAGGTCGGCTTCGGCGCGCACCCGCACCGCCGCCAGCCCGACGGCCGCGGCGAGTGCGAGCAGGGTCCAGGCGGTCGCGAGCACCGTGCGCTGGCGGTCGTGGGTGCGTGGTGGCGGCAGGGCGTCGCCGGCCGGCCCGCGGCCGGGGTCGCGGACCCGGGCGAGGCCCGAGGGCGGCGGGGCGTCGTGCGCCACGGTCACATCCTGCGGTTGCTCAGCGACGGGTTGGTGCGGCGTACGTCGGCCACCGCGGCGCGGTCGAGCACCGCGTCGAGCTCGGTCTCCGTGTCGCCCGCCTCGACCACGACGTCGCCGGTGGGCGCGATGACCGTGGAGTGCCCGGTGTAGCGGGGGCCGGGCTGACCGACGGCGACCACCCACACCGTGTTCTCGATCGCGCGGGCGCGCAGCAGCGTGCGCCAGTGCTCGACCTTGCGCTCCCCGGCCACCCAGGCCGCGGGCACGACCAGCGCCTCGGCGCCACGGACCGCGAGGGTGCGGGCGAGCTCTGGGAAGCGCAGGTCGTAGCAGGTCATCAGCCCGAGCGGGAAGCCCGCGACGTCGACGACCGCCGGCTCGACCGGGCCCGGGCTCACGGTCGCGGACTCCACGTAGCCGAAGGAGTCGTAGAGGTGAATCTTGCGGTAGGCCGTCACCTGCCCGGCGGCGGCCAGCACCAGCGTGTTGAGCGGTCGCGCGGGGTCGTCGGCGGTCTCGAACATGCCGCCCAGCCACGCGGTGCCCGACTCGCTGAGTCGCCGCAGCCGCTCCGCGAAGGGCCCGTCGAGGCCCTGCGCGTACGGCGCCAGGTCGCTGCCCGCCTCGCCGAAGTCACGGGCGAAGGCCTCGGGCAGCACGACCAGGTCGGGCGGCGGCGACTCCTGCGCCGCCCGCGAGGCGGTCTCGTCGACCACCGCCAGGTTGGCCTCCGGGTCGAGCCCGGAGGCGCGCTGGACGAGGCGCACGCGCAGGGTCTGCTCCGACACGGGATCAGGCGCTGACATGGGTCCAGGGTGACAGACTCGTGGGGTGGAGAAGGTCGGTGCCGTGGTGCTCACCGGGGGCACGGCCCGCCGGCTGGGCGGCGCCGACAAGGCGGCGCTCGACCTCGGCGGTCGCACCATGCTCGACCGGGTGCTCGGCGTCGTCTCGGACTGGCCCCACGTCGTGGTGGGGGAGCCGGTCACGGGCGTGCCCACGGTGCGCGAGCAGCCCGCGGGGGCCGGGCCGGCGGCGGCGCTGCTCGCCGGGGCCGAGGCGCTGCCCGACGACACCACGCTGGTGCTCGCGCTCGCCGTCGACATGCCCCACGTGACGGTGCCGACCCTGGAGCGGCTGCGCGACGCGGTGCGTGACGACGGGTCGCTGGACGGGGCCCTGCTCGTCGACGCCGACGGACGCCGCCAGTACCTGTGTGCGGCGTACCGGCGCGCCCGGCTGCTGGCCGTCGCGCCCGACGACCGCGACGGCCTGCCGCTGCACCGGCTCGTCTCCGGTCTGCGCCTCGTCGAGGTCGCGGCCGTGGGTCACGAGGCGCACGACGTCGACACCTGGGAGGACCTCGCGCGGGCCCGGGAGCGGCTCGACCCCTGATCCGGGGGCCGCGGTGGTTGCAGAGCGGTCGGCCCCCGGCCAACACTGGGGCGGTGAACCTCCACGACTGGGTCGACGAGCTGTGCGACGAGCTGGACATCGAGGTCGAGGTCGACGAGGCGCTGGTGCTCGACCTCGCGCGGGACGCCGCGCACCACGTCGAGCGACCGGCGGCACCGATCTCCACCTTCCTGCTGGGGTACGCCGCGGCGGCCTCCAGCGGTGCGCCGCAGGAGGTGGAGCGGCTCGCCGGGCTCGCCACCGCGCTGGCGCTGCGCTGGGACAAGTCGCCGGACCAGCTCGCCCACGAGGACGACGACCCCGAGGCCGACGCGGAGACCGAGGTCGAGGTCGAGGCGGTGGCCGAGGGAGCCGACGAGGAGGAGTAGCCGGGCGGCATACGGTGGCGGCATGCGTGCCGTGACCGCCCCCGAGCCCGGAGGGCCCGAGGCCCTCGTCGTCAGCGACCACCCCGACCTGGAGCCCGGCCCGGGCGAGGTGCTGGTGGAGGTCGTGGCCAGTGCGGTCAACCGAGCCGACACGCTGCAGCGCCAGGGGGCCTACCCGCCGCCCGCGGGCGCCTCCGACGTGCTCGGGCTGGAGTGCTCCGGCCGGGTCGCCGCCCTCGGCGAGGGTGTCGAGGGCTGGGCGGTCGGGGACGAGGTCTGCGCGCTGCTCGCGGCGGGCGGCTACGCCGAGCAGGTCGTGGTGCCTGCCGGCCAGCTGATGCCCGTGCCCGACGGCGTCGACCTGGTCACGGCCGCCGCCCTGCCCGAGGTCGCGTGCACGGTCTGGTCCAACGTCTTCGTGGTCGCCGGCCTGCAGCAGGGGGAGACCCTGCTGGTGCACGGCGGCGCCGGCGGCATCGGCAACATGGCGATCCAGCTCGGCGCGGCCCTGGGTGCCCGGGTGCTCACCACCGCCGGCACCGCCGAGAAGCGGGCCTTCTGCGAGTCGCTCGGAGCGGAGCGCGCCATCGACTACCACGAGGAGGACTTCGTGGAGGTGGTGAAGGAGGCCGGCGGGGCCGACGTCATCCTCGACAACATGGGGGCGTCGTACCTCGGCCGCAACGTCGCCGCCCTCGCCGCCGAGGGCCGGCTCGTGGTCATCGGCATGCAGGGCGGGGTGAAGGGCGAGCTCAACCTGGGCGCCTTGCTGGGCAAGCGCGGCGCCGTGATCGCCACCTCGCTGCGCGCGCGCCCGGCGGAGCAGAAGGCCGCCGTGTGCCGCGGCGTCGTCGAGCACGTGTGGCCGCTCGTCGCCGACGGCACCGTGCGCACCTTCGTGCACGAGACCTACCCGCTGGAGGACGTCGCCCGCGCCCACGCCGTGATGGCCGAGGGCAGCCACACGGGCAAGCTCGTGCTGACGACCGGGAAGTAGTGTCGTGACCATGTCGATGCAGCACGGCGAGCAGCCGCAGCCCGGGTCCGACGACGACCACGTGGTGGTGATCGGGCCCGACGGCCAGCCGGTCTCCGTGCCGGCCGCGGCGGTGCGCCCGGTCGAGCCCACCGACGGCGAGGAGGAGGAGGGCGCCCGCCCGCTGACCGACCTGGTCGAGCAGCCCGCCAAGGTGATGCGGATCGGCCGGATGGTGCAGCAGCTCCTCGAGGAGGTGAAGTCCGCGCCCGTCGACGAGCCGGGCCGCAAGCGCCTCGCCGACGTCGTGCACACCTCGATCGCCGAGCTCAAGGACGGTCTGGCCCCCGAGCTCGACGAGGAGCTCGACCGGCTGATCAAGCCCTTCGAGGACGGCACGCCCACGGAGTCGGAGATCCGGATCGCGCAGGCGCAGCTCGTCGGCTGGCTGGAGGGCCTCTTCCACGGCATCCAGACCGCCA
Source organism: Nocardioides aequoreus (assembly GCF_000720335.1). Taxonomy (GTDB): domain Bacteria; phylum Actinomycetota; class Actinomycetes; order Propionibacteriales; family Nocardioidaceae; genus Marmoricola; species Marmoricola aequoreus. Next base: position 732,668 of record NZ_JOJN01000002.1, on the reverse strand, counting down.
TCTACGCCCAGCAGATGGCCGCGCGCGGCCAGCTGGAGCAGATGCGCCGCGCGCTGCCCCCGGGCGCCGTCCCCGGCCAGCACCCGCAGCAGCCGGCCGACGAGGCCGAGCAGCAGGGCAACCGCGGGGGCATGTACCTCTGAGCGCGCTCTCGGGCGCCCCGCTGGTCGTCACCTTCGACCTCTTCAGCGCGCTCACCGACACCCGCACGGGCGCGTCCGCGACGCTGGACGCCCTGGCGGCCGAGCGCGGCTGGGAGGCGACGGGCCCGGAGCTCTACGACGACTGGGACGCCCGCAACAAGGCCGCCCAGCGCACCGCGCGGTGGCCCACGACCTTCGCCGAGGTCTCCCTCGACGCCCTCGCCGCGACGTACGCCGCCCGCTCGCTGTCGCCGGAGCACGCCCGGGCCGACCTGGGCCGGCTCCACGGCGCCGTCGGCGACTGGCCGTTGTGGCCCGACGTGGCCGAGGCCGTGCGCGCCGTCGCGGCGATGCCGCAGGTGCGCGGCGTCGGGCTGCTCTCCAACGTCGACGACGCGCTCGCGCGGCGCACGAGGGCCGCGGCGCTCGTCGAGGCCGACCTGATGCTCACCTCGCAGCGCCTGCGCGCCTTCAAGCCCGATCCGAGCATCTACACCGAGGCGGCCGCCGCCGTGGCGCCGGCGGCGCTGGTGCACGTGGCGGCGTCGGCCCGCGACGTCCGCGGAGCGCTCGAGGCGGGCCTGGCCATCGTGCGGCTCGCCCGACCCGGCCACGCCCTCGACCCCGACGGCCCCCGGCCCGACCACGAGGTCGCCGACGCCGCCGACCTCCCCGCCGCCCTCGAGGCGCTCGCCCGCTGACCGGGCGGCGTACCGGGTCTCGAGACGGTTGCTGCGCAACCTCCTCGACCACCCGAACGCTCCGGGCGGGCGGCGCACCGGGTCTCGAGACGGTTGCTGCGCAACCTCCTCGACCACCCGGACCCCCGGGTGGTCGAGGAAGGCGCGCAGCGCCTGTCTCGAGACCCGGTGAGGCGGACGGCACGCGGGTCCCGTCGGTAGGTTGCGCGGCTGACTAGTCAGTCGTACTGTCTAGCCATGGTCGACGAGGCGTCCCCCTGGCCGGGGGAGTGGATGCGGGGCGTGCTGACCCTGTGCGTCCTGGCCGTCGTCGACGAGGGACGCACCTACGGCTACGCGATCGCCGCACGCCTCGCCGAGGCCGGTCTCGGGACGGTCAAGGGCGGGACGCTCTACCCGATCCTCGGCCGCCTCGAGCAGGACGGGCTCGTCGCGTCGACCTGGGGGGCCGGGGAGTCCGGCCCGGGTCGGAAGTTCTTCGAGGCCACCCCGCTCGGTCGGGAGCACCTGGCCGAGCGCACGGCCCGGTGGGACGACTTCGTCGACCGCGCCGGCTCCCTGCTGCACCACTCCACCGCCGCACAACCGAGGACCCGCCATGACGTCTCCTGACCGCACCGCCGTCGACTCCTACCGCGAGCGGCTGCTCCTCGCGCTGCGGATGCGCGACGTGCCCGGTGACCGGATCGGCGAGGTCCTCGCCGAGGTCGAGGCGCACGTGGCCGAGACCGGGGAGGACCCCGTCGACGCCTTCGGGCCGCCGCGTCGCTACGCCGACCAGGTCGTGGAGGTCAGCGGTCGCCGCGGGCGCTGGCACCTCGACCGCGGCACCGTCGTCAGCTCGCTGCTGATCGCCGTCGTCTCCTTCGCCGCGACGAGCCTCACCATGGGTGGCGCCGTGGGCGTGCTCGGCGACGGTGATCCCGGTCCTCTCGGGATCCCGGCCGGCGTCGAGCTGGCGCTCGGGCTTGCCCTCGCGGCGGCCGTGCTGACCGGGCTGGTGCGCTACACGCGACGGATGGACGACCCGGTCGTCGACCCCCGGTCCGGACAGCGGGTCGGAGACCTGCCGGCGTGGGTCCCGCCGACGGTCTTCACGGGGCTCTTCGCTGCCGTGGTGGTGCTGGCGCTCGTCGTCGACCACCTCACCTCCTGACCTGCCGGCGTGCGGGGTCAGGAGTGGGGGTGCAGACGGGCGGCCTGGCGGGTGAGGTGGTCGCGCTCGGCGGTGCTGGTGGCGGCGCGGGCGGCGGCGGTGTACAGGCGGGCCGCTGCGGCGAGGTCGCCCGCGCGCTCGTGCAGGTACGCCGCGACGGCGTCGTGGCGGGGCAGCGAGGGGTCGACCTCGGCCAGGGCGGCGAGCCCCGCCGGTGCGCCGTCGGCCTCGCCGACGGCGACGGCGCGGTTGAGCCGGACGACGGGGCTGTCGGTGAGGGCGAGCAGCTCGTCGTACCACTCCACGACCTGCACCCAGTCGGTCTCCTCCGCGCTGGGGGCGTCGGCGTGCAGCGCGGCGATCGCGGCCTGCGCCTGGTACTCGCCGAGCCGGTCGCGGGCCAGCGCCGACTGCAGCAGGGCGACGCCCTCGGCCACCATGGCGGTGTCCCAGCGGCCGCGGTCCTGCTCGGCCAGCGGGACGAGCGCGCCGTCGGGCCGGGTGCGGCTGGCGCGGCGGGCGTGGTGCAGCAGCATCAGGGCCAGGAGGCCGTGCACCTCGGGCTCGTCGGTGAGCCGGGCGAGCTGCCGGGTGAGCCGGATGGCCTCGGCGGCGAGGTCGACCTCGCCGGAGTAGCCCTCGTTGAAGACGAGGTAGAGCACCCGGAGCACCGTCGCCAGCTCGCGCGGCCCGTCGAGGCCGGCCTCGGCCACGGTGCGCTTGGCGCGGCTGATCCGCTGGGCCATCGTCGCCTCCGGCACGAGGTACGCCGCCGCCACCTCCCGGGTGGTCAGTCCGCCCACGGCGCGCAGTGTCAGCGCCACCGCCGAGGTCGGCGAGAGAGCGGGGTGGGCGCACAGGAAGTGGAGCAGCAGGGTGTCGTCCCCGGCGGCCACCGGCCCCGGCTCCGGGATCGTGGCCACCTGCTCCTCGCGGCGGCGCCGAGCGCCCTCGGAGCGCGCGGCGTCGACGAAGCAGCGCCACGCGACCGTGACCAGCCAGGCCTCGGGGTCGTCCGGGGTGCCGTCGTCGGGCCAGCGCCGCCAGGCGCGCAGCAGGGCCTCCTGCACGGCGTCCTCGGCCGTCGCGAAGTCGGCTCCGCGACGGACGAGGACGCCGAGCACCCGGGGCGTCAGCTCCCGCAGCAGCTGCGGGTCGACGGGTGCGGGCACGGTCAGTCGGCGACTGTGGGCGCCGCGCCGTAGACCGGACGCACCTCGAGCCACTCGTGCAGCGGCTCGCCGCCGGGGCCGGGGGCGGCCGACAGCTCGGCGGCCAGCGCGTGGGCACGCGCCTCGTCCTCGACGTCGATCATCATCCAGCCGGCGATGAGGTCCTTGGTCTCGGCGAAGGGACCGTCGGTGACCGGCGGCCTGCCCTCGCCGTCGTAGCGCACGAAGGTGCCCCCGGGCGCGAGCGCCTGCTCGCCCACGAACTCGCCCGACTCCTCCAGGCGGCGGGCGAAGTCGCGCATGTAGCCCACGTGGGCGTCGACCTCCTCGGGCCGCCACTCCTCCAGCGGGCCGTGGTCGACCACGCGCTCGGGGCCGCCGCGGTAGTGCTTCAGCAGCAGGTACTTCATGTCGTTCGCTCCTCCGGTGTCGCGGCCCCCGTGGCCGCTCTCACCCCTGGGACGGAGCCGCGGAGCCCGTCTCGACATCCTCGGCGAGGATCCTCTCGATGACCTCCGCCACGCCGTCGTCGTCGTTGCTCCCGGCGGTGCGCGTGGCAGCCTCCGCCGCCAGCGGGTGCGCCTGCGCCATGGCGTACGACGTGCCGGCCCACCGCAGCATCGCCACGTCGTTCGGCATGTCGCCCAGGGCCACCACCTCGCCGGGCTTCACCCCCAGCTCCTCGCACAGCAGCGCCAGGGTGGAGGCCTTGGTGACGCCGGCGGCGCTGATCTCGAGCAGGTCGTCGCCGTTGGAGAAGGTCACCTCCACCCGCTCCCCGGCCAGCTGCTGCACTCGCGGGGCGTAGTCGTCGGCCAGGACGCCGGGGTTGCGCACGAGCAACTTCTGCACCGGCTGCGAGGCCAGCTCGGCCACGGCCTCCCGGCGTACGTCGGGCGCCAGCTCGTGCTGCGGGCGGTAGGTGTGCTCGACCGCGAAGCCCTCGAGCCGCTCGACGGCGAAGCTCGCGTCGGCGAACTCGGCCCGCACCGCCCGCACGACCGCGGCCACGTCGTCGGGCGCGATGGTGCGCTGCAGCCGGGGCTCGCCGGCGCCGACGTCCCAGACCAGGGCGCCGTTGGCGACGATCACCAGTCCGTGGCGGCCGACGTGCTCGAAGACCTGAGCGGCCCAGCGCAGCGGCCGACCGGTGACGAAGACGACCGGCAGGCCCACCTCGTGGGCCCGGGCCAGGGCGGCGGCGGTGCGCGGCGAGACGGTGCCGTCGTTGCGGAGCAGGGTCCCGTCGAGGTCGGTGGCCACCAGGCGCGGCGTGGCCGCCCGGCCCTGGGCGGGCCGGCGGGCGGGCCGGCGGGCGGGGGCCGGCGGCGGGATCGCGGCGGTGCCCGGGAGCGGCCGGACCATCACCAGCTCGCCGCCCTCGCGCGACCCGCGCAGCCCGGTGAAGCCGGCCCGGCTGACCAGGCGCATCGCGGCCGGGTCGTCGGGACGCACGGCCGCGCGCACGCGCACGCCGAGGCGGTCGGCCTCGGCGAGCAGCCCTGCCAGGGCCTCGCGGGCGGCGCCGTGGCCGCGGGCGTCCTCGACCAGGCGTACGACGGCCTCGACCTCCGTGACGCCGTCCTCGGCGGCCTCGGGCGGGCCGACGAGTCCGGCGCACCCGATCGTCGCGCCGTCACCGGCGCGCACGACGTGGCGCGGGCCCCAGCCGTGGGGCGGGTCGGCGGCGAGCGCGGCGAGGTCGCGGTCGCCGGCGCCGGGGTAGTCGGGGTGCCAGGAGATCCGGCGGCGCCCGGCGAGCATGCCGGCGGCGTCCTCCGGGGTGACGAGCGGCAGCCGCAGCCGGGAGGTGGTGACGCAGTCGACCGGCTCGCCCGCCTCCCCGGTCAGGGGAACCACCGCCGGATCTCGGTGGCCGCGCCGTCCTCGTCGACGGTGCCGGTGGAGGCGTCGGCGCTGTCGTGCACCACCTGCGGAGCCTGGCCCATGGCCACGCCGCGACGCGACCAGCGCAGCATGTCGAGGTCGTTGCGGCCGTCGCCGATGGAGAGCACGTCGTCGGACGTGAGGCCGAGGTGGTCGCAGACCAGCTGCAGCCCGGAGGCCTTGGAGACGCCGGGGGGCTGCAGGTCGAGCCAGGCGGTCCAGCCGATGAAGTACTCCGTGCCCTGCAGCCCGAGCCGCTCGGCGGTGGCGATGAAGTCCTCCACCGACGCCGAGGGGTCGCGGATGATGACGCGGCTGACGGGGTCGCCCACGATCTGCTCGATCGGGGTCTCCAGCATCTCGCCGGAGAGCTCGCCGGGCGGGAAGGGCCGGCTGACCTTGTAGCCGACGCCCCGCTCCTCGACGGCGACGAGCGCCTCCGGGTGCTGCTCGAGCACGGCGTGCACGGTGGCGCTCGCGTCGAAGGTGGTCTCCTCGACCACCTCGAAGGGTGGGTAGCGCGAGACCACCGCGCCGTTGGAGGAGACCAGCCAGAGCGGCTCCTCGCTGCCGGCGGGCAGGTCGAGGAGGTCGGCGACGGGCAGCATGCCGTGGGGGGAGCGCCCGCTGGCCAGCACGATGTGGGCGCCGGCGTCCTGCGCGGCGCGCACCGCGGCGTACACCGCGGGCGAGACGAGCTCGCGCAGCTGGCCCTGGCCCTCAACCCACTGCAGCAGCGTGCCGTCGATGTCGAGCGCGACCAGCCGGGGCTGCCAGGCGTCGGGGAGCGGCGCGGCCTCAGCCAAGGACCGGCTCCAGCAGCTCGCGCCCCTGCAGGTAGGGCTGCAGCGCGGCCGGTACCCGCACCGAGCCGTCGGCCTGCTGGTGGGTCTCGAGCAGCGCGACGATGGTGCGGGGGATGGCGGTCAGGGTGCCGTTGAGCGTGGCGACGGGCTTGACGTCGCCGCCCTCGAAGCGGCCCCGGATGCCGAGGCGGCGGGTCTGGAAGTCGGTGCAGTCGGAGGTCGAGGTCAGCTCGCGGTAGCGGCCCTGCGTGGGGATCCAGGCCTCGCAGTCGTACTTGCGGGCCGCCGAGAGTCCGAGGTCGCCGGCGGCCACGTCGATCACGCGGTAGGCGAGCTCGAGCTTGTCGAGCCACTCCTTCTCCCAGCCCAGCAGGCGCAGGTGCTCCTCGGCGGCGTCCTCGAGGGTGGTGTAGGTGAACATCTCGACCTTGTCGAACCAGTGGACGCGGAAGATCCCCCGCGTGTCCTTGCCGTGCGAGCCTGCCTCCTTGCGGAAGCAGGGGCTGAACGCGACGTAGCGCCGGGGCAACGTCTCGGCGTCGAGGATCTCGTCGGAGTGGTACGCCGCCAGCGGGACCTCCGAGGTGCCCACCAGGTAGGTGTCCTGGCCCTCGATCCGGTAGACGTCGTCGGCCGCCTGCCCGAGGAAGCCGGTGCCCTCCATGGCGCGCGGACGCACCAGCGTGGGGGGCACCATCGTGGTGAAGCCCGCGCCGCGCGCCTGGTCGAGCGCCATGTTGACCAGCGCGAACTCCAGGTCGGCGCCGGCGCCGGTGAGGTAGTAGAAGCGCGAGCCCGACACCTTGGCGCCCCGCTCGATGTCGATGGCGCCGAGGATCTTGCCGAGCTCGACGTGGTCGCGCGGGGTGAAGCCCTCGGCCTCGAAGTCGCGCTTGGTGCCGTGCTCGGAGATGACGGCGTAGTCGTCCTCCCCGCCGGCGGGGGCCTCCTCGGCGGCGGGGTTGGGGATCGCGAGCAGCGCCTGGCGCCACTCCTCGTCGGCCTCGGTCTGCGCGGTCTCGGCGGCGCGCACGTCGGCCGAGAGCGTCTTCGTGCGCGCGAGCAGCTCGGCCCGCTCCTCGCCCTGCGCCTGGGGGATCTGCTTGCCCAGCTGCTTCTGCTCCGCCCGCAGCCGCTCGAAGTCGGCGATGGCCGTGCGCCGCGCGGTGTCGGCCGCGAGCGCCCGGTCGACGGCGTCGCCGGAGAGCCCGCGCTTGGCCTGGGCTGCCTTGACGCGGTCGGGGTCGTCGCGGAGTACTCGTGGGTCGATCACCCGCCGAGCGTATCGAGCGCGCCCGCCCTCGCCGTACCGAGTTGTGCGTGGGGTGGGTCCGGCTGCGCCGCCGCCGGACTTTCCGCGGGGAAAGACCCCCGCGCCCGCGTTTCCGCGCCGAAGGCACCCGACACGCCGACGTACGACGATGCGATCGCGCGGAAACCGTCGTCGAGGTGCTTTCCCCGCGGAAAGCGCGGGGACGGCTCGACACCCGCGCCGCCCCGCGCCGTACGCCGCCCGCGGGGTGACGGTCCTCTCACGCGGGCGCGGGCGTGCGGGGTTTGCTGCGGGGGCTGCGTGATACTCACTGACCGTGAGTGACCAGCAGCAGCGGCGACGCGCGCGTGTGATCGGGGCCGTGACCTGCCTGGCGCTCTTCGGGGTGCTGCTCCTGCTGGTGGTGCTCGAGTGGCCGCCGCTGCGCGAGCTCGACGACGCGGTCGGCGCGGGGCCGCACGGGCTCACCGAGCAGCACGGCTGGCTGGAGGCCTTCTGGCGCGGGGTCAGCGCGACCTTCGACACGCTGCCGCTCACGGCCGCGACGATCGTCACCGCCGCGGCGCTGGTCTGGAAGGGCTATCGCCGGGCGGCGATCTGGACGCTCGGCGTGATGACCACGGTGTGGCTGGCGACCACGGCCATCAAGCTGCTGGTCGCGCGCGAGCGCCCCGACCTGGCGCTGCTGCAGCTGGAGAGCTTCTCCTACCCCTCGGGCCACGCCAGCGGCATCGTCGGTGCGGCCGGCGTCACGGTGGTGCTCACGACCATGCTCGTGCGCCGTGCCAACGTGCGGCGCCTGGTCACCGGCCTCGCCGTCGTCGTGGTGCTGCTCGTGGGGGCCGACCGGCTCTTCCTCGGCGTGCACTTCGTCTCCGACGTGCTGGGCGGCTTCCTGCTCTCCGGGGCGATCGTGCTGGGCTGGCGGGCGGCGTACGACCCGAAGCCGCGGAGCATCGCCGAGAAGGCGGTGCCGCTGCCGCAGGCGCTGCCCACCGAGCGCAAGCGCCTGGCGGTCGTGCTCAACCCGGTCAAGGTCGACGACGTCGGCCGCTTCCGCACGCTGGTGGAGGAGCTGGCGGCCGGCGCGGGCTACAGCTCGGTGCAGTGGTGGGAGACCACGCCGGAGGACACCGGCTACGGCATGGCGCACGAGGCGGCGGTCTCCGGCTGCGACCTGGTGCTCTCGGTGGGCGGCGACGGCACGGTGCGAGCCGTGTGCGAGGAGCTGGCGGGCACCGGCATCCCGGTCGGCATCGTGCCGGCGGGCACCGGCAACCTGCTGGCCCGCAACCTCGACCTGCCGCTCTACCTGCGCTCCGCCGTCGACGTCGGCCTCAACGGCCAGGACCGCGCGATCGACATGGTCGAGGTCTCGGGCGACCAGATGGAGGACACCACCTTCCTCGTCATGGCCGGCATGGGCTTCGACGCCGCGATCATGGAGGGCGTCAACGAGCAGGTGAAGGCCAAGGTCGGCTGGCTGGCCTACGTGTGGTCGGCACTGAAGGCGCTGATGTTCCCCGCCATCCGTGTCGACGTCTCCGTCGACGGCGGCGACTTCACGCGGCACCGCGCCCGCACCGTTGTGGTCGGCAACGTCGGCAGCCTGCAGGCCGGCATGCCGCTGATCCCGGACGCCGCCATCGACGACGGCCAGCTCGACGTGGTGCTGCTCTACCCGCGCCGCTTCCTGTCCTGGATCCCCCTCGCGGCGCGCGTGCTCAGCCGCAGCGCCCGCACCGACGAGACCATCACGCGGATGACCGGCCGCGAGGTCGTCGTCCGCGCCCACGCCGAGGCGCCCCGCCAGCTCGACGGCGACCTGATCCAGCCCGGCCGCGAGATCCGCGCCCGCTGCGTGCACGGCCGCCTGCTGGTGCGCGTACGCCGCTGAGGTCACACCGACCTCACGTCGCCAGGAAGTCTGCCGCTTCGCCAAGCGCACAACCTTGGCGAGGTGGCGAAGTCACTGGTTGACCAGTGACTTTGCCCGCCCACGAGCCGCCCGCAGCCGGCCCGAGGTCAGGGGCGGGCGTGGGAGAGGGCGTCCTGCTCCTCGGGGGAGAGCTGCTGGTCGCACTTCCAGTCGGCGATGCTCTTGGCGTAGGTGCGTGACTCCGCGCGACCCTGGATCGAGGTCAGCAGCACGCCGCTGCCGGCGTCGTCGAGCAGGGCGAGCGACCAGGAGAGCTGCCCGCCGGTGTCGGTGAAGGCGTCGTAGCGCACCACGGCGACGTGCCGCATCGACTGCGCGCCCTCGCGCCGCAGCGCAGCGACCTCGCGGCGCAGGGCCTGGACGTCGGTCGGGAGGTCGCCCTCGTCGACCGGACGGCGCCGCGCGCCACCGCGGCCGCGCCACGCCACGACGAGCGCGGCGACGGCGACCAGCAGGGCGAGCACCGCGAGGAAGGTCTGCACGCGACGAGGGTAGGCAGACCCTCCTTCTCGCCGTACGACGGCACGCCCGGCGGACCGAGGGCGCCGTGGGAAACTCCCCCGGTGACGACCCCCGCCAGCCGGATCGCCTACCAGGGCGAGCCGGGCGCCAACTCCCACCTGGTCTGCCTGGAGCACTACCCCGACCTCGAGGCCGTGCCCTGCGCCTCCTTCGAGGACGCCTTCGCCGCGGCGGCCAGCGGCGAGACCGACCTCGCGATGATCCCGATCGACAACTCGATCGCCGGCCGGGTCGCCGACGTGCACCACTTCCTGCCCGACTCCGGGCTGCACATCGTCGCGGAGCACTTCCTGCGCATCCAGTTCTCGCTGATGGCGCTGCCGGGGGCGACGCTCGACTCGATCCGGACCGTGCACAGCCACGTGCACGCCCTCGGCCAGTGCCGGCGCGTGATCCGCGAGCTCGGCCTGCGACCGATGATCTCCGGCGACACGGCAGGAGCCGCGCGCGAGGTCGCGGAGTCCGGCGACCTGACCCAGGCGGCCATCTCTCCGCCGCTGGCCGCCGACACCTACGGCCTGCAGGTGCTGCGCGACGACGTCGAGGACGAGGACCACAACACCACTCGCTTCGTGGTGCTCTCGCGCGACTTCGTGCAGGCGGAGGCGGGCCGGGGGCCGGTCGTCACGTCGTTCGTCTTCAACGTGCGCAACCTGCCCGCCGCGCTCTACAAGGCCCTGGGCGGCTTCGCGACCAACGGGGTCAACATGACCAAGCTCGAGAGCTACATGGTGGGCGGCCACTTCACCGGCACCCAGTTCCTCGCCGAGGTCGACGGCCACCCCGACGACCTGCCGGTGAAGCGGGCGCTGGAGGAGCTGCGCTTCTTCACCACCGACGTCAAGCTGCTCGGGGTGTACGCCGCCGATGCCTTCCGGGCCCGCTGAGCCCTTGTCGAGGGTCGGTTCGCGGCCATTTGCCGCATCTGCGGCGCCCGGTGATCTAGTCCGCCCGGCGTCGGTGGCGGCGAGGTCGTTGCCAGCGGTGGCGCCGGGGCGCTGACCTAGGGGGCACCACTCGCTCGAAGGGCCCACCGCCATGCACGCTGCCTACAAGGGACTCGCACACGCCATCGCCGGACTCGTCGCCTTCCAGGCCGCGGTCATGGTCTTCGCCATCTCCGGCCTCTACGTCTGGGTCCAGGACGGCAACACCCTCCAGGCCTCCGACATGGGGGAGGACGGCGGCCTGGAGTTCACCGGCGTCATCGGCTTCATGCTCCACGGCATGGTCGGCATGATCCTGATCCCGCTGGTGGCGCTCGTGCTGCTGATCGTCTCCTTCTTCGCCAAGGTCCCCGGCGGCGTCGTGTGGGCGGCCGTGGTGCTCGGGCTGGTCGTGCTCCAGGTCGCCCTCGGACTCTTCGGCCACAGCACGCCGTACGCCGGCCTGCTCCACGGGCTCAACGCGATGGTGCTCTTCGTCGTCGCGCTGCAGGCCGGCCGCCGGGTGCCGAGGTCGCAGCCGGCCGAGGCCGACCGCGTCGCGGCGTGACTCGGCGGCTCTCCCGCCCATGAGGAGCCGGCTCCGGCTGCTCCTCGCCGTCGGGCTCACCCTCGCCCTGGTGCTGCCCCTGGGCTGGATGTGGTGGGACAGCCGGCTGCCGGCGTCGTACTCCGTGGCCGACATGGGCGTGCCCGACTACGGCGGCGGGCCGGGCTTCGCGCACCTGCACGGCGGCGCGGTCGCGCTCGCCGCCGACGACGGCACCCCCACCGTGAGCGTCGACGACCTCGACACCGACGCCTCCGGGGAGCCCGACGTGCGCGTCGACCTCGTCGCCGCGCAGGGCACGGTCGGGCTCGCGAGCGGGGAGGAGGTCGAGGGCTTCACCCTCGACGGAGGCTCGCCCGGGCCGCTGATCGAGGCCACGGAGGGCGACCTCGTGGAGGTGACGCTGCGCAACGACGACGTCGAGGGCGGGATCACGCTGCACTGGCACGGCGTCGACGTGCCCAACGCCCAGGACGGCGTCGCCGGCGTCACCCAGGACGCCGTGATGCCCGGCGCCTCGCACACTCACCGCTGGGTGGCGCCGGCCGCCGGCAGCTACTGGTACCACTCCCACCAGCTCTCCCACGAGCAGGTGCGCGGCGGCCTCTTCGGCCCCCTCCTGGTGCACCCCCGTGCGCGTGACGACGCCCTCGACGTGATCGGGATGGCCCACTCCTACGGCGGCCTCAAGACCGTCAACGGCAGCACCGAGGACACCCGGGTCGAGGCCGAGCCGGGCCGGCGGGTGCGGCTGCGCGCCGTCAACACCGACAGCGACCCGATCCAGGTCTGGTCGAGCGAGACCGCGCGGGCGGTTGCCGTCGACGGCGTCGACGTGCACCGCCCCGGCGATGTCGAGGACCGCGCCGTCACCCTGCCCGCGGGCGGGCGGGTCGACCTGGTGGCCACGGTGCCGAACGACGGCACCGCGCTCCGGCTGGGCTTCGCCAACGGCCTCGGCGTGCTGGTCGGGCCACCCGACGCGTCCCCGCCGGACGACGCGCAGCCGGAGCGGACGCTCGACCTGCTGACGTACGGCGCCCCGGCCGACCTCGGCTTCGACCCCGAGGAGGCCGACCGCACCTTCGACTACTCCATCGGTCGTCGCCCCGGCTTCGTCGACGGGAGGCCCGGGATGTGGTGGAGCGTCAACGGCGAGCTGCTGCCCGACCTGCCGATGATGATGGTGCGCGAGGGCGACGTGGTGCGGGTGCGCTACTCCAACCACAGCGGCGAGGTGCACCCGATGCACCTGCACGGCCACCACGCCGTCAACCTCTCCCGGGACGGGGAGGTGGCCACCGGCAGCCCGTGGTGGTTCGACTCCCTCGACATCGCCCAGGGCGAGAGCTACGAGGTCGCCTTCGTGGCCGACAACCCCGGCCTCTGGATGGACCACTGCCACAAGCTGGTGCACGCGCGCGAGGGTCTGGTGACGCACCTGATGTACGAGGGCGTCACCACGCCCTACCGCCTCGGCGACGACAGCGGCAACGTGCCCGAGTGAGCGCCCGTTAGCGTGCGGGGATGAGCGACGAGCCCCGCACCGCCGACCTGGGCTACGCCCGCGTCGACCTCGACCGCGCCGGTCGCACCGGCGACGCCGAGGTGGTCTACGGCGCGGGCAAGACGCCGTCGCAGGTCGTCGGCATCCTGCGCACCCTGCACGAGCGCCACCCCGACCGGGCGGTGCTCGCGACCCGGGTCTCGCCCGAGGCGCTCGAGCTGGTCGGCCACGAGCTGCCCGAGGCGGTGCGCCACCCGGAGGCGCGTGCCGTCGTGCTCGGCGAGCCGCCGGAGCCACGTGGCCGGGTCGCGGTGGTCAGCGCCGGCACCTCCGACGCCCCGGTGGCCGCGGAGGCGGTGCTCTCGGTGCGGGTGCACGGGGCCGGGGTCGACCGGATCGACGACGTGGGGGTCGCCGGCCTGCACCGCCTGCTCGACGTGCGCGAGCGGCTCGTCGAGGCCGACTGCCTCGTCGTGGTCGCCGGCATGGAGGGCGCGCTGCCCAGCGTCGTCGGCGGGCTCTGCGGCGTCCCCCTGGTCGCCGTGCCCACCAGCGTCGGGTACGGCGCCTCCTTCGGGGGCCTCGCGCCCCTGCTCGCGATGCTCAACTCCTGCGCCCCCGGCGTGACCGTGGTCAACATCGACAACGGCTACGGCGCCGGCGTCTTCGCCGCGCGGGTGGCGCGCAGCGCCCGGGAGCGCGCGTGAGCGGCGCCGGCAGCGTGGTCTGGGTCGACGCGGGTGCCGGGGCGAGCGGCGACATGCTGCTGGGCGCCCTCGTGGGGGCCGGCGTGCCGCTCGGGGTGCTGGCCGACGCGGTCGACAAGGTCGCCCCCGGCCAGGTGCTGCTCCGCGAGGAGCGGGTACGCCGCGGCGGCCTCGCCGCCACCCGCTGCCACGTCGAGGTCGCCGACGACGCCCCCCACCGCAGCTGGCGCGACGTCGCCGCCCTGCTCGCCGCCGCCGGCCTGCACGAGGACGTGCGGGCGCTCGCCCACGACGTCTTCGAGCGGCTCGCCGAGGCCGAGGGACGCGTGCACGGCGTCGATCCCTCCGAGGTGCACTTCCACGAGGTCGGGGCGCTCGACGCGATCGCCGACGTCGTCGGCGTCTGCGCGGGCGTGGCGCACCTGGCGCGCGACGGCGTGTGGCCACGGGTGGTCTGCTCGTCCGTGGCGGTGGGCTCCGGCTCGGTGACCGGCGACCACGGACGGCTGCCCGTGCCCGCGCCCGCGGTCGCCGAGCTGCTGCGCGGCGTGGCGTCGTACGCCGGACCCGGCGGCGGCGAGGCCTGCACCCCCACGGGCGCGGCCCTGCTCACCGCGCTGGCCGACGCGTGGGGACCTCAGCCGGCGATGGTGGTCGACCGCGTCGGGGTCGGCGCGGGGGCGCGCGACCCCGAGGGTCACGCCAACGTCACCCGGGTCCTGGTCGGCACCCCCGTCGCCCTCGACGGCCCGGGTGCTGGCCATGGAGCTGGCACCGTCGTGCTCGAGTGCAACGTCGACGACCTCGACCCGCGGGTCTGGCCGGGCGTGCTGACCGCGCTCCTCGACGCCGGCGCCGACGACGCGTGGCTGACGCCGATCCTGATGAAGAAGGGCCGCCCCGCCCACACGCTGAGCGTGCTCGTGGGTGCCGAGCAGGTCGACCGCGTGCGCCGCGAGGTCTTCCGCCAGACGCCCACGATCGGGCTCCGCGAGGTGGCGGTGGTCAAGGAGGCGCTCGAGCGACGCCTCGTCGCGGTCGACGTGGAGGGGCACCCCGTGGAGGTCAAGGTGGCGCTGCTCGGCGGGGAGGTGGTCAACGTGCAGCCGGAGTTCGAGCACGTGGCCGACGCCGCGCGCGCCCTCGGCCTGCCGGTGCGCACCGTGCTCGCCCGCGCGGCCGCACGGGCGCAGGAGATCTCCTAGGCTCGCGGCATGACCGACACCGTCCGTCCCGGCGTCGACAGCGAGGTCGGGCGGCTGCGCACCGTGCTGCTGCACCGCCCGGGTCCCGAGCTGAAGCGGCTGACGCCCCGCAACAACGACCAGCTGCTCTTCGACGGCATCCCCTGGGTCTCGCGCGCCCAGGAGGAGCACGACGCCTTCGCGGAGGCGCTGCGCTCCCACGACGTGGAGGTGCTCTACCTGACCGGGCTGCTGACCGAGACGCTGGCCCTCGACGAGGCGCGGCACCGCGCCGTCGAGGGCGTGACCGCCTCGCTGCGGCTCGGCGACACCCTCCGGGACCACCTGCGCGGCTGGCTGGGCGAGCTGGCGCCCGAGGCGCTCACCGACGTGCTCACCGCCGGACTGCGCAACGACGAGGTGCGCGGCGGGGCGGGCCTGGTCACCAGCCTGCTGGCCGACGACGACTTCCTGATCGACCCGCTGCCCAACCTGCTCTTCACCCGCGACTCCAGCGTGTGGATCCGCGACCAGGTCGCGGTGACGTCGCTGGCGATGCCGGCGCGGAGCCGGGAGACCCAGCTGACGCAGCTGATCTACGCTCTGCACCCGCGCTTCGCCGGCACCACCACCATCCACGGGTGGCACCGCGAGCACGTGGAGGGCGGTGACGTGCTGCTGCTGGCGCCGGGCGTGCTGGCGGTCGGCGTGGGGGAGCGGACGACGCCCGCCGGCGCCGAGCGGCTGGCCCGGCAGGTCTTCGCCGACGGCAGCGCCCACACCGTGCTGGCGGTGCCGATCGCGCAGGACCGCGCCACGATGCACCTCGACACCGTCTGCACGATGGTCGACGTCGACACCTTCACGATCTACCCAAACCTCGCCGACCACCTGGTGGCGCACACCGTGACCCCGGGCGAGGAGGGGCGGCTCGAGGTGGCCGCGGCCGAGCCCTTCCTCGTCGCGGCCGCCAAGGCGATGGGGCTCGACACCCTGCGCACCATCGACACCGGGCTCGACCCCGTCACCGCCGAGCGCGAGCAGTGGGACGACGGCAACAACACCCTCGCCATCGCGCCCAAGCTCGCGGTGGCCTACGAGCGCAACGTCGAGACCAACGCCCGGCTCGAGGCCGCCGGCATCGAGGTGGTGGCGATCGCGGGCTCCGAGCTCGGGTCGGGACGGGGTGGGCCGCGCTGCATGTCGTGCCCCGTCGCGCGCGACGACCTCGCTCCGGCGTAGCTCGCCAGGACAGCGCCACTGCGGGTCGCCCGGTAGGTTCGTCCCGATCCGTCATCGCGAGACCGGACCCACCTCCGGCCACACCGGAAGGACCACCCATGCGCCGCACCCTCGCCCTCGTCGCCGGCTCGCTGCTCGTGCTCAGCGGCTGCGGCGGTCAGGCCGAAGTCAGCACCGACGACCTCGAGGAGCAGATCACCACGCAGCTCACCGAGAAGGTGGGTCGGGCGCCGGAGAGCGTGACCTGCGAGGACCCGCTGCCGGCTGAGGAGGGCGAACGCGTCCGCTGCCTGCTCAAGGACGGCGAGACCGAGCTCGACGTCGACGTCACTGCCTCGGAGGTCGACGGCGACAACGTCAGGTTCGACATCCAGGTCGAGGAGGCACCCAACTAGTCGGGTGTCGCCCTCACGGATCCGAGGAGACGCGTGCGCTGTGAGTCGACGCGCTGAGCACCGCTAGTCGTGCTGCCAGACCTTGACCGACGACAGGACCAGCAGCGCCGCCAGGAGCGGGACGAGGACGGCGCTCGGGACGACGCCGAGCAGCAGACCTCCGACGACGGTGCCTGCGACGGATCCGCCTGCCATGGCGAGCAGGAAGTGCTTGTTCGCGGCCAGCACGGTGAAGGACTGGTCGCGGCTGTAGCGGGCGAAGGCGACGAGCATCGTGGGGAGCGACACGGCCAGCGACAGGGATCCGGCGATCTTGATGTCGACGGCGTAGAGCATCACGATGGCGGGGATCAGGAGCTCGCCTCCTGCGACGCCCATGAGCGCCGCCACGACGCCGATGGCGACGCCTGCGACGACTCCGGCGACGACTTGCCAGGGGCCGTGGAGGCCGGCGGGCTCGAGGTGTCCGAGGTGGGTGACGACCAGCACGGCGGCGATCCCGACCAGCAGGACGGCGAGCACTCGGTAGAGGGTCCTCGAGCGCATGCGGGTGGCCCAGGTGGCGCCGACCCAGGCGCCGACGAGGCTGCCGAGGAGCAGGTTCGCCACGATGGCCCACTCGTCGACGACTCGGTCGAGGGGGACGCCGAGGAGTCGGGCCGGCAGGGCCGTGGCGACGACGACGAGGCTGAGGGCCTTGTTGAGGATCACGGCCTGCAGGGCGAGGAAGCCGAAGACCCCGATGAGCAGCGGGAGCCGGAGCTCGGCGCCGCCGAGCCCGATCATGCCGCCCAGGACGCCGACCGCGGCGCCCAGCGTCGCGGCGAGCCACAGCGACGGACGGCCGCGTCGCGCGGGGGTGAGGCGTGCGGCCGCGGGATTGGTGTCGTCAGCCTCGCCGGAGGGCTGAGCGGGCTGCGGTGGTCGGGGCCCTGGCACGGGTCGAGAGTAGGACCCCGGCACCCGACGGGCTCTCCGGTCGAGCGCGAGCCCACGGACCACCCGGGAGAGAGGCCGGACACGGGCGAGACCGTCCGCGGGTCGAGACGCCCGGGACATGAGATGCCCGGGACATGAGATGCCCGGCCGGTGTTGACGGGGGGGACAACATCGGCCGGGCACCTAGAAATGTACGGCATCGCGGAGCCCGTCCACAACCTGGACGTGGCAGGACTCCGCACGCGGGTCGTGCGGGCTACCGGACGGTCAGCTGACGGCTCGCCAGACCGGCCCGGGCCGCGCGCTCCTCGGAGGTCAGCGCGGCGTCCTCGGCGAGCGCCTGCTGCAGCCTGCCGGCCAGGGCGTCGAGAGGCTCCTCGATCGCCTCGGCGCCGGTGCCGCGCGGCAGGTCCCACACGGGGACGACGAGCCCGTGGGCGCGGAACATGCCGATCAGGCGGTCGCCCTCGACGAGGGAGTCGGTGCCGGCCGCGTGCAGCCGGGCCAGCGCGGTGAGCACGTCGTCCTCGGGCTCCGGCAGCACCCAGCGCAGGTACTCGCGCTCGCCCATCTCGGTCCAGTACGCCGCCGCCACCGAGGTGAGCCGCACCGTCGGTGAGGCGGCATCGTTGGCCTGCTCGAGCACGGCCGCCATGGTGCCGTCGTCGTCGACGTCGGCCAGCCAGTAGTCGAAGCCCTCGTGCACCTGCACCGTGAGGGGCTCGTCGGCCACCAGGTCCTGCAGCCGCGGCCCGTCGCCAGGAGCCTCCGGCAGGCCGACCAGGCTGCCCGGCTCGGCCTCGAGTGCCCGCTCGAGCACCGCGCCGAGGTCACGGCTGGGGTCGCCGTAGGAGTGCTGCACCTGCATGCCGAGCCACACCGTGCCGTCGTCGCGCACCATCGCCGGCGCGGCGCCGGGCAGCAGCGAGCAGAGCAGCACCGAGCGCTCGTGCTCCTCGCGCAGCGACAGCGGCGCCGTCGCGGCGGGCACGAACTCCTTCAGCGCGACCAGGTCGGTCTCGGCCGCCAGCCCCGCGAAGGGGCGCGCGACGTACGGCGTGGTGCCGTCACCGCTGCCGTGGCAGGCCTTGTAGCGCCGTCCGGAGCCGCAGGGGCACGGCTGGCGGGGGCCGACCGCACCCTCGGGGCCGCCCTGCTCCGTCGGGGTGGCGTCGGACCGCTGACGTCGTGACTTCTTGCCCATGCGCGCAGCCTAGGGTGCGCACCGACGACGTCCTCAGTCGAGCGGCACCTCGGCGTGCACCGTCGTACGGCGACGGTCGGACTCGACCCACCAGCGCCGCGCCAGGATCTCGACGATGGCCATGCCGCGTCCGCTGGTGTCGCCGATGCCGGCGTCGAGCACCTCGGGCGTGGAGTGGGCCCCGCCGTCGGTGACCGCGATGCTCAGCGTCGCCGCCTCGCGCTGACGCCACTCCACGCGCAGCATCTCGTCGTCGAGAGGTCGCGCGTGACGAACGGCGTTGCCGACGAGCTCGCTCAGGAGGAGCCGCGCGTCCTCGCGGCGTTCGTCCTCGGCCTCGATCTCGTCGAGCCACGCCTGCAGGCGGCCGCGAGCGATGCCCGCGCTCTCGGCCGTGAAGGGCAGGTCGATGGAGACAGGGGCTGGGGTCTGTGCCGGTTCGAGCGTCATGGTCATGCGGACCTCCACGTAACCGGGACACGGTGGGGGAGTTCCCGTGTCCTCGCGGCCAGCCTGCCCAGCGCCTCGCGGTGTCAAACTCCGAGGTGTCGACGCATCCGTGCGGGCTCGTCGGTGATGATCGCCTCGATGCCGAGGTCGGCGCAGAGGTCGGCATCGGCGGGGTCGTTGACCACCCAGCAGTGCACCGAGCGGCCCTTGTCGCGGATCCACGACCGCACCAGCCCGGGGTGGCTGCGGACGGTCTCGATGCCCGGACCCAGGATCCAGTGCGGCTCGACGAAGGGCTTGACCCTGGCCCAGTGCTGACGCCGGTCGTCGACCAGCATCACCAGGTCGAGGTCGGGCGTGAGCCGCTGCATCCGCCGCAGCGCCACCCAGGAGAAGGACATCACCTGCACCGGCGCGCCCTTCGCGGTGAAGCCGAAGTCGTCGAGCAGCTCGGCCAGGCGTCGCTCCACGAGCCCGGCGTAGCGGGTGGGGTGCTTGGTCTCGATGGCCATCCGCACCGGCCGGTCGTAGTCGAGGGAGGTCTCGATCAGGCGGCGCAGCGTCAGGATCCGGCCGCGCTCGGGGTCGGTGTCGGGGGCCTCGTCGTCGAGGTCGGCCCAGGGGTTCTTCCAGGTCGCCATGTCGATGCGCTCCAGCTCGGCCAGCTCCATGGCCGAGACCACGCCGCGGCTGGCCGCGGTGCGGCGCAGGTCGCGGTCGTGCACGCAGACCAGGTGACCGTCGGCGGTGAGCCGCACGTCGCACTCCAGGCCGTCGGCGCCGGCGTCGAGTGCGGCGACGTACGCCGCCAGGGTGTGCTCGGCGTGCTCCGAGCTCGCTCCGCGGTGGGCGACCACCAGCGGCGTCTGCCGGGCCATGGGTCGAGTCTGCCCACGCACGCGCCCCGGTGCACGGCCATCCGGCGCGCGTGTCTAGTCCGCGCGCGCCACCGTGACGCCGGTGAGGGTGACGCCGTACGCCGTCTGCAGCGCCGCCGCCTGCTCCTCCACCTCGGCCTTGCGAGGACGTCGCGTGCCGGCGAACCAGCGCACGTCGAGCCGGCGCAGGGTGCCGGAGCCGTCGAGCCGCCACGCGCCGGTGAGCCGGCCGTCGACCATCAGCGGCGCCTGCAGCAGGCCGTTCTTGATGTTCCACAGGTGGGCGAGGTGCTCGGCGGTCACGAAGCGGTCGCGCCGCTTGGAGTCGTAGGCGCACAGGGTCGCGTCGAACTCCGGCAGCAGCCGCACGCCTGGCGGCTCGACGGGCCCGGGGGCGCCGGGCAGCTCGTGGTAGTCGCGGCCGTCGGGACCCTGGTGGGTGACCAGGTCGGCGACGAGGCGCGCCAGCACGGTGTCGACGACGGTCAGGCCGAGCCCGGCCCACCAGGCCAGGTCGTGGCGGCTCGACGGTCCGTGGCACTCCAGGTGGCGACGCACCAGCGCGTCGAGCGAGCCCTCGACGTCGGCGAGCACCTCGGCGCGCGGGCCGAGCAGCGTGGCGGCGGTGCGGTAGCCGGGCCGCCCCTGGCCCTCCCAGCCACCGGTCAGCGGGCGGCGCACGAGGCCGCCGTGGCCGAAGGAGAGCGAGCGACCCGCGGTGTCGTCGATGCGGGCGTCGTGTCCCGCGTCGTGTGCGTCCAGCCAGCCGCGGAGGTGGTCGTGCAGCTCCTGGGCGGTGCGCCACTCCCGCGCCGCGTAGGTCTCGATCGCCTCCCAGACGTCCTCGACGCGGTGCTCGGCCAGCCGCCAGGTGCGCTCGTAGAAGCGGTGCTGCCCGTAGCGGATCGCGACCTCGAGCAGCGCGTGGTCCTCCGGCGTCGACGTGTGCACCGTGCCGCGGAGGTTGCTGCCGCGCACGATCGCCCAGGACTCGTACGTCGCGCTGATCGTGTCGCGGGTGACCCCGGGCAGCCGCGCCGCGAGAGCGACGTACGGCGACCGCGCCGTCTGCGCCTGCACCGGCCCGATGGCGTGGAGCGCGCGGACCACGGCGTCGACGCCGCGGCCCTCAACGTTGGGGAGCTGCCGGGCCAGGGAGCGGGCGCCGAGCTCCTCCCAGGTCACGCTCACTGTCCCTGTCTCCTCAGGAACTTCCCGAAGTGCGGCACCGTGAAGGCGACGGTGCCGCGCTCGCCGGAGTAGACGAGGCCCTTCTTGATCAGCCCGTCGCGGGCGGGGGAGAGCGACTGCGGCTTGCGGCCCAGGGTGCGGGCGACCTCGGCGGTGGCCACGGCGCCGTCGCCCACCTGCTCGCCCAGGTCGGCCATCGCGACCATGTAGTCGCGCTCCGCGGGGGTGGCGCGCTCGTAGCGGGCCCCGAAGAAGCCGACCGCCAGCTCGGCCTCGGCCTCGGGGGCGGCCTGCACGACGTCGGCCCAGGAGATCGGGGAGCCGAGCGCGGTGTCCCACACGACCTTGCCGTAGGCCTGCACGAAGTAGGGGTAGCCGTCGGTGAGCCGGTAGAGCTCCTCGAGGGCCTCCCGCTCGTAGGTCGCGTCCTCCTCGGCCGCGGGGAGCGTCCACGCCCGCTCGGCCATCTCGCGCGGCAGCCGGTCGACCGCGACGTAGCGGAAGAGCCGCTCGGCGTAGGACTTGGAGGCGGCCAACGCGGCCGGCAGGTGGGGCAGCCCGGCGCCGACCACCACCAGGGGGGCGCCCTGCTGGCTGATCTCGTGGCAGGCGCCGCAGAGGGCGGCGAGCTCGTCGGTGGCGACGTCCTGCATCTCGTCGACGAAGAGCGCGATGCCCACCCCCAGGTCGCGGGCGAGCGACCCGGCGTCGGTGAAGAGCTCGACCAGGTCGAGCTCGAGGTCGCCGGAGTCGGCCCGCCCCTTGACCGCGGCGACCTCGGTGGGGGGCTGCCAGCGCGACCCGGTGGCGCGGGCGCCCTTGCGCTCCTCGAGGGTGGCGCGCAGGGCGAAGGCCTTGAGCACGCCCGTCACCTCCTCGACCCGCTCCGGGTCGCGGTGGCGGTGGGCGACCTCCCGCAGCGCCGCGTGCAGCGCCTGGGCGAGCGGCAGCCGCAGCGACTGGTCGGGGCGGGCCTCGAGCTTGCCGGTGCCCCACGCCCGCTGCACGGCGAGGCTGCGCAGCGCGTTGAGCAGCACGGTCTTGCCGACGCCGCGCAGCCCCGAGAGCACCAGGCTGCGGTCCGGACGGCCCGCGGCCACGCGCTCGAGGACCACGCCGAACTGCTGCAGCTCGCGGTCGCGACCCGCCAGCTCGGGAGGTCGCTGGCCGGCGCCGGGGGCGTAGGGGTTGCGCACGGGGTCCACGATCGGACCGTATCGGGGTGTCTAGCCCTGGGGCTAGACATCGCTAGCGTGTCGTAGCGGCGAGTCCGGCGCTGAGCGTCGTCAGCAGCGAGGCGACCTCGTCGCGCGCGAGCCGGAAGGTGCCCAGGCACTCGTTGGCCCGCCACAGCGAGAGAATCACGATGTCGGAGCCCGTCTCGGAGGTCTCCCACCGCACCACCAGCGCACGGTCGTGCCGGTCGGCGTCCAGGAAGCAGGCCGTGCCCTCGGGCATGTGGGCCTGGCGGACGGGCGCGGTCATAGTCGATTCTGACCCGTCGACCCCTCGCTGACCAGGCCTGTCTGGTCCAGCCGCGCAGTACGGTGGGGGGCGTGCCTGAGCTGCCCGAGGTGGAGGCCCTGGTCGGCGACCTGTCGCGTCGCCTGGCCGGCAGGGCCGTCGTACGCGTCGACGTCGTGGCCTTCAGCTGCCTGAAGACCTACGACCCACCCGTCACCGCCCTGTCCGGCGGTCTCATCGAGGGGGTCTTGCGGCACGGCAAGTTCCTCGACCTCGACGTCTCCGGCACCCACCTGGTGCTCCACCTGGCGCGGGCCGGCTGGATCCGGTGGAAGGACGACCCGCCCGCCACCCCGCCACGTCCGAGCAACAAGTCGCCGCTCGCCGCGCGGATCCTGCTCTCGCCGGGACCCGACGGGGGTGGCGAGGCGGCGCTCGACGTGACCGAGGCCGGCACCCGCAAGAGCCTGGCGCTCTACGTCGTGCGCGACCCCGCCGACGTCGAGGGGATCGCCCGGCTCGGGCCCGACCCGCTCGTCGGCGACTTCACCATCGACACGCTCCGCGAGATCCTCGCCGCCGCCGGCCGGGCCCAGATCAAGGGCGTGCTGCGGCACCAGAGCAACATCGCGGGCATCGGCAACGCCTACTCCGACGAGCTGCTCCACGCCGCGCGGATGTCGCCCTTCAAGCCGGCCAACAGCCTCGACGACACCGAGCTCGAGACGCTCTTCGAGGCGATCCGCCGTGTGCTCGGCGACGCGGTCGCCCGCTCCAGCGGCCTGGCCGCCTCGGAGCTGAAGGGCGAGAAGAAGAGCCACATGGCCGTGCACGGCCGGGCCGGCCAGCCGTGCCCGGTGTGCGGCGACACCGTGCGCGAGGTGAGCTTCGCGGACTCCGCGCTGCAGTACTGCCCCACCTGCCAGACGGGCGGCAAGCCGCTGGCCGACCGCCGGATGTCGCGCCTGCTGAAGTGAGCGGCCGCAGCGGGTCCTGCGGTCGGTGCCGCCGCCGGTCGAGGGCGCCCTGGGGGCTGGCGTAGGCTCCGCCCGTGATCGAGGTCCCGACCATCGAGGTCGCCCAGGTGCCCGACCCGCTGCCCGACGGCGTGACCGTCGTCGACGTGCGCGAGCCCGTCGAGTGGGAGCACGGCCGCATCGCGGGCTCCGTGCACGTGCCGCTGCAGCAGCTGCCGGCCCAGCTCGACGAGCTGCCGCGCGACCAGCAGCTGCTCGTGGTCTGCAAGGTCGGGGGCCGCTCGGCCCAGGCCACCGCCTTCCTGCGCGAGAAGGGCTTCGAGGCCGTCAACCTCGCGGGCGGGCTGATCGACTGGGCCGACGCCGGCCGCACGCTCGTGCGCGACGGCGAGGACGCCCCGCTCGTCGTCTGACCCTCACCGACGGGTGAAGACCGCCGGCAGCGGCTGCTCGAGCGCCCGGCGCAGCCGGTCGAGGTAGGTCGCGCGCGGCACCTCGACCACGCCGAGCGTCGCCAGGTGCGGCGTACGCCACTGGGTGTCGAGCAGGCGCGCGTCGGCGTGCTCGTCGCGCAGCAGCTCGACCAGCCCCACCAGCGCGGCCTTCGAGCCGTCGCGCACGCGGGTGAACATCGACTCGCCGGCGAAGAGCCCGCCCACCGCCACGCCGTACAGCCCACCGGCGAGCTCGCCGTCGCGCCAGGCCTCCACCGAGTGCACCCAGCCCAGCCGGTGCAGATCGGCGTACGCCGCCGCGATCTCGTCGTCGATCCAGCTGCCCTCGCGCCCGGGGTCGGCGCAGCCGGCGATCACCTGGTCGAAGGCGGTGTCGACGCGGATCTCGAAGTGCCGCAGCGACTGCCGCAGCGAGCGGCTCACCCGCAGGCCGTCGAGCGGGAGCACCCCGCGCTCCTCCGGCGACCACCAGGCCATGGCGTCGCCGGCCTGCTCCAGCCCCATCGGGAAGAGCCCGCGGCGGTAGGCCTGCAGCAGGGTGCCCGGCTGCAGGTCGGCGCCGAGGCAGACCACGTCGCCGTCGGCGTCGTCGGGGGGAGGGAAGACCCAGGGGCTCGGCGGCGGCTCGACGGGCCAGGGGGTCGGCACGCCCCCATCGTGGCACCCGGCGGTGCGAGGGGGCGCCGTACGCTGGCGACCATGAGCCTCGCCAAGCGCCTCGGGGCGGGCCTCGGGCCCAAGGTGACCGAGGCCGCACCTCACCTGACCGCGTCGTTCGTGCACCAGGCGCTCGACCGCGCGATCCGCGGGGTCGGCCCGCTCGACTCCGCCGCCATGGCCGCCGAGCGGCAGCTCGACGAGCACCACGGCGACGAGAAGGCCGCGGTCAAGGCGCTGATCGAGTCGCACGTGCGGCTCGCGGGCGCCCAGGGCTTCCTGACCAACCTCGGCGGCCTCGCCACCATGCCTGTCGCCGTGCCCGCCAACATCGGCGGCCTCGCCCTGATCCAGTGCCGGCTGGTCGCCGCGATCGCGCACCTGCGCGGCTACGACCTGGCCGAGCCACGGGTGCGCGACGCCGTGCTCACGGCGCTGCTGGGGGAGGAGCGGGTGCACGAGCTGGTACGGCGCACCAAGCTGCCCGGGCCGCCGATGGCGCTGGCCACCGCCCCCGTGCACGACCCCGACCTCGACACCCTCGTGGCCAACGAGGTCGCCGCCGAGCTGATGACCCGCATCGCCGGCAAGCGGCTCGCCTACACCGTCGGACGGCGTACGCCGATCGTCGGCGGGGTCGTCGGCGCCGGCACCGACGGCTACGCCACCTGGCGCATCGGCCGCTACGTCGACGTCGAGCTGCTCCCCCGCCCCCGCCGACGCGTCACCCGCTGACCGCCGAGAGGTCACTCCCTGGCCCGCGAGAGGTCACTGCCTGACGCTCGAGAGGTCACTGCCTGACGCTCGGACCGTCAGGGAGTGACTCCTGGGTGGTCAGGGAGTGACCTCTCGGCGGAGAAGCGGAGGGGGAAGCGGACGGGACCGGTGTTGCCGGAGACGGGCAGCCACTCGCCGGGTCCGTCGGCGACGATGTCGGGCATCCGGCGGGCCAGCAGCGGCAGCGCGACGCTCATGTCGGTGCGGGCGACGAAGTGGCCCAGGCAGTGGTGGACGCCGCCGCCGAAGCCGCTGTGCGGCGGCCGGTCGGTGACGGTGATGTCGAACGACGCGTCCTCGCCCATCGCGCGCGGGTCGGTGCCGGCGGCGTGGGAGAGCACCTGCACGATGCCGCCGCGCGGCACGTGCAGGCCGTCGAGCTCGACGTCCTCGACGGCCTCGCGGGTCACCCACGTGACCGTCGGGTTGACCCGCATCACCTCCTCGACCGCCGCGGCGCCGAGCTCGGGGCGCTCCGCGAGCAGCGCCCACTGGGCGGGGTGGCGCAGGAAGGTCTGCACGGCGAGGCCGATCTGGTTGCGCGTGGTCTCCATGCCCGCGAAGGCGAGGAAGACCAGCCCGTTGCTCAGCTCGCGGGCGCTGAGCCGGTCGTCGTGCTCGTGCGCGGCGAGCAGGGTCGTGACCAGGTCGTCGCGGGGGCGGGCGCGCCGCTCGGCCACCACCTCCTCGACGTACGCCGTGAGGCCGGCGAGCGCCGCCTCGATGCGCGGCAGGTCGCGCCGGAGGTTGACCCCGAAGGACTTGCCGAGGTCGTCGGCCCAGTGCGCCACCTGCGCCCAGTGGTCGTCGGGCAGGCCGAGCAGCAGGCAGAGCACCCGCGCGGAGTAGGGCTCGGCGAACTCGCCGACCAGCTCGACCCGGCCGCGCGGCGCGAAGGCGTCGACCAGCTCGGTGGCGAGGTCCTGGAAGTGCGGCCGCATCGCCTCGATGGCGCGGCTGCGGAAGGCCGGGCCGAGCAGGCGGCGCAGCCGCAGGTGGTCGGGGCCCTCGAGGCTGAGCAGGGTCTCGGCCCACCACTGCGGGAAGGGCCCGTCGTGCACGCCGTTCTGCGCCGGCCAGCGCGCGTTGCCCTGCTGGAAGCGGCGGTCCTTGAGGATCGCCTGGCCCTGCTCGTAGCGCAGCACCGCCCAGCCGTACGGCGTCTCGGCGTACCAGTCCTGCTCGCGGGCCTCGTGCACGGCCGGGGAGGTGACGTCGAAGGCGGGGTTCGCCAGGTCGAGGTGGGTGACGGGCTCGCGCACGGGGTCAGTCTGCCGCCAGCGCCTGCACCACCCGGCTCGGGCTGGGACGCCCGAGGTGGCCGGCCATCCAGCGGCTCGTGGCGACGAGCGCGCCGAGGTCGACGCCGGTCTCGACGCCGAGGCCGTGCAGCATCCACACGAGGTCCTCGGTCGCGAGGTTGCCGGTGGCGCTCTCGGCGTAGGGGCAGCCGCCGAGCCCGCCGGCGCTGGCGTCGAAGGTGGTGACGCCGTGCTGCAGCGCGGCGTAGGCGTTGGCCAGGGCCTGGCCGTAGGTGTCGTGGAAGTGCACGGCGAGCAGGTCGTCGGCGACGCCGGCGTCGTTGAAGGCGGTGAGCAGCTCGCCCACGTGGCCGGCCGTGCCGACGCCGATGGTGTCGCCGAGCGAGAGCTGGGTGGCGCCGAGCTCGAGCAGGCCCACGCCGACCCGCACCACCTGCTCGACCGGGACGGCGCCCTCCCACGGGTCGCCGAAGCACATCGAGACGTAGGCGCGGACGTCGGCGCCGGCCGCGAGCGCGCGGCGTACGACGGGCTCGAACATCGTGAGCTGCTCGCTCACGCTGCGGTTGAGGTTGCGCTGGGCGAAGGTCTCGGTGGCGCTGCCGAAGACCGCGACGTGGCGGCAGCCCAGCTCCAGCGCGCGGTCGAGGCCGCGCTCGTTGGGCACCAGCACCGGCAGCGCGCGCCCCTCGTCGCCCAGGAGGCCGAGCAGCTCCTCGGCGTCGGCCAGCTGCGGCACCCACCGGGGGTGCACGAAGGACGTCGCCTCGACGACCGGCAGCCCCGCCGCGAGCAGCCGTCGGCAGAAGTCGGCCTTCACCTCGGTGGGCACCAGGGCCTTCTCGTTCTGCAGCCCGTCGCGCGGACCGACCTCGTAGACCGTCACGGCCCGGGGGAGGTCACTCATCGGGCACCACGCGGAAGAGGACGGCGCCGAGCTGCACCCGGTCGCCGGCGGCGGCACCGACGAGGTCGACCGTGCCGGCCACGTCGGCGGTGAGCGACAGCTCCATCTTCATCGCCTCCATCACGCCCAGCACCTGACCGGCGCCGACCTGGTCGCCCTCGGCCACCCGGACGTCCAGCACGG
Organism: Nocardioides aequoreus; assembly: GCF_000720335.1. Taxonomy (GTDB): domain Bacteria; phylum Actinomycetota; class Actinomycetes; order Propionibacteriales; family Nocardioidaceae; genus Marmoricola; species Marmoricola aequoreus. The sequence goes on along the minus strand of NZ_JOJN01000002.1, from coordinate 705,196 downwards.
TACCCGGCATCGGGGCCAGCACGGTGCCGTCGCCGGCGACGGCCACCGGGTCGGCGAAGGGGTCGGGACGCGGGAAGTCGAAGCGCTGGCCGTGGGCGACCACCTCGACGTGGTCGTCGGTCACGCGCGCGACCACCCCGGCGGGGGCGGGCCCGGCCAGGCGCACCGGCTCGTCGAGGTGCACCACGGGCTCGGCAGGCGGTCCGCCGAGGCGGAAGCCGTCGGAGCGCCACGGGCCGCTCGGCGTGCGCCCGGCGTCGTACGCCGCCCACGCCGCCAGCCGGCGCGCCTCGCCGGGGTCGGGGGCGGGCAGCTCGTGGCGGTCGAGCCAGGCGGTGTCGACGGCCGCGTCGGCGAACTCCTCCGACGCCGCGAGCGCACGCAGGAAGCCGGCGTTGGTGGTCAGGCCCAGCACGGCCGTGCCGTCGAGCGCCTCGACCAGCCGCTGCCGGGCCTGGGCGCGGTCGCGGCCGTGGGCGACCACCTTGCCCAGCATCGGGTCGTATGCCGTCGAGACGACCTGTCCGCTCTCCAGGGCGTGGTCGACCCGCACGCCCGGCCCCTCCGGCCAGCGCACGTGGGTCGCGGTGCCGGCCTGGGGCAGGAAGCCGGCGTAGGCGTCCTCGGCGTACACCCGCGCCTCGATCGCGTGCCCGGTCAGGCGTACGTCGTCCTGCCGCACGGGCAGCGGCTCGCCGGCCGCGACGCGCAGCTGCAGCTCGACCAGGTCGAGCCCGGTGACCATCTCGGTCACGGGGTGCTCGACCTGGAGGCGGGTGTTCATCTCCAGGAAGTAGAAGTCGCCGGAGTCGGCGTCGAGCAGCAGCTCGACGGTGCCGGCGCCGGTGTAGCCGACGTGGGCGGCGAGGTCGACGGCCGACTGCCGCACCTGCTGCCGGGTCGCCTCGTCGAGCGTGGGGGCGGGTGCCTCCTCGAGCACCTTCTGGTGGCGGCGCTGCGGGGAGCAGTCGCGCTCCCCGAGGTGGATCACGGTGCCGTGGGTGTCGCCGACGACCTGCACCTCGACGTGACGGCCGCGCTCGACGTACCTCTCCACCAGCAGGGTGTCGTCGCCGAAGGCGCTCGCGGCCTCGCGTCGCGCCGCCGCGACGGCCTCGGCGAGCCCGTCGGCCGAGCGCACGACGCGCATCCCCTTGCCGCCACCCCCGGCCGCGGCCTTGACGAGCACCGGGAAGGTCCACGACGCGGGGTCGTCGTCGAGGTCGTACGCCGGCACGACCGGGACCCCCGCGGCGACCGCCAGCTCGCGGGCGGCGTCCTTGCGGCCCATCTGCTCCATCACCGCGGCGGTCGGCCCGACGAGGGTGACGCCGGCCGCCTCCAGCGCCGTGGCGAAGGCGGCGCGCTCGGAGAGGAAGCCGTAGCCGGGGTGCACGGCGTCGGCGCCGGCCGCGACCGCCGCCGCGACCATCTCCTCGACGTCGAGGTAGCTCTCGACGCGTAGGGCCGCGTCGGCCTCCCGCACGTGGGGGGCCTCGGCGTCGAGGTCGGTGTGCACCGCGACCGTGCGGAGGCCCATCCGGCGGCACGTGCGGAAGACCCGCCGCGCGATCTCGCCGCGGTTGGCGACCATGACAGTGGAGAACACGGGTCTCACGTTGCCTCTCGTCTCACTGGGTCTCGACGCGCCCGTCGCGACCTCGTCCCTCGGTCGCGGGGCTTGCTCGACCTGGCCGCGCCCACGCGCCGAGCTCGTTCCTCGCTCGTCACTGCGCGTCTCACATCCGGAAGACGCCGTAGGACGGTGGCGGCGCGGGCTCGGTGTCCAGCGAGAGCGCCATGCCGAGCACCCTGCGGGTGTCGGCGGGGTCGATGACGCCGTCGTCCCAGAGCCGTGCGGTGGAGTAGTAGGGCGAGCCCTGCTCCTCGTACTGCGCGCGGATCGGGGCCTTGAAGTCCTCGTCGTCCTCGCGGCCGGCGACGGTGGCCAGGACGCTCGCGGCCTGCTCGCCCCCCATCACCGAGATCCGCGCGTTGGGCCACATCCACAGGAAGCGCGGGTCGTAGGCGCGGCCGCACATGCCATAGTTGCCGGCCCCGAAGGAGCCGCCGATGACCACGGTGTACTTCGGCACCACCGAGCAGGCGACGGCCGTGACGAGCTTGGCGCCGTCGCGCGCGATGCCGGCGTTCTCGTACTCCTTGCCGACCATGAAGCCCGAGATGTTCTGCAGGAAGACGAGCGGGATGCCGCGCTGGTTGCACAGCTGCACGAAGTGCGCGCCCTTGCGGGCCGACTCGCTGAAGAGGATGCCGTTGTTGGCGACGATGCCGACCTCGTGGCCCCAGATGCGGGCGAAGCCGGTCACCAGCGTCTCGGCGTAGAGCGGCTTGAACTCGTGGAAGCGGCTGGCGTCGACGACGCGGCGGATCACCTCGCGCACGTCGTACGGCGTGCGGCTGTCGGTGGGCACGACGTCGTACAGGCCGGCGGGGTCCTCGACCGGCTCGACGACCGGCTCGGCGTGCGGGGGCGCCGAGCGGGGGAGGGTGTCGACCACCGAGCGCAGGATGCGCAGGGCGTGGGCGTCGTCGTCGGCGAGGTGGTCGACGACCCCGGAGGTGCGGGCGTGCACCTCGCCGCCGCCGAGCTCCTCCGCGGTGACGACCTCGCCGGTGGCGGCCTTCACCAGCGGCGGGCCGCCGAGGAAGATCGTGCCCTGGTCGCGCACGATCACGGTCTCGTCGCTCATCGCCGGCACGTAGGCGCCGCCCGCGGTGCACGAGCCCATCACCGCGGCGAGCTGGGGGATGCCCTGGGCCGAGAGGTTGGCCTGGTGGAAGAAGATCCGGCCGAAGTGGTCGCGGTCGGGGAAGACGTCGTCCTGCATCGGCAGGAAGGCGCCGCCGGAGTCGACGAGGTAGACGCACGGCAGCCGGTGGGCGCGGGCGACCTCCTGGGCCCGCAGGTGCTTCTTGACCGTCATTGGGTAGTAGGTGCCGCCCTTGACGGTGGCGTCGTTGGCCACGACGAGCACCGGACGACCGTGCACGGTGCCGATGCCGGTGACGATGCCGGCGCTCGGCACCGCGTGGTCGTCGCCGTCGGCGTACATCCCGTAGGCGGCGAGGGGGCTCAGCTCGAGGAAGGGGCTGCCGGGGTCGAGCAGCCCGTCGACCCGGTCGCGGACGAGCAGCTTGCCGCGCGCGGTGTGCTTGGCGCGGGCCCGCTCCGACCCGCCCTGCCGGACGCGCGCGAGGCGCTCGCGGAGCTGGTCGACGAGGTCGCGCATCGTGGGGGTGGCGGCCGCTGTGGTCACGCGGCGATGTTAGCGATCGTTAACACGCGGGGCCAGTCCAGCTGACGGACCGCAAACATAAGTAGGGCGAGTGACTTTAGTGTCTGAAGGGTCCGTCCCCCACCGTCGAGAGCGACCGCCATGACCTACCGCCCCGAGACCCTCGCCGTCCACGCCGGTCAGGAGGAGGCCGACCCGGCGACCAACGCCCGGGCCGTGCCGATCTACCAGACGACCTCCTACGTCTTCGACGACACCGAGCACGCGGCCAACCTCTTCGCGCTCGCCGAGCCCGGCAACATCTACACGCGCATCATGAACCCGACCCAGTCGGTCTTCGAGGAGCGCATCACCCGGCTCGAGGGCGGCGTCGGCGCGCTCGCCGTGGCCTCGGGCTCGAGCGCGACGACCTACGCGGTGCTCAACCTGACCTACGCCGGCGACAACATCGTCGCGCTCTCGACGCTGTACGGCGGCACCTACGCGCTCTTCGCCCACACGCTCCCGCAGTTCGGCATCGAGGTGCGCTTCGTCGACCCCGCCAAGCCCGAGGAGCTGGCCGCCGCCGTGGACGAGAGGACCAAGCTGGTCTTCGGCGAGACCATCGGCAACCCGCGGCTCAACGTCGTCGACCTGCAGGCCTGGTCGGACGCGGCGCACGCCCACGGCCTCCCCTTCATCGTCGACAACACCACGCCGACGCCCTACCTCTCGCGGCCCTTCGAGCACGGGGTCGACGTCGTGGTGCACTCGGCGACGAAGTACATCGGGGGCCACGGCACCTCCATCGGCGGCGTCATCGTCGACTCCGGCAACTTCGCGTGGGCCGAGCACCCCGAGCGCTTCCCGGGGCTCACGCAGCCCGACGCGGCGTACCACGGCGTGGTGTGGACCGAGGCGGTGGCCGAGCTGGCCTACATCGTCCGCGCGCGGACGGTGCTGCTGCGCAACACCGGCGCCGCGATCACCCCGCTGAACTCCTGGCTCTTCCTCCAGGGCCTGGAGACCCTGCACCTGCGGCTGGAGCGCCACAGCAGCAACGCCCTGCGGGTCGCGGAGCACCTCCAGGCCCACGAGGCGGTCTCCTGGGTGAGCTACCCCGGACTCCCGGGCGACCCCTCCAAGGAGGTCGCCGACCGGGTCTTCACCGGCCGCGGCTACGGCGGTCTGGTCAGCTTCGGCCTGCGGTCCGGCCGCGACGGCGGCAGGCGCTTCGTCGAGGCGCTCGAGCTCTTCAGCCACCTGGCCAACATCGGCGATGCCAAGTCCTTGGCCATCCACAACGCCACCACCACCCACAGCCAGCTCACGCCCGAGGAGCTCGAGGCCGCCGGCGTGCCGGAGGACCTGGTGCGGCTCTCGGTCGGGATCGAGAACGTCGAGGACCTGATCGCCGACCTCGACCAGGCGCTCGCCGCGGCGAAGTAGTGGGGGTCGGCCTCGTCGCCACCCAGCGGGTCGGGGTCGCGACCGACGCCGACCCGCTGGTGCTCGAGCGCGGCGCGGCGCTGGCGCCGGTCGAGATCGCCTACGAGACGTACGGCGCGCTGAGCGCGGCGCGCGACAACGTCGTGGTCGTCTGCCACGCCCTCACCGGCGACGCGCACGCGGCCGGCCACCACGGCGACCCCGCTCGCCGCGGCTGGTGGGACAACCTCATCGGGCCCGGCCGCGCGCTCGACACCGACCGCTTCCACGTCGTGTGCGCCAACCTCCTCGGCGGCTGCCGGGGCACGACGGGGCCGTCGTCGACCGATCCCGCCACGGGGGCGGCGTACGGGCTGGACTTCCCGCTGCTCACCATGGGCGACCTGGTGACGGGGCACCGCGCCGTGCTCGCCCACCTCGGCGTCGAGCGGGTGCACGCGGTCGTCGGCGGCTCGCTGGGCGGCATGCAGGCACTGGAGTGGGCCCTCGCGCACCCCGGCGAGGTGGAGCGTGCCGTGCTGGTGGCGGCGTCGTCGCGGCTCACGGCCGACAGCATCGCGCTCTCGGCGGTCGCGCGGCACGCGATCATGGCGGACCCCGACTTCTGCGGGGGCCAGTACGCCGCGCACGGCCGCCGTCCGGATCACGGGCTGTCGGTCGCGCGCCGGATGGCGCACATCACCTACGTCAGCGAGGAGCTGCTGGAGCAGAAGTTCGGGCGCGAGCAGGTCGACGACGGACCGCCGCGCCTCGGCACGCACTTCCAGGTCGAGTCCTACCTCGACCACCAGGCCCAGATCTTCCTCGAGCGGTTCGACGCGCTCAGCTACCTCTACCTGACCCGCGTCATGGACTACTTCGACCCCTTCGCGGTGCCCGACCGCCTCGCCCGGTTGCGCGGCGCCGGCACCGAGGTCACCCTGGTCAGCTTCGACTCCGACCGGCGCTTCGGGACCCCGCACTCACGACGCATCCACGAGCACCTGCGGGCGGCCGGCGTGCCGAGCGAGCACACCGAGCTGGCCTCGCCGTACGGCCACGACTCCTTCCTGCTCACCCCGCCCGGCTACCACGACCTCGTGGCCGCGGCGCTCGCGCGCTGAGGGTCAGGCGCGGGGCAGCGCGGCCGCCTGGCCGACCAGGGCGCGGCCCGCCATCTCGGTCAGCAGCGCCCGCATGGCGTCACGGTCGAGGAAGGTGCTGTGGGGCGTGGAGTTGAGCAGCCCGAAGGTCGCGTGCACGGCCGCCCGGGCGCCCTCGGGGGTGCTCTCGGGCAGGTGGGCGCGCAGCTGCTCGACCCAGACCTCGACGTAGGCGCGCTGGGTGCGGCGCACCCGCTCCCGTGCTTCGTGCGAGAGCGCCGACCAGTCGCGGTCCTGCACCACGATCAGGGCGGGGTGGTCGAGCGCGAAGTCGGTGTGCCAGCCGATCAGCGCCTCGAGGGCGTCCGCGGGCGACCCGGCGGCGGCGACGCGCTCGCGGCCGACGGTCAGCAGCTCCTCGCTGATGCCGACGAGCATGGCGGCGAGCACGGCGTCCTTGGAGCGGAAGTGGCGGTAGATCGCCGGACCGGAGAAGCCGCAGGCCGCGCCGAGCTCGGCGATCGAGACGCCGTGGAAGCCGCGCTGGGCGAAGAGGTCGGCCGCGACCGCCAGGATCTGCGCCTTGCGGTCCTGGGGACGCTCGCTCGCGGGCTCACTCACGTCGGAGAAGGCTAGCCATCACCCGGGGGCGGGGACGAGCCGGGCCACCGCCTCGTCGTACGCCGCCACGGCCGGGTCGGCCAGTCCGTGCCCGCGCGGGGCGTCCTCGGCGAGGGCCAGCACCTGCGCGGCCCGGCCGCGTGCCTCCTCGCGCTCCTCCGCGCCGGGGGTCGGCAGTCCGGCGGCCAGCGCGCCGATCTCGTCGAGCAGGGCCTCGCGGGTGCGGCCCCGCAGGAGCAGCAGCACGTAGGGGTCGCGGTCGACGTGCCAGGCGAGCTGGTACAGCAGCCCGAGGGCGTGCACGCACGGCTGCGCCCAGGCGTCGCACTCGCACGCCGTCTCGAGCTCGGCCGGGCCCGGCAGCAGCTCGGCGCCGGCCTCGTCGGCGTGCTCGACCAGGTCGACGGGGAGCTGGCCGCTCTCGAGCGCCGCGGTGAAGCCGGCCTCGCGCGCGGCCTCCCGGGCGAGGGTGCGCCAGCCGTCGTCGTCGAGCCGCTCGACCTTGAGCTGGGCCATCAGCGGGAGCTCGCTGCCCGGGTCGACCACCACCGAGGCCATCGCCTCGAGCACCACGACGGCGCCCAGGCGTCCGGAGCGCGCGAGCGCCCGCGCCGCGACGAGGTCGCCGGCGTCGACGGCGGTCTCCTCGGCGGAGCGCACCAGCGCTCGCCCCCACCACGTGTCGCTGCGCGCCGCGGCCCCCCGGCGCCGGGCCACCCGGGTCAGCACCATCGGGTCAGGCATCCGGGAGGTCCCCGGTGCGGCGCAGGTGCACCAGGTCGTCGAGCTCGTCGTCGCTCAGCTCGGTCAGCGCCACCTCGGAGCCGCCGAGCACCGCCGCGGCGACCGACCGCTTGCGCTCCAGCAGCCGCCCGATGCGCTCCTCGATGGTGCCCTCGGTCATGAGTCGGTGCACCTGCACCGCGCGCGTCTGCCCGATCCGGTGGGCGCGGTCGGTGGCCTGGTCCTCCACCGCGGGGTTCCACCAGCGGTCGAGGTGGACGACGTGGTCGGCCCGGGTCAGCGTGAGCCCGGTGCCGCCGGCCTTCAGCGAGAGCAGGAAGACGGGCACCGTGCCCGCCTGGAAGTCGCGCACCATGCGCTCGCGCTCGCGCACGGGCGTGCCGCCGTGCAGCAGCATCGTGGGCACGCCGGCCGCGGCGAGGTGGCGCTCCAGCAGGCGCGCCATCTCGACGTACTGGGTGAAGACGAGCATGGCGCTGCCGTCGGGACCGTCGTCGGCCAGCACCGTGGCGAGCAGCTCGTCGAAGAGCTCGAGCTTGCCCGAGCGGCCGCGGAGCCGCCCGCTCGGCTGGCGCAGGTAGTGGGCGGGGTGGTTGCAGATCTGCTTCAGGCCGGTGAGCAGCGCCAGCACCAGGCCGCGGCGGGTCTCCTCGTCGGCCTCGCGGATGCGCCGCATCGACTCGCGCACCAGCGTCTCGTAGAGCACCACCTGCTCCTGGGTCAGGCCCACGACGTGGTCGGTCTCGGTCTTCGCGGGCAGCTCGGGGGCGATGCCGGGGTCGGACTTGCGCCGACGCAGCAGGAAGGGCCCCACGAGCTGGGCGAAGCGCCGGGCCACCGCCGGGTCGACCCCGGCCTCGATGGGGGCGGCCCACGCCTTGCGGAAGGCGGCGCGCGAGCCGAGCAGGCCGGGGGTGGCCCAGTCGAGGATGGCCCACAGGTCGACCAGGTTGTTCTCCACGGGCGTGCCGGTGAGAGCGACCCGGCAGCGGGAGCGCAGCGCCCGCAGGTGGCGCGCGGTGGCGGAGCGGGGGTTCTTCACGTGCTGGGCCTCGTCGGCGACCACCAGGTCCCACGTGACCCCGGCCAGGGCGGCCGCACCGGCGGCGTCGCTGCGCATCGTGCCGTAGGTGGTGAGCACGAAGCCGTCGTCGAGGTCGGCCAGCGAGCGCGAGGAGCCGTGGAAGCGGCGTACGGCGACGTCGGGCGCGAAGCGACGCAGCTCGCCCTCCCAGGTGCCGAGCAGGCTCGCCGGGCAGACCACGAGCGTCGGCCCGCCGAGGAGGCCGCGGCTGCGACGGTGCAGGTGCAGCGCGATGAGCGTGACCGTCTTGCCCAGGCCCATGTCGTCGGCCAGGCAGGCGCCCACTCCGACGCCGGTGAGCTCGGCCAACCAGGTCAGGCCCCGGCGCTGGTAGTCGCGCAGCGTCGCCCGCAGCCCCGGGGGGTCGGCCAGCGGCGCCACCTGCGCGGCGTCGACGATGCGCTCGCGGACCCGCTCGAGGGTGGCGCCGGGGTGCACCTCGACCGTGGCGCCGTCGACCTCGAGGGAGCCCGTGAGCGCGGCCTGCAGCGCGGTCCCGGCCCCCACCTCGCGCTCGGGCTGGTCGAGGCCCGCGCGCACCCGCTTGCGGGCGCGCCGGGCGACGGCGGGGTCGACGACCCACCAGTGGTCGCGCAGCCGCACCACCGGGGTGGTCGCCGCGGCGAGCGCGTGCATCTCCTCGTCGGTCAGCGGCAGGTCGCCCGACGCGTCGCGCAGGGCGAGCCGCCAGTCGAAGCCGAAGAGCGCGTCGGGGGCGAGCAGACTGTCCTGCAGCGGCGTCTCGCGCGTGCCCTGGCGCACCTCGACGCGCCCCTGCGGCACCAGCTCGGCGCGCAGCGAGCGCGGCCACAGCACGTCGACGCCCACGGCGTCGAGGGCCTCCACGCCGTGCTCGAGCAGGTCGGCGAGCTCGTCGGCGTCGAGCACCATCCGGTCGGGCACCTGCTGCCGCTGCAGCCGGTCGAGGGGCGTCCAGGCGGTGGCCGCCTCGCGCAGCGCCACGCCGGCCGCGACCCGGGCGCGCGGGTGGAAGCGGTGCACGTCGGGTGGATCGACCCAGAGCCGCTCGACGTCGACGAAGTGGGTCTCGTCGTCGAGGGCGTGCGCCTGCAGCGCCACCGCGACCCCGCCCCCGACGAGCACCTCCTCGGGGGCCTCGACGCGCACCACGAGACGCACCTGCTCGGGGAGGTCGGCGTGCTCGGGGGCGACCTCGGCGGGCGGCCGGTGCCGCACGACCTGGCGCCGCGGCTGGGCCACCGCGCCCGGTGAGCGGAGCATGCTGTCGGCCACGGCGTCGAGCAGCTCGCGCACCAGGTCCTCCGCCTCCTCGGGCGGGACCTCCTCGTGGGCGCGGGCCACGGCCAGCGCGCGCACCCGGGCGTCGTCGTCGCTGCTGAGCGGGCCGGCGCGCCACGCCTCGGCGTCGTCGTCGAGCCGCACCGAGCCGCGCGCCACCAGCTGCATCGCCAGCAGCGTCGCGCCCCCGAGCAGTCCCACCGAGGGGTGCGCGTCGTCGGCCCGCACGGCCCGCGTCAGCACCGGGATGGCGCTCGCGACCCGCAGCCGCACCTGGCGGCCGCGGCCGCTGAACTCGACCTCGCTCTCCCGCGGCGGCTGGCGCGGCACCCAGACGGCCGGGCCGGACAGCGGGACGAAGCTCACCCGGGCGAACCTAGCCGCCCCGACCGACAGGGCGGTGCCCCAGGCTCGGGTCCCGGCATGTGAACAAGAGGGGGAAACGCCTGGATGTCGGACTCGAGACGTCGATGGTGACTCACGTGACCTCCTCGGTACGGTTCCGCACCGCGATGACCCGTGCGCTGGTGCGGCCGCTCGCCGTCGCGCTCGGCGCGGGCGTGGTCGTGGTCGGCGGCCTCGCGTGGACGGGCTCGGGCGCCGGCGACCTGCGGCTCGACGGGGCCGAGCAGGGCGGCACGCTGGCCCCCGTCACCTCCGAGCAGCGGCGCCAGCAGCGGGCGACGGCGCTGCTCGAGCGGCACGTCTGCTGGTCGGGCGAGGCGCCCCCCGACATGCGGGGCGTGCTGCCGGGCCACACCGTGGTCAGCCACCGGGTCGGCGGCGGGGTGCGCACGTCCTACGCCGGCTCCCGGCTCGTGGGCGAGGCCCTCGAGGAGCTCTTCGGCGAGGGCTCGCGCGAGGTCGTCGCGGTGCACGGCTTCTGCCGCTGACTCCCGCGGGCGACGCCTCAGGCGTCGGTGCCGCGGATCGCCCGCGCCACCGCCTTGGGCACCTGGGCGTCGAAGACGCTGGGCATGATGAAGCTCGCGTTGAGCTCCTCGTCGGTCACGACGTGCGCGATCGCGTCGGCCGCGCGGATCAGCATCTCGGTCGTGACGTCGGACGCGCGTGCGTCGAGCAGCCCGCGGAAGACGCCCGGGAAGGCGAGCACGTTGTTGATCTGGTTGGGGTAGTCGCTGCGACCGCTGGCGACCACGGCGGCGTACGGGATCGCCTCGGCGGGGTCGATCTCGGGGTCGGGGTTGGCCAGCGCGAAGACGATCGGCTGGTCGGCCATCTCGGTGATCCACTCGGCGTGCAGCACGTTGGGGGCGCTGACGCCGATGAAGACGTCGGCGCCCTGCAGGCCGTCGCGCAGGTCGCCGGTGACCTTGCGGGGGTTGGTGCGCCGCGCCAGCTCGAGCTTGGCCTCGGGCAGCGACTCGTCGTCGCCGGAAAGGCAGCCCTCCCGGTCCCACACCACGACGTCGGTCGCGCCCGCCGCCAGCAGCAGCGTGACGATCGCGGTGCCGGCCGCACCGGCGCCCGCGACGACGATGCGGGTGTGGGCGAGCTTCTTGTCGACGCATCGCAGGGCGTTGGTGAGCGCGGCGAGCACCACGATCGCGGTGCCGTGCTGGTCGTCGTGGAAGACGGGGATGTCGAGGCGCTCGCGCAGGCGGCGCTCGATCTCGAAGCAGCGAGGCGCGGCGATGTCCTCGAGGTTGATGCCGCCGAAGCCCGGGGCGATGGCCTCGACGACGTCGACGATGCGGTCGGTGTCCTGGGTGTCGAGGCAGATCGGCCAGGCGTCGATGTCGGCGAAGCGCTTGAAGAGGGCGGCCTTGCCCTCCATCACCGGGAGCGCCGCTCCGGGGCCGATGTTGCCCAGGCCGAGGACCGCGGAGCCGTCGGTCACCACGGCGACGCTGTTGCCCTTGACCGTCAGCCGCGGGACGTCCTCGGGCTTGTCGGCGAGCGCCTTGCTGACGCGCCCGACGCCCGGCGTGTACGCCATCGAGAGGTCGTCGCGGGTGCGCAGCGGGACCTTGGAGCTGACCTCGATCTTGCCGCCGATGTGCAGCAGGAAGGTGCGGTCGGAGACCTTGTGCACCGTGATGCCCTCGAGCCCGCGGATCTGCTCGACGATCTCCTCCGCGTGGTCGGAGTCGGTGGCCGAGCAGGTGACGTCGACCACCAGGCGGTCGTGACGCGACTCGGTCACGTCGAGCGCGGTGACGATGCCGCCCTCGTCGGCGATGCACGACGCCACGTGCCCGATCAGCTGTGGTCGGACGTCGGTGTGCAGCCGCACCGTGATCGAGTAGGACCCACTGGTCGCCATCCGGCGCTTGCGCTGCGGCTGCTCACTCATGGCCCGCATCCTCCGCCATCGGCCCGGTTACCGGCGAGTCCGTGACCCCGGTCACCCGAGAACACTACGAACTCAATCCCGGCCGACGCCGCTCGGCACCGCTCGGGGGCGGCCGCCCCCGCGGGTCACGGACGCGTGCTTGGCGCGGGTGAGGGACCCTGCCGCCGGTGGTGGCAGGGCCCCTCGGCCCGGTCAGGCCTCGATCGCGGTGCGGTCGTCGCCACCGGTGGTGCTGATGGCGATCTTGCGCGGCTTGGCCTTCTCGGCCACGGGGATGGCCAGCCGGAGCACGCCCGCGTCGTAGGACGCCTCGAGCCGCTCGAGGTCGAGGTTGTCGCCGAGCACGAGCTGACGGCTGAAGCGGCCCCGTGGGCGCTCGCCGGCCAGCAGCTCCCAGTCGCCGTTGCGGGGCAGTCGCTCCGCGGCGACCGAGAGCACGTTGCGCTCGACCTGGATGTCGATGCTCTCGACGCTCACGCCGGGCAGGTCGAGCTCGAGCACGAGCTGGTCGCCCTCGCGCCAGGCGTCCATCGGCATCGCCACGGGCCGGGTGGAGGTGCCCAGCAGGTGCTGGGTGAGACGGTCGAAGTCGCGGAACGGGTCGGTGGTGCGCAGCAGCATGATGTCCTCCTCACGAGTTGACCCTGTATCAGCGGATACAGGTTTCTTATACTCCAGCGAACAGCACGGTGCAAGCCCTTGTTCCCGGTCCGCAGGAGGTCCCGTGTCCGAGCGCCACGTCGGCGTCTACGCCATCTCGGTGGCCGCCGACCGCCTCTCGATGCAGGTGCAGAACCTGCGCGTCTACGAGCGCCACGGACTGGTCTCGCCAGCACGCACGGCGGGTGGCACCCGGCTCTACAGCGAGGCCGACCTCGAGCGCCTCGCCCGGGTCCGCGACCTGCTCGCCGAGGGCCTCAACCTCGCGGGGATCGTCAAGGTGATGCTGCTCGAGGACGAGCTCCGGCGGGTCAGGTCTGGGTGGCGAGGGTGACCGGGAGGACCGGGCCGGCGCCGGCGGCGACGAGGGCCTGGGCGGCCAGCGTGAGGCACCAGCCCGTGACGACGACGTCGTCGACGAGCAGGACCGGACCGCCGTCGAGCGGCTGGTGCTCCTCCAGGGCGAAGCGGCGACGTACGGCGGCCACGCGCTGCGCGGAGTTGGCGGCGCCGGCGTCGGGCGGCACCGAGGGGTCGGCGAGCGCCCAGGTGGCCACGACGGGCAGCCGCATGGTGCGGGCCAGGCCGTCGGCGAGGTCGGCGACGAGCTGGGGACGCCGTGCGGAGGCAACCCGCACCACGCCGGTCGGGCGCTGCTCCCAGGTGGCCGACCAGTCCTTCATCACCGCCATCAGGGCCTCGACGAGCTCGGGGGGGACGCCGCCGTCGGCGGCGTCGGGGGCGAGCAGTCGACGCAGCTGCTGGCCGTAGCCGAGGTCGGTGAGCCGGGCGACCGCGCGGCCCTCCTGCGAGGGGGTCCTGATCTTGCCGGTGAGGTCGATGCCCATGCCGGCGAGCGCAGTGGGCCACATCTTGCGCGGCGCGAGGCCCACGCCCGGTCGCTGCAGCCGCTGCGAGGCCGCGGCGAGGGCGTCGTCGGAGACGCCGCCCGGGAGGGTGAGCCCCCCGCAGTTGTCGCAGCGGCCGCAGTCGGCCGCACCGGGGTCGTCGAGCTGCTCGCGCAGGAAGCGCATCCGGCAGCCGTCGGTGGCGACGTAGGCCAGCACCGCGTCCTGCTCGGTCTGCCGGGCGGCGCGCACTCGCTCGTAGCGCTCGGCGTCGTAGTGCCAGGGCCGGCCGGTGCTCACCCAGCCGCGCTGCACCCGGCGCACGGCGCCGTCGACGTCGAGCACCTTGAGCATCGTCTCGAGCCGGTTGCGGGAGAGCTCGACCTGCGTCTCGAGCGCGGGCGTGCCCCGCGGCTCCTCGGGGTCGAGCGCGGCGAGGGTGGCGCGCACCTTGTCCTCGGGTGGGAAGGCCAGCGAGGCGAAGTAGCGCCAGATCTCGCGGTCCTCCCACGCCGGCAGCAGGACGACGGTCGCGTCGTCGGTGCCGCGCCCGGCGCGGCCCACCTGCTGGTAGTAGGCGACCGGCGAGGCCGGGGCGCCGACGTTGACCACGAAGCCCAGCCGCGCGTCGAAGCCCATGCCGAGCGCGCTGGTGGCGACCAGCGCCTTGAGCCGCCCGGCCAGCAGGTCCTGCTCGAGCGCCTGCCGCTCGCCCGCCTCCGTCTGCCCGGAGTACGCCGCCACGGCGTGGCCGCGGGCCCGCAGGACGTCGGCGATCTCCTGGGTGGCCGCGACCGTGAGGGTGTAGACGATCCCGGTGCCCGGCAGCTCGTCGAGGTGCTCGGCCAGCCACGCGATCCGCTCCTCGGGACGCTCGAGCTGCACGACGCCCAGGTGGAGCGACTCGCGGTCGAGGGAGCCGCGCAGGACCAGGACGTCGTCGCCGAGCTGCTCGGCGACGTCGGTGGTCACCCGCTCGTTGGCGGTCGCGGTGGTCGCGAGCACGGGGATGCCGGGGGGCAGCGTGGTGAGCACCTGCCGGATGCGGCGGTAGTCGGGGCGGAAGTCGTGGCCCCAGTCGGAGATGCAGTGGGCCTCGTCGATGACGAGCAGGCCGGCGGTCTCGGTGAGGCTGGGGAGCACCTGGTCGCGGAAGGTGGGGTTGTTGAGCCGCTCGGGGCTCACCAGCAGCACGTCGACCTCGCCCGCGGCCACCTGGTCCTGGATCTGCTGCCAGGCCTCGATGTTGGTGGAGTTGATGGTGGCGGCGTGGATGCCGGCGCGCTCGGCGGCCTCGATCTGGTTGCGCATCAGCGCCAGCAGCGGGCTCACGATGACCGTCGGCCCCGCCCCCATGCCGCGCAGCAGCGCGGTGGCCACGAAGTAGACCGCCGACTTGCCCCACCCGGTGCGCTGCACGACGAGCGAGCGCGCCTGCCTGACGACCAGCGCCTCGATGGCGGCCCACTGGTCGTCGTGGAGCCGGGCCTCCTCCGAGCCGACCAGGGCGCGGAGGTGGCTCTCGGCCTGCTCACGGGTGCTCATGGGTCAACCCCACCACGGGGGGCCGACAGCCGCCGCGGCAGTCCACAGGCGCGCGGTCAGCGTCGTACGACGACCGCCCCCGTGTTGGTCGCCACGGCCAGCAGCCCGGGCGGCGCGACCGCTCGGTAGGGCCAGTACGTCGTCGCGACGCCGTCGGTGGGCAGCGGCGTCGCGCGACGGCGTCCGGTGCGCAGGTCGAGACGGAGCAGCGCGTCGGTGGCGGGCACCAGCAGCGTGTCGGCGTCGAGCGAGGGCATCGCGTCGAGCACCGCGCCGTACGGGAGCAGCTGGCGCTCGCCCGGCACCGCGAAGCGCCACAGCCGCGCGCCGTCCGCCGCGTCGTACGCCGTCCACGTGCTGCCGGCGCGCACCACGACGCGGTCGCCCCGCACCGTGGCGTCGAAGGCCGTGCCCGCCGCGGGGGTGGTCGCCCACACCTCGCGACCCTCGTGGTCCAGCGCGACGAGCGTGGGCTGGGCGTCGTCGGCCGAGGCGCGCGTGAGCAGCACCCGGGAGCCCGTCGTGCCCACCACGTGCACGTCGGTGCCCGCGGGCTCCTCGAGCGACCAGGCGGGGCGGCCGTCGAGCCCGCGCGCCTGCAGCCGCACGCCGCCCGCGAGGCCCTCCAGGGCCGCCGGGTCGAGCAGGTCGGGCAGCGGGCTGCCCCCCACCAGCACGCGGTCGTCGTCGAGGAGACCGAGGTGGTCGCCGCGACCGGCGGCGACCTGCTGCTCCGACTCCCGGCCGGAGGCGTCGGCGCGGAGCAGGCGGGTGCCGTCGAGCAGCGCCACCACCGACCCGTCGTCGAGCAGCAGGGTGGCCACCTCGGTCGCGGGGTCCGTCTCCAGCGACCGGCACCACCGCCGCTCGCCGTCGGCGAGGTCGAGGGCCACCAGCTCGGGGGCGTCGTCCTCGGGCAGCGTCACCACCAGGTAGGTCTCCTCGTCGGCGTCGAAGGCCGAGGCGGCGGTGCCCACCGCGACGCTCCAGCGCGGGACGAGGTCGCCGGCGCCGTCGAGGCCGAGCAGGGTGAAGCGGTTGCTGTCGCGCAGCCGGACCCCCAGCCCCGCGTCGTACGCCGAGAGCTGCACCTCCTGCTCGTAGTCGTAGCCGCGCGAGCCGAGCACCTCGGCGTCGCGCCCCAGGGCGTCGAGGAGCGGCCGGGGAGCGCTGCCGTCGAGGGGGGAGGGCGAGTCGCCCGCGGCGTACGACGTGACGGTCGCGCCGCACGCTCGCTCGCCGTCACGCCAGGCGACGCCGACGCCCAGGCCGCTGAGCGCGACCACGAGCACCACTCCGGCCAGCAGCCACCTGCGTCTCACGCCGGCAGTGTCGCCGACGGCAGCCGCACCGTCACGGTCGTCCCCTCGCCCAGCGCCGACTCGACCTCGATGCTGCCCTGGTGCTCGGCCACGATGCGCTGCGCCACCGGCAGCCCGAGCCCGGACCCGGCGATCTGCTCGTCGTGGGCCTGGGGTGCGCGCCAGAAGCGCTCGAAGACCCGGCCCAGGTCCTCGGTCGGGATCCCCATGCCCGTGTCGGAGACGGCCAGCACGGCCTCGGTGGCCGCGGTCCTCGCCGAGCAGGTCACGCGGCCCCCGTCGGGGGTGAACTTCACGGCGTTGCCCGCGAGGTTGAGCACCAGCCGCTCGAGCACGAGCGGGTCACCGGTGACCACCACCGGCTCGCGGGGGAGGTCGAGGCGGAGGTCGAGCCGCCGGTCGGCGGCGAGCTGCTCCACGGTGCTCCACGCGTCGGTGACGACCTCGCGCAGGTCGAGCGGCGTCGCCCGTCCGCTCGGCCCGGCGTCGGGCCCGCGCGCGACGTAGAGCAGGTCGTCGACCAGCGCACGGAGCCGGGTGACGTTGCGGTCGACCTTCTCCAGCGCCTCCGACTGCCGGGGGTCGACCGGGCCGTAGGCGCCGTCGACGATCAGCTCGGTGTAGCCCTGGATGCTGGTGATGGGGGTCCGCAGCTCGTGGCTGATCGTGGAGACCAGCTCGTCCTTGACTGCGTCGGCCTCCTCGAGGCGGCGTACGGACTCCTGCTCGCGGCGCAGCGCCTCGGCCTGCACCTGCTCGGCCCGCGCCCGCTCGGTGACGTCCTCACCGGTGGCCAGGTAGCCGATCAGCACACCGTCGCTGCGGATCTCGTTGACGCTCAGCGAGAGCACCACCTCCGCGCCCGACTTGTCGCGGTAGTGCGCGTCGCGGTGGACCCCGTCGGAGAGGCCCCGCCACGTCGACGTGGTCTCGTCGCGGGGGACGCCGCGCACGTGGCCGTCGGGCGTCACCCCGTCGGCGTGCCGCAGGATCTCGGGCGTCCGGCCCAGCACCTCGGCCTCGGTGTAGCCGAAGAGCAGCTCGGCGCCGCGGTTGAAGCGGGTGATCCGGAAGTCGGGGTCGAGCGTGACCAGGGCGGTGCCGGTCGCGGCGTCGAGGATGCGCTGCACCGTCGCCTGGGCCCGGCCGGCGAGCCGCTCGGTGGCGTCGAGGCGGTCCAGGAGCGGGTCGCGCGAGAGCGCCGCCAGCTGCCGCACGGGGATCGGCGTGGCCTCGAAGCGCTCGACCAGGCCCCGGTGGAAGACCACGAAGCCGAGCAGCGGGACGGCGTACACGCCCGCGAGCAGCAGCTTGCCGAGCACCCCCTCGACCACCGCCGCGCCCAGGCCGGGCGTCGGTGCCTGCGCCACCACCGGGAAGAGCAGCCCGTCGATGGTCAGGACGCCGACGAAGGCGAGCACGTAGACCATCGTCATGCTGCGACCCGAGCGCCGTGCCTTGGCCCGCTCGAGCAGCGAGGTGAGCAGCACGATCAGCACCACCGTGAGCACCCCGCCGGTGACGACGGGGCGCAGCACCGTGGCGAAGGTCGCCTCCGGCACCCCGAAGGGGTCGTTGATGTTGGGTGCGTCGACGGCGTACCCGGTGAGCGCGAAGGAGGCCAGCACCAGCACGTCGACCGCGATCGTCACCGCCACCACGTTGCGCAGCACCTGCAGGTCGCGTCCCGCGATCAGGGTCACGATCGCGGTGAACATGAGGCCGGCGTAGGCCACCTGGCCGGCCGGGATCGTCAGGCCGGCGAGCTCGAGCTGGTAGACGCCGCTCAGCAGACCGGCGAAGACCAGCAGCGCCGCGAGGTGGGCGTAGAGCAGCACGAAGCGGAAGGGGGTCCGCCAGGCCACGAAGACCAGGGGCAGCCCTGCGTAGACGAGCACCGAGAGGCCGAAGACCGCAGTGTTCGACATGGCGCCACCATCCCCGTTCCCACTCCGGATAGTGGCAGGGGTGCGCCGTCCTCGGCTACTGCCTGGTCGGACCTGCGCCCTGCAGCCGCAGGAACTCCAGGTGCCGCTCGTACTGGTCGAGCACGTCGTCGATGAGCTGGCCCGGCACGTAGCCCATCACGTCGTAGCCGAGCCCGCCCTGCGCGAGGTGTACCTCGACCCGGCCGTAGCGGTCCTGCCCGCTGGGCACGCGACCGCCGTACGCCGGCACGGGCGCCGTCGCCGGCCACATCTGGTAGCGGAAGGGGTGCTCGGCCTCGGGGTCCGCGAGCAGGTCCACGCACCCCTCCTCCAGGCGCCTGGCCTCGGCGGTGACGCCGCGCCGCTCGAGCTCGACCGCGACCTCCTGCAGCGCCGGCAGCGCCACGTCCGTGAGGTAGGCCTCCGCCTGCTGCGGCGTGGGGAAGTCCAGGGCGTGGGAGAGCCGCTGCCGCCAGGGGCGTGCGCGGTGCGCCGCGACGTCGTGCCGCAGCGCGTCGGCGCGCCAGGTCTCGACCCGCAGCGCCCGCAGCAGCCCCCACATGACGCCGACGAGCACGAAGGCGAAGGGCAGGCCGACGATGACGGTGGCGTACTGCAGCGCGAAGATGTTGCCGGCGCCGAGGATGGCCAGCGTCAGCGCGCCGGTGGCCGTCGCCCAGAAGATGCGCAGCCACGGCTTGCCGTCGTGCAGCGGGGTGGGCAGCCGGGAGGAGAGGTTGGCCATCACCAGCGCGCCGGAGTCGGCCGAGGTCACGTAGAAGAGCAGGCCGACCACGATCGCCAGGCCGGCGACGAAGGTGAAGCCGGGATAGGCCTGCAGCAGCGCCCACAGGCCCTGGTCGGGACCGGTGGCCGAGGAGACGACCTCGAGGAAGTCCTGGTTGCCCGAGCGCACCTCGTCGAGGGCGGCGTTGCCGAAGATCGCGATCCACATCACGATGTAGCAGAAGGGGATGATCAGCGTGCCGGCGACGAACTGACGGATCGTGCGGCCCCGCGAGATCCGGGCCAGGAAGAGCCCGACGAAGGCCGCCCAGGCGACCCACCAGGCCCAGAAGAAGAGCGTCCAGAGACTCATCCAGTCGCCGACGTCCTCGAAGGGGAAGGTCTGCATCGTCATGTCGGGGAAGAGCCGCGCGTAGTCGCCGACGTTGAGCACCAGCGCGTTGAGCAGGTACGACGTCCGGCCGGTGACGAGCACGAAGAGCGCCAGACCGATGGCGAGCAGCACGTTGACCTGCGAGATCACCTTGATGCCCTTGTCGACGCCGCTGACCGCCGAGACGGTGGCGATCGCCACGGCGACGATGATCAGCGCCGACTGCGCCGCCAGCCCCTGGGGCACGCCGAAGACGAGGTCGAGGCCGACGTTGAGGCTGACGACCCCGATGCCGAGGCTGGTCGCGACGCCGAAGATGGTGCCGAGCACGGCGGCGACGTCGACCGCGTGGCCCGCCGCCCCCTCGACCCGCTTGCCGAGGATCGGGGAGAGCGCCGAGCGGACCGCCAGCGGCAGGCCGGCGCGGTAGGAGAAGTAGGCCAGCGCCATGCCCATCAGGCAGTACATGCCCCAGCCGGAGATGCCGTAGTGGAAGAGCGTCCAGACGGTGCCCTCGCGGGCCGCCTCGACGGTCTCGCCCTCACCCGAGGGCGGCGTGAGGTACTGCGTGACCGGCTCGTAGACGGAGTAGAACATCAGGTCGGTGCCAATGCCCGCGGCGAAGAGCATCGCGGCCCAGGCGCCGGTGCCGAACTCCGGCCGCGAGTGCTCCGGGCCCAGCCGCACGTGGCCGTAGCGCGAGAGGCCGAGGTAGGTCACGAAGCCGAGCACCGAGGTCGCCAGGGCGATGTAGTACCAGCCGAACCAGGTCGAGACCCAGCCGACCACCTGCTCGAGCACGCCGTACGCGTGGTCGGGCGCCGCGACGCACCAGACGGTCACGGCGAGCGTCACGACCGCCGCCGTGCCGAAGACGGGCCAGTTGACCCGTACCTGCTCGTCGGTCTCCGCCTGTGCTGCCTGCCGCTCGTCCAGGTCCGCCATGCAGGACAAGGTAGTCCGCCCGGCGCCGCTGCGGGACTGTCGTCGAGCCGGCGTCAGCCTCGGCGCGCGCGGATCTCCTGCACGATCGCCGGGACGACCTCGTGCATGTCGCCGACCACCGAGTAGGTGGCCTTGGTCATCATCGGGGCGTCCGGGTCGGTGTTGATCGCCACGATGGTCTTGGAGGAGGCGCAGCCGGCCCAGTGCTGGATGGCGCCGGAGATGCCGCAGGGCACGTAGAGCTCGGGGGCGATCCGGCTGCCCGTCTGGCCGACCTGCTCGTGGTGCGGGCGCCAGCCCAGCGAGGTGACCACCCGGGAGACGCCGAGCTGGCCGCCGAGCAGCTCGGCGAGCTCGACGACGTCGCCGAAGCCCTCCGGTCCACCGGCGCCGCGACCCGCCCCGACCACGACCCGCGCCGACTTCAGCGAGCCTGCGGCCTTGGTGTCGACGGGCTCGACGGAGACCGCGCGCACGGCCAGGTCGTCGTCGGTCAGCTGTAGCGGCAGGGCCACCACGTCGCCCGACCCCGCACCCTCGGCCGGGGTCGCCTCCACGGCGTGGCCCGCGACCGTGAAGACCGCGGGGCGCTTCGGCAGCACCAGCTCCTCCATCGCCGCGCCGCCGACGACCTGCCGGGTGACGGTGAAGGGCGAGAGCGAGGAGAAGGCGACCACGTTGGCGGCCATCGCGGCGTCGAGCCGGGTGGCGACCCGCGCCATCACCTCGTTGCCGCGGTTGGTGCCGCCCGCCATCAGGACGACGGCCTTCTGCTGGGCCCGCGCGGCGAGCACGGCGCTGGCCGCCGCCGCGCCGGAGAAGGTCGCGAGCTTCGGGGAGTCGGCGTGCAGCACCGTGCGCACCCCGTGCTCCGCCAGCTCCTTGGGCACGGCGTCGCCCATCGGCCCCACGACGACCGCGTCGACGGGGATGCCGCCACCGGCCGCGGCCAGCGAGCGGGCGAAGGTCACGGCCTCCAGCGACACCTCGGTCGCCTGGCCGCCCGCCGTCTCGACGTACACCAAGATCATCGGGTCACTCCCAGCTGCTCGAAGAGGTCGACGACCGCGCCGGCCGCCTCCGGTCCCTCGCCGAGCACGGTCGCCGAGGACCCCGCGACCGCGGGGAGCGTGAGCCGCAGCCGGCCGCTGCCGGTCGCGGCACCGGCCGCCGCCCGCATCTCGACGGGGACCTTCTTGGCCTTCATCCGGCCGGTGATGGTGGGGTAGCGCGGCTCGACGCCGCCCTCCAGCACCGTCACCACGGCGGGGGCGGGCACCCGGAAGGTCTCGCGGCCCTCGGGGCCGTCGCCCTCCAGCCGCAGCGCGTCGCCGTCGACCGCCACCGTCTTGATGCCGGTGACCACGGGGCGGCCGAGCTCGTGGGCGAGCCGGATGCCGACCTGGAAGTCACCGGAGTCGGCGGCGTCGTTGCCCAGCAGCACCAGGTCGTACGCCGCCGCGGCCGCCTCGTGGTCCCGCACGACCGCCGCGATCTCGCGCGCCACGTCGGCGGGGCCGAGCGCGACCGGGTCGGCCTCGACCAGGGTGGCCGCCGTGCAGCCGACGCCTAGCGCCGTGCGCAGCTGCTCGACCGACTCGGCCTCGCCGACGGTGAGCACCGTGGCCTCGCCGCCGGTGGCCGCCGCGAGCTGCACGGCGGTCTCGACCGCGCAGAGGTCGTGGTTGGAGAGCGTGTAGCCGACGAAGCGAGCGTCGGCCGCCTGCGCGTCGTCGCGCAGCAGCACCTCGCCGGAGAAGTCCGGGACCCGCTTGACGCAGACGAGGACCCTCACGTCACCGCATCCTCTCGTTGGCCGGGTCGAGCAGCGGGGTGGAGTCGACCGATCCGACGGTGACGGGGTAGAGCTCCTCCATGTAGGACACGGCGAGCTGGTTGCCGACCACGGCCTGGTCCGGCGGCAGGAAGGCCATCAGCACGTGCTTGCCGAGCGAGGGCGCGGAGCCCGCGCTCGTGACGTAGGGGTGGTGGCCGTGGCCGTCGGTCAGCAGCTCGCCGTCGCGGGTGAGGATCGGCTCCCCGCCCAGCATGTAGCGCTTCACGCCGCTCGCCGAGGTGTGGTCGTCGACGGTCATGGTGCACAGCACCGTCAGGGGCTCGGCCTCGCGCTGTGCGACGTACGCCTCCTTGCCGACGAAGTCGGCGGCCTTGACCTTGGGCCGCTGCATCGCGACCTCGACGATCGAGCGCTCGGAGTCGAGCTCGGCCCCGAAGGCGCGGTAGCCCTTCTCGATGCGCCCCGTGGTGCCGTAGACGCCGATGCCGACGGGCACCGCGCCGTGGTCGGCGCCGGCCGAGAGCAGCGTGTCCCAGAGCGCGGCGGCGGCCTCGAAGGGCACGTAGAGCTCCCAGCCCAGGTCGCCGACGTAGGAGATCCGGCTGGCGAGCACCGGGGCGTCGACCCCCTTGACCGAGATCTCGCGGCAGCTGAGCATCCCGAAGCCGTCGTGGCTGACGTCGTCGCCGGTGAGCGAGGCGAGGACGTCGCGGGCGCGGGGACCCCACAGGCCGATGGTCGAGAGCTCGGTGGTGAGGTCGCTGAGCGTGGCGCCGTCGGCCAGGTGGTCCTTGAACCACTTGCGGTCGGCCATCCCGTGGGCGCCGCCGGTGACGACGCGGAAGTGGTCGTCGCCGAGCCGCATCACCGTGAGGTCGGAGACGAAGCCGCCGCGGGCGTCGAGCACGGGCGTGTAGATCACCTTGCCGACCGCGACGTCGCACTGCGCGACGCAGGTCTGCTGCACCGAGGCGAGCGCGCCCGGGCCGGTGATGTCGAAGATGCAGAAGGCGGTGAGGTCGATGACCCCGGCCCCCTCGCGCATGGCGAGGTGCTCGGCGTTGATGATCGGGCTCCACCACCGCGCGTCCCACTCGTGCTCGCGGGGCATCACGGCGTCGCCGTACTTCTCCACGAGGGGGGCGTTGGACTCGTACCACCACGGCCGCTCCCAGCCGACGGTCTCGTGGAAGACGGCGCCGGCGGCCTCCTGCGCCTCCTTCATCGGCGACCAGCGCACGCCGCGGTCGGAGGCGTACTGCTCGCCGGGGTGCACGATGCCGTAGGTCTTGATGAAGGCCTCGCTGGTGCGGGCCCGGGTGTGCTCGCGGGTGGTCTCGTGGTCGTGGAAGCGCGCGATGTTGCTGTGGCTGACGTCGATCTCGCTGTAGCCGTGGGTCATCCACTCCGCGATGGCGCGGCCCGTGCCCGGGCCCTCCTTGATCCAGACCGCGGCGGAGACCCACAGGCCCTTGACGTCGGACTCGCCGAGGATCGGGTTGCCGTCGGCGGTGAGCGAGAGCAGCCCGTTGATGGCGTAGCGGATCTCGGCGCCCTCGGCCCCGAGCAGCTCGGGCATCAGCTCGAGCGCCTGCTCCAGCTGCGGGTCGAAGTCGTCCTCGGTGAAGGGCATCTCCGTGGGCGAGAGCCGTGCCTGCTCGATCGAGGGGATGTCCTCGGGCTCGTGGATGATCGAGCGGTGGGCGTAGGAGCCGACCTCCATGTCGGCGCCGTGCTGGCGCTCGTAGCAGAGCGTGTCCATGTCGCGGATGATCGGGAAGGAGATCTCGCCGTCGGTCTCGGCCAGCTGCGGGCACGGGCCGACCGAGATCATCTGGTGCACCATCGGGTTGAGCGCGATGCGCACCCCCGCCATGTCGCCGATCTTGGGGCTCCAGACGCCCGCGGCGATCACGACGTACGACGCCTCGATGGTGCCCTGGTCGGTGACGACCGCCCGGATGCGATCGTCCTCGACGGTCAGGTCGGTGACCTCGACGCCGGGCACGACAGTGAGCTCGCCGGTCTCGAGCGCCCGCTCGCGCATGATCGTGCCCGCGCGCAGCGAGTCGACGACGCCGACGGTGGGGCACCAGAAGGCCCCGACGATCTGGTCGGCGTCGAGGAAGGGCACCTTCTCCTGCACGAACTCCGGGCTCACCAGCTCGGCCTCGATGCCCCACGCCTTGGCGCTGCTCATCCGGCGCCGCAGCTCCTCCATGCGCTCCTCGGTTCGGGCCACCTCGAAGCCGCCCGACTGGGTGAAGACGCCCATCTCGCGGTACTGCGCCACCGAGTCCATCGTGATGTGCGCGTTCTCCCGGGAGTGGTCGACCGGGAAGATGAAGTTGGACGCGTGACCGGTCGAGCCGCCCGGGTTGGGCAGCGCTCCCTTGTCGAGCTGGACGACGTCCTTCCACCCCAGCCGCGTGAGGTGGTGGACGATGCTGTTGCCGACGATGCCGGCACCGATCACGACGACGTTCGCGGTGGTGGGGACGGTGGCCACGGGCACTCCTGAGTTCGAACCGTTGTTGCGAATCATGCAACGCAGTGCGCGATGCGAAACGTGACTCAATCCTCACCCCGCCCCCTGGAGGGTGTCAAGGAGTGCGCCGACCCGCCCGAGATGTACGCCGACCCGCCCGAGATGTACGCCGACCCGCCCGAGATGACGTCATCTCAGGCGGATGGGCGTGCATCTCAGGCGGATGGGCGCTGAGCGGGGGAGCACGACCGGCTGCCGTCCACAGGTCCGCAGAGCCAGGTGTCGTCCACAGCCCTCGGCAGGGGCGTGGCGCGGCAAGTCAACCCGGAGCACCGTCGCCCGGCATGACACCTCCACTGCGGCACGACCTTCCGCTGCCGGCCGACCTCCCCTTCACGTACGCCGCCGCGGTCGGCGCCGGCGTACCGCGACACGTGCTCGGCGACCTGCTCCTCTCCGGGCGGCTCCGGCGCCAGCTGCACGGGGTGTACGTCGACGCGTCGGCCCCCGACAGCCCCCTGCTGCGGGCGCAGGCGCTGCGGCTGGTGGTGCCGGAGGACTACGTCGTGACCGACGAGACCGCCGGGTGGCTCGCCGGCGCGGCGATGGTGCTCCGACCCGGGTCGCACCTGGCCGTTCCGCCCGTCACCGTCTTCTCGCGACGCACGGGCTACCGCCTGCGCAACCAGCTCGCGGTCAGCGGGGAGAGACGCCTCCTCGAGCGCGATGTGCACGAGGTGCACGGGGTGCTCGCGACCACGCCGCTGCGCACGTGCCTCGACCTGGCGCGCCTGCGTCCGGCCCGCCTCGCGATCGGGGCGGTCGACCAGCTGCTCCGGACTCGGAGCTTCGACGTCGAGGAGGCCTGCGAGGAGCTGGGCCGCTTCCGCGGGATGCGCTGGGTCCGCCAGGCCCGCGAGCTCGTGCCGCTCGGCGACGCCCGCGCGGAGTCCCCGCCGGAGAGCGCGCTGCGCCTGGTCATGTGGCGCGCCGGCATGCCGGACCCCGTGCCGCAGCTGGAGGTGTACGACGACGAGGGCCGCTTCCTCGCCAGGGCCGACCTCGCCATCCCCGCGCTGAGGGTCCTCGTCGAGTACGACGGGGAGGAGTTCCACGGCGCCTCGCAGCAGCCGTACGACGACGCACGCCGAGAGACCCTGGCCGCCGAGGGGTGGCTGGTCCTGGTGCTGCGCCGGCACCACGTCTACGGCGAGCGTCGCAGCTGCGAGGAGCTGATGTGGGCCGTGATCGCTGAAGCGCGCCGTACCCCGCACCGGGTCGTCGGCCGCGTGGTGCGGGGATGAGGAACGCCGATCCGCCTCATATGCCGGCATACGAGGCGGATCGGCGTGCATCTCAGGCGGGTCGGCGGACAGACGCGCCGGGTGGGTCAGGCGTCAGCCCATCCAGGCGTCGACCTTGTCCTGGTTCTCCTCGATCCACTTCTCGGCGGCGGCCTTGGGGTCCATGCCCTCGCCGGCGATGTACTCGGCGACCTGGTTCTGGTCGTCGTTGGTCCACTGGAAGTTCTTGACCAGGTCGACGGCGGGGCCGCCCTCGTCGACCCACGAGGTCGAGGCGATCTTCTTCAGCTCGGTCTCGGGATAGTCGCAGGCGACCTCGGCCGGGTCGTCCTGGCAGCCGTCCTCGTACGGCGGCAGCGCGACCTTCTCCAGCGGCACCTCGGCGAAGAGCCACTGCGGCTCGTAGAAGTAGCCGATCAGCCACTCCTTGTTCTCCTCGGCCTTGCGGAAGGCCTCGATGCTGGCGGCCTCCGAGCCGGAGAAGACGACCTTGAAGTCGAGGTCGAGGTTGCTCACGATCGCCTCGTCGAACTGCACGTACGACGGGTCGGCGCCGAGGAACTGTCCCTTGCCGCCCGACTCGGAGGTGGCGAACTCCGAGGCGTACTCGTTGAGGTTCTCGTAGTCGAGGATGTCGGGGTGCTCCTCGGCGAGCCACGGCGGCACGTACCAGCCGATGATGCCGGTGTTGCCGGTCGGACCGAGGTCCATGCCGGAGCCGTCGCCCTCCTCGGCGAAGAACTTCTTCTCCAGGTCGGGGTGGCCCCAGTCCTCGATCACGACGTCGACCTCGCCGGTGCCGAAGCCCTGCCAGGAGACGTCCTCCTTGAGGTCCTTGTAGTTGACCTTGCAGCCGAGCGACTCGGCGACGGTGCCGACCACGTAGGCGTCGGCCTCGTAGCCGACCCACGGGTTGACCGCCATGTTGAGCTCGCCGCAGTCGCCCGACGCGGCGTTCTCCTCGTTCTCGGCGGTCTGCGCGTCGATGTCGCCTCCGCCGCTGCCGCAGGCGGAGAGGGCCAGGGCGGTGCACGCCACCAGAGCGGCGATCCTCCCGGCCCGGTTCGGGGTCGTCCTCATGTGTGTCTCCCAAGGTGGTTGTGGTGGTGGGTGCTGTGCGGCGTACGGCGCCGCGCCGGGTCGGGGGTCATCAGGCCGCCCTGCGGGTCCCGCCACGCGCACGCGCGAGCAGGCTCTGCCGCTTGGAGACGCCCTGGCGGGCGGCCGCGGCCTGGGCGATCCGGTCGAGCATGATGCCGAGGAGCACGATGGTGATGCCGGCGGCGGCACCAAGTCCCCACTCCTCGCTGCGGGCGAAGCCGAGCACGACGTCGTAGCCGAGCGCCCCGGCGCCGACGAGGCCGCCGATGACGATCATCGCGAGCACGTAGAGCAGGCCCTGGTTGGCGGCCAGCACCAGGGACCCGCGGGCGATCGGCAGCTGCACCTGGGTGATCTCCTGCCAGGCGTTGGTGCCGGTGGACCGCGAGGCCTCCAGCGTGGTCTCGGGCACCGCCTTGACGCCGTCGGCCACGAGCTTGATCGCCGGCGGAGCGGCGTACACGACGGCGGCGAAGATCGCGGTGAAGCGGGTGGGGTCGAAGAGCGCCAGCACGGGGATCAGGTAGCAGAAGGCGGGGATGGTCTGGCCGGCGTCGAGGAGCGGCCGCAGCAGCAGGTCGACCCGCGGACGACGCGCCATCCACACACCCACGACCACGGCGATCGCCATCACCAGCAGGGTCGCGACCAGGACCATGGTGAGCGTCAGCATGGTGTCGTTCCACAGCCCGAAGAAGAGGATGCCGGCGAGGCAGAGCACCGTGGAGACCACCGCGCGCACGCCGCCGAGCGCGAGCGCGATCAGCGTGATCGCCCCCGCCGCGAGCCACCAGGGGGAGTCGGCGAGCAGGTTCTGCAGCGGGTTGAGCAGGCCGTAGGAGACGGCGTTCTTGAAGACCTCGGCGGGCGCGGAGAGGAAGCCGACGACGGCGTCGGTGAGGCTGCCGAGCGCCTCCGAGAGCCGCGGGCCCCAGCCGGTGTCGGGGAACTGCGCCAGCGAGAAGTACGTGCGCGAGAGGTAGACGCAGACCAGTGCCACGACGCCGGTGACGGCCAGCACGACCTGCCGCTGCCGCCCCCGCAGCCCGACGCCGCGGGCGGCGCTCTCGGCGCGCTGGCTGGCGGCGGTCGTGGTGCGGTCGAGCATGATCGCGGTCAGCACGATCAGCAGGCCCGGCACCAGCGAGGAGCCGACGTCGTTGCGGATCAGCGCCGAGAGCACCGGCTCGCCGAGCCCGGGGCCGTCGACGTACGACGCGATGATCGCCATCGAGAGCGCGGCCATCGTGCTCTGGTTGAGACCCACCACCAGCGTCTTGCGCGCCATCGGGAGCTGCACCTTGACCAGCCGCTGCCAGCGCGTCTGGCCGGTGGAGTCGGTGGCCTCGATCGCGGTGGGGGAGACCGAGCGGATGCCGTGGCCGCCGATGCGGATCAGCGGCGGCAGCGCGTAGATCAGGGTGCACACGACGGCCCCCGAGACGCCGATGCCGAAGAAGAGCACGATCGGCAGCAGGTAGACGAAGGTCGGCATCGTCTGCATCGCGTCGAGCACCGGGGTGATCACGGCGCGGGCCCGGGGGCTGGTGCCCATGGCCACGGCCAGGGGGAGTCCGAGCAGGACCACCACCCCGACGGAGAGCCCGGTGACGAGCAGCAGGTCGATGCCCTCCTCCCAGAAGCCCAGCACCCCGAAGGAGACGAAGGTGGCGGCGACGAGCAGCGCCATCCGGACGCCGGCCACCGCGAGACCGACCCACGCGGCGAGGGCGGTGACGCCGAGCCAGCCGACCTGCGGCACCGGTCGGGGGAAGGCCGGCACCGAGACCAGCTCCTGCAGCCAGCCGAAGACGCTGCGGATCACCTCGCCGACGCCGTTGGTGAAGGCGACGACCGGGTTGGTCGAGCGGCTCGCGATGACGCCGTCGCGGAAGTCGCCGAGCCAGCGCATCACGTCGGTGCGCTCGCGCCCGGCGAGCGCGAGCGTGTCCTGCCCGCGGAGGAGCGCCCACAGGGCGATCCAGCCGACGAGGATCGCGAGCACCGGGACCCAGCGCGGGAGCCCGTCGCGCTCCGGGGCGTCGGGCTGCGCCTCCTTGCTGGGGGCCGGTGCCCTGGTCGTCACGCGGGTGACTCCTCCGCCACGACGACGCGGAGGATCTCCTCGTCGTCGACCACGCCGACCAGGCGGTCGCCGTCCATGACGCGCACCGGCTTGTCGGAGGCCAGCACCGCCTGGGCGGCCTTGCGCACGATGGTGTCCTGGCTCATCGCGGTGCCGTCGAGGTCGTCGTCGGGTCGCGGGTCGCGCATCACCCACTTCAGCGTGAGCACGTGGGAGCGGGGCACCTCGGAGGTGAAGTCGGCGACGTAGTCGTCGGCCGGGGCGCCCACCACCTCGTCGGGCGTGCCGACCTGCACCACCTCGCCGTCGCGCAGGATCATGATGCGGTCGCCCAGCTTGAGCGCCTCCGCGAGGTCGTGGGTGATGAAGACCATCGTCTTGCCGACCTCGTGGTGCAGCCGGATGACCTCGTTCTGCATGTCGCGCCGGATCAGCGGGTCGAGCGCCGAGAAGGGCTCGTCGAAGAGCAGCATCTGCGGGTCACCGGCGAGGGCGCGGGCGAGCCCGACGCGCTGCTGCATGCCGCCGGAGAGCTGGTCGGGGTAGTTCTGCTCGTAGCCGGAGAGCCCCACCAGGTCGACGATCTCGCCGGCCTTGGCGCGGCGCTCCTTCTTGCCCATGCCGCGCACCTCGAGGCCGTAGGCGACGTTGTCGATGACCTGCTTGTGCGGCAGCAGCCCGAAGTGCTGGAAGACCATCGAGACCTGGGTGCGCCGCAGCTCGCGCAGCTGCGACTCCGAGCACCCGGTGACGTCCTGGTCGCCGATGCGCACCGTGCCGGCGGTGGGCTCGATCAGCCGGGTCAGGCAGCGCACCAGCGTCGACTTGCCGGACCCGGAGAGCCCCATCACGACGAAGACCTCGCCCGGCGCGACGTCGAACGAGACGTCCTTGACGCCCACCACGCTCCCGGTCCTGGCCTTGAGGTCGGCGCGCGAGAGCTCGGCGTCGGGGGTGCCGATGATCCGGTCGGCCGCAGGGCCGAAGATCTTCCACAGGTTGCGGACCTCGAGCCCGGCCCCGGTGCGTGCCGGGCCGGTCGTCTCCGTGGTGGTGGTGGCCGTCATGGTGTCCTCGCTGTCAGGTCCGGCTGTTCCTGGGGTCGCCGGGCGGGTAGAGCGGTGAGTCGTCGCGGTGGCGGTAGTACGGCGCGTCGTCGGCGGCCAGCGGCGTGTTGCCGAGGATGAGGTCGGCGGCCTTCTCGGCGACCATCATCACGGGGGCGTAGATGTTGCCGTTGGTGACGAAGGGGAAGACGCTCGCGTCGACCACCCGCAGGCCCTCGGTGCCGTGCACCTGCATCGAGGACGGGTCGGTCACCGACAGGTCGTCGGTGCCCATCCGCGCCGTGCAGGACGGGTGCAGCGCGGTCTCGGCGTCGGCCCGGACCCAGTCGAGGATCTCCTCGTCGGTCTCCACCGAGGGGCCGGGCGAGAGCTCGCCGGCGTTGAAGGGCGCGAAGGCCGGCTGGTTGAGGATGTCGCGCGCCACCCGCACCGCCTCGACCCACTCGCGGCGGTCGTTGGGCGTGGTCAGGTAGTTGAAGAGCATCTTCGGCTTGGCCCGCGGGTCGGTGCTAGCGATCCGCACCCAGCCGCGGGTGTCGGCGTACATCGGGCCGATGTGGACCTGGTAGCCGTGGCCCTGCGTCGGAGCCGACCCGTCGTACCGGATGGCCACGGGGAGGAAGTGGAACATCAGGTTGGGCCAGTCGACGTCGTCGTTGCTCCGCGCGAAGCCGCCGCCCTCGAAGTGGTTGGTCGCGCCGAGCCCGTCCTTGTGGAAGAGCCAGCGGTAGCCGATGCCGGGACGCCGGTGCATCGCGAGCCCGGGGGCGATCGAGACCGGCTGCTTGGAGGCGTACTGGATGTAGACCTCGAGGTGGTCCTGGAGGTTCTCCCCGACGCCGGGCAGGTCGTGCACGACGTCGATGCCGAGCGGCTGGAGCAGCGAGGAGGGACCGACGCCGGAGAGCTGCAGCAGCTGCGGGGTGTTGATCGCGCCGCCGCACAGGATCACCTCGCCCGCGCGGACGCTGCGGCGGGAGCGGCCGTAGCGCAGGTAGTCGACCCCGACGGCCCGCTTGCCCTCGAAGAGCACCTTCGTGGCGTGGGCGAGCGTCTCGACGCGGAGGTTCTTGCGCTCCCTCATCACCGGGTGCAGGTAGGCGCGTGCGGCGGAGAGGCGGCGGCTGTCGTGCACGTTGCGGTCGAAGCGCGCGAAGCCCTCCTGGCGGTAGCCGTTGACGTCGTCGGTCAGCGGGTAGCCGGCCTGCTGCGCGGCCTCGAAGAAGGCGCCGAAGAGCGGGTTGGTCGCCGGGCCGCGCTCCAGCACCAGCGGACCGCTGCCGCCGCGCCAGCGGTCGGCGGCCACGCGGCCGTCGACCATCAGCGTCTCCATGCGCTTGAAGTACGGCAGGCAGTGGCGGTAATCCCACTGCTCGAGGCCCGGCTCGGCGGCCCAGCGCTCGTAGTCCATCGGGTTGCCGCGCTGGAAGATCATGCCGTTGATCGAGCTCGAGCCGCCGAGCACCTTGCCGCGGGCGTGGAAGATGCGGCGGCCGCCCATCTCCGGCTCCGGCTCCGACTCGTACTTCCAGTCGTAGAGCCGGTTGCCGATCGGGATGGGCAGCGCCGCCGGCATGTGGACCAGCGGGTCGAGGCGCCAGTCGGAGTGGCCGGCCTCGAGCACCAGCACCGTGGTGCCGGGGTCGGCGCTGAGCCGGTTGGCGATCGCGCTCCCCGCCGAGCCGCCGCCGACGACGACGTAGTCGTAGTGGTCGCGCCGGCTCATCGTGCGCCTCCGAACCACTCCGAGGGGGCGGGGGCGATGTTGTGCCACACGTGCTTGGTCTCCTGGTACTCCGCCAGGCCGTGCTCGCCGAGCTCGCGTCCGATGCCGGACTGCTTGTAGCCGCCCCACTCGGCCTGGGCCACGTAGGGGTGGAAGTCGTTGATCCACACCGTGCCCATGCGCAGCCGCGCGGCGACCCGCTGGCCGCGCCCGGCGTCGGAGGTCCACACCGCCCCGGCGAGGCCGTAGATCGAGTCGTTGGCCAGGCGCACGGCGTCGTCGTCGTCGGTGAAGGTCTCGACCGTCATCACCGGCCCGAAGGACTCGTCCTGCGCGACGCTCATCGACGAGGTGACCCCACCGAGGATCGTCGGGGCGAAGAAGTAGCCGTCGGCCAGGTCGCCGTCGGTCACCCGGCCACCGCCCACCAGCACCTGCGCGCCCTCGGCGACGCCGGCCTCGACGTACGCCGTCACCTTGTCGAGGTGGGCCTGCGAGATCAGGGCCCCGGTCTCGGCGTCGTCGTCGAAAGGACCGCCGAGCCGGATCCCGGAGGCGCGGCGCACGAGCTCGGCGACGAACTCCTCGGCGATCGACTCCTGGACGAGCAGCCTCGCGCCGGCGGAGCACACCTGGCCGGAGTGGAGGAAGACGGCCGTCAGCGCGTTGTCGAGCGCGGCCTCGCGGTCGGCGTCGGCGAAGACGATGTTGGGGTTCTTGCCGCCCAGCTCGAGGGCGATCTTCTTCACCGTGCCCGAGGCGGCGGCCATGATCCGCTTGCCGGTCTCGAGCCCGCCGGTGAAGGAGACGAGGTCGACGCGCGGGTCGGTCGACAGCGAGGCGCCGGCGTCGGCCCCGGCGCCGAGCACCAGGTTGCCGGCACCCGCGGGGAGCCCGGCCTCCTCCAGGAGCCGCATCAGGTGCACGGCGCTGTGGGGCGAGAGCTCACTGGGCTTGAGCACGAATGTGCACCCGGCGGCCAGGGCGGGCGCGACCTTCCAGGAGACCTGCAGCAGCGGGTAGTTCCACGGCGTGATCAGGCCGCAGACGCCCACGGGCTCGTGCACCACGCGGCTGACCACGGTGTCCTGGCCGGTGTCGACGACGCGCCCGCCGTGGCTGTCGGCGACCAGGCCGTAGTGGCGGAAGACGCTGGTGACGTCGTCGACGTCGAGCTCGCTCTCGGCGAGCCGCTTGCCGGTGTCGAGCGACTCCATCCGCGCGATCTCGGCCTTGTCGCGCTGCAGCAGGTCGGCGACGCGGAGCAGCAGGTCGCCCCGCTCCCGGGCGCTGGTCCCGGGCCACGGGCCGTGGTCGAAGGCCTCCCGGGCGGCGGCGATGGCCGCCTCGGTGTCGACGGCCGTGGACTCGTCGACCTCGGCGACCAGCGTGCCGTCGGCCGGGCAGCGGATCTCCCGGCGCCCGCCCTCCGCGGCGGACACCCAGCGGCCCCCGATGTAGTTCTCCGGCATGTACATCCGTCCCCGCCCCGTTGCGTCATGTGCAACGTGGGGCGTATAGCGAAACACTGTGGTCAGGGATGGCGAGCCCGTCAAGGGTCGTCACCAGATGGATACACGCCGTTGTAGACCACTCTTGACGGCGCGTGCGAGGTCACCGCCGGCCCCAGCCGAGGCGGTGGGAGAGCTCCTCCGCGGCCTCCAGCAGCAGGGGCAGGACCTCGGCCTGCCGCGCGACGGTGAGCCGGAAGGTCGGCCCCGAGATGCTCATCGAGGCGATCACGTCGCCGTGCGCGTTGCGCACCGGGGCGGCGACCGCCGCGAGCCCGACCTCGAGCTCGTCGACCGCGGCCGCCCAGCCCTGCTGCTGGACCTGCTGGAGCTCCTTGCGCAGCGCCGCCCTGGCGGTGACCGTGCGGTCGGTGTACGCCGGCAGCCTGCCGAGCACCTCCTTGAGCACGGACTCGTCGAGCCAGGCGAGCAGCACCTTGCCGTTGCTCGTCGCGTGCAGCGGGATGTGCTGGCCGACCCAGTTGTGGGAGCCCAGCGCGCTGGGCCCGGCCACCTGGTCGAGGTAGAGGGCGCTGCCACCCGACAGCGTGGCCAGGTTGACGGTCTCGCCGCTGCCGGCCGCCAGCTGCTTGCAGAGCGGTCGCGCCTCCTGCACCACGTCGAGGCGCGCGCTGGTCGCGCCGGCCAGGCGCAGCAGCCCGACGCCGAGGCGGTACTTGCCGCGGCCCTCGACCTGCTCGACCAGGCCGTGCTGCTCCAGCGTGGCCACGAGCCGGAAGGCCGTGCTCTTGTGCACGCCGAGGTCGGCCGCGATCTCGGTGACGCCCGACTCGCCCGAGCGTGCGAGGATCTCGAGCACCGTCAGGGCCCGGTCGACCGACTGCACGCTCCCCCCGGATCCGGTCTCGGCGGCAGCGTTGCTCATGGCGCGACCGTAGACCGTGTGACGCAACGGCACCAGGTGTGTCCCGGTGGTGGTGGCCCGCGAGCCACAATGAGCGGGTGCAAGCCCGATACGCCACCACCTGTGCCGCCTGCTCGACCCGGATCGCGCCGGGGGAGGAGATCGCGCGCGGTCCCGGGGGCAACGGCTGGAAGCACCGGGAGTGCCCGGCGACGCTCGAGGGGGTCGCGCCCGCCACGAACCCCTCGGCCGGCTCGGCCGGCTCGACGGGGGCGCCGGTCGTCGACGGCGCCACGGAGGTCTTCACCGACGGCGCCTGCCGCGGCAACCCCGGTCCCGGCGGCTGGGCGTGGGCCGTCGAGGCCGGCCCGCAGGACTCCGGCCACGACCCCGCCACCACCAACCAGCGCATGGAGATCAAGGCGGCGCTCGAGGCGGTGCGGGCGCTGGAGGGGCCGCTGGTCGTGGTGAGCGACTCGACGTACGTCGTCAACTGCTTCCGCGACCGCTGGTGGGCGGGCTGGCGCCGGCGCGGCTGGACCACCAGCGCCAAGAAGCCGGTGGCCAACCGCGACCTGTGGGAGCCGCTGGTCGACCTGGTCGAGGAGCGTGGCGACGTCACCTTCCGCTGGGTCAAGGGCCACTCCGGGCACGCGATGAACGACCTCGTCGACAAGCTCGCGGTCGAGGCCAGCCACGCCGGTGGCTGAGCCCCCTGTCTCGCGGCCGCGGGCGCCCGGCGACGTGCTGGTGCACCTGCGCCGGGCGCGCGACCACATGGACGCCCACTACGCCGAGCCGATCGACCTCGCGACGCTCGCCGGGCGCGCCGGCCTCTCCAAGTGGCACTTCCACCGGCTCTTCGCGGCGACCTACGGCCTCACGCCCGCGGCGTACCTCTCCCAGCGGCGGGTGGAGCGCGCCCAGGACCTGCTGCGCGGCGCCAACCTCACCGTCACCGAGGTCTGCCACGCCGTGGGCTTCAGCAGCCTCGGCTCCTTCAGCGCCCGCTTCAAGGAGGTCGTGGGGGAGACGCCGAGCGACTTCCAGCGCCGCTGGGGTGGGGCGGCGCCCCGGATCCCGGGCTGCTACGTCTTCATGTGGGGCCTGGCGGAGCGGTCGGCGAGCTCCGCAAGCGAGGAGAAGCGCCGGCGCGACGACCCGGCCTAGCGTCGCCGCATGATCACGAACATCTCCCTGACCAGTGTCTTCGTCAAGGACATCACCGCCTCGAAGCGCTTCTACGTCGACGTGCTCGGCTTCGAGGAGCGCGAGGACATCGACCTCGGCGACTTCCGGTGGTGCACCGTCGGCCACCCCAGCCAGCCCGAGCTGCACCTGCACCTGACCACGCCCAGCCCGCCCTTCAGCCCCGAGATGATCGCCGCGCTCGAGCGGGCGCTCGACGAGGGCGGCCTCAACGGCCCCGGGCTCAACGTCAGCGACTGCCGCGCCACCGTGGCCGACCTCGAGGCGAAGGGCGTCACCGTGCTGCAGCAGCCCGAGGACCGCCCGTACGGCGTCGAGGCGCTGATCCGCGACAACTCCGGCAACTGGGTCGTCCTGGTGGAGCCCCGCGACTTCGACCCCGCCGAGATCAGCCGCGAGTCGCTCGGCCAGTAGACGGACCCGTCAGCCCGGGACCCAGCCCAGGGCGGGGCCGAGCCGGGTGGCGATGTCGGTGAGGATCTGCGTGTAGTCCTCGGGGGCGACGTCGAAGGGGAGCGCGAAGGCGACCTCGTCGACCTCGCGGTAGGCGACGTGGTCGAGCAGCCGCTCGGCGATCTGCTCCGCGCTGCCGACGAGGTCGGGGGCGAACATCATCCGGGCCGGCCCCTGCGGGCTGGTGGTGCGCGGCAGCCGCGACTCGGCGTACGCCGCGTAGCGGTCGCGCTGCGCAGGCGTGGCGGTGTCGGTCGGGACGACGACCAGCCCTTGGGAGACCCGTGCGGCCTGCCCCTGCGGGTGGTGGTCGCGGAAGGCCCGCACGTGGGAGAGCTGGATCTCGGCGAAGTCCTCGGACTCCTCGGCCTTGACCACGCTGCTCGTCAGCAGGTTGAGGCCGTGGCGCCCGGCCCACTCCGCCGAGCGCAGGCTGCCGGCGCCGTACCAGACCCGCTCGGCCAGGCCCGCGGCGTAGGGCTGCACGCGCTCGGAGAACTGCTCGATCCCGACGGTGCCCGCGAAGGGGCTGACGGGCTCGCCCCGCAGCATGCGGAGCAAGCGCTCCGCGCGGGCGTAGCCGAAGTCCTCCTGCTCGGCGGTGTCGGGGTAGAGCGCCTGCCTCACGTCGTCCCACCGCATCGGAGGCCCCACGCTGATGCCGGGGTTGAGGCGACCACCCGAGAGCAGGTCGACGGTGGCGAGGTCCTCGGCGAGCCGCAGCGGGTTCTCCCAGGCGAGCGGGGTGACCGCGGTGCCGAGCTCGATCCGGCTGGTGCGCTGCGCCGCGGCCGCCAGCATCGCCACCGGGGAGGAGATGCCGTGCTGCAGGTGGCGGTGGCGCACCCAGGCGCTGTCGAAGCCCAGCTGCTCGCCCTGCACGATCGTCTGCAGCGTCGACTCCAGCCCCGGCCGCGGGTCGGCCGCGTCGAAGAGCCCGATGGTCAGGAAGCCGAGCCGGCGCAGCGGCCGCGAGGGTGCGCCCACGTCAGCGGAAGACGACGGTGCGGTGGCCGTTGAGGCGCACCCGCGACTCGCTGTGCCAGCGGACGGCGCGGGAGAGCACGGCGGCCTCGACGTCGCGCCCGGCGGCCACGAGCTGGTCCTGGGTGTGGTTGTGGTCGACGCGGATGACGTCCTGCTCGATGATCGGGCCCTCGTCGAGGTCGGCGGTGACGTAGTGCGCGGTCGCGCCGACCAGCTTCACCCCCCGGTCGTGGGCCTGGTGGTAGGGCTTGGCGCCCTTGAAGCTCGGCAGGAAGGAGTGGTGGATGTTGATCGCCCGCCCCGACAGCTTGCGGCAGGCATCGTCGGAGAGCACCTGCATGTAGCGGGCCAGCACCACCAGGTCGATCCCGAGCTCGCGGTGGAGGTCCAGCAGCTCGGCCTCGGCGTCGGCCTTGGTGGCGGGCGTGACCGGGATGTGGCGGAAGTCGAGGCCGAAGGAGCGCACCAGCGGCTCGGCGTCGCGGTGGTTGGAGACCACCACCGGGATCTCCACGTGCAGGCTGCCGGTGCTCTGCCGGAAGAGCAGGTCGTTGAGGCAGTGCAGGTGCTTGGAGACCATGATCAGGGTGCGGTACGGCGCCCGCGCCGCCCACAGCTCGAAGGTCATGCCGAAGCGCTCGGCCACCGCGGCGAAGTCGGCGCGGAGCTCCTCGGCGGTGGTGCCGGAGTCGGTCTCGAAGTCGATGCGCATGAAGAAGCGGCCGCCCTCGCGGTCGCCGTACTGCTGGCTCTCGACGATGTTGCCGCCGTGCTCGACCAGGAAGCCGGTGACGGCGTGCACGATGCCGGGCCGGTCGGGGCAGTCGAGCGCCAGCACGAAGTCACCGGCGACGGGCCCGGCGTTGACCGAGGCGTGGGAGGGCGCGAGCTCGCTCATCAGTCACCGAGCTCCTTGCGGCGACGTGTCACGAACTCCTCCATCTCCTGCCGCACGCCCTCGTCGAGGGCGGGCTGCTCGTACTCCTCCAGCTTCTGCTGGTAGATCTTCCCAGCCCGGGCCGCGGTGTCCTGCGCGCCGTTGCGCATCCAGCGCTCGTAGTTCTCCGAGGAGGAGAGCAGCGGCCGGTAGAAGCAGGTGCGGAAGCGCTCCATGGTGTGCATCGCCCCCAGGAAGTGCCCGCCGGCACCCACCTCCTCGTGGGCGCCGAAGGCCAGCGACTCCTCGTCGATCTCGAGCGGGGTGAACTCGTGCTGCAGCATCTGCAGCAGCTCGACGTCGACCACGAACTTCTCGAAGCCGGCGACCAGGCCGCCCTCGAGCCAGCCGGCCGAGTGCATCACCCAGTTGGCGCCGGCCAGGAAGGTCGGCATCAGCGTCATCAGCGCCTCGTAGCCCGCCTGCGCGTCGGGCACCTGCGAGGAGGTCAGGGTGCCGCCGGAGCGGAAGGGCAGCCCGAAGTGGCGGGCGATCTGACCGGTGCAGAGAAGCCCGATGCCCGACTCCGGCGTGCCGAAGGTGGGCGAGCCCGACTGCATGTCGATGTTGGAGAGGAAGGAGCCGAAGACGACGGGGCAGCCCGGCCGGATCGTCTGGGCCAGCGCGATGCCCGTGAGCGCCTCGGCGATCTGCTGCACCAGCGCGGCCGGGATCGTCACGGGGCTCATCGCGCCCATCAGGATGAAGGGCGTCAGCACCACGGCCTGGTTGGCCTCGGCGTA
This sequence comes from Nocardioides aequoreus, assembly GCF_000720335.1. GTDB lineage: Bacteria > Actinomycetota > Actinomycetes > Propionibacteriales > Nocardioidaceae > Marmoricola > Marmoricola aequoreus. Next base: position 666,757 of record NZ_JOJN01000002.1, on the reverse strand, counting down.
CTCGAAGAGCGAGTCGAGCATCCGGTCGTCCCAGCGCAGCGGGGAGTTGCAGTTGATCAGCGAGATCAGCGCGGGGGTCTGCTCGATGCTGGCGCGGCCCGCCTCACGGCCCGCGCTGCCGCCGAGCAGGATCGAGGTCAGCTCGATGGTGTCGCGCGCGTTGGGGCCCGAGACGACGTTGCCCATGAAGGGCTTGTCGGTCAGCGTGGCCAGCGCGTAGGTCATGTCGAGGTGGCGGCTGTCGAGCGGGGTGTCGTTGGGCTCGCAGATCACGCCGCCGGCCGAGTCGAGCACGGGGAAGGTCTGCGCGAGCTTGGTGAAGCGCTCGAAGTCGTCCATCGTCGCGTCGCGGCGTACGTCGCCCTCCCGCACGAAGGGCGGGCCGTAGACCGCGCCGAAGGCCATCGCGTCGCCGCCGATGTGCAGGTTGTGCGCGGGGTTGCGGGCCTGCAGGTCGAACTCGCGGGGCGCCTTGGCGACCTGCTCGAGGATCCACTCGGGGTCGAAGAAGACCTTGTCGCCCTCGACCTTCTGCCCGGCGGCGCCGAGCAGGTCGAGCGCGCGCTGGCTCATGAACTCCACGCCGAGCTCGCTGACCAGACGTCGCCAGCCGCGGTCGAGGGTCTCCATCGCGTCGGCGGAGAGGATCTCGTAGCGCGGCATCCGGTTGTGGAACATGGGGCTCCTCGAGCGGGGGGTCGGACGGGTGGGACACGGGTGGAGCAGTTGGTGCTTGACCTGGGCTCCGATCCAAACCTAGCCTCACCATATGGGCACGTGGTTCCACATCGTGGGAGTCGGTAGCGACACTCTCCCTCGCGCGCCGAGGGACGGTCAAGGGTGACCGCCGGCGCCGCGGGCGAGGGCAGCGGCACGCAGGCCGTCGACCGCGCGGCCGCGCTGCTGACGATGGTCGTCGAGGCCGACGCGCCCGTGACCTTCGGCGAGCTGACCGAGGCCACCGGCCTGGCCAGGTCGACCACCTCGCGGCTGATGGCGGCCCTCGAGCGCACCCACCTGGTCGAGCGCACCCAGCAGGGGGAGTACGTCGGCGGCCCGCTCTTCGTGCTGTACGCCGCCCGCCACGACCGCAACGCCCAGCTGGCCCGGCTGGCGACGCCCGTGCTCGAGGCCGTCGCGGCCGAGACCCGCGAGACCACCCACCTCGGGGTCGCCAACGGCGGCCGCGTGGAGCACATCGCCCAGGTGGAGGGCAGCTACCTGCTGGGCGCCCCCGACTGGAACGACGTCGAGGTGCCGGTCCACTGCTCGGCGCTCGGCAAGGTGCTGCTCGCGTGGAAGGCGCTGGACGTGCCCGACGGCCGGCTCGCCACGCCGACCTCGCAGACCCTCGCGGTGCGCGGCGACCTCGACGACGACTTGGCCTGGGTGCGCGAGCGCGGCTACGCCACCACCTTCGACGAGCTGGAGCTCGGTCTCTCCGGCATCGCCGCCCCCATCTTCGGCCCGGACGACGACGTCGTCGCCGCGGTCGGTGTGTCCGGTCCCACGACGCGCCTGGAGGCGCGCGCGGAGGAGGTCGGGCGATTCCTGGTCGAGCACACGGAGCGGCTGTCCCGGCAGCTCCGCCGCGGCTCCAGCACGAAAGGACCCACGTCATGACCCCTGAGGAAGTCCTGCGCGGCCTCTTCGACGAGACCCTGGTCGGCAACGGCCCACGCGTCCTCGAGCTCACCCACGAGGGCCTCGGCCTCGGCATGGAGCCGCAGACGATGCTCTTCGAGGCCCTGATCCCGTCGCTGGAGGAGGTCGGGGCGCGCTTCGAGCGCGGCGACTTCTTCGTCCCCGAGATGCTCATCGCCGGTCGCGCGATGGCCGGCGCGATGGAGGTGCTGCGGCCGCTGCTGGCCGAGACCGGGGTCGAGACCATCGGCAAGTTCCTGATGGGCACGGTCAAGGGCGACGTGCACGACATCGGCAAGAACCTCGTCAACATCATGCTCGAGGGCGCGGGCTTCGAGGTCATCGACCTCGGCGTGCAGGTGGCCCCCGAGACCTTCATCGCCAAGATCCAGGAGCACCAGCCCGACATCGTCGGCTTCTCGGCGTTCCTCACCACGACCATGCCGATGTTCAAGGCCAACATCAACGCGCTGCAGAAGGCCGGCATGCGCGACGACGTGATCGTCATGGTCGGCGGTGCCCCCGTCACCCAGGAGTACGCCGACGCGGTCGGTGCCGACGGCTACGCCGCCGACGCGTCCGGCTGCGTACGCCGTGCCAAGGACCTCCTCGCCACCCGACGCGCAAAGGTGCCCGCCTGATGTCAGAGACCACCCCCGCCACCCCGCTCCACACCTCCATCCGCTCGGCCTCCCGCGAGGTCGTCATCGGCAGCGACCTGCCCTTCTGCGTCATCGGGGAGCGGCTCAACCCCACGGGGCGTCGCATCTTCCAGGAGCAGATCAAGGCCGGTGACCTCTCCGCGATCGAGCGCGACGTCAAGGCACAGGTGCTCGGCGGCGCCGACGTCCTCGACGTCAACATGGGCGTCCCGCTGGTCGACGAGGCCGAGCTGCTCGCCAAGGTCATCACGATGGTGCAGGGCATGACCGACCTGCCGATCTGCATCGACTCCTCGGTCGTCGAGGCGCTCGAGGCCGGCCTGTCGGTCTACCAGGGCCGCGCGCTGGTCAACTCCATCACCGCCGAGGACGAGCGTCTCGAGCAGGTGCTGCCGCTGGTCAAGAAGTACGACGCCGCCGTCGTCGCGCTGCCCAACGACGTCGACGAGATCCCGATGGAGGCCGAGAAGCGCCTCGAGCTGGTGGAGAAGATCGTCCGGGTCGCGACGCAGGAGTACGGCATCGCGATCGAGGACATCGTCATCGACCCGTTGGCCATGCCCATCGGCGCCGACCAGGCGACCGGGATCTCCACCCTCGCGACGATGCGCGGCATCCGCGAGACGTGGGGCATGAACATGACCTGCGGCGCCTCCAACGTCTCCTTCGGCATGCCGGGGCGCCACGAGCTCAACGGCGCCTGGCTCGCGATGGCCATGACCGCGGGGCTCTCCAGCGCGATCATGGACGCCCGCACGCCGAGCGTCGTCGCCGCCGTACGCGCTGCCGACCTGCTCCTCGGCCACGACGAGTGGGGCATGGCATGGATCTCGCGTCATCGGGAGATGCAGCGGGCCGCCGAGGAAGCGGCCGCGCAGGCTCCCGCCGGCGTCTCGTGACCCGCCCGGCCAGCCCGCCGCCCGGGCTGGCCGACGAGGCCACGCTCGACCAGGTCGGCCGGGAGGGGCTGGTCGCCGTACCGGGGGCGCCCACGCCCGCGCACGACGGCAGCGGCCGGGTGCAGCTCTCCTTCACCGTCACCGACGGGCAGGACCGCGCGGTGCGGGTGCCCCCCGGCGTCACCGTCTTCGACTCCGCGTCGTGGAACGGCATCGCGATCGACTCCACCTGCGGCGGCCACGGCACCTGCCACAAGTGCAAGGTGCGCCTCGACGTGCCCACGCCGGTCTCGCGCCACGACCGCCGTACCTTCAGCGAGGGCGAGCTGGCCCAGGGCTGGCGGCTGGCCTGCCTGGCCACCGCGACGCAGGACCTGGCGGTCGAGGTGCCGCCGCTCACCACCCGGCCCAAGGCCGCCACGGTCGGGGTCGGACGGCAGGTGATCCTGCGCCCGGCGGTGCAGAAGCGCTACGTCGAGTTGACCGAGCCCACGCTCGCCGACCAGCGCACCGACCTGCAGCGGCTCTCCGACGCCGTCGACGACCTCGAGCTCCGGGTGCCGCTCGCGGTGCTGCGGCTGCTGCCGGGCGTGCTGCGCGACGCCGACTGGAAGGTCACCGCCGTCGTCGTCGACGACGAGCTGGTCGACGTCGAGCCCGGCGACACCACGGCCACGCGCTACGCCGTCGCCTACGACCTCGGCACCACCACGGTGGTCGCCACGCTGCTCGACCTCGGCACCGGCACGCCGGTGGCCGTGGCCTCGCGGCTCAACAAGCAGCAGCCCTTCGGCGGCGACGTGATCACCCGCATCAGCGCCACGATGATGGACCCCGACGCGCTCGCACGGCTCCAGTCGCTCGCCGGGGAGACCCTCGACGAGCTCGCCCAGCAGGTCTGCGCCGAGGGCGGCGTCGACCCGACGCAGGTCTACGAGGTCGCCATCGCGGGCAACGCGACCATGACGGCGCTGGCGCTGGGCATCGACCCCGAGCCGCTGGGGGTCGCCCCCTTCGTGATGTCCTCGGCCCACCCGCCGGTCGTGGCGGCCGCCGAGCTGGGGCTCTCGCTGCACCCGCGGGCGCGCGCCGTCGTCTTCCCCTCGCTCGGCGCCTACGTCGGCGGCGACATCGTCGCCGGCATCCTCGCCACCGGCATGGACCGCGACAAGCGCACCCGGCTCTTCATCGACGTCGGCACCAACTGCGAGATCGTGCTCAGCGACGGCGAGACCGTCGTCTCCACGGCAGCCCCGGCCGGACCGGCCTTCGAGGGCGGCGCCATCCGCTGCGGCATGCGCGCGGCCGACGGCGCCATCGAGGTGGTGCGCATCGAGGCCGACGCCGGCACCGTCGAGCTCGGCGTGATCGGCGACGTCGAGGCGCGCGGCCTGTGCGGCTCGGGACTGGTCGACGCGGTGGCCGAGCTGGTCAAGGTCGGCCTGCTCGACGGCTCCGGCCGCCTGGTCACCGACGAGGCCGCCGCCGCGATCTCCCCGGCGCTGGCGCAGCGGATGGAGAAGGTCGGTGAGGAGCGCGTCTTCGTGCTGCACCGCCCGACGCCGGAGTCGCCGACCGCGGAGTGCGTCTACCTCTCCCAGCGCGACGTGCGCGAGCTGCAGTTCGCCAAGGGGGCCATCGCCACCGGCTGGACGCTGCTGCTCGAGGAGCTCGGCCTCACCCACGACGACGTGCAGCAGGTCCTGCTCGCCGGGTCCTTCGGCTCCTACCTCTCACCCGCCTCCGCGGTGCGGATCGGGCTGGTCCCGACGCTGCCCGTGCTGCGGATCGTCTCGGCGGGCAACGTCGCGGGCGAGGGCGCCAAGATGGCGCTGCTCTCCCACCGCGAGCGCGCCGGCGCCGAGGCCCTGCTCGAGCAGGTGGCCTACGTCGAGCTCTCCGACCGCAGCGACTTCAACGACCGCTTCATCGAGCAGCTCGCCTTCCCGGGGGCCCAGGGTGGTTGAGGTGCGAGCGCAGCGAGCCTCGAAACCCCTGCACCCGACGGCGGCGCGCACGTCACCGGGTCTCGAGGCTCGGGCCCAGGGGGCCCTCGCACCTCGACCAGCGAGGAGGCTGGCGCTGATCGCGTGCGGGGCGATCGCGCAGCCCGCGGCCCGGGTGGCCGCCGCCGAGGGCTGGCCGCTCGACGTGCACCCGCTGCCGCCGCTGCTGCACAACCGGCCCGAGCGCATCGCCGGCGAGGTCGAGGGGCTCGCGTCGCGGCTCGCGGCGGCGTACGACCGGGTGGTGGTGGGGTACGCCGACTGCGGCACCTACGGCGCTCTCGACGAGGTCTGCGCGCGGCTCGGCCTCACGCGGCTGCCGGGGCTGCACTGCTACGACGTCTTCGCCGGCCCCGAGACCGTCGAGGCGGTCCTCGAGGCCGAGCCGGGCAGCTACCTGCTCACCGACTTCCTGGTGCGCTCCTTCGCGCGCACCGTCGAGCAGGAGCTGGGGCTCGACCGCCACCCCGAGCTGCTCGACGACTACTTCCGCCACTACACCCGCGTGGTGTGGCTGGCCCAGAGCGAGGACCCGGCCGAGCTGGCCGAGCTGCGCCCGCTCGCCCAGGACGCCGCGGACCGGCTCGGGCTGCCGCTGCACGTCGTCCCCACCGGCGTCGGGGGGCTCGCCCTCGCCCTGCGGCGCCTCGTCAGTCCCCAGCCCGAGGAGGCACCATGTCCGCTCTGAAGTCCTCGCCGCTCGGCCGCCGTGGCACCCGCGAGGCCCGCGACCAGGCCATGCGCCGGCTGCTGCAGCACGCGCGCTACGAGGTGCTGCCGACCGCGACGACCGAGGAGAAGGTCGTCGCCTCGGTGCCCCGCGACGTCGCCGTCACCGTCACCGCCTCGCCGGGCAAGGGGCTCGAGGCGACGCTGGCGCTCTCGGAGACCCTCGCCGGCCACGGCTTCACCGTCGTCCCGCACCTGGCCGCGCGCATGGTGCGCGACCACGCCGAGCTGGTCGAGATCCGCGCCCGGCTCCGCCAGGCCGGCATCTCCTCGGTCTTCGTGCCCGGCGGGGACGCCGAGCCCGCGGGCGACTACGTCGACGCCTTCGCGCTGCTGGAGGACCTCGCGACGCTCGAGGACCCCTTCACCCACGTGGGCATCGCCGGCTACCCCGAGAGCCACCCCACGATCGCCGACGACCTGACGGTGCAGGCGATGTGGGACAAGCGCCGCCACGCCACCCACGTCGTCAGCAACCTGACCTTCGACCCCGCCACCATCCGCGACTGGGTGGCCCGGATGCGGCTGCGCGGCATCACCATGCCGCTGCTGCTCGGCATGCCCGGCCCCATCGACCGCGCCAAGCTGCTCACCATGGCGACCAAGATCGGCGTCGGCGAGTCGACCCGCTTCCTGGCCAAGCACAAGGGCACCTTCGCCCGCCTCGCCGCCCCCGGCGGCTTCACCGGCGAGCGCTTCCTGCGCGACTGCGCCACCGTCGCCGCCCAGCCCGGCAGCGGCATCGAGGGCCTCCACGTCTTCACCTTCAACCAGATCGCCCAGACCGAGGAGTGGCGTCAGTCGCTGCTCGCCGAGCTCGGCTGACGCCGGTCCCTGGGCGAAGTCACTGGTTGACCAGTGACGTCGCCGCTTCGCCAAGGTTGTGCTCTTGGCGAAGCGGCAGACTTCGTGGCTACGTCGCGGGACATGTCGTGTTGCCGCCGCGACGGCCCGGGCGTACGCCGCCACTCGGCGGAGGTCCTCGGCGCGGGCAAAGTCACTGGTTGACCAGTGACGTCGCCACTTCGCCAAGGTTGTGCGCTTGGCGAAGCGGCAGACTTCGTGGCGACGTCGGGCAGGAGAGAGAGCCGCTCGGTCGTCGGCATGACCGAGCGGACCGCCGCCCCTCGGCGCTCCGCTACCAGATCCGGATGCGGTCCTCCGGGTCGAGCCACAGGCCGTCGCCGGGGCGTACGTCGAAGGCCTCGACGAACTCGGCGAGGTTGCGGGCGATGTTGGCGCGGAACTCCGGCGGGGAGTGCGGGTCGGTGGCCAGGAAGGTCTGGGCGAGCTCCTTGCGACGCTTGGTGCGCCAGCAGTAGGCCCAGTTCATGAAGAGCCGCTGCACGCCGGTGCGGCCGTCGACGACCGGCGGCTCCTGGCCGTCGAGGAAGATCCGGTAGGCCTTCAGGCCGATCGTCAGGCCACCGAGGTCGCCGATGTTCTCCCCGACGGTGAGCGCGCCGTTGACCTTCTCGCCGGGCAGGTCGCGCGGCTCGTAGCCGTCGTACTGCGCGATCAGGGCCTTGCTGCGCTGCTCGAAGGCGGCCTTGTCGTCGGCGGTCCACCAGTCGTTGAGGTTGCCGGCGCCGTCGTACTGCGCGCCCTGGTCGTCGAAGCCGTGGCCGATCTCGTGGCCGATCACGGCGCCGATGCCGCCGTAGTTCTCCGCCGGGTCGGCGTCGGCGTCGAAGAAGGGCCGCTGCAGGATGCCGGCGGGGAAGCAGATCTCGTTGGTGCCGGGGTTGTAGTAGGCGTTGACCGTCTGCGGGAGCATGAACCACTCGTCGCGGTCGACCGGGCTGCCGATCTTGCGCAGCTCGCGGTCGGTCTCGTACGCCGTCGACGCGAGGACGTTGCCGAGCAGGTCGTCGGCGCTGATCTCCAGCGGCGAGTAGTCGCGCCACTTGACCGGGTAGCCGATCTTGGGCAGGAAGGTGTCGAGCTTCTCGTGCGCCCGGCGCTTGGTCTCCTCGGTCATCCAGTCGAGGTCGTTGATCGACTGGCGGTAGGCCTCGATCAGGTGGGCGACGAGGTCGTCCATCGCCTCCTTCGAGCGCGGCGGGAAGTGCCGGGCGACGTACTCGCGGCCCACGGCCTCGCCGAGCGCGCCCTCGACCAGGCCGACGCCGCGCTTCCATCGGGCGCGCAGCTCGGGGGTGCCGGAGAGGGTGCGGCCGTAGAAGTCGAAGTTGGCCTCGACGAAGTCGCCCGAGAGGTACGCCGCCGCCGTGCGGATCGCGCGCACGGTCAGGAACGCGCGCCAGTCGGCCAGGTCGGTCTCGCCCAGCACGACCTCGAGGTGGTCGAAGAAGGAGGGCTGCCGCACGATCGTCTCGGCGATCGTCGCCTCCGAGCCGCCGAGCGTGGTCGCCCACGCCGTGAAGTCGAAGCTCGGCACGGCGCCCTGGAGGTCGGTCAGGGTGCGCAGGTTGTAGGTCTTGATGACGTCGCGGGTCTCGGCGCGCTCCCAGTGGCCCTCGGCGATCCGGGTCTCCAGCGCCAGCACGCGGGCGGCGGTGCCGGCGGGGTCGGGACGCTCGGCCAGCGTGAGCACCCGCTCGAGGTAGGCGAGGTACTTCTCGCGGATCTCGGCGAACTTCTCCTCGCGGTAGTAGCTCTCGTCGGGCAGGCCGATGCCGCCCTGGCCGACCTGCACCAGGTAGCGCTCGGAGTCGCGGTCGTCGGTGTCGACGAAGGAGCCGAAGAGGCCGCTGCCGCCGCGGCGCTCGAAGGAGCCGACGAAGGCGGCGAGGGCGGGGAGGTCCTGCACCTGCTCGATCTCCTCGAGCAGCGGCAGGATCGGGCTGTAGCCCAGCCGCTCGATGCGCTCCTCGTCCATGAAGCTGGCGAAGAGGTCGCCGATCTTCTGGGCGTCCTCGCCCTCGACCCGGCCGGCGGCGCAGTCCTCGATGATCTCGCGGACGTGCTCCTCGGCCTGCTCCGCGAGCCGGACGAAGGGCCCCCAGGAGGAGCGGTCGCCGGGGATCTCGGTGGTCTCCAGCCAGTGGCCGTTGACGTGGCCGAAGAGGTCGTCCTGCGGGCGTACGTCGAGGTCCATGCCGTCGCGGGCGTCGTCGAGGATCGTCACGCGGGGAAATCTACCGGTGGCGTCCCGACGGCGAGACCGCCCCGGGGCGGCCCGAGGCGGCCCAGGCCGGGCGGCGCGCAGGATGACAGGACGCCGAGGCCGCCGTCCCGAGAACGCGCCAGTCCGAATTTCCTGGGTCGCTGGTCTAGCAACCGGTCTAGGGCGATAGCAGGTTTTCGACGCCTCTGTCCGGGTTTCGTTAGGTCCTCGGCGCGTCGGTCGATCACCCTCGTGTCCAGGTCCTCGGCTCACCGGAGCCGCCTCACGGGAGGAGCAGCCCATGCCGCACCGCACGTGCTGCCTCGCGACGTCGAGGGCCGTCCCGAGCACGCCGTCGGGCCCGGTACGCCGGGGGGCGGCGACCGCCGTGGCGGCGGTGTCGGTCATGAGGGGGAGTCTCAGCGTCCCGGTCGTCGCAGGGGGCGACGGCTGGGGCGTACGGCCGGCACCGTCGTCACCTCCAGGAGGGGCCGACAGCTGACGTCGCGGTTCGATCGCCGACTTGGGGGGACGATCGACCCGCCGTGCCAGCTGTCGGCCGCGGGGGCAGGATCCACTAACAGTCAGTCTTGACTGTTTGTTTGTCGCGGGCCAGGATCGGCCGCGTGACCGCCACCCGTGTGCCGCAGGAGGAGCGCACCCGCGCGATGCGGCAGCGGCTGCTCGAGGCCACGGTCGAGTGCCTGGTCGAGCGCGGCTGGAGCGGCACGTCCACCACGCTGGTCTCCGAGCGCGCCGGGGTGAGCCGGGGCGCGCAGCTGCACCACTTCCCGACCAAGGCCGACCTGGTGCTCGCCGCCGTCGAGCACCTCAGCGAGGTGCGGGGCCAGGAGCTGCGCGAGGCGGCGGCACGGCTGCCGCGGGGGCGGCGGCGTACCCGCGCGGTCGTGGAGATGCTCGCGGAGCACTTCACCTCGCCCGTCTTCGACGCCGCGCTCGAGCTGTGGGTCGCGGCGCGCACCGACCCCGCGCTGCGCGAGGCCGTCGTCCCGCTCGAGCAGCGCGTGGGGCGCGAGGCGCACCAGATCGCCGTCGAGGCGCTCGGCGCCGACGAGTCCCAGCCGCGGGTGCGCGAGCTGGTGCAGGCGACGCTGGACCTCGTGCGCGGCCTCGGGCTGGCCAACACCATCAGCGACGACTCCGCACGGCGGCGTCGCATCGTCGACGCCTGGGCCCGGACGCTCGACACGGAGCTGAGGTCCGCGTGAGCGCGCTCGAGCAGGTGCTGGACGACCTGGCCACCGAGACCCAGGTGCTCGACGACCTCGTCGCCGGGCTCGACGAGGCAGGGTGGCGCACCCCCACGCCGGCCGCGGGCTGGGACGTCGGCGCCCAGGTCTCCCACCTGCGCTGGACCGACACCGCCGCGACGTACGCCGCCACCGACAAGGCCGCCTGGGACGCACTGGTGCTCGAGGCGCTCGCCGATCCCGACGGCTTCGTCGACCGCACGGCGCTCGCCGGGGCCCACGAGCCGGCACTGCTGCAGCGCTGGCGCGAGGGCCGGGCAGCGCTGGCCGCGGCGCTGCGGGACCACCCGCCGGGCGAGCGGCTGCCGTGGTTCGGCCCGCCGATGAGCCCGACCTCGATGGCGACCGCGCGCTTCATGGAGGCCTGGGCCCACGGGCTCGACGTGGCCGAGGCGCTCGGCGTCGAGGTCGCGCCGACCGACCGGATCCGCCACGTCGCCCACCTCGGCGTGCGCACCCGCCGCTTCGCCCTCGGCCTGCACGGCCTGGTGCCGCCGGAGGAGGAGCCGCGCGTCGAGCTGGTCGCGCCCTCGGGCGAGCTCTGGACCTGGGGCCCGGACGACGCGGCGCAGCGGGTGACCGGGCCGGCCTACGACTTCTGCCTGCGGGTCACCCAGCGTCGCCACCGCGACGACCTCGACCTCGTCGCCACCGGGCCCGACGCCGACCGCTGGCTCGACCTCGCCCAGGCCTTCGCCGGGCAGCCCGGCCCCGGACGGGAGCCGCGGTCGTGAGCGAGCCGATCAGGATCGCCAACTGCTCCGGCTTCTACGGCGACCGGCTGGCCGCGATGCGGGAGGTGGTCACCGGAGGACCGGTCGACGTCGTCACCGGCGACTACCTCGCCGAGCTGACCATGCTGATCCTGGGCCGGGACCGGATGCGCGACGCCTCGCTGGGCTACGCCAAGACCTTCGTGCGGCAGCTCGAGGACTGCCTCGGCGAGGTGCTCGAGCGCGGCGTGAAGGTGGTCGCCAACGCCGGCGGGCTCAACCCCGGCGGACTGGTGGCCGCGCTGCGCGAGGTCGCGGGCGGGCTCGGTCTCGACCCCGCCATCGCGCACGTCGACGGCGACGACCTGCTGCCGCGGGCCCAGGAGCTCGGCTGGGACGGCGCGCTCACGGCCAACGCCTACCTCGGCGGCCTCGGCGTCGCGCGGGCGCTCGGGGCCGGGGCCGACGTGGTGGTCACCGGCCGCGTCACCGACGCCTCGCTCGTCGTGGGCCCGGCCGCCTGGCACCACGGCTGGGGCCCCGAGGCGCTCGACGAGCTCGCCGGCGCCGTCGTGGCCGGGCACGTGGTCGAGTGCGGCACGCAAGCCACCGGGGGCAACTTCTCCGGCTTCCTCGACCTGCCTCGCGACGCCCGGCCGCTGGGCTTCCCGCTCGCGGAGGTGGCGGCCGACGGCTCGTCGGTCATCACCAAGCACGAGGGCACCGGTGGCGCCGTCACCGTCGACACGGTGACGGCCCAGCTGATGTACGAGGTGCAGTCGCGGCACTACCTCGGTCCCGACGTGACCGTCGACCTCGACAGCGTGCGGCTCGCCCAGGTGGGGGAGGACCGCGTGGCGGTCAGCGGCGTCCGCGGCCTGCCGCCGCCGGAGACCCTGAAGGTCTGCGTCAACGAGCTCGGCGGCTGGCGCAGCTCGGTCGAGCTGGTGCTCACCGGCCTCGACGTCGAGGCCAAGGCCGACTGGGTCCGCGAGCAGCTGGCGCCGCGGCTCGACGCCGCCGAGGTGGTGTGGTCGCCGGTGCGTGCGCCGGCGCCCGACGCCGACACCGAGGAGGGCGCCTCGGTGCTGCTGCGGTGCACGGTCAAGGACGCCGACCAGGCCCGCGTCGACCGCGCCTTCAGCAGCGCCGTGGTCGAGCTCGCGCTCGCGTCGTACCCCGGCTTCACGATGACCGCCCCGCCCGGCCGCGCCACGCCGTACGGCGTCTACCGGGCGGCGTACGTCGACCGCGCGCTCGTCACCCACACCGTCCACCTCCCCGACGGCACCTCCGAGGTCGTGCCGGACGCCGCAGCCGTCTCACTGGGTCTCGAGGCTCGGGCCCAGGGGCCCTCGCACCTCGACCAGCCCGAGGTGGTCGAGGTGCGAGGCGCCCTGGCGCCGAGCCTCGAGACCGCCGCACCCGTCGTGGGTAGACCCACCCGGCGGGTCCCGCTGGGCACCTTCTGCCACGCGAGGTCGGGTGACAAGGGGGGTGACGCCAACGTGGGGGTGTGGGTCGGGCAGGGCGACCAGCTCGACGAGCGCACCGCCTGGCTGCTCGGCTTCCTCACCCCCGACCGGGTGCGCGAGCTGCTGCCGGAGGCGGCCGGGCTCGAGGTGGAGGTGCACCCGCTGCCCCACCTGCACGGCGTCAACGTGCTGCTGCGGGGCCTGCTCGGCGACGGTGTCGCGGCCGGCACCCGCTTCGACCCCCAGGCCAAGGGCCTCGGTGAGTGGCTGCGGTCGCGGTACGTCGAGATCCCCGAGGAGCTGCTGTGACCGCTTGGACCCCCGAGCAGCTGGCGCTGCAGGAGACCACCCGCGCCTTCGTGCGCCGCGAGGTCGCCCCGCACCTGCAGCGGTGGGAGGACGACGGCGAGGTGCCCCGCGCGCTGCACCGGGCGGCGGCACGGGCCGGGCTGCTGGGCGTCGGCTTCCCCGAGGAGGTCGGCGGCCAGGGCGGCACCCTGCTCGACAGCGTCGCGATGCAGGAGGCCTTCTTCGACGCCGGCGGCTCCTCCGGGCTCGCGGCGGCGCTCTTCACCAGCGGCATCGCGCTGCCCCACCTCGCGGCCCGCGGCACCCCCGCGCAGGTCGACCGCTGGGTGCGGCCGACCCTGGCCGGCGAGCTCATCGGGTCGCTCGCCGTCACCGAGCCGGGCGGGGGCTCCGACGTCGCCGCGATCACGACGCGGGCGGTCCGCGACGGCGACCACTACGTCGTCGACGGCGCCAAGACCTTCATCACCAGCGGCGTGCGCGCCGACTTCGTCACCACCGCGGTGCGCACCGGAGGACCCGGGCACGGCGGCGTCAGCCTGCTCGTGGTCGAGCGCGGCACACCCGGCCTCGCCGTCGACCGCGCGCTGCGCAAGATGGGCTGGCACTGCTCCGACACCGCCGAGCTGTCGTACGCCGCCGCGCGTGTGCCCGTCGACCACCTGGTCGGCGAGGAGGGCAGCGGCTTCGCGCAGATCGCCGAGCAGTTCGTCGTCGAGCGGATCGCGCTGGCCGTGCACGCCTATGGCATAGCCGCGCGCTCGCTGGCGCTGGCGGCGGCGTACGCCCGCGAGCGGGAGACCTTCGGCCGTCCTCTCGCCAGCCGCCAGGTGGTGCAGCACCAGCTGGTGGAGATGCACCGCCGGGTCGACGTCGCCCGCAGCTACACCCGGGCGGTCGCCGCGCGGCACGTGGCCGGCGAGGACGTCGTCGCCGAGGCCTGCCTGGCCAAGCAGACGGCCGTCGAGGCCTGCGACCACGTGGTCGACCGCGCCGTGCAGCTGCACGGCGGGTCCGGCTACATGCACGGCACCGAGGTCGAGCGCCACTACCGCGACAGCCGGATCCTCGGCATCGGCGGCGGCGCGACCGAGGTGCTCACCGACCTGTCCGCACGACTGTTGGGGTACGCGGGCGCGGAGCGGCCGCGTACGGCGGTGGTCGAGCAGCGACCACGGCCGAGGCACGAGGCCGTGACGGAGCGTGTCGAGACCCCTGCACCCGAAAGAGGACCGAGACCATGAGGCTGCTCGCACCGCTCACCGACGAGGTCTCCCTCTACGTCGACGCCCCGCCCGCCGAGGTGTGGGCGCTGGTCAGCGACGTCACCCGGATCGGCGAGTTCTCGCCCGAGACCTTCGAGGCCCGCTGGACGCGCGGGTCGACCGGCCCGGAGGTCGGCGCCACCTTCAAGGGCCACGTCAAGCGCAACGGCGTCGGGCCGACGTACTGGTCGGGCTGCAAGGTCACGGTTTGCGAGCCCGAGCGGCACTTCGAGTGGTCGGTGGGCTCCGACAGCGTCACCGTCAACAACTGGGGCTACCGGTTGCAGCCGGAGGGCGACGGCACCCGGGTCACCGAGTACTTCCGGCTCGAGCCCTCGCTCGCCACCCGCGCCTACTGGCTGCTGCTGGGCCACCTGCGCGGCCGCACCAACCGTCGCGGCATGCGGACGACGCTGCAGCGGATGAAGGCGGTGCTCGAGTCGTGAGCAGCAACCGGGAGGCGATGCTCGAGAAGGTCGCCGCGCTGGACGCCGAGCACGCCAAGGCGGTCGCCGGCGGCGGGGAGAAGTACGTCGAGCGCCACCACCGCCGGGGCAGGCTGCTGCCGCGGGAGCGGATCGAGCTGCTCGTCGACCCCGGCTCCGCCTTCCTGGAGCTCTCGCCCCTCGCCGGCTGGGGCTCCGACTTCACCGTCGGCGCCAGCATCGTCACCGGCATCGGGGTGGTCGAGGGCGTCGAGTGCGTCATCACCGCCAACGACCCGACGGTCAAGGGCGGCGCCAGCAACCCGTGGACGGTGAAGAAGGCCTTCCGCGCCGCGCAGATCGCGGAGGAGAACGGCCTGCCGACCATCGCGCTGGTGGAGTCGGGCGGCGCCGACCTGCCCACGCAGAAGGAGATCTTCATCCCGGGCGGCCGCACCTTCCGCGACATCACCCGCTCCAGCGCCCGCAAGCAGCCCACGATCGCGCTGGTCTTCGGCAGCTCGACCGCCGGGGGCGCCTACATCCCCGGCATGAGCGACTACACCGTGATGGTCAAGGAGCAGGCCAAGGTCTTCCTCGGCGGCCCGCCGCTGGTCAAGATGGCGACCGGCGAGGAGAGCGACGACGAGTCGCTCGGGGGCGCGGAGATGCACGCGCGCACCTCCGGCCTCGCCGACTACCTCGCCGTCGACGAGCACGACGCGCTGCGGATCGGACGCCGCATCGTGGCCAGGCTGCAGCGGCCGCCGAAGCGGCCGGTGGCCGACCCGGCGTACGCCGAGCCCGCGGGCGACGTCGAGACGCTGCTCGACCTGGTGCCCAGCGACCTCAAGGAGCCCTTCGACCCGCGCGAGGTCATCGGGCTCGTCGTCGACGGGGCGAGCGAGCACAACGCGGTGCCCTTCGACGAGTTCAAGCCGCTCTACGGCACGTCGCTGGTCACCGGGTGGGCGCGCATCCACGGCCACCCGGTCGGCATCCTCGCCAACGCCCAGGGGGTGCTCTTCAGCGAGGAGGCGCAGAAGGCGACGCAGTTCATCCAGCTGGCCAACCAGGTCGACACGCCCCTGCTCTTCCTGCACAACACGACCGGCTACATGGTCGGCGCGGAGTACGAGCAGGGCGGGATCATCAAGCACGGCGCGCAGATGATCAACGCCGTCTCCAACAGCTCGGTGCCCCACCTGACCGTCGTGATGGGGGCGTCGTACGGCGCGGGCAACTACGGGATGAACGGTCGCGCCTTCGACCCGCGCTTCCTCTTCACCTGGCCGAGCGCCAAGTCGGCCGTGATGGGTCCGGCGCAGCTGGCGGGGGTGCTGAGCATCGTGGCCAGGGCGGCCGCCGAGGCCAAGGGGGCGGCGTACGACGAGGAGGCCGACGCCGGCATGCGGGCCTTCATCGAGCAGAGCGTGGAGGAGCAGAGCCTGCCGCACTTCCTCTCCGGGATGCTCTACGACGACGGCGTCATCGACCCGCGCGACACCCGCACCGTGCTCGGCATCTGCCTCTCGGTGATCGGCTGCTCGACGTGGGAGGGCGCCCGCGGCTACGGGGTGTTCCGGCCATGATCAAGCGAGCAGCGGCGCCCATGATCCGCACCCTCCTCGTCGCCAACCGTGCCGAGATCGCGAGCCGCGTCTTCCGCACCTGCCGCGAGCTCGGCATCGGCACCGTCGCGGTGCACTCCGACGCCGACGCCGAGCTGCCCTACGTCGCGGAGGCCGACGCCGCCGTCCGCCTCCCGGGCACGGCGCCGTCCGACACCTACCTGCGCGCCGACCTGCTGGTCGAGGCCGCGCTCCGGGCGGGGGCCGACGCCGTGCACCCCGGATACGGCTTCCTCTCCGAGAGCGTCGACCTCGCCCGCGCCGTCGTGGCGGCCGGGCTCACCTGGGTGGGTCCCTCGCCGGAGTCGATCGAGCAGATGGGCTCGAAGGTGCGCGCCAAGGACCTGGTGCGCGCGGCCGGCGTGCCGGTGCTCGACGCCCCGGCGTCGCCCGGGCAGGACGACCTGCCGCTGCTGGTGAAGGCGTCGGCGGGGGGCGGTGGCCGCGGCATGCGCGTGGTGCGCGACCTCGACGCGCTGGCCACGGAGGTCGAGTCGGCGCGCGCCGAGGCGCTGTCGGCCTTCGGCGACGGCACCGTCTTCGTCGAGCCGTACGTCGAGCGCGGCCGCCACGTCGAGGTGCAGGTCGTCGGCACCGACGAGGGCGTGCTGGTGCTCGGCACGCGCGACTGCTCGCTGCAGCGGCGCCACCAGAAGGTGATCGAGGAGGCCCCCGCCCCGGGGCTCCCGCAGGCCACCCGCGAGGCGATGCACGACGCGGCCCGGCGCGCCGCCGAGGCGGTCGACTACCGCGGCGCAGGCACCGTCGAGCTGCTCTACGACGAGCCCGCCGACCGCTTCTTCTTCCTGGAGATGAACACCCGGCTCCAGGTGGAGCACCCCGTCACCGAGCTCGTCCACGACGTCGACCTGGTCGCGATGCAGCTCGCCGTGGCCGAGGGACGCGTCCCCGAGCCGGCGCCCCCCGCCCGGGGCCACGCCCTCGAGGCGCGGCTGTACGCCGAGGACCCGCTGCACGACTACCAGCCGCAGAGCGGCCCGCTGACCTGCTTCGAGATCCCGGACGAGGCGGGCGTGCGGGTCGACGCGGGCTTCCGGAGCGGCAGCGAGGTCTCCACCCACTACGACGCGATGCTGGCCAAGGTGGTCGTGCACGCGCCCACCCGCGAGCTGGCGGCCCGCAGGCTCGCCGGCGTGCTGCGCCGCTCGCGCATCCACGGCGTGCGCACCAACCGCGACCAGCTCGTCGCCGCGCTGCGCGACCCGGGCTTCCTGGCCGGCGAGGTCAGCACCGCCTTCCTCGACGAGCTCGCGCTGCCCGGGCCGGTCGACGACGCGGCCCCGGTGGCCGCGGCGCTCGCGCTGGCGGAGCGCGCCGGTGCCGCGCGCCGGGTGCAGCGCGGCGTCCCGGTCGGGTGGCGCAACGTCGTGAGCGGCCCGCAGCTCACCCGCCTCGTCCACGACGGCACCGACGGGGGCGACGACGTCGAGGTCGCCTGGTGGGGCGGGCGCGACGGGCCGCGCGTCGACGGCCACGTCGTGGTGGCCAGCAGCCCGACCGAGGTGACCCTGGACACCGGCGGCGTGCGCACGACGTACGCCGTCAGCACCGTCGGCGACCGCGTCGACGTCGACTCCGCCCACGGGCACGTGGCGCTGCGGCTGCGACCGCGCTTCGTCGACCCCGCCGACGTCGTGGCCGCCGGATCGCTGCTGGCGCCCATGCCCGGCACCGTCGTCGCCGTGCCCGCGAGCGACGGCGCCACGGTCGGCGCGGGCGACCCCGTGGTCGTGCTCGAGGCGATGAAGATGCAGCACACCATCAAGGCCCCCACCGACGGCGTCGTCAGCGACCTCGCCGCCGTGGGCTCGCAGGTGGCCGCGGGCGACGTGCTCGCGGTCGTCTCGACAGGCTCGACCAGCAACGACCCCGAAGGAGATCCGGCATGAGCACCTACACCGAGACCGAGGAGCGCCAGGCACTGCGGCGCGAGGTCAGCAGGCTGGCCTCGGCGTACGGGCGCGACTACTTCACCCGGTGCGCCCGCGAGGGCGAGAAGACCACCGAGCTGTGGCTGGCGATCGGCAAGGCCGGCTTCCTGGGGGCCAACCTCTCCGAGGAGTACGGCGGCGGGGGCGGCGGCATCGGCGACGTCGCCGCCGTGTGCGAGGAGCTGGCCGCGCAGGGCTGCCCGCTGCTGATGATGGTGGTCTCGCCGGCGATTTGCGGCACCGTGATCGAGCGCTTCGGGACCGAGGCGCAGAAGCAGCGCTGGCTGCCCGGGATCTGCGACGGCACCGCCACCATGGCCTTCGCCATCACCGAGCCCGACGCCGGCACCAACTCCCACAACATCACCACCACCGCGCGCCGCGACGGCGAGGAGTGGGTGCTCAAGGGCCAGAAGATCTACATCTCCGGCGTAGACGAGGCCGAGCACGTGCTCGTGGTCGCGCGGGCCGAGGACCAGCGGACCGGCCGGCTCAAGCCGTGCCTCTTCGTGGTGCCGACCGACGCCCCCGGGCTGTCGTACACCGCGATCCCGATGGAGATCGTGAGCCCGGAGAAGCAGTTCCAGGTCTTCGTCGACGACGTCCGCCTGCCGGCCGACGCGCTCGTGGGCGACGAGGACGCCGGCATGGTGCAGCTCTTCGCCGGGCTCAACCCCGAGCGGATCATGGCCGCGTCGTTCTCCACCGGCCTGGCGCGCTTCGCGCTCGACCGCGCGACGGCGTACGTCAAGCAGCGGGAGGTCTTCGGCGCCCCGATCGGCACCCACCAGGGGCTGGCCCACCCGCTGGCGCAGAGCAAGATCGAGATCGAGCTGGCGCGGCTGATGACGCAGAAGGCCGCCGCTCTCTACGAGGCCGGCGACGACGCGGGCGCGGGCGAGGCCGCCAACATGGCCAAGTACGCCGCCGCCGAGGCCGCCTGCGACGCCGCCGACCGCGCCGTGCAGGCCCACGGCGGCAACGGCATCACCACCGAGTACGGCGTGGCCGGCCTCCTCGTCGCCGCCCGCGCCGGCCGGATCGCCCCCGTCTCGCGCGAGATGATCCTCAACTACGTCGGCATGCACTCCCTGGGCCTGCCGAAGTCGTACTGACCGCCCGGCCCATGTAACGCTCCGTTGCACCGGCCGTACACCCCCCACAGTGGTCACTCAGCCCGTGCAACGGAGCGTTACATGGGGCGCGGGCCGTCACCCCGAAGGAGCCACCGATGACCGACCCGCTCGTGACGTACGCCGCCGACGGCGCGGTGGGCACGATCACCCTCGACTCGCCGCACAACCGCAACGCGCTCTCCGCGGCGCTGGTCGAGCAGCTGCAGGCGGCGCTGGCGGCCGCAGCGGCCGACGAGACCCGCGTGGTGGTCGTGGGCAGCGCCGACCGGGTCTTCTGCTCGGGCGCCGACCTGAAGGAGGCGGGAGCCGGCGGCATGGAGCAGGGGGCGCGCACGCTCGCCGACCTGCAGCGCACGATCGTGACCCACCCCAAGGCGGTGGTGGTGCGGCTGGCCGGCCCCGTGCGGGCCGGCGGCCTGGGGATCGTCGCGGCGGCCGACCTGGTGGTCTGCGCCGACGACGTCACCTTCGCCTTCACCGAGAGCCGCCTCGGGCTCGCGCCCGCGGTCATCAGCCTGACGGTGCTGCCACGGCTGACCAGCCGGGCGGCGGCCGACACCTTCCTCTCCGGGCGCACCTTCGGCGCCGCCGAGGCGGCCGCGATGGGGCTCGTCACCCGTGCCGTCCCGCCGGAGCAGCTCGACGCGGCCGTGGCGCAGGTCTGCGGCGACCTCGCCCAGGCCCACCCCCAGGGCCTGCGCGAGACCAAGCAGCTCCTGGCCCGCGACCTGGTCGCCCGGATCGACGCCCAGGCCGCGGAGATGGCGACGCTGAGCGCCCGCCTCTTCGCCTCCGACGGCGCACGCGAGGCGATGACGGCCTTCCTGGAGCGCCGCCGTACCTGAGGCTCAGCGCGGCACCCGGGGCCCCAGCTTCATCTCGTCACGGATGCTGCCGTCGCGCAGCGCGTCGTCGACGTAGAGGCGCTCGCCGAGCATGGTGCCGATGCCCCCGCCGACGCGGACCCAGCGCGGCGAGCCGAGGCAGCGGCTCGGGATGTTGAAGACGACCCGGTCGGCGGCGTATTCGACCCGGGTCGCGACGCCACGGCAGGGACGGTCGGCCAGCTCACCCTGACGATCGGACCGGTCGGTGAGCAGGATGGTGTCGACGTCCTTGCCCTTGCTGGTGCGCAGCGAGAGCACGTGCACCACCTGCTTGCCTCCGGTGGGCCGGGTCAGCCGGTCGTAGACGATCGCTGCGCGCACGCGTCGCTCGTCGTGCGAGACCCGCAGCGCCACCACGTCGCCCTCGCGCCGCCGCGGCGCCGGGGCCGCGTTGGCGACGTCGTCGTCGCCCGCGTCGAGCCTGACCACGTCGCGCGCCGTGTCGCGCGCGAACCACGTGTCCGCGTGCGCCGGGGCGCCGACCGCCGTCAGCACGGTGGCGGCAGCCAGCACGCCCACGAGCCTGTGCCTGATCCTCATGGTGCTCCTCCCTGCGGACCGCCGCGCGCCGCCCGACACACCCGACGCTAGGGACGCCGCGTCCCGGTGGTCAGCGCGCGCGTACTCGTCGTGGGTGAGCCTGCGTACTCAGGCCCTCGCTACGGTGTGCCGATGGTCGCCGAGCACAAGACCGTCGTGGAGTCCCTCACCGTCGCAGTGGCCACCTTCGGGTGGGTGGCCGCGCCCGACTGGTCGAGCAGCCCGCGCGACCGGCGCCGCCTGCGGCTCGCCTCGCTCGCACTGACGGGCCTCGCCGGGGCGTCGTACGCGCTGCGCACCCCGGGTGCCGAGCCGGAGCAGGCCGAGGAGCCGGAGGAGGAGGGCTGGACGCCGCGGGGCGCGACCCTCGCGGCGCTGGCCGGTGGCGGCGTGCTCGCCACGATCGCGGTGCACCGCGGCTCGGAGCGGCTCACCCAGCGGGGTGCGGAGTCGCTGGGCCGCCGGGGCGTACGCCGTCCCTACTCGGTGATGGGACTCGGCTGGGCCGCGCTCTCCCTCGGCCTCGACCTCGTGGAGCGCCGGACCGGCGGCAGCCGCGACTAGAGCCAGGCCTCCAACCGGTCGAGCCCCTCGCTGATCGCGGCGCCGTCGCCGGCGAAGGAGAGCCGCACGAAGTGACGGCCGCGGCGGGTGTCGAAGTCGATGCCTGGTGCGGTGGCGACGCCGGTCTCGGCGAGGAGCCGCAGGCACCAGCCATGGGAGTCGTCGGTGAGGTGGCTGATGTCGGCGTAGACGTAGAAGGCGCCGTCGGCCGGGGCCAGCCGGTCGAGGCCCAAGCCGGGCAGGCGGTCGAGCAGCAGCCGGCGGTTGGCGGCGTAGCGCGCGACGTGCCCGTCGAGCTCGGCGTACGACGCGTCGGTGAAGGCCGCGACCGCGGCGCGCTGGCTGAGCACCGGCGGGCAGATCGTGAAGTTGCCGGTGAGCACGTCGACCGGGCGGCGCAGGTCCTCGGGCACGAGCATCCAGCCGAGCCGCCAGCCGGTCATGGAGAAGTACTTGCTGAAGGAGCCGAAGACGACGCCCGTGCGCGAGGTCTCCCAGGCGCTGGAGGTCGGCTGGCCGAAGCTGATGCCGTGGTAGATCTCGTCGCTGATCAGGCGCACGCCCTGCTCCTCGCACCACGCGGCGAGGCGGGCCAGCTCGGCGGGGGCCAGCATGGTGCCGGTGGGGTTGGCCGGCGAGGCGACGACGAGGCCGTGCACCGGTCCGGCGACCTGCTCCAGCACCTCGACCGTGGGCTGGTAGCGGGTCTCGGGGCCGCAGTCGACCTCGACGACCTCGACGCCGAGGGCGGCCAGCACGTTGCGGTAGCAGGGGTAGCCGGGCCGGGCCATCACCACGCGGTCGCCGGGCTCGAAGGCCGCCAGGAAGGCGAGCAGGAAGCCGCCGCTGGAGCCGGTCGTGACGACGACGTCGTCGGGGCCCACGTCGATGCCGCTGGTGCGGCGGTGGTGGTCGGCCACGGCCCGGCGCAGCTCGGGCACGCCGGTCGCGACCGTGTAGCCGAGCCGGTCCTGGTCGAGCAGCCGCTTGGCCTCCTCGCGCACGTCGCGGGGGGCGGGCGTCGAGGGCTGCCCGGCCACGCAGTCGACCAGGTCGCCGTGGGTCAGCTGCCGCCGCTGCGCCGCGGCGAGCAGGTCCATCACGAAGAAGGGGGGCACGTCGGCGCGGCGCGCCACCTGCATCCGGGCCGAAGAGGCACTCATGCGGCAGCCCTCATGCGGCGGGGGGAGCGGTCGAGCCGCGGACCTTCAGCGTGAGCGGCAGCAGCACCGACCGCGCCGGCCGCGACGGGTCGGCGATCGCCTCCAGCAGCAGCCGCGCGGCCTCGGCGCCGATCTGCTGGTGGGGCACGCTCACCGTGGTCAGCGGGGGGCGCAGCTTGTCGAGGAAGGGCATGTCGTTGAAGCCGACGACGCTCACGTCGCCGGGACACTGCAGCCCGCGCTCGGCGAAGACGTCGTAGCAGCCGAGCGCGATCAGGTCGTTGCCCGCCACGACGGCGGTGAAGTCGGTGCCGGCGTCGAGCATGCCGCGCAGCGCCTCGGCACCCGCCTCCTCGCTCCAGTGGGAGCACGACGCCACCAGCGCGGGGTCGTGCTCGAGCCCCAGGTCGCGCACGGCGTTGCGGAAGGCGCGGGCCCGGGCGACGCCGGTGGAGGTGTTGTCGGGCCCGGCGAGGTGGACGATGCGGCGGTGTCCGAGCTCGGCCAGGTGGCGCACCGAGAGCTCGACGCCCACGGCGTCGTCGGGGGTGATCGAGGGCAGGTCGAGCCCCTCGGGCCGCCGGTTGACCATCACCATCTGCACGCCCTCGCGCTGCAGCTGCTCCAGGAGCGGGTGCTCCAGCCGGGCGGTCGCGATGATGAAGCCCTCGACCTGGCGCGAGCGCAGCGTCTCGATGTGCACCCGCTCGCGGTGCGGGTCGTTGTCGGTGTTGACGATCAGCCCGCTGTAGCCGGCGGCCTCCAGGATGGCCTCGATGCCGCGCACGATGGGCGGGAACATCGGGTTGGTCAGGTCGGGGAGGACCAGCCCGATCGTGCCCGACTTGGCGGTCTTCAGGCCGCGGGCGATCGGGTTGGGCCGGTAGCCGAGCGTCTCGGCCACCTTCATCACGCGGCGGGCGGTGTCGGCGTTGACCAACCCCCGGGTGCCCGGGTTGAGCGCGCGCGAGGCGGTGGCCGGGTGGACGCCGGCGGCGTCGGCCACGTCGCGGAGGGTCGGGGTCTGCACAGCAGGCATCCTAGGAGCCTCCTCGGGTCCCTGGCGGCCTCACGGGCGCACCCAGCGGCGGCGGGTCGCCGTCGCGGCCAGCCCCAGCGGCACCGCGAGGGCGGCGTACGCCGCGTAGACCACGGCGTAGCGGCCGGCGTCGGCGAGGTCGGCGACCAGCACCGCGCCGAGTGAGCTGCCGACGAAGAGCGAGCCGGCGAAGAGCGAGACCACGCTCGCCCGGGCCGCCGGCAGCAGCTCGGTGGCCCAGGTCTGGAGCGAGGAGTGCATGCCGGTCCACGCCAGGCCCAGCAGCACGGCCACCACGATCCCCATCGCCGGTGCGCGGCTCACGACCAGCAGCAGGCAGCCCAGCAGCGCGGCCAGGGCGCCGCCGAGGATGAGCCACGCGGGGTGCCAGGTGCGCGCCAGTCGGCCGACGAGCCGGGAGCCGGCGTACACCGCGACGCCGTACGCCGCCGTGACCGCGCCGGCGACGGCGGCCGTGCTGCCCGCGCTCTCGATCGCCGGCGGCAGCAGCGTCAGCGCTCCCAACAGCACCAGGCCCTCGGTGAAGGCGAAGAGCAGCACCAGCAGCGTGATGGGGGAGCGGCCGATCTGGCGCAGCGGCTCCCACGGCGAGCTCGGCCGCGCCAGGTCGGGCTCGGGCAGCCGGCGCAGCAGGACCACCAGGACCAGCGAGGCGATCCCGGTCACGACGAAGGCCGCGCGCCAGGTCACCAGGTCGGCCAGCAGGCCCGCGCCCAGGGACGCCAGCGCGGTGCCGGTGGCGACGCCCACCATCAGACGGGTGATGTCGGTCTGGCGGCGCTCGGCGGGCACGGTGTCGCCGACGTAGATCAGCGTCGCGGGGTAGGCCGCGCCGAAGAAGCCGCCGGCCAGGCCGCGGCTCACCACGAGCAGCAGCGGCGACCAGACCACCGCCGAGGCGAGGGTGCACAGGCCGGCGAGCAGCAGCGTGAGCCGCATCGTGCGCACCCGGCCGAGCCGGTCGGAGACCGCCCCCCACAGCGGCTGCGAGAGGCCGTAGACCAGGAAGTAGGCCCCGGCCGCGTGCACCACGGTGGTGAGCGGCACGTCGAGGTCGCGCGACATCGCCACCAGCATCGGCGGCATCGCGAAGCGGTCGAGGGTGCTGGTGAAGGTGGTCAGCTGGAGCAGGGGTAGCGCCGACCCGGGTCCGCGGGACCCTCCCGGCGCTTCGCCGGCTGGCTCCGGCGGAGGGCGGGACGGCACGGCAGCACCCTAGCCGTGCGTGCATTCGATTGCAGCACCCGAACCGGTACGGGTGCGCATTCGGTGGTCGCCGCCGGTGCCGTCGTGCCGTGTGCTGCGGGACGGCGCTGTCCGACGCGCCACAGAAGGTGATTGACGTCACACGGTCCCCTCCCTACGATGCGACAATCGTTTGCAACCGAGCCCAACACTTCGAGGGAGAGCACCGATGGGGCGACCGGGCACGGAGAGTCACGGGACGACCCGGGGGGACGCGGCCAGGACCGGCGCGTCGTCCCCCGTCGTCATCGAGGCGCGCGGCGTCACCGCGGGCTACGAGAACAGGCGGGCCAAGACCAGGCTGATCGCGCTGCGCGAGGTGTCGCTGGACATCCGGCGGGGTGAGTTCCTCGCCATCGTCGGCCCCTCCGGGTGCGGCAAGAGCACCTTCATCAACATGATCGCCGGCTTCCTCAAGCCGCTGCAGGGCGAGGTGCTCGTCGACGGGGAGCCCGTCCGCGGCACTGGCGCCGACCGCGCCATGGTCTTCCAGGACTACGCGCTGCTGCCCTGGCGCACGGTCGAGCGCAACGTCAGGTTCGCCATGGAGAACCGCGGCTCGCGACCGTCCAAGGCCGAGCAGGACGAGCGCATCGCCGAGGCGCTGGGCCTGGTCGGTCTCACCGGGTTCGAGAAGTCCTACCCCCACGAGCTCTCCGGAGGCATGCGGCAGAGGGTCGGCATCGCCCGTGCCTTGGTCACCAAGCCCGCCATCCTGCTGATGGACGAGCCCTTCGGCGCGGTCGACGCGATGACCCGCGAGGCGATGCAGGCCGAGTTCGAGCGGATCATCGCGCAGACCCAGCAGACCGTCGTCTTCATCACCCACTCCATCGACGAGGCGGTGATGCTGGGTGACCGTGTGGCTGTGATCTCCAACCGCCCCGGGCGGATCAAGGAGCTGGTCGAGGTCGACCTCCCCCGGCCGCGGCTCGACAGCGACGTGAAGAGCTCGCCACGCTTCGCCGAGCTGCGCGAGCACATCTGGTCGCTGCTGCAGGACGAGGCGCTCGGCGCGAAGGCGGCCGGCTGATGTCCACGCCGACGGCCAACTCGCCCATGACCAACACCGCCGTGGGCCCGAGCCCGCGCCTGTCCGCCGACAAGGTCACCGAGGAGCTGCGGGTCTCCCGCTTCGCGCCCTTCCGCAACACAGTCATCACGATCCTCAACCTGACCATCTTCTTCACCATCTGGGAGCTCATCGCCCGCGCGGAGCTGGTCAACCCGCTGTTCTTCCCCAAGATCACCGACACCTTCGCGGCGATCTGGAACGGCTTCGCGGACGGAGTCATCGGCCCGGAGCTGCAGCACAGCGTGACCAACCTGATGATCGGCCTGCTGATCTCGGCCGCCATCGGCATCCCGGTCGGGCTCTTCATGGGGGCCAGCCGGACGGCCGACCTGATCCTGAGCCCCTACGTCTGGGCGATGACCTCGCTGCCGCGGGTGGCGCTGATCCCGCTGCTCATCATCATCCTGGGCTTCGGCAACGAGATGCTGCTGACCATCATCGTGCTCTCCGCCGTCTTCCCGATCATGGTCAACTGCATGGCGGGCGTGAAGACGGTGGATCCCTCGCTGCTGCGCGCCGGGCAGGTCTTCGGAGCCGGACGGCTGCAGATGTACACCAAGGTCATCCTGCCCTTCACGCTCCCCTTCGTGGTCTCCGGCATCAACCA
Source organism: Nocardioides aequoreus (assembly GCF_000720335.1). Taxonomy (GTDB): domain Bacteria; phylum Actinomycetota; class Actinomycetes; order Propionibacteriales; family Nocardioidaceae; genus Marmoricola; species Marmoricola aequoreus. The sequence continues at coordinate 640,429 of NZ_JOJN01000002.1, read as the reverse complement.
GGGCATCGCCCGCGGGCTGGTCGGGATGCTCATCGGCGAGCTCCTCGGCGGTGGCGGCAAGGGTCTCGGCTTCCTGCTCGACCGGGCCGGCGACCGCTTCGACTCCCCGATGCTCTACGGCGTGCTCATCCTGCTGGCCGTCATGTCCGTCGGCCTGATCCAGTCGATGCGCTGGCTCGAGGGCCGCGTCGCCCCCTGGCGCGAGCAGCGCGGCTGAGTCGCCGCCGCGTCGTCCCCCGCTCCCTCCCGCACCTCTCACAACCCCAAGGAAGAAGTGGCACATGAAGCGCAATCGTTTGCTCAGCCTGGCGACCGCGTCGCTGCTGGCCGTGACCCTGACCGCGTGCGGCGGGGGTGACGACGAGGCGTCCTCGGGCGAGGGGCCGCCGGAGATGCCGGCCAGCGCCGACGACATCGACGGCGAGATCGACACCTCGAAGGTGCGCTCGGAGCTCACCGTCGGCGTCGACAACCCCTACTACCTCTTCCACCACGACATCTTCATGGCCGAGGAGCTGGGCTACTTCGACGAGGTCGGCATCGACGACGTCGAGGTCGTGACCGTGGAGGACCCGCTCCCGGCGCTCATCGGCGGCTCGCTCGACCTCGCCCTGTACGACACCGACTCGGCCATCGCGGCCGCGGCCGAGGGCGCCGACGAGGTCACCTTCATCGGCAGCTACCTCGGCGGCGAGGCCAACATCCTCGGGGTCGGCCCCGGCATCGACAGCGCCGAGGACCTGGCGGGCAAGACCATCACCGGTGGCCAGTTCGGCAGCCGCAACGACTTCCTGATCCGCCGCCTGCTGACCGACAACGGCGTGAACCTCGACGACCTCGAGCTCGTCAGCACCGGCGGCCAGTCCAACGAGCGGCTGCAGGCCGTGCTGTCGGGCACGGTCGACGGCGCCAGCCTGCAGCTGCGCCACCGCAGCCTGCTGGAGAAGGAGGGTGGGAAGTTCCTCTTCGAGGAGGTCTACGACGTGCCGCAGAACGGGTGGTCGACCGCCGAGCTGCTCTCGGAGAGCCCGGAGACCGTCGCCGCCTTCCTCGCGGCCACCCTCAAGGCGCGCCAGTTCATCACCGACCCCGCCAACAAGGAGGAGGTGCTGGCCAAGGCCGAGGAGCTCGACTTCGAGCTGCCGCAGGAGTACAAGGACGCCTACGAGGAGGAGAACGCTCCCGACTACCACACCAGCGACGGTGGCTTCGAGGTCGCCGACCTCGACGGCTTCGTGGAGGAGCAGATCTCCCTGGAGGAGATCCCCGAGGGCACCGAGTGGCGCGACCACACCAACCTGGTGCCGCTGTGGCGGGCGCAGGCGGCCAACGGGCTGGAGCTCCGACCGGCCGTCGAGGACGTCGTGCAGTGACGCTGGGCACCGCCTCGGCCGCGGGGCTCCGGCTCCTCGGCCACCACGACCTCGCCGGTCGTGGCGACGGGATGCAGGTGCTGCGCGAGGGAGACGTGCTCTACGTCGCCCACAACGGCACCTCCGGGGCGGGCACGTCGATCCTCGACGTGTCCGACCCGGCCCACCCCCGCCTGGTGCGGCAGTGGGACGCCCCGGCCCACACCCACACCCACAAGGTGCAGGTCGCCGACGGCCTGCTGCTGACCAACCACGAGGGCTTCCCGCTGCGTGCTCCCGGGCCGCAGGGCCCCTGGTCGGCGGGCCTGGCGGTGTACTCCCTGGAGGACCCGACCGACCCCCAGCAGATCGGCTGGTGGGACTGCGGCGGGCGGGGCGTGCACCGGATCGTCTGGGAGGGCGGGCGCTACGCCCACATGTCGGCGACTCCGCCGGGCTTCAACGACCGCATCTGGGTGGTCGTCGACATGAGCGACCCCACCGCGCCGACGCCGGTCGCGGAGTGGTGGTGGCCGGGGCAGTGGACAGCGGGCGGGGAGCAGCCGTCGTGGCCCGAGGGGGAGCGGTACGCCGCCCACCACGCGCTGATCGACGGCGACCGCGCCTACCTCGGCTACGACGACGCCAACCTCGTCGTCCTCGACGTCTCCGACATGACCGAGCCGCGTCAGGTCGACCACCTCAGCTGGGGCGGCATCGCCACGCACACGTGCCTGCCGCTGCCGAGCCGGGGGCTGGTGCTGGCCACCGACGAGCAGCAGAAGGACGGTCCGGGCGCGCCCGAGCTCTTCAGCCACGTCGTCGACGTGTCGGGGGAGCGGGCGCGCCACGTCTCCCGCTTCCCCAGCCCGGGGGCGGCGTACCTCGAGCAGCCGCTGCGGTGCGGACCGCACAACTTCCACGAGAACAGGGCCGGCTCCTACCGCAGCGAGCGCGTCGTCTTCGCGACGTACTTCAACGCCGGGCTCCGGGTCTACGACACCGCCGACCCCGAGCACGTCGAGGAGGTCGCCCACTGGGTCGCCTCCCCGCCGGAGGGGCAGCCCGTGGCCCAGGCCAACGACCTCTTCGTCGACGCCGACCACCTGGTCTGGGTCACCGACCGGGTCTCGGGTGGCGTGGCGTGCCTGGAGCCCGAGGCCGGGCTCGCGGCGCTGATGGACGAGGCGGCCCTGTGACGGGTGCTCCCGGGGCCGACGCGCGCGGGCTGGAGCTGGTGGCCTACACCGAGGCGGCCGGCAGCCCCGTCTTCAAGCTCGCCATGCAGGTGGTCGACGGGCGCTGGTACCTGTGGGCGACCCACTTCTGGGAGCCGAGGCTCTCCGTCCTCGACGTCACCGACCCCTCGGCACCCCGGTTGGTGGCCTCGATCGAGGGGCCCGACCGCACGGCCACGTGGCAGGTCCAGGTGGCCGACGGGCTCCTCGTGCAGGGGCTGGAGCACCGCCCGACCCCGTGGGGCGGTGATCCGGCGCACCCGGGTGACGAGGGGGTGCGCCTCTTCGACGTCGCCGACCCGGCCTCACCCAGGCTGCTGGGTCACTGGCGCACGGGCGACGCGGGCGTGCACCGCAACCACTGGACGGGCGGGCGCTACGTGCACTGCGCGGCCCACCAGCCGGGCCTCGACGGCAACGTCTACGTCGTGCTCGACGTCGCCGACCCGACCTCGCCGCAGGTGGCCGGGAGGTGGTGGCTCCCCGAGCAGGAGACCGGCACCGGAGCACCGCCCGCCCAGCGGGTGTCCCTGCACGGCCCGGCGTACGTCGAGGGCGAGCGGGCCTACCTGCCCTACGGGGCCGCCGGGCTCGTCGTGCTCGACGTCGCGGACCCGACCGCTCCCGAGCTCGTGGGCCGCCTCGACATCGGGTCGGCCTTCAGCAGCATGATCGCCATGCACACCGCGGTGCCGCTCGCCGCCCGCGGTCTCGTCCTCGTCAACACCGAGGCCATCGCGGAGCGGTCGCAGGAGCCCTACAACTTCGCCGGCATCGTCGACGTCAGCGACGAGCGGACGCCCCGCCTGCTCTCGGTCCTGCCCATCCCGGTGCCGCCGGCCGGGGCGGCGTACCCGAACTTCTCCCTGCGCGGCGGCCGCTTCGGGCCGCACAACCAGCACCACCCGCAGAACGCCGACCCCGCGCTCCTGCACTCCGAGGAGCTGATGTTCCTGACCTGGTTCAACGCCGGCCTCCGGGTCTACGACATCCGCGACCCCTACCTGCCGCGGGAGGTCGCCCACTACCTGCCCGACGACCCCACGGAGCGGCGCGGGCTGCTGCCCCGCGACCTGGTCACCCAGTCGGAGGACGTGCTGGTCGACGCCCGCGGCTACGTCTACCTCTCCGACAAGAACCACGGCCTGCACGTGCTCTCCTGCCGCAGCCTGCTGGGCTAGCGACGTCCGTAGCGGCTGCGGCCCCAGGTGGCGACCACGCCGAGCGGCACGGCCAGCACCAGCGCCAGCAGGTAGAGCTCGGTGTGCCTGCCCGCCGCGACGAGGACGCCGCCGATGCCGGCGGCCGCCGAGGTGCCGGTGAAGAGCACGGTCGCGAAGAGGCTGACCGCCATCGCCCTCGCGTGCGGCACCACGTCGGTCACCCAGGTCTGGAGGCTCGAGTGCATCAGAGCCCGCGCGGCGCCGAGCAGCAGGCTGGCGACCAGGATGCCGACGAGGTCGGGGTCGGACGCCGCCGCCACGAAGGCCGCCGCGGCGCACACGGCGCCGGAGCCGATCAGCCGGGCCGGGCTGACGGTCCGGCTCAGCCGCTTGACCAGCGAGGCGAAGACGATGGTGGAGAGGCCGAAGGCCGTGGTGACGGCCCCGGCCACGGTGGCCGAGTGCCCCACCTGCTGCAGGGTGGTCGGGAAGAAGGTGAGGAAGCCGAGCACGACCATGCCCTCGAGGAAGGCCAGGCCCAGCACGAGCCGTGCCCACGGCGCCCGCAGCACCGCCGTCAGGGCCGGCAGCGGGCGCGGCCTCTGGCCCCCCTCGGGCTCGGTGAGCAGCCGCAGCCGCCACCCCAGCGCCAGCGCGAGCACGGCGGTGCTCGCCATCGCGACCCGCCACGAGGTCAGCTCGGCGACCGCGGCCGCCGAGATCGTCGAGACCGCCATGCCGACGGCGCCGCCGGTCATGAGGTCGGTGACCGGCCCCTGGCGGCGCTCGACCGGGACCGTGTCGCCGAGGTAGACCATCGCGGTCGGGACGGCGGCGGCGAAGGCGGCGCCAGCGACGGTGCGAGAGACGAGCAGCACCTCGAGGGTGGGCGAGAGCGCCGAGAGCACCCCGGTCATGCCCGCCACCGACATCGCCAGGCGCATGGTCCGCACGCGTCCGAGCCGGTCGGAGAGCACGCCCCAGACCAGCTGCATCAGGCCGTAGGCCAGGAAGTAGGCGGTGGCCACCCAGGTGACGGCGACCAACGGCTCGTCGAGGTCGCGCGCGATCAGCACCAGCAGCGCGGCCACCATGAAGCGGTCGAAGTTGCTGGTGAAAGTGCTGATCGACAGCAGCCTGACGGCGCCGCGCTCGTCCACCTCAGCCGCGTCCCGGCGCCGGACGCCTCACGCGGCGGGCTCGTCGTCCAGCAGTCCGGAGCCGCGCTCGAGGGCGCGCGCGAGAGGGTCGCTGCCGTCGGGCTCGGGCAGGTAGCGGCGGCGCAGGTCGACCAGGGTCGCCAGGGCGGCCCGGTCGACGGGGCCGGTCACCAGGCCCTCGTCGGGGTCCCGGAGCCCGGCGACGTAGCGCGCGGCGAGGTCGGCGGGCAGGCCCAGCACGCGCTGCGCCTCCTCGACGGCCTCGCCGTCGAGGTGGCCGTCGAGCAGGGATGCGGCGGTCTCCGTGAGCGCCGCGGTGAGACGCCTCGCGGCGTCGAGGTGACGCTCCCCGACCACCGCGACGACCGTGCCGAGGTACGGCGCGCAGACCTCCGCGGCGCTCCCCAGCCGGACGCAGCCGGCGGCCTCCGCCGGGAGCTGGTTGCCGGCGTTGAGCATCGTCGCGTCGCAGTCGCCGCGCAGCAGCGCCTGGAGCCGCTTGGGGGTGGAGCCCAGGGCGGTGAGGTCGTAGGCGTCGCGAGGCACCCCGAGGTGCTCCGCGACGGCGTACATCGCCAGCGCGAAGCCGGAGGTGGGCACGTCGACCCCGAGCGTCGCACCGCGCAGCTGCTCGGGGCCGGTGAGCCCGGGCCTGCCGTAGAGAGCCAGGCCGGTGCCGCGGTCGAGGGCCCCCACGATCGTCGCGTCGAGCCGCTCGCCGAGCGGGTTGCGCGGGGCGAAGCGGTAGGCCAGGACGTTGTCGGGGCTGGTGAGCGCGACGTCGAGCTCGCCGTCGCGCAGCGAGGCGAACTGGGCGGGGGAGGAGGGCACCGGCCGCTCGTGCACGCGCAGGCGCACGCGGTCGAGGGCGCCGTTGCGCTGGGCCAGGGCGAGCAGCACCGAGGGCGTGAAGGACCCGACCCGGACGGTCGTGCCGGGCGTGGCGTGGGTCACATCGGAGGTCATGAGGCGCGAGGCTAGTGCATTCGATTGCACCCGTCACGCACCGGCCTGATCCTGCCCCTCCACGCCGGAGCGCCCTGCTTGACACCACCACCGCTGTTGCGGAAGTCTGCACTCGATTGCAGTGAGCCGGAGCCGAGTACGGAGCCGAGTACGGAGGGAGTCGCCATGACCCAGGACCCGCTGGTCGCCTCCGCGATCGCCCACTGGGGTCCGCGCTTCACGGTCAACGGCGTCACCGTCGCCGACTTCGAGCGCGTGACCGCCGGCGTGGAGCAGTGGTCCGACTGGTGCGTGGCCTGGGTCGAGGCCGGCGACGCCCACGAGCAGCTCGGACGTGAGGCGCTCGCGGAGGGTCGCAGCCGGTCCGCGGGGGAGCACCTCGCGCAGGCCGCCGTCTACCACCACTTCGGCAAGTTCGTCTTCGTCGAGGACCTCGAGCAGATGCGGGCCGCCCACACGCGTGCGGTCGCCTGCCTCGACGACGCGCTGCCCCACCTCGACCCGCCGGGCCGTCGGGTGGAGATGCCCTTCGAGCGCAGCTGGCTGGTGGGGATCCTGCGCCTGCCCGAGGGTGAGGGCCCCCACCCCGTCGTGGTGCTGCTGCCGGGCCTCGACTCCACCAAGGAGGAGCTCCGCTCCACGGAGGAGACCTTCCTGGCCCGCGGCCTCGCGACCTTCGCGATCGACGGACCCGGCCAGGGCGAGGCGGAGTACGACCTGCCGATCCGCGGTGACTGGGCCCCCGTGGCCGAGGTCCTCTGGGAGACGCTCGGCGAGATCCCCGGCATCGACCGCGACCGGCTCGGGGTGTGGGGCGTCAGCCTGGGCGGCTACTACTCCCCTCGCGTGGCGGCCGCGCTCGGCGACCGGGCCAAGGCCTGCGTCTCGCTGGCCGGCCCCTTCGACTTCGGCGACTGCTGGCCCGGACTGCCGCAGCTGACCCGCGACACCTTCCGGGTGCGCTCGGGGGCCGAGACCGACGACGAGGCGCGGGCGATCGCGCACACGCTCTCCATGACCGACGTCGCCGCCGACCTCGTCGCGCCGCTGCTGATCGTCTTCGGACGCCAGGACCGGCTGATCCCCTGGCGCAACGCCGAGCGGCTGCGGGACGCCGTCGCCGGCCCCGTCGAGGTCCTCATGCTCGAGGACGGCAACCACGGCTGCGCCAACGTCGCTCCCTGGCACCGCCCCCGCACGGCCGACTGGCTCGCCGCACACCTGACCACCCCACCGCCCACCGACACGAAGGACGGCTCATGACCGCGCACACCCACACCCCCGGCAGCATCCGTGTCGGCTGGATCGGCGCCGGCCGCATGGGCGCCGCGATGGCGACGAGGCTGGCGCGTGCCGGCGAGGACGTGACCGTCTGGAACCGCACCCGGGCCAAGGCCGAGGCCCTCACCGACGTCGGCTGCGCCGTGGCCGACACGATCGCGGACCTCCGCGGCCACGACGTCGTCTTCACCATGGTCTCGACGCCCGCCGACCTCGAGCAGGTGCTCACCGGCGAGGGCGGCCTGCTGGCCGACCCCGACCACGTGCCCGGCGCCGTCGTCGACTGCTCCACCGTCTCCACCGAGAGCTCGGCGGCGATGCGGGCGGCTTGCGCCGAGCGCGGGGTCGACTTCCTGGCCTCCCCTGTGAGCGGCAACGGCAAGGTCGTGCTGGCCGGTGGCCTCAGCCTGGTCGTCTCGGGTCCCGAGGAGACCTACCTCAAGGTCGCGCCGCTGCTCGAGCACCTCGGCAAGGGGGCGACGTACGTCGGCGACGGCGACGTCGCCCGCCTGGCCAAGATCGCGCACAACCTGATGCTCGGCGTCGTCACCCAGACCCTCGCCGAGATCACCGTGCTCGCCGAGAAGGGCGGCATGCCGCGCCACGCCTTCCTGGAGTTCCTCAACAACTCGGTGATGGGCTCGGTCTTCACCCGCTACAAGAGCCCGGCCTTCGTCAACCTCGACTACACGCCGACCTTCACCCCGATCCTGCTGCGCAAGGACTTCGACCTCGGCTTCGCGGCCGCCCACGAGCTCGACGTGCCGATGCCGGTGTGCGCGGCGACCGCCGCCGCCGTGCAGGGCACCGTCAGCAGCGGGCGCGTGACCGAGGACTTCGCGATCCTGCTCGACCAGCAGGCCGCGCTGTCGGGCATCACCCTCGAGCCCGAGAACGTCGCGGTCGACGACGGGCTGTCCGCGGCGGACCCAGGATCGGGCGAGGCGTGATGGACGACCGTCCGGCACCAGCCACGCAGCCCGCGCCGCTCCCGGCACCGGGCCACATGGCGGTGGACTACGAGGAGCGGGTCGACTTCGCCCGGCTGCGCGACTACCGGCTCGGCCGCGCGAAGGCGGCGCTGGAGTCGAGCGAGTGCGGCGCCTTCCTGCTCTTCGACTTCTACAACATCCGCTACACCACGCAGACCTGGATCGGCGGCGCCCTCGGCGACAAGATGATCCGCTACGCGCTGCTGCGGCGGGGCGAGGACCCGATCCTGTGGGACTTCGGGTCGGCGGTGAAGCACCACAAGAAGTACAGCCAGTGGGTGCCCGACGACCACTACCGCGCCGGCTTCCTCGGCTTCCGCGGCGCCGTGGCCCCGACCGTCGGGCTGATGGCCGACGCCGTCGCCGAGATCAAGTCGCTGCTCGTCGAGCAGGGCCTGGCCGACATGCCGGTGGGCATGGACATCGTCGAGCCGCCCTTCCTCTTCGAGATGGAGCGGCAGGGCCTGCGCGTCGTCGACGCCCAGCAGCTGATGCTCGACGCCCGCTGCATCAAGAGCCACGACGAGATCGTGCTGCTCAACCAGGCCGCGGCCATGGTCGACGGCGTCTACCAGGACATCGTGGAGATGCTCAAGCCCGGCGTGCGGGAGAACGAGATCGTCGCCCACGCCAACAAGCGGCTCTACGAGATGGGCTCCGACCAGGTCGAGGCCGTCAACGCGATCTCGGGCGAGCGGTGCAACCCACACCCGCACAACTTCACCGACCGGCTGGTCCGGCCCGGCGACCAGGCCTTCTTCGACATCATCCACTCCTACAACGGCTACCGGACCTGCTACTACCGCACCTTCGCGGTCGGCAGCTCGACCCCGGCGCAGCGCGACGCCTACACCAGGGCGCGGGAGTGGATGGACCGCGGCATCGACGGCATCAAGGCGGGCGTCGGCACCGACGAGGTCGCGGCGCTGCTCCCTGCGGCCGAGGAGTTCGGCTTCGGCAGCGAGATGGAGGCCTTCGGGCTGCAGTTCGCCCACGGCCTGGGCCTGGGGCTCCACGAGCGCCCGATCATCTCGCGGCTGAACTCGATGAAGGAGCCGATCGAGCTCCAGGTCGGCATGGTCTTCGCCCTGGAGACCTACTGCCCCGCCTCCGACGGCGTCTCCGCCGCGCGCATCGAGGAGGAGATCGTGATCACCGAGGACGGTCCCGTGGTGCTCACGCTCTTCCCCGCGCAGGAGCTCGTCGTCACCAATCCGTACTAGCCCCTACCGAGAGGCAGCACCATGGGTGACTTCTCCCTCGACCAGATCTACGACCTGCCGCTCGACCTCTGGGTCGGCGGTGCGTCGGTGCCCGCCTCCGACGGCGGCCGCTTCGACGTGCTCGACCCCGCCACGGGCGAGGTGCTGACCAGCGTCGCCAACGGCACCGTCGACGACGCGATGGCGTGCGTCGAGGCGGCCGACGCCGCGGCGGCCGGCTGGGCGGCGACCTCGCCCCGCGAGCGCGCCGAGGTCCTGCGCCGTGCCTTCGAGCTGATGACCGCACGCGCCGACGAGATCGCGCACCTGATCTCGCTGGAGAACGGCAAGGCCCTGCCCGACGCGCGCGGCGAGACGGCGTACGCCGCCGAGTTCTTCCGCTGGTACGCCGAGGAGGCCGTGCGCGCGGCCGGCACGGTGATGACCGCGCCCTCCGGGGCCAACAAGATCGTGGTGCTGCACCAGCCGGTCGGCATCGCGGTGCTCGTCACGCCGTGGAACTTCCCGGCCGCGATGGCCACCCGCAAGATCGGCCCCGCCCTGGCCGCCGGCTGCACCGTGGTGCTCAAGCCCGCCAGCGACACGCCCCTCACCGCGCTGCTGATGGCGCAGATCCTGGCCGACGCCGGCGTCCCGCCGGGCGTGGTCAACGTGCTCCCCGCACGTCGCTCGGGCGCGGTCGTCTCGGCGATGCTGCACGACCCGCGGGTGCGCAAGCTCTCCTTCACCGGCTCGACCGAGGTCGGCCGGGTGCTGCTGCGCGAGGCCGCCGACCAGGTGGTCAACTGCTCCATGGAGCTGGGCGGCAACGCGCCCTTCCTGGTGCTCGACGACGCCGACCTCGACGCCGCCGTCGAGGGCGCGATGGTGGCCAAGATGCGCAACGCGGGCGAGGCGTGCACGGCCGCCAACCGCTTCTACGTGCACGCCGACGTGGCCGAGGAGTTCAGCCGCCGGCTCTCCGAGCGGATGTCGGCGCTGGTGGTCGGGCCCGGCACCGACGACGCCACCCAGGTGGGGCCGCTCGTCAACGACGAGTCGGCCGCCAAGGTCGACGATCTGGTGCGAGGCGCGGTGTCGGCGGGGGCGCGCGTCGTCGTCGGCGGCAGCCGGCCCGACCGCGAGGGCTACTACTACGAGCCCACCGTGCTGCTCGACGTGCCGCGGGGCGCGGAGATCCTCGGCGAGGAGATCTTCGGGCCGGTGGCGCCGATCATCACCTTCACCGACGAGGCCGACGCGATCGCGATGGCCAACGACACGGAGTACGGCCTGGTGTCCTACGTCTACACCCGGGACCTCGCGCGCGGCCTGCGCGTCAGCGAGGCGCTCGACGCGGGCATGGTCGGGCTCAACCGCGGCCTGGTCTCCGACCCCGCGGCGCCGTTCGGCGGCACCAAGCAGTCGGGGATCGGCCGCGAGGGCGGCCACGAGGGGATGCTCGACTACCTGGAGAGCAAGTACGTCGCCGTGGAGTGGTGAGTCCTCCACCGCAACGACGAGACCCCGGACGCGAGCGCGTCCGGGGTCTCGTGCGTGACGGGGTGCGTCAGCTGTTGACGGCGTTCTTGAAGGCCGTGCCCGCCTTGAAGGCCGGGGCCTTCGACGCGGCGATCTGGATCTCCTCGCCGGTCTGGGGGTTGCGGCCGGTGCGGGCGCTGCGCTCGCGGGCCTCGAAGGTGCCGAAGCCGGGCAGCGTCACCTTGTCGCCACCGGCGACCGCGGTCGTCACCGCGGTCAGGACGGCGTCGAGGGCACGCTCGGCGTCGGCGTTGGTGAGACCGGCGTGCTCGGCGACGGCGTCACGCAGCTGGGACTTGTTCATGGGGAGCTCCTTCGCTCGGGTTCAGCCCTGTCGGGCCTTCAAACGCGGGTTGCGCTTGTTGATCACGTAGAGCCGGCCGCGGCGTTTGACCACCTGCGAGCCGGGTTGGTTCTTCAGTGACCGTAGCGAGTTGCGGACCTTCATCGGGCACCACCCACCCCGCGAGTCGCGTCCTGACTGAGTTTCCGACCCGTTTCGGGGTCGATCAAGCCTCGCTGGACGGCGTTGACGAGGCGTCGGGGCACCCGGTGCTCCCGTCCGTCGACGCGCACCGGCACGAGGTCGGGGGCGCTGGCCCGCCACTGGGAGCGGCGGTGGCGGGTGTTGCTGCGCGACGTACGTCGCTTGGGGACGGCCATGGGGTCTCCTCGGAGTGGGGATCGGTGTGCGTCAGGCGGCGTCGGGGATCGGGCCCAGCCACGGCTCGAGCCCGTCGTAGGTGGTCTGCCAGCGGTCGTCGGCGACCGCCTCGTCGTGGCTGAGCAGCATCGAGCGGAAGGCGTCGGCCAGCTCGAAGGGCGGCCTGCCGAGACCGGTCAGCACGATCCGGGTCAGCGGCGTACGTCGTCCCCAGGGCTCGGTGTTGCCGATGCTGAGCTGGCCGCCGGCGCCGTCCCAGGTGCAGACCCGGTCGGGGCGGGTCGGCAGCCAGAAGCAGCCGCGGGAGCGGTGGCGGCCCGTGCCGAGCCGCTCGATGTCGTCGAGCAGCCGGTGCGGGTGGAAGGGCATCGGCGAGACCAGGTCGAGGCGCCACTCGTGCTCGAAGCGTGTCAGCGGCAGCTCGGCGGCGCGCACGGGCGCGACCCACGCCTGGGTGCGGTCGTGCCGGTGCAGGTCGGCGACCAGTGCGGTCGGCTCGAGATGCTCGGTGCCCTCGACCACCTCGACCCCGGGACGCGCGAGGGCCGCCAGCAGCTCGGTCGCGGCCGGGCTCGCCGTGCCGTGCGTGACGACCAGGTCGGCGTGCTCCACCATCGCGGCGGCCACCTCGCCGAGGCCGCGCCGGTCGTCCTCCGAGCTGTGCCGCCCACGCTCGGCCAGCAGGTCGTCGCCGAGGAGGTCGTCCTCCACGCCGGGCCCCTCGACCGCAGCCAGGACCGCGCTGACGCGGAGCCGGCGGGCCAGCACCGTGTCGAGCGCCAGCACGTGGCAGACCTGGGCCGCCTCGGCGCCGACGGGGAGGTGCGCCAGGACGGTGCTCCAACGCCCGTCCGCCGCCAGCCGCTCCAGCGTGGGGAGCACGTCCTCGCGGATCGCGCAGGTGACGCAGGCGTGCGCGAGGTCGATCACCTCGCGCTCCACGACGCCGCTGAGGTCGCTGACGACGCGGGTGAGCTCGGAGCGCTCCGGGTCGATGCGGTGCTGCACGGCGACGGCGTGCGGCAGGTCGAACTGCAGCCCCACCATCGTCGCGGCCATCGCGTCGGGGTCGACGCCGGTGACCAGGACGACGGGCGTCCTCATCGGCCGCTCCTGCCGTAGCGCCGCTCGAAGGCCTGCACCCGGCCCTCGGTGTCGACGACGCGCCCGCGGCCGGTCCAGAAGGGGTGGCTGGCGCTCGAGACGTCGACGTCGACCACCGGGTAGGTCCTGCCGTCGAGCTCGACGGTCTCGTCGCTGGTGCGCGTCGACCTGGTGAGCAGCCGCAGGCCGCCGGAGCGGTCGCGGAAGACGACGGGTCGGTAGTCGGGATGGATGCCCTGCTGCATGTGCCCTCCTGTCGAGTACAATGAGAATCATTCTCATGATGCCAGAAGGAGTGCCATGTCAGCCACCTGCCAGGTGACCGGCCGCAGCGTCGGCTTCGGCCACCACGTCTCCCACTCGCACCGCCGCACCAAGCGCCGCTTCGAGGTCAACCTGCAGCGCAAGCGCTACTGGGTGCCGTCGCTGGGTCGCCACGCGACGCTGCGCCTCTCCGCTCGCGGCATCAAGGTCGTCGACGCCCGCGGCATCGACGCCGTGGTCGCCGACCTGCTGGCCCGCGGGGAGCGTGTCTGATGGCGCGCAAGGGCTCCGACGTCCGCCCGGTCGTGAGGCTGCGCTCCACGGCCGGCACCGGCTCGGTCTACGTGACCCGCAAGAACCGCCGCAACGACCCCGACCGTCTCGTCCTGCGCAAGTACGACGCCCGCGTCCGGCGCCACGTCGACTTCCGCGAGGAGCGCTGACCCACGCGGGGGAGAGGTCGCCCAGCGCCGCCGGGTGGTCGAGGAGGTCGCGCAGCGACCGTCTCGAGACCCCGTCCGCCGTCCGCCCACCGCGCCCCACCCGTCTCGCCGGGTCTCGAGACAGGCGCTGCGCGTCTTCCTCGACCACCCGGAGGGGTGGGCCGCGCGCCTTCCTCGACCACCCGGAGGGGTGGGCGGGCGGTCCGGGTGAGTCGGAGCTAGCGCGCGGCGCCGGGGGCGAGGCCGGCGTCGGACTCGATGCCCGCCACGGCGTACTCCTGGTGGCCGATGCCGAGCAGCCGGATCCAGCTCTGCTGGCCGAAGGTGAGGGCGACGAAGCAGCCGAGCTCGACGAGCTCGCGCTCGGAGAAGTGCTCGTGCAGCCGGCCCCAGAGCCCGTCGAGGTCCTGCTCGCCCCAGGCGATCGCCTGGGCGTAGGCCAGGGCGGCCTTCTGGCGCTCGTCGTAGTGCTCGGAGCCCTCGAAGTTGAGCAGGTCGTCGTCGGCGTACTCCGGGAGGCCGGCGGTCGAGGAGCGCTGGTTGCCGCAGAACTGGCAGTTGGTGGTGCGGGTGATGTAGAGCCGCGCGAGCTCCTTGGTCGCGTGGTCGAGCTCGCCGGTGCGGAAGGTCGCCTCCCAGTACGCCGTGAAGGTCTCGAAGACCTCCGGTGCGTGCGCGCGCACGGCGCTGCTCTCGGGGCGCGGCGTGCCCTCACGGGCGCAGCGCTCCATCTCCGCGCGCATCGACGGGGTCATGGCGTCCATCGGGACGTAGCTGATCCGGGGCATGGGGTCTCCTAGGTGCTCTCGATGGCCCGGACGACGGCGGCCGCGTCGAGCGGGAGGTCTCGCACGCGCACCCCGAGCGCGTCGTGCACGGCGTTGGCGATGGCGGCCGCCGTGGGGCCCTGGGCCGCCTCGCCCGCCCCCACGGAGGGCGCGTCGGTGCCGACCAGGTGCGCCGCCACCTCGGGGGTCTCGGCGAAGCGCAGGATCGGGTAGGACTCCCAGTCGTCGCTGGTGATCCGGGTGCGGTCGAAGCGCACCCGCTCCCTGACCGTCCAGCTGGTCGCCTGCACGGCGCCGCCCTCGAGCTGGTTGCGCGCCCCCTCGGGCGCGACGGCCAGGCCGACGTCGGCGACGACGGTGAGGCGGCGTACGCGCACGTCGGCCTCGGCCTCGACCTGCGCCACGACGGCGCAGTAGGCGCCCCGGTCCTTGTAGCGCGCGAAGCCGAGGCCGCGCCCGTGGCCCTCCGGGAGCGCCTCGCCCCAGCCGCCGAGCCGCGCCGCCTCCCGCAGCACGTGGCGGGCGCGCTCGTCGGCGAGGTGGGCGAGCCGGAAGTCGAGGGGGTCGGCACCCGCCTCGAGCGCGAGCTCGTCGAGGAAGCTCTCGATGGCGAAGACGTTGAGGTAGGCCCCCAGCGCACGCATCGCGGAGGTGCGCAGCGGGGAGTCGACCTTGCGCCGGCCGACGACGCGTCGCGTGCCGACGTCGTACGTCGGCACGCCGTTGCGCATGCTGCCGTGCCCCGCCGCGGCGGGCGGGTCGGTGGACGGCGGGAGCGGCACGGGGTCGGCGAGGTGGGCGCCTGCTAGCAGACCGGGGGCGCCGCGGTAGCCCGGGCGGGCGCTGTGGCCCAGGCTCCAAGTCTCGTGGCTCCACGACGTGATCCGGCCGCCCTCGACGGTGGCCCCCAGCGTGGCCGTCATCGCGGGCGACAGCGGCGCCCAGGTGAGCTCGTCACCCCGGCTCCAGCGCACCAGGACGGGGCGACCGGGGTGGGCGCGGGCGAGGAGGGCGGCGTCGAGCGCGGCGTCGTCGGCGGCGTTGTGGCCGTAGCAGCCGGCGTGCTCGACGTGCTGCACCTCCACCTGCTCCGCGGTCAGTCCCAGGGTGGTCGCGAGGGCGTCGCGGAGCGCGTGCACGGCCTGGCTGTGGCTCCACACCCGTAGGAGCGGGCCCGCCGCGGCGTCGTCCCAGCGCGCCATGCCGGCGCTCGGCGCGATGGAGGCGTGCACCAGGAAGGGCTTGGAGTACGACGCGGCGTGCGTCGGGGCGCCGGCGCCCTCGTCGAGCACCTCGACCACCTCGTGCTCGCCAGCGCGCAGCCAGTCGGGCAGGTGGTCCTCGTCGGGGAGCGCGGAGCCGCCCTCCCAGGTGCAGGCCCGGCGCAGGGACTCGAGCGCGCGGTCGGCATCGGCCTCCCGGTCGGCGACGACGCCGACGAAGGAGCCGTCGCGGACCAGCCCCGGCACCCAGTCGGAGACGGAGGCGAGCCGCGCGCCGGGTCGCGGCGGGCGCAGCACGCGCCCGTGCAGCAGGCCGTCGGGCCGCAGGTCGGTGAGGTAGCGGGGCCGGCCGAGCACCTTGTCGGGCAGGTCGGCGCGGGGTACGTCGCACCCGACGGCGCGGGCGGGCAGCGGCGGCGCGGGCGTGACGGCGGTGAGGTCGGTGGCCGGGTCGAGGGCCGCGACCCGGGCGACGTACCCCTCGTCGACCGGGCCGGCGAGCGCGCGCACGACGCCGCCGAGGTGGCGCAGGGCGGGACCGCTCTGCAGCACCGACAGGCTGCCCGCGGTGACGCCCTGGTCGGGACCGTGGGTGGTGTGGGCGGCGACCATGCGCACGTCGCCGACGGGCACGCCGAGGGCATCGGCGGCGAGCTGCTGCAGCGCCGTGAGGATCCCCTGCCCGAGCTCGACCTTGCCCACCTGCACGTGCAGCACGCCGTCGGCGACGTGCAGCCAGGTGCCGAGGCGGGGGTTGGCGACGACGTGGGGCGGCAGGGTCACGCCGACCCCCGGGCCGCGAGCACCGCCGCCACGATGCGCCGCTGGGCGCCGCAGCGGCACAGGTGCCGGTCGAGCGCCTCGGCGACGCGGTCGGCGTCGGCGTCGGGCTCCCGCTCGAGCAGCGCGGCGGCGGCCACGACGATGCCCGAGACGCAGTAGCCGCACTGGGCCGCCTGGCTGTTGATCAGCGCTTGCTGCACCGGGTGCGGGACGCCGTCGCGGGCCAGGCCCTCGACGGTGGTGACCGGCTGGCCCTCGGCCTGCCACAGCGGGGTGTCGCAGGCCGGCACCACGGCGTCACCGAGCCGCACCACGCAGGCCCCGCACAGCCCCTGCCCGCAGCCGAAGCGCGAGCCGACCAGCCCGAGCTCGTCGCGCAGCACCGTCAGCAGCGGGGTCTCGCCGTCGGCGTCGACCGCGACGGTCTCGCCGTTGACCTGCAGCTCGGTCACGGGGCGCTCACCGGAAGACCTCGGGGTGGTGCGAGAGCTCGATGCGGGTGCGCCGGATGTGGCCGCCGAGGTAGCGCTCGGCGTCGTCGGCGTCGCCGCGGCGCACGGCGTCGAGGATCAGCCGGTGCTCGGCGTTGACCGCCCACATCGCGCGGTGCCCGGCCAGGGCCAGGTAGGTGCGGCGGTGGTGCTGGGTGGAGTTCCACAGCCGGGT
The DNA here is from genome assembly GCF_000720335.1 of Nocardioides aequoreus. Taxonomy (GTDB): domain Bacteria; phylum Actinomycetota; class Actinomycetes; order Propionibacteriales; family Nocardioidaceae; genus Marmoricola; species Marmoricola aequoreus. The sequence continues at coordinate 623,598 of NZ_JOJN01000002.1, read as the reverse complement.
CACGACGGTCATCAGCGTGTCGACGTGGCAGCCGCTGTAGGTGAGCATGTGGAACTCGCGGTCGAGGTCGAGGAACTTCTCGACGTCGGTGTTGTCCTCGATGCGGCGCTGCACCTCCTCGAGCTGCTCGTGGGCCCCGTCGTCGAGGTGCGGCATGCTCTCGACGATCGCGATCGGCTCCAGGCGCTCGCGCATCCGGTAGACCACGTCGACCTCGTGCTGCGAGAGCCGCGGCACGCGGGCGCCCTTGTGGGCCTCGTGCTCGACCAGTCCGTCGGCCGCGAGGATCCGCAGCGCCTCGCGCACGGGGAGCCGGCTCGCCCCGAGCCGCTCGGCGACGTCCTCCTGCCGGATCCGCGCCCCGGGGGCCAGCTCGCCGGAGAGGATCGCCTCGCGCAGGTACGCCGCCACGCGGGTGCTGCTCACGCCGTCAGTCATGGGGCGCATCCTGCCCCTGCTGCTCGAGGTCGAAGGCCTTGCCGTGGGGGTAGGAGACCAGCTCCATCTGCATCCCCCAGGGCGTGCGGAAGTAGATCCACCGGTTGCCCAGGGCCGGGCCGCGGCTCGCGGTCGGCCCGTCGAAGACCTCCACGCCGGCCTCGACCAGGTGCGCGACCGCCGCGTCGAGGTCGTCGACGTAGAGCGCGACGTGGTGGCCGCCGACGTCGCTGTTGCGCGGCATCGCCTCCTCGGCCCCGCGCTGGTCGGGCGACTCGTAGCCGAAGACCTCGAAGACCGCCTGGTCGCCGACGCGGTACCAGCGGTTGCGCATCACCGCGCGCGGGTGGACGCCGAGGTGGGTCGTCATCCAGTCGGAGTCGCCGTGGGAGAAGGGCCCCAGGGAGTAGAGGTACTCGCAGCCGAGCACGTCGACCAGGAAGCGCTCCGCCTCGTCGAGGTCGGGCACGGTGAAGCCGACGTGGTCCATGCGGCGCAGGCCGGGCAGTGCCACGACGTCCCCTTTCGGATCCGATCCATACTCCGGGGCCAGCCTCGCACGCCTCCACGTGTGACGTCCACCACCACGAACTCTGGAAGTTGGATCCAATCCGTGGCAAGGTGCCGGGTGACGTCACGGACCGACGGCGACGCCCGCCAGCCCCAGGAGGAGCCCCCATGCCCCAGCACAGCCCGCTGACCCCGGACGTGCCGTGGGTCGAGGTGGTCGCGACGGAGGCTGACTGGGACGCCGCCGACCCCGACCTGCTGCGGGCGGCGTACGCCCAGCTGGTGTGGATCCGCGCCTTCGAGCAGCAGGTGCTCGACCTCGCCGGCGCCGGGCTGATCCACGGGCCGGCCCACTCCAGCATCGGCCAGGAGGGCGGCGCGGTCGGGTCGGCCCTCACGCTCGGCACCGCCGACACCGTCAACGGCTCGCACCGCGGCCACCACCAGTTCCTCGCCAAGGCGCTGCAGCACCTCGCCCCCAAGGGCCTGGACCCCCTGGCCGCCCCCGACGAGGAGCTGCGCGAGGTCCTGCTGCGCACCCTCGCGGAGATCTGCGGCCTCGACCGCGGCTGGAGCCACGGGCGCGGCGGGTCAATGCACCTGCAGTGGAAGGCCGCGGGCGCCATGGGCACCAACGCGATCGTGGGCGGCGGCGTGCCGCAGGCGGCCGGCTTCGCGTGGACGCACCGCTTCTCCGGCACCGACGCCGTCTCGGTGACCTACTTCGGCGACGGGGCGGTCAACATCGGCTCCACCCTCGAGACGATGAACCTCGCCGCGGCCTGGTCGCTGCCCGTCTGCTTCTTCATCGAGAACAACCAGTACGCCGTGTCGACCTCGGTGCACGAGGCCACCGGCGAGCCCCGGCTCTCGGGCCGCGGCCCCGGCTTCGGCATCGCCAGCTGGAAGGTCGACGGCATGGACCCGCTGGCGACGTACCTGGCGATGAGCGAGGCCGTCGCCCACATGCGGGCGGGCAGGGGCCCGGCCGTGGTCGAGGCCGACACCTACCGCTTCTTCCACCAGAACGGCGGCTTCGCGGGGAGCGCCTTCGGCTACCGCGAGAAGGCCGAGGAGAAGGCCTGGCGCGCCCGCGACCCGCTCACCCAGACGGCCGGGCACCTGCAGCGCCGCGGCCTGCTGAGCGCGGAGGAGACCGACGCGGCCCTCGCGCAGGCCAAGGCCGTGATGGCCGAGGTGGCCGGCGAGCTGCTCGAGCCGCTGCCCGGGGGCAAGCCCGGCCAGCAGCGGATCCGGCCCTCGGAGTGGCCCGACGCCTCCTGGGTCGACGTCGGCGTGCGCGGCGACCTCGGCGAGCTCGACGACGCCCCGCTGGTCACCGGCGTGGGCCACGAGGTGGAGGTGCGCGACACCCCCTTCATCGAGGCCGTCGCGCGGGTGATGGACCGGCGCATGGAGACCGACCCGGGCGTCGTGGTCATGGGGGAGGACGTGCACCGCCTCAACGGCGGCACCAACGGCGCCACCCGCGGGCTCGCCGACCGCCACCCCGGTCGCGTCCTCGGCACGCCGATCAGCGAGAACGCCTTCACCGGCCTCGCCTGCGGCATCGCGCTCGACGGCCGCGCCCGGCCCGTCGTGGAGTTCATGTACGCCGACTTCATGTGGGTCGCCGCCGACCAGCTCTTCAACCAGGTCGGCAAGGCGCGTCACATGTACGGCGGCACCGGCGGCGTCCCGCTCGTGCTGCGCAGCAAGGTCGCCATGGGCACCGGCTACGGCTCGCAGCACTCGATGGACCCCGCCGGCGTCTTCGCCACCCAGCCCGGCTGGCGCATCGTCGCGCCGTCGACGCCGTACGACTACGTGGGGCTGATGAACACCGCGCTGCGCTGCGAGGACCCCGTGGTCGTGCTGGAGCACGTCGACCTCTACGGCTCCACCGGGCCGGGGCCGGTCGACGACCTCGACTACTGCCTGCCGGTCGGCAAGGCGGCGGTACGCCGCGAGGGCGGCGACGTCACGATCCTCACTTACCTGGCGATGACGTCGTACGTGCTCGAGGCGGTCGCCGCCCAGGACGACGTCGACGCCGAGGTGATCGACCTGCGCTGGCTCGACCGCGCCAGCATCGACTGGGAGACGATCGAGGCCTCGCTGGCCAAGACCAACCAGGTGCTGATCGCCGAGCAGGGCGCCGTCGGCACGTCGTACGGCGGCTGGCTCGCCGACGAGATCCAGCGACGCTTCTTCGACCTGCTCGACGCACCCGTGCGCCGCGTCACCGGCGGCGAGGCCTCGCCCAGCATCAGCAAGGTGCTCGAGCGCGCGGCCATCGCCCAGGCCGACGAGGTCGGCGCCGCGCTGGCCGAGATCGCGAGGTACTGAGATGGCCTGGGTCCTGCGGATGCCCGAGGTGGCCGCCAACGCCACCGAGGCCGTGCTCGCCGACTGGCTGGTGGCCGAGGCCGCCGACTTCGCCGTCGGCGACACCCTGGCCACGGTGGAGACCGAGAAGGCGCTGGTCGACGTCGAGGCCGAGACGGCGGGCACCGTGCTCAAGACGCTCGTGCCGCCCTCCTCCCAGGTCGAGGTGGGCGCGCCGATCGCCGTGCTCGCGGCGGCCGGCGAGACCGTCGCCGACCTCGACGCCCTGCTGCGCGAGCTCGGCGTCACCGGCCCGACGCCCGTGGCCGAGCCCGAGCGCCGCGACGTCCCCGACCTGCCCGACGCCCCCGCCGTCGACCCCGGGTCCGGCGCGCCGGTCGTCGAGCCGCCCGAGATGCCCGCCGACCCGCCTCAGATGCCGGCATCTCAGGCGGATGGCGCAGCATCTGGGGCGGATGGCGCAGCATCTCGGGCGGGTCGGATCTTCTCCAGCCCGCTCGCGCGCAAACTCGCCAAGGACGCCGGCATCCCGCTGGCGGAGATCACGGGCACCGGACCGCGGCAGCGCATCCTGCGCCGCGACGTCGAGGTCGCCCGGGCCGCGCGCGCCGCCCCGGCGGCAGCGGAGGTCGCGCCGCCCGCGGCGCCCGCTCCCGCGGCGGCCGGCGGCACCACCGAGGTGCCCCACACCCGGCTGCGCCGCGCGATCGCCGCCAGGCTCACCGAGAGCAAGCAGAGCGCCCCGCACTTCTACCTGCGTGCCACCGTGCGTGCCGAGCGGCTGCTCGCGCTGCGGGCGGAGGTCAATGAGGGGACGGACGCGGGCGGCGGCAGCCGGATCTCGGTCAACGACCTCGTCCTCAAGGCCGTGGCGGCCGCCCACCGCCGGGTGCCGGAGATGAACGCCGAGTGGACCGACGACGCGACCGTGCTGCACGAGCGCGCCGACGTCGCCGTGGCCGTCGCGACCGACCGCGGCCTGCTCACCCCGGTGGTGCGCGACGTGGGCTCCCTGAGCGTCACCGCCGTGGCCGAGCGGGTGCGCGACCTCGCCGGCCGCGCCCGCGAGGGCCGGCTGCGGCAGGAGGAGCTCGAGGGCGGCACCATCAGCGTGACCAACCTCGGCATGTACGGCGTCGAGGAGTTCGCCGCGATCATCAACCCGCCCCACGCCGCGATCCTGGCCGTGGGGGCCGTGCGCGAGGCCCCCGTCGTGGAGGGCGGGGGCGTCGTGCCCGGTCAGGTGATGACCCTGACGCTCTCGGTCGACCACCGCCCCGTCGACGGCGTGCTGGCCGCGCGCTGGCTGGCGGTGCTCACCGAGCTGCTCGAGCACCCCGTGCGGCTGCTCGCCTGAGTCTCGGACCCACCCCTACGTCGGCGCCGTCGGGGTGCCGGAGGCCTCGATGAGGAGGACCCTATGGAGATGAGCAGGAGATCGGTGCTGGGCGGCGTGGCGGCCGCGGGCGCGGTGGGCGTCGGAGGGGCCGCGACGGCGGCGGCACCGGCGTACGCCACCGGGTGGCGGCACCGCGAGTACGTGCTCACCGGCGCCTACGTGCTGTCGATGGACCCCACCATCGGCGACGTCGTCGACGGTGACGTGCACGTGCGCGACGGCAAGATCGTCGCGGTCGGCAAGCGGCTGCGCGGGCGCGGTCCCCGGATCCCGGCCGACGGGATGATCGCGATGCCCGGGCTGGTCGACACCCACTGGCACCTGTGGACGACGCTCTTCCGGTCGATGTCGAGCACGTCCGCCGACACGGCGTACTTCGCGCTCAACGTGCGACTGGGCACCAAGGCGACCCCGGGCGACCTCTACCACGGGGCCAGGCTCGCCCTGGTCGATGCGCTCAACACCGGCGTGACCACGGTCAACGACTGGTCGCACAACCTGCGGACGCCGGCCCACGCCGACGCCAACCTCAAGGCGCACCGCGAGGTCGGGCTGCGCGGCCGCTTCTCCTACGGCACCCCGCAGGGCCACCCGGCGACCTCGCTGATCGACCTCGACGACATCGCCCGGGTCAAGCGGCAGTGGTTCGACTCGCGCCGGCTGCCGCTGATGCACCTCGGGCTCGCCGGCCGGCCGCCGGGGCTCGTGGCGGAGTCCGTCTTCCGCCCGGAGTACGACGCCGCGCGCGACCTCGGCATCCCCGTCAGCTACCACGCCAACTCGACCCGCGCCCACGGCGCGATCGGCATGATCCGGCAGCTGGGGGAGCAGGACATGCTCACGCCCGACACGCAGCTGATCCACGCGCTCTACACCTCCGAGGCCGAGCGCGCGGTCGTGCGCGAGCGGGGCGCGTCGGTGAGCGTCTCGCCGTACTCGGAGCTGCTGATCGGCTACGGCATCGCGCCGGTGCGCGACATGGTCGCCAGCGACGTGCTGCTCACGCTGTCGGTCGACACGATGTCGCTGGTGGGCTCGGCCGACCTCTGGGCGGTGATGCGGCTCGCGACCGGGCTGCACCGTGGCGTCTCCGAGCAGGAGCTCTCGGTCAACACCCGGCGGATCGTGCAGATGGCCACCATCGACGGGGCCCGGAGCCTCGGGCTTGGCGACGTCGTGGGCTCGCTGACGCCCGGCAAGCGGGCCGACATCGTGCTGGTGCGCAGCCGCGACGTCGCGACGGCCCCGCGCACCGACGTGCCCAACCTGCTCGCGCTCGCGGCGGGTGCGGAGAACGTCGACACCGTCATCGTCGACGGCAAGGTGCGCAAGCGGGGAGGCCGGCTCCTCGACGTCGACGCCCCCCGCGTCGTCCGCGACACCGAGAAGGCCCTCGCCGCTCTCCTGGCCCGCTGACCCGGCGCTGCTGCTCGTCGACCCGGCGCGTGTGCGCGCACACGCGCCGGGTCGGCGTAGGCACGCGCCGGGTCAGGTGGTGCCCATGACGAGGCGGGGGTCGAGGCCGAGGGAGGTGAGCACGGTGCGGGCGGCGTTGCGGCCGGGACGTCCCGAGACCGAGCCGCCCGGGTGCGTGGTCGAGCCGGTGAGGAAGAGGCCGGGCAGGTCGGTGTCGTAGCGCTGCCAGCCGGCCAGCACCTCGTCGTCGGTCGCCCCGGACGGCGGCACGAACTCGCCGCCGTGGCAGGAGCCGCCGAGGTTCTGCGGGTTGTGCGCCGCGACGTCGAGCGGCGACTCCGTGCGCATCGCGAGGATGTCGTCGACCTCGAGGCCGCGGCAGCGGCGGCGCACGAGCTCGACGAGCCGCTCGCCGACCGCGTCCTTCTCGCCGGCCCAGGAGCGACCCCCGGAGAGCTGCTCGGGGGCGATCGTGAGGATCTTGAAGGTGCCGCCGCCGGCGTCCGGACGGCGGCTGGGGTCGACGACGCTCTGGTTGACCACGAGCAGCCACGGGTCCTCGGTGTCGGCCTCGCCCGCGGCGAAGCGGTCGAGCTGCCGGGCGAACCCCTCGGCCGTGCCCAGTCCGGCGGCCGCGCTGGCCAGCCCGTCGGGCCCGAAGCCGAGGTCGCCGCGGAGCGCGGCGTGCACCGCGAGCACGCTGAGCCCCGGCCGCCACCGGTCGCGGGCCTCGACGAGGTCGGCACCGGGCGCGGCGCCCTCGACCATGCCGGCCAGCCGGGCGAGGTGGCTGCCGGCGACGACGGCCAGGTCGGCGCGCAGCTCCCGACCGTCCGCCAGCCGTACGCCGTGCGCCCGCTCGCCGTCGGTGAGCACCTGGGCCACCGCCGCGTCGCACACCACCCGGCCGCCGTGCGCCTCGATCACCCTCACCAGCGCGTCGGGCAGGGCCTGGCTACCGCCGACGGGGGTGGTCCAGCCGTGGTCGAGGCGCCCCACGGCGAGCGAGGAGGGCAGGAAGCCCGTGCCGGGGCGCCGCGGGTCCTGGATCGTCGCCATCGCCAGCCACAGCACGAAGGAGCGCACGACGGGGTGCTCGAAGCGCTCGTGCACCACGTCCCAGGCGCTGCGGCGCCGCAGCTCCAGGTAGCGCCGCGTGTCGTCGTCGTCGGGCTGCGGCAGGTGCGAGCTCCAGCGTCCGTGCGCCGCGCCCAGGCCGCCACGCCACTCGGCGACCATGAGCTCGAAGGCACGGGCGTCGGCGCTGGACCACCGCGCGAGCTCGGCGGTGGTCGCCGCGAGGTCCGGCCGCATGACCAGCAGGTCGCCGTCGTCCTGCGGCATCACCACGGCGGGGTCGGTGGTCAGGTAGCGCAGCCCCTGGTCGGCCACCAGCCCGAGCTCGTCGTCGCGCACGAGCGGGTTGTTCTGGATCAGCACGTGGGCGCTGCTGCACGAGTCGTGCGAGAAGCCCGGCAGCGTCAGCGCCTCGGTGCGGGTGTTGCCGCCGAGCGACGGCTCGGACTCCAGCACCACGACCTCGAGGCCCGCCCGCGCGAGGTACGCCGCGCAGACCAGCGAGTTGTGTCCCGCGCCCACCACCAGCACCTCGGCGCGCTGGGGCGTGTCGTGGGTGTCGCGTGGGTCGGCGGCTGGTGGGGTCGCGCTCGGGGTCATGGATCGTGAGCATCGCGGCTGCCACAACCGTTTGCAAGAGTCCGGCGCGCAACCGGTCTGATCCACCCCTGCCGCTGGGACGGCGTGATCGGTTCGTTGCGGTGTGACGCTTGACACGGTGTGGCGTCGTTCACAAGACTGCGAAGCCCGCAATCGTTTGCGGCACCACGAGGAGGAAAGATGTCCCACTCATTGTCCCGCCGGGGCGCGGCCCTGGCCATGACCGGTGTGCTGGCAGCCACGCTGGCCGCGTGCGGAAGCGGCGGCGACTCGGGCGGCTCGGACTCCGACGACCCCATCCGCATCGGCTCGTCGCTGCCGCTCACCGGTGAGTTCTCCCAGCCCGGCAAGGCCGCCAACGAGGGCTACGAGGTGTGGGTCGAGATGGTCAACGAGGCCGGCGGCCTGCTCGACCGCGAGGTCGAGCTCATCGTCAAGGACGACGCCTCCAACCAGAACACCATCGTCGCCGACTACAACGCGCTGATCAGCCAGGACAGGGTGGACCTCCTCCTCGGGACCTTCTCCTCGCTGCTCAACCTGCCCGCGTCGGCCGTCGCGGAGAAGAACCAGATGCTCTACGTCGAGCCGGCCGGTGGCTCGCCCGAGCTCTTCAGCCGTGGCTTCGAGTACCTCTTCTTCGCCCAGCAGTCCACGGCCGACCGCCAGGGCCTGCTCTTCGCCGAGTACATCGCCGGCCTGCCGGAGGCCGAGCGGCCCAAGACGGCGGCGTACCCCACGCTCGACGACCCCTTCGCGATGCCGGTGGTCGAGGGCATGCGGGAGATCCTCGAGGAGGCCGGCATCGAGACGGTCTACAGCGAGACCTACGCGATCGACACCAAGAACTTCGACTCGCTGGTCTCCTCGATGCGCAGCGCCGACCCCGACATGGTGGTGCACGGTGCGCAGTTCGAGGACGGCATCGGCATGACCCGCGCGATGCTCAAGGCCGACTTCACCCCCGACGTGCTCTTCCAGACCAATGCGCCGTCCTTCCGGCAGCAGTACGAGGAGTCCGTGGGCGCGGAGAACACCGAGGGCGTGACCTTCGGCGTGAGCCACTCGCCCGAGGCCGACAGCCCCGGCAACCAGGAGTTCGTCGACAAGTACGAGGAGATGTTCGGCACCCGCGAGGTCCCGGAGGACGCCGCCGACGGCTACGCCGCCGGTCAGGTGCTCCAGGCGGCCGTCGAGGCGGTCGGCAGCATCGACGACCAGACCGCGCTGGCCGACTGGCTGCGTGAGAACGAGGTCGAGACGATCCTCGGCGACCTGTCGTGGAACGACGACGGCTCGCCCACCGGTGACTTCCTGATCGGCCAGTGGCAGGACGGCGTCCCGGAGATCGTGCTGCCCGAGGACGTCGCCACCGCCGAGATCAAGCTGGGCTGGCAGCCGGGCGGCGCCGGCTGATGACCGAGCTGCTCCAGACCCTCGCCCTCGGCCTGCTGCTGGGGGGTGTCTACGCCCTCGCGGCCAGCGGGCTGACCCTGATCTTCGGGGTCATGAAGGTGATCAACATCGCGCACGGCGCGTTCGTGATCCTCGCGGCCTTCATCACCTACTGGGTGTGGGAGGCGTTCGGCATCGACCCGCTGCTGGGCATCTTCATCACCACCCCCATCGTGTTCGCGCTCGGCTGGCTCACCTACAAGGTGGTCGTCTCACCGATCCGGACGGCGCCGATGGCCTCGACCGTGCTGCTGACCTTCGGGCTGGCGCTCGTGCTCGAGGGGGCGATGGGCGAGATCTGGGGCAACAACTCGACCGCGATCCGGCCGTCGTACGTCGACCAGTCGTTCCTGGTGGGCGGGGTGTTCCTGCCCAAGGCCCAGGTGTACGGCGGCCTGATCGCGATCGTGGTGCTCGGCCTGCTGTGGCTGGTGCTGACCAAGTCGTGGCTGGGCCGGGCCATCCGCGCGGCCGCCAGCAATCCCGCCTCCGCGGAGCTCGTGGGCATCAAGGTGGCTGCCGTGGCCGCCCTGGTCTTCGCCCTGGGCATCGCGGCGGCGGGGGCGGCCGGTGCGATCACCGGCGTGCTCTACCCCTTCGTCCCGGGCTCGCACTACACCTGGATCGCCCGGCTGCTCGCGATCGTGGTGCTGGGCGGGCTGGGCAGCCTCAACGGCGCGGTGCTCGGCGCGGTGCTCTTCGGCCTGGCCGAGACCTTCACCGCGACCTACTGGTCGCCCGCCTGGGCGACTGCCGTGCCGTACGCCATCGTCTTCGCGGTGCTGCTCGTGCGCCCGCAGGGCCTGATGGGCACCCGACTCCGAGAGGACGCCGTCGCGACATGAGTGACACGACCACTGCCGACGCGGCACCGCAGACCTCGCCGAGCCGCGGCACCGACCCGCTGCTGTGGGTCGGCCGCGGGATCGCGGCCGTCGCCGGGCTGCTGCTGGTGGCCTTCCCGCTGCTCAGCGACGACGTCTACTACCAGAACATGATCATCCTGAGCCTGGTCTTCGCCGTCGGCGCGAGCGGGCTCAACATCATCAGCGGCTTCGCCGGCTACATCTCGCTCGGCCAGGGCGCCTTCATCGGCCTCGGCGGCTACACGATCGGCGTGATGTGCACCAAGCTGCCCGACTCCAACCCGTGGGTGTGGGTGCCGCTCGCCGGGCTGGTGGCCGCGGTCGTCGCCCTGGTGCTCGGGCTGGTCTCGCTGCGCTCGAGCGGCCCGGCCTTCGTGATCATCACGGTGGCCTTCCTCTTCCTGGTGCAGGTCATCGCGGTCAACTGGAAGTCGCTGACCAACGGCACCAACGGCCTGACGCTGCCGCTGCCCGACTGGGACCGCGACATCGCCAACCTGCCCTTCTACTACGTGCTGGTCGGCATCCTGGGGCTGCAGCTGCTGATGACCTGGCAGATCCGCCGGACCAAGCTGGGCATGGGCCTGATCGCGATCCGCGAGGACGAGAGCAAGGCCGCGACCATCGGCATCAACCTGCCGACCGAGAAGATCATCGCCTTCATGGCCAGCGCCGTCTTCGTCGGCATGGCCGGCGCCGTCTACGGCTACTACCTGACCTTCATCGACCCGCGCGGCATGTTCGGCATCCTGCTGAGCGTGCAGCTGGTGCTCTCCATGCTCATCGGCGGCAAGGGCACCCTGTGGGGACCGGTCCTCGGCGCCTTCCTCATCGAGTACCTCTCCGAGACCGCCAACAACGAGTGGGGCGGCGGCAACATCCGGCTCTTCCTCTTCGGCGGCCTGCTCGTCGCGGTCGTGATCTTCCTGCCCAAGGGCATCCTCCCGACCATCCGGTCGCTGGTGACCCGGCGGCGGGCGTCGGGCAAGGCGGGGCTCGTCGGGGCGCGCATCGGCACCGGCGGCAGCCTCGCCTCGATCACCGACCGCGTGCACCTCGTCGACCGCGCCGACATCCCGGACCGCGCGATCCTCGAGGTCAAGGGCCTCAAGCGCCACTTCGGCGGTGTCAAGGCGGTCGACGGGGCGTCGTTCGCGGTGCCCGAGGGCTCCATCACCGGGCTGATCGGGCCCAACGGGTCGGGCAAGACCACGATCTTCAACCTCATCGACGACACCATCAAGGCCGAGGACGGCGAGATCTGGCTCGACGGCCAGCGCATCGACGGGCTGCCGTCGTGGGAGCGGGCGCACCGCGGTCTCGGTCGCACCTTCCAGACCACCCGGCTCTTCCGCGAGATGACGGTGCTGGAGAACGTCGTGGCGGTGCAGCGCACCTTCTCGGTCCGCCAGCTCGGCAAGGTCGCCGTCAGCGGCGCCGAGGCGAGGGCGGCCGAGGAGCTGCTGGAGTTCGTCGGCATGCGGGCCTTCCGCGACCAGCAGGCCCACGCCCTCTCCTACGGCCAGCAGAAGCTGGTCGAGCTCGCCCAGATCCTGATGCTCGACCCGAAGGTGATCCTGCTCGACGAGCCGGCGGGCGGCATCAACCCGGTGCTGATCGAGCGGATGGGCGAGATGATCCGCGAGCTCAACTCCTACGGCAAGACCTTCCTGCTGGTGGAGCACAACATGCCCTTCGTGCTGGGTCTCTGCGACCCCGTGCACGTGTTGGCCCGCGGCCGCACCATGGCCTCGGGCACGCCGGAGGAGATCCAGCGCGACCCCGCCGTCATCGACGCCTACCTCGGCGACGACTTCGTGCTCGAGGAGAGGACCTCATGAGCGAGACCACGCCGATGCTGACCATGAAGGGCGTCATCGCCGGCTACGGCGGCGGCGACGTGCTCCAGGGGGTCGACATCTCGGTCGGGCACGGCTCGGTCGCCTGCATCGTCGGGCCCAACGGTGCCGGCAAGTCGACGGTGCTCAAGACCATCAGCGGCCTGCTGAGCCCGCGGCTCGGCGAGGTGCACCTGCAGGGCGAGCCGATCCACCAGTGCGGTGCCGCGGAGATCCTCGAGCGCGGCATCTCGCAGGTGCCGCAGTCCAACGCGCTCTTCCCCGGCATGACCGTGCGGGAGAACGTGCTGCTCGGCGCCTACATCATCCGGCGCGACAAGGTGCTCGTGCGCGAGCGCTACGACCAGGTGGCCGCACTCTTCCCGATCGTCGCGCAGCGCGCGGGCGACAACGCCGGCAACCTCTCCGGAGGACAGCGCCGGATGGTGGAGTTCGCCCGCTCGCTGATGCTCGACCCCGTCCTGCTGCTGCTCGACGAGCCGTCGCTCGGCCTGGACCCCAAGGCGCTGCAGACCCTCTACGACTCGGTGATGGTGCTCCAGCAGAGCGGCAAGACCATCCTCATCGTGGAGCAGAACGTGCGCTTCGGGATGCGCATGGCCACCGACGGCATCGTGATGGAGTCGGGCAAGGTCGTCACCCAGCGCGACGCCGCCTCGATCCTGGGTGACTCCGACATCGCGCAGATGTACTTCGGCGGCACCGTCTCCGGCTCCAACGCCGAGGTCACCCCCGCCGTCGCGCGAGACGTCACTCCCTGACGCCCGAGAGGTCACTCCCTGGCGCCGCGCGTGCCAGGGAGTGACGTCTCGGCGGTCCGCGAGTGACCTCTCGGCGGTCAGTCGCCGTGGGTGAAGGAGTGGTGCTCGTGGGCCACCTGCCAGCCTCCGTCGCTGTGCCGCAGGCCCAGGGTGAGGCGCAGCAGCCGGTCGGGCGTGTCGGTGAGCTCCTCGGGGGAGCCGCACCGCAGCAGCGCGACGGCGTACGCCACGTCCCGGCCGCTGGTGACCTGCAGCTCGTCGATCTCGAAGACCGCGCCCTGCCGCTGCCACGCGAAGAAGGGCGGCCACGTCGCCGCGTAGGCCTCCAGGCCACGGACGCCGCGCTGCGGGGGTGGTACGTCGAACATCACGAGGTCGTCGGCGTGGTCGGCCAGGACGCCGTCGAGGTCGCCGTCGTGCACGGCCCTCGCCCAGCGGCGTACCAGCGCGGTGATCTGCTGCTCGTCGCTCATGCCGGTGGAGACCCCTCCGCCTGCGCACACTCATCGCCCTCGCCGGCAGGTCACTCCCTGACCTCCGAGGAGTCACTCCCTGACGAGCCGGTGCCAGGGAGTGACCTCTCGATGGTCCGGGAGTGACCTCTGGGCGGTCAGGGAGTGACCTCTCGGCGGGGGTTGACAGGGGCGTGTGGCGCCGACAGGATCGGCTAAGTGGCTAAGCCACTTTGACGAGCAGGGGGATGGATGACGCTGGGGTGGCTGGGCACCGGACGCATGGGCTCCGCGATGGCGCGGCGGCTGGTCGACGCGGGCAACGAGGTGCTGGTCTGGAACCGGACCGCGAGCAAGACCGAGCCGCTCGTGCGGGCGGGTGCCACGGCCGTGCCCACGGTCGGCGACCTGGGCGCCGCCGAGGTCGTCTTCGTGATGGTCTCGCGGCCGGAGGACCTCGAGCAGGTGCTGGTCGGGCCCGACGGGCTGCTGCGGGCCGAGCGGCTGCCCGAGGTGGTCGTCGACTGCTCCACGGTGTCGGCGGAGACCTCGGCGCGGATGCGGGGCCTCGCGGCCGAGGTCGGGGTGGAGTTCCTCGCCTCGCCGATCAGCGGCAACCCGCACGTCGTGGCCGAGGGCGGGGCGTGCCTGGTCTGCTCGGGCCCGGAGGCGACCTTCCTGCGGGTGCAGCCCCACCTGCTGCAGATCGCGAAGGTCGCCGTGCACGCCGGGGAGGCCGAGCAGAGCCGGCTCGTCAAGCTGGCCCACAACCTCTACCTCGGGATGATGGTGCAGGCGCTGGTCGAGGTCACCGCCCTGGCCGAGAAGGCCGGGACCAGCCGCACGGCCTTCCTGGAGTTCCTCAACGGCACGGTCATCAGCTCCGACTGGGTGCGCAAGCGCACGCCCGACCTGCTGGCGCTCGACTGGACGCCGACCTTCACCACCGAGCTGCTGCGCAAGGACTTCGACCTCGGGCTCGCGGAGGCTCGCGCGCTCGAGGTGCCCATGCCCGTCGCCGCGGCGACCCACCAGCTGATCCAGGCCGCGATCGGCACCGGCCAGCGCGACGACGACTTCCTCTCGCTCTTCGTCCAGGAGGCCCGCGCCGCCGGCCTCACCCCCGTCCCCGAGACCCGCCCGGAGGTCTAGCGCCATGTCGCTGCAGGAGTTCGTCGACCCGCCCCGCTTCGAGGACTACCGCGAGCGCTTCGCGGAGTTCTTCACCATGGAGCGCCGCGACGACGGCGTCCTCCTCGTCGCCGGCCACACCGACGGTGGCCCGATCCAGCTCAGCGTGCAGAACCACCGCGCGCTCGGCCAGATGCTCAAGACGGTCGGCGCCGACCCCGACAACGAGCTGCTCATCCTCACCGGGACCGGCGAGGAGTTCATGATGGACTCCGACCCCGAGGGCTTCGCCCTCGAGGACGCCGACATGCCGCACTGGGCCTACGAGTACGCCTACAAGGACGGCCGCATCAACGTCAGCTCGCTGGTCAACGACCTCGAGATCCCGACGATCGGGATCATGAACGGCCCCGGCTTCCACTCCGAGATCGTGCTGATGTGCGACCTCACCCTGGCCGCCGACGACGCCACCATCTTCGACCTGCACTACGACATCGGCTCGGTGCCCGCCGACGGCATCCACACCTGCTTCCAGGAGCTGCTCGGCGTCAAGCGGGCGGCGTACGCCCTGCTGACCGGGGAGGCCTTCACCGCCCAGCAGGCGCTCGAGCTGGGCATGGTCAACGAGGTGCTGCCGCGCGACCAGCTGGTCGGCCGGGCCTACGCGATCGCCGACCACATCATGAGCCAGCCGCGCACCACGCGGCGCCTCACGACGCAGATCGTCCGGCGGCCGTGGCGCCAGCGCATCACCAGCGACCTCGACGGGGGCTTCGGCATCCAGATGTTCGGCCACGTGGCCAAGCAGAAGTCGATCCACGGTCGCGAGGGCATCGCCAGCGTCGTCGACTACGTGCGGCAGGGCCGGCGCAACAACTTCGACCCCGCGTGAGGAGCCCCACCGTGACCGAGCCCCCCACGGCGACCGCGACGGCCGACGAGCTGCAGCGCTTCGCCGACGGCGTCCGGCTGCACGCCGTGCGGATGGTGGCGCCCCACGGCATGGGCTACCTGGGGCAGGCGCTGTCGTCGGCGGAGGTGATGGCGGCGCTCTACCTCACGGCGTACCGCCCCGAGCACGACCGGATGGTCTGCTCGCCCGGTCACTACGTGATCGCCCACTTCGCCGCCGCGGCCCTCACCGGCCAGCTCGACGCCGCGCTGCTCGAGACCTACGGCCACGAGGACTCCGACCTCGAGGCGATCGGCACCGAGCGCTCACCGGCCCTCGACCTGACCTGCGGCACCCTCGGCACCGGGCTCTCGGGCGCGGTCGGCCTCGCCCTCGCCGACCGGATGCTGGGGCACGACGGCCGGGTCTTCGTGCTCACCAGCGACGGCGAGCTGCAGGAGGGGCAGACCTGGGAGGCGGCGATGTTCGCCGCCCACCACGGGCTGGGGCGGCTGGTCGCCCTGGTCGACGCCAACGACTCGCAGGTCGACGGCCCGGTCAGCTCGCTGACCACGGTCGAGCCGGTCGCCGACAAGTGGCGCGCCTTCGGCTGGGACGTGCACGACGTCGACGGCCACGACGCGCCGGCGGTGGCCGACGCGCTTGGCCGGGCCGCGGAGTCGCCGCTGCCGAGCGTGGTGGTGGCGCGCACCTCGACCTCGCACGGTCTCGACGTGCTGCCGCCGGACGCCGACGGACACTTCATCAAGCTGTCGCCCGAGCTCGCCGCGGCGGCCGTCGAGGAGCTGGAGGCCCGCCGTGGCTGAGCAGACCGCCCTGCCCCGCGGCGTGCGGCCCGCGCCGTACCCCACCGTGCTCAAGCCGTACGGCAATGCGCTGCTGGAGCTCGCGCGCGAGCGCGACGACGTGGTCTGCCTCTCCGGCGACCTGACGCGGCAGTGCGAGGTCGACCTCTTCCAGGACGAGCTGCCGGAGCGCTTCGTGCACGCGGGCATGGCCGAGGGCAACATGATGAGCATGGCCGGGGCGATGGCCCGGCGGGGGTTCAAGCCCTTCGTGCACACCTTCGGGGTCTTCGCGACGCGGCGGCCCTTCGACCAGGTGGTCAACTCGATCGCCTACCCGCGGCTGCCGGTGCGCATCGTCGGCTTCATGCCCGGGCTCTCCAGCCCCGGCGGCCCCAGCCACCAGGCGATCGAGGACGTCGCCATCATGCGAGCGATCCCGGGGATGACGGTCGTCGACGTCGCCGACGCCGTCGAGACCCGGCAGGCGGTGCGCGAGATCGTCGACGTGCCCGGCCCGGTCTACCTGCGGCTCAAGCGGGGCGAGATCCCGGTGGTCT
Source organism: Nocardioides aequoreus (assembly GCF_000720335.1). GTDB lineage: Bacteria > Actinomycetota > Actinomycetes > Propionibacteriales > Nocardioidaceae > Marmoricola > Marmoricola aequoreus. The sequence continues at coordinate 607,027 of NZ_JOJN01000002.1, read as the reverse complement.
TCGACGACACCCACCGCCTCGAGCTGGGGCAGGCGCAGGTCCTGCAGCAGGGTGGCGACGTCGCGCTCGTCGGCAGCGGCATGATGCTGACGAGCGTGCTCCAGGCCGCCGAGGTGCTCGCGGGAGCCGGCGTCCGTGCCACGATCGTCAACGTGCCGACGATCAAGCCGCTCGACGAGGAGACGATCGCCGCGGTGGTCGACACCGTCTCGGGCGTCGTCACGGCGGAGAACCACACGGTCGTCGGCGGCCTGGGCTCGGCCGTCGCCGAGGTGATCGCCGAGTGGGGCTACGCCTGCCCGCTGCGCCGCGTCGGCATCGCCGACACCTTCGGCGAGGGGGCGAAGTCGGGGCCCCACCTCTTCCGCAAGTACGGCCTCACCACGCAGGCGGTCGTCACGGCGGCGTGGGACGCGCTCGGCGCGGGCGGTCCGCCGCCGCAGGCACCGGACCTGCCGGTGGCGGCGGGGGAGTACGCCCCCGTATGACCCGGCCGCAGCTCGACGTCACCGCCCTCGGCCCGATCTCGGTGCCCCGGCTCTCCGACGCCATCGCCGAGCAGATCCGGGACCTCATCGAGGGCCAGGACCTGCAGGAGGGCACCAAGCTGCCCTCCGAGCGGGTGCTCGCCGAGCGCTTCGGCACCAGCCGCCCGACGGTCAGCCAGGCGATCCGCACGCTCGCCCTGCGGGGCCTCGTCGAGAGCCGCCGGGGCAGCGGTGCCTACGTGCTGCGCCGCCTCGACCCCGACGACGTGCCGCAGGTGCCGAGCCTGCTCTCGCCCGACGCCGGCAACCTCGACGCGCTCGTCGAGCTGCGGGGCTGGCTGGAGGGGCTCGGCGTCCAGCACGCGGGCGCCGCCGACCTGGGCGGCGTACGCCGCGCGCTCGAGCGGCTGGCCGAGAGCGTCGGCGAGACCTCCACCTGGATCGCCGCCGACACCGTCTTCCACGCCGCGGTGGTGCGGCTGGCCGGCAACCCGGTGCTCACCACGCTCTACGAGCGGGTGCACACCTCGCTGCTGGAGCACGAGTACCGAGCGTGGGTCGAGCGCGACGAGGTGCCGGCCTGGCTGGCGCCCTCCGAGGCCGGCTCGCAGATGGCGCTGCACGAGCCGATCGTCGCCGCCCTGGAGCGCGGCGACACCGCGGCCGCGCTGGTCGCGTGCGACCGCCACAACCAGGTGATGCGCGAGCACCTGCTGCGCAGCCCCCAGCCGTAGCCCCCGTCCTCAGGCCCGGCGATTCCGGTCAACCGGAATCTCGGTCGTCGGGAGCCGCGAGCCCGAGCAGGCGTCGCGTCTCCGACGTACGGCGCAGCACGGCGTCGAGGACGTCGGGGCGGGCGGCGTACCAGGCGCCCTGGGCCTCGGTCACCTCCGCGGCCGTGACCACGCGGCCGCCGACCTCCCAGTCGGCGCGGGGAGCGGCGTCCAGACCGTGCGCGGCGACGACCACGGGCTCCAGGGGTGCCCGCACCGAGGTCAGCAGCGGCCTGGTGGTGCCGGGCGGGCGCGGCTCCAGGCCCAGCGCGTGCCGCACCCGCGCCGCGAGCGGCGCCAGCACGTCGTTGCCGGGGTGGTTGACGGTGCGCACGGCCCCGGCCGTCGGGTGGTCCAGCAGGTCGCTGGCCGGTACGGCGCGTGCGCGCTGCTCGCGCCGCCGCAGCTCCTCGACCGAGGCCCGGGCGACGGCGCGCACCTGGTCGGCCGTCGTCGGCTCCGGGCGAGGGGGCAGGCGGCGGGCGCGTCGCCACGCGGCGGCGACGGCGGTGCGGACGTCGTGGTAGGGCACCACTGGCGGGTCGGGGTCCGGCAGCCCCGGCGGGTGGACCACCGCCTGCCAGGGGTGCAGGCCGGCGTACCTCACGGAGGGGACGACCGCGCTGCGGGCGTCGGGCGGCAGCAGCGCGCGCAGCTGGTCGGTGCCGACCGGGAGGTCGTGGTAGTCCGCCGTGACCGGCTGCGCGACGAGGAGGCGCGTGCGCGCGAGCAGCCGCTGCAGCGGCGCGACGTCACCCAGCCCGAGCTCGTGCACCGGCGGGGTGCGCACCGTGCGGACGTCGTCGCCGTCGAGCAGCAGCCGCAGCGACTCCGCCTGGCAGTTGCCCACCACGACGAGCAGTGGTCGTCCGTCGAGCGGTCCGTCGAGCGGGGAGTCGGAGTCGGCGTAGAAGTCGGCGTAGTGCGCCCGCTCGGCGGGGGTGCGGGCCGCCGTGCGCAGCGGCGGTGTGACGGAGCCGGTCACGCCCACCCTCCGAACCACGCCTGCAGGTGCGCGCCCTGCCACGGGCGCAGCCCGGCGTACGGCTGCGGGTGGGCGGCGGCCAGGTCGGGCCGGTCCCACCGCGCCGCCCGCCGCTGCAGGCGTACGTCGCGCAGCAGCCCGGCGCCCGGACCCACCTCGCGCACCCCCCAGCCCTGTGGCCCGTCGAGGCTGTGGACCAGGTCGTGCCAGGCGCCGGGCTCGCCGGTGACGCCGCGGTCGAGGCGCAGGTGCAGGCGGGTGCCGGGCGGGAGGCCGCCGTCGGGGCGCCGCACGCGCGGGTCGCCGCCGACCGTGCGCGCCTGTGCGTCGTCGAGCAGCAGGTGGGTGCGGGGGAGGGAAGCGGTGAGGCTGTCGAGGGTGGCCAGCAGGGCGGTGCCCTCCAGGTCGGCAGCGCAGGTGACCGCCAGCGGGAGCGGGCCGCGCAGCAGGCCGCGCCACCCGGTGCGGGGGGCGGCACCGCGGTCGGCGACCGCGACGGCCTCGCCCAGCCGCCCGTCGTCGTCGCGCGGCTCCAGGCCGGCGTCGGGACCGTCGTGCCAGGCGACGGCCCGGGGGCGGTGCGCGAGCAGCCCGCCGGCGAGGCGGGTCCGGTGGGCGAAGTCCCAGTCCTCGCCGCCGTACGCCGTGAAGGACGCGTCGAAGCCGCCCACCTCGTCGAAGAGCCACCGGCTGCACGCGAGCACGGCGCCCACCGCGTACCGGTGCGAGGAGGCGTCGGCGTGCAGCAGGTCGCCGCTGCGGGCGTGGGCGTCGAGCAGCCAGACGGGGTCGGGCAGCGCCCGCGGCGACGCCGCCTGCTCGATGGGTGCCTCGGCGGGCACGTCCGTGAGGTCGGCGTGCCGGCGCCGGCCGGTGGCCAGGAGCTCGGGCAGCACGGCGGGCAGGGCGGTGAGCTGCTCGACGTACGCCGGCTCGGGCGTGGTGTCGGCGTCGAGGAGCACCAGGACGTCGCTGGAGGTGGCGGCGACGCCGAGGTTGCGGACGGCCGCGAGCCGGAAGCCGTCGTCGGGCTGCCGCACCAGGCGTACGCCGGGGGGCACCTCGGGTGGCGTCGCGGAGCCGTCGTCGGCGACGACCACCTCGTCGGGCGGGCGCGTCTGGCGCGCGAGCGCGGCGAGGGTGCGGGCGAGCTGCTCGGGCTGCTCGTAGTGCGCCACCACGACGGCGATGCTGCGTGCCGGGTCGCCCGGCTCGACGAGGTCCCATCGGTTGCCCGGCACCGTGGTGCCGTACGGCGGGCGCCCGCTCACGCCGGCACGCCGTCGTCCGCGGCCCGGTCGCCCAGGTCGTCCACGTCGCCCAGGTGGCCCGCCAGGTCCGCCCACCAGGCGCGGTAGGCCGCCACGGTCTCGCGCGGCCCTGGACGCAGGTCGGTGCCCTGGTCCAGCCAGGTTCTGCCAGGGTCCGCGAGGGCGGCGGCCAGGGGCGCGACCAGCCGGCCGCTCTCGAAGGGCGTCGTCGTGCCGGGCCGCAGCCGCCCCATCTCACGGGTGTAGGTGCCGACGCGCACCAGTGGGCGCCGGCCGGCCGCGAGCCAGGAGTTGAGGCTGCCCGAGGCCGAGACGTTGCGGTGTCCGAGCACCGGCACCGCGACGGCCCGCAGCGCGGGCAGCACCTCTGCCTCCGGCAGGTGGCCGGTCACCTCCAGGGGGACGCCGAGGTGGTCGGCCCGCGCGGCCAGGGCGGCCAGGTCGCCGTCGTGCCCGGGGGCGGGACCGCCGAGCACGACCAGCCGGGCGCCCACCCCGCGCCGGCGCAGCAGCCCGAGCGCGTCGAGCACCGGCCGGTGGCCCTTGCCGGGGTAGTAGAAGCCGAAGACGCCGACCGTGCCCGCCTCCACCACGCGGGCGGAGGGCGGGACCGGCGGCGCGGGCCGCACCGGCAGCGGGATCACCGCCCCCGCGGTGGTCGGCCGGCACCACCGCGCGACCAGGTCGCGCTCGTGCTCGGAGCTGGTCACCCAGCCCGCTGCCTGCGCCACCACCGCCTGGTAGACCGCCCGCCGGCGCTGGAAGGCGGCGAGCCCGTCGGTCGGCTGCGGCACGTCGTGCAGGGTCACGCTCAGGCGGCACCGCCGGACGAGCCCGGCCACCACCCGGAGCAGCTCGTCGGGGTCGCCGAGCAGCCGGTCGGTGAGGTGCAGGTGCACCGCCCGGTCGCACGAGCGCGGGGTCGCGCACCACCTCGGCGCCCAGCCACCCCGCCACCTCCGCGGCGTGACGGGTGACGCCGTGGCGCGGGGCGCCCAGCACCAGCTGGGCGGGCAGGGACCTCCTCATGGGCGGCGGAGTACCCACCACCGCCCGTGCCCCGACGTGGGGCGGGCCACAAGACGGGCCAGGAGAACCGGGTCAGAAGAAGTCGGGGCTCCACGGGGCGCGGGTCCAGGAGAGGGCGGTGGCGGCCTCCGCGACCGCGCCCGGGGTGTGCTCGACGACGCGGCCGACCCGGTGCAGGTCGGCCAGCGAGGTGCCGCCGAGGTACGCCGTGCCGAGCTCGAGCACGCCGAGGGAGAGGTCGGGCTCGGCGTCGGTGCGCTCCACCGTGGTGCTCGACGCCTCGCCCTTGCTGGTCAGCCGCCAGCGGCCGGTGTTGGCCTCGAGCATCGGGTCGTCGACCTCGAGCACGACGTCGAGGGGGGCGGCGTACGCCCGGGCGCGCAGCGCGGCGGGCACGTCGACGACGCGCACGTAGAGCGCGTCGGTCACCTCGGTCTCGACGGCGCGGGCGTCGGTGACGAGCAGCCGGAGCGGCTCGTCGGCCGCCGCGCAGCGGTAGCGGAAGCGGCGGGCCAGGTCGAGGTCGAGCAGGTAGCGCCACAGCGACGCGTACGCCGCCGGGTCCTCGGCCCAGAGCTCCTGGAGGCGCACCTCGGAGTCCGGCTCGGCGTCGAAGTCGGCCTTGAAGCGGTAGAGCGCGAAGCCGTCGGGCTCGCCGTCGTCGGACCAGTGCACGACGTGGCGCTTCTCCGAGGCGCCGTCGCGGGCGTGGGGGAGGTCGTAGAGCGCGAACTCCCACCCGCTGCCCTCGTTGCGCACCATCGTCCCGGGCCGCTCCTCCCGGAGCTTGGCGTGCATCCGGCGCGCGAGCGGCTCGAACTGCTCGCGCGTCAGCTCGTCGACCGAGCCCGACGTGCGCACCCCGGGGAGGAACTGCAGCCGCCGGTTGGTGCCCTTGAGCAGGTGCCGGGTGACGGCGGGACCGAAGCCGTAGCGGCCGTAGATCAGCGACTCCGAGGCCCACAGCGTCGCGAGCGGCTCGCCGCGCGCGACGCAGTCGTCCAGCTGGTGCCGCATCATCGCCGTGAGCAGCCCGCGCCGGCGGTAGGGCGCGTGCACGGTGACCACGGTGATCGCGGCGTTGGCGACGTCGGCGCCACCGGGGACGCGGATCCGGCGGGTCAGGGCGCCGAAGGTGGCGACCCAGCGGCGTCCGACCTTGAAGCCGAAGGAGCGGTCGAGCTCGAGGACCTGCCGGTCGACCTCCTCGCCCTCGGGGCGGTGCTCCTCCTGGAAGCCGCGCGAGATCGCCTGCAGCCACGGGCGGAAGGTCGCCTCGGTGACCGGCTTGAGCCGCGGCTCGGTGAGGTGGGGCGGTGGCGGAGGGGTGGCGGCCATGCCTGCCATTGGAGCGCAGTCACGGGCGGGCGGCCAGCGAATTAGGATCAGGGTCCCGACCATCGCGCCGAGGAGCCCCTGGTGACTCTCGACGTCCACGATCTCGACCGGCTGCTGCTGGTCGGGGCCGGCGTGCTGCTGCTGGCGATCCTCGCGGTCCGGCTGAGCGTGCGCGCCGGCATGCCGAGCCTGCTGGTCTACCTGGCGATCGGTCTCGCGCTCGGGGAGGCCGGGCTGGGGTTCGACTTCGACGACGCCGAGGTGGCGCTCGCGCTGGGCTTCGGGGCCCTGGTGCTGATCCTGGCCGAGGGCGGCCTGACCACGCCCTGGCCGGAGATGAGACCGGTGCTGCGCATCGGCGTGGGGCTCGCCACCATCGGGGTCGCGGTCAGCGTGCTGGTGATCGCGCTCTTCGCCCACTACGTCCTCGGGCTGGACTGGCAGCTCGCGGTCCTGCTGGGCGCGGTGCTCTCGCCGACCGACGCCGCCGCCGTCTTCTCGGTGCTGCGCCGGGTGCCGCTGCCCCGGCGCATCACCGGCGCGCTCGAGGCCGAGTCGGGCCTCAACGACGCCCCCACCATCGTGCTGGTCACGCTCGTCACGGCCGGCGGCCACAGCGTCACCGGCTTCGCGCTCGACTTCGTCTACCAGCTCTCGGTCGGGGTGGCGGGCGGCCTCGCGATCGGCTGGCTCGGGGCCTGGATGCTGCGGCGCTCCGCGCTGCCCGCCTCGGGCCTCTACCCGCTCGCGGTGCTCTCGCTGTGCGTGCTGTCGTACGCCGCCGTGGCCCACGTGCACGCCTCCGGCTTCGCCGCCGTCTACGTCGCCGCGCTCGTGCTGGGCAACGCCGACCTGCCGCACCGCGCCGCCACGCGCTCCTTCGCCGAGGGGCTGGCGTGGCTGGCCCAGATCGGGCTCTTCGTGATGCTCGGGCTGCTGGCGTCGCCGGGGCGCATCTCCCTGGAGACGGTGGTCCTCGCCGTCGTCGTCGGCGTCGTGCTCGGGGTGGTGGCGCGGCCGCTGTCGGTGCTCGCGTCGTCGTCGGTGCAGCGCGTCTCGCTGCGGGAGGGCGCCTTCCTGTCGTGGGCGGGCCTGCGCGGTGCGGTGCCGATCGTCTTCACGACGATCCCGCTGGCCGGCGCCGTCGACGGCGCCCCCCAGCTCTTCGACATCGTCTTCGTCCTCGTCGTGCTCGACACCCTGGTCACCGCCACGACGCTGCCGTGGGCCTCACGGGTGCTGGGCGTGGCGCGGCGCCAGGAGCCGCGCGACCTCGAGGTCGAGGCGGCGCCCCTCGAGCGGGTGGCCGCCGACCTGCTGCAGGTGACGATCTCGACGCAGTCGCGGATGCACGGCGTCGAGGTCGGCGAGCTGCGGCTGCCGCCCGGCACGTCGGTCGCCCTGGTGGTCCGCGACGGTCACACGCTCGTGCCCGACCCCCGCACCGTGCTGCGGCACGGCGACGACCTGCTCGTGGTCACGCCGCGCGAGGAGCGCGAGGCCGCGGAGAAGCGGCTGCGGATGGTCTCCCTGGGCGGTCGCCTGGCCCAGTGGCTGAGCACGGACCCGCCCGCCTGACAGGCAGGCCGCTCGGGGACGGGGTCAGTCCACCTGGATGCACTGCTCGACGGGCTCGGGGAGCTCCAGGCGACGGGGGCCGTTGGGAGCCAGGCCGCCGAGCTCGTCGCCCACGAGCACGTCGACGCCGGGGCCGAGGTCGCGCTCGACGACGCGCACGCGCACGCCGCGGCCGAGGTTGCGGGCGACCAGCCTCGCGGCGGTGACGTCCTCGTCGGTGGTCCACACGACCGCACGGCGGATGCCGGCCCGCGGCGGCGCGTTGCCGGCGTTGCCGCCGACGAAGCCGCGGTCCTCGAGCTGGTCGAGCGTGCGTCCGGCGAGCCCGGAGGTGCTGCCGGCGTTGAAGACACTGACCTGCACGTCGCCGCGGTCGACGAAGCGCTTGACCTGCCGCTCCTCCTCGGCGCACTCCTCCCCGGCGCGTGCCGCGCTGCCCGGCAGCGGCTGCGTGGCGGCCCGGAAGCCGTACCAGGCCATGCCGCACAGCACGAGCAGCAGCACGACGAGGGTCGCGCCCGACACGACGGTGCGGCGGCGCATCAGCCCGGACCCTCCGACCCCTCGTCGGCCACGTGCACCCGCGCGTGCAGCACGTGGCGCTGCTGCAGCGCGGCGCGCAGCGCGCGGTGGAGGCCGTCCTCGAGGTAGAGCTCGTCGCGCCACTCGACGACGTGGGCGAAGAGGTCGCCGAAGAAGGTGGAGTCCTCGTCGAGCAGCGTCGCGAGGTGCAGCGTGTCCTTGGTCGTGACCAGCTCGTCGAGCCGGATCTGCCGAGGCGGGAGCGCCGCCCAGTCGCGCGGCTGCAGCGCGTGCGCGGGGTAGGGGCGGCTCGCACCCACGCGCTTGAAGATCACGCGGTCACGATAGAGCAGGCCCGGACTGCGCCTACTGTGCGTGCATGAGTGAGTCGATCGCTGACGTGGTCCGGCCTGGCTACGCGTTCGAGGGCCCGGCCCTCGAGCTCGGCGCGCTGATGGCGGACGCCACGACGGTGGTCGCCGACTGCCCGGTCCGCATCCCGCTGGCCATGCTCAACCGGCACGGGCTGGTCGCGGGCGCGACCGGCACCGGCAAGACCAAGACGCTGCAGCTGCTCGCCGAGCAGCTCTCGGCCGCCGGCGTGCCGGTCTTCGCCGCCGACATCAAGGGTGACCTTTCGGGTCTCGCGGTGCCGGGCCGGCCCGACGCCCGCCTGGAGGCGCGCGCGGCCTCGCTCGGGCAGCAGTGGCAGGCGACCGGCTACCCGGTGGAGTACTTCGCGATCGGCGGCGTCGGCACCGGGATCCCGCTGCGCGTCACCATGACGGCGTTCGGTCCGACGCTGCTCTCCAAGGTGCTCGGGCTCAACGACACCCAGGAGTCCTCGCTCGGGCTGGTCTTCCACTACGCCGACAAGGCGGGCCTGCCGCTGCTCGACCTCGCCGACCTGCGCGAGGTCGTCAAGCACCTGGTCTCCGACGAGGGCAAGGCCGAGCTGAAGGAGCTCGGTGGGCTCTCGCCCGCCACGGCCGGCGTCATCCTGCGCGAGCTGATCGCCTTCGAGGACCAGGGCGCCGGCGCCTTCTTCGGCGAGCCGGAGCTGGAGACCGCCGACCTGATGCGCGTGGCCCCCGACGGGCGCGGCGTGATCTCGCTGCTCGAGCTGCCGCGGCTGCAGGACCGCCCCGCCGTCTTCTCCACCTTCTTGATGTGGCTGCTCGCCGACCTCTTCAACGAGCTGCCCGAGGTCGGCGACGTCGACAAGCCCAAGCTGGTCTTCTTCTTCGACGAGGCCCACCTGCTCTTCGACGACGCCTCCGAGCCCTTCCTCGACGCCGTCGCCCGCACCGTGCGGCTGATCCGCTCCAAGGGCGTCGGCGTCTTCTTCGTGACCCAGCAGCCCACCGACGTGCCCGACGACGTGCTCGCCCAGCTCGGCTCCCGCATCCAGCACCAGCTGCGCGCCGCCACGCCCAAGGACGCCAAGGCGCTCAAGCAGACCGTGGCCACCTACCCCTTCTCCGCCTACGACGACCTCGGGCGCGTGATCCTCTCCCTCGGCATCGGCGAGGCGGTGGTCACCGTGATGGACGAGCGCGGCGCTCCCACGCCCGTCGCGTGGACCCGGCTGCCCGCCCCGCGCTCGCTGATGGGTCCCGCCGACCCGGCCGCCATGGAGCAGGCCGTCACGACCTCGCCGCTGCACCCTCGGTACGCCGCCACGGTCGACCGCGAGTCGGCCCGCGAGCTGCTGGCCGGCCGTCTCGAGCGCGGCGCCGAGAAGGCGGCGAGGGAGCACGCGAGCGACGAGACCGGTGACAAGGCAGGTGGCTCGCTGGAGGACCGGCTGCGCTCGGAGGCCGACCGCGCCACCCGCCCGACACGCACCAAGGCGCCGGCCCGGCCCCGGTCGACGGTGGAGGAGGTCGTGGGCTCGCCGCTCTTCAAGTCGCTGGCCCGCACGGCGGTGCGCGAGATCGCCCGCGGGATGCTGCGCACCGGACGACGTTGACTCCCGGCTGACGGGTACCCCCCGCCCATGGATGCCCTGCTGCGACCGGTCCAGCGACGCCTCGGGCTCGCGCTGCGCTCCAGGGTCGCGGGCGACGACGCCCCCGAGCGGGCGCAGCGCATCTGGGGGGCCGAGGGTGAGCGGTGGTTCACCCCCGACGACCCGGTCTGGCGCGTCAACGCCGACGCCGCGATGTTCCCCGGCGGAATCTGCGCGCTGCTGCTGCAGTCGCTGCACCCCGGCGCGATGGCCGGCGTCGCCGGGCACTCCGGCTACCAGGGCGACCCGTGGGGCAGGCTGCAGCGCACCAGCCACTACCTGGCCGTCACCACCTTCGGCACCGTGGCCGACGCCGAGCAGGCGATCGCGGTGGTGCGCGCGGTGCACCGCCGGGTGCGGGGCACCGACCACCGCGGCACGCCGTACGCCGCCGACGACCCGCACCTGCTCCGGTGGGTGCACGTCGCCGAGGTGTGGTCCTTCCTGCACGCCTACCAGCGCTACGCCGCCACCCCTCTGACGCCGGACGAGGCCGACCTCTTCGTGCGGCAGACCAACGAGGCGGCGTCTCGGTTGGGCGCGACCGGCCTGCCGGAGTCGGTGGCCGAGCTGGAGGCGCGGCTCGCGGCGTACCGACCCGAGCTCGAGGCCTCACCCGCGGCCCGCGAGGCGACGCGCTTCATGCTCCTCAACCCGCCCGTGCCGCTGCTGGCCCGCCCCGGCTACGGCCTGATCGCCGCCGGCGGCGTGGCCCTGCTCCCACCGTGGGCGCGCCGGATGCTGCGCCTCCCCGTCTGGGGCCCGGGCGTCGGCGCGGCAGCCCGTGCCGGCGCCGTCTCGACCGCCCTGGTGCGCTGGGGCATGGCCGGCCTCGCCGACCGCCGCCCCGGCGATCCCGCCTGAGCACGCGCCTGCACGTGCGGCCGGCGCCGCGCTTTCCGCGGGGAAAGCACCGATCCGGCGGCGAGCCGGGCGTTTCCGCCTCATCGGCACGCGACACGCCGTACGCCGACGGTCCGATCGCGCGGAAACGCAACGCGTCGGTCTTTCCGCGCGGAAAGCGCCGGCTGCCGCCGCCGAGCCCGAGACCTCAGCGCGCGCGCCCCAGGTCGTGGGCGAGCAGGGCGACGGCGAGGGAGGTGCGGGAGGCGGGGGTGTCGAGGGGGTGGCCGACGACCTGCTCCAGCCGCGCGAGGGCGGGGTAGAGCGAGGAGCGGTTGCGGTGGGTGGCCCGGGCGAGGGCGGTGACCTGACCGCCGGCGTCGAGGAGGGCGCGGAGCAGGCCGAGCAGGTCAGTGCCGTGACGGGCGTCGTGGGCCAGCACCCGGCCGAGCTCGGCCTCCACGAAGGCGGAGACGGCGGGCGAGTCGCCCAGCGAGGCGAGCAGGCCGTGCAGCCGCACGTCCGCGTGCCGTACGACGCCCGCGCGCGGCGGCAGGTCGCCGGCGACGCCCGCGACCACGCGCGCGGAGCGCCACGATCCCGGCACGTCGGTCAGCCGCCCGACCGGCTCGCCGGCGGCCAGCAGCAGGCCCTCGGGCCGGAGCCGGTCGAGCACGGCGTCGGGGTCGTCGGCCGCGAGCAGGACACCGACGTGCCGGTCGTCGAGGGGCGCGACCAGCCCCTCGACCCGGCTGTCACCGAGGAGCCGGCGCAGCCGCCCGACCAGCTCCGAGCCCGGGCCGCCGAGGGCGACGAGGCCGACGTACGCCCGGGCGGGCCGCAGGCCCACGGCGCGGAGGCGGGCGAGCGCGGCCGGCTCGTCGGGCAGACGACCCGAGACGAGGTCGGAGATCAGGGACCCGTGCAGCCGCAGCTCGGTCGCCGCGTCGTCGCGCTCGATCATCCGGCCGAGCTCGAGCGCCTGCGCGGCGCGCTCGAGCACCACGGCGGCGCGGGCGGTGTCGCCGGTCCGAGGCGCGACCAGCCGGGCCCACACCCGGCCCTGCACGCCGACGGTCGTGGTGAGCCAGTGCTCCGGACCGCCCACGGCGGTGCCGGCCCGCCACGTCACGAGCCGGGAGCGCGCCTCCCACTCCTCCAGCAGCGGGGCGGTGGCGCCCCCGAGGGCGGCCGAGCTGAGCACCCGGCGCCGCTGGTCCTCCAGCACCACCGGGCCCGGGAGCAGCCGTGCCGCGGCATCGAGGATGGCGCCGCGGTCGGCGCGGCGCAGGCCGAGCATGGTGAAGGTCGCGTGCACCTCCGCGGCGAAGGTCACCTGCTCCAGCTGCGCTGAGACCAGGCGGCGGTGCACCTGCTCGGTGATCTCCACGAAGCGCACCTGCTCGTGCAGCACGACCAGCGGGAAGTCGCGCTCGCGGGCGCGCGCGACGACGGCGGGGCTCGGGGGCGACCCGAGCTCGAGCACCACCCCGGCCGCGCCGCCGTCCACGACCCGGTCGAGCTCCGCGAGCGCGTCGGGGTCGGCCAGCTCGAGGAAGCCGCCGGTGGTCAGGAGCAGCTCGCCGCCGTCGATCAGCCCGGCCACCCGCGGCACGTCGCTGACGTGCACCCAGCGCACGTCGCCCTCCAGGGCACCGTGGCCGGCGAGCACCTCGGGAGCGCCCCGGCGCACGGGCTCGGAGTCCAGCACCTCGCGGACGGTCACCACGGCGACAGTATGTCGCTCATCGCCGCCGATCTGCGACGCAACGTCCCTGACGGCCGTCGAGGTATGCCGCCACGATGGGAGCATGACGCGCTCCATCGGGACCATCGGACACTGGATCGACGGCGCGGCCGTCGCGGGCAGCAGCGGTCAGCACGGCGAGGTCACCAACCCCGCCACGGGCGAGGTCGACGCACACGTGGCGCTCGCCTCCGCGCAGGAGGTCGGCGACGCGGTCGCCGCGGCCAAGGCGGCGTACCCCGGCTGGCGCGACACCTCGCTGAGCCAGCGCACGCAGGTCGTCTTCCGCTTCCGCGAGCTGCTCACCGCGCGCGCCGACGAGCTGGCCGCGCTGATCACGCGCGAGCACGGCAAGGTCCTCTCCGACGCGGCGGGCGAGGTGGCCCGCGGTCGCGAGGTCGTGGAGTTCGCCTGCGGCATCCCGCACCTGCTCAAGGGCGGCTTCACCGAGAGCGCCTCGACCGGCGTCGACGTGCACTCGGTGCGGCAGCCGCTGGGTCCCGTGGCCATCATCAGCCCCTTCAACTTCCCGGCGATGGTGCCGATGTGGTTCTTCCCGGTCGCCATCGCCGCCGGCAACACGGTGGTGCTCAAGCCGAGCGAGAAGGTCCCGAGCGCGGCGCTGTGGATGGCCGAGCTCTGGCGCGAGGCGGGCCTCCCCGACGGCGTCTTCAACGTCGTCAACGGCGACAAGGTCGCGGTCGACGCGCTGCTCGAGCACGACGACGTCAAGAGCATCAGCTTCGTCGGCTCCACCCCGATCGCGCAGTACATCTACGAGCAGGGCACCAAGCACGGCAAGCGCGTGCAGGCCCTGGGCGGCGCGAAGAACCACATGGTCGTGCTGCCCGACGCCGACCTCGACCTCGCCGCCGACCAGGCGGTCAACGCCGGCTACGGCTCGGCGGGCGAGCGCTGCATGGCGATCTCTGCCCTGGTCGCCGTCGGCGCGATCGCCGACACCCTGGTCGACAAGATCCGCGAGCGCACCGAGGGGCTGCGCACCGGCGACGGCACCCGGGGCGCCGACATGGGCCCGCTGGTCACCAGGGCGGCGCAGGAGCGCGTGACGTCGTACGTCGAGGCCGGCGAGGCGGCCGGTGCGAAGGTCGTCGTCGACGGCCGCGGCGTGCAGGCCGACGCCGACGGCGAGGGCTTCTTCGTCGGTCCCACGCTGCTCGACCACGTCACGCCCGAGATGAGGGTCTACACCGACGAGATCTTCGGCCCCGTGCTCAGCGTCCTGCGGGTCGGGACCTACGACGAGGCGCTGGCGCTGGTCAACGCCAACAAGTACGGCAACGGCACCGCGATCTTCACCAACGACGGCGGCGCCGCCCGGCGCTTCCAGAACGAGGTGGAGGTCGGGATGATCGGCATCAACGTGCCGATCCCGGTGCCGATGGCCTACTACTCCTTCGGCGGCTGGAAGAGCAGCCTCTTCGGCGACTCCCACGCCCACGGCACCGAGGGCGTCCACTTCTTCACCCGGGGCAAGGTCGTGACGACCCGCTGGCTGGACCCCAGCCACGGCGGCGTCGACCTCGGCTTCCCCACCAACGGCTGAGGAGCCCGACATGACCCGCGCCTACGAGCTCGACCGCGCCCACGTCTTCCACTCCTGGTCCGCTCAGGCCGAGATCACCCCGATGGAGGTGGTCAGCGCCGACGGCTCGACGATCTGGGACGCCGACGGCCGCTCCTACCTCGACTTCTCCTCCCAGCTGGTCTTCACCAACCTCGGGCACCAGCACCCCCGCATCGTCGAGGCGATCCAGCGGCAGGCCGCGACGCTGTGCACGGTCGCGCCCGCCCACGTCAACGACGCCCGCTCGGAGGCGGCCCGGCTGATCGCCGAGCGGATGCCGGAGGGTCTCGACAAGGTCTTCTTCACCAACGGCGGCGCCGACGCCAACGAGCACGCCGTGCGGATGGCGCGCCTGACCACCGGCCGCCACAAGGTGCTCACGACCTACCGCAGCTACCACGGCGGCACGCAGACCGCGATCAACCTGACGGGTGACCCGCGGCGCTACGCCAACGACCTGGGCACCGAGGGCGTGGCCCGCTTCTTCGGGCCCTTCCTCTACCGCTCGGAGTTTCACGCGACGACCGAGGCCGAGGAGTGCGAGCGCGCGCTGGCGCACCTGCGCCGCACCATCGAGATGGAGGGTCCGAGCACCATCGCCGCGATCCTGCTCGAGACCGTGCCCGGCACGGCCGGGGTGATGCCGCCGCCGCCCGGCTACCTGGCCGGCGTCCGGGAGCTGTGCGACGCCCACGGCATCAAGCTGATCCTCGACGAGGTCATGGCCGGCTTCGGCCGCACCGGCGCGTGGCTGGCGCTCGACCACTACGACGTGCGTCCCGACCTGGTCACCTTCGCCAAGGGCGTCAACTCCGGCTACGTGCCGATGGGCGGGGTCGCGATCAGCCACGAGATCGCGGCGCACTTCGACCACCGCGCCTACCCGGGGGGCCTCACCTACTCCGGTCACCCGCTGGCCGCGGCCGCGGCGGTCGCGACGATCACCGCCATGGCGGAGGACGGCGTCGTCGAGCACGCGGCCCGGCTCGGCAGCGACGTCTTCGGGCCGGCGCTGGCCGAGGTCGCCGAGCGGCACCCTGTCGTCGGCGAGGTACGCGGGCTCGGCGTCTTCTGGGCCGTCGAGCTGGTCGCCGACCGGCAGTCCCGCGAGCCGCTCCCGGTGGAGGCGACCGGCAAGGTCGCCGCGGCGTGCCGCGCGCTGGGGCTGCTGCCCTTCGCGACCGCCAACCGGATCCACCTGGTCCCGCCCTGCACCACGTCCGACGCCGAGGTCCGCGAGGGCCTCGACATCCTCGACCGCGCGCTCAAGACCGGCGACGAGCTGCTCGGGTGAGCCAGGCCCCGCCCGCGGGAGCGCCGCGGCGCAACGGCGAGGTCAGCCACTGGATGGCTGCCGACACGACGGCCGACCCGACGCCTGTCGAGGCTCCCGAGCCGCTGCCCGAGGACGCCGACCTGGTCGTCGTGGGCGGGGGCCTCACCGGGCTCTGGACGGCGTACTACGCCCGGCAGCGGCGTCCCGACGCGCGCATCGTGGTGCTGGAGGCCGCGCGCGTCGGCTACGGCGCCTCCGGGCGCAACGGCGGCTGGATGTCGACCCTGCTCCCCGGCAACCGCGCGGTCTACGCGCGGCGTGCCGGCGTGGCGCCGGTCGTGGCCTTCCAGCGCGCGCTGATCGAGACCATCGACGAGTGCCTCGCGGTGCTGGAGCGCGAGGGCATCGAGGCGCACCAGGTGCGCGGTGGCCAGCTCTCCGTGGCGCGCACCGAGGCCGGTCTCGCCCGCCTCCGCGCCGCCCGGGAGGGGCACCTGCGCTTCGGGTACACCCCGGAGGAGGTCGAGCTGCTCGACGGTGAGGGCTTCGGGGCGCGGGTCGCCGTCGACGGTGCGCTCGGTGGGCTGTACTTCCCCGCGACGGTGCGCGTCGACCCCGCCCGGCTCACCCGTGGTCTCGCCCGGGTGCTCCGCGCCCAGGGCGTGACCGTCTGCGAGGGCACCCGGGTCACCGGCGTCGCAGCGGGCGAGGTCACCACGACGCGTGGCGTCGTCCGCACGCGCGACACGGCGATCTGCGTGGAGGCCTACTCGGCGGCGCTGCTCGGGGGCCGCACCGTCATCCCCGTCAACTCCTCGGTGGTGGTCACCGAGCCCCTCCCCGCCGCCACCTGGGACCGGATCGGGTGGGCCGGCCAGGAGTGCCTCAACGACGCGGCCCACACCTTCGTCTACTGCCAGCGCACGGCCGACGGCCGGATCGCGATCGGCGGCCGGGGGGCGCCGTACCGCTACGCCTCGGGGCTCACCGGCGACGGCGAGGTGCCGCTGGCGACGGTGCGGGCGCTCGAGGGGAGGCTGCGGTCGTTCTTCCCCGGGGTCGAGCTGCCGCTCGCGCACGCCTGGCGCGGCTCGATCGGCGTCACGCGCGACTGGTGCGCCGGCGTGCACCACGACCCGGTGACCCGCGTCGCCGTCGTGCGGGGGTACGCCGGCCACGGCGTCACCGCGGCCAACCTCGCCGCGCGCACGGTGCTCGACCGCCTCGACGGGGTGGCCAGCCCCCTCACCGCGCTGCCGTGGAACGAGCACGACTCCGGACGCTGGGAGCCCGAGCCGCTGCGCTGGCTCGGGGTGCACGGCATGTACCGGCTCTTCGGCGCGGCCGACCGCTGGGAGGAGCGGCGTGGCTCGACGCGCACCTCGCTGCTGGCCCGGGTGGGCTCTCGCCTCGCCGGGCTGCACGAGTAGGGCTCGCCCAAGGCAGGAGAACGGCTCAGCCGAAGGGGTAGGGGCCGAAGCGGCCCCATGCCACCACGGCCGCCAGGACGCCGAGCACCAGCGGCGGCACCACCATCGGCGTCTCCCCGCGGCGCAGGTGCACCACGACGGCGCCGAGCATCGTCAGCAGCAGGCCCACGGCCGCCAGGGGAGCCAGCCAGGTGGCGACGTCGACGAGGGGCGGCAGCACCAGCCCGAGGGCGCCGGCGACCTCGGCCGTGCCGATCGCCTTGACGGCGCCGGGGGAGAAGTCGTCGACCCAGCCCATGCCGGCCTCGCGCAGCTGCTCGCGCGAGCGGGCGAGCTTCATGCCGCCGGCACCCAGCATGGCCAGGGCGAGCACGCCCGCGACGATCCACAGCACGACGTTCATGGCACTCCTCCGCTAAAACTTGACGTGTCAAGTAAAGCGCTCGATGGTTTCCCCGTCAAGTAACCTGGCGCGCATGAGTGCAGCCCCGGACCCGCGGTGGCTCGACGACGACGAGCGGGCGACCTGGGTCGCGCTGGCGAAGGTGCTCACGTGGCTGCCGCAGCGACTCGATGCCCAGCTGCAGCGTGACGCCGGTCTGAGCCACGCGGAGTACCAGGTGCTCTCGTGGCTCTCGATGTCGGAGGGGCGCAGCGCCCGGATGAGCCTGGTGGCCGCCCGTGCCACCGTGACCCTCTCGCACCTCTCGCGCGTGGTCGGCCGGATGGAGCGCCAGGGCTGGGTCGAGCGGCGCCCCGACCCCCACGACGGCCGGGCGACGCTCGCCGTGCTCACGCCGGCGGGCTGGGAGAAGGTCGTCGCGACGGCACCCGGCCACGTCGCCGAGGTGCGTCGCCTGGTCATCGACCGGCTCACGCCCGCCCAGGTCACCCAGCTCGGCGGCGCGCTCGACGAGCTGGTGCGGGGGCTGGCGCCGGGCGAGTGCTGACGCGCCGGCGTCAGTCGGTCGCCCGCTCCAGCTCGGCCAGCAGGGGGTCGCGCAGGCCGACGGTGTCGGTGCTCCAGAAGGCCTCGGGGTAGATCAGCCGCCCGGTCATCCAGGGCTCGTGCGCCGGGAGCAGCGTGACCTGGAAGGCGCGTCCGGGCACGCGGGCCGAGGGACGCTCGAAGCCGTGCGCGGAGCCCGGGTCGTAGCCACGGTCGCCGTAGTAGCGCCAGTCGCCCTCGAGGAAGACCGCGGGCGCGCCCTGCCGCACGGCCTCCTCGCGGGCGGCGGCGAGCAGCGCCGTCCCGAGACCGGCACGCTGGCGGGCGGGGGTGACCGAGAGCGGGCTCAGCACGAGCACCTCCACGAGGCGCTCCCGGGCGTCGACCCAGCCGCGGCTGAGGGCGACGTGCCCGAGCACGCCGGCCGTGTCGTCGTCCTCGTCGTCGACGGCGACCAGGCTCGCGCGCAGCGCGCCACTGCGGTGCAGCGCGCCCAGCAGGGAGACGACCTGGGGTCCCTCGTCGGCGAAGGCCTCCGTCACGAGGGCGTCGACGGCCCGCTGGTCGCGGTCTCGCTGGGCGCGGATCTGCACGTCCCGACGGTAGGGGGTGGCGAGGCCCACAGAAAAACGGTTTGAGACATCGCTGTCTCAGATGAGACACTGATGTCTCAGTCATGTCGAGCAGGAGGTGGAGATGAACCGGGAGGAGATCCTGGCGGCCGCGCAGCGGCAGCTCAACCACGACCCCCGCTCGTCGCTCGCCGACATCGCGACCGCCGCGGGCATCGGGCGCGCGACCCTGCACCGGCACTTCGCCTCGCGCGAGACCCTGCTCGAGGAGATCGGCACCCGCTCGCAGGACCGCTGGGAGCAGCGCCTCGACGACGTCGACGTCGAGGTCGTCGCCGCCTCCGGCGACGCCGCGGCAATCGAGGCCGCGCTGCGCGACCTGCTCGCGGCCTTCGTCGAGGACGCCGACGACTTCGGCTTCTCGCTGACCGACTCCTTCATCGCCGGCGAGCCCGAGCACGTCGAGCGCACCGAGCGGCTCTTCGCCCGCGAGGTCGCGCTGTACGCCGCCGCCCAGGAGGCCGGCGTGCTGCGCGGCGACGTCTCGGCCCGCTGGCTCGGGCACGCGGCGTACGGCCTGCTGGTCGCGGCGCGCGAGGCCATCCGCGCGGGCGACGTGCCTCGCCGCGACGTCGCCGAGCTCGTGATCACCACCTACCTGAGAGGAGGCCAGTCCCGATGACGCACACCCCCGTCCGCCCTGTCCCCACCCACGCCCCCGCGCCCGACCCGCGTCGCTGGGCCGGCCTCGCCGTGCTCGCCGCGAGCCTGCTCGTGGTCGTCATGGACATGACGATCCTCAACGTGGCGCTGCCCGACCTCGCCGCCGAGACCGGCGCGAGCGCGCTCCAGCAGCTCTGGATCGTCGACGCCTACCCGCTCGTCCTGGCCGGCCTGCTCGTGCCCGTGACCGCGCTCGCCGACCGCGTCGGCCGCAAGCGGATGCTGCTCACCGGCTTCTCGATCTTCGCCGTCGCCTCGGTCGCGGTGCTGTGGGTCGACACCGCCGAGACGGTCATCGCCCTCCGGGTCGCGCTCGGTCTCGGCGGCGCGATGATCATGCCCTCCACGCTGTCGCTGATCCGCACCCTCTTCACCGACCCGCGCGAGCGCGCCTACGCCCTCGGCATCTGGGCGGCGATGGCGTCGGTGGGCGCGGCCGTCGGACCCGTGGTCGGCGGAGCGCTGCTGCAGTTCTTCAGCTGGCACGCGGCCTTCCTGGTCAACGTGCCCCTGATGGTCGTCGCCATCGGCTTCGGCCTGCGGCTGCTGCCGGAGAGCCGCTCGGAGCGGCCCGGCCGCATCGACGCCACCGGCGTGGTGCTCTCCGTCGCCGGCATGGTCGCGCTGACCTTCGGCCTCAAGGGGCTGGGCAAGAGCGGCCTCGACCTGAGCGCGGTGGCGCCCCTGCTGCTCGGGGCGCTGCTGCTGGCGTGGTTCGTGCGCCGCAGCCTGCGCCAGCTCGACCCGATGCTCGCCGTCTCGCTCTTCGCCCTCCCGGTCTTCCGTGCTGGGGTGATCGCGGCGCTGGCCAGCAGCATCACGCTCATGGCGCTGCTCTTCGTGGGCTCGCAGTGGCTGCAGCTCGTGCACGGCTGGGGCCCGCTGATGGCAGGTGTCGCCCTGCTGCCGCTGGCCCTCGGGGGACTCATCGGCTCGCCGGTCGCGCCCGCGATCGCCGAGCGCCTGGGCGCGCGGCGCACCGTCGTCGGCGGGCTGCTGCTGCTCGCGGCCGGTCCGCTGCTCCTCTTCGCCATGCCGCGCCCGATGACCTACGTGTGGGTCGCCGCCGCCTTCCTGCTGGTCGGCTTCGGCACGGCCGCGCTCGGGCTCGCGTCCGCGCTCATCGTGGGCAGCGCCCCGCGTCACCAGGTCGGCTCGGCGTCGGCCGTCGAGGAGATCTGCTACGAGCTCGGTGCCGTGCTCAGCATCAGCGTGCTCGGCGGGCTCACCGCCGCCGTCTACCGCAGCCACCTGCCCGCCGACGCCGGAGCCGGGGCGAGGGAGTCGCTCGCGCTGGCGCTCGACACGCCCTTCGCGGCGGCCGCGCAGGCGGCGTACACCGACGCCTTCGCCGTGGTGGGCCTCGCCGGTGGCGTACTGATGCTCCTGGCCGCCTGGCTGGTACGCCGCCAGCTCCCCGCCGACCTGCAGCTCGCCGACCTCGAGCACTGAGGCCCAGCGGGGGCCCAGCGGCGGTCCAGGGGGGCGCTCGTCAGGTCTCGCGCGAGATCGCCCGCGCGGCCACGGCGCGGGCGACGGCGCCGAGGGCGCGCGGCCGCGCGCTGTGGGGCTGGTGCGCCGGGTCGAGGGCCGCCAGCAGCAGCCAGAGCGGACCCCGGAGGTCGGCCACGTCGTCGTGCGTGATCGGCGCGCCGTCACCGTGCGCCCAGCCGAGGGCGTCGAGGGCGTGCACGACCAGGCCGGTGTCGTCGCCCGTGCTGCCCGAGGCCAGGCACAGCGTCAGCAGCAGGCGCGCCTGCTCCTCGAAGTCACCGGCCGCGCCGAGCAGCCGGCGACCCAGGTGGTGCAGCAGGAAGTCGCCGTCGCGCCGGGCGCGGGTGCCGGCCGCCGTCACCTCGAGGTGGCCGGACACCACGCGCAGCAGGCCGGCGTCCTGCAGCGCCGTGCGGAAGGGGAGCACCGGTCGCGCATCGACCTCGCGGCGTACCGGAGCGGGCCAGCCGCGCATCGTCGGCAGCCGGGCGGCGAGCGCCGCGGCGTCGGCGGGCCTGAGGTAGCCCGCTGCGGTCAGCGGCAGGCCGCGCTCGGCGGCCCGGTCGAGCAGCCAGCGCACGGGCGCGAAGGCGGGGGCCAGCTCCTCGAGCTCGGGCTCGCTGGTGAGCGCGGCCGAGCGCACCAGCACGGTGATCTCCTCGCCGAGCGGGCTGGGCAGCAGCTGCGTCACCAGGCCCGCGAGACGGGGGTCGAGGTGGCCGAGGTCGCGCCCCTCGGCCGCCGCCACGACGGCGCCGTCGACCGTCGCGGCGTCGAAGGGCACCCAGCCCAGGTGCGGCGACGGCGCGGAGCGGGAGTCCTCGGGAGGCGCGGCGCCCGTGCCTCCGAGGCAGCGAGCCGGCGTGGGGACCTCGTCGTGCTCGAGCGGCTCGGAGCTGCGCACGGTGAGCCGCACCGACCAGGCCTCGCCGTAGTCGTAGAGGTAGTGCAGCACGTCGCCGCGGTCCTGCAGCGTCTCGCCGAGGAGCACGGCGTCGACCGGGGTGCCGTCCTCCTCGCCCTCCTCGACGTCGAAGGGGCACAGGAACCACTCGGCGCGGATGTCGAAGGCGTCGCCCGCCAGCGAGAAGCGGTAGAGGTGGCGGTCCTCCCAGCCGAAGGCCGCCTGCAGCACCGCGTGCAGCGCCTCCAGCGAGAGGTCGGAGCTCAGCTGCAGGTCGCGCCAGACGGTCCCGGCGTGGTCCTCGAGCTCCGCGCGGACCACCAGCACGAGGTCGCCCTCGTGGCGCCGCCGCCGGCGCGGGTCGGTGAGGTCGTCGGGGTCGCGGTCGTCGAGCAGCGGCTCCAGCCCGCGCCGGTCGTCGAAGGCGGGGTCGCTGACCAGCGCGTCGAAGAGGGCGTGCAGGTCGGCGTCCGGCTGCTGGTCGTCACGGTCGGCCACGACACCACCGTAGGCCCGACCCCCGACGTCCTCGTCCGTCCCGGGTGGTCGAGGAGGTTGCGCAGCAACCGTCTCGAGACCTCGTACGCCGCTCGCCGGGTCTCGAGACAGGCGCTGCGCGCCTTCCTCGACCCCCCGAGGATCCGGCGCGCCCTCGCGGCAGCGCGGACCCGTGCGCAGCGGGGTGGTCCGTGGGAGCCTCGGCGGCATGGGTCTGCTCACGCACACCGAGCTACGCGCCCGCTTCGCCGCGCGGCTCTCGGCGCTCTACGGCACCGAGGTGCCGGCGTACACGACGCTGGTGGAGGTCTCGCAGGAGGTCAACGAGCGCGTGCTGGCCCGGGAGGGCAGCGACGCGGAGCGGCTCGGCAGCATCGAGCGGGTGACGGCCGAGCGCCACGGGGCGATCCGGGTCGGCTCGCCGGCCGAGCTCGCGCAGGTCGGGCGCGTCTTCGGCGCCCTGGGGATGTCGCCGTGCGGCTTCTACGACCTGCGCGACGTGCAGCCCGCACCCGTGCCGGTGGTCTCCACGGCCTTCCGTCCGCTGGAGCGCGACGAGCTGGCCGCCAACCCCTTCCGGGTCTTCACCTCGGTGCTGGTGCCCGAGGACCGGCGCTTCTTCGACGCCGACCTGGAGCAGCGGCTGCGGGCCTTCGTCGACGCCCGCCGGCTCTTCCCCGACGAGCTGCTCTCGCTCGCCGACCGCGCGGTCGCCGAGGGCGGGCTGGAGGAGCGCGACGCCGAGACCTTCCTCGCGCTCGCGACGGGCGCCTTCGCGCTCTCGCCGGAGCCCGTCGACCGCGGCTGGTACGACGAGCTCGCCCGCGTCTCCGGCGTCGCGGCCGACATCGGCGGCGTCACCTCGACCCACGTCAACCACCTGACCCCGCGGGTGCTCGACATCGACGACCTCTACGCCTCCATGGAGGCCCGGGGCGTCGCGATGATCGACCGGATCCAGGGGCCGCCCCGCTGGGAGGGACCTGACGTGCTGCTGCGCCAGACCTCATTCCGCGCGCTCGACGAGCCCCGCCGCTTCCGGCTCGCCGACGGGGCTGTGGTCGAGGGCGACCTGCGGGTGCGCTTCGGGGAGGTGGAGGCGCGGGGCATCGCGCTGACCCCCCAGGGCCGCGAGCTCTACGACCGGATGCTCGCGGAGGTCGACGCCCGCGCGGCCGAGGGCGGCGACCGCGACGAGGTGGCCCGCGCCGTCTGGGCCGAGCACCTGCCCGCGACCGAGGAGGAGCTCTGCCTGCAGGGGCTGGGCTTCTTCACCTTCCGCCTGGTCGGCGACGCGACCGCCGGCACCGACCTCGCCGAGCTCGTGCGCAGCGGCGCGGTGGTGCCCGAGCCGATCGTCTACGAGGACTTCCTGCCGCGCTCCGCGGCCGGCATCTTCGCCTCCAACCTCACCTCGGGCGGCACCCACGACGCCACCGAGGGAGGCGCCCCGCGCGACCTCGACTGGATGTCCGACGTGCTCGGCACCCGCGTGGCCGTGCCCGAGGAGGTGTACGCCGCCGAGTCGGCGGCCTCCTGGGTGGAGGTGCAGCGGCGGCTGGCCTCGTGACCGCGGAGCTGCCGGAGGGCGCCGACGTCGTCGTGGTGGGCGGCGGCGTGATGGGGCTGTCGGCGGCCTACCAGCTCGCTGCCTCCGGCGTGCGCCGGGTGCTGGTGCTGGAGCGCGACGAGCTCGGCAGCGGGTCGACGAGCCGCGCCGCGGGCGGGGTGCGGGCGAACTTCTCCGACGCCGTCAACGTCGAGCTCGGCTGGCGCAGCCTGGCGACCTTCGAGCGCTTCGAGGAGCTCTTCGGCCACGAGATCGACCTGCACCGCGTCGGCTACCTCTTCCTGCTCGACTCGGCTGCCGACGTGGCCCGCTTCGAGCGCGACGTCGCGCTGCAGAACGAGCTCGGGGTGCCCAGCCGGATGATCGATGTCGCGGAGGCACAGCGGCTCTCCCCGCTCGTCGCGACCGAGGGCCTGCTCGCCGCCACGTGGTCGCCCGACGCGGGGCACTGCACGCCCGAGGCCGTGGTGCAGGGGTACGCCGCCGCGGCGCGGCGTGCCGGCGCGACCGTGCTCACCCACACGGAGGTGCTCGGCGTGGAGCACGACGCCGGCACCGTCCGCGGCGTCCGCACGTCGCAGGGCACGGTGCGCACCGACACCGTGGTCTGCGCGGCCGGCGTGTGGTCGGCCGCCGTGGGGGAGATGGTCGGCGTCGACCTGCCGGTGGTGGCCCAGCCGCGCCAGGTCGTGACCACCGAGGCCATCCCCGGGCTGGCTCCCGACACGCCCTTCACCATCGACTTCGGCACCGGCTTCTACTTCCACAACGAGGGCCCCGGCCTGCTGATGGGCACGGGCGACGCCGAGCGCTGGGGCGAGGTGGTGCAGCGCCGGGCGCCCCGGCTCGCCGAGGTGGGGCTGGCCGGAGGCTGGACCGGGCTCTACGAGAGCACCCCCGACCACAACGCGCTCGTCGGCGAGGCCGAGGGCGTCTCGCGCCTCCTCTACGCCACGGGCTTCTCGGGCCACGGCTTCCTGATGGGACCCGCCGTCGGGGAGGTGGTGCGCGACCTGTACCACGGGCACGAGCCCGTCATCGACGTGAGCGGCCTCGACGTACGCCGCTTCGCCGGGCCGGGCGCCCGCCCCGAGCTCACCATCGTCTGACCCCGAGGAGACCCGTGCCAGAGGACCGCCACCAGATCCCGTCGCCCACCGAGCTCGCGCGGCTCGCCCGCGAGACCGCCGAGCGCTGCGGTGCCGTGCTCCCCGCCACGGGGCACGAGGCTCCCTCGCCCGTCAACGGCGCCCCGCTCCCTGCCACGGCGTGGAGCGACGCCGCCGGGGTCGGCGCGGCGGTCGCGCGGGCGCGCGAGGCCTTCGCCGCGTGGCGCGCGGTGCCCGCCCCCGCCCGCGGCGCGACCGTCAAGCGCCTCGGCGAGCTGCTCGTCGAGCACCACGACGACCTCGCCACGCTCGTCAGCCTCGAGGCCGGCAAGATCACCTCCGAGGCGCGCGGGGAGATCCAGGAGATGGTCGACATCTGCGACTTCGCCGTCGGCCTCTCGCGCCAGCTCTACGGCCGCACCATGCCCTCCGAGCGTCCCGGTCACCGGCTCGCCGAGACCTGGCACCCGCTCGGCGTGGTGGCGGTGATCAGCGCCTTCAACTTCCCGGCCGCCGTGTGGTCGTGGAACACCGCGGTGGCGCTCGTGTGCGGCGACCCGGTGATCTGGAAGCCGAGCGAGCAGACGCCGCTGACCTCGCTGGCCTGCGCCGCCGTGCTCGACCGGGCCATCGCGGAGACGGGCGGTCCCGCCCACCTGTCCCAGGTGCTGCTCGGCGGCGCCGAGGTGGGGGAGGCGCTGGCCCGGCACGACGGGGTCGCGCTCGTCAGCGCGACCGGGTCGACCCGGATGGGCCGCGCCGTCGGCCCGCTCGTCGCCGAGCGCTTCGGTCGCTCGCTGCTCGAGCTGGGCGGCAACAACGCCGCCGTCGTCACCGGCAGCGCCGACCTCGACCTCGCCGTGCGCGGCATCGTCTTCTCCGCCGCCGGCACCGCCGGGCAGCGCTGCACCACGATGCGTCGCGTCATCGCGCACACCTCGGTGGTCGACGAGCTGACCTCACGGCTCGCGGCGGCGTACGACCGGCTGCCCGTCGGCAACCCGATGGCCGAGGGCACGCTGGTCGGCCCGCTCGTGGGCGGGACGGCGTACGGCGCCATGACCGCCGCCGTCGAGGAGGCCGTCGCGGCCGGCGGCGAGGTGGTGGTCGGCGGCGAGCGGGTGCTGGCCGACGAGGCTCCCGACGCCTACTACGTCCGCCCTGCCGTGGTGCGGATGCCGGAGCACGCCGCCGTGATGCACCGCGAGACCTTCGCGCCGCTGCTCTACGTCGTCGCCTACGACGACTTCGCCGACGCGATCACGCTCAACAACGCCGTGCCGCAGGGGCTCTCGTCGTCGGTCTTCACCTCCGACCAGGCCGAGGCCGAGCTCTTCTGCTCCGACGAGGGCTCCGACTGCGGCATCGTCAACGTCAACATCGGCACCTCGGGCGCCGAGATCGGCGGCGCCTTCGGTGGCGAGAAGGAGACCGGCGGCGGCCGGGAGTCGGGGTCCGACGCCTGGCGCGCCTACATGCGGCGGGCCACCAACACCGTCAACTACTCCGGGGAGCTCCCGCTCGCGCAGGGCGTCGACTTCTCGGTGTGAATGGACCCCTGGTGTGGGTCGAGTGGCGGAGGATAGGGGATTCGAACCCCTGAGGGCGTTAACCCAACCCGCTTTCCAAGCGAGCGCCATAGGCCACTAGGCGAATCCTCCGCGGAGGAGGCTACCCGCTCGCTCCGGGCGGCGCCCAATCGCGGTCCCCGCATGATCGCGGGAGGGGCCCCGCGGGTTCGCGGCGCGCGGCGCCGTCTCCTAGGATCGGGGTCAACCCCCCGTGCGGCGGTACCTCACTGAACTCCCCCAGGGCCGGAAGGCAGCAAGGGCAGGTGGGCTCTTCCGGGTGCACGGGGGGCCTTCGCTTCCCGCGGGGCTCTCGACCGGTGCAGGGGCCGGTGGGGCTGTGCCGACGGTGCACGGGGGGCCTTTCGCGTCCCCGCGACGACCCACCCCCTCGCGCGGCGGCCGGAGCGGGGTCCCACGGCGTACGCCCTGTGACCGGCGCCGTCTAGGGTGCGTGGTGTGGAGCCCTCCCTCGCCCTCTACCGGCGCTACCGCCCGGAGACCTTCGCCGAGGTGATCGGGCAGGACCACGTGACCGCGCCGCTGCGGGCCGCGCTGGCGGCCAACCGCGTCAACCACGCCTACCTCTTCTCCGGTCCTCGCGGGTGCGGCAAGACCACCAGCGCGCGCATCCTGGCGCGGGCGCTCAACTGCGAGCAGGCGCCGGTCGCCGACCCCTGCGGCGAGTGCCAGAGCTGCCGCGACCTGGCACGTGGCGGGTCCGGCTCGGTCGACGTCATCGAGATCGACGCTGCCAGCCACGGCGGTGTCGACGACGCCCGCGACCTGCGCGAGCGGGCCTTCTTCGCGCCGGTCTCCAGCCGCTACAAGGTCTACATCATCGACGAGGCCCACATGGTCTCCTCGCAGGGCTTCAACGCGCTGCTCAAGCTGGTCGAGGAGCCGCCGGAGCACCTGAAGTTCATCTTCGCCACGACCGAGCCGGAGAAGGTCATCGCGACCATCCGCTCGCGGACCCACCACTACCCCTTCCGGCTGATCCCGCCGCGGGTGCTCTCCGACCACCTCGCGGAGCTGTGCGAGCGCGAGGGCGTGAGCATCGACCCGGCGGCGCTGCCGCTGGTGGTCCGGGCGGGGGCCGGCTCGGCCCGCGACTCGCTCTCGGTGCTCGACCAGCTCCTCGGCGGCGCCGGTCCCGACGGCGTGACCTACGAGGTCGCCACCGGGCTGCTCGGCTACACCCCCGACAACCTGCTCGACGAGGTGGTCGACGCCTTCGCGGCCCACGACGGCGCCGGCGTCTTCGGCGTGGTCGACAAGGTCATCGAGACCGGGCAGGACCCCCGCCGCTTCACCGAGGACGTGCTGCGCCGGCTGCGCGACCTCGTCATCGTCTCCGCCGTGCCGGGCGCCCACGCCTCCGGCCTGGTCGACGCCCCGGAGGAGCAGGCCGAGCGGCTGGTCGCCCAGGCCGCCCGCTTCGGCCGGGCCGGGCTGGTGCGGGCCGCCGACATCGTCGCGGCCGGGCTCACCGAGATGCGCGGCGCCACCACGCCGCGGCTGCTGCTCGAGCTGCTGTGCGCTCGGGTGCTGCTGCCTGCCGCCGAGGCTGGGGAGCTGGGCTTCCAGGCGCGGCTCGAGCGGGTCGAGCGGCGGCTCGAGGTCGCCGGGCCCGAGTCCGAGCAGCCGTCGGCCGGCGCCGTCGCCCGCACCCGTGCGGCCGCCGCCCCGCCCGGTCCGGTGCCGCGCCCCGCCGCCGACGAGGTCGCCGTGGCGACGTCGCCCCCCAGCGCGCCCGATGCGGTGCGCGAGCGGCCGGCTCCCGAGCGCACCGAGCCGACGACCGAGCGAGCGCCGGCGCAGTCCGGTGAGCCGGCCGTCTCCGCGAAGCAGGCCCCGACGCAGCCGTCGCGCCCCGCGCCCCAACAGTCCGCGCCGCAGCAGCCCGTGCCGGAGCGGTCCGCGCCGCAGGAGGTTGTGCCCCCGCAGTCCTCGCCTGAGCCCGCCCCGAGCGGCGAGCCCGGTCGGCTCGGGCTGGCGGAGGTGCGCCGGCTCTGGCCCGACCTGCTCGAGAAGGTCAAGACGATGCGGCGCTTCACCTGGATCCTGTTGAGCCAGAACGCCCAGGTGCTCGCGGTCGACGACAGCACGCTCACCGTCGGCTTCAAGACCTCCGGCGCCCGCGAGTCCTTCGTCGGCGGCGGCAGCGAGGAGGTGCTGCGACAGGCGGCCATCGAGGTGGTGGGTGCCGACTGGCGCATCGAGACCGCGGTCGACCCGTCCTCCGAGGGCTCCCGCGGTCCCGCGGGCCGGGCCCCGGAGCCCCCTGTGCCCGACCCCGGCCCGGCGCCGACGGCGCCGGCGCGGCCCGCTGCGGCCGAGCAGGCGCGCGCCTCGCTGGCGGCCTCGGCCGCGCAGGAGAGCTCCCCGCCGCCCGACCTCGACGCCGACGCCCACCCCGACGACCCCACCAGCGCCGACGACGGGCTCGACAGCGCGGAGCTGCTCGCGCGCGAGCTGGGGGCCACCGTGATCGACGAGACCCCCCGATCCTGAGCTTCCCCCCACCAGACCCTGGAGACGACGTGACCGACAGCAGCAACCCCTTCGGCGGCCTCGACCTGGGCGCCATGCTCGAGCAGGCCCAGCAGATGCAGGAGCAGCTCGTGCAGGCGCAGGGGGAGCTGGCCCGGACCACGGTCGACGGCACGGCCGGTGGTGTCACCGTCACGCTCGACGGCACCGGCGGGCTCAGCGCCGTCACCGTGCGCCCCGGCACCTTCGACGGTGCCGACGCCGAGTCGCTCGCCGACCTCGGCGACCTCGTGGTCGCCGCCTACCGCGACGCCAAGGGCCGGGTCGACGACCTGGCCGCCCAGGCGCTCGGTCCTCTCGCCGGGGGTGCGGGCGGTCTCGACCTCGGTGGCGCGCTGGGTGGCCTGGGCGAGCTCGGCGGTGCGCCCGGCGGCGACCCCGGCGACGAGCCTCGCCGCTCCGGATTCTGACGAGGGCCCGATGTACGAAGGCGTCCTGCAGGACCTCATCGACGAGCTGGCCCGGCTGCCCGGCGTCGGCCCGAAGGGCGCGCAGCGGATCGCGTTCCACCTGCTGGCGGCCGACCCCGCCGACGTCCGCCGGCTGGCCGAGACCATGCAGGAGATGAAGGCGAAGGCGACCTTCTGCCAGACCTGTGGCAACGTCTCGCAGGCCGAGCGGTGCCGCATCTGCGCCGACCCGCGCCGCGACCCCACGTCGATCTGCGTGGTCGAGGAGCCCAAGGACGTCGTCGCGATCGAGCGCACGCGGGAGTTCCGCGGGCGCTACCACGTGCTCGGCGGGGCCATCTCCCCGCTCGCCGGCATCGGCCCCGACCAGCTCCGCATCCGCGAGCTGATGGGGCGGCTCGCCGACGGCGAGGTCACCGAGGTGATCCTCGCCATGGACCCCAACATCGAGGGTGACGCCACGGCGGCGTACCTCTCACGACTGCTCCGGTCGATGGAGCTGTCGGTGACCCGCCTCGCCAGCGGGTTGCCGGTGGGCGGCGACCTGGAGTACGCCGACGAGGTGACGCTCGGGAGGGCGTTCGCAGGAAGGAGATCGACCGGTGACTGAGACCCAGCTCGACCAGGAGATCCAGGAGCTCGCCCAGCAGGTCGCCGACGCCACGGAGGCCTTCCTTGTGGGGCTCCAGGCGATCTCCCGAGGGGCTGCCGAGTCGGCCTCGGTGCCGCTGCTGCTGCTCGAGGTCAGCCAGCTGCAGCTCGCCGGCGCGAGGCTGGGGGTGCAGGTCGACTTCACCCCCGAGCACCAGTACCAGCCCGACGTCGGGCCCGACCCCGACCTCGACGCCATGCGGCTGCGGCTGGCCCACGTGCTCGGTGGGATCGACACCTACGCGCTCAACTTCGAGCCCTACGACCCCGAGACGGTGCCGAGCCAGATCTCCGACGACCTCACCGCGATCGCGTCCGACGTCGCCAACGGGCTGCGCCACTTCCGGCGCGGCGACGTGCTCGAGGCGCTGTGGTGGTGGCAGTACTCCTACCTCGCCTCGTGGGGCACGCAGGCGTGCGGTGTGCTCAGCGCGCTGCACTCGGTGGTCGCGCACGACCGGCTCGACCTCGACATCGCGGGCGAGACCGAGCAGATCGCCGCGGCGGCCCAGCTGGACGCCCCCGACGTGGACGCCGGTCGGCTCCAGGACTGACCCGCCGTAGAATCGCAGGCGGTCCGGAAGCCGGACCGCCTGTCCGCCCACCGAGCAGCGAGGTCCTCCCGTGGTCGCAACCGCCACGTCCACCGCCGAGCGCCGGGGCATCGTCGTGCAGAAGTACGGCGGCTCCTCCCTGGCCGATGCGGCCGCCGTCAAGCGCGTCGCCCGCCGCATCGTCGAGGCCAAGAAGCAGGGCAACGACGTGGTGGTCGCCGTCTCCGCCATGGGGGACACCACCGACGACCTGCTCGACAAGGCGCAGGCGGTCAGCCCGGTGCCGCCGGCCCGCGAGCTCGACATGCTGCTCACCGCCGGCGAGCGGATCTCGATGGCGCTGGTCGCGATGGCGATCTCCGACCTCGGCTTCACCGCCCGCTCCTTCACCGGCTCCCAGGCCGGCGTGATCACCGACTCGGTGCACGGCAAGGCCAAGATCATCGACGTGACGCCGGGCCGCATCAGCACCGCGCTCGACGAGGGCCACATCGTGATCGTGGCCGGCTTCCAGGGCGTCAGCCAGGACACCAAGGAGATCACCACCCTCGGTCGTGGCGGCACCGACACCACCGCGGTGGCCCTGGCCGCCGCGCTGCGCGCCGACGTCTGCGAGATCTACACCGACGTCGACGGCGTCTTCACCGCCGACCCGCGCATCGTGCCGACGGCCAAGAAGCTCGACCGCGTCACCTACGAGGAGATGCTCGAGCTCGCCGCCTGCGGCGCGAAGATCCTGCACCTGCGGTGCGTCGAGTACGCCCGCCGCTACGACATCCCGATCCACGTCCGCTCGTCCTTCAGCCAGCTCCGCGGCACCGTCGTCGCCGGCAGCATCGAGGACGACGCCCACCAGGAGGCCACCATGGAGCAGGCGATCATCGCCGGCGTCGCGCACGACCGCAGCGAGGCCAAGATCACCGTCGTCGGGGTCCCCGACAAGGTCGGCGAGGCCGCGCGCATCTTCGACGCGCTCTCCAAGGCGCAGATCAACCTCGACATGATCGTGCAGAACGTGTCGGCCGCGGCGACCAACCTGACCGACATCTCCTTCACGCTGCCGCGCACCGACGGCCAGACCGCGATGCAGGCGCTGCACAGCCTCAAGGGCGCGATCGGCTACGACTCGCTGATCTACGACGACAAGATCGGCAAGGTCTCGCTGATCGGCGCGGGCATGCGCTCCCACCCCGGCGTGACGGCGAAGTTCTTCAACTCCCTGGCCGAGGCGGGCGTCAACATCGGCATGATCTCCACCTCCGAGATCCGGATCTCGGTCGTGGTCGACGAGGGCGATGTCGACGCGGCCGTCGCCGCCACCCACACGGCGTTCGAGCTCGACGCCGACGAGGTCGAGGCCGTCGTCTACGGCGGCACCGGAAGGTAGGAGGACCCCATGGCTCGCATCGGCATCGTCGGCGCCACCGGACAGGTGGGCGTCGCCATGCGTCAGATCCTCCTCGAGCGCGACTTCCCGGCCGAGGAGATCCGCTTCTTCGCCTCCGCCCGGTCCGCCGGCACGGTGCTCCCGTACGGCGACCGCGAGGTCACCGTCGAGGACGCCGCCACGGCCGACCCGACCGGCCTCGACATCGCGCTCTTCTCCGCGGGCGCCTCGACCTCGCGCGCCCAGGCCGCGCGCTTCGCCGACGCCGGCGTCGTCGTGGTCGACAACTCCTCGGCCTTCCGGCGCGACGCCGACGTGCCGCTCGTCGTCAGCGAGGTCAACCCCGAGGCGCTGGCCAGCATCCCGCGCGGCATCGTCGCCAACCCCAACTGCACCACCATGGCCGCGATGCCGGTGCTCAAGCCGCTGCACGACGAGGCGGGGCTCACGCGGCTCATCGCCTCGACCTACCAGGCCGTCTCCGGCTCGGGGGTCAAGGGCGTCGAGGAGCTCGTCTCGCAGGTCGAGGCGGCCGGCGACAAGGCGCGCGAGCTGGCCTACGACGGCGACGCGATCGCCTTCCCCCCGCCCGCGGCGTACGCCCGCACGATCGCCTACAACGTGCTGCCCTTCGCCGGGTCGCTGGTGCGCGACGGTCTCGCCGAGACCGACGAGGAGCAGAAGCTGCGCCACGAGTCGCGCAAGATCCTCGGCATCCCCGACCTGCTGGTCTCCGGGATCTGCGTGCGGGTGCCCGTGGTCACGGGCCACTCGCTGGCGATCAACGCGGAGTTCGCCCGGTCGCTGCCCGTCGAGCACGCGCGCGAGCTGCTCTCCGGGGCTCCCGGGGTCGAGCTCGTCGACATCCCCACGCCGCTCGCGGCCGCGGGCAAGGACCCGTCGTACGTCGGGCGCCTCCGGCAGGACGAGGGCGTGCCCGACGAGCGTGGCCTGGCGCTCTTCGTCAGCAACGACAACCTCCGCAAGGGCGCCGCCCTCAACACCGTGCAGATCGCCGAGCTGCTGGCTGCCCGCGAGGGCTGACCCCCGCGGCTCCTAGTCGCGCAGCACGAAGGAGGAGCCGGTGACGCGTGCCGCGACGACGTACGCCGGCGCGGCGAGCACCAGCAGCACGAGCGCGACGACGAGCGTCGGCGCCGAGGCGTAGCCCAGCACCAGCGTGAGGCAGCTGAGCAGCCCGACGCCGAGCACCGCCGTGCTGCGGGGCTCCGTGACGTGGAAGGCCGCGAGCAGCGTCGCCCCGACGAGCACCTGGACCAGCACCACGACGAGGACGCCGAGCAGGCCGATCCCGCCGCAGCTGCTGACGCCGCGCACCGCCGTGCAGCCCTGCAGGATCAGCCAGGTCAGGCCCACGCCGGTGAGCGCGACCACGAGCCCCGTCACGGCCGCCGCCGGCAGTGGCGGCAGCCGCGGCAGCGCGAGCGAGACGGAGGGGATCCTGCGGGCGCGCGCCACGTCGGGGTCGTCGGACGCGGGCGGGTCGGCGACCGCGACGAGGGTCTGCTCGGCCGCGTGCTCCGGGGTGGGCTCGGCACGCGTCTCGACGGCCCGGGCGGGAGGCGGGTCGTAGCGCAGCTCGGGACCACGTCGCTCCGGCTCGGGTTCCGGCTCGGGCTCCGGCTCGGGCTCCGGCTCCGGCTCCGGCTCCACTGCGGGACGCGCACTGGGGGGTGGCGTCGGCGGGACCCGCTTGGCCGCGCCGGTGGCACGCAGGGGACGGGTGTGCTCGGGGGCCTGCTCGGGGGCTCGCTCCGGCGGTGGGTCGGCTGCGGCCCGCTTGCGGCGGCGGCCGAAGAGCGAGGGCAGCTCGAGGTCGGGCCCCTCGCGGTCGTCACCAGCCATGGCAGGCATGGTGCCACGCGGTCAGGTCAGGTGCGGGGGACTCGGCGACGAAAAGTGCGGCTGCGGCAACTACTTAGGCTTGCCTTACCTTATGCCTGTCGCGGCTCCAGCCCACCGCGGTGCCTCGCTCGCGGACCTGACCCCGAGCACGGACCTACTCAAGGAGCACCTCCGATGACCCTGCGCCGCCCCTACCACCTGTCCCTCGTCGCGGTCTGCGCCGCGCTCGCCCTCTCCGGGTGCGGCGGCTCCGACGCCGGCTCCGGCGAGGAGGCGGACGACGGTCCGGCCTTCACGCTCTACTCCGGGCGCGACGAGGAGCTGGTGCGGCCGCTCATCGACCAGTACGCCGAGGAGGCCGGCGTCGAGATCGAGGTCCGCTACGGCGACTCCGCCGAGATGGCGGCGCAGCTGCTCGAGGAGGGCGACGGGACGCCCGCCGACGTCTTCTACTCCCAGGAGGTCGGCGCCGTCGGCGCCCTGGCGAAGGCCGACCTGCTCGGCTCCCTGCCGCAGGAGGTCGTCGACCGCGCCGACGAGCGCTTCCGGCCCGCCGAGGGCACCGACTGGGTCGGGGTGACCGGCCGCTCGCGCGTCATCGTCTACAACCCCGACCTGGTGGAGACGCCCCCGACGGGTGTGCTCGACCTGACCGACCCCGCCTACCGCGGCCAGGTGGCCTGGGTGCCCGGCAACGCCGGCTTCCAGGCCTTCATGACCGGCTTCCGGGTCAGCCAGGGCGAGGACGCCGCCGCGGCCTGGCTCGAGGAGATGCAGGCCAACGACGCCACCGTCTACGAGGGCAACTCGGAGGTGCTGGAGGCGGTCGAGGCGGGCGACCAGCCGATCGGCCTGATCAACCACTACTACTGGGCGCGCACGGCGCCCGAGGTCGGCGGGGTGGAGGAGATGGCCAGCGAGCTGGTCTTCCCGGCCGGGGACGACCCCGGCGGCCTGGTCAACGCCACGGCCGTCGGCGTCACGCCGCAGGGCGCGGACAACGCGGAGGCACAGGCCTTCGTGGAGTACCTGCTCTCCGAGGAGGGTCAGCAGTACTTCGTGGAGGAGACCTACGAGTACCCCGTCGTCGACGGCGTCGCCGACCCCGAGGGGGTGCCGGCGCTCGACGAGCTCGAGGGTCCGCAGCTCGACCTCTCCGACCTCGACTCGCTCCAGGAGACGCAGGCGCTGCTGACCGAGGCGGGGCTGCTGAGCTGAGCGCGCTGCGGCAGTCGCTCGTCCGGGCGCCGGTGCTGAGCCTGGTCACCCTCGTGGTGACCGGGCTCGCACTGGTGCCCCTCGGCTACCTCCTGGTCCGCGCCACCGAGCGAGGCTGGGACGGCGTCGCCGCGACGCTGTGGCGGCCCCGCACGCTGACGCTGGTGCTGCGCTCGGTCGAGCTCGCCGGCACCGTGACGCTGCTGTGCCTGGTGCTGGGCCTCGGGCTGGCGCTGCTCGTGACCCGCACCGACCTGCCCGGCCGCCGGGTGCTGCGGGTGGCGCTCGCGCTGCCGCTGGCGCTGCCGTCGTACGTCGCGGCGTGGAGCTGGATCGGGGTGGCGCCCGACGTCGCGGGCCGGCTCGGCTCGGTGGTCGTGCTGACGACGATCTCCTACCCCTACGTCTACCTGCCCGCCCTGGCGGCGCTGCGCCGCTGCGACCCGGCGCTGGAGGACGTCGCCCGCGGCCTGGGCACCCGACCGGCCGGGGTGCTGTGGCGGGTGACCCTGCCGCAGCTGCGCCCGGCGGCGGCCGGTGGGGGCCTGCTCGTCGGGCTCTACGTGCTCAGCGACTTCGGGGCCGTGGCCACGATGCGGCACGAGGTGCTCACCACCAGCATCTTCCGCTCCTACCGTGCCTCCTTCGACCGGACGCCGGCCGCGGTGCTGGGGTGCGTGCTCGCCCTCCTGGCGCTGCTCGTGGTCGCGGTCGAGGGCCGCTCGCGCCGCCGCGTGGCCAAGGTGGGGGGCGGGGCGGTCCGGCCGCAGCGGGTGCTCCCCCTGGGTCGTGGCCGGTGGTGGGCGAGCCTGGTCCCGGTCGCCGTGCTGGTCGCGGCGCTGGGCGTCCCGGCCTACGGCATGGGGCGCTGGCTGGTGCGCGGCACCTCGGCGGCCGACCCCGCCCAGCTCGTGGCCGCGCTCGGCAACACCGCACTGGTCGCCGCCCTCGGGGCGCTCGTGGTGGTCGCGCTGGCCTTCCCGCTCGCCTGGCTCGCGGCGCGGCACCCGAGCGGGCTGAGCGCGGCGGGCATCGGGGCGGCGTACGCCGGTCACGCCCTGCCCGGCGTGGTGGTCGGGCTCGCCCTGGTCTTCTTCGGGGTGCGGGTGACCCCGGGGCTCTACCAGGAGCTGCCGCTGCTGGTGGCGGCGTACGCCGTGCTCTTCCTCTCCCTGGGGCTGGCCGCGATCATCGCCTCCGTGGCCACCGTCGCTCCCGGGCTCGAGGACGTCGCCCGCTCGCTGGGCCGCTCGCGCGCCGGCGTGTGGCGCGACGTGGTGCTGCCGCTGACCGCTCCCGGGGCCGGTGCGGCCGCGACGCTGGTCTTCCTCACGATCATGAAGGAGCTGCCGGCGACGCTCTTCCTCCGCCCGACCGGCTTCGACACCCTCGCGACGCGGCTGTGGGGCCACGTGAGTGCGGCGTCCTACGCCGCCGCGGCGCCGTACGCCGTGGTCATCGTGCTCGCGGCCGCCGTGCCGACCGCGATGCTGGCCACCGGACGCCGGGAGGTCGCCACGTGACCACGATCGAGGTCGCGGGGCTCGCGCTGACCTACCCCGGCCCGCCGGCAGTGCCTGCGCTGCGCGGGGTCGACCTGCGGGCCGAGGGTGGGCTGCTCGCGGTCGTCGGTCCCTCGGGGTGCGGCAAGACCACCCTGCTGCGCGCGCTCGCCGGCACCGAGCGCCCGGAGGCGGGGAGCATCTCCCTCGGTGGCGAGCGCGTCGAGGGCCCGGGGCTGCACCTTCCCGCCGAGGCCCGCGCGGTCACGCTGGTGCCCCAGGAGGGTGCGCTCTTCCCGCACCTCGACGTCGCGGGCAACGTGGGCTTCGGGCTGCGCGGCCTCCCCCGGGACGCCCGGCGGCAGCGGGTCGCCGAGCTGCTCGACCTCGTCGGCCTGCCGGGGAGCGAGCGCCGCCGCCCCCACCAGCTCTCCGGGGGGCAGCAGCAGCGGGTGGCGCTGGCGCGGGCGCTCGCGCCGCGACCGCGCGCCGTCCTGCTCGACGAGCCCTTCAGCGCGCTCGACGCGACGCTGCGCGTCTCGATGCGCGAGGAGGTGGTCGCGCTGCTGCGCGAGGCGAGCACCACCGCGGTGCTGGTCACCCACGACCGCGACGAGGCGTTGAGCCTGGCCGACCGCGTCGCGGTGATGCACGAGGGCCGGGTGCTGCAGGTGGGGGAGCCGAGCGAGGTCTACCGCCGCCCGTCGAGCCTGTGGGTGGCGCGCCTGCTGGGCGAGACGGTCGAGATCGCCGGGGAGGTCGCCGAGGGGGTCGCCGCGACGGTGCTCGGGCGGATCCCCGTCGCTGGAGACGGCGAGCGGCTCGTGCTGCGGCCCGAGCAGGTGGTGCCCACGCGCGAGGGGGTGCCGGCCGTGGTCGAGGGGGTGCGCTTCCGGGGCCCGGAGGCGTCGGTGGCGCTGCGAGTGGGCGACACCGCGCTCACGGCACGGTGGGCCTCCACCGAGCTGCCCGCGGTCGGCGACCTGGTGCGCGTCGGTGTGCGCGGCCCGGCCATCGCGGTCGACTAGCGCCACCGTCTCGCGCGCGCCGGTCGCCGGTTCGGTCGGGAAGCACGACAGCCGGACCCCTGCTGGGATCCGGCTGTCGACTGGTCGGGGTGACAGGATTTGAACCTGCGGCCTCGTCGTCCCGAACGACGCGCGCTACCAAGCTGCGCCACACCCCGGAGAGCCTGGGCGAGCATACCGGCGCGGCTCGGGGGAGCCGAAATCGGGTCAGCGCGGCAGCAGCGTCAGCAGCGTCGCCTCGGGTCGGCAGCACAGCCTGACCGGGGCGTACGGCGAGGTGCCCGCCCCCGCGGAGACGTGCAGCCACGAGGTGCCGGGCTGGCCCGGACGCGAGTCGGCGGGATGGCGGTGCAGCCCCTTGGCGCGAGCGGGCTCGAGGTCGCAGTTGGTCACCAGCGCGCCCTTGAAGGGCAGGCAGACCTGGCCGCCGTGGGTGTGGCCGGCCAGCACGAGCTCGTAGCCGTCGGCGGCGTACTGGTCGAGCACGCGCAGGTACGGCGCGTGGGTGACCCCGAGGCGCAGGTCGACGTCCGCAGGGGCGGGACCCGCGACGGCGGGGAGGTCGTCGTACTCCAGGTGGGGGTCGTCGACGCCGACGAGGGCGATCGAGGTGTCGCCCACCTGCAGCCGGGCGGAGGTGTTGGTGAGGTCGAGCCAGCCGTGGTCGGTGAGTGCGGCGCGGAGCTCGCGGTGCGGCAGCTGGGGGGTGTGGGTCTGCCGCCGGCCGTCGTCGGGGAAGAGATACCACAGCGGGTTGCGGGCCGTGGGCGCGAAGTAGTCGTTGGAGCCCATGACGAAGGCGCCGGGCCGGTCGAGCAGGCCACCGAGCCCCTCCAGCACCGGGTCCACGGCGTCGCGGTGGGCGAGGTTGTCGCCGGTGTCGACGACCAGGTCGGGCTCGAGCGCGGCCAGCGACGCCAGCCAGGCGCGCTTGCGGCCCTGCGAGGGCGTCAGGTGCAGGTCGCTGAGGTGCAGCACGCGCAGCGGCCGGTGCCCGGGCGGCAGCACCCGCGCCTCCACGCGGCGTACGACGAAGGCGCGCACCTCGACCCCCGCCGACCAGGCCAGCGTGGCGGCGCCCAGCGCCGTCACCCCGCCAGCGCCCACGGCCGCGGCGCGCAGCGCCCGGGAAACTCGCTGCGACGCCATGCGGCAAGGCTGCCACAATCGGGGGCATGAGCCTCAAGGAGCAGCTGCGCACCGACCTGACCGCGGCGATGAAGGCCCGCGACGAGCTGCGGTCCTCGACGCTGCGGATGGTGCTGACCGCCGTGACCAACGCCGAGGTGGCTGGCAAGGAGGCCAAGCAGCTCAGCGACGACGAGGTGCTCGGCGTGCTCACCAGCGAGGCCAAGAAGCGCCGGGAGGCGGCCGAGGCCTTCGCCGACGCCGGGCGCGAGGAGTCGGCGGCCAAGGAGCAGGCCGAGGCGGCCGTGATCGCGACGTACCTGCCCGAGCAGCTGAGCCAGTCCGAGATCGAGGAGCTGGTCACCCGCACCATCGACGAGCTCGGCGTGCGCGGCGACGGTCCCCGCGCCATGGGCCGGGTGATGGGCGTGCTGACCCCGCAGACCAAGGGCCGCGCCGACGGCGGCGCCGTCGCCGCCGTGGTGAAGCAGCAGCTCGCCGCCGGCTGAGCACGTCGCGGCGGACGGACGTCCCGCCGGCCGGCCTCAGCCCGCCGAGAGGGTGACGGTGGAGCCGCGGGTGAGGCCGCTGCCGGGAGCGGGGCTCACCGAGGTGACGCGGGACTCCTCGTCACCGCTGACGTAGACCTGGAACCCCCGGCCGGTGAGCAGCTCGACGGCGCGGTCGGCGCGCATGCCCTCGACGTCGTCGACGGGGACCTCGATGGGGGCGTCGCCGGGGGTGGGGCTGGTGAAGGTCTCGTAGGGCAGCTCGCCGGAGACCGCGCGCATCGCCTCGGCCCACATGGGGCCGGCCAGGGTGGAGCCCGACGCGGTGCCGATGCCGGTGCCGCCGACGACCTGGCCGTTGAGTGTCACCCAGTTGCCGTCCTGGTTGGCTCCCGCGACCATCGCGGCAGTCGACATCGTGGGGGTGTAGCCGTTGAACCACACCGCCATCTGGCTGTTGATCGTGCCGGTCTTGCCGGCCGCCGGCTTGTCGAGGGCCAGGGCGGAGCCGAAGCCGCCGTTGATGACGCCCTCGAGGATCCGGTTGACCTCGTCGGCCGTCGACTGCCGGATCACCTGGCTGCACTCGGCGGGGTAGTCCTTGAAGATCTCGCCCTCGGCGTTGCGGATCTCGGTGACCGGGCGGGGCTCGCAGAACTGGCCGCGCGCCGCGAAGGTGGCGTAGGCGCCCGCCATCTCCAGCGGGCTCACGTCGGCGACGCCGAGGGTGAAGGACGGCACCCGCTCGCGCCCGGGGTCGGTGAGCTCGACGCCCATCGCCTTGGCCAGGGCGTAGGGCTCGCAGAGCCCGGTCTCACGCTCGAGCTGGGCGAAGAAGGTGTTGACCGACTCGCGGGTGCCGGTCACCAGGTCCTTGCGGCCGCTGGTGGTGCTGTTGCCGACGGGCCAGGTGTCGGTGCTGGGGTAGCTGCCGGTGCAGTCGGCGAAGTCACCCATCGGGAAGTCCATCTCCTCCGGGGAGCGGAACGCCGTCGACGGCGAGATGCCCTGCTCGAGGGCGGCGGCGAGCACGAAGACCTTGAAGGTCGAGCCGGCCTGGAAGCCGTTGGCGTCGCCGTACTTGCTGTTGACGGTGTAGTTGAGGAAGGTCTCGCCCTGCTCCTTCTCGCGTCCCATCGGTCGCGACTGCGAGATCGCGCGCACCTCGCCGGTGCCGGGCTCGACCATGGCCAGGCCGCCGATGGCCTGGTCGGTCGGGTCGACGGCGTTGCGGGTCGCGGTGTCGGCGGCGCGCTGGAAGTCCTGGTCGATCGTGGTGCTGATCGTCAGGCCGCCCTCGTTGAGCAGCTGCGCGCGGTCCTGCACGGTCTCGCCGAGCGCGGGGTCCTCGAGCAGGTAGCGGCGCACGTAGTCGCAGAAGAACGGCGCCTCGGAGCTGAGGCAGCCGTTGCGCGACGGGGTGACCTGGAGGCCGAGACGGCGGCCGGCGACGAGGTCGGCGCGCTCCTGGGAGATCACGCCCAGCTCGGCCATCCGGTTGACCACGACGTTGCGCCGGGCCTCCGCGCGCTCGGGGTAGGTGGTGGGGTCGAAGCCGACCGGGTTCTTGACCAGGCCGGCCAGGGTCGCGGCCTGGCGGAGGTTGAGCTCGCTGGCGTCGACGGAGAAGTAGTGCCGCGAGGCCGCCTGGATGCCGTAGGCGCCGTCGCCGAAGTAGGCGAGGTTGAGGTAGCGCTCGAGGATCCAGTTCTTGGAGTAGTTCTTCTCGAAGGCGATCGCGTGGCGCAGCTCCTGCAGCTTGCGCTGGTAGGTGTTGGCCGTGGCGGCCGCGCGCTCCTCCTCGGTCTGGGCCTGCGTGACCAGGGTCATCTTGGCCATCTGCTGGGTGATGGAGGAGCCGCCCTGGGTGGAGTTGCCGGCCTGGTTGTTGACGAAGGCCCGCAGGGTGCCGCGCAGGTCGAGCGCGCCGTGCTCGTAGAAGCGGTAGTCCTCGATGGCCACGATCGCCCGGCGCATCACCGGGGCGACCTCGCCCAGGCGGATGTTGACCCTGTTCTCGTCGTAGAAGGTCGCCAGCCAGTTGCCGTCGCTGTCGACGACCCGGGAGCGCTGGGCCAGCGGCTCGGCCTCCAGCTCCTCGGGGAGGTTCTCCAGCGACCCGGCCGTGGCCTTGGCGCCGTAGCCGAGGGCGCCGACGACGGGGACGGCGAGCCCCGCGACCAGCACACCGAGCACCGCCGAGACCACGACGATGACGCCGAGATGGGAGAGGACGGAGCCGAAGGAGACGTGGGAACGGCGTCGCGACATAGCACAACCTTACGAGTGGGGTGATGAAACCCGCCGTGCGGCGCGACCGATCTAGTCCATTCGGACTATGCGAGATTGGACCCTCTGTGTCTGTTTCGATCCTCTCCGCCTCTTTAGTCTGATTCCTGGGTCGATAAGCGGACGTATGGGGCGACCGCGACCCGGGACTCTGACCTTTGGAGGGGATCATGTCCTGGAACGAGATGTGGGCCAACGCGGCTCTCTGCCAAACCACCAAGCCCGACGAGCTCTTCGTGCGCGGCGCCGAGCAGCACAAGGCCAAGGTCGTGTGCGGGGCGTGCCCGGTGCGGGCGGAGTGCCTGGCCGAGGCGCTCGACAACGAGATCGAGTGGGGCGTGTGGGGCGGTCTGACCGAGCGTGAGCGCCGGGCGCTGCTGCGCAAGCGGCCCAACGTGACCTCGTGGCGCTCCCTGCTCGAGACCGCCAAGGCCGAGCACGAGCGTCAGGTCGCGGCCCCCGAGGTGGTCGTCTCCGCCTGAGCCGCGCGCGGGTCTCCCGCGAGTGGGCTCAGGCCCGCTGCGACGACAGCAGCTCGCCGATCCGGCGCAGACCGGCGAGATCGTGCACGTCGGTCGACAGCGCGGGCAGCACGGCCGTCGGCAC
The DNA here is from genome assembly GCF_000720335.1 of Nocardioides aequoreus. GTDB lineage: Bacteria > Actinomycetota > Actinomycetes > Propionibacteriales > Nocardioidaceae > Marmoricola > Marmoricola aequoreus. Next base: position 565,057 of record NZ_JOJN01000002.1, on the reverse strand, counting down.
GTCGGGATGGCTGGTCGCGAAGCGACCGGTCAGCCGGCGCTCGCGCGCCACGAGGGTGACCCGGTCGGCGTGCAGCCGCAGCAGACCCGCGGCCAGGGCGTCGCCCTCGCCGCGCAGCCGCTCCGCGGCCGCCGTCGCGGCGCCGGCCGAGAGCGACTCGACGGGTGCCGGGCTCGCCCGGTTGACCACCAGGCCCGCGAGCGGCATCTGCTCGGCCCGCAGCCGCTCGACGAAGTACGCCGCCTCCCGCAGCGCGTCGGGCTCCGGCGCCGCCACCACCACGAAGGCCGTGCGCGGGTCCTGCAGCAGCTCGTAGGTGCGCTGCGCGCGTGTCCGGAAGCCGCCGAAGAGGGTGTCGAAGGCCGCGACGAAGGCCTTCACGTCCTGCAGCACCTGGGCGCCGATGATCTTGGTGACCGCTCCGGTGACCAGTCCCACGCCCGCGGTCATGAAGCGGGCCGGCCCCTTGGCCGGGGCGAGCAGCAGCCGCATGAAGCGACCGTCGAGGAAGCTGGAGAGCCGCTCCGGCGCGTCGAGGAAGTCCAGCGCGCTGCGCGACGGCGGGGTGTCGACCACGATCAGGTCGTAGCGCCCGGTGCGCCGCGCCTCGGCGTCGAGCTGGCCGAGCTTCTCCATCGCCATGTACTCCTGCGTGCCGGCGAAGGAGCTCGACACGGCGACGTAGAACGGGTTGGCCAGGATCTGCGCCGCCTTCTCCGGGCTCGCCTGGCTCTGCACCACCTCGTCGAAGGTGCGCTTCATGTCGAGCATCATCGCGTCGAGCGAGCCACCGCTCTGCGTCTCGAGACCCTCGACGGGGCGCGGGGTGTTGTCGAGACGCTCGATCCCCAGGGCCTGCGCCAGCCGACGCGCGGGGTCGATGGTGAGCACGCAGACCTTGCGGCCGCGCTCGGCGGCGCGCAGGGCGAGCGCGGCCGAGGTGGTGGTCTTGCCGACGCCGCCGGAGCCGCAGCACACCAGGACGTGCCGGTCGGGATCGTCGAGCAGGGCGTCGACGTCGAGCACCTCCGCCGACTCCTCGCCGGCCACGAGCGGACCGACACGGGGCACGGCACGGGTGTGCCTCATCCGAGCCCCTCCTCGCACAGTCGCTCGGCGAGCTCGTAGAGCCCACCCATGTCGACGCCGCCCGGCAGCAGCGGCAGCTCGACGACCGGGACGCCGAGGCCGGTCACGACCGCGCGCTGCTCGTCCTCGAGCCGGCGGCGCTCGGCGTGGTGGCGCCCCTCCTCGAGCAGCCCGTCGAGCAGCTCCGGGGTCGGCTCGACCCCGGCCGCGCCGAGGCTGGCGGCGAGGGCGTCGCGGTCGGCCCGACCGCCGGCCAGCGCCTCACGGTCGGTGGCGTCGAGGTCCTGGGGACGCAGCAGGTTGACCACCACCGCCCCCACGGGCAGGCCGATGTCGCGCAGCTCGGCGATGCCGTCGCCGGTCTCCTGGACGGGCATCTCCTCGAGCACCGTGACCAGGTGGATCGCCGTGCGCGGGGAGTGGAGCAGCGTCGAGACCACCTCGGCCTGACCCTTGACGGGGCCGACCTTGGCCAGCCCGGCGAGCTCCTGGTTGACGTTGAGGAACTGCGCGATGCGACCCGTGGGCGGCGCGTCGAGCACGATCGCGTCGTAGTGGCGGGCGCCCTTGTTGCGCCGGTTGCGGTTGGCCGCCTCGTACACCTTGCCCGTGAGCAGCACGTCGCGCACCCCCGGCGCGATCGTGGTGGCGAACTCGACCACCCCGAAGCGGTCGAGCGCCTTCCCGGCCCGCCCGAGGCGGTAGTACATGTCGAGGTACTCCAGCAGCGCCGACTCCGGGTCGATCGCCAGCGCGTAGACGTCGCCCGCGCCGGCCTGGGGCCGCACCAGCAGCCGCTCCTCGTAGGGCAGCGGCGCCACGTCGAAGATCTGGGCGATGCCCTGGCGCCCCTCCACCTCGCAGAGCAGCACGGTCTGGCCGCGCGAGGCCAGCGCCAGCGCGAGCGCCGCGGCCACCGTCGACTTCCCGGTGCCGCCCTTGCCCGTGACGACGTGCAGCTGCGCGTCGGGGAAGAGGGTCGCGGACACGGGACGAGCGTAGGGCGACGACCGAGGCGCCGGTTTCCCAGGTTCACCTGGCAAACCCGCACCTCACACGGATTGCAACCCGTGTGAGGTGACACTTCCCCAGGTGCACCTGGGAAACCGACGAGACCCCGCAGCCCTCAGCGGCCCGTCGCCCGGATGGCCCGCGTCAGCTCGTGCGCCTCGTGCAGCAGCAGCGCGCCGAGCTCGCGACGCCGCGGGGGCGAGAAGCGCTGCTCGATGCCCGTGAGGCTCAGCGCCCAGCGCGGTCGCTCGGCGGCGTCGAAGACCGCGGCGCCGAGGCCCCAGCTGCCGGGCACCAGCAGGCCCGGGTTGACGGCGTACCCCTGCGCGCGGGTCTCGCGGAGCCGCCGCTGCAGTGCCCGCGGCGCGTGCGCGGCGCCGTACGCCGTCGCCAGGTCGCGCGAGGCGACGTAGGCCCGCGCCTCGGGCTCCGGCAGGTGGGCCAGGATCGCGAGCCCGGCCGAGGCGACCCCGAGTGGGAAGCGGATGCCCTCGTGCAGCACGTGCGAGCGGATCGGGAAGCTGCCGTCCTCGCGGAGCAGGCAGATCGTCTCTTCTCCGCGCAGCGCGGAGAAGAAGGCGCTCTCGCCGGTGGCCACGGAGAGGCGTCGCACGACGGGCTGGGCGACGGCCGTGACGTCGTAGCGCGCGGCGGCGGCGCTGCCGAGCAGGTAGAGCTCGGGACCGAGCACCCAGCCGGCGCCGTCCGGGGCACGCTCGACGAGTCCCTCCCGCTCCAGCGAGGTGAGCAGGCGGTGGACGGTGGGCCGGGGGAGGCCGGTGACACGGGCGACGTCGGTGGTGCCGGCGCCGTCGGGCTCGGCTGCCGCGACCGCCCGCAGCACCGCGCCGGCTCGTCCGAGCACGTCGACAGGGGTGTCCACTCAGTGAACGCTACCGCCACTCGGGGTCCACTCGGCGAGTGATCCACGGGCGTCGTCGCCGCAGTGGTTGACGGGCCCTCCGCGGTGAGACTTGGATCACTGCATGGACAAGGTGGTGACGAGCGCGGCCGAGGCCGTGGCGGACATCCCCGACGGCGCCACGCTCGCCGTCGGGGGATTCGGGCTCTGCGGGATCCCCTCGGTGCTGATCCAGGCGCTGCTGGAGGCCGGGACGACGGACCTCGAGGCGGTCTCCAACAACTGCGGCGTCGACGACTGGGGTCTCGGCCTGCTGCTGGAGGCCAAGCGGCTGCGGCGGATGGTGTCGTCGTACGTCGGGGAGAACAAGGAGTTCGCCCGGCAGTACCTCAGCGGTGAGCTCGAGGTCGAGCTGACCCCGCAGGGCACGCTCGCCGAGCGGATGCGCGCCGGAGGGTCGGGCATCCCCGCCTTCTTCGCCGCGACGGGCGGCGGCACGCAGGTCGCCGAGGGCGGGCTGCCGTGGCGCTACGACGCCGACGGCGGCGTCGCGATCGCCTCGCCCCCGAAGGAGACCCGGCAGTTCGGCGATCGCGAGTACGTGCTCGAGGAGGCCATCGTGGCCGACTTCGGCCTGGTGCGCGCGTGGCGGGGCGACCGCCACGGCAACCTCGTCTACCGCGACTCCGCCCGCAACTTCAACCCGCTGGCCGCCATGAGCGGCCGGCTCACGATCGCCGAGGTCGAGGAGCTGGTCGAGCCCGGCGAGCTCGACCCCAACCACGTGCACACCCCCGGTGTCTTCGTGCAACGCGTCGTGGCGCTGACCCCCGAGCAGGCCGCCGACAAGCGGATCGAGCGCACCACCACCCGTCCCCGCCCGTCGGGCGGGGACGTCGAGACCACCACCGGAGGTGCCTGAGATGCCGTGGAGTCGTGAGGAGATGGCCGCGAGGGCGGCCTCGGAGCTGGAGGACGGCTCCTACGTCAACCTCGGCATCGGCCTGCCGACGCTGGTGCCCAACTACGTCGACGACGACGTCGAGCTGGTGCTGCAGAGCGAGAACGGCATCCTCGGCGTCGGGGCCTACCCCTACGAGGGCGAGGAGGACCCCGACCTCATCAACGCGGGCAAGGAGACCGTCACGCTGCGGCGCGGGGCGTCGTTCTTCGACAGCGCGACCAGCTTCGGGATGATCCGCGGCGGCAAGATCGACGCCGCCATCCTCGGCGCGATGCAGGTCTCCGCGCAGGGTGACATCGCCAACTGGATGATCCCCGGCAAGATGGTCAAGGGCATGGGCGGGGCGATGGACCTGGTCCACGGCGCCAAGCGCGTGATCGTGCTGATGGAGCACACCGCCAAGGACGGCTCCCACAAGATCGTCGAGGAGTGCTCGCTGCCGTACACGGGCCGGGCGGTGGTGCAGCGGATCATCACCGACCTCTGCGTCCTCGACGTCACCGAGGAGGGGCTCCGCCTGGTCGAGCTCGCCCCCGGCGTCACCGAGGCCGAGGTGCGTGAGAAGACCGAGCCGGAGGTGCTCACCGGCTGAGGCCCGGCGGGTCGTGTGAACCTCGTCTCGCCCGGATCGGGAAGGCGCGGGGGTGAGGTGACGGTTGGGGAGGGGTGTCAGACCAACCGTCCACGAGAGGTGTCACGCCCGTGTCCCGTGCTTTCCAGCCCGTCCGGATCGGCCAGTGGGAGCTGCCGCAGTCCTTCGTGATGGCGCCGCTCACGCGCAACCGCGCCGGCGCCGGCCACGCCCCCACCGCGCTCAACGCCGAGTACTACGCCCAGCGCGCCGACGCCGGCCTCATCATCAGCGAGGGCGTCGCGCCGACCCAGGTCGGCCAGGGCTACCTCGACGTGCCCGGGCTCTACACCGCCGACCAGGTGGCCGGCTGGCGCCAGGTCGCCGACGAGGTCCACCGCCGCCGCGGCACCATCGTGGCGCAGCTGATGCACGCCGGCCGGATCGCGCACGCCGACAACAAGGACGGCGCCGAGACGGTGGCGCCGAGCGCGCTGCAGGCGCCCGGCGAGATGTTCACCGCCACCGGCCCGAAGCCCCACGACGTGCCCCGCGCCGTCGAGACCGACGAGGTCGCCCAGCTCGTCCGCGACTTCGCCGACGCCGCCGCGCGTGCGGTCGACGCCGGGCTCGACGGGGTCGAGGTGCACGCGGCCAACGGCTACCTGCTGCACCAGTTCCTCGACCCGACGGTCAACCGGCGCGACGACGAGTACGGCGGCTCGCCCGAGGCCCGTGCCCGCTTCGTGGTGGAGGTCGTGACCGCGGTCGCCGAGCAGATCGGCGCCCACCGGGTGGGCCTGCGGCTCTCGCCGGGTCACCAGTTCAACGGCATCGGCGAGGAGCCCGGCGACGACCTGACCGCGACCTACCGCGCGGTCGTCGACGGCGTCTCGGGTCTGGGCCTCGCCTACCTGAGCCTGCTCTCCGTGGTCGAGGAGCCGCTCGCCACGCTCGTCGCCGACCTGCGGGAGCGCTTCGACGGTCGCCTGCTGCTCAACACCGGCTTCGGCGAGGTCACCACGCTGCAGTCGGTCGAGGAGCTGCTCGGCACCGGCCTGGCCGACGCGGTCGTCGTGGGCCGGCCCTTCCTGGCCAACCCCGACCTGCCCACGCGGTGGCGCGAGGGTGCGGCGCTCAACGAGCCCGACTCGGCCACCTTCTACGGCGGCGGCGCGGAGGGCTACACCGACTACCCCACGCTCGACCAGGCGTCCTGACGAGCGCCTCCCCGCACCTGGAGCCCAGGTGCGGGGAGGGTCGGCTCTCGGGTTCCGACCCTCCCCGCGAGGGGCGTCGGGCGCGATAACGGGAGTCGCGCCGACGAGGACGAAGGTAGGGCGCGCCGGATCGGACCCACGAGTCCGTAATCGGACCGGGCTAGCCCGGTCGTCCGGCGGGCTGGCGCTCGACCGAGAAGCGCCGCACCTCGGGGATGCGCCAGGCCACGGCGAGCACGCCCAGCAGGCCCAGCAGGCCGCCCGAGACGAGGCCGAGGGTCGACGACGTCGCCGCCGCCACCGCGCCCGCCCGGGCGTTGCCCAGGTCCGGACCGGCCATCCCGACGACGAGCTCGGCTGCCGCCACCCGGCCACGGAGCGCGTCGGGCGTGGCGAGCTGGGTGATCGTGCCGCGAGCGACGACCGAGACCGTGTCGGCCGCCCCGGCCACCGCGAGCGCCAGCAGCGTGAGCACGAGGCCGTCCACCACGGCGAAGACCGTCAGGGCGACGCACCAGGTCGAGGCGGCGGCGAGCATCACCATGCCCTGGCGGGAGAGGCGGGTCCAGGCACCCGACAGCAGCGAGGCCGCGACCCCGCCCAGCGCCACCGCGCTCATGAAGAGCCCCAGCGTCTGGGCCGAGCCGCCGAAGCGCTCCTCGTTGACCATCGGGAAGAGCGCCACCGGCATCGCGAGCAGCGTGGCCGAGAGGTCGGTGAGGAAGCTGCCGCGCAGCACCGGGCGGCGTACGACGAAGCCCAGGCCCGCGCCGACGCGGCGCAGCACCGCGGCGGTGCCGTCGCCGGTCCCGCCCGCCCGGTCCTGCTCGGGAGGCATGGAGGGCAGCCGGGCGACGCCGTGCACCGAGACGGCGAGCGCGACCACCTGGGCGGCGTAGCACCACCCCAGCCCGGCACCGGCGGTCAGCAGGCCGCCGACGGCGGGGCCGACCAGCATGGCGGCCTGGAAGCCGATGTGGGTCAGGGCGAGCCCGGCCGGCACGAGCGCCGGAGCCAGCAGCCGGGGCACGAAGGTGCGTCGAGCCGGTCCGGCCAGCGCGGCGAAGGCCGTCTGCAGCGCGACCAGCCCGAGCACCAGCAGCACCGAGCGGTTGCCGAGCAGGGCCTGGGCCGCCAGCAGCGTCGTCGCGACCAGCTGCCCGACCGTGCCCAGGAGCACCAGGCGCCGGCGGTCGTGGCTGTCGGCGAGCACGCCGCCCAGCAGCGACACCACGACGAGGGGCACGGCGTGGGCCAGCCCCACGGCCCCGGTCCAGAGCGGGTCACCGGTGAGGCGCCAGACCTGGAGCAGCACGGCGAAGAGGGTCAGCTGGGCCCCCAGCACCGACACCGCCTGCGTCCACCACAGGCGCCGGAAGTCGGCGCTCGCCCGCAACGGCCGCAGGTCGAGCAGGCTGGCCCGGATCACCGTGGTCCGAGGTGCGACCGCACCCGGTCGGCGAAGGCGCGACGGGTCAGCGCCTGCTCGAGGTCGTGCACCACGCGCGAGAGCGGGTATTCGGTCTCGGCCTCCAGCTCGGCCACCGCGGCCTCGGTGGCGCGCCACTCCTCGGCGCCGAGGGCGGCGACCTCACGGCCCCGCGAGGTGAGCGAGACGCGCTGGGCGCGGCCGTCGTCCGGGTCCGGCAGACGCTCGACCAGGTCGTGGCGCACCATCGCGGCCACGGTCTGGCTCATCGCGGAGTGGGTGACCTCGCACTCCGTGGCGAGCGCGCGGATGGTGAGCGGCCCCGTGTGCGCGAGTCGCACCAGTGGCAGCACGTGCCGGGCCGAGACCCCGGCGTGACCGGCGTCGACGTAGACCTGCTCGATGTCGGCGTCCATGCGCCGCAGCAGCCGGAAGAGCGGACGCCACCGGCTCTCGAGGGTCGGGTCGTCGGCCATGGCCGGACTGTAACAGCGCTGTCAGATGTCGTGGGCGGCCAGGGCCCGCACCACGACCGGCCACGCGGAGGACGTGGGGTCGATCAGCGCCATGTGGTCGGCGTCGACCTCGGTGCAGGAGATCCAGGGGTGGCGTGCGGCCAGGGCGCGCGACAGCGTCACCGGCACGGCGTCGTCACGGGTCCCGTGCACGACCGCGACGGTGCCCTGCGGACGCTCGTCGAGGAGCGTCATGGGGTCGGCGTCGGCGGGGTCGGCCCCCGCCAGCAGCGCCGCGGCCGCGCCGTCGCCGAGGTCCAGCCGCAGGGCCTCGCGCAGGTCGCACACCGGCGCCAGGGCGACCACGTGGTCGAGCGGGGCCCCGGTCGCGGCCAGCCAGAGCACCAGGTGCCCGCCCGCGGAGTGCCCGACGGCCGTCGTGCGCACAAGGGCCCAGGGCAGCGCCGCCGGCAGGGCGGCGAGCGCGCGGCGTACGTCGTCCCCGGTCGTGGGCCAGCCGCCGCCGGCGCCGTCGCGGTCGTCGCCGGGGCCGACCCTGCGGTACTCCGGCGTCACGACGACGTGGCCGAGGTCGGCCAGCGCCCGCGCCTGCGGCCGGGTGTGGGTGCGGTCCCAGGCCGAGCGCCAGAAGCCGCCGTGCACGAGCAGCACGACGGGGGCGGGTGCCTCGGGCATCGCGCCGCCGGGCAGGTGGAGGTCGAGCAGGCCGCACGCGTGGTCGGCGTACCGCAGCACGAGGTCGGGGGCACTCCCCGCATCACCGGACATCGCCCTAGGGTGACCGACATGACCCAAGCAGTGAGCAAGTGGGAGTACCTGACCGCGCCCGTGCTGGTGCACTCGACCAAGCAGATCCTCGACAACTTCGGCGCCGACGGCTGGGAGCTGGTGCAGGTGGTGCCCGGGATGAACCCGGAGAACCTCGTGGCCTACTTCAAGCGCCCGGTGGCATGAGCACCCCCGAGGAGCGGCTCGAGGCGCTCGGGCTGGCGGTGCCCGAGGTGGCCAAGCCCGTGGCGGCGTACGTGCCGGCCGTGCGCAGCGGCCAGCACGTCTTCACCTCCGGGCAGCTCCCGATGCGCTCGGGCGAGCTGATCGCGACCGGCAAGGTGGGCGGCGAGGTGACGCCCGAGGTGGCGGTCGAGTGCGCCCGGCAGTGCGCGCTCAACGCGCTGGCCGCGGTGCGCGCCGAGGTCGGCGAGCTCAGCGCCGTACGCCGTGTGGTCAAGGTGGTCGCCTTCATCGCCTCCACGCCCGACTTCACCGGGCAGCCGCAGGTCGCCAACGGCGTCTCCGAGCTGCTGGGCGAGGTCTTCGGCGAGGCGGGCGTGCACGCCCGCTCCGCCGTGGGGGTGCCGGTGCTGCCCCTCGACGCCCCGGTCGAGGTCGAGCTGGTCGTCGAGGTCTGAGGCGTTGCAGCACGTCATGCTGCCCGCGTCGTACGTCGAGTCGGCGCGCGCCTACCTCACCGGCGAGCGGCAGCCGGTCGAGCCGCGCGACGCGGCCACGGTGCTGCTGCTGCGCGACGGTGACCACGGTCCGGAGGTCTACCTGCTGCGCCGGCAGACCTCGATGGCCTTCGCCGGGGGGATGTGCGTCTTCCCCGGCGGTGGCGTCGACGCGCGCGACTCCGACCGCGAGATCCGCTGGGCGGGCCCCGCCCCCGAGCGCTGGGCCGAGCTGCTCGTCACCGACGTCGCGCACGCCCGGGCACTCGTCTGCGCGGCCGTGCGCGAGACCTTCGAGGAGTCCGGCGTGCTGCTCGCCGGCGACGCCGCCGACACGGTCGTGTCCGACACCACCGGCGAGGACTGGGAGCGCGAGCGGGCGGCGCTGGAGGCCCGCGAGCTCGCCTTCACCGACTTCATGGCCGACCGCGGGCTGGTGCTGCGCACCGACCTGCTGGCGCCCTTCCGGGCCTGGCTGACCCCGGAGTTCGAGCCGCGGCGCTACCGCACCTGGTTCTTCGCCGCGCTGCTGCCGCCGGGCCAGCGCACCCGCGACGTCTCCACGGAGTCCGACCAGGTGGCCTGGCTGCCCGCGCGGCACGTGGTCGAGGAGGTGGAGGCGGACCGGGTCGCGATGCTGCCGCCGACCTACCAGTCCTGCCTGGAGGTGGCCCAGCACGACGACGCGGCCGCCGTGCTGGCGGCCGGGGCCGACCGCGTCCTGGAGATGTTCACCCCCGAGCTGGTCGAGGACGACGGCGGCGCCACGATGACCTCGCCGCGGTGGATGCACCACCTGCTGGCCGCGCGGGAGCGCCGGTGAGCTGGGCCGGCGGCGACTTCGGCGAGCGCGCCCGCTGCGTGCTCGCGCCCAACGCCGACCACATGACCCTCGACGGCACCAACACCTGGGTGCTGCGCGAGCCCGGCGCCCGGCGCTCGGTCGTCATCGACCCGGGCCCGGCCCACGCCGGTCACCTCGACGCCGTCGCCGAGGCGGCGGGCGAGGTCGCCGCCGTGCTGCTCACCCACCACCACCTCGACCACTCCGAGGCCGCCCGGGAGTTCGCCGAGCGGATGGGTTGTGGCGTGCGCGCGCTCGACCCGGCGTACCGGCTGGGCGACGAGGGGCTGGGCGAGGGTGACGTGGTCGAGGTCGACGGGCTCGAGGTGCGCGTGGTCGCGACCCCGGGCCACACCGCCGACTCGCTCTCCTTCGTGCTCCCCGCCGAGCGCGCCGTGCTCACCGGCGACACCGTGCTCGGGCGCGGCACCACGGTGGTGGCCCATCCCGACGGCCAGTTGGGCGCCTACCTCGGCTCGCTGCGCCGGCTGCACGCCCTGGCCGAGGCCGAGGAGATCGCCACGGTGTGGCCCGGCCACGGTCCGGTGATCGACGAGGCGCTCCCCGCCCTCGACTTCTACCTCGCCCACCGGCGGCAGCGGCTCGAGCAGGTCGAGCAGGCCGTCGCCGACCTGGGCGAGCTGCCGGACGACGCCATGCCCCGCCGTGTGGTGGAGGTCGTCTACGCCGACGTCGACCCCGTGCTCTGGGGTGCCGCGGAGCTCTCGGTGCGCGCGCAGCTCGCCTTCCTCGCCGACCGCCGCTGACCGACCCTGCGACCGGAGCACGTGCCGGGGGGTGCCCGGCGCCTCAGGCACGCGCCGTACCGTCGGGTGGGTGAAGACGACGCGCACCCGAGTTGCCCTCGGCGCGGGCCTGACGGCCGCGCTGCTCGCCCTGACCGGCTGCGGGGGCGGTGGGGGGTCGGACGCCGAGGAGTCCTCGAGCTCGTCCGCCTCGCCCGAGGCCGACGTGGAGGGTGTTCCCGAGGTCGTGGCCGAGGTCAACGGGGAGGAGATCACCCGCGACGAGTTCACGCTCGTCTACCGGGCCCAGCTGCAGCAGGCCGAGGCCCAGGCGCAGACGACCGGCCAGGCGCCCGACGAGGACGCCCTGAAGCAGCAGACCGCGCAGGGCCTGGTCGACACCGAGCTGCTCCGGCAGGAGGCCGGCGAGCGGGGGATCGAGGCCTCGGACGACGCCGTCGAGCGCGAGCTCGCCTCGGTGGCGCAGGAGAACCAGCTCGGCTCGGTGCAGGCGCTCCTCGACGCGCTGGAGGAGCAGGGGACCTCGGAGGAGCAGGCCCGGGGCCAGGCCCAGACCCAGCTGCTGGTCGAGGGACTCGTGGCCGACGAGGCGGGTGGGGAGATCGAGCCCACCGAGCGGGAGCTGCGCACGCTCTACCGGCAGGTGAAGGAGCAGCAGGCGCAGGCGGGGGAGCAGGCCGGGCAGGAGATCCCGCCCTTCGCCGACGTGCGCGCCCAGCTCGAGGAGCAAGCGGTCTCGCAGGAGCAGGGGCGCATCGCGCAGTCCCTCGTCGAGGAGCTCACCGAGGACGCCGACATCAGCATCAACCTCTGACGACGGCCACGCCCCCTCCCGGCGGACCCTGAGTCCCTGACAACCGCGACGGGGGTCAGGCACACCGGGTTACCCTCCAGCCGTGCGGCAGAAGGTCGGGATGGCGGGCGTCGTGGTCCTCGTGCTCGCGATCTGGGTGACCGGCTTCCTGTGGGCGCGGGGCGACCTCGACCTCTCCACGGCGGGAGCCCCCGCGTCGGAGCCCACGTCGGAGGCGTCCTCCTCCGCCGCCCCGTCCGCCACCGCCTCGGCCACGCCGGACGAGCCCGCGTCGCCTCCGCCCCTCAGCGCGGCCCCGCGACGTCAGGGTGACCCCATCGTGGATCCCGAGCTGCTCGCCGAGCTGCGCGAGGGGGTGCAGGTCGAGGAGCCGCCCGTCGTCGACACGGTGGTCGCAAGCTTCAACCTGCTCGGCGCCGACCACTCGGAGCCGGGAGGCACCAAGCCCGGCTTCGCCGGCTGGAGCACCCGGCTCGACCTGTCGATGCGGGCGCTCGACCGCGCGCGGGTCTCGCTGGTCGGCTTCCAGGAGATGCAGCCGGTGCAGGCGCGCGCCTTCGCGGCGAGGGCGCGTGGCTGGCAGATGCACCCGCAGGCCTCCCGGGTCGACCCGGCCGGCCGCAACGTCGTCGCCTGGCGCAGCGCCGAGTGGGAGCTGGTGCAGGGCGGCTCGGTGCCGATCACCTACTTCAGCGGCGAGATCATGAACATGCCCGTGGCGCTGCTGCGCCACCGGGAGACCGGGATGCTCGTCTACGCCTCGTCCTTCCACAACCCCGCCAGCACGCCGAGGCGGGGCAACCAGCTGCGCTGGCGCGACGAGGCGACCCGGCGGCAGATCGCGCTGGTGCAGCGGCTGCGCCGGACCGGGATCCCGCACCTGATGACCGGTGACTTCAACGAGCCCACCAAGCACTTCTGCCGGCTGACCGGGGCCACCGGCTTCACCTCGCCCGCGGGGGGCTCCCACGACGGCACCTGCCGCCCGCCAGCCCGACCGCTGATCGACTGGATCTACGGCGACCCGGAGGTCGAGTGGACGGCGTACGCCGGCATCCGCGACGCCACGGTGCGGCGTGCCAGCGACCACGCCCTCGTCGTGGGCGGCGTACGGCTCGACGCCAGCCGCTTCCCCGACGCCTGGAGCGGCGAGGTCGTCACTCCCTGAGGCCCGCGCGGGCCCGGAGCGTCGGGGTCAGCGGGCGCGGCGACGCATCCGCTCGACGTCGTGGATGACCACGGAGCGCGGCTCGAGCCGCAGCCAGCCGCGCGAGGCGAAGTCGGCCAGCGCCTTGTTGACCGTCTCGCGGGAGGCGCCGACCAGCTGGGCGAGCTCCTCCTGGGTGAGGTCGTGGTGCACGTGGACGCCGTCGTCGGCGGTGCGGCCGAAGCGGTCGGCGAGGTCGAGCAGCGCCTTGGCGACCCGGCCCGGCACGTCGGAGAAGACCAGGTCGGCCACGACCTCGTTGGTCTTGCGCAGGCGGCCGGCCAGCTGGGCGAGCAGCCCGAGGGCGACGCTGGGCCGCCCCTCGAGCCAGCGCAGCAGGTCGTCGTGGGAGAGCGAGAGGAAGCTGGTCTCGGTGACGGCCGTGACCGTGGCCGAGCGCGGACCGGGGTCGAAGAGCGAGAGCTCGCCGAACATCTGGCCGGGGCCGAGGATCGCGAGGAGGTTCTCGCGCCCGTCGGAGGAGGTGCGGCCGAGCTTCACCTTGCCGTCGGCGACGATGTAGAGCTTGTCGCCGGGGTCGCCCTCGTGGAAGAGCACGTCCCCGCGACGCAGCCGGCTCTCGCCCATCGAGGCGCGCAGCGCCGAGGCCGCCTCGTCGTCGAGCGCGCTGAAGAGCGGCGCCTGGCGGAGTACGTCGTTGGTCACCGGGGATCCTTCCCTGCCAGCCCGCGCGTCTGCGGGCGTGTGTCGGCTCACAGTGTGTCCCATCGAGGGCCCGATCGCCACGCGAGCGCGCCCGCCGCGGGTGTCGCGGGCCGCCCCGGGAGGGAGCGCCGGCGGCCTCGGCGACCACCTGCCACGCCCGTCGCGGTGGGTACGCCGCCGTACCCTGTGGCCGTGCCTGCCGCCCGTCCGACCACCCCGACCCCGCCGCGCCCCGACACCTCGCTGGTGCGACGGGCACGCAAGGTCGACCGCGTGCTGGGGGAGACCTACCCCGACGCCCGCTGCGAGCTCGACTTCGACAACCCCTTCGAGCTGCTCGTCGTGACGGTCCTCTCGGCGCAGACCACCGACCGGCGCGTCAACGCCGTGCGGCCCACGCTCTTCGCCGCCTACCCCGACGCGCGGGCCATGGCCGCCGCGCCCCGGGAGGACCTCGAGCGGATCATCGGCCCGCTGGGCTTCTTCCGCGCCAAGACCGAGTCGCTGCTCAAGCTCTCCGCCGCCCTGGTCGCCGACCACGGGGGCGAGGTGCCGCCGCGGCTCGACGACCTGGTCAAGCTGCCCGGCGTCGGTCGCAAGACCGCCAACGTCGTGCTCGGCAACGCCTTCGGCGTGCCCGGCATCACCGTCGACACCCACTTCGGCCGGCTCGCCCGCCGGCTCGGGTGGACCGAGGAGACCGACCCGGTCAAGGCCGAGCACGCCGTCGGCGCGCTCTTCCCCAAGCGCGACTGGACGATGCTGAGCCACCACCTGATCTGGCACGGGCGACGCGTGTGCCACGCCAAGAAGCCCGCCTGCGGTGCCTGCACGGTCGCGCGCTGGTGCCCGTCGTACGGCGCCGGGCCGACCGACGCGGAGGCCGCCCAGGCACTGGTGCGCACCCAGGGGCCGGCGTGAGGGTGCGACGCCCGAGGCCCTCGCGGCCCGGTGCGGCGCTCGCGGTGCTGCTGCTCGTGCTGCTCGCCGGCTGCGCGGGCGCGGGCGGCGACGACGACATGCCCGGTGCGCCCGACGACGACCTGACCGCCCCGAGGTCGGGCGGCACCCTGCCCGATGTCCGGCTCGACGCCCTCACCGGCGACGGTGCCCTCGACCTCGCCGACCTGGAGGGCCCCGCCGTCGTCAACCTCTGGGCCAGCTGGTGCGGGCCCTGCGAGCGCGAGCTGCCCTACTACCAGGAGTTCTCCGAGCGGTACGCCGGCGTGGTCGACGTCGTCGGCATCGACTTCCAGGAGACCCGGGTCGACCGGGCCCGCGCCATGCTGCGCGACGCTGGCGTGACCTACCCGGTCTACGCCGACCCCGACGGCGAGCTGCGCGCCGTGGCCCTGCCCAAGGTGGTGCTGGTCGACGCCGACGGCGAGATCGCCTTCGAGCAGTACCTCGAGATCGACGGCCCCGACCAGCTGGCGGCCCTGGTCCGCGACCACCTGGGCGTCGAGCAGTGAGCGAGCTGCCGGCCTGGCTCGCGCCGATCCGCGACGGCGCGCGCACCATCACCGCCCGCGACCTCAGCCGCTTCGTCCCGCCCGACGACGCCGAGGCCCGGCCCGGGGCGGTGCTGATGCTCTTCGGCGAGGGCCCCGCCGGCCCCGACCTGCTGCTCACCGAGCGCTCGCACCAGATGCGCTCCCACCCCGGCCAGGTGTCCTTCCCGGGCGGGGGCGTGGAGCCGCAGGACGACGGCCCCGTGGCCGCCGCGCTGCGCGAGGCGGAGGAGGAGACCGGCCTCGACCCCCGCGGCGTCGAGGTGCTGGGCACGCTGCCCGAGCTCTGGCTGCCCCCGAGCAACTTCGCGGTCACCACGGTGCTGGGGTGGTGGCGCGAGCCGTCGCCGGTGCGGGTGGTCGACCCCGGCGAGGTCGCGACGGTGCTGCGGGTCCCGCTCGCCGAGCTGCTCGACCCCACCCACCGCTTCACCGTGGTCCACCCGATGGGCTACCGCGGCCCCGGCTTCGCGATCGGCCCCGACAAGGACCTGCTGCTCTGGGGCTTCACCGCGGGCCTGGTCAGCAGGCTGCTCGACCACGTCGGCCTCACCGAGCCCTGGGACGAGAGTGTCGAGCGCACCCTGCCCGACCGGATGGTCCGCGTGCGCCAGGATGGGGCGCGATGAACGTCCTCGACTGGTGCCTGCTCGGCCTCGTGCTGGCGTACGCCGTCTCCGGCTACTGGCAGGGCTTCGTCACCGGCGCCTTCAGCACCGTGGGCCTGGTCCTCGGCGGCCTCGGCGGGATCTGGCTGGCGCCGGTGCTGCTGGGCGACGCCGCGCCCTCGCTGTGGGTCTCGCTGGGGGCCCTCGTCGTGGTGCTCGTCTCCGCGTCCCTCGGCCAGGCGCTGCTCCAGTTCGTGGGGGCCCGCCTGCGCGACACCATCACCTGGCAGCCGGTGCGGGCGGTCGACGCCCTCGGGGGCGCTGCCCTCAGCGTCGTGGCGGTGCTCGTCGTCTCGTGGATGCTCGGCGTGGCCATCAGCGGCTCCCGGATCCCGGGCATCGGCCCGCAGGTGCGCGAGAGCCAGGTGCTCAGCCGGGTCGACGAGGTGATGCCGGCCCAGGCCCAGACCATGCTGCGCTCCTTCGACGAGGTGGTCGGCTCGAGCTTCTTCCCGCGCTACCTCGAGCCCTTCGCCCAGGAGCGGATCACCGAGGTGCCGCGGGCCCAGCGCCGCGTGCTGCGCGACCCGGAGGTGGTCGCCGCCGCCGAGAGCGTCTACAAGGTGCGCAGCAGCAACCGCTGCGGCAGCGGCGTCGAGGGCACCGGCTTCCTCTACGCCCCGGGCAAGCTGATGACCAACGCCCACGTGGTGGCCGGAGTCGACTCCCCGCAGGTGATCGTCGACGGCCAGCCCCAGGAGTCGACCCTGGTCTACTACGACCCGCAGGTCGACGTCGCTGTGCTCGACGTGCCCGGCCTCGACGGCCCGACGCTGCGCTTCGGCCTCGGCGGCGAGCCCCGGCAGCAGGGCGCCGTGCTGGGCTTCCCGCAGGACGGTCCCTTCGACGCCCAGGCCGTGCGCATCCGCGACGACCAGCGGCTGCGCAGCCCCGACATCTACGGCGGCGGCACCGTCACGCGCGAGGTCTTCTCGCTGCGCGGCCTGGTGCGCCCCGGCAACTCCGGCGGCCCGCTGGTGGGCACCAACGGCCGGGTCCTGGGCGTGGTCTTCGCCGCGTCCGTCAGCGACACCGACACCGGCTACGCCCTGACCGCCCGGCAGGTCTCCGAGGCGGCCGCCACGGGTCTGGACGCCTCTGCCGAGGTCTCCAGCGGCGACTGCGCCTGACGCTCGGGCGCCGTTCTCGTCACGGCGTACGGGTTGCCTCTCGGCTCACCGGGTCTCGTGACGCGGGCTCAGCCCGGCGTATGGGTTGCCTTTCGGCTCACCGGGTCTCGAGGCTCGCTGTCTGGCCCCTCCTCCGTCGGGTCCGGACAGGTCGCACCTCGACCTCCCCGCTCCAGCGAGCCTTCGCAGGCTCAGGCTCGGGAGCGGTGATCAGTCGCGGGCGCCTCGACCCTTCAGGGCGGAGGGGATCTGCTTGCCCTGCTCGATGGCGCGCTCCGGCGCCTTGACCTGCTTGAGCTTGCGCACGCCGACGAAGCCGAGCAGGCCGGCGAGGACGACGTAGAGCCCGAAGACGATCAGGAAGCCCCAGGCGAGGTCGAGACCGGTGAAGGAGATGAAGTGGGCGATCGCGACCGAGAGCATGATGACCGCGAGCACCACCAGGAAGCCCGCCGCGGCGAAGAGCCCGATGGAGATGCCCCCGGCGCGGACCGAGACCTTCAGCTCCGACTTCGCCAGCTCGATCTCGGAGCGGATCAGCCCCGACACGTCTCGGCTGGCGTCGACGACCAGCTTGCCGATGGTGGGTTCGTCGGACGTCACGGGCTCGCGGTGTGCCATGCGGGGCACCCTACCGGCGCACCGCCGGCTCCGGGTCTTTGGCGCACCTGGGCACTAGGTGGGAGACTCGACGCTCGGGAGGGGAGTATTCCCCGCACGGCGCGCTCGTCAGCACGGTCAGGTGGTCCTGACCCGGGTACGTCGGCCACCGCCTCGGGACCGAGGGGGTGGCGGAAGAGACCTCCGGACCGACGCGCGTGCCCGCACCCGTGTCATCACCGAAAGGCACAGCCCCTTGGACGTCTCCCTGATGGTGCCCCTGGCCGCCGCGTCGCCCGCGGGCGAGGCCGGCATGAACGTCACGCCGCTGATCTGGTGGAGCACGATCGGCATCACCGTCGCCGTCATCCTCTTCGACGTCATCGTGATCGGACGCCGTCCGCACGAGCCGTCGCAGAAGGAGGTCAGCATCGCGCTGACCATCTACGTGTCGATGGCGATCCTCTTCGGCGTCTTCATCTGGGTGCACTACGGGCACCAGTTCGGCACCGAGTTCTACGCCGGCTGGTTGACCGAGTACTCGCTCTCGATCGACAACCTCTTCATCTTCATCATCATCATGAGCAAGTTCGCGGTGCCGCGGCAGTACCAGCAGACCGCGCTGATGATCGGCATCGTCATGGCGCTGATCATGCGCGCCATCTTCATCGCCGTCGGCGCCGCCGCGATCAACAACTTCGCCTGGGTCTTCTACCTCTTCGGGGCCTTCCTGATCTGGACGGCCTGGGGCCTGCTCAAGGACGCCCTCGACGAGGACGACCACGAGGAGCTGCCCAAGTTCGTGCTGTGGGTGCAGAGCAAGCTGCCCGCGACCGACGAGTGGCACGGCACCAAGCTCTTCGCCAAGGTCGACGGCAAGCGCCTGATCACCCCGATGTTCCTGGTCATCCTGGCGCTCGGCATGACCGACCTGCTCTTCGCGCTCGACTCCATCCCCGCGATCTACGGCCTGACCCAGGAGCCCTTCCTGGTGCTGACCGCCAACATCTTCGCGCTGATGGGCCTGCGCCAGCTCTACTTCCTCATCGGTGGGCTGCTCAAGCGCCTGATCTACCTCTCCTACGGGCTCTCGGTGCTGCTCGCCTACATCGGCGTGAAGCTGATCTTCCACGCCCTGCACGAGAACGAGCTGCCCTTCATCAACGGCGGGGAGCCGCTGCCCTACGGCTGGCTGGAGATCCCCACGCTGGTCTCCCTCGGCGTGATCATCGGCATCCTCGCCATCACCGCGGTCGCCTCGCTGGCCAAGACCGGCTTCCGCGCCGCCAAGGAGGAGTCCGACGACGCTCCCGAGCAGGTCGAGGAGTCCGAGGCCAAGGGCCCCGGCAAGGCCTGACCGACCCCCTCGCCCGACCCCACCGCCCGCCGACGCCTCGCGTCGGCGGGCGGTGCCGTTCTCGGGTGCCTCGGGTGGTCGAGGAAGGCGCGCAGCTGCCCCCGGGTGGTCGAGGAAGGCCCGCAGCGGCCCCCGGGTGGTCGAGGAAGGCCCGCAGCTGCCCCCGGGTGGTCGAGGAAGGCGCGCAGCTGCCCCCGGGTGGTCGAGGAAGGCGCGCAGCGCCTGTCTCGAGACCCGGTGGGCCGAGCCTCGAGGGAATGCGCGGCCCGGCCAGATAGTTGAAGGTTGCATGACTTCGGTGAACATCCTGACCCTCGTCGGCAGCCTGCGCTCCGGCTCGCTGACGGCCGCGCTGGCGGCGACGGTGCCGTCCATGCTGCCCAGCGGCGCGACAGCCACGACGTACGACGCCCTGGCGGAGCTGCCGCACTACGACGCCGACCTCGACACCGACGCGCCCCCTGCATCAGTGGCGAGGCTCCGTGAGGCGCTGACGCGGGCCGACGCCCTGGTGGTGGCCACGCCGGAGTACAACGGCTCGATCCCCGGCGTGCTCAAGAACGCGCTCGACTGGGCCTCCCGTCCCCGCGGGGCCAGCCCCCTCGACGGCAAGCCGGTCGCGGTGGTCTCGGTCAGCCCCTCGCCCCGAGGTGCGCAGTGGGCCCGCGAGGACCTGGTCAAGGTGCTGCGCGTGGCCGGTGCCCGGCCGCTCGACGACTCCGTCGGCGTCGGCAGCGTGGGCGAGGCCCTCGCCGGCGGGCGCCTCGTCGACGACGAGGTCGAGGCGGCGCTGCGCTCCCTCGTCGACGCCCTCGTGGCGACGACCGGCCGATTCGCCGCGGCCTGATCGCCCCCGGACGCATGTAACGCTCCGTTGCACCGCCCGTACACCCCCAGCAGGGGGCACTCAGGGCGGGTAACGGAGCGCTACATGGGGGCGCGCGGCCCTCGTCGTCGCTCAGGCCAGGGTCAGCCTTCGTCCTTGCCGGACGACATGCCCTTGCCGATCAGGTCCATCACGGTGGAGTCGGCCAGGGTGGTGACGTCGCCGACCTCGCGGTTCTCCGCCACGTCGCGCAGCAGCCGGCGCATGATCTTGCCGGAGCGGGTCTTGGGCAGCTCCGGCACCACCATGATCTGGCGGGGCTTGGCGATGGCGCCGATCTCCTTCTGCACGTGCTGGCGCAGCTCCTGGATCAGCGAGTCGGGCGCCTCCTCGCCCTGCTCCAGCGCGGACTCGCGCAGGATCACGAAGGCGCAGACGGCCTGGCCCGTGGTCTCGTCGGTGGCGCCCACGACCGCGGCCTCGGCGACCTTGGGGTGGGAGACCAGCGCCGACTCGATCTCGGTGGTCGAGAGCCGGTGGCCCGAGACGTTCATGACGTCGTCGACCCGGCCGAGCACCCAGACGTCGCCGTCGTCGTCCTTCTTCGCGCCGTCGCCGGCGAAGTAGTAGCCCTGCCTCTCGAAACGGGACCAGTAGGTCTCCTTGAAGCGCTCGTCGTCGCCCCACAGGGTGCGCAGCATCGACGGCCAGGGCTCCTTGATGACCAGCAGGCCGCCGGAGCCGTCGGGCACCGACTCGCCGTCGTCGTCGACGACGTCCATCACGATGCCCGGGATCGCCTTCATCGCCGAGCCCGGCTTGGAGTGGGTCACGCCCGGCAGCGGGCTGATCATGATCGAGCCGGTCTCGGTCTGCCACCAGGTGTCGACCACGGGGGTCTCGCCGCCGCCGATGGTCTCGCGGTACCAGACGTAGGCCTCGGGGTTGATCGGCTCGCCCACCGAGCCCAGCAGCCGCAGCGCGGAGAGGTCGTACTCCGCGGGGATCTCGTCGCCCCACTTCATGAAGGTGCGGATCGCGGTCGGGGCGGTGTAGAAGATCGTGACGCCGTACTTCTGGCAGATCTCCCACCAGCGGCCCTTGTGGGGGCTGTCGGGGGTGCCCTCGTACATCACCGAGGTCGCGCCGTTGGCCAGCGGGCCGTAGACCATGTAGCTGTGGCCGGTCACCCAGCCGATGTCGGCGGTGCACCAGTAGACGTCGGTCTCCGGCTTGAGGTCGAAGATCCCCCAGTGGGTGTACGACGACCCCACGAGGTAGCCACCCGTGGTGTGCAGGATGCCCTTGGGCTTGCCCGTGGTACCCGAGGTGTACATGACGTAGAGCGGGTGCTCGGCGTCGAAGAACTCGCACTCGTGCTCGGTCGACTGCGCGTCGACCAGGTCGTGCCACCACACGTCGCGGTCGTCCTCCCAGGCGACGTCCTCCCCGGTGCGGCGTACGACGAGCACCTTGCGCACGTTGCCGGCCTTCTCGCAGGCCTCGTCGACCGCGGGCTTGAGCGCCGAGGGCTTGCCGCGCCGGTAGCCGCCGTCGGCGGTCACCACGACCTGCGCGTCGCAGTCCTGCAGCCGGTTGGCCAGCGCGTCGGAGGAGAAGCCGCCGAAGACCACGGTGTGGGGGGCGCCCAGTCGGGCGCAGGCGAGCATCGCGATGACGGTCTCGGGGATCATCGGCATGTAGATGGCGACCCGGTCGCCGGTCTGGACCCCGAGCTCGACCAGCGCGTTGGCGGCCTTGCAGACCTCGTCCTTGAGCTCGGCGTAGGTCAGGTCGCGGGCGTCGTCCTCGGGCTCGCCGACCCAGTGGAAGGCGACCTTGTCACCGGCGCCGGCCGCGACGTGCCGGTCGACGCAGTTGTACGCCGCGTTGAGCTTGCCGCCGACGAACCACTTGGCGAAGGGCGGGTCGTCCCAGTCGAGCACCCGCTCCCACTTGGTGTCCCAGTCGAGCCGGTCGGCCTGCTTCTCCCAGAAGGCGAGCCGGTCGGACTCCGCCTCGGCGTAGGCCTCCTCGGTGAGGTTGGCCTGGGCGGCGAACTCCTCCGACGGCGGGAACCGCCGGTCCTCGTGGGCCAGGCTGGACAGGGTGTCGTTGTCGGGCATGCGCTCGCTCTCCTCGTCGTGCTCCGGGTGTGGCACCGCTCACGGTGCCACCGAACCTACTAGGCGCCGAGCCCGCCGACGACTGGCCGTCCGGCGGGCTCGGAGAACGGGAACACCCCGGCCCAGCGGCTTCGCCGTGGACCGGGGTGCGCCGCGCTCAGTGGATGTCCAGGTCGCCCTCCGCGTGCTTGACGACCAGCTCGCTGCGGCCGGGGAAGCGGATCTCCTCGACCAGGTCCTGCATCGTCTGCGACGGCTTGGTGGTGAACTTCGAGACGGTGATGGTCACCACGAAGTTGATCAGCATGCCGACCGTGCCGAAGCCGGTCTCCTGGATGCCGAAGATGCCGTCGCTGTTGCCGTAGATGTCGATCGTCCACAGCATGTACGCCGCCGTGACGATCAGGCCGGTGGCCATGCCCGCGGTGGCGCCCTTGGCGGTGCAGTTCTTCCAGAAGATGCCGAGCACCAGGATCGGGAAGAAGCTGGCCGCGGCGAGGCCGAAGGCCAGGGCCACCACCTGCGCCACGAAGCCCGGTGGGTTGATGCCGAGGTAGCCGGCCACCAGGATCGCGCCGCCCATCGCGAGGCGACCCACCATCAGCTGGCGGGCCTCGGTGGCGGCGGGGTTGATGCGCTTGTAGTAGACGTCGTTGGCGACCGACGAGGAGATCACCAGCAGCAGCCCGGAGGCGGTCGACAGCGCGGCCGCCAGGGCGCCGGCGGCCACGAGGCCGACGATCGGTGCGGGCAGGCCGCCGATCTCGGGCGACGCGAGCACGATGATGTCGTTGTTGATCAGCACGTCGCCGAAGGAGAGCACCGTGTCGGGCGGCAGCTCGGAGAGCGGCGTCCCGTCGGCCTGCGTGATCAGGCCGAGGTCGGTCCAGGTGTTGAACCACCCCGGCATCGAGGAGAGCGTGCCGCCCTCCACGTCCTCCAGGATCTGCAGCTTGCTGAAGGCCGCCACCGAGGGGGCGGTGGTGTAGAGCAGCGCGATGAAGAACAGCGCCCACAGAGCCGAGAAGCGCGCGGCGCGCACGCTCCTGGCGGTGTAGAAGCGCACGATGACGTGCGGCAGGCCGGCGGTGCCGAACATCAGCGCGCCGGTGATCAGCACCATGTTGAGCATGTTGGTCGACCCGAAGGCGGCGGTGTACTCGCCGATGCCCAGGTCGGCCTGCAGGCCGTCGAGCTCCTCGAGGATGCTGCCGAAGCCGATCTGGGGCACGGCGATGCCGGTGACCTTCGACGACACGGCGAAGGCCGGGATCAGGTAGGCCACGATCAGCACCGAGTACTGCGCCACCTGGGTCCAGGTGATGCCCTTCATGCCGCCCAGGACGGCGTAGAAGAAGACGATGACCATGCCGATGATGACGCCGACGGTCGGGGTGACCCCGAGGAAGCGGCTGAAGACCACGCCGGTGCCCGCCATCTGCCCGGCGACGTAGACGAAGGAGACGGTGATGGCGCAGACGACCGCGATCAACCGTGCCGACTCGGAGTACCGGTCGCCCACGAAGTCGGGGATCGTGTACTTGCCGAACTTGCGCAGGTACGGCGCGAGCAGCAGCGCCAGCAGCACGTAGCCGCCGGTCCAGCCCATCAGGTAGACCGAGCCGCCGTAGCCGTTGGTCGAGAGCGCGATGAGGCCGGCCATCGAGATGAACGACGCGGCGCTCATCCAGTCGGCCGCGATGGCGGCGCCGTTGGCCGGCGCCGGGATGCCGCCGCCGGCGACGTAGAAGCCCGAGGTGCTGTTCACCCGGCTCGCGTAGGCGATGTAGATGTAGACGCCGAACGAGAGCGCCGTGAAGACGAGGGTCCAGAGCTGGATGTCGCTCATGAGTGGTGCACCTCCGCGTCCTCCTCCTCGATGCCGAACTCCTTGTCCAGCCGATCCATCCGCCACACGTAGACGGCGATCAGCGCCAGGAAGGTCAGGATCGAGCCCTGCTGGGCGAACCAGAAGCCCAGCGGGAAGCCGATGAAGGTCAGGCTGTTGAGGGGCTCGACGAAGATGATGCCGGCGCCGAAGGACACGAGCGCCCAGATCGTCAGCAGCACCCCCATCAGGCGTAGGTTCCTGCGCCAGTACTCCTGGCGAGCTTTCTGGTCCATGGGTCCTCCTGGGCTCCCTGGGGCAACGGGCTGGACGAAGGACAGCAACGGCCCGGTGGCACGGTCAAGGCTCTCGAGTGACCTGCGTCACCTGTTGCGACGAGCGGTGGCTACGGGTCGGCCAGCGGTCGACACCCGCGGGGTCTGACCCGGTTGGAGGGTCTGTGTCGGATTCGGGCGACCGCTCGTCGTGCTGCGTCGACCGCTCGCCGCGCGCGAGCGCGGGCGGAGCGGCGCGCCGCGGTCCGGTCGCCTTCCGCTCGGCCACGGCGGTGCCTACCATCCGGGGATGAGCAGTCCCTCCTCGTCCGGTCCCGCGGCGACCGGCGCGACCAGGACGACCCGTGTGTCGATCCCGGGTCGCCGCCAGCTCGTCGGAGCCGTGGCGATGGTCGCGCTGGGCTCCTTCATGGTCTGGGTCGACACGCCTGTCGGGTCGGTCCTCGGTCACCAGGGCCCGGGGCTGTGGACCTTCTACGCGGCGATGTTCGGACTCGCCGGCGCGATCGTGCCGATCCGGCGGCTCGCGCTCGTCCAGGGAGCGGTGCTGGCGGTCGTGGCCGTCGGGCTCCCGCTGTGGCAGGTGACCCGGATCGTCGGGCTGGTCGGCTTCGGCGGCTGGATGCCGGGCCCCGGGCTGGTCCTCGTGATCGGTGGTGGGGTGCTCGCCGCGGTCGCCACCGCGCGCATGGCCCGGTCACCCTGGCCGGTCGGGCAACGCCGTCCCGGCTCCCGCTAGCAGCGGGGGTCAGTCGCGGTCGAGGGAGACCGTCTCGGGGGTGTGGAGCCGCACCAGGAAGCGCGTGGTGTGCACCGGCACCCGCGAGGGCGTCGCGCGGGAGACCACCACCATCGTGAGGAAGGCGAGCGGCACCGCCCACGCCGCCGGTTGGGCGACCAGGGCGGCGAACCAGCCGCCGGACCGGTCGACCAGCAGGTTGTCGATCACGGCCGCACCCGTCAGCACGCCGCCGACGAGCAGACCGGCCAGCGCGCCGAGGTCGGTCAGGCCGCGCCACCAGATGCCCAGGACCAGCAGGGGACAGAAGGTGGCCGCCGCCATGGCGAAGGCCAGCCCTACCACCGTGGCCACGGCCGTGTCGCGGGTGAGCAGGGAGAGCAGCAGCGGCACGACCACCGCGACCACCGCGGAGATGCGGAAGGCCGTGATCCCCTCGAAGCGGCGCGAGGTGATGTCCTGGGTGATCACGCCCGCGACCGCGACGGTGAGCCCCGACGAGGTCGCGAGGAAGGCGGCGAAGGCCCCGGCCGTGAGCAGCGCCAGGAGCAGGTCGCTCCCGATGCCACCGATCATCCGCACCGGCAGCATGAGGACGACGCTGTCGCTGCTGCCGGAGGCGATGAGGTCGGGGGCGTAGATCCTCCCCAGGGCGCCGTACACCGGGGGCAGCACGTAGAAGCACCCGAGCAGCGCGAGGACCGCGAGCGTGGTCTGCCGCGCCGCTCGGCCGTCGGGGTTGGTGTAGAAGCGCACGACCACGTGCGGCAGGCCCATCGTGCCGAGGAAGGTCGCCACCATGAGCGAGTAGGTCGAGTAGAGGGGGTGGTCGCCGATCGAGTCGATCGGGTCGGCCCACACCTTGCCGGTGATCCCGCCCGCGTCGATCGTGGCCGGCGACGTCGCACCGTCACCCAGCCACACCAGCACGAGGAAGACCAGCGGCACCAGCAGGGCAGTGAGCTTGAGCCAGAACTGGAAGGCCTGGACGAAGGTCACCGAGCGCATCCCGCCGGCGAGGACGTTGAGCACGACGACCACCGCCACGATCAGCCCCCCGCTCCAGGTGGGCATCCCCGTGGCCGCGGCCAGTGCCACGCCCGCGCCGGAGAACTGCGGCAGCAGGTAGAGCCACCCCACGGCGACGACCAGCGCCGCCGACGCACGGCGTACCGCCCGCGAGCCGAGCCTGGCCTCGGCGAAGTCCGGCAGCGTGTAGGCCCCCGAGCGCCGCAGGGGCGCGGCGACCAGGCACAGCAGGACCAGGTAGCCCGCCGTCCAGCCCACCGGGTACCAGAGCATCTCGGCGCCGAAGACCAGCACCAGCCCGGCGACGCCGAGGAAGGAGGCTCCGGAGATGTACTCCCCGCTGATGGCGTAGGCGTTGAGCCCCGGCCGCACCGATCGCGACGCGACGAAGAAGTCGGAGGTGGTGCGGGAGAGCCGGAGCCCCCACGTCCCGATCGCCAGGGTCGCCACGGTCACGAGCACCAGCGCGACCAGCCCGGGAACGGGGCTCACGCCCACCTCGTCCACGACCCGCCCCCTCAGGACCGCTCGACCACGCGGGCGAAGGCGCGCTCGTTGCGCTCGGCGACGCGCACGTAGCGCCAGGCCAGCAGCACCAGCACCGGGTAGCAGCCGAAGCCCAGCACGCCCCAGGACACCGGCATGCCGAAGAGCTGCCACTGCGTCAGCTGGGGGGTCAGCCAGAAGATCAGCGGCAGCATGCCGATCGTGAGCACGAGCATGCCGAGCACGGCCAGAGCGGCGCGCAGCTGGGCGCGCAGCAGCGTGCGCAGGTAGATCTCGCCGACCTCGCTCTGGGCGTCGATCTCCGAGGTCGCCGTACGACGCGGGAGCGCGCGAGGTCGCTCGGTCCAGGGGCTGGTGACGCGCACGCGGGCGCGCTCGTCGGTCACGGCTCGGCCTCGCCCGTGCTCCCGCGCGCGCGTCCGAGCAGGCGCTCGCGCAGGTCGCGCGCGTGGCGCCGGCTCACCGCGAGGCGGTGCCCGTCGACCACCACCCAGGTGCGGCCGCTGTCGGTGTAGAGCTCCTCGACGTAGCCCGTCGAGATCAGCAGCGACCGGTGGGCGCGGACGAAGCCGGCGGCAGCCCACTCGTGCTCGAGCTGCGTCAGCGGGGCCCGCAGCAGGAAGCTGTCGTCGGCCGTGTGGAGCCTGGCGTAGTCGCCCTCGGCCTCGACGTAGCGGATCTGGCCGCGCGGGAGGAAGCGCGTCACTCCCGCACGCTCCACGGCGACCTGGTCGGAGCCGCCGACGTCGCCGCCGCGCTGGTGGAGCACCCGGCGCACCGCCTCGGCGAGACGGTCCTCGCGGATCGGCTTGAGCACGTAGTCGACGGCGTCGAGGTCGAAGGCTGCCACGGCGTGCTCGTCGTGCGCCGTCACGAAGACCAGGGCCGGCGGCGTGCGGAAGCGGGTGAGCACCTCGGCGAGCTCGATGCCGGAGAGCCCGGGCATCTGCACGTCGAGGAAGACGGCGTCGACGTCGCGCTGCTGGAGCAGCCGCAGCGCCTCGGTGGGGGAGTCGGTGCCGTGCACCTCGCCCACGCGGTCGTCGCGCCGCAGCAGGAACATCAGCTCGTCGAGCGCCGGCGGCTCGTCGTCGATGACGAGCACGCGGAGGGCGGGCGCGCTCACGTGGTCACCCCGGGGGCGAACTTGGGCACGCGGACGACGACCCTGGTGCCGGCTCCCGGTGCGGTCTCCACGACCAGACCGTAGGCGTCGCCGAAGGTCGAGCGCAGCCGCTCGTCGACGTTGGCCAGGCCGACCGAGTCGCCCACGTGCTCGCCCGCGAGCACGCGGCGGATGCGCTCGGGCTCCTGGCCCGCGCCGTCGTCCTCGATCGCGATCACGCACTCGCGGTCGAGGTCGCGCGCCTCGATCGTGATCAGGCCGCCCCGGGCGCTGGCCTCGAGACCGTGGCGCACGGCGTTCTCGACCAGGGGCTGCAGGCACAGGAAGGGGATGCTGACGCCGAGCACCTCGGGAGCGACCTGCAGCCGCACCCGGAGCCGGTCACCGAAGCGCGCCTGCTCCAGCAGCAGGTAGCGCTCGATCGAGCGGAGCTCCTCGGCGAGGGTGGTGAAGTCGCCGTGCTCGCGGAAGGAGTAGCGGGTGAAGTCGGCGAACTCCAGCAGCAGCTCGCGGGCACGGTCGGGATCGGTGCGCACGAAGGACGCGATCGCCCCCAGGGAGTTGTAGATGAAGTGCGGGCTGATCTGGGCCCGCAGGGCGCGCACCTCGGCCTGCACCAGCCGGTGCCGCTGCTGCTCGTACGCCGCCAGCGCGAGCTGGCCGGCCACCCAGTCGGCGACCTCGTCGGTGGCGCGCAGCAGCGTCGCGCTGGGCTCGTCGGTGAGGGCGACCAGCGCCCCGGTCACCCGGTCGTCGACCACGAGCGGGCTGGCGATGGCGTGGCGCACCAGGCACCCCTCGGTGGTGCAGGCGAGCCGGTCGCGGCCGGCCACCTCGGTGCTGCCCGAGGCCATCGCCTGCCGGGCCAGGTCGAGGGCCTGGTCGGCGTGGTGCTCGGAGAGCAGGCCGTCGTAGCCCAGCAGCCGCTCGGTGTCGGCGACGGCGAGGGCCGGCGTGCCCAGCAGGCTGCGCAGGTGCTTGAGCGAGCGCTCGACCGACTCCTCGGTCAGCCCGCTGCGGAGGGCGGGGGAGGCCAGCGACGCCGTGTGCAGCGTGCGGAAGGTCGCCTGGTCGGCGTCGCTGCCGAGCTGGCGTGGTCGCCACCGCGGGCGCACGGACTCCCAGGCCACCGGCGCTACCGGAAGTCGATGAGCTGGAAGCCGGGGTCCTCCGGGGGACGCCGGCCGGCGACGGGTGCGGTGTCCTCCCCCTCGGCTGCAGCGTCCTCGCCGTCGGGGGGGCCGGTCTGGGGTGTGGCCTGGGTGCGTGGGGGTCCCGGCGGCACCTCGGGCGGCAGCTCCTCGGGACGCACCACGGCCCGGAAGCACTCGCTGAGGTAGGGCACCTTCATGCCGTCAGGCCCGCGGCCGTAGTCGTCATAGAGCGCCCGGACCCTGCCGAGCGTCTCGTCGCGCGCGTCGTCGGCCAGCGTCGCGACGTGGGAGGTCGAGCGCGCCAGGTCGTCGAGGGTGGCGGCGGTGTGGTGCTGCCAGACCCGGAAGGTCTGCCGCTCGACGAAGCCGAAGTAGGGCGAGTGCATCAGCGCGTCGGCGGCGTCGCCGGAGGTGCCGGAGGTCGGGTTGAGCAGCCGGTGGAGGCGCCGTACCCACGGGATCGAGTCGTCGAAGGCGTTCCACACCAGCGCCAGGCGGCCGCCGGGTCGCAGCACGCGCCCGATCTCGGCCAGCGCCTGGTCGTGGCCGAACCAGTGGAAGGACTGGCCGCAGACCACCACGTCGGCCGAGCGCGAGGGCAGCGGGACCTCCTCGGCCCGCGCCACGGCGTAGGGCACCGGCACGCGGCGGGCCAGCCGGGCCAGCATCTGCGGCGAGGGGTCGGTCGCGACGACGTCGTGGCCGGCGGCGTGCAGGACCTCGGTGAGCTTGCCGGTGCCGGCGCCGAGCTCCAACACGGTGGCGGGGGACCGGCCGACCAGCCAGTCGACGGCGTCGCGCGGGTAGGTGGGGCGGGCGCGGTCGTAGACGTCGGCCACCCGGCCGAAGGACTCTGCCCGCTGCTGGGCGCTGACCTCGCTCATGCTGGCTGCGAAGATACCCTCCGCTGGTGCCCGGACCCCGCCCCCGTACCGACCCGTTGACGTGGCTGACGCAGCTCGAGGGGGTGCCGTCGGCGATGGCCGGGTCGCGCGACGGACTCGACGCCGTGCTCCGCGACCGCGGGCTCCGGCGCACCCGCCCTGAGCAGACGACGGAGTCGCTGCTGCGCGGCGCCCACGCGAGCGCCGTGCTCGAGGGATCGACCTCGTCGCTCGACCAGGTGCGCGCGGGCGACGGCGACGCCGTCGCCCAGGCGGCGCTGCGGGTCAGCACCGAGCTGCTCGCCCAGGTGCCCGTGCTCGCCCGCAGCCCGGTGCAGGCGCTGGCGCGGCTGCACGCGCTGACCGGCGCGCCCGACCCCGGGGCGCCCGTGTCGGCGGAGGCCGCCGCCCGGCTGCAGCAGCTCGGCCGCACGGTGCTCGCCACCGAGCAGCCCGCCCTCGTGGTGGCGGCGCTGGTGCACGCCGAGGTGGTCGCCGCGGCCCCCTTCTCGGCCCACCACGGGCTGGTTGCCCGCGCGGCCGAGCGGCTGGTGCTGGTGCAGCGCGGCCTCGACCCCGCCTCCGTGCTGGTCCCCGAGGCCGGTCACCTCGCGCTGCGCCCGGCGTACGAGGCCCGGTTGCGCGACTACGCCACCGGGGGCCGCGAGGGCGTGCACGCGTGGCTGCTGTACGCCGCGGAGGCCTACGCCGCGGCGGCCGGGGCCAGCCCGATCAACGAGTAGCGGCACGCGGCCGGTCGCCGGGCCGAGGACAGGGTGAGCGGCACCGGGAGGGCACAGCGGAGTGCGTGCCTTCTCGATGCCGCTCGACACACGGGCCCGGCTACCAAGCGTGCACATTCTCAGTTGTGGCCCCCGGAGTATCCGGAATGCCAGCGCCCTGTCAGAAGGGTGGATCGCCGCGTGGGTACCAGCGCCGTGTGGTCCTTGGAGTTGTGCTCCCTGTCTACGCCCGCCCGCGGCGGATCACAAGGGTTGACTTCCCCACCGCCGCGTGGGTCGGGCGTGGCGCGCTCACGCCGCGTGACGGCGGCGGCGCACCCGCAGCCACATGGCGGCGGCGAGGGCGGAGAGCCCCCCGACGGTGAGCACCGCGGCGGTCTGGCGTGGCGGCGGCAGCCGCACCCGGCTGCGCAGCCCGACCGGCACCTCGAAGACGAGGATCGGCCAGCCCCGCTCGGTCGCGAGCCGCCGGAGCTCGCGGTCGGGGTTGACGGCGTACGGGTGGCCGACGAGCGCGAGCATGGGGGCGTCGGTGACGGAGTCGGAGTAGGCGTAGCAGCGCTGCAGGTCGTAGCCGTGCTCCTCGGCCAGGCGCCGCATCGCGATGGCCTTGTTGTCGCCGTAGGCGTAGAAGGTGATCTCGCCGGTGTAGCGCCCGTCGACGACCTCGAGGCTGGTGGCGACCACGTGGTCGGCCCCGAGCAGCTCTCCGATGGGCTCGACCACCTCGGTGCCGCTCGCCGAGACGATGACGACGTCGCGCCCGGCGGCGTGGTGGTCCTCGATCAGGCTGACCGCCTCGTCGTAGACGAGCGGGTCGACGACGTGGTGCAGCGTGTCGGCGACGATCTCCTTGACCGTCTCCACCGGCCAGCCGGCGCACAGCTGCGACATGAACTGCCGCAGCTTCTCCATCTGGTCGTGGTCGGCGCCGCCGGTGAGGAAGACGAACTGGGCGTAGGCCGAGCGCAGCACGGCGGTGCGCGAGATCAGGCCGCCCGCCTGGAACTCGCGGCTGAAGGCCAGGGTGCTCGACTTCGCGATGATGGTCTTGTCGAGGTCGAAGAAGGCCGCGGTGGGACCGGTGGCCGGGGGCATGTCCTCACCCTAGGCGGCGCGCGCCGCTCCGCCCGGCAACCGGCTCCCGTCCACAGGCATGCGCGGGACACCCGTCGTCCACAGGTCGCCGGCCGCCGGGTGCGTCATACTCGGGGCGCGGCCACGCTCGGCCCATGGACCGCGCAGCCCCCCTCGTCGTGACCGGAGACGGCCTGCTCGTCGCCGACCTCCACCGCCTGGCGGCCGCCGCCGGCGTCGTCCCCGAGGTGGTGCGCGACTCCGCGGGAGCGTTGCGTGGCTGGTCGCAGGCCCCCGTCGTGCTCGTCGGGGCCGACTGCGCCGCCGGCCTCGCCGACTGCCGCCCGCCCCGGCGCGGCCGGGTGCACGTGGTCGGGCGGGACCCGCTGCCCGACGCGCTCTTCCGCGAGGCGGTGAGCCTGGGCGCCGAGTCGGTGGCCGAGCTCCCCGCGTCCGAGGGCTGGCTGGTCGAGCTGCTGACCGACGCCGGCGACGGCGGCGGCGCACCCGGGGTGCTCGTCGGCGTGCTGGGCGGCTCGGGAGGAGCCGGCGCGAGCGTCTTCGCCGCGGCGCTCGCGCAGGTGGTCTCCCCCCGTCACGACACCCTGCTCGTCGACGCCGACCCGCTCGGCCCGGGCGCCGACCGGGTGCTGGGGCTCGAGGCGGCCTCCGGCGTCCGGTGGGACTCGTTGGCCAGCACCACCGGACGGCTCTCGTCCCGAGCGCTGCGCGAGGCGCTCCCGAGCAGCGGCCGGCTCTCGGTGCTGAGCTGGCCCGGTGACGACGTCGCGGCGCTGCAGCCCTTCGCCGTGCGCGAGGTGCTCTCGGCGGGCGCGCGCGGCTACGACGCGGTCCTGGTCGACCTGCCGCGGCACCCCGACGCCGTCGCCGAGGAGGTGCTGGCGCGCTGCGACCACGTCGTCCTCGTCGTGCACCTGACCGTGCCCGGGGTGACGGCGGCGAGCCGGCTGGTCCGGCGGCTCGGGGCCGGCGGGCCGACGCTGCACCTCGTCGCCCGCAGCGGGCGGGGCGGCGTCGACGGCGAGGGGGCCAGCCGGGTGCTGGGGCTGCCGCTGCTCGCCGAGATGGGCGACCAGCGCGGCCTCGAGGAGGCCATCGACCTGGGCGTCGGTCCCGCCCGCTCCCACCGCGGTCCTCTCGCCCGGGCGGCCCGGGCGGCGGGCGCGGTGCTGCTCCCGGCCGCCGCCGCAGCCGCGGCCTGAGCCGTGACCGACCTCTCGGGAGCGGTGGCGCCGGTCCGGCCGGCTGCCGAGCTGGGCGAGCTCGTCGACCTGGTCCGCGACCGGCTGGCACGCGATGCCGCCACGCTGACGCCGCGGCTGGTCGCGGAGGCGCTGCGGGAGCGCGGTCGTCCCGTCGGCGACGCCACGGTGCTCGCCGTGCACGACGAGCTGCGGCGCGACGTCGTCGGTGCGGGTCCGCTGGAGCCGCTGCTGCGCCTGCCCGGTGTCACCGACGTCCTCGTCAACGGCCCCGACCAGGTGCACGTCGACCGCGGTGCCGGCCTCGAGCTGACCGGGGTGCGCTTCCCCGACGACCGCGCCGTCCGACGCCTCGCCCAGCGGCTCGCGGCGTCCGCGGGTCGTCGCCTCGACGACGCCTCGCCGTACGTCGACCTGCGGCTGCCCGACGGGAGCCGCTTCCACGCGGTGCTGGCGCCCCTGGCGCGCCCCGGCACCACGATCTCGCTCCGGGTGCCGCGGCAGCGGGTCTTCACCCTGGAGGAGCTGGTGGCGGCCGGCGTCGTGCCGGCCCCCGGGGCCGAGCTGCTCGCGCGGGTGGTGCGGGCACGGCTCGCCTTCCTCGTCAGCGGCGGCACCGGCACCGGCAAGACCACGCTGCTCAACGCCCTGCTCTCGCTGGTCCCGCCCGGGGAGCGGCTGGTGCTCGTCGAGGACGCCTCCGAGCTGCGGCCCGACCACCCGCACGTGGTCGGCCTCGAGGCGCGGCCCGCCAACATCGAGGGCGCCGGTGCCGTGACGCTGCAGACGCTGGTGCGCCAGGCGCTGCGGATGCGGCCCGACCGGCTGGTGGTCGGCGAGGTCCGGGGGGCCGAGGTCGTCGACATGCTCGCCGCGATGAACACCGGCCACGAGGGCGGCTGCGGCACGATCCACGCCAACGGCGCGGCCGAGGTGCCCAGCCGCGTCGAGGGCCTCGGTCTCGCCGCGGGCATGGCACGCGACGCCGTGCACAGCCAGCTGCACGCTGCGCTCGACGTCGTCGTGCACGTCGGGCGCGACCGCGACGGGCGCCGCCGGGTGCGGCAGCTCGGCGTCGTCGGCTGGGAGCGCGGCGAGGGGCTGGTGGTCGACGAGGCCGTCGGCTTCGGTGCCGACGGCTCGCTGCGACGCGGGCCGGCCCACGACCGGCTGCGGTCGCTGCTCGACCGCGGTGAGCACGGGTGACCCCCGCGGCGGCCGCCGCCCTCCTCCTTGCCACGGTGGCGGGGCTGCTGGCGCTGCCGCGACCGCTCGCCCCTCGGCACGCAGGGCCGGTCCCCCCGGTCCTCGCGCGGCCGAGGGGCCTCGTCCTGCGCGGGGCCGGCGCGCTCGGTGTGCTGCTCGGCGCCGTGGCAGGAGCCACGGTGCTCGGCGACGGCCGGCGCGCCGCCCTGGCGCTCATGGCCGGGGCGGTGGCGCTCGCCGGGGCGGCCGCCGTGCGCCGCCGGCGTCGCGCGGCCGCGGCCGACGTACGCCGCGAGCGGGTGCTCGCCGCCTGCGAGGCGCTGACGGCCGACCTGCGCGCCGGACAGCCGCCGGTCACGGCGCTCGAGCGCGCCTGCCGCGACTGGGGTGAGCTGCGCGCCGTGCTGGTCGCCGCCCGCGTCGACGCCGACGTGCCTGCCGCGCTGCGTGGCCTGGCCGGGCGTCCCGGTGCGGGCGACCTGGTCGCGGTGGCGGCCGCCTGGCAGGTGGCGCACGAGACCGGGTCCGGGCTGGCGGGCGCGCTCGAGCAGGTGGTCGGGGGGCTGCGCGAGCGGCGGCGTACGGCGCGGCTGGTGGCGGGCGAGCTGGCCGCGGCCCGGGCGACGGCGCGGCTGCTGGCCCTGCTGCCGGTCGGGGTGCTGGCGCTCGGCAGCAGCCTCGGCGGCGATCCCGTGGGGTTCCTCCTCGCGACCACGCCCGGGCTGGTCTGCCTGGGGGTGGGCCTGTGCCTGTGCTGGCTCGGGTGGCTCTGGCTCGACCGGTTGGCAGCCGGGGTGCTCGACTGATGGGGTCGCCCGCGGCCTGGGTCGCCGCCCTCCTGGTCGGTCTCGCCGTGGCAGCCGCCCTCACCCCTCCGGCGACGCTGCGTGGGCTCGGGCCACCCGGCTCGGTCGAGGTGGGGCGGGCACCCGACCGACGACACGGACTCGACGTGCTCGTCGCGCTCGGGTGCGGCCTGGGGGTGTGGGCCTTCCTCGGCGGCACCATCGGCCTGGGGGCCGGGGTCGTCGGCGCGGTCCTCGCGCTGCGTGCGCTGCGGCGCGTGGAGGCGCCGTCGGTGGGCCGACGTCGTGCCCGGCTCGCCCGCGACCTGCCGACCGCGGTCGACCTCCTGGCGGCGTGCCTCGACGCCGGCGAGGCGCCACCGACGGCGCTGCGCACGGTCGGTCGGGCGCTATTGGGGCCGGCCGAGCAGGAGCTCGTCGCCTTGGCGCACCGGCTCGACCTCGGCGTCGACCCGGGAGTCGTGTGGGGCGAGCTCGCCGCCCACGCCGAGCTCGGACCGCTGGGCCGTGCCCTCGGCCGTGCGCACGAGTCCGGTGCCTCGGTCAGCGACGTCGTGCACGAGCTGGCGGTCGACCTCAGGGAGCGCGCCCGGGCCGGGGTCGAGGAGCGCGCCCGGGCGCTCGAGGTGAAGGTCGCGGCAC
Organism: Nocardioides aequoreus; assembly: GCF_000720335.1. Taxonomy (GTDB): domain Bacteria; phylum Actinomycetota; class Actinomycetes; order Propionibacteriales; family Nocardioidaceae; genus Marmoricola; species Marmoricola aequoreus. The sequence goes on along the minus strand of NZ_JOJN01000002.1, from coordinate 530,211 downwards.
CGCTCGGGCTGTGCCTGCTGCCGGCCTTCGTCGTGCTCGGGATCGTGCCGATGGTGGTCGGGCTTGTCGCCACCCTGGCGCCGTCGTGAGCGGGGCGCCCCGACCGGCTCTCCTCCACAGGCACGTGCGGCCCGGGAGTTGTCCACGGGTTCCGGCAAGGGGCTCGTGGGAGGTCCCCGGCCCGGCGAGCGTCGTCCCCGTCAACCGATCCGGCTCGGCGCCGACCTCCGGCGCCACGTCCATGAGGAGAAGCACCATGCACCACTCGACCCTGCTCCGTCGCCACCCCGACCTGCTGCGCGGCGGCGGCGCCGTCCGTCTCCGCGACGAGGCGGGCGCCACCACGGCGGAGTACGCCACCGTCACCGGCGCCGCCGTCGGCTTCGGCGCGCTGCTGTGGAAGCTCATCACCAGCGAGCTCGGCATGAAGATCCTGCAGATGGTCTTCGACTGGGTCCTCAGCCTGCTGCCGGGGTGAGCGGTCGCCGGCGGAGCGGCCCCTCCCTGCGCTCCGCCGGCAGCCGACACCCACCACGTCCGCTGCGTCGTCCATCCCTCAGCCCCAGGAGTTCCCATGCGTCATCCGACCGCAGGCCGTCACCCTCGCCGTGGTGAGTCCGGAGCCGTCTCGGCCGAGGCGGCGATGGCACTGCCCACCCTCGTCGTCCTCACCGTCGCGCTGGCCTGGATCGTCTCCTACGGCGTCACCCAGGTCCGCGTGGTCGACGCCGCGCGCGAGACCGCCCGCGCGGCCGCCCGGGCCGACACCGCCGTCGACGCCGCCTCGCTGGGTCGTCGGGTGGCGCCCCGCGGGGCCCGGGTGAGCGTCTCGGCCGGGCCGGAGACGGTGGTGGCGCGCGTGAGCGCGACGGTGCGGGGTCCGGGCGGGGTCTTCGCGCGGCTCGGTCCGGTCACCGTGAGCTCGGAGGCCGTGGCCGCGGCGGAGCCGACGTGGTGAGCCGCCGGCCCCGCGACGACGAGTCCGGTGCCGCGAGCGTGCTGACCCTCGCCCTGCTCGGAGTCCTCGTGCTCGTCGGCCTGGCCTCGGCCGGTGTCGTGGCGGTGGTCACCGGCCACCGCACGGCCCAGGCCGGGGCCGATCTCGCGGCCCTCGCCGGGGCCGGCGCGCTGCAAGACGGCGGCGACGCGTGCGGCACCGCGGCCGAGGTCGCCCGGCGCAACCGCACCACCCTGGAGGGGTGCCGCGTCGTCGACTGGGAGGTGGTCGTCGAGGTCGTCGGCGAGGTGCGGCTGCTCCGTGGGCAGGCCGCGCTCCGAGCGCGGGCGCGCGCCGGTCCGGTCAGCCTGCTGACGCCGCCGTGAGGGTGCTGTCGCCGGCGGCCCGGAGCAGCAGGTCGAGCAGCCGCACGGCGCCGGCCTTGTCGAGCGGGTTGTTCTGGTTGCCGCACTTGGGCGACTGCACGCACGACGGACAGCCGTCGGCGCAGCCGCACGACGCGATCGTCTCGCGCGTGGCCCGCAGCCACGGGGCGGCCGCCCGGTAGCCGCGCTCGGCGAAGCCGGCGCCGCCGGGGTGGCCGTCGTGCACGAAGACCGTGAGCATGCCGGTGTCGGGGTGCAGGGCGGTGGAGACGCCGCCGAGGTCCCACCGGTCGCAGGTCGCGAAGAGCGGCAGCAGCCCGATCGACGCGTGCTCGGCCGCGTGCGCCGCGCCGGGCAGGTCGCGCTCGGCGACGCCGCAGTCGTGGAGCAGCTCCGGCGGCAGGGTCCACCAGACCGCGGTGGTGCGCAGCGAGCGGGGCGGCAGGTCGAGGGGCTCCTCGGCGAGCACCTCGCCGGACGGCACCCGACGCTTGAGGTAGGAGACGACCTGGTGGGTCACCTCGACCTCCCCGAGGCTCAGGGTCGCCGCTCCCCAGGCCACGTGCTCCCGCTCGGCGAGCACCCGGATGTCGGTCGTCTCGCGGGCGGAGGTGCTGTAGCCGGGGTCGTCGCGCACCACCGACGCGACGTGGGTCTCGAGGTCGAGGTCGTGCACCAGCCAGGTCTCGCCCTGGTGCACGTAGACCGCGCCGGCGTGCGCGGCCCCGTGGGCTGCCCCCGCGTCGACGGTGCCGAGCACGCGACCGGTGAGCTCCTCCACGAGCCGCACCGGCTCGCCTCCGGTGGAGCGGATGTCGGCCAGGTCGCACGCGCGTCGGCGCTCGGTCCAGAACCAGCCGTGCGGGCGACGGCGCAGCAGGCCCCCGGACGTCAGGGCGTCGACGGCCTCCCGGGCGCCCGGACCGAAGAGTTCGAGGTCGGCGACCCGCAGCGGGTGCTCGGCCGCGGCGGCGCACAGGTGGGGGCCGAGCACGTAGGGGTTGGCGGGGTCGAAGACGTTGGCCTCGACCGGCGCACCGAGGAGCGCGTCGGGGTGGCCCACGAGGTAGGTGTCGAGGGGGTCGTCACGGGCGACCAGCACGGCCAGGGCGTCGCCGCCGTCGCGACCGGCGCGGCCCAGCTGCTGCCAGAGGGCCGCCCGGGTGCCGGGGTAGCCCGCCAGGAGCACGGCGTCGAGGCCGCTGACGTCGATGCCGAGCTCGAGGGCGTTGGTGGCGGCGAGCCCGGTCAGGTGGCCGGCGCGCAGCGCTGCCTCGAGCGCGCGCCGCTCCTCGGGCAGGTAGCCGCCGCGGTAGGCCGCGACTCGGTCGACCAGCACGGGGTCGACCTCGGCGAGCAGGCGGCGCGAGGTCTGGGCGACGGTCTCGACGCCCTTGCGCGAGCGGACGAAGGCCAGCGTGCGCACGCCGTCGACGACGAGGTCGGTCAGCAGGTCGGCCACGACCGCCGGCGCGGAGCGCCGCGGCCGCTCGCCGCTCTCCTGGTCGCCCTGGTCGTGACCGTGCTGGTCGGCTCCGGCCGCCACGCCGGGCTCGTGGAGCGCGAGGGCCGTGCGCCCGCGCGGCGACCCGTCGTCGGTCACGGCGACCACCTCGAGCCCGGTGAGCCGACCGGCCAGGTCGGCGGGCTCGGCGACGGTGGCCGAGGCGAGCACGAAGGTGGGGCTGGCACCGTGCAGCGCCGCCACCCGTCGCAGCCGCCGGAGCACGTGGGAGACGTGGGCGCCGAAGACGCCACGGTAGTGGTGGCACTCGTCGACCACGACGTGGCTCAGCGAGCCCCAGAAGTGCGACCAGCGCTCGTGGCCGGGCAGCAGGGAGCGGTGCAGCATGTCGGGGTTGGTCAGCACGTACTCCGCGTGGTCGCGCGTCCACGCCCGCTCGTCGGGCGTGGAGTCGCCGTCGTGCGTGGCGCACCGCACCGGCAGGCCCAGGCGGCGCAGCGTCGCGAGCTGGTCGTGGGCGAGCGCCTTGGTGGGCGCGAGGTAGAGGACGGTGGCGCCGCGCTGGCCCTTGGCACCGCGCCGGGTCTCGACGGCGTGCAGCGCGGGCAGCTGGTAGGCCATCGACTTGCCGGAGGCCGTGCCCGTGGCGACCACGACGTGGCTGCCGGCGTGCGCGAGGTCGGCGGCGATCCGCTGGTGGCTCCAGGGCTGCGCCACGCCCAGGCCGGCGAAGGCGTCGCGCACCGGCGGAGCCAGCCAGGCCGGCCAGGGCGCGGACCGGGCCTCGCGCGCCGGGACCACGTGCAGGCTGGTGCTGCCGTCGTGCGTCGACAGCAGCCCCTCGACCTGAGCCTCCACGTCGATGACCTGCACCCCCGCAGTCTGACAGCGTGGGCCGACAGGTTGGCCCGCCCCGCCGCTCGGCCGTGGTTGAATGCACCCGCAAGCGCGAGCGCAAGGGCGAGGTGCGGGTACATCTCGCTCGGAGGTGGGAGACCTGTGGATCTGACGCTGCGGACCCGTGAGACCGCTGACCGCACGATCGTCGCGGTCGGTGGCGAGATCGACGTCTACACCGCTCCCAAGCTGCGCGACAAGATCTCCGAGCTCGTCGGCGAGGGGCACCACCAGCTCCTCATCGACATGGAGGGCGTCGACTTCCTCGACTCCACCGGCCTCGGCGTCCTGGTGGGCGGCCTGAAGAAGGTCCGCGCCCACGACGGCTCCATGGAGCTGATCTGCTCCCAGGACCGCCTGCTGAAGATCTTCCGGATCACCGGCCTGGCGAAGGTCTTCACGATCCACGACAGCGAGGCCGACGCGCTCAGCGTGTGAGCCCCTGCTCCACCCACCCGGCTGCCACGCCGGGCGTTCCCGCGCGACACCACACGCTCGTGTGAGCCAGGTCACGGCGTGGGGCGAAACGACCCGTAGACTCCGCGGCTGTCACTACCGACAACCCCCGAGGAGAGACATGAGCGGGCTCGTTCCCCTTGCCGCTGCTTCACCTGTCGAGCTCGCCGGCGGCAACCTCGTGCTGGTCATCGTCGTCCTCCTGATCGCGCTGGGTGCGCTCGGGATGGCCGTGATGTTCCGCAAGGAGGTCCTCGACGCCGCCGAGGGCACCGACAACATGAAGAACATCGCGCACGCCGTCCAGGAGGGCGCGGACGCCTACCTGCGGCGGCAGTTCCGCACGCTCGGCATCTTCGCGGCGATCGCCTTCGTCGCGCTCCTCGCACTGCCGGCCGAGTCGGTCGGCGTCCGGATCGGGCGCTCGCTCTTCTTCGTGCTCGGCGCCGGCTTCTCCTCGGCCATCGGCTACCTGGGCATGGCGCTGGCCGTGCGCGCCAACCTGCGGGTGGCGGCCGCGGCCAACACCGAGGGCCGCGACCCCGCGATGAAGATCGGCTTCCGCACCGGCGCCTTCGTCGGCATGGCGACCGTGGGCCTCGGTCTGCTCGGCGCCAGCCTCGTGGTGCTGATCTTCCAGGACTCCGCCCCCACCGTGCTGGAGGGCTTCGGCTTCGGTGCCGCGCTGCTCGCGATGTTCATGCGGGTCGGCGGCGGCATCTTCACCAAGGCCGCCGACGTCGGCGCCGACCTCGTCGGCAAGGTGGAGAACAACATCCCCGAGGACGACCCGCGCAACGCCGCCACCATCGCCGACAACGTGGGCGACAACGTCGGCGACTGCGCCGGCATGGCGGCCGACCTCTTCGAGTCCTACGCCGTGACGCTGGTCGCCGCCCTGATCCTCGGCTCCGCCGTCTTCGGCAACGACGGTCTGGTCTTCCCGCTGGTGGTGCCCGCGATCGGCGCGCTGACCGCCGTGCTCGGCGTCTACATCACCAAGCCGCGCCCGGGGGAGAACGGCCTGACCACCATCAACCGCGCCTTCTACATCTCCGCCGCGGTGGGCGCCGTCGCCTCCGTGGTCGCGGCGTTCGTCTACCTGCCCGGCAGCTTCGCCGAGTTCGACAACCTCTCGCCCGCCATGGCGGCGGCCGAGGGCGACCCGCGGGTCATCGCCTCGCTGGCCGTGGTGATCGGCATCGTCATGGCGGCCGGCATCCTCGCGCTGACCGGCTACTACACCGGCACGGAGTTCCGTCCGGTCAAGGACGTCGCCGGCACCTCGGTGACCGGTCCGGCCACGGTGATCCTCTCCGGCCTCTCGGTCGGCTTCGAGTCGGCCGTCTACACCACGCTCGTGATCGGCGCGGCCGTCTTCGGCGCCTACCTGCTGGGTGGCGCCACGCTGACAGTCTCGCTCTTCGCCGTCGCCCTCGCCGGCTGCGGCCTGCTGACCACCGTCGGCGTGATCGTCGCGATGGACACCTTCGGTCCGGTCTCCGACAACGCCCAGGGCATCGCGGAGATGTCGGGCGACGTGAGCGAGGAGGGGGCCCAGATCCTCACCGAGCTCGACGCCGTGGGCAACACCACCAAGGCGATCACCAAGGGCATCGCGATCGCGACGGCCGTGCTCGCCGCGACCGCGCTCTTCGGCTCCTACGCCACCTCGGTCATCGAGGCGGTGGCCGACTCCGGTGCCCCCGACGACTTCGACTTCACGCGCTTCTTCGTCTACGACCCGAGCGTGCTCGTCGGCGTCCTCCTCGGTGCCGCCGTCGTCTTCCTCTTCTCCGGCCTGGCCATCAACGCCGTCGGCAGGGCGGCGGGCGCCGTGGTCATGGAGGTGCGCCGCCAGTTCCGCGACATCCCCGGGATCATGGAGGGCACCGGGCGTCCGGAGTACGGCAAGGTCGTCGACATCGTCACCCGCGACTCGCTGCGCGAGCTGGTGACCCCCGGCGTGCTGGCCGTGCTGGCGCCGATCGCGGTCGGCTTCGGCCTCGGCGTCACCGCGCTGGCGGGCTTCCTCGCCGGGGCGATCGGCACCGGCGTGCTGATGGCGGTCTTCCTCGCCAACGCGGGCGGTGCGTGGGACAACGCCAAGAAGCTGGTCGAGGACGGCCACCACGGCGGGAAGGGATCGCCGTCGCACGAGGCGACCGTCATCGGCGACACCGTCGGCGACCCCTTCAAGGACACCGCCGGCCCGGCCATCAACCCGCTGATCAAGGTGATGAACCTCGTCGCCCTGCTGATCGCCGGTGCCGTGGTCTCGATGAGCCTCGGCGACGACGCCAACACGCCGCTGCGGCTGGTGATCGCCTTCGCGGCACTCGCCGGCATCGTGGTCGCGGTGGTCATCTCCAAGCGTCGCTCCTCGGTCATCACCGACGAGGCCCCGGCGACCGCCACCACCGCCTGACCCACGCCGTACGCCGCACGACGGGCGCCGACTCCCACCACCGGGGGTCGGCGCCCGTCGTACGTCTGCGCCCTGGAGGGCAACGGGCTCACCCGAGCGGGGGGCAGCCGCCGAGGTCGGGGTCGGTCAGCAGGGCGGGGGCGAGCACGGTCCAGGCGTCGCCGTAGTACGTCGGGGAGGCGCGCTGCTGGTCGCGGGCGGCGGCGACGGCTGACCGGGCGGCCTCCGTGTCGCCACCGGCCGCGAGACCGGCCGCCTGCGCCATCGTCACCAGCGGGCTGGCGTCGTCGCTCTGCGGGGCGCCCTGCAGGTCGTAGCGGGCGACCGGGTCGCCGTCGTGACGGGCGACCAGCGCCGCGACCGACGCCGCGAGCCGGGTGTCGTCCTCCACGCAGGACTCCGCGAGGCGCAGCGGGAGGCGTGCCGCGTCGTAGGAGTACGCCGGGGGCGCCGACCCGTCGGGGCTGCCGGTGGCGCGAGCGACGCCGTCGGTGCCGACCTCGGCCCAGTCCGGGGGCAGCTGGTCGCCGGGCAGGGAGGCGAGCGCCGCGCGCGAGCCCGCTTCCAGCTCGGCCCACCGGGGGTCGCCCGACGCCTCGGCGAGCATCGCGGTCGCGACGGGGGAGACGTAGCTGGGGTTGAAGGTGTACGGCGCCTCGGTCGCCCACTGCCCGGCGACGAGGAGCCGTCCGGCGGGCACCTCGACGGTCAGGTGGTCGAGCACGGCCCCGCCCAACGCCACGGCCTGGTCGCGGTAGTCGCCGCCCCAGGCGTCGCCGGCCAGCAGCAGCGCCCGCGCCATGTCGACCTCGGCGTCGGAGGCCGACGGCTCGTCGACCACGGCGCCGTCGGCCCAGTGCCAGCTGAAGAGGCCGTCGTCGCGCGTCAGGTGGTCTCGCGTCCAGCCCCAGACCCGGTCGAAGGTCTCCTGGTCGTCGGCGGTGAGCGCGATCAGCATCGCGTAGGCCTGGCCCTCGCTGACGGTGTCGCCGCCCTGGTCACGGCGCACCACGCGCCCGTCGTCGTCGACGTAGGTGGCGAGGAACCCCGCCGCCGTCACCGGCGCGCCGTCGCCCGTGGGGGCCGCGTCGTCGGTGCCGCACCCGGCCACCAGCAGGAGGCAGAGCAGGCCCACCGGGACCCGAGCCCGCGCACCACCCATGCGGCAACGCTAGCGTTCGCGGGTGAGCTGGACCGGACCCCTCCGCGACGCGCTCGTCGCCGCCGACTTCACCTACGACCGCGTCGTCGAGCTGCTCGGCGAGGAGGCCCACCGCGCGCTCGGGCGCAACGAGACCCTGCCGGGCCTCCGCGCCACGACGGGCGGCACCCCGCTCGAAACCCTGACCCGGCTCTTCCTGCTGCAGGCGCCGGTCGCGACGGCGGCCGCGGAGGCTGCCCTGCCGGGGCTGGTCGACCGGCTCGGGGTCGCCGGCGTGCTGGCCCAGTCGGTGGCCGAGGTGCGCGCCCGGCTCGACTGCCGTCCGTACGCCGCCGACGACCACGACCTGTGGCTGCTCAGCGACCTCACGCCCGGTCTCGACGGCCAGCCGACGCGGGTCGGCGCCGACCACGTGCTCGGGATCTCGTCGGCGGCCACGTCGCTGGCCCAGCTGACCAGCCGCGAGCCCGTGCGCCGCGCGCTCGACCTGGGCACCGGGTGCGGCGTCCAGGCGCTGCACCTGGCGACGCACGCCGAGAGCGTCGTCGCCACCGACGTCAACGAGCGGGCGCTCTGGCTGACCCGGCTCAACGCCGAGCTCAACGAGGTCGGGGGCATCGAGCCCCGTCGCGGCAGCTTCTACGAGCCCGTGGCCCAGGAGCGCTTCGACCTGGTGACGACCAACCCGCCCTTCGTGATCTCCCCGGCCACGGGGGAGCGGCTGGTCTACCGCGACTCCGGCCTGCCGGGCGACCAGGTCGTCGAGCACGTGGTGCGCGGCCTCTCCGACGTGCTCGCCGACGGGGGCACCGGGCAGGTGCTGGCCAACTGGATGGTGCTGCGCCGCCGACCGTGGGACGAGCGCCTCGCGGAGTGGCTCGACCCCGGCCACGACGCCTGGGTGGTGCAGCGCGAGCTGGTCGACCTCCCGACCTACGTCGAGCTGTGGCTCAAGGACGCCGGCCACCATCCGGCGACGGGGCTCACCTCCGTGGCGGAGTACCACCAGCGCTACGACACCTGGCTGTCCTGGCTGGAGGAGCAGGGAGCCGAGGCGGTCGGCTTCGGCTGGATCACGGTGCGGGCCGGCGGTGCCGGTGCCCACCGGCTCGAGGACTGGCCCTACGACGTGGAGCAGCCGATCGCGCCCGACCTCACCGGCCTGCTGGACCGCACGGCCGGGCTGCGGCACCTGGACGACGCGGCGCTGCTCGCCGCGCGGCCCGTCACGCGCGTCGACGTGCGGCAGGAGACCTACGGCGCCGCCGGCGCCGAGGACCCCGAGGAGATCGTGCTGCGCCAGCAGCGGCTGCTCCGACGGGCACGTCGTGCCGACACCGTCGAGGCCGCCCTGGTCGGCGCCTTTGACGGCGACCTCACGGTCGGGCAGGTGCTCGACGCGCTGGGGCAGCTGCTCGACCGCGACGCCGGCGAGCTGCGCGCGGCGTACCTCCCGGTGGTGCGCGAGCTGGTGATCGAGGGCTTCCTCACGCTGGCCACCGGCTGACCGACCGCCGCTCCCGGCTGGCTAGGGTGCTGCGCCGTGCGCACCCTGACCTACCTCGTCGCCACCACCCTCGACGGCTTCGTCGCCGGCCCCGACGGCGACGACCCCACCGGGCCGGACGGCTTCTGGCCCGTGACCGAGCCCTACGTGCGCCACCTGGCCGAGACCTGGCCGGAGACGCTCCCCGCGGTGGCGCGGGAGGCCCTCGGTCTCGAGGCGCCTCCCCGGCACTTCGACACCGTGCTCGAGGGTCGCGGCTCCTACGAGGTCGGGCTGGCCGCGGGGGTCGAGGACGCCTACCCGCACCTGCGCCACGTCGTCTACTCCCGCACCCTCTCCGCGAGGCCGGGGTCGCGGGTCGAGGTCGTGGCCGACGACCCTGTGGCCCACGTGCGGGCGCTGAAGCAGGAGCCCGGCGCCGGCCTCTGGCTCGTCGGCGGCGGCGCGATCGCGGGCACCCTCGCCGAGGAGATCGACCGGCTGGTGCTGAAGGTCGCCCCGGTGACCACCGGGAGCGGGATCGCGCTGCTGGGCGACGCGCCGTTCGCCCCCCGCTCCTGGGAGCTGGTCGACCACGCCGTCCTCGACGGCGGCACCGTCGTGCTCGACCACCGCCGCATCCGTGACTGAGCCCGCGACGGGGCAACTGAACCACCACTAGACCAGCGGCGCGTCGCCGTCGGCGGCGCAGGCCCCCGTAGGGGGCGCCCGGCGCGGAGCCGGTACGACGAGGGCGTGCGCCCCTCGCCCGAGGCCTGCGCGTCACCGGGTAGTTGACGGGAGGCGTTACGGTGACGCCGATCCGCAACTCCCCCTTCGAAGGACCAGGCAGAAGCAACTCGTGGCACACAAGCTCGTCATCGTCGAGTCCCCGGCCAAGGCCCGCACCATCGAGGGCTACCTGGGCAAGGGCTACGTCGTGGAGTCCTCCATCGGACACATCCGCGACCTGCCGCAGAGCGCGGCCGACATCCCCGCCAAGCTGAAGGGGGAGCCCTGGGCGCGCCTCGGCGTCGACGTCGACCACGGCTTCGAGCCGGTCTACGTGGTCAGCCGCGACAAGAAGTCGCACATGACCAAGCTCAAGGGGCTGCTCAAGGACGCCGACGAGCTCTTCCTCGCCACCGACGAGGACCGCGAGGGCGAGGCGATCGCCTGGCACCTGCTCGACGAGCTCAAGCCCAAGGTGCCGGTGCGCCGGATGGTCTTCCACGAGATCACGCCCCAGGCCATCAACGCCGCGGTGCAGAACCCGCGCGAGATCGACATGGACCTGGTCGAGGCGCAGGAGGCGCGGCGCATCCTCGACCGGCTCTACGGCTACGAGGTCTCGCCGGTGCTGTGGCGCAAGGTGATGTCGGGCCTGTCCGCGGGCCGGGTGCAGTCGGTGGCGACCCGGCTGGTGGTCGACCGCGAGCGCGAGCGCATCGCCTTCCGGATGGCGTCCTACTGGGACCTCGAGGGCACCTTCGACGCCGGCGAGCGGCACGAGCAGCGGATGTTCCCCGCACGGCTGCACTCCCTCGACGACGTGCGCGTCGCCCGAGGCACCGACTTCGACGACCGCGGCCAGCTGAAGGGCGCCCAGAAGGGCACCCAGCGCGTGCACCTCGACCGCAACGCCGCCGAGACCCTGGTCGAGGCGCTGCACGACACGTCCTTCGAGGTGCGCTCGGTGGAGGCCAAGCCCTACACGCGCAAGCCCTACGCGCCGTTCCGCACCACCACGCTGCAGCAGGAGGCGAGCCGCAAGCTCGGCTTCGGGGCCTCGCGCACCATGTCGGTCGCGCAGCGGCTCTACGAGAACGGCCACATCACCTACATGCGCACCGACTCCACGACGCTCTCGGAGACGGCCGTCAACGCGGCGCGCACCCAGGCCCGTGAGCTGTACGGCGCGGAGTACCTCCCCGACGCCCCGCGCACCTACACCTCGAAGGTCAAGAACGCCCAGGAGGCGCACGAGGCGGTGCGCCCGGCCGGCGACGCCTTCCGCACCCCGGCCCAGACGGGCCTGCGGGGCGACGAGTTCCGGCTCTACGAGCTGATCTGGATGCGCACCATCGCCTCGCAGATGCGCGACGCGCAGGGCCAGTCGGTGAGCGTGCGTCTCGGCGGCGCGGCGTCCGACGGTCGCGACGTGGTCTTCGCGGCGTCCGGTCGCACGATCACCTTCCACGGCTTCCTCAAGGCCTACGTCGAGGGCAGCGACGACGGCGGCCGCGCCGACGACGCCGAGACGCGGCTCCCCAACCTGGAGCAGGGCGAGGCGGTCAGCGCCGCCAGGCTGAGCGCGGAGGGCCACCAGACCAAGCCGCCGTCGCGCTACACCGAGGCGACGCTGGTGGCAGAGCTGGAGAAGCGCGAGATCGGCCGGCCCTCGACGTACGCCTCGATCATCGGGACCATCCTCAACCGCGGCTACGTCTACAAGAAGGGCACCGCGCTCGTCCCGTCGTGGCTGGCCTTCTCGGTCGTCCGGCTGCTGGAGGACCACTTCAGCAGGCTGGTGAGCTACGAGTTCACCGCGGCGCTCGAGGACGTGCTCGACGAGATCGCCGGCGGTCGCAAGGACCGCAACACCGAGCTCGCGCAGTTCTACTTCGGCGCCGGCGAGGTCGAGGGGCTGCAGAAGCTGGTCAACGAGCTCGGCGACATCGACGCCAAGGAGCTCGCGACCTTCCCCGTGGGCGACGCCGACAGCGGCATCCACCTGCGCGTCGGCCGCTACGGCCCGTACGTCGAGGGTCCCGACGACGACGGCACCGCCTTCGCCAAGCGGGCGAACGTGCCCGACGACCTGCCCCCCGACGAGCTGACCGTGGCCAAGGCCGAGGAGCTGCTTGCCAACCCGGCGGGCGAGGAGATCCGGCTCGGGGAGCACCCCGAGACCGGGCTGCAGGTGGTGGCCAAGAACGGTCGCTACGGCCCCTACGTCACCGAGCTGCTGCCCGAGGACGCGCCGAAGAAGGCCAAGCCGCGCACCTCCTCGCTCTTCAAGGACATGTCGCTCGACACGATCTCCCTGGAGACCGCCGTGCAGCTGCTCTCGCTGCCGCGCGTGGTGGGCGTGGCGCCCGACGGCGAGGAGATCACCGCGCAGAACGGCCGCTACGGTCCCTACCTGAAGAAGGGCACCGACTCGCGGTCGCTGGAGCGCGAGGAGCAGCTCTTCGACCTCACCCTCGACCAGGCGCTGGCCATCTACGCCCAGCCCAAGCAGCGCGGCCGGGCCGCGGCGGCCCCGCCGCTCAAGGAGCTGGGCAACGACCCCGTCTCCGGGCAGCCGGTCGTGGTCAAGGCCGGGCGCTTCGGCGAGTACGTCACCGACGGCGAGTACAACGCCACGCTCCGCAAGGACGACTCCGTCGAGGCGATCACGATCGAGCGTGCCGCCGAGCTGCTGGCCGAGCGCCGCGCGAAGGGACCGGCCAAGAAGGCCGCCAAGCGGGCACCGGCGAAGAAGGGCGCAGCGAAGAAGTCGACGGCCAAGAAGTCGACCGCCAAGAAGAGCACCGCCAAGAAGACGTCGGCCAAGAAGGCCGCGACCAAGAAGTCCTGACGCCGGGTCGTGCCCCCGGCCGACTAGCATCGGCAGCGTGCGACTGATCTCAGGCAGGACCGCTCGGGCCGTGGCGACGGGGACCCTGCTGGCGACGCTGGCCGCGTGCGGCAACAGCTCCTCCGAGCCCGAGGCCGACCCGTCGGCTTCGGCCAGCGAGAGCGCCAGCGAGGGCGCCAGCGAGGGCGCCAGCGAGGGCGCCGGGGAGGCGGCGGCCTGCGACGGGGACACCCAGGAGGTCGAGGGGGCCCAGGGCGTCGTGCTCACCGTGCCGGCCGACTGGACCGTGGAGGTCCTCGGTGGTGGGGAGGACGTGCGCCTGGCCGGGCCCGACGGCGACACCGTCGAGGGCCAGCTGGTGGTGCAGGAGACCGGGCAGACCATCGACGAGGGCGTCTCCGACGCCGAGCGGCTCAACTCCCAGAGCGAGAAGACCGCCGAGGAGGAGATCGAGCTCCCCGGCTTCGACGCCGCCCGGCAGCTGGCCTTCGAGGGGGCCGCGACCGGCTCCTCCAACACCACGGTCGTCGCGGTCTCCGGCGGTCTGCGGGTGGTCGCCTACGCGATCGTCGAGGACTCGCCCGACGACCTGGCCCTGGCGACCGGCTGCATGCTGACGCTCCGGCGCTGAGCCACGCGGGCTACGGGGCGGAGCGGGGCGTCGCCTCGGCGATGGACCCGGACCGGATCTGCTCCTGGCCGCACTCGGCCCCGGTCGTGAGCACGTGCTGGGCGGGGTCGGCAGGGTCGACGCAGACGAAGACCGGGTTGCCCGGTGACCAGGCGTCGTCGCTGAGGTCGCCCTCGGCGCCGTACCACTGCCCGGCGCTCCGGTAGGCGTAGTCGAAACGCCACGACGAGGTCGGGGCCTGCCCGACGTCGCGGGGCTCCCCGACGACCGTGGCCTCCACCTGCTCGGTGAGGGCGCTCTGGTCGTCGCCGTTGCCCAGGGTCCAGAAGAGCAGGGCGGCGAAGCCGCCGACGGCGACGATCGCGACGACCACGACGCAGCCGACTGCCTTCACGCGGGCTCCTGGGCCGCGCGCACCTTTAGGCTCGAGCTCACCCGGTCGGCGAGCTCGCCGCCGACGGGGTTGTCGGGGACGACCACCCGGACGACGTGCATCACCTCGCCGTCGGTGCTCACGACGACGCGGTGTCGCACGGCGTGGCCGCGGACCTCGCCGCTGACGTCGGCCGCCGCGGCAGCCGTGGCGCCCGGCACCAGCACCGCCACGTCGCGCACCTCGGGCGCGTCCGCGCCGTCGGGGCCCTGCGGCTGCAGCTGGCGCAGCTCCCAGGCCAGGTGGTCGCGGGTGCCGTGGGCGTTGCCGAGGCGGGTCTCGCGGACGGCCACGGCGAGCGTGAAGAGCTCGCTGCCGTCGCCGATCCACTGCCACATGCGGCCGTGCGTGCCCCGCAGGGCGTGGGGTGGCTCGTCGGGCGCGAGCAGCTCCATCGGCCCGAGGTCGGTCGTCTCCAGCGCCATGCTCACCCTCCCTGGTTGACCGGCAGCTGCGCGGCGTCGATCTGGTAGACCTCGTTGCGTCCGGGCTCGCGGTACCAGACCTGGGTCGCGGTCTCGGCGTCGGCGCCGTACTCCACCTCGACGCCACCGATCGGGCCCGCGTCGACGTCGACCTCGCCCGAGGAGATCCTCTCACTGACGGTCTGGCGCACCACGAGCTCGCCGTTGTCGAGCGCGAGGTCCTTGGCCCGGTCGAAGTCGCCCTCGCCGATGGCGGCCTTGATGTCCTCCAGCGCCGGGTTGTCGGCGTCGACCTTGATCTGCACGTCGACCCCCATCGCCGAGGAGCTGCCGGGCGGTGCGGTGATGCCGAGGTTGGCGTTGGCCGCACTCGCGCTCATCTCGCCCCGGAGGGTCAGCGAGTCGAAGTCGCCGTCCCTGGTGATCTGCAGCTCGCCGGAGAGCCCCGCCGCCGCGCCGTAGCCCGTCTCCTGCTGACCGGGTGCGGTGCGGCCGAGGTCGGCCTCGGCCGTGGCCTCCAGCTTGACGCCGTACTTCTCCTCCGCCCAGTCGTAGTAGGCCTCGGCGCGACCCTCGATGGCGCCGCGCGCCCACGGGGCGTCGAACTCGACCTCGCCGGAGGCGTAGACCCCGGTGCGGAAGCTCGAGATGTCCTGGTCCATGACGTACTCGGCGACGTTGGTGGCCACCGCCGCCGGCGCGTTGGTGGCGTCGCGCCAGCCGAGGTCGAACGCCGCGTCGTCGAGCCCGTCGAGGAAGGCCTGCGCCTCCTCGACGGAGTCGAACTTCAGCTCCAGCTCGGTGGTGGCGCCGGCGCCGACGTCGGCCTCCGCGCCCCCGACGCTGATCTCGCGGCCGAGGCCCGCCTCCAGGGCGAGCTTCATCTTCACGGTGCCGTCGGCCATGACGGCGTAGTCGGCCTGGGCCTTGCCCTCGAGCTCCCAGGTCGCGAGCTCGAGCTCGGCCTCGAGGTAGGCGGAGATGGTGTGGATGGCGACGTCGTCGCCCAGCAGCTCGGCCAGCTGCTCGGGGGTGAGGTCGTCCATGCTCTCGGGCGTCTGCGTGACCGCGTCGGCGAGGCTGCCGTCACCGCCCTCGGTCTTGGAGTCGATGGCCGACTGCAGCGCGGCCGCGAGGTCGAGGTCGGCCTGCTGGGCCTCGTCGAGCGCGGCGTCGATGTCGGCGACGACCTCGGCGATGCTGTTCTCGGCGGCGCGCACCTCGAGCGGGTCGTCGTAGCTCGCCGGGTCGTCGACCTGGCCGGAGGCGTGGTTGACGGTCAGGCCCCTGCTGGCAGCGAGGTCGAGCGCCGTCCGGAGCCTGGACTTCGCCGAGACGATCCGCACCTGCACGTCGTCGAGGTTGACGGCCACGTCGGAGACCTCGGCGGCGATGTCGTTGAGCCGGCTGCGCAGCTCGTCGTGCGCCCGGTGGGCGCCGCCGGCGGAGCCGGCGACCCAGGTCGCGGGCGGCTTGCCCCCGTCGATCTCGTCCTGCAGGTCCACCAGCTGCCGGCGCCTGCTGACCAGGGCGTCGGCGATCTCGCCCAGCTTCTCGGGCTTCCACTCCAGGAGGTTCGCGATGGTGACCATGCCCGCCTCCTCAGTACGCCGTCTCGCCGGTGCGGTGCATCAGGATCCGCAACCGCTGGTCGGCCAGGTAGTCGGAGTTGTCGTACTCGGTGGCGGCGTCGCGCAGCCGGGTGGCCTGGCCCTCGGCGTCCTCGGCCCAGGTGTCGAAGCGCGTGCGCCAGGTCGAGGAGAGGCTGGTGGCGGCACCCGCGCTCTGGCTCCCCGGCATCGCCGCACTGATCTCGCCGACGCGACCGCTGGGGTCGGCGCCCTTCACCCCCGTGCCCGCTGCCTCGATCTGCTGGCCGGCGGCCCGCAAGTCTGCCTGGACGACCTCGTAACCCGACACTGCTGCATCAACCCCCCGATGAGTCCAGAGCGAGGCTAGGCGAGATCGGCTCCCCTGTCATCGAGACGGACGGATCCGGCCACCCGACGGCTGGGTCCGCTAACGTCGCCGCGTGCCGCTTCCCGGGATCGTCTTCGGTTCGCTGTGTCTGCTGCTCGTGCTGGCGGCCGTGGTCGTCGTCGTCCGCTCGGTGCGACGCCAGCGAGCGGGCGCCTCGCGCATCGAGGAGCGGGGCTGGCGGCGGCTGCCGGACGGGGCCGACGTCATGGGCGGGTGGGGCGGCTGGCCCTTCGTGGTCGCGTCGCAGCCGGGCAAGGTCAACGACATCGTCGTCGGCGAGGTCGACGGCGTGGAGTTCATGAGCCTGCGGTGGAGCCAGACCGAGTCGGGTCGTGGCGAGCCGGGAGGAGACATCGAGCGCTACAACATGGTCGCGCTGCGCTGCGCGACGGCGCTGCCGCACCTCTCGGTCGTCCGCGGCGACCACAAGGTGGGCCGCGGGGCGTCGGCCGACGGGCTCGCCGACGTCGAGGTGGGCGACCGTCGCTTCGACGCGCGCTGGCAGCTGCTGGGCGACGCCGACCTCGCGCGCAGCCTGCTCACGCCGGAGGTGCGCGCGGAGCTGGACCGCATCGACGTCGGTGCCTGGGTCCTCCAGCCGGGGTGGCTGGTGCGCGTGACGAAGTGGCGCTTCTGGGCCGGCGACGACGGCATGCTGGAGGAGCTCGAGCGGGCGGCCGCACCGTGGCGCGCCGTCCCCGCCGAGGTCTGGCGCAGGTACGGCGCCGTGCCGCGGCTGCCCGACCAGCCCGGCCGCGGCCACGGGCGGGGGTGGGACCGGTGAGCGCCCCCACGCCTCGCGTCGCGCTGGCGACGGCGGGCGAGGTGCCCGACCTCGACGACGAGGGACGGCTGCTGCTCGCAGCGCTGCGGGAGCGCGGCGTCGACGCGCACCCGGCCGTCTGGGACGACGAGGCGGAGGACTGGGCGGCGTACGACCTGGTGGTGGTGCGCTCGACCTGGGACTACGCCGAGCGGGTGGCGGAGTTCCTCGACTGGGCGGCGCGCGTCGCCTCGCTGACGCGGCTGCAGAACTCCCTGGCCCACCTGCGCTGGACCACCGACAAGCACTACCTCGACGAGCTCGCGGCCGCGGGAGTCCCCGTGGTGCCGTCGCTCTTCCTCGCGCCCGACGACGCGCCCGACCACCGCTGGCTCGAGGTCGAGCACGTCGTGAAGCCGGCCGTCTCGGCCGGGTCCCGCTCGACGATCCGGCTGGGCGACGACGACGCCCAGCGCTCGCTCGCCCACGTGCGCTCGCTGCAGGCGCAGGGCCGCAGCGTGCTGGTGCAGCCCTACCTGCCGGAGGTCGACACCGCGGGCGAGACCGCGGTGGTGCTGCTAGGCGGCGAGGTGTCGCACGCCATCCGCAAGGGGCCGCTGCTGCAGCGGGGCGCCGGACCGGTCGACGGGCTCTTCGCCGAGGAGGAGATCAGCGCTCGCGAGCCCTCCGCCGAGGAGCTGCGGGTGGCCGCCCGGGCGATGGAGGTCGTCGCCGGCCTCGGCCCCACGGCGTACGCCCGCGTCGACCTGCTGCCCACCCCCGACGGCCCGCTCGTGCTCGAGGTCGAGCTCGCCGAGCCCTCGCTCTTCCTCGACACCGCTCCCGGATCCGCCGATCGGCTCGCCGACGTGGTGGTGGCGCGGCTGGCCTGACGGCTCTTCGCACGAGGAGCCGGCCGGGTGGGGCGCCTCTCGCGCGAAAAGCGCGACCCACCGACCAGGCAGCGCGCACCCCGCAGCCGGCTGTCGTCCGCGCGGCCTAGGGTGACGTCGTGCCGTTCCAGGGTGTGTACGCCGAGTGCGGGCTCTTCGTCTGCCTGGAGGGCGGCGAGGGGGCCGGCAAGTCGACCCAGGCGAGGCTGCTCGCCCGCCGCCTGGAGGCCGAGGGGCACGAGGTGCTGCTGACCCGCGAGCCCGGCGACACGCTGGTCGGGGCGCGCGTGCGCGAGCTGCTGCTCGACCCCGCGACCGGCGCGATGGCCGACCGCACCGAGGCGTTGCTCTACGCCGCCGACAAGGCCGAGCACGTCGAGCGCGTGGTGCTCCCGGCCCTCGAGCGTGGCGCCGTGGTGGTGACCGACCGCTACGTCGACTCGACCCTGGCCTACCAGGGTGCCGGGCGCACGCTCGATCGCGACGAGCTCGCCTGGGTCGCCCGGTGGGCGACGGGCGACCTGCGCCCGCACCTGACCGTCCTGCTCGACCTCGACCCGGTGCGCGGCATGGGCCGCTTCGAGGGGCGTGACCGCATCGAGAGCGAGGGCGCCGACTTCCACCTGCGGGTCCGCCAGGAGTTCCTGCGCCTCGCCGCGGCCGACCCGCAGCGCTACCTCGTCGTCGACGCCACCGCCGCCCCCGACGCGGTCGGCGAGCAGGTCTGGTCCCGGGTCGCGGCGCTGCTCCCCGAGCGTGCGCGATGACCGCGGCGGTTTGGGACGGGCTGGTGGGGCAGGCCCCGGTCGTCGAGCGGCTGCAGCGCGCGGTGGCGGGCGACATGACCCATGCCTGGCTCTTCACCGGGCCGCCGGGCTCGGGCCGCTCCAACGCCGCGCTCGCCTTCGCCGCGGCGCTGCAGTGCCCCGACGGCGGCTGCGGTCACTGCGACTCCTGCCACCAGGTCGAGGTGGGCTCGCACCCCGACGTGGGCGTCACCCGCACCGAGAAGCTCTCCATCGGCGTCGACGAGGTCCGCGAGCTGGTCCGCACCTCCGCGCTGGCGCCGGCCGGACGCCGCTGGCAGGTGATGGTCGTCGAGGACGCCGACCGGCTCACCGACCAGGCGGCCAACGCGCTGCTCAAGGCGATCGAGGAGCCCACCGAGCGCACCGTGTGGCTGCTGTGCGCCCCGACGGCCGAGGACGTGCTGCCCACGATCCGCTCGCGCACCCGGCCCGTCGTGCTGGCCACCCCGTCGACCGAGGCGGTCGCCGCCTTCCTGACCAGTCGCGACGGCGTCGCGCCCGAGGCCGCGTCGTACGCCGCCCGCGCCAGCCAGGGCCACATCGGCCGCGCGCGGGCGCTCGCCCGCGACGAGGACACCCGCCGGCGCCGGGTCGAGGTGGTCGGCATCCCGGCGCGGCTGACCAGCCTCGGCGCCTGCATGACGGCCGCGGCCGACCTGCACGCCCTGGCCCAGGAGGAGGCGACGGCGCAGACCTCTGAGCACGACGCCCGGGAGAAGTCCGAGCTCGACCGGGCCTACGGGGTCGTGGAGCGCGGTCGTCGACCGCGGGAGTACGCCCCGGCCCTGCGCGAGATGGAGAAGTCGCAGAAGACCCGGGCCAAGCGTCGGATCCTCGACGTCGTCGACCGGGGACTGATGGACCTCGTCTCGGTCTACCGCGACGTGCTGATGGTGCAGCTCGGCACCAGCGCCGAGCTGGTCAACGCCGAGCTGCGCGGCGACGTCGACCGGATCGCGGGCGCGACCACCGCGGAGCAGACGCTGCGGCGCATCGAGGCGGTCTTCGAGGCGCGCGAGCAGATGCTGGAGTTCAACGTCCCGCCGCTGCTGGCGCTGGAGTCGCTGATGGTCGCGCTGTGCCAGTGGTGAGGCGCGGTCGCTGACGACCTCGCGCCTGTGGAGGCCGCGGGCCGGCCTCCCGGCCGCTCTCTAGGGTGTGGGCATGGCGACGCCCGGACCCCCCTCCCCGCTGCCGCCGCAGCGCCGCAACAGCCGCGTCGTGGTCGCGGTCGTGCTCACCGTCGTCGTGGGGCTGGTCCTCGTCGCCGCCGGTGGCCTGGTCACCTGGCGGCTCGTCGCCGACGACGAGAGCGGTGGGTCCGGCCCCTCGGCGCGGGAGCTGCCCCCGCCGCCGGCGCCCACCGGTGAGCTGCCGGCCACGCCGGCCGAGCTGGCGCGCTACTACGACCAGGAGCTCGACTGGCGCGACTGCGGCCGCAACGAGTGCGCCGAGCTCGCCGTGCCGCTCGACTACGCCGAGCCCGACGGCGAGACCATCGAGGTCGCGGTGCTGCGGGTCCCGGCCCGCGACCGCGCCAACCGGGTGGGCCAGCTGGTGGTCAACCCCGGTGGCCCCGGCGGCTCGGGCATCCAGCTCGCCCAGGCCGGCTCGCTGGCGGTCGGCACCGCGGTCGCGCGCCGCTACGACATCGTCGGCTTCGACCCACGGGGGGTGGCGGCCAGCACCCCGCTGGAGTGCGGCACCACCGAGGAGACCGACGCGTTCCTCGCCACCGATCCCGACCCCGACACCCCCGCGGAGGTGCGCGAGCTCGACGAGATCGCGCGGGCCTACGGCGAGTCCTGCATCGAGCGGAGCGGCGACCTCGCCTCCCACGTCTCGACCGTCGAGGTCGCCAAGGACATGGACGTGCTGCGCGCCGCGCTGGGCGAGCCCGAGCTCGACTACCTGGGCTACTCCTACGGCACGACGCTGGGGGCGACGTACGCCGACCTCTTCCCCGACCACGTCGGCCGGATGGTGCTCGACGGCGCCGTGGCGCAGAACATCTCCGACGAGCAGCGCACGCTCGACCAGGCCCGGGGCTTCCAGACCGCGCTCGACGCCTACATCGAGGACTGCCTCGCGCAGGGCGACTGCGTGCTCGGCGACAGCCTCGCCGAGGCCCAGCAGACCATCGCCGACCTGCTCGACCGGCTCGACGCCGAGCCGCTGCCGACCGGCTCCGACCGCGAGCTGACGGAGGGCCTCGGGGTCTACGGCATCTTCATGCCGCTCTACGTCAAGGAGTACTGGCCGCTGCTCACCGACGCCCTCACCAAGGCGCTCGACGGTGACGGCAGCGCGCTGCTCGACCTCTCCGAGCAGTACGCCCAGCGCGGCGACGACGGCTACCGCACCAACCAGACCGAGGCGCTCTACGCCGTCAACTGCCTCGACGCGACCTCCTCGCTCCCGCTCGAGGACGTGCCCTCGCGCTTCGCCGAGTTCGAGGACGCCTCGCCGGTCTTCGGTCGCCTCTTCGCCTACGGTCTCGCAGGCTGCGGCTCCTGGCCGCTCTTCGAGCCGCGGGAGAAGGACGACGTGCGCGCCGAGCGCGCCGCCCCGATCGTCGTGGTCGGCACCACCCGCGACCCGGCGACGCCGTACGTCTGGGCCCAGCAGCTGGCCCAGGAGCTGGAGTCCGGCGTGCTCGTCTCGCGTGACGGCGACGGCCACACCGGCTTCAACCAGGGCAACGAGTGCGTCGACCAGGCCGTGGTCGGCTACCTCGTCGACGGCACCGTCCCCCGTGACGGCCTGGAGTGCTGAGCGGGCTCAGGCCCGGCTGAGCAGGTCGCCGGCGAGCGCGTCCAGGCCGCGCTCCCTCGCCGCCTCGGCAGGAGTCTGCGCCTCGAGCGGCGAGACCAGACCCGGGTCGGCGCCGTGGTCGAGCAGCAGCAGGGCGACGTCCTGGTGGCCGGCCAGGATGCTCGCGACCAGCGCCGTCGACTGCACCTCCGGGTGCACGTGGTCGGGGTCGACCCCCTGCTCGAGGTGGTGCCGCACCAGCTCGAGGTCGCCGCGGCAGGCCGCGCCGAACATGTCCTTCCAGTCACCCGCCGACATCGTCGCCTCGCACGGCGGCAGTCTGGCAGGGACGCCTCGCACCGGTTGGTGCCACCGGCCGCCGCCCACCTATACTCGTCCGGCGTGCCCGGCTCCCGGCCGGGCATTGCGCCGCCTTAGCTCAGTCGGTAGAGCGTCTCACTCGTAATGAGAAGGTCGTCGGTTCGATTCCGACAGGCGGCTCACGCCGAGAAGCGCCCCTCACCAGCACTAATGCCGGTGAGGGGCGCTTTCGTTGTGTCGGGCTGATGTGGTCGGTGTAGCCATGTGTGTAGCCAAGTCGCTCAGGACTCGTCGCGAGAGGGCGCACGCTGCGCCTTCCGGCGGGCGCGCAGCCGCCGAAGCCGGCTCACGGTCTGAGGGGCGTACGCCGCGGCGGCCGGGTGGTCGAGCAGTGCGTTGAGGATCTGGTGGTAGCGCGGGGCGCTGAGCCCGAGCTCCTCGCGGATGGTCGCCTCTTTGGCGCCGACGTGCTTCCACATCGGCCGCTGAGCCTCGAAGTCGAGGATGGTGCGCTGCTGCTCGGTCAGGTCCTGGTGATCGGGCACGGCTGGACAACGCGCTGACGAGTGTCGAGGTCACGGCGTACCCTCGCCGCATGCCGCGCCGCATGCCGCGCCGCATCGGAGATGACTTCAGCAAGCGTCCCTGGGACCGAAGCGAGGCCGCGCCGGCGACGCCTCCGGTGAGCGGTCCGCCCCCGCCGCAGTGGTACCCGGACCCGGAGCAGCCCGGCACGTTGCGCTACTGGGATGGCCAACGCTGGACGGATCAGCGGGCGCCGATGCCCCACCAGGCTCCTCCGGCCGACTACAACAACCTCGAGTCCATCGGTTACGTCACCGCGATCCTGCTGCCGATCATCGGCTTCATCATCGGGTGCGTGCTCGTGGGCAAGTCGAACGCCGCCGGGACCATCATCGGCCTGTCCATCGTCGCAGCTGCTGGCTGGTTCTTCCTCTTCAACTGGGTTTAGGCCCGGCGGCCGTAGGACCGGTCGACGGTGTCCTCGCGGACGAGGGCCGGGGCTGAACCAGTCGGTGTGGGTGCCGGTCGCGGGACCGCGGCGCCACCGGCAGCGGTACCACCAGCCGTCCTCGCGCTGCTCGCGCATGGTGGCCTCGCCCTGCACCCAGGTGTCGTCGTCGAGCAGCACCTCGACGTCGGGCTCCTGGCCACGGGGGTACGCCTGCGCAGTCACCGCTCCAGTGTGGGGGCACCCCGAAGCCTTCGGCGCTCAGGGCTATCTGGCAGACCTGCTCCATCGACGCACGGAGCGGACGAGGTCCATGCCTGGCGATACGTCGAGCGTGCAGCGAATGCGCAGGAGGACGCGCTGGGTGTCGGCGTCGTGGATAGTGACATCGAACTCGGCGGGGGCATCGATGTGGTCGATGTAGTCCACGGGGATCCCTTGCCTAGGGTTGCCTTCGCTGTCGATGATCATGGCGCCGCGTGGCACGCCGCGGTAGAGCACCAGGCGCGCGATCTCCCCAGCCTCTAGGCGTCTCAGGGCGTCCTTGCCGGGCTGCTGGCTGGGGTGCTGGTCGCCGAAGAGCAGTCCGGTCTTGGAGAACGACTTCGAGACACCCGGGATGTGCATCTTGGAGTAGAGGGTCACGTAGTGGCGCTCGGCCGCGACCCCGTAGAACCGCTCGTACATGAGGATTCGGCCGCGCCACTCGATAGTCGGGATACGGATGCCGACCCGACCGGGGGTGTTGGTGACTTCGACTTCGACGAGGTCTCCAGCGCGGGCGTAGGCCCCCTCGCCGCCGCAGAGGCGCAGCGACGGCCTGGCCGCGAAGGACTGGCCCGCGACGCCTAGAACGACGCCAACCAGCAAGAAGATGAGCTCGGACCACCACACCCTGGTGATCCAACCACGGCGGTTCGCTGACCCCGAGGCGTACAAGAACGCCCCCGCCACCAGCCCTGTGGGGCGGTGACGGGGGCGAGTCGACGGCCTAGACTCGGAGAGTGACCGAGGCCGGGAGCGACGCCGCGACGGCTGTGGTCTTCGCCCTCTTGGCGGTGTCGTTCGCGATCTCAGGAGCGTGGTTCGGGCAGCTGGCCTTCGGGCTGATGGCGGTCTACTACGTCAGTAAGCCGGTGGCACGCTCCCGTGCTCGGCTACGTAGCGCAGGACGTGCTCAACAGCGTCTCTGACGTGTTCTGCGTTGTCCGCGACGGCGCTGAAGTCAGTCGCCATCATGCTGGCCAAGAACGCGATGGTGGCCCATGCGAGTTTGCGCCGATTCTTGGCCTTGTCCTTCGTCGCGGATCGATTGAGGCCCTCTTCTACGGCCGTTGTGATACCCGTGGCGAGTCCAGGGCTGACGGCAGCCACCGCTGCGACGGGGTCGCGTGTGCGGTCCTGCGCGGCGCGCCGTAGGCCCTCGCGGATCTGCTCAACCAGTTCCCAGGTCCACTTTGGGCCGGCGATCAGTGTGAAGTCGTCGGGGGCTTCGCCGCCGAAATCGTAGGTGCCGTCGGCGACTTGGTGTTCCGGGGCCCCGCAACGGGGGCATCCGCTTCCGCCCACCCCCATGACGTTCGTGAAGGTGATGTTCTGGCTCTCACGAGCGCTGATCACACCTTGCGTAGGCACGTAACCGTGTCCGCAGCGACTACAGACGACGGGTGGGTTGGCGCTCATCCGCGCACGCTAGGCGCGCACGGCGGTCAGCGCTAGGCCCAGCCGGTGCCGTCTCGGGTGAGGATCTCGATGGTGTCGGGTGCGGCCTCGGCGGCCGGGACGGTGATCTGCTCGGTGTCGGTGAGCCCGTTGGACGGGTGGGTCACGGTCACGGTGTAGACCCGGTTTCCCGTCGTGGCGCGGGGGATGGCCCACAGTCCGGCCTCGATGGGCACCGGGGTGCCAGTAGAGCCGGAGTCCTGGGTGATCGAGAAGGTCCGCCCGGAGGGAGTCGAGCTGCGGAAGTCGACGAGCATCGCCTGGGCCAGCGTGCCGGCCGCGGCCGGCGGGTCGGGGGCGACGTACGGGCCGAGCCAGTCGGTGTCGGACCAGCCGAGGTTGTCCAGCGCGATGGCCGAGGTGGTGTTGGTGCCGTTGGCGACGCCGTACTGCATGGAGGTGACGGCGTCGACCTGCCCGGTCCACGAGGACTGCGAGAGCAGGGTGCCGGCGAGGTCGTAGAGCCGGGCCTCGATGGTGCCGGAGGAGCCGGCGACGATACGTGCCTCGAGGCGGTACCAGGTGTCGCGGGCCAGGGTCCCGGAGGCGACGCCGGTGGGTCCGAGCTCGAAGCGGGTGGTGTTGCGGGTCGCGATGCCGACGCGCTCGGTGGAGACGATCTGGCGCAGGTCCCACCCGAGGCTGGTTGAGCCGGGAGTGCCGTTGATGACCATGCGCTTGTTGTGGGTGGTGGACCCGGTGTCGGTCTTGAAGTAGATCCGGACGTACTGGGTGGCGCCGGAGACGGTCCAGGCGACCGCGGAGAGCATGGCGCTGGCGATCGCGGCGCTGAGGCCGCGGCCGCTGGCCAGTGCCGCGGAGGACTGGGCGACGACGGTGCCGGTGACGGTGTCGAAGGCGTCGCCGGACGCGCCGCCGGAGTTGGCCGGGGTGATGGCGGCGCCGGAGGTGAGGCCCTCGAAGGTGTTCTGCTTGGTCGTCACGCGATGACCTCCCGTGCGCGGAGCAGCCCGTGGGCGGCGTTGTGGTCGGCCAGGTCTCGGCCGAGTCGGACGGTGCGTGCGGCCCACGACGAGGAGGGGTCGATCAGCGGAGAACAGGAGCAGCCGGACACGCCATGACGGGGGAGTGACTCGGGACCGCCTGCACCTGCTCTACCAACACTGCGCCGACCTCGCGCTCGACGTCGAGTGGGCGCCGCTCGGCGAGCACCGTCGAGGCTTCTATCGGCACCCGCGTCTCATCGTGATCAACGACCGGCTCACCCGCGCCCAGGCGACCGCCACGCTCGCCCACGAGCTCGGCCACGAGCGCTTCGGTGACACCTGCTCGACGCCGGCCGCCGAGCGACGGGCGTGGGAGTACGGCGCGGCGTTGATCGTGACCCCCGAGGAGTACGCGGACGCCGAAGCGCTGGTGGGCCACCACCCGGCCGCGCTCGCCCTGCACCTGGAGGTGACGCCGCGCCTCATCGAGGCGTGGCGAAGGTGGTGGTGGACGCGCGGGCGCCTAGTCAGCCCGCGTAGCGACGTCTCGCACTCCTAGCGCGGCGTTCGTCCGGGTGAGCGCCTCGAGCGAGCGCTCCAGGCGTACGTGCTGGTACCCGTGGGTGGTGATGATCGAGGAGTGGCCCATGAGCTCGGTGACGGTGCGCTCGTCGACGCCGCCCTCGAGCAGCCGCGTGGCGAAGGCGTGGCGGGCCTCGTAGATTCGCCAGTAGCGCCCCGAGGGGTGGCCCACCTCGGCGGTGCCCTGCAGGGCCTTCCACTCCTCGAGGTCCTGCTTCTCGTTGAAGGGTCGCCCGGTCGTCGTCGGCCAGACCAGGTCGTGCGGCGAGGCCGGCGCTACCTCGCGCCACTGCAGCAGCGCCGCCTCGACGGCCGGGAGCATCGGCACGACGCGCAGCCCGCGCTTCGTCTTCGGCGGCGTCAGGTGCCAGGCGTCGACCAGGTGCCGCACCCGCATGCCGTCGGGCACGACGAACCCGCGGCGCTTGTCGGCCCGGTCGACGTAGGGGAGAGCCTGCAGCTGCCACTCGATGGTGATGGTCTTGGCGACGAAGTCGAGCGCGGACCAGGTCAGGCCGAGCACCTCGGCGGGCCGCTGCCCGTAGAGCACCTGGACGAGCCAGCGCGACCAGTGCGGCAGGTGGTCGCCGGCGACGCGGAGCACCGCCTCCAGCTGGTCCTCGGGCATGGCGTCGAGGTCGTTGACGGCCGTCCTGGGCGCCTCGACGAGCAGCACGCGGGCAGGCACCTGGTGGCCGTCGAGCATCGCGGCCTTGAGCATCGACGTCAGGGTCATGTGGGTGCGGCGGGCGGTCGAGCTCGACAGCCCCGCGGAGCGCTGGGCAGCCGCGACGGCGCGCACGTCGGCGGGCGTGAGCTGCTCGAGCCGGCGCCGGCCGATCGTCGGAGCGATCCAGCGCTTCACGGCCGAGGCGTCGGTGGCCCAGGGCTTCGCGCGCACGGCGCTCTTGCGGGCCGCGAGCCACGCCGTGGCGTACTTCTCCACGGTCATGGTTGCGCGGGCGGTGGGCACGCCCTCGCGGTCGATCTGGCGCTGACGGTCCCGCAGCTTCTTCTTCACCTCGGCCTCGCTCATGGCCGAGACCGTGACGCGCTTGCGCGAGCCGCCCCCGACGCTCTGCACGCTCAGCGCGCCGATCCAACGGCCGTCGCCCCGCTGGTACACGCTCCCGCTGCCGTAATCCCGCCGTGCCACGTCGTCTCCCACTCACGCAATGTAGCCATGTTTGTAGCCAACTAGATCCCTCTGGCTCGGCTTCGATCGTACTGAAACCGCAGGTCAGAGGGCCAATCGGCGTACCATGAGCGTAACCGAGTCTCTCTCGTAATGAGAAGGTCGTCGGTTCGATTCCGACAGGCGGCTCCACCACTGAGATCAGCTCGGCTGGCTTTCCCGACGAACGGGACTATGGTGGCCGCATGAAGGCGCGGCCGACACCAGCACCCTCGGGTCTCACCGAGCGCTGCCACGCGCCCTCGCACGTGCCGACCGGGGCCGCGCTGCTGGCGATCACGCTCAGCGAGGAGGCCCGCGGCATCACGGGTCTCGACGTCCTCCGCCGCAGCGTCGACCGCGCCCCGCCCTCGCAGTCCTG
Organism: Nocardioides aequoreus; assembly: GCF_000720335.1. Taxonomy (GTDB): domain Bacteria; phylum Actinomycetota; class Actinomycetes; order Propionibacteriales; family Nocardioidaceae; genus Marmoricola; species Marmoricola aequoreus. The sequence goes on along the minus strand of NZ_JOJN01000002.1, from coordinate 502,622 downwards.
ATCCTTCGCCCTTCGAGGCGACGTCGTGACGGCGTCGCCCCCGTGGCGCGTCCCGCTGCCCCCACTCGGGAGCCAGCGGTGACGCGGCGTACCCCTAGGACTGACCATGACCACCCACATCTCTTCTGCCCTCCCGGGTCGCGCTGACCCTGCGGCGAGGCAGCCGCAGCACGCGCCAGGCACCCAGCACCGGTCGCCAGGACTGAGCGCGGCATCCGCGGCCGTCGACGCCCGGCTCCGCGAGCTGGCGGCCGACCGAGAGGATCAGCTCGCGTCGCTGCCGGCAGCCGACCTCGACGTCGTCGCGGCAGCGCACCGCGCCAGCATCGAGCGCATCCTCGTCGAGGTCAGCGAGGCGCGTGCGCGTCTGCGCCACGGCACCTACGGCCTGTGCGTCGACTGTCACGGCACCATCCCGCGCCCGCGGCTGGAGCTGCGGCCCTACGCGGCGCGATGCGCCACGTGCGCCTCCCAGCGCTAGCGCCACGACCCACACCACGAGCGAGGTACACCTGATGTCTCAACACGTCGCCGTCGTCGGCGCCGGCATGGTCGGCCTGTCCACGGCCTGGTTCCTCCAGGAGCAAGGAGCCAGCGTCACCGTCTACGAGCGCGACCACGTCGCAGCCGGATCGTCGTGGGGCAACGCCGGATGGCTCACGCCCGCGCTGACGGCGCCACTGCCGGAGCCAGCAGTGCTCACCTACGGGATCCGGGCCGTCCTGAGCCCGTCCTCGCCCGTGTACGTGCCGCTGCGCGCGGACCCGTCGTTGCTGCGCTTCCTGGCCGGCTTCGCGCGTCACAGCACCGCCCGGAAGTGGGGGCTGGGGATGCGCTCGTACGTCCCAGTCAACCGGCTCGCCCTCGAGGCGTTCGAGCAGCTCGTCGACACCGATGTCGCCGCGCCGACGCGATCGGCGGACCCCTTCCTGGCGTGCTTCCGCGGCTCCGACGAGCACGCGGCCCTGGTGGAGGAGCTGGAGCACATCAGGGCCGCCGGCCAGGACGTGAAGTACGACGTGCTGACCGCGGACGAGGCCCGGGCTGCGGAGCCGGCGCTGTCCACCCAGGTGAGGTCGGCGGTCCGGCTCCACGGCCAGCGCTACCTCAACCCTCCAGCCTTCATGGAGGCGCTCGCCAGGGCAGTGCGATCACGTGGGGGCGAGATCATCGAGGGCACCGCCGTCGACGACGTCCTCCACAGAGGTGGCGAGGTCCGGCTCGTGACGCGCGCCAGCACGCCAGCGTCGTCCACCCTGGGTCAGGCGGGGATCAGCAGCACGTTCGACGCCGTCGTGATCGCGAACGGCGCGTGGCTCTCGGCCCTGGTGCGAAAGTTCGGAGTTCGACGACTGGTCCAAGCAGGTCGCGGATACTCGTTCAGCGTCCCTGCCGAGCGCGTGCCTGCGGGCCCGGTGTACTTCCCGACCCAACGTGTCGCGTGCACCCCGCTGGACACCCCTGAGGGGGCCAGGTTGCGCATCGCGGGGATGATGGAGTTCCGCGCTCCGGACGCGGCTCTCGATCGGCGACGGATCAGGGCGATCGTGGAGGCGGCGCGGCCGTTGCTCCACGGCGTCGACCTGGACCGTCGGACGGACGAATGGGTCGGTTCACGCCCCTGCACCGCCGACGGGCTCCCTCTTGTCGGCGCGACCACGGCACCCGGTGTCTTCGTCGCCGGCGGGCACGGCATGTGGGGCATCGCGTTGGGTCCGCTGACCGGGAAGCTCCTCGCACACCGCATCGCCACCGGCACCACGCCCGCCGAGCTCGTCCCCTTCGACCCGCTCCGGTGAGCGGACGACGTGCTGCCGCCCATGGAGGACGGCGGGGCGTCCGCCCCGGGCGGCTGCTCGAGGCTGTCTGCGAGGCGCGGACGAGGCTCGGCTACGTTGGCAGATCCGCCACCGCGACCGACAGTGGTGCTGCGCCCACACGACTGGAGAACTCATGAACCTCAGCCACGCGCCCCTCCGCCTCGCCACCGGGGCCTACATCCTCAACAGCGGCCTGAGCAAGCGCGGGCTGCCCGCCGAGGCTGCCGCGGGCATGCAGGGCATGGCGGCCAACGGCATCCCCGCGGTCACCAAGCTCAGCCCCGAGACGTTCGGTCGCGCCCTGAGCGCGGGCGAGATCGCCCTGGGTGCGGCGCTGCTCGCGCCCGTCGTCCCCTCCGCCGTCGCCGGCGCCGCCCTCACCGCCTTCGGCGGCGGACTCGTGCAGATGTACCTCAACACCCCCGGCATGACCCAGGAGGGCTCGCGCGTGCGACCCAGCGAGCAGGGCATCGGCATCGCCAAGGACGTCTGGCTGGTCGGCGCCGGCCTGACGCTCCTCGCCTCGGCCTGGTCGTCGCGCAGGTCCCGCGGCTGAGCCGGGTCAGTCGTCGACGGCGCTGCGTCGGTCGAGCAGCACCGCGGCGGTGTTGAGCCCGGCCCAGCCGAGGGTGACGGCGAGCACCTTGGTGCGGATCTCGGGGTCGCTGATCCTGCGCGAGAGCAGGGCGGCGTCGCCGAGGTCCATCGCGATGCGCAGCAGCATCGCCGCGCGCACGGCGCGCTCGGAGCGGCTGAGCACGCCGACGGCGCTGATGGCCAGGTCGCGCACGCCGAAGCTCTGCGCGAGCAGCTCCAGGCCGTCACGGTCGGAGCGGTCGGCCTCGAGGGCCTGCCACAGGTGCTCGGGGCGGACCAGGGCGTAGACGCCGTAGGTCGCGGTGGCGGTGGACAGCAGTCGGCTCCAGCGTTGGCTCATGGTGCCGACGTACCCGCGCCCGGCCGCGGCAGTCGCGCTCTCGGCCCGGCGGCCGGTGGTGCCTTCAGCGCAGCAGGTCCGCGAAGGGGGCGAGGGCGACGAGGCCGGCGGCCGCGGCGCGGAGGTCGGGGTCCTCGGTGACCAGGGCGTCGGCCTGCAGCCGGGCCACGGCGAGGTGCTCGGCGTCGCCGATCTCGTCGCGTCCGAGCTCTCGGGCGATCCGCCACGCCGTCGCACGGGACACGCGGTCACCGAGCAGTCGAACCTTCACCCCGGTCACGCCCTCGAGCAGGGCCTTCGCCTGCGCCTCCGTACGCCGTCCGGCCACGACGTCGCGATAGAGCAGTGCCATGGCGTCGCTGCGCAGCGACCCGCGCGCCACCAGTGCGTGCCCGGGTCCCAAGGGACCGCCGGACTCGACGAGCCGGATCAGCGTGCCCGCGTCGATGGCGAAGCGCGTCACGGCGTGGCCTCGGACGCGGGGGCTGGTGCGGGGGCCATGGTCCGAGGCTAGGCCCTGAGGCGCTCTGCTCGACCCCGGCAGGTCGCCCCGACGCCTCGGTGGGGTACGACGTGAGCGTGGAGACGGTGAGGGTCGACGACGCGGTGCTGCGCCGACCGAAGACGCTCGGTGCGGGCGCGACGGTCGGTGACGTGCGCGCCCTGCTCGGCGACCACGTGCACGCGGCGCTGCTGGTCGACGGGTCACGCCTCGTCGGCGTGGTGGTGCGCGAGGACCTCGGCGAGGGTCCCGGCGCCGCGCCCGACGGGGAGCCGGCGCTGCCGCTGGCACGGCTCGAGGGCCGCACCGTCCGCTCCGGTACGCCGCTGGGTGACGCGCAGCGGCTGCTCGGGGTCTCGGGGCTGCGGCGCCTGGCCGTGGTCGACGACGCGGGGGTCCTGGTCGGGCTGCTGTGCCGCAAGCGCCGGGGCGACGGCTGGTGCACCGACGCAGGCGTCGAGGCGCGTCGTCGCGAGCGCGCGGGCCGGTCTGCCTAGGAGGTCCCGGGCTGGTCGCGGCCGACGTGGGTCACGTGCACGGTGCCGTCGTCGACCTGCCAGCGCTGGTCGAGCCTGACCGTGTCGAGGAGGCGGCGGTCGTGGGTGACCAGCACCAGGGCACCGTCGTAGGACTCCAGGGCCTGCTCGAGCTGCTCGATCGCGGGGAGGTCGAGGTGGTTGGTCGGCTCGTCGAGGACGAGCAGGTTGACCCCCCGCGCCTGGAGCAGGGCCATCGCGGCGCGGGTGCGCTCTCCGGGGGAGAGGGCTCCGACCTCGCTCGTGACCTGGTCGGCCTTGAGACCGAACTTCGCCAGCAGCGTGCGGACGTCGGCCGGTGGGGTCTCCGGCATGGCCAGCTCGACGGCCGTGCCGAGCGGGAGGTGGTCGGGCAGGCCCGTGCGGGACTGGTCGATCTCGCCGACGGCGACCGACGCCCCCAGCCCGGCGCGCCCGGCGGTCGGCTCGAGCCGGCCGAGCAGCAGTCGCAGCAGCGTGGTCTTGCCGGTGCCGTTGGCCCCGGTCACGCCGATCCGGTCACCCGCGCTGACCTGGACCGAGACGGGGCCGAGGCGGAAGGTGCCGAGCTCGGCGGTGGCGGCGTCGAGGGTCGCGACGACGGAGCTGGAGCGGGGGGCGGCGCCGATCGAGAACTGCAGCACCCACTCCTTGCGCGGCTCCTCCACCTCCTCGAGCCGCGCGAGGCGCGACTCCATCTGGCGCACCTTCTGCGCCTGCTTCTCCGAGGACTCCTGGCTGGCCCGGCGCCGGATCTTGTCGTTGTCGGGGGACTTGCGCATCGCGTTGCGCACGCCCTGCGAGCTCCACTCCCGCTGCACCCGGGCGCGCCGCACCAGGTCGGCCCGGGTGCCGGCGTACTCCTCGTAGCGCTCGCGTGCGTGGCGGCGGGCGACGGCCCGCTCCTCGAGGTAGGCGTCGTAGCCACCGTCGTGGACGGCGACCTGGCTCTGCGCCAGGTCGAGCTCGACCACGCGGGTCACCACGCGGGAGAGGAACTCGCGGTCGTGGGAGACCAGCACCACGCCCGCGCGCAGCCCGCGCACGAAGGACTCCAGCCGCTCGAGCCCCGCGAGGTCGAGGTCGTTGGTGGGCTCGTCGAGGAGCACCAGGTCGAAACGGCTCAGCAGCAGTGCCGCGAGCGCGGTGCGCGCCGCCTGGCCCCCCGACAGCGAGGTCATCAGGGCCTGGGGGCCGACATCGAGACCAAGGTCGGCCAGCACCGGGGGCAGCCGCTCGTCGAGGTCCGGGGCGCCGCTGGCGAGCCAGTGGTCGAGCGCGTCGCCGTACGCCGCCTCCGAGGCCGGGTCGCCCTCGCCCAGCGCCGCGGCCAGACGCTCCATCTCCTCGGTCGCCGCGGCCGCGCCGGTGCGCCGTGCGACGTACGCCGCGACCGTCTCGCCCGGGACCCGCTCGTGCTCCTGCGGCAGCCAGCCGACGAAGGCGTCGGACGGCGCGGTCGTGACGGTGCCCCCGAGCGGGACGAGGTCGCCGGCCAGCAGCCGGAGCAGGGTGGTCTTGCCCGCGCCGTTGGCCCCCACCACCCCGACCACGTCGCCGGGGGCGACGGTCAGGTCGAGACCCTCGAAGAGCGTGCGGTGGGCGTGACCCCCGGCGAGGTCCTTGGCCACCAGGTGCGCGCTCACCCGGTGAGCGTACGGAGGCGACTGCGGAGTCGGTCGAGGCGTCGGCCCGCAGCCCGACGACACGCTCGAGCCAGGGTCCTGTCGTGAGGACGCCGTCGAGGTGCGTGGGGTGGGCGCAGTCGACCATGCAGCCGGCGGGCGCGCCGTCGACGTCGAGGCCGGTCTGCACCACGTGAGGTGGCCGTGGGTGCCGCGAGCAGGCCCCTTCCCCGCAGGCCGCGGGGCCGCGATGATCGGAGCGTGCCGCAGCGCTGGCAGGCACGGCCCGGGAGGGGCGATGGCGGGTGAGGGAGCCGGTGGGCCCGAGGGCCTGACCGTGGCCGAGCGTGAGGTGCTCGACCACGCCTGGCGGTGGTTCGCGCTCCACTCCGGCCAGCGGATGCAGCTCCTCGGCTTCTACCTCGTCGCGCTGAGCCTGGTCCTCGCGGCGTACGGCACGGCGCTGCAGCGGGGGGCCGGGGTGCTGGCGGCGGTGCTGGCCGCCGCGGGCGCGGTCGTCTCGCTCGCCTTCGCCCTCGTCGACCTGCGCACCCGCCAGCTGGTCAAAGCGGCCGAGCTGCCGATGGCCCGGCTCGAGGAGCGGCTCGCCGAGCGCAGCGGCGTGGCCGGGATCCGGCTGCTCGAGACGGTCGAGCGCGCGACCTGGGGCGCCAGCTACCGCCGCGTCATCCTGGGATTGATGCTGTCGGTCGGGCTGCTGATGGCGGGGGGAGCCGTCTACGCGCTCGTCGTCGCCACCTGAGCCGTGGGCCGTCGGCCGCGCCGTACCTGCGCCGCCCCGAGCAGCGTGAGGAGCAGGCCCGCGGCCAGGAGCGCCGCCGACGGGCCGCCGGTGTCGGGCAGTGCGGTGGTGGCCGCGGTCGTGGTGGCTGTGGCCGCGGTGCCGACGGGGGTCTCCACGGCGCCGGCGACGACGACGGCGGGGGCAGCCTCGCCAGCCCCTGCGGCGTCCCCTTCCCCGGCACCGGGCGCGCCCGGGCCGTCGCCCTCGGTCGGCGGCGGCGCGGTGTCGGCTCCCGACGGCGCGGCCGCCCGCAGGGTCGGCAGCGTGAGGCTCTGCAGCGGGAGCGGGTCACCGGTCTGGGTGTCGCCGGTGGTCTCGATGCTCACGGCGGCGGGGGCGTTGTTGCCGCGGTAGTTCGGGGACGCGCCGGCCACGAGCAGCCGCACCCGGTGACCCTTCTCGAAGCGGTGCACGAAGGCGGGCATCGTCACGGTGGCGGGTCGGGTGACGTCGGGGAGCCGCACCGGGGCCGCGAGGTTGCGCACCACCGACGCGGAGCCGTCGGGGGCGACGTCGACGACCTTGAGGTAGAGCACCAGCCTGCCGGCGTCCTGGCCCTGCGTCGCGGTCACGGAGGGCGCCTCCACCTGCAGGCGCACCTGCGGCGACCCGACCACGTCGACGGGCGCGGTCAGCGGGTCGGTGTCGTAGCGCGCGAAGGTGCCGGGTGCCTCCCGGACGGGCTCGACCGCCTCGGGCTGCTCGAAGGCCGACCCGATCACGTCGAGGTCCTCGCCGTTGGACGCGGGACCGGCCGGCACCGTGAAGCGCTCGGAGCCGGCCCTGACGTCCGCGCGGTCGGTCACGAGCGCGCCGCCGGTCAGCGGCGCCCGTGGCGAGCTCGAGAGGTGGTAGGTCGAGGTGGTGCCGACCGGGTAGGAGGCGGCGCCCTGGTAGGCGGGCGTGGCGTTGCCCGCGTAGTCGACCCAGTCGCGGAAGTAGGAGAACTCCGGTCCGGTCGAGACCTCGGTGCGGCCCTTGAGGTGGTGCTCGAACCAGTCGTGGATCCGCTTCGTCACGTGCTGCGTGGCGGGGTCCGGCGCGTCGAAGTCGATCTCGCCCTCGGCCGGCGCCCCGGAGTGGCCGTACTCCGTCCAGCTCATCTTCACCGGCGTGCCCTGCGCCTTCAGCGCCTGGTAGGTCGCGACGGCCTCGTTGAGGTTGAAGAGCGTGTCGGCCTGACCCTGCAGGATCAGCGTGGGCACCCGCACGCGGTCCTGGTAGCTCGCCACCGACGCCCGCCGCAGCTGGGCCACGCTGGCGGGGTCGAGGGTGCCCGTCGTGGCGCCGAGCACGAGCGCGGGGCACACGAAGGAGGCGAAGTTGGGGCAGGCCGAGCTGATCGGGTCGGGCCGCTGGTTGGCGACGTCGCCGGTCAGGCCGAGCGCGGAGAAGCCGAGGGCCCAGTTGGTCTTCACCGAGCCGGATGTCCGCGTGCTGACCCCCTCCTGCTCCTGTCCCGGGAGCGCCAGCTGGTCGGTGTTGTTGGGTGCCAGCGAGTAGCTGAGGTCGTTCCAGGTGATCAGCGGGACGATGGTGTCCAGCTTCGCCGTGACCGACGCGGCGGCGTACTGCACCTGGCCGCCGTAGGAGCCCCCGACCATGCCGACGCGCGGGTCGCCGGGCTCGTCGAGCAGGACCGTGTCGAGCGTCGGGGCCGCACGGGTGTGGTCGGCGTCCTCGAAGGCGATGCCGCCCTCGCCGCCGAGGAAGTCGATCAGCCGGGCCGCGGCCTGACCGTCGTACGCCGGGTCGTCGAGGGTGATCTCGCAGCCCGACCCGCCGAAGCCGAGGCCGGAGTAGCTGAGCACGACGTAGCCGTCGGAGGCGAAGAGGCGGGCGAGCCCGGCCTGGTCGTCCTTGCTGCCGCCGAAGCCGTTGGTGGTGAGCACCGCGGGCACCCGCTCCTGCGCCGACGCCGTGTCCGGCTCGTAGAGGTCGCCGACGACGTCGCAGGTCTGCCGGTCGTCCTCGGGTCCCACCTCGACCTGGAAGTACACGGTGGTCACGGAGTAGGCCGTGCCGGCCCCCGCCGCGGGTCCGGCCGGCGCCGCGGCGAGCCCGGCGGTCGCGGCGAGCGTGGTGGCCAGGGCGAGGGCGGTGGTGCGGCGCACGGTGGGTTCCCTTCAGAGACGACCTCCGGACCAACGAGGGTTCCCGCCCCCAGGTCACGTATGGGGTCACGTCTGGGGTCACGTCCGGGGTCACGTCCGGGGAGCCGGCGGCCGGGTACTGCCCCACCCATGCGCCTCTTCTTCACCGGTGGCAGCGGCAAGGCGGGCCGGCACGTCGCGCCCTACCTCGCCGCCCAGGGCCACCAGGTCACCAACGCCGACCTCGTCCCCCTCGACCACCCCGACGTCACCGACCTGCGGGTCGACCTGACCGCCGCCGGCGAGGTCTTCTCCGCCCTCGCCGGCCTCGCCACGATGGACGAGCTCGAGCTCGACCGGCAGCCGTCGTACGACGCGGTCGTGCACTTCGCCGCCGTGCCGGCGATCCTCAGGACCCCCGACGTCACGACGTACGCCACCAACGTGCTCTCGACCTTCCACGTGCTCGAGGCGGCGACCCGGCTCGGCATCCGCAAGGTGGTCTTCGCCTCCTCCGAGACGACCTACGGCGTCTGCTTCGCCCAGGGGGAGCGCCGGCCGCTCTACGTGCCCGTCGACGAGGAGCACCCCACCGTCCCGGAGGACGCCTACGCGACCTCGAAGGTCGCCAACGAGGTGACCGCCCGGTCGGTGCAGCAGCGCACGGGCGCCGACGTCTACGGCCTGCGCATCAACAACGTCATCGAGCCCCACGAGTACGCCGAGATGTTCCCGCCCTTTCTCGAGGACGCGTCGCTGCGGCGCCGCAACATCTTCGCCTACATCGACGTGCGCGACCTCGGCCAGATGGTGCAGCGGTGCCTGGAGACCGACGGGCTGGGCTACGAGGTCTTCAACGTCGCCAACGCCGACATGTCGGTGGCCGCGACGACCGACGAGGTGCTCGCCCGCTTCTACGACGGCGTCGAGCAGCGCCGCGAGATGGGCCGCGACGAGACCTTCTACGCCATCGACAAGGCCCGCGAGCTGGTCGGCTTCGCCCCCGAGCACTCCTGGCGCGACGTGCTCGACGACCCCGGTCGCCAGCCGGGTCGCTGAGCCGGACACCGGACCGGGGCGCCTCGCCACTCATGGGGGGTTGAGAGGGAGGCGCCCCGGCCGGCGCCCGAGACCGGGGGTCAGGTCACGGTCGCGTGCGGAACGTGATCGTCGTGGTCGCCAGGGGGTTGCCGAAGGCGTCCCGGATCGCGGTGCTGCCGCCGGTGAGGGTCAGCCGGTGGAGCGTGTTGGCCGCCAGGGTCGGGTTGGGGTTGACCGTGATCCTGGTGCCGGCCGCGTTGACGCTGACGACCGAGGCCACCGTGGCGCCCGTCGCCTGGTTGCGCAGGACGACCGTGGCCTCGCTCGCACCGATGACGCGCTCGCTGGTGTTGACCACGAGGTTGGCGCCCCGGGCGATGTTGGTCGCGCCGTCCACCGGCGTCGACGACGTCACGGTCGGCGGGGTGGTGTCGGAGGTCGCCGTGAAGTTGACGACCGTGGTGGGGAGCCGGACCCCGGCGGCGTCGCGGATGCCGTTGGCGCCCGTCCCGACGAAGGTCAGGGTGTAGGAGCCGCCCGGCACCAGGTTGGCGTTGGGGTTGACCGTCACCGTCCGGGTGGCGTCGTCATAGGTCACGACCCTGCCGACGAGGGCGCCCGTCGCGTTGTTGCGCAGCTGCACCGCAGCGGTCCAGTTCGGGCTGGTCACCGAGCGGCTGAAGCGACCGCTCTGGTTGTCGGCCACCGGCACGTTGACCGCGTTGTTGGTCGGCGTGGTCGACACCAGCCGGGGGAACGCCGTGTCGGGCGTCACCGGGTTGGACTCCGCCGACGGGTCGCTCGCGCCGGCGGCGTTCACCGCGACCACGCGGAAGGTGTAGGCCACGTCGTTGAGCAGCCCGGTGACGACCGTGCTGGTGGCGTTGCCCGCCACCCCGGTCACCGTGCGCTCGACGGCTCCTGCCCGGATCACCTGCACCCGGTGCTCGGTCGTGGGCTGGGCGCCGTTCGCCGGACCTGCCGTCCACCGCACGGTCGCCGAGGCGTCGCCGGCGGAGGCCGTGCCGATCACCGGTGCCGACGGCCGCGTGACGGCGTCGACGGTCTGGTCGGAGAAGCGCAGCAGCTCGACGTTGCGCAGTCGGTCGGTGCCGTCGGTGCCGACGTTGTCGGTCACCGTCAGCAGCGATCCGTCCGAGCTGATCGTGTAGTTCGCTCGGGGGCCGGTGAAGACCGCGGTGTCGCGGTCCGTTGCTGCGGGGGAGCGCAGCACCTCCCGGACGATCACGATGTTGCCGGGGTCGACGGTGCGGGCGAAGACCGCTTGCTGCAGGGTCGTGGTGCTCCCGGCGAGGTAGGGCTTGCGCATACCGTCGGCCGAGCCGATCTCGCTGGCGGGGTTCGCCGGGTCGGTGCGCACGCTGAGCCGGGCGTTGAGCCAGGCGTCGCCGTCGATGAGGTCGTCGCCACCCCGACCCTCGATCAGGTCGCTGCCCGTGCCACCCAGCAGCAGGTTGCCGCCGTCGTACGACGTGGTGCCGGGGGGCAGCACGCCGGCCAGGCCGGTCACCCGGCTGATGCCCTCGGCCGTCAGCTGGTGGTCGGTGCCGATGTCGTCGGCCGTCCGGTCGTCGCCGCGCAGCACGTCGTCGAACTTCCAGCCCGAGAGTGACTCGACCAGGTCGAAGCGGTCGCGGTTGGTCTCGACGCCCGGGGGGAGCAGGCCGGTGAAGTCCATGTCGGAGTCAGCAGGCAGTGGGTCGTCCTTGTGCGTGACGAAGTCGAAGCCGAGCATGCCCTCGCTCCGCTGGATGCCGGGGCCGGCCATCATGACGTCGTCGCCACCCTCGGCGTCGTAGTCCTGCTCGCCGCCGTCGCCGTTGAGGACGTCGTGGCCGGGCTCGTTGGGGTCGTCCTGGAAGGGGGCGCCGTTGTCGCCCTGCAGCAGGCTGAAGGGACCCTTGCCGTCCTCGATCCAGTCGTCCCCGTCGTCGCCGAAGACGGTGTCCTCGGCCTCGCCGGCGTAGACGAAGTCGTCACCAGGCCCTGCGAAGGTCTCGGTGATGTCGTTGCCACCGACGACGAAGTCCTTGCCGCGGCCACCCTGGTTGAGGTCGCCGCCGAAGCCCTGGCCCGAGGAGAGGGCGTCGTCGCCGTCCCCGCCCTTGAGGGTGTCGTCGCCCGCCAGGTCCTGCAGGATGTCGTCGCCGAGCCCGCCGACGTGGTGGTCGTTGCCGTCGCCCCCCTGCATCCAGTCGTCACCGTCGTTGCCGCGGATGGTGTCGTCGCCCTCGCTCGACCACACCCGGTCGTTGCCGGCCGTGCCGTTGAAGACGACGTGCTCGCCCCCGCCGAAGCGGATGGTCCCGTCGGGCATGCGGGTCAGCAGCGCGCTCTCGTTCCACGCCGTGTCCGGGTCGTTGGTCACCGCGCCGCTGGTCCCGAGCCGGTCGACCTCGAAGACGTAGTCGGGGCGGGAGAAGCCGTCGGCCGGCAGGCTGGTGACGTCGGTGTTGCGCATCACCAGCTCCGAGAAGGAGTTGCCCTCCAGCTGGGTCAGCAGGTTCAGCCCCGCCGTGCGCGAGAGGTAGTAGAAGCGGTCGCCGTCCTGCAGGTCCTCCAGCTGGGTCTCGAAGACGTAGTTGAAGGTGGCGCCCAGCATGCCGCCGAAGACCATGGGCTTCTCGGCCAGGCCCCCGACCCACAGGTCGATGTCGTCGACGCCCGTGACGGTGCGCCCGCCCTCGTTGGCGTAGGGGCCGGCACCGTTGAGGAAGTCGTAGGCGTCCTGGATCCGCGCGTTCTGCTCCTCCTCCTCGGGAGTCTCCGGCAGCGGCAGCTGCGGGGTGGCCGCGAGCTCGAGCAGTTCCTCGGCGGCAGCGCGCCGGGCGGTCAGGGAGCCGGCTGACCCGATGCTGTCGTGGGTGCCGTACGCGGCGATGAAGTTGGTCAGCGACTCGGGGTGACGCAGGGAGAAGCGGAGGTCGGCCCAGCTCTCGTACGGCGTCAGCGCGGAGTTGGCCGTCTCGTCGTAGAAGGCACGCCTCGCCTCGTTGAGCCGCGGCACGCCTGCGTCGCGGGCACGGGCGAGGTTGATCGTCGCCAGGTCCAGGGGCAGTCCGAGCAGGTTGTTGCGCAGGGCCTCGACGACGAACTCGTCGATCTCCTCGCCGACCTGACGGGTGGTGCCGCGCACCACGGCTCCGGCGGCCTGGTCCGGGGTGAGCTCGCCCGCGGAGCCTCCGTCGGTGAAGGCGGGCGGGTTGAGGAAGGCGTCGATGAGACCGACGTCGTTCCTGCTCCCGTTGGCGTTGGTGCGGGCCACGGTGTCGGTCAGCATGGAGTGGCCGAAGCGGTAGACGGCGTGGGCGAACTCGGCCCGGATGGCGGGGTCGATGGTGGTCCGGTAGCCGGTGCCGCCCTCGCCGAAGACGTTGACCATCGGCTGGACCTTGCGGGCGAACTCCTCGAAGACCAGGTGCTGGTACTCCATCTCGGTGACGAAGCGTGCCGCCTGGAAGAGCTTCTGCCCGTAGTCCCAGCCCGCGGGGCCGGCGCTGCCGTGCCACGCCGCGATGTTCTCGGGGGTCTCCAGCGTCGTGATGAGGTCGTCGATCTCCGCGACCAGCCGGTTGTGCTCGGAGTGGAAGACGTGGTGCACGGAGGTCAGCCCGATGTTCTCGTTGGCGCGGCCGTCGCCCGCGACGAAGTGGGCGCCGAGCATCTCGTCGTCGTAGGTCGTCGGGTCCCCGTCGTCGGTGGTGCCGGCGTCGCCGTCGGGGTCCAGCGGCACGACCGGGCCGGGGCCGTCGGCCGGGTTGCGGTCGCCTGTCGGTGCCGCGTGGTGGGCGATGTCGTCGAGGAAGGCGTGCCCGGTGCGCACCACGTCGTCGGGCAGCGGCGTGCCGTCGACCTCGGTCGACACCAGCCCCGACTCGGTGACCAGCTGGGGCCGGCCCTCCGGGGAGAGCGTCAGGTTGCCGTAGGGGTCGGTGGCCAGCAGGGGCACGTTGGTGACGTCGGTGTCCTCCAGGACCACGCCGAGCTTGTCAAGCGCCTCGGCCTTGACCTCGGTCCAGGGGGCCAGGCCCTCGCCGTCGGACCCGCCGAGCAGCCGTCCGCTGGCGACCGGCCTGCCGTCGGTGGCGGTCGTGTACTCCCGCAGGAAGGCCTGGTGGGCGGGGTGCGAGGTGTAGGTCTGGTTCTGGTCCACCACCGAGGTCGTGGTGTTGGTGTGCTCCTGCACGTTGTCGGCCGTCTCGTCGGCGGGCGTGGCCGGGTCGTCGGCCAGGATGCCGTCGGGACCGGGCTGGTTGGTCGCGCGGGTGAGGACCATGAAGTTGGTGGGGCTGCCGGGGCGGTAGAGCGGGTCCGCCGGGTCGAGGGGCATGAAGACGCTGCCGCCGCCCTTGGTGACCAGGTCGAGGCCGTGGTCGAAGAACTGGCCGAAGAGCGTGAAGAGCGAGTTGTACGGCGCCGAGAGCCCGACGTCGGGGGCGACGTTGGGGATCGACAGCGTGCCCGATGCGTCCGGGGTGGCGTCTCCCGCGGCGGCGACCGCGGCGGGGTTGCCCCCGGTCTGGTCGACGATCAGGTTGCTGATGCGCCGCGGCTCCGGGTCGACGACGGTGCCGCGCTTGCGGGTGTAGTCACCGCGGAACTTGGCGGGCACCAACCTCGGGAAGGTCGTGTCGGCGGCCCCGAACTCCTCCTGGCCGGGGATCAGGTTGTTACAGGTCCCGTCGACCGTGCGCAGGCCCCACGGGAGCTGCGCGCCCTGCTGGTTGCCGTTGGGGATCTGGTCGGGGTCGCTGCCCAGCAGCGTGCCGCAGGGGTTCTCCGGGGTCCGGGTGGCGGCGTGCCGCTCGGAGATGCGGATCTGTCGCATGATGAAGCGCAGGTCCGACCGGTTGAGGTTGAAGCCCTGGCCCACGGCCGCCGCCCCGGAGGCGGCCGGCGTCGTCGCGGGGCTCGGCACCACCGTCACGAGACCGACCAGGAGCGCCGTCGCCAGCGAGCGCCCCAGGAGGCGGCGGGGGTGCGGAGGCCGTGCGTGCTCGCGTGTGCTCGCGTGTCGTCCCGTGCTTGCGTGTGTGGCCATGGTCCTGGTCCCCTCTGCGGCAAGCCGGCTCTGGCGTGGTCCCGCCACGCTGCCGGGCGGCCCTTGGAAAACCCTTGGAGCGCGACGCCGGATCAGGGCGCGCGACTAGCGAGGCGCCGGTGCTGCGGCGTGCACGACCTCGTCCGTGCCCGGGTGGGGTGCGGACGACGACCGGAGGCGCCGCAGCAGCGCGGCGGCCACCGCCAGTCCCGAGAGCGCCGCCAGCCACCACAGCGGCGACGGCACCCAGGTGTCCTCGACGCTCTGCGCCGGCAGGGCGACCTCCGGCACCACCGGGACTGCGGTCGTGCCCGCCCCGACGTCCTGCCCCGAGGGAGCGGAGCCCGAGGTGGTGCCCGGCGCCGGGCCCGCGCTCGCGGGGGCGTCCGCCGGCGCGCGCACCGAGAAGGCGAGCTCGCCCACCACCGTGTGACCGTCCGCGCTGAGCACGCGGTAGGTCACCGCGTGCCGCCCCGGTCGCTGCAGGCGCAGGGGCACCTCGACGCTGGGACCGTCGAGGGCCGGGCGGCCCGTGCTGACGTCCCTCCCGGCAGCGTCCCGCACCAGCACCTGGGCCTGTCCTGGCACCAGCGGATCCGAGAAGACCAGCACCAGGCGCTCGGTCCCGAGGGCGACGGTGTCGCCCGCGCGGGGCGTGCTGCCGACCAGGTCGCTGTGCGCCCGTGCGGGGGCGGGCCACACGGCGAGGAGCACGGCCAGCAGCAGCGCCAGGGCCGAGAGCCGCGCGACCGCCGTCGCCGAGAGGTCGTCGACTCGGCTGCGCATGGTCCCTACTCCTCGCCGGGGGAGTCGGGCGCCCCTCCGCGCGCCGATGGTGCCGACCTCACCTTGGGCGCACCTTGCCGTGCCCCGCTGTCGTGCATCGACCGCCACAACGCGGCCGCCTGCGTGGAGAAGGGCCGGCCGCCGCGCGCCGCGGTCCGGATGCCGTGGAAGAGCTCGTCGGCCGGGTCGCCCTTGACCAGGTAGCCGCACGCCCCTGCCTCGTCGGAGTCCTTCAGCAGCGTCGGAGAGCACGACGAGCTCAGCATCACCACCTTCAGGGTGGGGTGCAGGCGGGTCAGCGCCCGGGTCGCCGCGATGCCGTCGACCTCGGGCAGGTGGACGTCCATCACCACGACGTCGGGCAGCACCGTGCGCACCATCTCCACGCTCTCGGGAGCGTCGGCCGCCGCCCCGACGACGGTCAGGTCCTGCTCCTGGGAGAGCAGCTCGACGAGCACCTCGCGCACCAGCCGGTGGTCGTCGACCAGCATCACCCTGGTGACCATGCGCGCTCCTCCGCTCCGCCGCCTCCCGGTCGGAGTCTCGCCGTCGCACCTTGGGGCGCGCTGGGAGCTCAGCCGGCCATCGACACCGGGAAGCGGGCGAACAGCTCGGTGCCACCGCCGTCGGTCCGGCGGACCTCGAGGCGGCCGCCCACGTCGCGCAGGGTGTCGGTGAGCAGCCGGAGGCCCAGGTGCCCCTCCGGGCTCAGCCCCGGCCGGTCGCCCGGCCCGACGCCGTCGTCGACCACCCGCACCTGCACCTGCGCCCCGTCGGTGGTGAGCGCGATGCGCATGCTGGTGGCGCCGGCGTGCTTCACGACGTTGCGCACGCCCTCCCGGACGATCCGGTAGGCGAGCTGCGCGGTGTCGGGCGGCAGGGTCAGCCCGGGGTCGACGTCGATCTCCACGCGCAGCCTGGTGGCGGCGGCCTCGGTGTGCGCCAGCTGCTCGACGGCCCGCGCGAGTCCGTCCCCCTCGAGGTCGGGCGGGTAGATGTCGGTCATCAGCGAGCGCAGCGCGACGACGTTGCGCTGCACCAGCTCGGTGGCCCGGTCGAGCAGGCTCCGGGCGATGGCCCGGTCGCCGTCGGGCTCCAGGTGCCGCCCCAGCGTGGGCAGCGTGTAGACCAGACCGGCCAGGTCCTGCACCACGCCGTGGTGCAGGTCCTCGGCGATGCGGCGCCGCTCGATCTCGGAGGCCAGGACGGCGTGACGCATCAGGTCGGCCCGCTCGGCCTGGGCCCGCTGGACCCGGCGGCTCAACGAGACCGCCAGCGGCAGCACCACGAGCAGCAGCAGCACCAGGGAGCCCACGATCAGCGGCACGAACGAGAGCACGATGGTGCGGGCGTTCTCCTCCATCCGCTCGGTCGAGAGGTAGGCCTCGAAGACGACCGGCACTCCGTCGGCGTCGAAGGCGCCGGCGTACACCTCCAGGAGCTCGCCCTCGCCCTGCTCCGCGACGTTCTCCTCGCGCTCGAGGTCGGAGAGCTCGGCGGTCGCGTCCCGGGTGCCGAAGAGCGCCGTCACGTCGTCGTCGAGCTCGAAGGTGCGACCGGCCAGCTCGGTCTGGTCGGTCCAGATGAGGCGACCGTCCTGGTCCCAGATCTTCACGTGCCGCACGCTGCCGTCGCGCATGCGGTTGGCCATCACGGTGTCGAGCTGGTCGGTCGCCCCGGGCTCGCCGGCGCGGACGCGGGCGTCGACCAGCGGCGCGGCCAGTCGGTTGGCGATGCCCATCCCCTGGATGCGGGCGTCGTCGAGCGCCTTGGCCCGGGCGATCCGCTCGGCCAGCACGAGCGTGGCGACAGTCAGCAGCACGAGCGCGACGACGCTGAGCATGGTGAAGCGGACGAGGGCCGCCCTCACCTCCGGCTCCGTGGTTCGCTCCGGGCGTCGCCGGCTCCGGTCGCGGTCAGCGGCCAGCCGGAGCATCGAGGATCCCGAGTCTCCCCGCCACCGCGACGGCCTCGAGCTGCGAGTGCGCGCCGAGCTTGGCGAGCAGGGTCTTCACGTAGCCGCGGCACGTGTGCACCGAGATGCCGAGCAGCCGCGCGATCTCGGTGACGGAGCGACCGTCGGCGAGCAGCTGCAGCACGTGGGTCTCGCGGGGCGTCAGGGCGGGCAGCGGAGCCTGGTGGTGGTGACGGCTCGGCGACCCCTCGGCCACCAGCGCCGGCAGCAGGCCGGGGTGGACGTAGAGCTCGCCGAGGCGGGCGTGGCGCAGCGCCCGGAGCAGGTCCGGGAGCGGCTCGCCCTTCGGCAGCAGGGCGCACGCCCCGGCGGCCGCGGTACGGCGCATGACGCTCGCGTCGCAGTGCGCCGTGAGCACGACGACGCGCAGCGACGGGATCTGCACGCGCAGCTCCTCGGTCAGCCGCAAGCCGTCCTCGGGGCCGAGGTCGACGTCCATCAGCACGACGTCGGGACGCGTCTCCAGCACCCGGGCGCGGGCCTCGGCGGCATCTCGTGCCGTGGCGACGCACGCCAGGTCGGGCTCGTGGTCGAGCGCCAGGCGGACGAGGTCGGAGAAGGTGCGGTGGTCGTCGACGACGACGACCCGCAGCGGCTCCCCTCTGCGGGCCGCGGGCACGTGCACGCACATGACCATCCCCCTTGTTCCGGGCCCTCCAGCCCTCCGGAACCCCCCGAGCGGGTGTCCCGCCAGTATCGATGCTCTGGATCGATCGTCAACGGCTGGACTGCACCACCCCGTCCGCGGGACTGGCGGTGTGGGCCCGGAGACCCGTCAGGCAGGCACGAGCTGTGCGGCCAGCCGGGTCCAGGCTCGATCGCTTTGCGATACTTCGACCCCCGGAGTCGCCAGCACGGCTTGACGCAACAGGCGGACCAGCATGTGGACCTCCTCGCGCGCGTCCGTGCCGGCGTCCGCCGCTCCCTCGTCGCGGAGCAGCTGCAGGTAGCACCGGGTCGTCTCGCGCGAGGGGTCGACGCCGAGGTCCTCGCCGAGGCGGTGGCGCAGGTCGAAGAAGCTGCGCAGGGCCTCGGGTCGCCGGCCGCTGCGGTGCAGCGCGCTCATCAGCGTGCGCACGGCCTCCTCGGCGTGCGGGTCCGACACGAGCGCCGCCCGTGCGTGACGGATCGCGGCCTCGTCGAGGTCGAGGGCGAGGGCGAGGGCGGCGGCGCCGCTCCGCGCGGCCACCACCTCGCCCCGCACCCGGTCCCGCTCGCTCGACGCCCAGGACGCCGTGAGGTCGTCGGCCAGCAGGTCGCCCACGGCCAGGTCGAGGGCCTCCTCGTACCGACGGAGCCGCGCCTGCGGCCCGAGGGCGGCCGCGTGGGCCTCCTGGAGCAGTGAGCGGAAGCGGGCGAGGTCGACCTCCAGCAGCACCGGGTCGATCCGGTAGCCCTGCTGGACCGTGACGATGCCGCTCTCGCGGCCACGGCCCCCGAGGCTCCGGCGCAGCACGCAGACGTAGCTCTCGAGCGTGGCCAGGTGGCTGCGTGGCGGGCGACCCTCCCACAGCAGGTCGGCCAGCTGCTCCTTGGAGACCGGTGCCCCCGCGGCGACGGCGAGGATCTCCAGGATCTGGCGGGGCTTGGCCCCCCCGAGGTCACGGACCGGACCGGCGGCACCCACGACTGTGGTGGATCCGAAGATGTTGACCTGCATGTGTCCGCCCCCTGCTGCTCGTCGGTGGCCCCAGTCTCGGGACGGCGCGCGACGACCGGCAGCCGTCGGTGCGGGGGGTGCCGTCGCCGATTTCGAGGGGGTGGCACCCCCCCATCCGCGGGGATGCACGCGGGGGGTGCGGGCACGCGAGAGGGGCGGGTCGCACCCCCAGGAGTGCGACCCGCCCCTCGGCGGTGCTCACCTCCGTCTGAAGGTGAAGCCTGTCGCGCTGCCGCCCACGGCGCTGACGGCGCTCACCGTCGTCGTCGCAGCGGGTGGCGTGACGGTGCCCGCCCCGCGGAAGGTCCAGGCGCCCACCGCGTCGACGTTGGCGAAGCCGAGGACCTGGCCCGTCAGGCTGCTGCCCAGGACCACCGCGACCCGCTGACCGGCGAGCACGCTGGAGGTGCCCGACACCCGCCACTCACGGCCGGCCCGGAACTCCGCCGCCGTCAGGGCGAGGGTCTCCGCTGCCGGGGTGATGGTGACCTCGTCGGTCGCCTCCTGGCCCGACTGGCCGGTGACCGTCAGGCGCAGCACCACCGGCGTCGAGCTGGTCGTGTACGACGGGTTGGGCCCGGTCGTGCTCGTGGGCAGCGGCATCAGCGGCATCACGAACGACGGCGACGCCGTGGTGGCACCGGTGAGCGACACCGGCGGCCCGCTGACCTGCGACCACGCGTAGTCGTCGACCAGGGTGCTGGCCGAGCCGTCGAGGCGCACCGTCGCGCCGCGACGCGCACTCTGGTCGGGGCCGGCGTCGGCCGTCGGCGCCGGTGCCGGGTCGGTCGGGTCGGGGACGACGACGTTGACCTGCACGACGACCGGCTCGCTGGTGCCCGCCGGTCCGCTGGCGACCAGCTCGAAGGCGAGCGGTCCGGCGTACCCGCTGGGTGCGGTGAAGGTCGCCACCGACGCGTCGGCGCCGTTGAGCGTGACCCGGTTGGCGTCGGTGACCGGCACCTCCACGGTGGAGGGCTCGGTGCCGACCGACCCGTCCGGCAGCGTGACCTCGACGTCCTCCGTCGCGAGGGCGGGCACCTGTCGCCAGGCGTAGCTGCTGATGGTCCCGGTCGACCCCGTGCCCGTCAGGGTGACGCGCTGTCCGGGGGCGGCGTCCGTCGGGCTGGCGAAGGCCGCCGCCACGGGCGCCTCGGCCTCGAAGCCGCGCCCCGCCGCGCTCACGGGCACGGTGCTCGAGCCGCCCTTGTCGGAGGTCACGGTCACCGTCGGCGTCGGCGCCACGGTGCTGACCTGCGCGATGCCGTCCTCGAGCGGCTGGCCCATCACCGTGAGCCGGCCGGGGGAGGAGTCCTGGTCGCTGGAGCTCGCCTGCACCGTCAGGAGGTCGGCGTCGGCGTCGTAGGTCGCCCGCGTCACCGTCACCACGTCGGTCAGCCGCACCTGCTTCTGCGCCACCGGTCGGTCACCGACGTTGGCCAGCGTGAGCGAGCGCCCGTCGGGGGACCGGTCGATGCCGTAGCGCCCGTAGTAGACACCGCGGTCGCCCTCCATCCGCGTCTCGACGAAGCCGAGCCCCGCGTCGAGCACGTGGAGGGACTGGCCGGCGTCGGAGCCGGCGTAGACGTCGACGAAGCCGTGCCCGTCGGCGCCCACGCTGTAGGTCGCCGCCCGCGCGTCGACGCCGGCGTTGGTCGCCTTGCGGCCCTGCACGCTGAAGAGGTCGGTGTGGGCGAGCTCGGTCCAGCTGCCATCGGCCTCGCGCCGCTCCACCGAGACGTAGTTGGTGCCGTAGGGGCTGCCGACCACCGGGTGGGGCACACCGGGGTCGCCGACGTAGCCGGCGGGGGCGGCGGGAGCCACCGCAGGGTCCCAGGTGAGGAAGGGACCGATGCGGCTGGCCAGCGCCTGGCCGAAGACGCCCGGGGTGGTGCCGATGTCCTGGGTGTAGTTGATCCCGTCGCCCTGGACGTCGAAGACGTCGACGCCGTAGGGGTGCGTGACGCGGTACTCGCCGTCGGCGATCCCCTTGTCGCGGATGCGCACCCGGCCGAAGACCATCTGGTCGCCGTCGACGACCTCCTCGGCCGCCCAGGCGCCCTCGAGGTCCATCCCGACGGTCATGTCGACGCCGCCGCCGGTCACCTCCGCGCCTGCGAGCTGGTAGAAGAACTCCCCGGGGAAGTTGTCGGGGTAGGAGACCGGGGCGTCGGGGTTCGGCACCTCGTCGGGGAGGGTCGAGCAGAGCGGGTCGTCGAGCGTCGTGCACGCCTCGAGCCGGACGCCGTTGCTGTCGCGGTACCACGCGGGGAAGCCGTGCTCGGCGGTCGGGCCGACCTCGGTGAGGCGCCCGCTGCGGACCTTCAGGGTCCCGTCGGGCTCGGTCGGCGCCACCGGTACGCCGTGCGCGGTCGCGGTCAGCGCGACGGTCAGCGCCACCGCGACGAGCGTGACGAGGCGTCGCCGGCGACGCAGGTGGTGCTCTCGGGGGAGGCGGGGGGCGCGTGGGGACATGGTGCTCAACTCCTCGGTGGGCCGACACCCGTGCGGCCCGCTTGGGTGGCCGAGCCTCGACGTCGCACCTTGGGATCACCTCGGACCGCCCGTCCCAGGGTTTTCCCAACCCTGGTGCCGGAGCCTCGCGCGCATGGACGCGACCGGCTCGGCGACGGGTGTGCACGACGCCGCCGGTGTCCGACGCCGTCCGGCCCGCACGGCCGTGCTGGTCGCCGTGGTCGCGACGGTGGTGGCGACGACGACCGCGACGGCCGCGCTGCTGCTCGGCGGCGGTGCGCCCGCCGAGCTGCCGGCGGGCATCGCGGATCCCGGTCGGGCCGCGGGCTGGGCCCTGCGGGGCGTGCGGCTGGCCGGACTCCTGGCCGCGATCGTGGCGGTCGGATCGGTGCTGGTGGCGGTCGGCCCGGGTCCCGGAGGGACCTCGCCGGCGCGCTGGGAGGAGTGCCGGCGCTCGGCGCGCCGTGCGGCGGCGGCGTGGGCGCTGGCGGCGCTCGTGGGCTACGTGCTCGTCGTCGGCGACGTGGCGGGCGCCGCGCCCACGGCGCTCGATCCCACTCTCCTCGCGCGCGGGTGGACGACGCCCGCGGCCGCGGCGCAGCTCGCCACCGCCGCCGTCGCGGCCGGGGTCGCCCTCGCCTCGTCCGCGTCGTCGAGCCCCGCCCGCGCCCCGGCCCTGCTCGCGGCGTGCCTGCTCGGTGCGTTGCCGGTCCCAGTGGCTGGCCACGCGGGCACCGCCTCCGACGGCGGGCTCGCGCTGGGGGGCCTGGTGGTGCACGTGGGGGCAGCGCTGCTGTGGACCGGGGGCCTGGCCGGGCTGCTGCTGCACCTGCGGAGCGACGTCGAGGGGCTGGCGGCCGGCGCGAGGCGCTTCAGCCGGCTGGCCCTCGGGGCCTACGTGGCCCTGGTGGGCTCGGGCCTGGTGGCGGCCAGCGCCGCGCTGCCCTTCCGGGGCGAGGGGTGGAGCGGTCCCTGGACGAGCGGGTACGCCGCCGTGCTCGCGGCCAAGGTGGTCGCCGTGGGGGTGCTCGGCGCGATCGGCGCCGCCCACCGGCGCCGCACGCTCCCGCGGCTGCGTGCCGGTGAGACGGGCATCTTCGTCCGGCTGGCGTCGGTCGAGCTGGTGCTGATGGCCGCGGCCGCCGGGCTGGCGACCGCCCTCGCGAGGACCCCGGTGCCGGCCCCGGTGGGCGACGTGCACGCGGCCGCCGGCGTGGTCGGGCGGCCCACGGCGACAGGTCTGCTCACCCAGTGGCGTCCCGACGCACTGGTGCTGGTCGTGCTGGCCGTGGCCGTGGGCGGCTACCTCCGCGCCCGACGTCGGGTGGTCGCGCGCGGGGATCCCTGGCCCGCTGCTCGGACGGCGTGCTTCCTCGGCGGGATCGCCCTGGCGGCACTCGCGCTGTGCTCCGGCGTGGCCGTCTACGCGCCGCTGCTGCTCAGCGTGCACCTGGCCCAGCTGGTCGTCGTGCTGCTGCTCGTGCCGGCGCTGCTCGTGCTCGGTCGGCCGCTCACAATGGCGCGGGTGGCCCACGGGTGGTCGCCGCCGGCGTACGTCGGGCGGGTGCTCGACCGGCCCTGGTCGGGGGCCGCCGCGGCCAGCCTCCTGCTGGCGCTGGTCCACCGGTCGCCGCTCACCGTGTGGTGCCTGGAGTCACCGTGGTGGCACCTGCTGACCGTGGTGGCCGCGCTGGTGGCCGGCCTGCTGCTGACGTGCCAGCTGCTGGGGGAGGGAGTCGGACCGCAGGTGAGCGCGCGCAGCCGCGGCTGGCTGGTGGTCGTGGCGGCCACGCTCGGGGTGTTCGCGCTGCAGCTCGCTCCGGGCGGGCGGCTGCTGGCCGGCGACTGGTTCCTGGAGCTGCGGCTCGGCTGGAGCGAGCCACGCGCCGACCAGCGCCTGGCGGGCCGGCTGGCCGGGGTCGTCGCGCTGGCCCTGCTGGTGGTGGCGGTCCTGCCTCGTCAGTCCGCCGACAGGGTGCCGGGCAGCGGCCAGATCGACGTGAGCACCCGTCCCTCCAGGTCCTCGGCGGGCACGGCGCCGTAGTCGCGCGAGTCCACGGAGTTGCCGCGGTTGTCTCCCAGCACGAGCACGTGGTCCGGCGGCACCACGAAGGTCCGGCTGTAGTAGCCGTCCACCGAGCCGGGGTCCACCCAGGCCTCGGCGACGGCGCGGCCGTCGACGTGCAGCACGCCGTCGAGGACGACCACTGACTCGCCGGGGAGCCCCACCACGCGCTTCAGCGTGCGGCGTCCGTGGCGAGGCTCGGCGAAGACGACCAGGTCCCACCGGTGCAGGGTCGCGATCTCGGGCGCCCGGCGGGAGACCAGCACGACGTCTCCGGCCTCGAGGGTGGGCGCCATGCTGGCGGACTCGACCCGCACCGGCACGGCCACGGTGGCCCGCACCGCCGCGACGGCCCCCACGAGGAGCAGCAGGACGGCGCCGAGCGCAGCGCCCCTGCTCACGTGGCCGGTGCCGCGAAGACCGGGTGGTTGGGGTGCGTGGACGAGAGGTCGACCGAGCCGTCAGCCGCGGCGACCAGGAACTGCCCCATCATGTCGTGGTCCTCGTGGGCGAGGTTGTGGCAGTGGATCATGTAGCGGCCGCCCCGGTCGCCGGTCGCACCCGCCGGGCCGGTGGAGCGGCCGTCCGGGTACTGGCTCGGCGCCATGCCGTACTGCACCAGCACCTCGACGATCTCTCCCTCGCCGACGTAGACGACGTCCTTGGGCCCGCGCTCCCAGGGCTGCACGCGGCCCGCTCCGCCGCGGCGGCGCAGCAGCCGGAAGTCGACGAGGTGGATGTGCAGCGGGTGGAACCACCCGCCCGACTTGTTCTCGATCCGCCACACCTCGACCTCGCCGGGCCGGGGCGGCGTGCCGCGCTCGTCGACGAAGAGGTTCCAGTCTCGCGCGACCACGTCGTCCCAGGACATCCCGTTGATGAGGAACTCGTTGGTGACGTCGTCGTGCTCGAGGTCGATGTCGCGCACGCGTCGCGAGGCCGACTCGGGGATCGACATCACCGGGTGCAGCTCGCTGGCCGGCGGTGCCACCACGGCGTTCCACCGGGTGTCGGTCGGCTCGCCCGTGACGCGCAGCTGGAGCACCTTGTTGGTGTGCAGGTAGTCGACGTTGTTCTTGTTGCTCGTGTTGCGCAGCTCGACCCGGTCACCCACCCGGCAGCTGCCGAGGTCGAGCATCACCTCGTAGCGCTCGGCGCCCGCGTGGCGCCAGTTGGTGACCTGCTGCGGCGTCATCACCCCGCCGTCGGTCGCCACGACGTACGTCGGGACCACGGCGTTGGTGCGGGTGTTGACGAAGCGCAGGTTCATCGAGCGCGACAGCGTGGCCAGGAGGATCCGGAAGCGGTAGAAGCGGCGCTCCACGTCGAGGTAGGGCCAGGGCACGCCGTTGACCGTGACCACGTCGCCGTAGAGCCCCGAGCGGTCGCGGTCCATGTAGGCCAGCGAGCCGTCCTTGGCGAACATCGCGTCGCTCACGACGAGCGGCACGTCGTACCGGCCCTGCGGGAGGTTCTCCTTCTCCCACGGGTTCTGCAGGTGGTACTGCGCGAGCATCCCGCTGTAGACGTTCCACGCCGTCTGGTGGGCGCCGTGGTCGTGGTACCAGAGCGTGCGCGGTCCCTGGTGGTTCGGGTACCAGTAGTCCTTCTGGTGCCCGGGCCTGGTGACGTCGTCGGCGTAGCCGTCGTACTGCGGCAGCGACGCCGACCCGTGCAGGTGCACCGACGTCGCCACCGCGTAGCCGAAGGTCGGGTGCACCGGCGGGAGGTCGTTGACGACGCGCAGGCGCACCCGGGTGTGCTGGTCGACCTTGATGAGCGGGCCGGGCACCGTGGGTCCCGCGCCCGGGGCGGCGTACCCGAAGACGGTGGTGCGCGGGGCGCCGGCGTCGAGCACCTGTGCCGAGGCCGACCTCTGGGTGATCTCGTAGTGCAGGAAGTCGCCGTGCTCGTCCGTCATCGGGGTGGGGGTCAGCGGCTCCGGCACGGGCAGCCGGCGGGCGAAGCGCGCCGGCTTCGGCGAGGTGCTGATCCAGTCGGCCGTGCCCGCGGACTCGCCGAGGGGCACGGTGAGGCCCAGGGCGGTCACGCCGGCGCCCACGCCCCCGATCTTGAGCACGTCGCGACGGGTCAGTTCGGTCATGGTCCGTGGCCTCCTGCGCGCCATCGCGCGCCCTCGCAGTCACGCACGAGGGTGCGAAGGCGTCCTTGGGCCGGCCTTGGGCTCAGGGAGCCTGGTCTGGTCCGGGTGACTGCGGCTGCGTCAGCGTCCGGGCCAGGACGGCGGCCCCGGCGAGCGCGCCGGCCGTCAGCCACAGCACCCCGGCGGCCCCGGCGCTGACCGCGAAGGCGCCGGCGGCGGTGGGGACGACGACCTGACCGAGCCGGTTGCCGGTGAGCCGCAGCGACATCGCCCGCCCACGGAGGCCGGGCGGCGTCGACTCGGCCAGCCACGACATCGTCATCGGCTGACCCACGCCCAGGCCGAAGCCGGTCACCGCCACGATGACGACGAGCACCCACGTCGGGACGGGTGCGGGCAGCAGGGCCGTGCCGGCCGCGGCGAGCGCCACGCTGCCGACCAGCAGCCGGGTGCGGCCCACCAGCGCGACCAGGCGGCCCAGGAAGAGCCGCGAGGCCATCGAGAAGCCGGCGCGCACCGAGAGCAGCACCCCGACGGTGCCGGCCGCGATGCCGCGCTCGGTGCCCAGCGCCGGGAGGTAGACCAGGCTGATGTCGACGGCGGCCAGCACGATCGAGCTGACCGTCAGCGCGCGGAGCAGCCCGGCACGGCGCAGCAGGTCGCGCACGGAGCCGACGCTCTCGCCCGGCGCCACCGGCGAGGGTGAGCGGTGGGGCAGCGCCGCCGTCATCACCAGCAGCACCGTCGCGACGGCGGCGGTGGCCAGGAAGATGGCGTCGGTGTCGGGGATGGTCGCGGTGCCGCCGAAGAGGACGATCAGGCCCGGCCCGACCGCCTGGCCGCCCGAGGCGACGAAGGTGTAGCGCCCGAAGGCGGTGTCGAAGCCGTGCGGCCGGGTGGTGTTGGCGACCCAGGCCTGCTGGCCGACCACGGAGCTGAGGTGGCCGACCCCGAGGGTGACGGTGCCGGCGAGGAGCCCCGCCACGCTCCCGCCCAGCACGCTCAGGCACACCGTGGAGGCCACGATCAGCAGCGCGCCGAACACCATCAGCGACTTCTCGCCGTAGCGGTCGGTGAGGTGGCCGACCGGCACCGCGAGCACCAGCGGGACGACGGCGAAGCTCGCGCCGATCGCGCCCAGCCACGACGCGGCGACGTCGAGCTCGATGGCGCGGTAGATCGCCGTGGGCCGCAGCACGAAGGTGATCGCCTGCACCAGCAGGGTGACCACGAAGAAGGCCACGAGGCCG
Organism: Nocardioides aequoreus; assembly: GCF_000720335.1. Taxonomy (GTDB): domain Bacteria; phylum Actinomycetota; class Actinomycetes; order Propionibacteriales; family Nocardioidaceae; genus Marmoricola; species Marmoricola aequoreus. The sequence continues at coordinate 475,907 of NZ_JOJN01000002.1, read as the reverse complement.
GTACGACGCCTCACGGCTCCCCGGGCGACGTGGTGGTGCGCCGTCTCCCCATGCGCCGCAACCTACACACGGCCACGGCCACGGCCCGGCCCGGTGGAGGCGGGTCCCTGCAGAAAACCTCAACAGAATGCTTAACAACCTGTTGAAGATTGAGTACCGTCGGAGGGGCGACGGCGCTCGGGTCGCCGGAGTGCCACAGCGTCAGCCGAGCACGACCGGAGGAGACCACCATGACCACCGACGAATCGACCGTCCAGGACCGCCAGGTCGTCGACTGGACCGACCTGGGCCGCGAGATGTGGAACTTCCTCACCGGGCGCAGGGCCGCGATCAACTACCGCTTCGTCGACATGACGGTGGAGGTGCCGCGCGACACGGGCCCCTCCTCGCCGCGGGCCACGTGGAAGATCGACGGCACGCTGCAGATCTCCACCTCCGACGCCGTGTACCCGCCGCAGGCCTGAGCCGTGACCCGCGTCGCGGCACGCCACCGGCACGAGACCAGGGTCGTGGCCGACCTGAGGGTCTCGGTGCGACCGGAGGGGCGCGAGCCGATCGGGCTCTCGCTGAGCGGGAGCGGCTCGCGGCTGACCCTGCAGGTCGACGACGCCAGCGCCTTCGCCGGGCAGCGCGACGCCGTCGGCGTCCGCGACATCGCCGACATGCTGGCGCGCTGGGGGCTCGTCATCGACGTCGTTGACACGCGCGGGCGGCGCCTGCTGAGCGTCGGCGACGTGCGCGCCCCGTGGTGGCAGCGCCCGGTGACTCGCACCCGGCACCTGCGGGTGGCCGCCTCGCGTGGGGTGCTGGCGGCGCTGCGCGGGCGCACGCGCCCCTCGCAGCAGCTGCTGCCCAGCGGCGGCGTGGGCGTGCCGCCCACGCCGCTCCCGATCGCGCCGACCTTCCTGCGCCGCCAGGTGCGTCGCATCGCCTCCACCGACACGGCGTACGGCGGGGGCTCGCCGCGGCTGGTGCTGCTGCCCGCCGACGGGATCTGGCGCCCGGAGCTGCCCACCTTCTGGCTGCAGCAGGCCACGACGACGATCGGGTCGGACCCGTCGTGCACCGTGGTGCTGCCCGGCCTCGCGCCCGTGCACGCCGAGGTGCGGGTCGAGGAGGGCGACGAGTACGTGCTCGTCGCCCGCGACCGGCGTACGTCGGTGCACGGCGAGCCGGTCACCCGGCAGGTGCTGCGCACCTCGGCCCGCATCCAGCTGGCCGAGACGGTGCTGACCTTCGTCCGCGAGGAGTTCGCCGACCACGGTCGTCCCCACGGCGGCCGCGTCGGCGGCGAGCTCGGCCGGCAGCGCCCCCAGCACGGCTGACCCCCCCTTCGCCGAGAGGTCACTCCCTGACTCCCGAGAGGTCACTCCCTGACCTCTCGGCGGTCAGGGAGTGACTCCTGGGCGGTCAGGGAGTGACTCCTGGGCGGTCAGGGAGTGACCTCTCGGCGGGGTCACGAGGGAGGGAGGCCGGCGAGGCGTCGTACCAGCGCCAGGCCCGCAGGGGTCCCGGGCCAGTGCCGCTCGAGCGCCTGCGGGCCCGCTCGCCGGACGACGGACCGCAGCACCAGGGCGAGCACGACCACGTCGTCGGCGTAGCCGATCACCGGCAGGAAGTCCGGCACCAGGTCGACGGGGAGCAGGAGGTAGCCGAGCAGGAGCCACAGCCGCCAGCGGACGCCGCGGGGGAGGTCACCGTCGGCGGCGAGACGGCGGACGAGGCGCGCGACGTCGGGTCCGATCCGCAGCAGGTCGCGCGGCGAGACTTCACGCGGTGACGAGCGGGCGGCCAGGAGCAGGCCGCCGACGAGCAGCAGCCACACGACGAGGAGGGCGCCGGCCGTCGCGCCGGCGACGCCCCACCAGGACCAGTCGCCCGGACCGCTCATCCGGCTCTCGGCGCGGCGTCGACCTCCTGCACGTGCTCATCCTGCTCCACGGTGGCCCGACGACGACGGCGGGCGTCCCAGCGCAGGGTCACCGCGGCGAGCACTGCGGCGACGACGGAGCTGAGCAGCACGGCGACCTTGGCCAGGTCGACGGTGGCGCTGTCGGCGTAGGAGAGCTCGCCGATGAGCAGCGAGACGGTGAAGCCGATGGCGGCCAGCAGCGCCACCGGCACGAGGTCGCGCAGCGTCGTGGAGCCCTGGAGCCGCAGGCCGGGGAGGCGGGTGGCGAGCGCGGCGCCGCCCAGGATGCCCAGCAGCTTGCCGCCGAGCAGGCCTGCGACCACGGCGAGGAGCAGCGGCTCGCCCAGCAGCGCGAGGCCGCCGCCCTCGCCCACGACGGTCACGCCCGCGGCGAAGAAGGCGAAGACGGGCAGGGCGAGCGCGGAGGACAGCGGGCGCGCGATGCCCTCGTAGGTGTGCACCCGGGCGTGCTCCTCCCCGTGCCGGGCCGTGGCGGGGACGACCATGCCGAGCAGCACGCCGACGATCGTGGCGTGCACGCCGGACTCGTGGACGAAGACCCACGCGGGCACCGCGACCGCGACGAGCAGCAGCGTGCTGGCTCGCTGACGCCGCGCCAGGAGGGCGAAGAGCGCCACGATCAGCAGGCCCAGCGTCAGCCAGCCCAGGTGGAGGTCGCTGGTGTAGAAGACGGCGATGATCGAGACCGCCAGCAGGTCGTCGACGACGGCCAGGGTCAGCAGGAAGACGCGGATCGCCGAGGGCAGCCCGCGGCCGAAGATCGCGAGCACGGCGAGCGCGAAGGCGATGTCGGTGGCGGTGGGGATGGCCCAGCCGGAGGCCAGGTCGGGGCGACCGCCGATCCTCAGCACCGTCAGGAAGAGCACCGCCGGGACGATCATGCCGCCGACGGCGGCCACGACCGGGACGGCGGCCTCGCGCCAGTTGCGCAGCGAGCCGGCGACGATCTCGTGCTTGAGCTCCAGGCCGACCACGAAGAAGAAGATGGCCAGCGCGCCGTCGGCCGCCCACGCGCCGAGGCTGAGGTCGAGCCGCAGCGCCGAGGGTCCGACGACGGTGTCGGTCAACGCGGCGTAGCCCTCGCGCCACGGGGAGTTGGCCCACGTCAGGGCGAGCGTGGCCGCGAGGATCAGCAGGACGCCGCCTGTCGTCTCGCGGGAGAGGAAGGACAGCGCGGAACGATGGCGCGAGATGGCCGGCACGGAGAGCTCCTGGTCGGTCGACGTGGCAGAGGCCCGGGACACAGGTGTCCCGCAGCCGCCGACCAGACTTCCCGGCTCTCCTCTGACCATCATGCCCGCCAGCCGCCAGCCGCCAGCCGCCAGCCGCCAGCCGCAAGCCCAACCCCCTGGAGCGACGTACGCCGGCGTGAGCCGGGTCATGCCCGCGGCGTCCCGGCGAGCCGGGCTGCGGCCGGGGCGAGCAGCCGTCGTACGGCGGGCCGGGACACCATCAAGATGACCACCAGCAGGGTGACCGGCACGAAGCCGCCCAGGTCCACTGAGCCCGGAAGGCGACGTGCAGCGACCGGAGCGCGACCAGCTTGCTACCGGCGGCCAGGACCGCAGCGGGAGCACCCCTCGACGGCGATCCTGAGCAGGACCGCGATCAGCAGGGGCAGGGTGAGGGTCTCGCTGAGCGCCGTGAGGTACGGCGGCGCCGGGTTGGCGCACGACGACGTAGGCGAAGACGTCGACCACGTCAGCGGGAGGCGCGAGCGCGCGGGCCCGGACCGTCCCGCCCGGTCGGCGCTGCGACGCGCTCCCACCGCGACGCCTCCGGCTCGTCGGCCGGGCTGCGCGACCAGGCCCGGGTCTCGACGCCGAAGGTCTCCTCGGCGGAGGCCGTCGCCCACGCGCCGCCGTCCCAGTGCCGGTGCCGGTGGGGGTCCTGGGGGTCGCGGTACCAGCCTGCGGGTCGTGTCTCGGGCATGCGGACCTCTCCGCGATGGGCGTCGCGGTTGCAGGGCGCCGAGCCGGGCCGCTCGAGCTGCCGCCGGCCCCCAGGATCCCATCGGGACCCTACGTTTGGCGACCCCCGAGATCGTCGTCTTCGCCGCTGAGGGCCAGGTGGCGCCGGCTCAGTCCTCGTCGTGGGGGTCGACCAGGTGCGGGTCGCCGACGGTCACGTCGGAGACGTGCACGTGCTGCACGGTGACGGCCGACTCGGGGAGCTCCCCGACCGTGTCGTCCAGGACCTCGCCGACCAGGCTGCGCGCCTGCCGCGCCGCCACGCGGATGTCGTGGTTGTACTGCACGATCAGCTCCAGGGTCAGCGACCCCAGCTGCTCCTCGCGGGTGGTCTCGAAGACGACCCGGCGCATCGCCGCGTGCCGCAGCTCGGAGTCGAGCCGGTGCCGCAGCAGCGAGGTCAGGGCGGTGGTGGAGACCCGCAGGTAGTCGTGCGGCGGTCGGGCACGGCAGAGCTCGGCCATGCGCGGCGCGGCCATCGCGCGCTCCAGCACGCGGTCGGCGACCTGCACCGGCAGCGCCGCCGGCTGGTCGCGCAGCTGCGCAGTGGCGGCGTCGAGGGCCTCGTGGGCGGCCTCGGAGGGGCGCGGGGTCTCGGGGTCGTCGGTAGGGTCGAGGTCGGCGAGCGTCAGGCCGCGGTCGACATCCAGCTGGTGGCGGAGTACGGCGTCGCCCTGGCCGACCTGGCCTCCGGCATCCGCCGCAACGTGATCGCCAGCATCGAGCGCATGACCGGGCTCGAGGTGACCGAGGTCAACGTCGCCATCCAGGACGTCTACCTGGAGGACGGCGACGACGCCGACGACACCGACAGCGAGCCGCGGGTCCAGTGACCTCGCCCCAGGCGCACGACGACGCCGAGGTCGCCGACCTGGTCGCCCGGGCGGCCCTCGGGGTCGAGGGCGTGGCCGACCTCCACGGGGGATCCCTCGGAGAGGTCGGGACCTACCTCCCCGGTCGCCGTGTGACCGGCGTCCGGGTGGGCGACGGGGGCACCACGGTGCACCTCGTCGTCGCCTTCGACGCCGACCTCCACCAGGTCGCCGACCGGGTGAGGCTGGCCGTCTCCGCGGTCGCCCCCGTGCCCGTCGAGGTGGTCGTCGAGGACGTCGCCACGCCGTGACGACGCGATGACCGACCGCGACGACGCCTGGCGCCGTGCCCGGAGGGCTGCCGCCAAGCGGCACCACCCCGACCGGGGCGGCGACCCGGCAGCGCTGCACGACGCGCTCACGGCGGTCGACCGCGAGTTCGGTCGGTCCGCCCGACCGGCGCGGCCCGTGCTGGTCGTACGCCGCAGCCGGCGGGGGCGCGTGCGTCGCTGGGCCACCCGGCTCGCGCGCCGCGCCGCCGCCCGGCGCCCCGGCGCCACCCGCTGGATCGACCTCTGAGCACCACCACCCACTTCACGAGGAGCACGACATGACCACCTCCACCATCGGACTGATCGCCGGCCTGCTGCTGGCGATCGCCGCCGCGGCCGGCGGCTTCACCGGCTTCCTGATCGCGGTCGTCCTCGGCGGCGCCGGCTACCTGGTCGGCGGCCACTTCGACGGCGAGGTCGACCTGGGCGCCCTCGTCGGGCGTCGAGACCGTGGCTGACGCCGGCGCGGACCTCGTCCAGCAGGGCGGCCCGGGCCGCACGACCATCGCTCCCCGCGTGGTCGAGCGGATCGCCGTGGCCGCCGCGGCCGAGGTCGACGCCACCGCCCGTGCGAGCGGCGGGCTGACCCGCCTGGTGCGGGGCCGCCTGCCCCGCGCCTCCGCTGTCGTGGCCGGGCAGACCTCACACATCAGCGTCGAGGTCGCTGCCACCTGGCCGACGCCGCTGGCGTCGGTCGCCGGCGACGTCCGTGACCACGTCGCCGAGCGCGTCGGCACCCTCGCGGGGGTCGACGTGACCGCCGTCGACGTGACCGTCGCCGAGATCATCCAGTCGCGGGACCTGAGCCCGCGCGTCCAGTAGAGGAGGAGACGCAGCATGACTGATCACAGCAACGACGCCGTGGCGCCCGCGAAGCCTCCCGTCGGGGTCGGTGCGACCCCTCTCGTCGCCCAGCTCCTGGCCCTCGGCCTGGTGGCGCTCGGCGTGGTCGGGGTGCAGGACCTGCTCGCCCGCACCGGCCTGATCGCCCAGGCGCCGTGGACCGACACGGCCGTGTCGCAGGTCGACGGCCTCGCCTCGGACTCGGTCTGGGTCCTGGTCGGAGGCATCGTCGCGGCGCTGCTCGGCCTGGTGGTCCTCGCGACCGCCCTGCGCCGGCGCCCCCGCAAGACGCTCGAGCTCGACGCGCAGACCGGCGTCCGGCTGCGCACCCGCGACCTGCCCCGGCTGCTCCAGGGCACGGTCGAGACGGTCGACGGCGTCACCGACGTCGACGTCCGTGCCTCGCGTCGCTCCGTCCGGGTCGTCGCCACGACCGTGGTGCGCGACGAGCGCCGCCGCGAGGTGGCGACGGAGCTCGAGGAGCGGATCGCCCCCACCCTCAGGGCGCCGCACCGCGCCCCGCGCCCCCGCATCAAGCTGAAGGAAGGTGCCTCGTGATCTCCCGCAAGGTGCTGGCGGTCGACCGGATCGCCTCCCTGCTGCTCGGGCTCGCCCTCATCGCCGGCGGTGCCGCCGCGGTGTGGTGGTGGAGCGGACGCAGCGGGCTCGGCCAGAGCCTCGACACTGCCCCGGTGACCGACGTGACCGCGGCGGCCTGGTGGCCGGCGGCGGCCGCCGCCGCGGGCCTGGTGCTGGCGCTGCTGGGCCTGCGCTGGCTGGCCGCCCACGTCCGCCGCACCACGGTGAGCAGCCTGACCCTGCGCGGCTCCGGCCGCGGTGGCCGGCTCGACGTCGACACCGGTCGGGTCGCCAGTGCCGCCGCCTCGGCGTACGCCGACACCCTCGGGGTGCGGTCGGCGCGCGGCACCGTGCTGCGCGACCGCGGGCAGCTGGTGGTGCGCATCATCGCGACCATCGACCGCGACGCCGACCTGGCCCGCCTGGCCGAGCACGCCGACCGGGTCGCGGCCGACCTGGCTGCGGTGCTCGAGCGGCCCGAGCTGCGCTGCAGCGTCGAGCTGCGCGTCGCCCGGACGCCGGTGTCGCTGGGCCGCTGAGGCACCCACCGAGCCCCCGGGCACGCGCTGCTCGGGTGATCCACCACATCGATGAGAGGAGACACCATGGGAATCGCTGATAAGGCGAAGAACGCTGCCGAGGACCTCAAGGGCAAGGCCAAGGAGGCCGTCGGCGACGCCAAGGGCGACGACAAGCTCAAGGCGGAGGGCCAGGCCGACCAGACCAAGGCCGCGGCCAAGAAGACCGGCGAGAACGTCAAGGACACCTTCAAGGGCTGAGCCCCGTCCGAGACGAGACGAGCGCCCGGAGCCAGCTGGCTCCGGACGCTCGTGCGTGCCGTGGGGGTCCGGTCAGCGGCGCACCGCGACGGGCACCACGGCGAAGCCGGAGACGACCTTGCCGAGGCTGATGGTCTTGCCCCGGGTCTTGGTGCCCCGCACCTTGAAGCTCGTCTTGACGGTGTCGTTCTTCTGGTCGGCGCGGATCTGCTCGAGCACCGCCGGGATACCCGCGGGCTTCGTGCCGCCGATCATGTCGTCCTCGTACTCCTCGTAGAACTCCTCGTAGCTGTCGTAGAAGTACCAGTCCTCGTCGCTGTTGAAGCCACCGCTGAGGGTCAGCGCGCCCACCCGGCCGACCGACTTGCGGTTGGCGATGACCGGCACGGTGACGTAGCGCGTCTCGGCGTCGCGGGAGTAGAGCTCGACCCGGATCGGGGTGCTGCGGTGCGCCTTGATGACGGCGGGGGAGCGGCCGGTGATCTTCTTCCACGTGCCCTGGTGGCGCCAGTAGGTGCGTCCGATGCGCCAGCGGGTGGCGTCGTCGGTCAGCGTGGTGCTGGTCTGGACGCCGGTGATGGTGACGGCCTCGGTGGAGTTCTCCAGCAGCGTGTAGAGCTGCATCGCGAGGTCGGCGACCGGTGCGGAGGCCACGTCGTAGCTGCTGGCGTAGACGTCGCGGTGCTGCAGCGTGAAGGGCGCCCCGCTGCGCCGCTTGCCCGTGATCGTCCAGGACGCCGACGCGGTTCCCTTGCCGGCGCGGTCGAGGGCACGGTCGCTGGCGGCGAAGGCGTTGGCGAGGCCGGCGTCGGCGACGAGGTCCGGCACCGAGACGTGGGTGGTGCCGGTGATCGTGCGGGAGCCGTGGGTCGCCGTCGACGTGACGTCGTACGACGTGGGCGCGGCGCCGAGGCTGCCCCGCAGCCCGGCCAGCCGGTCGCTGGTGAAGGTGCCGGCGGGGCGGGCGAGGTTGGCGACCTTGAAGGCGGAGAAGAGGCCGGGCACGACCGCCACCGCCTCGGCCGGGTGCAGGGCGTACGACGCGTCGCCGGAGTAGTTGAAGGGGTGGCCGAACGCCAGGACGTCGCCGTCGCACACGTCGGTCACGGTGCCGGTGGCCGCGGCCGAGACGAAGCCCCAGCCGAGCGAGGCGGCGACGTTGCCGCCGGGGACGACGTCGCGCACGTCGGCGTCGGCCGAGGCGCCCGCCGTGGCGGCCCGGGTGACGGGGCCGTGGTCGTCGAGCCACCCGGCCATCTGGGAGAAGCGGCGGTCGCTCAGGCCGGAGACCGACATCGGGGTCGGCAGCGGGCGGAGCCCGGAGCCGAGCTGGGCGCGGGTGGCGCTGGTGGCCCCCGCGACGCGGGTGGCGAGCTGGCCGGTGACCCGGGCGCGCTGCGCGACGGAGCCGGCGCGCAGGTCGAGCATGTCGGCGGCCGGGGTGATGCCCGCCAGCGGCGTGCTGCCCTCGGACAGCCCGTAGGAGACGGCGCCGATGAGCTGCGTGCGGCCGGCGTCGGCGTACACCGGCGAGCCGGACATGCCGGCCCAGATGCCGTTGTCGTCGATGGCCGGCGAGGTCAGCTCGGCGAGGATCATGTCGACGCCCGGCGCGATGCCGTCCTGGAGCACCCCGACGACGGTGCCGTCGAAGCCCTCGGGGTCGGTGCCCCGGCTCACAGTGAGCCCGGTGACCTCCTGGCCTGGCGCCACGTCGCTGAGCGGGAAGGCGCTCGTGCAGCCCGCGGGCGCGGCGGCCGCCGGCGTGGCGAGGCCGACGGCGAGGCTGCCGGTGCCGACGGCGAGGGCGGTGAGGGTGGTGACGAGGATCTTGGTCGGACGCGGCCCGAGCCCACGTGAGGTCATGCTGGTTCTCCCCTGTGAGGGCGCGCCGAGGGTGGCGCGCACGGCATCCTCACCTGCGGCGGCACGGCGGCGCAGCAGATCCGGTCAACGCGAGCCCGTGGTCCAGCCCACCGCGCCGGATCGTGCCTCAGGTCCTTGACCGACGGCGCTGCGTAGGATGCCGCTCGTGCGTCCGACCCCCGCGCCGCCACGATCACGTACGCCGAGTCGCGTGCGCGGAGCCGTCGCGGGCGCCGTGTGCGTGGTCGCGGCCGTGGCCGCGCACGTCTGGGCCGGAGGCTCGGTCTCGTGGCTGCCCGTGATCGCCGCGGCGCTCGTCGCGGCGCCCGCGGGCTACGCCCTCGCGGGGCGTGAGGCCGACGTGGCCCAGACCGCGGCGCTGGCGCTGCTCGCGCAGGGTGTCTGGCACACCGGCTTCATGCTCTCCGCGTCCGGGGGCGACCACCACGCCGTCGACGCGGGCGCGATGCTCCTCGCGCACCTGCTCGCCGCAGCTGTCGCCACGGCGGTCTGCTTCACCGGCGAGCACCAGCTCGACGCCGTGCGCCGCTGGGTGCTCGACCTCGTGCTGCCGCGTCTCCTGGCGCTCGTCGACCCGGTCGCACAGCGTCCCGGTCGGCTGCTGCCGCAGCGGAGCGAGACCGCCCCGCTGCTGCGGCACGTCGTCGCCTCCCACCCCCACCGCGGACCTCCGGCGCGGGTCGCGCTGGGCTGACCACGCTCGTGGTCGGAGCGGACCCCTCGGTCCCTCCCGCGCCCGGCTGAGGAGTCCGTCCGGACGCCGCGCCCGCGGCGTCCGGACGTGCTGCCGCCAGGACGCGACGGCGCGGGTGCCTGACGCACCCGTGCCCGCGTGCCTGCCGGCGCGACCCCGCGGTGTGCCGACGCGCGCACCGCCCCGGAGGAGACCCCATGACCCTGCTCGACCCCGACCGTCCCGACGCCCCCGTCGATCCCGCACGCCGTCCCCGGCGCAGCCTGCGACCCCTGCTCACCCGGCTGCACTTCTACGCGGGCACCCTCGTGGCGCCCTTCATCGTCATCGCCGCCGTCAGCGGGGCGCTCTACGCCTTCACCCCGCAGCTCGAGCGGGTGGTGCACGACGACCAGCTCTTCACCGACTCCCGCGGCGAGCTGCTGAGCCTCGACGACCAGGTCGCCGCCGCCCGCGAGGTGGAGCCCGACCTCCCGCTGCTCGCGGTGCGCCCCGCACCCGAGGAGGGGATGACCACGCGCGTGCTCTTCGACGACGGGCGCACCGACGCCTCGCGCCGGCTCGCCGTCTTCGTCGACCCGGTGGAGGGGGAGGTCCAGGGCAGCCTCACCGCCTACGGCAGCTCCGGGTCGCTGCCCGTGCGCACCTGGGTCGACGAGCTCCACCGCAGCCTCCACCTCGGCGACGCCGGGCGGCTCTACTCCGAGCTGGCGGCCTCGTGGCTGGGCGTGATCGCGCTCGCGGGACTCGCCCTGTGGTGGACCGGACGACGCAGGACGGCGTCGCGGTGGCGTCCCGACCGCGGTGCCTCCGGTCGGCGCCGGCGCTCTCGTGGCACGGCGCGGTCGGCACCTGGCTGGTGCTGGGCATGCTGATGCTCTCCGCCACCGGCCTGACCTGGTCGCGGCTCGCCGGGGCCAACGTGACCGAGGCCAGGGCGGTGCTGAGCTGGACCACGCCCACGATCCTGGCCGACCTCGCCCAGGAGGAGAGCGGCGGCGGGCACGACGGCCACGGCGGCCACGACGCCACGGGCGAGGCGGCCGACGACACCCTGGCCGACGGGCCCGGCGTCGGCTTCCAGCAGGCGTGGGAGGTCGCCGCGAGCCAGGACCTGGTCGGCGGGGTCGAGATCACCCGGCCGACGACCCGCAGCGCGACGTACGTCGTCCAGGAGGTCGACCCGGGCTGGCCCACGCAGGCCGACGCCGTGTCGGTCGACCTGGCGGGGCGCGTCGTCGACGTCGTCCGCTTCGACGACTACCCCCTGGCCGCCAAGCTCGCGACCTGGGGCATCGACCTGCACATGGGCACGCTCTTCGGGGTGGCCAACCAGGTCGCCCTCGTGCTGCTGGCAGCGGGCATCGTGGCGATGGCCGCGATGGGCTACCGGATGTGGTGGCAGCGGCGTCCCACCCGCGGCGGCCGGAGGCTGGGCCGGCCGGCCAGGCGCGGCACCTGGCGCCAGGTGCACCCCGGCGCGCTCGTGCTCGTCGTCGCGGTCGCGCTCGCGGTCGGGTGGTTCGTCCCTCTGCTCGGGCTCAGCCTGCTCGGCTTCCTGGTCCTCGACGCGGTGCTGGGCCTCAGGGCCGGTCGTGCGACGCGGGCTCCAGGTAGCCCCACGCCTCGGTGAGCGGGAGCAGCGCCTCCGGCACCTCGCTGGTGGGGGGCAGCGGGGAGGAGGGCTGCACCTCGCCCGACTTGATGGAGTCGCTCCAGTCGCCGAGACCGCGGCGGAAGCTGCGGCGCCGCTTGCCGTAGTCGAGCATGCCCGACTCCCACGGCACGCCGAGGAAGTCGCACAGCTCGCGGGTGACGCGCTCCGGGTCGGCGGTGAGGTCCTCGTAGCGGACCGTGAGGCCTTGGTGGGTCTGCCGCGCCTGCTCGACGGCGCTCACGTAGCGCTCGACCATCTCCCAGTTGCGCTCGTCGGAGTCCATCGGCCGCAGCTTCTGCCGCGAGCGGGCGATGGCCGCGGGGTGGCGCAGCAGGAAGATGAAGCGGGCGTCGGGCCACGCCGCCTCGATCTCGTCGACGATGAAGGCGTCGGAGGGGCACTTGTTGACCAGCTGCGGCTTGCCGGTGCGCGCGAGCTCGCGCGCCAAGTAGCGGTCCCACAGCAGCGCCTGCAGCTCCGAGACCTCCAGCTTGGTGGCCTTGAGCGCGCGCTCGGCGTACTTGGAGTGGATCTCGACGCGGATGTCCTTCAGGTGCGTCTCGTGCGGGGCGTGGACCTGCGAGTGGGAGTCGAGCAGCACCCGCAGCAGGGTGGAGCCGGAGCGCACGGAGGAGATCACGAAGGCCGGTCGACGCAGGATGCGCTGCCCGTCGCGCGGGGCCGGGCCGTCCGCGGGGGTCGGTGGCGTCCGGTGCAGCTGGTAGCCGGTGGTGCGCTGCAGGAGCCGGTTGATCTGCGTCTTCACGCCCGGACCATATTCGAAGGGTGGTGGCGGGGCGACGAGGCGGGGCCGGTCCGCGCGAGGCGGTGCGACCGGTGGCACGCCTGCGGCGACGTCGGGAGTTCGCCAGGAGTTGGGGTGCACATGGGCTGGCCACGGCCGTCGACTGGGCTATATTCGGCGGGTCCCGGATGACGAGGGTCGTCGGGATTCCAGTCGTGGAGTCGTCGAAGGCGGCCCCACGTCCACCATCTCGAGGGGGATCTCTTGCGATTCACACGTCTCTTCGTCGCGCTCGTCGCGATCTTCAGCGTCGGCCTGACCGGGCTCATGACCTCGGCGCACGCCGCCGAGGGCACCGCCGACCGCGCCAAGCCGCGCCACGTCATCTCCTACCTGCAGAGCGGGGAGACCGCGCGCGACGGCGTCTTCTACACCAAGGGCCGGCTGACCAAGGCCAAGGGCCACGCCGTCTACCTGCAGGTCCGCACCGCCAAGAAGCCGAAGTGGCGCACCATGACCGGTGAGCGCTCGGCCCGCAGCAACGGCAAGTTCGGCTTCACCTTCCGTGGCAAGTGCGGCGCGGCCTACCGCCTCGTCATCAAGGAGAGCCCGAGCTACCGCCGCACCGAGCAGCGCGTCGGCAAGGTCCGCTGCTACTGAGCGCGAGCACCACGCACCACTGAGCACGACGAGGGCCCCGTCCGGCGGACGGGGCCCTTCGTCGTGCCCGGACGGGCCACCACGATGACCCGTCCGGGCCCTGGCGGGTCGGGACCGGGCGTAGTACAACGGCAGTGACGGCGTCGGGGGGCCTCGCCGTCCGACGCCACGGACCCCGGGCAGAGGTGAGGCCGGACCTCCTCAGATCTCGGTCATCCCCGCCGACCGCAGCCGCGGTCCCCGAGCCCGATGGGACCCGCACCATGGCACCGAGCCCACCCACGCCCCCGAACGCCCCGGGCGCATGAGCACGCCCACCGAGACCCCGTCGCCCGGCCCAGCCGTGGCCACGATGAGCCTCCCGACGCTGACGGCCATGGTCGTCGGCGGCATGGTCGGCGCGGGCGTCTTCTCGCTGCCGGCGCGCTTCGGCGTCGCCACCGGCGTCCTCGGCGCGCTGATCGCCTGGACGATCGCCGGGGCCGGCATGCTGATGCTGGCCCTCGTCTTCCAGAACCTCGCGATGCGGCGCCCCGACCTCGACTCCGGGGTCTTCGCCTACGCCAAGGCCGGCTTCGGCGACTACGCCGGCTTCAACTCCGCGATCGGCTTCTGGGCCAGTGCGGTGGCCGGCAACACCTTCTACTGGGTCTTCATCATGGCCACCTTCGGGGCCTTCCACGACGGCTTCGGCGACGGCGACACCCTGCTCGCCGTCGTGCTCTCGACCGCGGGCGTGTGGGTCTTCCACACCCTGATCGCGCGCGGCGTGCGCGACGCCGCGGTGATCAACCGCGTCGTGACGATCTTCAAGGTGCTGCCGATCCTCGTCTTCGTCCTGGTGCTGCTGGTCGGCTTCGACGCCGGCGTCTTCGCCGACAACTTCCTGGCCTACAGCGACCTCGGCAGCATGACCGAGCAGGTGAAGAACACGATGATCATCACGACCTTCGTCTTCCTCGGCATCGAGGGCGCCAGCGTCTACTCGCGCTACGCCCGGCGCCGCGAGGACGTCGGTCGCGCGACCGTGCTCGGCTTCCTCAGCGTGCTCTCGATCTTCGCCTTGGTCACGCTCTCGAGCTACGCCGTGGTGCCCCGCGAGGAGATCGCCGCCACCCGGCAGCCCTCGATGGTCGGCATCTTCGAGTCGGTGGTCGGCCCCTGGGGCGGCACCTTCATCAGCGTGGCCGTGGTGGTCTCGGTGCTGGGCGCCTACCTCGCGTGGACGCTGATGGCGGCCGAGGTGATGTACATGCCGGCGCGCAGCGACGACCTGCCCGAGTTCCTGGGCCGGGAGAACGCCCACGGCACCCCCATCACCGCGCTCGTGGTCACCTCGATCGCGGTCCAGTCGCTGCTGCTGCTCACGATGTTCGTCTCCGACGCGCTCAACTTCATGCTCGACCTGTGCACCAGCCTGTCGCTGGTGCCCTACTTCCTGGCGGCGGCGTACGCACTGAAGCTGGCGCTGACCGGCGAGACCTACGAGGGCGAGGACCCCGCGGTGCAGCGCCGGCAGGCGATCATCGCCGGCATCGCGACCGGCTACACCGCCTTCCTCTTCGTCGCGGCGGGGCTGGAGTTCCTGCTGCTCTCCACGGTCATCCTGGCCCCGCTCACGCTGCTCTACGTCAAGGCGCGCAGCGAGCAGGGACGACGGCTCTTCACCCCCACCGAGGCCGTGCTCTGTGCCGTCATCGTCGCCGGCGCGGTCGCCGGCGTGGCCGGGCTCGTGACCGGACGCATCTCCCTCTGACCCGCTCGTCGACCCCCGAAAGGAACCCCCATGACCACTCCCTCGACCAGCCCGGCGCCCTCGGCGGCGTACGGCGTCCACTCCGAGGTCGGCCGGCTGCGCAAGGTGCTGGTGTGCTCGCCGGGGCTGGCGCACCGGCGGCTGACGCCGAGCAACAGCCACGACCTGCTCTTCGACGACGTGATGTGGGTGGAGAACGCCCAGCGCGACCACGCCGCCTTCGTCGACGAGCTGACCACGCGCGGCGTCGAGGTGGTCGAGCTGCACGACGTGCTCGCGCAGACCCTCGAGGTGCCCGGCGCCCGCGACTGGGTGCTCGACCGCAAGATCGAGCCCAACCACGTCGGCCTCGGCCTGGTCGACGGCACGAGGTCCTACCTGGAGTCGGTCTCCTCGGCGCAGCTCGCCGAGCTGCTCATCGGCGGCATGGCCACGCAGGACCTGCCGGAGGACTTCCGCACACCGCACGTCGCGATGGTCCGCGAGTCGACCGGGGCCCGCGAGTACCTGCTGCCGCCGCTGCCCAACACGCTCTACACCCGCGACACCACCTGCTGGCTCTACGGCGGGCTGACGATGAACCCGCTCTACTGGCCGGCCCGCAAGGACGAGACCCTGCTCTACAAGGCGATCTACGACTTCCACCCCGACTTCGTGGGCTCCACGGTCTGGTGGGGCGACCCCGAGCGCGAGTGGGGCCAGGCGACCTTCGAGGGCGGCGACATCATGCCGGTCTGCAACGGCGTGGTGCTGATGGGCATGAGCGAGCGGACCTCCCGGCAGGCCATCACGCAGGTGGCGGCCGCGCTCTTCGCCCAGGGCGGCGCCGAGCGGGTCGTCGTGGCCGGGATGCCGAAGCTGCGGGCCGCCATGCACCTCGACACCGTCTTCACCTTCGCCGACCGCGACGTGGTCACGCTCTACCCCACGATCATGGACGCGGTGCACACCTTCACGCTGCTGCCCTCCGACCAGGCGCCCGGGATCGAGGTCGTCGACCACGGCGACGAGCGCTTCGTCGACGTGGTGGCCGCGGCGCTCGGCCTGGACGCGCTGCGCGTCATCGAGACGGGGGGCGACGTCTACCAGTCGGAGCGGCAGCAGTGGGACAGCGGCAACAACGCCGTCGCGCTCGAGCCCGGTGTCGTCTTCACCTACGACCGCAACACCCTGACCAACTCGCTGCTGCGCGAGGCGGGGATCGAGGTGATCACCATCGTCGGCGCGGAGCTCGGTCGCGGCCGCGGCGGCGGCCACTGCATGACCTGCCCAATCATCCGCGAGCCGGTGGACTTCTGAGGCGCCGGTCGTGCCGGTGATCGAGCGGGTGCGTCGCGGCGTCACGTCGCTGCGCTACGACGTGGTCGGCCTGTGGCTCGGCACGGCCCTGGCCCTCCTCTCCTTCACACCGTCGCTGCTCCCGCGCGGCTGGCTCTTCCAGGGCGTCGTGGCGGGCTCCAGCGCCGCCGCGGGGTACGGCGCCGCCGTCGCCCTCGCGGCGCTCGGGCGCGAGCTGCTCGACCGCGAGCGGCGCGAGACCTCTGCCCGGACCTGGCGGGCCTACCTGGTGGCGCTCGCCGTCGGCACGCCGCTGGCGCTGGTGGCGGGCGTGGTGTGGAACAGGCAGTCCAGCGAGCTCATCGGCGTCGACCCGGTCGACCCGCTGCTCGTGGTGCTCACGCCGGTCGTCGCGGTGGTGACCTTCGCGGCGCTCGTCGGACTGGGCCGGGCGCTGCGCGCGCTCTACCGGCGTACGTCGTCGTGGCTCGAGCGCCACACCAGCCGCCGAGCCGCGCGGGCCATCGGCTTCACCCTCGTGGTGGTGCTGACGGCCGCGGTCTTCAGCGGGGTGCTGCTGCGGGCGGTGGTCGTGGTGATGGACCGCTCGGCCAGCGTCGGCGACCTGCTGACCGGACAGGGCGTCGTGCAGCCGGAGACGCCGCTGCGCTCGGGCGGCGCGGAGTCGCTCGTGGAGTGGGACGGGATGGGCCGGGAGGGGCGCAACTTCGTGGGTCGCGGCCCCGACGCCGACCGGATCTCCCGGCTGACCGGCACGGAGGCCGAGGAGCCGATCCGGGTGTACGCCGGCGTGGGCAACGCCGCCGACGTGCGCGACCGGGCCGAGCTCGCGGTCGAGGACCTCGTGCGCGCAGGCGGCTTCGCGCGCCGCAACCTGCTGGTCGTCACCACGACGGGCACCGGCTGGGTCGAGCCCAGCGCCGCGACCTCCTTCGAGTACCTCTCCGACGGCGACTCGGCGATCGTGAGCATGCAGTACTCCCACCTGCCGTCGTGGCTCTCGTGGTGGGTCGACGAGGAGCGGGCCACCGACGCCGGGCGCGCGCTCTTCGACTCGGTCTACCGCGAGTGGAGCGCGCTGCCGCCCGACCAGCGCCCGAGGCTGTACGCCGCCGGCGAGAGCCTCGGCTCCTTCGGCGGCGAGGCCGCCTTCAGCGGCGACGTCGACATGGCCAACCGGCTCTCGGGCGCCCTCTTCAGCGGGCCCCCGATCTTCAACCCGCTCTACCGCAGCTTCGTGGACGGGCGTGACGCGGGCAGCCGGGAGATCGAGCCGGTCTACCGCGGGGGCGAGACGGTGCGCTTCAGCCTCGACCCCAGCCGGGGGGAGCCCCCGGGCGACGGGCCGTGGGACGGCACCCGCGTGCTCTACCTGCAGCACGCCTCCGACCCCGTCACCTGGTGGAGCCCGCGGCTGGTCTACCAGCGTCCCGACTGGCTCGAGGAGCCCCGCGGGCCGGACGTCGACGGGGCGATGACCTGGATCCCCTTCGTCACCTTCATGCAGACCACGGCCGACCTCGCGCTCGGCTTCGGCACGCCCCCGGGCACCGGCCACATCTTCTCCGGGCAGCACGCCTACGGCTGGGACCAGGTGCTCGGCACCGACTGGCCCGAGGACCGCCTCGCGGAGCTGTCGCGGCGCACCGGCGGGGGCGGGTGATCACCGGTGCTCAGCCTGCTCACCGCGGTCGCCGGGCTCGCGCTGCTGCTCGGCGGCGCCGAGGTGCTGGTGCGGTCGGGCACGCGGGTCGCGACGCGGCTGGGGATCCCGCCGATGGTGATCGGACTGACCGTGGTCTCGGTCGGCACCAGCCTGCCCGAGCTGGCCATCGGCGTCGACGCCGCACGGTCGGGGAGCCCGGGCCTGGCGACGGGCAACATCGTCGGCACCAACCTGGTCAACCTGCTGGTGGTGCTGGGCGTCGGCGCGGTGCTGCGGCCGGTGCTCTTCGACCGGCGCACGCTGCGCTTCGACCTGCCCTGCATGGTCGCGGCCGCGCTGCTGCTCTGGGTGCTGGCCCGGGACGGCGTGCTGACCACGGGCGAGGGCATGCTGATGGTCGCCGCCGCCGCGGGCTACACCGTGGCCGTCGTCGTCCTGGCCAGGCGTGCCCCGTCGACGACCACCGTGGGGTTGCCGGAGGCCTCGCTCCCCGAGGCTCCGGGCCGCGCGGCCCGGCTCGACCCGCTGCTGCTGCTCGGCTCGATCGCGGTCATCGTGCTCGGCGCCGAGCTGCTGGTGGAGGGGGCGGTGGGCGGCGCCCGGGCGGTCGGGGTGAGCGAGGCGGTCATCGGACTGACGGTGGTCGCGCTCGGCACCTCGGCCCCGGAGCTGGTCACCACGGTGGTCTCGACGCTGCGCGGCAACGCCGAGATGGCCGTGGGCAACGTGATCGGCTCGAGCGTCTACAACATCGCGCTGGTGCTCGGCGTCACCGTGCTCGCCGTGCCGGGTGGGCTGGTCGTGCCCGACGAGGTGCTCGACGCCGACCTGGTGCTGATGGTGGGCGCGACCCTGGTCGCCCTGCCGCTCTTCCTCACCGGGTCCCGACTCAGCCGCCTCGAGGGCGGCCTGATGCTGGCGGCGTACGCCGGCTACCTGACGTGGCTGCTGAGCACCCGGCTGTGACGCCGCCGCCGGCGCGCCGTCCGACCCGGGCGGCCTGGCTGCGGCGCCTGCTGATGGTGGCCGCCGCGGTCGTCATCACGGTCGTGGTGGTGCGGCTGGCCGGCCCGGTGGACTGGTCGGCCGTCGGCTCCGCGCTGGGGCACCTCGACGCCTGGCACGTGCCCGACCTGCTGGCGCTGCTCGTGGTGCGGCAGGTGCTCAACGCCCTGCCCCTCGCGCTCTTCATCCCGGGCGTCTCGCCCTGGCGGGCCACCCAGAACGACCTGGGCGCGATCCTGATGTCGATGATCGCGCCGCCGCCGAGCGACGTGGCCCTGCGCACCGCGATGTTCGCCTCGTGGGGCGTGCCGGTCGCCAAGGGTCTCGCCGGCACCGTGATGAACACGCTGACCTTCTACATCGTGCGCTTCGCGGCGCCACTCGCCGGCTTCGTGCTCCTCGCGGTCGCCACGCGCCCACCCGGGCTGCGCTGGTTCGAGCTGGTCAGCATCGCGGTCGCCGCCGGCATCACCGTCGGCATCCTCCTGGTCCTGCGCAGCGAGCCGCTGGCGCGCCGCACCGGGGTCGCCGCGGCCCGGCTCGTGCGCAGGCTGGGGCGCGACGTCGCGGAGCACGACTGGGCGGAGGCGTGCGCCCGCTTCCGCACCGACGTCGAGTCGCACTTCGAGCGCGGCTTCCCCTGCTCGCTGCTGGCGTACGCCGCGATGCTCGCGGTCGACCTGACGATGCTGGTGCTCGCGCTCCGCTTCGTCGGGGTCGGCGCCGACGCGGTCTCGCTGCTCGACGTCGCCATCGCCTACCTCTTCGCCTACCCCTTCACGCTCTTCCCCTTCTCCGGGCTCGGCGTCGTCGACGCGCTCGTGCTGGCCGCCGTCGTCGAGGCCGGCGGCCTGGAGGTCGAGGCCGCGACCCTCGCCGCCCTCGCCGTCTGGCGCACCTTCACGGTGCTCGGCCCGGTGCTCATGGGTCTGGCTGCGGTCGCCCACTGGCGGCGCGGCTCCCGGTCCTCCGGGTGACGCCGACCCGCCCGAGATGCACGCCGATCCGCCTGAGATGCACGCCGATCCGCCCGAGATGACGACATCTCAGGCGGATGGGCGCGGGTCAGCTGGAGACCGCGGGCACGTCGCTGCGCGCGACCACGCGGCCGTCGTCGTCGCGGATCTCGACGACGTCGACCTGCTCGCGCAGCAGCGCGGCGTTCATCCGGCACACGATCGGCACCTGGGAGCCGAGGAAGGTGCCAGAGTCCTCGACCGCGCCGTCGCTGCCGACGAGCAGCACCTGGTAGCTGGCACCCTCGGTCCAGCCGTCCATGTCGAGCACGGTCTCGGTGCCCCAGGTGTGCGCGACCAGCGAGGCCTCGATGTCGACGCCGTCGGGCTCGTCCTCGAAGGCGATCGGCTCGAGCGCCCCCAGCGTGCCGGGGGGACCCTGCGGCGGCTGCTCGTCGCGGCCGCCGAACACGGCACCCGCGACGCCGCCGACGAGGAGCAGCACGACCGCGGCGGCCGCGGCCGGCAGCCACCTGACCAATCGCGAGCGGCGGCCGGACTCCGTCGGGGCGGCCTCCCGCTCGGTCTCGGGGATCGCGAGCACCCGCGCCGCCAGCTCCGGGCTCGGCACCGGCTCGGCCCACGGCACCGGCACCTCGTCGAGGCGGGCCAGCAGCGTGCGCATCTCCTCGGCCTCGGCGGCCGCACCCGGGTCGGCGGCGACGAGGGCGGCGTACTCCTCGGCCTCGGCGGGGCTCAGCTCACCGGCCGCCGCGGCGGCGATCAGCTCGGCCTCGCGGTCGCTGCGGGGACGCGGCTCAGGCGTGGTGGGCATCGGTCTCCTCCTCCCCGAGGGTCGCGCGCATGGCGCGCAGGGCATGGTAGGCACGGGTCCGCAGCGTGGCGACGGGTACGCCGTTGCGCTCGGCGAGCTCGGCGTAGGTCAGGCCGTCGAGCTTGACCGCGACCAGCACCTCGCGGTGCTCGGGCGAGAGGCCGGCGAGCGCCTCGACGAGCACCACGCGGGCCTCGACCTGGTCCTCGGCGCCGGGCTGCGGGGGCAGCAGCCGGGCCACGCCCTCGTCGGTCACGGGGGTGGCGCGACGGGCGCGGGCCCGGGCGGCGTCGACCACGACGTTGCGCGCGATGGCGAAGAGCCAGGTGCGCACCGAGCCGCGTCGCTCGCTGAAGCGGTCGCGGGCCGCCCAGGCGCGCACGAAGGTCTCCTGCACGCAGTCCTCGGCGGCCTGGCGGTCGCCGAGCGCGTTGGCGGCGTACCCCAGCAGGACCCGGCCGTGCTCGTGCCAGGCCGCCGCGAGGTCGAAGCCGTCGGGTGCCGGCGGCGCCGGGTGCGTGCGGTCCGCCAGCGCGATCACCGCCCCCTCGATCGCGACCGTCGACATGGTGCGGCCTCCTGTGTCGTGACGCGCGGGGCCGCGCGTCTCACCGTAGTACGTCGCTGGGCGCACCGGCGTTTCATCGCCTCCGCGATGAACGCGGCCCTGTGCGGCGGCGTACCCCCTCGTGAGGCGCCGACCACCGGGGCCCACGACGAGAGGACGAGTCGATGCCGACGACGCGCTGGAAGCGACCCACCGCGGTGGCCGCCGCCACCACGCTCGCCGGGGCAGCCGCCCTGTGGAGCGCACCGCCCGCCGCCGCCGAGACGGAGGTCGAGCGCCCCGCGACCTTCACCAGCGCCTACACGGTCAACGCCACGCCCGACACGATCATCGACACCGAGGGCAACCCCGCGGAGGGGCAGCCGGGGGCGAGCGGCAGCTTCAGCTTCATGATCAACTCCGACGAGGAGATCATCTGCTACGACATCTCGCTGCAGGGCGTGACGGGGGAGTACGAGAGCCCGGCCAAGACCGCCACCCACGTGCACCAGGCCAACGCCGGCGAGGGCGGGCCGCCGCGGATCGCCTTCCCCAACCCGCAGGGTGAGGGCGAGCGGACCTCGTCCGGCTGCCTGCAGGGCCCCTTCACCACCGGCCTCGACGACGAGGAGACCGGTGAGGACACCGGCACCGGCTTCTCCCTCGCCGACATCGAGGCCGACCCGGCCGGCTTCTCGGCCGACACCCACACGGCCGACTACGCCGCCGGCGCCGTGCGCGGCCAGCTGACCCCGATGCCCGTCGGCGGTGTCGACACCGGCATGGGCGGCGCCGCGCAGGACGGTGGCGTGAGCGCCACCGCGGCGGCCGGAGGTGCCGCGGCGCTCGTCGCCGGTGTGGCCGGCCTGGTGGTGCTGCGCCGCGTCCGCGCCTGAGCGGCGCACGAGATGACGGCGCGACGGGTCGCTCCGCTGCTGGCAGCCCTGCTGGTGCTGCTGGGGTGCGGGGCGCCCGCCGCGCCGGATCCGGCGCCCGCGGCGCGACCCGAGGCCGCGCCCTCGGCGCCCTCGCCGAGCGCGTCGCCCTCGCCGAGCGCGTCGCGCGCGCCTGCCGCCTGGGAGCAGGCGCCCGCGCCGCCCCGGTCGGTCGAGATCCCGGCTCTCGGGCTGCGCGAGCAGCTGGTCGACCTCGGCCTCACCGCCGAGGGCGGCCTCGAGGTCCCGGCCGACCCCGCGCGGGTCGGCTGGTTCAGCGGCGGCGGTCGGCCCGGCGGGAGCGGGCCGACCGTCGTCGTGGGCCACGTCGACTCCGAGACCGGCCCCGCGGTCTTCGCCGGGCTGCGCGAGCTGGGTCCCGGCGACGAGGTGGTGCTGACCGCTGCCGACGGCCGCGCGACGACGTACGCCGTGCGCGAGGCGGTCGACGTGCCGCAGCAGCCCTTCCCGACCGAGCAGGTCTTCGGCGCCACCGCCGGCGACGTGCTGCGGCTGATCACCTGCACCGGGCCGTACGACGACGCGGCGGGTCGCTACACCGAGAACAGGATCGTGACCGCCGTGCCGGTCACGTGAGCGCGCGCAGCGCCGCGGTCGTGACCACGGCGACGACGAAGACGGTGAGCACCCCCGCGCGCAGCACCAGCGCGACCACGCCCGCGGCGAAGCCGGCCACGGTGCGCCAGTCGGCCCCCCACCGGCCGCCCTCGTCGAGCAGCTCGACGACGACCAGCGCGGTCAGCATGGCCACGGGCAGCAGCGCGGCGACGCGGCGTACGCGCGGGTGGTCGAGCACGGCCGCGGGGAGCGAGACGCCGGCGAGCTTGAGCAGGTAGGAGCCCACCGCCGCCACCAGGAGCCCGGCCCAGAGCGCGGTCACGACGACGCCTCCGCCGGTCCGCGCAGCCCTGCGGCGAGGGCCACCACCGCGGCCGCCACGACGGGGACGCCGGGTGGGGCCAGCGGGATGAGCACGAGGGCGAGCAGCCCGCCGAGCACCGCCACGGCCACGGCGCCGCGCTGCCGCAGCTGCGGCCAGAGCAGCGCCAGGAAGACGGCGGGGGCGGCGGCGTCGAGCCCCAGCGCCTGCGGGTCGACCGCCTCGCCGACGAGCGCGCCCACCAGCGTGCCGAGGTTCCACAGCGCGCACAGCCAGCCGAAGGTGGCCCAGAAGGCGAAGCGGCCCAGTCGCGGGGTCGGCTGCGCGACCGCCATGGCCGTGGTCTCGTCGATGGTGGCGTGGGCGACGAGCAGTCGCTGCAGGCCCCGCGGCCGCAGCAGCCGGCTGACCGGGATGCCGTAGAAGGCGTTGCGCGCCCCGAGCAGCAGCGCCGCCGCCGCCCCCGCCACCGGGGCGCCACCGCTGGCGACCACGCCCACGAAGGCGAACTGCGAGGCGCCGGTGAACATCACCAGGCTCAGCACGAGCGTCTGCGCGAGCGAGAGGCCCGAGCCGGTCGACACCGCGCCGAACGTCGCGCCGAAGGCCGCGGCGTACACCCCGAAGCCGACGGCGGTGCGGGTCAGCCGCGCACGGTCAGCGGCGGCCACGGCGTCGGGCTCCACGGTCACAGACTCCCAGAGCGGTAGGTTGGCGCCGTGGCGGGGATCGTGCAGGCAGCCGACCGCGCGCAGCGTCGCCACTCGGTGCTCGGGCTGCCGCTCGCGGTGTTCTACAAGTTCTTCGACGACCAGGGCAACTACCTGGCCGCGATGATGACCTACTACGCCTTCGTCGCGATCTTCCCGCTGCTGCTCCTGGGCACCTCGATCCTCGGCTTCCTGCTGCAGGGCAACCCCGAGCTCGAGGCCCAGGTGCTCGACTCCGCGCTCGCGCAGTTCCCCGTCATCGGCCAGGACCTCGGTGCACCGGAGGGACTGACCGGCTCGGTCACCACCATCGTGCTGAGCACGACCATCGCGCTCTACGGCTCGATCGGTCTGGGGTCGGCGATCCAGAACGCCATGAACGTCGCCTGGTCGGTGCCGCGCAACAGCCGCCCCAACCCGATCCTGCTGCGCCTGAAGAGCCTGGTGGTGCTGCTCGCCGCCGGGGTCGCGCTGCTGGGCGTCAGCGCGGTCGCGATCATCGCCCAGCGCTCCGACTGGCTCGACGCCCTCGGCGCCGTGGGCCACTGGCTGGTGGTGCTCGCCTCGACGCTGGTCATCACGGCCGGGATGACGCTGCTCTTCCGGCTCGCCGCGGCTCGGAGCCACCCGTGGCAGAGCGCCGTTCCGGGGGCGCTCTTCGTCGCGCTGATGTGGCAGGTGCTGCAGCAGGCGTCGGCGGCGTACCTCAACCGGATCGCGGAGGGCACCTCGCAGGTCAACCAGGCCTTCGGCGCCATCCTCGGCCTCGTCGGCCTGATCTTCATCGCCTCGGTGATCGCCGTGCTCGGCATCGAGCTCAACATCGTGCTGGTGCGCCGCCTCTGGCCCCGCGCGCTGCTGACTCCCTTCACCGACTCCGTCGACCTCACCGAGGCCGACCGCCGCGCCTACACCAGCTACGCCCGCGCCCAGCGCCACAAGGGCTTCGAGGAGGTCTCGGTCGACTTCGGCACCCCACCCCACCGGGAGCCCGACGACTCCGACGAGCCCGACCACCCCGACCAACCCGCCGAGACGTCACTCCCTGACCGCCGAGAGGTCACTCCCTGACCCTCGAGACGTCACTGCCTGACACGGGTGTGTCAGGGAGTGACGTGTGGGCGGTCATTCCCTGACCTCTGGGCGGTCATTCCCTGACCTCTGGGCGGTCAGGGAGTGACCTCTCGGCGGGGGGCGGGGCCGGAGGAGTGGCGTACGACGAGCTGGGTGGGGAGCACGCGGACGGGGGCGGGCGGCGCCTCCGGTGAGGCAGGTACGGCGCCGGGCCGGGTCAGCGCGGCGAGGGTCTCGACCGCCCGGCCGCCGGCCTCGGTGGTGCGCTCGGCGAGCGTGGTGAGCGGCGGGTGGCAGAAGTCGGCGCCGAAGATGTCGTCGAAGCCGACCACGCTCAGCTGCTCCGGCACGCGGACGCCGCGCTCCTCCAGCCGCCGCAGCACGCCGATGGCCAGCACGTCGTTGTGCGCCACGACGGCGGTGGCGCCGCTGGTCAGCAGCGCGTCGGCGGCCGCCGGGCCCGAGGCCATCGTGGGCGTGTAGGGCCCGAAGCGGGTCGCGCTCAGGCCGAGCTCCTCGGCGGCGGTGCGCAGGCCGATCCAGCGCTGGGCCCCCGACCACGACTCGGCCGGACCGCCCAGGAAGACGAAGGAGCGGTGGCCGTGCGAGGCCAGGTGGGTGACGATCTGGCGGGTCCCGCTGGCGAAGTCGGCGACCACGCTGGTCAGGCCGGGGACGGCCCGGTTGACCAGCACCAGCGGGTTGAGCTCGGCCGCGCGGCGCAGCGCCTCGTCCGGCATCCGGGAGGCCATGATGACGAAGCCGTCGACCGCCCGGCCGAGGCGCTCGACCAGGCGCTCCTCCTGCGCGGGGCTCTCCTGCGAGTCGCCGATCACCAGGGTCAGCCGCGCCTCGGCGGCCGCCCGCTCCGCGCCCTTGACCACCCCGGCGAAGTACGGGTTGGTGATGTCGGGGACGACGAGCGCGACCGTGCCGGTGCGACCGGTCCCGAGGGCGCGCGCCGTCGGGTCGGGGGAGTAGCCGAGCCGGGCCGCCACCTCCAGGACGTGCTCCCGGGTGACGTGGTTGACCCGCCCAGGGTTGCTGAAGGCGCGCGACACGGTCGACGGGGCGACCCCGGCCGCCTCGGCGACCGTGGTGATCGTCGCGCGACGCTTGCGCGGGGGTGGGGGCGGGCTCATCCGGCCATCGTGGCACCGGTCTGGCAAATTTTGGCAACCGGTTGCCATGTGACGGACGCCACTCCTAGCGTCACGGTCACTCATCAAGGAGGACCACATGAGCAGCCACACCGCCGCGGACGTCGCGGCCCAGCAGGACCGACGTACGCCGAAGCGCGCGGCCGTCGCCGCCTGGACCGGCAGTGCCCTGGAGTACTACGACCTCGCGATCTACGGCACCGCCGCCGCGCTGGTCTTCCCCCAGATCTTCTTCCCCGAGGGCAACGACTCCGCTGCCACGATCGCGGCCTTCGCCACCTTCGGCGTGGCCTACGTCGCCCGCCCCTTCGGGTCCTTCCTGATGGGCCACATCGGTGACCGGCTCGGCCGCAAGACCATCCTGGTCGGCTGCCTGATGCTGATGGGCATCGCGACCTTCCTGATCGGCTGCCTGCCGACCTACGAGCAGATCGGGCTGTGGGCGCCCACGCTGCTGGTGCTGCTGCGGCTGATGCAGGGCCTCTCCGCCGCCGGCGAGCAGGCTGGCGCCAACTCGATGTCCTTCGAGCACGCCCCCGACGACCGCCGTGGCTTCTTCACCAGCTGGACGCTCAGCGGCACCCAGGGCGGCCAGGTGCTCGCCCCCGCGGTCTTCCTGCCGCTCGCCGCCGTGCTGCCCGAGGAGGCGCTGCTCAGCTGGGGCTGGCGGGTGCCCTTCCTGCTCTCCGCGCTGCTCTTCGTGGTCGGCATGGTGATCCGGCTCAAGCTCGACGAGACGCCGTCCTTCCAGGACGAGGTCGAGGAGGCCGAGGTGCGCAGGGCCCCGCTCTCGGAGCTCTTCGCCGACCACAAGGCCGCGGTGCTGCGGGTCTTCTTCGCCGCCTTCATCGCCATGGTCAACACGATGTTCCAGGTCTTCGCGCTCAACTTCGCGACGTCCGACGACTACGGCATCGGCTTCTCCAACAGCTTCATGCTGTGGCTGGCCATCGTGGCCAACCTCGTCGCCATCGCGATCATCCCCTTCTGGGCGATGCTCTCCGACAAGGTCGGCCGCAAGCCGGTCTTCCTCACCGGACTGCTCGGCAGCGCCGTCCTGGTCACTGCCTTCCTCGGCGCGATCCGGGCCGGCAACGAGCCGCTGACCTTCGCGCTCGGCGTCGCGCTCGCCGGCGTCGTCTACTCCATGCCCAACGCCGTGTGGCCCGCGACGTACGCCGAGTACTTCCCGACCACCGTGCGGCTCTCCGGCATGGCCATCGGCACCCAGTTCGGCTTCGCGCTGGCCGGCTTCACGCCCACCATCGCCAGCGCGCTGATGGGCGGCGACGCCGACAACTGGTGGCGGGTCGCGGCCTTCGCCGTGAGCGCCTGCCTGATCTCCGCGGTCGCCGTGCTCACCGGCCCGAAGGCCACGCACACGGTCCCGACCACCGAGGTCGGCCTGCGGCCGGCCGCCCGTCCCGCGGTCGGTGTCGGGTGAGCGACTCCTACGCCCTCGCGCTCGTGGGCTCCGGCATCGCCCGGTCGCTCACGCCGGCGATGCAGGAGCGCGAGGGCCGCGAGCAGGGTCTCGCGCTGACCTACCGGCTCCTCGACGCCGAGGTGCACGGGCTCGGCGCCGACGACCTGGCCGAGGTGCTGACCTGGGCCGAGCGCTTCGGGCTCGCCGGGCTCAACGTCACCCACCCCTACAAGCAGGCCGTGGTGCCGCTGCTCGACGACCTCTCCGACGCCGCTGCCGACCTCGGCGCGGTCAACACGGTGGTGCTGCGCGAGGGGCGCCGGGTCGGCCACAACACCGACGCCACCGGGTACGGCGCCGGGCTCGCGCGGCTGCTGCCCGACACCGTGGGGGACCGGGCGGTGCTGGTGGGGGCGGGTGGCGCCGGGGTCGCCGTCGGCTACGGCCTGCTCGAGCACGGCGTCGCGCACGTCGCGGTGCACGACCAGGACGCCGAGCGGGCCCACGCGTGCGCCGTACGGCTGGGCAAGCGCTTCGGCGACGACCGCGTGAGCGTGGTGGGGGACCTGGAGTCGGAGACGGCGCGGGCCGAGGGGCTGGTCAACGCCACCCCCGTCGGCATGCACGGCCACCCCGGGCTTCCGGTGCCCGCGCACCTCGTCCGGCCGGGCACCTGGGTCTCCGACGTCGTCTACTTCCCGCTCGAGACCGAGCTGGTGGCGCTGGCCCGCGCGCGGGGCTGCCGGGTGCTGCCGGGCGGCGCGATGGCCGTGGGCCAGGCGGTGGGGGCCTTCGAGCTCTTCACCGGCCGTCCCGCCGACGCCGGGCGCGTGCAGCGCCACTTCGAGCAGCTCACCGGCTGACCGTCTCGACGACGGTGGGGCGTCGCGCGCCCCTGACGTGCGGAAAGGTCCGTTCGGAGCAGTGCGCGGCGGCGCGTTCCGACGTACCCCCGGCCAATGCCGTCGTGGAAGGCCCCTGCGCTCTCGGGAGTCCCGGTCGACGTCCGGGTGCTCGCCGAGGAGGTGGCCGCCGACCTGCAGCTGCTCACCGGCACCGTGGTCGAGGTGGTGCGGCTGCACCTGGAGGCCCTCGACACCGCCCTCTCGCTCGACATGCCCGAGCTGCTCGCCGACCAGCTGAGGTGGCAGGCCGTGCGGCTCGAGAGCGCGGGCGCGCCCTTCGGGCCCGACGACGTGGAGCGCGTCGTCCGCGAGGCGCTCGCGCCGCACCTCGACGACGCGGCCATGCGCGCCGTGCAGGACCTGCAGCACGCCGCCTCGGTGCTCGGGGCGAGCGGCAGCGTCGCCGACGGCGCCGTCGAGCTGGGCGAGGGCCCGGCCCGCGACTACCTCACCGCCGCGCTGGCGGGCCGCCGCGACGACGCCGTGAAGGTCGTGCGCGAGGCGATGCTCGCCGACCTCGACGCCGCCGACATCATGCTCACCATCCTGCAGCCGGCGCAGGTCGAGCTGGGGCGGCTCTGGGAGTCCGGCGAGATCTCGATCGCCCACGAGCACTACACGACCGCGATCACCCAGCTCGCGCTCTCGCTGCTCTACCCCCGGATGCTGCTCAACCGCACCCTGCTCGGCCACAGCATCGTGGCGCTCAGCGTCGGCTCCGAGGGCCACGAGGTCGGCATCCGGATGATCTCCGACCTGCTCGAGCAGGCCGGCTGGCGCACCGCCTACCTGGGGGCCGACGTGCCCCACCGCGACGTCGTCGAGCAGGTGGCGCTGCACCGAGCCGACGTGCTCGCGGTCTCCGCCACGATGGCCGGCCACATCAGCGGCGTCCGCGAGCTGGTGGCGATGCTGCGCGCCGACCCGCGATGCGCCGACGTCCGCGTGCTCGTCGGCGGGCGGCCCTTCACCATCAACCCCCGGCTGGCCGAGCTCGTCGGCGCCGACGGCTGGGCCCCCGACGCCAGGGGCGCGCTCGAGCTGTGCCGCTCGTGGACCGAGGTGCGGACCCGTGCACGCTGACGAGCCCGGCCACGAGCTGCTCCTCCGCGAGATGGGGCGGATCAACAGCGAGCTCGCGGCACAGCGGCGGCTCAGCGCCACCACGCTGCACGACATGTCGGGTCCGGCGCAGGTCGTGCTCGGTCTCAGCGAGTCGATGCTCGAGCACCCCGGGCTCGACCCCTTCCTGCGCGGCCGGCTCGAGCAGCTCTACCGCAGCGCCACCGCGATGGCCGACCTGCTCGCCGACCTCAACCGCGGCTTCTCCCTCGACAACCCCACCCACCTCGACGTACGCCGCCTCGAGGTCGTCGAGCTGGTCTCGTCGGTGGTCGAGCGCACCCGGCTGCTCGCCGACGCCAAGCGGATGCGCCTGCTCCTGCTCGTCGACCAGGTCGACGGCCAGGGCTGCTGGGTCGACGGCGACCCGCTCAAGCTCGAGCGGGCACTGGGCAACCTGCTCGGCAACGCCATCAAGTTCGGCCCCACCGGCTCGACGATCTCCGTGGCCGTCGACCGCGGGATCGAGCACGCCAAGGTCTCGGTGCACGACGAGGGCCCGGGCATCAGCCCGGAGGGCCAGGAGCACGTCTTCGACCTCTTCCACCGCGAGCCCGCCACCGAGCACCTGCCCGGCCAGGGGCTCGGTCTCCACGTCACCAAGCAGATCGTGGAGGGTCACGGCGGCGTCGTGAGCGTGCAGTCGCGCCCGGGGCAGGGCGCGACCTTCCTGATGGAGCTGCCGCTCTCGGTCGACGAGGTCTACGCCGACCTCGCGTGAGGCCCGGGTGAGGGTCCCGTCGCTCC
Organism: Nocardioides aequoreus; assembly: GCF_000720335.1. Lineage (GTDB taxonomy): Bacteria > Actinomycetota > Actinomycetes > Propionibacteriales > Nocardioidaceae > Marmoricola > Marmoricola aequoreus. The sequence goes on along the minus strand of NZ_JOJN01000002.1, from coordinate 445,972 downwards.
CGGTCGGCGATGTCCTAGGCTGGGCCGCGTCCGACAGGGGAGCGCCACGGAGGCGCTGAGAGTGCGGTGCGCCGCAGACCCTCGAACCTGCTCCGGTTAGCACCGGCGAAGGAAGTCGAAGGAGATCGACTCATGCGTCGTCCGTTCGTCCTCACCCCCCGTCCCCACCACCGCCCCCGCCGCGGCACCCCGCTCCGTGCGCTCGCCGCGGTCCCCGTCCTGGCGCTCGTCGTCACCGCCTGCGGCAGCAGCGCCGGCGACGACGCCGCAGCCGAGGCAGACACCATCACCCTCGCCACCCACGACAGCTGGGCGATGCCCGAGGAGGTGCTGGACGCCTTCAGAGACGAGACCGGCATCGAGGTCGTGGTGCAGCCACAGGGCGACGCGGGCACGCTGACCAACAAGCTCGTGCTGACCCGCGACAACCCGCTCGCCGACGGCGTCTACGGCATCGACAACACCTTCGGCTCGCGCGCCGTCGACGAGGGCGTGCTGGCGCCGTACGACGCGGCGCTGCCCGAGGAGGCCGAGCAGTACCGGCTGCCCGGGGGCGAGCGTGAGCTGACCCCGGTCGACTTCGGCGACGTGTGCGTCAACTACGACCGCACCTGGTTCGAGGAGGAGGGCCTCGAGCCGCCGCGGTCGCTCGACGACCTGCTCGACCCGGCGTACGCCGACCTCTTCGTCACCCCCGGCGCGGCGACCTCCTCGCCCGGCCTGGCCTTCCTGCTCGCCACCGTCGCGGCCGAGGGCGACGACTGGCCGGCGTACTGGGAGGCGCTGGTCGACAACGGCGCCAAGGTCACCGCCGGCTGGTCCGACGCCTACGAGGTCGACTTCACCGCCGGTGGCGGCGGTGGCGACCGCCCGCTCGTGCTGTCGTACTCCTCCTCGCCGCCCTTCACGGTGCCGGAGGGCGGCGACGAGCCGACCACGGCCGCGCTGCTCGACACCTGCTACCGCCAGGTGGAGTACGCCGGCGTGCTCGAGGGCGCTGCCAACCCCGAGGGCATGCAGCAGCTGATCGACTTCATGGTGGGCGAGCAGTTCCAGGAGGCCCTGCCCGACAACATGTACGTCTACCCGGTGACCGACGTGGCGCTGCCGGAGGCCTGGGCCGAGCACGCCCCGACCGCCGAGACGCCGTACGCCGTCGACCCCGCGGAGGTCGCGGCCAACCGCGAGGGCTGGGTGCGCGAGTGGCGCGACCTGGTCTCGCGCTAGCGACCCGGCTGCTCCTGGCCGCGGTGCCGCTCACGGCACTGGGGCTCTTCTTCGCCTACCCCGTGGCCGGGATCCTGCTGCGCGGCCTGCGCCCGGACGGCGCCTGGGAGCTCGGCGCCGTGATCGAGGTCCTGGCACGCGAGCGGGTGCACCGGGTGCTGTGGTTCACGCTGTGGTCCGCCGCGGCCGGAACGACCCTCGCGGTGGTGCTCGGCCTCCCGGTGGCGTGGGCGCTGCACCGGCTGCGCTTCCCCGGCCGTGACCTGCTGCGCGCGCTCGTGCTGGTGCCCTTCGTGCTCCCGACCGTCGTGGTCGGGGTGGCCTTTCGGCAGCTGCTCGCGCCGTCCGGGCCGCTCGGCGGCCTTGGGCTCGACGGCACCGCGGTGGCGATCGTGCTCGCCCTGGCCTTCTTCAACGTCAGCGTCGTGGTGCGCACGGTCGGCTCCTTCTGGGAGGGGCACGACCCGCGCCGTGAGGAGGCGGCGGCCGCGCTCGGCGCCTCCCCGTGGCAGGTGTGGTGGACCGTGACGCTGCCGGGGATCCGGCCGGCCGTGGTCTCGGCGGCGAGCGTGGTCTTCCTCTTCTGCGCCACGGCCTTCGGTGTCGTGCTGACGATGGGCGGGCTGCGCTACGCCAACGTGGAGACCGAGATCTACCTGCTGACCACCCAGGAGCTGGACCTGGCCGGGGCCGCCGCGCTCTCGCTGCTCCAGCTGGCGGTCGTGGTGGGGCTGCTCGGCGTCTCCGCCCGCGCGCGCCGCGGCTCGGGACCCGTGGCGCGCTCCCCGCGTCCGCTGCCGCGCCCCGGGGTGCGTCACCTCGGGGTGCTCGCGTGGACCGCCGCCGTGGTCGCCTTCCTGATGACCCCGCTGGTCTCGCTGCTGGTGGCCTCGCTGCGTCGCGGTGACGGCTGGGGGCTGCAGAACTACGCGGCACTCGCGACCACGGGGGAGGGCAACGCGCTGCTCGTGCCGGTGACCCGCGCGCTGACCACCTCGCTGACGGTGGCGCTGCAGGCCTCGGCCTTCGCGCTCCTGCTCGGCACGCTCGTCGCCTACCTGGTCTCCCGGCCCCGGCGCGGCTCCGGTGCCGCCGTGCTCGACGGGCTCTTCATGCTGCCGCTGGGGGTCTCGGCGGTGACCGTCGGCTTCGGCTTCCTGATCACGCTCGACCGGCCCCCGCTCGACCTGCGCAGCGCCGCCCTGCTGGTCCCGGTCGCCCAGGCCATGGTGGCGCTGCCGCTGGTGGTGCGTACCGTCGCGCCGGTGCTCCATTCCGTCGACGACCGCCAGCGCCAGGCGGCCGCCTCGCTCGGCGCCGGGCCGCTCCGGGTGCTCCGCACCGTCGACCTGGCGGTCGCCTGGCGAGCGCTCCTGGCGGCGGCGGGCTTCGCCTTCGCGGTGTCGCTGGGGGAGTTCGGCGCGACCGCCTTCCTCGCCCGCGACGACGACCCCACGCTGCCGGTGGTGATCTACCGCCTGATCGGTCAGCCGGGCGCGGAGAACTTCGGCATGGCGATGGCCGCCTCGGTGGTGCTCGCCGGCACCACCACGCTGGTGGTGCTCGGGGTGCAGCGGCTGCGCGTCGGCTCAGCGGGAGCCTTCTGATGGGGCTCTCGGTCGAGGCCGTGAGCGTGCGGTACGGCGCCACGCTCGCCGTCGACGCGGTCTCGCTGGAGGTGCCGACGGGGTCGGTGACCGCCGTGCTCGGCCCCTCCGGGTGCGGCAAGTCCTCGCTGCTGCGCGTCGTGGCGGGCCTCGAGCGCCCGGCAGCCGGTCGGGTCGCCGTCGACGGTCGCGACCTGGCCCGGGTGCCGACGCACCGCCGGGGCTTCGCGCTGCTCTTCCAGGACGGCCAGCTCTTCGAGCACCTCACCGTGGCGGGCAACGTCGGCTACGCGCTGCGCCTGCGCCGGGCCCCGCGAGCCCGGCGCGAGGCCCGCGTCGCCGAGCTGCTCTCCCTGGTGGGCCTGGAGGGGTACGACGCCCGCCTGCCCGCGACGCTGTCGGGCGGCGAGCGGCAGCGGGTCGCCCTGGCGCGCGCGCTGGCGGTGGAGCCGCGGCTGCTGCTGCTCGACGAGCCGCTCTCGGCGCTCGACCGGGGACTCCGCGAGCGCCTGGCGGCCGACCTCCACGAGATCCTGCACACGGCCGGCGTCACCGCGCTGCTCGTGACCCACGACCAGGAGGAGGCCTTCGCGGTCGCCGACCGGATGGCGGTGATGCGCGAGGGTCGCGTGGTCCAGCAGGGGTCGCTGGCCGAGGTGTGGCGGCGTCCGGTCGACGCCTGGACCGCGCGCTTCCTCGGCTACGCCGAGACCCTCGAGGGCGAGCAGGCCGCGGCGCTGCGGCGCCTGGCTGCCCCGGAGGCGGACTGGTCGGCGCTGGCGCTGCGGCGCTCCGCGGTGCACCTCGACCCCGAGGGTCCCCTCGCGGCCCGGGTGCTGGAGGCCCGGCTCGACCCCGACCACGTGCGGCTGGTGCTCGACGTCAACGGCGTGGGCCGGCTCCCCGGCGTCGCCGCTCCCGGCAGCGCCGTACGGGTGGGGGAGCGGGTGCGGCTCTCCCTCGACCCCGACCGGCTCGCGTCGCTCCCTCGGGTCACGGCCTAGACTTCTGCGGGTGCGCCGCGCCTACACCCTGATGATCGCCAACACGGTGGTCATGGCGGGTCTGGCGATCGGCTTCAGCCAGTACCTCGGGATCCCGCTGCGCGACCCCGACGGCTTCCTGGGCCCCGCGTGGGTGCGGGCCCCGCTGCTGATCCTCGGCGCCTTCGTCGTCGACATCGTGCCCCGCACCCTGTGGCGCTCGCGCGGCAAGCTGGCGCAGTTCCGCAGCGAGGCGCGGCTGCTGGTGCGCGAGCACTGGACCCGCGAGCGGATCCAGCTGGTCGTGCTCGGCGTGATCTGCTTCTACATCACCTACGTCAGCTACCGGAACCTGAAGAACTACCTGCCGGTGCTGCGGGGCGAGGAGGCCCGCGTCGCGGGCGACTACGAGCTGCACAAGCTCGACCAGTGGCTCTTCCTGGGCAACGACGCCGCCGTGGTGCTGCACGACGTGCTCGGCACCGGGGTGACCGCCCACGTGCTCTCGTGGATCTACCTGATCTTCCTGCCGATCGTGCCGATCTCGGTGACGGTCTGGGTGGTGTGGTCGCGCAACGTCAGCTTCGGCTACTGGTTCGTCACCAGCCAGTGCCTGGTGTGGACCTTCGGCACCGCCAGCTACTACATGATCCCCACGCTCGGCCCCAACTTCGCCTTCCCCTTCCTCTACTCCGAGCTCGAGACCACGGAGGTGAGCGGGCTGCTGGAGGCGCTCTACTGGGGCCGGCGCGACGTGATGAGCGGGGTCTCCGACGGCGTGCAGTCGATCGCCGGCTTCGCCTCCCTGCACGTCGGCGTCACGCTGCTCGTCGCGCTGATCGCGCAGTACACCGTGCGCCACCGGATCATCAAGATCGTGTGCTGGACCTTCATGGGCCTCACCGTGCTGGCGACGACGTACTTCGGCTGGCACTACGTCGCCGACGACATCTACGGCGCCCTGATCGCCTTCACCGCCTTCTACCTCGGTGGCCTGGCCACCGGCCAGCGCTTCGACGAGCACGGGCGTCACACGCACCCGACGACCACGACGGCACGCGTCCCCTCCGACGACGAGCCGGGCCTGCGCCTCCGCGCCAAGTAGCCCCGCCGATCCGCCTCATCTGCACGCCCACCCGCCTGAGATGCGCGCCGACCCGCCTCATCTGCACGCCCACCCGCCTGAGATGCGCGCCGACCCGCCTGAGCTTCCGGCATCTGAGGCGGATCGGCGCGGACGCGCGTGACCCCTGTGTCAAGACGACACGCGAGTTACACGTGTGTATTTATGTGAAGGGTGTTCCTTGTGTGACGAAAGGGACCTAAGGTCGGCCAGGTCCGTGCCGTGGGGAAGCGGCACGGACCCCCGACGAAAGGTGTCGCGACGTGCGCCGCGCCGTCCCCTGCGCCGACCTGCGCGCCGACCTGAGCGCCGCCTCCGCCGGCCGTCCCCTCCGGGGCCGTGCCCGCGTCGTGGCCGGCCTCGCCGCGCTGCTGCTCGCCGCCACCTTGGCCCCGACGGCGACGCCCGCGTGGGCCGACGACGACGCGCCGAGCGCGGACGACGTGGCCGACGCCGAGCGCGAGGTCACCAGCTCGCGCGACCAGGTCGCGGCGATCGAGGGCTCGCTGGCCGCGGCCACGGCCCGGCTCGACGAGGCCAACCTGGCCGCCGCCCAGGCGGCCGAGGCCTACAACGGCGCGGTCTGGCAGCTGCAGCAGGCCCGGGACGACGTACGCCGCTCGGCCGCCGAGCGCCGCGAGGCCGAGGCCGACGTCGAGCGCCAGCGCTCGGGCATCGTCGGCCTGGTCACCGAGAGCTACCAGAACGGCACCGAGCTGAGCACGGCCACGGCCCTGCTCAGCGACGACGGACCGGCCGGGCTGATGAACCGGCAGGCCGTGGTCGAGAGCGCCGGCCAGTCGATGGACGCGCGCTTCCAGGACTTCGAGCGCTCCTCGGAGCGCGCCGAGCGGGCCTCCGAGCGCGCCGAGGCCGCCGAGCAGCGGCAGCAGGACCTCGCCGCCGAGGCCGAGGGCCTCGCCGCGGCCGCGGCCGGCTCGGCCCAGGCCGCCGCCGACGCGACGGTCGCCATCGAGGGGGAGCGCCAGCGCCTGATCGCGCAGCTCGCCCGCGCCCAGAGCATCTCGGTCTCCCTGGCGACCCGGCGCCAGCACGCGCTGGAGCAGCGCGCCCGGCAGCAGGCCGCCGCGGCGGCCGCGACCGCCGCCGCCGCGAGCGAGGCGGAGCAGGCGAGCGGGTCGACCGCCCCCGCGGAGGAGCCCGCCCCCGCTCCGGACCCGGCCCCCGCACCGGACCCGGCCCCCGCACCGGCACCCGAGCCGGAGCCCGCACCGGCCCCGGCCCCCGCGCCAGCACCGGCACCCGCTCCGGCGCCGGCCCCGGCACCCGCCCCCGCCCCGTCGAGCTCGGCGGTGCAGCGTGCCGTCGCCTACGCCTACGCGCAGGTCGGCAAGCCCTACCGCTGGGGCGCCGTCGGCCCCGACACCTTCGACTGCTCGGGCCTGACCATGCAGGCGTGGGCGCGCGGCGGGAAGTCGCTGCCGCACTACTCGGTGGCGCAGTACTCCGAGGGCACCCGGGTCCCCGTCTCGCAGGCCCGCGCCGGCGACCTGCTCTTCTGGAGCAGCAACGGCGCCCAGAGCGGCATCCACCACGTCGCCCTCGCGCTCGGCAGTGGCCGCTACATCGAGGCGCCGCGCACCGGTCTCGACGTCCGCGTGAGCACCTACAGCTACTGGTACCCGACCTTCGCCGTGCGCCTGTAGCGCGCTCGGCGCGAGCACTGTGACGCTTCGCGCAAAGACTGCGTGCACGGTCGTGCTCTCGGGCACAGTGAGGTCATGGCACTGCTGCAGTCCTCCGACCACCCCCGGCAGCCCGAGCCCTCCGAGGCCCCCGACAGTCCGGGCAGCTCCGACACCTCCGTCGACGTCGCCGGCCTCCGCGAGCTGCTCGACGGCCGGTACGCCGCCGTCCGCGACCAGGTGCGCCGCACCATCGCCGAGCACGCCGACCTGGTCGACGCCGGGCTCCGCCTCTCGCGCGACGACTACCGCGACCAGGTGCGCGACGTCATCGTCGACTCCGCCGGCACCGGCGCCCAGGCGCACGGCTTCCCCGAGGCCTACGGCGGGGGCGGCGACGTGGGCGCCAGCATCGCGGCCTTCGAGACGCTCGCCCTCAGCGACCTCAGCGTGCTGGTCAAGTCGGGCGTGCAGTTCGGCCTCTTCGGCGGCGCGATCCTGCAGCTCGGCACCGAGCGGCACCACGCGGCGTACCTCGAGGACCTGATCGGGGCCCGCCTGCTGGGCTGCTTCGCGATGACCGAGACGGGTCACGGCTCCAACGTGCAGGCGCTCGGCACGGTCGCGACGTACGACGCCGTGACCGACGAGTTCGTCATCCACACCCCCGACGCCTACTCGCGCAAGGACTACATCGGCAACGCCGCCCGCCACGGCACCGTCGCGGCGGTCTTCGCCCAGCTCGACGTCGACGGGGAGCGCCACGGCGTGCACGCCTTCGTCGTCCCGCTCCGCGACGAGCAGGGGCAGGTGCTGCCCGGCATCACCATCGAGGACGACGGCCCCAAGATCGGCCTCAACGGTGTCGACAACGGCCGGATCGGCTTCGACCACGTGCGCGTGCCGCGGGAGGCCCTGCTCGACCGCTACGCCACCGTCGACGAGGACGGCACCTACGCCTCGCCGATCGACAACCCCGACCGCCGCTTCTTCACCATGCTCGGCACCCTGGTGCAAGGGCGCGTCTGCGTCGGCGCCGCCGGCATCTCTGCGAGCAAGGTCGCGCTCACGCTGGCGCTACGGTACGCCGAGAAGCGCCGCCAGTTCGGCACCCCCGGGAGCGGCACGGAGGAGGTGCTGCTCGACTACGGGCTCCACCAGCGCCGGCTGCTGCCCCTGTTGGCGCGCACCTACGCGCTGCACTTCGCCCAGGAGGTGCTCTCCGACCAGCTGCACGGCATCGCGACGGCACGCTCCGGGGGCACCGAGCCCAGCGACAAGGACCAGCGGGCGCTCGAGTCGCGCGCAGCCGGCACCAAGGCGCTCGCCACGTGGCACGCCTCGGAGACGATCCAGGAGTGCCGCGAGGCCTGCGGCGGAGCCGGCTACCTGCTCGCCAACCGGCTCGGCACGCTGCGCGCCGACACCGACGTCTTCACCACCTTCGAGGGCGACAACCACATCCTGCTGCAGCTCGTGGCCAAGGGGCTGCTCACCGACTACAGCACCAACTTCGAGGAGCTCGACCAGCTCGGCATGGTCCGCTTCGTCGCCGACCTCGCCGTGGAGACGGTGATCGAGCGCACCGCGGTGCACAAGCTGCTCGAGCGCGTGCGCGACGTGCTGCCCGGCGATGCCGGCCGCGCCCCCGACGCGGGGCTGCGCGACCCGGCGTACCACCTGCAGCTGCTGCGCTGGCGCGAGGAGCACTCGCTCTCCGGCGTCGCCCGCCGGCTCAAGCGCGGCATCGACGCCGGCCACGACCCCGCCGAGGTCTTCGGGCGCGCCCAGTCGCACGTGATCCACGCGGCCCGCGCCCACGTCGAGCGCCTCGTCCTGGAGGCCTTCGTGGCCAAGCTCGACGCGCTGCCGGCCGACGACGCCAACCGCGCGGCGCTGGGCGCGCTGTGCGACCTGCACGCGCTGACCGTGATCGAGGCCGACCGCGGCTGGTTCATGGAGCACGGGCGGCTCTCGAGCGAGCGCAGCAAGGCGATCACCCGCGAGATCGCGCAGCTGTGCCGCGAGGTGCGGCCCGTGGCGGCCGACCTGTGCGACGGCTTCGGCATCCCCGAGGAGCTGCTCGACGTCGAGATGCTGCGCCAGGCGACCGCGGCGGAGTCCGGGATCGCCTGATGCCGCTGCTCGGCGGCTGGGACGCCGACCCGCTGTGGGCCACGGTCTACGACTGGACCGTGGAGCACCCGCGGCTCGGGGGCGCCGCCTGGCGGCTGGGCACCGGGAGCCCGCTCGCACGCCTGTACGCCGCCGCGGCCCCGGTCGGCGAGCAGCCCGCCGGCGCGGCGGTGCTCGACGTGCCCGTGGGCGGAGGGGTGGCCCTGCGGGCGCTGCGGCCCGGCCAGGGGCTGCGCTACGTCGCCTGCGACCTCAGCCCGGCGATGCTGGCGCGCGCGGCGTCGCGCGCCGCGGCGTACGGCGTGGAGGAGCAGGTGGAGACCGTGGCGGCCGACGTCGGGGCGCTGCCCTTCGACGACGCGACCTTCGACCTGGTCGTCAGCCTGACCGGGCTGCACTGCTTCCCCGACCCCCGACGCGCGGTGACCGAGATGGTGCGCGTGCTGCGCCCCGGTGGCTCGCTGTCGTGGTCGACGCTGCTGGAGGACAGCGGACCCCGCACCTGGCCGCTGCGCACCGTCGGCCGCCGCGCCGGCCTGCTCGGCCCCGGCGTCACCGCCCGCGAGCTCACCGGCTGGCTCCACGCCCTCCGCGTCGAGGCCACCCTGGAGCGCTCGGGCCCCTTCGGCTACGTGACCGGCACGCGGGGCTGAGCGCCGGTCTCGTGGCGCGAGTTCGTTCACTCGGGCCGCGTCAACACATCCAGAAACTCGTGGTTGACGAAGAGGATCTCCCTTCCAGCCTTCACATCGCTCAGGAGACCCGCCTGAACCAGGGCGTGCAGCCACGTCGACGCCGTCTGACGCGACACATCGCATCGATCGGCCACCATGCTGATGCGGCAGTAGGGCTGCTCGAACAGGACGGCCAAGAACTGTGCGTCCCGTCCACCCGGAGTTGCAGCGCGAGCTCGTTCGGCAATGTCCTCCTGACACTTGCGGATGGCTCCGATCTTCCGCGACGTCGACGTTGCAGACTCGCGGACAACGTCGAGCATGTAGAGAATCCAGTCGAGCCAGGCGCCTTCGGCGGTCACCGCTCGCAGAAGTCGGTAGTAGTCGTTCTTGCGGGCGATGATCGCGCGCGAGAGATAGAGGATCGGCTCGTGCAGCAGGCCGGCCTCGATCAACATCAGGATGTTGATGACACGTCCGGTCCGCCCATTTCCATCGTGAAACGGGTGGATCGCCTCGAACTGGTAGTGGGCCACTGCCATGCGCACCAACGGATCAAGATCGTCCTCGGCATGGACGAAGCGCTCCCACGCCGCGAGCTTCCCTCGAATGAGGTCGGCTCCCTCGGGCGGCGCGTACACAATCTCCCGCGTCGTGGGGTTTGCGATCCGGGTGCCGGGCACAGCTCGCACAGCCATCTCCCGAGCATGCAGCTCAGAGCAGATGCGAGCAGCCGTCGCCGCCGTAAGCGGCCGACTCCTGATCGATTCGACCCCAGCGAACAGCGCGGTCCGGTAGCGCAGCGCCTCCTTCGTGGCGTGGTCTCCCCCACCTGTGTCGACGTGCTTGAACAACTCATCGGCCGTGGTCACGATGTTCTCGATCTCAGAACTGGCCTGTGCCTCGAGCAGTGGGACAGCGTGGATCAGGATGCCGGGGTTCGGCAGCAGCTGGCCGGCCTGGGCGAGTGTCGCCAGGGCGGCGCGGGCTTCGACAGTGGCCTTGAGCACGGGCTTGGGCTCGAGGTCGAGGCCAGCCGGCGGCAGCGGTGGCAGATCGTTGAAGGGGACTTCGGGGCTCCAGGACAACGTGTCAGCTCTTTCGACTCGTCCGCACTACGTGTTAAGAATTTCAGATAAACCTAACACGTTACCTGGACGTGTCAGGAGACCCGACACATAGCTGAGGCGCCCGCGTGATGCACGAAAGTGATGCACGAAGCCCCGGAATCGGTGTCAAACGGCGGTCATGACTGAACCAGCTTGAACCGCCACGCCCCCGCTGCCCTGCAGTTTCGTCAAGATCCGTGGGCGACCGTCTACCCGGCGACCTCGTGACGCCGGTGGCCGGTTCGTCCCTGTACGACGGGGTGGGGCCATCTGGCGGTCCGTGGCAGCGCGGGAGCGGAAGGGGGAGCGGGCGACCTCAGCCGTCGGTGTGGCGACCGGCGGCGGGGGCGGCGTCGTCCTCGACCTCGGCGTGGTCGGACTCCTCGAAGCGCGTGAAGGAGGCGCGGACCTCGGCCTCGGCCTCGGTGCGGCCGACCCACTCGGCGCCCTCGACGGACTTGCCGGGCTCGAGGTCCTTGTAGACCTCGAAGAAGTGCTGGATCTCGAGGCGGTCGAACTTCGAGACGTGGTTGATGTCGCGCAGGTGCTCCAGGCGCGGGTCGGTCTCGGGGACGCAGAGGACCTTGTCGTCGCCGCCGGCCTCGTCGGTCATCCGGAACATGCCGATCGCGCGGCAGCGGATCAGGCAGCCCGGGAAGGTGGGCTCCTGCAGGATCACCAGGGCGTCGAGCGGGTCGCCGTCGAGGCCCAGGGTGTTCTCGATGAAGCCGTAGTCGGCCGGGTACTGCGTGCTGGTGAAGAGGGTGCGGTCGAGCCGGATCCGGCCACTCTCGTGGTCGACCTCGTACTTGTTGCGCTGACCCTTCGGGATCTCCACCAGTACGTCGAACTCCACCGCGACTCCTCCAGTTGCACGTCGGCACCTGACCCGTCGGCGGGCGCCCGTCCGGCTAGTCTCGCGCACGACCAACGGGAGCGCACGTCGAGAGGGGGTCGCCGCGATGGCGCGTGACCAACGCCACAGTCGGCGACGTCGACGGGTCCTCGGCTGGCTCGCCGAGCTGGTCGTGCTCGCGCTGCTCGCCTTCGCGGTGGCGGCCTACCACTACGACCTCGGCGAGCGCTGGTTCGGCTGGGGTCCCGTCGACCCGCTGGCCGAGCCCGCCGCCGTGCTGCCTCCGGTCGGGCTGCGGCTGCCGGAGCTGCCGGCCGCACCCGCGGTCGCGCCTGCCGAGGACGCCGTGGCGCCGGCGCCGGGCGCGGTCGCCGCGGCGCTGCGCCCCCAGCTGCGGGGTGAGCTGGGTGAGGAGCTCGGCGACCACTACGCCGTGCTCGTCACCGACCTCGCCTCGGGCGAGGAGGCCTTCAGCGCCGGCGCTGCGCGCACCATCCCCGCCTCCACGACCAAGATCCTCACCGCGGTGGCGGCGCTCGAGGCGCTCGCACCGACCGACCGCTTCGCGACCACGGTGCGCTGGCTGCCGGGGCAGCGACGGCTGGTGCTGGTCGGCGGCGGCGACCCCTACCTGGAGCGCTCGCCGGCCGACGCCGAGGGGCTCTACCCCGAGCGGGCCGACCTCGCCACCCTCGCCCGGCGTACGGCGCAGGCGCTGCGGGCGGAGGGCATCGACCTGGCCGGACTGCGGCTCGGCTTCGACGACAGCCTCTTCACCGGACCCGCGGTCAATCCCACCTGGCCAGACCGCTACCTCGACGACATCACCTCGGGGGTCAGCGCGCTCTGGGTCGACCAGGCCGAGCTGGAGGAGGGGGTCGGCTTCGCCGAGGACCCCGCGCTGCAGGCGGCCGGCGTCTTCGCGGCAGCGCTCGAGCGTGCCGGCGTGGAGGTGGCGGGGGAGCCCCGGCGCCGCGCCGCTCCGGACGACGCGGCCGAGGTCGCCCGCGTCGAGGGGGCTCCGGTCGGCGAGGTGGTCGAGCGGATGCTCGCCACGAGCGACAACCAGGCCGCCGACGTGCTCGCCCACCACGTCGGGCTGGCCGAGCGGGGCGAGGGGTCCTTCGTGGCGGGCGCGGCCGCCACGCTCGACGTCGTACGCCGCCTCGGCGTCCCGGCGCGGGGCGACCGGTTGCTCGACGGCAGCGGGCTCTCGCGACGCAACGCGCTGTCGGCCCGGACCCTGGCCGCCACGCTGCGGGTCGCCGCGTCGCCGGAGCACCCGCGGTTGCGGCACGCCGTCACCGGGCTGCCGGTGGCGGGCTTCTCGGGGTCGCTCGCGGCGCGGCTCGACGACGGTCCGCAGGACGCCCTCGGTCGCGTCCGGGCCAAGACCGGCACCCTCACCTCGGTGCACGGCCTCGCGGGCGTCGTCGACACCGCCGACGGGGCGCGCATGGCCTTCGTCGCCATCACCGACTCCGCCCCGGCCGACGGCGAGCTCGACGCGCAGCTGCGCGTCGACGCACTGGCGGCCGCGCTGGCCGCGTGCCGCTGCGGCGTAGGGTCGTGACATGAGCGAGCCAGCCGCCCGCGCCGGGATGATCGACTGGGACCTGGCGGTGAAGGTGGGCTCGCGACTCGTGGGCGAGGGCCCCCGGGTCTCGCGCGACGAGGCCCGCGACGCCGTCGCCGAGCTGCGGGCGGGAGCCGACCGCTCCACCGCCCTGGTCCGCGACTACACCGGCCTGGTCGCCACCGACCGCAGCGCTCCGGTCCTGGTGGTCGACCGCCCCGGCTGGATCCAGGCCAATGCCGACGCCTTCTCCGAGATCATCGGTCCGCTGGTGGAGCGGCTGCAGGGCAAGAAGGGCGCCCCCGGGCCGGTCGCCGAGGCGATCGGGTCCCGCATCACCGGCGCCGAGGTCGGCGCGATGCTCGGCTTCCTGGGCTCGAAGGTGCTCGGGCAGTTCGACCCCTTCCACGACCGGCCGGGCGAGCAGGGACGACTGCTGCTGGTCGCGCCCAACGTCGTGCACGTCGAGCGCGAGCTCGGCGCCGACCCCACCGACTTCCGGCTCTGGGTGTGCCTGCACGAGGAGACCCACCGGGTGCAGTTCACCGCCGTGCCTTGGATGACCGACCACCTGCGCGGCGAGATGGAGACCCTGCTCGGCAGCGTGCGCACCGACGTGGGCGAGCTGCTCGGCGACGTCGTCCGCACCCTGGGCGAGCTCCGCAAGGGCGAGCGCGACGGCAGCCTGGTCGACCTCTTCGCCACCGAGGAGCAGCGCGCCACCATCGACCGCGTCACCGGGGTGATGAGCCTGCTCGAGGGGCACGCCGACGTGGTGATGGACGGCGTCGGTCCCGAGGTCATCCCGAGCGTCGCGGAGATCCGCAAGCGCTTCACGCGACGCCGGCAGGGCGTCGGCCCGCTCGACCGCGTGCTCCGCCGGCTGCTGGGGCTGGACCAGAAGATGGCGCAGTACCGCGACGGTGCGGTCTTCGTGCGCACCGTCGTCGACAAGGTGGGGATGGACGGCTTCAACGCCGTCTGGACCGCCCCCGAGCAGCTCCCCAGCAAGGCCGAGATCCTCGACCCGGCGCTCTGGGTGGCGCGCGTCCACGGATGAGCGCCCTGGCGGTCCGCCAGGCCGTGCGCGAGCACCTGGCCGGCACCGTGCTCGTGGCGTGCTCCGGCGGGGCCGACTCGCTGGCGCTGCTCGTCGCCGCCGTCGCCGAGCGGGGTGCAGCGCGGGTCGTCGGCGTCGTCGTCGACCACGGGCTGCAGGCCGGGTCGGCCGCCCACACCGCCCGCGTCGTCGACCAGATGGCCGCCCTCGGGGTCGACGAGACGGCCTCGATCAGGGTCACCGTCGACCCCGGTCACCGGGGCGTCGAGGCGGGGGCGCGCGAGGCGAGGTACGCCGCGCTGGGCCAGCTGGCGCGTCACTTCGCGGCCGACGTCGTGCTGCTCGGCCACACGCTCGACGACCAGGCCGAGACCGTGCTGCTCGGGCTCACCCGCGGCTCCGGGGGCCGCTCGATCGCCGGGATGCGGCCGGCCCACGACCGCGACGGCGTGACCTTCGTCCGGCCGCTGCTCGACGTCACCCGTGCCGAGACCGAGGCCGCCTGCCGCGAGCAGGACCTCACCTGGTGGGAGGACCCCCACAACGCCGACCGGCGCTTCGTCCGCTCCCGGATCCGCCACGAGGTCGTGCCGACGCTCGAGCGCGAGCTCGGTCCCGGTGTCGCCGCCGCGCTCGCGCGCACCGCGCAGTCCGTGCGGGAGGACGTCGACGCGCTCGACGACATGGCCGAGGCCTGGCTCGCGGCGTCCGTGGGCGAGGTCCGCGTCGACGGTCTCCGGGGGCTCCCGCCGGCGCTGGGGCACCGCGTCGTCCGGCTCGCGGCGCTGGCGGCCGGGGCCCTGCCCGGCGAGCTCACCCGCGCCCACGTGCTCGCGGTCGCCTCGCTGGCCGACGGTCCCGGCGGGCGGCTGATCCGCCTGCCCGGTCACCTCACGGCGTTCCGGGAGGACGGCGTGCTGCGCTTCGGCGCGACGCCGCCGACCGGCTAGAGCACCTCGGCCAGCAGCCGCAGCGTGCTCTCGCGCGTGGGGGAGGTGCGGGGGTCGGTGCCCGGGAGGGCGCCGGCCACCGGGTGCAGCATGACCTCGTCGACGTCGAAGGTGGCGGCGAGCTCACGCACCTGCTTGGCGGCCGAGGCCGGGTCGCCGATCACCCAGCGCTCGAGCATCGCGGTGGCGAGCGGCTCGTGCTCCGGCGCGACGACGGCGTCGGGCACGAGCGGCTGCGGCAGCAGCGGCCGACCGGTGCGCAGCGCGACCATGGCGGTCAGGTTGGGCCGCGCGAGCTCGAGCGCCTCGTCGTACGTCGGCGCGACGACGGCGTTGACCGTGAGGAAGGTCTGCGGTGCGGCGAGCCGCTCCGAGGCCTGGAAGCCCTGCCGGTAGAGCGCGAGCGCGTCGGCGGTGCCCTCACCGGAGAAGTGGTGGGCGAAGACGTAGGGCAGCCCCTGCTGCGCCGCCAGCCGCGCCGAGTAGTCGCTGGAGCCGAGCAGCCACACCGGCGGCACGGAGGTGGCGTACGGCGTCGCGCGCAGCGGGTGGGTGCCGCTGGGCAGCTGCAGCCCGACGCCGTCGGGCGACATCATCGCGAGCACCTCCTCGACGTACTGCGGGAAGCGCGAGACCGCGTCGTCCCCGACGCCCCCGGCGCCGTGGCGCAGCGCCCACGAGGTCACGGGGTCGGAGCCCGGGGCGCGGCCGATCCCGAGGTCGATCCGCCCGGGGTACGCCGCCTCGAGCAGCGCGAACTGCTCGGCCACCACGAGCGGCGCGTGGTTGGGGAGCATCACCCCGCCGGACCCCACCCGGATCCGCGACGTCGCCCCGGCCAGCATCGAGATGAGGAGCGGCGGGTTGGTGGCGGCGACCGCCGGCATGTTGTGGTGCTCGGCCACCCAGTAGCGCTCGAAGCCGAGCTGGTCGGCGACGACCGCGAGCGCGGTGGAGGCCGCGAGGGCGTCGCCGGTGGTCTGGTCGGTGCGGACGGGCACGAGGTCGAGGACCGAGAGGCGCATGCCGGTCCAACGCCGCACCCTGCCCGTCGCATTCCTGACGCCGCCCGTCGTCCGGGGTCGGGCGCTGTGGCAGGCTGCGCCCATGGACGCCAGCAGCGTGCAGGGAGACCTGGTCGACGTCATGTTCACCGAGGCGCAGATCCAGGCCAAGCTGGCCGAGATGGCGCGGCAGATCGAGCGTGACTACGAGGGCGAGGAGCTCCTCCTCGTCGGGGTGCTGCGCGGGGCGGTGATGGTGATGGCCGACCTGGCCCGCGCGCTCGACCGCCACGTCGAGATCGACTGGATGGCGGTCTCGTCCTACGGCTCGGGCACCAAGTCCAGCGGCGTGGTGCGCATCCTCAAGGACCTCGACACCGACATCAGCGGGCGCCACGTGCTGATCGTCGACGAGATCATCGACACCGGCCTCACGCTGAGCTGGCTGACCTCCAACCTCGCCAGCCGCGACCCCGCGAGCGTCGAGATCGGCACCCTGCTGCGCAAGCCGGAGGCCGCCAAGATGGACGTCGACGTCAAGTACGTCGGCTGGGACATCCCCAATGAATTCGTCGTCGGCTACGGCCTCGACTACGACGAGCGCTACCGCAACCTGCGCGACATCGGCACGCTCGCGCCGCACGTCTACGGCTGAGGCCGGGTGACGGGACCGCGACCGCCCACCTCGCGACCCCCCCATTTGGCCACCTGAGAGGATGACGCACGTGAAGAAGTACGTGCGCAGCCCGTGGCTGTGGATCGTCGTGGCCACGGTCGGGGTCCTGCTGGCGCTGAACTACCTCGTGCCCAACGGCGGCTACGAGGAGGTGCGCACCTCGACGATGGTGCGCTACATCCAGGACGGCGACGTCGACCGGATCACCTTCGTCGACGGCGGCGACCAGCGGATCGAGGCCACCCTCGACGACGACCGCGAGGTCACCGCGACCTGGGTGGCGGGCCAGCAGCAGCGGCTGGTCAACGAGGTGCAGCGGCAGATCGCGGCCGACGAGATCGAGAGCTACACCGTCGAGAACCCCCAGCCGAGCGTGCTCGGGTCGCTCTTCACCTTCCTGCTGCCCTTCGTCATCATCATCGCGCTCTTCCTCTTCCTGATGAACCAGGTGCAGGGCGGCGGCGGTCGCGTCATGCAGTTCGCCAAGTCCAAGGCCAAGCTGATCACCAAGGACATGCCGAAGACGACCTTCGCCGACGTCGCCGGCAACGACGAGGCCATCGAGGAGCTCGGCGAGATCAAGGAGTTCCTGCAGGAGCCCGCGAAGTTCCAGGCCGTGGGGGCCAAGATCCCCAAGGGCGTGCTGCTGTACGGCGCCCCGGGCACCGGCAAGACGCTGCTGGCCCGCGCGGTCGCCGGCGAGGCCGGCGTGCCCTTCTACTCCATCTCCGGGTCCGACTTCGTCGAGATGTTCGTCGGCGTCGGCGCCAGCCGCGTCCGCGACCTCTTCGAGCAGGCCAAGGAGAACGCTCCGGCCATCGTCTTCATCGACGAGATCGACGCCGTCGGCCGACACCGCGGTGCCGGCATGGGCGGCGGCCACGACGAGCGCGAGCAGACGCTCAACCAGCTGCTCGTCGAGATGGACGGCTTCGACGTGCGCGGCGGTGTCATCCTCATCGCCGCGACCAACCGTCCCGACATCCTCGACCCGGCGCTGCTGCGCCCGGGTCGCTTCGACCGGCAGATCTCCGTCGACGCCCCCGACCTGGAGGGACGCGAGCAGATCCTCCGCGTCCACGCGCGCGGCAAGCCGATCGCCGACGACGTCGACCTGCGCTCCGTCGCGCGCCGCACGCCCGGCTTCTCGGGCGCCGACCTGGCCAACGTGCTCAACGAGGCGGCGCTGCTGACCGCGCGGGAGAACAAGCTGCAGATCGACGCGCTCGCGCTCGACGAGGCGATCGACCGCGTCATCGCCGGCCCGCAGAAGCGCTCCCGGCTGATGAGCGAGAAGGAGAAGCTCATCACCGCCTACCACGAGGGCGGCCACGCCCTCGTCGCCGCGGCGCTGCCCGGCACCGACCCCGTGCACAAGGTCACGATCCTGCCGCGCGGCCGCGCGCTGGGCTACACGATGGTGCTGCCCGACGAGGACAAGTACTCCCAGACCCGCGCCGAGATGCTCGACCAGCTGGCCTACATGCTCGGCGGCCGGGCCGCCGAGGAGATGGTCTTCCACGACCCCACCACCGGGGCCGGCAACGACATCGAGAAGGCCACCTCGCTGGCGCGGGCGATGGTCACGCAGTACGGCATGACCGAGCGGCTCGGTGCCATCAAGCTGGGCGACAGCCAGGGCGAGCCCTTCATGGGCCGCGACATGGGCCACACCCGCAACTACTCCGAGGACGTCGCCGCGGTCGTCGACGAGGAGACCAAGCGGCTGCTCACGACGGCCCACCAGGAGGCCTTCGACATCCTCGAGGAGAACCGTGACGTCCTCGACGCGCTGGTGCTCGCGCTGATGGAGAAGGAGACCCTCGACAAGGAGCAGATCGCCGAGGTCTTCGAGCCGCTGCGCCGCCGCCCGGTGCGGCCGGCCTGGACCGGCTCGCCGACGCGCAACCCCTCCGACATCCCGCCGGTCGTCATCCCCGAGCGCATCCGCCGTGCGGCCGCCAACGGCGCGGCGCCCGAGGAGGAGGGGGCCGTCGTGCTCACCCCGCCCGGCGCCGGCGGCGACACCCACGGCGACCCGTCGCTCGGCGGCGGCGAGCCGCCCGCACCCCCGTCGCCCGGACAGGCCTGAGCCGACGTGAGCGGGTCCGGCATCGACCCCGTCGGCGAGGGGCAGGGCGCGATCGCGCACTTCGACCAGGCACGCGCCGAGGCAGCCGTGCGCGAGCTGCTCCACGCCATCGGCGAGGACCCCGAGCGCGAGGGGCTGCGCGACACCCCCGCGCGCGTCGCCCGGGCGTACGCCGAGCTCACCCTGGGGCTGCACCAGACGCCCGAGGAGGTGCTCACCACCACCTTCGACCTCGGCCACGACGAGATGGTGCTGGTGCGCGACATCGAGCTGTGGTCGATGTGCGAGCACCACCTGGTGCCCTTCACCGGCGTCGCCCACGTCGGCTACATCCCCAACGGCAGCGGCAAGATCACCGGGCTCTCCAAGCTCGCCCGCGTGGTCGACGTCTTCGCCAAGCGCCCGCAGGTGCAGGAGCGGCTGACCACCCAGGTCGCCGACGCCCTGGTGCGGATCCTGGAGCCGCGCGGGGTGATCGTGGTCATCGAGGCCGAGCACCTGTGCATGACGATGCGCGGCGTCCGCAAGGCCGGTGCCCGCACCATCACCTCGGCCGTGCGCGGCATGATGCACCAGCCCGCGACCCGGGCCGAGGCCATGTCGCTGATCCTCGCCTCGCGCTGATGCGCTCGGCAGGCCTCCCGCGCTCGGCCTGGGCCGACGGCCTGCCGCGCCCGCCCCAACCGCTGGTCATGGGGATCGTCAACGTCACGCCCGACTCCTTCTCCGACGGCGGCCGGTGGGCCGACACCGACCGCGCCGTCGAGCACGGCCTGGCGCTGCTGGAGGAGGGCGCCGACCTGCTCGACGTCGGAGGCGAGTCGACCCGACCCGGCGCCACCCGGCCACTGCTCACCGAGGAGCTCGACCGGGTCGTCCCCGTCATCCGCGAGCTGGTGGCGGCCGACGCCGCGGTCTCGGTCGACACCATGCGCCACGAGGTGGCGGCGGCCGCGCTCGAGGCCGGCGCCGTGATGGTCAACGACGTCTCGGGCGGCCTGGCCGACCCGGCGGTGCTCGACGTCGTCGCCGGGGCCGGAGCGGCGTACGTCGCGATGCACTGGCGCGCGCACGCCCAGCAGATGCAGCAGCACGCGCAGTACGCCGACGTGGTCGTCGAGGTGCGCGACGAGCTGGCGCAGCGGGTGGCGACCGCCGACCGGGCCGGTGTCGACCTCGACCGCCTGGTGCTCGACCCCGGCCTCGGCTTCGCCAAGACCGCCGACCACAACTGGTCGCTGCTGCAGCGACTCCCCGAGCTCGGCGAGCTCGGGCTCCCGCTGCTGGTGGGCTCGAGCCGCAAGTCTTTCCTGGGCACGCTCCTGGCCGACGCCGACGGCACCCCGCGCCCCGTCGACGAGCGCGAGGACGCCGGTGTGGCCCTGACCACACTGGCCGCCATGCAGGGGGTCTGGGGGGTGCGGGTGCACCAGGTGCGGGGCAGCCGCGACGCCCTCCGGGTGCTGGAGAGGTGGTCGCGGACCCCGGGTAGGGTCGGGCCACGATGAGCCACTCCGCCGCCGTCCCCGCAGGCCAGGCGCCCGGTCCGCCGGCGACCCCGCCGCGCCGGGCCGACCGGCTCTCGGTGCGGGGGCTCCGCTTCCAGGGCCACCACGGCGTCTTCGAGCACGAGCGCCGCGAGGGCCAGGAGTTCGTCGTCGACGTGACGCTGCTCACCGACACCCGGCCCGCGGCGCTCAGCGACGAGTTGCGCGACACCATCGACTACGGGACGCTCGTCGAGCAGGTCCGAGCGGTGGTGCAGGGCGAGCCCGTCGACCTGATCGAGACGCTCGCCCACCGCATCGCCGAGGTGTGCTTGAGTCATCCGGCCGTGCTCGAGGCCGAAGTCACCGTGCACAAGCCGCACGCACCGATCCAGGCGTCGTTCGACGACGTCACCCTGACCATCCTCCGAAGCCGACGAGGAGTCGTTTCGTGACCGAGTCACCCAATCCCCACATCATCGACGCCGACAGCCTCACCGGTGAGATGCGCCCCATCCGGCGCGCGGTGATCTCGCTGGGGTCCAACAAGGGCGAGCGCCACAACTCCCTGCAGGGCGCCGT
The DNA here is from genome assembly GCF_000720335.1 of Nocardioides aequoreus. GTDB lineage: Bacteria > Actinomycetota > Actinomycetes > Propionibacteriales > Nocardioidaceae > Marmoricola > Marmoricola aequoreus. The sequence goes on along the minus strand of NZ_JOJN01000002.1, from coordinate 425,184 downwards.
CGACTCCCTCGCCGACACCCCCGACGTGTGGGTCACCTCGGTCTCGCCCGTCTACGAGACCGAGCCGGTCGACGCCCCCGAGGGCTCCAAGCCCTTCCTCAACGCCGTGCTGCTGCTCGACACCACGCTCTCGGCGCCGGTGCTGCTCGAGCGCGCGCTGGCCGTGGAGTCGGCGTACGGCCGGGAGCGCAGCGGCACCCCCAACGAGCCGCGCACGCTCGACGTCGACCTCATCGTGCTGGGCGACCGGCGCGCCGACGACCCCGAGCTCAAGCTGCCGCACCCCAAGGCCGCCGAGCGTGCCTTCGTGCTGGTGCCGTGGCTCGACCTCGAGCCCGACGCCGAGATCCCCGGCGTGGGCGCGGTGGCCGACCTGGTCGAGCAGACCGGTCGCGACGGCGTCGTGCGCCGCGACGACATCGAGCTCGAGCTTCACTGAGGCTCCGGGCTTGACCGACCAGTCCGGACGGCGCCCGAACGAGGGCCCGAACGAGGGCCCCGACGAGGGGCCCGACGACGAGCAGCCGGGCAGCGTCCGGCCCACGGGCCACCGGCCCCTCGCCGCGCTCGTCGTGCTGGGGCTGGTGGGCGGCTGGTCGCTGCGCTTCCTGGCGCTGCGCACCTCCCGGCCCGAGCCCGACGTGCCCTGGACGTCGGTGGCGCTGCTGGCGCTCACCGCGGCGATCCTGGCGACCACCGCGCTGCTGACGCGGCGCGTCGTACGCCGTGACCGGGGCCGGCTGGCCCACCACCAGGCCGTCAACCGGCTGGTGCTGGCCAAGGCCTCGGCCCTGGTCGGCGCGCTGCTGCTCGGTGGGTACGCCGGCTACGCGCTGGCGCAGGTCGGCGTCGGCACCCCGGGCTCGGGCGCCCGGCTGGTGCTCGCGGCGCTGGCCGCCCTGGCGGCCCTGGCGATGACGGCCGGCGCGCTGCTCCTCGAGCACGCGTGTCGCGTCCCACCACGCGAGACCTAGCACCTACGCTGCCGAGCATGGCAGCGACGCCCCCGGGCCGCCCTCCACTCCGGTCTCCACGCCGTCGTCGCCAGCGCAGCGTCCGGGTCTCGGTCGCGCTCTCCCTGCTCGGCAGCGCCACCGTGCTGGTCCTGCTCAGCCTGCCGACGCGCTCGCCGCTGTGGCTGAGCCTGGCGTCGGTCACCTCCATGGTGCTGTCGTGGGCGGCGCTGCGGATGATGTGGTCGGAGGTGGCGCAGTCGCGCCGCGAGAGCGCCGCCGACCGCGCGGCCGCCGCCGTCGCCTACCGCGACCTCTTCGCCACCCGGGCCGCCGAGCACGCGGAGTTCACGACCGCGATGACCGAGCGGCTCGCGCAGGCGACCCTCTCGCAGCGCTACCTCGAGGGTCAGGTGGCCAGGCAGTGCGCCCGCGCCGAGGCCGCCGAGGCCGAGCTGACCCAGGCCCGGGAGCAGGCGCGGCGCGACGAGGTCGGTGGCCGGCGCGACCCCGACGTCGTCGACCTGACCGAGTGGGACGCCGAGGGTCGCCCCTCGGGGTCGCGCGCGCTGCGCCAGGCGTAGGCCCGCCGCTCGCCGCTGGTCACCCCTCGATCAGCAGCCGGACCCGCTCCTGCGGCGAGGCCCCGGGCACGTCCAGGTCGCGGCTCCACACGTGGTTGCGGCACACCATCGAGAGCCGCAGGTACGCCGCCCCGGCGGGGAGCGCCGCGGTGAGCGACGCCGCCGCGACCTCGCCCGTCAGGGTGACCCGGGAGTCGTCGCGTTGCGCCTGCAGCGGCACCTCGACGTGGTGCTCGCTGTCCTCGCCCACGGCCAGGAGCCGCCACCGGGCCTCGTCGAGCACCTGCGGCCGCTTGGCCCGCACGTCGACGGCGACCTCCACCTCGACCCGACCACGCTCCCGCACGGTGAGCTCGCCGGTGGTGAGGGCGTCGTGGTCGCGCCCCCAGCGGCGTCGCAGCCGCAGCCCCGTCAGCTGCGCCTCGACCCGGGAGAGGTCGACCCGGCGCCGCTTGGTGCGCTGCGCCAGGCGCAGCACCTCGACCCAGTCGTCCTCGAAGCGCTGCACGCTGGTGGCGGTGGCCAGGCGGGCGGCCTCGCCGAGCCGGCGTGCCTCGTCGGCGTCGGTGAGCAGCCGCAGCACCGCGGCGGCCATCGCGTCGACGTCGCCGTGGGGGACGAGCAGGCCGTCGCTCCCGTCGGTCACCTGCTCGCGGGGGCCGTACTTGATGTCGTAGGCGACGACCGGGCAGCCGTGGCTCATCGCCTCCTGGATGCTCATGTTCCAGGTCTCCGACTCGCTGGTCATCAGCGCGGCCGCGGCCGTCCAGAGGTGCTCCTTGGCCGCCGGGTCGTGGCCGTGCAGCGTCACGTGGCGCTCCAGGCCGCGCTCCGCGACGGCCCGCTCCAGCAGCTCGCGCTCGGGGCCCTCGCCGTAGACGTCGAGGTGCACCTGGGGCACGCGAGCCCGGACCCGGTCGACCACGGCGACGGCGTCGAGCAGCCCCTTGCCCGGCATCAGCCGGCACACGGTGATCAGGCGGTGCGGGTCGCGCGGGACGGGTGGCGGCTCGGTCGGCGCGTCGACCGCGTTGGGCGCCACGGCCAGCTGCGGTGCCTCGCCGTAGCGCAGGGCGAGGTCGTCGAGCTGCCGTCGCGTCTGGACCACGAGGGCGTCCATCGCGGGCAGCTGCCGCAGCACCGCCCGGCTGTCGCGGACCAGCCGTGAGGTCCAGGCGTACGGCGGCGCCACGTGCACGCCGTGCAGGACGAAGACGGTGTGCACGTGCGGGGCGCGCAGCGGCAGCAGGTGCATGCCCAGCGACCGGGAGTCGATGAAGAGGAAGGTGGGGTCGCCGGCGGTGACCTCCAGGACCCACCGCCGCACCCACGACGCGTAGCTGTCGAAGGTGCCGCGCGGCTCGCCGTCACGACCGACCCGCTCCAGGCTGCGCGGCCAGGTGCGGGAGAAGCGGTAGGCGAAGCGCGGCACCCGCAGGTACGGCGTCCCGTCGGCGCGGAGGTACTCGTGGACCACGGTGCCCCCCTCGGGGCTCCCGTCGGGCTCGGTGTGCACGTGGCGCCACGGACTGCCGTCGGGGCGCAGCTCGGTCTCGCGTCGCATCGTCGGCGTGAGCAGCGGCGTCGCCGGCTCCTCGACGGGGTGCTCCCCCCAGCCGGTCGTCGCGTGCGCGTCGTACAGGTTGGTCACGGGTGTCCCGGGCAGCAGCAGGCCGCTCTCGCGGAGGTCGTCGAGTCGCTGCGACCAGGAGGGTCGCGGGTTGAAGGTCAGCACCTCGGGACGCAGCCCGAAGCGCTCGGCGAGCAGCCGGTTGCGCACCAGGGTGGCGCGGGTCTGGCCGCCGTAGTCGACCCCGACGTCGAGCGGGGTCGAGAGGTAGCGACCCGGCGGCATCCGCTCGTCGCTCATCGCGTGGCATTGAATCATCGCCCTGACCCGTACCCCGTCACGGCGCGCTGTCTGGCAGGATCGGTCCGGTCGAGCGCAGGGGAGCGGGGTCGGTGGTCGTGCGGGTACCAGGTCCACGTGCGCCGGTGCGCGCCTTCCGCCGCCTGCAGGAGCGGATCCAGCAGCAGCAGCAGAGGATCGCGCGACTCGAGACCGAGCTCGGCCGGCTGACCGCGCAGGTCGACGCGCTGGAGCGGATGCTCGCCGAGCGCTCGGGTCGCCCCTGACCCGTGCCCCGTGGCGCGGCCGCGCACGGCCCGACGCCCGGCTAGGGGATCACGATCGTCGCGCGCACCAGGTTGTGGTCGGAGGGGAAGGTGCCCTTGCCGCGCAGCCGGCGCTTGTCGATCCAGGCGACGGTGGCGTACTCGGTGATGGTGAGCCGGTTGGAGGCGAAGATCCAGTCGATGACGTTGCCCTGCTTGCGCTTGTCGCGGTAGTAGCTCCAGGTCTTGACGTCCTTGCGGTAGCCGCTGAAGGAGTTGAGCCAGCCGTTGACGACGCGCTTGGCGCGGGGCTTGCCCGGGTTCTGCTGGAAGCGCTGGTTCAGCGCGTCGGACATCCCGAACTTCCGGGTCAGCGGCAGGGTGCGCTTGGCCCAGGTGGAGAACTTGGTGGTGTTGTAGTCGCCCACCGAGATCACCGGCAGGCTGCCGCGGTTGGCGCCCACCCACTCCAGCAGCTGGCGCCACTGCTTGGGACGGTTGGCCTTGGAGTTGGGGTCGAGGTGGGTGTTGGTGAAGAGGAACTGCGACCCCGTCGCCCGGACCTGGAAGACCGCCCACTCCAGGTAGCGGTCGTAGCCGCCGCGGGTCTGGTCGCGGTACTTCACCGAGCCCTTGCGCACGACTGCGAGACGGTCGGCGTTGTAGACGATCCGGTTGGACAGGGCGCTGCCGTGGTTGCGGTAGTCGCAGTTGGTGCCGCTCCAGGCCCGCTCGCAGTTGTAGGCCTCCGCGGTCGTCAGGCGGTAGTCGCCCGTGCCCTTGCGCCGCAGGCCGTTGAGGACGTCCTCGTACTGCGTCGACCCGGTGACGAGCTTGCGACGGTGCACGGTGCTCGGGTTGGCCTCCTGCAGGCCGATCACGTCGAGCCGGCTGTCGGAGATCCGGTTGACGACGCCGTCGCGCCGGACCGCCCAGGTGCGGTGGGAGCCACGGGCCGACTTGTCGGTCTGCACGCCACCGATGTTGAAGCTGCCGACGCGCAGCGAGGTCGCCGCGGCGGCCTCGGCGCGGTCGCCGGTGGTCGCGGCCGGCGCCAGGATGCCGGCGAGCGACAGGCTGAGGGACGTGGCGAGGACGATGAGTCCACGGTGACGCATGGGGTGAACCTCCAGGTAGGTATGTCCGATTATGCGCAATTTCGGACCACCGCGGGTCGGAATCCCAGGAACTGGACGCCGCGTCCCGCGCGCACCTCCTGGGTGGGCGGGCCTCCGCGGGGCGCGGGCGTCGCTCCCGACCCCGGCCCGTCGGCGCACTAGCATCGGGCCGGGGTCGGACGTACGTCGTCCGCGGGTCCCGGGAGGGTGGCATGGCGCAACCGATCGATCGTGCCCGTCGCGCCGTCGGTGCGGTGCGGCGGCGGCTGCCGGGCGGGACCGCGACGTCCGGCAGGTCTGCCGACGGGAGCACCGACGGCGCCACCGAGGCCGAGCTCCGCACCCGGCTGCGGGCGGCACGGCGCCGGCTGGCCAAGCAGCAGGCGCGCAGCGAGCGGCTGCGCGAGGAGCTGGTGGCCACCCGCGACTCGCTGCGCGACCCCTTCCCCGAGCTCGAGGTGCCCGACCGGGTCGAGCAGGTCATCGCCTCGGTGCGCGCCCAGGGGCTCTCCTACCTCAAGGCGCCCGACCTGCGGATGCTGGCGCGGGTGGTGGCCGAGTCCGACCTCAGTGGCCGCGAGGGGGCGGTGCTGGAGTGCGGCACCGCCCGCGGCGGCTCGGCCATCGTGATGGCGGCCGCGAAGGGGCCGACGCGGCCGATGCGGGTCTACGACGTCTTCGGGATGATCCCGCCGCCCTCCGAGCGCGACGGCGAGGACGTCGCGCGCCGCTACGCCGCGATCCAGTCCGGCGCCGCGCGAGGCACCGGGGGCGAGACCTACTACGGCTACCGCGACGACCTGCTCGGCGAGGTGACGCGCTCCTTCGTCGAGCACGGCGTGGCGCCCGAGGAGCACCGGGTCGAGCTGGTGCAGGGTCTCTTCGAGGACACCGTGCAGGTCGACGGCCCGGTCGCGCTGGCCCACCTCGACGGCGACTGGTACGAGTCGACGATGGTGTGCCTCGAGCGGATCTCGCCGCACCTGGTGCCCGGCGGCCGGCTGGTCATCGACGACTACTACTTCTGGTCGGGCTGCCGCACCGCGGTCGACGAGTACTTCGCGGGCCGGGAGGGCTACCGGCTCGAGCGCCGCGCGCGGCTGCACGTCGTACGCCTCTGACCACGCGCGACCCCGGTCGTCGCCGCCACCCGCCTCGAGGAGAGCCATGAAGAGACTGCCGCGCCGGCTGGCGCACGCCTACCTGCCCGAGGGCGCCAAGCGCCGGCTGCGTGCCTCGCGCGACGCCGTACGCCGCCGCACCGGCACCGAGGCACCCGCGGCGCCCACGCCGTCCGCCGCTCCCGCCGCGCGCCGCCGCAAGCGCCCGGCGTCCGTGCTGGAGTCGGTGCGGCAGGGGCGCCCGCTCGTGGCGGGCCTGGTGACGGAGACCCGGGCGCTGCTGCGTGGCGGCGACCGGGCCGCGGCCCAGGCGCTCGCCGCCTCGCTGGCCGAGCACGACGAGACCGCCACCCTGGGGTCGCTGTGCAGCGGCCTGGTGGCCGCCCACGGCGGGCACCGGGCCCTGGCCTGGCACCACCTGCGCGACCTGCCCCGGGAGCTCTGGTCGCGCTACGCGCTGCGCGAGTTCGTGCGCTGCGGCCTCGACCACGAGCCCGAGCGGGCGCTGGCGGAGGTGCGCGGGCTGCTCGACGGCCCGGCGTCACTGGGTCCGCAGCGCTGGATGGAGCTGCTGGAGGCGGTCTTCGGCCACGGCGACCTCGAGCTCGCGACCGAGCTCTTCGCCGCGCTCGACGACGCGATCGCGGCCGGCGACGACGTCGACGACAGGCTGCTGGTCACGCGCGACTGGGTGCACCGCTGGATCTCGCGTCGCCACGACCAGCCCGCGGCGCCGCGCACCGCCGACGTCAGCCTGGCCGTCGTCGACTACGACCACCCCGGCCGCCACCGGGCCTCGGCCAACATCGGCGACCACGTGCAGACGCTGGCCTCCATGGGCCACCTGGTCCGCCACGCCGACCTGCGCCTGACCGGCCCGCAGGACCTCGTCGAGCTCGCCGAGCAGCTGCGCTCCCGCGTGCCCGAGCACCGCCGCCTGCACGGCGCCGACGCCACCGTGCAGCTGCTCACGATCAACCGCGACGCCAGCGAGTACGACGAGGTGCCGGAGGGCACCTTCGTGCTCGCCTTCGGGTGGTACATGCACGCGGTCTTCGGGCGCCGCTACGGCCTGCCGATGCACCGCAACCTGCACCCGATCTTCGTCTCCTTCCACTGCAACAAGCGCGACCTGCTCACCCCCGAGGCGATCGAGTGGATGCGTGCCCACGGGCCCGTGGGCTGCCGCGACTGGACCACCGTCGACATCCTGCTCTCCGTCGACGTGCCCGCCTTCTTCTCCGGGTGCCTCACCACGACCGTCGACACGGTCTTCCCCGAGCTGCCCGACGCCTTCCCTCCCGCGGCGCCGATCGCGTACGTCGACTCGCCCGCCGAGGCGGAGGCGGCCGGGCCGGACGCCGTGCAGTACCGCCACAGCTCCGACGAGGTCCGCTTCCGCTCCTTCACCGGCAACATGCAGCACGCGATCGACCTGCTCGAGACCTACCGCCGCGACCACCGCGCGGTGGTGACCTCGCGGCTGCACTGCTACCTGCCGATGCGCTCCCTCGGCGCGCAGGTCGACTTCCGTCCCAAGAACCTCTCCGACATCCGCTTCGCCGGGCTCGGTGGCATCGACGACGAGGCCTTCGCGGCCATCCGCGACGGGATGAACGAGCGGCTCGCCCAGGTCTACGGCTGGATCCTGGCCGGCGAGCCCGCCGAGACCGTCTACGCCCGGTGGCGCGAGCTCTGCGCCCCCGACGTCGCAGCCGCCATGGCTCGGCGCGAGGCACCTCCCGCCGCGCTGCCCCCGGTCGACCTCTCCTCGGAGGTCGCGCTCGCACGCTCACGCACGACGTACCACCCCGGTGCGCCGGGCCCGGACGGCGACGCGGTGCGCCACGTGGCGCTCCGGGTCGACCGGCGCCGGGTCCGGGTGGTGCAGGTGGCGCTCGCCGCGCTCACCTCGCGCGCCTCCCGGCCGTTGCACGTGTGGCTGCTCGACGTCACCGGCAGCCATACGCTGGAGACGCTGGCGCCGCACGCCCACGGGCACGCCGTGAGCCTGGTCCCCGTGCGCGGGCTCGGCGCCGGGCTGCGCTCGGGCGACCTCGAGGCCCGCGAGCGGGCGCAGCAGCAGCTCGAGCTGCTGGTGCTGCCCGAGCTGCTGCCCGACGTCGATCGGATCGTGGTGCTGCCGCTCGACGCGGTGGCGCTCGACGACGCGACCTCCCTGACCGACCTCGACCTGGGTGGCGCGGTGCTGGCCGCCAGCGCCGTGCCCGAGGGGCGCGCGGCCAGCGGCTTCGGCGTCGTGCACGCGGCCGGCGACCGCCTGGGGGAGCGCACCACGACGGCGGTCGAGCTGCGGCGGGTGGCCCACGCCTGGCACCGCTTCGACTTCGCCGCCTTCGACCTCGACGTCGCCGTGCTCGACCTCGCCGGCTGGCGCGAGCGTGCGACCGGAGCGCGGGCCCTCGGCCTGCTCGCGGCCTACGACCTCTCGCCCCGCGAGGCGCTGCACGTGCTGCTGGGGCCGGCGCACGCCGTGGTCCCGGCGCGCTGGCACGTGGTGCCGGGCCGCACCCACCACGAGGACCCGGCGCTGCTGCACTGGCTCGACGAGGGCAAGCCGTGGCTGGCGGACCACGCCCCGGGCCAGGCGGCCTGGCACGCGGTGGCCGCCGGCCTCAGCGGGTCGCCGGCGCCCGGCGCGTGAGCACCCACGCGTCGTCGTCGTCGTAGCCGGTCTCCAGGCCGCCCGCGGCGCCCTGCTCGCGGCGCAGCTCGGAGGACCACGCGACGTTGCGCCACGTCACGAAGAGCCGCAGCCGCACCCGCTCGACGTCGTCGTCCGGCGGCGGTACCCCGTCTGCGGCCCCGTCGGCGGCCCCGTCGACCGCGACGGCGTCGCGGACCTCCGGGGTCTCCGGGGTCTCGGAGGACTCCGCGGTCTCCGGCGAGACGAGCACCTCCTCGGGGGTCTCGGGCTCGCCGCCGTCGAGGAGCTGCGCCAGGGTCACGTCGGCCGCCAGCTGCACGCCGCCGTCCTTGCCCGGTCGTGACCGCACCCGCACCGGCACCGTCAGGCGGCGGCCCGACACCGCGTGGACCGCGGCGAGCTCGACCTGCAGCTCCCCGGGCGACGGGGTGCCGTCGGGCGCGCCCCGGAGGTGCAGCTCGCCGCGGAAGCGGAGCCGCTCCTGCGGTCGCCGCCGTGAGGACCACACCGCGCGGCGGCCGCGGCCCACGCGCAGGCGGCGTACGTCGAGCCGGGCGTGCTGCAGCGCGACCCGGCGGGGGCGCGAGCGCACCACAGCGTCGACGACGGCGGCCCAGTCGGCCAGGAAGCGGTCCTGGTCGTGCTGGCGGGCCTTCTCCAGCGCGGCCGCGCTCATCTGCCGCACCAGCTCCGGCTGCCGCAGCAGGCCGACGACGCGCTGCGCCATCGCCTCGACGTCGCCCGCCGCGACGAGGTAGCCGTCGACGCCGTCGGTGATCTGCTCGCGGGGGCCGTACTTGATGTCGTAGCTGACCACCGGGCAGCCGTGGCTCATGCTCTCGAGCGTGGCGAGCGGGTAGCCCTCGAAGCGGCTGGTCATCAAGAAGGCCGAGGAGCGCCACAGGTGCTCGCGCGCGCGAGGGTCGTGACCGCGCAGCGTCACGCGGTCGGCGAGGCCCAGGCGGCGGGCGAGCCGCTCGAGGGCCTCGTGCTGGTAGCCGCTGCCGTAGACGTCGAGGCGCGCGTCCGGCACCTCGCGCGTCACCAGGGCCATCGCCCGGATCGCCTCGCCCAGGTGCTTCTGGGCGGTCAGTCGCGCCACCACGGTCACCTGCCGCGGGTCACGCTCGACGTCGGCGGCCGGCTCGGGCACCTCGACCGGGTTGGGGACGACGTAGGTGTTCGTGGCGTGCCCCCGTGCCATCTCGATGTCCTCGCGCTGGCGCTCGGTGAGGGTCACCAGGGCGTCGAGGTCGTCGGCGCGGTCCATCATCCGCTGGAAGGACTCGTTGAGGGGGCGGTCCCAGCGCCGGTCGCCGGTGACGTGGATGTTGTGCAGCAGGTAGAGCACGTGCACGTGACGGGCCCGGAAGGGCACCACGTGGGGCACCATGTGGCGCGAGTCGAGCATCACGAAGGTCCGCTCGCCCTCCGAGAGCTCCTGCACCCAGCGGCGGTACCACTGGCCGCGGTCGCGGTAGCCACCGACGACCTGGCCGTCGCGGGAGACCCGGAGCAGCCCGCGCCCGAAGGTGCGGGGGTCGTGCCAGTCGAGCTCGGCCACGCGCAGGTACGTCGTGCCGTCGGCCCGCAGGTAGTCCCACCGCGAGCTGCCGTCCTCGAGCTGGTAGTGCCGCCGCCAGGGCTCCCCGTCGCGGAAGCTCTCCTCGGCCACCGTGAACCGGCTCAGGTCGGGCAGCGCGCGCGGTGACGAGACCTCGGGCCAGTCGCGCTCGCGGTAGTGCTCGAAGATGTTGAGCAGCGGGACCTCGGGGGTCAGCATGCCGCGCTCGAGCAGCAGCTCGCGGCGCCGGTCGAGGTCGTCGTGGGGCGTGACGGTCAGCACCCGGGCATCGGCGCCGGCCGCCGCGAAGAGACGGTTGCGCATCAGGGTCGCGCGCGTCTGGCCGCCGGCGTCGGGGTCGACGCCGGGCGCGAGCGAGAAGTAGCGGCCGGAGGCGAGCGGGTTGTGCGACACGGGGGTCCTCGGCGGGGTGCGCGGGTGGGCTGTCCAGATCCTAGGGCCGCCCGTCGCGCGGGGGACGAGCCGCGCTCAGGAGACGGCGCGCTCGAGGAAGTCGCGGTCGCGGTCGAGGTCGACGGTGAAGGCAGAGTTGAAGGCGGCGCTGGACCACTCGCGGGGACGACGTGGGATGTCGGCGGGGCAGTAGACCGTGTGGACCTCGTGGCCGAGCGCGCTGGAGATCAGGAACTCGTTCTGCGCGGTGTAGGACTCCGAGCTGATCAGCACCACGCGGATCGGCTGGGTGGTGAAGATCAGGTTGAACAGCGCGCTGCCGGCGTACCCCGCGACGATCTCGGCGCCGCGGAAGAGCGCGGCCTGCTCGGCCATCGTGTAGTCCTCGGTGAAGACCACGGTGAAGCCGCGCTCGCGGAACCACGCCTCGACCTCCGCCCCGTTGTGGCACACCCGGCGCTGGCCCTTGAAGGCGCCGGGGGAGGTGTGCACCGTGCGGCGGGAGCAGAAGAGCCGCCGCGGCCGGTCGCCGTCGGGGGCCTTCGCGGCCAGGCGCTCGCTGAGCCCGGCCCACTCCCCGACGATGCGCGGGTGCACGTAGCGGGGGTTGTCGAAGAGCGGCGTGGCGCCGATCAGCCGCTCGGGCCGCACCGGCGAGTCGATGAGCTCGATCCGGTCGGCCGGGATGCCCGCGGCGGCGAAGAGCTCGAGCTCGAAGGCGGCCAGCGACGTGCGCCCCGCGTTGACGCCGACCAGGGCCTTGACGTCGGGGTCGCGGCGTTGCGCCTCCTCCCAGCCCCAGAAGCGGGAGACCTGCTCGGTCATGGCGTGCCCGAAGTGACCGCGGAACTCCGAGTCGAGGTAGTAGTAGGTGCCGGGCAGGCGCTCGGGGTCCTTCACGGGGGTCGCCGGCCGGCCCCAGTCGGGGGCGAGGTCGACGACGTAGCGGTTGATCAGCCGCTGCCTGGTCAGGTGGCGGTAGGTGTCGGGCAGCAGCACCCCGCGAGCGCCGACGACCTGGCCCGGCGCGCAGAAGGGGCCGTCGTACTCGCGCAGCGTCGGGGCCGGTGCCTCGGGGTTGGGCTCGAAGCGGTCGGAGCGGTGCGACTCGTTCTCCAGGATCCGCGCCAGGCGCGGTACCGGCGCGGCGTCCTCGCGCAGCAGCACCCGGCCACGCCGGCCCTCGCCGGCGTCGAGCCAGGCGTCGGCGCGGGCCTCGTCGAGCTTGGCCAGCGAGCGGCGGCGCTTGCGCACGGCGAGGTAGCCGGGACGGTCCTCCACCGAGGCGATGCTGTCGGCGAGGTGGGTGCGGTCGGAGCGGCTGGTGCCGCGGTGGGGGTGCGACAGCTCGCCGACCTCGTCCTGCTGCTGGATCTCCAGCAGCCGGGCGACCGTCTGCCGCAGCGTGCGGCCACGTCGGGGGCCGGGACGGTCGGCGGCCTCGGGCGAGACGAGGTAGAGGCCCTGCAGGCCCAGGGCGAAGAGGCTCGCGCCCAGCGCCTCGACGGGCTGGCCGTCGTGGGCACCGGTCTCGAGGACCACCTCGATGGCACCGTGCACCGCGAGCCGGTCGTGCCAGTCCTCGGTCCCCGGGTCGAAGGTGGTGACGTCGATGCTCGGCGCGGCGTCGGCCAGGGCGCGCTCGACCCGGGAGTCCCGCGCGAGCACCGCGACCCGCGTGCGCCGGCGACCCTCGACGACCTGGGCGAGCCGGTGCCCGAGGTCGTCACCGCGTCGTCGTCTGCTCCGCCCGCCCGTGGCCTCGGCGAGGCGGCACCCGAGGCAGTCGCCCCGACCCACGAGGTGTCGCACCGCGGTGCGGACCGCCTCGACGCGGGGACGCAGGCCGCTCATCGAGCACCTCGCCGGATCTCCGCGGGGTGTCGTGACATCGGGGCACCTCTCGGGCTGGGGCGACGGAGACGACGGAGCCGCAGCAACCTACCAGCCACGACGGTGCCTCCGGACGGCCTGGTCGCCCGCCTCGGGACCGCGACGCCCTCGCTACAGTGGCGCCGTCGTGTCGTCTGTCCGAAAGAGGCGCCTGCTCGTGGAGCTTCGTGCGTTCACACGGCGGCTGCCGCCCGGGGCCAAGCGGGTCGTGCGGGCCCTGCGTCGTCGACGCCAGGCGATCGGGCAGCCGCTCCTCAGCGTCGTCGTGCCGGTGCACGACGCCGAGCTGACGCTCGAGCGGTGCGTGGAGAGCCTGGTGGTGCAGTCGTGGCCCCGCAAGGAGATCCTGCTCGTGGTGCACGAGCAGGACGCCGCGTCGCTCGCGCTCGCCACCGACGTGGCCAAGGGGCGCCGGGCCGTCCGGGTCGTGCGCGGTGGCACGGGCTCGGTGGGCTCCGCGCGCAACGCGGGCGAGCGCGCGGCCAAGGGCGCCTACCTGGCCTTCTGCGACGCCGACGACTCGGTGCCGCCCGTGGCCTACCAGCGGCTGCTGCAGAGCCTGGAGGCCTCGGGCTCCGACGTCGCGGTCGGCGGCCTGACCGTCGAGGAGCGTGGTCGCCTGCTGCGACCCTCGTGGCTCTCCTCCACCAACCCCGGCGTACGCCGTGGGGCGTCCGGCGCCGAGGTGCCCGACGTGCTGGCCCACCCCTACCTCGGGGCCCGGCTCTTCCGGCGGTCGTCGTGGCGCCACGCCGGCCTGCGCTTCGCGGAGGGCACCGCCTTCCCCGACCACGTGCTGCTCGCGCAGGTGGCGCTCGCGCCGTGGCGCGTCGACGTGCTGCCCTCGACGGTCTACCACGCCCGCCAGCGGCACGACCGCGGCTCGATGACGCAGCGCTCGCTGCGCGACACCGACCTGGCGATGGACCGTCTCGACCGGCTGCGCGACGCCGTGGCCCTGCTCGACGGCCGGCCCGACGCGCGGCGGGCGCTGCTGCGCGGGGCGCTGATCACGGTCGTGGCCGACCTGGTCCGCTACGCGCTGGTCTACGGCCCGCCGTCGTGGGACCGCGTCAGCCCCGCGGTCTCGGCGCTCCTCGCGGACGCCGACGACGACACCTGGGCCGACGTGCCGGTGGTCGAGCGGATGCTCGCCTGGCTCTGCGCGCACGAGGACATGGAGACCACCGGGGCCTTCCAGGCCTACGCCCACGCCAACCGCACCGGGCTGCACTACGAGCTGGTCGACGGCGTCCCGGTGGTGCGACCCGACGAGCTGGCCGTGCTGGGTCCGCACCCGGAGCACCTGCTGGAGATCTCCCGCCACGAGCTGCGCTACCGCACCCGGCTGGAGGCGCTGCGCTGGGAGAGCGACACCCGCCTGACGATCCGGGGCACCGCCTTCACCGAGTACCTCACGGCCGCCGACCCGGGAGCGGTGACCCGCGTCGTCCTCGAGGACGAGGTCACGGGGGAGCGGTGGCCGCTGCCCACCGAGCCCCACACCGACGAGACGGCCAACCTGTGGGCCGGTCGTGCCCACGAGGACCTCGCGTCGGCGGGCTTCGTCGCCACGGTCGACCTCGACGCGCTGCCGCCGCGCCACGGCCCCGAGCGCGTCTACCGCGTCCTCGTCGAGCACGAGACGGCCGGCAGCTCCTGGGTGGCGGGGCTGCAGAGCCGGCTGCTCGACGGGTCCGCGGGCCAGCTGCACACCGGCGGGGTCGACGGCGCGGTGCTGCGCTTCACCTGGGAGGCCCACGAGGGCCTGCAGGTGCGGCACTCCGGCGGCCGTCTCGACCGGCGCCGGCGCGAGATCGACCCCAACGCCCTGGCCACGGTGCTCGACCTCGAGGTGCTCGACGACGCGGTGGTGCTCACCCTCGACGCGCCCTCGCCCGTCGAGCTGGCGCTGCGCTCGCCCCGGGCCCACCTCGACTGGGTGCCTGCCGAGCGTGGGCACGACGGCGTCGTCCGCGCCCGCCTCCCGCTGCGCAGCGACGAGTGGGGGCAGGGCGCCACCGAGCTGCCCCAGGACCGCTACGTCGTCGACGTGCGGCCGGTCGGCAACCCCCGCCGCACCGTCACCATCTCCAGCTCGCTCTCGCTGTGGCAGCGGATGCCCGTGCGCCTCACGGTGGGCACCTCGACGGTGATCCCCGAGGTCACCGTGGGCCGCGGCTTCCGGATGCGGGTGCAGCCCGCCGAGTGGCGCACGGACCAGTCGGCCAACGCCCGCGCCACGCTGCGCGAGGTCGACTACCCCAGGATGCGCGAGCTGCCGCTGCTCGACGTCGCGATGTTCGAGACCTTCGGCGGCCGCGCCGGCGGCGACCAGCCCGGGCCGCTCGCCGAGGAGCTGCACCGCCGGCACCCCGACCTCGACCTCGCCTTCGTCGTCGTCGACCGCTCGGTGCAGGTGCCCGCGTGCGCCCGGAAGGTGGTGCGGCTCTCGCGCGAGCACCTCGAGCTGCTGGCCCGGGCCCGCTACCTGGTCGTGAACTCCAACCAGCCGCCCTTCTTCGTGCGGCGCGAGGGCCAGGCCGTGGTGCAGACCTGGCACGGCAGCCCGCTCAAGCGCATCGGGCACGACCGCATCCACAACGACATCGACAACTGGTACCACCGCCGCAACCTCGTCGAGGCCGTGAAGCAGTGGGACTTCCTGGTCGCCCAGAGCCCCTTCTGCTCCGTCCGGCTGCGCGAGGCCTTCCACTTCACCGGCACCATGCTCGACGTCGGCTACCCCCGCAACGACGTGCTCCGCTCGCCCGACCGCGCGGAGCGGGCCGCGGAGGTACGCCGCCGGCTCGGCATCGGGGCCGACGTGCCCGTGGTGCTCTACGCCCCGACGTGGCGCGAGACCCGCCGCACGGGTGCCGTCTACGACAAGGTCCTCTACCTCGACCCGCCCACGGTCGCGCGCGAGCTCGACGCCGTGGTGCTGGTGCGCGGGCACTACCACTCCATCCAGGCCGCGGAGAAGCGCGACCCGGACCGCCGGGTCATCGACGTGACGCGCTACCCCGACATCGCCGACCTCTACCTCGCGGCCGACGCGATGGTCACCGACTACTCCTCGGCCTTCTTCGACTTCGCCGCCACCGACAAGCCGATGGCGTTCCTGGCGCCCGACCTCGCGGAGTACCGCGACGACAACCGCGGCTTCTACCTCGACTACCACGAGACCGTGCCGGGGCCGGAGTGCCAGACCACCGCCGAGGTCGTCGAGGTGCTGCGCACCGCGCTGGCCGATCCGTCGTACGACGCGGAGCGACGCGCACGCTTCCGCGAGACCTACGCCCCCTGGGACGACGGCGGCGCCTCCGCGCGCGTGGTCGACGCCCTGCTCGAGGCCTTCCCGCGCCTGTGAGGGGCCGGCCGCGCCGCCGCCACGTGTCGCGCGTCACGTTCCCTGGGTGCGGGTCGACGGGGCGGCGTACGCTTCAGGAGCACGTCATCGAGTAGTCCGGTACCCCTCGGGGACCGGAACGAAGGAGATGAGCGAGATGGCCCGCATCGGGGTCGTCGGCGCCGGCCGTGTCGGTGCCGTCCTGTCCGCAGCGCTGCGCGCCGCGGGTCACGAGGTCGTGGCCGCGGCGGGCGAGTCGGCGGCGTCGCGCGAGCGGATCGCGGCGCTGCTCCCGGGGGTGCCCGTCGGCAAGCCCACCGACGTGGCCCGGGCCTGCGACCTGCTGCTGCTGACCGTGCCCGACGACATGCTCGACAACGTCGCCACGACGCTGGTGGGCGCCGGCGCGATCCGGCCCGGCCAGGTCGTGGTGCACACGTCGGGTCGTCACGGGCTCGCTGCGCTCCACGCCGTGGCGGAGCTGGGGGCGCGACCGGTGGCGCTGCACCCGGCCATGACCTTCACCGGCACCTCGGTCGACCTGCCCCGGTTGCCCGGCTGCGTCTTCGGCATGACCGCCGGCGACGGCGAGCGCGAGCTCGCCGAGTCGCTGGTCGCCGACCTGGGCGGGGTGGTGATGTGGGTGGCCGAGGAGCGCCGGGCGCTCTACCACGCCGGTCTCGCGCACGGCGCCAACCACCTGGTCACGCTGGTCAGCCAGGCGATGGACCTGCTGGCCGCCGCCGGCGCCGACGACCCCGCCGCCACGCTGCGGCCGCTGCTCACCGCGGCGCTCGACAACGCGCTCGAGCGCGGCAACGACGCGCTCACCGGCCCGATCGTGCGCGGCGACGTCCGCACCGTGCAGGCGCACCTGCGCGACCTGGTGGAGACCTCGCCCGCCACGGTGCCGTCGTACGTCGCGATGGCCCGGGCCACTGCCGACCGGGCGATGCTCGACGGCCGGCTGCTGCCGATCCGGGCCTCGCGCATCGCGGGCCTGCTCGACGAGGCGCTGCGCGCGGTGGGCCAGGACGCCCGCGCGCACCACCCCTCCCGGTGACCGCGCCGCTGGTGGTGGGCTCCCGCGCGGAGCTCGACGCCACCCTCCCCGGGGGCCGGCTGCTGGTGCCGACCATGGGGGCCCTGCACGAGGGCCACGCGTCGCTGCTGCGCCTGGCCCGCGCCCACGGCGACGGCCCGCTGGTGGCGTCGGTCTTCGTCAACCCGATGCAGTTCGCGCCGGGGGAGGACCTCGAGCGCTACCCGCGGACCTTCGAGGCCGACCTCGCGCTGTGCGCCCGGGAGGGCGTCGACGTGGTCTTCGCGCCCGACGTCGAGGAGGTCTACCCCGGCGGCGACCCCCAGGTCACCGTCGACCCCGGGCCGCTCGGGGCCGAGCTCGAGGGCGCCAGCCGGCCCACGCACTTCCGCGGCGTCCTGACCGTGGTCGCGAAGCTCCTCGGGCTGGTGCGCCCGGAGGTCGCCGTCTTCGGCGAGAAGGACTACCAGCAGCTGACCCTGGTGCGCCGCATGGTCGACGACCTGTGCCTCGGCGTCCGGGTCGCGGGTGCCCCCACGGTGCGGGACCCCGACGGTCTGGCGCTCTCCAGCCGCAACCGCTACCTCTCCCCCCGCGAGCGGGAGCAGGCGCTGGCCCTGTCGC
Source organism: Nocardioides aequoreus (assembly GCF_000720335.1). Taxonomy (GTDB): domain Bacteria; phylum Actinomycetota; class Actinomycetes; order Propionibacteriales; family Nocardioidaceae; genus Marmoricola; species Marmoricola aequoreus. The sequence goes on along the minus strand of NZ_JOJN01000002.1, from coordinate 407,736 downwards.
GGGCGCTCGACGCCGCGCGGCGTACCGGAGCGGTGGAGGCGGCCGAGAAGGTGCTGGCCGACGCCGACGGCGTGGCGGTCGACTACCTCGCCCTGCGCGGCCCCGACCTGGGGCCGGCGCCGGTCGCCGGGCCCGCCCGGCTGCTCGTGGCCGCGCGCGTCGGCACCACCCGGCTGATCGACAACGTCGCCCTCGACCTCGGCGCCGGCTCCGAGGGTCCATGACCCTGCTCTGTGCCGACGTCGGCAACTCCCACACGGTGCTCGGCCTGCTCGACCGCGGGGAGGTCCTGGCGCACTGGCGCGTGGCCTCCGACGAGCGACGTACGGCCGACGAGTGGGCGATCGTGGTGCGCTCGCTGCTGCGGGAGACCTCGCTCGAGCACGCCCTCTCCGGGGTGGCGCTGTGCGCCACCGTGCCGGCGGTGCTGCACGAGTGGCGCGACATGCTCGACCGCAGTTTCGCCGGCCTGCCCCAGGTGATCGTCGAGCCCGGCGTGCGCACCGGGATCCGGCTGCGCACCGACAACCCGCGCGAGGTCGGCGCCGACCGCATCGTCAACTCCCTCGCCGCGGCCGAGCTCTACGGCGGTCCGGCGATCGTGGTCGACTTCGGCACCGCCACCACCTTCGACGTGGTCGACGCCCGGGGCGACTACGTCGGCGGCGCCATCGCCCCCGGCATCGACATCAGCCTCGAGGCGCTCGGGCGGCGGGGCGCGCAGCTGCGCAAGGTCGAGCTGATGCGGCCCCGCAGCGTCATCGCCAAGAACACCGTGGAGGCCCTCCAGTCGGGCATGGTCTTCGGCTTCGCCAGCCAGGTCGACGGCCTCGTCGAGCGGATGACGGCCGAGCTCGGCGTCGCACCCGGCGACGTCCACGTCATCGCCACCGGCGGCCTGGCCCCCGTCGTCGTCGACGAGTGCCGCACCCTGACGCACCACCAGCCCTGGCTGACCCTACTCGGCCTGGAGCTGGTCTTCGACCGCAACGTGGAGTGACGGCCGCCGCCTCCGCGCTTTCCGCGGGGAAAGACCCCCGCGCCCGCGTTTCCGCGCCGAAGGCACCCGACACGCCGACGTACGACGATCCGATCGCGCGGAAACCGTCGTCGAGGTGCTTTCCCCGCGGAAAGCGCGCGCGCCGTGCTCCGCCGTACGCCGCGTCAGTGCGCCTGGGCGTCCTTGGAGCGGCGGGGCACCAGGTGCATCACCACGACGACGACGGCGCCGAGCACCGCGCCGAGCACCGCGGAGAAGAAGGTGTTGGTGAGCCAGCCAAGCAGGCCGCCGAGCGCCCCGGTGGCGTCGGCCACGGCGACCTCGAGGTGGTGCACGACGTCGTAGACCGCGTGCACGCCCAGCTCGTCGAGGCCGACGAGCCAGATGTGGCCGCCGACCCAGAGCATCGCGGCGATCCCGACCGTGCTCAGCACCGACAGGACGACCGGCATCGCCTTGACCAGGCCGGTGCCGAGGCGCTGCAGGCCGGCCGACTGCCCACCCGCGAGCCGCAGGCCGAAGTCGTCCATCCGGATGATCAGCGCGACGGCCCCGTAGACCAGCACCGTGATGCCGATGGCGACGACGACCAGGATGGCCGCCCGCGACCAGAAGCTCTCGGCGGCGACCTCGTTGAGCGCGATCACCATGATCTCCGCGGAGAGGATGAAGTCGGTGCGCACGGCGCCCGCCACCACCTGGCCCTCGTCCTCCGGTCCGCGGTCGGTCGCGGGCTTCTCGGGGGCGCTGTGGCCCGACAGCTTCTCCCAGACCTTCTCCGCCCCCTCGTAGCTGAGGTAGAGGCCGCCGAGCAGCAGCAGCGGCGTCAGCAGCCACGGCAGGAACTCGCTGAGGAGCAGCACCGCCGGCAGGATGAAGACCAGCTTGTTGCGCATCGAGCCCTTGGCAATGCGCCCGATCACGGCGAGCTCGCGGTTGGGGTTGAGCCCCTGGACGTAGCGCGGCGTCACGGCGGCGTCGTCGACGACGACTCCCGCCGCCTTCGCGCTGGCGCGCCCCGCCGCGGCGGCCACGTCGTCGACCGACGCGGCGGTCATGCGGGCCAGGGCCGCGACGTCGTCGAGGAGGGCGGCCAGGCCGCCGCTCATCGGAGGATCTCGCGCGGGCAGGTAGCGGACGTCACGGCAGAAGCGTAGTCATACGCTTGCCCGCATGGCCGACGCTCCCGCTCCTCCTGCCGACGACCGGACCGCCGCCGACGACCTTCCCGAGCAGGTGCAGGTACGCCGCGAGAAGCGCCAGCGGCTGCTCGACGAGGGCGTGGCGCCGTACCCGATCGCGGTGGAGCGCAGCCACACCATCCGGCAGCTGCGCGAGGCCCACGACCCGGCGCTGGAGTCGGGGGAGCTCGCGCCCGACACCCGCACCGGCGAGCACGTCGCCATCACCGGCCGCGTCATGTTCCAGCGCAACACCGGCAAGCTCTGCTTCGCCCGGCTGCGCGAGGGCGACGGCTCGGAGGTGCAGGTGATGCTCAGCCTGGCCGACGTCGGCGAGGAGCGGCTGGCGGCGTACAAGCAGCTCGTCGACATCGGCGACCTGCTCGCGGTGCGCGGCGAGGTGATCACCAGCCGTCGGGGCGAGCTGAGCGTGGCCGCGACCGAGTGGGAGCTGGCCGCCAAGACGCTGCGCCCGCTGCCCAACGAGCACCGGCCGCTCTCCGACGAGGCCCGCATCCGGCTGCGCTACGTCGACATGATGCTGCGCCCCGAGCCGCGCGACCTGGTGCGCGCCAAGGCCGCGGTGCTCAAGAGCCTGCGGGCCACCCTCGACGACCAGGGCTACGTCGAGGTCGAGACCCCGATCCTCCAGCTCACCAACGGCGGGGCGGCCGCGCGCCCCTTCCGCACCCACCTCAACGCCCTCGACCAGGAGATGCTGCTGCGCATCGCCCTCGAGCTCGACCTCAAGCGCGCCATGATCGGCGGCGTCGACCGCGTCTACGAGATCGGCCGGACCTTCCGCAACGAGGGGCTCGACTCCACGCACGCCGCGGAGTTCTCGATGCTCGAGGCCTACCAGGCCTACGGCGACCAGTTCACGATGATGCAGCTGGCCCGCGACCTGGTGCTCGGGGCGGCGGGCGCCCTCGGCCGCACCTCCTTCACCGCCCGCGACGGCTCCGAGGTCGACCTGACCCAGCCCTGGCGCCAGGCGCCGATCTTCGAGCTGGTCTCGGAGGCGCTCGGCGAGCAGGTCGACGTCGCGACCCCGGTGGAGGTGCTGCGCAAGCACGCCGAGGCGCACGACGTCGAGCTGCAGCCGGGGTGGGGGCCCGAGGAGGTGCTGGTCGAGCTCTACGAGCAGCTCGTCGAGGACCACCTGCTCAGCCCCACCTTCGTCATGGACTACCCCAGCAAGGTCAAGCCGCTGGCCAAGGCCCACCGCAGCAAGCCGGGGCTCAACGAGGCCTTCGACCTGATCATCAACGGCGTCGAGCTGGGCGCGGCGTACTCCGAGCTCAACGACCCGGTGGTGCAGCGCGAGCGGCTCACCGAGCAGTCGCTGCTGGCGGCCGCCGGCGACCCCGAGGCGATGGAGCTCGACGAGGTCTTCCTGCGGGCGATGGAATTCGGGATGCCCCCCGCCGGTGGCATCGGGATCGGCGTCGACCGGCTCATCATGCTGCTCACCGGGGCGAGCATCCGCGAGACGATCCTGTTTCCGCTGCTGCGCCCGGAATGATTCACGAATGCGCCGACAAATAGGTGACCAATGCCATTGTCGGTGGAGGCTCATTCCACATAGTGGTCTGTTAGTGTCCGAGTCGTAAACGTTATTCGGAACTCCAGACAGTGGGTTTGATCTCCATGGCGCAGAAGGTGCACATCGTGCTGGTCGACGACCTCGACGAGACCGAGGCCGACGAGACGGTGAGCTTCGGGCTCGACGGCAAGGACTACGTGATCGACCTCAGCGAGGCCAACGCCGCCAAGCTGCGCGAGGCGCTCGCCCCGTGGGTCGCGCACGCCCGTCCGGTGAGCGGCGGGCGCAGTCGCGGCCGTCGCAACGGCGCCAAGGCGGCCGCGGGCGGTCCCGCCCCGGCCGAGATCCGTGCCTGGGCGCGCGACAACGGCTTCGACGTGCCCGAGCGCGGCCGGGTCTCCCAAGAGGTCCGCGACGCCTACGCCGCCGCGCACTGACGCAGCGCCCGACGCCCGGGGTGGCCGGGGTGGCCCGGGTTCAGGGCCCGAGCGGCGACCCCTAGGCTCGCGAGCATGAGCTCGCGCACCGTCTTCGACGTCGACGACGAGGGCGTCAACCCCTACCAGCTGCTCACGGCACTGGTGGTGCCACGACCCATCGCCTGGGTCTCCACCCTCGACGCCCAGGGCCGCGGCAACCTCGCGCCGCACTCGTTCTTCAGCGTCGCCAGCCACCGCCCGCCCACGGTCATGTTCACCTCCGTGGGGCGCAAGGACACCCTCGACAACGTCGAGGCGACCGGCGAGTTCGTGGTCAGCCTGGCCACCGAGCGGCTGCTCGACCAGGTCAACGACTCCAGCGCCCCCTTCGAGGCGGGCGACGACGAGGCGGCGGCCCTCGGGCTCGCGATGGCACCGTCGGTGACGGTGGCGCCGCCCCGGGTGCGCGACTCGCCCGCGTCCCTGGAGTGCCGCCTCGACCGCGTCGTCGAGGTGGGCGCCTCCTGGGTGGTCCTGGGCCGGGTGACCGCGATCGGGGTCGACGACGACGTGCTGGTCGACGGTCACCCGGAGATCTCGCTGCTGCGGCCGCTCTCCCGGCTCGGCCGCAACGAGTGGGGTCGCCCGCCCGAGGTCTTCGAGCTCGACCGTCCCGCCAGCCCGGACGACGTGCGCTGAGCCCCACGGGGCACCCAGGGGCGTGACCCCCGATGCCCCGCCGCTGGCCGGCCGTGCCGTCATGGACCAGGTCTGGTCGGACCTGGTCTTCCTGCACTGGCGCGTCGACCCCGCCCGGGTCGAGCGCTGGATGCCGGCCGGTGCCCGGCCCGACGTGCACGACGGCAGCAGCTGGGTCGGCCTGATCGGCTTCGAGATGCGGCGCGCGGGCTTCGGGCGCGACCGGCCGGTGCCGTACCTCGGCGACTTCGCCGAGATCAACGTGCGCCTCTACTCCGTCGACGACCAGGGGGGTGGCGCGGCGTCGTCTTCGCCAGCCTGGAGACCGAGCGTGCGCTGCTCGCCGCCGTCGCCGACCCTCTGGGCGTGCGCTACCGCTGGGCACGCATCCGGATGGAGCGCCTGGCGGAGGGCACCGGTCGGATCCGGTACGCCGCCCGGCGCCGCCAGCCTCCGGCGCGGGGCGCCCGCACCGACTTCGCCGTGCGACCCCTCGACACGGTGGCCGACGACCCGCTCAGCCGCTTCCTGACCGACCGCTTCGGCATGCACCACGCGCTGGGGCGACGTCCGGTCTGGGTGCCCAACACCCACCCGCGCTGGCCCCTGCGCCACGCCGAGCTGCTGCACTGCCACGACGAGCTGGTGGCTGCGGCGGGCCTGGCCGGGATCGCGGACCGGGCACCGGACCACGTGCTGTGGTCGCCCGGCGTCCGCACCCAGTTCGGCGCGCCGCGGCTCACCGAGCGCGAGGGACCGCACGGCGCGTCCCCGACGCGTTCGCCCACAGCGGACTGAGTCTCGGGCCGGAACACGTAGGCTGGGCTCCGGGTTGGATCCGTCGCGAGGACGCTGCGGAGCGCCCGCGAAGACTTCGAGGAGGAACCCATGTTCGAGCGGTTCACCGACCGAGCCCGTCGAGTGGTGGTGCTGGCCCAGGAAGAGGCCCGCATGCTCTCTCACAACTACATCGGGACCGAGCACATCCTTCTCGGCCTGATCCACGAGGGCGACGGCATCGCCGCCAAGGCGCTGGAGAGCCTCGGGGTCTCCCTGGAGGCCGTCCGCGCGCAGGTCGAGGAGATCATCGGTCAGGGCCAGCAGGCCCCGAGCGGTCACATCCCCTTCACCCCCCGCGCCAAGAAGGTGCTCGAGCTGTCGCTGCGCGAGGCGCTGCAGCTCGGCCACAACTACATCGGCACCGAGCACATCCTGCTCGGCCTGATCCGCGAGGGCGAGGGCGTGGCGGCCCAGGTGCTGCACAAGCTCGGCGCCGACCTCAACCGCGTCCGCCAGCAGGTGATCCAGCTGCTCTCGGGCTACCAGGGCAAGGAGCAGCAGACCGCGGGCACCGCGCCCGAGGCCGCGCCGTCCAGCTCGCTGGTGCTCGACCAGTTCGGCCGCAACCTGACCCAGGCGGCCAAGGAGGGCAAGCTCGACCCGGTCATCGGCCGCGAGCAGGAGATCGAGCGGGTCATGCAGATCCTCTCGCGCCGCACGAAGAACAACCCCGTCCTCATCGGCGAGCCCGGCGTCGGCAAGACCACGATCGTCGAGGGCCTGGCCCAGGACATCGTGCGCGGCGACGTGCCCGAGACGCTGAAGGACAAGCAGATCTACACCCTCGACCTCGGCGCCCTGGTCGCCGGGTCGCGCTACCGCGGCGACTTCGAGGAGCGCCTGAAGAAGGTGCTCAAGGAGATCCGCACCCGCGGCGACATCGTGCTCTTCATCGACGAGATCCACACCCTCGTCGGCGCCGGCGCGGCCGAGGGCGCGATCGACGCCGCCAGCATCCTCAAGCCGATGCTGGCCCGCGGCGAGCTGCAGACCATCGGCGCCACGACGCTCGACGAGTACCGCAAGCACCTGGAGAAGGACGCCGCGCTCGAGCGCCGCTTCCAGCCGATCCAGGTCAACGAGCCCTCGATCGCGCACACCATCGAGATGCTCAAGGGCCTGCGCGACCGCTACGAGGCGCACCACCGGGTGACGATCACCGACGAGGCGCTCGTCTCGGCGGCCACCCTGGCCGACCGCTACATCAGCGACCGCTTCCTGCCCGACAAGGCCATCGACCTCATCGACGAGGCCGGCTCGCGGCTGCGCATCCGCCGGATGACCGCGCCGCCGGACCTGCGCGAGTTCGACGAGAAGATCGGCGAGGTCCGCCGCCGCAAGGAGGGCGCGATCGACGGCCAGGACTTCGAGGCCGCCGCCCGTCTGCGCGACGAGGAGAAGCAGCTGATCCTGGCCAAGGGCGAGCGTGAGAAGCAGTGGCGCGCCGGCGACATGGACGTCGTCGCCGAGGTCGACGAGGAGCTGATCGCCGAGGTGCTCGCCGTGGCGACCGGCATCCCGATCGTCAAGCTCTCCGAGGAGGAGTCGACCCGGCTGCTCAAGATGGAGGACGAGCTGCACAAGCGCGTCATCGGCCAGGAGGAGGCCGTCAAGGCGCTCAGCCGGGCGATCCGGCGTACGCGGGCTGGCCTGAAGGACCCCAAGCGTCCCGGCGGGTCGTTCATCTTCGCCGGGCCCTCGGGCGTCGGCAAGACCTGGCTGTCCAAGACGCTGGCGGAGTTCCTCTTCGGCGACGAGGACGCGCTGATCCAGCTCGACATGTCGGAGTTCAGCGAGAAGCACACCGTCTCGCGGCTCTTCGGCTCGCCCCCCGGCTACGTCGGCTACGAGGAGGGCGGCCAGCTCACCGAGAAGGTGCGCCGCAAGCCCTTCTCCGTGGTGCTCTTCGACGAGGTCGAGAAGGCCCACCCCGACATCTTCAACAGCCTGCTGCAGATCCTGGAGGAAGGTCGCCTGACCGACTCCCAGGGCCGGGTCGTGGACTTCAAGAACACCGTCATCATCATGACGACCAACCTGGGCACCCGCGACATCTCCAAGGGCGTCTCGCTGGGCTTCAACCAGTCCGGTGACGAGGGCACCTACGAGCGGATGAAGAACAAGGTCTCCGAGGAGCTCAAGCAGCACTTCCGGCCCGAGTTCCTCAACCGCGTCGACGAGATCATCGTCTTCCCGCCGCTGACCAAGGAGCAGATCATCTCCATGGTCGACAACATGGTGGCCTCGGTGGAGACGCGGCTGCGCGACCGCGACATGTCGCTGGAGCTGACCCAGCCGGCCAAGGACCTGCTCGCCACGCGCGGGTTCGACCCGGTGCTGGGTGCGCGGCCGCTGCGCCGAACGGTCCAGCGCGAGATCGAGGACGTGCTCGCCGAGAAGATGCTCTTCGGCGAGGTCGGCCCGGGTCAGATCGTGCTGGTCGGTGTCGAGGGCGAGGGCAAGACCGCGACCTTCACCTTCGAGGGCACGCAGAAGACCGCGCTGCCCGACAGCCCGCCGCTCGAGCCCGTCGGCGGTCCCGACGACTCCGACGGCCCGGTCGACGTGGCCAAGGGCGAGGACTGACACCGAGCACCCCACGCTCACGACGAGGGGCCGCACCCACCCGGGTGCGGCCCCTCCGTCGTCCCCGGGGGCTGACGGTGGGCTCGGCGCGTCTCGTGGTGGCTCGTGGTGGCTCGTGGCGGCGAAGTCACTGGTTGACCAGTGACTTCGCCACTTCGCCATGGTTGTGGAGGTGGCGAAGCGGCAGACTTCGTGGCGCGGTCAGGTCCAGGGGCGTACGACGCGGGTCGTCGCCGGCGGCAGCGTCGGGTCGTCGTAGGTCACCACGCTCAGGTCGTCGGGCCCGATGTCGAGGTGACGCGGCTGCTGTGCCAGGAGCGTCCGGGCGACCTGGAGGCCGGCGTCGATCGCGTCGAGGTCGGCGTCGTCGCGGACCACGCCGATCACCAGGTGCGCGTCCGGGTCGAGATGCCCCTCGTCGAGCGGGTAGCGGTGCCGGCCGCCCGCCGCGACCAGGGCCCGTCGCAGCGCGTCGAGCCGGGTCGTGGGGACGCCGTGCGGGTCGACGGGCCACGCGAGCAGGACCACGGTGCGCCCGAAGCGGCTCAGCGTGCGCTCGTGCAGCCGCCGGCCGCGGCTGCTCACCGGCAGGGCGACGTCGGGCCAGCCACCGACCTGCAGCCGCAGCGGCTCGGCCGCGAGCTGCTCGCGCACCAGCCCGGTCAGCGGGGCGTGCAGGGCGGCAGGCGTGTCGTCGAGGCCGAGCACGGTGGTGTGGACGGTGCGGGGGTCGCGCGCGAGGAAGTCGTCGCCGAGCGCCGAGGCGACGTCGCGCTGCACCGCCGTGGCCAGCGGCCACAGCGGGTCGCCGGGCTCCGAGGCGTAGTGGGCCACGATCGCCGAGGTGGGTCTCACGCGACGGTCCCCGGCAGGGCGTAGCGGTCGCCGATGCGCACGACCAGCCCGTCGTCCAGCAGCCCGTCGAGCGCCCGGGCGCGCTGCACCGGCTCGTGCCACGCCGTCGCGATCCGCTCGGCCGAGACGCTGCCCGGCTGGTCGCGCAGCACCGCCAGCAGCCTGCCCCTCACCTGCCGGTCGGTGCCGGCCCAGGCCTGCGCGCGCCGGGGTGGCCCGTCGTACGCCGGGCGCCCGGCGGCGACCCAGGCGCACTGCGGCTCCAGCGGGCAGTCGCCGCACCGCGGCGACGTCGCACGGCAGACCAGCGCCCCGAGCTCCATCACGGCCACCGCCCACGTCGCCGCGACGTCCTCGTCGGGGAGCAGTGCGGTGGCCGTGTCGCGCTCGGCCCGCGTGACCGAGGCGCCGGGGTGCTCGACCCCCTGCACCGCCCGGGCCAGCACCCGGCGCACGTTGGTGTCGAGCACGGCGTGGCGCGCCCCGAAGGCGAAGGACGCGATGGCGCTGGCCGTGTAGTCGCCCACCCCCGGCAGGGCGATGAGGTCGTCGTACGCCGCCGGCACCTCGCCCGCGTGCCGCTCCACGATCGCGCAGGCGGCGGCGTGCAGCCGCAGCGCACGACGCGGGTAGCCGAGCCGTCCCCACGCCCGCACCGCCTCGCCGGAGGGCTCGGCCGCGAGGTCGCCCGGGGTGGGCCAGCGCTCGAGCCACTGCTCGAAGACCGGGATCACCCGCGCGACCGGCGTCTGCTGCAGCATGAGCTCGCTCACCATCACCCGCCACGGCGTCGCCCCCGGGCCCCGCCAGGGCAGCTCGCGGGCGTGCGCGGCGTACCACCGGAGGACGGGATCGTGCAGCGGACTCATCGAGGCGATGATCCCCCGGCGTTGCTCCCCGAGCGAGCCCGGGTGCGCGACTAGCGTGTCGCCCCATGGGTGCCGCACGCCGAGGAGGGGGACGCCTGCCCCGGCGGGTGTACTGGTTCCGTCGCGCGATCGTGCTCGCGGTCGTGGTGGGCCTGGTGGTCGGCATCGCTCACCTCGTCGGCGGCACCGGTGTCGACGAGGCCGCCACGGAGCAGGCCGGCCGGGTCTCGGCCACCCCGTCGACGGCCCCCGCCCCCACCCTGGTCTACGGCCCCACGGCGGCGGCACGGGTCAAGCGCACGAGCGCCGACGTCGCGCCGGCCGAGCCCACGGGGGAGTGCGACCCGCAGGACATCACCGCCCTGCCGACCCTCGAGCGGCCCGAGGCCGGGGGCACGGTGCGCATCACCGTCTCGCTCGCCGGCACCCAGCCCGCCTGCACCTTCCAGGTCGGGCCGAGGTCGCTCGTCGCCAAGGTCACCGACGACGAGGGCCGCGACTTCTGGCGCTCCCAGGACTGCCCGGCCGCGGTCCCGCGCGAGGAGGTCGTGGTGCGCAGCGCCGAGCCGACCGAGGTGACGATGCGCTGGAACGGCCGCAGCTCCGACCGCGGCTGCGGCGACTTCTCCACGTGGGCGCTGCCCGGCTTCTACGACGTGCTGGTCTCGGTGCAGGGCTCCCAGCCCGCCGAGCTCCGCTTCGAGCTGCTGCTGCCCAGCGTCACCTACGTGACCGAGACGCCCACGCCCACAGCGAAGCCGAAGCGGCAGCGCACCCCGCAGGAGAGCCCGAGCCCCTCCGAGTCCGCGTCGCCCGAGTCGCCGCGCCGTACGCCGACCGAGAGCGCCTCACCCCGAGGCTGACTGCGCGCGTCGGGCGGGTTGCGCAGCCGAGGTCAGCGGTCGGGTCACCGGGTCTCGAGGCTCCGGCGACGTCCCTCCTGCGTCGGGACGTCGTCGTCGCACCTCGACCTCCCGGCCCGGATCGGGGGGTTCGCACGCTCACGCTCCGGGCCGTGGCAGGTCTCGACCCGCCCGTCGCGACCTCGTCCCTCGGTCGCGGGGCTCGCTCGACCTCTTCGCGTCGGGACCGCGCTCGTGCCTCGCGCGGTCCCGGCTCAGACGTAGCGCTCGAGGATGCTGGACTCGGCGAGGCGGGAGAGGCCCTCGCGGACGCTGCGGGCGCGCAGCTCGCCGACGCCGTCGACGGCCTGGAGGTCCTCGACGGTCGCGGAGAGCAGCTTCTGCAGGGTGCCGAAGTGGTCGACGAGGCGGTCGACGACGGTGGCGGGCAGGCGCGGCACCTTCGCCAGCAGCCGGTGCCCGCGGGGCGCGACCGCCCCGTCGAGGTGCTCGCCCTGGCCGAGACCGAGCGCGCGCGCCACCTGGCCGATGTCGACCAGGTCGGCGGGGGAGAGCTGCTCGAGGCCCTGGAGCACCTCGTCGACCTCCAGGGAGCGCCGGCCGCCCGCCTGGTAGTCGCGCACCACGAGCGCGCGGTCGGTGTCGACGCCGGTGACCAGCTCCTCGAGCTGCAGCGAGAGCAGCCGGCCGTCGGTGCCGAGCTCGTTGACGTAGTCGTCGATCTCGCGGGCGATCCGGCTGACCATCTCCAGGCGTTGCGCCACCACCGCGACGTCGCGCACCGTCACGAGGTCCTCGATCTCCAGCGCCGAGAGGGTGGAGGAGACCTCGTCGAGGCGCACCTTGTAGCGCTCGAGCGTGGCCAGGGCCTGGTTGGCGCGGGCGAGGATCTGCCCGGAGTCCTCCAGGGTGTAGCGGATCTCGCCGACGTAGATCGCGATGATCTGCATCGACTGCGACACCGAGATGACCGGGAAGCCGGTCTGCTTGGCGACCCGGTCGGCGGTGCGGTGCCGGGTGCCGGTCTCCTCCGAGGGGATGGTGTGGTCGGGCATCAGGTGCACGTTGGCGCGGTGGATGCGGGTGATGTCGCTGTCGAGCACGATGCCGCCGTCCATCTTGGCCAGCTCGCGCAGCGCCGTGGAGGAGAAGGGCACGTCGAGGGTGAAGCCGCCCGTGAGCAGGCCCTCGACCTCGCGGTCGAGTCCGAGCACGATCAGCGCGCCGGTGCGGCCGCGGAGGATCCGCTCCAGCCCGTCGCGCAGCGAGGTGCCCGGGGCGATCCGGGCCAGCGTCAGGCGCAGCCGGGCAGCGTCGTCAGTGCGGTCGGGGGTGGCCACGGGATCAGCGTAGTGGCTGATGGTGCTCCTGAGGCGCCGCGCGCGCGGCGCGGGGATCGGAGCAGCGGGTCAGCGCACCTCGCCCGGCGGTCGCTCCAGCCCGGCGACGCGCGTCTGCCGGTCGACCTTGAGCGCCTCGAGGGCCTGGCCGACACCGTCGACCTCGAGCACGCGGAGCCCGTCGACGACCATGCTCTCGCCGGGGGCGTGCTGACGGGTGGCGTGGTGCTCGACGGGCACCAGCGCGGAGCGGAAGCCCATGCGAGCGGCCTCCCCGAGCCGGGCGCCGAGGTCACGGACGCGGCGCACCTCACCGGACAGGCCGATCTCGCCGACCGCGACGACCTGGCGGGAGAGCGGGCGGTCCCACCACGCGGAGACCACCGCGAGGGCGATGGCCAGGTCGTTGGCGGGGTCGGTGAGCCGGGCACCTCCGACGCTGGAGCAGAAGACGTCGTGGCCGTGCAGCCGGATGCCGGCGCGCTGCTGCAGCACCGCGAGCACCATCGCCAGCCGGGCGGGGTCGATGCCCGAGGTGGTGCGGCGCGGCTTCTCCGCGGAGCTCGGCGTCACCAGGGCCTGCACCTCGCCCAGCATCGCGCGGCGGCCCTCCATGCTGACCGTCACGCAGCTGCCGGGCACGGCGCTCTGGCGGTCGTCGAGGAAGAGCCCCGTGGGGTCGGTGATCGCGACGATGCCGGTGGCGGAGAGGTCGAAGCAGCCGATCTCGTCGACCGGGCCGTAGCGGTTCTTCACCGCGCGCACCAGCCGCAGCCGGGAGGTGCGCTCACCCTCGAACTGCAGCACCACGTCGACGAGGTGCTCGAGCACCCGTGGGCCCGCGATGGTGCCGTCCTTGGTCACGTGGCCGACCAGCACGACGGTGATGTTGCGCAGCTTGGCCATGCGGACCAGCGCGGCGGAGACCTCCTTGACCTGCGTGACGCCGCCGGGCACGCCGTCGACGTCGCCGGCGCTGATCGTCTGGACCGAGTCGACGACCAGCAGCGTCGGCCGCACGGCCTCGACGTGGCCCAGCACGGCGGCCAGGTCGGTCTCGGCCGCCAGGTAGAGCTCGTCGTGAATGCCGCCGGTGCGGTCGGCGCGCAGCCGCACCTGGGCCGCGGACTCCTCGCCGCTGACGTAGAGCACCCGCTGACCGGTGCGGGCGGTCTGCGACGCGACCTCGAGCAGCAGGGTCGACTTGCCGACGCCGGGCTCGCCGGCGAGCAGGATCGCCGCGCCGGGCACGAGGCCGCCCCCGAGCACCCGGTCGAGCTCCTCGACGCCGCTGCCGCGCGCCGTGGACTCCTCGATCGGGACCTCGCCGATGGGACGGGCCGGGGCGCTGACGGGACCGGCCTGGACGCGGCTGCGCGGGGCGGCGCGCTCGACGAGGCTGCCCCAGGCCTGGCACTCGCCGCACCGGCCCATCCACTTCACGGTCTCCCAGCCGCACTCCTGGCACTGGTAGGCCGGCTTGGGCGACTTGGGACTGGTGCGCTGCGATGCCATGCCCCGCAACCTAGGCGGCCCCACCGACAAGGGCGCGCGCGACAGGCGGACGACGTGGGCGACGACGCTCCCGGCCCGGCTGCGTCTACTGTTGGATCGTTCCACTGCTCCCGCGCCGCGGGCCCCAGGCGAGGTCACCATGTCCAGCACGTCGCGCAGCAGCGCCGGTCGCGAACCGAGCCGGCGTCGTCCGCGCGTCCTCGGCGGCGACGGCGTCCCGACGCTCGCGACGGTCGCCGACGAGGCCGGGGTGTCGCGCCAGACGGTCTCCAACGCGCTCAACAACCCCGAGCTGCTGCGGCCCGAGACCCTGGTCCGGGTGCAGTCGGTGATCGAGCGCCTCGGCTACTCGCCCAACCGGGCGGCGCGGCAGCTGCGCACCCGCTCCTCGCACCTGGTGGGGCTGCGCTTCGAGCCGGCGCAGGAGGGCACCAGCAACGCGCTGATGGACCGCTTCCTGCACAGCCTGGTCGAGGCGGCCTCCCGCACGGGGCACCACCTGCTGCTCTTCTCCGGCGACCCCGCCGACCCGCTCGACGGCTACGAGGACCTGCTGCGCTCCACCGCCGTCGACGCCTTCGTGGTCACCGACACCTACGCCGGCACCCCCCAGGCCGGCTTCCTGCAGGACCGCGGCGCGCCCTTCGTGGCCTTCGGACGACCCTGGGACGACCCGCGCGCCGACCACGCCTGGGTCGACGTCGACGGCGCGGCCGGCGCCCGGCTCGCGACCGAGCACCTGCTCGACCAGGGCCACCGCCGGATCGCCTGGCTGGGCTGGGAGCGGTCGTCGCGGATCAGCCAGGACCGCCGCTCCGGCTGGGAGGCGGCGCTGCGCGAGGCCGGCGTCGATCCGGTCGGGCTGGGCGTGCGGCTCACCGACAACGTCGACGCCGCCCGCATGGCCGCGCACCGCGTGCTGGAGGACGCCACCGTCACGGCCTTCGTCTGCGCCAGCGACACGCTCGCCGTCGGGGTGCTGCACGCCCTCGCCGAGCGCAGGGTCCAGCCCGGCGCGCAGGTCGGAGTCGTCGGCTTCGACGACTCCGCGGCCGCGCAGGTCACCTGGCCCGGCCTCACCTCGGTGCGCCAGCCGCTCGAGCAGGTCGCCGTCGAGCTGGTGCGGAGCCTGCACCGGGTGCTCGGTCACCAGCCGGTCGAGGAGCAGGGCCGGATGCTCGAGCCCACCCTCGTCGTACGCCGCTCCAGCGAGCGCGGCTGGAAGCCCTAGGCGTCGCGTCCGCTGTTTCACCAGTCAACTGGTGAAACTGTCACCTCCCCGCCGAAGCCTCAGCAGGCAAGTGTGGGTTTCACCAGCTAACTGGTGAAACGGTCGAGCGCCGACACGAGCGCCGACACTGGCGCCGACACTGGCGCCGACGCATCCGCAGGACCGGCGGGGGCGACGCTCAGAAGGTGCGGGTCCAGAGCGAGACGGCGTAGTCGACGGTGAGGCCGTCGTGGGAGTCGAGCACCTCGGCGGCGACGTCGGTGGGGAGCTCGATGCGGACGACGGCCTCGAGGTCGGCGCGGGAGTCGAAGGTCCAGGCCATGGCCACGGGGTGGCGCTGCCAGCCGCGGTCGGCCCAGAAGCGGCGTACCTCGGCGCCGTCGACTTCGGGGTAGCCGCGGCGGAACCACGTGCTGAAGGTCGAGGGCGTCAGCGGGTCGTTGTCGATGACGAAGGCCCGGCCTCCGGGGCGCACCACCCGGTCGAGCTCGGCCAGGCCCGGCTCGCACCCGGGACCGAAGAAGTACGCCCACCGGGCGTGCACCACGTCGACCGAGGCGTCGGGCAGGGGCAGCGACTGCGCGGTGCCCTGGAGCACCGCCACCCGCGGCGTGCGACGCACCCGGCGGGCGGCGATCGCGACGAGGTCGGGGTGGGGCTCGACGCCGATCACGGAGGCGGCCTCGGCCGCGAAGAGGGGGAGGTGGAACCCGGTGCCGCAGCCGACGTCGAGGACGTCGAGGCCGGTCCAGCCACCGAGCTCGCGCATCAGTGCCGGGAGCGCGCCGGCGCGGTCGACCGCGCCGTTCTCGATCTCGTAGACGTGCGGGTGGTGCCAGATGTTGGGGCTCGGGCGCGCCCCGGTCGGCAGCGGCCGACCGCTCAGAGCCGGACCAGCCCGTGGCGGGTGCGGAGCTGCGCGGCGACGATGCCCGGCGTGCCGTGGGGGGCGACCCAGTCGACCTTGACGCCACCGAGCGGCTGGTCGACCGATTGGCCGAGCCACTCCGAGACGCGGGCGGGGTCGCCGGCGATCTCCAGGCACTCCAGGCTCACGTCGCCGGTGGCGCCGGCGCTGGGGTGGTCGCCCGGAGCGCCGTCCCACTGGATGAAGAAGGGCAGCTGCGGGTCGGACTGGAGCCCCTTGACGCCCAGCTGACGCCAGTGCAGCTCGACGCCGTCGGGGCGGTGCCGGTTGCCGCTGACCGCCTCGCGGCCGAGGCGCTGCTCGTGGGGGCTGATGTCGTCGACGGCCACGACCCAGCCGAGCCAGCCGCCGCCGAGGGCGGAGCGGGCACGCACGGCCTGGCCGAAGGGAGCCTTGTCGGACGCCGGGTGGTCGAGCACCTCGACCACCTCGAGGTAGGTGTCTCCCGTCAGCGGGAGGATGGCGTTGCGGGTGCCGAAGCGGGGGTGCACCCCGCCGGCGCGGAAGGTCTCGCCGAGCTGCTCGGCGAGGCGCTCTGTCGTTCCTGCGACGCCGCCCGGACCGGCTGCGAAGACGATGTGATCGAGACGCATACCTGATTCTGACGCGGGTAGCGGTGCCCGTCGGCACCGGGGTCGCTCCCGGCCGTCGCTCGCGTCCGGACGGCGCGCCTCACGCCTCCGGGTCGGCGGGGTGGATCGCGAGCCGCGAGCGGGAGCGCAGGTGCTCCTCGCAGGCGACGACGAGGGCGTCGTACGCCGGCGCCCCCATCAGCTCCACCAGCTCGCGGGCGTTGGCCAGGTAGACCGGCTCCGCGCCCACGTGGGCCTCGGTGTTGCCGGTGCAGTACCAGTCGAGGTCGTGCCCGCCGGGACCCCAGCCGCGGCGGTCGTACTCACCGATCGAGACCTCCAGGTAGCTGGTGCCGTCAGGCCGCTCGACGTCGCGGTAGCCGCGCCGCAGCGGCAGCTGCCAGCACACGTCGGGCTTGGTCTCGACGAAGTGGAGGTCGCGCGCGAGCGCCAGCGAGTGCAGCGCGCAGCCGTAGCCGGCGGAGGAGCCGAGCGGGTTGTGGAAGATGCAGGCACCGTCGACCACCCGGGTCTTGCGGTCGCCCTCCTCGTCGGTCTCGACCCAGCCCTTGCGCCGCAGCCGGCCCTTGGCGTCGAGCGCCTCCCCGCGGTGGTGCCAGCCCTCCGCGTCGAGCTCGTCGACCCAGGCGGCGACGCGCTCCTCGTCGGCCTTGTCGCTGAAGTGCGCCCCGAGCGTGCAGCAACCCGCCTCGGGAGCGCTGGCGTAGATGCCGGGACAGCCCTGGCCGAAGATGCAGCTCCAGCGGGAGGTCAGCCAGGTCAGGTCGCAGCGGAAGACCTGGTCGCCGTCGGCGGGGTCGGGGAGCTCCAGCCAGGCGCGGGGGAAGTCCAGGTCGACCTCGGGCACGCCCGCCAGCGTACGGGGGGCCAGTAGTCTCACGGCATGCGCCTGGGCGTCCTGGACATCGGCTCCAACACCGGCCACCTGCTGGTGGTCGACGCCTACCGCGGCGCCGCCCCGCTGCCGGCGTCGTCGGTCAAGGAGCCGCTGCGCCTGGCCGAGCACCTCGACGACGACGGGGCGGTGACCGAGAAGGGCGTCACCGCGCTGACCGACTTCGTCGCGCGCGCCCTGCGGCTGGCCGAGGACAAGGGCTGCGAGCAGGTCTACTCCTTCGCCACCTCGGCGGTCCGCGAGGCCGCCAACGGCGAGGAGGTGCTCGCCCACGTGGAGCAGGCCACCGGCGTCGACATCGCCGTGCTGCCGGGGGAGGACGAGGCGCGGCTGACCTTCCTGGCCGTACGCCGCTGGTTCGGGTGGTCCTCCGGGCGGCTCGCGGTCTTCGACATCGGGGGCGGCTCGCTGGAGGTGGCCGCGGGCGACGACGAGGCGCCCACGGTGGCGTGGAGCGTGCCGCTGGGGGCCGGCCGCCTGGCGCGGCAGCACTTCGCGGGTGGACCTCCGAGCGGGAAGAGGCTGAAGTCGCTGCGTGCGGAGCTGCGCACCGTGGTCGCGCGCGACGCCGGCTCGGTGCTGCGCGGCGGCCGCCCCGACCACGCCGTGGCGACGTCGAAGACCTTCCGCAGCCTGGCCCGCATCTGCGGCGCGGCGCCCTCGAGCGACGGCCAGTTCGTGCGCCGCGTGCTCCCGGCCGCCGAGCTGTCGTCGTGGACCCCCAAGCTGCTGGAGATGAAGAACGACGAGATCGCCGCCCTCCCTGGCGTCTCCAGCGGCCGCGCCCACCAGGTGGTGGCCGGCGCCATGGTCGCCGAGGCCGTGATGGACGTCTTCGACCTGTCCGAGCTCGAGATCTGCCCCTGGGCGCTGCGCGAGGGCGTCATCCTCGACCGCCTCGACCAGCTCAGCGCGCGTCGGTAGCGCCGCCCCACCCGATGACCAGCCCGGCGTCCCAGCCGCTCTTCGGCCTCTCGACGGCCTCGGTCTACCCCGAGCCCACCGCCCAGGCCTTCGACTACGCCGAGCGGCTCGGGTACGACGCCGTGGAGGTGATGGTCGGCATCGACGTGGTCAGCCAGAGCACCGACCGGCTGCGCTCGCTGCGCGACCACCACGGCGTGCCGGTGTGCGCCGTGCACGCGCCCTGCCTGCTCATCACCCAGCGTGTGTGGGGCACCGAGCCGTGGGCCAAGCTCGAGCGGAGCGCCGAGATGGCCAGGGACCTCGACGCCGACGTGGTGGTGGTGCACCCGCCCTTCCGCTGGCAGCGCGACTACGCCGCCGGCTTCGTCGAGGGCATCGCCGACCTGGAGCGGCGTACCGGCATCGCCTTCGCGGTGGAGAACATGTATCCGTGGCGGGCGACGTCGCGGCGCGGCATGGTCGTCTACCAGCCGGGTTGGGACCCCTCCGAGGAGAGCTACGCCAACACCTGTGTCGACCTCTCCCACGCCGCCACCGCGCAGTCCGACCCCGTCGCGATGGCCGAGCGGCTGGGCCCGCGGCTGCGCCACGTGCACATGACCGACGGCAGCGGCTCGGCCAAGGACGAGCACCTCGTGCCCGGGCACGGGGCGATGCCGTGCGGGCCCTTCCTCGAGGGGCTGGCGGCGCGGGGCTTCAGCGGCCACGTGGTCGCCGAGATCAACACCCGCAAGGCGGGCGACCCCGAGGCGCGCGAGCGCGACCTGCTGGAGTCGCTGGCCTTCTCGCGGCTGCACTTCGCGGCGCCCGGCGAGGGCGCGGGGGTGCAGCCCGGCCTGGAGCCGGAGCGTCCGTGACCGCCGTGACGCGCGGTCGGCGGCCCGGGGGCCCCGACACCCGGGCGCAGATCCTCGCGGCGGCCCGTGAGCTCTTCGCCGCCCGCGGCTTCGCCCGCACCTCGGTGCGGGCGGTCGCGGCGCAGGCGGGCGTCGACCCGTCGCTGGTGCACCACTACTTCGGCCGCAAGGACGACCTGCTGCTCGCCTCGCTCGAGATGCCCGTCGACCCGCGCGAGCTGCTGGCGCCCGTCGTGGCCGCCGGGGCCGACGCCGCGGGCGAGGGCCTGCTGCGCGCCTTCCTCGGGGCGTGGGACGACCCGGCCCTCCAGCCGGTGCTGCTCGGCGCCGTACGCCGCCTGCTCGAGCCGGGGGGCGAGTCGCTGCTGACCGAGGGCTTCGTGCCCGGGGTGCTGCTGCCGGTGGGCCGGGCACTCGGGATCGACCGGCCCGAGCTGCGGATGCCCCTGGTGGCCAGCCAGGTGCTCGGGCTGATCCTCACGCGCTACGTGCTGCGGCTGGAGCCGGTCTCCTCGCTGCCCTCCGACGCCGTCGTGGCGGCGTACGCCCCCACGCTGCAGCGCTACCTGACCGGCGACCTCGACGGCGTCGGTGGCTGAGCCCCGGAGGCCTCGACGACGCTCTTGACACCAGCGCCGCACAGGCGTTAATTCATCACATGATGAAAAATGCGGTGGTGGCGCGCAGGCTGTGCGTCACGCGGGGCGGCAACCCCGTGCTCCGCGACCTCGACTTCGAGGTCGCCGCCGGGTCGGTGACGGGGCTGCTCGGTCCGTCCGGCTGCGGCAAGACCACGCTGATGCGGGCGGTGATCGGCACCCAGCGCATCACCGGCGGCACCGTGGAGGTGCTCGACGAGCGGGCGGCGGCACCGGCGTTGCGACACCGGGTCGGCTACGTCTCGCAGGCCCCCAGCGTCTACGACGACCTCACGGTGCGCGAGAACCTGCGCTTCTTCGCCCGGGTGCTGGGGGTCCCGCGAGAGCGGGTCGACGCGTGCGTCGCGACCGTGGCGCTGGGGGACCACGCCGACCGGGTCGTCGCCCGGCTCTCGGGCGGGCAGCGCTCCCGGGTCTCCCTCGCCGTCGCGCTGCTGGGCGAGCCTGACCTGCTCGTGCTCGACGAGCCCACCGTCGGCCTCGACCCCGTGCTCCGGGTCGAGCTCTGGAGCACCTTCCACCGCCTCGCCGAGGCGGGCGCCGCGGTGCTGGTCTCCAGCCACGTCATGGACGAGGCCGCCCGCTGCGACCGGCTGCTGCTGATGCGCGAGGGCACCCTGCTGGCCGACGACGCCCCGGCGGCGCTGCTGCGCCGCACCGGCGCGCCGGACGTCGAGCACGCCTTCCTCTCCCTCGTGGGAGCGGGGGCATGAGCCCCCGCATCACCGCCGCCGTGGCGCTGCGGGTGCTGACCCAGCTGCGGCGCGACCACCGCACCGCGGCGATGCTGCTGGTGCTTCCCACGCTGCTGATGTCTCTCCTGTGGTGGATGTTCGTCGACCTGCCCGGTGCCGGCTTCTCCGCCCTCGGTCCGGCCCTGCTGGCGCTGGTGCCCTTCATCGTGATGTTCCTGGTCACCTCGGTGACGACCCTGCGCGAGCGCACCTCGGGCACCCTCGAGCGGCTGCTGGTCATGCCGATGGGCAAGCTCGACTTCCTGCTGGGCTACCTGGTCGCCTTCGGCCTGGTCGCGGCGCTGCAGTCCGCGGTCGCGGTCGGCACCTGCGTGTGGCTGCTCGACCTCCGCGTCGTCGGCTCGGCCTGGTTGCTGCTCCTGGTCGCCGTGGTCGACGCCGTGCTCGGCACCGCGCTCGGGCTGCTCGTCTCGGCCTTCGCCCGCACCGAGTTCCAGGCGGTGCAGTTCATGCCGGCCGTGGTGATCCCGCAGATCCTGCTGTGCGGGCTCTTCGTCGCGCGCGACCAGCTGCCCCGCGCGCTCGAGGTGGTCTCCGACGTGCTCCCGCTGTCGTACGCCGTCGACGCGATGCAGGCGGTCGCCACCTCGACCGACCCGGTGTGGGGCGACGTCGGCGTCGTCGCGGCGTACGCCGTCGCGGCGGTCGCGCTCGGTGCGCTCACGCTGCGGCGGCAGACCGCCTGAGGTCGGGCCCCGGACAGGTCCCGCGACGGGTCACCCCCAGGGCAGCGTGCGGCGGTGTGCCCAGTAGGCGGCGGGGTCCTCCGGCGTCAGCTCGGGTGGGTCGGTGACGTCGAGGGCGGCCAGGTTGGCCCGCAGCTGCGAGACCGAGGAGGCGCCGCTGAGCACGACGTCGGCCCACGGCTGGGCGAGGGCGGCGGCGAGCGCGTCGGCGTCGCGCTCGGCGAGCCGGCCGTTGGCCATCGCCTCCTTGACGACGACGGACCAGCCGGCCGCATGGGCCTCGGCGAGCGCCGGCCCGGCGGAGGGCTCGAGCAGGTTCCAGGTCGACTGCACCGTCGAGAAGGGGGACTCGGGCAGCGCGAGGGCGCGACGCAGCACCTCGGCCTGGTCGGGGCCGCTCGTCGAGAGCCCCACGCGCACCCCGCTCTCGGCGAGGCCGCTCAGCGCGTCGAGCACCGCCGGGTCGCCGAGCGCCGGGGAGTCGGAGGTGAGGCTGTGCACCAGGTAGAGGTCGGGGGTGCGTCCGAGGGCGGCGAGGGTCTCGGCCCACTGCCGCTCGAAGGTCGCGACGGTGTGGTCCTTGGTCTCGTGCTCGGAGGCGCCGGGCACGAAGTCGGCGACGTAGGTGTAGCCCCACTTGGAGCCCACCGTGACTCCCGGTCGAGGGGCCGCGGCCAGCCAGCTGCCCACGAACTCCTCCCCGGCGCCGTAGGAGCGCGCGGTGTCGACGTGCCGCACGCCCGCGGCCCAGGCCGCGTCGAGCACCTCGTGCGCGTGCCGCTCCAGGTGGCCCCGGTCGTAGCGTGCCTCGCCCAGCTCGCGGTCGAGGTCCCGGTGGAGGTTCAGGTACTCCGGGCGCCCGAGGGCTGCCGTCCCGAGTCCGAGCCGTGCCGTCATGGGTGCGATCGTGCCAGGTGCGCCGGACGGTTACCGTGGCTGGCGCACCTGCCCGCGATGCGAGAAGCCGGAGGACCCGACGGTGCTGCGTCAACCGATCCTGCTGCTCGCCCGCAGCGAGCAGGTCAAGCACCTGGCCACCAGGCTGCCCGTCGCCGGACGCATCGTCGACCGCTTCGTGCCGGGGGAGACGACCACCGCCGCGGTGGCGGCCACCCGCGCGCTGGTCGACGACGGCATGGAGGTGACGCTCGACTACCTCGGCGAGGACACCCGCGACCGCGCGCAGGCCGAGGCCACCGTGGCGGCCTACCTCGACCTCCTGGAGGCGCTGGGTGCCGCCGGCCTCTCGCGCACGGCCGAGGTCAGCGTCAAGCTCTCCGCCATCGGCCAGGCGCTGCCCGGGGACGGACCGCAGCTGGCCACCGACCACGCCCGCCGCATCTGCGAGGCGGCCCGCACGGTGGGCACCACGGTCACCCTCGACATGGAGGACCACACCACCACCGACCTGACCCTGGCGACGCTGCGCGAGCTGCGCCGCGACTTCCCCGAGACCGGTGCCGTGCTGCAGGCCTACCTGCACCGCACCGAGGCCGACTGCCGCTCCCTGGCCCACGAGGGCAGCCGGGTGCGGCTGTGCAAGGGCGCCTACCAGGAGCCGTCCGAGGTCGCCTACCAGGACCGCGAGGACGTCGACAAGTCCTACGTGCGCTGCCTGAAGGTGCTCATGGCCGGCGCCGGCTACCCGATGGTGGCCACGCACGACCCGCGCATGGTCAAGATCGCCTCGGCGCTGGCCACGCGCAGCGGCCGGGTGCCGGGCAGCTACGAGTTCCAGATGCTCTACGGCTGCCGCCCCGAGGAGCAGCGCCGGCTCGCGGGCGCCGGCGAGCGCACCCGCGTCTACCTGCCGTACGGCGAGGAGTGGTACGGCTACCTGATGCGCCGGCTCGCGGAGCGCCCGGCCAACCTGACCTTCTTCGCCCGCGCCCTGGTCTCGAAGAAGTAGCCCGAGGAGGCAACCAGATGACCGTCGCGATCATCGGCGCCGGGGTGATGGGGGAGACCCTGCTCTCCGGCCTGGTCCGTGGTGGGCACGACCCCGCCGACCTGCTCGTCGTCGAGCGCCGCCCCGAGCGGGCCGCCGAGCTCGCCGAGCGGTATGCCGTGACCGTGGTGGCCGACGTCGCCGCCGTGGCCGAGGCCGACACCATCGCCCTGGTGGTGAAGCCGCAGGACATGGGCGACGTGCTCGACGAGCTCGCGCCGCACGTCGCCGCGGGCCAGCTGGTGGTCAGCCTGGCCGCCGGCATCACCACCGGCTTCGTGGAGAGCCGGCTGCCCGACGGCGTCGCCGTGGTCCGGGTGATGCCCAACACCCCCGCCCTCGTCGACGAGGGCATGGCCGCGGTCTCGCCCGGGCGCCACTGCGACGAGGAGCACCTCGCGCGCGCCGAGGCGATGCTGGCGCCCACCGGACGGGTGGTCCGGGTGCCGGAGAAGCAGCAGGACGCGGTGACCGCGATCTCGGGCTCCGGTCCGGCCTACCTCTTCTTCGTGGTCGAGTCGATGATCGAGGCCGGCGTGCACCTCGGCCTGCCCCGCAGCACCGCCACCGAGCTGGTGGTGCAGACCGTGGTCGGCTCGGCCAAGCTGCTGCGCGAGACCGGCGAGCACCCCACGGTCCTGCGCGAGCAGGTCACCTCGCCGGGCGGCACCACCGCCGCCGCAATCCGCCAGCTCGAGGACCACAAGGTGCGCGCCGCCTTCATCACCGCGATGGAAGCGGCTCGCGACCGCTCCCGGGCGCTCGCCGCGACCGACGACTGAGCGCGTCCCGGCAGCGAGTAGTTTCACCTCACATGAGCGAGTCCAGCGGTGCGCCCAGCGGCTGCCGGGCCTGTCTGGTCTACGACGAGTCCCTCGTGGGCTACGACTTCGGGCCCGGCCACCCGATGAGCCCGATCCGGGTCGACCTCACCGTCGGCCTCTCGCGGCACAGCGGTGTGCTCGACCGGCTGCGCACCGTGGTCGCCCCCGACGCCACGGAGGACGAGCTGCTGACGGTGCACGACGAGCGGCTCGTCGAGGCGGTGCGCGCCGCCGGAGCCTCGCCGCCGCGGGTCGACGCGGCGTACGGGCTGGGGAGCGACGACAACCCCGTCTTCACCCATATGCACGAGGCCTCGCGCCACGTCGTCGGCGCGAGCCTCGAGGCGGCGCGCCAGGTCTGGCGCGGCGAGGCCGACCACGCCGCCAACATCACCGGCGGGCTGCACCACGCCATGCCCGACCGGGTGAGCGGCTTCTGCGTCTACAACGACGTCGCCGTCGCGATCCGCTGGCTGCTCGACCAGGGGGCGCGCCGGGTCGCCTACGTCGACGTCGACGTGCACCACGGCGACGGCGTCGAGCGGATCTTCTACGACGACCCGCGGGTGCTGACGATCTCGCTGCACGAGACGGGGCAGATGCTCTTCCCGGGCACCGGCTTCCCGGCCGACTCCGGGGGCCCCGGTGCCGTCGGCAGTGCCGTCAACCTGGCGCTGCCCCCGGGCACGGCCGACGCCGGCTGGCTGCGGGCCTTCCACGCCGTGGTCCCCGACCTGGTCCGCGCCTTCGAGCCCGACGTGCTCGTCACGCAGCACGGCTGCGACAGCCACCGCGACGACCCGCTCGCCCACCTCGCGCTCAGCGTCGACGGGCAGCGGGCGAGCTACCTGGCGCTGCACGACCTGGCCCACGACGCGGCGGGCGGCAAGTGGGTCGCCTTCGGTGGCGGTGGCTACGCCGTGGTCGACGTGGTGCCGCGGTCGTGGACGCACCTGCTCGCCACGCTGGGCGGCGTACCGCTCGACCCGGCGACGGCCACGCCGGAGGCCTGGCGAGCCGACGTCCTGGAGCGCTTCGGCGTCCGGGCGCCGTCGCAGATGACCGACGGCCGGGAGCCGTCGTACCGCCCCTGGGAGGAGGGGTACGACCCCGGCACCTGGCTCGACCGCGCGGTGCAGGCGACCCGGGACGCGGTCTTCCCCGAGCACGGTCTCGACCCCCTGGTCTAGCCGGCGTGGGAGGCCCCCGGAGGGGTTGGTCTACCGTGGTCGGACACCCGGACGAAGCGAAAGCAAGCGGACACGCCGTTTTCACTTGCGTCACTTTGGGGAAAACATGGCTCATTGGTCACAGGTGGGCCTATATTCCTCACAGCGCACGTGGGGGGACGTCAGAGGACGTCCGGAGGCGTGCGACGAGAAAGCTTGGTGTGTGATGCCGACCGACATTCCCGGAGACATCTCCGAGGTCAAGTTCCTGACCGTCGCCGAGGTGGCTGCGCTGATGCGCGTCTCCAAGATGACGGTGTACCGACTCGTCCACAACGGCGAGCTCCCCGCCGTCCGCGTGGGGCGGTCGTTCCGTGTCAAGGAGGACGACGTGCACGTCTACCTCCGCAGCAGCTTCTTCGACGCCGGCTGACCCCGCCCGTCGCCCTCCTGTCGGCCCGCCCCTCGCCACCGCCCCCGCCCTCGGGGTCGCCGCGTCCGCACCCGTGACGCGATTGGGAGCCCTGCCTGCACGGCGGCTAGGCTGAGTCCTCGGGCACCGGCTCCGCCGGCTGCCCGCACGACTCTCGACCGCAGGACCCGGGGCACCGACCCGGGCCGACGAGCAGGAAGCAGGCCGACGTGGGTTCTGTCATCAAGAAGCGCCGCAAGCGCATGGCGAAGAAGAAGCACCGCAAGCTGCTGAAGAAGACGCGCGTGCAGCGTCGCCGTCTGGGCAAGTAGTCGAGGCCCACTCCCCGATGGGTCAGGTCGTGCTCGTCACCGGCGTCGCCGGTGACCTCGGCCGCCGCTGTGCGGCGCAGCTCTCGACGGCGCCCGGTGTCGACCGGGTGGTCGCCGTCGACGTGCTGCCTCCGCGCGGCGACCTCGGGGGCGCCGACTTCGTGCGCGCCGACATCCGCAACCCCGTGATCGCCAAGGTGATCGTGCGGGAGCGGGTCGACACCGTCGTGCACACCAGCGTCGCCGCGACCGCGGCGGCGGCCGGTGGCCGCTCCT
This sequence comes from Nocardioides aequoreus, assembly GCF_000720335.1. Lineage (GTDB taxonomy): Bacteria > Actinomycetota > Actinomycetes > Propionibacteriales > Nocardioidaceae > Marmoricola > Marmoricola aequoreus. The sequence continues at coordinate 381,531 of NZ_JOJN01000002.1, read as the reverse complement.
CGACCAAGGAGCTCAACGTCATCGGCACCATGCAGCTGCTCGCGGCGTGCCAGCAGGCACCCGAGGTGCGCAAGCTGGTGGTGAAGTCCAGCGCCGCCTTCTACGGCGCCTCCCACCGCGACCCGGCGATGTTCACCGAGGACATGACGGCCAAGCGCCTCCCCGGCAGCGGCTACGCCAAGGACGTCACCGAGGTCGAGTCCTACACCCGCGGCTTCGCCCGCCGCCGCCCCGACGTCGCCGTGACGACCCTGCGCACGGCCAACGTGCTCGGCCCCACCATCGCCTCGTCGATGAGCGGCTACTTCGGGCTCCCGGTGCTGCCCTCGGTGCTCGGCTTCAACCCGCGGTTGCAGTTCCTGCACGAGCAGGACGCCCTCGACGTGCTCCAGCACGCTGCCACCGCCGACGTGGCCGGCACCTACAACGTCGCCGGCGACGGCGTGCTGACGCTCTCCCAGGCCGTACGCCGCCTCGGTCGCCCGACGCTGCCGATGCCGGCGGCGCTGGTGCCGACCTTCGGCTCCGCCCTGCGCCAGACCAGGGTCGCCGACTTCTCGCCCGACGCCGTCGCCTTCCTGACCTACGGCCGCGGCCTCGACACCACCCGGATGCGCAGCATGCTCGGCTTCGAGCCGCGCTACACCACCGAGCAGGCGCTGGCCGACTTCGCCGCCGCGGTGGGTCCCGGCGTGATCGCCCCGCAGCGCGTGCGGGCGATCGAGCGCTCGCTGGTATCCGCGATGCGCACGGAGCGCCGCGAGCCCGTGCCGGCGGCCGCGCTGCCGACGTGGGAGGCGGCGCAGGAGGCCGCGCACGACGCCGACCGGGAGGCACGGCCGACCCGGGCACGCGCCACCGAGAGGGGTGGTCACGATGGGTGACGCCGAGATCATCCCGCTGGGCACCCGAGGCCGTCCGGGCCGCGGCAGCGGCGCGCAGCGGCCCTCGAGCACCAGCCGGGGTCTGGCCGCGGGTCGTCCCGCCGCGCGCAGCGGCGTACCCCGTCAGGGTGCGCCGGAGGCCGCATCTGAGGAGCACGTCGAGCCCGTGGAGCCCGTCGTCCAGCCCGAGGAGGCACCGACCTCGGCGGCCGACCCGTCACCCTCCCCGCGGGCGGCGGCCCGCACCGAGCACCGCCTCCCCGGGCCCCCGGCCTCCTCGCCGGGCGAGTGGCTCGCGGCGCTCACCACGGCCGCGAAGGAGGTCTTCGGCGACCAGTGGGAGCCGCGCCTGGCCGAGATGCTGGCCTTCCTGCGCCGCCGGCTCACCGGCGACTACGAGGTCGACGACTTCGGCTTCGACCCCGAGCTCACCGACCGCTTCCTGCTCGCGGCGGTGCGCCCGCTGGCGGAGAAGTGGTTCCGCATCGAGGTGGTCGGCGCCGACAACATCCCCGCCGAGGGTGGCGCGCTGGTCGTCTCCAACCACTCCGGCACGGTCCCGGTCGACGGCGTCATGACCGCCGTGACCGTGCGCGACCACACCGGCCGCCACCTGCGCGCCCTGGGCGCCGACCTGGTCTTCCGGCTCCCGGTGGTCAGCGACGTCTTCCGGCGCGGCGGCGCCACCCTGGCCTGCAGCGAGGACGCCGAGCGGATGCTGCGCGACGGCGAGCTCGTCGGCGTGTGGCCCGAGGGCTTCAAGGGCATCGGCAAGCCCTTCAGCGAGCGCTACAAGCTGCAGCGCTTCGGACGCGGCGGCTTCGTCTCGGCCGCGATCCGCACCGGGGTGCCGATCGTGCCGACCTCCGTGGTCGGCGCCGAGGAGATCTACCCGCTCGTCGGCAACGTGCCGTCGTTGGCGCGGCTGCTGGGCCTGCCCTACCTGCCGATCACCCCGCTCTTCCCGTGGCTCGGTCCGCTCGGGCTGGTGCCGCTGCCCTCGAAGTGGCTCATCGAGTTCGGCGAGCCGATCCGCACCGACGACTACGACGCGGGCGCCGCCGACGACCCGATGCTGGTCTTCAACGTCACCGACCAGGTGCGCGAGTCGATCCAGCAGACGCTCTACACGCTGCTGATGAAGCGCCGCTCGGTCTTCTCCTGAGCCTGGCCCAGGCGGTCGTCAGTCGCCGAGCAGTGACGAGGAGTCGCTGAGCGACCCGGTGACCCCGCTGACGCCGTCGACGGCCTGGTCGACGGTGTCGGTGACGCCGCGCACCGGCTGCTCCAGCGGCCCGGTGGCGGCCGGCAGCCGCTCGGTGACCTGACCCACGCCGTCGCCGAGCCCCTTCACCAGGTCGTCGACCGCCTGGGTGGTGCCCTTGACGGTGCCGCGCACGCCCTCCTCGACCGAGCCCCCGACCGCACCGCCGGCGCCCTCGACGACCTCGCCGACCGAGCCGACCGTGGTGGTCACCGTGCTGGCCACCGGTCCGCGCGCCGTCGGCGCGGTGGCGGGCCACTCCCGGCCCGACGGGAGCCGGGGGACCTGGACGGCCTCGCGCTCGGCCAGCGCGCCGAGCTCGCGGATCTGGGCGCGGTCGAGCTCGCCGAGCGCCTGGCTGTCGAGCCTGGCCTGGTCGGCCGGACGCGCGAGCAGGGCCTCGATGCTGGGCGCCCCGGCAGCCTCGGCGAGGGAGTCGGAGGCCGGGAGTGCGAGCGAGTCGCCGCAGGCCGCGCACAGCGAGCGTGCCTGGCGGTCGAGCGACTCGAGCGTGTCGGCGGCCTCGAGGGTGACGCTCTGCACCGCCGGGTCCTCGGTGTCGAGCGACTCCAGGCGGGGCAGCTGGGTGGCGGCGAACTCGCGCACGGCCGTGACGCTGTCGTCGTCGCCGTCGGCCTGGTAGGCGGCGAAGAGCTCGCGGGCACCGGCGTCGGCCATCGAGCTGAACTCCTCGACCGAGCGCACCACCAGCGCGGTGTCGGCGTCGCGCCGCTGCAGCGCCGCGGCCTCGTCGAGCCGGGTGGCGGCGTGGGCCAGGGCGGCCTCACCGGGCGAGGCCTCGCCGATCCCGAGCGCGGAGACGACCTGCTCCCCTCCCCGCTTGATCGGGTAGAGCGGGTCGCCAGGCAGCGAGCCCTGGGCGGCGACCGCCATGCCCGCGGTGCCGCCGACGATGGCCAGCGACGCGGCGAGGGTGCCGACCCGCCGGCGCAAGGGCGTGGGTGCGGCGGGCACGCGGCGTACGGGTGGGGGAGTGGCGACCAGCTCGGTCGCAGCGGCCGCCATCAGCCGCTCGCGCAGGTCGGCGGTGAAGTCGGCCCGCGGCTGCACCGGCGGGTGCTCGGTGAGCAGCGAGACCGTGCGGAGCAGGTCGGCGTGGCGCTGTTCGACCTCCGGGGTCGCGGCACCCGTGACCGCGGCGTGCAGCTCCTCGGCGTCCTGCCGGGAGCGGAAGAGGGAGGTCATGCGCGTCGTCCTGACCACGAGAGGGAAGTGGCGGTGCAGGGATGCCCCCGACCAGGGAGGGAGGTGGTCGGGGGGCACCCTGTCGCTGCGCCCAACGAGGGCCTCGTCGCGGAAGTTATGCGGCGGGCGATGTTACCGACGGGAAACGTTCCCAGTGGTCTAGAAGTGCGACGGATCCCGTCGTCCGTGACGGGCGTGCGAGACCTCATCGGAGGTCCTCGGGCAGGGCCTTGGCGAGGTTGCGCACGCCTCGCAGCTGCAGCTGCTTGACCGCGCCGGCGCTGCGTCCGAGCACCTCGGCGGTCTCGGCGATGGAGAGTCCCTGCAGGAAGCGCATCACCAGGCACTCGCGCTGCTCGGTCGGCAGCTCCTCCAGGGCCGCGAGCAGCACCTCGTTGGTCAGCGTGGCGAGCACCTCGCCCTCGGGTCCCTCGGTGGCGCTGTCGAGCGTCCGCACGTCCTCGGTGGTGTGCTCCAGGCGGGTCCGGCTGGCCTTGAAGTGGTCGGTGGCCAGGTTGCGGGCGATGGTGGTCAGCCAGGCACCGAAGTCCTTGCCCTGCCAGCGGAAGGAGCTCATCGAGCGCAGCGCGCGGAAGAAGGTCTCGGAGGTCAGGTCCTCGGCGAGCGTCACCGAGCCGACCCGGTAGTAGAGGAAGCGGTAGACGCTGCCCTGGTAGTGGTCGTAGAGCTGGCCGAAGGCGGCCGCGTCGCCGTTGCGGGCCAGCTCGACGAGCGCGATCAGCCGGCGGCCCTCGGCCTCGTCGTCGTGCGAGGACGCCGCGTGCTCGCGGTCGTCGCCGGCGCCACCGGGCGGCGTACCGGCCACGGTGCCGCGGGGACCGCTCGCCTGGCTCAGCAGCCGATGGCCCTCGACGCGTGCCGTCGGACCGCCGGCGAGCAGGGGCTGGGCGCACTCCGCGCGCAGCACCTCGAGCACGGCGCGACGCAACGCGTCGAGGCCGTGCCGTCCCTCCAGGTGCGGCATGGTGACCCCCGACCGGCCCGGTGTGGCCGGCTCCCTCGGTTCAGCCCGAGGATACGGCCTGGGTGGACAGGTGTGAACCGATCCGGCCGGGTCTTCTGGCCGGCTTTGTGGGCGGTCCGATGGGTGCGCCGGCGCTGCCGGAATCCCAGGTTCACCTGGGGTACTGGCTCTTCACATCCGTTGCAACGCGTGTGAGGAGCGGGTTTCCCAGGTGAACCTGGGAAACCGGCACCGGCCGCGGACGCCGCTCAGCCCAGACGGCGGCGGATCGCGGTGCCGGCGGCGACGGTGCCGGCCGCGGCGCCGGCGAGGGCGGCGGTCAGCATCGTGGCGCGGGCGGCCTTGCGGCCGGTCCGGTAGTCACGGATCCGCCAGCCCTCGCGGCGGGCGTGCTCGCGCAGCCGGGTGTCGGGGTTGATCGCGCAGGGGTCGCCGACGATCGAGAGCATCGGCAGGTCGTTGTAGGAGTCGGAGTACGCCGAGCAGCGCGCCAGGTCGAGCCCGAAGCGCTCGGCCAGCTGCTGCACGGCCACGGCCTTGGCGGAGCCGTGCAGCATCTCGCCGACGAGCTCGCCGGTGTAGACACCGTCGACGTGCTCGGCGACGGTGCCCAGGGCGCCGGTGAGGCCGAGCCGGCGCGCGATGATCGTCGCGATCTCGATCGGCGCAGCGGTCACCAGCCACACCCGCTGGCCCTGGTCGAGGTGCAGCTGGGCCAGGGCACGGGTGCCGGGCCAGATCCGGTGGGCCATGCTCTCGTCGAAGATCTCCTCGCCCAGCGACTCCAGCTCCGAGACCGTGTGGCCGGCGATGAAGGCCAGCGCCGAGGCGCGCGCGTCGGCCACGTGCTCGGGGTCCTCGACGCCGACGATGCGGAAGTAGGCCTGCTTCCACGCCGCGCCGAGGATGTCTCGGGTGGTGAAGAACTCGCGCCGGTGGAGGCCGCGGGCCAGGTGGAAGATCGAGGCGCCCTGCATCACGGTGTTGTCGACGTCGAAGAAGGCCGCGGCGACCGGGTCGGGGTCGACGGTCAGGGCGCTCTCGACCTCGGCGACCGCGGCCGCGGCCTCGCCGGCCAGCTGCGAGCGCCGCTGCAGGTTGGGCGGACGGGACGGTCGGTCGTTCGACCGTCGACCGGCTGCTCGATCGCGCGGGGGCGTCACGCCGTCAACATAGAGGCAGGTGCACACCGGTGGAAGCCGAGCGGACGGCACGGCGGGCGCCGCCGCGTCGTACCCCGGCGGCCGGGACGCCGCCACGTAGCCACGAAGTCTGCCGCTTCGCCACGAGCACAACCGTGGCGACGTGGCGAAGTCACTGGTGAACCAGTGACTTTGCCGCCGCGGCCACCCCCGCGCCGCGTCGCGGACCCTGTGGGAGACTCCCCCGATGGAGGCGAACCTGGCCGAGCTGCTCACCAGGGCCGGTCTCGAGGAGCCCGGCAAGACCGCGCTCTCCGAGGCCGACACCGGCCGCAGCATGACCTGGGCCGACCTCGACGAGCTGGCCCGGCGGGTCGCGCAGGGGCTCTTCGACGCGGGTCTCGTCGCGGGCATGCGGGTGATGATCGTCGCCGGCAACCGCATCGAGGCCGTCGCGGCGTACCTCGGCACGCTGCGCGCGGGCATGGTCGCCGTGCCCGTCGACCCCGCCGTCTCGACCGGTGAGCTGCTGCGCACGCTGGTCGACTCCGGTGCGCGCCTCGTGGTCTGCGACGGTGCCGCGGTGACCACCGTGCGGGCGGCGGTGCAGGGTCTGGGGGAGGCGCTGGTCGCCGCTCGGCGCGAGGAGTCGAGCCGCCCGCGGATCGTCACCGTCGGCACCACGGTCCTCCCCGGCGAGCGCGGCTGGGACCACCTCGTGATGGGAGCGGGTCATCCGGTCCCGGTGCGTCCCGACGGCGAGTCGCTGGCGGCGCTGCTCTACACCAGCGGCGCCTCCGGCCGGCCGCGCGCCGCGATGCTCACCCACCGTGCCCTGCTCGCCAACGTCGAGCAGGTCGCCTCGGCGACGCAGCCGATGCTGCACGGCCGCGACGTCGTGCTGGGTGTGCTCCCGCTGCACCACTCCTATGGTCTGGGCGCGGTGCTGGGGCAGGTGCTACGCCAGCACGCGCGACTGGTGCTGGTCGACGGCTTCGCGGCCGAGGCGTCGCTCGACCTGATCGAGGACGAGGCCATCACGGTCGCGCCGGTGGCGCCGCGGGCGCTCGACGCCTGGCTGCTGGTGCCGGCGCTGGAGGAGCGGATGGGCCCGCTGCGGTTGGTCCTCAGCGGCTCGGCCGCCCTCGGGCACGACGTCGCCGAGGAGTTCACCCGTCGCACCGGCCTCCCCGTGCACCAGGGGTACGGCCTCACCGAGTGCGGCCCGGTGGTCACCTCGACGCTGGTGGGCGAGGAGCCGGCGTCGACCGGGTCGGTGGGCCGACCGCTCCCCGGGGTGGGTCTGCGGCTGGTCGACGACCGGGGCGAGCCGCCGGTGGAGGGCGACCCGGGCCAGATCCTGGTGCACGGCCCGCAGCTCTTCTCCGGCTACTGGCCCGAGGGGCGCGGCGGCCCCGATGCCGACGGCTGGTGGAACACCGGCGACGTCGGCCTGCTCGACGGTGCGGGCGAGCTGCACCTCGTCGACCGCGTCAGCGACGTCGTGGTCGTCTCGGGCTTCCAGGTCTTCCCGACCGAGGTCGAGGAGGTGATCGCCGAGCTGGCCGACGTGGGGGCGGTCGCCGTCGTGGGCGTCGACGACGACCGGACCGGGGAGGCCGTGGTCGCCTACGTCACCCACGCCGCCGACGCCGACCTGCCCGATCCCGACGAGCTCGAGGCGCGGGTGCGCCGCCACTGCGAGGCACGGCTCGCGGGCTTCAAGGTGCCGGCCGTGGTGCGGGTGATCGACGACCTGCCACGCACCGCCACGGGCAAGATCCAGCGCGGCCGGCTGCGGGCCGAGGCCCGGGGTCGGGAGAGCGGGTTGCTGCGGTGAGCGCCGACCCCGCAGCCGCCGGCCGGGTGCTCGTCTACTCCCGCGAGGGGTGCCACCTGTGCGCCCAGGCGCTGGAGGTGGTCGCGCGGGTCTGCGCCGACGTCGGGACGACGTACTCCGTGGTCGACGTCGACACCGACCCCGCGCTGCAGCAGGAGTACGGCGAGCAGGTGCCGGTCACGCTCGTCGACGGACGCCGTCACGACTTCTGGCGGGTCGACGAGGGGCGGTTGCGCGCCGCCCTCGCGTGACCGCGCCGACGACGCATCCGCTGCCCACGAGCCGCCCGACCGGCCACCCCGGATCGCGTGTGACTTCTCACATGTGCTAGCCGGCCCGGTCACCGAGTTTGTTCGCACGTTCACAAACTCCTACAGTGACGCAGGGCAGGCCCGTGAGGGTGCCCGCGACGTGCGGAAAAGAGGCCATCGGCAAGTGAGTGGGGCAAGGATCCCGGAGGCGACGGTCGCCCGTCTCCCGGTGTACCTGCGGGCGCTCAACGCGATGCACGAGGCTGGCACCACGACCTGCTCGAGCCTCGAGCTCGCCCAGGCCGCCGGCGTCAACAGCGCCAAGCTGCGCAAGGACCTCTCCCACCTCGGCTCCTACGGCACCCGCGGCGTCGGCTACGACGTGGGCTACCTGCGCTACCAGATCGCCCGCGAGATCGGGCTGACCCAGGACTGGCCGGTCGTGGTGGTCGGCATCGGCAACCTGGGCCACGCGCTCGCCAACTACTCCGGCTTCAGCTCCCGAGGCTTCCGCACCGTCGCCCTGCTCGACGGCGACGGCACCCGGCTGGGCGAGCACGTCGCCGGCCTGCGCATCCGGGGCTTCGACGACCTCGACGAGGTCGTCGCCGAGCACGGCGTCGTCATCGGCGTCATCGCCACCCCCGCGTCCGGGGCCCAGGAGGTCGCCGACCGCATGGTCGCCACCGGCATCCGCAGCATCCTCAACTTCGCGCCGACGATCCTCACCGTGCCCGAGGGCGTCGACGTGCGCCGGGTCGACCTCTCCAGCGAGCTCCAGATCCTCGCCTACCACGAGCAGCGCAAGTCCGGCGGCGAGCGCGGTCTGCCGGCCAGCGTGGCCCACGAGCTCGCGGAGGCCGTCGACGACGTGGCCGCCGTCGCGGCCCCGAGCACCGAGCAGACCGCTGGGCAGGCCGCGGGGGCCCGGCGATGAGCGTCCTGGTGGTGGGCCTCTCCCACAAGACCGCGCCGCTGCCGCTGCTGGAGCGCGTCGCGCTCGGCGCCGACGGCTCGGGCAAGCTCATCCGCGAGGTCAGCGACCTCGACCACGTCACCGAGGCCACGGTGCTCTCGACGTGCAACCGCACCGAGGTGTACGCCGACGTCGAGCGCTTCCACGGCAGCGTCGAGGCGATCTCCCGGATGCTCGGCGAGCTCGCGGGCTCGCGGCCCGAGGAGCTGCTCGACCACCTCTACGTGCACTACGACGACGGCGCCGTCTCGCACCTCTTCCACGTCACGGCCGGGCTCGACAGCATGGTCCTCGGCGAGAGCCAGATCCTCGGCCAGGCCCGTGAGGCGCTGCGCACCGGCCAGGAGGCCGGCACGATCGGGCCCTCCCTCAACGTGCTCTTCCAGCAGGCGCTGCGCGTCGGCAAGCGCTCCCACGCCGAGACCGACATCGACCGGGTGGCGCCCAGCGTCGTGGGGGCCGCCCTCGAGCGGGCCACCGACCACGTCGGGCCGCTGGAGGGCCGCCACGTGCTCGTCGTCGGGGCGGGCTCGATGGCGGGGCTCACCGTCGCCACCGTCGCGCGGGCGGGGGCCGCCTCGGTGACGGTCGCCAACCGGTCGCCCGAGCGCGCCGAGCGGCTCGCCCGGCACTACGGCGCGACCGCGCTCCCGCTGGCCCGGCTCGCCGAGCACGCCGGACCGGTCGACGTGCTCGTCTCCTGCACCGGCGCCGCCGGCCAGGTGATCTCGGCGGCCGACCTGGCCGCGCGGCGTACGCCGGAGTCGGGGCCGCTCGCCGTGCTCGACCTGGCGCTGCCGCGCGACGTCGACCCCGCGGTCGGCGACCTCCCCGGCGTGATGCTGGTCAGCCTCGAGACGCTGGCGGCGCAGCTGGGCCAGGCGCCCGGAGCGACCGACGTCGACGGCGTGCGCGCGATCGTCGGTCAGGAGCTGACGGCCTTCCTCGCGGCGCGCCGCAGCCAGAGCGTGACGCCCACGGTCGTGGCGCTGCGCACCATGGCCACCGGTCTCGTGCAGGACGAGCTCGCCCGCCTGGAGACCCGGCTGCCCAGCCTCGACCCCGCCAGCCGCTCCGAGGTGGAGACCGCGATCCGACGTGTCGTCGACAAGCTGCTCCACCAGCCCACGGTGCGCGTCAAGCAGCTGGCCAACGAGTCCGGCGCGATCTCCTACGCCGCCGCGCTCGCCGAGCTCTTCGCCCTCGACCCCGAGGCCGTCGAGGCCGTGACCCGGGCGGAGGTGGAGCGTCCGTGACCCTCTCGACCGACCCCACCGCCCCCACGTCGACCCGCGTCGTGCGCATCGGCACCCGTGCCTCGGCGCTGGCGCGCACGCAGAGCACCCACGTGGCCGACGCGATCACGGCCCACACCGGCCTGCCCACCGAGCTGGTGCTCATCCGGACCGAGGGCGACGCGTCCACGGCGCCGCTGGCGCAGATCGGCGGCATCGGTGTCTTCGTCAGCGCGCTGCGCGAGGCGCTCCTGCGGGGTGAGGTCGACGTCGCCGTGCACTCGCTCAAGGACCTGCCCACGGCGCCTCCGGAGCACATCGCGCTCGCCGCGGTGCCGCGCCGCGAGGACCCGCGCGACGTCGTGGTCGCCCGCGACGGCCTGACCCTGGGCGAGCTGCCGGCCGGGGCCCTCGTGGCCACCGGGTCGCCGCGACGCGTGGCCCAGGTGGCGGCCCTCGGGCTCGGCGTCGAGCTCGTCGGCATCCGTGGCAACGTCGACACCCGCATCCGCAAGGTGCGCGAGGGCGAGGTCGACGCCGTGCTGCTGGCGCGCGCCGGGCTCGCCCGGCTCGACCGGCTCGACGACGTCACCGAGGTGCTCGACCCGATCCAGGTGCTGCCCGCACCCGGACAGGGGGCGCTGGCCGTGGAGTGCCGCGACGACGACGTCGAGCTGCGCGCGACGCTCGCCCAAGCCCTCGACGACCCCGACACCCGGGCCTGCGTCACGGCCGAGCGGGTGCTGCTCGCGACCCTCGAGGCGGGCTGTGCCGCGCCCGTCGGTGCGCTGGCCGAAGTTGCGATGGGTGAGGTCGATGACGAACTCTGGGTGCGAGCAGTGGCACTCGCACCTGACGGGGCGGTCGCGATCCGGCGCTCCGCGTCCGGCCCCCTGGGTGATCCCGAGCGGCTCGGACGGGAGCTGGCCGAGGAGATGCTGGCCGAGGGAGCCGCCCGCTTGATCGCGGAGACCTGACCGGTCCACCGCACCCGAACTGCCCTGATCCGAAGAAGAGTCGACGCAAGAAGGCGATTGTGACCAAGCAGAAGACGACCAAGAACGCCACCCAGGCCCCGGCACCCGGCTGCGCCGTGGGACGCCCGGCGACGTGGGTCTCGTTCGTCGGCAGCGGCCCCGGTGATCCGGGTCTGCTGACGGTCCGTGCCCTGGAGCTGCTGCGTGCGGCCGAGGTCGTGGTCACCGAGGTGCCCGACCACGAGGCGATGGTGCGTGCCGTGCTGGGCCTGCCGCTCGACGGCGAGCTCGAGCAGGGCCCCGTCTTCGTCGACGGCGGCTTCGGCGAGGACGGCCAGCCGCTGACCCACGCCGCCCGCGCGAAGGTCGTGGTCAAGCAGGCGAAGTCCGGGCGTCGCGTAGTCCGGCTGATGTCGGGCGACCCCTTCATCTACGCCTCCGGACCGGAGGAGGCGCTCGCCTGCACCAAGGCGGGCGTCGGCTTCGAGATCGTCCCCGGCGTCTCGTCGGTCACGGCCGTCCCGGCGTACGCCGGCATCCCGCTGACCACCAAGCACCACCGCGAGGTGGCCGTCGTGACCTGCGGCGACGCCAAGATCGACTGGTACGCCTACTCGGCGCACCCGACCCTGGTGCTGCTCTCGGCCGTGGGCTCGATCGGCGAGGTCGCCGAGCAGCTGATGGCGGCCGGGCGCGACGAGAGCACCCCGATCTCGATGACCCGCACCGGCACGCTCACCACCCAGGAGACCCTGGTCTCCACGCTGGGCGAGATCGCCGCCGACGTCAGCAAGGCCGGCATGACGCCTCCCGCCGTCACCGTCGTGGGCAAGGTCGTCGACCTGCGCGAGACGCTGTCGTGGTTCGAGACCAAGCCGCTCTTCGGCTGGCGGGTCCTGGTGCCCCGCACCAAGGAGCAGGCCGGCTCGCTGTCGGCCTCGCTGCGCGGCTACGGCGCGGTGCCCGAGGAGGTGCCCACCATCTCGGTGGAGCCGCCGCGCAACCCGCTGCAGATGGACAAGGCGGTGCGCGGGCTGGTCGAGGGCCGCTACGAGTGGATCGCCTTCACCTCGGTCAACGCCGTGAAGGCGGTCCGTGAGAAGTTCGAGGAGTACGGCCTCGACGCGCGGGCCTTCTCCGGCCTCAAGATCGCGGCCGTCGGCGACAAGACCGCGGCCTACCTGGCCGAGTGGGGCCTCAACGCCGACCTGGTGCCCTCGGGCGAGCAGTCGGCGCGCGGCCTGCTCGACGACTGGCCGCCCTTCGACGACGTGCTCGACCCGATCAACCGGGTCTTCCTGCCGCGTGCCGACATCGCCACCGAGACCCTCGTCGCGGGGCTGATCGAGCTCGGCTGGGAGGTCGACGACGTCACCGCCTACCGCACCGTGCGCGCGGCGCCCCCGCCGGCGCCGACCCGCGAGGCGATCAAGAGCGGCAAGTTCGACGCGGTCGTCTTCACCTCGTCCTCGACGGTGCGCAACCTGGTCGGCATCGCCGGCAAGCCGCACACCGCCACCGTGATCGCGGTGATCGGTCCGGCCACGGCCAAGACCGCCGAGGAGCACGGCCTGCGGGTCGACGTGATGGCGGCCAACCCCTCGGTCGAGGAGCTGGTCGACGCGCTGGCCGACTTCGGCGCGGCGCGCCGCGCGTCGTTCCTCGAGTCCGGCCAGCCGGTCACGCGCCCCTCGCAGCGGCGTACGACGGCGCGCCGACGCACCGGGTCGAAGTAGGTGTCGGGCCCCGGCTTCCCCGTGGTGCGGCCGCGCCGGATGCGCCGCACGCCGGCGCTGCGGCGGATGCTCGCCGAGGTGCGGGTGCGCCCGGAGCAGCTGGTGCTGCCGATGTTCGTCGCCGAGGGGATCGACGCGCCGCGTCCGATCGCCTCGATGCCGGGCGTGGTGCAGCACAGCCGTGACAGCCTGCGCGCGGCCGCCACGGAGGCCGCGGCCGCCGGCATCGGCGGGGTGATGCTCTTCGGTCTCCCCGACCCCGAGAAGAAGGACGCCACCGGCTCCCAGGCGATCGACCCCGCCGGCATCCTCAACGTCGCCATCACCGACGTCGTCGGCGAGGTGGGCGAGCAGCTCACCGTGATGAGCGACCTGTGCCTCGACGAGTTCACCGATCACGGTCACTGCGGCGTGCTCGACCCCGACGGGTGGGTCGACAACGACCGCACCCTGGAGCTGTACGCCGAGATGTCGCTCGCCCACGCCGCGGCGGGCGTCGACCTCGTCGGGCCCAGCGGGATGATGGACGGTCAGGTCGCCGCGGTGCGTCGCGCCCTTGACGACCACGACCACGGGGGCACCGGCATCCTGGCCTACTCGGCGAAGTACGCCTCCCCGGCCTACGGGCCCTTCCGCGAGGCGGTCAACTCCTCGCTGCAGGGCGACCGCCGCACCTACCAGCAGGACCCCGCCAACCGGCGCGAGGGCGTGCGCGAGGCGCTGCTCGACGTCGAGGAGGGCGCCGACGCCGTGATGGTGAAGCCCGCGATGTCCTACCTCGACGTCGTCGCCGCCGTCCGCGCCGCGGTGAGCGTGCCGGTCGCGACGTACCACGTGTCGGGTGAGTACGCGATGGTCGAGGCTGCCGCCGCCCGCGGCTGGGTCGACCGCGACGCCGTGATGCTGGAGCAGCTCACCGCCTGCCACCGTGCCGGCGCCGACGTGATCCTGACCTACTGGGCGTTGGACGCCGCCGCGCTGCTGCGCTGAGTCAGCCGGTCGCCGTCTGGTCGATGCACTTGGTCAGCGCCGCGACGTCGAGGGCGCTGATGCCCTTGCCGAGGCAGATCACCTTGGCCTCGGCCCGGGTGATGACGTCCTCGACGGGCTCGGTGACCGGCTCGGTCGCCCCGCCCGTGGCCTCGTCGACGGCGTCGGTCGTGTCCTTCACCGTCTCCTTGACGGTGCCGGCGGCGCCCTTGACGGTGTCGTCGACGCCCTTCTTCACGGTGCCGCCCGCCGACCCGCCCGTGGAGCCGCCCGAGCCCGAGCCGCCGGTGGAGCCCCCGGTGGAGCCGCCGACGCCGGGCAGGCCGCCCGTCGTCCCGCCGGTCGAGCCGCTGCCGGTGCTGCCCGTCGAGCCACCTGCGGAGCCGCCCGTGGAGCCGCTCGAGGCCTGCTGCCGGCGGCGCTGCTCGGCCCGCTGGAGCGCCTTCTCGCGCTGCACCCGCTGAGTGCGCGCCTGGTAGGAGCCGCGGATGCTCGAGGTGTAGTCGGGGGTGAAGGTGTTGCCGGCCTGGGTGCCGGAGGGCACCGCGGTGAAGTCGCCGGAGCTGTAGGCCTCCATGATGCGCAGCACCAGCTGCACGTACTCGTCGCTGCGGTTGTAGCGGAAGACCGCGGCCTCCTGGCCCGCCCGCGTCGAGAGGTCGTCGTCGCCGGAGCAGAGGTAGACCGAGGACGCCAGGGCCGCGTCGTCGAGGTCCTGCGGGTTGCGCTCGCCGTCGCCGTCGGCGTCGACCTTGACGACCTGCCAGGTGGAGGGGATGAACTGCATCGGCCCGACCGCGCGGTCGTAGACCTCGTCCTGGTCGAGCAGGCCACCGTCGGTGTCGTTGATGACGGCGGTGCCGTTGCTGCCGTCGAGCGCGATCCCGTAGATGCCGGGCGTGCTGACGCCCTCGTCGCTGAGCGTGTTGCCGCCGTAGCGGCCGTGGTCGGACTCGACCCGGCCGATGGCCGCGACCAGCTCCCACGGCATCCGGCAGGAGTCGTCGGCGGCGCCGATGATCTGCCCCGCGCGCTGGTAGGCCGTCAGGGCGGGAGCGGGGATGCCGTTGGCGGAGGCCCCGGAGACCACGGAGTCGGCGGCTCCCTCGGGCACGGCGGGGGCGATGACGCCCGGGGCCGGCACGCTGGCGGGCGCCTCGATGGCGTCGGCGGGGACGGTGGTGCCGTCGGGCAGCGACGCGGCGGTCTGGGTGCCGCCCGCGGTCGCGGAGGTGCCGACCAGGCTGGCGGTCCACACCCCCGAGATCAGCGCCAGCGGCGCAAGGGTGATCGCCTTGCTGCGGCGGGACAAGACAGACGGCATCGAGCTACTTCCTCCCCTGGTGCTTCATCGCACCGTGTCCCCGAGTGGTGCGTCGTCGCGTCCAACGAGACTTCCCTCACAAGGTCACGGTCGAAACCTCGTGTGAGCCCGGTCACGTCCGACGCGCCACCCGGTCAAGATACGGCGATACCGGGCAGCCTGCTACAGATCCGCGACATTCTCTACCCATCGGTAGCACGACTGTGCACCGAGCGCCGCCCACCGGAGGTCCGGCGGTGTGGAGCGGTCAGCGACAATGGCGCGGTGCCCGAGCAGAGCAGCGTCGTCCCGCACGCCCCCGTCGTCCCCGAGGTCTCGGCGGCCTGGTTCGAGCGCGCGCAGCGCGTGACCCCGGGCGGGGTCAACTCGCCCGTGCGCGCCTTCAACGCGGTGGGAGGCACGCCGCGCTTCATGGCCTCCGGCGAGGGCGCCTGGCTCACCGACGTCGACGGGCGGCGCTACGTCGACCTGATCTGCTCGTGGGGACCCCTGCTGCTGGGTCACGCCCACCCCGAGGTGCAGGCGCGGGTGGCCGAGGCGGTCGCGCGGGGCACGTCGTACGGCACCCCCACGCGCAGCGAGGTCGAGCTCGCCGAGGAGATCGTCGCGCGCACGCCGATCGAGCAGGTCCGGCTGGTCTCCTCGGGCACCGAGGCCACCATGTCGGCCATCCGGCTGGCCCGCGGCTTCACCGGGCGGGAGGTGGTGGTGAAGTTCGCCGGCTGCTACCACGGCCACGTCGACGCCCTGCTCGCCGAGGCCGGCAGCGGCCTCGCCACCCTCCGAGACACCTCGTCCCTCGGCTCCTCAGGACGACGCGCTACCTCGGTGGCCGGCACGCCCGGCGTCCCGGCCGCGTCGGTCGAGGCCACCGTGGTGCTGCCCTACAACGACCGCGCGGCGGTGGAGCGGCTCTTCGCCGAGCGCGGCAGCGAGATCGCCTGCCTGGTCACGGAGGCCTCGCCCGGCAACATGGGCGTGGTGCCGCCGGAGCCGGGCTTCAACGCCTTCCTGGCCGAGACCTGCGCCCGCCACGGCGCGCTGCTGGTCAGCGACGAGGTGATGACCGGCTTCCGCGTCTCCCGCCAGGGGCAGTGGGGGCTCGACGGCGCCCACGAGGGCTGGCGTCCCGACCTGATCACCTTCGGCAAGGTCATGGGCGGCGGCTTCCCCGCCGCGGCCTTCGGCGGCCGCGCCGACGTGATGGCGATGCTGTCGCCGGGCGGACCCGTCTACCAGGCCGGCACGCTGGCCGGCAACCCGGTGGCGACCACCGCCGGCCTCGCCACCCTGCGCCTGGCCACCGACGAGGTCTACGCCCACGTCGACGCCGCCGCCGCGCGCCTCTCGGCCGAGGTCGGCGCCCGGCTGACCCGGGCCGGGGTCCCGCACGTGGTGCAGTCGGGCGGCAACATGTTCTCGGTCTTCCTCGGTGTCGAGACCGGCCCGGTGCGTGACTTCGCGGCGGCGTCCGCCCAGGACACCGGCCTCTACCGCGCCTTCTTCCACGCCATGCTCGACCAGGGCGTCTACTTGCCGCCGAGCGCCTTCGAGGCCTGGTTCCTCTCCGCCGCCCACGATGACGAGGCGCTCGACCACGTGATCGGGGCGCTGCCGGCGGCCTGCGACGCGGCCGCGGCGGCGTACGACGAGGTCACGACGGGGGGTGGGCAGCGATGACGCAGCTCTCCGGTGACGGCCGCACCACGGTGCACCTGCTGCGCCACGGCGAGGTCTACAACCCCGACGGCATCCTCTACGGCCGCGCCGACGGCTACCACCTCTCCGCGCGCGGACGCCGCATGGCCGACCGCGTCGCCGACCGGATCGGCGACCGCGACATCACCCTGATCGTCTCCTCGCCGCTCGAGCGCGCGCAGGAGACCGCCGCCCCGCTCGCCCACGCCCGCGGCCTGGAGATCGAGACCGACGACCGGGTGATCGAGTCCAGCTCGATCTTCGAGGGGCAGCGCTTCGGCGTACGCCGGTCGATCCTGCGCGCCCCCGGCGTATGGCGCCACATCTGGAACCCCCTGGAGCCCTCGTGGGGCGAGCCCTACAAGGAGATCGCGGCCCGGATGCGCGCGGCCGTCGACGACGTCCGTCGGCGCGTCGAGGGCCACGAGGGCGTCATCGTCTCCCACCAGCTCCCGATCTGGACCGCGCGCCTGGCGGCCGAGGGTCGCTCCTACCTCCACGACCCGCGCAAGCGCCACTGCTCGCTGTGCTCGCTGACGTCCTTCACCTTCGAGGGCGACCGGCTGGTCCAGGTCGCCTACAGCGAGCCGGCCGGCGACCTGATCCCGGTGGCCGACCGCGGCAAGGCCTTCTCCTCGGGCGGCAAGGAGGAGCGCGCCGCGCAGCCGGGGGAGCGCGACGACCGATGAGGCGCACGGCCGCGCTCGTGGTGGCCGGGCTGCTCCTGCTCGTGGGCTGCTCGGACAACCCGTCGTCGGGCGACCAGGGCTTCGTCGGCAGCACCGGGCTGATCGACCGGGTCGCGGTCGCCGACCGCGAGCCGCCCGGGGCCGTGGAGGGGGAGACGCTCCAGGGGGAGCAGGTCTCGCTCGACGACTTCGCCGGGCAGGTCGTGGTGGTCAACGTCTGGGGCTCCTGGTGCCCGCCCTGCCGCAAGGAGGCGCCGCTGCTCGCGGAGGTCGCCCGCGACCTGGAGGACCGCGACGTCGCCTTCCTCGGCATCAACACGCGCGACTCCAGCCGTGACCAGGCGCTGGCCTTCGAGCGTCGCTTCGAGGTGCCCTACCCCTCCATCTACGACTCCAGCGGCCGCACCATGCTCGCCTTCTCCGGCGTGCTGCCGCCCAGTGCGATCCCGAGCACCCTGGTCATCGACGCCGAGGGCCGGGTGGCGGCCCGCATCCTCGACGAGGTGCCGAGCGCGCGCACGCTGGTGCAGCTGGTCGAGGACGTGCAGGAGGGCGGCGCGTGACGACGGCGTACGCCGTGGGCGTGCTCGACGGCCTGGGCGAGTGGTTCGCCACCCAGGCCTACTCCGGCTCGCTGCTGCTCGCGATCCCCGTGGCCCTGCTCGCGGGACTCGTCTCCTTCTTCAGCCCCTGCGTGGTGCCGCTGCTGCCCGGCTACCTCTCCTACGCCACCGGCCTCTCCGGCGCCGACCTGGCCGAGGGCAACGCCAGCCGCGGCCGGCTGCTGGCGGGCTCGCTGCTCTTCGTGCTCGGCTTCTCCTTCGTCTTCGTCTCCCTCGGCACCTTCATCGGGGCCGTCGGCGAGTGGCTCTGGGAGTACCGCGAGCCGATCACCATCGTGCTCGGCGCGCTCACCATCGTGCTCGGGCTGGTCTTCATCGGGGCGGTGCCCTGGGCGCAGCGCGACGTCCGCGTCCACGGGGCGCCGTACGTCGGGGTGGCGGCGGCGCCGCTGCTCGGCGTGCTCTTCGGTCTCGGCTGGACGCCCTGCATCGGGCCCACGCTGAGCGCCGTGCTGACGCTGAGCTACAACGAGGCCTCGGCGGGTCGCGGCGCGCTGCTGACGCTCTTCTACTGCCTGGGGCTCGGCGCCCCCTTCGTCGTCGCCGCGCTCGCCTACCGGCGCGTGCTGGGCCGGATCGGCTGGCTGCGCCGGCACCAGCGGGCCGTCACCGTGGTGGGGGGCGTCATGCTGGTGGCCGTGGGGCTGCTGCTGGTGACCGGGGCCTGGGACCACCTCATCGGCTGGCTGCGGGTGTGGTTCCCCGCCGACTTCGAGACGAGCGTGTGATGCCCCCCGACACCCGCCTCGACACCGACCTCGACCACCGGGCGTCGTCCTCCGCCCCGGCGCCGCCGCCCTCGGAGCCGCCGTCGCTGGCTCCCCGGGAGCTGGCGCGCTGGGCCTGGCGCCAGCTCACGTCGATGCGCACCGCGCTGCTGCTGCTCTTCCTGCTCGCCCTGGCCGCCGTGCCCGGCTCGGTGGTGCCGCAGGAGGGCGTCGACTCCACCCGCGTGGCGCAGTGGCAGGCCGACCACCCCCGGCTCACCCCCGTCTACGAGTGGCTGGGCCTCTTCTCGGTCTACGACTCGGTGTGGTTCTCCGCCATCTACATGCTGCTGATGGTCTCGCTGGTCGGCTGCATCGTCCCGCGCACCCGGGTCTACTGGCGCGGCCTGCGCGCCCAGCCCCCGCGCACGCCGCGGCGCCTCGACCGGCTCCCCGCCCACCGGTCCTTCACCACCGACGCCGCCCCCGAGGAGGTGCTCGGGCTGGCCCGGGAGCGGCTGCGCGCCCGTCGCTACCGGCTGCGCCGTCCCACCGACGACGCGAGCGACGAGGCCGGTGACGGCTCGGTCTCCGCCGAGCGCGGCTACCTGCGCGAGGCCGGCAACCTGGTCTTCCACCTCGCCATCATCGTGGTCCTGGTCGGGGTCGCGATGGGCTCGCTGTGGGGCTTCCGCGGCAGCGTCGTGGTGGTCACCGGCGACGGCTTCGCCAACACGCTGACCCGCTACGACGAGTTCAGCGCGGGTCCCTTCTTCGACCCCGACGACCTCGAGCCCTTCGACGTCACGATCGACGACTTCGACCTCACCTTCATCGAGGAGGGCCGCCAGCGCGGCATGGCCTCGCAGTTCCGCGCCGACGTGACCTACCGCTCCTCCCCGGACGCCGAGCCCGAGCAGCGCGAGCTCGCGGTCAACCACCCGCTCTCGGTCGACGACACCGACGTCTTCCTGATCGGCCACGGCTACGCCCCGCAGATCACGGTGCGCAACGACGACGGGTCGGTGGCGTACTCGGGACCCACGGTCTTCCTGCCCGAGGACACCACCTTCCGCAGCTTCGGGGTGGTGCGGGTGCCCGACGCCACCGGCGCCGACGGCGAGCGGCAGCAGATCGGGCTGGAGGGGGAGTTCTACCCCACCTACTTCTTCATCCGCGGCGAGGGCGGCGGGCCGGGCACGGCCTTCCCCGACGCCCGCAACCCGGTGGTCTCGATGCTCGCCTACGGCGGCGACCTGGGCATGGACGACGGCTCGCCGCAGTCGGTCTACCTGCTCGACAAGGACGCCCTCGAGCCGCTGACCGACGACGAGGGCAAGCCGGTGCGCGTCGACCTCGCCCTCGGCCAGACCGTCGACCTGCCCGACGGCCTCGGCAGCGTCAGCTTCGACGGGCTCTCGCGCTTCGTGAAGCTCGACGTGGCCGAGCGCCCCGGCCAGGGGCTGGCCCTGGCCGGCCTGGTCGTGGCGCTGCTCGGTCTGCTGGGCTCGCTCTACGTGCGGCCCCGACGCCTCTGGGTGCGGGCCGAGCGCACCGACGACGGGCGTACGCTCGTCAGCGTCGCAGGCCTCGACCGCAGCTCGGGCGGAGACCTCTCCGGTGAGCTCGACGACCTGGTGACGCGCCTTTCCCCCACGCCGCAGACCCCGCAGGAGCAGACGCCGTGACGCACGAGCAGTTCGAGGTGCTGAGCAACCAGGCGGTCGCCGCGTGCGCGGTCGTCTACTTCCTGGCGTTCCTCGCGCACATGGCCCAGTGGGCCGTCGGCCGCCGGGTCAGCGTCGAGGAGCGCACGCTGGCGACGGCGGGCGGGCCCGAGACGACCGAGCAGGTCGCGGCCTACCCCGACGACGACGCGGAGCCGGTGATGCGCGCGCGCCGCATCGGGGTCGCGCTCACGGTCGTGGCGGCCGCCGCGCACCTGCTGGCGGTGGTGGCCCGCGGCCTCGCGGCCGACCCCGAGCGGGTGCCGTGGGGCAACATGTACGAGTTCACGCTCACCGGCACGCTCGTGGTCACCGTGCTCTACCTGGTGCTCTACCGCCGCTACCGGCTCGGCTGGCTCTCGCCGGTCGTCACCGGCTTCGTGCTGGTCACGCTGATGATCGACGTGCTCGCCCTCTACGAGCCCGTGGTGCCGCTGCAGGACTCGCTGCAGTCGCCCTGGCTGGTCATCCACGTCATCGCCGCCATCATCGCGACGGGCGCCTTCACCATCGGTGGCATGTGCTCGCTGCTCTACCTGGTCAAGGAGCGGTGGGAGTCGCGACGCCCCGCCGGCGCGCCCCTGGGCGGCGGCTATCTCGCCCGGCTCCCCAGCCTCGCGGTGCTCGACCGGGTCGCCTACCGCACCCACGCCTTCGGCTTCCCGATCTGGACCTTCGCCGCGCTGATCACCGGCCCGATCTGGGCCCACTACGCCTGGGGCCGGGCCTGGGGCTGGGACCCCAAGGAGGTGTGGGCCTTCATCACCTGGGTGGTGTACGCCGCCTACCTCCACGCCAGGGCCACGTCGGGCTGGAAGGGCCGGTCGGCGGCGCTGATCGCGCTGGTCGGCCTGGCGACGCTGTGGTTCAACTTCATCGGCATCAACTTCTTCTTCGGCTCCGGCTCCCAGCACTCCTACGCCCTCGAGCTGGTCGCCTCCGTCACGACGGTGTAGCGGGTCACCGCGAGGGCCGTGCTGGCACACTGGAGCCATGTGGTTCCTCGTGCTGCTGCTCATCGTCGGTGCCTGCGCAGCGGCCTACCGCTTCCGGGTGCCGCTGCTCGCCAAGCTGCTCGGCCAGTCGGAGACCCGGGTGGCCCGTCAGCTCAAGCGCAAGGGCCACTGAGCGGCGCCACCCCGCCGGGGTCGCCGTCGCGCACGATCGCTGCTGGACCGCTGCCGGGTCGCTAGTCGACGTCCTCGCGTGAGCGCCGCTCCTCCATCTTGGAGCTGGCGGCCTCCGCGCGCCGCTGCACCTTCAGCGCGAAGGCGTCGCGCTGCCGCTTGAGCAGCTTCACGGAGAGCACGGCCGAGACGACGACGGCGAGCAGGAACGAGACGAGCAGCGTCCCCTGGCCCCACACCAGCACGCCGATGCCGCCGATGACGGCGTACGTCGCGACGAACAGCAGCATCCGCAGCGCGGTGTAGACGGCGAACTCCCTCATCCTGCGAGGGTATCGGGGAGACGTCACCGGTCCCCGCCTACCCTGGGGGCATGGGTCGGCTGGTGATCTTCCTGCTGCTGCTCGCGGTCGTCGTCTACGCCGCGTTCTGGCTGCTCGAGCGGCGCGCCGTACGCCGCCGCGGCGGTGGCGGTGGTCCCGCCGGTGGCGCGAGCGGCCGGCCGGCGCCCCGGGCGCCGCGCGGCCCCGACGACGACGAGGACTTCCTGCGCGAGCTGGAGCGCAAGCGCCGCCACCGCGAGCGCGAGGCCAAGAAGGACAAGGGCGAGGGCCAGGTCCCGCCGACCCCGCCGCCCGCGGCGCCCGACGCGGAGCAGCCGCCGGTCAAGGAGCCGGAGAAGCGCGACGACGGCGCGCCCGACTCCACCGCCAGCTGATCAGCCGTAGGTCGCCAGCAGCACGCCGAGGCCGCAGCCGAGCAGGATGCCCGCGCCGTAGAGCAGCGTGGCGACGCCGGTGTGCTGGAGCACCGGCACCAGGGCCGGCCCGGTGGCCTTCTCGCCGAGCACCAGGTCGAGGGCGCGGAAGGCCGGGGCGGCCGCGGCGAGGGCGAGGAGCACGTACCAGCTCGTGGTGAGCGCGACCCCCACGAGGACGACGGCGGCCAGGTCGAGCAGCAGCCCGTAGAGGTGGCGGGTGCGCTCGTCGCCGAGGCGCACCGCGAGCGTCATCTTGCCGGCCTCGCGGTCGGTCGGGATGTCGCGCAGGTTGTTGGCGACCAGGATCGCGCAGGTGAGCGCGCCCACCCCGATGGCGGCCCAGAGCGAGCCGAGCACGAAGCGCTCGGCCTGCACGTACGTCGTGCCGACGGTCGCCACCAGGCCGAAGAAGACGAAGACCATGACCTCGCCGAGCCCGGCGTAGCCGTAGGGCCGGCTGCCGCCGGTGTAGTACCAGGCCGCGACCAGGCACAGCGCCCCCACCGCCACCAGCCACCAGGACGTGGTGGCGGCGAGCACCAGGCCGACGACGCCGGCGGCGCCGAGGGCCGCGAGGGCGGCGAGCCTCACCGCGCGCGGCGACGCCACTCCCGACCCGACCAGCCGCATCGGCCCGACGCGGTCGGCGTCGGTGCCGCGGATGCCGTCGGAGTAGTCGTTGGCGTAGTTGACCCCGACCTGGAGCAGCAGCGCCACGGCGAGGGCCAGCAGCGCCTTCCACCACACCGCCTCGCGCTCCCACAGCGCCACGCCCGTGCCCGCGAGCACCGGCGCCACCGCCGCCGGGAGCGTGCGCGGTCGGGCGCCGGCGAGCCACTGGGCGGGGGAGGCCATGGGCCGGATCCTGCCAGGGCCCGAGCGCTGCCGGTTCCCCAGGTTCACCTGGGGTTCCTGCACTTCACACAGGTTGCAACGCGTGTGAGGAGCGGGATTCCCAGGTGAACCTGGGAAACCGGCACCGACGGCGGCTGACTACGGTGGCGGGGTGAGCCAGCCCGACGCCAGCCTGCGCCCCGTGGCGGGTACGCCGTCGCAGGTGCGGACGCTGCTGGAGGCGTGGGAGAGCGCCGACGTGGAGCCAAAGCCACTCGTCGTCGCGACCTCGGGCTCCACCGGCCGCCCCAAGCGCGTGGTGCTCTCGCGGCGAGCGATGCGGGCGAGCGCCGACGCGACCCACGCCCGGCTCGGCGGCCCGGGCACCTGGGAGCTCGACCTGCCGCCCACCTACGTCGCCGGCCTGCAGGTGCTCTACCGCACCCTGCGCGGCGGTGGCGGCGACCGGCGCTACACCTCGCTGGTGCCGACCCAGCTGGTGCGGGCGGTGCGCGAGCGCGATCCCGGCCCGGCGGCGTACGACGCGGTGCTAGTGGGGGGCGGGCCGCTCGACGCCGGGGTGCGGGCCGAGGCCGAGGCCGGCGGCGTCCGGGTCGTGCAGACCTACGGCATGAGCGAGACCTGCGGCGGCTGCGTCTACGACGGCGTGCCGCTCGACGGCGTCGAGGTGCGGGTGCGCGACGGCGAGGTGCAGCTGCGCGGGCCGGTGCTCTTCGACGGCTACGAGGGCGAGCCGGAGCGCACCGCCGCGGCGTACGACGAGGGCTGGCTGCGCACCGACGACCTCGGCGAGGTCGTCGACGGCCGGCTGCGGGTGACGGGCCGCCGCGACGACGTCGTGCTCAGCGGGGGCCTCAACGTGCCCGCCACCGCGGTCGCGCGGATGCTCGCCACGCACCCCGCCGTGAGCGAGGTGGTCGTGCTCGGCGTGCCCGACGAGGAGTGGGGCGAGCGGGTGGTGGCCTTCTGCGTGGCCGACGGGGTGCCCGAGGCCGAGCTGGCGGCCACGGTGGCCCCGCGCGAGTGGCGCCCCAAGCAGTGGGTGCGGCTCGACGCCGTGCCGCTGCTCCCCAACGGCAAGCCCGACCGCGCGGCCCTGCGAGCGCTCGCGTGAGCGTCTACTCGATCCCGCTGCGCACCCGCTTCCGCGGCCTCACCGAGCGCGAGGGGCTGCTGCTGCGTGGCGACGCCGGCTGGGGGGAGTGGAGCCCCTTCCTGGAGTACGACGACGCGGTCGCGCGGCCGTGGCTCGCCGCCGCGCGCGAGGCGGCCGACGAGGGCTTCCCCGCGCCGCTGCGCGCGGAGGTGCCGGTCAACGTGACCGTGCCCGCCTGCGACCCCGAGCGGGCTGCCGCGATCGTGCGCGCCGGGGGCTGCCGCACGGCGAAGGTCAAGGTCGCCGAGCCGGGGCAGGACCCGGGCGAGGACGAGGCCCGGCTCGAGGCGGTGCGCGAGGCGATCGGCGACGGCCTGGTGCGCATCGACGCCAACGGCGCCTGGGACGTCGACACCGCCGTCGAGCGCATCCGCGTGCTCGAGCGCGCCGCCGGCGGGCTGGAGTACGTCGAGCAGCCGTGCGCCGCGGTCGAGGAGCTGGCCGCCGTGCGTCGCCGCACCGACGTCCCCATCGCCGCCGACGAGTCGATCCGCCGCGCCGCCGACCCCTACCGGGTGCGCGACCTCGAGGCCGCCGACGTCGCGGTGCTCAAGGTGCAGCCGCTGGGCGGCGTGCGCGCCTGCCTGCGGATCGCCGAGGACATCGGCCTGCCCGTGGTGGTCTCCAGCGCGGTCGAGAGCAGCGTCGGCATCGCGATGGGCGTCGCCCTGGCGGCGGCCCTGCCCACCCTCGAGCACGCCTGCGGCCTCGCGACGGTGCAGCTGCTGACCGACGACGTCACCAGCGAGCCGCTGCTGCCCGTCGACGGCCGGCTGCCCGTGCGGGCGGTGCGTCCCGACCGGCTCGAGGCGGTCGCGGCGCCCGCCGGGCGGCGGCAGCACTGGGAGGCGCGCCTCGCGCGCGTGGGCGCGGAGGTGACGGCGTGAGCACCGAGCCGGAGGGCTTCCCGGCGCCGGGGGCGCAGCGCCTGGCCGTCGCCGTGGTCGACGGGCTGCTCGCCGCCGGAGCCACCGACGCCGTGCTCTGCCCGGGGTCGCGCAACGCGCCGCTGGCCTTCGCGCTGGCCGACGCCCCGCTGCGCCTGCACACCCGGATCGACGAGCGCACGGCCGGCTTCCTCGCGCTCGGCCTGGCCAAGGCCTCGCGACGGCCCGTGCCCGTGGTGTGCACCAGCGGCACCGCGGCCGCCAACCTGCACCCCGCCGTGCTCGAGGCCGCCCACGCGGGGGTGCCGCTCGTGGTCGTCACCGCCGACCGCCCCGCCCGGCTGCGCGGCACCGGCGCCAACCAGACCACCGACCAGGTCGGGCTCTTCGGCGACGCCGCCCCCTGCCTCGACCTCGACGCCCCCCGCGACCTCGACGTGCCGGAGCGGGGCCCCCTGCACCTCAACGTGCAGCTGGACGACCCGTTGGTGCCGCCCGCCGAGGGCATGCCCCTCCTCGCGGCCCCGGTCGGGCGTCCCGCGCCGCGCCCGCACCCCTGGCACGTCGACGCCGGCCCCGTCGAGATGCCGCTCGGGCCGCGCACGGTCGTGGTGGCCGGCGACGACGCCGGGCCGCCGGCGCGGATGCTGGCGGAGCGTGCCGGGTGGCCGCTCCTGGCCGAGCCCAGCTCGGGCTCCCGCACCGGCACCCACGCGCTGCGCTGCTACCGGCTGCTCCTGACGACCGCGCTCGCGGGGGAGGTCGAGCGTGTCGTGGTCGCGGGGCACCCGACGCTGAGCCGGCCCGTCCTGCGGCTGCTGGCCCGCGACGACGTCGAGGTGGTCGAGATCCCGGCGGCGGGCCGCTGGCCGGCCCGGCCCTTCCCCGTCGCGGCCAGCCAGCGCGCGCTCACCGCCGCGCCTGACGACCCCGCCTGGCTGGAGCGCTGGCGGACCGCCGACCGCGAGCTCGCCGCCCGGGTCGACGACCTGCTCCGACGACGTCCCGGTCTCACCCCGCACGAGGTCGCCCAGGTGGTCGACGCCGCCAACCCGCCGGGCGGCCTGCTCGTGGTGGGGGCCAGCAACCCGATCCGCGACCTCGACCTGATGGCCGGCGCCCACCCCGTAGGGCAGCGGCGGATGGTGCTGGCCAACCGCGGCCTGGCCGGCATCGACGGCACCGTCTCCACCGCCGTCGGCGCCGCCCTGGGGCGGCCGCGCTCGTCGCGCGCCACGGCGTACGTCGGCGACGTGACCTTCCTGCACGACATGACCGGCCTGGTGCTCGGGCCCGACGAGCCGCGTCCCGACCTCACCGTCGTGGTGGCCAACGACGACGGCGGCTCGATCTTCGCCACGCTGGAGCAGGGCGCCCCGGCGTACGCCGACCGCTTCGAGCGGCTCTTCGGCACCCCGCACGGCGTCGACCTGGCCGCGCTGTGCGCCGCCACGCGCACCCCCCACTGGCGCGTCGGGAGCCGCGCCGAGCTCGAGCACGCACTGGCCAGCCCCAACGGCGGCGTCGAGGTGGTCGAGGTGAGGCTGTCCAGACAGGACCGTCGAGCACTAGAGGAATCACTGCGCACCCTGGCAGGTTGATTTCTCGTGCACCTCGTCGTCCTGCTCGTCGCCATCGTCGTGGTGGTCGTGGTCGTCACGAGCCTGTGCGAGCGTGCCGACCTGCCGACCCCGCTGGTGCTCACGGTGGTCGGGGTGGCGGCGTCCTACCTGCCCTTCGTGCCGGAGGTCGCGCTCGAGCCCGAGGTGGTGCTCTTCGGCCTGCTGCCGCCGCTGCTGTACGCCGCCGCGCAGCAGACCAGCCTCGTCGACTTCAACGCCAACCGGCGCGCGATCCTGCTGCTCTCGGTGGGCCTCGTGATCGCGACCACGGTCGCGGTGGGCGTGGTCGTGCACGCCCTGCTGCCCGGGGTCGGGTGGCCGGCGGCGCTCGCGATCGGCGCCGTCGTGGCGCCGCCGGACGCGGTGGCGGCCACGGCCATCGGCCGCCGGATCGGGCTGCCGCGGCGCGTCGTGACCATCCTGGAGGGCGAGTCGCTGCTCAACGACGCGACCGCCCTCGTGGCGCTCAACACCGCGATCGCCGCGGGGATCGCCTCGCTGGCGTGGTGCGTGGTCGGGCTCGACTTCCTGGTCGCCGCGGTGGGCGGCGTCGCCGTCGGCCTGCTCTTCTACCTCGTCATCGGGTCGGCGCGCCGCCACGTCACCCTGGTGCCGATCGACACCGCGCTCGGCCTGGTGACGCCCTTCGCGGCGTACGTCGCGGCGGAGGAGATCCACGTGCCGACCGCCCCCGACCACTACAGCCACCCGAGCGGCGTGGTCGCGGTGGTCGTGGTCGGGCTGCTGCTGGGGCACCGGGCCCCCGTGCTGCAGCGCGCGCAGTCGCGGATCGCGGAGAGCATCAACTGGCGCAGCATCCAGTTCCTGCTCGAGAGCGCGGTCTTCCTGCTGATCGGCCTGCAGGCCGACACCATCATCCGCGACGCCTTCGGGGGCGAGGCCGCCCCCGGACGTGTGCTCACCGTCTGCGCGGCCACGCTGGTCGCGGTGGTGGTGGTGCGGCTCGCGTGGGTCTTCGGCTCCCGGATGCTCCTCATGACGCGGCTGCCCAGCGGCCGCAAGCCACCGCGCAGCTTCACCTTCCTCGTCGGCTGGGCCGGCATGCGCGGCGTGGTCACGCTCGCGGCGGCCTTCGTGATCCCCGAGGACACGCCCTACCGCGACGTGCTCCTGCTGGTCGCCTTCACCGTCGCCTTCGGCACCCTGCTGGGGCAGGGCGCGACCCTGCCCTGGGTGGCGCGGCGGCTGCAGGCGCCCTCGCCCGACCCGGCGTCCGACGCCCTGGCCCGCGCCACCCTGCTCCACCGGGCCTCGCAGGCGGGCCTGGCACGACTCGAGGAGCTCGCCGTCGACGACCCGCACCACGTCGCCGACACCATCCGCGACAAGGTCGAGCGGCGCGACTTCGCCGCGTGGGAGCGGGTCGGGCCGCAGCAGCAGGAGAACCCCAGCGACATCTACGCCCGCTGGCGCCAGGAGATGATCGACGTCGAGCGGTCGGCGGTGCTGGAGGTGCGCAGCACCGGCACGGTGCCGCACGAGGTGGTGGCCGAGGTCCTGGCCATGCTCGACGTCGAGGAGTCGATGCTGGCCTACAGCGTGGCCGAGCGCGACCGTGTGCACGCCGCGACGGCGACGCACCTGGAGGGCGACTGCGAGCACCTCCGGCAGGTCCCTCCCGCCGTCTCCCCCGACACCCCGGGGGAGTGCGGCGACTGCCGCCGCGAGGGCACCGCCTGGGTCCATCTGCGGATGTGCGTGCGCTGCGGCCACGTCGCGTGCTGCGACTCCTCCCCGGAGCGGCACGCCTCGCGCCACTTCCAGCACAGCGGCCACGAGGTGATGCGCTCGGCGGAGCCCGGCGAGGACTGGCGCTGGTGCTTCGTCGACCAGCTCACCGGCTGACCGGCTGGCTACGCTCCTCCCCATGCGGATCACCAAGTTCGGCCATGCCTGCGTGCGGATCGAGTCGGGGGACACCGTCCTGGTGATCGACCCCGGGGCCTTCACCGAGCAGGACGAGGCGGTCGAGGGCGCGACCGCGGTGCTGGTGACCCACGAGCACCCCGACCACTGGACCGTGGACCACCTGCGCCGTGCCGAGGCTCCGGTGCACACCATCGCGGCCGTCGCCGAGCAGGTGCGCAGCGCCGACGCAGGGCTCGACGACCGGCTCAGCGTCGTCCGTCCCGGTGACCGGCTCGACCTCGGCGTCCCCGTCGAGGTGGTCGGCGAGAAGCACGCCGTGATCCACCCCGCCCTGCCGCACTTCGACAACAGCGGCTTCCTCGTCGACGTCGAGGGCACGACCGTCTTCCACCCCGGCGACGCCCTCACCGTGCCCGACCGCCCGGTCGACCTGCTGCTGCTCCCGGTCAGCGCGCCCTGGCTGAAGATCTCCGAGGCGATCGACTTCGCCGTGGCGGTGGCGGCACCGCGCAACGTCGGCATCCACGACGCGATCTACAGCGAGACCGGCCACAAGGTCGTCACCAGCCACCTGGAGCGCTTCCTCGGCG
The DNA here is from genome assembly GCF_000720335.1 of Nocardioides aequoreus. Taxonomy (GTDB): domain Bacteria; phylum Actinomycetota; class Actinomycetes; order Propionibacteriales; family Nocardioidaceae; genus Marmoricola; species Marmoricola aequoreus. The sequence continues at coordinate 352,390 of NZ_JOJN01000002.1, read as the reverse complement.
AGCAGGGCGGCAGCTACGCCCGGCTCGCGCCCGGCGCCGACGTGGAGGTCTGACGCGCGTGGTCGAGTGGCTGCGCGGCCTCTCGGTGAGCGAGCTGGTCTGGCTCACGCTGCTCGTGCTGCTGGTGCTTCTCGTGGTCTCGGGCCTGCTGACCCGGGCCCTGGTGCGCCGCGGCCTGCGCACCCCGTGGGTCATCCGCCGCATCAACAGGGTCCGCGAGCGGGCGATCGACGTGGTCAAGCGGCCGATCACGGTGGCGGTGCTCGACGAGGTCGCCGACGTCATCGCCACCGGCCACTACACCAAGAACATCTCGGCCGCCCTCGTGGAGAACCACGACGAGCTCATCGAGCTGGTCCGCGAGAAGGTCCGCGACGACCCCGCGTCGCGGGTGGTCAACCGGCTGCCCGGCTACGACGCCATCGTCGGCCAGGTCACCGAGACCACGCTGCGGGTGCTGATCGAGATGCTCGGCGACCCCCGGATGGACGAGCTCGTCTCCGACCTGCTGCGCAACAACCTGCAGCAGATCAAGCGCGCCGTGCGCGAGCGCGAGCACGAGGAGGTCCGGCTCGACGAGCCCGACCCCGCCCCCATCCACCTCTCCCACCTGGCCCCCGACCGCCGCCGCTGACCCGTCGACAGGGGCTGCGGCTACGCGCCGGAGAGGGCGTCGCGCACGGGCAGGAACTTGGCCTGGGCCTCGGCGAGCTCGGCCTCGGGGTCGGAGCTGGCGACGATGCCGCAGCCGGCGAAGAGCCGCACCGTGCGGCCGGAGACGTGGGCCGAGCGCAGTGCGATGCCGAGCTCGCCGTCGCCGTGGGCGTCGAGCCAGCCGACGGGGGCGGCGTAGCGGTCGCGGTGCATGCCCTCGAGCTCGGTGATCAGCGCGACCGCGGCGTCCGTCGGGGTGCCGCCGACGGCGGCCGAGGGGTGCAGCGCCGAGGCGAGCAGCAACAGCGCCGCAGGGTCGTGCTCGCCGCCGGCGTCGTGGTCGTGGGTGACCCCCGTGACGTCGGTGGCCAGGTGCATCACGTTGGGCAGGTGCAGCACGAAGGGCACCTCCGGCACGTTGGTCGAGGAGCAGTACGGCGCCAGCGACTCGGCCACCGAGCGCACGGCGTACTCGTGCTCCTCGAGGTCCTTCGACGACCGGGCGAGCTGCCCCGCGAGGGCGGCGTCGCGCGAGACGTCGCCGGTGCGGCGGATGGTGCCGGCCAGCACGCGGGAGGTGATCAGCCCGCGCTCGCGGCGCACCAGCAGCTCGGGGGTGGCGCCGAGGAGGCCGTCGACGTGGAAGGTCCAGCACATCGGATAGTCGGCGGCCAGGCGCCGCAGCGGCCAGCGGACGTCGAGGTCGTCGTCGAGCGTGGCGAGCAGGTCGCGGGCCAGCACCACCTTCTCCAGGTCGCCCGAGCCGATCCGCGCCACGGCCTCGGCGACGACCGTCTCCCACGCGGCCCCGCTCATCGCGCCGTCGGCGAAGGTCAGCCCGCGCGGCGACGGTGGCTCCGTCGCGGGGGCGAGCGACGGCAGCGGGGCGAGCTCGTCGGGAGCCGTGACGGTGAGCCAGGCCCGGCCACCGCGTCGTCCGACGACCACGTGCGGCACGACGAGCACGCTGTCGCCCGGCTCGTCGGCGAAGCCGAAGCTCGCCAGGCACACCAGCCCGGAGCCCGGCAGGTCGACGTCGTCGCGCACCACCGCCGTGGTCGCGGTCTCGCGCCACCACTCCGCGGCCGTCTCGAAGCGCTGCGGCCCCGCGGTGTCGGCGCGGGCCGCCTCGCCCCACGCGACGATGCCCTCGCCGCGGCGCAACCAGGCCGTGGGCTGCTCGCCGGGTCCGGGGACGGGCAGCAGCGTGAGCAGGTCCTCGGGCAGCGAGGCCACGTCGAGCTCGACGGTGCGGGCCACGAGGCGGGCGGCCGGCGCCTGGGAGACCCGGTCGCTCGTCACGCGAGCGACTCTACGACCTCACGACCAGTAGACGACCACCGCGTCGCCCACCCGCACCTGGTCGAAGAGCCAGGTGATCCCCGGCAGGTCGCGCACGTTGACGCAGCCGTGCGAGGCCCCGGCGTAGCCCGTGGCGGCGAAGTCGGCCGAGTAGTGCACGGCCTGCCCGCCGGAGAAGAACATCGCGAAGGGCATGGGGGTGTCGTAGAGCGACGAGACGTGGTCGCGCGACTTCCAGCCCACCGAGAAGCGGCCCTCGCGGGTCGGGGTGAACTCCGAGCCGAAGCGCACCGCCAGCGTGCGGAGCACCTGGCCGTCGACGACCCAGCGCAGCGTGCTGCTGGCCTTGTCGACACACAGCACCCGGCCGGTGAGGCAGCGCGGGTCGAGGCCGGCGTCGGTCTCGACGTCGCCGGGGAAGCGGTTGGCCAGCTCGTCGGCCGTGGGCTCCCGCGTCATCGCGAGCAGCCGGTCCATGGTGCGCTGGTCGACGTAGCCCGTCTCGGCGATGCGGCGCTTCTCCTGGAAGCCGCGCACCGCCTCGGCGAGCGTGTCGTCGTAGCGGTCGTCGACGTCGCCGTAGACCCAGGCGATCTGGCGCAGCCGCGACTGCAGCTCCCTGACCTCGGCGGAGTCGTCGCCAGGTCCGAGCAGCCGCGGCCCCGGCGCCGGGACGGCGTACGGCCGCACGGCGGGCAGGGGTGCCGGCCGCGCCGTCGCGCGGGTGCCGCTCCACCGCTCCGGTGTGCGCACCGGAGCGGTGTCCGGTGTCGTCGCAAGGCTCGTCGGGGTCGGGGAGGCGCTGGACGTCTCACCGGGCGCGGCCGCCTGTGCGGAGGCGTCGCCCACCCGGTGGGAGAGCGTGAAGCCGACGGCACTGGTGGCGAGGAGCACCAGCGCGACCATCACCGAGGTGCCCCAGGGGAAGGTGCGGGACATGGGGACCATCCTCACCGAGCCGACGGCGCTCTCCCGGTAGGACTCCCCGCAGCGCCCCGCGGTTTCGCAGCGTCCCCCGGCCCCGCCTACGCTTCGCTGCGTGACCCGAGCGAGCCTGGACAAGCGCCCCGACGAGGTGCAGGCGATGTTCGACGCCGTCGCCAAGCGCTACGACGTCACCAACGACGTGCTCTCGCTCGGGCAGGACCGCCGCTGGCGCCGCGCCGTGCTGCGCGCGGTCGACCCGCGGCCGGGCATGCGGGTGCTCGACCTCGCCGCCGGCACCGGCACCTCCTCGGTGCCCTTCGCCGAGCACGGCGCCCACGTCGTGCCCTGCGACTTCTCGGTCGGGATGCTGCGCGTCGGCAAGAAGGCGCGGCCGCAGCTGCCCTTCACGGCCGGAGACGCCACCCGGCTGCCCTTCGCCGACGACTCCTTCGACGCCGCCACGATCAGCTTCGGGCTGCGCAACGTCGTCGACCCCGATGCAGGCCTTCGCGAGATCCGCCGCGTCGTGCGCCCGGGCGGGCGGCTGGTGGTCTGCGAGTTCAGCAGCCCGACGTGGGCGCCCTTCCGCACCGTCTACGTCGAGTACCTGATGCGGGCGCTGCCCCCGGTGGCGCGCGCCGTCTCCTCCAGCCCCGACGCCTACGTCTACCTCGCCGAGTCGATCCGGTCGTGGCCCGACCAGCCGGCCCTGGCCGCGCGCCTGGCCGCGGCGGGGTGGCACGACGTGGAGTGGCAGAACCTCTCCGCCGGCATCGTGGCGCTCCATCGCGCCACCGCCTGAGCCTCGTAATTACGCAACAGCACCGTGCGGTAAATCTGCAGGTCAGGCCGGGTACGACACCCCCGGAGGGGGGTTCGCGGGATGTGACGCGGGCCTCTATGCTGAGTGGTCGCCGGACTTCGTGAAGCATTTCACGAGTGCACGAGCACAGTCGCTGACGAGGAGGACCATGGAGCTCTACACGCCGATCCTGGCGCTGATGGTCCTGGCGCTCGGCTTCGCCGTCTTCTCGGTGGTGGTCAGCTCGCTGACCGGCCCGGCCCGCTACAACCGGGCCAAGCTCGACTCCTACGAGTGCGGCATCGAGCCGACGCCGCAGGCCCACGGCGGTGGGCGCATCCCCGTGAAGTACTACACCGTCGCGATGACCTTCATCATCTTCGACGTCGAGATCATGTTCCTCGTGCCGTGGGCGATCTACTTCGACGAGCTGGCCCTCTTCGGCTTCCTCGCGATGCTGCTCTTCCTGGTCAACATCACCATCGCCTACGTCTACGAGTTCAAGCGCGGGGGACTCGACTGGGACTGAGTCCCGGCCGACCCCCCCCGACACCACCCCAGTCACGCACCACTCCCCGGAGGGACCGAACCAGTGGGAATCGAGGAGAAGCTCCCCAGCGGGGTGCTCCTGACCACCGTCGAGGGCGTCGCCGGCTACATGCGCAAGGCGTCCTTCTGGCCCGCCACCTTCGGCCTGGCCTGCTGCGCCATCGAGATGATGACCAGCGGCGGACCGAAGTACGACCTCGCACGCTTCGGCATGGAGGTCTTCCGGGCCAGCCCGCGCCAGGCCGACCTGATGATCGTCGCGGGTCGGGTCAGCCAGAAGATGGCGCCGGTGCTCCGCCAGATCTACGACCAGATGGCCGAGCCCAAGTGGGTCCTCGCCATGGGCGTGTGCGCCAGCTCGGGCGGCATGTTCAACAACTACGCGATCGTCCAGGGCGTCGACCACGTCGTGCCGGTCGACATGTACCTGCCCGGCTGCCCCCCGCGTCCCGAGATGCTCATTGACGCGATCCTCAAGCTCCACGACCAGGTGCAGGCGACCAAGATGGGCGCCCACCGCACCGCCGAGATCGTCGAGCAGGAGACCGCCGCGCTCAACGCCGCGCCCACCAGCCAGATGAAGGGGCTCATGCGGTGAGCGAGGACCAGGAGCCCCGCACCGAGAACGACCGTCCGGCCCGCACCGAGCCCGACGTCACGTCACGGCTGCCGGAGAACACCCCCTCGCCCACGGGCGCGGGTCCCGAGCCCCTCGGCCGGCGCCAGGGCATGTTCGGCGTCCGCGGCACCGGTGACACCTCCGGCTACGGCGGGCTGGTGCGCGAGGTGGCGATGCCGGGCGGCACCGAGGCGCCGTACGGCGGCTGGTTCGACGAGGTCGCCACCGCGCTGGCCGAGGGCGCCGCCGACGACGGCATCGGCGCGCCCTTCGAGAAGGTCGTGGTCCACCGCGGCGAGATCACCTTCTTCGTGCGCCGCGAGCACCTGGCCGCCCTGGCGCGGCGGCTCCGCGACGACGCGCGGCTGCGCTTCGAGCTGTGCTCCTCGGTCAGCGGGGTGCACTACCCCGAGGACACCGGTCGCGAGCTGCACGTCGTCTACCACCTGCTCTCGATGACCCACAACCGCCGGATCCGCCTCGAGGTGACCTGCCCCGACGCCGACCCGCACGTGCCGAGCGTGGTGCCGACCTACCCCACCGCCGACTGGCACGAGCGCGAGGCCTTCGACTTCTTCGGCATCGTCTTCGACGGCCACCCCGCGCTCACCCGCATCCAGATGCCGGACGACTGGCCCGGCCACCCCCAGCGCAAGGACTACCCCTTGGGCGGGATCCCCGTGGAGTACAAGGGCGGCACCATCCCGCCGCCCGACACCCGAAGGGCCTACAACTGATGCGGCCCGGCCACCCCCAGCGCAAGGACACTGCGCCGTCTGGCGCCCTCCGGGCGCAGGGCGGCACCATCCCGCCGCCCGACACCCGAAGGGCCTACCACTGATGACACAGGACGCGTACGCCGCCGGCGCGGAGACCAGCCAGGGACGGGTCTTCACCGTCACCGGGCAGGACTGGGACTCCATCACCGAGGGCCTGCAGGAGGAGCACGACGACAAGGTCGTGGTCAACATGGGGCCCCAGCACCCCTCGACGCACGGGGTGCTCCGGCTGATCCTGGAGCTCGAGGGCGAGACCGTCACCGAGGCCCGGTGCGGCATCGGCTACCTGCACACCGGCATCGAGAAGAACATGGAGTTCCGCACCTGGGTGCAGGGCACCACCTTCTGCACCCGGATGGACTACCTGAGCCCCTTCTACAACGAGGCGACCTACGCCATGGGCGTCGAGCGGCTGCTCGACATCGAGGACGACGTGCCGGAGAAGGCGCAGGTCATGCGGGTGCTCCTGATGGAGCTCAACCGGCTCTCCTCCCACCTCGTCTGCATCGCCACCGGCGGCATGGAGATCGGCGCGCTCACCGTCATGACGGTGGGCTTCCGCGAGCGCGAGCTGGTCCTCGACCTCTTCGAGCTCATCACCGGGCTGCGCATGAACCACGCCTTCATCCGCCCCGGCGGCGTCGCCCAGGACCTTCCGGCCGGCGCCCTCGACGAGATCCGCGACTTCGTCAAGCTGATGAAGAAGCGGCTGCCCGAGTACGCCGCGCTCTGCAACGCCAACCCGATCTTCAAGGCCCGCCTCGACGGCGTCGGTCACCTCGACCTCGCCGGCTGCCTGGCGCTCGGCATCACCGGTCCCGTGCTGCGCTCCACCGGCTACCCGTGGGACCTGCGCAAGAGCCAGCCCTACAGCGGCTACGAGGACTACGAGTTCGACGTCCCGACCCGCGACTCCATGGACGCCTACGGCCGCTTCCGGATCCGGCTCGACGAGATGTGGGAGTCGCTGCGCATCGTCGAGCAGGCCACCGACCGGCTCGCGGACCTGGAGGGCGCTCCCGTGATGGTGGCCGACAAGAAGATCGCGTGGCCCAGCCAGCTCTCGATCGGCGCCGACGGCATGGGCAACAGCCCCGACCACATCCAGCACATCATGGGCGAGTCGATGGAGGCCCTGATCCACCACTTCAAGCTGGTGACCGAGGGCTTCCGCGTCCCGCCGGGCCAGGCCTACGTGCCGGTCGAGTCGCCCCGCGGCGAGCTCGGCGCCCACGTCGTCTCCGACGGCGGCACCCGGCCCTTCCGCGCGCACTTCCGCGACCCGTCCTTCGTCAACCTGCAGGCGACCTCCGTGATGAGCGAGGGCGGCCAGGTGGCCGACGTCATCGTGGCGATCGCCTCCATCGACCCCGTGATGGGAGGTGTCGACCGATGAACCACCCCACCCGATTCTCTCCGTCCCCCGCTTCGCTCCTCCCGTCGACAATCGTGAGGGGACCCCGATGACCGCGTCCGACGGTGCCAGCCGGATCCCCGGCATCGACGACGGCACCAACGCCGCCGCCGTGTCGACCACGGCCGAGACCAGCGAGCCGCTCGACGCGGCGACGTACGCCGAGCTGCGCGAGATCGGCGCCCGCTACCCCCAGGCCCGCTCCGGGCTGCTGCCGATGCTGCACCTGGTGCAGAGCGTCGAGGGCCGGGTGACCTCCCGCGGCATCGAGGCCTGCGCCGAGATCCTCGGCATCTCCGCGGCCGAGGTCAGCGGCGTGGCGACCTTCTACACGATGTACAAGCGGCGTCCGGTCGGCGACTACCACGTCGGTGTCTGCACCAACACGCTGTGCGCGGTGATGGGCGGCGACCTGATCTTCGAGCGGCTCAAGGAGCACCTCGACGTCGGCAACGACGAGACCACCGACGATGGCGCGATCACCCTCGAGCACGTCGAGTGCAACGCCGCCTGCGACTACGCACCGGTGATGACGGTCAACTGGGAGTTCATGGACAACATGACGCCCGACTCGGCCTGCGCGCTCGTCGACCGGCTCCGGGCGGGCGAGCCCGTCAGCAGCACGCGGGGGCCCCGCCTGGTGACCTGGCGCCAGGCCGAGCGGGTGCTCGCCGGCTTCCCCGACGACCTCGCCGACGAGGGACCGTCGGCCGGCCCCTCCTCGCTGGTGGGGCTGCAGATCGCGCGCGAGCGCGAGTGGACCGCCGAGGCCCGGCCCGACGGCGACGACGACTCTGCCGCCGAGGCCACCGCCGAGCAGGTCGACCCCGCCAGCTCCGGCGCGGCCGAGGGCTCGCACGAGGCCGAGGAGATCGAGGACGACGCCGCGGTCGCGGCGTCCGACGCCGACGTCAAGCACGAGGACAACCCCGACAACCCTGGGGGCGACGACAAGTGAGCCGCTTCGACACCCTGACCCCGGTCCTGACGGACAACTGGGACGCCGACCGCTCGTGGACCCTGGCGTCCTACGAGGACCGCGGGGGGTACGCCGCCGTGCGCACCGCCCTCGGCATGGCGCCCGCCGACGTGGTCGAGGCCGTCAAGGCCTCCAACCTGCGCGGCCGTGGCGGCGCGGGCTTCCCGACCGGCATGAAGTGGGGCTTCATCCCGCAGGACAACCCCAAGCCCAAGTACCTCGTGGTCAACGCCGACGAGTCCGAGCCGGGCACCTGCAAGGACGTCCCGCTGATGATGGCCAGCCCGCACACGCTGGTGGAGGGCGTCATCATCGCCTCCTACGCCATCCGGGCCAGCCACGCCTTCATCTACGTGCGGGGCGAGGTGCTCCACGTCGTCCGGCGGCTGCAGCGCGCCGTGCAGGAGGCCTACCTCGCCGGCCACCTCGGCACCGACATCCACGGCTCCGGCTACAGCCTCGAGCTGACCGTGCACGCCGGGGCCGGTGCCTACATCTGCGGTGAGGAGACGGCGCTGCTCGACTCCCTCGAGGGACGCCGCGGGCAGCCCCGGCTGCGCCCGCCCTTCCCGGCGGTCGCCGGCCTCTACGCCAGCCCCACGGTGATCAACAACGTCGAGTCGATCGCGTCGGTGCCGAGCATCATCGCGCGCGGGGCCGAGTGGTTCGCCTCGATGGGCACCGAGAAGTCCAAGGGCTTCGGCATCTTCAGCCTCTCCGGCCACGTCGCCAACCCGGGGCAGTTCGAGGCCCCGCTCGGCATCACGCTGCGCGAGCTGATCGACCTCGCCGGCGGCATGCGCGAGGGCCACGAGCTGAAGTTCTGGACCCCCGGCGGGTCCAGCACCCCGATCCTCACCGCCGAGCACCTCGACGTGCCGCTCGACTTCGAGGGCGTAGCGGGCGCCGGCTCGATGCTCGGCACGCGCGCGCTGCAGCTCTTCGACGAGACCACCTGCGTGGTGCGCGCCGTGCTGCGGTGGACCGAGTTCTACAAGCACGAGTCGTGCGGCAAGTGCACGCCGTGCCGCGAGGGCACCTGGTGGCTGGTGCAGACGCTGGCCAACCTCGAGCAGGGCAAGGGTCAGGAGTCCGACCTCGACCTGCTCGACGACGTCTGCGACAACATCCTGGGGCGCTCCTTCTGCGCGCTCGGCGACGGTGCCACCAGCCCGATCACCTCCTCGATCCAGTACTTCCGCGAGGAGTACCTGGCCCACCTCACCCACGGGGGCTGCCCCTTCGACCGCGAGGCCTCCACGGTCTTCGCCCGTCAGGAGGTCCCGGCGTGACGACGACCCCGGAGAAGTCGAAGGAGACCGCGCCGCAGCGCAGCGACGAGGTCACGGTGACCATCGACGGCGTCGAGGTCTCCGTGCCCAAGGACACCCTGGTGATCCGGGCCGCCGAGCAGATCGGCGTGCAGATCCCGCGCTTCTGCGACCACCCGCTGCTGGCGCCCGTGGGCGCCTGCCGCCAGTGCCTGGTCGAGGTGCCCGACGCCGGCAACGGCCGCGGCATGCCCAAGCCGCAGGCGTCGTGCACGCTCACCGTCGCCGACGGCATGGTGGTCAACACCCAGGCCACCTCGCCGGTCGCTGACAAGGCGCAGCAGGGCGTGATGGAGCTGCTGCTCATCAACCACCCGCTCGACTGCCCCGTCTGCGACAAGGGCGGCGAGTGCCCGCTGCAGAACCAGGCGATGAGCAACGGCCGCGGCGAGACCCGCTTCGTCGAGCACAAGCGGCTCTACCCCAAGCCGATCAACATCTCGGCCGCCGTGCTGCTCGACCGGGAGCGCTGCGTGCTGTGCGCGCGCTGCACACGCTTCTCCGAGCAGATCGCCGGCGACCCCTTCATCGCGCTGGTCGAGCGCGGGGCGCTGCAGCAGGTCGGCATCTACGAGAAGGAGCCCTTCGAGAGCTACTTCTCCGGCAACACCATCCAGATCTGCCCCGTGGGGGCGCTGACCTCGTCGTCCTACCGCTTCCGCTCGCGTCCCTTCGACCTCGTCTCCACGCCGAGCGTGACCGAGCACGACGCCAGTGGCTCCGCGATCCGGGTCGACCACCGCCGCGGCAAGGTGATGCGCCGCCTGGCCGGCGACGACCCCGAGGTCAACGAGGAGTGGATCACCGACAAGGACCGCTTCGGCTTCCGCTGGAGCCGGCTCGACGACCGGCTGACCCACCCGCTGGTGCGCGACCACGGCCCCGACGGGGAGCCCGGTGAGCTGCGCGCGGCGAGCTGGCCCGAGGCCTTCGCGGTCGCGGCGCGCGGGCTCGCCGCCGCCCGTGAGGCCGGCGGCGTCGGCGTGCTGCCCGGTGGTCGCCTGACCGTCGAGGACGCCTACGCCTACGCCAAGTTCGCCCGCGTCGCGCTCGGCACCAACGACGTCGACTTCCGCGCCCGGGCGCACTCGCCGGAGGAGGCGGCCTACCTCGCCGCCCACGTCGCCGGCACCACGCCCGGCGATGGTGCGGTGACCTACGCCGACCTGGAGTCGGCCCGGGCCGTGGTGCTGGTGGGCTTCGAGCCCGAGGACGAGGCCGGCTCGGTGTTCCTGCGCCTGCGCAAGGCCGCCCGCGGCGGCGTGACCTCCGGGTCGTCGCTGCTGGGCGTCTGGTCGATCGCGCCCTACACCTCGCGCGGGCTGCACAAGCTCGGCGGCACGCTGATCCCGACCCGTCCCGGCGACGAGGCCGCGGCGGTCGAGGCGCTCGCCCACGACGGCGACGTCGCCCTCGACGCCGGCGGGCTCATCCTGGTCGGCGAGCGGATGGCCGCCGTGCCCGGCGTGCTCAGCGCCGTCGCGCGGCTCGCGGCCACCACGGGTGCCCGCGCGGCCTGGATCCCGCGTCGCGCCGGCGACCGCGGCGCGGTCGAGGTCGGCTGCCTACCGACCCTGCTGCCCGGGGGGCGTCCCGTCGCCGACGCCGCCGCCCGGGTCGACCTGGCTGCCGCCTGGGGCGTCGACGACGTGCCGGCCCAGGCGGGCCGCGACACCGACGGCATCGTCGCCGCGGCGGCGTCCGGCGAGCTCGGCGGTCTCGTCGTCGGCGGCGTCGACCCCGGCGACCTGCCCGACCCGGTCCTCGCCGCGAAGGCACTGGCGCAGGTGGGCTTCCTGGTCTCCCTGGAGGTGCGCGAGTCGGCCGTGACCGCGCTCGCCGACGTCGTGCTCCCCGTCGCGCCGCCCACCGACAAGTCCGGCTCCTACGTCAACTGGGAGGGCCGGGTGCGCCAGTTCGGCCCGGTGCTCCACGTGCCGGGCTCGCTGCCCGACGTCCGCGTGCTGGCCGGGATCGCCGAGGAGATGGGCGTGCGCCTCGGCGTCCGCTCGCCCGAGCAGGCCTGGGACGAGCTCGCCCAGCTCGGCGGCTGGGACGGCGAGCGAGCGGCGCACGACCACGTCGCGCCGTCCGCGTCCACCGCGGGCGAGGCCCCGGGCCTCGTGCTGGCCTCGTGGAAGCAGCTGGTCGACGACGGCCGGCTCCAGGACGGCGACGACGACTTCCGGGCCACGGCCCGCGCCCCCCGGGTGCTGGTCTCGCAGGCCGTGCTCGACCGGCTGGGCGCCCGTCCGGGGGAGCGGGTCACGCTGACGGGTCCGCTCGGCTCGGCCGAGCTCCCCATCGGCGTCGCCGACCTCGCCGACGGCACCTGCTGGGCGCCGGCGAGCGCGCCCGGGCTCTCGGTGCGCCACCTCGTCGGCCCCGCGGGGTCCGCGGTGTCGCTGACCTTCGGAGGAGACGTCTGATGGGCCCGACGCTGGAGAGCTTCGGTCAGGACCCCGTGTGGGTCGTGATCCTCAAGGCCGTGCTGGTCTTCGTGGTGCTGGTGCTGCTGACGCTCTTCAACATCTGGTGGGAGCGCCGGGTGGTGGCGCGGATGCAGCACCGCATCGGCCCCAACCGCAACGGCCCCTTCGGCCTGCTGCAGAGTCTCGCCGACGGCGTGAAGCTGGCGCTGAAGGAGGACATCATCCCCAAGGCCGCCGACAAGGTGGTCTTCGTCCTGGCGCCCGTGATCGTCGTGGTGCCGGCCTTCGTGACCTTCTCGGTGATCCCCTTCGGGCCCGAGGTCCGGATCCCCTTCACCGACGTCGTCACGCCGCTGCAGCTCACCGACATGCCGGTGGCCGTCATCTTCGTGATGGCGATCGCCTCGATCGGCATCTACGGCATCGTCCTGGGCGGCTGGTCGAGCGGCTCCACCTACTCCCTGCTCGGCGGCCTGCGCTCCAGCGCCCAGATGATCTCCTACGAGGTCGCGATGGGCCTGGCCCTGATCACGGTCTTCCTCCAGGCCGGCACGATGTCGACCTCCGAGATCGTCAACGCCCAGGCGGGGCTGTGGTACTTCGTCCCGCTGCTGCCGTCCTTCATCATCTACGTGATCTCGATGGTCGGCGAGGTCAACCGCGCCCCCTTCGACCTGCCCGAGGCCGAGGGCGAGCTCGTCGGCGGCTTCCACACCGAGTACTCGTCGCTGAAGTTCGCGCTCTTCTTCCTCGCCGAGTACATCAACATGGCGACCGTCTCGGCGATCGCCACGACGCTCTTCCTCGGCGGCTGGCGCGCGCCCTTCGGCATCGCCCAGGTCTGGGAGGGCGCCAACGAGGGCTACTGGCCGGTGCTGTGGTTCTTCGGCAAGATGCTCGCCTTCATCTTCTTCTTCATCTGGCTCCGGGGCTCGCTGCCGCGGCTGCGCTACGACCAGTTCATGGACTTCGGCTGGAAGGTGCTGATCCCGATCTCCCTGGTCTGGATCGTGGGCGTGGCCGGCATGCGGATCGTGCGCAACGAGTACGCCGGCCAGCTCGACCAGACCTGGCTGTTCGTGGCGGCGGGCGTCTTCGCGGCGGTGCTCGTCGTGCTGCTCCTGCTGCCCGAGCGGCGCCAGCCCGAGCCCGAGCCCGAGCGGGCCGAGTTCGACGCGTTCGCCGGCGGCTACCCGGTGCCGCCCATGCCCGGCCAGGAGCTGCCCGCCCGGGTGCCCACCGGCGCGACCACCCATGACGGAGGGAACGACTGATGGCCTCGTTGAAGGAGCAGCTCTGGGACCCGGTCGCCGGGTTCGGGGTGACCTTCCGGACGATGTTCCGCAAGGTCGTCACCGAGCAGTACCCCGAGCAGAAGGAGCCCACGGCCCCGCGCTTCCACGGCCGCCACCAGCTCAACCGCTGGAGCGACGGCCTGGAGAAGTGCATCGGCTGCGAGCTGTGCGCCTGGGCCTGCCCGGCCGACGCGATCTACGTCGAGGGCGCCCCCAACACCGACGAGGAGCGCTTCAGCCCCGGCGAGCGCTACGGCCGCGTCTACCAGATCAACTACCTGCGCTGCATCCTGTGCGGGCTCTGCATCGAGGCCTGCCCGACGCGCGCGCTGACGATGACCAACGAGTACGAGCTGGCCGACAACAACCGCAGCGACCTGATCTACGAGAAGTCCGACCTGCTCGCGCCGCTGCTGCCGGGCATGGAGGCGCCCCCGCACCCGATGCAGGACGGCGCCGACGAGGGCGACTACTACCGCCGCAACCTCCGGCCGCACACCGGCACCAGCACGGGCACCGGCACGGGTGGTGAGACCGCGTGATCGCCTTCTGGATCCTCGCGCCGGTCATGGTGGTCGCCGCGCTGGGCATGGTGCTCGCCCGCAAGGCGGTGCACTGCGCGCTGCTGCTGGCGGTCGTGATGATCAGCCTGGCCGTGCTGTACGCCGTGCAGGACGCGCCCTTCCTCTTCGCCGTGCAGATCATCGTCTACACCGGCGCGATCCTGATGCTCTTCCTCTTCGTGCTGATGCTCGTCGGGGTCGACGCCTCCGACTCGGTGGTCGAGACCATCCGTGGCCAGCGCCTGGCCTCGGTGCTGCTCGGCCTGGGCTTCGGGGTGCTGCTGGTGCTGGGCGTCGCCCAGGTCTCGGTGGGCACCGTCGTCGGACTCAGCGAGGCCAACGCGGGCGGCAACATCGAGGGCATCGCGGCGGTGCTCTTCTCGACGTACTTCCTGGCCTTCGAGGTGACCGCCGCGCTGCTGATCACCGCCGCCCTCGGCGCGATGGTCCTGGCGCACCGCGAGCGGCTCACTCCGAAGGCGACGCAGGCGGACCTCGCCGCGCAGCGGATGCGCGACTACGCCGAGCACGGCAAGCACCTCGGTCCGCTGCCCCCACCCGGCGTCTACGCCCGCCACAACGCGGTCGACACCCCGGCCCTGCTGCCCGACGGGTCGCCTGCGCCCACCTCGCTCTCGCGGGTGCTCACCGCCCGCGGCTCCACGCTGTCGCCCCCCGGGAGCGCGACGCAGGTCGAGCGCATCGGCGGCTCCGACGAGGACGTGGCCCCGCGTGACGACGCCCCGGAGGGTGGTGCCGGCCGATGAGCGAGACCCCCTTCCTGGTGCTCAGCGCCATCCTCTTCACCATCGGTGCCGTCGGGGTGCTGACCCGGCGCAACGCGATCGTGGTCTTCATGTGCGTGGAGCTGATGCTCAACGCCGGCAACCTCGCGCTGATCACCTTCGCCCGCACCACCGGCACCCTCGACGGCCAGATCGCGGCGTTCTTCGTCATGGTCGTCGCGGCGGCCGAGGTCGTCGTCGGGCTGGCCATCATCATGACCATCTTCCGCACGCGTCGGTCGGCCTCGGTCGACGACGCGAGCCTGCTGAAGTACTGACAAGGGAGAGCGACCACTCGTGATCTCAACTGCCATCGACGTCCTGACGGCGGAGGGCGGCGGCATGCCGCCCCTCGTCGAGCCGGGCGCGGCCGGCTCGCTCGCGCTGCCCCTGGTGCTGGTGATCGCGCTGCCCGCGCTCGGCGCTGCGGTGCTGCTGCTCGGGGGGCGGCGTACCGATGCGTGGGGGCACCTGCTCGGCACCGCCACCGTCGTCGGCTCCTTCGTGTGCTCGCTGTGGCTCTTCCTCGGCATCCTCGGACGTCCCGAGGACGAGCGGCAGATCACGCAGTCGCTGTGGACGTGGTTCTCCGCCGGCGAGTGGACCGTCGACCTCGGCCTGCTCTACGACCCGCTCTCGGCGCTCTTCCTGCTGCTGATCACGGGCGTCGGCGCGCTGATCCACGTCTACTCGATCGGCTACATGGAGCACGACGTGCGTCGTCGCCGCTTCTTCGCCTACCTCAACCTCTTCGTCGCGGCGATGCTGGTGCTGGTGCTGAGCTCCGACTACGTCGGGGTCTTCCTCGGCTGGGAGGGCGTCGGCCTGGCGTCGTACCTGCTGATCGGCTTCTGGCAGCACAAGCCGTCGGCCGCGGCCGCGGCCAAGAAGGCCTTCGTGATCAACCGCGTCGGTGACATCGGGCTCTCGCTGGGCGTGGGCCTGATCTTCTTCACCTTCCACACCACCTCCTTCGACGAGGTCAGCGCGCTGACCTCGGAGGCCTCGGCCGGGGTGATGACCGCGATCGGGCTGCTGCTCCTGCTGGCCGCCTGCGGCAAGTCCGCGCAGTTCCCGCTGCAGAGCTGGTTGCTCGACGCCATGGAGGGCCCGACCCCGGTGTCGGCGCTGATCCACGCCGCGACGATGGTCACGGCCGGCGTCTACCTGATCGTGCGCTCGCAGTTCGTCTTCGAGTACACCGACGCCGCGCGCACCGCCGTCGCCGTCATCGGCACCATCACGCTGCTGATGGGTGCCTGGATCGGCTGCGCCAAGGACGACATCAAGAAGACGCTGGCCGGCTCGACGATGAGCCAGATCGGCTACATGGTGCTCGCCGCCGGGCTCGGCGTCGCGGGCTACGCCTACGCGATCTTCCACCTCGTCGCCCACGGCGCCTTCAAGGCCAACATGTTCCTCGGCGCCGGCTCGGTGATGCACGGCACCAACGACGACGTCGACATGCGCCACTACGGCGCGCTGCAGAAGGCGATGCCGGTCACCTTCATCACCTTCGCCATGGGCTACCTCGCGATCATCGGCTTCCCCGGCTTCTCCGGCTTCTGGTCCAAGGACCGCATCATCGAGACGGCGCTGGCGGAGAACCTCGTGCTGGGCCTGTGCGCCCTGCTCGGTGCGGGCGTCACCGGCTTCTACATGACGCGCCTGATGCTGATGACCTTCTTCGGCGAGAAGCGCTGGGAGGACGACGTGCACCCGCACGAGTCGCCCAAGGTGATGACGATCCCGCTGATCGTGCTCGCCGCGCTCTCGGTCTTCGGCGGCATCATGATCGCCGGCGACTGGATCAAGAAGTTCCTGGCGCCGGTCACCGGCGAGGGCGAGGCCCACCACCTGCCGGTCTCGCCGCTCGTGATCAGCCTGGTCGTCACCGTCGTCGTGGCGATCGGCGTCGCGGTCGCCTGGATGCTCTTCGGCCGCCGCGAGATCCCGCGCGAGGCGCCGACCGACGTCTCGCCCTTCACCCGCGCCGGCCGCCACGACCTCTACGGAGATGCCATCAACGACGTCCTCGTGGTCGGGCCGAGCAAGCAGCTCACCGCCGGCCTCGCGACCTTCGACCGCGCCGTCGTCGACGGCGGTGCCATGGGCACGGCCTCCGCCATCGGCGGCCTGTCGGCGGTCGCGCGCCGGGTGCAGAACGGCTTCGTCCGCTCCTACGCCCTCGCGCTGCTCGGCGGCGCCGCCCTGGTCCTCCTCGCGCTCGTGGCGGTGAGCTTCGCATGAGCATCCCCGTGCTGAGCGTCCTGCTGCTGCTGCCCATCCTCGGGTCGGTCGTGGTGGCCCTGCTGCCCGCGCGCGCCGCGGCCACCGCCCCCAAGACGGTCGCCCTCGGCTTCTCGCTGGTGACCCTCGTGCTCGGCGTCGGCCTGGCCGTCGCCTACGAGCCCACCGGCGGCGAGCAGTTCGTCGAGGAGGTCGAGTGGATCGGCGTCTTCGGCGCCCACTACGCCCTCGCGCTCGACGGCGTGGGCCTCGCGCTGGTCCTGCTGACCTGCATCCTGACCCCGGTCGTGATGCTGGCCTCGTGGCACGACGGCGACGAGGGTCGCTGGGGCGCCAAGGGCATGTTCGCCTGGATCCTCGCGCTGCAGGGCCTCTCGCTCGGCGTCTTCCTCGCCGTCGACGTCTTCCTCTTCTACGTCTTCTTCGAGGCGACGCTGATCCCCGTCTACTTCCTGGTGGCGGGCTACGGCGGTCCCGAGCGCGTCCGTGCCGCCGTGAAGTTCCTGCTCTGGTCCCTCGCCGGCGGGCTCGTCATGCTCGCCTCGGTGGTCGGCCTGTACGCCGTGTCGAGCGCGGCGGGGGAGCCGACGTACCTGGTGCGCGAGCTCGCGGAGCTCGACATCGACACCTGGGCCGGTCGCTGGATGTTCCTCGGCTTCTTCATCGCCTTCGCGATCAAGGCGCCGATGTTCCCGGTGCACACCTGGCTGCCCGACACCACGCAGCAGGCCACGCCCGGCACCTCGGTGCTGCTGGTGAGCGTGCTCGACAAGGTCGGCACCTTCGGCATGATCCGCTTCTGCCTCGAGATCTTCCCCGAGGCCTCGGTGTGGGCGACGCCGGTCGTCGTGGTGCTCGCGATCTTCAGCATCCTCTACGGCGCCCTCATGGCGATCGGCTCGAGCGACATCATGCGGCTGATCGCCTACACCTCGGTGTCGCACTTCGGCTTCATCGTGCTGGGCATCTTCGTGATGAACAGCCAGGGCCTCTCGGGTGCCAACCTCTACATGTTCAACCACGGGCTCTCGACCGCTGCGCTCTTCCTGATCGGGGGCTACCTGGTCAAGCGGCGGGGCTCCCAGCGCATCGAGGACTTCGGCGGGGTCGAGAAGGTCGCCCCGGTGCTCGCCGGGCTCTTCCTGGTCGCCGGCCTCTCCTCGCTGGCGCTCCCCGGGCTCTCGCCCTTCGTCTCCGAGCTGCTCGTGATCGTCGGCGCCTTCGTGTGGTCGCCCTGGGCCGGTGCGGTGGCGGTGCTCGGCATCGTGCTGGCGGCGGTCTACGTGCTCTGGCTCTACCAGCGCACCATGACCGGGCCGGTGGCGCCGGGCGTGACGGGCATGCGTGACCTCGGCGTCCGCGAGATCGGCGCCGTCGCGCCGCTCTTCGCGCTGATCGTGCTGCTCGGCTTCTACCCGCAGCCGCTGCTCGACGTCATCAACCCGGCCGTCGACGACACCATGTCGCAGGTCGGCACCACCGACCCGCAGCCCTCCGTGACCGAAGGGGAGGCACCCTGATGACCGGCTTCCAGGCTCCGAACGTCGAGTGGCTGACGCTCTCGCCGCTGCTGGTGGTCTTCCTCGCGGCCGTCGTGGGCGTGCTGGTCGAGGCCTTCGTGCCCCGCGCCCAGCGCTACGCCGTCCAGGTCGGGCTGTCGCTCGCCGCGATGGTCGGCACCCTGGTGGCCTCGCTCGTCGTCTTCGCACGGCTCAGCCCCACCGCCGACGAGGCCGAGCTCGGCCGCGTGGTCGCGGCGGGCGCCGTGGCCGCCGACGGCCCGGCGGTCTTCACCTGGGTGCTGCTCAGCGTGCTGGGCCTGCTCAGCGTGATGCTCTTCGCCGAGCGCAAGGTCGAGAGCGGTGTGCTGACCTTCGCCGGCCAGGCGGCCGCGCTGCCGGGCACCGAGGCCGAGCGCGAGGCCTCGACCCGGGGCCTGTCGCACACCGAGGTCTTCCCGCTGATGCTCTTCGCCATCGGCGGCATGATGCTCTTCCCGGCGTCCAACGACCTGCTGACGATGTTCGTCGCGCTCGAGGTGCTCTCGCTGCCCCTGTACCTGCTCTGCGGGCTCGCGCGCCGTCGCCGCCTGCTCTCGCAGGAGGCGGCGATGAAGTACTTCCTGCTCGGCGCCTTCAGCTCCGGCTTCTTCGTCTACGGCCTCGCCCTGGTCTACGGCTACGCCGGCTCCATGGGCTTCGCGCAGATCGCCGCCGCCGTGTCGGCCGACACCGGCAGCCGGGCGCTGCTGCTCGGCGGCATCGGCCTGATGTCGGTCGGCCTGCTCTTCAAGGTCGGCGCCGCGCCGTTCCACGCCTGGACGCCCGACGTCTACCAGGGCGCGCCGACCGCGGTCACGGCGTTCATGGCCGCGGCCACCAAGGTGGCGGCGTTCGGGGCGATGCTGCGGCTCTTCTACGTCGCCTTCGGCGGCAACCGCGACGACTGGCTGCCGATGGTCTGGGCGGTCGCGATCCTGACCATGGTGGTCGGGTCGGTGCTCGCCATCAGCCAGACCGACGTCAAGCGGATGCTCGCCTACAGCTCGATCGCCCACGCGGGCTTCCTGCTCACCGGCTTCCTCGGCATCCGCTCGCTCGACGAGGTGGCCCCCGGCGGCCTCACCGGCGTCAGCGCCGTGCTCTTCTACCTGACCACCTACGGCTTCACCACGATGGCCGCCTTCGCCGTGGTCAGCATCGTGCGCGACGCCGGCGGCGAGACCACGCACCTCGCGCGCTGGCAGGGGCTGGGCAAGGAGTCGCCGCTGGTGGCGGGCGTCTTCGCCTTCCTGCTGCTGGCCATGGCCGGCATCCCGCTCACCAGCGGCTTCACCGGCAAGTGGGCGGTCTTCGCCGCCGCCACCGCCGCCGGCGCCTGGCCGGTGGTCGTCGTCGCGGTGCTGATGTCGGCCGTGGCGGCGTACTTCTACGTGCGGGTGATCGTGCTGATGTTCTTCGCCGAGCCCGTCGGCGACGGGCCCAGCGTGGCCGTGCCGAGCGCCCTCACCACGGTCGTGATCGCGGTCGGGACGCTGGTCACCCTGGTGCTCGGGATCGTGCCGGGTGCACTGATCGAGCTGCTGGGCAACGTGGGAGTATTCATCAGGTGACCGGTTCCCTGGCCCTCCCGGTCCTCGACGCGGACCTCGAGGACCGGCTGCGGCAACGGCTCGACGTGGTGGAGAAGGCCCTCGCCGGCCACGTCGTCAGCGAGGCGGCGTTCGTCACCGAGGCGGCCAGCCACCTGATGGAGGCCGGCGGCAAGCGCTTCCGGCCGCTGCTGGTGCTGCTCGCCGCCGAGGCCGGCACCGCCCCGGCGTCCGACGCGGTCATCACCTCGGCCTGCGTCGTCGAGCTCACCCATCTCGCCTCGCTCTACCACGACGACGTCATGGACGAGGCCGACCTGCGACGGGGCGCCGCCTCGGCCAACGCCCGGTGGGACAACCACGTCGCGATCCTCACCGGCGACTTCCTCTTCTCCAAGTCCTCCGAGCTCACCGCCGAGCTCGGTGCCGACGCCGTGCGGATCCAGGCGCGGACCTTCACCCGGCTGGTGGAGGGGCAGATCCTCGAGACGCTCGGACCCATCGACGGCACCGACCCCCTCGAGCACCACCTGCGCACCGTGGCCGGCAAGACCGGCTCGCTGATCGCCACCTCGGCCCGCTACGGCGCCCGCTTCTCCGGCACCCCGGCGGAGGTCGAGGAGGCGCTGGCGGCGTACGGCGAGAAGGTCGGCGTCGCCTTCCAGCTCTCCGACGACATCCTCGACATCGCCTCCGACTCCGAGGAGTCGGGCAAGACCCCCGGCACCGACCTGCGCGAGGGTGTGCCGACCCTGACCACGCTGCTCGCCCGCCGCTCGACCGACCCGGCCGACGCCCGCCTGCTCGAGCTGCTCGCCGCCGACCTCACCGACCCCGCGCTCCACGCCGAGGCCCTCGGCCTGCTCCGCGCCCACCCCGCCCTCGCCGAGGCCCGCGACTACGTCGTCGGCCTCGCCACCGAGGCCAAGACCCACCTCCAGGCCGTCCCCCCCGGCCCCGTCCGCGACGCCCTCGACACCTTCGCCGACCTCGTCGCGACCCGGACGGCATAGGCGCGCGGGGTCGTGGTGCCGGTTTCACCAGTTAGCTGGTGAAACCAGCACCTCCCCACCGAAACTTCGGTGGGAAGGTAACAGCTTCCGTAGGTCAATGAGGTGCACGAGGCGCGATCACGCGGCGAGCCCGAGCATCCGGCGGGTACGCCGCGTCGTCTCGCGGGGCCGCGCGAGGTCGTCGTGGACGAAGCGGATCATGCGCATCTGGGTCTGCTCGCGGACCAGGTCCTCGCGACGCTTCTCGGCGTACACCACCTCGGCGGGGTCCTGGCCCGGGAGGAGCGAGCGGCCGTACTTCATCCTTCCGTCCGCCTCGCCCAGCAGCTCGTGCTCGGGCCAGCAGAAGTCGACCCGTGCGAGCAGCACCCCGTCGTCGGACCAGACTTTGAACTGCAGCTCCGGCTCCGGGATCTGGTGTCGCCAGAAGAGCATGCGCAGCAGGGTCTCGAGCACGGACTCGGCGCCCGGGCGGGTCAGGCGGACCACGAGCTGCAGCCGCCGGCTGTGCGGGTGGTGGCCACGGCGCTTGAACGTCTCCACCACCTCTCCGAGCTCCGCCAGGCCGTGGTGCAACAGGGAGTCGACCACCACGACACCACTCAGGACGTCGTGCAGGCTGGCGGTTCCGAGGGCGGCCAGGGTCGGCGTCACGAGCAGGCGGTGGCCGTCCCAGTACAGGTCCTCGGGCGTCCACCGCGGGGCGTGGTAGGTGATGTCGCCGCGGACGGCCGCGTTGCCGCCGTCCAGACGGACGACGTGCACGTGGGTCAGGTCGGGCCGGAAGAGCTCGAGCCCGTGGGCGACGGCCGCGGAGGTATGGCTCAGCGCGACTCTCTCCCGGTGGACGAGCATCACGGCCTTGCAGCGCAGGAGGTAGCGCCCGACCTCGTCGAGATTGCGCCACACCACGGCCGAGCAGTAGGCGCCATGACGCACCCTGACGATGACACCGGCACGCAGCGACCGTGCAAGCTCGCGGTCGTCGTGGCCGAAGGCCAACGCGTCACGGCGGAGGAAGAGCGTCTCGGGAGTGAGGTGAAAGAGGTGGTCCATGACGCCCGAGGATGCGGCCGTCCTGCCGTGCGCGGGAACGGCGTACGGCGGGCTGTGGACAACTGCCCGAGCCGACCGCCTGTGGACGCGGAACGGCTCCTCGCGCGGAGACTCGGAGAGGCGTGGCGACCTACGGAAACTGGCACTTCCCCGCCGAAACTTCGGTGGGGAAGTGCCAGTTTCACCAGTTAACTTGTGAAACCGCCAAACGGTCAGGCGCGGTAGGAGACCACCACGGAGGGGCGGGGGAAGGGGGAGTCGGGCCAGGTGGAGGCGGGGGACTCGAAGGTGGAGCCGTCCCGCTCGCCCGGGTGCTGGATGGCGGCCCAGACCGAGCGCTGGTCCTCGGAGATCAGCGGGCCGCAGCACTCCGCGCCGAGGGGCACGGTGAGGAACATCTGCACGTGGCCGCGCTGGTGGCCCTCGGTCGGGACCCGGAAGAGGCCGTCGTTGGAGCCGATCACGTTGCCGTCGGTGGAGACCCACAGGTTGCCCTGGGCGTCGAAGGCGACGTTGTCGGGGCAGCTGATCGGGCTGACCAGCTGCTTGGGGTAGCCCGCGAAGTAGGTCTCGGGGGCCTCCGGGTCGCCGCAGACGAGCATCAGGTCCCAGTCCATCGACGTCGAGGCGTGGTCGCCGCCCCGCGGGCTGATCTCGAGCACGTAGCCGTTGCGGTTGCCGCTCGCCGGGGTCAGCGGGAGGTTGCGCTCCGCCCGCACCATCGAGGTCGCGAGCGGGTTGGGCTCGTCGACGGGGAAGGTGCTGCCGCGCTGGGAGTTGTTGGTCAGCGCGCAGTAGACCTTGCCGGTGACCGGGTTGGGCTCGATGTCCTCGGGCCGGTCCATCCGCGTGGCCCCGAGCTTGTCGGCGGCCAGCCGGGTGAAGACGAGCACCTCGGCGACGCTCATGCCCTCGACGAAGGACTGCTTGTCGGTGCACAGCGGCAGCCACCGCCCGCTGCCGTCGTACGGCGCCTCGGGCGGCGTCTCGCCGTCGAAGCGGGCGACGTAGAGCGTGCCGGTGTGCAGCAGGGTCAGGTTGTGGCGGCGGGCGGCCTTGGAGTCGCCGCGACGCATCTTCTTGCGGGAGACGAACTTGTAGATGTAGTCGCCGCGCTCGTCGTCGCCCATGTAGGCCACCGCGCGGCCGTCGTCGGCCAGCGCCACGTTGGCGCCCTCGTGCTTGAAGCGGCCGAGCATGGAGTGCTTCTGCGGCACCGAGCCCGGGTCGTAGGGGTCGATCTCGACGATCCAGCCGAAGCGATGCGGCTCGTGCGGCTCCTCGGAGAGCGAGAAGCGGTCGTCGACCTCGCTCCAGCCGCGGGTGTCGGCGCCGGTGATGCCGTAGCGGGCGTACTGCGCGGCGTAGCGCGGGTCGAGCCCGTCGCCGGCGTCGAAGTACTGGTTGAAGTTCTCCTCGCCCGAGAGCACCGTGCCCCACGGCGTGTGGCCGCCGGCGCAGTTGTTGAGGGTGCCGTAGACGCGCCGGCCGGTGAGGTCCTTGGAGGTCCGCAGCAGCGGGTGGCCCGCCGCCGGACCGGTGACCTCGAAGCGGGTGCGCAGGCTGATCCGCCGGTTGCGCTTGGTACGACGCACGGGGACGGTCTCCCACGAGCCCTGCCGCCGGCCGCGCTGGATCTCCACGACCGACAGGCCGTGGGCGGCCATGGCGACCTCCTTCTGGAGCCGCTCGTCGGTGCCCGTGGGGAACATCAGCTCCTCGTTGGTGTACTCGTGGTTGACCGCGAGCAGGGCCTTGTTGCGGTTGGTGTGGAAGACGCCGACGTAGTCGCAGTTGTAGCCGAACTGCTCGTACTGCGCGTCGGCGCTCTGCCGGGTGACGTCGAAGCGGGGCGCCTTCCTCGTGACGGGGTCACCCCAGCGGATGACCACGTCGGAGCGGTAGCCGCGCGGCACCGTGACGTCGTCCGTGCGGTTGGGGGAGACCACGCGGAAGGGGTCGGTGCCGACGTCGTTGCGACCCCGACCCCGACCACGACCACGGCCCCGCCCACCCGGGGCGGCGACCGGCGAGACCGGCGCGGCGGCCGCACCGGGGGCGGTGAGCCCCGTGACGGCGAGGGCGCCGAGCCCGACGCCGCCGGCCTTGAGCAGCGAGCGGCGACGCAGCGCCTGCTCGGCGATGTCGCGGAACTCGGGGTTGCCCGAGGTGTTGGGGGCGTCGTGGAAGCAGGCGTCCGCACAGCGGTACTTGCAGGTCATCGCACTGCGGGAGCCGTGGGGGCCCTGGACAGGGGTCAGCGGCAGGAGCTTGGGCTGGGTCTGGGGCTGGGTCATCGTGTGAGATCTCCGAGTCGACGTGGACGGTGACCCCACTCAACCTAGACCGGCGTACGCCGGAGCGGCAGGGGCGTGAACGGTCGGCAAACTGCGGTGCACGCGTGTGCAACCCCCTGCTCAGAGCCGGATCGCGCGTCCTGCCTCCGGCCCGGGCTCGGTCAGGGCGGCCTCGACGAGGGCGGCGACGTCGTCGGGGAAGGGAGCGCTGGCGGCGCGCCCGCTGACCCGCCCGCTGTCGACGTGGAGGCCGAGGACCTCCTCGGTCGCGCGCAGCGACCCGCCGGCCCACAGCTCGTGCCACAGGCGCAGCAGCTTGCGGGAGCCGCCGATCGCCCAGGTGCGCGCCTCGAGCAGCTCGCCCGGCCCGACCTGGTCGAGGTAGCGCACGTGCGCCTCGACGGTGTAGAGCGAGGCGCCGGTGCGCTCGCGGTACGCCGGCCCCATGCCGAGGGCCTCCATCGCGGCGTCGGTCGCGCGCCCGAGGACGAGCACGTAGTACGCCTCCGAGAGGTGGCCGTTGTAGTCGATCCACTCCTCGCGCACCGGCTCGCTCCAGGTGCACAGCGGCTCGCGGGGCTCGCTCACGCGCGCCCCAGCGCCCGCAGCACCGCGATCACGCCGGCGTCGCGCTCGGCCACCAGCTCGTCGATGGTGCGGCCGTCGGCCTCGCGCTCGCAGCCGGACACCACGTCGTCGCGCAGCTCCCGGGTCAGCTCGGCGGCCACCAGGCGGGTCCAGGGCGACTGCAGCGACGGGCCGAAGTGGTCGAGCATGTGCGCCATGCCGCCCTGGCCACCGGCGAGGTGGAAGGTCAGCATGGGGCCGTGGACGGGCCACCGCAGCCCCGGGCCGTCGGTGATGGAGAGGTCGATCTGCTCCACCGTCGCCTCGCCGGCGGCGACCATGTGCAGCGCCTCGCGCCACAGCGCCTCCTGCAGCCGGTTGGCGATGAAGCCGGGCACCTCGCGCTCCATCGTGATCACCGACTTCCCGACGTGGCGGAAGAAGTCGGAGGTCCACGCGACCACCTCGGCCGAGGTCTTCTGCCCCCCGACGACCTCGACGAGCGGGATCAGGTACGGCGGGTTGAAGGGGTGGCCGACGACCGTGCGCTCCGGCGTCGCGCACCCGACCTGCATCTCGCTCATGCCGTAGCCCGAGGTGGAGGAGGAGATCACGATGCCGGCCGGCGCGGCGGCGTCGACGTCGGCGAGCAGCCGGATCTTCAGGTCGAGGTCCTCCGGCGCGCTCTCCTGCACGAAGTCGGCGCCGGCGAGCGCCGTGGCGAGGTCCGGCTCGTAGCGCAGCCGGTCGCGCGAGGCGCCCTCGGCGAGCCCGAGCTCGGTGAGCGCGGGCCAGGCGGCGTCGACCAGGTGGCGGAGCCGGCCCTCGGCGTCGGGGGAGGGGTCCCAGGCCACCACGTCGTAGCCGTGGGCCAGGAAGTAGGCGACCCAGCCGCCCCCGATCACGCCGGTGCCGACGCAGCAGACCGTGCGGACGTCGCCGACGGCGACGGGTGGGGTGCTCATCGGCCCCTCGGCTTCAGGTCGAGCAGCTCGCGGGCCTCGTCGGGCGTGGCCACCGAGGCGCCGAGCGCCTCGATGATGGTGACCGCCCGCTCCACGAGCTGGGCGTTGGTCGCCTTGACGCCCTTGGAGAGGTAGAGGTTGTCCTCCAGGCCCACGCGCACGTGGCCGCCGAGCAGCACCGACTGCGCCACCCACGGCATCTGCATGCGGCCCAGCGCGAAGGACGCCCACTGCGACCCCTCGGGCAGCTGCTGCACCATCGAGGCGAGCAGCATCGGGTCGGCGGGAGCGCCGTACGGGATGTCCATGCAGAGCTGGAAGAGCGGCGGGGCGTCGATCAGGCCCTCCTCGACCAGCTGCCGGGCGAACCACAGGTGCCCGGTGTCGAAGATCTCCATCTCGCACCGCACGCCGAGCTCCTGGATCCGCTTCGCGCCCTCGCGCAGCATGTCGGGCGTGCTGACGTAGACCAGGCTGCCCTCGCCGAAGTTCAGCGACCCGCAGTCGAGGGTGCAGATGTCGGGCAGCAGCTCCTCCACGTGCTTGAGGCGCTCGACGCCGGAGACGAGGTCGGTGCCCTCCACGAAGGTGGTGGGGTCCTGCGGGTCGAGCACCAGGTCGCCGCCCATGCCGGCGGTGGTGTTGACGATGACGTCGACGCCGCTCTCGCGGATCCGCTCGACCGCCTCGCGGTAGTAGGAGACCTCCCGGGAGCCCTGGCGGGTCTCGGGGTCGCGCACGTGCACGTGCACCACCGCGGCGCCGGCGCGCGCCGCCGCGATCCCGGACTCGGCGATCTGCTCGGGCGTCACCGGCACGTGCTCCGACCTGCCGACCGTGTCGCCGGCGCCGGTCAGGGCGCAGGTGATGATGACCTTCCGGTTCATGATCGTCTTCACGACGTGGCCTCCTTCTGCTCGGGGGTCGAGCGTGTCGAGAGCCTCGCCGCGGTCGCGACGAGGGGGAGTCCGAGGTAGGACAGGTCCCGCTGCTGCCGGTCGACCCACGGGTCGTCGTAGGGCCACAGCGAGGTCTTGAGCACCGCGACGCCCAGGTCGCGGTCGACGTAGCCGAGCTGGCCGCGGCTCCCGTCGGCGACGACCCGGCGGCCGTCGGCGGTCAGCGGCCACCAGTGCCGGCCGAAGCCGGCGTGGGTGGTGATGGTGCTGGGCAGCCGGCCCGGCGCGGTGAAGGGGTACGCCGCGGCGCTCGCCGCCTCCACCCAGCCGGCCGGCAGCACCCGCGCGTCGTACGCCGTGCCGTCGAGCTGCAGGGCGGCCAGCCGCAGCCAGTCCTCGGCGCAGGCGGCGAGACCCCCGCCGGCGAGCGCCACGCCCTCGCCGTCGACCGCCACCACCGCGTCGCGCACGCAGCCGAGCTGCCGCCACAGCGTGCCCAGCGCCTCGGCGTACGTCGCCCCGGTGGCGCGCTCGCGCACCCAGTCGAGCACCTGCGAGTCGGCGGTGGAGTAGCACCACCGGGTGCCGGGCGGCTCCGCGGGCGCGACCGCGGCGAGCCGTGCGCGCGAGCTCTCGCCCGCGAAGAAGCTGGCGAGCAGCCGTGAGGCCGGTCCCGCGGCGTCGCGGTGGTCCTCGACCCAGGCGGTGCCGGTGGTCATCGTGAGCACGTGCGCCACCGCGCACCCGTCGTAGCCCGACCCGCGCAGCTCGGGCACGTGGTCGACGACCCCGTCGTCGAGCCGCAGCGCGCCCGCGCCCACGGCGACGGCCACGAGGTGCGCCAGCGCCGACTTCGACATCGAGGCCCCCAGGAGCAGCGAGCCGGGGCCGACGCCCTCGGCGTACCACTCGTGCACGACGGTGCCGCGGTCGAGCGCGAGCAGGGAGGTGGTGTGGGTGCCCCTCACCCACTCCGGCAGCGACCAGCTGCGCCCGGCGCCGTGCACCACGGCCTCCAGCGGCGCGACCGCACGGGGGAGCGGCCGCGCCGTGGTGGCCGCGACGGTGGCGTGGGGGCGCGAGGCGTCGTGGTGGGGATCCACGAAGCGCACGGAGGAGAGACCGGTCTGCTCGGCCCCCACGGCGTCGGAGGCCGGGGTCATCAGTCGATGCGCGGACTGTTGGAGAGCAGGCGCTTGGTGTAGTCCTCGCGAGGCCGGTCCATCACCTCGACGACGGAGCCCGACTCCACCACGCGGCCCTCGTTGAGGATCTGCACGCGCGCGGCGATCGAGCGCACCAGCGCGAGGTTGTGGGTGACGAAGAGCATGCTGATGCCGCGCTGCAGGCGCAGCTCCTCGAGCAGCGAGACGATCGACCCCTGCACCGAGACGTCGAGGGCCGAGGTGATCTCGTCGCACACCAGCAGGTCGGGCTCGGCCGCGAGCGCGCGTGCGATCGCGACCCGCTGCCGCTCGCCGCCGGAGAGGCGCGAGGCCTGGTAGCGCAGCACGGCCGGCCCGAGCGCGACCTGCTCGAGCAGGTCGACGACCCGCTCGGTGGCCTCCTTGCCCGAGGCGATGCCGAAGAGCTCCATCGGTCGCTTGACGATCTGCTCGATGGTCAGGCGCGGGTTCAGCGAGAGGTAGGGGTTCTGGAAGATGTACTGCACCCGCTTGCGCTCGTCCACGCTGCGCTTGCGCGAGCCCTTGCCGAGCTCCTGGCCCTCGAAGGCGATCCGGCCGGTCCACTCCCGGTGCAGCCCGCCGACGCAGCGCGAGATCGTGGTCTTGCCGCTGCCCGACTCGCCGACCAGTGCCACGGTCTCGGCCCGGCCGACGTCGAAGGAGACGCCGTGCACGACCCGCTTGGCGCCGTAGAAGACCTCGAGGTCGCCGATCTCGAGGATCACCTCGCGCGCCTTGCTGGGGTCGGCGTCGGGGACGGTGCCGCGGGAGATGTCCCAGCTGCCGATCTCGCCGGCCCGCAGGCAGCGCACCTCGTGGTCGGGGGCGATGGTGCGCAGCTCGGGCACGCTCTCGGCGCACCGCGCCTCGGCCACGGAGCAGCGGTCGTGGAAGCGGCAGCCACCGGGCCGGGCGCCCGGGGCGGGGGTCCGGCCGGGGATGCCGCTGAGCGCACGGGCCTGGCTCAGATGCGGGATGGAGTCGAGCAGCGCCCGGGTGTAGGGATGCGACGGCTCGGCGAAGATGCGCTCGCGCGGGCCGAGCTCGGCGATCTGGCCGGCGTACATCACCGCGACGCGGTCGGCGATGTTGGCGACCACCGCGAGGTCGTGGGTGACGTAGAGCGCGGCGACGCCGTGCGAGCGGCACAGCTCGGCCATGGTGCGCAGCACCATGCCCTGGGTGGTGACGTCGAGACCGGTGGTGGGCTCGTCGAGCACGAGCACCTTGGGCTTGGGCATGAAGGCCATCGCCAGGGCGACGCGCTGCACCTGGCCGCCGGAGAGCTGGTGGGAGTAGCGCCGCAGGAACTCGTCGTCGGAGGGCAGCCCGACCTCCTCGAGGCCGGCGCGGGCGTCGGCGAGCCGCGACTCGGAGGTGCCGAGACCGCGCAGCTCCATCAGCTCCACGATCTGCTTGCCGATCCTGATGCTGGGGTTGAGCGCGGCGGCGGGGTCCTGGGGGACGTAGGCGATCTCCTCGCCGCGGATCTTGCGCACCTGCTGCCACGGCAGCGCCAGCACGTCGCGGTCCTCGAGCAGGACCTTGCCGCTCTCGATCATCGCGCCGGCGCGGGTGTAGCCGAGCAGGGAGGTGCCCACGGTCGTCTTGCCGCTGCCGGACTCACCGACGAGGCCGACGACCTCGCCGGGCTCGAGCACCAGGTCGATGTCGTCGACGACGTCGGTGCCGCCCCCGCGGCCGGTGAGCACGATGCGAAGGTCCTCGACGCGGATGCCGGCGCCGGTGCGAGCGGTCGTCACTCGCCACCTCCGGGCTGGGAGAGCTGCGCGATGCCGTCGGCGGTGAGGTTGGTGCCGATGGTGAAGAGGCCGATCAGGAGCACCGGTGCCAGCACCGACCAGGGCTGCGTCGAGAGCGCCAACCTGTTCTCGTTGAGCATCTGGCCCCAGTTCGCGGCGCTCGGGTCGGTGGCGAAGCCGAGGAAGCCGAGCGCCGCCACGATCCCGATGGAGTAGGTGAGCCGCAGCCCGGCCTCCGCGAGCAGCGGGGCGTTCATGTTGGGCAGCACCTCGGCGAGGATGACGCGGGAGCGGCGCTCGCCGAGCGCCTCGGCGGCGTGCACGAAGTCGCGGGAGACGATGCCCAGGGCGACGCCGCGGGCCAGCCGCGCCACGCGCGGGGCGTGCGAGGCGCCCACGAGCAGCACGATCATCCAGGCGCGCGGCTGGCTGACCGCAGTCAGCACGAGCAGCGCCAGCAGGATCTGGGGGAAGGCGAGCATCACGTCGTTGAGGCGCATGATCACCTCGTCCCACCAGCCGCCGGCATACGCCGCGACGACGCCGATGAGCACCCCGAGCACCATGCCGAGCACGGTGCTCAGCAGCGCGATCACGAGCACGGAGCGGCCGCCGTACATCACCCGGGAGAGCACGTCCTGGCCCAGGTAGTCGGTGCCGAAGAGACCCTGGGAGGAGAAGGGGGCGCCGACCACCTCGTTCTGCCCGTGTGGGGCGAGCCAGGGGCCGACCACGACGAAGACGCTGATGACGAGGGTCAGCGCCCCGCCGAAGACGAAGCGCTTGGAGCGCAGGGCACGGCGCAGGGCCGAGGGCGAGGCGGTGGCGTCGGTGGTGCTCATGAAGAGATCGCCGTCCTCGCCCGCGGGGTGAGCAGGATCGAGAGCAGGTCGGCCACGAGGTTCACCCCGACGTAGACCGCGGCGATGATCATGCTGATCGCCTGCACCACGGGTACGTCGTGGTCGCGCACCGACTGCACCAGCTGGTTGCCGATACCGGGGTAGTTGAAGACGGCCTCGACGATGACCACGCCGCCCGCCAGCCACGCCAGCTGCAGCGCGATGACCTGGATGCCGGGCACGATCGCGTTGAGCAGTGCGTGCTTGCGCATCACCACCCGCTCGGGGATGCCCTTGAGCCGGGCCAGCTCGACGTAGTCGCTGTCGAGCACCTCCAGCAGCGTCGCGCGCACGATCCGCGAGACGTACGGAGCCACGGCGAGCACCAGGGTCAGCACCGGCAGCACCATCGCCTCGGGGGTGCTCCAGGGCGTGCTCCCCGGCGCGACCAGCGTGATCGCGGGGAGCACCTGGAAGACGGTCGTGGCGAAGAGGGCGACGAGCAGGATGCCGGTGACGAACTCCGGCAGCCCCGCGAGCGCGAGCAGCACCACCTGGATCGCGGCGTCGGGGCGGCGGCGCCGGTAGTTGGCGGAGAGCATCGCGATGCCGAAGGCGACCGGGATCATCACGACGGCGGCGATGACCACGAGCACCATGGTGTTGGCGACCAGGGGGCCGATCACCTCGGAGACGGGGCGCTGCGAGGCCAGGCCGGTGCCGAGGTCACCGCTGAGGAGGCCGCGCAGCCAGTCGAGGTAGCGCACCGGCAGCGGGTCGTCGAGGTTGAGCTGCTCGGTCAGGGCGGTACGCCGCGCGACGTCGGCGTCGTACTCGCGGCCCATGATGGCCCGCACGGGGTCGCCGAGCGACGAGGTCGAGACGTAGACCAGCATCGAGACCAGCCACAGGGTGAGCGCCGAGAGCCCGAGCCGCCGCGCCAGCCACGCCGCCCACGCCGCGGCGCCGTGACGACGCTGCGACGGGGGTGTCTCCGCGAGCGGCTCGGGGAGGGTTGCGGTCTCCGCCACCGGTCAGCCCGAGACCGAGGCAGTCTGGAACTTGTAGGCGTTCAGGGGCAGGTAGCGGTTGGGCTCGATGCCGGAGACCCCGGCCCCCACGCCGTCGACGTTGCGCCGGAAGCCCCAGATGATCAGGCCGCCGTTCTCGTACTCGATCTCCTGGGCGTCCTGCAGGGCCTGGGTGCGCTTGGCCTCGTCGGTCTCCCGCTGCGCCGTCTCGATCAGCTGGGCGAACTGCGGGTAGACGTCGGCCTTGTCGAAGTGCGTCTCGTTGTAGGTCCCGCCCTTCATCACGCCGACGGCGGCCTGGGGCAGGTAGTTGCGGGTGTTCCAGAAGTCCTGGGCGAAGGGGTAGGAGAGGTACTGGTCGCCGTAGAACTCGCTGCGCCTGTTGATCCTGACGTCGACGCCGGCCTGCTTGGCCTGCTCGACGAAGAGGTTGGCCGAGGCGATGCCGACGTTGCCGCCGATGCCCGGGCCGGTGTTGAGCTCGACCTGCAGCCCCTCCTGGCCCGCCTGCCGGAGCAGCGACCTCGCCTGGTCGATGTCCTGCTCGCGCTGCGGCAGGTCGGAGGCGTACGCCGTGTCGAAGGGGGCGTAGAGGTCGTTGCCCAGGGTGCCGTAGCCGCTGAGGGCGTTGTCGATCATCTGCTGACGGTCGACGATCAGCCGCATCGCCTGGCGCACGCGGTTGTCGGAGAAGGGCGCCGCGTCGACGCGCATGGTGAAGGGGACCCAGGCGCCGGTATTGGACTCGATGGTCTGGCCGCCCTGTCCCTTGACCGAGTCGACGAGGTTGTAGGGCAGGTTGTCGACCGTCTGGACCTGGTTGGCGAGCAGCGCGTTGACCGCGGCGTTCTCGTCGGTGAAGTTCTGGATCCGCAGCTCGTCGAGCAGGGCCGCCTCGCCCCAGTAGTCGTCGTAGCGCTCGAAGACGCTGTTCTGGCCCGGGTCGAAGGACTTGTACTTGAAGGCGCCAGTGCCGACGGGGTTGGCCGGGTCGTAGTCGGCCGGGACGATGCCGAAGGTGTACTCGGCCAGCAGGTAGTCGAGCACGGCGTAGGGCGACTTGAGCGCGATGACGACGGTGCTGTCGTCGACCTTCTTGGTGCCGTCGAAGTCGATGATCGGCGCCAGCGCGACCCCGGCGGAGGTGGGCTCCTTGCCGGCCACCCGGTTGAGGGTGAAGAGGACGTCCTCGGCGGTGACGTCCTTGCCGTTGTGGAAGGTGACGCCCTGACGCAGCGAGATGGTCCACGTCATCGCGTCGGCCGACGGCTCGATCGACTCCGCGAGGGCGGGCGCGATCCGGTAGTCGGCGTCCCAGAAGAGGAGCGGCTCGAAGAGGTTGCTCACCCGGGCGATGTCGGGGGCGTTGACGGGACGGTGCGCGTCGAGGGTGTCGTCGGACCCGCCGCCCGTCGCACCGTGGATCAGGATGCCGCCCGCGCTCTGGGCGCCGTTGCCTCCACCTCCCGGGCCGGAGCCGCCGCACGCCGCGAGCAGCTGCGAGCCACCGACGGCCGCGGCTGCGAGGCCGGTCATCCGGAACAGGTCGCGCCGCGAGAGACGGGCGGGGTCGTTGCCGGGCATGGATCCAGGGCTGTTCGCCATCCGAGCACCTCCGTTTAGGATGCGAACATAAGGCGGGTCCCCGGACCGGTCAAGGAGGCAGGCGCATGCGTTACCGACGAGTGACCACGCCGCCGCCACGCCCGCCAGGTGGTCCAGACAAGCCACCGGACGGGGCTTCCCCCTCGCACGTCCAGTCGGTAGACAGAGCGGTTCGGCTCCTCTGGGCGGTGGCGGAGGCCGGCCCGGCCGGTGCGGCGACCACAGCCCTGGGCGCCGCCTGCGGCCTCAACCGCGCCACCGCGTGGCGGATCCTGTGGACGCTGCAGGCGCACGGGCTGGTCGACAACGACCGGGCCTCCGGGGCCTGGACGCTCGGCCACGGTGTCGCCGACCTCGCCCGGACCGGCGGCGTCGACGGCGCGCTCCACGACGTCGCCGAGGTGCTGGAGGGCCTGGCGATGCAGACCGGCGAGACGGCCGCGCTGGCCGTGGTGCGCAACGGCACGCTGGTCTACGTCGACGAGGCCACCCCGCCGGCCGCGGTGTCGGTGTCGTGGGTCGGGCGGCCCATCAGCCTGCACGCCACGTCGACCGGCAAGGTGCTGCTCGCCTGGTCGTCGCCGGCGGAGGTCGACCGGCTGCTGCGCGACCGGCTCGAGCGCTTCACCGACACCACCGTCACCGACCGCGACGCGCTCGACGAGCACCTCGAGCAGACCCGCGGCCGGGGCTGGGCGACCTGCCGGGGCGAGTACGACGAGGCGGCGTGGGGCGTCTCCGCGCCGGTGCTCGACCGGGCCGGTCGGCTGCTCGCCGTGCTCAGCATCTGGGGGCCGCCGCCCCGGGTCGCCGACGCCCGCTTCGAGGCCCTCGCCGAGGCCGTGCTCGCCGGCGCCGCCCGGATGTCGCCGGCCTGAGGCCGCCGGGCCGACGACTCGTGCGCGATCGCGCGGGAGACCTCAGTCGCGCACCCGCGCGGCGAGCATCGCCTCGGCCTCCGGGCCGAGCGGCGTGCTCGGCGCCAGGTCGACGACCACCTGGAGGATGTCGCCGCTGAAGGCGTTGCGCAGCGGCGGGTAGTCGTCGACGACGGGGCTGCCCCGGTCGACGCCGACGTTGAAGGTCTCGTCGAAGGCGAAGTAGTACGCCGTCGTCGCGGGCACCCGGCCGGAGGCCAGCTGCTCCCGGTCGAGCAGCAGTCGCGCCTCGCCGCCGCTGCCGGGCGGACCCCCGTCGTACTCGAAGTCGAGCACCACCTCGTGCCGGCCGGGCCAGATCACCCGCTCGGCCCGGACGACGGTGAGGTCCTTGCCGTAGCGGTTGTAGGCGTAGTGCAGGTGGCCGGCGACGACGTAGAGCGACCAGCCGCCGAAGCGACCGCCCTGGGCGACCAGCACGCCCTCCACCGACTGCGGCGGCAGGTCGGCGGGGATGTCGATGTCGACGACGACCCGGTGCGAGCGGTTCTTGACGTTGGGCGCCGCCTCCTCGGAGAGCCTGCCGGTGTGGCCGCCGAGCACCATCCGGGTGCGGCCGCGGTGCAGGTCGTAGCGGCCGGCGAGCTCGGGGTTCTCCCGCTCGGTGACGCGGTCGTCGAGCGGGAAGACGTGGTGCTTCGTGGCCTCCTCGTCGAAGAGCGCCTGCAGCCGGGCGAGCCGCTCCGGGTCCGCGGCGGCGAGGTTCGCGGCCTGCGACCAGTCGCGCGAGGTGTCGTAGAGCTCCCAGGTGTCGTGGTCGAAGGGTCGCGGCTCCTCGGTCATCTTCCAGGGCACGCCGTGGCGGGTCACCGCGGTCCAGCCCTCGTGGTAGATCCCGCGGTTGCCGACCATCTCGAAGTACTGGGTGCGGCGGCGCTCCTCGGCGGCGGGGTCGTCGAAGCTGTAGCGCATCGAGGTGCCCTCGACCGGCTGCTGGGAGACGCCGCCCACGGTCTCGGGCAGCGGCACCCCCACCACGTCGCACACCGTGGGCAGCACGTCGATGACGTGGTGGAACTGGTGACGCACCTCGCCTCGCGCGGCCATCCCGCGCGGCCAGTGCACCACCAGGCCGTCGCGGGTGCCGCCGAAGTGGGAGGCGACCTGCTTGGTCCACTGGTACGGCGTGTTCATCGCCAGCGCCCAGCCCACCGGGTACATCGCGTACGTCGTGGGCCCGCCGATCTCGTCGAGGCGGGCGTCCATGTCGGCCACGTCGTCGGCGATGCCGTGGCCGACCAGGTGCTCGCGCAGGGTGCCCTCGGGGCCGCCCTCGCCCGAGGCGCCGTTGTCGCCGAGCAGGTAGAAGACCAGGGTGTCGTCGAGCACGCCGAGCTGGTCGAGCGCGTCGACGA
Source organism: Nocardioides aequoreus (assembly GCF_000720335.1). Lineage (GTDB taxonomy): Bacteria > Actinomycetota > Actinomycetes > Propionibacteriales > Nocardioidaceae > Marmoricola > Marmoricola aequoreus. Next base: position 317,100 of record NZ_JOJN01000002.1, on the reverse strand, counting down.
GGCGACCCACCTGCTGGTCGGCGTGCTCGGCGAACCCGGCGTAGGTCTCCATCAGCCGGACGGCGACGCGCCGTCCGGCCTCGTCGAGCTCCTCCCAGTGCGGGACGCCGTCGGCCCAGGGGGCCAGCTCGGTCTCGGGCGGCACCACCCCGAGCTCCTTCTGCCGGGCCAGGATCTCCTCGCGCATGGCGTCCCAGCCGGCGTCGAAGCGGCCCTCGTACTTCTGGATCCACTCCTCGGCGACGTGGAAGGGCGCGTGGGTCGCCCCGAGGGCGAGGTAGGTGAAGAAGGGACGGTCGGGGGTGAGCGCCTGCTGCGTGCGCACCCAGTCGATGGCGTGGTCGACGAGGTCCTCGGTGAGGTGGTAGCCCTCCTCGGGGAGCGTCTCGGGCTCGACCGGGGTGGTGCCGGCGTAGAGCTGCGGGTACCAGTGGTTCATCTCCGCGCCCATGAAGCCGTAGAAGGTGTCGAAGCCCTCGCCGGTCGGCCAGCGCGTGAAGGGACCCGACGCCGTGACCTCGACGGGCGGCGTCTGGTGCCACTTCCCGAAGGCCGCCGTGCTCCAGCCGTTGCCCGAGAGGACCTGGGCGAGGGTGCCGGCGCTGGCGGGGCGGAAGCCGGAGTAGCCGGGGTGGCTGGTCGCCATCTCGGAGGTCACGCCCATGCCGACGGAGTGGTGGTTGCGCCCGGTCATCAGCGCCTGCCGCGTGGGCGAGCACAGCGCCGTCACGTGGAAGCGGCTGTAGCGCAGCCCCCGGTCGGAGAGCCGCTCCGCGGTCGGCATCCGGCACGGGCCGCCGTAGACGCTGGAGGCGCCGAAGCCCATGTCGTCGATGACCACCACGAGCACGTGGGGGGCGCCGGCGGGAGGCTGCACCGGTGTCACCGGGAGGCCGCTGGCGTCGAGCGGGAGGTGCCGTCGGTCGACGGCGTCGCCCAGGTCGGGGGCCGGCCCGGCTGCTGGACCGGCTGCAGGATCGTCCACGGGACGCATCGTGGACCTCATCCCCCCGCGGAGTCGAACCGACGTGCCGTCACGGCACGCAGGCGGTGCCCTGCGCCATCAGCCGCAGCTGGCGGCGGTGGCGCAGCGCCTCGCTGGTGAAGAGGGCGAGCGCTGCCCACACCATCACGAAGCCGACCCACTTCACGGTGCTCATCGGCTCGCCGAAGAGGGTCACGCCCAGCGCGAACTGGATCGTCGGGGCGAGGTACTGCAGCAGCCCGATCGCCGTCAGCGAGATCCGGTTGGCGGCGGCACCGAAGCAGATCAGCGGGACGGCCGTCACCAGGCCGGTGCCCGCGAGGAGCAGGGCGTGCAGCGACCCCTCGGCGCCGAAGCTGCCACGTCCCTGGGCGCCGAGCCAGATCAGGAAGCCGAGCGCGACCGGGAAGAGCACGGCGGTCTCGAAGGTCAGGCTCTCGACCGCCCCGACGCCGGCCTTCTTCTTCAGCAGGCCGTAGGTCGCGAACGAGCCGGCCAGCAGCAGCGCGACCCACGGCGGGTGGCCGTAGTCGACGGTGAGCACGAGCACCGCCAGGAGCGCGATCCCCATCGCCACCCACTGCAGGGTGCGCAGCCGCTCGCCCAGCACGACCACGCCGAGGAGCACGGTCACGAGCGGGTTGATGAAGTAGCCGAGCGAGACCTCCACGACGCGGCCCGCGTTGACGCCGTAGATGAAGCCGCCCCAGTTGAAGGTGATCACGATCGCGGCCACGGTCAGCAGCGCCGCGGCGCGCCGGTCGCGGAGGATGGCGCGCAGCTGCCGGGAGCGGCGTACCAGCACGGTGAGGGCGACCATCGTGACCAGCGACCAGCACACGCGGTGCGCGAGGATCTCCACCGCGCCGGCCGGCTCCAGCAGCGGCCAGTAGAGCGGGAAGAGCCCCCACATCACGTACGCCGCGGCGCCGAGTGCCAGGCCCCGCCGCTGCTCGCTCACGTCAGGAGCGTACGCGCGCTTGACCCGTGACGGTGGCCGGGGAGGCGCCGTGGGTCTAGCGTCGGGCCATGGCCTCCTACGTCGTCGAGCGCAGCGCCGTCGTGCGCGCCCCGGCGGAGCGGGTGCACGCCCTCGTGGCCGACTTCCGGCAGTGGCCGGCGTGGTCGCCGTGGGAGGATGTCGACCCCGACCTGCACCGTGCCTACGACGGCCCCGAGACCGGTCCCGGCTCCAGCTACGCCTGGTCGGGCAACCGCAAGGCCGGGTCCGGCCGGATGGCCGTCACCTCCGACACCCCCGAGCGGGTCGACTTCGACCTGCACTTCGAGAAGCCCATCAAGAGCGACAGCGCCTTCGCCTTCGTCCTCCGGCCCACCGACGCGGGCACCGAGGTCACCTGGCGGATGACCGGTGAGCAGCGCGGCCTGATGGCGGTCCTCGGCAAGGTGGTCAGCATGGACCGCCTCGTCGGCAAGGACTTCGAGAAGGGCCTCGCCCGGCTGCGAGCCGTCGCGGAGCAGGCGGCTCCCTGAGCTCAGGCCTCGCGCCGCCGGTCGGTCGTGGGCCGGCGGTGGAGGTCGTGCCAGGCCAGGGCCGCGAGCACGCGACGGTTGTCGGTGCGGTCGTCGGGGAGGCGGAGCTTGGTGAAGACGGCGCGCAGGTGCGCCTCCACGGTGCGCTCCGAGAGCACCAGGTCGGCGGCGATGCCGGCGTTGGAGAGCCCGGCCGCCAGCAGCCCGAGCACCTCGCTCTCCCGGGCCGTGAGCACGTCCGCCGGACGCGGCTCGCGCGGCCGCAGGTCGCGGACGGGGGCCAGCGACCGGTCCACCACGGGACCGGCCGGACCGCTGGTCACGGTGCCGGAGGTGGGCGGGCGGCCGGCGACCCCGTCGCCGACCCGATGCAGCCACGGCTGCACGGCCAGGGCCGCCGCAGCGGCGAGCAGCGCGGCTCCCAGGCTCCCGAGCGCGGGCCAGCGCAGCGCCAGCACGACACCCACCGTGGCGCCCAGGAGCACGGCGACGGAGCTCAGCGTGAGCAGCACGGCGCGGGTCAGCACCCCCGGACCCACCGTGTACGCCGCGTCGTCCGGGCCGCGGGTCGCCAGGGCGAGTGCGGTCGCGGCCAGAGGCCACATCACGCCGACGCCGGAGACCAGCACGACGGCGGCGGCGCTCTCGCCCAGCCCGGAGGCGCCGGCGGCGACGCCGAGGAGGCCGCACACCAGGACCTGCGCCACCGGGGCGGCGGCACCGGCCGCGGTGACCGCCAGCCGCTCGCGCGACGGGGTGCCCGAGCAGCGGCGGTGGGCCCGCAGCACGACGACGACGGGCACCGCGAGCGAGCCCAGCCACAGCAGGTTGACCGTGCCGGTCGCCGTCCCGAGGGCGGGGCCGCCGACGCTGGAGGCCGAGACGAGGAGCAGCGCGGTGGCACTCACGGCGAGCGCCGTGATCGCGTGCCCGACCGCGGGTGACCCCTCGCCGGTGAGCGCGCGGCGTACGGCCAGGGGAGCCAGCGCCGCCAGCGAGAGGGCCGGCACGTGGCCCACCAGCGCGAGGCCGACGAGCACGGGCGAGCCGAGCGTGTCGCCGCCCATGAGCAGCAGCTGGTAGGCCACGACGCTCCAGGCGCCCGCCCACAGCCACCGCGCCGTGACCGGGCTCGCGGCGCGGCGGGCGAGCGAGGCCGTGACCGCGGCGCCGACCGCCAGGGACGCGGCGACGACGGGGGAGCCGCCGAAGCCGCCCAGGTGACCGCCCACGCCGGGCAGCGCCGTCAGCGCCAGCCCGGCGACGCCGAGCAGGGCGACGAGGAGGACCACGAGCCGATGGTCGCGCAGGTCAGACGGGGGTGGGAACACCTGCGCCCGATCGTCGCGCCTTGGTCCGCACCACCGCGATCGCGATGCTGCCGGCGATGCCCAGCACGACCGCTGCCATCAGCCCGAGGACCGCGAAGTTGGCGAAGAAGACGTGCCGGTGGTCCTCGAAGACCGACTCCGGGGCCGAGAACAGGCCCTCCATCGCCGTCACCACGAGCTCGCCGACGTGACCGAAGAGGGCGGCCACGAGGGCGACGAGCAGCAGCACCAGCAGCACGCTCACCACACGCGAGGACGAGGTGGCCAGGATCCGGCGCACGGTGCCCAGCGCCAGGGCGATCACCGGGAGGTAGAGCAGGTGGAAGACCGCATGTCCCCACAGGGCCTCGTGCGGGACGACGAGCCCGGAGAGGAAGGTCAGGGGCAGCACCGCGAAGGGCAGCACGGTCAGCAGCCAGAGTGCGGCCACCGGCCGCGCGGCGAGTCGCTCGATCATGCGGCGGACGCTAGGGGCGGGCGCCCCGGCGCGCATCGGTGGAAACGCCTAACCGGCTGGTCAGGCCGCCTCGCGCCGCAGCACGAAGCAGAAGGGGCGCGACATCGCGCGCAGGTCCATCACGCCCAGGAGGGTGTCGGGGTCGACCAGCCGGAAGTGGTCGTTGATGGGCAGCGCGTCGTAGGACATCGTCCCCGTGACGACGCCGCGGTGCTCGACCATCCGCAGCCGGGCCCGCGGTCTCCACGTGGTCGCGGCGCGCAGGGTGCGCCGCGCGGCCGCCGCGACCCGGTCGTCGCGCAGGCGCGGGCCGTGCCGGTCGACGAGGCCCATCGGGACCAGGGCGGGGTTGACCGAGAAGCGGCCGCGCCGGTCGGCGAAGACCAGCGGGTGGGCCTCGTCCGGTCCGTCGAAGCGCTTGCCGTGCCAGCCGTAGGCCTCGAGCAGGCCGTCCATCGGGTGGCCCGTGGACAGCCCCGACCCCTGCCAGGCGCCGAGCAGCTGCGCGACGGTGACCGGGGGCAGGGCGTCGTACAGCGCCAGCGCCTCGGCGAGCGTCCCGCCCCGCTGCTGCAGCCGGGCGAGCTCCTCGGTCGGGCTCAGACCACGGTCCAGGTGTCGTTGCCGTGCACCAGCGCCGAGAGCGCCGCGCGGCTCTGCTCGGCCGACGGTGCGGCCTCGCCCCCGCGGGCGGTCGCGAGCTGCTCGCGGGCCTGGTCGTCGTACGTCGCCCGCTCGACCTGCCGGAAGATCCCGATGGGCGCCTGGTGCAGCACCCCGGCGTCGGTCAGCCGGCTGATCGCGAAGGCCTGCGTGGGGTCGTCCAGCGTGGCGTCGTGGACGAGCAGGTCGCCCTCGTTGTCGCCGGAGACCTCGACCACCTCGACGCCGCCCGCGGCCGAGCGCACCAGGCCCTTGGACCCCTCCACGCCGAAGCGGATCGGCTGGCCCTGCACGAGCGGGATGATCGCGTCGGCCTTGGTGTCGGGGCTCTTGATGGCGTCGAAGGCGCCGTCGTTGAAGATCGGGCAGTTCTGGTAGATCTCGACCAGCGAGGTGCCGCGGTGGGCGGCCGCGGCGGCGAGCACGCCGGTGAGGTGCTTGCGGTCGGAGTCGACAGTGCGGGCCACGAAGCTCGCCTCGGCGCCGAGCGCCAGCGAGACCGGGTTGAAGGGGTGGTCGACCGAGCCGACGGGCGTCGACTTGGTGACCTTGCCGGGCTCGCTGGTGGGGGAGTACTGGCCCTTGGTGAGGCCGTAGATGCGGTTGTTGAAGAGCAGGATCGTCATGTTGACGTTGCGCCGCATCGCGTGGATCAGGTGGTTGCCGCCGATGGAGAGGGCGTCGCCGTCACCGGTGACCACCCAGACCGAGAGGTCTTCGCGCTGGGTCGCGATGCCGGTGGCGATCGCCGGGGCCCGGCCGTGGATGGAGTGCATCCCGTAGGTCTCGAGGTAGTAGGGGAAGCGGCTGGAGCAGCCGATGCCCGAGACGAAGACGATGTTCTCCCGGCGCAGCCCGAGGTCGGGCAGGAAGGACTGCACCGCCTTGAGCACGGCGTAGTCGCCGCAGCCGGGGCACCAGCGCACCTCCTGGTCGGAGGTGAAGTCCTTGCCGGTGAGCTTGGTGTCGGTGGTCGGGACGCCCGAGAGCCCAGGGAAGGGCAGGTCGGTCGCGCCGGTGGGCGTGGTGGTCATCGGACGATGTCCTCCAGGTCGGTCTCGGTGAGCACGTCGGCGGCCTCGGGGTCGGTCTGGGTCACCAGGTCGGCCAGTGCCCCGGCGAGCTCGGCGGCCTTGAGCGGGAGCCCGCGCACCTGGTTGTAGCCGACGGCGTCGACCAGGTACCTCGCCCGCACGAGCAGCGAGAGCTGCCCGAGGTTCATCTCCGGGATCAGCACCTTGTCGTAGCGCTGCACGATCTCGCCGAGGTCGTGGGGGAAGGGGTTGAGGTGGCGCAGGTGCACCTGGGCCACGTCGAGCCCGGCCCGGCGCACCCGACGGCACGCGGCGCCGATCGGGCCGTACGTCGAGCCCCACCCGAGCACGAGCACCTTGGCGCGCCCGCTCGGGTCGTCGACCTCGAGCGGCGGCAGGGAGTCGGCGATCCGGTCGATCTTGGCCTGCCGGATGCGCACCATGTAGTCGTGGTTGCCCGGGTCGTAGGCGATGTTGCCGTGGCCGTCACCCTTCTCCAGGCCGCCGATGCGGTGCTCGAGGCCGGGCGTGCCGGGCACGGCCCAGGGCCTCGCCAGCGTCTCCTCGTCACGCAGGTAGGGCCAGAAGTCGGCCGTCTCCTGGCCGTCCTTGCCGACGGTCACGTGGTTGGTCTCCGTGGCGAAGCCGGGCTCGATCTCCGGGAGCGAGGCGACGTCGGGCACGTGCCAGGGCTCCGAGCCGTTGGCCAGGTAGCCGTCGGAGAGCAGCATGACGGGGGTCCGGTAGGTGACCGCGATCCGCACCGCCTCCACCGCTGCGTCGAAGCAGTCGCCGGGCGACTGCGGCGCCACGATCGGGACGGGGGCCTCGCCGTTGCGCCCGAACATCGCCTGCAGCAGGTCGGCCTGCTCGGTCTTGGTCGGCAGCCCGGTGGAGGGACCGCCGCGCTGCACGTCGATGACCAGCAGCGGCAGCTCGGTCATGACACCGAGCCCGATGGTCTCGCTCTTGAGGGCGACACCCGGACCGGAGGTGCTCGTGACCCCGAGGGAGCCCGCGAAGGAGGCGCCGAGCGCGGCGCCGATCCCGGCGATCTCGTCCTCGGCCTGGAAGGTCGTGACGCCGAAGCGCTTGTGCTTGCTCAGCTCGTGGAGGATGTCGCTGGCCGGGGTGATCGGGTAGGTGCCGAGGAAGACCGGCAGGCCCGAGGCGACGCCGCCGGCCACCACGCCGTACGCCAGGGCGAGGTTGCCGGTGATGTTGCGGTAGGTGCCGGGCGCCATCGCCGCGGGCTTGATCTCGTAGCGCACCGCGAAGGCCTCGGTGGTCTCGCCGTAGTTCCAGCCGGCACGGAACGCCGTGATGTTGGCGTCGCGGATGGCGGGGACCTTGGCGAAGCGCTTCTCCAGGAAGCCGACCGTGGTCTCGGTGGGCCGGCCGTACATCCACGAGAGCAGCCCGAGGGCGAACATGTTCTTGGCGCGCGAGGCGTCCTTGCGGGAGAGCCCGAACTCCTTGACGGCCTCGATCGTCACGCCCGTCAGGTCGACCACGTTGAGCGAGTAGTCGGCCAGCGAGTCGTCCTCGAGGGGGTTCTCGGCGTACCCCGCCTTGGTGAGGTTGCGGCCGGTGAAGTCGTGGGAGTCGACGATGATCGTCGTGCCCGGCTTCATGTCGGGCAGGTTGGCCTTCAGTGCGGCGGGGTTCATCGCCACCAGCACGTCGGGCCGGTCGCCGGGCGTGAGGATGTCGTGGTCGGCGAAGTGCACCTGGAAGGACGAGACGCCCGGCAGCGTGCCCTGGGGCGCGCGGATCTCGGCCGGGAAGTTCGGCAGCGTCGACAGGTCGTTGCCGAAGGCCGCCGACTCCTGGGTGAACCGGTCGCCGGTGAGCTGCATGCCGTCACCGGAGTCACCGGCGAAACGGATGATCACGCGATCGAGCTGCTTGACCTCAGTGGTCACCGTGGATTTCCTCATCTCCTCGACTGCAGGTGCGCAGAGCCGTCCGGACCTCGGGCGCAGCGGCCGCGCAGAGGTGGAACACACCGACCCGCCACGATAGTCCGCCCCTGAGCGCGACCGTGCCCATCTCTAGAGGCGAGACCGCTCACGACGTGGCGGACGTCACGTCCCGGCGCGTGGTCTGGACCTGTGCGGGGCGCGCGAGGTGGATGTCTTTGCCTAAGCCGACTTGATTAGTCTATTTTAGCGACTCGATCCACTCCTTCTTCTGATGGGTAGCCTCCCCATGCGCAACCTCCTCCTCCTCGCCCTCGTCGGCCTGGGCGCCCAGCTCGTCGACGGGAGCCTCGGCATGGCCTACGGCGTCACCTCGACGACGCTGCTCCTGGCGATCGGCACCAACCCCGCCGCCGCCTCCGCCACCGTGCACCTCGCGGAGATCGGCACCACGCTGGTCTCCGGCGTCTCGCACTGGCGCTTCGGCAACGTCGACTGGGGCGTCGTGGCCAAGATCGGCATCCCCGGTGCGGTCGGCGCCTTCGCCGGCGCGACCTTCCTCTCCAGCCTCTCCACCGAGACGGCCGCGCCGATCATGGCGCTGATCCTGCTCGCGCTCGGCCTCTACGTCTTCATCCGCTTCACCGTCGCGGGCTTGCCGAAGGCCAACCTCGGCAAGCCGCTCGGCAAGCGCTTCCTGGCGCCGCTCGGCCTCGTCGCCGGCTTCGTCGACTCCACCGGCGGCGGCGGCTGGGGCCCGGTGGGTACGCCGGCGATCCTGGCCAGCGGCCGGCTCGAGCCCCGCAAGACCATCGGCTCGATCGACACCAGCGAGTTCCTGGTCGCCGTCGCGGCCAGCATCGGCTTCATCATCGGCATCGGCTCCGAGGGCGTGAACTACACCTGGGTGCTCGCGCTGCTCATCGGCGGCATGATCGCCGCGCCGATCGCTGCCTGGCTGGTCCGCCACATCCCGCCGCGGGTGCTCGGCTCGGCCGTCGGTGGCCTCATCATCGTCACCAACTCGCGCACGCTGATGAAGAGCGACTGGATCGGTGCCTCCGACGGTACCCGCACGGTCGTCTACGTCGTGCTCTTCGCGGTCTGGTTCGCCGCGATCGCCTACTCGGTGGCGCAGTACCGCAAGCACCGCGACGAGGAGCGCGCCGTCCTCGAGGCGGCCCACGCCCGCGAGGCCACCTCGGCCTGACCCGCGTCGTACGCCGACGACCCCGCCGCGAGCTACGGCGCGCGGCGGGGTCGCGGCGTCCCGGGCTGCTCGTGGGGGGTACTGGAGCCACATGACCCCTGCACCCGACGCCACCCCCGGCGCAGCCGCCGAGCTGCTCCGCCTGCACCGCGACCCGACGCTCCTCACGGTCGTCAACGTCTGGGACGCCATCAGCGCCAAGGTCGTCGCCGAGACGCCCGGCACCGCGGCGCTGGCCACGGCCAGCCACTCCATCGCGGCGTCCTACGGCTACGAGGACGGGGAGCAGATCCCGGTCGAGACGATGATCGAGGCCTGCGGCCGCATCGTCGCCGCCACCACGCTGCCGGTCACGGCCGACCTCGAGGCGGGGTACGGCGACCCCGGCGAGACCGTGCGCCGGGCGATCGCCGTCGGGGTGGTCGGCTGCAACCTGGAGGACCAGGTGCAACCGCTCGAGGAGTTCCTCGGCCACGTGGAGACCGTCATCGACACCGCGGTCGCCGAGGGCGTGCCCGACTTCGTGCTCAACGCGCGCACCGACGTGCTGCTGCGGGCGGGCGACCGCGACCGCGACGTGGTCATCAGCGAAGCCGCAGTCCGTGCCCGGGCGTTCGTCGAGGCCGGGGCTCCCGTCGTCTTCGTGCCCGGCAAGGTCACCGAGGACGAGGTGGCCCGGCTGGTCGACGCCGTCGGCCCGCAGCGGCTCACGCTCATCGGCGTCCCGGGCAACCCGCCGCTGGCCCGTCTCGAGGAGCTCGGCGTCGCCCGGGTCTCCTACGGCCCCTACTCGCAGCGTGTCGCACTCACCGCGCTGCAGCAGCTGGTCGAGGCGGTGCACGCCGGCGGTGGCCTGCCCGACGACGTGCGCCCGCTCAACTGAGCTGGGCTACTCCCAGACCCGCCGCACCACGCAGGTGACCGACATCGGGTCTTCGCCGCGGTGCGTCGCGAGCACCCCCGCGGCCTCGGGGCCGTGGGCGAAGACCGCCGGCCCGCCGCCGACCCAGTGCTCCCAGGCGGCGGCGTAGGCGTCGGCCTTGGCGCGGTGGGTGGCGAGGACCGACGGCACCGTGTGCCAGACCTCGCCGTCGGGCCGCTGGCGGCCGCGGTCGTGCCAGCCGCGCTGCAGCCCGGCGAGACCGGACGGCGGCGTGGTCACGCCGCGCGCGATGACGTAGCGGGGCGACGCCATGGGGGAGAGCGCCTCCTCCAGCGCGACGGCGAAGCGGGCCGACGACGTCTCGTCGACGTCGGCCAGGGTGAAGGTCTGCCGGCCGTCGGCGCCGGTCGTGGCGCGCACCGCCTCGGCGCCGACCTGGTGCACGCCGGCGCGGCGCAGCCCGTCGGCCACCGCGGCCGCCACCGTGGAGACGGTCACCTGGTGGTCCGACGCCGCCCGCAGGGCCGAGCGGCCCCACAGCGCCACCGCGGCTGCGCCCGCCGCCGCCAGCAGCAGCACCCCGAGGACGACGAGCAGCCACGTCGGCGCGCCGGCGAGGGCGAGCACGCCGAGCAGCACCAGCGCCACCACCGGTGGCACGGCCAGCAGGCGGGCGCCGGGACGCTCGCGCCGCTGCTCGGCCCACGGCCGCGGTGCTGCAGGGGCGGCAGCGGACGTCGCCGCCGCGGCACCGGGCGTGGGGCGGACCCGCAGGACGTGGCCCACGTGGTCGCGGTAGCGAGGCCGGTCGAGCCAGGCGTCACGGATGGCGTCACGATCCTCCGCTCGCCGCAGCATGCGCGCCGCGACGGCGTCGTGCTCCTCCCGCCGAGGCGGGTGGAACTCGCTGAAGGCGGAGTCGATGCCCGCGACGCCGTCGACGACCGTGCCGGTCTCGTCGACGGTGAAGTAGCCGGCGTGCTTGCGGGAGAAGCGGGCCCAGTCGTTGGCCCCGGCCACGTGACCGTCGTGCACGCACACCACCGACCACACCTGGGCGACCTTGTCGGGGCGGGCGGGGTCGAGCCGCAGCGCCCGGCCGCGGGTCTGCACGACCGCCGTCGGCGTCGTCACCGTGGTGAGGTCGACGAGCGTGGTGACCCAGGGGGCGTCCCACCCCTCGCCCAGCAGTCCGCGGGTGCCGACCAGGCACTGCGTGCCGCCCTCGGCGAAGTACGCTGTCAGGTGCGCGACCCACTGGCCGCTGCTCCAGCGCCCGTCGAGCCGGGGCACCTCGCCCTGGGTGACGATGCGCAGGGTGCCCGAGAGCATCGGGTGGGTCCGGCCGAGCCACTCCAGGAAGCGCTCGAGCGCGTCGACGCCGCCGGCGACGGTGCGGCCGGTGACGAGCAGCGGGTCGAGGCCGGCGGTCACCGGGTCGGCCAGCAGCGTGCGCAGCACCCCGGTGGCCGAGCCCGCGGGCTCCGGCGGTGGAGCGCCCGCGTCGTCGCGTGCGCGGACGCTCGTGGTCGCGGTGGCACGCTCGTGGTCGCACAGCACCAGCACCCGGGCGTGCTGGCCGAGGTTGGCCAGCTCGGCGCCCACGATGCTGGCCGCCGCCGTCTCCTTCGCGCGCGACCGCGCGGTGACCCGGTCGACGGTGCCCTGCCCGACGCGCACGCCGCGCTTGGTCCAGACGAAGCCCAGCGACGGCAGCGCGGCGGCGACCGCCTCCAGCACGGCCCGGTCGCGCTCGGCGTCGTCGCCCTCGCCCTGGCTGCTCGGCTGCACGCACTGCCGCAGCCAGTCGTCGAGGACCAGCCGCCAGTCGGTGGCGGTGGGGCGCTCGCGGTGGCGCTCCTGGAGCGTGGCCCCCGGGGGCAGGTCGACCAGGTCGGCGTGCGCCAGGCGGAGCACGGCGTCGGAGAGGGCGGGCTCGCGCCTCGCCAGCTCCTGCCAGGTGGTGTCGACGCCGACCGCCTCGTGGAAGCGGGCGCGGAGCCAGGCCGGGAGCGGCGTGCTGCCGAAGTCGGGGTCGAAGAGGTCGGCGGTGAGCTCGGCGAAGCGGGTCGCCTGCTCCGAGAGCCAGGTCGCCTCCTCCGTGGTGGGCGAGACCACCCAGGCCAGCTCGGCGTACGGCGCGAGCACGCCGTCCTTGACCAGGGCCGGGATCCGCGCCTCGTAGAGCACCTCGCCGAAGAGGTCGCGCACCAGCGCGGCCTGCGCCTCGGTGACCGACTCGGGCGGGGTGGCGGTCAGGCCGAGCACGGTGGCCTCGGGCAGGTCGTCGAGCACCTCGCGGAGCAGCTCGCCCCACACCTCGAGCAGGTGATGGCACTCGTCGAGCACCACGAGCAGCGGGCCGGCCTCGCGCATCGTCTCGACGAGCTCGCGACCGTTGGGGTGCAGCCGGTCGAGCTGGGTGCGCGGCACGTCCTCGCCGGGGTCGGCGCCCTCGCCGTCCTCGCGGTCTGCCTCGTCGAAGACCGCCAGTGCCTGGTAGGTCAGCGAGGTGAAGCCCTCGCGCAGGTCGCGGCGGCGGCCGCCGGGCGGGCCGTCGTAGGACTCCCAAGTACGCAGCCACTGGCCCTGGATGGCGGTGTTGGGGGAGAAGACGACCGTCCGTCGTCCGCTGAGGCGCGCCAGCTCGGTGCCGACCAGGGTCTTGCCGGCCCCGGGCGGCATGGTCACCCACCAGCGGGTGCTGCCGGCCGCCTCGGCGTCGAGGACGGCGTCGAGCGCCTCCTCCTGGTGCCGGCGCAGCAGGTGGGGGCACCGCGCGGCGTCGTAGGAGGGGACCGGCGGCAGCACCCGGTCATCCTAGGTGGGCGGGTGCCCCGCCCTAGCCGGAGACCGCCTCGGCCAGGGCGCCCAGGGAGTCCTCCAGCTGCGACTCGCTGACCAGCGGGAAGGAGATCTTCGCCAGCAGCGCCTGGTCGGTCACGTCGGACCAGTCGTAGGTCAGGGTGACGAGGGTCGCCGCGCTGCCCTGGTCCTCCAGCTCCCAGAGCCACTCCCAGCCGGGCGGCTCCTGGCCGGCGGGTGCGGTGCGCCAGGCGATCAGGTGGTTGGGCACAAAGCCCGTGACGACGTTGTCGGTCTGGTACTCCCCGCCCATGTGGTCGCCGGTCATGTTCATCCGGAATTGCTGCCCGGACTTCTCGATCCGGTCGCCACGCTCGAGGCTGCGGACGAAGCCGGAGCCGTCGAGCTCGGGGTGCCGGTGCGGGTTGGACAGCACGTCGAAGACCTCGCTGGTCGAGGCGTCGATGGTGCGGCTGACGGTCACACGTGAGTCGCTCATGGCACGGGGAGTGCCCTGCGAGCGCCGTACGACACGCTCAGCGGTAGTTGGTGAACTGCACCGCGAAGTCGTAGTCCTGCGCCTTCACCAGCTGCTGCACGGCCTGGAGGTCGTCGCGCTTCTTGCTGCTCACCCGCAGCTCGTCGCCCTGCACCTGCACCTTGACGCCCTTGGGCGCCTCGTCGCGGATCAGCTTGCCGATCTTCTTGGCGTCCTCGGAGGAGATCCCCTCCTTGAGCGCGATGCCGATCTTGGACTGCTGGCCGGACGCCCGCGGCTCGGAGGCATCGAGGATCTTCAGCGACTGCTGCCGCTTGATCAGCTTCTCCTTGAAGACGTCGAGCACCGCGGTGGCACGGTCGTCGGCGTTGGCCGAGATCTCGATGCCCTGCTCGCCCTGCCAGCTGATCTCCGCGCCGGTGCCCTTGAAGTCGTAGCGCTGGGCCACCTCGCGGGCGGTCTGCGAGAGGGCGTTGTCGACCTCCTGACGGTCGATCTTGGACACGATGTCGAAGGACGAGTCGGCCATGCCGTGGGCCTCCTGGGCGGATTGGGTGGTGTACGTCGGGCTGCGCTATCCTCATGCGCGCTGCCGGTCACCCTACGTGGTGCCGCGGCACTGGCAGGTTGTCCGAGCGGCCAATGGAAACGGACTGTAAATCCGTCGGCTTATGCCTACGCAGGTTCGAATCCTGCACCTGCCACCAGCACGAGACACCGGAGCCCGCAGGTCCCTGACCTGCGGGCTCCGGTGTGTCGTGACGGGGTGCTGGGGTGTCACGACCCGGGACGGACGACGAAGACCACCTCGTCCGGCTCGACGGCGGCGTTCGCGAGCACACGCACCTCGACCGGACCCGGCTCGACGCCCATCGCGTCGTGGTCGCGGTGGAGCACGTCGCGCACCGTGACCTGCCCCTCGGACTCGATCATGAGCTCCGCCAGCGTCACCAGCTCGCGGTCGCCGGCCGTGGGCACGATCGAGACGGCCGTCGGCCCGTCGACCGGGCTCAGGGTGGCCACGGCGATGCAGTCGAGGGTGGCGACGCAGGTGGCTCCGCCGAACGACGCGGGCGGGGTGTGGTCCTCCCGCCCCACGAGCAGCACGATCGAGTGGGGCGGTCGGATGGAGGGCACGAGCTGATCGTGCCGCACCAGCCTCACGGCCTCCTCGTGCCCTCAGCCGTACCGGACCACCTCGTGGGAGGCCAGCCGGAGGGTCCGGCGGGCGACGTCGATGACCGCCCGGCAGCTGAGGCAGCGGTACCAGGCACACCCCGGACCGGTCCTGGGGCAGTGGCCCTCCAGCGTGGCCGACGTGCACACGAGGCAGGTCATGGCGCCAGCTCCTCGACTCGAGCACCGGCCCCGCCGCAGCACGCGACGCGGCTCTCGGGGGCAGCATACAGGGATAAAATAGATATTTCGGACTAAGGTCGGGCGGAGCCTCGCACCCACCCGGGGCCGGGCGCGGGGAACAAGCGCAGCCCGGGCCCGGGTTGGGTCGTGCATGATCACCCTCGACCTCACCGGCCGCACCGCCCTCGTCACCGGCTCCAGCCAGGGCATCGGCCTGGCCATCGCCACCCGCCTCGCCCAGGCAGGGGCGCGGGTGGCGGTCAACGGCCGCTCCGCCGACCGGGTCGCCGACGCCGCCGCAGAGGTACGCCGCGCGGCCGAGGGCGCCGAGGTGCTCGAGGTCGTCGCCGACCTCTCCGACGCCGCCGGCGCAGCCGACGTCGTCGCGCAGCTGCCGAGCGTCGACGTGCTGGTCAACAACCTGGGCATCTTCGGCGCGCAGGACCCCTTCGAGATCGACGACGCCACGTGGGACCGCTACTGGCAGGTCAACGTGATGTCCGCCGTGCGGATGCTGCGCGCCTACCTGCCCGGCATGCGCGAGCGTGGTTGGGGACGCGCGGTCACGATCGCCAGCGACTCGGCGGTCGCGATCCCGGCCGAGATGATCCACTACGGGGTCAGCAAGACGGCCCTGCTCGGCGTCACCCGCGGCTTCGCCAAGGCGGTCTCGGGCAGCGGCGTCACGGTCAACACCGTCATCGCGGGTCCGACCCACACCCCGGGCGTCGAGGGCTTCGTCGCCGAGATGGTGGGCGAGGACGGTCCCTGGGAGGAGCGCCAGCGCACCTTCATGCGCGAGCACCGGCCGGCGTCGCTGCTGCAGCGGCTGATCGAGCCCCACGAGATCGCCGACACGGTGACCTACCTGGCCTCCGACCTGGCCTCGGCGACCACCGGCGCCGCGGTCCGCGCCGACGGTGGCTACGTCGACGCGATCCTGCCCTGAGGCGGCTCAGCCCGCCGGGGTGAAGCCCTCGCTGGTCTCGCCGTCGATGAGGTACTGCCCGTCGCCCTCGTAGCGCAGCTGCAGCACGGTGGGACCGGGCCCGTTGTCGAAGTTGTCGAAGCGCACCTGGTAGCTGACCACGAGCGACTCCGGGTCGGCGGAGATGCTCAGCACCCGGCCGTTCGTGGCGTCGTCCCAGAAGGCCCGGTAGGTGTCGAAGCCGCCGCTCTCGGTCTGGAACTTCGGCGTCAGCATCTGCCACGAGACCGCGGGGTCGTCGCCGACGGCCCTGACGTAGTCGCGGATGAAGGCCTCCATGCCCTCGGCCGTCGGGCCCGGGTCGGCGCTCTCGCTCTCGCTCGGGGTGGGGGTGGGGGTCGGGCTGGCGCTGGCGCTGGGGCTCGCGGCGGGCGGGTCGCCGGAGGAGTCGGTGAGCTGCCGACCGAGCACGAAGCCCCCCACGACGAGCAGCGCGACCAGGAGCACGAGCAGCGCGGAGCGCACGGGTCGGCGACGTCGACCGAGCGGGACGACGCTGGTCGCCAGCGTCTCCTCGCGCGTGGCCGGTGCGGGTACGACGGCGGCGGGCGGCGCCCACCCGTCCGGCTCGCGGCGGTCGCGGACGAAGTCCTGCACCTCGGCCATGGTCCACCGCTGCTGCGGGTCCTTGACGAGCGTCCCCTCCAGGAGCGGGGTGAGCCAGCCGACGTCGGCGCGCGGCGGGTCGTCCTGGACGACGCGGTAGATCGTGCTGAGCGCGTCGCCGGTCTCGTACGGCGGCCGCCCGGTGAGCAGGTGGTACGCCGTCGCGCCGAGTGACCACACGTCGGCGGCCTCGTCGCCCCTGGCGCCGGAGGCGATCTCCGGGGCGAGGTAGGTGGGCGACCCGGTGACCATGCCGGTCTGGGTCAGGGAGGGGTCGCTGCCGAGCCGGGCGATGCCGAAGTCGGTGAGCTTCGCCTGGCCGTTGCGGTCGAGCAGGATGTTGGAGGGCTTGACGTCGCGGTGCACGATGCCGGCCTCGTGGGCGGTGCGCAGCGCGTCGGCGACCTGGCGCAGCACCCGGGCGGCGTCGTCGGGTGCGAGCGCCCCGTGCTCGCGGACCAGGCGGCCGCAGTCGGGGCCGTCGACGTGCTCCATGACCAGCCAGCGACCGTCGCCGCTCTCGTCGGCGACCACGTCGAAGACCGAGACGACGTGGGGGTGGTGCAGCCGGGCCGCCAGGTGGGCCTCGCGCTCGGCGCGGGCCAGGTCGGTGCTGTCGGCGCCGGGGAGCACGCCGATGCGCTTCAGGGCGACGTCACGGCCCAGCCGCTCGTCGCGGCCGAGCCAGACCGCGCCCATGCCGCCGCGCCCGATCTCGCGCACACGGGTGTACCTGCCTGCGATCACAACGGACCATCGTAGGAGCAGTCCGGGATCATCCCAGGCCCAGCACCGCCATGGTGTGGTCGGCCATGCCGCGCTCGCCCCGCGCGTTGGGGTGCACGACCACGGCGTTGGTGGTGCCGACCACCGGCTCGACCCAGCGCACGCCCACGCTCTTGCAGGCGTCCTTGCCCTCCGAGACCGTGCTCAGGTCGACGTACGTCGCCCCGGTCGCCTCGGCCGCGCGGCGCACGGCGTCGTTGAGGGTGGTCTGCAGGCTGCGCAGGTAGGGCACGTCGCCGCGGGCGACCGGCAGCTGCGGGAAGCAGCTGCCCGAGGCCGGCACGATCCACGGGTAGCCCAGGATCGCGACCCGCGCCTGAGGCGCGGCGGCCCGCACGTCCTGCAGCGCCTGCACCAGGGCCGGGTAGGTGGTGGTGCGGATGGTGTCCTCGAAGGAGCTGCCGTAGCGGCGCTGGCAGGGGTTGCCCTGGCCCAGGGTCCGCAGCCCCTCGCTGCCGCACTTGGTGATCGCGCCGACGAAGACGCCGCTGTCGTTGCCGCCGATCGTCATGGTCACGAGCTGGGTGTCGCTGCGCAGCGCGGAGAGCTGGGGCGGGACGCCGGGGTACTGCGCAGCGCGGTAGTCGCCGGTGTCGGCGCCCCCGCAGGTGACGTCGCGCAGGGTCGCGGCGGTCCGCTCGGCGATCACGGACGGGTAGTTGCGCTGCGAGCGCAGGCACGGCAGCGGGGCGAGCGGCTTGAGGGGCAGCACGCCGGAGGCGGCGCTGTAGGAGTCGCCGAGCGCGACGTAGCGCAGGGGAGCGGGGTCGGCGGCGACGGCCGGGGCGCTCAGCGCCGTGCCCGCGAGGGTGGTCAGGGCGGCGGCGACCGCGGTGAGCACGACGGCGAGGGGACGACGCATGTGAGCAGCGTCACCCATCGCGCCCGGCGGCGCCAGGCCTCGTCCACGGGGCTGCATGGCGGCCGGGGTGCCGGGGTACGAGAAACGCGTTGTGCACCACCGATCCTTAAGGACTGACTTCACTGTGACCACCACCGTCTCCGCCCTCTCGACCCCCAGCGCCGGCGCCGCCTTCGAGACGACCGAGCTGGAGCGTCGCGACCTGCGCGCCGACGACGTCCGCATCGCGATCCGGTACGCCGGCATCTGCCACTCCGACATCCACCAGGCCCGGGGCGAGTGGGGTGGGGAGACCTTCCCGATGACGCCCGGCCACGAGATCGTGGGCGAGGTCGTCGAGGTCGGCGACGCGGTCACGCGCCACCAGGTCGGCGACGTCGTCGGGGTCGGCTGCTTCGTCGACTCCTGCCTGGAGTGCGAGGCCTGCAAGGACGGCGAGGAGCAGTTCTGCTCCCAGGGCGTCGTCCAGACCTACAACGACACCGGCTACGACGACCAGCCGACCCACGGCGGCTACAGCCAGCAGGTCGTCGTGCGCGACCACTTCGTGGTGCGCATCCCCGACGGGGCCGACCTGGCCGGCACCACCCCGCTGCTGTGCGCGGGCATCACGACGTACGCCCCCCTGGTGCGCTACGGCGCCGGCCCGGGCCGCAAGGTCGGGGTGATCGGCATGGGCGGACTGGGTCACGTCGCCGTCAAGATCGCCGCCGCGCTCGGCGCCGAGGTCAGCGTGCTCAGCCGCACCGCGGCCAAGCAGGACGACGGGCTCGCCTTCGGGGCCACGCACTACCACGCCACCGAGG
The DNA here is from genome assembly GCF_000720335.1 of Nocardioides aequoreus. Classification (GTDB taxonomy): domain Bacteria; phylum Actinomycetota; class Actinomycetes; order Propionibacteriales; family Nocardioidaceae; genus Marmoricola; species Marmoricola aequoreus. The sequence continues at coordinate 298,410 of NZ_JOJN01000002.1, read as the reverse complement.
ACGAGGGCGTCTTCGACGACCTGGCCGGCTCCTTCGACCTGCTGCTCAACACCGTCGGCGACGGCATCCCGCTCGACTCCTTCATGGGCCTGCTCGGTCGCGGCGGCACGATGGTCAACCTCGGCGCTCCCAGCGACAAGCTCGAGGTCGGCGCCTTCTCGCTGCTCCCCTTCCGCCGCTCGCTCGCCGGGTCGATGGTGGGGGGCCTGGAGCAGACGCAGGAGATGCTCGACTTCTGCGCCGAGCACGACATCGTGGCGACCGTCGAGGTCATCTCGGCCGACCAGGTCGACGACTACTACGAGAAGGTCGTCTCGGGCGACGTGCGCTACCGCGCGGTCATCGACACCGCCACGCTGACCGGCGCCTGACCCGCCGCGGGCACCGGGCTGCGACACTGAGCCCATGGCGTACGACGCAGTGCTCGCCGACCGGGTCCGGGACGTGCTCGAGACCCTGGTCGGCGTCGACGCGGCCTCGGTCGTGGAGAAGCCCATGTTCGGCGGCCTGGCGTTCGTGGTCGACGACTACCTGGCCCTGGCGGTGAGCCACCAGGGCGGCCTGCTGCTCCGCGTCGACCCCGACGCGGAGCAGCAGCTGCGCACGCGGCCGCACGTCGACGACCTGGTCATGCGCGACCGCCCCGTGCGGGGCTGGCTCCGTGTCGAGGCGGAGGGCTGCGTCCTCGACGAGGACCTGCGCCGGTGGGTCGAGGAGGGTGTGGCGCGGGCCCACCAGCTGCCCGCACGACACGACGACGCGGCCCGCACCGCCGACGGCTGAGCGCCCAGGTCGGCTACAGCAGCACCACGAAGGCCGTGACCCCGGCGATCACCACGAAGGTGCGGAGCACCCGGTCGGGCAGGTGCCGGCCGATGTGGGCGCCGACGTAGCCCCCGACCACGCTGCCCGCGGCGAGCAGGGCGATCGCCCGCCAGTCCAGCGGCGCGAGCACCAGGAAGATCAGCGAGGCCACGAGGTTGGCGACCGCGAGCGAGAGGGTCTTGAGCGCGTTGATGACCCGCAGCTCGAGGTCGAGGCCGAAGCCGAGCACCGCCATCATCATCACCCCGGCCCCCGCGCCGAAGTAGCCGCCGTAGACGCCCGTCAGGGTGGCGAAGCAGGCCGTCACGGGCGACATCCGCTCGCGGTCGGCGACGTCGTCCCCCCGCCGGGCGCGCACCAGGCGCGAGACCAGGGGCTGGATGCCGACGAGCACCGCCGTCAGCAGCACCAGCCACGGCACGACGGCCTCGAAGACCCCTGGTGGCAGGGCCAGCAGCAGCAGCGCCCCCGCCACCGCGCCGACGGCGCAGGTCAGCAGGATCGCGAGCCCGAGCCGCGGGTGCGCGCGCAGCTCGCGCCGGTAGCCCAGCGACCCACTGAGCCCGCCCGGGAGCAGCCCCAGGGTGTTGGAGGCGTTGGCGCTGACCGGGGGCAGCCCCACGGCCAGCAGCACGGGGAAGCTCAGCAGCGAGGCGACGCCCACGGTCGAGGCCAGCACGCCGGCCCCCAGTCCCGCCGCGACCACGGCGAGGACCTCCAGTCCCGTCACTCCCCGGTCAGCTCGCCGGGCTCGCGCAGCAGCGCGACGTCGCTGACCATCTGCACGTGCGCGTGCATCGCGTCGGCGGCCTGCGCCGGGTCTCCCGCGCGGATCGCCTCGGCGATCGCGGCGTGCCCCGCCAGGGAGTCACGGGGGCGGCCGGGCTGGGAGAGCGACTCCAGGCGCGTCTCCCTCACGAGCTCGCCGATCTCGGCCATGAGCCGGGCGAGCAGGTCGGAGTGGGCGGCCGCGGTGACGGCGGCGTGGAAGACCTCGTCGCCCTCCACGCCGCGCCCGCCGCGCTCGATGTCGGCGGCCATGGCCTCGAGGGCGTCGTCGATGCGCGCGAGGTCCTCCTCGGTACGCCGCTGCGCGGCCAGCGCCGCCAGCTTGGTCTCGAGCGCGTCGCGGGTGTCGATGATCTCGGGGATCCGGTCGGCGTGGGCGCGGATCGCCTCGCCGATGCGGGGGCCGGCGGTCGACCGGGTGACGACCGTGCCGTCGCCGTGGCGCACCGCGACGACGCCGACGACCTCCAGCGCCACCAGGGCCTGGCTCAGGGTGGCGCGGCTGACGCCGAGGCGCTGGGCGAGCTCGCGCTCGGGCGGGATCCGGTCGCCGGGCTCGAGCCCGTTGTCGGCGATCCACCGGGTGATCTGCTGCGCCACCTGCTCGTAGAGCCGGCTGCGCGAGAGCCGTCCCGGGAGGGAGTCGAAGGAGGTCACGCGGCCGAGTGTATTGACAGATGCCGTAGTGGGCTATTGGCTAGGCCACTGATCCAACACGTGACCGCGGTCACGAAGGAAGGGAGATGCCGGTGGGACCGGAACTCATCGCGATCCTCGCCCTGGTGGCGTTGTTCGTCGTCGGCACCCTGCTGCCGATCAACATGGGAGCGCTGGCCTACGTCGCTGCGTGGCTCGTCGGCATGTACGCCCTCGGCTGGGACGAGAGGGAGATCCTCGCCGGCGTCAGCGGCGACCTGATCCTCACCCTGATCGGCGTCACCTACCTCTTCGCGATCGCACGCAACAACGGCACGGTCGACCTCATCGTCGCCACCGCGGTGCGGGCCGTCGGCGGCCGCGTCGCGCTGATCCCGTGGGTGATGTTCGGCGTCACGGCGCTGCTCACCTCGATCGGCGCCGCCAGCCCGGCCGCCTGCGCGATCATCGGCCCGATCGCCCTGGGCTTCGCCGGCCGCTACAAGATCAACCCGCTGATGATGGGCATGTTCGTGGTGCACGGCGCCCAGGGCGGCGGCTTCTCCCCGATCAGCATCTACGGCGTCATCACCAACTCGGTGATGGAGCAGGCCGGCCTCCCGGTCGGTGAGCTGACGCTCTTCTTCTCCAGCCTGGTCGTCAACCTGATCATGGCGACGATCCTCTTCGTGCTGCTCGGCGGGCGGCAGCTGATGAGCCAGCGCCTCGACCCCGACGACGACACCGTGCACGGCCACCGCGAGGGCGTCAGCGTCCCGGCCCGCGGCACCGGCGACTCGACGTCCTCGACCATCCAGGCGCAGGGCGTGCGCCGCGACCAGGTGCTGACCCTCGTCGCCTTCGTGGGCGTCGCCGTCGTCGCGCTGGTCTTCGAGAAGAACATCGGCTTCGTGGCCATCACCGCCGCCGTGATCCTGGCGATGCTCAACGCCCAGGAGCACAAGGACGCCGTCAAGCAGATCGCGTGGCCGACGGTGCTGCTCGTCGCCGGCGTGTCGACGTACGCCACCATCCTCAGCGCCTCCGGCAGCCCGGAGTACGTCGGCCGGTGGGCCGCCGGCCTCGGCGTGGCTGCCCTCGGCGCCCTGGTGCTCTGCTACGTCGGCGGCGTGGTCTCGGCCTTCGCCTCCTCCACCGCGCTGCTGCCGATCATCATCCCGATCGCGGTCCCGCTGATCAGCGAGGGCGGCATCAACGCCGTGCTCTTCGTGGCGGCCCTGGCGATCTCCTCGACGATCGTCGACGTCAGCCCCTTCTCGACCAACGGCGCGCTGATGCTCGCCAACCGGCCCGACTCCGTCGAGGAGCGCGTCTACTACAAGCAGATCCTGACCTACAGCGTGATCGTCGTGCTGGTGGGTCCGCTGCTCGTGTGGGCCGCTCTCGTCCTCCCAGGATGGTGATCGCATGACCGACGCTCCACTGACCGCTCCCCTCGACGACCTGCTCGTCGTCGACCTCTCCCGGGCCCTCGCCGGCCCGCACGCCACCCAGATGCTGGGCGACCTCGGGGCCCACGTGGTCAAGGTCGAGGCGCCCGGCCACGGCGACGACACCCGCGGCTGGGGGCCGCCCTTCGTCGGGCCCGACGAGGAGCCGGTGTCGACCTACTTCCTGTGCACCAACCGCAACAAGGAGTCGATCGCCCTCGACCTCAAGGCCGAGGCCGACCGCGACCTGCTGCTGCGCCTGGTCGACCGCGCCGACGTGCTGGTGGAGAACTTCCGCACCGGCGTCCTCGAGCGGCTGGGCCTCGGCATCGAGTCGCTGACCGAGCGCAACCCGCGCCTGGTGGTGCTCTCGATCACCGGCTTCGGCCACGACGGCCCCGAGGGCGGGCGCGCCGGCTACGACCAGATCGCGCAGGGCGAGGCCGGGCTGATGTCGCTGACCGGCTCCGGCCCCGAGGACCCCCAGCGCGTCGGCGTCCCGATCGCCGACCTGCTCTCCGGCATGTACGGCGCCTACGGCGTGCTCGCCGCGCTGCACGAGCGCGAGCGCACCGGCCGGGGCCGCGTGGTGCGCACCTCGCTGCTCGCCGCCACGGTCGGGGTGCACGCCTTCCAGGGCACCCGGTGGACCGTGGCCGGCCAGGTCGGCCGGGCGCAGGGCAACCACCACCCGTCGATCGCGCCGTACGGGCTCTTCCGCTGCCGCGACGGTGCGGTGCAGATCGCTCTCGGCAGCGAGGGCCTGTGGCGCAAGTTCTGCGAGGGCTTCGGGCTCGACCCGGCCGCCCCCGGACTGGCGACCAACCCCGAGCGGGTGGCCGCCCGCGAGCGGGTGATCGAGGTCGTCGAGGCGGCCTTCGCCGACTGGGACGCCGAGCCGCTGCTGGCCCGGCTCGCCGAGGTCGGCATCCCGGCCGGCAAGGTGCGCACCCTCGACGAGGTCTACGAGTGGGACCAGACCGCCAGCCAGGGGCTGCTCGTCGACGTCGAGCACCCGGTGCTGGGGCGCGTCACGCTCCCGGGCCCGCCATTGCGCTTCTTCGACGGCGACGGCCAGGAGGTCACGCGGCGCGACCACGGGGCGCCCCCGACGCTCGACCAGCACGGGGCCTCGATCCGCGCGTGGCTCGAGGAGCAGGTGGCCGAGCGGTGACGGGTCCGGAGCGGGCGCGGCGCTGGTCGGCGGCCGAGCTGGTCGACCTGGTGCTCGACGAGGGCACCTTCGAGTCGTGGGACGAGCCGATCGACATCGGCGCCCACAGCGAGGCCTACCAGGCCGAGCTGCGCGCGGCGGCCGCGAAGGCCGGCACCGACGAGTCCGTCGTGACCGGCTACGGCGTCGTCCGGGGCCGCCCGGTGGCCTTCGTGATCAACGAGTTCCGCTTCCTCGGCGGCACGATCGGCCGCGCGGCCGCCGGCCGGATCGTCGCCGCCGTACGACGCGCGACGGCCGAGGGGCTGCCGCTGCTCGCGACCACCGCCTCGGGCGGCACGCGGATGCAGGAGGGCACGCCCGCCTTCTGGGAGATGGCCGAGATCTCGCGCGCGGTGATGGCCCACCGCGCCGCCGGCCTGCCCTACCTCGTGCACCTGCGCCACCCGACCACCGGCGGCGTCTTCGCGTCGTGGGGCTCGCTCGGCCACGTCACCGTCGCCGAGCCGGGCGCACTGGTGGGCTTCCTCGGGCCCAAGGTCTACGAGGCCCTCAACGGCGAGCCCTTCCCCGACGGCGTGCAGCGCGCGGAGAACCTCCGCGACCACGGCGTCATCGACGCCGTCGTCTCGACCGAGCAGCTGCCGGGACTGATCGACCTCGCGCTCTCGGTGCTCGTCGACGCACCCAGCGACCCGTCGCTGCCGCTGCGCGACGTCGCGCCGCCGCCGCGCGGCACCTGGGAGTCCGTCGAGCTCACCCGGGAGGACACCCGCGCCGGCGTGCGCGACCTGACCCGCTACGGCTCCTCCACGACGCTGGCCCTCAACGGCACCGAGCACGGCGAGCGCGACTCCTCGGTGATCGTGGCGCTGACCCGGCTCGACGGCCAGCCCTGCGTGCTGGTCGGCCAGGACCGGCTCCGCCAGACCCCCGAGACCCCGCTCGGCCCGGCCGCGCTGCGCCAGGCCCAGCGCGGCATGGCGCTCGCCGAGGAGCTCGGGCTGCCGCTCGTCACGGTCGTCGACACCCCGGGGGCCGAGCTGTCGAAGGCGGCCGAGGAGGGCGCGGTGGCCGGCGAGATCGCGCGCTGCATCGCGACCCTGACCACGCTGACGGTGCCGACGGTGTCGGTGATCCTCGGCCAGGGCTGCGGCGGGGGAGCGCTCGCACTGCTGCCCGCCAAGCACGTCGTGGCCACGAGCAACGCCTGGCTCTCGCCGCTGCCGCCCGAGGGCGCCTCGGTGATCGTGCACGGCGACGTCGCGCACGCCCCGCAGATGGCCGAGGCCCAGGGCGTCGCCGCCCCGGCGCTGCACGCGGCCGGGATCGTCGACACGATCGTGCCCGAGCTCCTCGACGACGGTCCCGAGGAGCTCGCCGTCGCGGTCGCCGCCGTGGTGCGCCGCGCCCTGGCCGACCAGCTCGCCGACCGGCCGGTCGACCAGCCGGGGTGAGCACCGACACAGTCCCCGGTGGTGCGCTCGATGCGAGGCTTCGGGCCCCGGTGCCCTAGGCTGGAGGGGCTGGACCGTCCTCTCGTCGCGGTCCACGAGGTGTGTCGCAGCCCCTAGCGACGGCTCCACACCTCCGCCCCGGGTCTCCGGTGGCGTTGCGACGAGGACCCACGAACTCCGAGAGCTGAGCTTTCTTGTCCTCCTCCTTCGCAGGCCTCGGCCTGCCCACCGACCTCGCCGACATCCTCGCCGGCCAGGCCATCACCACTCCCACCCCCATCCAGGCGGCGACGCTGCGCGACGCGCTCGAGGGCCGCGACGTGCTGGGCCGGGGCCGCACCGGCTCCGGCAAGACGCTGGCCTTCCTGCTGCCCCTCGTCACCCGCCTCGGCCAGGGGCGGCGTACGCCGAAGAAGCCGCGTGCGCTGATCCTGGCCCCGACCCGCGAGCTGGCGACCCAGATCGACGACGCGCTGCGGCCGCTGGCCGCCGCCCGCGGCCTGGTCAGCCGGACCGTCTTCGGCGGCGTCGGCCAGAACCCGCAGGTGCGCGCGCTCGGTCAGGGCGTCGACATCGTCGTCGCGTGCCCCGGCCGTCTCGAGGACCTGATCCAGCAGGGGCACGTGTCCCTGTCGCAGGTCGAGATCAGCGTGCTCGACGAGGCCGACCACATGGCCGACCTGGGCTTCCTGCCCGCCGTGCGCCGGCTGCTCGACCAGACGCCGCAGCGCGGCCAGCGGATGCTCTTCTCCGCCACGCTCGACTCGGGTGTCGACGTGCTGGTCAAGCGGTTCCTCACCGACCCGGCCGTGCACCAGGCCGACTCGGCCCAGTCGCCGGTCAGCGCCATGGACCACCACGTGCTCCACGTGTCGGCCGCGCAGCGCCTCGACGTGCTGATCGACCTGGCCAGCGCTCCCGGCCGCACGGTCGTCTTCACCCGCACCAAGCACGGCGCGAAGAACCTCGCCCGCCGGCTGAACTCCGCGGGCGTGCCCACGGTCGACCTCCACGGCAACCTGGGCCAGAACGCCCGCACCCGCAACATGGACGCCTTCCGCGCGGGCAAGGCCACGACCCTGGTCGCCACCGACGTGGCGGCCCGCGGCATCCACGTCGACGACGTCGCCCTCGTGGTGCACGCCGACCCGCCGGCCGAGCACAAGGCCTACCTGCACCGCTCCGGGCGCACGGCACGTGCCGGCGCCACGGGCACCGTGGTCACGTTGATGACCGACCAGCAGGTGCGCGACGTACGTCAGCTGACCCGCGCCGCCGGCATCAACCCCACCACCACCAAGGTCTCGGGCGCCAGTCACCCGGTGCTGCTCCAGCTCGCCCCCGGCGAGCGCTCGCTGGTCGAGGGCGGCCTGCAGCTCGCCACGCCGGCGGCGGAGGGTCGCGGCAACGGCGGCGGCAACCGTGGCAGCAGCCGCGGCGGCAACGGCGGCGGCAACGGCGGCGGCAACGGCGGCGGCAACGGCGGTGGCAACGGCGGTGGCCGGCGTCGCCGGCCGGCCGGCCAGGGTGCCGGTCAGGGCGGTCAGGGCGGTCAGGGCGGCGGCGCCCCGAAGTCCGGTGGCTCGCGGAGCCGTCGCGGCGGCCAGTCGCGCGGCCAGTCCCGCCCCCAGTCCTCCGGTCGCGCCCACAGCGCCAGCGACTTCAGCCGCGGCCGCTGACCCGCCCGTCACCCCCCGACACGTCACTCCCTGACCGCCGACACGTCACTCCCTGACCGCCGACACGTCACTCCCTGACCGCCGACACGTCACTGCCTGACCGTCGAGGCGTCACTCCCTGACCGTCGACGCGTCACTCCCTGACCGCCGACACGTCACTCCCTGACGGTCTGCTGTCAGGGAGTGACCTCTCGGGTGTCTGGGAGTGACCTCTCGGGCGTCTGGGAGTGACCTCTGGGCGGTCAGGGAGTGACCTCTCGGCGGGGTCAGGGGCGGGGGGTGAAGCCCCAGCAGCGACCGAGGAAGTCCAGCTCCAGCTCGGCGGTGCGGACGATGTTCTCGGGCTTGCGGAAGCCGTGGCCCTCGCCCTCCAGCTCGACGACCTCGACCTCCCGGCCGCGGGAGCGCAGCGCGTCGGCGATGGCCGTCGTCTGCGAGGGCGGTACGACGCGGTCGTCGAGGCCCTGCAGCAGCAGCAGCGGGGCGTCGATGCCGTCGACGTGGTGCAGCGGCGAGCGGGCGTCGTACGTCGCTCGCGCGGCCGGCCACGGGCCGATCAGGCCGTCGAGGTAGCGCGACTCCATCTTGTGGGTCTCCTGGGCCAGCAGCGAGGGGTCGGCGACGCCGAAGTAGCTGATGCCCGCGCTGAAGACGTCGTGGAAGGCCAGAGACGCGAGCACGACGTAGCCCCCGGCGGAGCCGCCGATGACACCCATGCGCGCGCCGTCGACGACGCCCGCGTCGGCGAGGTGCTGCGCGCCGCGCACGACGTCCTCGATGTCGACGACGCCCCACCCGTCGCGCAGCCGCTCCCGGTAGGCGCGGCCGTAGCCGGTCGAGCCGCCGTAGTTGACGTCGAGCACGGCGATGCCGCGCGAGGTGTAGTAGGAGAAGCGGGCGCTCGGCACGGTGTTGGTGGCCGACGTCGGCCCGCCGTGCGCCATCACCAGCAGCGGCGGCAGCTCGCCGTCCGGGGCGGCGGCGTCGGGGTGGGTCGGCCGGTGCAGGAAGCCGTACGCCGTGTCGCCGGCGTGGCCGGGCCACGAGACCGCCTCCGCCTCCGCGACGTACGCCGCCTCGGGCACGGTGCCGCGGCGCGCGACCACCTCGGACCCACCGGAGGGATCGACGGCGACGGTCGTCCAGCCCTCGGTGACGTGGCCGACCTCCGCGACCAGGCCGTCGCCGTGCGGGGCGAGCCCGCTGACCGCCGTGACGGTGTGCGGCAGGTCGGTGGCCTCACCGTCGCCGTACACCGTGATCCGCTCGCGCCCCTCGACGACCCGCACCGCCGCCACCCGGCCCCCGGGCAGCGCCGCGAGGGTGCGGGTGCGCAGCTGCCACCCCGGCAGCCCGTGCTCGTGCACGGTCGGGGCCAGCGCCACGGGGGTCGAGACGGGCTCCGCGTCGACGACGTGCGGCACGGCGACGCCCTCGGGGTCGGTGAGGAAGGCGAGCCGCCGGCTGTCGAGCCAGACCGGCTCGGACGCCGAGGCGCCGAGCGCCCCGCCCGCCACCCGCCAGGACTCGGCGACGTCGCCCTCGGGGGTCAGCCGGCCGAGCCAGACCTCGCCGGCGTCCCACGGCATGCCCGGGTGCGACCACTGCACCCAGGCGAGGTGGGCGCCGTCGGGGGAGAGCGCCGGGTCGGCCACGAAGTCGGGCAGCGCCGGGTCGCCGGCGTCGTCGGCGTCGGGCCGGGGGAGCGGACGGCGACGGCCGGGCACCACGACACGGGCCTCACCGCCGCGCAGCGGCAGCCGCACCAGCTCGTTGACCGGCTCGACGTCGGGGTCGGTGTGGTCCTCGCGCACGACGTAGACGACGCCGCGGCGCACGTCGACCTCCATGGCCGACCAGCGCAGCGCGGCGTCCGGCGTCCGCGGGGTCAGCGCCACCGGGTCGCCGTCGAGACGCCAGAGCCGCTGGGTCTCGAAGTCGACGGCCAGGACGACGCTGTCGCGCGCGGCGTAGGCCCCGCCGCCGTACTCGTGCACCCGCGAGCGCACCGACATCCACTCCGGGGAGACGTCGGAGACGGTGCCGTCGGTGTCGCGGCGGCACAGGATCACCCGGGCGCCGGTCTCGGGCCGCGACTCCAGCCAGTGCACGGCGCCGCCGTCGGAGGTGGGCGAGGCCGGTACGCCGGCGCCGGCGACGCGGTCGCGCGCGGCGACGGGGGAGGGCCAGGAGCCGAAGGAGAGCGTGCTCATGCGCCCATCCAACTACGTGGTCGCGCGGAGGGGGCGGACGCCGGCCGGCTGCCCCGCTCCGGGCGACCTCCTATCCTGGAGCCATGGAGGTCCTGACCCCGCGCGACGTGCCACTCGGTGGCCTCCGGGCGATGACCGTGCGGCGCACGCTGCCGCAGCGGCAGCGCTCGCTGATCGGCGCCTGGTGCTTCCTCGACCACTACGGGCCCGACGACCTCGACGAGGCCGAGGGCATGGTGGTGCCGCCGCACCCGCACACCGGCCTCGCCACGGTCAGCTGGCTCTTCACCGGCGAGATCGAGCACCGCGACTCCGCCGGCCACCACGCGGTGGTGCGGCCGGGCGAGATGAACCTGATGACCGCCGGACGCGGCATCTCCCACAGCGAGTACTCCACGCCCGCGACCCGCGTGCTCCACGGCGCGCAGCTCTGGCTGGCGCTGCCCGACGCCGACCGGCAGGTCGAGCCGTCCTTCGAGCACTACGTGCCCGAGCCGGTGCGCGGCGACGGGTGGGAGGCCCGGGTCTTCCTCGGCTCCCTGCTGGGCTCCGAGTCGACCGTGCTGACCCACTCGCCGCTCCTCGGGGCCGAGCTGGTCCTGCAGGCGGGTACGACGCTGCGGGTGCCGGTCGACGCGGCGTACGAGCTCGGCGTGCTGGTCGACTCCGGGTCGGTGCGCGTCGACGGCATACCTCGAGACGGCCTCGTCCCTCGGCCTCCTCAGCAACCGCCGCTGCAGGCCCACGAGCTCGGCTTCCAGGAGCCGGGTGCGGAGGTGCTGGTGCTGGCCGCCGAGGAGGACGCCCGGCTGCTGCTGCTCGGGGGGCCGCCCTTCGGCGAGCGCATCGTGATGTGGTGGAACTTCGTGGGTCGCAGCCACGACGAGGTCGTGCGCTACCGCGCGCAGTGGGAGTCGCGGCTCGACGAGGGCGACCCTACCCGCTTCGAGCTCCCCGACGACGACCCCCTGGCGCCGCTGCACGCGCCGCCGCTGCCGACTACGCGGATGGTCCCCCGGGGACCGTGACCCCGCGGCGTACGCTCGCGCCGTGACCGCGCGACGCTCCCTCCTGGCCGACCTCGCCGCCGAGGGGCCGGTGCTCCTCGACGGCGGCATGGGCACGCTGCTGCAGGAGCGCGGCCTCGAGGACGGCGCCCCCGGCGAGCTGTGGAACCTCGAGCGCCCCGAGGCGGTCCGCGAGGCGCACCACGCGTACGCCGAGGCGGGCTCGCGGGTGCTCACCACCAACACCTTCGGCGGCACCCGGCCCAGGCTCGAGCTGCACGGCCTCGGCGACCGGGTCGAGGAGGTCAACGCCGCAGCCGCACGGATCGCCCGCGAGGTGGCCGACGAGCACGGTGCCCTCGTGGCGGGCGACCTCGGCCCCACCGGCGAGCTCCTCGAGCCGCTGGGCACGATGAGCGCGGCGCAGGCGCAGGAGTGCTTCGCCGAGCAGCTGCGCGGGCTCGTCGCCGGCGGCATCGACGTGGTGCTCGTCGAGACGATGAGCGACCTCGGCGAGGTGGAGGCGGCGGTGGCCGCGGCCCACGAGGTCGCGCCCGGCCTGCCCGTCGTCGTCACGATGAGCTTCGACACCAACCTGCGCACGATGATGGGCGTCGCGCCCGCGGCGGCCGTCGCCGCCGCGGCGCGGCTCGGCGTCGACGCCGTGGGCGCCAACTGCGGGCGCGGCCCCGGGGAGATGGAGCAGATCGCCGCCGAGCTCGTCGCGGCCCGCTCCGAGGGCCTGCTCGTCGCGGCGCAGAGCAACGCCGGGCTGCCGCAGCTGGTCGGCGACCGCTTCGAGTACGACGCGTCGCCCGACGACCTCGCCCGCCACGCGGCGGCGCTGCGCGACCTCGGCGTCGACCTCGTCGGCGGCTGCTGCGGCTCCACCCCGGCACACCTCGCGGTGATGAGCCGCGCCCTGGCGTGATGGCCCCCGACGACACCGACGACACCGACGGCACCCTCGTCGGCGACGACGGCGTCCGGCGCTGCCCGTGGGCCGGCGACCCGGGGATGATGCGCGACTACCACGACACCGAGTGGGGCGTGCCGGTCACCGACGAGCGCGGGCTCTTCGAGCGGCTCTGCCTCGAGGGCTTCCAGGCGGGGCTCTCGTGGGCCACGGTGCTGCGCAAGCGGCCGCGCTTCCGCGAGGTCTTCCACGGCTTCGACGTCGACGCGGTGGCCGCGATGGGGGAGGCCGACGTCGAGCGCCTGCTCGGCGACCCCAGCATCATCCGTCACCGCGGCAAGGTCGAGGCGACGCTCCGCAACGCCCGCGCCACCGTGGCGCTGCGCGAGGAGGAGGGACTGGTGGCCCTGATCTCGTCCTTCGCCCCCGAGGACGACCCGCAGCCGCGCACGGCGGCGGAGGTGCCCACGGTCTCGCCCGGCTCGACGGCGCTGTCGAAGGCGCTGCGCCGGCGCGGCTTCGGCTTCGTCGGACCCACCACCATGCACGCGCTGATGGAGGCCACCGGCCTGGTCGACACCCACCTCGTGGGCTGCCACCGTCGCGGCGTCGCCCGGTGAGGGGCGGCGGGTCGCTCAGGACTGGTCGGTGTCCTGGCCGGTCTCGTGGGCGGGCTCCCAGCGGGCCCGGAACTCCTCGAGGCTGAGGGAGTCGAGGTCCTCGCGGACCTCCCGCAGCAGCTGGGCGGCCTCGTCCTCGTCGAAGTCCTCGAGGCGGAAGAGCTCGGTCTGGTCGTCGCGGCGGCGTACGACGACGTCGCCCTCGGCGGCCGTCGGGTCGCCCAGGGCGGCGCTCACGATGCCGACGGCGAGGTCCTTCGCGTGCTGCCACGCGCCACCCTCGCGCAGGTCGATGACCGCCTCGTACTCCGCACCCGCCACGTCGCTCATGCCTGCACGGTATCCGTCAGTCCCCGAGCGCCTGCTGCTCGGCACGGGCCTCCGCCGAGGCCGAGGAGGTGCGCAGGGTGACCTGGGGGAGCAGCGAGAGGATCGCGAAGGCCACGAGCAGGGTGACGGAGGCGGCCAGCAGCACTGCGCTCATCGACTCGGCGAAGCCGACCTGGAAGGGGTGGGCGACCACGTCGCTCATCCGGCCGATCACCGAGGAGTCGTCCTGCACGGAGGTGAAGACGCCACCGGCGGACGACGGGTCGGCCAGGCCGGCGAGCACCTCGCGGTCGGCGGCCGTGCGGGGGATCTCGCCCGCCTCGGCGGCCGCGCGCAGCGTGCCCGCCTCGGCGCGGAAGGCGCGAACGATGTTGTCGCCCAGGCTGCCGAAGAGGATCGAGAGGAAGACGGCGACGCCGAGCGTGCCGCCGAGCTGGCGGAAGAAGGTCGAGGCGCTGGTGGCGACGCCGATCTCGGAGGGGGGCACGGCGTTCTGGGCGATGATGGTCAGCGGCTGCATGCACTGCCCGAGCCCGAGGCCGAGGAAGACCATCCCGGTCATCATCCAGACCAGGCTGGTGTCGGCGGAGACGAAGGACAGCGCGAACATCGCGACCGCCCCCATGCCGGAGCCGATGATCGGGAAGAGCCGGATCTGGCCGGTGCGCGAGGTCACCTGGCCGGTGAGGATGCCGGCGGCCATCATGCCGCCGACCATCGGCACCATCATCAGCCCGGCCTGCGTCGGCGACGCGCCGTGCACGATCTGCATGTACTGCGGCAGCACCGTGATCGCGCCGAACATCGAGGCGCCGATCACGAAGCCGCCCGCGATCACCACGGCCGCGGCGCGCAGCCGGAAGATGCGCAGCGGGATCAGGGCGTCGTCGCCCATCCGGCGCTCGGCGAGCAGGAAGCCCACCGTGCCCAGCAGCCCGACGGCGTACGCCGTGAGCGCCTGCGGCGAGGCCCAGCCCCAGTCGCGCCCCTGCTCGGCGACCAGCAGCAGCGGCACCACGCCCATGGCGAGGAAGGCGGCGCCGAACCAGTCGATGCGTGCCTCGCGGCGCACGTGGTGCAGCTTCAGGTTGCGCATCACCACGACGAGCGCCGCGATCCCGATGGGCACGTTGACCAGGAAGACCCAGCGCCAGCCGACGATGCCGAGGATCGACTCCTGCCCGGCGAAGAGCCCGCCGGCGACGGGGCCGAGCACGCTGGAGGTGGCGAAGACGGCCATGAAGTAGCCGGTGTACTTCGCCCGCTCGCGGGGGCTCACGATGTCGCCGATGATGGCCAGCACCAGTGTGAAGAGCCCGCCCGCGCCCAGGCCCTGCAGCGCGCGCAGCACCGCGAGGTTGTACATCGAGGTCGCGAAGGAGCAGGCGGCCGAGCCGACGATGAAGATCGAGATGGCGACCATGAAGAGGGTCTTGCGACCGTAGAGGTCGCCGAGCTTGCCGTAGATCGGCGTGGTGATGGTCGAGGTGATCAGGTACGCCGTCGTGGCCCACGCCTGCACGGAGAGCCCGTCGAGGTCGTCGGCGATGGTGCGCACGGCCGTCGCCACGATCGACTGGTCCAGCGCTGCGAGGAAGAGCCCGAGCAGCAGCCCGGAGAGGATCGTCATGATCTGTGCGTGGGAGTAGGTCTCCTCCGGCGTGGCCGGGGCTTCCTCTCGATGGTTGCCCTCGGTCACCTACCCGAGGCTACCGGGCGACCACAGCGTCCCGCGGTGCTGCACTAGGTTCTCGCCATGGTCCAGCAGCCGGCCGAGCCCCGTGCCCGCGTGCACGCCTTCACCGACGACGCGATGGGCGACGACGACGCCGTCGAGCTGGTGGCCAGGATCCGCGCCGGCACCGTCTCCCGGCGGGAGGTCGTGCAGGCCGCGGTCGAGCGCAGCCGCCGCCTCGACGAGGCGCTGGCCGCGGTCGCCGCCGAGCGGTACGCCGCCGCGGTGGTGGAGGCGTCCGCCCCCCACGAGGGCTTCTTCGCCGGGGTCCCGACCTTCGTCAAGGACAACAGCGACGTCGCCGGGCTGCCGACCCAGCAGGGCTCGCGTGCGTACGTCGCCCGCCCGGCGGCCGCCGACGGCGACGTCGCCCGGGTGCTCGGCACCCTCGGGCTCACCGTGCTGGGCAAGACGCGGCTCTCGGAGTACGGCTTCAGCGCCAGCGCCGAGTTCGTCCACGAGCCGCCCGTGCGCAACCCCTGGCACCTTGAGCACTCCTCCGGCGCCTCCTCGGCGGGGGCGGCGGTGCTGGTCGCCGGCGGGGCCGTGCCGCTGGCCCACGCCAACGACGGGGGCGGCTCGATCCGGATCCCCGCGGCCGTCAACGGGCTGGTGGGGCTCAAGGCCACCCGGGGTCGCATCCCGAGCGACCGCGCCAACCGCGAGATGCCCGTCCGGATCGTGCACGACGGCGTGCTGACCCGCAGCGTGCGCGACACCGCGGCGTTCGTGCGCGAGGCCGAGCGGGCCTACCGCGACCTCTCGCTGCCGCCGGTCGGCGACGTCACCCGGCCGGGCCGCAAGCGGCTCCGGGTCGCCCTGGTCACCGAGTCGCTCGGCGGCCGGGCGGTCGACGACGAGGTGCTGGCGGTGGTGCGCGCCACCGCCGCCCTGCTGGAGCGGCTCGGGCACGACGTCGAGCCCACGCCGGTGCCGGCGCCGGAGAGCTTCGTGGAGGACTTCCTCGACTACTGGGCCTTCCTCGCGCTCGCCCTCACGACGTCGGGCCGGCGCGGGCTGGGTCCCGACTTCGACGCCACCCGGCACGACGAGCTCACCCGGGGCCTGGCCGCACGCGCCCGGGGCCGGCTGTGGCGGATGCCGCTGGCGATCGGTCGGCTCCGCGCGAGCCAGCGCCGCAGCCGGCGCTTCTTCGCCGACCACGACCTGGTGCTGAGCCCGACCCTGGCCACCGTCACCCCCCGGCTCGGCTGGCTGCACCCGGGACAGCCCTACGAGACCGTGATCGAGCGGCTGGTCGACTGGGTCGCCTTCACCCCGCTGCAGAACGCCACCGGTGACCCGTCGATCTCGCTGCCGCTCGGCACGTCGTCGCAGGGTCTGCCGGTCGGCGTGATGCTCTCCGGGCCGCGGGGGCACGACCGCCGGCTGCTGGAGGTGGCCTACGAGCTGGAGGAGGCGCAGCCCTTCGCGCGCATCCAGGTGCCCTGACGCCCCTCTCAGCGGGCGACGAAGGCCTCGCCCCGGAGCACCGGCACCAGGTCGCTGCCGTCGAGCTCGAGCGCCACCTCGACGTCGGCGGCGTACCCCATCTCGGCGAGCTCGCGCGAGCTCGCCAGCGAGCGCAGCCGCGTCCCCAGCCGCGGCAGCGCGTCGTGGTAGGCGGCCATGGCGGCCGAGGCGTCGGCGTCGGGACGCCGCATCGGCCCGGCCGTCAGCGCCGCCGTCAAGACGGCGCCCGCCCCCAGCAGGTCCTCCAGCGCGGGCCGCAGCGTGCCGTCGGGCCAGTGCTCGCCCGCCGCCACCACCACGCCGGTGCCGGGCTGGTCGGCCAGCCAGCGGCCCACCGCGGTCGCGTTGCGCAGGCACCCGGCGGCGACCTGGGCCTGGCCGCCGACGGCATGGCAGATCGTGGAGCCGTTGGGGGAGGGCAGCACCAGGCGTCGTACGGACGCCGACTGGCGCACCGACACCGGCGAGAGGCTGGTCTCGCCCGGTGAGGCGTGGTGCCGGGAGCGGGCCAGGGTGGCGCCGTGGCGCAGCGCGAAGGCCGCGGACCCCTCGTAGCCGTGGGGCAGCACGGTGACCCCCAGGTCGACGGCCACCGACAGCGTGGTGCTGAAGCTGAGCACGTCGACGACCACCACGCTGCGCGCTCCGGCGGCCACGGCCTCGCGAGCGCCGGTGAGTCCCCAGGCGAGCCGCAGGTCGCTCGGATCCTCGTCCTCGTGGGCGTTCGTCATGCCCGCATCATGGTCGACGGCGCCCGCCCAGACCTCGATTTACGGTCACTGCCCAGGCGTGTGTATTCTTCTCGACGGCCTCCGGGCCGCGCCCCTTTAGCTCAGTCGGCAGAGCGTCTCCATGGTAAGGAGAAGGTCTACGGTTCGATTCCGTAAAGGGGCTCTGGGTGGGTCCGCGAGCAGCGGGCACGCACCCGAGGCGGGGTAGCTCAGCTGGTTAGAGCGCACGACTCATAATCGTGAGGTCGCGGGATCGAGTCCCGCCCCCGCTACTCCAACTCTCGACCGCAGCACCAAGCAGGGAAGAAGGCACGCACGTGGCCAGCAAGAGCTCAGACGTCCGCCCCAAGATCACCTTGGCGTGCGTTGACTGCAAGGAGCGCAACTACATCACCAAGAAGAACCGGCGCAACAACCCCGATCGCATGGAGATGAAGAAGTTCTGCCCGCGCTGCCGCACCCACACGGCGCACCGCGAGACCCGCTGAGCTTCCACCAGACGCACCCTCGAGCGGTCCCGGCGCAGCTGCCGGGGCCGCTCGACGCGTCTCGCGACCCTGTGAGTCCCCGATGACGACCTCCGAGCACCCCTCCGGCCACCACTCCGGCCGTGACTCCGGCCAGGGCACCCTCGCCGACCTCACCACGCTGCGCCTCGGCGGCCCCGCGGAGGAGCTCGTGGTGGCCGGCGACGAGGCCGCGCTGGTCGAGGCCGTCCGCGAGGCCGACGAGGCCGGCCGGCCCGTGCTGGTGGTGGGCGGCGGCAGCAACCTCGTCGTCGCCGACGAGGGCGTGCCCGGACGGGTGGTCGTGGTGCGCAGCCGCGGCCTGCAGGTCGAGTCCGACCTGTGCGGCGGGGCCTACGTCGAGGTCGCCGCGGGCGAGCCGTGGGACGACCTGGTGGCGAGCGCCGTCAGCCGCGGCTGGATCGGCCTCGAGGCGCTCTCCGGCATCCCCGGGACCACCGGGGCCACGCCGATCCAGAACGTCGGCGCCTACGGCCAGGAGGTCAGCCAGACGCTGGCCCGCGTCCGCACGTGGGACCGCGAGCGCGGCACCGTGCGCACCTTCGCCGCCGCCGACTGCGGCTTCGGCTACCGCACCTCGCGCTTCAAGGCCGAGCCCGGCCGCTTCGTGGTGCTCTCCACGACCTTCCAGCTCGGGCTCGGCGACCTCGGCACCCCGGTGCGGTACGCCGAGCTCGCGCGCGCCCTGGGCGTCGAGGTAGGGGAGCGCGCCTCCAGCGCGGAGGTGCGCCGGGTCGTGCTGGAGCTGCGCCGCGGCAAGGGCATGGTGCTCGACCCCGACGACCACGACACCTGGAGCACCGGCTCCTTCTTCACCAACCCGGTCGTGCCCGCCGACCAGGTGCCCGACGGGGCTCCCGCGTGGCCGGTCGGCGAGGCGGAGCACAAGACCAGTGCCGCCTGGCTGATCGAGCACGCCGGCTTCGGCAAGGGCCACGGCGGCGACGGCGTGCGGGTCTCCTCGCGTCACACCCTGGCGCTGACCAACCGCGGCGGCGGCAGCACCGCCGAGCTGCTCGCCCTGGCCCGCGAGATCCGCGACGGCGTCCGGGCGCGCTTCGGCATCACCCTGGAGCCCGAGCCCGTGCTGGTCGGCTGCGGGCTGTAGGTCTCGTCCCGCCCGTCGCGACCTCGTGCCTCGGTCGCGGGGCTCGCTCGACCTCGTCGCCTGCGACCTGACCTCGTGCCTCGGTCGGGACGTCGCTCTGGGGTCTCGTCCCGCCCGTCGCGACCTCGTGCCTCGGTCGCGGGGCTCGCTCGACCTCTTCGCCTGCGACCTGACCTCGTGCCTCGGTCGGGACGTCGCTCGGGGGTCTGGTCCCGCCCGTCGCGACGTCGTGCCTCGGTCGCGGGGCTCGCTCGACCTCTTCGCCTGCGACCTGACCTCGTGCCTCGGTGGGGGCCCCGCTCTGGGGTCTCGTCCCGCCCGTCGCGACCTCGTGCCTCGGTCGCGGGGCTCGCTCGACCTCTTCGCCTGCGACCTGACCTCGTGCCTCGGTCAGGTCGCGCTCAGACGTTCCCGTAGTCGGAGCTGGTGCCGCTGCTGGAGATGGCCCAGACGACGAAGGCGATGTAGAGCGCCACGGCGACCAGGGCGAGCGCCAGCAGGACCGACCCGATCACCCCGGTGACGAGGCCCGCACGTGCCGAGCCCTCGCCGCCCAGCTGACCGCCGGAGGCCTCGATCTCGCGCACCGCGCGGCGTCCGATGACCCAGGCGAAGGGGCTGGTCAGGAAGAGCAGCCCGCAGGTGGCCAGGCCGCCGGCGAGGCCGACGATGCCCAGCACCAGCGCCAACGTGGCCTGCGGGTGGTCGGGCTTGGCGACGGGGAGGCCCATCGGCGGCGGCTGCTGGGCGTACGGCGACGGCGACGGCGCGGCGTACGGCGGGGGCTGCTGGTAGGACGGCTGCTGGTAGGACGGCTGCTCGTACGACGGCGGCGCCGGCTGCGGCTGCCCGTAGGGCGAGGGGGGCGGGGCGTCCCAGCCCCGCGACGGCTCGGGCTGCTGCCAGCCCAGCGGCCGCGTCGCCTCGTCGTCGCTGCGCGACGGGTCGCGCTCCTCGTCCCCCGGATAGCCGCTCATGGGGACATTGTCCCCAACCACGCGTCGACGTCACGGAGCCACCCGAGTTTGGCCTCCTCGGGAGCGGCGCTGGCACGGATCGAGCCGCGTGCGAGCTCGGCCAGCTGGGCGTCGTCGAGCTCGTGCGCGGCCCGCACGGTGGCGTACTGGCCGGCGAGCTGGGAGCCGAAGAGCAGCGGGTCGTCGGCGCCGAGCGCGACGGTGGCGCCGGCGGCCACCAGCTCCGGAAGCGGCACGGAGGCGGGGTCGCTGTAGACCCCCAGCGCCACGTTGGAGACCGGGCACACCTCGAGCGCGACCCCGCGCTCCACCACGAGGTCGAGCACGGCAGGGTCCTCGACGCTGCGGACGCCGTGGCCCAGCCGGTCGGCGTGCAGCGTCTCGACGCAGCGGCGCGCCGAGTCCGCGCCCAGCAGCTCGCCGCCGTGCGGCACGAGCAGCAGCCCGGCCTGCTCGGCGATGGCGAACGCGCGCGCGAAGTCCTCGGTGACGCCGCGACGCTCGTCGTTGGAGAGGCCGAAGCCGACCACCCCCCGCCCGGCGTACTGCGCCGCGAGCCGTGCCAGCGTGCGGGCGTCGAGCGGGTGGCGGGTGCGGTTGGCCGCGATCACGACGGCCATCCCGAGCCCGACCTCGCGCGAGGTCGTCGCCACGGCATCCAGCACGAGCTCGGTGAAGGCGGTGACCCCGCCAAAGCGGGCGGCGTACCCGCTCGGGTCGACCTGGATCTCCAGCCAGACCGCGCCGTCGCGCTTGTCGTCCTCGGCCGCCTCCCGCACCAGCCGGCGGATGTCGTCCTCGGTGCGCAGCACGGCGCGGGCGAGGTCGTAGAGCCGCTGGAAGCGGAACCAGCCCTTCTCGTCGGCGGCCGAGAGTCGCGGCGGCCAGTCCTCGACGAGGGCGTCGGGCAGCCGGTGGCCGTCGCGCTCCGCGAGCTCCAGCAGCGTCGCGTGCCGCATCGAGCCGGTGAAGTGCAGGTGCAGGTGTGCCTTCGGCAGCGCCTCGAGCGGCCTCACCCTGGTGGTCAGCCGCGCTCGCCGGCGAGCTTCTCCGCCGCGGCCAGGCGCACGCACGTGGCGACCGCCTCCATGGCCGAGCGCACGTCGTCGAGGGAGGGGAAGGTCGGCGCGAGCCGGATGTTGCGGTCGCGGGGGTCGTGCCCGCCGGGGAAGGAGGCCCCCGCGGGGGTCAGCGCGACCCCGGCCTGCTTGGCCAGCTCGACCACCCGCGACGCGGTGCCGTCGAGCACGTCGAGGCTGACGAAGTAGCCGCCCCGGGGGTCGGTCCACTCCGCGATGCCGAGCCCGCCGAGCCCCTCGTCGAGCACCCGCGCCACCTCCGCGAACTTCGGCGCGATCAGCTCGCGGTGCCGAGCCATGTGCTGGCGCACCCCGGCGGCCGAGCCGAAGAGCTGCGCGTGGCGCAGCTGGTTGAGCTTGTCGGGACCGATCGAGCCCTTGGAGAGGTGGTCGAGGTACCACGCGACGGTGGCCTCCGAGCCCGCCAGGAAGGCGACGCCCGCGCCCGCGTAGGTGACCTTCGAGGTCGAGGCGAACATGATCGCCCGCTCGGGGTGGCCGGCGGCGGCGCAGGCGCCCAGCAGGTCAGGGGTCGGCGTCTCGACCTCGGTCAGGTGGTGCAGCGCGTAGGCGTTGTCCCAGAAGATCGTGAAGTCGGGCGCCGCCGTGGGCATCGTGGCCAGCCGCTGCGCGACCTGGTCGGTCACGCTGTCGCCGCTGGGGTTGGCGTAGGTCGGCACCACCCACATGCCCTTGACGCTGGGGTCGTGCGCGACCAGCGCCGCCACGGCCTCGACGTCAGGGCCGTCGTGACGCATCGGCACCGTGACGGTCTCGATGCCCATCCAATCCAGCAGCGTGAAGTGCCGGTCGTAGCCCGGCACCGGGCAGATGAAGGTGACCTTCTCCTCGTGGCTCCAGGGCCGCTCGCTGGCCGGACCGCCGTGCAGCCACAGGTCGAGCAGCACCTCGCGCATCAGCACCAGGCTCGAGCTGCCGGCGGCGACCAGCAGGTCCGGCGTGACACCGAGCAGCTCGGCGAAGATCTCGCGCAGGTCGGGGATGCCCTGCAGCCCGCCGTAGTTGCGCACGTCGGTGCCCGCGGAGTCCTTGACGCCGTCGGGCAGCGAGAGCAGCGCGTCGGAGAGGTCCAGCTGGGCCGTCGACGGCTTCCCGCGGGTGAGGTCGAGGGCGAGCCCGCGCGCGGCCAGCGCGTCGTACGCCGCGCGCTGCTCGTCGAGGAAGGCGCTGAGCTGCTCCGGGGAGCGGTCGGCGAGCGGCTGGCCGGAGCCCGAGGAGGAGGCCGAGGAAGGGGTCTGGGACGAGGTCACAGGCCCATCGTCGCAAACCCCGGCCCGGGCGTGGGCGCGGGTGCGACCGCACGGGTTCGACTTGGGCAGAGCACCCCCGTACACTTCAGTACTGGTGTCTTCGGGCAAGGCTCAGGCCTGCCCTCGTTGCTGTCCCGCAGACACCGAAGGGCACTAGCTCAACTGGCAGAGCATCGGTCTCCAAAACCGAAGGTTGGGGGTTCAAGTCCCTCGTGCCCTGCGAGGACCAGACCGACAGCCGACGACCACAAGGTGATGAGACACGTGACGGACAAGGCCGTGCGTCCAGAGAAGGACTCTCGCGAGCGCACCAGCCCGATCACGTTCCTGCGCCAGGTGGTCGCCGAGCTCCGCAAGGTCGTGTGGCCCACGCAGCAGCAGCTGGTGACCTACTTCCTGGTGGTGCTGGTCTTCGTGCTCGTGATGATCGCCTACGTCTCGGTCCTCGACGTCGCGTTCGGCCGGGCGGTCTTCGCGCTCTTCGGAGGGTGACCCCGCTCGCCCGCCACCGCGCGCCGAGCCCCGCACGAGCCAGCAGCACGACCAGACGACAGAGAAGACCGGAGTGACCGTGTCCCAGCAGCACGACGAGCAGCCCGACGAGTCGACCACGGACGCCGTGGCCGAGCAGGAGGAGGCCGTCCTCACCGACCCCGAGACCGGCCAGACCGTCGAGGTCGTCTCCGCGCCCGACACCGACCCCGTCGCGCTCGACCCCCTCGACGAGACCGATCAGACCGACGGCGAGACCGACGACCAGGCCGACGACCTGACCGACGAGACCGACGACGAGCCCGCCCCGGAGACGCTGGAGGAGTCGGCGCAGGCCGTCGACGCCCCGCCGGCCGACCCGATGGAGGAGTTCCGCGCCTCGCTGCGCAGCAAGGTCGGCGACTGGTTCGTGGTGCACACCTACTCCGGCATGGAGAACAGGGTGAAGGCCAACCTCGAGAACCGCGTCACTTCGCTGAACATGGAGGACTACATCCACGAGGTCGTGGTCCCCACCGAGGAGGTCGCGGAGATCAAGAACGGCCAGCGCAAGATGGTCCGTCGCACCGTGCTCCCCGGCTACGTCCTGGTCCGGATGGACCTCACCGACGAGTCCTGGGCCGCGGTCCGGCACACGCCGTCGGTCACCGGCTTCGTGGGCCACAGCCACCAGCCGGTGCCGCTCTCGCTCGACGAGGTCGAGAACATGCTGGCCCCGGCGATCGCCGCCCAGGTGCAGGCCGCGGCCCCGGCGGAGTCCGCCGGCGGCTCCGGTGGCACCAAGACGGCCGCGCGGCAGCAGACCGAGGTCGCCGACTTCGACGTCTCCGACTCGGTCATGGTGGTCGACGGCCCCTTCGCCACGCTCCACGCCACGATCACCGAGATCAACGCCGAGGCGCAGCGCGTCAAGGCGCTCGTGGAGATCTTCGGTCGCGAGACCCCCGTCGAGCTCAGCTTCACCCAGATTCAACGCGTCTGACTCGCACGAGCTTGCGAGTGCGAGTCAGGAAAGCGTTGGGTCGAGGAGCGCCGACGGACTCGCGCAGCGAAGCCAGCGAGTCCGTGGCGCGTCACGAGACACCGGTGAGACGGGAGACAACGCCTCACCACCCCCCGGTGAGACGAGAGACAACGCCTCACCACCCCCGGTGAGACGAGAGACAACGCCTCACCACCCCCGGTGAGACGAGAGACAACGTCCCACCGCCCCCGGTGAGAGCCGGGTGACACCGCAGGGAAACACAGGTGGCAGGGGCCGACGGCCCCGACATGACCACGAGAGAAGGAAGACAAGGAATGCCTCCCAAGAAGAAGATCGCTGCACTGGTCAAGGTGCAGCTGCAGGCCGGTGCGGCCACCCCCGCGCCGCCCGTCGGTACGGCGCTCGGTCCGCACGGCGTCAACATCATGGACTTCTGCAAGGCCTACAACGCCCAGACCGAGGCCATGCGCGGCAACGTGATCCCCGTCGAGATCACCATCTACGAGGACCGCAGCTTCACCTTCGTCACCAAGACCCCGCCCGCCGCCGAGCTGATCAAGAAGGCCGCCGGCGTCGCCAAGGGCTCCGGTGTGCCGCAGAAGGACAAGGTCGGCAAGCTGACCAAGGACCAGGTCCGCGAGATCGCCACGACCAAGCTCCCCGACCTCAACGCCAACGACCTCGACGCCGCCATGAAGATCGTCGAGGGCACTGCCCGCTCCATGGGCATCACCACCGACTAGTCCGACCAGTGGCAGGGCCGCGCTGGCCCGCAGACCACGACTTCCCGCTGAAGAACTGAGGAATGAACATGCAGCGCAGCAAGACCTACCGCGCGGTCGCGGAGACGTTCGACCAGGACGAGCTCTACGCCCCGCTCGCCGCCATCAAGATCGCCAAGGGCGGCGCCAAGAAGAAGTTCGACGAGACCGTCGACGTCGCGATGCGCCTCGGGGTCGACCCCCGCAAGGCCGACCAGATGGTGCGCGGCACCGTCAACCTGCCCCACGGCACCGGCAAGACCGCCCGGGTGCTGGTCTTCGCCAACGGTGACAAGGCGGAGGCCGCCCGCGAGGCCGGTGCCGACGAGGTCGGCGGCGACGAGCTGATCGAGAAGGTCAGCGGTGGCTACCTCGACTTCGACGCCGTCGTCGCGACGCCCGACATGATGGGCAAGGTCGGTCGTCTCGGCCGGGTGCTCGGTCCCCGTGGCCTGATGCCCAACCCGAAGACCGGCACCGTGACGCCCGACCCGGCCAAGGCTGTGACCGACATCAAGGGCGGCAAGATCGAGTTCCGCGTCGACCGTCACGCCAACCTCCACTTCATCATCGGCAAGGCGTCCTTCAGCGAGCTCCAGCTCGCGGAGAACTACGCCGCCGCCCTGGAGGAGGTGCTCCGGCTCAAGCCTGCGAGCTCCAAGGGTCGCTACCTCAAGAAGGTGACGGTCTCCACGACCATGGGCCCCGGCATCCAGGTCGACCCCAACCGCACCCGCAACGTGGCTGCGGAGGACGAGGCCTGAGCCTCCCTCCACCCGCTCGTCGACGGCGGCCGTCCCTCCCGGGGGATGGCCGCCGTCGCCGTTTTGCGCTGGCACCGTCGCGCCGCGTACTGTTGCCCGCTGTAGCCGAAGACCGCCGGTCGGTCACCCCCGGGTGATCCGAAGGGCCCCGCACCGCGGGCGACCTGCGCAGGTGACACCGAGTGAGACGCCTCAGGCGTCATCCGCCCTGTGCACCTGCACGGGGCGTCCTGCATCTCGGGGGTCCTCTCCGTCGGTCCGAGGCGGGTGAGAAGCATCCGCTCCTCGCCTGACCGACGTGGAAGGAGACCCATGGCGCGGCCGGACAAGGTAGCCGCCGTCGCAGAGATCGTTGACCAGCTCAACGACTCCGCCGGCGCCGTGCTGACCGAGTACCGCGGTCTCACCGTCAAGCAGCTGCAGGACCTGCGGCGAGCCTTCGGTGAGAACGCCAACTACGCCGTGGTCAAGAACACGCTGACCAAGATCGCCGCCAAGGAGGCGGGCGTCGAGGGATTCGACGACCTGCTCACCGGGCCGACCGCCATCGCCTTCATCTCGGGCGACGTTGTCGAGGCGGCGAAGGGTCTGCGTGACTTTGCCAAGGCCAACCCCGCCCTTGTCATCAAGGGCGGCTACATCGACGGCGCGGCCATGGAGGCCGCCGAGATCGCCAAGCTCGCTGACCTGGAGAGCCGTGAGGTGCTCCTGGGCAAGATGGCCGGCGCGATGCTCGCCTCCCTCAGCAACGCCGTCTACCTCCTCAACGCCCCGCTCCAGCAGACCGCTCGCCTCGCGGCCGCGCTGCAGGAGAAGGCCGCCGAGGACCCCTCGATCCTCCAGGGTGGGGCCGGCGAGCCGGCCGCCCCGGCCGAGGACACCGCGACGGAGGCCCCCGAGGCCGCCGCCGCAGCCGACGACGCGCCCGCGTCGGAGGAGCAGCCCGAGGCCACCGAGAGCACCGAGGCCTGACATCCGCATGACACGGCGCGAGCCGTGGCAGCAACAGAAAGGAACGCCACCATGGCGAAGCTCAGCACCGACGAGCTGCTCGATGCCTTCAAGGAGATGACCCTCCTGGAGCTCAGCGAGTTCGTGAAGCAGTTCGAGGACACCTTCGGCGTCACCGCGGCCGCCCCGGTCGCCGCGGCCGCCCCCGCCGCCGCCGGTGGCGGCGCTGCCGCCGAGGAGGCCGCGGAGCAGGACGAGTTCGACGTCGTCCTCACCGCCGCCGGTGACAAGAAGATCAACGTCATCAAGGAGGTGCGCGCGCTCACCAGCCTCGGTCTCAAGGAGGCCAAGGACCTGGTCGAGTCCGCCCCCAAGGCCGTCCTCGAGAAGGTCAACAAGGAGACGGCGGAGAAGGCGAAGGAGTCCCTCGAGGGCGCCGGCGCCAGCGTCGAGCTCAAGTGACCTCCTGAGTCACCCGAGCCCCCGGGCTCACCCGCACCGCCCCGGACCGCACCGTCGGTCCGGGGCGGTCGTGCGTCCGGGCCGGGTTTCGGTGTACAACTGTCCCGCGATGGCGCGAGGGCCGGGGAGCGACTCCTGGATCTCGCTGACGGGGTCGTCATTTCGCCGTAACTTGGTCGAGACCTACTCGTTGGTACGCGCAGTCGGGGGAGGACGCGCCCGCCCGGGCGCAGCGGTACCGAGCCGCGCGCGGGCGGCACCACGAGGATGACCGAGGGAGGCGAGGCCGGTGGGCGTCGAGATCGACATCAGGAACCTCACCAAGAGCTTCGGCAACCAGCTGATCTGGGGCGACGTCACGTTGACCGTCCCCGCCGGCGAGATCTGCGTGATGCTCGGCCCGTCCGGCACCGGCAAGTCGGTGCTGCTCAAGACCATCATCGGGCTGCTCAAGCCCGACCGGGGCGAGGTCGTCATCGAGGGCGTCGACATCGCCTCGTGCCCCGAGCGCGAGCTCTACGAGATCCGCAAGCTCTTCGGCGTCCTCTTCCAGGACGGCGCGATGTTCGGGTCGATGAACCTCTACGACAACATCGCCTTCCCCCTGCGCGAGCACACCAAGAAGTCGGAGTCCGAGATCCGTGAGATCGTCATGGAGAAGCTCGACCTGACCGGTCTGCTGGGCACCGAGGACAAGCTGCCCGGTGAGATCTCCGGCGGCATGCGCAAGCGCGCCGGCCTGGCGCGGGCCCTCGTGCTCGACCCCGAGATCGTGCTCTTCGACGAGCCCGACTCGGGCCTGGACCCGGTGCGCACGTCCTTCCTCAACCAGCTCATCGTCGACCTCAACGCCCAGATCGACGCGACCTTCCTCATCGTCACCCACGACATCAACACCGCGCGCACGGTGCCCGACAACATCGGCCTGCTCTACCACAAGCACCTGGCGATGTTCGGCCCGCGCGAGATGCTGCTGTCCTCGGAGGAGCCGGTCGTGCGCCAGTTCCTCAACGCCCAGGTCGTGGGCCCCATCGGCATGTCCGAGGAGAAGGACGCCGACGAGCTCGAGGCCGAGAAGGACATGGAGCTGCCGCCGCTGCCGCCCATCCCGCTGCAGCTCGAGCCCTCCAACGGGCAGCCCCGGCGCAGCCAGCGGGAGCCCGGTGCGTGGTGCGAGGAGAACGGCGTGACGCCGCCCCCCGGCTCCTTCGAGGAGAACATGACGATGACGACGGGCAGCTGACGCGCGCATGGCTTCTCTCACCGCGAGCCGTGTGCTGCAGCCGATCGGCACCTCGGGAAAGCTCTTCGCCTTCTTCCTCGACGTGTGCCGCCAGCTCTTCCGGCGTCCCTTCCAGCTGCGCGAGTTCATCCAGCAGGCGTGGTTCATCGCCTCGGTCACCATCGTGCCGACCGCGCTGGTCGCCATCCCGTTCGGTGCTGTCATCGCGCTCCAGGTCGGCGGGCTGATCAAGCAGTTCGGCGCCCAGTCCTTCACCGGCTCGGCCTCGGTGCTGGCCGTGGTGCAGCAGGCGGCCCCCATCGGTACGGCGCTGCTCATCGCCGGCGCCGGCGGCTCGGCGATCGCGGCCGACCTCGGGGCCCGCAAGATCCGCGAGGAGCTCGACGCGATGATGGTGCTGGGCATCGACCCCATCCAGCGCCTCGTGGTGCCGCGCGTCCTCGCCTGCATGCTGATCGCGGTCTTCCTCAACGGCATGGTCAGCGTCGTCGGCGTCGCCGGTGGCTACGTCTTCAACGTGGGGCTGCAGGGCGGCACCCCCGGTGCCTACATCGCGAGCTTCACCGCGCTCGCCCAGCTGCCCGACCTGTGGGTCGGCATGCTCAAGGCGCTGATCTTCGGGCTGCTCGCCGCGATCGTCGCCTCCTACATGGGCATGAACGCCGGCGGCGGGCCGAAGGGCGTCGGTGACGCGGTCAACCAGTCCGTGGTGATCACGTTCGTGCTGCTCTTCATCGTCAACTTCGTCGTCAGCGCGATCTACCTCCAGATCGTCCCACCGAAGACCGGATGAGGACGATGGCCGACGTCAAGCAGGTCTACCAGCGCCCGCTGCGCTCCCTCGACACGATGGGGGAGCAGCTGGCCTTCTACCTCCGCGCGCTCGCGGCGACGCCGCGCTCGGTGAAGCGCTACCCCAAGGAGATCCTCCGGCTGCTGGCCGAGGTCACCCTGGGCACCGGCGCTCTGGCCGTCATCGGCGGCACCGTGGGCGTCATCCTGGCCATGACCTTCTTCACCGGCGCCCAGGTGGGGCTCTCGGGGTACGCCGCGCTCGACCAGATCGGCACGGCGCCCTTCGCCGGCTTCGTCTCGGCCTACTTCAACACCCGGGAGATCGCGCCGCTGGTGGCGGGCATCGCGCTGGCGGCGACCGTCGGCTGCGGCTTCACCGCCCAGCTGGGCGCGATGCGCATCTCCGAGGAGGTCGACGCGCTCGAGGTGATGGCCATCCCCTCGATGCCCTTCCTGGTCACCACGCGCATCGTCGCCGGCCTGGTGGCGATCATCCCGCTCTACGTCGTGGGCCTGATGTCGTCCTACCTGGCGACCCGGCTGACCGTGACGCTCTTCTACGGCCAGAGCGTGGGCACCTACGACCACTACTTCAACCTCTTCCTGCCACCGGCCGACGTGCTGTGGTCCTTCGGCAAGGTGCTGGTCTTCAGCGTGGTCGTGATCCTGATCCACTGCTACCACGGCTACACCGCGTCGGGCGGTCCCGCCGGGGTGGGCGTGGCCGTGGGCCGCGCCGTCCGCACCTCGATCGTGGCGGTCAACGTCATCGACCTCTTCCTCTCCATGGCGATCTGGGGCTCCTCGGCGACCGTGAGGCTGGCGGGCTGACGATGCACTCGATCCTCAAGCGGCACCGTGCCCTCGGCGTGGTCTTCATCGGCATGCTGGCCCTCGCGCTGTGGCTGGTGGTGGCGATCTTCAACCAGAGCTTCAAGAAGTTCGACGAGGTGACCCTGGTCGCCGGCACCGCCGGTCTGCAGCTGCCCGACCGGGCCGACGTCAAGATCCGCGGCGTCATCATCGGCCAGGTGCTCTCGATGGAGTCCGGTGGCGAGCGGGGTGCCGTCGTCGAGCTGGGCATCGAGCCCGACAAGATGCGCGAGATCCCCGGCAACGTCACCGCCGCGATCCTCCCCAAGACGCTCTTCGGCGAGAAGTTCGTCGACCTCACCATCCCGGCCGACCCCGCCGGCACGCCGCTCGAGGCCGGTCAGACGATCGAGCAGACCGACCTGCCGGTCGAGGTGGAGCGCGTGCTCAACGACCTCTACCCGCTGCTGCGCACCATCCAGCCGGCCGAGCTCAACTACACCCTCAACGCGCTCGCCACCGCGCTCGAGGGGCGCGGCGACAAGCTGGGCGAGACGCTGGTGACGCTCGACGCCTACCTGCGCAAGCTCAACCCCGAGGTGCCGGCGCTGATGGAGGACATCCGGCTGCTGGCCGAGGTCACCGACGTCTACGGCGACGTGCTGCCGCAGCTGGCGGAGGTGCTGCGCAACACCACGCTGACCGGCAACACGCTGGTGGAGAAGGAGCAGCAGCTCAACGCGTTCCTGCGCGACCTGACCTCCTTCTCCGACACCACCACCGAGTTCCTCAACGACAACGGCAACAACATCGTGCGCCTCGCCCAGGTCAGCGAGCCGATCCTGGCGCTGCTCGAGCGCTACTCGCCGACCTCCGAGTGCCTGGTCAAGGGCCTGGTGCGACAGGCACCCCGGCTCGCCTCGACCTTCCGCGGCTTCGTCTTCCACATCGACCTGGTGGTGCTCGACGAGCAGCCGCGGGGCTACACCGAGGCCGACCGCACCGTCTACGGCGCCGACAACGGGCCCGACTGCGCACAGCTGCCCAACCCGCCCATCCCCTTCGGCGAGCTGCCCAACTTCGACGACGGCGCCGACGGGCTCAACAAGGCCAACCAGCGCGTGGCCCCCGGCGTGGACGACGAGGTGGCGGCCGCCACCGCCGCGGTCGGCCAGCCCAACCGCTCGCGGATGAGCGTCGGTCCCTCCGGCACCCCCGACCAGAAGGCGATGTTCAACTCGCTGCTGGCCCCGGTGCTCGACACCCCGGTCGACGAGATGTCCGACGTCTCCACCCTGCTCTTCGCCCCGGCCTTCGCCGGCACGGAGGTGAGCGTCAGATGAACCACCCCACGAGACTGCTCGCTCCGCGCACGGAATCCGCGGTGTGCCGGTGCGTCGGCGCTCCGCTCACACTCCCGCGGGGGCCCCGGTGAGCATCCTGGACAAGAAGACCAGCGGCGACCTCGTCAAGCTGCTCGTCTTCGTGGTGGTCACCAGCCTCGCGACGGGTGTGCTGGTGGTGCTGATCGGCAACTTCACCTTCGCCTCCTCGCGCGACTACAAGGCGCTCTTCTCCGACGCCACCGGCGTGGTGAAGGGCGACGACATCCGCATCGCGGGCGTCAAGGTCGGCAGCGTCAAGGACGTCGAGATCGCGCGCGGCGACCGCGCCCTGGTCACCTTCAGCGTGGCCGAGAGCTCGGTGGTGACGCAGAGCTCCACCGCCACGATCCGCTACCGCAACCTGGTCGGCCAGCGCTACATCTCGCTGACCCAGGGGGTCGGCAGCCTCGAGCGGCTCCGCGAGGACGCCACCATCCCGCTGGAGCGCACCGAGCCGGCACTCGACCTGACCGTGCTCTTCAACGGCTTCAAGCCGCTCTTCACCGCGCTGTCGCCGGCCGACGTCAACAAGCTCTCGGCCGAGGTCGTCGCGGTCTTCCAGGGGGAGGGCGGCACCCTCAACGGCCTGCTGCAGAGCACCGCCTCGCTGACCAACGAGCTCGCCGACCGCGACCGGGTGATCGGCGAGGTCATCGACAACCTCAACTCCGTGCTCGCGACGCTGGCCGGCCGCGACCGCCAGCTCAACCGGCTGATCATCGACTTCCGCGACCTGATGCAGGGCCTGGCCGCCGACCGCGAGGCCATCCTGGGCTCCCTCGACTCCGTCTCGGCGCTGGCCGACGAGACCTCCGACCTCGTCGTGGGCATCCGCGAGCCCCTGGTCGAGGACGTCAAGCAGCTGCGCCGCGTGACCAAGAACCTCAACGACGGCCGCGACGAGATCGACCGCGCGCTGCAGGTCCTGCCGGTCAAGCTCGCGAAGATCGGCCGCACCGCCATCAACGGGTCCTTCTTCAACTTCTACCTGTGCAGCTTCACCGGCAACGTGCTGGTGGGCGACCGCAAGGTCACCTCGATCGACTACGACACCTCCCTGCTCGACCAGGACGCGAGGTGCAACCTCGGATGAGCGAGCGCAGCGAGCGAATCAGTGAGCACAGTGCCCTTTGTGCCTCATCCGCGCCCGGAGCGAAGCGAGGACGTGGATGAGCAAGCCGTTCCGTGAGCGCAACCCGGTCGTCATCGGGGCGGTCAGCTTCGCCGTGCTGGCGGCGCTGCTGCTGGCCGCCTTCAACGCCGCGAGCCTGCCCCTCATCGGCGGCGGCGACGTCTACCGCGCGGCCTTCTCCGACGCCAGCGGCCTCAAGCCCGGTGACGAGGTCCGGATCGCCGGCGTCCGGGTGGGCCAGGTCGACACCATCGAGCTCGACGGCAACCAGGTGGTGGCGGAGTTCCGGGTCGACACCCCCTCCCGCTTCGGCACCGAGACCGAGGCCGAGATCAAGGTCAAGACGCTGCTCGGCGACATGTTCCTGGCGCTGGCGCCGGCGGGGGAGGGGCAGCTCGAGGGCGGCACCACGATCCCGCGCGAGCGCACCCGCTCGGCCTTCGACGTCGTCTCGGCCTTCGAGGGACTCGCGCAGCGGGCGGAGGACATCGACACCGACCAGCTCGGCGAGGCCTTCGACACCCTC
This sequence comes from Nocardioides aequoreus, assembly GCF_000720335.1. Lineage (GTDB taxonomy): Bacteria > Actinomycetota > Actinomycetes > Propionibacteriales > Nocardioidaceae > Marmoricola > Marmoricola aequoreus. The sequence goes on along the minus strand of NZ_JOJN01000002.1, from coordinate 266,103 downwards.
GCCGAGCTCACCGACGACACCCCGGCCGCCTTCCAGGGCACCCTGCGTGGCCTCTCGCGGCTCTCGCGCACCGTGGCGAGCCGCAACGAGGAGATCGGCACGCTGCTGCAGAACCTCGACACCGTGTCCGGCACGCTCGCGGCGCGCGACGACGACCTTATCGAGCTGATGCGCAGCAGCGACGTGCTGCTGCGCGCCCTGGTGGCGCGCCGCGAGGCGGTCAACACGCTGCTGGTCTCGACGAGCCGCTTCTCCCGCGAGATCACGCGGCTGGTGCGCGACTCGCGCGCCGACCTCGCGCCCGCGCTCGACAACCTCGAGGGCGTCGTCGACACGCTGCTGAAGAACCAGTCCAACATCGACGAGTCGCTGCGCCTCCTGGCGCCGTTCTACCGGGTCTTCGGCAACACCCTCGGCACCGGGCCGTGGTTCGACACCTACATCGCCAACCTGCCTCCCGCCCCTGCGACCCCGTTGGCGGGTGAGAACTGATGAGGTCCTTCGGCAGGCTCGGCCCGGTGGCCGCGCTCGTCCTGGTGGGCGCCCTGCTCGCGGCCGCCCTGGTGGCCTTCTGGCCGGGCGGCGGGACACGCACGCTCACCGCCGACTTCCCCCGCACGGTCTCGCTCTACGAGGGCTCCGACGTGCGCATCCTCGGGGTGCCCGTGGGCAAGGTCGAGAAGGTGACGCCGCGCGGCACCGTGGTGCGGGTCGAGCTCACCTACGACAACCAGTACCAGGTGCCGGCCGATGCGCAGGCCGTCATCGTGGCCCCGTCGATCGTCGGCGACCGCTTCGTGCAGCTCACCCCGGCCTTCGAGGGCGGGGAGGCGCTGCCCGACGGCGCCGAGCTGTCCGTCGAGCGCACCGCCACCCCGCTGGAGCTCGACGAGATCTTCGGCTCGCTCAACCAGCTCAACATCGCCCTCGGGCCCGAGCAGACCAACCGTCCTGTCGACGGCGGCGTGGGTCCGCTCACGCGGCTGCTCGACTCCACCGCCCGCAACTTCGGCGGCCAGGGCGTGCAGTTCAACCAGACCATCCAGGACTTCAGCCAGCTCACCAAGACGCTGGCCGACAACGAGGACGAGCTCTTCGGCTCGATGGAGCAGGTGCAGGAGTTCACCAGCACCCTGGCCCGCAACGACGACGTCGTGCGCCGCTTCAACGACTCGCTCGCCGGCGGTGCCGAGGTGCTGGCCGGCGAGCGGCAGGAGCTGGCCCAGGCGCTGCGCGACCTCGGGGTGGCGATGGCCGAGATCCGCACCTTCGTGCGCGACAACAAGCAGTCGCTGAGCACCAACATCAAGGGTCTCAACCGCATCAGCAAGACCCTCGTGAAGCGGCGCGACGCCCTCGACGAGATCCTCCGCGTGGCTCCGGCCGCGCTGAACAACCTCTACCTCGCCGGCAACTCCGACGCCGAGACGCTCGACACCCGCGACAACATCTCCGAGCTGCTCGTCTCGCTCGAGGAGGACCCGGTCACGGCCATCTGCACCCTCGCCGGCGCCACGGTCGGGGGCGAGCGGTGCGAGTCGATCGCCGGCGCCGTCGGCGACATCCAGGAGGGGCTGCCCGCCCTCCCCGCGGGTCGGGCGGGTGCGCTCGACGACGGTGCGCGGTCCAGCACGACCACGGGGGCGGTCGACCGCTCGCTCGGCGGACTGCTGGAGGTGGAGGAGTGAGCCTGATGTCCCGCACCCGCACCGCCGTGGTCGGCGCCGTGGTCGGCGCGCTCGCGCTCACCGGCTGCTCGGTGTACGACGCCCCGCTCCCCGGCGGTCCCGACACCGGCGACGAGCCGATCCAGGTGACCGCGCGCTTCCGCGACGTCCTCGACCTGGTGCCCCAGTCGACGGTCAAGCTCGACGACGTCGACGTCGGGAAGGTGACCGGCGTCGACCTCGACGGCTACGTCGCCGAGGTGGAGATGTCGCTGCGCCGCGACGTCGAGCTGCCGGGCAACGTGGCCGCGCAGATCCGCCAGACCAGCCTGCTGGGGGAGAAGTTCGTCTCGCTGGAGCGTCCCAGCGACCCCGCGGCCCAGGCGCTCGCCGACGGCGACGTGATCGGGCTCGACCGCACCGGGCGCAACCCGGAGGTCGAGGAGGTCTTCAGCGCGCTCGCCCTGCTGCTCAACGGCGGCGGGGTCGGCCAGCTGCGCAGCATCACCCGCGAGGTCAACGCCGCGCTCGGCGGCCGCACCGACGAGATCCGCTCGGTGCTCTCGCAGCTCGAGCAGTTCATCGGGCAGCTCGACGACAACAAGGCCGCCATCATCGCGGCGATCGAGAACACCAACCGGCTCGCCAAGCGCGCCCGCGACCAGGAGGCGACGATCGAGGCCGCCCTCGACGACGTGCCGGGGGCGCTGCGCTCGCTCAACGGCCAGCGCGAGGACCTGGTGCGGCTGCTCGAGGCGCTCACCCGGCTCTCCGACGTCGGCACCGACGTGATCCGTCGCTCCAAGACCGCGACGGTCAACAGCCTGCAGTCGCTCGGCCCGGTGCTCGAGGGGCTCGCCGACGCCGGCGACGCGCTGCCCAAGGCGCTGCAGGTCTACCTGACCTACCCCTTCATCGACGAGGCCGTGGGCCGCGACCCCCAGGTGGCGCGCAACCTGCACATGGGCGACTACACCAACCTCTCGGTCGACCTCGACCTGAACCTGCTCGACCTGCCCATCCCGGGCCTGCCCGAGCTGCCCGGCCTGCCGGAGGAGGTCTGCGAGCAGCTCGACGAGGTCCTCGAGCAGACCCGCACCAACGTCGGCCAGGGCATCGACCGCGCCGTCGCCGCGCTGCCCGACAACCCGCTGATCAGCGAGGCCGACCGCGAGGAGCTCCGCGCCACGCTGCGCGAGCGCCTCCTGGACGCCGCGCTGGACAGTGCGCGGGAGAACTGCCGGGCGCCGAGCGTCGAGGACATCGTCGCCGACGCGGGGGCCGCGCTCCCGACGCTGCTCCGCACCCTCGACATCCTGACCCGTGCCCAGGTGCGCCAGCTGCTCAACGGCACCCTTGGCACGGTCGGCGACGCCCTCGGCGGTGCCGGCGGCGGCGTGCTCGGAGGCGAGGGCAGCGGGGTCCTCCCCGACGTGACGGGCGGTCTCACCGGCGGCCTGACCGGCCGGGCCGCGCCGGCGTACGACGGCGACGCCGCCCAGATCGACCCCTTCGGGCTCGGCGCCCGCGGACTCGACCCGGGCGTGGGCACGCTGCTGCTGCAGGGGGTGGCGACCAACCGATGATCACCGCACGCACCAAGCGACAGCTGCTGATCTTCGCCGTCATCACGCTGCTCGGCGTCACCTACGTCGGCGCCCGCTACGCGCAGCTCGACCGGCTCTTCTACGACCCGACCTACACCGTCACGGCCGACTTCGCCGAGTCCGGCGGCATCTTCACCGACGCCGAGGTCACCTACCGAGGCGTCCAGGTCGGCCGCGTCACCGACATGCGGCTGACCACCAGGGGGGTCGACGTCGAGCTCTCCATCGACAAGGAGCACGACCGCATCCCCGGCGACGCCCTGGCCCTGGTGGGCAACAAGTCGGCCGTCGGCGAGCAGTACGTCGAGCTGCAGCCCGAGACCGACGGAGGCCCCTACCTGGAGGAGGGCTCCGAGATCGCCTCGGAGAAGACCGAGACCCCAGTGCAGACGACCGAGCTGCTCACCAACCTCTCCAACCTGGTCACCTCGCTCCCGCAGTCCGACGTGCGCACGGTGATCTCCGAGTCGGGCGCCGCCTTCCAGGGCACCGGTGACGACCTGGCCCGGATCATCGACACGCAGAACTCCTTCATCGAGACGGCCGACGCCAACTTCGAGACCACCCGCCGGCTGATCCGCGACGGCCGCGTGGTGCTGCAGACCCAGCTCGACAAGGAGTCGGCGATCCGCTCCTTCTCCCGCGACCTGGCGCTCTTCACCGGCACCGTGGCCGACAGCGACGCCGAGCTGCGCCGCGTCATCGAGGAGGGCTCGGCCACGGCCGACGAGCTGCGCGTCTTCCTGGAGCAGAACCAGGTCGACCTGGGTGAGCTGATCAACAACCTGCTCACCACCAACGAGGTCGTCCGCAAGTACCTCCCCGGCATCCGGCAGCTGCTGGTCGTCTACCCGTACGTCGTGGCGGGCGGCTACACCGTCACGCGCGAGCAGGGCGACGGCACCTACAACGCCCGCTTCGGCCTGGTGCTCACCACGGAGCCGGGCGTCTGCACCGACGGCTACGAGGACTTCCGCCGGCCGAGCGACCGCGAGGACCTGCCGATGCCGACCGACGTCGGATGCGCCGACGGCAGCACCACGCTGCGCGGCTCGGAGAAGGCGCCGGGTCGTGCCGGCACGGCCTACCGCTCACCCGTCGCGTCGTACGATGAGGCCGACGGCGAGCTCACCTGGGCCGACGACGCGCCGCAGGTCGCCTACGACGGTGGCGCGGCGTCCGTCTTCGGGGCCGACTCGTGGAAGTACACCCTGCTGCAGCCCGCCCTCCCCGCCGACGCCCGACCGCAGGAGTAGCCGTGTCCGACGCCCCCCACCCCGGGAGCAGGCGCCGCACGGTCCGCACGGTGCTGCTCCTCGCGCTGGTCCTGTGGCTGCTCGCCGCCTTCGTGGCGGCCGGCTACGTCGGCTACCGGCTCGCCTCTACGGGCACCGGCCCCTTCTCCGACCCCGGACTCAGCGATGCCGCGGCGCGCAGCGAGGTCACCTCGGTGGCCGAGCAGTTCACGCTGCGCATGGACAACGTCGACGCCTCCGACTTCGACGGCTACGTCGAGGGGGTCAACGAGATGCTGACCACCAAGGCCAAGGCGGAGAACAAGGAGTCGCTGGAGGTCATGAAGCAGACCTACGAGGCCGCCGAGGTCAAGGGCCAGGGTGAGGTGCTGGTGACCGGCATCTCCGAGATCTCCGACGACGAGGCCACCGTCATGGTGGCCCACGACGCCGAGGTCACCACGGCGCGCGGCGACATCGAGCACCACTACCGCTGGTCCGTCGACCTGGTGAGGGTCGACGGCGAGTGGCTCGTCGACGGCTTCACCCCGGTGAGCTGACGTGACCGACGCCCCCACCCCCTCCGGACCCACGTGGTACGACGTGCTCGGCGTCGCGCGCGACGCGACCCACGAGCAGGTCCGCGACGCGTGGCGGGCCGCGACCGACCGCGCCGAGCCCGGCACCGGCCAGTTCCGCACCGCCAACCTGGCGGCCGAGGTGCTGCTCGACCCCGCCCGGCGAGCGGCGTACGACGCGCAGCTGCCGCCCGAGGTCGCCGACGAGCCCGAGGTCGCCGACGAGCCCGAGGTCGCCGACGACGCGGGGGAGCCCCGAGCCGGCACGGTGCCCGCGGTGTCCGCCGACGCCCCCCGTCGCCGGGTGCGTCCCCTGGTGCTGGTGGCGCTCGCCCTGGTCGCGGCGCTCCTCACGGCCGTGGCCGTGGTCGGGGGCCTGCAGCTGCGGGCCGCTGCGAGCCAGGACGACGCCGCGGAGCAGGCGCCCGTGGCCGCCGAGCAGGCGGCCGAGGCGATGCTCTCCTACGACTACCGCGAGCTGCCCGCCGACCGTGCCCGCGTCGCGCCGCTGCTCACCGGCGACTTCAAGAAGAGCTACCTCGACAACTTCGCGCTCCTGGAGGAGCAGGAGGACGGCAGCCCCGGTGCGGCCGTGCAGTCGAAGGCCGTCGTCGACGCGACGGTCGTCGGCTCGGGCCTGGTCGGGGTCGACGAGGACGAGGGCGACCTGGTCGCGCGGGTGCTGGTCTTCGTCAACCAGACCTCCGAGAAGGAGGGCCAGGACCCCCAGATCTTCCAGAACAGGGTGGCGATGACCCTCGTCGAGCGGGGCGACCGCTGGCTCGTCAGCGACCTGCGCAGCTACTGAGCCACCACCGATCCAGGGCTGGATCCCGGCTGCATCTCGGCGGACCTCTCCGGGCGAGCCGCTGCACCCGACCCGGGCCCGGGGGTATGGTGTCGGCTCCGGGCGGCCCGTGGGCAGTCCCCGGGTTGGTCGTGCCTTGATGGTGCTGTAGGCTGACTCTTTGCGCCCTCCCTCAAATGCTGCCTGCCTTCCCGGTGGCGGGTTCTGTGGTGGGACGGAGCGCGACTCACACCGTGAGCCTCGGAAGGATCACCACCCTTGGCCGCTTCGCGCCGTAGCAACGCCGACAATCCCCGCCGCATCTCCTTCGCCAAGATCGCCGAACCGCTCGAGGTCCCGCAGCTGCTCGCGCTGCAGACCGACAGCTTCGACTGGTTGGTCGGCAACGAGCGCTGGGAGCAGCGCGTCGCCGAGCGGCAGGCCGCCGGCGAGGATGTCTCCACCAAGTCCGGTCTGCACGAGATCTTCGAGGAGATCTCGCCGATCGAGGACTTCTCCGAGACGATGTCTCTCTCCTTCGAGAACCCCGTCTTCCTCGACCCCAAGTACACCGAGGAGGAGTGCAAGGAGAAGGACTTCACCTACTCCCGCCCCCTCTACGTCTCCGCCGAGTTCACCAACGGCGAGACCGGTGAGATCAAGGGCCAGACCGTCTTCATGGGCGACTTCCCCATGATGACGCGCAAGGGCACCTTCATCATCAACGGCACCGAGCGCGTGGTCGTCTCGCAGCTCGTGCGCTCGCCGGGCGTCTACTTCGAGCGCAACGCCGACAAGACGTCCGACAAGGACATCTACACCTCCAAGGTCATCCCGTCGCGCGGTGCGTGGCTGGAGTTCGAGATCGACAAGCGCGACCTGGTCGGCGTCCGCCTCGACCGCAAGCGCAAGCAGAGCGTCACGGTGCTGCTCAAGGCGCTGCAGGCGGTCGCCGAGGCCGACGACTACGTCGGCGCGCCGTACGACTACGAGTCGGTCATGGCCGAGCTGCGTCAGTACGAGTCGATCCAGCTGACCGAGGAGAAGGACCACCACAACACCGCCGACGAGGCGCTCCTCGACATCTACCGCAAGCTGCGCCCGGGAGAGCCGCCCACGCGCGAGGCCGCGCTGACGCTGCTGAAGAACTACTACTTCAACCCCAAGCGCTACGACCTCGCCAAGGTGGGTCGCTACAAGATCAACAAGAAGCTCGGCACCACCGAGGCCTTCGACCAGCAGACGCTGACCCTGCACGACGTCGTGGCGACGATCCGCTACATCGTCGAGCTGCACGCCGGCAAGGAGGTCCTGGTCGACGGTCAGGACCAGCCCGTCGCGCACGCCAACGGCGAGCCCGTCGAGGTCCGTGCCGACGACATCGACCACTTCGGCAACCGCCGGATGCGCACGGTCGGCGAGCTGATCCAGAACCAGCTCCGCACGGGCCTGGCCCGCATGGAGCGGGTGGTCCGCGAGCGGATGACGACCCAGGACGTCGAGGCGATCACGCCCCAGTCCCTGATCAACATCCGTCCCGTGGTGGCGGCGCTGAAGGAGTTCTTCGGCACCTCCCAGCTCTCGCAGTTCATGGACCAGACCAACCCGATCGCCGGTCTGACCCACAAGCGGCGCCTCTCCGCGCTCGGCCCCGGCGGCATCAGCCGTGACCGCGCGCAGATGGACGTCCGCGACGTGCACGCCTCGCACTACGGCCGGATGTGCCCGATCGAGACCCCCGAGGGTCCCAACATCGGCCTGATCGGCTCGCTGGCGTCCTACGGCCGCATCAACCCCTACGGCTTCGTCGAGACGCCCTACCGCGTCGTCGTCGACGGTCAGGTGACCAACGAGATCCACCACCTCACCGCCGACGAAGAGGAGTCGCGGGTCATCGCGCAGGCCAACGCCCGTCTCGACGACCAGGACAACCTGGTCGACGAGCGCGTGCTGGTCCGCACCCGCGGTGGCGAGGCCGTCGACATCCCGCGCGAGGAGGTCGAGTACATGGACGTCTCGCCGCGCCAGATGGTGTCGGTCGCGACCGCCCTGATCCCCTTCCTCGAGCACGACGACGCCAACCGCGCGCTGATGGGCGCCAACATGCAGCGCCAGGCCGTGCCGCTCATCAAGAGCGACGCGCCCCTGGTCGGCACTGGCATGGAGTACCGCGCGGCCGTCGACGCGGGTGACGTGGTCACCTCCGACGTGGCCGGCGTGGTCAAGGAGGTCTCGGCCGACGAGGTCGTGGTCTTCACCGACGAGGGCGGCGACAAGTCCTACCGGCTGCTGAAGTTCACCCGCTCCAACCAGGGCACCTGCATCAACCAGCGCCCGCTGGTCAGCGAGGGTGACCGGGTCGAGATCGGCACGCCGATCGCCGACGGTCCGTGCACCGACGAGGGCGAGATGGCACTCGGCACCAACCTGCTCGTCGCCTTCATGCCGTGGCAGGGCCACAACTACGAGGACGCCATCATCCTCAGCCAGCGCCTGGTGCAGGAGGACGTCCTCACCTCGATCCACATCGAGGAGCACGAGGTCGACGCCCGCGACACCAAGCTGGGCCCCGAGGAGATCACCCGCGACATCCCCAACGTCTCCGACGACGTGCTGGCCGACCTCGACGAGCGCGGCATCATCCGCGTCGGCGCCGAGGTCACCACGGGCGACATCCTGGTCGGCAAGGTCACGCCCAAGGGCGAGACCGAGCTCACCCCGGAGGAGCGGCTGCTGCGGGCGATCTTCGGCGAGAAGGCGCGCGAGGTGCGCGACACCTCGATGAAGGTGCCCCACGGCGAGTCCGGCACGGTCATCGGCGTCCGCGAGTTCAACCGCGAGGACGGCGACGAGCTGCCCCCGGGCGTCAACCAGCTGGTGCGGGTCTACGTCGCGCAGAAGCGCAAGATCTCCGTGGGCGACAAGCTCGCCGGACGCCACGGCAACAAGGGCGTCATCGCGAAGATCCTGCCGATCGAGGACATGCCGTTCATGGAGGACGGCACCCCGGTCGACGTGGTCCTCAACCCGCTCGGCGTGCCGCGCCGGATGAACATCGGGCAGATCCTCGAGCTGCACCTGGGCTGGCTGGCCAAGAACGGCTGGGACCTCAAGCTCGCCGACGACACCAGCGACGCGGATTGGAAGCAGCGCCTGATCAAGATCCACGCGCAGGAGGCGGAGCCCGACACCAACGTCGCGACCCCGGTCTTCGACGGTGCGCGCGAGGACGAGATCGTCGGGCTGCTCGGCGCGAGCCGGCCCAACCGCGACGGCGTGCGCATGGTGGGCGAGTCCGGCAAGGCCGACCTGTACGACGGTCGCTCCGGCGAGCCCTTCCCCGACCCCGTGTCGGTGGGCTACATGTACATCCTCAAGCTCCACCACCTGGTCGACGACAAGATCCACGCGCGCTCGACCGGTCCCTACTCCATGATCACCCAGCAGCCGCTCGGCGGTAAGGCCCAGTTCGGTGGCCAGCGCTTCGGTGAGATGGAGGTCTGGGCGATGGAGGCGTACGGCGCCGCCTACGCCCTGCAGGAGCTGCTCACCATCAAGTCCGACGACGTGCCTGGTCGCGTCAAGGTCTACGAGGCCATCGTCAAGGGCGAGAACATCCCGGACTCCGGCATCCCCGAGTCCTTCAAGGTCCTCGTCAAGGAGATGCAGTCGCTGTGCCTCAACGTCGAGGTGCTGAGCCAGGACGGCACGGCGCTGGAGATGCGTGACGCGGAGGAAGACGTCTTCCGCGCCGCCGAGGAGCTCGGCATCGACCTGTCGCGCCGCGAGCCCAGCTCGGTCGAAGAGGTGTGAGGTCGGGTGGCGCGCCGGTCACCGGCGCGCCACCGCCTCCGCCCCCATCCCTGATCCACCCCACTTCTTCACCAGACACCACGAGGGAAGCAGCCACTGTGCTCGACGTGAATTTCTTCGACCAGATCAAGATCGGCCTGGCCACCGCGGACGAGATCCGCGCCTGGAGCCACGGCGAGGTCAAGAAGCCGGAGACCATCAACTACCGCACGCTCAAGCCCGAGCGTGACGGACTCTTCTGCGAGAAGATCTTCGGACCCACTCGCGACTGGGAGTGCTACTGCGGCAAGTACAAGCGGGTCCGTTTCAAGGGCATCATCTGTGAGCGCTGCGGCGTCGAGGTGACCCGGTCCAAGGTGCGCCGCGAGCGCATGGGCCACATCGAGCTGGCCGCACCGGTCACGCACATCTGGTACTTCAAGGGTGTGCCCAGCCGGCTCGGCTACCTGCTCGACCTGGCGCCGAAGGACCTCGAGAAGGTCATCTACTTCGCCGCCTACATGATCACCTCGGTCGACGAGGAGGCGCGCCACCGCGACCTCTCCGACCTCGAGGGCAAGGTGGGCCTGCAGCGCAAGAGCCTGGAGAACCGCCGCGACAACCAGATCGAGGAGCGGGCCAAGAAGCTCGAGACCGACCTGGCGCAGCTCGAGGAGGAGGGCGCCAAGTCCGACGCCAAGCGCAAGGTCAAGGACGGCGCCGAGCGCGAGATGGCCGCCATGCGCAAGCGCTCCGACGCAGAGCTCGCGCGCCTGGAGGAGGTCTGGAACACCTTCAAGAACCTGAAGGTCCAGGACCTCATGGGCGACGAGATGCTCTACCGCGAGATGACCGCGTGGTTCGGCAAGTACTTCGAGGGCCACATGGGCGCCACGGCGATCCAGAAGCGCCTCGAGAGCTTCGACATCCCCGACGAGGTCGCCTCGCTGCGCGACACCATCGCCAACGGCAAGGGCCAGAAGAAGGTCCGGGCGCTCAAGCGGCTCAAGGTCGTCGACGCCTTCCGCAAGACCGGCAACTCGCCCATGGGCATGGTGCTCGACGCCGTCCCCGTGATCCCGCCGGACCTGCGCCCGATGGTGCAGCTCGACGGTGGCCGCTTCGCGACCTCCGACCTCAACGACCTGTACCGCCGCGTGATCAACCGCAACAACCGGCTCAAGCGGCTGCTCGACCTCGGCGCCCCCGAGATCATCGTCAACAACGAGAAGCGGATGCTTCAGGAGGCCGTCGACTCGCTCTTCGACAACGGCCGTCGTGGCCGTCCGGTCACCGGCCCGGGCAACCGGCCGCTGAAGTCGCTCTCCGACATGCTCAAGGGAAAGCAGGGTCGCTTCCGCCAGAACCTGCTCGGCAAGCGCGTCGACTACTCCGGTCGCTCGGTGATCGTCTCGGGTCCGCAGCTCAAGCTGCACCAGTGCGGTCTGCCGAAGTACATGGCGATCGAGCTCTTCAAGCCGTTCGTGATGAAGCGCCTGGTCGACCTCTCGCACGCGCAGAACATCAAGTCCGCCAAGCGGATGGTGGAGCGCGCGGTGCGTCCCGAGGTCTGGGACGTGCTGGAGGAGGTCATCGCGGAGCACCCGGTGCTGCTCAACCGCGCACCCACGCTGCACCGCCTCGGCATCCAGGCCTTCGAGCCGCAGCTGATCGAGGGCAAGGCCATCCAGATCCACCCGCTCGTCTGCTCGGCCTTCAACGCCGACTTCGACGGTGACCAGATGGCGGTGCACCTGCCGCTGTCGGCCGAGGCGCAGGCCGAGGCCCGGATCCTGATGCTGTCGACCAACAACATCCTCAAGCCCTCCGACGGCCGCCCGGTCACCATGCCCACCCAGGACATGATCATCGGCATCTTCTTCCTCACCCGTGAGGACGAGGGCGCCGTCGGCGAGGGTCGCTCCTTCTCCTCGGTCGGCGAGGCGATCATGGCCCTCGACCACGGCGACATCACGCTGCAGTCGAAGATCCGGCTCCGCCACGACTCCGTGGTGCCGTGGGCGGGCCTCGAGGTTCCCGAGGGCTGGGAGCAGGGCGACTCGCTGGTGCTCGAGACCACGCTGGGCCGCGCGCTCTTCAACGAGACGCTCCCGAGCAACTACGAGTACGTCAACTACGGCGTCGGCAAGCGCGAGCTGGGCCGCATCGTCAACACCCTGGCCGAGCGCTACAGCAAGGTCGAGGTGGCGGCGTCGCTGGACGCGCTCAAGGAGGCGGGCTTCCGCTACGCCACCATCTCGGGCGTGACGGTCTCGATCGAGGACGTCGTGACCCCGCCCAACAAGCTGGAGATCCTCGCCGGCTTCGAGGCGCGGGCCGCGAAGGTCCAGGAGCAGGCCGAGATGGGTCTGATCACCGACGACGAGCGTCGCCAGGAGCTCATCGAGATCTGGACGCGGGCCTCCAACGAGGTCGCCAAGGCGATGGAGGAGACCTTCGAGAAGAACAACCCGATCTACATGATGGTCGACTCGGGCGCGTCCGGAAACATGATGCAGATGCGTCAGGTCGCCGCGATGCGTGGTCTGGTGACCAACCCCAAGGGCGAGATCATCCCGCGTCCGATCAAGGCCAACTTCCGCGAGGGCCTCTCCGTGCTGGAGTACTTCATCTCCACGCACGGTGCCCGCAAGGGTCTGGCCGACACCGCGCTGCGGACGGCCGACTCCGGCTACCTCACGCGGCGTCTGGTCGACGTGTCGCAGGACGTCATCATCCGTGAGGACGACTGCGGCACCGAGCGCGGCATGAACAAGGTCATCGGCGTCCGCGACGTCGACGGCGTGGTCATCAAGGACGACAACGTCGAGACCTCGGCCTACGCCCGCGCGGCGGCCGTCGACATCGTCCACCCGGAGAGCGGCGAGGTGCTGGTCGAGGCCGGCGCGGACCTCGGCGACGCCGTCATCGACGCGCTCGTCGCGGCCGGTGTCGAGACCGTCAAGGTGCGCTCGGTGCTGACCTGCGACGCCCGCACGGGCACCTGCGCGAAGTGCTACGGCCGCTCGCTGGCCACCGGCAAGCTCGTCGACATCGGTGAGGCCGTCGGCATCATCGCGGCGCAGTCGATCGGTGAGCCCGGCACGCAGCTGACGATGCGCACCTTCCACACCGGTGGTGTGGCCTCGGCCGACGACATCACGCAGGGTCTGCCCCGCGTGGTCGAGCTCTTCGAGGCGCGTCAGCCCAAGGGCAAGTCGCCCATCGCGGAGTCGGCCGGCCGGATCGAGATCGAGGACACCGACAAGGCCCGCAAGGTGCTGGTGACCCCCGACGACGGCTCCGAGGTGCAGGAGTACCCGGTCAGCAAGCGCTCCCGCCTGCTGGTCGCCGACGGCGACCACATCGGCGTGGGCCAGCAGCTGACGCAGGGCACGCCCGACCCGCAGGACGTGCTGCGCATCCTCGGCGTCCGCAAGGCCCAGGAGCACCTGGTGGCCGAGGTCCAGCAGGTCTACCGCAGCCAGGGCGTGTCGATCCACGACAAGCACATCGAGATCATCGTCCGGCAGATGCTGCGCCGGGTCACGGTGATCGAGTCCGGTGAGACCAAGCTGCTCCCGTCCGACCTCGTCGACCGGGTGCGCTACGAGGAGGAGAACCGTCGCGTGGTCTCCGAGGGCCAGACGCCTGCCTCGGGTCGACCGGTGCTGATGGGCATCACCAAGGCCTCGCTGGCCACGGAGTCGTGGCTCTCGGCGGCCTCCTTCCAGGAGACCACCCGGGTGCTGACGGACGCGGCGATCAACGGCAAGTCCGACTCGCTGATGGGCCTGAAGGAGAACGTCATCATCGGCAAGCTGATCCCGGCGGGCACCGGACTGGAGCGCTACCGCAACGTCCGGGTCGAGCCCACCGAGGAGGCGCGCGCCGCGGCGTACGCCGTCACCGGCTACGACAACTACGGTGACGACTACTTCGGCAACGCCACGCAGACGGTCGCCCTCGACGACTTCGACTTTGGCTCCTATCAGAACTGAGCTTGCGAAGTTCTGATGTGAGGAGACAGGTCGAGGTGCGACGACACAGGCCCGACGAAGGAGGGCCTGTGCCGGAGCCTCGAGACCCGGTGACCTGACAGACGGCGTGAGGGGACACCCCCGCACACGCACCACCACGAGACCCCCGCCCGAGACATCGGGCGGGGGTCTCGTGCGTCCGGGCGCACGAGACCTAGGCTCAGCGACCATGGACGCCGAGGCGATCACCCGCCACCACGACGACCTGACGCCGCCGGGGGAGTCGCCCTGGGTCGGCGACCACCCCCCGCGGACCGACCTCGAGCTGGCCGAGCCCGACCCGGCGTGGCCGCGCTGGGCGGAGCGGCAGCTGACCCGGGTGCAGCAGGCGCTGGGGGTGCGGGTGCTGGCGCTGCAGCACGTCGGCTCCACCGCGGTGCCCGGCCTGGTCGCCAAGCCGGTGGTCGACCTCGACCTGACCGTGGCCGACCCGGCGGCCGAGGCGGCGTACGTGCCCGAGCTGGAGCGGGTGGGCTTCCGGCTCGTCGTCCGCGAGCCGTGGTGGCAGGAGCACCGCTGCCTGCGGCACGAGGACCCTGCCTGCAACCTGCACGTCTTCGGTCCCGGTGCGCCCGAGCCGGTGCGGCACCGCATCTTCCGCGACTGGCTGCGCACCCACCCCGACGACCTCCGGCGCTACGCCGAGGCCAAGCGGGTCGCACTGGCTGACGCGCTGGCCGCGGGGGAGCACGTCATGGACTACAACGCGCGCAAGCAGCCGGTGGTGCGCGAGATCTACGACCGCGCCTTCCGCTCGCTGGGGCTGCTGCCGGCCCCGTGAGGGGCCCCGGGGACAATGTCGGGGTGAGCAGCAGCGTCGTCCCCCGCGAGACCGAGGTGCTGGTCGTCGGTGCCGGTCCCGCAGGGGCCGCGGCCGCCGCGTGGGCGGCCCGCGACGGTCGCGAGGTCACCCTGGTCGACGCCGCCGTCTTCCCCCGCGACAAGACCTGCGGCGACGGGCTCACCCCCCGCGCGGTCGGCGAGCTCGAGCGGCTCGGCCTGGGGGAGTGGGTGCGCGCCCACACCGTCAACTGGGGTCTCCGCGCCCACGGCTTCGGTCAGACGCTGCTGCTGCCCTGGCCCGGCCCGGGCCCCTCCGGCACCGGTCATCCGGCGTACGGGTCGGCGGTCGCCCGCACCGAGCTCGACGACCACCTGCGCACCACGGCGATCAAGGCCGGGGCGCACGGCGTCGACGGCCTGCGCGCGGTCGACGTGACCCGTGACGGCGACCGCGTCGCCTCCGTCGTCCTCGAGCGCGCCCGCGGCACCGAGGGGGCGGGGGAGCGGATCGAGGTGCGCTGCCGCCGGCTCGTCGTCGCCGACGGCGTCCGCTCGCCGCTCGGCAAGGTGCTCGGGCGCGAGTGGCACCGCGACACCGTCTACGGCGTGGCCGGGCGCGCCTACGTCGGCTCCACCCGGTCCGACGACCCTTGGATCTCCAGCCACCTCGAGCTGCGCGACGAGCAGGACCAGGTGCTCTCCGGCTACGGCTGGATCTTCCCGCTCGGCGACGGGCAGGTGAATCTCGGCGTCGGCACGCTCGCCACCTCCGCCCGCCCGGCCGAGGTCGCGCTGCGCCCGCTGATGCGGCACTACGCCGACCAGCGGCGCGAGGAGTTCGGCCTCGACGCCGAGCTCCGGCTGCCGACCTCCGCGCTGCTGCCGATGGGAGGCGCGGTCTCGGGCGTCGCCGGGCGCAACTGGGCGCTCATCGGCGACGCGGCGGCGTGCGTCAACCCGCTCAACGGCGAGGGCATCGACTACGGCCTCGAGACCGGCCGGCTGGTGGCCGAGCTGCTCGGCGACGGCTCCGGCGACGACGCCGACCTGGCGCAGGCCTGGCCCGCCCTGCTCCGCGACCACTACGGCGAGTCCTTCTCCATCGCCCGGCGGCTCGCCGGCCTGGTGACCGTGCCCGGGCTGCTGCCCACGCTCGGTCCGGTGGGGATGCGCTCCCACTGGATGATGACGCTGGCGCTGCGCTGGATGGGCAACCTGGTCACCGACGCCGACCGCGACGCGGCGGCGAGGGTGTGGCGCTGGGCCGGCCGCCGGTCGGTCGCCGCCGACTCCCGACCCCCCTTCGCCTGAGCGCCGTGACCGACCCGGTCTACCGGCTCGTCAACGGCGTGGGGCGGTTGGCGCTGCGAGCGCTGGCCGTGGACGTGCGCTGGACCGGAGTCGAGCACGTGCCGCGCCGCGGGCCCGTGGTGCTGGCCTCGACGCACGTGTCGTTCCCCGACTTCCTCTTCCTGGAGCGGGCGGCGGTCACGCGCGGCCGCCGGGTGCGCTTCCTGACCAGGCACGACGTGTGGCACGCGCGGGGCGCGGCCTGGTGGATGGACCGGATGCGCCACGTGCCGGTCGACCGACGGGCGCCGGCCCACGCCTACCTGAGGGCCAGGCGGCTGCTCCTGGAGGGCGAGGCGGTGGGCGGCTTCCCCGAGGCGGGGGTGTCCTACTCCTACACGGTGCGGCCGCTGATGCGGGGGCTGGTCTCGCTCGCCGCGGAGACGGGTGCGCCGCTGGTCCCGGTGGCGCTGTGGGGCTCCCAGCGGCTCTTCACCGTCGGCGACCCCCGCCCGCCCATCGACTGGACGCGCGGACGCCGCGTCGACGTCGCCTTCGGCGACCCGGTGCAGGTCGGCCCGGACGACGACCTCACCGCCCGCACGCGCGACCTCGGCCACGCGCTGACCGACCTGCTCGAGGGGCTGCAGCGCCAGGCCCACCACGCGCCCGCACCCGGGGAGCCTGCGCCCTGGCACCCCGCGCACCTCGGCGGTCACGCCCCGGACCGCGCGCGGGCGCGCGCCCTCGACGTGGTGCCCTACAACGCCGTCAGGCCGACGTGGGGCCCCGACCTCGACGCATGGAGCGCGCCCGACGCCAGCGGGTGAAGCTGTTGACGGGGTCGACGAGCAGGTTGAGCCGTCGCGAGACCGGCTGCCAGGCCAGCAGCACCGCGAGGCCGACGGCGGCGGCCGTCGTCGCCACCCAGGAGACGGGCCACAGCTCGGCCGCGACCGGCTTGAAGCCCAGCGCCTCGGCCCCCAGCACGACGAAGCCGTGGAAGAGGTAGACCACCAGGGTCGCGCCTCCCAGCGAGGTGAACCACGACCTGCCCCGCGGCACGACGGCGAAGAAGGCGAAGGACCCCACCAGCCCGCTCAGCAGCATCCCGACCCGGATGGTGAAGGCACGCAGGCTGTCGGTGTCGGCGGCGGGCGAGATCTCGTCGTAGCGGGTGCGGTAGTAGAGCCACTCGGTCTCGACCAGGTCGCCGATCCAGCGCGACAGCGCGGCGAGCAGGAGCAGCACCGCGAAGCCGTACCAGCGCGCCCGGCGGCTGCGGAGCAGCGCCCAGTGGCCCTCGTGCATCTTCAGCCCCAGCACGAAGAAGGGCAGCAGC
This sequence comes from Nocardioides aequoreus, assembly GCF_000720335.1. Classification (GTDB taxonomy): domain Bacteria; phylum Actinomycetota; class Actinomycetes; order Propionibacteriales; family Nocardioidaceae; genus Marmoricola; species Marmoricola aequoreus. Next base: position 248,982 of record NZ_JOJN01000002.1, on the reverse strand, counting down.
CCCAGCACCCGGGCGTTGTCGAGGTGGTCGGTGGCGAAGAGACCGGCCAGCACGCTGATGACCACGGCGACGACGACCTTGGCGGGCATGCGCTTGAAGACCGGCGTCACGAGCCGCCAGCAGAAGAGCGCGGCGAGGTACCACATCGGCCAGTGCGGGCTGAGCCACACGTCCTCGAAGGTGACGCCGAGGAAGGCGTGGCGGAAGCTGACCAGCAGCCCCTCGAAGATCAGGTAGGGCACCGCCACGGTCGTGAAGAGCTGCCAGAGCCGGGGCTTGGTGTACTCGAAGGACTTCGAGAGGTAGCCCGTGACGATGACGAACGCCGGGATGTGCCACAGGTAGAGGAAGTTGTAGAGCGACTTGTCGAAGCCGCGGGCCAGGGGCGATCCCGGGTCGTCTGCGAAGAGCGGCAGCAGGGTCCAGGCGTGGCCGACGACGACGAGCGTCACCAGCAGCATCTTGGCGTTGTCGAACCACGGATCCCGCACCTTGACCGGCGCCGGGGCGGGGGAGGCCGCGGTCGCCGGGGCGACCGACGTCGGGCTCACATCGGACACGCCCGTAATCTACCGGTCGTGGACCCTCTCGACGTGCGCCAGGGAGAGCTGCCCCGGCGGCAGCGCGTGGCGGCGTACGCCGTGATGGTGCGGTCGGGGCAGGTCCTGCTCTCGCGCCTCGCGGAGTACCTCTCCGAGGAGCCGCTGTGGACCCTGCCGGGCGGTGGGCTGGACTTCGGGGAGGAGCCGGCCACCGCCGTGGCCCGCGAGGTCTACGAGGAGACCGGCCTCTTCTGCACCGTGGGCGACCCGCTGTGGATCGGCTCGGCCCACCGGGTCGTCGACCGGCACGAGTCCCCGACCGACATGCACTCCGTGCGCCTGGTGTACGACGCCTGGGTGCCGCTGGACGCCCCCGAGCCCCGCGTCGTCGAGGTCGACGGCTCGACCGTCGAGGCGCGCTGGGTCCCGGTGGCCGACGTCGAGAGCGGGGCGGTGCCGACGGTGCCGATGGTGCGCGAGGCGCTGGCGGCCTACCGCCCGGCGCCGCGGCAGCGGCTCGCCGCCAAGGCGCTCGTGGTGCGCGACGACAAGGTCCTGCTGACCCGCAACTCCCCGCGGGGCCCGCGGCCGGGCGACTGGACGCTGCCCGGCGGAGGCGTGGAGCACGGCGAGCGCCCGCTGCACGCGCTGCGCCGCGAGCTGGGCGAGGAGACCGGGCTGGTGCCGCTGACCGCCCGGCTGCTCGACACGCACGACGAGCACTTCACCGGCGTCGCGCCGAGCGGGCGCGAGGAGGACTTCCACGGCGTCGACCTGGTCTACCAGGTCGACCTGAGCCACGACGAGCTGCGGCTCGACGACCCCGACGGCACGGCCGACGCCGTCGCGTGGCACTCCCTGGAGGACGTGCGCCGCGGCACGGTGCCGCTCGCCGAGGTGGTGCGGGCCGCGCTGTTGATGGCCGGGCTGGGCTGAGCCCTCACCCCCGCTCGCCTCCTGGCCGCCTCCTGCGACGCCGCCGCCGCGCGCGCCTCGTTAGATTGGCCGCATGTCTGAGCCCCTCTCGGAGTCCGTCTTCACCTACGGCGCCCCGCAGCTGAAGTTCGGTCCCGGCGCCAGCGACGAGATCGGCTACGACCTCTCCCAGCTCGGCGTCGCCCGGGTGCTCGTGCTGACCGACCCCGGCGTCGCCGCCACCGGCCACCCGCAGCGGGTCGCCGAGCAGATGTCGCACTTCGGCATCGAGGCGGCGGTCTTCGACGCCGTCCACGTCGAGCCGACCGACGCCAGCCTCGAGCAGGCGATCGCCCACGCCCGCGAGACGGGGCCGTGGGACGCCTACGTCGCCGTGGGCGGCGGCTCGGCCATCGACACCGCCAAGGCGGTCAACCTGCTGACGAGCAACGGCGGCGAGCTGATGGACTACGTCAACCCGCCGGTCGGCGGCGGGAAGGCGCCGACGAGCCCGCTCCGACCGCTGGTCGCGGTGCCCACCACGACCGGCACGGGGGCGGAGTCGACGACGGTCTGCGTGCTCGACGTGCTCGAGCAGCAGGTCAAGACCGGCATCTCCCACCCGCGGCTGCGTCCGACGCTCGCGGTCGTCGACCCCGCGCTCACGCTGTCGCAGCCGGCGGGCGTCACGGCCGCGTCGGGCATGGACATCCTGTGCCACGCGCTGGAGAGCTACACCGCGCGCGACTTCGCGGCGTACCCCCGCAAGCGGCCGGAGCAGCGGGTCCCCTACTGCGGGGCCAACCCGATCTCCGACATGTGGTCGGAGCGGGCGATGGGGCTGCTGGCCACGTCCTTCCGCCGCGCCGTGCACCACGGTGACGACGCCGACGCGCGCCACGAGATGGCCCTGGCCGCCACCTTCGCGGGCCTGGGCTTCGGCAACGCCGGGGTGCACGTGCCGCACGCCAACGCCTACCCGATCGCCGGACGCGTGCGCGACTTCCGCCCGGAGGGCTACGACGCCGACCACGCGATGGTGCCCCACGGCATAGCCGTCTCGCTGACGGCGCCGGAGGCCTTCCGCTGGACCTTCGAGGCCTCACCGGGACGCCACCTGCGTGCCGCGTCGCTGCTCGACCCCGACCACGAGCACGGCGAGGGCCCCGGCACCCTGCCGGCGGTGCTGACCGACCTGATGCGTGACATCGGCATCCCGTCCGGGCTCGCGGCGGTGGGCTACGGCGACGGCGACGTCGACGACCTCGTCGAGGGCACCATGAAGCAGCAGCGGCTCCTGGCCACGGCGCCGCGCGAGGCCAGCGCGGACGCCGCCGCGGGCATCCTGCGCCGGTCGATGGAGCTCTGGTGACCACTGCTCCCGCGGGCGAGGTCGTCGCCGCGCTCCGGCGCGCGGGCCTCGACGACGTCGACGACTCCGCGCTCTCCCGGTCGCTCTACGCCAGCGACGCCGGGCTCTACCGGGTCGAGCCGAGCGTCGTGGTGCGCCCCCGGGCGACCGACGAGATCGCCGCGGTGCTCTCCGTCGCGCGCGAGACGGGCACGCCGCTGACCATGCGGGGCGCCGGCACCTCGATCGCCGGCAACGCCGTCGGCACCGGCATCGTGCTCGACACCCAGCGGCACCTGGGTCGCGTCCTGGGCATCGACGACGAGGCCCGGGTCGCGCACGTCGAGCCGGGGGTGGTTCACGCCGCCCTGCAGCGGCAGGCGACCGCGCGGGGGCTGCGCTTCGGGCCCGACCCGTCGACCCACACCCGCTGCACCGTGGGCGGCATGATCGGCAACAACGCGTGCGGCTCGCGAGCGCTGGGCTACGGCCGCACGGTCGACAACGTGGAGTCGCTGCGCGTGCTGCTCGCCGACGGCACCGTGCTCGACACCGCGACGGACGCCGTCCCCGTCGCCCTCACCGACCTGGTCGACGAGCACCTCGCCCTGGTGCGCACCGAGTTCGGCCGCTTCGGCCGGCAGGTCTCCGGCTACTCCTTCGAGCACCTGCTGCCCGAGCGCGGGCGCCGGCTCGATCGCTTCCTGACCGGCACCGAGGGCACGCTCGGCGTCGTCCTCGACGCCCACGTGCGGCTGGTCGAGGACGCGCCGGCCCGCGCGCTCGCGGTCCTGGCGTACGCCGACATGGCCGAGGCCGCCGACGCCGTCCCGGCGCTGCTCGAGCACGGGCTGGTGGCCTGCGAGGGCCTCGGCAAGCGCATCGTCGACCTGGTGCGCGGGGCGCCCGTGCTGCCCGAGGGCGGCGGCTGGCTCTTCGCCGAGGTCACGGGCGACTCGGTGGCCGAGGTGGAGGACCGCGCCCGCCAGGTGGCGCGCGCGGCGGGGGCGCCGTACGACGTCGTCACCGACCCGGCGGCGCAGGCGGCGCTGTGGCGCATCCGGGAGGACGGCGCCGGCCTCGCGGCCAAGTCGCTCTCGCGCCAGGCGCAGGCCGGCTGGGAGGACGCCGCGGTGCCGCCCGAGCGGCTGGGCGCCTACCTGCGCGACTTCGAGTCGCTGCTCCGCGAGCACGCCCTCGACGGCGTGCCCTACGGCCACTTCGGCGACGGCTGCGTGCACGTGCGGATCGACTTCGAGCTCGGCGCGGAGGCGGGACGGGCGCGCTTCCGCGGCTTCGTCGAGGACGCCGCCGACCTCGTGGCGTCGTACGGCGGCTCGATGTCGGGGGAGCACGGCGACGGCCGGGCCCGCTCCGAGCTGCTTCCCCGGATGTACTCCCCGCAGGCGATCGCGCTGATGGAGCAGGTCAAGCGGGTGCTCGACCCGACCGGGCTGCTCAACCCCGGCGTGCTGGTCGACCCGGCCCCCTTCGACGCCGACCTGCGGCTGGCCCAGCCCGGTCTGGCCGGCCCCGGACGCCGTACGACGCTGCGCCTGACGCACGACGCCGGCTCCTTCGCCGGCGCGGTGCACCGCTGCACAGGCGTGGGCAAGTGCGTCGCCGACAACACGGCGGGCGGCGGCGTGATGTGCCCGTCGTACCTGGCCACGCGGGAGGAGAAGGACTCCACGCGCGGCCGCGCCCACGTGCTCCAGGACGTCGCCAGCGGAGTGCTCGACGTCGCCGACCCGGCCGTCGACGCGGCACTCGACCTGTGCCTCTCGTGCAAGGGCTGTGCCCGTGACTGCCCGACCGGCGTCGACATGGCCACCTACAAGTCCGAGGTGCTCTCACAGCGCTACGCCCGCAGGCTGCGGCCGCGCTCGCACTACGCCCTCGGGCAGCTGCCGCGATGGGCCCGGATGACGCCGCCCCGGCTCGCCAACGCCGCGCTCCGCAGCCGCATGGTCGCGCGGCTGGCGAAGGCCGCGGCCGGTGTCGACCAGCGGCGCTCGCTGCCGCGCTTCGCCGACCGCCCGCTGCGCGCGAGCGCCGCGCGACCGTCGACCGACGTCGACGTGTGGGTGTGGGCCGACTCCTTCACCGACCGCTTCGCCGCCGACACCGGCCGGGCCGCGCTGGCGCTGCTGGAGCAGGCGGGGCTGCGCGCCGCGGTGATCCCCGAGGCCGCCTGCTGCGGGCTCACCTGGATCACCACCGGTCAGCTCGGTGCGGCGCGCCGCATCGTCGGCGCCACCGTGGCGACCCTGCACCCCTACGTCTCCGGGGGAGCGGTGGTCGTCGGGCTCGAGCCGAGCTGCCTGGCCTCGCTGCGCGAGGACGCCGGGCAGCTGGTCGACGACCCGCGCGCCGAGGAGGTCGCCTCGGGGGTGCGGTCGCTGGCCGAGGTGCTCGCCGAGCAGGTACGCCGCGGCGCGTGGACCCCGCCCGACCTCACCGGCACCGAGGTGGTCGCCCAGCCGCACTGCCACCACCACGCCGTGCTGGGCTGGGAGACCGACGCCGCCCTGCTCGCGCAGACGGGGGCCGAGGTCCGCCGCGTCGGCGGGTGCTGCGGGCTGGCCGGCAACTTCGGCGTCGAGCAGGGGCACTACGAGGTCTCGGTGGCGGTCGCCGAGCACGCCCTGCTCCCGGCCGTGCGCGCCGCCGGGCCCGACGCCGTCGTGCTGGCCGACGGCTTCTCCTGCCGCACCCAGCTCGACGACCTCGCCGGGCGCCGCGCCGTCCACCTCGCCGAGCTGCTGCTCCGGGACGAGGCGTGACGAGTCGCTTCCGGGTCGTGCCGGCGGCGTACGTCGTGCTCCTGCGCCGCCGCGAGGACGGTGCCGCCGGCGAGGAGGCGCTGCTGCAGCTGCGGCGGGGCACCGGCTTCATGGACGGCCGCTGGGCGTGCGGAGCGGCGGGGCACGTGGAGGCGGGGGAGTCGGTGCTCGAGGCCGCCGCCCGCGAGGCGCGCGAGGAGCTGGGCGTCGACGTGCTCGACCTGGAGCCGCTGACCACGATGCACCGCACCGGGGCCGGCGGTCTCGCGGTCGACGAGCGGGTCGACTGGTTCTTCGGCTGCCGCCGGTGGCAGGGCGAGCCCGCGCTGCAGGAGCCCGACAAGGCCGGCGACCTGCGCTGGTGGCCGGTCGACGACCTGCCCCCCACGGTGGTGCCGCACGAGGGCGCGGTGCTGCGTGCCCACGCCCGTGGCACGCTGGGTCCGGTCACCACCTTCGGCTTCGACCCGGAGGAGGCCGCCGCCCAGGTCGAGGCCGACCGCGGCTGACCGCCTCGGCGGCATTTGGCGCTCGGGGTATGCCTCGGTAGGCTGGTCCACTGTGCCTGGAGATCCAGGCCGTTTCGCGTGCCCTCGCGGCGTCAGCCCCTCGCACGTGGAGCAACCGCACCACGCAACAAGCACGACCGTCGCGCGCAGCAGGGTGCTGCGCGCTGAGAGCCGAAAAGAAAGGGAACCACTCGGTGCCCACGATCAACCAGCTGGTCCGCAAGGGCCGCCAGGACAAGGTGTCCAAGAACAAGACGCCTGCCCTGAAGGGTTCGCCCCAGCGACGCGGTGTCTGCACCCGCGTCTACACCACCACCCCGAAGAAGCCGAACTCTGCTCTCCGCAAGGTCGCCCGCGTGCGCCTGTCGAGCGGCATCGAGGTCACGGCGTACATCCCGGGCGTGGGCCACAACCTCCAGGAGCACTCGATGGTGCTCGTCCGCGGCGGCCGGGTGAAGGACCTCCCCGGTGTCCGCTACAAGATCATCCGCGGCTCGCTCGACACCCAGGGCGTGAAGAACCGCAAGCAGGCCCGCAGCCGCTACGGCGCCAAGAAGGAGAAGAGCTGATATGCCGCGCAAGGGCCCCGCGCCGAAGCGCCCCGTCGACGTCGACCCCGTCTTCGGCTCGCAGCTGGTCTCCCAGCTCGTGAGCAAGGTGCTGCAGGACGGCAAGAAGCAGGTCGCTCAGCGCATCGTCTACAACGCGCTCGAGGGCACCCGCGAGAAGACCGGCACCGACCCGGTCGTCACCCTCAAGCGAGCGCTCGACAACGTCAAGCCCTCCATCGAGGTCAAGTCCCGCCGCGTCGGCGGTGCCACCTACCAGGTGCCGATCGAGGTCAAGCCCAACCGCAGCACCACGCTGGCGCTGCGCTGGCTCGTCGGCTACGCCCAGGCGCGCCGCGAGAAGACGATGACCGAGCGGCTGATGAACGAGATCCTCGACGCGTCCAACGGCCTCGGTGCCGCGGTGAAGAAGCGCGAGGACACCCACAAGATGGCGGAGTCCAACCGCGCCTTCGCGCACTACCGCTGGTGACCACGGGGTACGCCGCCTGAGCCTCAGGCGGCGTACCTCTCCCAGATCACGCACGACCAACCGACCGAGGGGATCGAAGACCTACCGTGGCCGTCGACATCACCACCGACCTCAACAAGGTCCGCAACATCGGCATCATGGCTCACATCGATGCCGGTAAGACCACCACCACCGAGCGGATCCTGTTCTACACCGGGATCAGCTACAAGATCGGTGAGGTCCACGACGGCGCTGCCGTGATGGACTGGATGGAGCAGGAGCAGGAGCGGGGCATCACCATCACCTCCGCCGCCACCACCTGCTGGTGGAAGGACCACCAGATCAACATCATCGACACCCCCGGGCACGTCGACTTCACCGCCGAGGTCGAGCGCTCGCTGCGCGTCCTCGACGGCGCGGTCGCGGTCTTCGACGGTGTCGCCGGCGTCGAGCCCCAGACGATGACGGTGTGGCGCCAGGCCAACAAGTACTCGGTGCCGCGGATGTGCTTCGTCAACAAGCTCGACCGCACCGGCGCCGACTTCTTCCGCTGCGTCGACATGATGGTCGAGCGCCTCAACAGCACCCCGCTGGTGCTGCAGCTCCCCATCGGCGCGGAGTCCGACTTCCTCGGTGTCGTCGACCTGGTCGGCATGCGTGCCCTGACCTGGCGCGGCGAGACCAAGATGGGCGAGGACTACGACGTCGAGGAGATCCCGGCCGAGATGGCCGACCAGGCCGCGGAGTACCGCGAGAAGCTCCTGGAGACCCTCTCCGACGCCGACGACGACATCATGGAGAAGTTCCTCGAGGGCGAGGACTTCACCGTCGAGGAGCTCGAGGCCGCGATCCGTCGCGCCACGCTCGCCGACAAGGTCAACCCCGTCCTGTGCGGCACGGCGTTCAAGAACAAGGGCGTCCAGCCCCTGCTCGACGCGGTCGTGAAGTACCTGCCCTCGCCGCTCGACATCGACGGCATCCAGGGCCACTCGGTCAAGGACGAGGACGAGGTCATCGTCCGTCAGCCCAGCGACGACGAGCCCTTCTCCGGCCTGGCCTACAAGATCGCCACCGACCCGCACCTGGGCAAGCTGATCTACGTGCGCGTCTACTCCGGCAAGCTCGAGGCCGGCTCGACGGTGGTCAACTCCGTCAACGGCCGCAAGGAGCGGATCGGCAAGGTCTACCAGATGCACGCCAACAAGCGTGAGGAGATCGCGTCGGTCGGCGCCGGCCAGATCGTGGCCGTGATGGGCCTGAAGGACACCAAGACCGGTCACACGCTGTGCGACCCGGCCAACCCGGTGATCCTGGAGTCGATGACCTTCCCGGCCCCGGTGATCGAGGTCGCGATCGAGCCCAAGACCAAGGGCGACCAGGAGAAGCTCGGCACCGCGATCCAGCGCCTCTCCGACGAGGACCCCACCTTCACGGTCAAGGCCGACGAGGAGACCGGGCAGACGATCATCGCCGGCATGGGCGAGCTCCACCTGGAGATCCTCGTCGACCGGATGCGTCGCGAGTTCCGCGTCGAGGCCACCGTCGGCAAGCCGCAGGTCGCCTACCGCGAGACCATCCGCCGCAAGGTGGAGAAGCATGGCTACACCCACAAGAAGCAGACCGGTGGGTCCGGCCAGTTCGCGAAGGTGCAGATCAGCCTGGAGCCCCACATCGACCCCGAGACCGGTCTCGGTGCGGGCTACGAGTTCGTCAACAACGTGACCGGTGGTCGCGTGCCGAAGGAGTACATCCCCTCGGTCGACCAGGGTGGTCAGGAGGCGATGGAGTTCGGCGTGCTCGCCGGCTACCCCATGGTCGACGTCAAGTTCACCCTCGAGGACGGCGCCTACCACGACGTCGACTCCTCCGAGCTCGCCTTCAAGATCGCCGGCAACCAGGCCTTCAAGGAGGCCGCACGCATGGCCAAGCCGGTGCTGCTGGAGCCGATGTTCGCCGTCGAGGTGGTCACCCCCGAGAACTTCATGGGTGACGTCATCGGCGACATCAACTCCCGGCGTGGCCAGGTGCGCTCGATGTCCGAGCGCAGCGGTGACCGGGTGGTCGACGCCCTCGTGCCGCTCTCGGAGATGTTCGGGTACGTTGGGGACCTGCGGTCGAAGACCTCTGGTCAGGCGTCGTACTCGATGGAGTTCGACTCGTACGCCGAGGTTCCCCAGAACGTCGCCGACGAGATCATCAAGAAGGTCCGCGGCGAGTAGCGTCCGGCCCTCGGCAGCACAACCAGTTCAACCACGAGTCAGACACAACAACAGGAGGAGCCCCAGTGGCTAAGGCGAAGTTCGAGCGGACCAAGCCGCACGTCAACATCGGAACCATCGGTCACATCGACCACGGCAAGACGACGCTGACGGCTGCGATCTCGAAGGTGCTGCACGACAAGTACCCGGACCTCAACGAGGCGTCGGCCTTCGATTCGATCGACAAGGCCCCCGAGGAGCGTCAGCGCGGCATCACGATCTCGATCGCTCACATCGAGTACCAGACCGAGGCGCGTCACTACGCCCACGTCGACTGCCCCGGTCACGCCGACTACATCAAGAACATGATCACCGGTGCGGCGCAGATGGACGGCGCCATCCTGGTGGTCGCGGCGACCGACGGCCCCATGCCGCAGACGCGTGAGCACGTGCTGCTCGCCCGCCAGGTCGGCGTGCCGGCCCTGGTGGTCGCGCTCAACAAGTGCGACATGGTCGACGACGAGGAGCTCATCGAGCTCGTCGAGATGGAGGTGCGCGAGCTCCTCTCCGAGTACGAGTTCCCCGGCGACGACGTGCCCGTCGTGCAGGTCGCGGCCTTCCCGGCGCTCCAGGGCGACGAGAAGTGGTCGGAGTCGATCATGAAGCTCATGAACGCGGTCGACGAGTACATCCCGCAGCCCGAGCGTGACACCGACAAGCCCTTCCTGATGCCCGTCGAGGACGTCTTCACGATCACCGGTCGTGGCACCGTCATCACCGGTCGCATCGAGCGCGGCATCGTCAAGGTCAACGAGGAGGTCGAGATCATCGGCATCCGCGAGGGCTCGCAGAAGAGCACCGTGACCGGTGTCGAGATGTTCCGCAAGCTGCTCGACGAGGGCCAGGCCGGTGAGAACGTCGGTCTGCTGCTCCGCGGCACCAAGCGCGAGGACGTCGAGCGCGGCATGGTCGTGATCAAGCCGGGCACGACCACCCCGCACACCAACTTCGAGGCCTCGGTCTACATCCTCTCGAAGGAGGAGGGCGGCCGTCACACGCCGTTCTTCAACAACTACCGTCCGCAGTTCTACTTCCGGACCACGGACGTGACGGGCGTCGTCACCCTCCCCGAGGGCCGCGAGATGGTCATGCCCGGTGACAACACCGACATGACCGTCGAGCTGATCCAGCCCATCGCCATGGAGGACGGCCTCCGCTTCGCGATCCGCGAGGGCGGCCGCACCGTCGGCGCGGGCCGCGTCACCAAGATCACCAAGTGATCTAGCGCTTCACCCCACGAGGCCCCCGGACCGTCTGGTCCGGGGGCCTCGTGCGTCCCCGGGTGGTCGAGGAGGTCGCGCCGTGCGGTCCGGGTGGTCGAGGAGGTCGCGCAGCGCGGCCCGGGTGGTCGAGGAGGTCGCGCAGCGACCGTCTCGAGACCCCCCGCACCCTGGGGACCGGTCAGCCTCAGCCCACCAGGGCGGCGACCGCCTCGCCGAAGACCTCGGTGTGGCGGTCGACGTCGGCCTCGGTGTGCCGCGGGCTGAGCAGCGCCATGTTGTGGAAGGGCGTCAGCAGCACTCCCCGGTTGAGGGACCACAGGTGCAGGAAGCCCTCCAGCTCCTCGTCGACCGCGGCGGCCGCGGCGGCGCCGTCGCGCGGGGGCGGGCAGAACCAGTACTCCGCCCGGCAGCCGAGCCGCTGCACGTGCCAGGGCAGTCCGTGGCGCGCGATCACCTCGTCGACCCCCGCGGTGAAGCGCTCGGCGAGGGGCACCGCCCGGTCGAAGTCCTCCTCGCGCAGGCAGGTCGACAGCGTCGCCCGGATGGCGGCCACGGCGAGCGCGTTGGCGGTGAGGGTGCCCCCGACCCCCGCCACGTCGATCTCGTGGCCCAGCATCGGCCCGGAGAGCCGGTCGGCCACCTCCTGCGTCATGCCGTACGCCGCCGCGGCGATGCCGCCCGCGATCGGCTTGCCGACCACGAGCAGGTCGGGCTCGAGGTCCCATGCGCGGGTGGCGCCGCCCGGCCCGGCGCACAGCGTGTGCGTCTCGTCGTTGACCAGCAGCACGTCGTGGCGGCGGGTGATCTCGCGCACCCCGGCCAGGTAGCCCTCGTCGGGGAGCACGATGCCGATGTTGGTCAGCGCCGGCTCCATCAGCAGGCACGCGACGTCGCCCTCGGAGAGCCTGCGGTCGAGGGCCTCGAGGTCGTTGAAGGGCACCACGGCCGTGGTGGCCGCCACGTCGACCTGGGGTCCGAGCGCGCCCGGACGCGGCACCACGCGATCGCCGTCGAGCACGGCGAGGGTCTCGTCGACGGTGCCGTGGTAGCACCAGTCCATCACCGCGATCCGCGGTCGACCGGTGAGGTGGCGGGCGAAGCGCAGCACGAAGCGGTTGGCGTCGGTGGCCGAGAGCGCCAGCTGCCACCGGGGCAGCCCGAAGCGCCGGGCCAGCTCCTCCCCGACCCACACGGCGTCGGGGGAGGGCAGCATCGTGGTGATGCCGCGCCCCGCCTGCTGCAGCAGCGCCTCGCGCACCTGCGGCAGCGCGTGGCCCGTCATGGCGCCGGTGTCGCCCAGGCAGAGGTCGACGTACTCGTGGCCGTCGACGTCGACCAGGCGGGCGCCCTCGGCGCTCTCGCAGAAGAGGGGGAAGGCGCCCGGCCACCGGGTCATCCAGGGCATCGGCACCCCGGCGAGCAGGCTCTCGCCCGCGCGCGCGGACAGCTCGCCCGAGCGCGGGTGGGTCTCGACGAAGCGCTGCTCCTCGGTGGCGCGGAGCTCGGACAGGCGGGCGCGGTCGATCATGGCCGCAATCTAGGACACCTCGGTGCGAGCCGCCCTAGACCGCCCGTACCGCTCGGTGGCGCCCGGGTCGCGGGCGACCTACGTTCCCCCCAGCACGAGAACGGGGGAGCGTCATGCGCGTGCGCAGGATCTGGGGTGGGCTGCTCGCGGCCGCCCTCATCGTCACCGGCCTCTCGGCCGCGCCCGCCGGCGCGGCCACGAAGGTCACGCCGGCAGTCGACGTCGGCTCGTGGCCGTACGGCGCGCTCACCGACGGCAGTGTCTGGATCGGGACCGCCAAGTCCGAGTGGCAGGCCGGGTCCGGCCTGCGCGCGCCCGCCGTCGATGTGGGCAGCCACGACACGCTGCTCGCGGTCGAGAGCGGTGACCACTACGCCAGCCTGGGCCGCTCCGGGGTCGCGATCGCGGGGGGCAGCGTGCTGCGCCTCGACATCGCCTGGGCTCCGGTGTCCTGGAGCTTCGTCGACGCCTCGGGCCGTCCCTCGGAGTTCGACGGCTGGTGGCGCTGCGTCGGCCCCCAGGTGGAGGACCAGGCGGGTGGGAGGCTCCGGTCCCGCGACGGCCGCGCCACGGTCGCCGGCATGCCCGTCGGTGCGGGGTGGACCTGCTGGGTGGCGCGCAACCGCCTCGACGAGTTCTCCGGCCGGGTCCGGGTGGGCGAGGGTGCCTCCCTGGTCCTCGACACCGAGGGCGGCGACCTCACGGTCCGGACCCCCGACACGACCGCCCCGGTCGTGACGGGCAGGACCACCGTGAGGCCCAACCGGCAGGGGTGGCACCGCGGCCCGGTGCGGGTGCGGTGGAGCGTGACCGACGACTCCGGTGCCGCGCTGCGGGTCGCCGACACGGTGCTGCGGGCCCAGGGCGAGCGCACCGTCCGCACGGACTGGGTCCGCGACGCGGCCGGCAACGCCGGCCGCGGCAGCCTCACGGTGCGGATCGACCGGACCAAGCCCACCGTGCGCGTGCGTGGCGTGCGGCAGGGGGCGACGTACCGCAAGGGTGCGGTGCCGGCGCGCCGCTGTGGCGCCTCCGACCGGCTCTCCGGACTGGCGAAGGCGTGCCGGGTCACGACCACCGGCGGCGACCGGCGTGGGCTCGGCCGCTTCACCCGCACCGCCGTCGCGGTCGACCGGGCCGGCAACAAGGCGGTCGCGCGCGTGAGCTTCGTCGTACGCCGCTGACCCACCCCACCGCGGGCCCCGCGCCGTCACCGACAATCGTCGCGTGCCGATCCCACCCGCCCGACCGCACCACCGCTTCACCGACGACGGCCGCCGCATGCGCGAGGTGCTCACCTACTCGCGTCGCGGCAGCCGCTTCACCTCGACGCAGCAGGAGGCCTGGGACGCCCACCACGAGGCGTGGGTGATCCCCGACGAGGCCGTCGACGCCCCCGACTTCCGCTGGGCCGACTGGTTCGGCCGCGAGGCGGCACGCGTGGTCGAGATCGGCTCCGGCGTGGGCGAGGCCACCGCCGTCCTGGCCGCCGCCCGCCCCGAGGTCGACGTCGTGGCGCTCGAGGTCTGGCGGCCCGGCGTCGCCGCGTCGCTCGCCGAGGTGGCACGGGCCGGGGCCGACAACGTGCGGCTGCTCTCGGTCGACGCCGTCTGGTGCCTCGAGCACCTCTTCGGCCCCGGGGAGCTCACCGAGCTCTGGACCTTCTTCCCCGACCCCTGGCCCAAGAAGCGGCACCACAAGCGCCGGCTCGTCACCCCCGAGGTCGCGGCGCTCGTCGCCTCCCGCCTCGTGCCGGGCGGCAGCTGGCGGCTGGCCACCGACTGGGCGGAGTACGCCGACCAGATGTGCGCGGTGCTCGACGCCGAGCCGGGGCTGGCGGGAGGCCGCGTGCCGCGCTGGCAGGAGCGACCCGTGACCAAGTTCGAGCGCAAGGGCGTCGCCGCGGGCCGGGCGATCACCGACCTCCGCTACGAGCGGGTCGCGGACGCTACGGCCTGAGCTGGAGACCCGCCTCCAGCAGCGTGACCTCGATGCGGAGCCGCTCGGCCTCGCGGTCGAAGCCGTTGACGTCGAGGTCGCGCAGCGTGGTGACCACCCCCATGGCCTTCGCGGCCTCGACGAGGTGGTCGTCGTAGGCGAGCACGACCCCGCGCTGCTTGGCCATGCGGGTGCCCGGGGCGGGGGAGTGGACGCCGGGGTAGAGCCGCCGCAGGTCGGCGGCGATGCCCTCCAGCGGGTGGCGCGGCGCCGCCGGGGGCGTGGCCCAGGGGCCGTGCTCGCGGACCCAGTCCCACGCGTCGCTGAGGTGGAGCAGCACGAGGCAGATCGCGACCGGGACCAACGAGATCCCGACCACCTGCAGCAACCCCATGAGGACGACGCCGTCCATGCTCCGAGGATAGGCGCGTGCGCGCGGTCACGGCAGCCGTGCCGGGTCCCGATTTTGCGTAGGCAGGGGCTCTCTGCCAAGATGGTCCGGTTGCTCCGGCGGGGTCGCCGGGGTTGCGGACATTGACTGCAGAACAGGTCTTCCTGACGTCGCCCCAGCGGTGGCATTCACGGTCGCGTGTCCGCGCCGCACCAGGAGACCCTGCTCGGCCCGGGACACCCTGGGCGCTGTGCCAGATCGAGACCATCGATGACGCGGCTGCCGCACGTCACCACGACGATGCGACACGCCCGACCTCGGGGGTCGGGGATCGGGGCAGGGGAGAGAGGCACCCGGCTCGCCGAGCCACCAAGGGTGCGACAAGTCGTTGCGACCACGAAGCGAAGGACGTTGTTTGATGGCGGGACAGAAGATCCGCATCAGGCTCAAGGCCTATGACCACGAGGTGATCGACACCTCGGCGCGGAAGATCGTCGACACCGTGACCCGGACCGGTGCCCAGGTGGCCGGTCCGGTGCCGCTGCCGACGGAGAAGAACGTCTACTGCGTCATCCGCTCGCCCCACAAGTACAAGGACTCGCGCGAGCACTTCGAGATGCGCACCCACAAGCGCCTGATCGACATCATCGACCCCACGCCGAAGACCGTCGACTCGCTGATGCGTCTCGACCTCCCGGCTGGCGTCGACATCGAGATCAAGCTCTGAGACCCGGGGAGGACAGCCGCACCATGAGCACTCTGGAACGCAACATCAAGGGCCTCCTCGGCACCAAGGTCGGGATGACGCAGGCCTGGGACGAGAACAACAGGCTCGTGCCCCTCACGGTCGTCGCCGCCGGCACCAACGTGGTGACCCAGGTCCGCACGGCCGACAAGGACGGCTACCACGCCGTCCAGCTCGGCTTCGGCGAGATCGACGGCCGCAAGATCACCAAGCCGCAGGCCGGCCACTTCGGCAAGGCCGGGGTCACTCCGCGCCGCCACGTGGTCGAGATCCGCACCAGTGACGCCGAGTCCTACGAGGTCGGCCAGGAGCTCTCGACCGAGGTCTTCTCGGCCGGGCAGCAGGTCGACGTCACCGGCACCAGCAAGGGCAAGGGCTTCGCCGGCACCATGAAGCGTCACGGCTTCTCCGGTGTCGGGGCCTCCCACGGTGCCCACCGCAACCACCGCAAGCCCGGCTCGATCGGCGCCTGCGCCACCCCGGGCCGCGTCTTCCGGGGCACCCGGATGTCGGGCCGCATGGGCTCCGACACCGTCACGACCCAGAACATCACCGTGCACGCGGTCGACGCCGAGAAGGGCCTGATCCTGCTCAAGGGCGCCGTCCCCGGTCCCCGAGGCGGTCTGCTCGTGATCCGCTCGGCCGCCAAGCTGGTCGAGGAGGCCGGAGCATGAGCGCCAAGACCGTCGAGGTCGATCTCCCCGCCGAGATCTTCGACGCGCCGACCAACGTCGCGCTGATCCATCAGGTGGTCGTGGCCCAGCAGGCCGCGGCCCGCCAGGGCACCCACGCCACCAAGACCCGCGGCGAGGTCCGCGGCGGTGGCACCAAGCCGCACCGCCAGAAGGGCACCGGCCGCGCCCGCCAGGGCTCGATCCGCGCGCCGCAGTTCGCCGGCGGTGGCGTCGTCCACGGGCCGCAGCCGCGGTCCTACGAGCAGCGCACCCCCAAGAAGATGAAGGCCGCCGCCCTGCGCGGCGCCCTCTCCGACCGGGCCCGTGCCGACCGCATCCACGTCGTGGAGTCGCTGGTCGACGGTGACGCGCCGACCACCAAGGCCGCCGTCGCGGCGCTCGCCGAGCTGTCCGGCCACCGCCGCCAGCTCGTCGTGCTCGAGCGCGACGACACGCTGACCTGGCTGTCGCTGCGCAACGTCGCCTCGGTGCACCTGCTGGCCGTCGACCAGCTCAACACCTACGACGTGCTGGTCGCCGACGACGTGGTCTTCACCAAGGGCGCCTACGACGCCTTCGTCGGCACCCGCGAGGAGGAGTCGAAGTGAGCACCCTGCACAAGGACCCGCGTGACGTCCTGATCGCGCCGGTCGTCAGCGAGAAGAGCTACGGCCTGCTCGACGCCAACAAGTACACCTTCCTGGTGCGCCCGGACGCCAACAAGACCGAGATCAAGATCGCGGTCGAGAAGGTCTTCGACGTCAAGGTCACGGCCGTCAACACGCTGAACCGCCCCGGCAAGACCCGCCGCACCCGCGTCGGCACGGGCAAGCGCAAGGACACCAAGCGCGCGATCGTCAGCCTGGCCGAGGGCCACCGCATCGACATCTTCGGCCCGGTCAGCTGACCGCCGAGAGCTTGAGGAACTGACATGGCTATCCGCAAGTACAAGCCGACCACCCCGGGCCGTCGTGGCTCGTCGGTCGCCGACTTCGTCGAGGTCACCCGGACCACGCCGGAGAAGTCGCTGGTGCGTCCGCTGCCCAAGAAGGGCGGACGCAACAACCAGGGGCGCATCACCACCCGTCACCAGGGTGGTGGGCACAAGCGCGCCTACCGCATCGTCGACTTCCGCCGCTACGACAAGGACGGCGTGCCGGCCAAGGTCGCGCACATCGAGTACGACCCCAACCGCACCGCGCGGCTGGCGCTGCTCCACTACGCCGACGGCGAGAAGCGCTACATCATCGCGCCCGTCGGGGTCGTGCAGGGCACCGCGCTGGAGTCCGGCGTGGGCGCCGACATCAAGCCCGGCAACAACCTGCCGCTGCGCAACATCCCCGTCGGCACCACGATCCACTGCGTGGAGCTGCGTCCGGGCGGCGG
This sequence comes from Nocardioides aequoreus, assembly GCF_000720335.1. Classification (GTDB taxonomy): domain Bacteria; phylum Actinomycetota; class Actinomycetes; order Propionibacteriales; family Nocardioidaceae; genus Marmoricola; species Marmoricola aequoreus. The sequence goes on along the minus strand of NZ_JOJN01000002.1, from coordinate 231,716 downwards.
CGCCAAGATCGCCCGCTCCGCCGGCAACAGCGCCCAGCTCGTCGCCAAGGAGGGCTCCCGCGCCCAGCTGCGGATGCCCTCCGGCGAGATGCGCTACGTCGACGTGCGCTGCCGCGCGACCGTGGGCGGCGTCGGCAATGCCGAGCAGTCCAACATCAACTGGGGCAAGGCCGGCCGGATGCGCTGGAAGGGCAAGCGCCCGACCGTGCGCGGTGTCGTGATGAACCCCGTCGACCACCCGCACGGCGGTGGCGAGGGCAAGACCTCCGGTGGTCGCCACCCGGTGAGCCCCTGGGGCAAGCCCGAGGGTCGCACGCGCCGGCGCAAGGCCAGCGATGCCCTCATCGTCCGTCGTCGCCGCACCGGCAAGAAGCGCTGAGCAGGAGAGTAAGAGCAGATGCCTCGCAGCCTGAAGAAGGGCCCGTTCATCGACGGCCACCTCGAGAAGAAGGTGGACGCGCAGAACGAGGCCGGTACCCACAACGTGATCAAGACGTGGTCGCGGCGCTCGATGATCGTGCCGTCCATGATCGGACACACCCTCGCGGTGCACGACGGCCGCAAGCACGTGCCGGTGTTCGTGACCGACTCCATGGTCGGCCACAAGCTCGGCGAGTTCGCCCCGACCCGCACCTACCGCGGGCACGTCAAGGACGACCGGAAGAGCCGTCGCCGCTGACGCGGTGACCGAGGAGAGATGACAGCAATGAGCGTAGGAGAGCGTAGGCGGGTCTCAGCCCGCCGTGACTCGCTGCTCGGCGACCGGCCGGGGGCTTTCGCCAGCGCGCGCTTCGTGCGGATCACCCCGCTGAAGGCACGCCGCGTGGTCGACCTCGTCCGTGGGCTTCCCGTCGACGACGCACTGGCCCTGCTGCAGTTCGCGCCGCAGGCCGCCAGCGAGACCGTCTACAAGGTGCTCGAGAGCGCCGTGGCCAACGCCGAGACCACCGAGGAGCTCGACCGGCACACGCTGGTCGTGAGCCGAGCGATGGTCGACGAGGGCCCCACCATGAAGCGCTGGCGCCCGCGTGCGCAGGGCCGGGCCACCCGGATCAACAAGCGCACCAGCCACATCACGCTCGTGGTCGAGCCGCGTGACGAGACCACGACCGGCACGAAGGGACGTAAGGCCTGATGGGTCAGAAGATCAACCCGAACGGGTTCCGTCTGGGCGTGTCCACCGACCACAAGAGCCGGTGGTACGCCGACAAGCTCTACAAGTCCTACGTCGGCGAGGACGTGGCGATCCGCCGCCTGCTCTCCAAGGGCATGGAGCGGGCCGGCATCTCCAAGGTCGAGATCGAGCGCACCCGTGACCGCGTGCGCGTCGACATCCACACCGCCCGTCCCGGCATCGTGATCGGCCGCCGCGGCGCGGAGGCCGACCGCCTGCGGGGCGAGCTGGAGAAGCTCACCGGCAAGCAGGTCCAGCTCAACATCCTCGAGGTCAAGAGCCCCGAGGTCGACGCGCAGCTCGTCGCCCAGGGCGTCGCGGAGCAGCTCGCCGGTCGCGTGCAGTTCCGCCGCGCGATGAAGAAGGCGATGCAGACCGCGACCCGCTCGGGCGCCAAGGGCATCCGGATCCAGTGCTCGGGCCGCCTCAACGGCGCCGAGATGTCGCGCTCGGAGTTCTACCGCGAGGGCCGCGTGCCCCTGCACACCCTGCGCGCCGACATCGACTACGGCTTCTACGAGGCCAAGACCACCTTCGGCCGCATCGGCGTGAAGGTCTGGATCTACAAGGGCGAGGTCGCCGGCACCCGTGCCGAGCGCGAGGCCCAGGCCGCTGCCCGCGCCGGTGCCCCCGGTCGCGGACGCGGTGCTCGGACCGACCGCCCCACCCGCGGCTCCCGCGGTGACCGTCCGTCGCGCGGCGACCGCGCCGAGGCCCCCGCGGCCGAGGCGGGCGCTGCGCCGGCCGAGGCCACGGCCTCGGCCCCGAGCACCCCCCAGGAGGGCTGAGCTCATGTTGATGCCCCGCAGGGTCAAGCACCGCAAGCAGCACCACCCCAAGCGTGGTGGCGCCGCCAAGGGCGGGACCAAGCTCGCGTTCGGCGACTTCGGCATCCAGGCCGTCGAGGGTCACTACGTGACCAACCGCCAGATCGAGTCCGCGCGTATCGCGATGACCCGCCACATCAAGCGAGGCGGAAAGGTGTGGATCAACATCTACCCCGACCGCCCGCTGACCAAGAAGCCGGCCGAGACCCGCATGGGCTCGGGCAAGGGATCCCCCGAGTGGTGGGTCGCCAACGTCAAGCCCGGCCGCGTGATGTTCGAGCTCTCCGGTGTGCCGGAGGACGTGGCTCGCGAGGCGATGCGCCGCGCGATCCACAAGCTCCCGATGAAGTGCCGGTTCATCAGCCGGGAAGCAGGTGAGTTCTGATGCCGACCGCCCACGAGCTCGACGAGCTGAACGACGTGGACCTCGAGGTCCGGCTGCGCGAGGCCAAGGAGGAGCTCTTCAACCTCCGCTTCCAGGCCGCGACCGGCCAGCTGGAGAGCCACGGCCGCCTGCGCGCGGTCAAGAAGGACATCGCCCGCATCTACACCGTGGTGCGCGAGCGCGAGCTCGGCATCCGGACCACCCCTGAGAAGGACGGTGCTGCATGAGCAACGACGCAGCCGCTCCCGCCGTGGAGCGCTCGACGCGCAAGGTCCGCGAGGGCCTCGTCGTCAGCGACAAGATGGACAAGACCGTCGTGGTCTCGGTCGAGGACCGCGTCAAGCACGCGCTCTACGGCAAGGTCCTGCGCCGCTCCACCAAGCTGAAGGCGCACGACGAGCAGAACAGCTGCGGCATCGGTGACCGGGTGCTGCTGATGGAGACCCGCCCGCTCAGCGCGACCAAGCGCTGGCGCGTGGTGGAGATCCTCGAGAAGGCCAAGTAGCCAGCAACTAGTTCTCCAAGGCTCACACCCGTGGGGGCGTGAGAACCAGGACGACAAGGAGAAAGAACAGATGATCCAGCAGGAGTCGCGACTCAAGGTCGCCGACAACACCGGTGCCAAGGAGATCTTGTGCATCCGTGTGCTCGGTGGCTCGGGTCGGCGCTACGCCGGCATCGGCGACACCATCGTCGCCACGGTCAAGGACGCCATCCCCGGCGGCAACGTCAAGAAGGGCGACGTCGTCAAGGCGGTCGTCGTCCGCACCGCCAAGGAGCGCCGTCGTCCGGACGGTTCCTACATCCGCTTCGACGAGAACGCCGCGGTGATCCTCAAGGCCGACGGCGAGCCGCGCGGCACGCGCATCTTCGGCCCCGTGGGTCGCGAGCTGCGCGAGAAGCGCTTCATGAGGATCGTCTCGCTGGCACCGGAGGTGCTCTGACCATGAGCGTGAAGATCAAGAAGGGCGACACCGTCAAGGTGATCGCCGGCAAGGACAAGGGCGCCGAGGGCAAGGTCATCGAGGTGCTGCGCACCGAGAGCCGCGTCATCGTCGAGGGCGTCAACCGCGTCAAGCGGCACACCAAGGTGCTCAACCAGGGCGGTCGCGCCGGCAACACCGGCGGCATCGTCACGGCTGAGGCACCGATCCACGTGTCCAACGTGATGCTGGTCGAGGGCAAGGGCACGACCCGCCTCGGCTCCAAGCGCGTGGACGCCGAGAAGCGACGCTCGGACGGGTCGACGTACGCCGCCCAGCGCAGCGTCCGCATCTCCCGCAAGTCCGGAGACGAGGTCTGAGGATGACTGACACCGCAACCGAGAAGGTCCCCGCGCGCCTGCAGACGCGCTACCGCGAGGAGGTGCTGCCCTCCCTGCGCGAGCAGTTCGGCTACGCCAACGTGATGCAGGTCCCCGGCCTGGTCAAGGTCGTGGTCAACATGGGCGTGGGCGAGGCCGCTCGCGACTCCAAGCTGATCGAGGGCGCCGTGCGCGACCTCACTGCGATCACCGGCCAGAAGCCGCAGGTCACCAAGGCCCGCAAGTCCATCGCGCAGTTCAAGCTGCGCGAGGGCATGCCGATCGGCGCGCACGTCACGCTGCGCGGCGAGCGGATGTGGGAGTTCCTCGACCGGCTGCTCTCGCTGGCCCTGCCCCGCATCCGCGACTTCCGCGGGCTCAACGACCGTCAGTTCGACGGCCGCGGCAACTACACCTTCGGTCTGACCGAGCAGGTGATGTTCCACGAGATCGACCAGGACAAGATCGACCGGTCGCGCGGCATGGACATCACCGTGGTCACCACCGCCACCAACGACGACGAGGGTCGGGCGCTGCTCAAGCAGCTCGGCTTCCCCTTCAAGGAGGGCAACTGACATGGCGAAGACCGGACTGAAGGTCAAGGCCTCCCGCAAGCCCAAGTTCGCGGTGCGCGGCTACACCCGCTGCCAGCGTTGCGGCCGTCCCAAGGCGGTCTACCGCAAGTTCGGCCTGTGCCGGATCTGCCTGCGCGAGATGGCGCACCGCGGCGAGCTGCCCGGCGTGACCAAGTCGAGCTGGTAGCACCAGCAAGCCCCGGTACCGCAAGGCTCAACCACCGAACGTCGAAGGTCCGCCGCGGCGGAAACCCCGACGAGAAGGAACACCACCACCATGACGATGACTGACCCGATCGCAGACATGCTGACCCGTCTGCGCAACGCCAACCAGGCCTACCACGACTCGGTGAGCATGCCGTACTCCAAGCTGAAGCAGGGAGTGGCGGAGATCCTCAAGCAGGAGGGCTACATCACCGGCTTCGAGGTCACCGACCAGGAGGGCGTGGTCGGCAAGACGCTGGAGATCCAGCTCAAGTTCGGCCGCAACCGGGAGCGCTCGATCGCCGGCGTCCGCCGCATCAGCAAGCCCGGTCTGCGCGTCTACGCCAAGCACACCGGCCTCCCGAAGGTCCTCGGTGGCCTGGGCGTGGCGATCATCTCGACCAGCCAGGGCCTGCTGACCGACCGTCAGGCCAACAGCAAGGGCGTGGGTGGGGAAGTCCTCGCCTACGTCTGGTGACGCGGACCCGAAAGCAGAGGTAGAAGCAATGTCCCGCATCGGAAAGCTGCCCGTCACCGTGCCCTCCGGGGTCGACGTGCAGGTGCAGTCCGGCACGGTCACCGTGAAGGGCCCCAAGGGCACCCTGAGCCACGACGTGGCCGCGCCCATCATCGTCGAGCAGGTCGACGGCGCGCTGGAGGTCAAGCGTCCCGACGACCACCGCGTCAACCGTGCGCTGCACGGCCTGACCCGCTCGCTCATCAACAACATGGTCGTCGGCGTGACCGAGGGCTACGAGAAGAAGCTCGAGATCGTCGGCGTCGGCTACCGGGTGCTCGCCAAGGGCCCGACCCAGCTGGAGTTCCAGCTCGGCTACTCCCACCCGATCACCGTCAACGCCCCCGACGGCATCACCTTCAGCGTCGAGGGCCCCACCAGGCTCGGTGTCCAGGGCATCGACAAGCAGCTCGTCGGCGAGGTCGCCGCGAACATCCGCAAGCTGCGCAAGCCCGAGCCCTACAAGGGCAAGGGCGTGCGGTACGCCGGCGAGCAGATCCGCCGCAAGGTCGGAAAGGCAGGTAAGTGACGATGGCCATCTCGCTGCGTCCCGGCAAGCACACCGCATCCCGGCTGGCCTCGCGCTCGCGTCGCCAGATCCGTGGTCGCAAGAAGCTGAGCGGCACCGCGGAGCGTCCGCGCCTCGTGGTCACCCGCTCCACCAAGCACATCACCGTGCAGGTCGTCGACGACCTTGTGGGCAAGACGCTCGCGTACGCCTCCACCATGGAGGCCGACGTGCGCGCCCTCGAGGGCGACAAGACCGCGAAGGCCCGCAAGGTGGGGGAGCTCGTCGCCGAGCGCGCCACCACCGCGGGAGTCCAGGGCGTCGTCTTCGACCGCGCCGGCAACAAGTACCACGGTCGCGTCGCGGCCCTGGCCGACGGCGCCCGTGAGGGCGGCCTGTCCTTCTGATCGCACGACTACACACGAAACGAAGAGGTAGAGACTCATGAGCGGACCCCAGCGCGGTCAGCGCGCCGGCGGAGAGCGCCGTGGCGGTCGTGACGGTCGTCGCGGTGACGGCGCCGACAAGAGCGAGAAAATCGAGCGCGTCGTCGCCATCAACCGTGTCGCCAAGGTCGTCAAGGGCGGTCGTCGCTTCAGCTTCACCGCCCTCGTCATCGTCGGCGACGGCGACGGCATGGTCGGCGTCGGCTACGGTAAGGCCAAGGAAGTGCCCGCGGCGATCCAGAAGGGCGTCGAGGAGGCCAAGAAGCACTTCTTCCGCGTGCCGCGGATCCAGGGCACCATCCCGCACCCCGTGCAGGGCGAGAAGGCGGCCGGCGTAGTCCTGCTGCGTCCCGCCTCGCCCGGTACCGGTGTGATCGCCGGTGGCCCGGTGCGTGCGGTGCTCGAGTGCGCCGGTATCCACGACGTGCTCAGCAAGTCGCTCGGCTCGTCCAACCAGATCAACATCGTGCACGCGACCGTCGAGGCCCTGCGCTCCCTGGAGGAGCCCGAGGCCGTGGCGGCCCGCCGTGGTCTGCCCGTCGAGCACGTCGCCCCGGCGGCGCTGCTCAAGGCCAAGGCCGAGGTGCCCGACGGCGTCAGCCAGGAGGTGGCCTCCTGATGGCGCAGCTGAAGGTCCAGCAGAAGAAGTCCACCATCGGCTGCAAGCAGAACCAGCGCGACACCCTGCGCACGCTGGGTCTCAAGCGGATCGGTGACGTGGTCGTCAAGGAGGACCGCCCGGAGGTCCGGGGCATGGTCCACACCGTCCGTCACCTGGTGACGGTCGAGGAGGTCGACTGACATGACCCTCAAGGTCCACCACCTGCGTCCGGCTCCCGGCGCCAAGACCGCCAAGACCCGTGTGGGTCGCGGTGAGGCGTCCAAGGGCAAGACCGCCGGCCGCGGCACCAAGGGCTCCAAGGCCCGCAACCAGATCCCGGCCGGCTTCGAGGGTGGGCAGATGCCCATCCACATGCGCCTGCCGAAGCTCAAGGGCTTCAAGAACCCCTTCAAGGTCGACTACCAGGTCGTCAACCTCGACCGCATCGCCGCGCTCTTCCCCGAGGGCGGCGCGGTCTCGGTCGACGAGCTGGTCGCCCGCGGCGCCGTCCGCAAGGGCCGGCCCGTGAAGGTGCTCGGCGAGGGCGAGATCTCCGTGGCGGTCCAGGTGACCGCCGAGAAGTTCTCCTCCAGCGCCAAGGAGAAGATCGCGGCTGCCGGTGGCACCGCGACCGAGTCCTGAGGCACCGACCGACCTGTCTGCAGGGCAGGAGACCCCACTGCTCCGGTAGGGGCGCGGGTCTCCTGCCCTGTTAGGCTTCCACGGATCTTCTACCGCGTGGCCTCGTGGCCCGCCACACCTTGAGAGGGCGATCTTGCTAGGGGCATTCGTCAACGCGTTCCGCACGCCGGACCTGCGCAAGAAGCTGCTCTTCGTCCTCTTCATCGTCGCGATCTTCCGGCTGGGCTCGCAGGTGCCCGCTCCCGGGGTGCACGTGGCCAACGTCCAGGAGTGCTTCAACAGCATCGAGGACGGCAGCATCTACGGGCTGATCAACCTCTTCTCCGGCGGCGCGCTGCTCCAGCTGACCATCTTCGCGCTGGGCGTCATGCCCTACATCACCGCGAGCATCATCCTGCAGCTGCTGGTGGTCGTGATCCCACGGCTGGAGGCGTTGAAGAAGGAGGGGCAGTCCGGTCAGGCCAAGATCACCCAGTACACCCGCTACCTGACCCTCGCCCTCGCCGTGCTCCAGGCCACCGGCATCGTGGCGTTGGCCCGCACCGGCAACCTGCTGCCCAACTGCAACCGCGACCTGCTCTACCGCGACAGCTGGCAGACCGCGGCGCTGATGGTCATCACCATGACCGCCGGAACCGCGATCATCATGTGGTTCGGCGAGCTGATCACCGAGAAGGGGATCGGCAACGGCATGTCGATCCTGATCTTCACGCAGGTCGTCGCCACCTTCCCGGCCTCGCTCTGGGCCGTGCAGCAGTCGGAGGGCCCGTGGGTCTTCGGCTCGGTGATCCTGATCGGACTCATCGTCATGGCGGCGGTCGTCTTCATCGAGCAGGCGCAGCGCCGGATCCCGGTGCAGTACGCCCGCCGCATGGTGGGGCGCAAGATGTTCGGCGGGTCCTCGACGTACGTGCCGCTGAAGGTCAACCAGGCCGGCATCATCCCGGTCATCTTCGCCTCGAGCCTGCTCTACCTGCCCACGATGGCGGTGCAGTTCAACCAGGACTCTCAGTCGCAGTGGGTGCAGTGGATCTCGACCTACTTCGTGCGCGGTGACCACCCGCTCTACATGATCGCGTACTTCCTGCTGATCATCTTCTTCACCTACTTCTACGTCGCGATCAACTTCAACCCCCAAGAGGTTGCCGACAACATGAAGAAGTACGGCGGCTTCATCCCCGGGATCCGGGCTGGCAAGCCGACCGAGGAATACCTCTCCTACGTGCTGTCCCGGATCACCTTCCCGGGCGCCCTCTACCTGGGCCTGATCTCGCTCATCCCGCTGGTCGCGCTCATCCTGGTCAACGCCAACCAGAACTTCCCGTTCGGTGGCACCTCGATCCTGATCATGGTCGGTGTCGCGCTCGACACCGTGAAGCAGATCGAGAGCCAGCTCCAGCAGCGCAACTACGAAGGATTCCTCCGCTGATGCGAATCATCTTCATGGGCCCTCCCGGCGCCGGGAAGGGCACGCAGGCCCAGCGGGTCGCGGCCCGCTACGGCATCCCTGCGATCTCCACCGGTGACATCTTCCGCTCCAACGTCTCCGCGGGCACCGAGCTCGGGGTCAAGGCCCAGCAGTACATGGACGCCGGGGAGTACGTGCCCGACGAGGTCACCAACCTGATGGTGCGCGACCGCATCGACGAGCCCGACGCGGCGCCCGGCTTCCTGCTCGACGGCTACCCGCGGACGCTCGCCCAGGTCGAGGAGCTCGACGGGATGATCCGCCACACCGGCCACAAGCTCGACGCCGCCGTGGTGCTCACCGCCGACGACGAGGAGCTGGTGCGGCGGCTGCTCGCCCGCGCCGAGAGCGACGGCCGCGCCGACGACACCGAGGAGATCATCCGGCGGCGCCAGGAGGTCTACAACGAGCAGACCGCACCGCTGATCGACGACTACCGCGAGCGCGGCGTCCTGGTCGAGGTCGACGGCATGGGCGAGATCGACGAGGTCACCGCCCGCATCTTCGCCGCGCTCGAGGGCGTCTCCGAGAGCTGAGCGTCATGGGTTGGCTCGACCGGGGCATCGAGATCAAGACCCCGGAGCAGATCGCGCTGATGCGCCGCGCCGGGCTGCTCGTCGGGCAGACGCTCGAGCTGCTGCGCGACGCGGTGCGCCCCGGCGTCACGACCGCGCAACTCGACCGTCTCGCCGAGGAGCACATCCGCGACCACGGCGGCACCCCGTCGTTCCTCGGGTACGGCGAGCCGCCCTTCCCGGCGACCATCTGTGCCTCGGTCAACGACGCCGTGGTGCACGGCATCCCGGGCGACCGGGTGCTGGTCGAGGGCGACGTCCTCTCCGTCGACTGCGGGGCGATCGTCGAGGGCTACCACGGCGACGCCGCGGTGTCCGTGGCCGTCGGGCAGGTCGCGCCCGAGGTCGAGGAGCTGATGCGGGTGACCGAGGAGGCGCTCTGGGCGGGCATCGCCGCGGCGCACCTCGGCGGTCGCGTCGGCGACATCTCGCACGCCGTCGAGCAGCACGTGCGCTCCCAGCCCCACCCGTCGGGCGGCAGCTGGGGGATCGTGGAGGAGTTCACCGGTCACGGCATCGGCACGGCGATGCACCAGCCCCCCAACGTGCCCAACGTCGGCCGGCCCGGTCGGGGAGCCCGGCTGGAGCGGGGACTGGCCCTGGCCGTGGAGCCGATGATCACCCTGGGCAGCCGGCACCCGGTGCTCGACGACGACGAGTGGACGGTGCTGACCGAGGACGGCAGCTGGGCCGCGCACTACGAGCACACCTTCACCCTGACCCCCGACGGCGCGTGGGTGCTGACGGCGCTCGACGGGGGGCGCGCCCGGCTCGCGGAGCTCGGCGTCCCCTTCGGCGGCGGTGACGACTAGCCCATGCGGCCCTTCCTGCTGATCTCGATCCGGGGGGAGCGCGCCGCCGCGGACGACGAGTACGACGCGTTCCTGCGCCTCTCGGGTCTCGGCGAGGCCGACCTTCGCCGGGTCGACCTGCACGCCGCGCCGCTGCCCGAGCTCGACCTGGCCGACTGGGCCGGCGTGGTGCTGGGCGGGGGCCCGTGGAACGCCGGCGACCCCGAGGAGCGCAAGCCCGAGGCGCAGCGCCGTGCCGAGCGGGGGCTCTGGTCGCTGATGGACCAGGTGGTCGCCCGCGACGTGCCCTTCCTGGGCTGCTGCTACGGCGTCGGGGTCCTCGGCCTCCACCAGGGCGGCACCGTCGACCGGGAGCACCCCGAGGCGGTCGGCCCGCTCTCGGTGACCTTGACCGACGAGGGGATGGCCGACCCCCTGCTGGCCGGTCTCCCGCGCGACTTCGCGGCGTACGGCGGCCACAAGGAGGCCGCCGCCACGCTGCCCCCCGGCGCGGTGGTGCTCGCGACCTCCGCGGCGTGCCCGGTGCAGGCCTTCCGGGTCGGGCAGCACGTCTACGCCACCCAGTTCCACCCCGAGCTGGACACCGAGGGCGTCTGCACCCGCATCGAGGTCTACAAGAGCGCCGGCTACTTCCCCCCGGGGGAGGCCGAGGCGCTCAAGGCCTACAGCCGCAGCGTCGAGGTCACCCACCCCCAGCGCATCCTGGCCCGCTTCGTCGGGCGCTACGCCGAGGTCGCGTGAGGCGCCTCCTTGACCTCCCGCCGCCCACCAGGGCTTCGCCAGCTCACGTCGTCCCGCGGGTCTCGAGACGGTGGCTCTCGGCCCCTCCTCCGTCGGGTACGAGAGCCACCTCCTCGACCTCCCGCCGCCCGCAGGGCTTCGCGAGCTCAGCCCTGGCGGCGTGAATTAGGGATTGAACGCGGAGATCGCTAGACTCGGCTCTTGGCCCAACGTGGGTCCGTCTCGTGGTGCCTCGCGGCTGCCCGGATGCCCTCCCTCTCCTCGCTCGATGACCGAGCGGTGCGAGCGGAGCCGCGCCTGGGATCGGGGTACCGCACCGGGTCGGTCCACGAGGTCCACCGGGTCCTGAGTCAGGACCCGGGCGGTTCCCGGGCCACGGCAGACGATGACAGCGAGCAGATTGCGGAGGACATGCCGAAGAAGGAAGGCGTGATCGAGATGGAGGGCTCCGTCGTGGAGGCCCTCCCCAATGCCATGTTCCGGGTGGAGCTCTCCAACGGACACAAGGTGCTCGCCCACATCAGCGGCAAGATGCGCCAGCACTACATCCGGATCCTCCCCGAGGACCGCGTGGTGGTGGAGCTCTCGCCGTACGACCTCAGTCGAGGTCGCATCGTCTACCGCTACAAGTAAGCAGCCGACCCCGAGAAAGGGCTGACATGAAGGTCAACCCGAGCGTCAAGCCGATCTGTGACAAGTGCAAGGTGATCCGTCGCCACGGCCGCGTCATGGTGATCTGCGAGAACCCTCGCCACAAGCAGCGCCAGGGCTGAGGGCCTCCAAGGCTCGACCGCCTGACAACTGAAGACGACCACCACGTGATCGCTAGCCGGGGGAGACCCCGGTGAAGCCACCTCCGGAGCGGATGGCCGGAGCCCTGGTCCGTGCAGGCTCGACCGAGAGGTCGACCTTGCGGGACGACGGGACGCGACACGACGACACCGCCGCGAACCGAAAGGAAACGCCACTCCATGGCACGCCTTGTTGGAGTCGACCTCCCGCGCGACAAGCGCATCGAGGTCGCACTCACCTACATCTACGGCATCGGCCGTACCCGCGCCCAGAAGGTGCTCGCCGCGACCGGGGTCGACCCGAACGCGCGCGTCCACACCCTGGGCGACGACGAGCTGGTCAAGCTCCGCGACGAGATCGAGGCCAACTTCAAGATCGAGGGTGACCTCCGTCGCGAGGTCCAGGCCGACATCCGTCGCAAGATCGAGATCGGCAGCTACCAGGGTCGCCGTCACCGCATGGGCCTGCCCGTGCGCGGACAGCGCACCAAGACCAATGCGCGCACCCGCAAGGGTCCCAAGCGCACCGTCGCCGGCAAGAAGAAGGCCAAGTAACAGCCCCCGGGCTGTTGGCCCCCCACGTAGCTGACCAGCTAGTCAAGGAGTAACGCATGCCTCCCAAGAGCCGCAGCGCGGCCGGCGCCAAGAAGGTGCGCCGCAAGGAGAAGAAGAACGTCGCCCAGGGCGAGGCTCACATCAAGAGCACGTTCAACAACACCATCGTCACGATCACCGACCCCACCGGTGCGGTGATCTCGTGGGCCTCTGCCGGCACCGTCGGCTTCAAGGGCTCGCGCAAGTCCACCCCGTTCGCCGCCCAGATGGCCGCCGAGGCCGCGGGTCGCCGTGCGATGGACCACGGGATGAAGAAGATCGACGTCTTCGTCAAGGGCCCGGGCTCGGGCCGCGAGACGGCGATCCGATCGCTGGGTGCCATCGGCCTCGAGGTCGGCACCATCCAGGACGTCACCCCGACCCCGCACAACGGCTGCCGCCCGCCCAAGCGCCGGCGCGTCTGACCGAGCGACACCCCAGAACAGGAGACTTGCACCATGGCCCGATACACCGGCCCCATGTCGAAGAAGTCGCGCCGTCTCGGTGTCGACCTCGTCGGCGAGGACAAGGCGTTCGAGAAGCGCCCCTACGCACCCGGCCAGCACGGCCGGACCCGCATCAAGGAGTCCGAGTACCGCAACCAGCTGCAGGAGAAGCAGAAGGCCCGCTTCACCTACGGCGTGATGGAGAAGCAGTTCCACAAGTACTACGTGGAGGCTGCCCGCCGCACCGGCAAGACCGGTGACAACCTGCTGCAGCTGCTCGAGTGCCGCCTCGACAACGTGGTCTACCGCGCCGGCTTCGCGCGGACCCGTCGTCACGCGCGCCAGCTCGTCGTGCACGGTCACTTCCGCGTCAACGGCATCAAGGTCGACATCCCGTCGTACCAGGTCGAGGCGCACGACATCATCGACGTGCGCGAGAAGAGCCTCGAGATGACGCCCTTCATCGTGGCTCGCGAGACCCACGGCGAGCGGATCGTCCCGGCGTGGCTCGAGGCCATCCCGTCGCGCATGCGCATCCTGGTCCACTCGCTGCCCGTCCGCGCGCAGATCGAGCTGCCGGTCCAGGAGCAGCTCATCGTCGAGTACTACTCCAAGAAGTGAGCCGGCCCGGCGCACGCCGGGTCCCTCACTGCCACCGCACCACCCCCGCCAGAAGTTCGAGCCCGTCAAATAGCGGGTGGGCTCGGAAAGGAAGACACCAGTGCTCATCGCCCAGCGCCCGACCCTGTCGGAGGAGTCCGTCGAGGAGTTCCGCTCCCGGTTCGTCATCGAGCCGCTCGAGCCCGGCTTCGGCTACACCCTCGGCAACTCGCTGCGTCGCACCCTGCTGTCGTCGATCCCCGGTGCCTCGGTCACGAGCATCAAGATCGACGGCGCCCTGCACGAGTTCTCCACGATCGAGGGCGTCAAGCAGGACGCGACCGAGATCATCTTGAACCTGAAGGCCCTCGTGGTCTCCAGCGAGCACGACGAGCCGATGGTGATCGTGCTCCGCAAGTCCGGCGCCGGTGAGGTCACCGCCGCCGACATCGAGTGCCCGGCCGGCGTCGAGGTGCACAACCCCGACCTGAAGATCGCCACGCTCAACGACAAGGGCTCCATCGAGATGGAGCTCGTGGTCGAGCGCGGCCGCGGCTACGTCTCGGCCCAGCAGAACAAGGGCGCCGACAACGAGATCGGCCGGCTCCCGGTCGACTCGATCTACAGCCCCGTGCTGAAGGTGACCTACAAGGTCGAGGCCACCCGAGTCGAGCAGCGCACTGACTTCGACAAGCTGGTCATCGACGTCGAGACCAAGCCGTCGATCACCCCGCGCGACGCCATCGCCTCGGCGGGCAAGACCCTCGTCGAGCTCTTCGGCCTGGCCCGGGAGCTCAACGTCGAGGCCGAGGGCATCGACATCGGCCCCTCGCCGGTCGACGAGCAGCTGGCGCAGGACCTGGCGCTGCCGGTCGAGGACCTCAACCTCACCGTCCGCTCCTACAACTGCCTCAAGCGCGAGGGCATCCACACCGTGGGCGAGCTCATCTCGCGCTCGGAGCAGGACCTGCTCGACATCCGCAACTTCGGTGCGAAGTCGATCGACGAGGTGAAGGCCAAGCTGGTCGAGATGGGTCTGTCCCTCAAGGACAGCGCCCCCGGCTTCGACCCGGCGACCGCCCTCGCGGCGTACGACGACGACGACAGCTACGTCGAGGACGAGCAGTACTGAGCACCGGTCACTCCTGACCACCACCTCTACTCCGGTACCTGACACGGCCGGGGAGAATCGAGAGAAGCGATGCCTACCCCCAAGAAGGGCGCCCGGCTGGGCGCCGGTCCCGCCCACCAGCGTCTGATGGTGGCGGGTCTGGCCACCCAGCTCTTCGAGCACGGCCGGATCACCACCACCGAGGCGAAGGCGCGCGTGCTGCGTCCCGTCGCGGAGAAGCTGATCACCAAGGCCAAGAAGGCCGAGCTCGGCACGGTCGCGAGCCTGCACCAGCGCCGCGAGGTGCTGAAGACCATCCGTGACAAGGAGGTCGTGCACGCGCTCTTCACCGAGATCGCGCCGCGCTACGCGGAGCGTCCCGGTGGCTACACCCGGATCACCAAGATCGGCCCCCGCAAGGGCGACAACGCCCCGATGGCCGTCATCGAGCTGGTGACCGAGGACTACGCGCCGACCCAGCGTGCGACCCGGCCGGCCACGGCTGCTGCCGCGACGCCGGCCCCGGCCGACGAGCCCGTGACCGACGAGACCGTGACCGACGAGACCGCCACCGACGAGACCGAGGAGGCGCCCGCCGCCGACGAGGCCGCCGTCGAGGCGGAGGAGGCCGCGGTCGAGGCGGAGGAGGCTGCTGCGGAGGCCGAGGCTGCCGCCGCGAAGGCCAACGAGGCTGCCGCCAAGGCCGAGGAGGCTGCTGCGGACGCCGAGGAGGCTGCCGCCGAGTCGTCCTCCGACGACACCAAGGCCTGAGGCTCGACCCCAGGCTCACGAGGGCCCGTCACCGCACTGCGCGGTGACGGGCCCTCGTCACGTCCCGAGCAGCTCGCGCAGGACCGCGGCCTCGCTGCGCAGCGCCGTGGCGCGCCGGTCGTCACCGGCGGCGGCGTACGTCGTCGCGGCCTGCTCGCGCTCCTCGACCTCGAGGCGGATCACGGCGACGACCTCGAGCTCGCTGAGCGGGCGGCGCGCCACCTCGGTGGCACCCACCCCGGTCGGCGCCGACTCCAGGGCGCCCGCGGACGCTGCAGCCGGCACGGCCTCGGCGTTGTCGATCGCGGCCAGGGTGGTGCGCAGCACCCGCAGCCGGTCGCGGTCGCGGGCCTTCATGGCCGGACGCACCGCCTCGGTGAGGCGGGCGCGCAGGCCGAGGGTCGTGGTCACGCAGCGACGGTAGTGCCGGTGGGTGGGTCGCTCCCAGTGCTTTTCAGGGGGCGAGGTAGGCGTGCACGAGCGGGACCACGCTGGCGCCCTCGCCGGAGGCGGCCGCGACGCGCTTCATCGAGCCCGCGCGGGTGTCGCCCGCCGCGAAGACCCCGGGGAGCGTCGTGGCCAGCGCGGCCGGAGGACGGCCGTCGACCCACGCCTCCTGCGGCACGTCGCGACCGGTGAGCACGAAGCCGCGCCCGTCGAGCGCGACCTGCTCCGGCAGCCAGTCGCCGTGCGGGTCGGCGCCGAGCAGCAGGAAGAGCCCGCCGGTCTGGTGCCGGCTGACCTCCCCGGTCTCCAGGTCGCGGATGTCGAGCCACTGCAGCCGCTCGGCACCGCCGCCGTCGACGACCTCGGCGCACGGGCGCACCGAGACGTTGGAGGTGTAGCGCAGCTCGCGCACCAGGTAGTCCGACATGGTCTCCTCGATGCCGCGGCGGCGGACGAGCAGCGTGACCGAGCGGGCGTAGCGCGCGAGGTGCACCGCCGCCTGGCCCGCGGAGTTGCCGCCGCCCACGACGAAGACGTCCTGGCCGGCGCACTCGTGGGCGGCGCTGACCGCGGCGCCGTAGTGCACGCCGAGGCCCACCCGCTCCTCGATGGCCGGCACGCCGAGCCGGCGGTAGCTGACGCCGCTGGCCACCACCACCGCCCGGGCGCGCAGCGTGCCTCCACCCGTGACGACCTCGTGCGGGTCTCCCGCGACCGCCGCCGGGCGCAGCTCCCGGACCGGCCACCCGGTGAAGAAGCGCGTCCCGAAGCGGATCGCCTGGTTGCGGGCGCGCTGGGCCAGGCGCATCCCCGAGATGCCGCGGGGGAAGCCGAGGTAGTTGCGGATCATCGAGCTGGTGCCGGCCTGTCCGCCGACGGCGCCCGACTCCAGCACCACCGTGCGCAACCCCTCCGAGGAGCCGTAGACCGCCGCCGCGAGCCCGGCCGGTCCGGCCCCGACGACCACGAGGTCGACGACGTCGTCGAGGTCCACCTGCTCGGGCGCCCCGTAGATGGTGGCCGCGAGCTGCTCCACCGAGGTGATCAGCATGGGCTCGTGAGCCAGCGTCTTGACGAGCGGGTACGCCGCCTCGCGCGACCCGTCGGCGCCGGTCCACGCGGCCACCAGGGCAGCACCGACCTCGCTGTCGAGGTCGAGGACGGCGGCCTGCATCCCCATCTGGAAGCAGAAGTCGCGCAGCGCCACGGTGAGCGCGTCGAGGACGGGGGAGACCACGACCACGGCGGGCGCGTCGGGGGAGGGGTTGTGGGAGCCCCAGTCGGAGAGCAGCTCGGTGAGCGCGGCGTGGAACTCCTCGTCGCGAGGCCCCCGCGGCATCAGCAGGTAGGCGTCGTACTTGCCGCTGGCCATGCCGTGGCGCAACGCGTCGGCGCGCTCGCGGAAGCGCGTGAGGTGGGCGACCACCACCCGGCGGGCGCGGGGCACCAGCCGTCGCCAGGAGTGCACGGCGTACAGCAGGTCGGCGTCGGGCAGGTCGGCCTCGGTCACGAGCAGCGCGACGTCGTCGTCGGGCCCCAGGCCCCGGAGCAGCGCCTCGGTCTCGGCCGCGCCGGACGTCCAGCGCACGTCGTACTCCTCGACGTAGCGGCGCAGGGGCCGCGCGAGCTCGTCGCGGTGGTCGGGGGCGCAGACGACGACGAGGGGCCGGCGTGCGGCTGGCTCGACACTCATGACGCGATCATGACCCTCGCTGAGTAGGTTGGCGCGGTGCGACTGCGGATCGACCTGGGCTACGACGGGGCCGGCTTCCACGGCTGGGCACGGCAGCCGGGCCTGCGCACCGTGCAGGGGGAGCTCGAGCGGGCGCTCGACACGGTGCTGCGCACCAGCGGCACCGAGCTGACCGTGGCCGGGCGCACCGACACCGGGGTGCACGCCCGCGGCCAGGTGTGCCACGTCGACGTCGATCCCGACGCGCTGGCCGCGGCCGCGACCCGTCGCGAGGAGGGTCTGGCCGCGCTGCGCCGGCGGCTCGACGGCGTGCTCGACCCCGACGTGCGCGTGCACCGGGTGGGTGTCGCCCCGGAGGGCTTCGACGCCCGCTTCTCGGCGCTGTGGCGCCGCTACGCCTACCGCATCGCCGACCGGCCCGAGTCGGTCGACCCGCTGACCCGGGGGCACGTGCTCGCCTGGGGGCGACCGCTCGACCTCGAGGCCGTCGCCGCGGCGTCCCGGCTGCTCCTCGGCGAGCACGACTTCGCGGCCTTCTGCAAGCGCCGCGAGGGCGCGACCACGGTGCGCACGCTGCTCGACCTGGCGTGGGAGCGCGACGCCACCGGCGTGGTCACCGCGACGGTGCGGGCCGATGCCTTCTGCCACAGCATGGTGCGCTCGCTCGTGGGCTGCCTGATGGCCGTGGGTGAGGGGCGGCGGCCGCCCGCCTGGGCGGGGGAGGTGCTGACCGCCGCGGTGCGGGACCCGTCGGTGACGGTGGTGCAGGCCCACGGGCTCACCCTGGAGGAGGTCGCCTACCCGGCCGACGACGCGCTGGCCGCCCGGGCACGCGAGGCCCGCGCCGTGCGCACCACCCGGCCGGCCTCGACCTCGTAGCGACTGGTGCGGCCGGCGCCCGCGGCGAAGAAGCGCCGCCGCAGCGCGCCGGTCACCTCGACCACGTCGTCGGCGCGCAGCGCGAGCGCCGTGCGCTGGGTGCGCCTGGACCAGCACGCCACGTCGATGACGTCGACGCGTCGGCCGGCGGCGTCGGCCCGCGCCGGCCGGTCGACGACCAGGCGCAGGGTCACGAGCAGGTCGCCGCTGGGCAGCTCGCGCGACTCGGGCTCGGTGGAGACGCGGCCGCGCAGCCGCACCTCGTTGGTGTGCGCGGAGGAGGGGTCGGTGGTCCGGTCAGCCATGCGCGCAGTCCACGTCGTCCCTCGGACACCCGCACGGCCCCCTGCCCACCGTGTGGAAAGGTGGGCTTCGGTGACCGGCTGTGGACGCTGGTCGGTCGTGTCGGTGAGGCGAAGGGGCAGCAGGGTGACGGAGCACTACTACAGCTCCGATCCCTCCGCACCCTTCCGCCGCGTGCCCGTCCGCGCCGACGTGTGGGGCCACTGGCTCGAGCTGACCACCGGCTCCGGCGTCTTCGCCCAGGGCAGGCTCGACACCGGCACGGGCGTGCTGCTGCGCGAGGTCGGGCCACCGGTCGACGCGCGCGAGGTGCTCGACCTCGGCTGCGGCTACGGCGTCATCGGGGTGGCCGTCGCGCTGGCGGTGCCCGAGTCCCGCGTGACGGCCGTCGACGTCAACGAGCGTGCCCTGCTGCTGGCCCGGGAGAACGCCGCGGCGCTGGGGGTCGACGACCGGCTCGAGGTCTCGCTGCCCGACGCGGTCGACCCCGACCGGCGCTTCGACGAGATCTGGTCCAACCCGCCGATCCGCATCGGCAAGGAGGCGCTGCACGCCCTGCTGCTGCAGTGGCTGCCACGACTGCGCCCCGGCGGGCGCGCGGTGCTGGTCGTCGGCAAGAACCTCGGCTCCGACCCGTTGGCCCGCTGGCTCACCGAGCAGGGCTGGCCGACCGAGAAGGTCGCCAGCGCCAAGGGCTTCCGGGTGCTGGTGGCTCAGGCGTCGTCGAGCTGAGGCCGGTGCTCAGGCCCCCGAGACGGCCTTGCGCACCTCGTTGAGGCACAGCGCCGCGAAGGCGAGCGCGCACAGGACCATGGCAGCGTTGGAGTGCCACTTGTTGCGCCACTCCGGCGGCGTGCGGTCGGAGTTCAGCAGCCACAGCAGCGTCACGGCGAGGAAGGGCATGAAGAAGGCGCCCAGCACGCCGTAGGCGAGGATCAGCCACACCGGCTGGCCGAGGAAGAGCATGATCATCGGCGGGAAGGTCAGCCACGCCACGTAGGCCTTGTACCAGGTGCCGCCGGCGCGGCGGGCCGGGTCGTCGGCGGCCAGGCCGCGCGCGTGCCCCACGAAGTCGGCGAACATCAGGCTGACGCCGTTCCAGACCCCCACCAGCGACGACATGGCGGCCGCCCAGAAGCCGACGAGGAAGACGGTGCCGGCGGCGGCGCCGTACCGGTCCTCGAGCACCTGGGACAGGTCGAGCAGCCCCTGGTCGCCGGTGGAGACCGCGATGCCGGCGGAGTAGAGCAGCTCGGCGCCGACGATCAGCGTCGCGACGACGAAGAGGCCGGTGACGAGGTAGGCGACGGTGTTGTCGATGCGCATCACGCGCATGAACTCCGGGGAGCTCCAGCCCTTCTCGCGCAGCCAGTAGCCGTACGCCGCCAGCGTGATCGTGCCGCCCACCCCGCCGGCCAGGCTCAGCGTGTAGACCAGCCCGCCCTCGGGGATGAGGGGCACCAGGCCGGTCACCACCTCGCCGAGGTTGGGCAGGGTGAGCGCCGCGGCGCCGACCATCGTGACGAACATCAGCAGGACCAGCGAGCCGAGCACCTTCTCGAAGCTGGCGTAGTGGCCGGCCCACACCAGGGCCAGGCCCAGCAGGCCGGAGACGATGCCCCAGGCGGTGACGGGCAGGACGGGGAAGAGCGAGTGCAGCGGGAGGCCCGTGCCGGCCATGGCGGCGGCGCCGTACACGAAGCCCCAGATGACGATGTACGGCGCGAAGTACCACGTCGTCCACGACCCGAGGCTGGTCCAGCCCTCGTAGATGGTCTTGCCGGTCGACAGGCTCCAGCGGCCCGCGCCCTCGACGAGCACGATCTTCATCAGGCAGCCGACCACCGCGCACCACAGCAGCGCGTAGCCGTAGCCCGCGCCGGCGACGAGCGTCGCGACGAGGTCGGCGGCGCCGACGCCGGTGGCGGCCACGACCAGGCCCGGCCCGATCAGCCTCCAGCGGGTGGCAGGGACCTGGGCGTCGGTCTGGGACGACATGGGGGCCCGACCCTAGGCGGTGGACCGGTGGACTGGCCAATGTGGGACGAGTCAGACGAAGGCGCCGATCCCGGTCTCCGCGCGGCCGATGAGCAGCTTCTGGATCTGGCTGGTGCCCTCGTAGAGGGTCATCACGCGGGCGTCGCGCAGGTACTTCTCGGCCGGGTACTCATCGACGTACCCCGCCCCGCCGTGCACCTGGATGGCGAGGTTGGCGGCGCGCACCGCGGCCTCGCTGGCGAAGAGCTTGGCCTTGGACGCCGCGGTGCCGAAGGGCTCGCCGCGGTCGCAGAGGTCGGCCGCGCGCCAGACCAGCAGCCGCGCGGCGTCGGCGTCGAGCGAGATGTCGGCGATCATGTCCTGCACCAGCTGGAAGCCGGCCAGGGGACGGCCGAACTGGGTGCGGCTGGTGGCGTAGGCCACCGAGACCTCCAGGCAGCCCTGCACGATGCCGACGCAGCCTGCGGCGACGGCGATACGGCCCTTGTCGAGCGAGCTCATCGCGATCTTGAAGCCCTGCCCCTCCTCGCCGAGCATCGCGCTCGCCGGCACGCGCACGCCGGTGAGGAAGAGCTCGGCCGTGGCCTGGCCGCGGAGGCCGAGCTTGCCCTTGATCTCGCGCGCCTCGAAGCCCTCGGCGTCCGTCGGCACCAGGAAGGCGGAGATGCCGCGGGGACCGTCGCCGCCGGTGCGGGCGAAGACCAGGGCGACGTCGGCCCAGGTGCCGTTGGTGATGTAGAGCTTCTGCCCGTCGAGCACCCAGTCGTCGCCGTCGCGTCGCGCGCGGGTGGTGAGGTTGCCGGCGTCGGAGCCGACCCCGGGCTCGGTCAGGCCGAAGCAGCCGAGGATCTCGGCGCTCGCCAGCCGGGGCAGGTACGCCGCCCGCTGCTCGTCGTCGCCGAAGTGCAGGATCGACTTGCCGACCAGCCCGCTGGAGACCGACACGATGCCGCGCAGCGCCGAGTCGGCCCGGCCGAGCTCCTCCATGGCGATGGCGTAGGTGACGTAGTCGCCCCCGACGCCGCCGTGCTCCTCGGGGATGGTGAGCCCGAAGAAGCCGAGCTCGGCCATCTTGGGCACGACGTCGAGGTCGACCGCCTCCCGGCGGTCCCACGCCGAGCGGTGCGGCACCGCCTCCTTGTCGAGGAAGGCCCGTGCGGCGTCCTTGAACGCCCGCTGCTCCTCACTGAGCGAGAGATCCATGCTCCTCACTCTGGCACGCGCCGCCGACCCGCCTGAGATGCACGCCCATCCGCCTGAGATGCGCGCCCATCCGCCTGAGATGCCGGCATATGAGGCGGGTCGGCGTGCACATGAGGCGGGTCGGCGTGCACATGGGGCGGGTCGGTGTGCACATGAGGCGGGTCGGCGTGCATCTGGGGCGGGTGGGCGGTCAGGAGGGGGAGGGGGGCACGCGGCGGGCGAGGGCGTGGAGGGCCTTCGGGAAGATATCGGCGGGCGGGGTGACCAGGCCGGCGCCGACCTGGCCGACGCCGGCGACGGCCCCGGCCATGCCGGTGTTGATCTGCGGGAGGATGCCGGTGCGGCAGACCTTGGTGACGTCGATGCCGGTCGGGGTGCCCTGGAACTCCAGGACCGGGACCGACCAGCGGGGGTTCTCCGCCAGCGCGATCTCGTGCATCCGCCGCGTCGTCGCCAGGGCGTCGCCGACCGAGCCGCCGACGAGGCGGACGATCGCGGGCGCCGTGGCCATCGCGAAGCCCCCGATCCCGGCGGTCTCGGTGATGGCGGAGTCGCCGATGTCGGGGTTGGCGTCGTCGGGGCCGTAGTCGCCGAGGAAGAGCCCGTCGGCCACCTGGGCGGGGCCGGTGAACCACTCGTCGCCCGTGCCGGCGACCTGGATGCCGAAGTCGGTGCCGTTGCGCGCCATCGCGACGACCATCGTGGAGCCGTCGATGCCGCGAGCGGCGTCGAGGGCGAGCTTGCACGCCGGCATCGCGAGGTTGAGGAAGAAGTGGTCGTTGCCCCCGACGAAGCGCATCGCCTCGGCGACGTCGGCGGCGTCCGTTGCGTCCGGACCCCGGCTGCTCAGCACCATCGCCGGACCGAGGTCGCGCAGCAGCATCAGCGTGCCGGCGCGGTTGCGGTTGTGGGCCTCGTCGCCCATCTGCAGCATCTGGGTCAGGATGCCCGTGACGTCGACGGGGCCGGCGGAGTCGCGCACGGTGCGGACGGCGCGCTGCAGCAGCGGCCCGAGCACGTCGCCCATCCAGCGCAGCCGCTGCAGCACCTCGGGGCCGTAGGCGCCGTAGCGCAGCACCTTGCCCAGGCCCTCGTTGAGGGTGCAGTGCGTACGCCGCCCGGTGGCGGCGTCCTCGAGCACGAACATCCACATGCTCGGGGTGACGACGCCGGCCATGGGGCCGACCGAGTCGTGGTGGTGGCAGGGGTCGAGGGAGACCGAGTCGCCGGACTCGAAGAGCGCGGCGGCGTCCTCGGGGTCCTCCACCAGGCCCTCGAGGGCGGCGCCGCCCATGAGCGCCCCGCGCAGCGGCCCGGAGGCGCGCTCCCACGTGATCGGCGGGCCGGCGTGGAGGAACTGGCCGCGCTCGAGCCCCAGCAGCTCGGAGGCGGGGGCGACGTCGACCAGCGTGGCCGTGGTGCCGAGCACCGCCTCGACCGCGCGCTCGTTGGCCGTACGCCGCCGCGGGTCGGCCGCGACCAGGGCGAGGTCGGCCTCGGTGCCCTCCATGGGCGGGCGCCAGTCGACGCGGGAGACCGGCACGGCCTGATCGGCGACGGCGTCGGCCAGCAGGTCGGCACCGACGTTGACGACGGCGGTGGGGGCGCTCATGCGCGGGCTCCCTTCACGAGCTCGACCGCGCGGCGCGTCGCGCCGGCGTTGGAGAGGTGGACCTCGGCCCCGGCGTCGGCCAGCGCGCGCACCTGCCGGTCGAGGTCCTGGGGGTCGGCGGCGGTGCCGACGACGGCGACGACCACGGGCCGGGTCACCGCGGCGACGGCGGGCGCGAGCAGCGCGGCCGGGTCGGCCTCCGCGCCGTGGCCCAGCACGACGTCGAGCAGCACCACGGCCGTCTCGGGGTCGGCGGCGGCCCGAGCCAGGTGCTCCAGGCGCAGCGTCGGGTCGATCATCGGGTGGGCGCGGCCGCCGGTGTAGGCGTCGTCGCCGAAGTCGACGAAGGTGTGGCCGTCGCCCAGCTCGGCGGTGGCGACCAGGCGGGCCTCGCTCGCGAGGGTGCCGCCGACGAAGAGGCCCCGCAGTGCCGTGCCGCCCGACGGAGCGGCGGCCGAGCCCACGACCGGCCAGGCCGGCACCTCGCGGCCGAGCCGCCGGAGCACCCGCTCCGCGGCGGCGGTCAGGTCGGGCTGCCCGGGGCCGAGCAGGGCGAGCTCGACGGGGGTGCCGAGGCCGGCGGCGTGCTCCTCGATCTCGGTGGCGACGTCGTCGGCCGGCGGCTTGGAGACCAGCACGACCAGCTCGACCTCGGGGTCGTCGTCGAGGCGCCGCAGCGCCTCGCGCGTGGCGAGCCCGCGGACCTCGGCGGAGAGGTCGCGGCCGCCGACGCCGAGCGCGGAGGAGACCCCGACGCCGGCGTGGTCGAGCAGGGCCAGCAGCTGCTGGCACCCGGTGCCGGAGGCGGCCACGATGCCGACGGGGCCGGGGGAGACGGTGTTGGCGAAGCCGAGCCCGAGGCCGCCCACGACCGCGGTGCCGCAGTCAGGACCCATCACGAGCACGCCGCGCTCGGCGGCGGCGCGCTTGAGCGCGACCTCCTGCTCGACGGGCACGTTGTCGCTGAAGACCATCACGTCACGGCCCGCGTCGACGGCGTCCATCGCCTCGACGAGGGCGCTCGGACCGGGCACCGAGACCAGCGCCACCGCGTCGGGCGCACGCCGCAGCGCGCTGCCCGTGGTGCGGGGGGCGGCCACCTCGGCGGTGCCCTCGTCGCGCCGGCCGGCCTGCTGCAGCGCGGTGTCGACGCCGGCGAGCGCGGCGTCCAGCGCCGTGCCCTCCGCGAGCCGCAGCGCGACGACCATGTCGTTGGGGCCGGCCTCGGCCGGCACCTCGAAGCCCATCTCCAGCAGCACGTCGACGTTGAGCGGCGTGGCCATGGCGACCTGGGCCGCGACGACGCCGTCGAGCGCCTGCACGCTGCGGCTGACCTGCAGCAGGGTCACCGAGTCGGCGTAGGCGCCGGGGCGCAGCTCGACGTGGGAGGTCGTGGGCGCGGCGGACGTGGGGGTGCTCATGCGGCTCCTCGGGCGGGGGCGGACGGGTCGAGGTGGGTGAGCGCGAGGCGGGCGCCGGCCAGCAGGCCGCGACCGGAGGAGTGACCGACGGCGCTCAGCCTGGCGGCGGCCTCGGCCTCCTCGTCGCTGCCGCGGGCGGCGAGCCACGTGGCGAACTGGGGCAGCACCTCGCCGTGCGTGGCGCACTCGAGCAGGGTGGCCGAGAGCAGCGTGGTGCGGTGCGACCCCGTGCGCACGGCCTCGTCGACCTCGGGGGTCGCCAGCCCGGCGGCGCGGTGGACGGCGAGCCAGCCGCACAGCACGTCGTCGTCGTACGGCGTGAGGCCGTCGCCGCGGCCGATCGTGCGCACCTCGTCGGGCGTCGGCGCGGGCCCGGTGGCGGTGACGCGCAGCTGCGGGACCCGCACGTCGACGAGCCGCCCGACGAGCACCGGCTCGCCGTCGACGTGCAGGCGGCCGCCGACCAGCGCGGCCCCGCCGACCTCGACCCGGGCCAGCTCCGAGCGCAGGCCGCACGGCACCGCGACGGCGTGGCGGCCGAGCAGCCCGACGCAGCGGCCGGCCACCTCGACGTACGCCGCGTCGGCACCGCGGTGCAGCACGCGCAGCGGCCCGTCGGGCGCCGAGCGCAGCCACGAGTGCACCCGGGGGGACGCGCTCACGGGGATCACCCGGTCGACGGTAGTCGCGGCAGCGGCGCTCGGGTGATGTGAGAACCTCATCAAAGATCGACCCCGAGAGGCCCAAGACTTGATAGACGACGGCCAGGCCCTGACCCGTACGGCGCCGACGGCGCTGGCGCGGGTCGACGCCCTGCACACCGGCCTGACCCAGATCGTGCTCGAGGGCGGCGACCTGGCCGGCATCGCGGCCGAGGTGGGCCGTGCCCTCGACGTGGGGGTGGTCTTCACCTCCTCCGACGGCCGCGAGCGCGCCTCCGCGCTGCCCGACGACATGCGTGCGGCGCTCGCCGAGCGCGACCTGGTCGACCCGACAGGCCGGCTGCGCGTGGAGCGGATGGACCCGCGCGGGGCCTCCGTCGGCGACGGCGAGGCCCGCGCGCTCCGCGTCGCCGCGGGCGGGGCCGACCTGGCCCGGCTCGTCTGCCTGCGCCGTGACGACCGGCTCAGCCCCGACGACGTGCACGCGCTCGAGCGCGCGGCCGCGGTGGCCGCGCTGCTGATCACCCGCGAGGAGGCCGTCACCGCGGTCGAGAACAAGTACCAGGGCGACTTCCTGCGCGACCTGCTGCTGCGCCGCGCCACCGACCCGGCGTACGTCGCGGAGCACGCCACGACCTTCGGCTGGCGACTCGAGCGCCCCGTGGTGGTCGTCGTCGCCGAGCTCGACCCGGATCCCGAGGGCACCGGCTCGAGCACGCAGTGGCGCCACTGGCAGGAGCGCTTCTCCTCCGCGTGGCGGCAGGTGAGCCGCAGCCTGGGGGAGGGGATCCCGAGCGTCGACTTCTCCTCCGAGGTCGTGACGCTGCTCCCGGTCGCGGAAGACGACGCTCCGCCCGCGGGGCACGACGTCGTACGCCGCGCCGTCACCGCGGTGGCCGGCGACCGCGGCGGTGGGCGCCGGTCCTTCTCGGTCGGGGTGAGCCGGCTCGCCTCCGGCATCGAGGACCTGCCCGAGGCCTACG
This sequence comes from Nocardioides aequoreus, assembly GCF_000720335.1. Classification (GTDB taxonomy): domain Bacteria; phylum Actinomycetota; class Actinomycetes; order Propionibacteriales; family Nocardioidaceae; genus Marmoricola; species Marmoricola aequoreus. The sequence continues at coordinate 205,424 of NZ_JOJN01000002.1, read as the reverse complement.
CGCACGCGCGGCGCGCGGTCGAGGTGGGCCGCCGGGTCGACGGGCCCGGCTCGACGACCTGGTTCGACCAGCTCGGGCTGCACCGCCTGGTGGCGCTGGTGCCCGACGTGGAGGAGGTGCGCCGCTTCGTCGCCGACGTCCTCGGACCGCTGGAGGAGCCGACCGAGGAGGCGGCCGACCTGCGCGAGAGCCTGCAGCTGCTGCTCGACACCAACTTCAACGTCGCGGAGGCCGCGCGGCTGCAGTTCTTCCACTACAACACGATGCGCTACCGGGTCGCGAAGCTGGAGCGGCTGCTCGGCCCGCTTTCGACCGATCCGCACGTCCGGCTCGACGTGGCGGTCGCCCTGCAGGTCCGCAAGCTGCGGGAGTGAGCGTCACCACCAGCCGTGGTGCTCCACAAGTTGCCATCTCGGTGGCAACCTCTTCGGCACAGATGGCCGTCGCAGTGAGTGGTCCGGGTCACTAACTTCGTGCAGACGGCTCGGGGACCGACCGACGGCGAAAGGCACGATGGCGATGTCGATGTTCAAGTGGGACGTGGTGGATCCCGCCCCTGGCGAGGCGGTCGCGCCGCACCAGCGGCTGGCATGGGGCAAGACCGTCGGGCTCGGCGCCCAGCACGTGGTGGCGATGTTCGGCGCCACCTTCGTCTTCCCCCTGGTGATGGGGCTCGACCCCAACCTCGCCATCATGTTCTCCGGCATCTGCACGATCATGTTCCTGCTCGTGTGCGCCAACAAGGTGCCGAGCTACCTCGGCACCTCCGCCTCCTTCGTGGGCGGCGTCGCGGCGATCCGCGCCCAGGGCGGTGACTCCGCCGACGTCACCGGCGCGATCCTGGTCGCCGGCCTGGTGCTGCTCGCCGTCGGCGTGCTGGTGCACTTCAGCGGCTCCGGCGTGATCCACAAGGTGCTGCCGCCCGCCGTGACCGGCGCGGTCGTCATGCTCATCGGCTTCAACCTCGCTCCCGTGGTCGCCAGCGTCTACTGGCCGCAGGACCAGTGGGTGGCGCTGCTCACCGCGACCTTCATGGTCATGGCCGCCGTGATGCTGCCGGGCTTCTGGTCGCGCATCGCGGTCTTCCTCGCGCTGGTCTTCGGCTACCTGCTCTCGTGGGCCTTCGACGGCATCTTCGGCCCCATCACCTCGGTGCTGGGCGGGGCCACGGAGGCCACCACCCACGACCGGGTCTCCTGGGCCGCGGTCGGCGATGCCAGCTGGATCGGGCTGCCGAGCGGCACCCTGGCCGACGGCGTCAGCGCCGTCCACGCCCCCAGCGTCTCCTTCACCTTCGTGCTGCTGGTGCTGCCCGGCGTCATCGCGCTGATCGCGGAGAACGCCGGCCACGTCAAGGCGGTCGCCGAGATGACCGGCGAGGACCTCGACCCCTACATGGGCCGGGCGCTCGGCGCCGACGGCGCCGCCACCGCGCTGGCCAGCCTCTTCGGCGGCAGCCCTACCACGACGTACGCCGAGAACATCGGCGTCATGAGCGCCACCAAGGTCTACTCGACCGCGGCCTACTACGCCGCCGCGATCTTCGCGATCCTGCTCGGCCTCTGCCCCAAGTTCGGCGCCATCGTCAACGCCACCCCCGGCGGTGTGCTCGGCGGCATCACCGTGGTGCTCTACGGCATGATCGGCCTGGTCGGCGCCAAGATCTGGGTCGACAACCGGGTCGACTTCGCCGATCCGGTCAACATCGTCGGGCTGGCCGCGGGCATCATCATCGGCGTCGGCAACGTCAGCCTCGTCGTGACCGACGACTTCGAGCTCACCGGCATCGCCTTCGGCACCATCGTCGTGATCGTCTACTACCACCTGGTGGCCCGCGGCAGGAGCCGCACGTCGGGCGAGGTGACCAGGGCCCTATGAGGTCACGGTGAAGCCCGCCCCCTTCGACTACGTCCGGGCCGCGTCGGTCGCCGAGGCGGTCTCCGCCCTGGCGGGCGACCCCGGCGCGAAGGTGCTGGCGGGCGGCCAGAGCCTGGTCCCGCTGCTCTCCATGCGGCTGGCCGCGCCGTCGCTCCTCGTCGACATCAACGAGGTCCCCGGCCTGGCCGACGTCACCGTCGAGGAGACCGGCGTGCGGGTCGGGGCCCTGGCGCGGCACGCCGCCGTGCTCGACTCCGACGACGTACGCCGCGTGCAGCCGCTGGTGAGCCTGGCGCTGGCCCACGTGGCCCACGCGACCATCCGCAACCGCGGCACCACGGTCGGCTCGCTCGTGCACGCCGACGCCGCCGCCGAGATGCCGGTGGTCCTGCGCCTGCTCGGGGGCTCGGTCGAGGTCGAGGGCAGCGCCGGACGCCGCACCATCGCGGCCGACGACCTCTACCTCGGTCCGCTCGAGAGCTCGCTGGCCCACGACGAGGTCGCGGTCTCGGCGCTCTTCCCCGCGCTCGCCCCGGGGGCCGGCGTCGCCTTCGACGAGATCGCCCGTCGCCACGGCGACTACGCGATGGCCGGGGCCGCCGCCCTGGTCGACGGCGACGCGGTGCGGGTCGGCTACCTCTCGGTCAGCGACGTGCCCACCGTCGTCGACCTCACCGGCGTACCCGACGACGAGCTGGGGGAGGCGGCGCTCGCCCGGCTCGAGCCGATGGACGACATCCACGCCACCGCGACCTACCGCGCCCAGCTGGTGCGCGTGCTCACCGCCCGGGTGGTCGCGGCCGCCCGCAGCCACGCCGCGGCCCACGACCAGCAGGAGGCGAGATGACCGAGCAGCTCCACGAGATCCGGCTCACCGTCAACGGCGCCGCGCACGAGCTGCGGGTGCCGGCCCGGCGGCTGCTCTCCGACGCGCTGCGCCACGACCTCGGGCTCACCGGCACCCACGTCGGCTGCGAGCACGGCGTCTGCGGCGCGTGCACCGTCCTGCTCGACGGGGCGCCCACCCGCGCCTGCCTCGTCCTCGCCGTGACGGCGGCCGACCACGAGATCACCACCGTGGAGGGGCTCACCGAGCCCGACGGCTCGCTCGGCCCCGTGCAGCAGGCCTTCGCGGAGTGCCACGGCCTGCAGTGCGGCTTCTGCACCCCGGGCTTCCTGACCACCATCCACGCCGGGCTGCGCGACAACCCCTCCCCGACGCACGAGGAGGCCCGCGAGATGGTCGCGGGCAACCTGTGCCGCTGCACCGGCTACCAGAACATCGTCAAGGCGGTCGAGCGGGCCGCCGCCCTTCGACAGGCTCAGGGACCGGCAGGACAGGCTCAGGGACCGGCCGGACAGGGGCAGGTGGAGCGGTCGTGAGCACCAAGCTGATGGGCCAGCCGGTGCAGCGGGTCGAGGACCAGCGCTTCCTGCGCGGCCTCGGCCGCTACGTCGACGACGTCGACACCGGTCCCGGCACGCTGCACGCCGCGGTGCTGCGCAGCCCCCACGCGCACGCCCGCATCCTCGACATCGACGTGGAGGCGGTGCTCGACCTCGACGGCGTGCACGCCGTCTACACCCACGACGACCTGACCGGCCCCATGGCCGAGCCGCTGCCGCTGCTGATCCCGCACCCGGCGCTGACCCACGGCCGCACGCAGCACGCCCTGGCCAAGGACGAGGTCAACTACGTCGGCGAGGCCATCGCCTTCGTGGTGGCCGACGACCGCTACGTCGCGGAGGACGCCGTCGCCCGCATCGTCGTGACCTACGACGTGCTGCCGCCCGTGGTCGGCCTCGAGGCGGCTCGCGCCGGCGAGCGGCTGGTGCACGACGACGTGCCCGGCAACCTCGCGGCGCGGCTGGAGCAGGAGGTCGGCGACGCGCGCGCCGCGATCGCCGCGGCTCCGCACCGCCTCGAGCTCGACCTCACCATCGAGCGCAGCGCGTGCATGCCGCTGGAGGGCCGCGGCACGGTCGCGCGCTGGGAGCCCGACCTCGACCGGCTGCAGCTGTGGACCTCCACGCAGACCTCCACCGGCGTCCGCGCGGCCGTGGCCGTCAAGCTCGGCCTCGACCTCGGCCAGGTCGACGTGATCACCCCCGACGTGGGCGGCGGCTTCGGCGTCAAGGTGGTGCACCCGTGGCCCGAGGAGCTGCTCGTGCCGTACGCCGCCCGGGCGCTCGGCCGGCCGGTGAAGTTCACCGAGGACCGCCGCGAGCACTTCATCTCCTCCGCGCACGAGCGCGGGCAGGTGCAGCACGTCGAGGTCGGCTTCGACGACGACGGCCGCGTGCTCGGGCTCGACGTGGAGTTCTGGCACGACAACGGCGCCTACACGCCGTACGGCCTGATCGTCCCGATCATCACCTCCACGCAGCTGCTCGGGCCCTACAAGCCCGGCGCCTACCGGGTCGTCTTCGAGTCGCTCTACACCAACACCGTCATCGTCACGCCCTACCGCGGCGCCGGCCGGCCGCAGGGCTGCTACGCGATGGAGCGCACGATGGACGCCGTGGCGGCGTACCTCGGCAAGGACCGCACCGAGGTGCGTGCCGCCAACTTCATCCAGCCAGACGAGTTCCCCTACGACCACGGCCTGGTCTTCCAGGACGGCCGCGAGCTGGAGTACGACTCCGGCGACTACCCCGCGTCGCTGGAGAAGCTCAAGGAGCTGGTCGGCTGGGACGACTTCCCCGCCTACCAGCGCGAGATGGCCGCGCAGGGACGCCGGGTCGGCATCGGCCTCGCCTGCTACGTCGAGGGCACCGGCGTCGGCCCCTACGAGGGTGCCCACGTGCACGTCGAGACCAGTGGCAAGGTCAAGGTCGCCACCGGGCTCACCACGCAGGGCCAGGGCCACGCCACCGTCTTCGCGCAGCTGGTGGCCGACGAGCTCGGGGTGCGCTTCGAGGACGTCGAGGTGGTCACCGGCGACACCCGGCGGATGCCGTACGCCGTGGGCACCTACGCCTCGCGCGCCGCGGTGATGAGCGGCTCGGCGGTGCACCTGGCCGCCCGGCGCGCGAAGGAGAAGGCGCTGCGGATCGCCGCCGACGCCCTGGAGGCCGACCCCGCCGACCTGCAGATCGTCGACGGCGTGGTCTCGGTCAAGGGCGCGCCCGACAGCGCGATCGACCTCGGCACCGTCTCGGTGCTCTCCAACCCGCTGCGCTACGCCTTCGACGAGGCCTCCAAGGCGGCCACGCAGTTCTCCGTCGGCGACAACAGCTTGCCGCCGGTGCCCGAGGACGAGGAGCCGGGCCTGGAGGGCAAGGACTTCTACTCGCCGCCGCGCGCCACCTTCGCCTCGGGCATGCACGCCGTGATCGTCGAGACCGACCCGGAGACCGCCGAGGTCACGATCCTGAAGTACGCCGTGGTGCACGACTGCGGCCACCTGATCAACCCGATGATCGTCGAGGGCCAGATCCACGGCGGCGTCGCGCAGGGCATCGGGGGCGCGCTCTACGAGCGGATGGCCTACGACGAGTCCGGCCAGCTGCTCAACGCCTCCTTCATGGACTTCCTGATGCCCTACGTCACCGAGATCCCCGACGGCATCGACATCGACCACCTCGAGACGCCCTCGCCGCTCAACCCGCTGGGCATCAAGGGCGCCGGCGAGGCCGGCGTCATCCCGTCGGCGGCGGTCTTCGCCGCGGCGATCGAGGACGCCGAGGGCCTCGCCATCCGCGCGATGCCGATCTCGCCCTCCGACCTGCACACCCTGCGACTCTCCCAGGAGCACCCCCGATGAAGATCTCCGGCAGCAACGTCGTCGCCCACCCGGTCGGCGAGGTCTGGGACGCGCTGCTCGACCCCCGCGTCCTGGTCGCGACGATCCCGGGCTGCGAGCGGCTCGAGACCACCGGCCCCGACGAGTACGCCATGACCGTCACCGCGGGCGTGGCGGCGATCAAGGGCACCTACGCCGGGTCCTGCGCGCTCTCGGACCTGCGCAAGCACGAGTCGCTGGTGATGCGGCTCAGCGGGGCCGGAGCACCGGGCACCATCGACGCCGCCGTCGACGTCGCCTTCGAGGACCTCGGCGCCGAGGGCACCCGGATCAGCTACGAGGCCGACGCCACGGTGGGCGGCATGGTGGGCGGCGTCGGCCAGCGGATACTCGCCTCGGTCTCCAAGCGGATGGCCGCGGAGTTCTTCGGCAACGTCGCCGGAGCCATCGGGCAAGCCACCCCCTCGGCCGCGCCCGTCTCACCCGGCGCGCCGGTCGAGCCTGTCGCGACCGCCCGGGCCGTCGAGACCTCGCCCGGCGTCTTCACCGCCCCGGCTGCCCCGACGTCGTCCGCGGGGGTCTCGCAGGACTTCTACCGCGGGGTCGGCGTGGGCGCCGGGCTGGTGCTGCTCGGCGTCGTCGCCGGCGCCGTGCTGGGCCGTCGACGATGACGCTGTCGGTCGAGTCGACGGCCCGCGAGCAGGCGGACGCCGTACGCCGCCGCGAGGTCTCCGCGCGCGAGCTGATGGACCTCCACCTCGCCCGCATCGCGGAGCGCAACCCGCAGCTCAACGCGATCGTCTCGCTCGACGAGGAGCGCGCCCGCGCTGGGGCCGCGGCCGCCGACGAGGCGCTTGCCCTGGGCGCCGACGTCGGTCCGCTGCACGGCCTGCCCTTCGCCTTCAAGGACACCCACGAGGTGGCGGGGTGGCGCACGACCTACGGCTCGCCGCTGCGGGTCGACCACGTGCCCGAGCGCGACGAGCTGATCGTCGAGCGGGTACGCCGCGCGGGCGTGGTGGTGCTGGGCCGCACCAACGTGCCGGAGTTCGCCGCCGGATCGCACACCTTCAACACCGTCTTCGGCACCACGCTGAACCCGGTCGACCCGACCCGGTCGGCGGGGGGCTCCTCGGGCGGTGCGGCGTGCGCGCTCGCCTCGGGCATGGTGCCGCTCGCCGACGGCTCCGACATGGGCGGCTCGCTGCGCAACCCCGCCTCGTTTTGCGGCGTGGTGGGGCTGCGGCCCTCGCTCGGCCGGGTGCCCGAGTGGCCGCTGTACAACCAGTGGGAGTCGACCTCGGTGGGCGGTCCGATGGCCCGCAACGTCGGTGACCTCGCGCTGCTGCTCTCCGTGATGGCCGGTCCCGACCCCCGGGCGCCGCTCGCGCTAGGCGATCCGGGCGTGCTCTTCGCGCCGCCGCTGCGGGGGAGCCTCGACGGCGTACGGGTCGCGGTGTCGCCCACGCTCGGCGGCGCGCTCGAGGTCGACCACGAGGTGGCCGCGGTCGTCGACGCCTCGGCCGGGGTGCTGGCGAGGGCCGGGGCCGTCGTCTCCGACGCGCACCCCTCGCTGCCCGAGGCCGACGACACCTTCCGCACGCTGCGCGCCTGGCACTTCCAAGCCAAGCTCGGCCCGCTGCTCGAGGCCCACCCCGACGCCTTCAAGGCCTCGCTGGCCGACAACATCCGGGCCGGTGCCGACCTCACCGGCGCCGACGTCGCCCGGGGCTACACCCAGCGCACGGCGCTCGCGGAGCGGATGCGCGAGTTCTTCGCCAACCACGACGTGCTGGTGCTGCCGGCCTCCCAGGTCCCGCCCTTCCCGGCCGACCAGGAGTTCCCCACCGAGATCAACGGCGAGCCGACGTCGTCCTACCTCGACTGGATGCGCGCGGCGTACGTCATCACCGTCACCGGCTGCCCGGCCGTCTCCGTGCCCTTCGGTCGCACCCGCGACGGCCTCCCCGTCGGCCTCCAGCTCGTCGCCCCCCACGGCCACGACCGGCGCCTGCTCGAGGTCGCCGCGGCCGTGGAGGCGCTGGCCGGCTGAGCGCGGACTTTCCGCGGGGAAAGCACCTCGACAACGGTTTCCGCGCGATCGGATCGTCGTACGTCGGCGTGTCGGGTGCCTTCGGCGCGGAAACGCGAGCGCGGAGGTCTTTCCCCGCGGAAAGCCACGCCGGCCACGCCGGCGGCGCACGCACCCCACTGGCAGAAGTTGGCACGCGTAGGCCGCCCCCTCAGCAAGGTTCGCCGTGGACCGGGCGCGTGGGGGTCGGTTGAATCGACGTCGTGAGCCAGCGCATCAGGATCGGCATCGACACGGGCGGCACCTTCACCGACGTGGTGGCCTTCGACGAGACGTCGGGGGAGATCGTCACCACCAAGACGCCCTCGACCCCGAGCAACCCGGCCGACGGCTTCCTGGCCGGCATCGACAAGGTGCTCGGGCTGCTGGGGGCCGACGGCTCGGCGATCGAGGCGGTCAGTCACGGCACCACGGTCGCGACCAACCAGCTGCTCGAGGGCAAGGTCGACCGGCTGGGCTTCGTCACCAACACCGGCTACGAGGCGATGCTGGAGATCGCTCGGCAGTCCGTGCCCGACGGCTACGGCAACTCCTACTTCTGGGTCAAGCCGTCGCGCATCGTGCCCCGCGACCTGGTCCGCGGCGTCGAGGGGCGGCTCGCCGTCGACGGCAGCGAGGTCCGGCCCTTCGACGAGGAGGGCGCCCGCGAGGTGGCGCGGTGGTACCGCGCGCAAGGGGTCACGACGCTCGGCGTCTGCTTCCTGCACGCCTACGCCAACCCCGAGCACGAGGAGCGGATGCGCGCGGTGCTCGCCGAGGAGCACCCCGACGCCGTGGTCTCGCTCTCCAGCCAGGTGCTGCGGGAGTACCGGGAGTACGAGCGGGCGATGACGACGCTCGTCGATGCGGCGGTCAAGCCGCGGCTCTCGGCGTACGTCAACAACATCAAGGCGCGGCTGACGTCGTACGACGACCGCGAGCTGCCCTTCTACGTGATGAAGAGCAACGGCGGCGTGCTGAGCGCCGACGAGGTCGTGCACCAGCCGATCACCACCGTGCTCTCGGGCCCGGCCGCGGGCGCGCTGGGCGCGGCCCTGATCGCGCAGGTCGCGGGCTTCGACAAGGTGCTCACCTCCGACGGCGGCGGCACCTCGACCGACGTCAGCGTGGTCATCGACGGCGAGCCGACCCTGACCACCGAGGGCTCGGTGGGCGCCTTCCCGTCCAAGATCCCGATGATCGACGTGGTCACGGTGGGGGCGGGCGGCGGCTCGATCGCCTGGCTCTCGCCCGAGGGCACGCTCAAGGTGGGGCCGCAGTCGGCCGGCGCCGACCCCGGCCCGCTCTGCTACGGCAAGGGCGGCGCCGACGTCACCATCACCGACGCCCACGTCTTCCTCGGCCGGATCCCCCCGCATCTGCTCGGCGGCGAGATCCCGCTCGACGTCGAGGCGGCGCGCACCGGCGTCGAGGAGCTCGCGGCGCGGCTCGAGCTGGCCCCGGAGGCCTGCGCGAGCGGGGTGCTGGAGATCTCGGCGTGGAACCAGGCCAACGCGCTGCGCCAGGTCACGGTCAAGCGCGGCCTCGACGTCCGCGACTTCACGCTGGTCACCTTCGGCGGCTCCGGCTCGCTGCTGCTGTGCCGGCTCGTCGACATCCTCGGGCTCGAGGCGGTGCTGGTGCCGCCCGACCCGGGCAACGTCTCCGCCTTCGGCCTGCTCACCGTCGACGTCAAGAACGACTACGTGCAGACCCACGTCTCGCTCGCCGAGTCGCTCGAGCCGGGCGACGTGGCCGCGGTGTACGACGACCTCGCGACGCAGGCGGCCGGGGCGCTGGCCAAGGAGGGCTTCGCGCCCGAGCAGCACCACTTCGTCCGCACCGCCGACCTGCGCTACTTCGGGCAGGCCTTCGAGGTGCGCGTGGCCGTGCCCGAGGGCGACGTCGACCGGGCGCTGCTCGACGAGGTGGCCCGGCGCTTCCACGCCGAGCACCGTGGCCTCTACGGCTACGACTTCGCCGACGACGCCGGCCAGCAGGTCGAGTGGGTCAACCTGCGGGTCTCCGGCGTCGGCCCGATCCAGCGCCCCGAGATCCGCAAGCACGCCAGTGGCGACGGCAGCGTCGTACCGCGGGGGGAGCGGGAGGTGTGCTTTGACGCGGCCGAGGGCTGGTCGTCGACGCCGCTCTACTGGCGGGCCGACCTCGCCCCCGGTGCCGTGGTCGACGGTCCGGCGGTGATCGAGGAGTTCGGCTCCACGGTGCCGCTGCACCCGGGCTTCACCGCCCGCGTCGACGACCACCTCAACATCATCGTGACCAGGAAGGCCGACCAGTGACGAGCGACAGCAGGCGCGCACCGACCGACTTCCCCTTCGGCCACCTCACCGACGACGCCGGGGCCAGCGCCGACCCGGTGCTGGTCGAGATCGTGCAGGGCTCGCTGGCCAGCGTCGAGATGGAGGTCGAGACGGCCATCGCGCGCACCAGCCGCAGCCCGATGATCCGCGACGCGCACGACTTCCGCGCCGGCATCCACGACCGGCTGCTGCGCAAGCTGACCGGGCGGTCCTACTCCGCGCTGGTGCACCCGGTCGCGCGCGACTTCCCGATCGAGGAGATGCGCGAGGGCGACGTCTTCTTCCACAACGACGTCTACCGCTCCGAGGGCGGCATCGGCCACCTGCCGGACCTCTGCGTCACCGTGCCCGTCTTCAGCGGCCCCGACGACGACCGCCGCGTGGTCGCCTTCGTGCAGGCCTTCGGCCACCACGATGACATCGGCGGCGCCGTGCCCGGCTCGATGCCGAGCAACGCCACCAGCGTCTTCGAGGAAGGGCTGATGGTGCCGCCCATCCGGCTCTGGGACGCCGGGGTGCCCAACCGTGCCGCCCTCGCCATCATGACCCGCAACTCGCGGATGCCGGAGTCCTTGGCCGCCGACCTCGACGCGGAGTGCTCGGCCTGCCTGATGGGGGCGCGCCGTCTCGGCGAGCTCTTCGACCGCTACGGCGTCGAGACCGTCGAGTCGTGCTTCGACGCCATCATCAGCCGCACCACCGAGACCTACCGGCGCGAGATCCTCTCGCAGATCCCGGTCGGCTCCTGGGTGTGGGAGGACTACGCCGAGCACGACGGCGTCGACGAGCCGCAGCTGCACACGCAGCGGATCACGCTCACGCGCACGGCGGCCGACGACCCCGACGGGGAGCGGCTGGTGCTCGACTTCGCCGGCACCTCGCCCCAGGCGAAGGGCCCCATCAACCACTGCGGCGACTACAGCGACGGCGTCTTCCTCAAGAAGTGGCTCGCCCCGATCCTGCGCAACCTCGCCGAGAGCCCCGAGCGGATGGCCGAGCTCGACGTCAACGAGGGCATCGTGCCGCTCATCGAGATGCGCTTCCCGCCGCCCGGCACGCTGCTCACGCCGGTCTTCCCGGCGCCGACCAACGCCCGCACCTTCGTGATCCTGCGGCTGCTCGGGGTGCTCGCCGGCGTCGTCGCCAAGGCCGTCGACGGCAGGATGCCCGCCGACCAGGAGACGATCCGCTACACCGGCGTCTACGGCGAGGACCACGAGGGCCGGCCCTACCTGATGCGCGAGGTGCTGGGGGGCGGCTCGGGCGGTCGCTACTACGCCGACGGGGAGGACACCATCCACGTGGTGCCCGACAGCCGCAACCTGCCCACCGAGTTCACCGAGGCGCGCTTCCCCTTCCGGGTCGAGTCGCTCTCGCTGGCCGTCGACAGCGGCGGCGCCGGGCAGTTCCGCGGCGGCCTCGGCTACGAGAAGCACGTCCGGATGCTCAAGGACGGCCACTTCATGTCGATCGCCGACCGGTCGATCCTCGCCTGCTGGGGCGTCAGGGGCGGCCGGGCGGGCAAGCCCTTCCAGGTCGTCATCGACCCGGGCGGGCCGCGCGAGCGCGAGGTCGACGCCCTGGCCGACGCCGAGCCGGTCACGGCCGGGGAGGTCATCCGCATCCGGACCACGGGCGGTGGCGGCTGGGGCGACCCGCTGCAGCGCGACCCGGCGCTCGTGGTGCGCGACGTGGTCTGGCGCAAGGTCTCGCCCGAGGCGGCGCTGGCCGACTACGGCGTGGTGCTGACCGGCTCCCTGGAGGCCGGCGACCTGTCCTTCGACGAGTCGGCGACGCTCGCCGAGCGCGCCTCGCGGCCCGCCGCGAGCGAGGCCTTCTTCGACCGCGGCCCGGGGTACGCCGCGCTGGCCGGCGGCGCGGCCCACGCCGAGGTGGACCTGGTCCGGTGACGGTCGTCGCGCTGCTGGGCGGCCACGGCAAGACCGGGCGGGCCGTGGCGGCGGCGCTGGAGGCACGCGGCGCGACCCCGCGGCCGCTCGGCCGGGCCGACCGGCTGCCCGACCGCCTCGCCGGCTGCGCGGCGGCGTACCTCGTGGCGCCCAACCTGCACCCCGACGAGCCCGCGCTCGTCGCCGGCTGGCTCGACGCGCTGCGCGAGGCCGGGGTGGGGCGCGTGGTCTACCACTCGGTCGCCTCGCCGTACGCCCCCGCGATGCCGCACCACCTGGGCAAGGCCGTGAGCGAGGACCTGGTGCGCCGCTCCGGGCTGGCCTGGACGGTGCTGCAGCCCGGCGCCTACCTGCAGAACCTCGACCTCTCCGCCGACGTGGTGGTGCCGTACGACGTGCACGCCCGCTTCGGCTTCCTCGACCTCGCCGACCTCGGCGCCGCCGCGGCGGCTGTGCTGCTCGACGACGGTCACGTGGGCGCGACCTACGAGCTGGCCACGCGGGAGGCCAGCGTCGCGGAGCTGGCGGCCGAGGCGGGCGTCGACGCGAGGCGGGGGGAGTGGGACGGCGCGGCCCTCCCGGCTCGGGAGCGGGAGTGGCTGGGCGCGATGTTCGCCTCCTACGACGACCACGGGCTCCCGGTGGGCACCCGGGTGCTGGCCGGCCTCTTGGCAGGTTGTGCCAGGGGCGGCGGGGTTTCCTCGTGACCCGCGACGACGACCGCACCGCCCGCGGCTCCCTAGGGTCGGTCGACATGGGAGAGCCGCGACGCAGGGTGCTGCTCGCGCTGGGCGGCAACGCGATGACCGGCGCCGACGGTCGCGCGCGGCCGGAGGACCAGCTCGCCGCCGCGGCGGTGGCGATGGAGGCGGTCGCGCAGCTGCTGCAGGACGACGTCGAGGTCGTCATCACCCACGGCAACGGCCCCCAGGTCGGCAACCTGCTGGTGAAGAACCAGCTCGCGGCGGCCGTCGTGCCCCCGGTGCCGCTCGACTGGTGCGTCGCGCAGACCCAGGCGACGCTCGGCTTCGTGCTGATGGACGCGCTCGAGGCCGCGCTCGCCCGCCACGGCGTGCAGCGGCGTACGGCGGCCGTGGTCACGCGCGCGGTCGTCGACCCCGCCGACCCCGGCTTCGCGCACCCCTCCAAGCCCGTGGGCCGCTACGTCTCCACCGACGAGGCCGCGGTCATGGTGGAGCACGGCGAGACCTGGGAGGACCGCGGCGAGCGGGGCTGGCGACGCGTCGTCGCGTCGCCCGAGCCGCGCGAGATCGTCGACGCGGGCGCCGTGCACGCGCTGGTCGAGGCCGGCTTCGTGGTCATCGCCAACGGTGGCGGCGGCATCCCCGTCGTCCGCGACGACGACGGCTCGCTGCGCGGCGTCGAGGCCGTGATCGACAAGGACCTCGGCGCCGCCCTGCTCGCCGAGGCGGTCGCCGCCGACGTGCTCGTGATCGCCACCGACGTGCCCCACGTCGTGGTCGGCTACGGCACCCCCGACGCGCGTCCCCTGGGCCAGGTGACGCAGCGCGAGCTGCGCGACCTCGCGGCCCAGGGGGAGTTCGGCTCCGGCTCGATGGGGCCGAAGGTCGAGGCGATCCTGCGCTTCGCCGAGCGCGGCGGCGACCACGCCGTCATCTGCGCCCTGGACGACATCGTCGCCGCCGTCGAGGCCGGCGCCGGCACCGTCGTCGGCGCTGCCCAGTAGACCCACCGAAGAGAGGAACTCCCATGCCCCAGGCCATCGAGGTCCGCAAGGTCCCGATCCACTCCGTCGCCGACGCCAGCGAGCTGACCAAGCTGATCGACGACGGCGTGATCGCCGCCGACCGCGTCATCGCCATCATCGGCAAGACCGAGGGCAACGGCGGCGTCAACGACTACACCCGCATCATCGCCGACCGCGCCTTCCGCGAGGTGCTGGTCGAGAAGGGCGCCGACCCCGCCGCCGTCAAGGAGATCCCGATCGTCTGGTCGGGTGGCACCGACGGCGTGATCAGCCCCCACGCCACCATCTTCGCCACCACCGACGCCGAGCCCACCGACGACAAGCGCCTCACCGTCGGCTTCGCGATGAGCGAGGTGCTGCTGCCCGAGGACATCGGCCGCACCGCGATGGTCACCAAGGTCGCCGACGCGGTGAAGGTCGCCATGGAGCGAGCCGGCATCACCGACGTCGCCGACGTGCACTACGTGCAGACCAAGACCCCGCTGCTGACCCTCTCGACCATCGAGGACGCCAAGTCGCGCGGCGAGACGGTCTTCACCGAGGACACGCTCTACTCGATGGACGTCTCCAACGGCGGTACGGCGCTCGGCATCGCGGTCGCGCTCGGCGAGATCGACATGCCCACCGACGAGCAGGTGCTCAAGGACCGCTCGCTCTACTCCGCTGTCGCCTCCTGCTCCTCCGGCGTGGAGCTCGACCGCGCCCAGGTCGTCGTGGTCGGCAACGCCACGGGCGTGGGCGGCCGCTACCGGATCGGCCACGCGGTGATGGAGGACGCGCTCGACCAGGACGGCCTCTGGGACGCCATCCGCTCCGCCGGGCTCGACCTCCCCGACCGCCCCCACACCTCCGACCTCGACGGTCGCGTGGTCAACCTCTTCCTCAAGTGCGAGACCAGCGCCGACGGCAAGGTGCGCGGCCGGCGCAACGCCATGCTCGACGACTCCGACGTGCACTGGCACCGCCAGATCAAGGCCGCCGTCGGTGGCGTCGCCGCCGCCGTCACCGGCGACCCCGCCGTCTTCGTCTCCGTCTCCGCCGCCCACCAGGGCCCGGAGGGCGGCGGTCCCGTCGCCGCCATCGTCGACCTCGGCTGACCCACCCGCCGAGAGGTCACTGCCTGACGCGCGAGAGGTCACTCCCTGACGCCCGAGAGGTCACTGCCCGACGCGGGAGAGGTCACTGCCTGACGCGGGATCGGTCCCTGCCTGTCAGGGAGTGACTCCTGGGCGGTCAGGGAGTGACCTCTCGGCGGAAATGGAGGTGCGGGGGGAGGGGTGCGGGAGGGAGAATCGCGGCCCGTGGGACATGTCGAGGTGGCCGGGGTGCGCTACGAGCTGCCCGACGGGCGGGTGCTGCTGGACGACGTGTCGTTCCGGGTCGGCGAGGGCCACAAGGTCGCGCTGGTCGGGGCCAACGGCGCCGGCAAGACCACCCTGCTGCGCCTGGTGAGCGGCGAGCTCGACCCGCACGCGGGGGCGATCACGCGCTCCGGCGGGCTCGGGGTGATGCGCCAGCACGTCGGCGCCGGGCTCGGCGAGGGGGCCGACGTCCGCGCCCTGCTGCTGTCGGTGGCGCCACCGCGGGTGCGGGCGGCGTACGACGAGGTCGACGCGCTCGAGCTGCGGCTGATGGAGACCGACGACGAGCCCACCCAGATGCGGTACGCCGCGGCGCTCGGCGAGCTGGCCGACGCCGGCGGCTACGACCTCGAGGTGCTCTGGGACGAGTGCTGCACCAGCGCCCTCGGCGTCGGCTACGAGCGGGCCAAGTACCGCGCCCTTGACACCCTCAGCGGCGGCGAGCAGAAGCGGCTGGTGCTGGAGCACCTGCTGGCCGGGCCCGACCAGGTGCTGCTGCTCGACGAGCCCGACAACTACCTCGACGTGCCGGGCAAGCGGTGGCTCGAGGGGCGCCTGACCGCCTCGCCCAAGACCGTGCTCTACGTCAGCCACGACCGCGAGCTGCTGAGCAGCACCGCGACGCGGGTGGTCACCGTCGAGCTGGGCCCGGCCGGCGGGACCACGTGGACGCACCCCGGCGGCTTCGCGTCGTACCACGAGGCGCGCCGCGACCGCTTCGCGCGCTTCGAGGAGCTGACCCGGCGGTGGGAGGAGGAGCACGCCAAGCTGCGCACGCTGGTGACCACGCTGAAGCAGAAGGCGACCTTCAACGACGGCATGGCCTCGCGCTACCGCGCGGCGCAGACCCGGCTCCGCAAGTTCGAGGAGGCCGGCCCGCCCGAGGGCCAGCCGCGGGAGCAGCAGGTGACGATGCGGCTGCGGGGCGGTCGCACCGGCAAGCGGGCGGTGGTCTGCGAGCAGCTGGAGCTGACCGGGCTGATGCGTCCCTTCGACCTCGAGGTCTGGTACGGCGAGCGGGTCGCCGTGCTGGGGGCCAACGGCTCGGGCAAGTCGCACTTCCTGCGGCTGCTCGCCGCCGGGGGGAGCGACCCCGAGGTGGGCCACCTGCCGGTGAGCGGCGCGACCGTCGAGCCGGTGCCCCACACCGGGCGGGCCCGGCTCGGGGCGCGGGTGCGGCCCGGCTGGTTCGTGCAGACCCATGCGCACCCGGAGCTGCGCGGGCGCACCCTGCTCGACGTGCTGCACCGGGGTGACGAGCACCGCGACGGGCTGCCCCGGGAGCCCGCGAGCCGGGCGCTCGATCGCTACGAGCTCGCGCACGCCGGCGAGCAGACCTTCGACTCGCTCTCCGGCGGTCAGCAGGCGCGCTTCCAGGTCCTCCTGCTCGAGCTCTCCGGCGCCACCCTGCTGCTGCTCGACGAGCCCACCGACAACCTCGACGTGCAGTCGGCCGAGGCGCTGGAGGAGGGGCTCGAGGCCTTCGAGGGCACGGTGCTCGCGGTCACGCACGACCGCTGGTTCGCCCGCGGCTTCGACCGCTTCCTGGTCCTGGGCGAGGACGGCTCGGTCTACGAGTCCGACGAGCCCGTCTGGGACGAGGGCCGGGTGCAGCGGACCCGCTGAACCGGCCGTCCCGCCACGGCCTAGCGTGACGCCCGTGGTGCGCGCAGCCGATCGGGTCCCGGCGCCGCTGCTGGTGCTGGGGGGCGTCTTCTCGGTCCAGTTCGGCGGCGCGCTCGCGGCGACCCTGATCCCGGAGATCGGCGCGGGGGGAGCGGTGATGCTGCGCATCGGCTTCGCCGCCCTCGTCATCGTGCCGCTCGTGCGCCCGCGGCTGCGCGGGCTGAGCCGCCGGGCGTGGACGACCGCGATGGCGTTCGGCGTCGCGCTCGGGCTGATGAACTGGACCTTCTACAGCTCCCTGGTGCACCTCCCGCTCGGGGTCGCCGTGACGGTGGAGTTCCTCGGGCCGCTGCTGCTGGCGGCGGTGCTCTCCCGCAAGCCGCGCGACCTCCTCGCCGTGGCTGCCGCGGCGGTCGGCGTGGTGCTGGTCTCCGAGGCGCTCACGGTGCCCTTCTCCGAGCTCAGCTGGACCGGTCTCGGCCTGGCCGCCACCGCCGGCGCGCTGTGGGCGGCGTACATCGTGCTGAGCGGACGCACCGGGGCCGAGCTCCCCGGCCTCGACGGCCTCGCGATCGCGCTGGTCGTCTCGACCGTCGTCGTGCTGCCGGCCGGCCTGCCCGGCGTCGGCGACTGGACGTGGGGCCACGTCGCGACCGGCCTCGGCCTCGCCGTGCTCTCGTCGCTGCTGCCCTACTCCCTGGAGCTGCTCGCCCTGCGCCGCCTGGCCGCCGCCGTCTTCGGGATCCTGCTCTCCCTCGAGCCCGCCGTCGCCGCCGTCGCGGGCCTGCTCGTGCTGGGCCAGGTGCTGCACCCCACACAGCTGGTCGGCATGGCCCTGGTGGTCCTGGCGAGCGCGCTGGTGCTCGGCACGCGCCGTGACGAGGGCGAGCGCGGGGAGCCCGAGGAGCCCGGTCTGCTCGGGGGCGCGTGAGCGTTGCCGGGGGTGGTGGCGTGTGTCACAGTTCACCGGACCTGACAGCGCCAGTGCCAGGGTCGCGCCCCGCGGAGGAGACCTCGTGACCACACCGACCACCCGCCACATCCCCGCGCAGCAGGTCCCGGTCGACGACCTGCCCACGCCGCGCTACCTCGACGAGCGGCTGGCCCACTGGGCGCGCACGACGCCCGACGCCGAGGCGATGACCTACCTCGGCCGCACGTGGACCTGGGCCGAGATGGACGAGCGCGTACGCCGCCTCGCCGGCGCGCTCGCCTCCATGGGCGTCGGCCGCGGCGACGTCGTCTCCTTCCTCGACAAGAACCACCCGGCCTGCGTCGAGCTCACCTTCGCCGCCGCGTCGCTCGGCGCGGCGAACGCGATCATCAACTTCCGCCTCGCCGGCGACGAGATCGACTACGCCGTCAACGACTCCGGGGCCAAGGTGCTGCTCGTCGGCAGCGAGCTGCTGCCCACCATCTCCGCGATCCGCGACAAGCTGGTCGCCGTCGAGGAGGTCATCGAGCTGACCCCGGAGGGCGACCACGGCGACCAGTACGAGGCCCTGCTCGCCCGCGCCACCCCGCTGCCGCGCGACCCCGCGGTCCGGCCCGACGACACCTGCCTGGTGATGTACTCCTCCGGCACCACCGGCCGCCCCAAGGGCGTCATGCTCAGCCAGGCCAACATGATCTGCCACACCGTGGCGGCCCACGACGGCTGGGGCTTCGACCCCGGCGACAAGAACATGGTCTCCATGCCGCTCTTCCACGTCGGGGGCTCCTCCTACGTGCTCTTCGGCATCCACGACGGCGTCCCGAGCGTGATGACCCGCGACCCCGACGGCGCCTCGCTGGCCGGCGCGATCATGCAGGGGGCCAACCGCACCTTCCTGGTGCCGGCCGTGCTGGCGCAGGTGCTGCAGTCGGGCGACGACGCCATCCGGCTCTTCGGGCGGCTCAAGACCTACTGCTACGGCGCCGCCCCGATGCCGCTGCCGCTGCTGCGCGCCGCGATCGAGGCCTGGCCCGACACCGACTTCATCCAGGTCTACGGCCTGACCGAGGTCGCCGGCGTGATCACCCACCTGATGCCCGAGGCCCACCGCGACCCCGAGCACCCCGAGCGCCTGGTCAGCGCCGGGCAGCCGATCCCCGGGGTCGAGGTGCGCGTCGTCGACCCCGCCACCCTCGAGGACCTCCCGGTGGGGGAGCACGGCGAGCTGTGGTTCCGCACCCAGCAGCTGATGCAGGGCTACCTCGGCAAGCCGGAGGCCACCGCCGAGGTGATCACCGACGACGGCTGGTTCCGCACCGGCGACATGGGCAAGGTCGACGCCGACGGCTTCGTCTACGTCGAGGACCGGCTCAAGGACATGATCATCTCCGGCGGGGAGAACATCTACAGCCCCGAGATCGAGCGGGTGCTCGCCGAGCACCCGGCGGTCATGGAGGTCGCGATCATCGGCGTGCCCGACGACCGCTGGGGCGAGACGGTCAAGGCCGTGGTCTCGCTGCACCCGGGGCAGAGCGCCACGGAGGCCGAGCTCATCGACTTCTGCCGCGAGCACCTCGCGAAGTACAAGTGCCCCACGTCGGTGGAGTTCCTCGAGGCGCTGCCCCGCAACCCCACCGGCAAGATCCTCAAGCGCGACCTGCGGGCGCCGTACTGGCAGGACGCCGACCGCCGCGTCTGAGACCGCGCCCGGGTCGCCGGGTCTCGAGACAGGCGCTGCGCGCCTTCCTCGACCACCCGATGCTCTCGGGTGGTCCAGGAGGTCGCTCGCCGACGCCCGGGTGGTCGAGGAGGTCGCGCAGCGACCGTCTCGAGACCCCGTGCGCCGCCCGCCGGCCGACCCCCGGGTGGTCGAGGAGGTCGCGCAGCGACCGTCTCGAGACCTAGGCCCGACGCTCCCGGGCGAGGTCCTCCAGGGCGATCTGGAGGTCGCGGCCCTGCACGGCCGAGGCGGCGGCGATGGCGGCGAGGTAGTCGTGGGTGAGGGCGGTGTCGCCGGCGGCGACCACGTCGCGCTTGGCGATACGGCGCTCGTGCTGGCGCAGCGAGATCTCGTGCTGCCTCAGCGCCTCCTCGAGGCGCGCGGTCTGCCGGTGCAGCTGTCGGGCCAGCAGCAGCACCCCGAGCAGGCTCGCTCCCGCGAGTGCGACGGCGCCGCCCCCCAGCAGCAGCACCAGCAGGCTGCTCCCGGCGGCCGAGCCCGTGGCGGCGAAGAGCGCGACGACGAGCAGCACGAGGGCGACGAAGCCGAGCACGCCGAGCGCCGCGGTGCGGCGGCGTCCGCGCGCCAGGCCCGACACGCGGTCGAGCGCGCGCACCAGGGGCGGCACGGGGCGGGGCGGGGGAGCGGCCTCACGCGTACGACGTCGCACCTGCCGGGCGCGGCTCGGCGTGGGCGAGGCGTTCTGACGGCGGGGTGCCCTGGTCGGCTGGGCGAACTCGGCCGTGGCGGACGACGCCGCGGCGACCGCCTGCAGCAGCAGCCGGTCACGGGCCGGGTCCGGCTGCCCGGGCGCGACGTGGAAGGAGACACCGCGCGTGCGTCCGCGGACTCCGAGGATCGCCAGGCCGTGCCGCTGCAGCAGGTCGAGCAGCAGGTCGTGGTGGGCGGCCTCGGCCGCGAGTGTCAGGTCGCTCCCCGGGCCGAGCCGCTCGACCAGGCTCGCGAGCGCAGCCTCGCACCCGGGCGCGACGAGCAGGTGCACCGACGCCGCGTGGTCGAGGTCGTGCGTCGCTCCGACCTCGTCGTACGCCGCCAGCACGAGGTCGTCGTGGTCAGGCCCGAAGGCGTGGCCGGCGGCCAGCGAGGACGGGCCGACACCGACCACCGGACGGCCGTGCGGGCCTCGGTCGTCTAGGGTCATGCTCGCTCCTTCGGGAGTCGGTGCCGGAGTCGACGGGAGGCTGCGCGAAGTGGCGGAGGAACCGGCCGTGCAGGCCTCGACGCGTCACGCCGCGGTCAGTGTAGTGGTGCCGACGTACCAGGGCGCGGGTCACGTGAGGGCGTGCCTGGAGTCGCTCGCGGCCCAGACGCTGCCCCTCACCGACTTCGAGGTCCTGGTCGTGCTCAACGGCCCCCCCGACGGCACCCGCGACGTGGTGGCGTCGGTGTGCCGGGAGCATCCCGGGCTCGACGTCCGCGTGCTGCAGACGGCGGTCGGCGGCGCCGGGCACGCGCGCAACGCGGGTCTCGCGGCGGCCCGCGGCGCGTGGGTCACCTTCGTCGACGACGACGACAGTGTCGCTCGCGACTTCCTGCGCGCCATGCTCGACGCCGCCGCTCCCGGAGTGGTCGTCGCCGCGCCCGTGCACCAGGTGAGCCAGGGGTCGACCCGCGGCCGGCCCGAGGGCTACATCGCCAAGGCGCTGGGGCGGGTGGAGGGCCGCACCCTGCCGGTCTCCGAGATCTCGGCGGTCTGCGCCTACAACGCCGCCAAGCTCGTCGACGTCGAGACCGCCCGGTCGGCGCGCTACGACGCCTCGCTGCGCAGCGGGGAGGACCACGTCTACTGGCTCTCGATCTTCGCTGCGCGCCGCTTCCGCGTGCGGGTGCTCCCGGGGGACCCGAGCACGGCGTACGTCCGCACCCTGCGTGCCACGGGCGTGGGCCGGCAGGCGGCGGGCTTCGACTTCGAGGTCACCCAGCGGCTCGAGTGCATCGCCGCCCTCCAGCGCGTCGACCAGGGTGATCCGGAGGTCGCTCTCGTCGCCGACCGGATGCGCCGCTGGCAGGCGCAGTGGGTCAACCGCTACCTGCGCCGCCACCCCGACGAGCGCGAGCGGGTCGTCGAGGAGGCCCGGCGGCTCGACGCCCACGACGTGCCGTGGGACGTCGTCAACCGCGGCCTCGCCCGCAGCCTCGCCGTCTGCTACTGCTTCCCGCCGGACCTCGACACCAGCGGCATGGTCGCCGCCAAGCGGCTGCGCGAGAGCGGTGAGGCGACCGACGTGATCTCGGTCGACATGGGCCCGGCGCGTCCCCACGACCCGCGCGCGCTGCAGGTGGTGGGGCCCGCGCTGGGGCGCCACCACATCGTGCGAGGACCGATGTCCTTCTACAGCTGGCCGCCGGCCGCGCACTTCGTGGAGCAGACCCTGCGCCGCTTCGAGCAGTGGGACAGCGACCCCGACAGCCCGCGCTACGAGCGGCTCTACAGCCGTGCGATGGCGGTGAGCGCCCACGTCGCCGCGGCGATGGTGAAGGTGCGCCGCCCCGAGCTGCAGTGGACGGCGGAGTTCTCCGACCCGCTGCGCTACGACACCCTCGGCCAGGAGCGTGCCGCGGAGATCCACGACGACGAGACCGGACGCCGCGTGCGTGCGGCCCTCGCCGACGCGGGCTACGTGGTGCCCAGCAGCAGGTACCTCTTCGACACCACCGAGCGGCTGGTCTACGCCTTCGCCGACCGGATCGTCTTCACCAACGAGCACCAGCGCGACGTCATGCTGGGCTACTGCGAGGGCGACCCGGCGCTGGTGGAGCGGGCCCGCGCCCACAGCGAGGTGTGGCCCCACCCGGTGCCGGCTGACGAGCTCTACGACGTGGGGCGGCCCGAGATCGCGCTCGAGCCCGACCGGGTGCACCTGGCCTACTTCGGGGTCTTCTACGCGACCCGCGACCTCTCCGTGCTGCTCGACGCCCTGCAACGGCTCGACGCGCGCGACCGCATCCGCTTCGCGCTCCACGTCTTCACCCCGAAGCCGCACGAGCTGGGGGTGCAGGCCGCCCGGCGCGGACTGGCCGACGTGGTCCGGGCGCGGCCGTACGTCGGCTACTTCGACTACCTCGCGCTGACCCGGCGCTTCGACGTGCTCCTCGTCAACGACGCCGCGACCGGCGACCACCACGCGCTGAACCCCTACGTGCCGAGCAAGATGGCCGACTACACCGGCAGCGGCACCCCGGTGTGGACGCTATACGAGCCGGGGAGCGTGCTGAGCCGGCTCCCCGCGGCCCACCGCTCGGCGCTGGGCGACACCGATGCCGCCGAGGCCGTGTTGCGGAAGTTGCTCACTGAGTCGCGAGTGACTTTCCCAATTCCGGACATCTCGGGTCTCGTATCTCGGTAGTCTCCACGCGTCGCGGGACCACGCGGCACTTCGGCTCGGGCTCGTGGAGGGCACATGTCACGCATCACCAGACTCGTCGCGGGGGCCGCAGGGCTTGCCCTCGTCCTGACGACGGGCACCATCGCCCTCGACGACACCCCGGCCCAGGCCGCGGGCGTCTCGGCCAAGCTCTCGGTGGCCCGCCCGCTGCCCAACGAGAGCGTCGCCGTCCGCGGCGCCGTGGCCCCGGCCAAGCGCAAGGTGGTGCTCCAGCAGAAGGCGAAGGGCCGCTGGAAGAGCGTGAAGTCGACGCGCACCAAGCGAGGTGGCGCCTACGCCTTCAGCGTGAAGGCGACGACGAGCTCGCGCACCTTCCGGGTCGTGGCCCCGGCGACGAAGATCGGCAAGAAGCGCTACAGCACCCGCACGTCACGTGGCGTCAAGGTGCTCGCCAGGGCCGCGTCCGCGCCGAAGCTCGACATCGCCCCGGCCCCCGTGGGCCAGCTGCGTGACCGCACCGCCTACCGGACGCCGGGCGTGGCGACCTTCAGCCCGGCGCGTCCCGGAACTGCCGTGCAGGTGCAGCGCTACGTCGGCACCTCGTGGGTGACCCAGGCCAAGGGCGCCCAGGACAGCAAGGGCTGGTTCCGCTTCAACCTGCCGCGGCTGGCCGACGGCACCTCCGCCCAGTACCGCGCCGTCACCTTCCCGGGCAAGGGCGCCGCCACCGTTGTGGGCGGGGCCGTGTCGGTCACGGCCCAGAAGCAGGTCTTCGCCGAGGACTTCAACGGCAGCGCGCTGAGCAGCAAGTGGGTCACGCGTGCCCCCGGGCTCTACCACGGGCGCCGCATGTGCGCGACCCCCAAGGCCGACCGGGTCAGCGTGAGCGGCGGCATCGCCACGCTCTCGGTCAAGCGCATCGCGAAGAACGGCACCCGGTCGCCCGCGGACTCGAAGTACAAGTGCGTGGGCGGGGTGTGGGACAACGCCATGGTCGGCACCGGCGGCGCGGCCTCGCCGTACACCTTCAAGTACGGCACGGCCGCCGCCCGGGTCCGCTTCCAGAAGGGCCAGGGCATGCACAGCGGCTTCTGGCTGCAGGGTCCCGCCGTCACCGGCGCCGAGATCGACATCGCCGAGTACTACGGCGACGGTCACCGCTCCGGCCTGCAGACCAAGGTCCACCGCACGCTCTCCAACGGCAAGCTCTCCACCAGCGGCGGCAAGATGAACGTGTCGTCCGTCGTGGCCAAGGGCCGGACGCCGGCCAGCGGATGGCACGTCTACTCCGTCGACTGGACGCCCACGCGCTACGTCTTCCGCGTCGACGGCGTGGTCACCTGGGTCTCGACCAAGGACGTGTCGCAGGCGCCGGAGGAGGTCGTGCTGAGCCTGCTCACCTCCGACTGGGCCCTCGACGACTTCAAGACCAGCGAGAGCTCGAAGATGTACGTCGACTGGGTGCGCGTCTGGCAGTAGCCCGTCGAGCTTGCAGGCGCAGCCCGGTCAGCGACGCTGGCCGGGCTGTGCTGCTGTGCGGACCGGCTTCTCCAGCACGGCGGTGAAGAAGTCGCGCTCGAGGTCCCAGCGGGGGATCCGGCCGAGCACGTCCTCGAAGCGGCGGTAGAAGTCCTCGTCCCACTCCGTCTTCTGGAAGCGCACCCGCCGCAGCCGGAAGCCGATGTCGTGCACGTAGCGCTCGTAGTGGTTCCAGGTGAGCTTGTTGACCCACGCCGCACCCTCGGGCGGGCGGCCGTGGGCGGCGTCCCACGCGGCGATGACGTCGTCGGAGAAGAGGTGATGGGGCCAGGGGAAGTAGATGTCGCGGTAGCGGTGGGAGGCGAGGGGTCCGGCCCACAGGTTGGCCCGCAGCCACTGCAGCGCTCCGGGCTTCATCACGCGGAAGGTCTCGCGCAGCAGGGCGTGGGGGTGCTGCACGTGCTCCAGACGGTGTACGACACGACGCGGTCGAAGGTGTCGTCGGCGAGGGGGTTGTGCTGGGTGAGGTCGGCGCGCTGCAGGTGCACCCGGTCGCCGGCCAGGTCGGCCCAGCGAGCCGACTCGTGAACGTCGACGCCGTGGGCGTCGGCCCCCAGGTTGTGCGCCATCGACCACAGCTCGTAGCCGTCGCCGCAGCCGACCTCGAGCACGGTCTTGCCGGCCAGGTCGACCGTGTGGTGCGCCCACAGCACCCGACGGTTGGCCTCCGCGGCGAGCCCCTCGGCCGTCCACGACCGCGGCTCGGGCACGACCGGCTTGTGGCGGTACTCCTCGTTGAGCTCCTCGAGCAGCTCGACGTCGAAGGGTCGCGGTCTTCGTCCGGTGCCCTGGGCGTGGAAGCCGTGCCCGATGCCCTCCTTCTGCGACGTGGGGGGCACCAGCCAGCTGTCGGCGTCCGTGACGGGTGGCACCGGCGGCAGCTTCGGTCCCGGCCTCAGGCCGAAGCGACGACGCCTCGGCTCACGCGGTGCCGCGACGGGAGCCGTCGCACCGGGCTCCTCGCGACCCGCCACGAGGCCGCGGACCGCCCGCCGGGCGGCTGCCGTGAAGTCGCTCCGTCGTCGCGTCATGGGCGGAGTGTGCCCTCATGGTCCACTTCTGTCCCGTTAGACTCACCTGCGTCGCGAACCCCGCGGTCTTGATCTCGGCTCGGCTCGTGGAGGGCTCCACCCATGACACGCACCCCCAAGCTCGTCGCCCTGGCGATGGCACTCACCCTCGCGGTCTCCAGCGCGAGCATCGCCCTCGACCGTGAGCCGGCGGAGGCCTCGGGCGTCTCGACCCAGACGAGCTCGCTGGCCGCGCAGCAGCAGGCCCGGCGGACGACGGGCCGGATCGCCTTCGCGCCGGCTCCGGTCGGTCAGAAGCGCTCCGACCGCAAGGCCGGCCTCACCCCCGGCACCGTGCGGTTCAGCCCCGCCCGGCCCGGGGCAGGGGTCCGGATCGAGCGGCTCGTCCGTGGCAAGTGGCTCAAGGCCGCGACCACGACCCAGGACAAGCGGGGCCGCGCGCGCTTCAACGTGCGCGCCGTCAAGCCGGGCAACACCTCGAAGTACCGCGCGGTCACCTCGCCGGGCAAGGGCAAGCGCAACGTCGCCACCCCGACGGTCGTGCCGCGGGCGCAGACGCGTGTCTTCGTCGACGGCTTCGACTCGGCGGCGAAGTACCGCAAGCAGTGGAAGACGCGCAACAAGGGGATGTACCACGGCCGCCGCATGTGTGCGGCACCGAGCCCGAGCCGGGTGGCAGTGATCAACGGCTCCGCCAGGCTCTCGGTCAAGCAGGTCGGGCGCAAGGGCCGTCCCTCGCCGGCCAAGCGCAGCTTCAAGTGTGTCGGCGGCATCTGGCACAACGCCATGGTGGGCACGGGTCGGGCCGCCAAGCCCTTCTCCTTCCGCTACGGCACCGCCGCCGCCCGGGTGAAGTTCCAGCCCGGCCAGGGCATGCACAGCGGCTTCTGGCTGCAGGCCATGGGTGCCGGCGGCGCCGAGATCGACATCGCGGAGTACTACGGCAACGGCTACTGGGCCGGGCTGCAGAGCAAGATCCACCAGACCCTCCCCAACGGCGGCCTGCGCACCCACGGCGGCACCATGAACCTCAGCCCCGTGCTGGCCAGGGGCAAGACCCCCGCGAGCGGCTGGCACGTCTACTCGGTGGAGTGGACGCCGAAGCGCTACGTCTTCCGCGTCGACGGCGTGGTCACCATGGTGACCAGCAGGCCGCACGTGTCGACGGCGCAGCAGGAGGTCGTGATGAGCCTGCTCACCTCCGACTGGGCGCTCGACGACCGCGTGCTGAAGACCAAGTCGAGCTCGAAGGTGGCCGTCGACTGGGTGCAGGTCTGGCAGGACCCGAAGCACATCGGTCAGTAGCGTGCGGAGACCTCTCGTCGCGACCCGGACCTCCCGGGCGCTCGCTGCGCCCGTGGCCCTCGGACTCCTCCTCACCGGCTGCGGCGGCGGTGGCGGCGCAGCCGAGCCGGAGGGCTCCGTCGAGCTGAGCATCGCCCCGGCCGCGATCGGGCAGTCGCCCTCGCGCGACGACCTGCTCACACCCGCGACCGTGGTGGTGGAGCCCGCCGACGAAGGGACGACCGTACGCGTTGAGCGCTCCACCGACGGCGGGGAGAGCTGGTCGGCCGTGCCGGACGCCGAGGGCGAGCAGGACGCCGACGGGCAGGCGCGAGTGATGCTGCCGGCCCTGGAGCCCGGCGAGGACGCCGACTACCGCGCGGTGGCCGGCGACCTGACGGGAGAGCCGGTCACGCCGGCGACGCAGACGGAGGTCTTCACCGAGGACTTCGACGACGTCGCTGCCTACGAGCGCCGCTGGGCGGCGCGCGACCCCGGCCTCTACCACGGGCGGCGGATGTGCGCGAGCCCCGACGAGGAGCGCGTCAGCCTGGCCGACGGCGTCGCCACGCTCTCGGTCAAGCGGATCGCCCCCGACGGTGCCGCGTCGCCCGGCGACGCATCCGTCGAGTGCGTGGGCGGGGTGTGGGACAACGCGATGGTCGGGACCGGTCGCGCCGAGGAGCCCTTCCAGTTCACCTACGGCACCGCTGCGGCGCGCATGAAGGTCCAGTCGGGGCAGGGCATGCACAGCGCCTTCTGGCTGCAGACCATGGGCGAGGGCGGCCTCGAGATCGACACCGTGGAGTACTACGGCGACGGGCACCGCTCGGGCCTGCAGACCAAGATCCACGACCCCCTGACCGACGGTGAGCTCGCCAGCGAGGGGGGAGAGGTCGACCCGTCGCCGGTGCTCGCCGAGGGCGCGACGCCGGCCGACGGCTGGCACGTCTACTCCGTCGAGTGGACACCGGAGGGCTACGTCTTCCGAGTCGACGGCCACGTCACGATGACCACCGATAAGCCCCGGGTGGCCGACGGTCCCGAGGAGGTCGTGCTCAGCCTGCTGACCTCCGACTGGGCGCTCGACGACGGCACCACCAGCGAGAGCTCGACGGTCGACGTCGACTGGGTGCGGGTCTGGCAGGACCCCGAGCGCGTCGGGCAGTAGTCGCCCCGCAGGGGTGGGTTACGGTCCTGTGGACCTGAGTACGACGTGGGAAGGCGCCATGCAGCGAGACGTCCTGGTCGTCTACGGGACGCGCCCCGAGGCGATCAAGCTGGCCCCGGTGGTGCGCGCCCTGCGCGACGACCCGGGGCTGCGGCCCGTGGTGGCCGTGACCGGCCAGCACCGCGAGATGCTCGACCAGGTCAACGGTCTCTTCGGCATCGAGCCCGACGTCGACCTCGACCTGATGCGCCACGGCGCCTCCGTCAGCGCGATCACCCGCGCCGTGCTCGAGAGCCTGGAGCAGGTGCTCGAGGAGCGACGTCCCGAGGCCGTCGTCGTGCAGGGAGACACCACCAGTGCCTTCGCCGCGTCGTACGCCGCCTTCCTGGCCGGCTGCCGGGTGGTGCACGTCGAGGCCGGGCTGCGCACCGGCGACCTCCGCTCGCCCTTCCCCGAGGAGGCCAACCGCAGGCTGACCTCGGTGCTCGCCGACCTGCACCTCGCGCCGACGCCGGCGGCCCGCGACAACCTGCTCGCCGAGGGCGTCGACCCCCGCACCGTGCTGGTCACGGGCAACACCGTCATCGACGCGCTGCACTGGGTCGTCGAGCAGCCCGTGCCCTTCTCCGACCCCGCGCTGGCCAGGCTCGACGACGCGCGTGACCTCGTGCTGGTGACCACCCACCGGCGCGAGTCGTGGGGCGGGCCCATGCGCCAGGCGATGGAGGGGCTGCGCGAGGTCGCCGAGGCCCATCCCGAGCTCGACCTGGTGCTGCCGATGCACCGCAACCCGGTCGTCCGCGACGCGGTGGAGCAGACGCTGGGGTCGCTGCCCAACGTCGTGCTCACCGAGCCACTGGCCTACGCCGAGTTCGCCCACGTGATGCGGCGCGCGCGGCTGGTCGTCACCGACTCCGGCGGCGTGCAGGAGGAGGCGCCCGGACTCGCCAAGCCGGTCCTGGTGCTGCGCGACACCACCGAGCGCCCCGAGGGGGTGCACGCGGGCGTGGTGCGCCTGGTCGGCACCGACCGGGCGCGGGTCGTCGAGGAGGTCGAGCGACTGCTGCGCGACCCGGCGGCGTACGCCGCGATGGCCCAGGCGGTCAACCCCTACGGCGACGGGCAGGCGGCCCCCCGCTGCGTCGGCGCCCTGCGTGCGCTGCTGGGGCTTGGCCCGATGCCCGATCCTTTCGACGCCGGCGCGCAGCAGCAGTCGCTCGCGGCGGGCGCCCGGTGAGCGGCGGCACCGCCCCGACCTACGAGCGCGGCGTGGCGGTCGTCGGGCTGGGCTACATCGGCCTGCCCACCAGTGCCGTGCTGGCCGACCGCGGGGTGCGGGTGCACGGCGTCGACCTCGACCAGCGGGTCGTCGACATGGTCAACGGCGGCCGCGTGCACATCATCGAGCCCGACCTCGACGACCTCGTGCGCCGCGTGGTCGAGCAGGGCCGGCTGACCGCCACCCGTGACCTGGTGCCCGCCGACGTCTACGTCGTCGCGGTGCCCACGCCCTTCAAGGGCGACCACGAGCCCGACCTCACCCACGTGGAGGCCGCGACGCGGGCCATCGCGCAGGTGCTGCAGGGCGGTGAGCTGGTGATCCTGGAGTCGACCTGCCCGCCCGGCTCGACGGCCGCGATGAGCGCCTGGATCGCCGAGGAGCGCCCCGACCTGCGGCTCCCGCACCAGCATCCCGACGACCCCGACGTGCACCTCGCCCACTGCCCCGAGCGGGTGCTCCCCGGCAAGACGCTGGAGGAGCTGGTCAGCAACGACCGGGTCGTCGGCGGGCTGACGCCCGAGTGCAGCCGCCGGGCCGCGCGGCTCTACGAGCTCTTCTGCGAGGGCGAGATCTCGCTGACCGACGCCGCAACGGCCGAGATGGCCAAGCTGGTGGAGAACACCTTCCGCGACGTCAACATCGCCTTCGCCAACGAGCTGGCCACCATCTGCGACCGGCTCGGGCTCGACGTGTGGTCGGTGATCGAGCTGGCCAACCACCACCCCCGCGTCAACGTGCTGCAGCCGGGACCCGGTGTCGGTGGCCACTGCATCGCCGTCGATCCGTGGTTCATAGCCGCCGCGGCGCCCGCGCAGGCACGGCTCATCCGCCAGGCCCGCGAGGTCAACGACGACCGGCCGCAGCAGGTGGTCGACCAGGTGTCGGTCCAGGCGCCCGAGGGCGGCACCGTCGCCTGCCTGGGCCTCGCCTTCAAGCCCGACGTCGACGACCTGCGGCAGAGTCCCGCGGTCGAGGTGGTGCGCCGCCTGGCCGAGGCCCGCCCCGACCTGACCCTGCTCGCGGTCGAGCCGTACGCCGACGCGCTGCCCGCCGAGCTGGCGGCGTACGACACGGTCGTGCTGCGCGACCTGGGCACGGCGCTGCAGGAGAGCGACGTGGTGGTGCTGCTGGTGCACCATGCCGAGCTCGCCGCGCTCGACCCGGCGACGCTCGCCGGTCGAGGGCTCGTCGACACCCGCGGCGTCTGGCGCAGCTAGCGCAGGCTCAGCCGATGACGACGGCGCCGACGACCTCGGCGCCGACCTGCTCGAGCTGCTTGGCCGTCGCGCGGAGCTCGGGGAGCTTCGTACGCCGCCGCGCCACCGCGACGAGCGTGGTGTCGCACTGGGCGGCCACCGCCGCGGCGTCGGTGCCGGCGTCGGTGGGAGGCGTGGTCACGAGCACGAAGTCGTAGCGGGAGGCAGCGTCGGCCAGCAGCCGGCCGAAGGACTGGCTGTGCAGCAGGTCGGCGGCGTCCTCGGACGCGCGACCAGCGGGGACGACGTCGAGACCCGAGGCGGCGTGGTGGTGCACCACCTCGGCCTGGTCCTGGCTGCCCTCCAGGTGCGGGGCGAGGCCGGTGGTCTTGTCGGTGTCGAGGTCGAGCAACCCGGCCAGGCGCGGCTGCTGCAGGTCGGCCTCCACGAGCAGCACTCGGTGGCCGGTGCCGACCAGGGACGTGGCGAGCGCGACGGTGACCTCCGCGAGGTCGGGGACCTCGCGGGGGCTGGTGATCGCGACGCTAAGGCTGCGGCCCGGGCCGGGGTGGTGGAAGAAGACGGCGGTGCGCACCGTCCGCACCGACGCCAGCACCGCGTCGCCGTGTTCGGCTCCCCGTCGGCGGCGACGGGGCGGGGGGACCGTGCCGATCACGGGGGCGCCCAGGGCCTCGACGACGTCGTCGTCGTCGCGCACCCGGCGGTCGAGCCGACCGGCGACGACGGCGGCGGCGAGACCGAGCACCAGGCCGCCGGCTGCGCCGAGGGCCGGGTTGCGCCACTCCGGGGGCGTCGAGGCCGAGTCGGTGGGCAGCTGGGGTGCGCTCTCGATCTCGGCACGCACCAGCGCGGTGCCGTCGGCTCGGCGCCGCTCGACCCGCGTGATCAGGGTGACGAGGCGGTCGGAGACGCCCTGGGCGATGACCTGGGCCTGCTCGGGGTCCTCGTCGGTGACCGTCAGGTTGAGCACCGTCGTGGCCGGGGTCGCCGTCGCGGTCACCTGGGAGGCCAGCTCGGCGGGGGTCAGGTCGAGGTCGAGGTCCTCGATCACGCGCTCGGTCACCGCGTCGTTGTCGGCGAGGTCGGCGTAGGACTGCACCCGGCCCTGCGCCAGCAGGTTGGCGGTGTAGGCCTCGGAGGAGGTGGCGCTGGCGACCTGGGTGGGGGAGAGCAGGATGCTCGACGACGAGGTGTAGGTGGGCGCGACGTCGTCGGTCGTCATCCAGCCCACCAGGGCGCCGAGCAGGACGCCGAGCAGCACCAGCCACCACCCGCGGGCGACGACCTTGCCGTACTGCAGTGGCGTCAACGTCCGGGCTCCTCGTGCTGGTGCGGCTCTCGTCTCCGCCAGACCCTAGAGGAGGCCGGGTCCGCGCTGCGGCACCACGGCGGTGACGCGCGGTCGGGCTAGGGTCCGCGCTGTGAGCACCCCCGCCACCGACCGGCACCGCTGGTCGCCACCGGTGCCGACGTCCGCGGGACGCTGGTGGCCCTGGGCGTACGCCGCTGCGCTGACGTGGTGGGCCGCGAGCTGGAACCTGCGCAACTCGGTGCTGATGTCGTGGTCGCCGGTCGAGCCGGTGTGGATCGGCAGCGGGCTCCTCGTGCTGTGCGTGGTGCACCGGCTGGGCCGTCCTGTTGTGCTGCCTCCCGGGGTCGTGGTGCCGCTCGCCCTCCTCGTCGCGGCCTTCGTGCCGGGGGCGATGCTGAGCGACGCCGACGGCTACGGCCCGACCAAGGTCGCCGCCCTCGCGGTCTCGCTGCTGCCGGCGCTCCTCGCCGCGGTGCTGCTGCTCGACCACGAGCGGGTGCGCACGAGCTGGGTCTGGTCGCAGGTGGTCGTGGGGCTGGCCGTGGCGCTCGCCGCCGTGATGACCGCCGACGCCGCCGACCTCGTCCTCGTCGGGGGCCGGCTGACGCTGCCCACGGTCGACACCATCTCCACCGGCCGGCTCGTGGGCGCAGCCGTGGTGCCGCTGCTCGTGCTCGGCCTCGCCTCGGCCCGGCTGCGCTGGGTCGCCTGGCTGGTCGCCGTCGCGGCCGGCGCGGTGCTGGTCCAGGTCGGCAGTCGCGGGCCGCTGCTGGCCGCCGTGGTCTCGCTGGTCGTCGTGATCTGCGCGGCGAGGTGCTTCACCGGTCGGCGGGCGTGGCCGCTGGCGATGGTCGCGCTCGCGAGCGCGGCGGCGTACGTCTTCGCGCTGCGCGGAGGTGGGGCCGGCGGTCGCCGGATCGTCGACTCCGTGCAGGGAGGGCTGGGCGACGAGACGCGCGCCGACCTCGTCGGCGAGGCTGTGGGGCTGGGGCTGCGCAGGCTGTTCGGCGTGGGATGGGGCGACTTCGCTCGGCACAGCGAGGCAGGACGGGCCATCGCCAACGAGGACGGTGCGGCGTACGCCCACAACGTCTTCGCCGAGGCCTTCGCGGAGGGAGGCGTGCTGGCGCTGCTGGGCGTGGTGATGCTGGTGGTGCTGGCCCTGGTCCGGCTGCGTCGGGTGAGCCATGCTCCGGCCGGCGCAGCCGCGCTGGGGATCGCGGTCTACTGGCTGCTCAACGCGCAGGTCTCCAGCGACGTCGTGGGCAACCGCTTCCTCTGGATCGCCCTTGTCGGCGGGCTCGTGGCGTCGGTGAGCCACTTCGCGACGGACCGCGCCGGGCAACGCCCGGTGGTCTCTGAGGCCTCGACGGACGCGTGAGTATGACCCGGAGCGGGTAGGAACGTACTATTCGGCTGGTTTGCAGGTTTGAGCGGATCGGGTGACACACCCGTCACTCGCGATATCTTGCGAAGCGCACGTCGTCAGGCTCGCGGCGTGCACCGGACCGAGAAACGACCTGGAGCCATCCGACCTCGGGGGTGTGCGTGCACGGCTTGTTCGCTGGGCTGCAGCTGGTGCGACCGCTGGTCCAGCGGCTCTTCGACCTCAGCGCCTGGGTGCTGGGCTACTTCTCGATGGCCTGGTTGCAGGCCGTCGTGGGCTACAGCGCCTACTCCCAGCTCGGCCCCGCGCTGATCACCGGACTGGCCTGCGGCATCGCCTTCCTCGCCCTCGCCGCGCCGCTGCGCCTCCACGAGGGTCGCTCGCCGGTGGGATCCTTCGACGACGCGCTGCTCGTCAGCCTGCTGGGCGGGGCCATCTCCCTCGTGGCGCTCGCGGTCAGCGCCTACACCACCGACATCCGGATCTCGGTCGCCGTCACGGGCGCCATGTGCGCCTTCCTGGGACTGCTGGGCGGCCGCGCCGTCTACCGCCTCGCCCGCGACTTCGCGCTCTCCCGGGAGCCCCACGCCGCGCCGGCCGACCGCACGCCCGTGGTCGTCATCGGCGCCGGCAACGCCGCGGCCCAGCTGGTGGGCGACATGGTGCGCAACCCCGACTCGATCTGGAACCCGGTCGCCCTGCTCGACGACGACCCCTACAAGCGGCACCGCCGGCTCAGTGGCGTCCCGGTCGTGGGTGACACCGCCAAGCTCGAGAGCGCGGCCGAGCGCTTCGACGCGACGATCGCGGTGCTGGCGATCCCCAGCGCGTCCGCCGACGTCGTACGTCGCTTCAACGCGCGCGCCTCCGCGGCCAGGCTCGAGCTGAAGGTCCTGCCGAGCGTCAACGACCTCGGCAACCCCGAGCACGTGCAGATCGAGGACCTGCGTGACATCGAGGTCTCCGACTTCCTCGGCCGGCAGCCGGTCGAGACCGACGTCTCCGAGATCGCCGACTACCTCACCGGGCGCAAGGTGCTGGTCACCGGCGCCGGTGGCTCGATCGGCTCCGAGCTGTGCCGCCAGATCGCGCGCTTCTCGCCGGCCGAGCTGATCATGCTCGACCGTGACGAGTCGGCGCTGCACGCCGTCCAGCTCTCGATCGAGGGGCGCGCGCTGCTCGACTCCGACAACCTGGTGCTCGGCGACATCCGCGACGAGCGCTTCGTCCACGAGCTCTTCGAGCGTCGCCGCCCCGACGTCGTCTTCCACGCGGCCGCCCTCAAGCACCTGCCGCTGTTGGAGGCCGCGCCCGGCGAGGCGGTCAAGACCAACATCTGGGGCACCCAGACCGTGCTCAACGCCGCGGCGGCCGTCGGCGTCGAGCGCTTCGTCAACGTCTCCACCGACAAGGCCGCCGACCCCTGCAGCGTGCTGGGCTACTCCAAGCGCGTGGCCGAGGGCCTGACCGCGGCTGCGGCGCAGGACTCCGCCGGCCGCTTCATGAGCGTCCGCTTCGGCAACGTGCTCGGCAGCCGGGGCTCGGTGCTCACGGCCTTCACCGCGCAGATCGCGCGCGGTGGGCCGGTCACGGTCACCGACCCCCGGGTGACGCGCTACTTCATGACCATCGGCGAGGCGGTGCAGCTGGTCATCCAGGCCGGCGCCATCGGCAGCGACGGCAAGGTCATGGTGCTCGACATGGGTGAGCCGGTCTCCATCGCGGCGGTCGCGCAGCAGCTGATCGACCTGGGCGGCAAGCCGATCGAGATCGTCTACACCGGCCTGCGGCCGGGCGAGAAGATGCACGAGGACCTCTTCAGCGAGGGCGAGGTCGACGAGCGACCCCACCACCCGCTGATCTCCCACGTCCCGGTCCCGCCCTTCGCCTCCTCCGACGCGGCGCGGCTCTCGCCGTACGGTCCGCGCCAGCAGGTGGTCGACCTGCTGGTCGAGGCCACGGAGCGGATGACGCTCGACGCGCCGGGCGACGACGACCGCCAGGTCGCCAGCCGTCGTCGAGACTGATCCCCACGAGCGTCGCCCGCTGGGTGACGCTGACGAGGTCTGCGCGGCGTTCGCCCGAGCGACCACCGGAGCGAGAGGAGACCGAGCCGTGCACTTCGACGTGCTGCTGTCGCCGCCCGACACCGGACCCCTCGAGGAGGAGTACGTCGTGCGCGCGCTCCGGTCGGGCTGGGTGGCTCCCGCCGGACCGGACCTGACCGCCTTCGAGGAGGAGGTTGCGGCACGAGCAGGTCGCGAGCACGCCGTTGGGCTCTCCTCCGGCACCGCTGCGCTGCACCTCGCGCTGGTCTGCTGGGGCGTGGGCCCCGGAGACGTGGTGCCGGTCTCGACCTTGACCTTCGCGGCGTCGGTCAACGCGATCCGCTACACCGGCGCGACCCCCTGGTTCGTCGACAGCGAGCCGGAGGCGGGCAACCTCGCTCCCGCGTTGCTCGACCGCGCGCTGCACCAGCTGCTCGGCGAGGGTCAGCGCGTGCCCGTCGTCGTCCCGGTCGACCTCCTGGGCGCCTGCGTCGACCACGACGCCGTCGCCGACGTCGCGCGCCGCCACGGCGTGCGTGTGCTGTCAGACGCCGCCGAGTCGTTCGGGTCGACGCTCGGGGGTCGTCCCAGCGCCTCCTTCGGCGAGGCTGCCGCGCTCTCCTTCAACGGCAACAAGGTCATGACCACCTCCGGCGGCGGCATGCTCGTCACCGACGACGAGCACCTGGCCGCGCACGTGCGCAAGCTCTCGACCCAGGCCCGGGAGCCGGTGAGCCACTACGAGCACACGGAGATCGGCTACAACTACCGCCTCTCCAACGTGTTGGCGGCGCTCGGCCGCGCCCAGCTCGCCCGGCTCGACGAGATGATCGAGCGTCGCCGCACGTGGCGGCGTCGCTACGCCGACCTCGTCACCGGCATCGAGGGCGTGCGCGTCCTGGGGGACCCGCGGGCGCGGGAGGACAACGCCTGGCTCACGGCCCTCGTCGTCGACCCCGACCTGGCTCCCTGGTCGGCACCGCAGCTGCAGCAGCACTTCGCCGACGCCGGCATCGAGACCCGCCCGCTGTGGAAGCCGATGCACTTGCAGCCGGTCTTCGCCGAGCACGGCGGCACCCTCGACGGGACGGCCGACCGGCTCTTCGCACAGGGGCTCACCCTGCCGTCGGGGTCGGGCATGACCGCCGAGCAGTTCGACCGGGTGGCCGCGGTGCTCGCCGGCGCGGGGGTGAGTGGTGCGCGGCCGTAGCTACGACCCGCTCAAGCGGCTCACGGACGCACTCGCGGCCGCGGTGCTGCTCGTGCTCACGCTCCCGCTGCAGGCCGTGATCGGGGTGCTGGTGCGTCGCCGGCTCGGCTCCCCGGTGCTCTTCCGGCAGCCCCGCCCAGGCAAGGACGGCCGGGTCTTCGAGCTGGTCAAGTTTCGTTCGATGCTGCCGGTCGACGCCGACGCCGACGTGGTCACCGACGAGCAGCGTCTGACACCCTTCGGAGCGCGGCTGCGCTCCACCAGCCTCGACGAGCTGCCGACGCTGTGGAACGTGCTGCGCGGTGACATGAGCCTGGTCGGCCCCCGCCCGTTGCTCGTGCAGTACCTCGACCGCTACTCGCCCGAGCAGCGCCGCCGCCACGAGGTCCGACCCGGGATGACCGGCTTGGCCCAGGTCCGGGGTCGCAACGAGGTGGCGTGGGAGGAGCGCTTCCGGCTCGACGTCGAGTACGTCGACAACCGCTCACCGCTCCTCGACCTCAAGATCATGGCCGCGACCCTGGGCACGGTGCTCGGACGCCGAGGCGTCAGCGAGTCCGGCGGCGTCACCATGACGGAGTTCCGTGGCGCCGAGCGTGCTCGTGCCGGTCGCCCGGGAGGGCTGTCGTCCGACGCGTCGTGATGCGCGTGCGGCGTCACCAGACCCGGGTCCCAGACCGGAGACCTCTGGGTGACTAGAGTCCTCCGGACGAGCGGGAGTCGACGGAAGGAGCGAGGGCGTGCAGCTGAGGGACTACGTTCAGGCCGTCAAGGAAGGACGCGTCATCGTCCTGGTGGTCACGGTGCTGGCGGTGGTGCTTGGCGGACTCCTGGTGCTCACTCAGGACTCCCGCTCTCTCTCGACGGCGCGCCTGTACGTTGCGACCCAGGTCGAGAGCGCCGACCCTGACGTGCTCCTCCAGCGCAACGCCGTCGCGCAGCAACGCCTCGCGTCCTACGTCGAAGTGATCGGCGGGGACGTCCTCGCTCGCCAGATCGCGGAGGATGTGGGCGGCGAAATCGACACCAGCGAGGACGACATCGACGTCTCGGTGCTGCCTGGGACGTCGATCATCGAGATCGAGGTCCTAGACGACGACGCGGACCGTGCCAGGACCGTGGCGGCGGCTTACGCCGACGCAGTGCCCGGCGTGGTCCGTGAGCTCGAACGTTCCGATGAAGGCGGCTGGGACGTCGTGGCCCGAGTCATCGACGAGGCGGACGAGGGAGAGCCTGTCGACTCGAGGTCGCCGCTGGTGGCACTGTTACTCGCTGCACTGCTCGGGATCGCTGCCGGGGCTGCAGCGGCCTGCCTGTGGTGGGCGGTGCGCCGAGAACTGGCTGCAGCGCCCGACTCTCCACGTGTCTGAGCGGTCCTTGGGCCCCGGCCCCTCCGGTGCCCTCCCAGCCGACATTTCGTCGGGAGGCTCACCTGGTCGGCAGCCAGGCGCGACAAGCACGGACGTCGTCGCGAGGGTCGGGGTGGTGACGGGGGTCGGGCTCTACACGCTGGCCCTCGTGTGGTCCGTCGACACCCTCATCGCCCCAGTCTTCGGTTATCAGGGCTACGTCGACCGGTCGTGGTCGCTCTTCGAGCTCGTTGGAGCGATCGTCGCCACCGTCGTCTTGTCGCTCACGGTCGACCCCGACGGACGCCTGCCGTCGGACGTCGCGCGGCTCTTCCTCCTGCTGACCACGGCCGTGCCCGTGGTGTGGATCCCGATGCTGTACGGCACGTTGTCCACGCTGCAGGTGCAGAACCTGATGCTCACGGTCACCGCGTCATTCGTGCTCATCGCCCTCGCCCTCCGGGGCGGTCGGCGGCGGCTGGTGGTTTTGCACGTCTCTAGGACTACGTTCTGGATCCTCCTGAGCGGCTTCGGGATCCTCTCGGTCGCCTACCTCGCGTCGCGAGGCATCGGCCTGCGGCTGTCTGGTTTCGCCGACGTCTACGCCCAACGCGAGCAGTACCGCACTAACGTGGATCGCCTGGGTGCATACCTCGTGGGCTGGCTGGCAGGGGGGACCTTCCCGGTCTTGATCGCGCTTGGGCTGCACCTGCGCAGGCTCGCGGTGACGTTGACGGGACTGCTCGGCGTCGTGCTGCTCTACTCGCTGACCGGCTACAAGTCCTACGCCATCGCCGTCGCCATCCTCATCGGCACGTTCGTCATGACCAGGCGTGGTCACGTGCGAACTTGGCACTGGGTGTCACTGCTCTCGGGGCTCATCGTCGCGGTCGGTGTGCTCGACCTCGCCAGAAGCGGGTACGGGTTCACGTCGCTGCTGGTGCGGCGAGCGTTGTCGACGGCCGGGATTAACACGGGGTACTACGTGGATCTCTTCGACGGAGGGCCGTACTACGCGCTGCGTCACAGCGTGCTTTCGTTCGCTGGACCCTCTCCATACGACACGCCCCCGGGTCTGCTCGTGGGCCGTACCTACTACGACGCGGGAACGGCAGCCAACGCCAACTTCCTCGCGGACGGCTTCGCCAACGCCGGGTGGATCGGCATGCTCGTGGCCGCTCTGCTGGTGGCACTGCTGCTGCGCGCCTACGACAAGGTCTCCGACGGGCTTCCCCTGTGCGTGTCGGCGCCGGCGCTCGTCTTCATCTTGCTGGCCCTGGCGAACACCGCCGTGCTGACGGTGGTCGCCACGCACGGCGCCGCCGTTCTCGTGGGTTGGGTGTCGTTGCTGCCGGCCTCCCTGGCGGTGGCACGACGACGAGACCAGCGCGCCGGGCCACCCTCCTGATGCCTAGCCGGGGTGCCGAAGAGGCGTCGAAGGTTACGTGCTGCCGGTTCCGGTAAGCACTTCGGCGTAGTCCGAGGCGAGTCGTGGGTAGGGGCGATGGGTCATCAACCACTCACGACCCCGCTGGCCGATCGCATCCCTTTCGGTGGCCTCCATGTCGCGGTATCGCTCGACCTCTCGCGCGACGGCCACAGCATCGCCAGCAGGAACGAAGGTGCCGCAACGGGCCTCGTCGACCATGGAGGGGTGCCCCGAGAACGAGGCCAGGATGGGCTTGCCGGCCAGCATGTAGTCGACCAACTTGTTCAGTGACTGCCCGTACCGCCACAGCTCCCCGGGTCTCGTCGACAGGTACAGCAGGTCGCACCGGGCCAACAACGAACCGACGGCGTCCTTGGGCACACGCGGCACGAAAGTGAGGTTGTCCAGGGAGCCGTAGGCGTCAACGTACTGCTGCCGAAGAGAGCCGTCACCGACCACGAGAAAGTGGATGTCCGTGCGCGCCCGGAGTGTCTCCGCCACCTCGAACAGGGTCTCCAGAGCGTTCGAGATGCCGATGGTGCCCGCGTACACGACCGTGAACCTGCCGCTCGGTGTGTGCTCCTCGAGGAACGACTCCGGGAGGGACACGCTGCCAGCTTTCAACGCGCGGGGAGAGTAACCCATCGGGATGCAGTGGACCGGACGATCCTGACCCAGCACGGTCCGTACGTGCTCGCGGAGGTTCGGCATCGTCCCGACGACGGCGTCCGCATGCCGGTAACCGAGCCGTTCGAGCGTGCCCAAGAGCCTGATCAGCGGGTTGCGGGGGCTGTAGCCACCCTCGTCGACGAGGGTGAGGGGCCAGATGTCGCGCACTTCGAACACGAGGCGCGCGCCGATGCGACGCTTGAGCCAGAGACCGTTGAGCAGGGTGAAGAGCGAGGGGCTGGACACGACCACGACATCGGGACGTGGAAGGTCGCGCTTCCGGAGTCGCGCCAGTCTCCACTCGAAGTGCAGCCAACCAGCGATGCGCTGCCACGACTTGGCACGTGCTGCCTTGAGGGTGCGGACCCAGCACACGAGGAGTCCGTCGCGCTTCTGAAGGAGCCGCCGTCCCTGTACGTGCGGCACGGTCGCCAGGTGGTTGGCGTCGGACGTGACGATGACGCAACGATGCCCGAGCGCGGCCAGTTCACGCATCAGCTCGTACCCGCGGCTACCGACGCCGTCGGGACCATCCGGGGGAGCGACGTACTTCGAGACGTACCAGATGCACCGCGTCATCGCTCAGCGCTCGTAGACCCGAGGCATGGCGTTCACGGTCCTGATGGTGGGTGCGAAGTCCAGCCCGACTGCGTCGAGGTACCACTTGATGTTGGCGTACCGCGGCTGGTTCTCGATCTTGACCAGGTCCAGCGCCTCGGCTCGGGTGAGATCGCCCTCCCGCACCTGGTTGCTGCGGAAGGTGTCGTGCTCCGAGAACCCGGCAGCCGTGTAGTAGGCGTAGTTGTAGAAGGCAGCGGTGCCGTCGCCGATGCGCCACGTGGTCTGGGTATCGGGAGCCCGCTCCCAGTCGTACAGGTCGAGAGTGTCATCCACCTCGCGCTCGTCCCAGCGCCAGTAGTCGAAGATGTGGAAGTAGTCGGTCTTCTCGGTGAAGCTTCGGTAGTACTCGCCGCTGAGCGTGTCCCACAGGGACCGGTTGAAGTAGCCCGGGCTCTGGAGCATGGCGCGGAAGCGCAGCGACTGGTAGCGCAGCTGCTTCATGGCCCCGTGTGAGTAGACCCGCTTCTCCTCGAAATCTGGAGGTACGCCCAGGAAGCCCGCCTTGAAGTGCGTCACCTCGAGCGGGTTGATGCCCCACAGGTTCAGCCCGATCCCCGTCTGCTTCTTCATGGTCTCGACGTGAGCGAAGAAGTGCTTGTCGCCGGCGGTGAGGATGCTGATCATCCCGAGGTGCGGCGACTTTAGCCATGCCCGGAGGTTGCGGGCGATGTAGTCCCGCTTCTTGTGGATGTCGTCGGCCACGATGATGTTCTCCACGCCGAGCTCCCCGCACATCCGGCTGATGTTGCGACGGCCCAGATCGGTGACCATGCCCCAGTCGTAGGTGTAGGTCACCGGGCGCATCCCGAGCTCGTGAACGGCCAGGTGGAGCGCGTAGCAGCTGTCTCGTCCACCGGAGAACGGGATGATGCACTCGTTGCCCTCGGCGCGACGGTACGGCGCGACCAGGTCGAACAGCTCCTCCTTCGGTCGCGGGTTGTTGCGCGGTTTGTAGTGCAAGCAGTAGTTGCAGACGCCCTGGTCGTCGAAGGTGAGGTAGGGCATCGTCTCGGGGAGCACGCAGCGAGTGCAGCGTCGCAGGTCCGGCTGCTCGTAGGTGAGCAGGTTCTCCTCGGCGCCCGACAGCACGAGCGGGGGGACGAGGTCCCGTGCACGCCCAGTCCACTCCTGGACCGGGACCGCGGCCACGTCGGCAGGCACGTCGAGCACGAGCGCGTCCGTGACCTGCTTCACGTCGGCACAACCGAGTTGCGTCAGCGGGTAGCTCTCGGAGGCAAAGACCTGCCCGGTCTCGGTGTGCCCGAGGTACAGGCTCCCGTTGTTGGAGAACAGGAGCAGCTTGCCGAGTCGGGGCAAGGCCACGGCGCAGGCGACGATCCCGGTGCAGTGCGCGAAGACCTTGGCGGCGGCCTCGGCGAGCTCACCCCCCTCCGCGAGGTGCTGGGCGATGATCGCCGCGATCACCTCGGTGTCGATCTGCTGACGCGGGTCCAGGCCCAGGTCGTCCCAGACCCGTTCGTGGTTGACCACGATCCCGTTGTGCAGCACGAAGACGTCGTCGCGAACCACGGGCTGGTTGTCGTTCAGCCCGTTGGTGATGAGCCGGCTGTGCCCGAGGAAGACGGAGGCCGCCCCCAGATTGGTCTTCCGGGCCAGGCGGGTGATCGCGAAGTCGGCCCGGAACGCGGAGTAGCGGTGGTCCAGGTGCACGATCAGACCGCTCGAGTCCCGACCGCGTTGCTCCGAGTGGCGGATGAGCAGGTCGATGCCCTGCTGCGGCAACGGAGTCGTGCCGACGTACCCGAACAAGCCACACACAGATGCCTCCAAATAGTCCCGAGTCGGGAAACTCTAGCTGCGCACTCGCGCGCGACGACTCTTCCGAGGCCGTGCCGCGAGCTTGCGGTAGGCCGTCACGAGGTCCGTGACCTCGGATTCCCATGTCCCTGCACCGGGCCAGGAGGCTCGGAAACCATCGACGTCGTCCCTGGTGATCCGGGACAGCGCCTGCTCCAGGTCCGCGACGTCGCTCAGCACCCATGTGTCCGCGTGCGAGCCGAGCACCCGTCGCGCCTCCGCGAGGTCGGTGCACAGGACCGGCGTGTCGGCCGCAAGGGCCTCCATCAA
This sequence comes from Nocardioides aequoreus, assembly GCF_000720335.1. Taxonomy (GTDB): domain Bacteria; phylum Actinomycetota; class Actinomycetes; order Propionibacteriales; family Nocardioidaceae; genus Marmoricola; species Marmoricola aequoreus. The sequence goes on along the minus strand of NZ_JOJN01000002.1, from coordinate 163,144 downwards.
CTTGTTGGGCGAGGAGAGACGCTTCGAGAGGTCCAGCCCAGTCTCGATCAGGCACAAGCCGACGTCCGCACCTCGTACGTGAGCCACGATCTCGTCGGGGGGCACGGGAGCCATCCAGTGGATGTTCGGATGCTGGGCGACAGCTGCGTCGACTTCGGGACGCAGGGGCCCGTCCCCGAGGAACACGAGGTGGTGCTCCACGCCAGCGAATGCCTCGAGCATGCGTGCGATGTTCCTGCCGCGTGCTAGGTGACCCGTGTGCACGTACAGGAGCGCGTGGTCCGGCACGCCCAAGAAGGATCTCAGGTCCACCCGGCCTTCTGTGGACGACGGCACGTTGCCGACGGTGACCGGCACAGCGACGCCGTAGCGGTCCGAGTACCACTCGGCGATCGAGCGGTTCACCGCCGAGACCAGGTCGCAGCGGCGAACCAGCGATCTCTCGATCGCCACGGCGACCCACTTCTTGGGCCCGCGCATGGTGAACGTCTCGGTCTCCAGCTCGTGGGGGTTGTAGACGAGTGCCGCCCCTGTCCTGCGGGCGAGCAGCCAGCACATGGGGAGGATCCACACGTTGTGGCACGCCAGGACGTCGACGGACCTCCGGCGGTAGCGTCGGTAGACACGTGGTTGCCACAGCGCCGCGCGGAGCACCCGGCCCAGGTTGCCTGTGCGTGCCGTGCCCGTCACCCGCACCACGTCCACACCGTCTGCGATGCTCTCGCGGGTAGGTAGACCCCCGCGATGCACGCCGACGAGCTCCGTCGCCGCGAAGCCCACGCCCTCGTGCACGCTGCGGCCGATGCGGAACATGCGGCTCGCGCTCTCGAGAGCGGAGGGATAGACCTGGACGTAGAGGCCGCGTCCCCATGGGGTCACGGGTGCGCGCCCTCCGCCGGCCTGCCGATCGTCCTGACGGCGATCCCGGGACCGAGGTCGGCGACCATGTCCCTGCCGTCGAACACCGCGCGAGCCCCGGGCAGATCACCAGCAGTCAGTCGCCGGTAGTCGTCGTGGTCCGTATGCACGACGGCTGCGTCGACCTGCTCTCCCAGGTGGTGCGGGACGAACCCCAGGGTCCCGAGCTCGTCGTCGGTGTACAGGGGGTCATGGACCGTGACGACGGCACCTCGTCGGCGTAGCTCGTCCACCAGGTCGAAGACACCGCTGAAGGCCGTCTCCTTCACCCCGCCCCGGTATGCGGCGCCCAGGACGGCGACGCGCGACCCCGCGAGGTCACCGAAGCTCGACTCGAGCACGTCCACTGCGTGTCGTGGCATCCGCCGGTTGGCCTCGCGCGCGGTGCTGACCACGGTCGCGGAGGGGTCGTTGGAGAGGTACAGCCGCGGGTAGACCGGGATGCAGTGCCCGCCGACCGAGATGCCCGGACGGTGGATGTGGCTGTACGGCTGGGAGTTGCAGGCCTCGATGACCTGGTAGACGTCGACGCCGGCCTTCTCGGCGAAGACGGCGAACTGGTTGGCCAGCCCGATGTTGACGTCGCGGTAGGTGGTCTCGGCGAGCTTGGCCATCTCGGCGGCCTCCGCCGAGCCGAGGTCCCACACCCCGTTGGGACGGGCCAGGTCGGGACGGTCGTCGAACTCCAGCACGGCCTCGTAGAAGTCCACCGCCGCTCGCGCACCGGCCTCGGTCAGGCCGCCGACGAGCTTGGGGTACTTGCGCAGGTCGGCGAAGACGCGGCCGGTCAGCACGCGCTCGGGGGAGAAGACGAGGTGGAAGTCCTCGCCCTCCACCAGATTGCTGATCTTCTCCAGCATCGGCTTCCACCGCGTGCGGGTGGTTCCCACGGGCAGGGTGGTCTCGTAGATGACGACGGTGTCGCGGCGCAGGTGCTCGCCGAGGCTCTGGGTGGCGCTGTCCATCCAGCCGAAGTCGGGGGCACCGTCGGCGTCGACGAAGAGCGGCACCACCACGACCACCACGTCGGCCTGGGGGACGGCGTCCCCGTAGTCGGTCGTCGCGCGGAGGTCCCCGGAGGCGACCAGACGGGTCAGGTACTCGCCGAGGTGGGCCTCGCCTGGGAAGGGGACCTCGCCGGAGTTCACTGACTCAACGGTGCTGGGATTGACGTCGATGCCCACGACACGGTGACCGCGGTCCGCGAACTGCGCTGCCAGCGGCAGCCCGATCTTGCCGAGCCCGACGACCGCGATCGTCAGCCCGTCAGGGGTGCTCACGCGTCGATCCTGACGGTGCGACCCTCGCGCGCGGAGGTCAGGCAGGCATCGGCCACGGTCACGGTCGCGAGCCCCTCGCGCATGGTGACGACCTCGGCGTCCTTCCCGAGCACGGCGTCGCGGAAGGCCTCGTGCTGCACGCGCAGCGGCTCGGGCTTGGCGATCGCGAAGCGGGTGCTGTTGCCCTCGGAGACGCCGCGGAAGGACGCCACCGCCTCCCACTCGGAGGCGACCTCGCCGTTCTCGTGGAAGGTCAGGTCGCCGGTAAGGGTGTCGGCGACGAAGGCGCCGCGCTCGCCGGTGGCGACGGTGACGCGCTCCTTGAGCGGGGAGAGCCAGTTGACCAGGTGGCTGGCCACGGTGCCGTCCGCCATCATCGCGGTGACCGAGACGAGGTCCTCGTGGTCGCGACCGCTCTTGTGGGCGGTCTGCGCCGTCACCGCCGCGTACGGCGACTGGATCACCCAGGCGGTCAGGTCGATGTCGTGGGTGGCCAGGTCCTTGACCACGCCGACGTCGGCGATCCGGTTGGGGAAGGGGCCCTGGCGGCGCGTGGCCACCTGGTAGATGTCACCCAGGTCGCCCTGCTCGAGCCGCGCGCGCATCGCCCGCAGCGCGGGGTTGCAGCGCTCGATGTGGCCGACGGCGTTGACAAGCCCGGCGGCCTCGAAGGCGTCGACGAGCTTCTGCGCCTCCTGCGGGTCCGCGGCGAGCGGCTTCTCGACCAGCGCGTGCACTCCCGCGGAGGCGAGCTCGAGGCCGGCCTCGAGGTGGAAGCGGGTCGGCACCGCCACGATGGCGGCGTCGATGCCGTGCGCGATCAGGTCCTGCACCGAGTCGACGAGCTCGGCGCCCCCCACCAGGCCGTGCTTGTCGCCGGCGGGGTCCGCGACCGCCACGAGGTCGACGCCGTCCATCGCGTGCAGGACGCGGGCGTGGTTGCGCCCCATCATGCCAATGCCGACGAGTCCGAAACGAAGGTTGCCCATGGTCAGCCTCCCGCGCTGGTCAGGGTGTTGACGGCGTGCACCACGCGCTCGAGGTCCTGCTGCGAGAGCGAGGGGTGCACCGGCAGGGACACCACCTCGGCGGCCGCGCGGGCCGTCTCCGGCAGGTCGGCGTCGACGTCGAAGGGGGCGAGGCGGTGGATCGGCACGGGGTAGAAGCGCCCCGACCCCACGGCGTACTCGTCCTTGAGGGCGTCGGCGAAGCCGTCGCGGTCGTCGGGCACCCGCACCGTGTACTGGTGGTAGACGTGCACCGCGCCGTCGGCGACGGCGGGCGTCCCCACGCCCTGCAGGTGGGCGTCGTAGAAGGCGGCGTTCTCCTGCCGCTGCTTGGTCCACCCGCCGACCTTGGTCAGCTGCACGCGCCCGATCGCGGCGTGGATGTCGGTCATGCGGGCGTTGAAGCCGACGACCTCGTTCTCGTACTGCCGCTCCATGCCCTGGTTGCGCAGCAGCCGGAGCCGGCGCTCGACCTCGGCGTCGGCCACGGAGACCATGCCGCCCTCGCCGGAGGTCATGTTCTTGGTCGGGTAGAGGGAGAACATCGCGAAGCTGCCGAAGGCCCCGACCGGGGTGCCCGCGAGGGAGGCGCCGTGGGCCTGCGCGGCGTCCTCGAAGACCTGCAGCCCGTGCTGCTCGGCGATCGCGCCGATCGCGCCCATGTCGGCCGGGTGCCCGTAGAGGTGCACGGGCATGATGCCGACGGTGCGCTCGGTGACCGCCGTGGCGACCGCGTCGGCGGAGAGGCAGAAGGACGCGGGGTCGATGTCGGCGAAGACGGGCGTGGCGCCGGTGAGGGCGACCGCGTTGGCGGTGGCGGCGAAGGTGAAGGACGGCACGATCACCTCGTCGCCGGGACCGACGCCGGCGGCGAGCAGGCCGAGGTGGAGCCCGGAGGTGCCGGAGTTGACGGCGACGCAGGCGCGGCCGAGGCCGAAGTGCTGGTCGAACTCGCGCTCGAAGGCGGCGACCTCGGGGCCCTGCGCCAGCATGCCGCTGCGCATCACGCGGTCGACGGCCGCGCGCTCCTCCTCCCCGATCAGGGGGCGGGCGGGCGGGATGAACTCGTCGGTCACTCGTCTCTCCAGGGGGTGAGGGCGTCGCCCTCCTCGGCGTACAGGTCGTCGGTCTCGGGGCAGCGCCAGCGGGCGTCGCCGTCGGCCACCAGGCGTCGGCCGGTCTTGCCGACCCACCCGATCCGGCGGGCGGGGTTGCCGGCCACCAGGGCGTGGGCCGGCACGTCGCGCACCACCACGGAGCCGGCGGCGACCAGGGCCCAGGCCCCGATGGTGAGCGGGGCGACGCACACGGAGCGCGCGCCGATGGAGGCGCCGGTCTCGATCGTCACGCCCACGGCCTCCCAGTCGCTGGCGCCCTTGAGGTCGCCGGACGGGGTGATGGCGCGCGGGTAGGTGTCGTTGGTCAGCACCACGGCGGGGCCGATGAAGACGCCGTCGGCCAGGCGGGCCGGCTCGTAGACGAGGGCGTAGTTCTGGATCTTGCAGTGGTCGCCCACCTGCACGCCGGAGCCGACGTAGGCGCCACGCCCCACGACGCAGCCCTTGCCCAGCGTGGCGCCCTCGCGCACCTGCGCGAGGTGCCACACGGACGAGCCGTCGGCGATGGAGGCCTGGGGGGACACGTCGGCGGAGTCCTCGATCCTGACACCCAAGAGAGGAATCCTTCGCGTTCGGGGAGAGCCGGTCGCCGAGGCGTGCGCGCTCGTGCCGCCGCCTACCGTAACGCCCCGGACGGGGATCGGTGGTGACCGACCGGGTCATCTCGGACACGTGGTCCGATGCCGCGCCCCTCCGTGACATGCTCGTGCGGCCATGGCAGCGAGCACCCCCCGTCCCGACGAGGGCGACTCGTCCGGCTCGGGCTTCCTGCGCAACTCGCTGCTGATGTTCGGCGGTGCTGCCGGGTCACAGCTGCTGACCTTTCTCGTGATGCCGCTGCTGACGCGGCTCTTCCCACCCGAGGCGATCGGCGTGCACGCGCTGGTGGTGTCGGCGTCGGCCGCACTCGTCGTCGTCGCGACCCTGCGTCTCGACCTTGCGCTCGTGCTCCCGGAGGACGACGGCGTCGCGGCCCGGCTGTGGTGGCTGGGCTTCTACCAGGGTGTCGCGACGTCCTTCGTCGTGGTCCTCGTGGCGCTCGTGGCGGGCGGCTGGGTCACGGCCTCCCTGGCTCCGGAGGTCTCGTCGTCGGCGTGGGTGTGGCTGCTCGCCCCCATGGTGCTGGCTGCCGTCGTGACGCAGATGGGCACCGGCCTCGCGACGAGGCGGGGGAAGTTCCACCTCGTCGTGGCGTCCAACCTGACCATCGCCGGGGTCTTCGCCCTGGTGGCGTTGCTCATCGGGTACCTCGACCCCGTCGACACCGGCGTGGTGGTCGCGCGCGTGGTAGCCGTCGTCGCCGGGTGCCTGGTCTTCCTCGCCCTGGTGGCGGCCTGCTCCCGGCCCGGTGCGAGCTGGCGACCACGCGACCTGGACCCGCGACGGCTGTGGCGGGACCAGCGGCAGTTCCTGGTCTTCAACACCCCCTACTCGCTCGTGGGCAGCCTGACCCGCGACCTGCCGCTGTACGTCTTCGCGATCGGGGGAGGGGCGGCGCTGACGGCGTCGTACGCCCTGGCCCGCACCATCACCCAGGCACCCACGAGCCTGGTCTCGGCGGCCCTCAGCAGCGTCTTCTACCGAGAAGCGGCGCTGCACCTGGGGACTCCCAGGCTGAAGACCCTGGCCCTCACCCTGTCGCGCTGGGGACTGGTGCTGACGATGCCCGGATTCGCCTTCGTGGCCGTGTGGGGCGACGAGCTCTTCGCTCTCGTCTTCGGACAGACCTGGCGCACCGCAGGAGACTTCGCGCGGCTGCTGGCGGTGCCGCTCTGGCTTGCCCTGCAGAACGGCTGGCCGCAGCGGCTCTACGAGGCCACGGGCCGCCAGCGCATCTCCTTCACGATTCAGATGTGCTTCGACGCCCTGCACGCGGTGGTCGTCATCGGCGTCTACGCCGGCACCGGCAGCGCGATGCTCGCCGTCGCCGCGTACGCCGTCACCTACTCGGCCTTCCACGTCACCTACCTGGTGACGGTCTTCGGCATCGCCGGCTTCGGTCACCGTGAGCTGTGGCGGGTCGGCGCCGCTGCCGTGCTCGGCTTCGCCGTGGTCGCCGCCCTGCTCGGCGGTGTCCGGTGGTGGTCGCCCCTGGGCACGACGGTCGGCTTCGTGCTGGCCGCTGCAGCCGTGGTGGTGCTGACGGCAGGTCTCGCGCTGGTGCTGCGTGGTCGGCAACGCGCGATGCCCTGACACCTCGGCGCTGTCGGGCGGAAGTGCGCGGGGGGGCCGGAGGCGTGACGGTAGGGTCTGGCACTCTGCTGCGTCTCGGGTTGCCAGCAGGATCCGGGTGCGGAGGTTGGGTCGATGACTGAGGTACGGGCGCCTCTCGCTGCGGCGGTCGGTGCGCTGCTCCTGATCCTCTCCGCGTGCTCCGGCACGGGCGAGGCCGCCGGGGAGTCGTCGACCGAGCTCCCTCGACCCGTCGCCGCCTCAGAGCTCGACGCCGGGTTCGAGCCCGATGTCCGGGCCCTGAGCCAGTGGCGTGACGTCGTCACCCCCTACCTGACCCAGGACCTGTGGACCGCCGACGAGGCCTACGACGCCGGCTCTGTCCTCATGATCCCGCTCGAGGCGGCCTTCCGCTCTGACAACGAGTCGTGGCGGCAGCAGTTCGACGATCACTTCGCGCGCTTCAGCGCAGCCGACCAGCCGGCGGTCGCGGAGTACACACTGGATCGACTGCAGTACCTGTACCTGGCGAGCAGGTACCTCACGTTCTCGGCTTCGTCCGACCCCGACGAGGAGCACCGCCAGCTCGCAGAGCTCCTCAGGACCACGGTGACCGAGCTCTGGACCGAGACTCCTGCGTGGCAGTGGGGCCGTGATCCCTTCCCCACGATGCGTGACCGGGTCGTCTGGAAGCTCGATCAGGACGCGACCGAGCCCAGCTACCTGAGAGCCATGATCGACGAGGAGCTCTTCACGCTCGCCATCGCGGCGGAGTACAGCGCCTACGAACGCTCCACGGACGTGCCGCAGGCCGAGAGGTCGGCGGCCGTCGCGGACATGGTCGAGACCTCGCGCCGGATGGTGGACCAGGAAGGATCCTGGACCGAGGAGGGCGGCTGGCTCTTCCAGGTCGGCGTCTGGACCGATCACCCCGACTATGCCTTCGCCGGGTACGAGAGCGCCCCCGACGGGTCAGAGGGCAAGGCGCGCGCCGACGTCGCTCCCGACAGCTCTCACTCCGCACGGTGGCCGGTGTGGCTCAGGAGCTTCGCCGCCGCTCAGGAGGACCCGGCAGACCGCGAGGAGCTGCTCGTGGTGCTCGCGGGACTCTCGCGCCAGTTCGTCGACGAGATGCTGGTGCCTCCGAGCGACGATTTCGAAGGCATCCGGATGACCAACTACACCGACGGCTGGAACGGTGTCTACCGCTGGGGCTACGCGACCGCGGGCCAAGGTAACGGCTACCGGGCCCACGAGCTGTCGGGCTCGCTCTTCGCGCTGTGGTGGGGACTGCTGCCCGATCGCGAGACCGGTGCCTCCTTCTGCGAGGCCGTCGACACGTTCCCGTTGGACCAGCAGGTGCTGCGGCTCTACACAGGCCCGAACACCACGCGCGAGCGCAACCCCCTCACGAGGTGGCCGGCCTTCTTCACCAACGGGTTCGCGGAGCTCGAGGCTCGGCTGGCCTGTGGGTTGGCGTCCACCTGACGCCGTGAGGCGAGGGGACTTGCCACCGAGGTGGCCGACCGGTCAGTGCCGCCGGGCAGGGACGCCGGCGACCGTGGCGCCGGGCTCGACGTCGCGCACCACGACCGCGCCGGCACCGACGAGCACGTCGTCACCCACGGTCAGGCCGGGGCCGACGATGGCGCCCGTGCCGACGAAGACCCGCGCTCCCAAGGTCACCGCTCCCGCGATGCCGGCCTGCGGGGTCACCGTGGTGTGGTCGCCCAGCACGCTGTCGTGGCCGACCGACGCGTGCGGGTTGAGGTGCACGTGCCGGCCGAGCCGGATGTTCGTGGTCGCCGAGGCGTAGGCGCACAGCACCGAGCCCTCGCCGACCTCCACCGAGCGACGCCCCACGACGGCGGAGGGGTGCACCAGCGTGGCCGCCGTACGGCCCCACCCGACGCACCTCGCGTCGATGGCGGCGCGTGCGGAGCAACCGCCGACGGCGATGACGTGGCGGACCTCGGCGTCGAGCGTCGGCAGAACCGAGACCGGGCCGAGGTGCGTCGTGCCGAGCCGGGAGAGCAGTGCGGCGTCGACCTCGCCGTCGTCGAGCACCCCCACGACCTCCCACGCTGGGGAGGTCGTGGCGGCGTTGACGTCGTCGACGAGCTCGAGCACCTCGCGGCCGAAGCCGCCGGCCCCGATGACGACCAGGGGCCGGGTCATGCGGTTGCTCAGGCCCAGCGCTGCGCGGCGGGCACGAAGTCGAGCGTGCGGTCGCCCGTGTAGATCTGCTTGGGGCGGGCGATCCGCTGGTCCTTGTCCTGCACCAGCTCGAGCCACTGCGCCAGCCACCCCGGCGTACGGCCGATGGCGAAGAGCACGGTGAACATCTCGGGCGGGAACTGGAAGGCCTCGTAGATCAGGCCGGAGTAGAAGTCGACGTTGGGGTAGAGCTTGCGCTTGACGAAGTACTCGTCCTCCAGCGCGATCCGCTCCAGCTCCTGGGCGATCTCGAGCAGCGGGTTGACCCCGGTGACCTCGAAGACGTCGTCGCAGGCCTTCTTGATGATCTTGGCGCGCGGGTCGTAGTTCTTGTAGACCCGGTGGCCGAAGCCCATCAGGCGCTCGTTGCCGTCCTTCACGCCCTTGATGAAGTCGGGGATGTTCTCCTTGCTGCCGATGCGGCGCAGCATGCGCAGCACCGCCTCGTTGGCGCCGCCGTGGAGCGGGCCGTAGAGCGCGCCGATGCCGGCAGCCACGGAGGAGTAGGGGTCGACCTGCGAGGAGCCGACCGAGCGCACCGCGTTGGTCGAGCAGTTCTGCTCGTGGTCGGCGTGCAGGATGAAGAGGATGTCGAGGGCCTTGACCAGACGCGGGTCGGCGTCGAACTTCTGCTCGCTCATCTTGAAGAGCATCGCCAGGAAGTTCTCGGTGTAGGAGAGCTCGTTGTCGGGGTAGACGTAGGGCTTGCCCTGCGCGTGTCGGAAGGCCCAGGCGCCCAGGGTCGGCATCTTCGCGATCATCCGGACGATCTGCATGTGGCGGTTGTCGGCGTCGTCGATGCGGCCGGACTCGGGGTAGAAGGTCGACAGCGCGCCCACCGAGGCCATCAGCATGCCCATCGGGTGGGCGTCGTAGCGGAAGCCCTGCATGAAGGTCTTGATGTTCTCGTGCAGGAAGGTGTGGTGGGTGATCTCGTGCACCCAGGTGTCGTGCTCGTCCTTGGTCGGCAGCGCACCGTGGATCAGCAGGTAGGCCACCTCCAGGAAGGAGGAGTGCTCCGCGAGCTGCTCGATCGGGTAGCCCCGGTACTCCAGGATCCCCTTCTCGCCGTCGATGTAGGTCACCGAGCTGCGGCACGACGCGGTGTTGACGAAGCCGGGGTCGTAGGTGCTCAGACCCGGGGAGTCGTCGTCGGTCCTGATCTTGCCGAGGTCCGCGGCGCGGATGGCCCCGTCGGTGATCTCGATCTCGTAGTCCTGCCCGGTCCGGTTGTCCCGGACGGTCAGGGTGTCCTTGCCACTGGCGCTCACGTGGGCTCCTCGCGTATCACGGTGAGGGGCGGTCTGCCCCTGTCGTACGTCGGGCGGCAGCGGGCACACGTCACCCGTCTCCCTGGTGAATCCCTGGCGCCAACCTAATGGGCGTGTGGAGAGGCCCACCAGCCGGTCCTCCGCGTCAGCGCTCCGGGCGCACGTCGACGTCGTCGAAGGCGTCGCCCAGGTACGGGGCGAGCATGGTGGCGTACTCGGCGCTGAGGTGGCTGCCGTCGCGGTAGACGATCACGTCTCCGACGACCGGGTAGCACCACGCCGCATCGCAGATCTGCGCGGTGAGGTCGATCAGGTGCACCCCTTCGCGTCGACGCTCGCGGCTGTCGCCTCGGCATCCGGCAGCAGGGCCTCGCCTCGGGGGAGCGCACAGGCCATGGGATCTCCGGAGCTGGCGAGCAGGCAGTCGGGAGTGTTGACCCGTTCCTTGACGACAGGGACGTCGCGCAGGGCGACCACCTGCTTGCCGGCCTGGACGAGCGGCGCCCACGCGCGCCGGAATCCGGCCTCGGCGGCTCCGGGCCCCTCGCGGCGGGCGTCGAGCCTCCACTGGTAGGCCGAGCTGAAGGCGGCCACGAAGACCGTGTCGACCTCCGGGTCGCCGACGAGCCGCTTGGAGACGCGCTCGTTGGCCCAGGCGCACACCTCCTGCTTGGCAGGGGTGGCCTCGGAGGCGGGCAGGAGCCGGACGGCCTCGGTGAAGGGGCACGAGGAGCGGCTGTAGGTGCGGATGCGCCAACCCCGCTCGCGGCCTAGCCGGTCGAGGGCCGGGAACCACATGGTGGCGTGGGAGTCGCCGACGAGTGCCACGGTGCGCACCGGGTCCTCACGTTCGCCGAGCGTGCACGACACGACCACACGACGGTCCTGATCGCCCTGGCAGCCCAGGAAGGCCTCCTGGGTGTTCTGTCGCGACGTCACCTCGGGCGAGACGAGCAGTGGGCCGCTGCCCGTCGGGGTCTCGCACCCGTTGTCGGGGTCGAGTGCGGGCGGTCCGAGGCAGCCGGTGACACCGGGGTCGCTGAGCGCCTCGGCGGCGCGTGCCCGCTCCGCCGCCACCTGCCGGTCGAGCGAGAGTTGAAGCTGGACGGCGGCGCCCGCGACCAGCGCCATCGCCGCCGCGGTGACGACGAGTGCCTGCCACCTGCGGCCCGGTCGGGAGCGGCGTACCCGCACCGGCTGCTCGACGTAGCGGGTGCTGAGCCAGGCGAGCAGCAGGGTCGCCAGGAGCACGCCGCCCTTGTCCCACCGGCTCAGGGATGCGCCGGTCACGAGGGGCACGGCGACGATGAGCGGCCAGTGCCACAGGTAGACGGCGTAGGAGATGTCTCCGAGGAAGCGGGCCGGGCGGATCCGGAGCGCTCGGCCGACCGAGCCGGGGGCGTCGAGCCCCCCGACGGCAAGCACCGCGGCCGTGCCGAGCACGGGGAGAAGAGCGATCCATCCTGGAAAGGCGCTCGACTCGTCGAGGAGGAGGGCGGACGCAGCGACCGCGCCTGCGCCGACCCACCCGAGCACCCAGCCGGCACGGCGGTGCGCGGCGGCGTCGGTGCGCCCGGCGCCGGCCAGCACCACGGCGAGCAGCGCACCCACGGAGAACTCCCAGACCCGGGTCTGGGTGACGAAGTACGCGGCGTCCGGGTCGGTTCTCGTCAGCGACACCGACCAGGCGAAGGAGACGAGGGTGACCACCGTCAGCAGGGCGAGCAGCCCCCGCCGCCGGACCGCTGGCCCTCGGTGCCGGAGCGCCCAGGCGACCAGCAGGACGAGGATGGGCCAACCGACGTAGAACTGCTCCTCGACCGACAGCGACCAGTAGTGCTGCACGACAGTGGCGGTGTTGCCCTGCGCCGAGTAGGCCACGGCGTCCGAGGCCAGCGCCCAGTTCTGCCAGTACAGCGCGGAGGCCACGATCTGGCGCAGGGTCTGGTCCCACTGGGTCGTGGGCACGACCACTGCCGTGAGCGCGGTGCACACCGCCAGGACGAGCAGGGCGGCAGGCAGCAGCCGTCGCGCCCGCCGCTCCCAGAAGCGCGTCAGCGAGATCCTGCCGGTGGTCGCGAGCTCGCGGTAGAGCTGCCCGGTGATGAGGTAGCCCGAGATGACGAAGAAGACGTCGACCCCCACGAAGCCACCCGTGAGTCGCGCCGGTGAGAGGTGGTAGCCGAGGACGAGCAGCACGGCGACCGCCCGTAGACCCTGGATGTCGGGTCGGTAGCCGGGCGCGGCCTCGCTCGGCGGCATGTCTCTCCCAGAAGGTGTGGGACGGTGTCCTGCGGCAGGCGCGCTCGGTGCGGGACGACGGCGCGCTCATCCTGCACGGAACGATTTGGCGGCCGCGCGCGCCGCGCCGTATCCTGGACCGTCGCGTCTCCTGCCGCGCCGTGGTGCCCAGGCACTCGGTGCAGATCCGGGGAGGCTGCCGCTCTCGACGTACGTCGGGCCGCGTCACGCCCCGGGCAGTGTTCGTCAGAAGGCGCGGTACCACCGCCGGCCCGACACCTCGGACCGGTCCCGACGAACAAGTGAGGGATCACCTGTGCGCACGTACAGCCCCAAGCCCGGCGACATCACGCGCGAGTGGCACGTCATCGACGCCACCGACGTCCGCATGGGCAAGCTCGCCGTCCAGGTCGCGAACCTGCTGCGCGGCAAGCACAAGCCGATCTTCGCCCCGCACGTCGACACCGGCGACTTCGTGATCGTGGTCAACGCCTCCAAGGTGTCGCTCTCGGGCACGAAGGCCACCAAGAAGATGTCCTACCGCCACTCGGGCTTCCCCGGTGGTCTGACGGCCACCCCCGTGGGTGAGCTGCTGGAGAAGGACGCCCGCAAGGCCATCGAGAAGGCGGTCTGGGGAATGCTCCCCAAGAACCGTCTCGGTCGTCAGATGCTCAAGAAGCTGAAGGTCTACTCCGGCCCCGAGCACCCGCACACCGCCCAGAAGGCCAAGCCGTTCGAGATCACGCAGATCTCCCAGTAAGCATCGCTTCCCCAGACCTAAGGACTTTTCGTGGCTGACAGCACCGACACCCAGGACACCGAGACCTTCGAGACCAACGAGCAGGGTCTCGCCTACACCTCCGAGAGCGCCCCCAGCGCCGACGCCCCCGAGCGCCCCGCCACCATCGCCCCCGCCGCGGCCACCGGTCGCCGCAAGGAGGCCGTGGCCCGCGTGCGCATCGTGCCGGGCACCGGCCAGTGGACCGTCAACGGTCGCGACCTCGACAGCTACTTCCCCAACAAGCTGCACCAGCAGGTCGTCAACGAGCCCTTCGTGACCACGCAGCTCGAGGGCCGCTTCGACGTCATCGCCCGCATCCACGGCGGTGGCATCACCGGTCAGGCCGGCGCCCTGCGACTCGGCGTGGCCCGGGCCCTCAACTCGGTCGACCTCGAGGCCAACCGCCCCGGCCTCAAGCGCGCCGGTCTGCTGACCCGCGACGCCCGCGTCATCGAGCGCAAGAAGGCCGGTCTGAAGAAGGCCCGCAAGGCTCCGCAGTTCAGCAAGCGCTGACCCCGGCCCAGGGATCTCAGTGCGGATCTTCGGCACCGACGGGGTCCGGGGGCTCGCCAACGGTCAGCTGACGGCCGAGCTCGCGCTCGGCCTCGGCGTGGCAGCCGCCCGGGTCCTCGTCGACCACGGGGAGTACGACCGCGACCGCCCGCTGGCGGTCGTCGGTCGCGACACCCGGATCTCGGGGCAGTTCCTCGAGCACGCCGTCGTCGCCGGCCTCTCCTCGGCCGGTGTCGACGTGCTGCGCCTGCGGGTGCTGCCCACGCCCGGCGTCGCCTACCTCGCCGACGTGCTGGGCGCCGACGTCGGCGTGGTCATCAGCGCCTCGCACAACGCGATGCCCGACAACGGCATCAAGTTCCTGGCCCGCGGGGGCGTCAAGCTCGACGACGCCCTGGAGCGCGAGATCGAGGACGTGCTCCACAGCGACTGGCACCGCCCCACCGGGGGCGACGTCGGCCGGGTCTCGCCGCACGTCGGCACCGTCGAGCGGTACGCCGCCCACCTCGTCGCCACCGTCGACTCGCCGCTCGACGGCCTGCGGGTCGTGCTCGACTGCGCCAACGGGGCGGCGTCCGAGGTCGGACCCCTCGCGCTGCGCCAGGCCGGCGCCGAGGTGATCGCGATCAACGCCTCGCCCGACGGCCTCAACATCAACGACAACTGCGGCTCCACGCACCTGGAGCCGCTGCGCAAGGCCGTGGTGGAGCACGGCGCGGCCGCGGGCTTCGCGCTCGACGGCGACGCCGACCGCTGCCTGGCGGTCGACCGCAACGGCGAGGTCGTCGACGGCGACCAGATCATGGCCATCCTCGCACTCGCGCTCCGCGACAAGGGCACCCTGCGTCACGACACCGTCGTGGCCACCGTGATGAGCAACCTCGGCTTCGTGATCGCGATGCGCGAGGCCGGCATCACCGTCAAGCAGACGGCCGTGGGCGACCGCTACGTGCTCGAGGAGATGAAGCGCGCCGGCCACACCCTGGGCGGCGAGCAGTCGGGCCACGTGATCATGAGCCGGCACGCCACCACGGGCGACGGCCTGCTCACCGCGCTGCAGCTGCTCGACCGGATGGTCGCCACCGACCAGCCGCTGCACCAGCTGGCCTCGGTGGTGACCCGGCTGCCGCAGGTGCTGGTCAACGTGCCCGGCGTCGACCGGTCCCGCGCCGACACCGACCCCGAGCTCGCAGCGGCCGTGGTCGCCGCCGCCCACCGGCTCGGCGACACCGGCCGCGTGCTGCTGCGCCCCTCCGGCACCGAGCCGCTCGTGCGGGTGATGGTCGAGGCGCCGACGTCCGAGGAGGCCCGCTCGGTCGCCGACGGCCTCGCCGACGTCGTACGCCGCCGGCTGGCGCTGTAGCCGCGCCCGCACGTCGACGTCCTGGTCACTCCTGCACCAGCGGCGGCCCGGGGTGTCGAGTCGTGCTCAGCCCGGCTGGGAGCCGCCGGCCACCTCGTAGCTCCAGACCTCGCTGTGCGTCGAGACGGGCTTCTGCGGGGCCTCGCCGCCGGCGCGCTCGACGGCGGAGCGGTGGCCCTCGGCGAAGCCGGGGGACTCCAGCCACGCCTGGAAGGACGCCTCGTCGCGCCAGCGCGTGATGACCAGCCACTGGTCGCGGTCGTCGGTGGGGCGCAGCAGCTCGAAGCCCTCGAAGCCGTCGGCGCCGTCGACGGCGCCCGCGCGGGCGGCGAAGCGGTGGGCGAGCTCGTCGCCGGACCCCTCCGGCACGGTGATGGCGTTGATCTTGATGGCGGTCACGCCACCAGGGTGCCAGCCGTGCGGGCGACCCGCTCCGGCGACCACTGCGTCACCTACTGGGGCGCCTCCTGCAGCGCCCGCACCTCGATGCGCGACTGCACGGCGGCGGAGCAGCGCTCGGCCCAGCCGAGGGCGGCCTGCTGGTCGGGGGCCTCGATCACCCAGTAGCCGCCGACGTACTGGGTGGCCTCGACGAAGGGGCCGGGGTGGTGCACGGGAGCGTCACCGGTGGCGTCGACGGTGATCGCGGTCGACGGCGGGTGCAGCCCACCGGCGGTGACCCAGGCGCCGGCCTCGGTGAGCGCGGTGTTGAGCTCGTCGACCGCGGCGATGATCGCCTCCAGCTCGGCGGGGTCCATCTCGGCCATCGACTCCATGGTCGGCTCGTCGGCGGTGTCGTGCGGCATGGTGAGGAAGTACTGCGGCATCTCGCGCTCCTTGGTCCGTGTGTGTGGTGGTGAGACCAGTCCCGGATCGGGGACTCATCGTTGCTGCTCGTCGTGCCCGCCCCGTGGCGGCCGCAGCACGGCGAAGGGGTCGGTGACGGTGAGGGTGCGGTCGCAGAAGCGGTACTCCGTGGCCGGGCGACCGCCGGCCGAGGAGTGGCTGCGGGTGCGGCCGGTGGGCTCGATCATCTGTCGCCGGGTCATCACGCGGGTCAGGTTGGTGGCCGTGACGTCGTAGCCGAGCGCGGCGGTGACCACGCCGCGCAGCGTCGCGATGGTGAAGTCGTGCGGCGCGAGCGCGAAGGCGATGTTGGTGTAGGACAGCTTGGCGCGCAGCCGGTCGACCGCGGCCGAGACGAAGTCGCCGTGGTCGAAGGCGAGCGGGGGGAGCGCGTCGACCAGGTGCCAGGCGGTGTCGTCGGGGAGCGTGGGGTCGACGTCGGAGGGCACCAGGCCGAGGTAGCCGGTGGCCAGCACCCGCGCCCGCGGGTCGCGGTCGACCTTGCTGTGGGTGGCCACCTGCTCGCGCCAGGCCAGGTCGTCGACGTGGACCTTGGCGGCGAGGTGCTCGGCCAGCGCCTCCTTGAGCCGCTGGTCCTCGCGGACGCCGCCGCCCGGCAGCGCCCAGCGGCCGGCGTACGGCGCCTGGGCCCGCTGCCACAGCAGCACCTGGAGCCGCCCCTCGCGGACGGTGAGCACGACGGCGAGCACCTCGTGCGGGTAGGCGGGGAACACGGGGTGATGCTAGCGTGGCACCAGTAGTTTTCGACCAATGGGCGAAAACCTGGAGGAGAGACCATGACCACCACCACCACGGCACCGACCACCACCTGGCAGGAGGAGGTGCACCGGCTCGCCGAGCAGCGTCACGCCGTCGTCCTGGCCCACAACTACGCGCTGCCGGAGATCCAGGACGTCGCCCACCACGTCGGCGACTCGCTCGCGCTCTCGCGGGTCGCCGCCGAGACCGACGCCGAGGTCATCGTCTTCTGCGGCGTGCACTTCATGGCCGAGACCGCCAAGATCCTCAGCCCCGCCAAGACCGTGCTGATGCCGACCGCGGAGGCCGGCTGCTCGCTCGCCGACACCATCGACGCCGACCAGCTGCGCGCCTGGAAGGTCGAGCACCCCGACGCCGTGGTGGTCTCCTACGTCAACACCACTGCCGCGGTGAAGGCCGAGAGCGACGTCTGCTGCACGTCGTCCAACGCCGTCGACGTGGTGCGCTCGATCCCCGACGAGACGCCCGTGCTCTTCTGCCCCGACCAGTTCCTGGGCGCCCACGTACGCCGCGTCACCGGCCGCGACAACCTGCACGTCTGGCTGGGGGAGTGCCACGTGCACGCGGGGATCCGGCCCGACGACGTACGCCGCCAGGTCGCCGCGCATCCCGACGCCGAGCTCCTCGTGCACCCCGAGTGCGGCTGCGCGACCTCGACGCTGTGGCTCACCGAGCAGGGCGACCTGCCCGCCGACCGGACCAAGATCCTCTCCACCGGCGGCATGGTCGACGCCGCGCGGGAGACCACCGCGAGCACCGTGCTCGTCGCCACCGAGGTCGGGATGCTCCACCAGCTGCGCCGCGCCAACCCGGCCGTCGACTTCCTGGCCATGAACGAGAAGGCCTCGTGCCGCTACATGAAGATGGCCACGCCCGAGCTGCTGCTGGCCGCGCTGCGCGGCGAGGGAGACGAGGTCGACGTGCCGCTCGACGTGGCGGCGCGGGCGAGGCGCGCGGTCGAGCGCATGGTCGCCATCGGGAGCCCGGGGAGCGGGGAGTGAGCGGCTCGACCGACGTCGACGTCGTCGTGGTCGGCGCGGGGGTCGCCGGTCTGACGGCGGCGACCACGCTGGCCCCTCACCGGCGCGTGCTCGTGGTGAGCGCGGGGGCCGGGAGCACCCGTTGGGCCCAGGGCGGGATCGCGGCGGCGGTGGGCCCCGGCGACACCCCGGAGCAGCACGCGGCCGACACCCTCGAGGCGGGTGCGGGGGCGTGCGACCCCGAGGCGGTGGCCGTGCTGACGACGGAGGGTCCGGGGCGCGTCGCCGACCTCGTCGCCGCGGGTGCTCGCTTCGACCGCGACGCCGAGGGCCGGCTGCTGCTCGGCCGCGAGGGCGGCCACGGCCGGCGCCGCATCCTGCACGCGTCGGGCGACGCCACCGGCGTCGAGGTGGCCCGCACGCTGGAGCTGCGCGCCCGCGAGCTGGGGGTGTCGTGGCTCGACGGCCGCGTCACCGGCCTGCTGGTGTCGCGGGGACGCGTGGTCGGCGTCGACGTGGGCGGGCGCCAGGTGCGTGCCCGTGCTGTCGTGCTGGCCACCGGTGGGCTCGGCCACGCCTACCCGGTGACCACCAACCCCACGGGCGTCACGGGCGACGGGCTGGCGCTCGCGCTGCTGGCGGGGGCGACGCTGGTCGACGTGGAGTTCGTGCAGTTCCACCCCACTGCGTTGTGGACCGGGGCGGCGTACGGCCAGGTGCCGCTCGTCACCGAGGCGCTGCGCGGCGAGGGCGCGGTGCTCCGCGACGCGGGAGGCGAGGCATTCATGCAGGGTCGCCACCCGCTGGCCGACCTGGCCCCCCGCGACGTGGTGGCGCGGGCGGTGCACGAGGTGATGCGGCGCGACGCGACGCCGTACGTGCTGCTCGACACGCGACCGGTCGCCGACCTCGAGCGCCGCTTCCCGACGGTGGCGGCGGCCTGCCGGGCACACGGCGTCGCCCTCGCGTCGGTGCCGGTGACGCCGGCCGAGCACTACCTCTGCGGCGGGGTGCTCACCGACGGGTGGGGCGCGAGCGACGTGCCCGGCCTGTACGCCGTCGGCGAGGTCGCCGCGACCGGCGTGCACGGCGCCAACCGGCTCGCCTCCAACAGCCTGCTCGAGGGCCTGGTGCACGGCCACCGCGTGGCCACCCGGCTCGCGCGCGAGCTGCCCGCGTCGGTCGTCGCCGACGCCGAGCTGTGTGCCCTCGCCCCCGCGACGGCGTGCTCGGCGCGCGCCCGGGAGCTGCTCGGCGGTGCCGGCGGCCTGGTGCGCGACGGCGTCGGGCTGGCCGACGCGCGCCGCGAGCTGCTCGCCCGGCCCGCCCCGGAGGTCGCGTGGCTCGTGGCGGCCGCCGTGCTGGGGGCCGCCGACGTACGCCGTGAGAGCCGCGGCTGCCACGTCCGCTCCGACGAGCCCGAGAGCCGGCCGTGGTGGCGGCGGCGCATCGGCGTACGGCTCGACGCGGCGGGGGTGCCGCGCGCGGCGGCCGAGCGCGAGGAGTGGGCGGCGTGAGCGCCGTGGAGCAGCTGCGCGAG
Source organism: Nocardioides aequoreus (assembly GCF_000720335.1). Lineage (GTDB taxonomy): Bacteria > Actinomycetota > Actinomycetes > Propionibacteriales > Nocardioidaceae > Marmoricola > Marmoricola aequoreus. Next base: position 144,117 of record NZ_JOJN01000002.1, on the reverse strand, counting down.
GCCGGGCTCGACGCCGACGCGGTCGACCGGCTGCTGCGGCTGACCCTCGAGGAGGACCTCGGCGAGCGCGGCGACGTGACCTCGCAGCTCACCGTCACCGACGACGCCGTGCTCGACGTGGCCTACGCCGCCCGGGAGGACGGCGTCGTCGCCGGCCTCGTGGTGCTCGCCCGCCTCGTCGAGCTCGCCGCGCCGACCGCCGTGCTCGAGGTCTGCGGCGCGGACGGCGACCGCGTGGCGGCAGGCGCGGTGCTGGCGCGGCTGCGAGGACCGGCCCGCGACGTGCTTGCCCTCGAGCGCACCTCGCTCAACCTGCTCGGGCACCTCAGCGGCGTCGCCACCGCCACCCGCGCCTGGGCCGACGCCGTCGCCGGCACGGGGGCGCGGGTGCGCGACACCCGCAAGACGATGCCGCTGCTGCGCGCGCTGCAGAAGTACGCCGTGCGCTGCGGCGGCGGCGTCAACCACCGCGCGGGCCTCTACGACGCGGTGCTGGTCAAGGACAACCACGTCGCCGCGGCCGGCGGCGTCGGCCTCGCCACCCGCGCGGTCGTCGGCGCCGACGTCGTGGTGCAGGTCGAGGTCGACGACCTCGCGCAGCTCGACGAGGCGCTCGCCGCGGGTGCCCCGCAGGTGCTGCTCGACAACTTCACCCTCGACGACCTCCGCGCCGCCGTCACCCGCACCCGCGACGTCGCCCCCGGCACGCTGCTCGAGGCCAGCGGCGGCCTCACCCTCGACCGCGCCCACGACGTCGCCGCCACCGGCGTCGACTACCTCGCCGTCGGCGCCCTCACCCACTCCACGAGGTCGCTGGACATCGGGCTCGACCACGCCGCCCGCTGACCACGGTTGGTCGAGGAAGGCGCGCAGCGCGGCCCCCGGGTGGTCGAGGAAGGCGCGCAGCGCCTGTCTCGAGACCCGGTGGGCGGGCGGCGTGCGGGGGTCTCGAGACGGTTGCTGCGCAACCTCCTCGACCACCCGGGCGGGGTGAGTGGGCGGCGTACGGGGGTCTCGACGAGCTCGACCGACAGGGCACGGGTGGTCGAGGAAGGCGGGCAGCGCCTGTCTCGAGGCCCGGTGGGTGGGCGGCGTGCGGGGGTCTCGAGACGGTTGCTGCGCAACCTCCTCGACCACCCGGGCGGGGTGGGGGCGGCGTACCGGGGGTCTCGACACGCTCGACCGACAGGGCACGGGTGGTCGAGGAAGGCGCGCAGCGCCTGTCTCGAGACCCGGTGAGTCGGCGGCGTGCGGGGTCTCGAGACGGTTGCTGCGCAACCTCCTCGACCATCCGGGCGGGGTGGGTCGGCGGCGTGCGGGGGTCTCGACAAGCTCGACCGACAGGGCACGGTTGGTCGAGGAAGGCGGGCAGCGCCTGTCTCGAGACCCAGTGAGTCGGCGGCGTACGGGGTCTCGAGACGGTTGCTGCGCAACCTCCTCGACCACCCGGGGCGGGGTGGCGGGCGGCGTACCGGGGTCTCGACAAGCTCGACCGACAGGGCACGGGTGGTCGAGGAAGGCGCGCAGCGCCTGTCTCGAGACCCGGTGAGGGGGCGGCGTACCGGGGGTCTCGACAAGCTCGACCGACAGGGGAGTCGTCGGGGGTGGCAGGTCAGCGCCAGGCGCTGGCGACCTCGCGGCGGTAGCGGCGGCCGAGCACGCCGACGAGGAGGAAGCGGACGGGGGCGGGGATCATCCCGCGCAGCGCCCGGGTCTCCTCGGGGCCGGCGTCGTCGGAGACCCAGGAGAGCATCGTGGCGGCGCGGCCGAGGCCACCGGCGCGCAGCTGCTTCTCCATCACCTTGGCCTCCGGGCTCTCCAGGAAGCCGCCGTGCAGCACCGGCTCGAGCTCGCGCTCCTCGTGCTCGAGGTGGGAGTCGGTGACCGAGTACAGGTGGCGTACGCCGGCCAGCGCGCGGTCGCGGTGGGCCGCGGTGGGGTCGGCGCGCAGCAGGGTCATCGCCTCGTGGGTCTCGCCCAGCGCCGCAGCCATCAGCTCGTGCTCGCCGTCGAACTGGGTGAGCAGCCCAGGGTCGACGCCGTACGACGTGAGCGCGGGCCAGACGATGTCGTGCTCGCCGTGGTGGTGGTGGTCGAGCTGGAAGTGGAAGTTGTCCCACGCCCGGCCGAGCGCCGCGGCCCGCTCCCGGTCGCCCGGCGCCAGGGCGCCGAGCGCCTCCTCGAAGCGCCGCAGGTCGCGGCGTACGGCGCTGTGGATCACCCTGTTCATCGACATCTCCGCCATGGCGAGACGCTACGACGCGACGGCGGGGTTGGACAGAGCCTGTGACGTCGCGAGCGACCCGGACGGGACGAACCGCCCACTGGCGTCACGACGTTGCCACTGGAGGCCCGATGTTTCGGCGCTCCAGTGGCAGATTCACCGGCCGGCCGGTGAATCCGCCACCGGCCGACCGGCAGCGGTCAGGGTTTGACGGCGAGGACCGGGCAGGTGGCGTCGAGCAGGATGCGCTGGGAGACGCTGCCCATCAGCGCCTTGCCGACGGGGCTGCGGTGGCGGATGCCGACGACGATGAGGGCGGCGCCGGTCTCGGCCGCCACGTCGAGCACCAGCTGGGCGACGTCGGGGGCGACGTCGCGGCGCACGGTGACCTCGACGCCGTCGGCGGCCAGCCGCGACTGCAGCGCCGCGATCTCGTCGTCGTGGGCGTAGCGGGTGTCGACGAGCGCGTCGCCGCGGGTGCCGTTGACGACCACCAGACCCGTCTGGCGGCGGACGGCCTCTGCGGCGGCGTGCTCGAGTGCGGCTCTGCCGAACTCGTCGGGGGTGTAGGCGGCGATGACGCTCACAGGTTCGCTCCCTCTCGGGTCTCGGACGTCGGGGTGGCGTCCTGCTCACGGCGCGAGGCGGGACGCACCACGTTGATGATGGTCCACGCCACCAGCAGCGCGATGATCAGGTAGCACACGATCGCCACCGGCTCGCTCCACAGCGTGCCCAGGTCGCCCTGCGAGATGGCCAGCGCCTCGGCGAGCTGGCTCTCCAGGCGGGGACCCAGGATGACGCCGATGATCAGCGGCAGCACCGGGATGCCGAAGCGCCGCATCGCGAAGCCGAGCAACCCGAAGACCAGCAGCACGGCGAGGTCGAAGGCGGAGAAGTTGGCGGCGTAGGCACCGAGCGAGGCGAAGAAGAGGATGCCGGCGTAGAGGTAGGGCCGGGGGATCTGCAGCAGCTTGGCCCACAGCGGCGCCATCGGCAGGTTGATCACCAGCAGCAGCGTGTTGGCGATGAAGAGGCTCGCCAGCAGCGCCCACACCAGCGTGGGGTTGGCGCTCATGAACTGCGGGCCGGGCTGCAGCCCGTAGCTCTCGAAGGCGACCAGGATGACGGCGGCGGTGGCCGTGGTCGGCAGGCCGAGGGCGAGCATCGGCAGCAGCGTGCCGGCGGCCGAGGCGTTGTTGGCGGCCTCCGGACCGGCGACGCCCTCGATGGCGCCGTGGCCGAACTCCTCGGGGTGCTTGGAGAGCTTGCGCTCGGTGACGTAGGACAGGAAGGTCGGCACCTCGGCGCCGCCGGCGGGCAGCGCACCGAAGGGGAAGCCGTACGCCGTGCCGCGCAGCCACGGTCCCCACGAGCGGCGCCAGTCCTTCTTGCTCATCCAGGGCTGGCCGACGGGGATGATCTCCAGCGGCTTGCGGCGCAGGTGCGCCGCGACCCAGAGCGCCTCGCCGAGGGCGAAGATCGCCACGGCCACGACGACGACCTCGATGCCGTCGGCCAGCTGGCCCTGGCCGAAGGTCAGCCGCGGCTGGCCGGTCGAGGTGCCGACCAGGCCGACGGTCAGGCCCAGGAAGAGCGAGGCGAAGCCGCGCAGCTTGGAGGACCCGAGCACCACGGTGACGGCGAGCAGGGCCAGCAGCAGGATCGCGAAGTACGACGGCGCACCGAGCTGCACCACGAGCGGGCCGATCTGCGGCGCCAGCGCCACGAGCAGCACAGTGCCGATGGTGCCGGCGATGAAGGAGCCGATGGCGGCGGTGGCCAGCGCCTGCGAGGCCCGCCCGGCCTTGGCCATCTTGTTGCCCTCGAGCGCGGTGATGACCGAGGAGGACTCTCCCGGGGTGTTCAGCAGGATCGAGGTGGTCGAGCCGCCGTACATGCCGCCGTAGTAGATGCCGGCGAACATGATCAGCGCGCTGGCGGGCTCGACGTTGTAGGTCACGGGGAGCAGCAGGGCCACGGTCATCGCCGGGCCGATGCCGGGCAGCACGCCGACGGCGGTGCCGAGCAGCACGCCGATCACGGCGAAGAGCAGGTTGGTGGGGGTCAGGGCCTGCGAGAAGCCCTCCAGCAGCAGGTCCATGTCAGAGAATCCCGTCCAGGATGCCGGCGGGCATCGGGATGCCCAGGCCGACGTAGAAGCCGTAGAAGGTGCCCACCGAGAGCGCCACGCCGATGGCGACGTCGCGCACCGGGTGGCGGCTGCCGAGCACGCGGGCCGACGCCGCGAAGAGGAAGGCGCCGGTGATCGCCCAGCCGAGCCAGTCGATCAGCGCGATGTTGACCACGAAGACGAGGACCAGCAGGCCCACGGTGCGCAGGTCGGTGCCGGTGGTGAGGTCGATGTCCTCGCCCTCCTCGGCCTCGGCCACGTCGCCGCGGGCGGTCGCCACGGCCAGGGCGATGCCGAGTCCGATCAGCACGACGCCGAAGACGTAGGGGAAGGTCGCCGGGTGCAGTGCCTGGTCGGCGAAGCCGGGCTCGATGCCGCTGGCGTCGTAGACGGTGTAGGCGCCGACCAGCGCGAGGAAGCCGGCGAAGCCGTACTGCGCGGTGTCGACCACCTTGCGGGTGGTGCTCGTGCCCGCCCGGGCGGGCGGAGTGGTGGTGGTCATGCGAGTCCCAGCTCCTTCAGGGTGTCGGCCACGCGGGTGTCCTGCTCGACGAGGAACTCCTCGAACTCGTCGCCGGTGGCGAAGTTGTCGGACCAGCCGTTGCGCTCGAGGGCCTCCTCCCACTCGGGGGTGCCGTGCATCTCGGTGAAGAGGTCGATCAGGTACTGCCTGGTCTCCTCGTCGATGCCGGGCGGGGCGAGCACGCCGCGCCAGTTGGTGAAGACCAGGTCGACGCCCTCCTCGGTGAGGGTCGGCGCGTCGACGGTGGGCAGCCGCTCCTCGCCGGAGACGGCGAGCACGCGCAGCGAGCCGTCCTCGATCTGGCCCTCGAACTCGCCGAGGCCCGACATGCCGACGTCGATCTTGGAGCCGAGCAGGGCGGTGGTCAGCGGGCCGCCGCCGTCGTACGCCACGTAGGTGACGTCGACGGGGTCGATGCCCAGGGTGTCGGCCAGCTGCATCGGGAAGAGGTGGTCGGGACCGCCAGGGGACGAGCCGCCGCCGACGACGACGCTGTCGGGGTCCTCGGTCCAGGCGTCGACGAGGTCCTGCACGGTCTCGAAGGGCGAGTCGGCGGGCACCAGGATGCCCTCCTGCTCCTCGACGAGGCGGGCGATCGCGGTGGCGCGATCGACGGTGGCGTCCGACTTGTTGGTGTAGACGGCGCCGACGACGCCGAGGCCCATGGTCATCACGAGGTCGTCGGAGCCCTCCTCGTTGAGCAGCCGCTGCATCGCCAGGGTGCCGCTGGCGCCCTCGATGTTGGTGATCTCGAAGCGTCCGGTGAGCTCGTCGTCCTCCATCACCTTCGCGGCGCTGCGGCCGGTGAGGTCGTAGCCTCCGCCGGGACTGTTGGGGATCATCATGCGCAGCCGCCGGTTCGACGGGTCGTCGCTCCCGGCGGTGACGCCGGCGCAGGCCGACAGTGCGGCCAGCAGCACGACGACGAGCGTCGCGAGCGCCGTACGACGGCGGTGCGGGGACGGGTGGAGCGGCATCGGGCGAGCACCTCCTGGGTGGGGTCCGTGCGAGCATGGCCGCGGCGTGTGGTGGTCGTCACGCTTGCGGAAGCAAAGGAGGTTGTGGTCGTTGTGGTCACGCTGAGCCGGTCGCGCCACCGGCGTCGCGAGCGCTCCGTCGCCGGCCAGTTCCTGGTGCTCCAGCTGGTCGTCGTGGTGGCGGTGCTCGGCATCGTCGCGCTGATCTCCTTCCGCCAGTCGACGGTCGCCTTCACCGAGCAGACGGGCGCCCAGATGCGCTCGGTCGCGGCGTACGTCGCCAACCTCGACCAGCTGCGCGCGAAGCTCGAGGCTGCCCAGACCAGCCCTGCCGAGCTCGACACCATCCGTGAGCTGGCCCCCGCGGTCGACCAGGCGCTGAGCCTGCGCCAGGTCGACGAGATCGACGTCGTGGGCCCGGACGGCACGGTGCTGGTCTCCTCGGACCCGCTGCGCGAGGGCAAGCCCGCCGAGCTGGGCGACAGCCGCGCGCTGGAGGGCCGCAGCTGGACCGGCGAGGTCACGCGCGACGGCCACCGGGCCGTCGCGGCGCACGAGCCCGTGCTCTTCGCCGGCGAGGTCGCGGACCCCGACGACGACCGCTACATCGGCGACCTGATCGGCATCGTCGTGGCCGAGCGCGACTTCCCGAGCACGTGGGAGCGGCTGACGGGCGCGGCCACCGACCTCGCCCTCTTCCTCGGCCTGGGAGCGCTGCTCGGCGTGGTGGGGTCCTACGTTGTCTCGCGCGTGGTGAAGCGGCGCACGCAGGGGCTCGGGGCCAGCGAGATCGCCACCCTCGCCGACCACCGCGAGGCACTGCTCCACAGCATCCGCGAGGGCGTCGTGGCCGTCGGCACCGACCGCCGCGTGACGATGGTCAACGACGCGGCGAGGGTCGTGCTGGGGCTCGGGGAGGACCCGGTCGGGCGTCCCGTCGACGAGCTGGGCCTCAACCCCGAGGTGGTCGAGCTGCTGACGGGTGACAGCCCCGCGACCGAGGACGCGCTCGGGCTCGTGGGCGACCGGGTGGTGGTCTTCAACCGCCGGGTGGCCTCGAGCCGCGGCCAGGGCATCGGCACCGTCACCACGATGCGCGACCGCACCGAGCTGGTCTCGCTGCAGAACCAGCTCTCCTCCAACCTCTCCATCACCGACACCCTGCGGGCGCAGACCCACGAGTTCAGCAACCAGCTGCACACGATCTCCGGCCTGGTGCAGCTGGAGGAGTACGACGAGGTGCGCTCGCTGGTGGGCGCGCTGAGCCGCCGCCGGGCCGAGCTGAGCGACCACGTGACCGAGCGGGTGGCCGACCTGGCCGTGGCCGCGCTGCTGATCGCCAAGGCCACGACCGCCGACGAGCGGGGCGTGCTGCTCGAGCTGAGCGAGGACTCGTCGCTGCGCGCGCTCGACGCCGCCGACTCCGCCGACCTCACCACGGTGCTGGGCAACCTGGTCGACAACGCCGTCGACGCCTGCGCGGGCGGCGAGGACCCGCGGGTCACGGTCGCGCTGCAGTCGGGCACCGGCGCGGTGCACCTGGAGGTGGCCGACACCGGCCCCGGCGTACCTCCCGACCTGCGCGAGGCCGTCTTCGTGCGAGGCTTCTCGACCAAGCCCGAGGTGCTCGGCGGTCGCGGCATCGGGTTGCCGCTGGTGCAGCTGATCTGCACCCGTCGCGGCGGCAGCATCGAGGTGCACGACGGTGTGGGGCCGGGGGCCGGCGCCGTCTTCTCGGTCCGGATGCCGCTGGGTGCGGGGCAGGAGGTGGGCGCGTGATCACGGTGCTGGTCGTCGACGACGACTTCATGGTCGCGAGCGTGCACACCCGCTTCGTCCAGCGCATCGAGGGCTTCGAGGTCGTCGGGGCCGCCCGCACCGGCGCCGAGGCGCTGCACCTCGTCGAGGAGCTCGACCCCGACCTGCTGCTGCTCGACGTGCACCTGCCCGACATGAGCGGCCTGCAGGTGCTGGCGGCGCTGCGAGCGGCCGGCAACCACGTGGGCGTGGTGATGGTGACCGCCGAGCGCGGGGCCGACGCCGTGCGCACGGCCCTGCACGGGGGCGCGATGCAGTACCTCGTGAAGCCCTTCGAGCACGCCGACCTCGTCGCGCGGCTGCAGCAGGTGGCGACCACGCTGCGCTCCCTCGACGGCTCGCCCGGCCGCGAGCCCGACGACATCGACCAGAGCGCCATCGACCAGGTCTTCGGTGCCGGCGGCGCCGAGGTGACGACCGCGACGGGCAAGCGGCTGCCCAAGGGCCTCTCCACCGAGACCGGCGCCCTCGTGGAGCAGCTGCTCGCGGAGGTCGACGACGTCTCGGCCGCGGAGGCGGGGGAGCGCCTCGGGATGTCGCGGGTCAGTGCCCGTCGCTACTTGGAGTACTTCGTCGCGACGGGCGTCGCCGAGGTGCGGCTGCGCTACGGCACCGCCGGCCGGCCGGAGCGGCGCTACCGGAGGGTCTGAGGTCAGCCCCAGACCTCCTGGGCGACCTCGCAGACCAGGCGCAGCTTGGCGATCTCCTCGGCCTCGCTGAGGTCGTTGCCCTCGACGGTGGAGGAGAAGCCGCACTGGGGGGAGAGGCACAGCTGCTCGAGCGGCACGTACTTCGCCGCCTCGTCGATGCGCCGCTTCAGGTCGTCCTTGCTCTCCAGGCGGGCGTGCTTGGTGGTCACGAGCCCCAGCACGACCATCTTGTCCGGCGGCACGAAGCGCAGCGGCTCGAAGCCGCCCGAGCGCTCGTCGTCGTACTCCAGGAAGAAGCCGTCGACCGCCAGCTCGCTGAAGAGCGCCTCGGCGACGAAGTCGTAGCCACCGGACGCCGCCCACGAGGAGCGGTAGTTGCCGCGGCACATGTGCGTGGTCACGCGCAGGTCGTCGGGACGGCCCTCGAGCGCGGCGTTGAGCTGGCGGATGTAGCGCTCGTGCTGGTGCTCGGCGTCGCCGCCCTTGGCGGTGAGCTGCTCGCGCTGGGCCGGGTCGTTGAGGTAGGCGAGGCTGGTGTCGTCGAGCTGGAGGTAGCGGCAGCCCCGCTCGTGGACGAGCGCGACCTGCCGGGCGTACGCCGCGGAGAGGTCGTCCCAGAAGGCGTCCTCCTCGGCGTACACCGAGGGATCGATGGCGGCGGCGCCGCCGCGGTAGTGGACCATGCTGGGCGACGGGATGGTCAGCTTGGGCGTCATCCCCTCGGGTGCCACCCGCCGCAGGTGGTCGAAGTCGTCGCCGAAGATGGCCTCCTCGATCCGGACCGGGCCGTCGACCACGAGGCCGGCGGAGGTGAAGTCGAGCGCGCCCCCGGCATTCTCGAAGTGCACCTGCAGCTCCTCGTCGGTGCGCCGGATGCCCTCGATGGCGTAGATGAAGTCCATGTGCCAGGAGGTACGCCGGAACTCGCCGTCGGTGACGGTCTGCAGCCCCGCCTCCTGCTGCAGCCGGGCGACGTCGGCGATCGCCGCGTCCTCGACCTCGCGCAGCGACGCCGCGCTGCGGTCGCCGTCGGCGTGCTCCTGTCGGGCCAGGAGCAACGGCTCGGGACGCAGCAGGCTGCCGACGTGGTCGGCACGGAAGGGGGGGAGGTCTCGCCAGGTCACACTCCTGCACTACCCGGGTGGAGGGGTTCCGATGCCCCCGCTGTCCCGCGCCCTCACCGATTGCTAGGTTGTTGCGAACTGTTCGCAACAAGGGTCGGGGGTCGGGGTGACGGCGACGGAGGTGCGTGGCCCGCGGGGGGAGCAGCGCGCCGACGGCCGCCGCGGCCTCGAGAGCTCCGAGGTGCCCGACCCCCTCGGTCTCGGCGCCGTACGCCGCCGCGCGCGGGCGTGGACGGCTGGGCTGGTCGTGGCCCTCGTGCTCACCGTGGTGCTGGCCATCGGGACGGGGGCGGTCTTCGTGCCGCCCGACGTGGTGGCGCGCGTGATCGGCTTCCACGTGCTCGGGGTGGGCGAGATGACCTGGACCCGGCCGCAGGACGCGATCGTGTGGCAGGTCCGGGTGCCGCGGGTGCTGCTGGGCGCGCTGGTGGGCGCCGGGCTGGCCGTCTGCGGCACGGCGCTGCAGGCGATGGTGCGCAACGTGCTGGCCGACCCCTACCTGCTCGGCGTCAACTCCGGCGCCTCCACGGGCGCCGCCGCGGCGATCCTCTTCGGAGCGGGCACCGGCCTCTCCGCGGCGCTGGGGGAGCACCTGCTCCAGGGCAGCGCCTTCCTGGGCGCGCTCGCGGCGTCGGTGCTGGTCTTCCTCGTCGCCCGCACCGGCGGGCGGGTCACCTCGATGCGGCTGCTGCTCGCCGGCGTGGCCGTGGGCTACGCGCTCTACGCCGTCACGAGCTTCCTCATCTTCGCCTCCGGCTCGGCCGAGGGCGCCCGCTCGGTGCTCTTCTGGCTGCTCGGGTCGCTCGGGCTGGCCGCCTGGGGCACGCCGCTGGTGGCCGTCACGGTCGTGGTGCTGCTGACGGTGGCGGTGCTGACCGGCGCCGGGCGCGCCCTCGACGCGCTCGCCATCGGCGACGAGACCGCCCAGACGCTGGGCATCTCCCCGGAGCGCCTGCGCACCGCGCTGCTCGTGCTCGTCTCGCTCTGCGTCGGCGTGGTCGTCGCCTCCTCCGGGAGCATCGGCTTCGTCGGTCTCGTGGTGCCCCACCTGGCGCGGCGTGCCGTCGGTGCCGCGCACGCCCGCGCCGTGCCCGTCGCCGCCCTCATGGGCGCGGTGCTGCTGGTGTGGGCCGACGTCGTCGCCCGCGTCGCGCTCGCCCCCCAGGAGATCCCGATCGGCATCATCACCGCGCTCGTGGGAGCGCCCTTCCTGCTCGTGCTGATCCGGAGGCTGCATGCGACGTCCACGTGACCTGACCACCACCGCCACCACCGCCACCGCGGTCGCCGCGGTGCTGCTGCTCAGCGCCTGCGGGGCGGCCGAGACCGGCGCGCAGCGCGAGGTGCCGGCGGGCTTCGCGCCGGTGACGGTCGAGAGCTGCGGGGCGGAGGTCTCCTTCGACACCCCGCCGGAGCGGATGGTGCTGCTCAAGAGCGCCGCCGTGCCCTACCTGCACGAGCTGGGCGTGATGGACCGCGTCGTGGCCAGGGCGGGCCAGTACCCGGACGACTACTACGACGAGGAGACGCGCGCCGAGCTCGACGGGATCGAGCTGCTCACCGACCGCACCGACCCCAGCGGCCACCTGCAGATCTCGCGCGAGACCGTGATCAGCCAGGAGCCCGACCTGGTGCTGGGCGCCGTCGACAACCTCTCCCGCGAGTCGCTGGAGGCCGTCGGCATCCCGCTGCTCGAGGAGCCGGCGCTGTGCCCGGAGGGCGTCGACGACCCGTCCTTCGACGACGTGGGCGAGCAGATGCGGATGTACGGCGAGGTCTTTGGCGAGCAGGACCGCGCCGAGGCGGCAGCCGCCGCGATCGAGGAGCGGGTCGCGCGGCTCCGGCAGCGCGCGGGTGACGGCTCGACCACGGCGGCGGTGCTCTACCCGACTGTGGGGGGCGGCACGACCTACGCCTACGGCACCCGCAGCATGGCGCACCCCCAGCTCGAGGCGGCCGGCCTCGACAACGTCTTCGGCGACGTGGACGAGCGGGTCTTCGAGGTCACCCTGGAGGAGCTGCTCGGGCGCGACCCCGACGTGGTCGTGCTGCTCCACGGCGACGGCGCCCCCGCCGACGTCGAGGCGGCGCTCACCGACCTGCCCGGCGCCGACCAGCTCACCGCCGTGCGCGAGGGCGAGGTCATGACGCAGCTCTTCAACTTCACCGAGCCCCCCACGCCGCTCTCCGTCGACGGGCTCGAGCGCCTCGTCGACCGCTTCGGGGAGCGGTCGTGATCGAGGCCACCGGGGTGTGGTGGTCCTACGGCGCCACCCCGGTGCTCGACGAGGTCGACGTCGTCGCCGCCGACGGGCGGGTGCTGGGGCTGATCGGGCCCAACGGCAGCGGCAAGACCACGCTGCTCCGGCTGCTGCACGGCGGTCTGCACAGCCCCACGGGCAGCGTCCGGGTCGACGGCACCGACCTCGGCGACCTCGCGCCGCGCGAGCTCGCGCGCCGGCTGGCGGTGGTGGTGCAGGAGGAGGGTGGCGGCGACTCGGTGCTGACCGCGGGCGAGATGGTGCTGCTCGGCCGCACGCCGCACCTGCCGCCGCTGGCGCGGGCCCGCCCGGAGGACCACCGGGTCGCCGCCGGGGCGCTGGCCCGCGTCGGCGCGCTGCACCTGGCGCCGCGTCCCCTCCAGGCGCTCTCCGGTGGCGAGCGCCAGCGGGTGCTGATCGCCCGCGCGCTGGCCCAGCAGGCCGGGCACCTGCTGCTCGACGAGCCGACCAACCACCTCGACATCCGCTACCAGCACGAGGTGCTGGCGCTGCTGCGCCACGTCGGCGGCTGCTGCGTGGTGGTGCTGCACGACCTCGATCTCGCCGCCCGCTACTGCGACGACCTGCTGCTGCTCGACCGCGACGGTCGCGTCGTCGCCTCGGGCCCCGCCGGCGACGTGCTCGACCCGGACCTGCTGGAGCCGGTCTACGGGCTGCCGGTCCGGCGGCTCGAGGTCGACGGGGAGATCCACCTCGTCTTCCGCCCTGCCGACCCCGCCCTCCCCGCGACCGAGAGGACGTCCGCATGACCGAGCAGCTCACCGACCACGACCGCCACGACGGCGAGGTGCAGGAGCAGATCAACGGCTACTGGTCGCGCCGCGCCGCGGCGTACGACGACTACCAGCAGCGCCCCGAGCGCCGTGAGCTCGACCGCCGCGCCTGGACCGACGTGTGGCGCAGCGCGCTGCCGAGGGCGGCGTACGACGTGATCGACGTGGGCACGGGCAGCGGCCACGTGGCGTGCCTGCTGGCCTCGATGGGCCACCGCGTCACCGGTGTCGACCTCGCCGACGGCATGCTCGAGCGCGCCCGCGAGCACGCCGCGCGGATGCCGCGGGCGCCGTCCTTCGTGCGCGGCGACGCGGTCGACCCGCCCTTCCCGCCGGGCACCTTCGACGCCGTCGTCGGCCGCTACCTGACCTGGACGCTGCGTGAGCCCGACCGGGCCTTCGCCGCGTGGAGACAGCTGCTGCGTCCGGGCGGTCGCCTCGCGCTGGTCGACACCGCGTGGTTCCCGCGCGGCTGGGACGCCTCGCAGGAGTCGGCGCCCGACGAGTTCGGCGACGCCTACGACGCCACGGTGCGGCAGGCGCTGCCGCTGGCCGAGGGCGACACGATGTGGGGCCTGCAGCAGCGGCTGCGGGAGGCCGGCTTCGCCGACGTCGACGTGCACCCGCTGCACCGCATCCTCGAGCTCGACCTCGAGCACGGGGTGGCGCCGGGCCACGAGGTGCGCACGCAGTACCTCGTCACCGCCCGGAGGTGACCTCGGGCGTGACCCCGGTGGGCGCGGCCGACAGCACGGCCAGCACGTAGTCGTCGCTGGGTGGCCGCAGGTCCCACGTGCCGGCGACGAGGTCGGCCTGCAGTCCCGCGGCGCGGGCGTGCTCGAGGAAGGTCGCGACCGGGTAGTCGCGGCTGCCGGGGGGGCCCTCCTGCGGGTGGAAGCCGACCAGCAGGCGTCCGCCGGGCACCAGCAGCGCCGCCAGGGTGCGCAGCGCGATGACCTCGGTGTCGTCGGCGAGGTAGATCATCACGTTGCCCACCACCACGACCACGTCGTACGCCGTGGGCCGGCCGTGCGCCTCGAGCAGCGCGGGCGTGAGCGCGAGGATGTCGCTCTCGACCACCGTGACCTCGGGGTAGAGCTCGCGGGTCACCGCGATGAGCGCGGGGTCCTTCTCGACGGCGGTGACGTCGTGGCCGCGGCGCACCAGCGAGTGCGAGACCCGGGCGATGCCGGCCCCCGCGTCGAGCACGCGTCCGCCGCGCGGCAGCAGCACGTCGGCCAGCCGGGCCTCGCCGTCGACGTCGCGGTCGGGGCCCGGCAGCTCGCGGTGCGCCCGGGCGTAGGGCGAGTCGAGGGTGTCGCCGAGCTGCTCCCAGCGGGTGGGCGGGTGCTCGCTCACAGCTTGCGCAGCCTGACCCAGCGCACCGAGTGGTCGTGGTCCTTGCGGAGCACGAGGGTGGCGCGGGAGCGGGTGGGCTTGACGTTGGCCTCCAGGTTGGGGCCGTTGATCTCGTCCCAGATGCGGCTCGCCTCGGCGACCGCCTCGTCGTGGGAGAGCGACGCGTAGCGGGCGAAGTACGACTGCGGGTCTCGGAAGGCGGTCTCGCGCAGCCGCAGGAAGCGGTCGGTGTACCAGCGCCGGATGTCGGAGGTGGCGGCGTCGACGTAGACGGTGAAGTCGAAGAAGTCGCTCACGGCGAGGCCGGTGCGGCCGTCGGGGCGGCTGGCGGCCGGCTGCAGCACGTTGAGCCCCTCGATGATGACGATGTCGGGACGCCGCACCACCACGCGCTGCTCGGGCACGACGTCGTACACGAGGTGGGAGTAGGTCGGCGCCTCGACCTCGTCCTTGCCCGACTTGATGTCGATGACGAAGCGCAGCAGCGCCTTGCGGTCGTAGGACTCCGGGAAGCCCTTGCGGTGCAGCAGCCCGCGACGCTCCAGCTCGGCGTTGGGCAGCAGGAAGCCGTCGGTGGTCACCAGCGCCACCTGCGGGTGCTCGGGCCAGTGGGCCAGCATGTGCTGCAGCACGCGCGCCGTCGTCGACTTGCCCACCGCGACCGAGCCCGCGAGCCCGATCACGAAGGGCGTGCGCGGGGGCTGGGTGCGGTGCAGGAAGTCCTCCTGCTCGTGGTGCAGTCGCCGCGCGGCCTCGACGTACATGCTCAGCAGCCGGGAGAGCGGCAGGTAGACCTGCTCCACCTCGGCCAGGTCGAGCTGGTCGCCCAGGCCTCGCACGCGCTCGATCTCGACGTCGGTGAGCGGCTGGCCCGCCGCGCTGCCCAGCGCGGCCCAGGCCGCGCGCTCCAGCTCGACGTACGGCGAGCTCTCGGCCCCGCGGTCGCCCGACGCCCCGCCGTGTGACATGCCTGGCAGCGTAGGGCGTCGGGTGCGGCTCCCGACCCGCGACCTGCCTAGACTCGACTCCCATGTGCGGGATCGTGGGATACGTCGGCCACCGGCAGGCGCAGGACGTCGTCGTCGAGGGGCTCCGCCGGCTGGAGTACCGCGGCTACGACTCGGCCGGCATCGCGCTGGTCGACGCCGGCACCATCGCCTCCGACAAGCGGGCCGGCAAGCTGGCCAACCTCGAGGCGGCCATCGCCGCCGAGCCGCTGCCGCCCTCGACCACGGGGATCGGTCACACCCGGTGGGCCACCCACGGGGCGCCCACCGACCGCAACGCGCACCCGCACCTGGGCCAGAAGGCGCGGGTCGCGCTGGTGCACAACGGCATCGTCGAGAACTACCTGACCCTGCGCGAGGAGCTGGAGCGGGCCGGGCACGAGCTCGACTCCGAGACCGACACCGCGGTCGCCGCCCACGTGCTCGAGCAGGAGCTGCTCGAGTGCGACGACCTCGCCGAGGCGATGCGGCGCACCTGCCGGCGGCTCGAGGGCGCCTTCACCCTGGTCGCCGTCGACGCGCACGACCCCACCACCGTCGTGGCTGCCCGGCGCAACTCCCCGCTCGTGGTCGGGCTGGGGGAGGGCGAGAACTTCCTCGGCTCCGACGTCGCCGCCTTCATCGAGCACACCCGCGAGGCCCTCGAGCTGGGCCAGGACCAGGTCGTGGCCATCACCGCCGACGACGTCGTGGTCACCGACTTCGACGGGTCGCCCGCCACCGGCACCCGCTACCACGTCGACTGGGACCTCTCCGCCGCCCGCAAGGACGGCTTCGACTGGTTCATGCGCAAGGAGATCTTCGAGCAGCCCCGGGCCCTGGCCGACGCGCTGCTGGGCCGCCACGACGGCAAGGGCCAGCTGCAGCTCGACGAGGTGCGGCTCAGCGAGGACGACCTGCGCACCATCGACAAGATCGTGGTGATCGGCTGCGGCACCGCCAACTACGCCGGCCTGGTCGCGAAGTACGCCATCGAGCACTGGACCCGGATCCCGTGCGAGGTCGAGCTGGCCCACGAGTTCCGCTACCGCGACCCGATCCTGACCCGCAACACGCTGGTGGTCGCGATCAGCCAGTCGGGCGAGACCGCCGACACGCTGATGGCGATCCGCTACGCGCGCCGCCAGCGCGCCAAGGTGCTCGCGATCTGCAACACCAACGGCTCCACGATCCCGCGGGAGTCCGACGCGGTGATCTACACGCACGCCGGCCCCGAGATCGGCGTCGCCTCCACCAAGGGCTTCCTGACCCAGCTGGTGGCCTGCTACCTGCTCGGCCTCTACCTCGCCCAGGTGCGGGGCACGAAGTTCGGCGACGAGATCGCCGCCGTCGTCGCCGAGCTCGACAAGATGCCCGCGCACGTCCAGACGCTGCTCGACCGCGCCGAGGAGGTCTACGCGCTGGCACGCCAGCACGCCGACACCCGCTCGGTGCTCTTCCTCGGCCGCCACGCGGGCTTCCCGGTCGCGCTGGAGGGCGCGCTGAAGCTCAAGGAGCTGGCCTACATCCACGCCGAGGGCTTCGCCGCCGGCGAGCTCAAGCACGGCCCCATCGCGCTGATCGAGGAGGGCCTGCCCGTCTTCTGCGTGATGCCGCCCCGCGGCCGCGACCAGCTGCACGACAAGATGGCCAGCGCCGTGCAGGAGGTCCGCGCGCGCGGCGCCCGCACCTACGCCCTGGTCGAGGAGGGCGACGACGCGGCGGCGTACGCCGACGAGGTGATCCGGCTGCCGAAGGTGCCCACGCTGCTGCAGCCGATCGTCGCCACCGTGCCGCTGCAGCTCTTCGCCTGCGAGCTCGCGACGGTCATGGGCCACGACGTCGACCAGCCGCGCAACCTCGCCAAGTCGGTCACCGTCGAGTGAGCGCGTGATCGTCGGCGTCGGCACCGACGTCGTCTCGCTCGACCGCTTCGCCGCCTCCCTGGAGCGCACCCCGACGCTGCGCGAGCGGGTCTTCACACCGGCCGAGGCGGTCCTGGCGCCGGAGTCGCTCGCCGTCCGCTTCGCCGCCAAGGAGGCGCTGGCGAAGGCGCTCGGCGCCCCCGGCGGCCTCGCGTGGCACGACGCCGAGGTGGTCACCGACGCCGCCGGTGCGCCGTCGTACCTGCTCCGCGGCAGCGTCGCCGCCCGCGCCGAGGCCCTCGGCGTACGCCGCACCCACCTCTCGCTCTCCCACGACGCCTCCCGCGCCCTCGCCTTCTGCGTCCTCGAGTCGTGAGCCGGCCGGCCCCCGGGTGGTCGAGGAGGTCGCGCAGCGACCGTCTCGAGACCCGGTGAGACGACCACGCGGGCCGCTCTTCGTGCCCTTGGTCGGCGGCCCGGACCCCGGGTGGTCGAGGAGGTCGCGCAGCGACCGTCTCGAGACCCGGTGAGACGACCACGCGCCGTCCACAGGTCCCCCCGGGCACGCCGCCCTCCACAGCGCCGCCCACGAACCACCGCTCCGTCCGCGTCGTCGCGCACGATCCGTGGATGGCCTGGACCTACCTCCTGGAGTGCAGCGACGGATCCCTCTACGTCGGCAGCACGACCGACCTGATGGCGCGGCTGCACCAGCACCAGCAGGGCCTGGGCGCGATCCGGACCCGCACTCGGCTGCCCGTCAGGCTCGTGTGGTCCGCCGAGTTCGAGACCATCCCCGAGGCCTTCGCCTTCGAGAAGCAGGTCCGGAAGTGGGGCCGCGCCAAGCGGCTGGCGTTGATCCGCGGCGACTTCGACGCGCTGCCCGACCTCGCCTCCCGCTCGCACCACGGCAACCGGCGGCGGGGCGAGTACGAGGGGTGCGCGGAGTAGGTGGCCTCGAGGGGTCTCGAGACAGGCGCTGCGCGCCTTCCTCGACCACCCGGAGCGCGCTGCCCGACCTCGCCTCCCGCTCGCACCACGGCAACCGGCGGCGGGGCGAGTACGAGGGATGCGCGGAGTAGGTGACCCGGGGGGTCTCGAGACAGGCGCTGCGCGCCTTCCTCGACCACCCGGACCGCGCTCGGCGCGCCTTCCTCGACCACCCGGACCGCGCTCGGCGCGCCTTCCTCGACCACCCGGAGCGCGCTCGGCGCGCCTTCCTCGACCACCAGCGGCTCGGGTGGTCGAGGAGGTCGCGCAGCGACCGTCTCGAGACCTGGTGACCCGCGCCACCTACCGTGGGCACATGCGAGCAGCCCACACCGTGCAGCAGGTGCGAGACGCGGAGGCGGACCTGATGCGGGGGTTGCCCGAAGGGGCGCTGATGCAGCGCGCCGCGACGGGGCTGGCGACGGCGATCGCCGACCTGCTGGGGGCGACGTACGGCGCGCGCGTGCTGCTGCTGGTGGGGGGCGGCGACAACGGCGGCGACGCGCTGTGGGCGGGGGCGGTGCTCGCGCGACGTGGCGCCTCGGTGGAGGCGGTGCTGCTCTCCGAGCACGCGCACGCCGAGGGGCTCGCGGCGCTGCGGGCCCGCGGTGGTCGGGTCGTGACGGCGACGGAGTCGTCGCGCCCGGACGTCGTCGTCGACGGCGTCGTCGGCATCGGCGGGCGGCCCGGTCTGCGGCCGGAGGCGGTCGAGGCGCTGGCCCAGCACCCCGGCGTGCCGGTCGTGGCGGTCGACGTGCCCTCCGGGGTCGACGTCGACTCCGGCCGCGTCGATGGCGACCACGTGCGGGCCGACCTCACCGTCACCTTCGGCACCCACAAGGTGGCCCACCTCGTCGACCCCGCGGCCGAGGCGGCCGGCGTGGTGCACCTCGTCGACCTCGGTCTCGACCTGCCGGACGCGGCGGTCACCGCGCTGCAGGCCACCGACGTGGCCGCGCTGCTGCCGCGACCGGGCGGCGTCGACCACAAGTACACCCGCGGCGTCGTCGGCGTCCGCGCCGGCAGCGACGCCTACCCCGGGGCGGCGGTGCTGTGCACGGCGGGTGCGGCGACGGGCCTCGCCGGCATGGTGCGGTACGCCGGCGCTGCCGCCGACGCGGTGCGCGCGGCCCACCCCGAGGTCGTGGTCGGCGGGGGCCGGGTGCAGGCGTGGGTGGTGGGCTCCGGCGGCGACGCCGACGCCGAGCAGGCGCTGGCCGACGCGCTCGCCGACGGCGTGCCCACGGTCGTCGACGCCGACGCCCTGCAGCACGTCCGGACGCACGGCGGCGAGCTGGTGCTGACGCCGCACGCCGGCGAGCTGGCCCGGATGCTCGACCTCGAGCGCGCCGAGGTCGAGGCCGACGGGCTGGCCGTCGCGCGTCGCGCAGCAGCGACGTACGGCGCCACCGTGCTGCTGAAGGGCCGCCACACGCTGGTGGCCCGTCCCGACGGCGCGGTCCGCGTGACCACCAGCGGCGTGCCCTGGCTCGCCGTCGCGGGCGCCGGCGACGTGCTGGCCGGGATCATCGGCTCGCTGCTGGCGGGGGGTCTCGACCCCTTCGACGCGGCGTCGGTGGGCTCGTGGCTCCACGGCGCCGCCGCGACGCTGGTCAGCGACGGCGGCCCGCTTCGCGCGGGAGCCGTGGCCGACGCCGTGCCCACGACGGTGCGGCGGCTGCTGCTCTGACCCCACCGGGGTGGGAGCATGGTGCCGCCATGGACGTCCCCGCCCCCGGTCTCACGACCAGCCCCCGCGCCGAGATCGAGGTCGACCTCGGGGCCGTGCGGCACAACGTGCGCCGCCTGCGCGAGCTCGTCTGGGGCACCGAGCCCGGCTCCGCCGGCCAGGTCATGGTCGTGGTCAAGGCCGACGGCTACGGCCACGGCATGCGCCAGGTGGCCCGCGCGGCCCGGCAGGCCGGCGCGCAGTGGCTGGGCGTCGCCACGCCCGAGGAGGCGCTGGAGCTGCGCGCCGCGGGCGACGGCGGACGGCTGCTGTGCTGGCTGGCGGCGCCTGGGCAGGACTTCGCGCCCCTGGTCAGCGCCGACGTCGACGTGACGGCCTACTCCGTCGCCCAGCTGGAGGAGGTCGTGCGAGGAGCCCGCGAGGCGGGTCGCCCCGCCCGGCTGCAGCTCAAGCTCGACACCGGTCTCTCGCGCGGCGGCGCGCCCCGCGAGGACTGGCTAGCCCTCGCCACCGGCGCCAAGCACGCCCAGGACGAGGGCGACGTCGTCGTGACCGGGCTCTGGTCGCACCTCGCGTGCGCCGACGAGCCCGCCCACCCGGCCAACCAGTCGCAGCTCGACGCCTTCGCCGACGGGGTGGCGCTGGTGCGCGACGTCGGGCTGGAGCCCGAGGTGTGCCACCTCGCCAACTCCGCCGGCGCGCTGCTCCACCCGGCCGCGCGGCACGACCTGGTGCGCCTGGGCATCGCCGTCTACGGCTTCAGCCCCGCTCCCGACGTGGTCTCCGGCAGCGAGCTGGGGCTGGTGCCGGCCATGACGGTGCGCGCGCGCGTGGTGATCGCCAAGGACCTCCACGCGGGCGACGGCATCTCCTACGGCCACACCGCCCACGCCACCGAGGGCATGCGGGTGGCGCTGGTGCCGCTCGGGTACGCCGATGGCATCCCGCGACACGCCTCCTCGCGCGCGGAGGTGCTGCTCGGGGGAGCGCGGGCGCCGGTCGTGGGTCGGGTCTGCATGGACCAGCTCGTCGTCGCGGCGCCGGAGGCCCAGGCCGGCGACGAGGTGGTGCTCTTCGGCGCCGGCGTCCACGGAGAGCCCACCGCGACCGAGTGGGCGCGCTGGTGCGGGACCATCGACTACGAGATCGTCGCGCGGATGCGCGGTCGTCAGCACCGCACCTGGACGGGGGAGGAGCAGGAGTGAGCAGACGCTCGTGGGCGTGGGTCGGCGGCGGTGCCGTGGCCACGGCAGCAGCCCTGGCCACGGGGGTGCTCGTGGAGCGGCGCGTCGTCAAGGCCCGCCACACCGGGGCCGACGAGGCCGACAGCTACGGCACGTTGCGGGCCAAGGCGCGCCAGGTGACGTGCACCGACGGCGCCGTGCTGCACGTGGAGGTCGACGAGCCCGAGGACTTCGGGGGCGACCCCGACGCCCCGACCGTGGTGCTCGTGCACGGCTTCGCGCTCAACCTCGACTGCTGGCACTTCCAGCGCCAGGCGCTGCGCGGCAGCCACCGGGTGGTGCTCTACGACCAGCGCTCGCACGGGCGCTCCCCGCGCGCCGCGGGCAACGAGACCATCGACCAGTGCGGCAAGGACCTCGCCTCGGTGATCACCCAGGTCACCTCCGGCAAGGTGACCGTGGTCGGTCACTCGATGGGCGGCATGTCGGTGATCTCCTTCGTGCAGGAGCACCCGACGCTCTTCGCCGAGCGCGTGGGCGCCGTGGGCCTGATCTCGACCACGGCCGGCGGGCTGCGGCCCCACCGCACGCTGTCGCGCCTGATCCCCGACGGCCTGGGCCAGCTGGTCGCGCCCCGCGTCGTCGCCGCGCTGTCCAAGGCCCCCGAGCTGGTCGACTCCGCGCGCCGCAACGGCTCCAACATCGGCTTCCTCGTCGCCGAGCGCTACGCCTTCGGCCGCAAGCCGAGCCCCGCCGAGGTGGAGTTCCTCGACGAGATGCTGGCCGGTACGCCGTACGAGGTGCTGGCCGGCTTCTTCCCCGAGTTCGGCAAGCTCGACCGCTACGACGGCATCGAGGTGCTCGCGAAGGTGCCGACCACCGTGATCGGCGGCACCGCCGACCGGGTCACCTCGATCGGCCACAGCCGCAAGCTCGCCTCCCGGATCGACGGCGCCCGGCTGGTCGAGTGCGAGGGCGCCGGCCACCTGGTGATCTTCGAGGAGCACGAGGTGGTCAGCCGCGAGATCGCGTCGCTGGCCGAGGCGGTCACGAGGCTGTGACCGAGCTGCAGATCCTCGAGGTCGACGGGTCGCGGGCGGCCGACGTGCTGTCGGTGGTGCACGAGGCCTTCGCCAACCGTCCGCCCCTCGACCCGCCGGCGACCGCGCTGGAGGAGACCGAGGAGAGCATCAGGAAGGCTCTCGACGCCAACGGCGGGCTGCTGGTGATCCACGAGGGACGCCACGTGGGCGCGCTGCTCTTCGAGGAGCGTGGCCGGATGCTCGGGCTGCGCCGGGTCGGCGTGCTCGGCAGCGTGCGGGGGCTGGGCGTCGCCGCCCAGCTGGCCAGCCGCGCCTTCGAGATCGCCGCCGAGCGACACTGCGGCGGCGTCGAGCTGGAGGCACGCGTCGAGCTCCCCAGGACCGTGCAGTTCTGGCGCCGGATGGGCTACGTCGAGTCGGGCCGCAACGGCAACCGCCTGACCATGCTGCGGCTGCTGCCGGTGACCCGCACCCTGCCCACGGCCGACGACACCCGCGACTTCGGTGGCTGGCTGGCGGGGCTGCTGCGGCCGGGCGACGTGGTCATCCTCACCGGCGACCTCGGGGCCGGCAAGACCACGCTGACGCAGGGGATCGGGACCGGGCTGGCCGTGCGCGGCCAGGTCACCTCGCCCACCTTCGTGATCTCCCGGGTGCACCCCTCGACGCAGGGTGGCGCGCCCCTGGTGCACGTCGACGCCTACCGCCTCGACGACGAGCTCGAGCTCGACGACCTCGACCTCGACACCGACGTCGACCAGGCGATCACCGTGGTGGAGTGGGGCGAGGGCAAGGCCGAGGGCCTCGCGCACAGCCGGCTGCAGCTGCACCTGGCCCGGCACGACGACGACAGCCGCACCCTGACCCTCACCCCGGTCGGCCCGCGCTGGCGCGACCTGCACTTCTAGGAAGGAACGCCCGATGCTGCTGGCCTTCGACACCGCCACCTCCCGCGTGACCGTCGCGCTGCACGACGGCGACCGCGTCGTGGCGGCGTACGACGCCGACGAGGCGATGCGGCACGGCGAGATGCTGGCTCCGGGCATCGAGCGGGTGCTGGCCGAGGCCGGCGCCACCGTGGCCGACCTCGACGGCGTGGCCGTGGGGGTGGGCCCGGGGCCCTTCACGGGGCTGCGGGTGGGCCTCGTGACGGCCCGGATGCTCGCGCTCACGCGCGGCCTCGCCGTGCACGGCGTCTGCACGCTCGACGTGATCGCCGCCGAGGCCGCCCGGGAGGGCGGCGACGAGCTCACCGTGGTGACCGACGCGCGGCGCAAGGAGGTCTACCTGGCGTCGTACGGCGGCGGACGGCGCGTGTGGGGGCCCGAGGTCGTGCGCCCGGAGGACGCGCGGCTGCACGGCAGGGTCGTGGGTCGCGGCGGTGCGCTCTACCCCGACGCCTTCCCAGGCGCGACCGGCCCGGAGCACCCGTCGGCTGCGGTGATGGCCGAGGTGGTGCAGGGGGGCGAGGTCGAGCTGCTGCCGGCCGAGCCGCTCTACCTGCGGCGTCCCGACGCGGCCGAGCCCGGTCGCCCCAAGCGGGTCAGCTGACGCCGGCCGGCTGCCGCTTCGGCGGCAGCGGGAAGAACATCGAGGTGCGGGCGGCGTACTCCGGGTAGCCCTCGCGCTTCATCATGGTGCGCTCGAGGAGCCTCGCCCCGGTGGCGAAGACCAGGAAGTAGGTCATCGCGAGCGGGGAGAGCACCGTCGCCAGGCCCACCCAGCCGGCGCCCACGCCGACCAGCCAGACGCCCCACCAGACGCAGGCGTCGCCGAAGTAGTTGGGGTGGCGGGTGTAGCGCCAGAGCCCCTGGTCCATGACCTTCGGCCGCGACTCGCGCGGGCGGCTCCGGTAGGCCGCGAGCTGGGCGTCGCCGACGGTCTCGAAGACCAGCCCGACGGCCCAGACGACCACGCCGACGGCGACCACCCACCACCAGCGCGTGGGGGAGACGGCCGCCACCTGCACCGGCAGGGAGACGAACCACATCGCGACGCCCTGGGTCAGGAAGACCCGGGTGACCGCGAAGGACCAGGGCTTGCCCTCCAGGAGGGCGGCGTAGCGCGGGTCCTCCTCGTCGGTCGCCAGCACGCGCTGCAGCACGTGGCGGGCGAGCCGCAGCCCCCACAGCCCCACCATCGCGAGCAGCAGCCACCGGACCGGCTCGTCGCCGACCAGGGCGCAGGCCAGGGCGATGACGACGAAGCCCGCACCCCACGCGACGTCGACGACGACGACACGGCCCTGGCGTCGGGCCACGGCCATCGTGACCAGGATCGTCAGGGCCGCGGCAGCCGCCGCGGCCAGCATGGAGGCGAGCACCTCAGCAGCCTCGCACAGCGGGCAGCGTGTGGGCGGCACCCGGCCGCACCATGAGGATCTGGTCGACGCCCATCCGCCCGTCGCGGAAGGCCATCGCGCCGCCGACGAGGTAGAGCCGCCACACGCGGAGCACCTCCTCGCCGACCAGCTCCCGCAGCCGGTCCTGGTGCTTCTCGAAGTTCTCCAGCCAGCCCGCGACCGTCAGCACGTAGTGCTCGCGCATCGCGTGCACGTCCCGCACCTCCAGGCCGGCGCGCTCGAGGTGGCCGACGGTCTCGCCGACGGGACGCATGTGCATGTCGGGGGCGATGAAGGACTCGATGAAGGGGCCGCCGCCGGGGTGGCCCTTGCGGCCCCCGGAGCGCGACATCTGCTGCACCAGCACGCGCCCTCCGGGGCGCACGGCGTCGCGGAGCACCCGGGCGTACGTCGTGTAGTTGCGCTCGCCCACGTGCTCGCCCATCTCGAGCGAGCCGACGGCGTCGAAGTGGCCGTCACCGGAGGCCGCCTCGGGGATCTCGCGGTAGTCCTGCAGCCGGATGTCGACGCGGTCCTGCAGACCGCGCTCGGCGACCCGGGCGTCGATGAAGGCCTTCTGCTCCGCCGAGATGGTGACGCCGACGACGTCGGCACCGAAGTGCTGCGCGGCGTGCAGCGACAGCGACCCCCAGCCGCAGCCCACGTCGAGGAAGCGGCTGCCCGGCTCGAGGCCGAGCTTGGTGCACACCAGGTCGAGCTTGGCCCGCTGCGCCTCCTCCACGCTCACCTCGGGCGAGGCGTGGTAGCCGCAGGAGTAGGCCATCTGCGGCTCGAGGATCTGGGCGTAGAAGTCGTTGGAGAGGTCGTAGTGGTGGCTGATGGCGCTGCGGTCGCGGAGCTTGCTGTGCAGCCGGCCACGCAGCCGGGCCTGCGACGCCGGGGGAGCCGGCGGGCGGCCGGGGCGCAGCGCGCCCACGCCGACGGCGGCCCGGATCGCCCGGGCGAAGGCCTTCGGCGAGGGGCGGACGCCGGAGAGGCCGCGCTCGGCGACGACCGACCAGACGTGGGTCAGCGCGTCGTCGAGGTCGTGGCGCACCTCGAGCTCGCCGGTGACGTAGGCCTGGGCGGCGCCGAGCTCACCGGGCGACCACACCAGGCGGCGTACGGCGTCGGGGGAGTGGAGCTCGACCAGCGGGGCGTCGGCCGGCCCGGCCTCCGAGCCGTCCCAGCAGCGCAGCCGCACCGGGAGCTCGCCCCCGACGAAGGGCGCGAGCGCGTCGGCCAGCCGCGTGGCCACCGGCGTCGCGGCGCTCACAGCTGCTCCTCGGGCCGGGCGAGCACGAGCTGCTGCACGTCGAGGTAGCGCGAGGCGAAGCCGGCGCGGGAGTACTCCAGGTAGAAGTGCCACATCCGCACGAAGACGTCGTCGAAGCCGAGCGCCAGCACCTGCTCGCGGGCCGCGAGGAAGGCGGCGTCCCAGCGCGCCAGCGTCTCGGCGTAGTGGGTGCCGAAGCCGAGCCGGTCGACCAGGCGCAGCGAGGTGTCGGCGGAGGTGATCTCGTGGACGGCCTGCACCGACGGCAGGAAGCCGCCCGGGAAGATGTACTTGTTGATCCAGGTGAAGGTGCTCTTGGTCGCCAGCATCCGGTCGTGCGGCATCGTGATCGCCTGCACCACCGCGCGGCCGCCGGGCGCGAGCCGGGCGTCGAGCGTGCGGAAGTAGGTCGACCAGTACTCGTGGCCGACCGCCTCGATCATCTCGATCGAGACCACGGCGTCGTACTCCCCGGTGACGGCGCGGTAGTCGCACAGCTCGAGCGTCACCCGCTCGCCGAGCCCCGCCTCGTCGACGCGCTGCTGGGCCAGCGCGAGCTGCTCGCTCGACAGCGTCACCGAGTGCACGGTCGCGCCGCGACGCGCGGCGCGCACGGCCAGCTCGCCCCAGCCGGTGCCGATCTCGAGCACCCGCGTGCCGGCGGTGACGCCGGCCTCGTCGAGCAGCCGCTCCATCTTGCGCGCCTGCGCCTCGTGCAGGTCGCCCGCCTCGTGGCCGGGAGGGGAGGCGACGAGGTGGCCGCCGTGCTCGTCGGCCCCGCGGCGCAGCGAGGTGTCGAAGAGCGCCGAGGAGTAGGTCAGCGACTCGTCGAGGAAGAGCTGGAAGAGGTCGTTGGAGAGGTCGTAGTGGTGCGCGATGTTCTGCCGGGTGTTGGAGGTGGTGTTGCGGTGCATCGCCGGCGGACGGTGCACGTACGCCGCCCGCAGCCGCTGCATCCACCCCGGGACCAGGCGGGGCATCTCGGCGGCGAGCACGGTCAGGAAGCCGCCGAGGTCCTCGGCGTCCCAGGCGCCGGTGAGGTAGGCCTCGCCGAAGCCGATCAGGCCGTCGCGGCCGACCCGGCGGTAGAACTCCTCGGGCCGGTGCAGCACGGCGACGGGGCCGCCCCGCCCGATGACCTGGCCGCCCTCGTGGACGCTGACGTCGAGCCGGGAGACCGCGGCGTGGAAGATGCGCCGCGCGATCCGCCAGGCGACGTCGGAGCGCAGGTCGTCGGGCACGCGGTCGAGCCCCGGCCAGGCGGCGGCGAGGTCGGGCGGCGTCTCGTAGGTGGTCATCGGACCCCTTCCTGGTGTGCGTGGGCCGGCCGGGGCCGCACGCCGAGGCGGCGGGCCCACAGCCAGACGCCGTGGGCGTGGATGAGCAGGGTGTGGCGCAGCGACGCCGGGGCGGCGCGCAGCGGGGAGGTGGCGGTGCGCTCACCGTCGAGGGAGGCGCTGAAGGTGGCGCCGTCGTCGGTGTGCAGGGTCACGGCCACGTGGAGCCGGTCGCCCGGGAGCGGCACCGCGACGTCGTACCAGCCGTCGGTGCCGTGGAAGGGGGAGACGTACATCTGCTTCTCGGTGCGCGCGCGGCCCTGCTCGTCGGGGTGCAGCAGGTAGGCCTGGCGGTCGCCGTAGGTGTTGTGCACCTCTACGACGACGGCCGCCTGCGAGCCGTCGGGACGCAGGCACCAGAAGACGCTGATCGGGTTGAAGCACCAGCCCCAGGCGCGGGCGTTGGCCGCCATGAGGATCCGGCCGCCCTGCCAGTCGACGCCCTGGAGGCGCAGGAAGTGCTCGACGTTGTCCTTCAGCGTCGCCGCCGGGTCGCCCAGGTGGTCACGTGCCTCGAAGCTGCCGGTCAGGAGGGGCAGGCGTCGCTGCGGCAGGTGGTCGAGGTCGACGAGCCAGGTGTGCGAGAGGTGCGCGAAGCTGCGGCGGAAGGGGCGCCGGCGGGTGTGCCGGATGGTCGTGGCGTACGCCGCGGGCTCGCGCGGCAGCTCCTCGACCCCCACGTGGGGCCACTCGACGCCGAGCCGCCGAGCGGCGGCGACGCCGGAGCGGGCGCCGTCCTCGTGGAAGCCCCAGCCGTGGTAGGCGCCGGCGAGGACCACCCGGTCGGTGTCGATCTCGGGCAGCCGTCGCTGCGCCGCCACGGACTCGGGGGTGTAGATCGGGTGCTCGTACTCCATCGTCGCCAGCACCTGCTCCTGGTCGACCAGGTCCTCGCCGCCGAGCGTGACGACGTAGCGGGTGCCGTCGGGCAGCTCCGGCAGCCGCTGCAGCCGGTGCATGTCGTAGCTGACGGTGACGGGGAGGACAGTCCCCGTGTGGTCGGCCGGGTCACGGCGCAGGTAGTTCCACGACGAGCGCGCCCGCGGGTGGCGCGGCAGGATCGAGGTGTCGGTGTGCAGCTGGGCGGTGTTGCGGGAGTACGGCATCGCCCCGAGCACCTCGCGCTGCAGCGGCGTCGGGTCGGCCAGCACGGCGAGCGCCTGGTGCGGGTGCGTGGCGATCACGACGGCGTCGTACGCCGTCACGGCGCCGTTGCCGTCGGTGACCTCGACGCCGGTCGGGGTCTCGGCGACGGAGGTCACCTTGGTGCCCAGCCGGACCTCGGCGAGCCGCGCGGCGACGCGGTCGACGTACTCGCGCGAGCCGCCGGTGACGGTGCGCCAGGTGGGGGAGCCGAAGACGCCGAGCATGCCGTGGTGGCGCAGGAAGGCGAAGAGGTAGCGGGCGGGGTAGTCGAGCGCGACCGCCGGGTCGCAGGACCACACGCAGGCCACCAGTGACTCCATGAAGTGGGTGCGGAAGGTCGGGCTGTAGCCGCCGGCGTCGAGGAACTCCCGCAGCGTCTCGCCGTCCCTTCGAGACGCCTCGTCCCTCGGCTCCTCAGGACGGCGCAGGGTCTGGCCGTCGGTGCGCTGGAGCAGCCGGCGCGCGCGGCGGTGGAAGCGCGGGATCTCGGTGAGCATCCGCAGGTACGCCGGGCGCGCGAGGTTGCGCCAGGTCGGGAAGAGGCCCGACAGGCCCAGCGCGCCGGCCCACTCCAGGCCGGTCTCCTCGCAGCGCACCGACATCGACATCTCCGACTCCTGCGTCTCGACGCCGAGCTCGTCGAAGAGGCGGAGCAGGTGGGGGTAGGTGCGGTGGTTGTGCACGATGAAGCCGGTGTCGACCCCGAGGGTGCCGACCGGCGTCTCCACGTCGTGGGTGTCGGCGTGGCCCCCGAGCCGGGAGTCGGCCTCGTAGAGCGTCACGCGCACGCCCGCGCGCGTCAGCACGTGGGCGGCGAGCAGGCCGGCGACACCCGAGCCGACCACCGCCACGGTGGCGGGCGGGGTCACGCGGGGGCCTCCCCCAGGTCGAACATCGCGATCGGCTCGGTGGTCGGCTGCTCCGAGCCGCCCTCCGGCTCCACCGTGATCCCGACGGCCGTGGCCTCGGCGGCGTCGCCGTCGAGCACCATCTCGTGGTCGCCCCCGCTGCCCATGGTCCCCGCCGGCCGCGCGGTGCCCTCGTCGTCCATCAGCCACAGTTGGAACACGTGCCCCGAGGGCGGCTGATCCATGTCATGGGTCTCGAGCACGGCCTTGCCCTGGCTCGGCGAGCGGGTGACCGTGGCGCTGGAGCCGTCGGGGAAGCTCTGGGAGACCGAGGCCGCGTCAGGGGCCTCGAGCACCCGCTCCGTCGCGGTGTACGTCGCGGTGTCGGGCTCCCACGGCTGGGTGATGCCGACCCCGGCGGCCGTCACGACGACGGCGGCCGCGGCCACCAGGGCGAGGCGGGAGCGGCTCCCGAGCGTCTGGAGCCGTCGGCGGAAGGGCACCACGGTGGCCGACTCGGGCGTCGGCCGGGTCTCGGCCCGCGGGGCGGGCTGGTCGACCTCGGGCGGCAGCGGGCGCACCTGCGCCGCGGCCGCGAGCACGGCGTCACGCAGCCCGGCGGGCGGCGGCACCTCCTCGGGGAGGGCGAGCAGCGCCGCGGCCTCGCGGAGGCTGGTCACCTCCTCCTGGCACTCGGCGCACCGCTGCAGGTGCTGCTCGAAGGCCTGACGCTCCTCGTCGTGGAGGGCGTCGACCGCATAGGCACCGGACAGCGCGTGGATGGCGTCGTTGTGCGACTCGCTCACTGTCCCACCCCCATCGTGTCCCGGAGCCGGATGAGTCCGTCTCTGATTCTGGTCTTCGCGGTGCCCAGTGGCAGGTCGAGCAGGGCTGCGACCTCGGTGTGGGTGTAACCGCTGAAATAGGCGAGCTCCAGCGCCTCGCGCTGGACCTCGGTCAGGCTCTGCACGGCCTGGCGGACCCGGTGCGCCTCCAGCGAGGCGTGGGCCGCCTCGGCCGTGGAGTCGTGGTCCGGGACCTGCGTCTGCTGGTGGTACGTCGTGTCGCGTGCGGTGCTGGCCTCGGCCGAGCGGACCCGGTCGACGGCGCGACGGTGCGCGATGGTGAGCAGCCACGAGATGGCGCTGCCTCGCGCGGCGTCGTACCGGGCCGAGTGCCGCCAGACCTCCAGGAAGACCTCCTGGGTGACCTCCTCCGCCTGGTTGCGGTCGCGCACCACCCGCAGCACGAGTCCGAAGACCCGCGGCGAGGTGGCGTCGTACAGCGCGGCGAAGGCGGCCTCGTCGCCCCGGCCGCAGCGCTGGAGCAGCGCTGCCGGCTCGCTGGTGTCGGAGACCGCCCCCGACTCCCCCTCGGGAGAGCCGGGGGCGGTGGCCCGGAGATGCGTCACGGCGTCAACCTTGGCAGACGTTCGTCGCTCCGTGGTGACGTATGCGTCACGCGGCCGGCGGCATCAGCACGCCGTCGATGATGTAGACGGTCGCGTTGGCGGTCTGCACGTTGCCGCAGACGACGTTGGCGTCGGCGTCACCCACGGTGAACTCCTCGCCGGAGCCCTCCACGGTGACGTCCTCGCCCTGGAGGGTCTCGTGCGTGCCGGCCAGGTCCTCGGGGGCGAGCTTGCCCGGGACGACGTGGTAGGTCAGCACGTTGGTGAGCGCCTCCTTGTCGGCCAGCAGGCCGTTGACGGCCTCCTCGCCGACGGCCTCGAAGGCCGCGTTGGCGGGCGCGAAGACGGTGATGTCCTCGGTGGTGTTCAGCGTGTCGACCAGGCCGGCCTCGCCCACGGCGGTGACCAGGGTCGAGAGCACCGGGTTGGCGCTGGCGGCGGTGGCGACCGGCTCGGTCGACATGCCCTGGAAGGAGCCGGGGCCGTCGGCGGGGACGTCGGCGCACGCGGCACCGAACTCACCCTCGGCAGCGGCCTCCTCGGTGGGGCTCGACTCCTCGCTGGGGGTCGACTCGGAGGTGGACTCGGAGCTCGAGCTGCTCGACGCCTCGTCGTCGGAGCCGCACGCGGCGAGTCCGAAGGAGACGGTGAGGGCCATAGCGGCGAGGCTCGTGCGGCGAAGCGTGCTGTTCATGGTCATCCCTTTTCATTGACGATCAGTGGTGATGGGGATTCGGGGCCGGTCGGTGACCGGATGGGTCCGATGTCGGTTTTTTTTTCGCGCTCAGGCGACGCGCACGACGATCTGCTGGATGCCGCTGGAGCCCGAGGGGAAGGGGGTGGCGCGCTCGTCGGTCTGCACCTCGCCCCGGCTGTCGGTGGCGCGCACGGCGACGTCGTGGTTGCCCGACTCGGCCTCCCAGGGCAGGTACCACTGCCGCCAGTACGACGCGTTGACCTCCGGCCCGAGCCGGGCCTGCTGCCACTCGCCGCCGTCGATACGGACCTCGACCTTCGCCACCCCGTGGGGCTGCGCCCAGGCGACCCCCGCGATGACGGTCTCGCCGGCGTCGACGGGCTCGAGTCCCTTCGGTGTGTCGATCCGGCTGGAGAGCTTGATCGGCGCCGTCTCGGCCCACTGCCGCTCGGTCCAGTACGCCGCCTCCTCCTCGAAGGTGGTCAGCGTCAGCCGGGTGAGCCACTTGGTGGAGCCGACGTAGCCGTAGACGCCGGGCGTGACGAGGCGCACCGGGAAGCCGTGCTCGCGCGGGAGCGGCTCGCCGTTCATCCCGAAGACCACCAGGGTGCGGTCGAGCGCGACGTCGAGGGGCGTGGAGAGGGTGAAGCCGTCGTCGGAGGTGGAGAGCACCTGGTCGGCGCCCGTGCCGTCGATGCCGGCCCGCTCGAGCACCGCGCTCAGCGGGACGCCGAGCCAGCGGGCGCCGCCGAGCAGGTTGCCGCCCACCTCGTTGCTGACGCAGGTCATCGTGATGTCGCGCTCGACGACCTCCATGCCGGCGAGCTCCTCGAAGGTCAGGGAGACCTCCTGCTCGACGTCGCCGTCGATGGTGAGCGTCCAGCCCTCGACGTCGACGACGGGCACGGTGAGGTTGATGTCGACGCGGTAGAAGTCCTCATTGGGCGTCACCAGCGGCGTCACGTCGTAGCGGCCCTCGAGACCGGTCGGCTGGGCCGGGAGCGGCTCGGCCGGTCGCGGCAGCACGAGGTCGGCCACGGAGTCCTTGGCGCGGACGATCCACTGGCCCGCGCCGCCCGCGGCCGCCGCGAGCAGCGCCGTACCGGCGGAAGCGAGGAGGAACGCGCGGCGTCCACCGCCCCCCCGAGCGGTGGACGCCGCGCGGGTCAGGAAGGCCAGCATCGCGGCGCCCACGACCGCGGTGGCCGCGGCGGGGAGGATGTCGAGCGGCCCGGCGGCAGGCTGCAGCACCGCGGCGGCGCCGGCCAGGCCGACGAGCACCAGGAGCAGCACCAGCCCGGCGCCGAAGCGCCGGCGGGCGATGACCCCGGCGACCCCGGCCAGGATGAGCGTCACCGCCAGCACGCTGCCGATCAGGATCGGCTTGTCGGCGCTGCCGAGCTCGCGGACCGCCCACACCTTGACCGGGGTGGGGGTCAGGTCGATGACCTGGTCGCCCACGGCGAGCACGGGCGAGGCGGCCGGGTTGAGCAGCGCAGCCACCAGGTGACCCACCCCGGCCCCCGCCAGCGCCGCCAGCAGCCCCGCGGCGAACCCCGCGATCCAGCGGGCACGGTCACGGGTGGTCTCGTCTCCAGGCATGGGAGTCCTTCGGCGCCCGCCCCCTCCCCGGATTGCCCCCGACCCGCCCCAGATGTACGCCGACCCGCCTCAAATGCACGCCGACCCGCCTCATCTGCACGCCGACCCGCCTCAGATGCACGCCGACCCGCCTCGCATGCGCGCATCTGGGGCGGATGGGTGTACATCTGGGGCGGATGGACGTGCACACGAGGCGGGTCGACGTGCGTGACGGCACCCCGGACGACGCCACGGCGGTCGCGGACCTGGAGCGCGCCTGCCTGGGGCGCGACGCGTGGAGCGAGGGACTCGTGCGCGAGGGGCTCTCGGGCACGCTGCCGACGGTGCGCTACCTGGTCGCCGAGGTCGGTGGCGAGGTGGTGGGCCACGCGGTGGGCTCGCATGCCGGCGACGTCGTCGAGCTGCAGCGCATCGCCGTACGCCGCGACCACCGGCGCTCAGGCGTCGCGGCCGCCCTGCTCGCCCAGGTGGCCGCCGTGGCGGCGCCCGAGGACCGGGTGCTGCTGGAGGTGCGCGAGGACAACACGGGGGCGCGCGCCTTCTACGACCGCGCGGGCTTCGTCGAGCTCGCGCGTCGCGAGCGCTACTACGCCGACGGCGCCGCCGCGCTGGTGCTGGAGGCGAGCGCCTCGAGCCTGCGCACGGCCAGCTCGGCGTAGGTCGCGGCCGCGTCGGGCAGCACCGCCGGGTCGAAGTCGGCCCGGGGGCTGTGGTTGGTGGGTGAGGTCGCCGGGTCGAGCCCGGGCATGGTCGCGCCGATGCCGATGAAGGCGCCGGGCACGGCGGCGATCACGCGGGAGAAGTCCTCCGACCCCGCGATGGGGTCCTTCATCTGCTCCCAGCGCCCCTCGCCGAGCACCTCGCGCACGACGCCCTCGGCGAAGTCGACCTCGTCGTCGGTGTTGACGGTCAGCGGGTACTCGTCGCGGAAGAGCACGTCGGCCTCGAGCCCGTGCGCCGCCGCCACCCCGCCCACGACCTCGTGGATGGCGTCGCGGAGCCGGTCGTGGTTGGCCTCGGAGAAGCGCCGCACCGTGGCCTCGAAGCGCGCGGTGTCAGGGATGATGTTGCGCTTGCTGCCGCCCTCCACCTTGCCGACGGTCAGCACCACCGGGTCGAAGATGTCGAAGCGCCGCGTCACCATCGTCTGCAGCGAGGTGATGATCTCGGCCATCGCCGCGATCGGGTCGCGCGCCCGGTAGGGCATCGACCCGTGGCCGCCCTGGCCGCGCACCGTGACGACGAGCTCGTGCGAGGCCGACATCATCGCGCCGTGGCGGCTGCTGAAGCGGCCCGAGGGGAGCATCGAGCTGAAGACGTGCATGCCGTACGCCGCGTCGACCCGGCGTCCGGCGGCGTCGAGGACGCCCTCGTCGATCATCACGCCGGCGCCGTCCCAGCCCTCCTCGCCGGGCTGGAACATCAGGAGCACGTCGCCGCGCAGGTGGTCGCGGTGCGTCGAGAGCAGCCGCGCGGCCCCGACGAGCGAGGCGGTGTGCAGGTCGTGGCCGCAGGCGTGCATCGCGCCGTTGGTCGCGGCGAAGTCGAGGCCGGTCTCCTCCTCGACGGGGAGCGCGTCCATGTCGGCGCGCAGCAGCACCGTGCGCGGGTCGGCCTCGTCACGGGCCCCGCCGCGCAGCACCGCGACGACCGACGTGGTGCCGGTGCCGGTCGACAGCTCGTAGCCGAGCCCGTCGAGCTCGGCCAGCACCTTCTCCTGGGTGCGCGGCAGGTCGAGCCCGATCTCCGGCTCCGCGTGCAGTCGCTGGCGCAGCTGCGCGAGGTCGTCGGACATGGCCCGGGCGTCGTCGAGGAGGTCCATGGGTCGGACGCTACCCGCGTGGCACGATCCTCCCGTGAGCTCACCCCTCGTCCTCGGCATCGAGACCTCCTGCGACGAGACCGGCGTCGGCCTGGTGCGCGGTCACGAGCTGCTCGCCGACGCGGTGGCGTCGTCGGTCGACGAGCACGCCCGCTTCGGCGGCGTCGTGCCGGAGGTCGCCTCGCGGGCACACCTCGAGGCGATGGTCCCGACGGTCGAGCGGGCCTGCGCCACGGCCGGCGTCCGCCTCGACGACGTCGACGCGATCGCCGTGACGGCCGGACCGGGTCTCGCGGGCGCGCTGCTGGTGGGCGTCGCGGCGGCCAAGTCGCTGGCGCTCGGCCTCGGCAAGCCGCTGTACGGCGTCAACCACCTGGCCGCGCACGTCGCCGTCGACCAGCTCGAGCACGGCGCGCTGCCCGACCCGTGCCTGGCGCTGCTGGTCTCCGGCGGGCACTCCAGCCTGCTGCGGGTCGCCGACGTGACCACGAGCGTCGAGCCGCTGGGCAGCACCATCGATGACGCGGCGGGGGAGGCCTTCGACAAGGTCGCGCGGCTGCTCGGCCTGCCCTTCCCCGGCGGCCCGCACATCGACCGGGCGGCCCGGTCGGGCAGCTCGGTGGCCATCGACTTCCCACGCGGGCTGAGCTCGCGCCGTGACCTGGAGCGCCACCGCTTCGACTTCTCCTTCTCCGGCCTCAAGACCGCTGTCGCGCGCTGGGTGCAGGCCCGCGAGGACTCCGGCGAGCCGGTGCCCGTCGCCGACGTGGCGGCGTCCTTCCAGGAGGCCGTCTGCGACGTGCTCAGCCGCAAGGCCGTCGACGCCGCGGTGAGCCAGGGCATCGACGACGTGCTGCTCGGCGGGGGCGTGGCCGCCAACTCCCGGCTCCGGGTGATCACCGAGGAGCGCGCCACCCCCCACGGCATCCGGGTGCGGGTGCCCCGGCCCGGGCTCTGCACCGACAACGGCGCGATGGTCGCGGCGCTCGGCGCGGAGATGGTGGCGCGCGGGCGGGCGCCCTCGGCGCTGGACCTGCCGGCCGACTCGAGCATGCCGGTGCAGCAGGTCTCGGCGTAGCCCGTAGGTTGACGACGAGTCCGCCATCGCCACGGCGGGCCGCCACAGCAGAGGGAGCACACGCATGCCGCAGCAGGTCAGGGCCGTCGTCGCGAAGGCCAAGGGGGAGCCCGTCTCCATCGAGACCATCACCGTGCCGGACCCCGGTCCGGGCGAGGCGGTGGTGCAGGTCCAGGCCTGCGGCGTCTGCCACACCGACCTGCACTACCGCGAGGGCGGCATCAACGACGACTTCCCCTTCCTGCTCGGCCACGAGGCGGCCGGGATCGTGGAGTCCGTGGGGGAGGGGGTCACGGAGGTCGCGCCCGGTGACTTCGTCGTCCTCAACTGGCGCGCGGTCTGCGGCGACTGCCGCGCCTGCAACCGCGGCGAGCCGCAGTACTGCTTCGCCACCTTCAACGCCACCCAGAAGATGACGCTCGAGGACGGCACCGAGCTGAGCCCCGCCCTGGGGATCGGCGCCTTCGCCGAGAAGACCCTGGTGGCGAGCGGGCAGTGCACCAAGGTCGACCCCGACGCCCGCCCGGCGGCCGTCGGCCTGCTCGGCTGCGGCGTGATGGCCGGCATCGGCGCCGCCATCAACACCGGCGCCGTGGGCCGCGGCAAGAGCGTCGCCGTGATCGGCTGCGGCGGCGTGGGCGTCGCCGCGATCGCCGGCTCGGCGCTGGCGGGGGCCGACACGATCATCGCCGTCGACATCGACGACCGGAAGCTCGAGACCGCCAAGCGCCTGGGCGCCACGCACACGGTCAACAGCGCGGAGACCGACCCGGTCGAGGCCATCAAGGAGATCTGCGCCGCCAGCCTGCTGCACCCCGGCGCCGAGGGCGCCGACGTCGTCATCGAGGCGGTCGGCCGCCCGGAGACGTGGAAGCAGGCCTTCTACGCCCGCGACCTCGCCGGCACCGTCGTCCTGGTCGGCGTCCCCACGCCCGACATGAAGGTGCCCGACCTGCCGCTGATCGACGTCTTCGGGCGCGGCGGCGCGCTGAAGTCGAGCTGGTACGGCGACTGCCTGCCCTCGCGCGACTTCCCGATGCTGGTCGACCTCTACCGCCAGGGCCGGCTCGACCTCGACGCCTTCGTCACCGAGGAGGTCGGCCTCGACGACGTCGAGGCGGCCTTCGAGGCGATGCACGGCGGCAACGTGCTGCGCTCCGTCGTCGTCCTCTGACCCCGTCGTGGCCCGCGGAAGCCCGGCCGCAGGGCCGACGCGCCCCCCTCGCTACGCTCGCGGGCATGAGTGGACTCCGCGTCGACCACGCCGTCACGAGCGGCACCTTCAGCCTCGACGGGGAGACCCACGACGTCGACAACAACCTCTGGGTGGTCGGTGACGACGACGAGTGCGTGGTCATCGACGCGCCCCACAGCGTCGACGCCATCCTCGCGGCGATCGGCGGGCGCACCGTCAAGGCGATCGTGGCCACGCACGCCCACGACGACCACGTGCGCGTCGCGCCGGAGCTGCGCGAGCGGGTCGGGGCGCCGATCCTGCTGCACCCCGACGACAAGCCCGTCTGGGAGCTCACCCACCCCGACTACCTGTGGGACGTCGACCTCGAGGACGAGCAGACCATCCGGGTCGCGGGGTCGACGCTGAAGGTGCTGCACACGCCCGGCCACGCGCCGGGCGCGGTGTGCCTCTACTCCCACGACCTCGGCTGCGTCTTCACCGGCGACACGCTCTTCGAGGGCGGTCCCGGCGCCACCGGTCGCTCGTTCAGCGACGAGGACCTGATCAAGCAGTCGATCCGCGCGCGCCTGCTCGCCCTCCCCGACGAGACGGTGGTGCACACCGGCCACGGCCCCGACACGACGATCGGCGCCGAGCGCGCGAACGTGTGAGGCGGGCGCTCTTCGCGCTCGCGGTGGCGCTGAGCCTGGTGCTCTTCCTGACGCCGGTCCCGGAGGCCGGGCCGGGAGGCTCCGACAAGGTCGGCCACGTGGCGACCTTCGCCACCCTGGCGCTGGCGGGTCGCTGGGCGCGGATGCCGGCGGCCGGGCTGGCGCTCGGCCTCGCGGCGTACGCCGTGCTGACGGAGACGCTGCAGGCGACCCTGCCGCTGGGCCGCCACGGCGACCCGGCCGACCTCGCGGCCGACGTGGTCGGCATCGCTCTCGGCCTCGCGGCAGCGGCGGCGCTCAGGGCGCTTCGACCAGGTAGGCCCGCCCCTTCCCGGCGACCCGGGTGAGCACGAGCGTCGCCTGCTCCTCGCCCCGCAGCGCGAGCCGGGGCCGCAGCTGCTCGGGAGTGACGCTGACGCCGCGGGTCTTGATGGCGAGCGCGCCGATCCGTCGCTCGCGCAGCGCCGCCCGCAGCGGCTTCTCGCGGTAGGGCACCTCCTCCAGCACCCGGTAGGTCCGGGCGTACGGCGTGGGCAGCGAGGAGTCGCTGGTCACCCAGGCGATGTGGGGGTCGACCAGGTGGCCGCCGCTCAGCGCGGCCACGGCGCCCACGAGCCCGGCCCGGATCACGGCGCCGTCCGGCTCCAGGAGGTACGCCGCCGGGTCGCCGACGGGCGGGTCGTCCACGGGCAGGTCGTCGGTCGTCAGCGTGGCCAGCCCGCGCTCGCCGATCACGGTGGCGCGACGCGGGGTCGTGGCCAGCCGCCCCGACCAGAGCACGGCCTCCTTCACCCCGCCGCGGTCGCTGACCCACTCGGCCTCGACGTCCTCCGGCACCAGGTCGTGGGGGAGGCCGGGGGCGAGCTTGACGCAGGAGTCGCGCCGCAGCAGCGACTCCACGAAGGGCCACGGGGGCGACCAGTCGGCGGCGTCGAAGGAGCGGCCGCGCGCCGTACGCCGGGCGGGGTCGGCGAAGGCGAGGTCGAAGGGGGAGGTGTCCATCGTGGTGACGTCGCCGACCTCCACGGCCCCGCCGAGGCCGAGCGCCTCGAGGTTGGCGTGGGCCACCGCCACCCGCAGCGGGTCGTGGTCGACGCCGGCGACGACCATCCCGGTGCGGGCGAAGGCGACCAGGTCGCCCCCGATGCCGCAGCCGAGGTCGACCACGGAGTCGACCATCGCGGCGCGGGCCCGCGCGGCGCGGTGGGCGGCCACGCTCGCACGCGTGGCCTGCTCGAGGCCCTCGCCGGTGAAGTACATCCGGGCGGCGTCGGCGCCCAGCTTGTCGACCGCGCGCCGGCGCAGCGTGGCCTGGGTCAGCGCGGCCGCCACGTGCTCGGGCGCGGCCTCGCGCCGCAGCCGCTCGTGGGCGGCGAGCGAGCCGGCGTCGTCCAGCTGCTCGGCGACCTCGAGCAGGCGCTGGCCGGGGGCGCTGAGCAGCCAGCGGAAGGTGTCGGGGTCCACCGCGCCATTGTTCACCCGGTGGCCGCCCACCCCGTCTGGCACTCGCTGCGGGGGAGTGCTAGTTTCGGGTTAGCACTCTCCCCGTGAGTGTGCCAACGCTTGTACGGCGTGCGACCCCCGCGACGGCGTGCACCTGCAGGCGGTGACTTCGTCAGCAATCCATCGAACCCCGTGTGAAAGTGGAGGTCGACATCGTGTCGGTCAACATCAAGCCCCTCGAGGACCGCATCGTGGTCCAGCCGCTGGACGCCGAGCAGACCACCGCCTCCGGCCTGGTCATCCCGGACACCGCCAAGGAGAAGCCCCAGGAGGGCGAGGTCCTGGCGACCGGTCCGGGTCGCATCGACGACAACGGCAACCGCGTGCCGCTCGACGTCAACGTCGGCGACAAGGTCATCTACAGCAAGTACGGCGGCACCGAGGTGAAGTACGCCGGCGAGGAGTACCTCATCCTCTCCGCGCGCGACGTCCTCGCCGTCGTCTCCTGATCGACCGCTCCACCCAGCCGCGTGCCCGGCGCCGACCGGCGCGGGCACGCGGCTGTCCCCTTTCTTCTGCCTAGGAGGCACACATGCCCAAGATCCTGGAGTTCGACGAGCACGCTCGTCGCTCGCTGGAGCGCGGCGTCGACAAGCTGGCCGACGCCGTCAAGGTGACGCTCGGCCCGCGCGGTCGCTACGTCGTGCTCGACAAGAAGTGGGGCGCCCCCACGATCACCAACGACGGCGTCACCGTCGCCCGTGAGATCGAGCTGGACGACCCCTTCGAGAACCTCGGTGCGCAGCTCACCAAGGAGGTCGCCACCAAGACCAACGACGTCGCCGGTGACGGCACCACCACCGCCACCGTGCTGGCGCAGGCGATGGTCCACGAGGGCCTGCGCGCCGTGGCCGCCGGCGCCAACCCGCTGGCGCTCAAGCGCGGCATGGACGCCGCCGCCGGCGCGGTCTCCGAGGCGCTCGGCAAGGCCGCCCGCGACGTCGACGACGTCAAGGACATGGCCGCGGTCGCGACCGTCTCCAGCCGCGACAGCCACATCGGCGACCTGCTCGCGCAGGCCTTCGACAAGGTCGGCAAGGACGGTGTCATCACCGTCGAGGAGTCCAACACCATGGGCACCGACCTCGAGTTCACCGAGGGCATGCAGTTCGACAAGGGTTACCTCTCGCCCTACTTCGTGACCGACCAGGAGTCGATGGAGGCCGTCCTCGACGACCCCTACATCCTGCTGCACCAGGGGAAGATCTCGGCGATCTCCGAGCTGCTCCCGCTGCTGGAGAAGGTCATCGCCGCCGGCAAGCCGCTCTTCATCCTGGCCGAGGACATCGAGGGCGAGGCGCTCTCGACGCTCGTCGTCAACAAGATCCGCGGCACCTTCAACGCGGTCGCGGTCAAGAGCCCTGCCTTCGGCGACCGCCGCAAGGCGATGATGCAGGACATCGCCAGCCTCACCGGCGGCCAGGTCATCGCCCCCGAGGTCGGCCTCAAGCTCGACCAGGTCGGGCTCGAGGTGCTCGGCACCGCCCGCCGCGTCGTGGTCACCAAGGACAACACCACGATCGTCGAGGGTGGCGGCGACGCCTCCGAGGTCTCCGGCCGGGTCAACCAGATCAAGGCCGAGATCGAGGCCACCGACTCCGACTGGGACCGCGAGAAGCTGCAGGAGCGGCTGGCCAAGCTGGCCGGCGGCGTCTGCGTCGTCCGCGTCGGCGCGGCCACCGAGGTCGAGCTGAAGGAGAAGAAGCACCGCATCGAGGACGCCGTCTCCGCGACGCGCGCCGCGATCGAGGAGGGCATCGTCGCCGGCGGCGGCTCCGCCCTCGTGCACGCGGTGTCGGCGCTCGACGGCGACCTCGGCTTCTCCGGCGACGAGGCGATCGGCGTCCGCGTCGTCCGCAAGGCCGCCGACGAGCCGCTGCGCTGGATCGCCGAGAACGGCGGCGAGCAGGGTTACGTCGTGGTCTCCAAGGTCCGCGAGCTCGGCTCCGGCGGCTACAACGCCGCCACCGGCGAGTACGGCGACCTGGTCCCCCAGGGCGTGCTCGACCCGGTCAAGGTCACCAAGTCGGCGCTCACCAACGCCACCTCGATCGCCGGCATGCTGCTGACGACCGAGACGCTCGTGGTCGACAAGCCCGAGGAGGAGGAGCCCGCCGCGGCGGGTCACGGTCACGGCCACGGCCACTGACCCCACCTCTGCCAGCAGCGAGGCCCTCACCCCGTCCGGGGTGGGGGCCTCGTCGCGTCCGGGTCGGGTCCTGCCGTCGCCGGCCGAGTTGACCTGCTCGAAACACGGGGGCAGCAGCCAGGCAACACGACCCGACGACAGTGGCGCCCATGCTGTTCCGAGTGCGTGCGTCCCTGCGGGACCGTCCGGGTGCGCTCGCCGAGCTGGCCACGCGGTGCGGCGACGCGGGGCTCAACATCCTCGGGCTGCAGATCTTCCCGGACCTGGGCACGGTCACCGACGAGCTGGTGATCAGCGCTCCGGAGGCATGGACCGCTCGGGCGGTCGCTGAGCTCGTGGGTGGTGCGGGCGGGGACGAGGTGAGCGTCGAACCCTGCACCACCCACGACCTGATCGACCAGCCGACGCGTTGGCTGACCGCGGCGGCGGACGTCGTCGCGGGCACCGCCAGGCTCCCGGAGCTGCTGGAGCGGCTGCTGGGTCCGCACCCGGAGAAGTGGAGCCCCACGGAGCACTCCCGGGCAGCCGCGCTCGGCGCGCTCGCCAAGCGGGTGCGCGAGTCGGTCGGCCGCGAGCCCGTGGCGCCGGCCGTGCCCGCTCCGACGGGCTCGGGGGCCGGAGCGGTGCAGTACGCCGAGGTCGACACCGGCGTCGAGGCCTGGATCGGCCGCTACGTCGTGGGGCGCGCCCGGCTCGTCGGCGACGAGGAGCTGACCATCGAGGTCGACCCGTCGTGGCGCCGTCTGGGCATCGGTACGTCGCTGCTCCACCGCGCCTGCACCGTCGCGGCCGCCCGCGGCCGCGAGCACGTCGTGCTGGTCGCGCCGGCGTCCGACGAGGGCTTCGTGGGCATGGTCTGCGGGGCGGGCATGAGGGCCCGCATCCGGATGCGCGACGGTGCCCTCACCGCCCGCATCGGGTTGGCCGGGCGCACCCGTGGCCAGGTGCCGGAGCCCTCCTCGCACTGAACTAGACTCCGAGGCTCCTGCGGCTCCCTGCGGAAGGCTCGCCCCGAGATGACTGACGGCCACGACGACGTCCTCGCCCCCCTGGGGCTCACCTACGACGACGTGCTGCTCCTGCCCGGCGAGACCGACGTCATCCCCAGCGAGGTCGACACCAGCACCCGGCTGACGCGCGGCATCTCGCTGCGCACCCCGCTGATCTCCAGCGCGATGGACACCGTCACCGAGTCGCGGATGGCGATCGCGATGGCCCGGCAGGGCGGCATCGGCATCCTGCACCGCAACCTCTCGATCGAGGACCAGGCCTACCAGGTCGACCTGGTCAAGCGCACCCAGACCGGCATGATCTCCAACCCCGTGGTCATCGGGCCCGACAAGACGCTCGAGGAGCTCGACGCGATCTGCGGCGAGTACCGCGTCTCGGGTCTGCCCGTGGTCGACCTCGACAACCGGCTGCTCGGCATCATCACCAACCGCGACCTGCGCTTCACGCCGGTCGCCGAGTGGGCGACCACCAAGGTCGACGAGGTGATGACCCCGATGCCGCTGATCACCGCGCCGGTGGGCATCAGCCGCGACGACGCCACCATGCTGCTGCGCAAGCACAAGCGCGAGCGGCTGCCCATCGTCGACGAGCAGGGCCGCCTGGCCGGCCTGATCACGGTCAAGGACTTCGTGAAGTCCGAGCAGTTCCCGCACGCCTCCAACGACGCCCACGGGCGCCTGCTGGTGGGCGCGGCGGTCGGCTACTTCGGGGAGGCCTGGGAGCGGGCCACGACCCTGGTCGAGGCCGGCGTCGACGTGCTCGTGGTCGACACCGCGCACGGCCACGCCCGGCTGCTCCTGGAGATGGTCCAGCGGCTCAAGGCCGACCCCGCGCTGCGCCACGTGCAGGTCGTCGGTGGCAACGTCGCCACCCGCGCCGGCGCACAGGCGCTGGTCGACGCCGGCGTCGACGCCGTCAAGGTCGGCGTGGGCCCCGGGTCGATCTGCACCACCCGTGTGGTCGCCGGCGTCGGCGTCCCGCAGGTGACCGCGATCCACGAGGCGGCGAAGGCCTGTCGCCCCGCCGACGTGCCGCTGATCGCCGACGGCGGGCTGCAGTACTCCGGCGACATCGCCAAGGCGCTCGTCGCGGGGGCGGAGTCGGTGATGTTCGGCTCGCTGCTGGCCGGGTGCGAGGAGAGCCCCGGAGAGCTGGTCTTCGTCAACGGCAAGCAGTACAAGTCCTACCGGGGCATGGGCTCGCTGGGGGCGATGTCGAGCCGCGGCAAGAAGTCCTACTCCAAGGACCGCTACTTCCAGGCCGACGTCGACAGCGACGACAAGATCGTGCCGGAGGGCATCGAGGGCCAGGTCGCCTACCGCGGCCCGCTCTCGGCGGTGGCCCACCAGCTGGTCGGGGGACTGCACCAGTCGATGTTCTACGTCGGGGCCCACACCATCCCCGAGCTGCGGGAGCGCGGTCGCTTCGTGCGGATCACCTCCGCCGGGCTCAAGGAGAGCCACCCGCACGACGTGCAGATCACGGCCGAGGCACCCAACTACTCGTGGCGCTGACGGTCCGGCCGCTCGAGGAGCGCGACTGGGCCCAGGTGCACCAGATCGTCGTCGAGGTGGCCTCGGCGGGCACCACCTACGCGATGCCCGTGCCGGCCGACGAGGCGGAGACGCGGCGTACCTGGTCGGCGCAGCACGTCGTGGTCGCGGTCGACGGCGACCAGGTGCTCGGCACCGCCAAGGCCGGGCCCAACCGGGAGGCCCAGGGCAGCCACGTCGGCACCGCCTCCTTCATGGTCTCCCGGGCCGCCCGGGGTCGTGGCGTCGGGCGAGTGCTGGGCGAGCACGTCGTCGCGTGGCACCGGTCCGAGGGGTTCCGCGCCACCCAGTTCAACGCCGTGGTCTCCACCAACGTCGCGGCGGTGGCGCTGTGGCGACGGCTCGGGTTCGTGGTCGTCGGCACCGTGCCCGAGGCCTTCGCGCTGCCCGACGGCGGCCACGCCGACCTGCACGTGATGCACCTCGACCTGACCCGGCCGCAGCGCTACCCGGCCGGCACGCACGAGGCCGCGCGCGCCCGCCTGCTCACGGCCGCGGCGCGCCGCTTCGCCGAGCGCGGCTGGCACGGCACGTCGATCGACGACGTCGCCCACGAGGCCGGCCTGGAGCCTCACCTCGCGAGACGCCTGGTCCCCTCCAAGGGCGAGCTGCTGTGGGCAGCCCTGGCCCACGTCGTGCTGCCGCCGCACCGCGACGTCGACACCGCGGTCGCCGAGCTGCGGCTGGAGGAGCTCGACACCGTCGACGAGCGGCTCGAGCGCTTCGTCGACCTGGTCTGCCGGATCCACGAGCGCCTGGTCCCGCTGGTCTCGGCGCTCAACGAGGCCGCCTCGGTCGACCCCGACGCCCGGGCCATCATGCGCGGCTCCGACCTCAAGCGGCTGGGCACCTCGCGCCGGCTCACCCGGCTGCTCTGCCGCGGCGAGGAGCCCGTGCCCGACGCCGCCGACGTCCTGCACGTCATGATGACCACCGAGACCCACCTCGGCTTCGTGAGGGTGGGCTGGAGCATGCCGCGGTACGCCGCCTGGCTGCGCGGCGCGCTCGACCACGCCGTCAACGGCCCCGCCGCAGTCCCTCGCTAGAGTTCCCCGGTGACCGAGATCGAGATCGGCCGGGCCAAGCGGGCGCGGCGTGCCTACGCCTTCGACGACATCGCGATCGTGCCCAGCCGGCGCACGCGGGATCCCGAGGAGGTGTCGATCGCCTGGCAGATCGACGCCTACCGCTTCGAGCTGCCGGTGCTCGCGGCACCGATGGACTCGGTGATGTCGCCGGCCACCGCCATCCACTTCGGCCAGCTGGGCGGGCTCGGGGTGCTCAACCTCGAGGGGCTCTGGACCCGCTACGACGACCCCACCGAGCTGCTCGAGGAGGTCGCGACCCTCGAGGGGCCCGCGGCGATCGAGCGGCTCCAGGCGATCTACGCCGCGCCGATCCGGGCCGAGCTGATCACCGAG
The DNA here is from genome assembly GCF_000720335.1 of Nocardioides aequoreus. GTDB lineage: Bacteria > Actinomycetota > Actinomycetes > Propionibacteriales > Nocardioidaceae > Marmoricola > Marmoricola aequoreus. The sequence continues at coordinate 99,452 of NZ_JOJN01000002.1, read as the reverse complement.
CGCATCCGGCAGGTGCGCGACGCGGGCGTGACGGTGGCGGCGAGCCTCTCGCCGCAGCGCACCAAGGAGTTCGCCAAGACGGTAGTCGACGCGGGCGTCGACATGTTCGTCATCCGCGGCACCACCGTCAGCGCCGAGCACGTCTCCAGCCAGTCGGAGCCGCTCAACCTCAAGGACTTCATCTACGAGCTCGACGTGCCCGTGATCGTCGGCGGCTGCGCGACGTACCAGGCGGCGCTGCACCTGATGCGCACCGGTGCCGCCGGCGTGCTCGTGGGCTTCGGCGGGGGAGCGGCGCACACCACCCGCACCGTGCTCGGGGTCGCGGTGCCCATGGCCAGCGCGGTGGCCGACGTCGCGGCCGCTCGGCGTGACTACCTCGACGAGTCGGGTGGTCGCTACGTGCACGTCATCGCCGACGGCTCGATCGGCCGCAGTGGCGACATCGCCAAGGCGATCGCCTGCGGCTCCGACGCCGTCATGGTCGGCTCGCCCCTGGCGCGGGCCAGCGACGCGCCCGGCAAGGGCTTCCACTGGGGCGCCGAGGCGCACCACCCCGAGCTGCCGCGGGGTCAGCGCGTCGAGTTCGGCACGGTGGGCACGCTGGAGCAGATCCTCTTCGGTCCCTCCCACGTCGCCGACGGCACCATGAACCTCGTGGGCGCGCTGCGGCGTGCGATGGCGACGACGGGCTACACCGAGCTCAAGGAGTTCCAGCGGATCGAGGTCGTCGTCAGCTGATCTGCGCCTCGCCGCGTCTGTCGGACGAAGGTTGACAATCGCCCCCTAGAGTCGGTCCACTACCGCATCGAGCACGACCGACCGCAGACATCTGCCCAGGGAACGAGGCCTCGTGTCCGACACCGCTGCCACCCACGTTCACCCCGACGACCACGAGGACGGCCTGAAGCGCTCGATCTCGGGGCGTCTGCTCTTCTTCTACGTGCTCGGCGACGTGCTGGGCTCCGGCATCTACGTGCTGATCGGCCTGGTCGCCGGCGCCGTGGGCGGTGCCTTCTTCCTCGCCTTCGCCGTCGGCGTCACCATCGCGACCGTCACGGGCATGGCCTACGCCGAGCTCGCGACGAAGTACCCGCGGGCCGCGGGCGCGGCGCTCTACATCCAGAAGGCCTTCGGCAACCGCACCCTGACCTTCCTGGTCACGGTGCTCTTCCTGGCCTCGAGCTTCGCCGCCGCAGGCTCGCTGGCCTCCGGCTTCGCCCGCTACTTCGGCGAGGTCTTCAGCTTCCCGCCCGCGGCCGTGGTCGCGATCGTCTTCGTGGCGCTGCTCGCGGTGGTCAACTACATCGGCATCACCGAGTCGGTGGTCGCCAACATGGTGATGACCTTCGTCGAGGTCTTCGGCCTGCTCATCGTGCTGCTGATCGGCTTCCTGGTGATCGTGCAGGGTGACGCCGACTTCGGCGTGCTCACCGAGTTCGACACCGACTCCAACCCGATCTTCGCCATCATCGCCGGCGTCTCGCTCGCCTTCTTCGCGATGACCGGCTTCGAGAACGCCGCCAACGTCGCCGAGGAGACCATCGACCCGGCGCGCAACTTCCCCAAGGCCCTCATCGGGGGCATGGCGGCCGCCGGCGTCTTCTACGTGCTCGTGTCGATCTCCGCGGCGCTGACGCTGCCCATCCCCGAGCTGGTCGACGCCGAGGCGCCGCTGCTCGCCGTGGTCGAGTCGGGCGTGCTGCCGGTGCCGGTCGGGGTGCTCTCGATCGTCTTCGCCTTCATCGCGATGACCGCCATCACCAACACGACCCTGGTCGCGATCGTGACCCAGCCGCGCGTGCTCTACGGCATGGCGCGCGAGGACGTCGTGCCCGCCGCCTTCGGCAAGGTGCACCCCACGCGGCGCAGCCCGGTGCTCGCCCTGATCTTCTCCGCGGCCGTGGTGATCGCCCTGCTGGCGATCAGCAACCTGCTGCTCTCGGCCGGCCTCGACCTCGACATCGTCGCGAGGCTCGCCACCGTGACCGTGGTGCTGCTGCTGATCATCTACTCGATGGTGATCGTCGCCTGCCTCAAGCTGGGCAGCACCGACGTCAACGCCGACCACTACCGGGCGCCCCGGCCGCTGCTCTACCTCGGCCTGGTGGGCAACGTCGCGGTGCTCTACTACACCGTCTACGACGACCCGACGTCCGTGCTGTGGTGCCTGGCCCTGGTGGGCGTCGGCGTGGCGCTCTTCGTCGTCGAGCTGATCTTCGGCAAGCGCGACCGTCCCGCCGGGACGCGCCGGGGCGAGCCGATCGAGGGGAAGGAGCTCTGACATGCACGTCGTCATCGCCACGGACGGGTCGAAGCAGTCGCTCGCGGCCGCCAAGCACCTGATGTCCTTCGCCGACCCCGACAAGATCGAGGCGGTCTCCGTGGTCGGGGTGATCAGCCCCTACGCCTCGGTCGCCTTCGCCGACGAGATCAGCGGCGGCCCGCGCGACCGCAGCTTCCGCGAGGCTGCCGAGGACGCCGTCCGCACGGTCGCCGAGGCGCTCGACGGCTGGGGCCCCAAGGTGCAGCGCAAGCTGCGCAGCGGCTCGCCGGCCAACGAGATCGTCAAGGCGGCCAAGGCCGTCTCCGCCGGCCTCGTGGTCGTCGCCAGCGGCAGCCGCGGCCTCTCCGACACCGTGCTGCTGGGCAGCACGGCGCAGCGGGTGCAGCACTCCGCGCCGTGCCCCGTGCTCGTCGTACGCCCCGCGCCGCGCAAGCGCGCCACCAAGAAGTAGCCAGGACGTCAGGCCGGCTCCTCGGGGAGCCAGCCGTCGTCGGGCAGGCCGAGCTGCTTGTACTTCTCCAGCACCGGCAGGAAGTCGGCCATGGAGCCCTCGCCCGGGCCTGCCGGGCGGGGGTCGCCACGGACCAGGCGCTCGAGGTCGGCCAGGCACATCTCCCAGCCCCCCGCGTTGCGCGAGGCCTCGCCGGGCTGCGCCAGCACGTTGAGCAGCTCGAGGCGGCAGCCCCCCTCGACCTCGGCGAGGGAGAAGTGCAGCTCGTTGCCGTCCCACTCGAAGCCGAGCCGGTGCGGCGGGTCCCAGGTGAGCACGGCCGTGGTCCTCGCCTCGCGGGCGTAGGGGTCGCCCGACATCGTGATCGTCCCGGCCGCCACGTCGATGCTGACCTCGGGGGAGGGGAACCAGTGGCGCAGGTCGTCGGACTCCGTGATCGCGCGCCACACCCGCTCGCGCGGCGCGGCGTAGACCCGGGAGAAGCGCACGGCCGGACGGCCGTCGACCTCGAGGTAGCTGCCGTCGTCGAGTGTCTGCATCAGCTGTCTCCCTGGGGTGTCTGCTCGAGGTGCTCCCCGAGACGGTCGAGGTGCCGGCTCCACAGCCGGCGGTAGGTCGCGAGCCAGCTGTCGAGCTCGGAGAGCGACTCCGGCTCGACGGCGTAGATGCGGTGCTGCCCGCGCTGTCGCACCCGCACCAGCCCGGCGTCGCGCAGCACGCGCAGGTGCTTGGAGGTCTGGGGCTGGGTCAGCGACAGCCGCGTCACCAGCTCACCCACCGAGAGCTCCTCGGCCGCCAGCAGGTCGAGCACGTCGCGGCGGTGCGGGTCGGCCAGGGCGGCCCAGACGGTCTGTGTCACCCGGACACCGTGCCTGCCACCGTATATGCCTGTCAAGGCATATGTTGGACCGGCGAGCGCACCGGAAAGGGCTGGCGGTACGGCGCGCACCGGACGAGGGTGGGCGCCATGACGGCCTACATCAGCCACACCAGCATCGACTGCGCCGACGCCTACGCCCTCTCCGAGTGGTGGAAGGTGGTGCTCGGCTACGTCGACGACCAGGACGACCCCAACGAGCCGGGCCACGACGAGTGCTGGATCCAGCGGCCCGACGGCGGCCACCCGCTGCTCTTCATCGAGGTCCCCGAGGCCAAGGAGCACGGCAAGCAGGTCAAGAACCGGATCCACCTCGACCTGCGCCCGAGCGCCGGGACCCGCGACGCCGAGCTGCAGCGGCTGCGCGACCACGGCGCCCGCGAGGTGGGGGACCTGCGCCGGCCCGACGGCGGGGGCTGGGTGGTGCTCGCGGACCCCGAGGGCAACGAGTTCTGCATCCTGCGTGGCAAGGCCGACGCCGACCCCGACGCGGTCGCGACCGCTTCGTAGACTGGAGGTCCACCCCCTCCCGCTCGGGCAGGGGGCCTGCACGCGTGCCTGGGAGTGACCCTCGTTGAGCCTTGCCGGACTGGCTGACCTCGTCCTGCGCGACCCCGTCCTCGCCGGGGCCGTCGACGACGCCAAGCGGGGTGTCGCGACCGCCGACCTCACCGGGCCGGGGGCGCTGCGGCCCTTCGTCGTCCGCGGCCTGGTCGACGCCGGCCGCACCGTGCTGGTGGTGGCCGCGACCGTGCGCGAGGCCGAGGACCTGGTGGAGGAGCTCGGCGACCTGCTGCCGCCGGACGAGGTGGTCCTCTACCCCGCGTGGGAGACGCTGCCGCACGAGCGCCTCAGCCCGCGCAGCGACACCGTCGGCCTGCGGCTGGCCGTGCTCCGCCGGCTCCGTCACCCCGACACCGCCGGGCTCGGTCCGGTGCGGGTGGTCGTGGCGCCCGTGCGCTCGGTGCTGCAGCCCCAGGTCGCGGGCCTGGCCGACCTCGAGCCGGTCGAGCTCCGCGCGGGCGACGAGGTCGAGCTCGACGACCTGGTGCGGCGGCTGGCCGGGGCGGCGTACGCCCGCGTCGACCTGGTCGAGAAGCGCGGCGAGTACGCCGTGCGCGGCGGCATCGTCGACGTCTTCCCGCCCACCGAGGAGCACCCGCTGCGCGTCGAGCTCTTCGGCGACGAGGTCGACGAGATCCGCAGCTTCGCCGTGGCCGACCAGCGCACCCTGGAGCCGGTCGAGCGGCTGTGGGCGCCGCCCTGCCGCGAGCTGCTGCTCACCGACGACGTACGCCGTCGCGCCGCCGAGCTCGGCGCCGCCCACCCGCAGCTGCGCGAGCTGACCGACAAGCTCGCCGAGGGCATCGCCGTCGAGGGCATGGAGTCGCTGACCCCGGCCCTGGTCGACGACATGGAGCTGCTCGTCGAGCTGCTGCCGGCCGACTCCCACGTGCTGCTGCTCGACCCCGAGCGGGTGCGCACCCGGGCCCACGACCTCGTGCAGACCAGCGAGGAGTTCCTCGGCGCCAGCTGGGCCGCCGCCGCCTCCGGCGGGCAGGCCCCCATCGACCTGGGCGCGGCGTCGTTGCAGGGTCTCGGCGACGTCCGCGACCGCACGCTGGAGCTGCACCACGGCTGGTGGGGGATCAGCCCCTTCGGCACCGACGAGTCCGGCGCCCGGCAGGTCTCGGCCCAGGAGGCCCCCGCCTACCGCGGCGACGTCGAGCAGGCCGTCGCCGACATCCGCGAGCACCTCGCCGCCGGCCGCCGGGTGGTCACGGTGCACCAGGGGCAGGGCCCCGCCCAGCGGATGGTCGAGGTGCTCGGCGAGCACGACGTGGCCGCGCGCCTCGTCGACGCGGTGAGCGCCGGCGACGACGCCGAGGGCGTCGTGCTGGTGACCCAGGGCTGCCTGCACCACGGCCTGCTCGCCGACGACCTCGTCGTGCTGACCGGCGAGGACCTCGCGGGCCAGCGGGCCACCACCCGCGACATGCGCAAGATGCCCGCGCGCCGCAAGAAGCAGATCGACCCGCTGGAGCTCAAGTCCGGCGACTACGTCGTGCACGAGCAGCACGGCGTGGGCCGCTTCGTGGAGATGCGCCAGCGCGAGGTGCAGGGCGCCACCCGCGAGTACCTCGTGCTCGAGTACGGCGCCTCCAAGCGCGGTCACCCGCCCGACCGGCTCTACGTGCCCGCCGACGCCCTCGACCAGGTGACCCGCTACGTCGGCGGCGAGCAGCCGAGCCTCGACCGGCTCGGCGGTGCCGACTGGGCCAAGCGCAAGGGCCGGGCCCGCAAGGCCGTGCGCCAGATCGCCGCGGAGCTGATCAAGCTGTACGCCGCGCGGCAGGCCACCAAGGGCCACGCCTTCGGCCCCGACTCGCCGTGGCAGGCCGAGCTCGAGGACGCCTTCCCGTTCCACGAGACCCCCGACCAGCTGAGCACGGTCGAGGAGGTCAAGGCCGACATGGAGCGGGTCGTGCCCATGGACCGCCTGGTCTGCGGCGACGTGGGCTACGGCAAGACCGAGATCGCGGTCCGCGCCGCCTTCAAGGCGGTGCAGGACGGCAAGCAGGTCGTCGTCCTGGTGCCGACCACGCTGCTGGTCAACCAGCACTACGCGACCTTCAGCGAGCGGATGAGCGGCTTCCCGGTGCGGCTCGCGGCGCTGAGCCGCTTCCAGACCGACGCCGAGTCCCGCGAGGTCGTCGAGGGCCTGCGCGAGGGCACCGTCGACATCGTCATCGGCACCCACCGGCTGCTCAACCCCGACATCCGCCTCAAGGACCTCGGCCTGATCATCGTCGACGAGGAGCAGCGCTTCGGCGTGGAGCACAAGGAGCAGATGAAGCGGCTGCGCACCAGCGTCGACGTGCTCTCGATGTCGGCAACGCCCATCCCGCGCACCCTGGAGATGGCGATCACCGGCATCCGCGAGATGTCGACCATCGCCACCCCGCCGGAGGAGCGCCACCCGGTGCTCACCTACGTCGGCGCCTACGAGGACCGCCAGGTGACGGCCGCCGTGCGCCGCGAGCTGCTGCGTGACGGCCAGTGCTTCTTCATCCACAACCGGGTGCAGTCGATCGACAAGGCCGCTGCGCGGATCCGCGAGCTCGTGCCGGAGGCCCGCGTGGCGACCGCCCACGGGCAGATGGGGGAGCACCAGCTCGAGCAGGTGATGCTGGACTTCTGGGAGAAGCGCTTCGACGTGCTCGTCTGCACCACGATCGTGGAGTCGGGCCTCGACGTCTCCAACGCCAACACCATGATCATCGAGCGGGCCGACGCCCTCGGTCTCTCGCAGCTCCACCAGCTGCGCGGCCGCGTCGGGCGCTCGCGGGAGCGCGCCTACGCCTACTTCCTCTACCCCGGAGACAAGCCGCTCACCGAGACCGCCCACGAGCGGCTGGCGACCCTGGCCCAGCACTCCGACCTCGGCGGCGGCATGGCGATCGCGATGAAGGACCTCGAGATCCGCGGCGCCGGCAACCTGCTGGGGGGCGAGCAGTCCGGGCACATCGCCGACGTCGGCTTCGACCTCTACGTCCGGCTGGTCGGCGAGGCGGTGCAGGAGTTCCGCCAGGACGGCACCGCCCCGGAGGAGGCGATCGAGGTCAAGATCGAGCTCCCGGTCGAGGCGCACCTGCCGCACGACTACGTGCCCAGCGAGCGGCTGCGGCTGGAGATGTACAAGCGCCTGGCCGAGGTGCGCGCCGATGACGACGTCGCGGTGCTGCGCGAGGAGCTCACCGACCGCTACGGCGAGCCGCCGGTCGAGGTGGTGCGGCTGCTGGCCGTCGCGAGCTTCCGGGCCCGCTGCCGCCAGGCCGGCGTGCACGAGGTGACCCTGGCCGGCAAGCACGTGCGCTTCCACCCCGTGGAGCTGCCCGACAGCCGCGTCGTCCGGCTGCAGCGGATGTACCCGAAGAGCCTGGTGAAGGCCCCGGTGTCTACGATGCTGGTGCCACGACCCCAGCACCACGGTGCGCGGGTCGAGCCGATGCGCGACGAGGAGCTGCTCGCGTGGGCGCGGCAGGTCCTGGACGCGGTGGTCGACCCGCCGCAGGTCACCGACGGGAGGCAGCAAGGGTGAAGGCACGCACGTGGGTCCCGCTGACGGCGGCGACGCTGCTGCTCGGCACCGGCTGCAGCGGGCTCGCCCCGGGCACCGCCAGCACCGTGGGTGGCGAGCGCATCTCGGTCGCCCAGGTCGACGAGGTCACCGCCGCGCAGTGCGAGCTGGCCGAGCAGGGCGTCGCCGCCGGGCAGGGGCAGGTCACCGCGCTGGCCACCCAGAAGCAGCAGATCCTCCGGGTGCTGATCGAGCTGCGGCTCAACCAGCAGTTCGCGGCCTCCCAGGACGCCTCGGCCCCGGCCGAGGTCGCGCAGTACGTCGTGACGCAGAGCACCCAGGGCATCGAGGAGCTCCCCGACGACATCGCCGGGGTGATCGGCCCCGTGGTCGAGGAGATCGCCGTCAGCCAGGCCGACCTGGCCCAGGTGGCCGCCGACGCCGCCGGCGAGGAGCTCACCCCCGAGAACCTCGACCAGCTCATCCAGGCCGGCGTGGCCCAGCGCGAGGAGTGGCAGTCCGGCGTCGACGTCGTGACCGACGCGCGCTTCGGGCCCGACGCCGACGGGCTCCCGGGCGCGGGCGACGGCTCGGTGTCGCGGGCGCAGTCCGACTTCGCGCAGCAGGCCCAGCAGGCGGCGTCGGGGGAGGACCCGGGCTTCGCGGCCGGGCTCCCGCCGGCGCAGCGCTGCGGCGGGTGACCTCCACCTCGACCCTGGAGGAGCTGGTGGGCATGATGCGCCGGCTCCGGGCCGAGTGCGGCTGGAAGGCCGCCCAGACCCACCGCAGCCTGGCGCGACACCTGCTCGAGGAGACCCACGAGCTCGTCGAGGTGCTCGACCAGCTCGACGACGCGGGACCCGCCCCCGGCGTGGAGACGCGCGACCACCTGCGCGAGGAGCTCGGCGACGTGCTGCTGCAGGTGCTCTTCCACGCGGCCATCGCCGAGGAGCGCGGCTGGTTCGACGCCGACGACGTGGCGCTCACGCTCCGCGACAAGCTGCTGCGCCGCAACCCGCACGTCTTCGGTGACGTCGCCGAGCGCGGGGGCGAGACCGACCCGGCGCGCATCAACGAGCTGTGGGAGGCGGCGAAGGCCGCCGAGCGGCCGCGGGCCGACCTGCACGACGGCATCCCGGCCGCGCTGCCGGCGCTGGCCCGGGCCAGCAAGGTGCTCGACCGACGGGAGCGGGCCGGGCTGCCGGTCCCCGAGGTCCCGGAGGTCCCCGGTGGCCGAGCGGACGTCGACCCCGGCACCGAGGTGGGCGAGGAGCTGCTCGGGCTCGTCGCACGTGCCCGGGCGCAGGGCGTCGACCCCGAGCAGGCCCTGCGCGACGCCCTGCGGCGGCTGCCCGGATGAGCCCGCGGCGCCGCACGCTCCGGCCCGGCCTGGCGGTCGTGGTGGCCGTGCTGCTGCTGGCCGGCTGCGCCCGCGGCACCGACGACGAGCTGCAGCCCCGCCCGACCCCGACCGTCACGGTGACCGCTGACCCGGTGCAGGAGCTGCCCGAGCGGCTCGACCTCGCCAGCGACCTCGACTTCACCGAGGAGGTGGTCTGGGCCGCGGGAACCGACCTGCACGTCGGCGGCCGCACCGTCGGGCTCGCCCCCCTGCAGCCCGAGGAGCTGGTGGTGCTGCCCACCGGCATCCTGGTGCGCACGGGCACCGAGGTGTGGTTCACCGCGGGCCGCCAGGCCCAGGGCCTGCCGCTGCCGCCCGTGACCTCGCTGGGCGTCTCGCGCGACGGGTCGCAGGTGGTCCTCGGCCTGGGCGACCGCGACGAGCCGGTGGCCTACGACCTCGTGGGCCGGTTGGTCGACCCTCGCGCGGTGGCCCCGCGACGCGACGAGCAGCGCGTGGTCGCCGGCCCCGGCGACCTGCCGGTCCCTGCGGGGCTGGAGGTGCGGGGCTGGCTCTCCGGCACCCGCCCCTACGGCCTGCGCGGACGCACCGTGGCCGTCTGCGACCTCGCCGGTCGGGGGCCGCAGTGCGACGAGGTCGAGCGGGTGCCCCGCTCCGACGACCTCGGCGAGCTCGTCTTCGGCGTCCACCCGGCGGGCTGACCCGTCGCGTCCCGACCGGGCTGCGCCAGGGCACGCCTCCGCGCGGCGGGCGCCCAGGACGGTTAGGGTCGGGTCGTGGCTTCCATCGACACCGTCATCGCCCGCGAGATCCTGGACTCCCGCGGCAACCCCACCGTCGAGGTCGAGGTGCTCCTCGACGACGACACGGTCGGCCGTGCGGCCGTCCCGTCCGGCGCGTCCACCGGCGCCTTCGAGGCCGTCGAGCTGCGCGACGGCGGCAAGCGCTACGGCGGCAAGGGCACGCTGAAGGCCGTCGCCGCCGTGCAGGACCAGATCGAGCCGGAGATCATCGGGCTGCCGGCCGCCGACCAGCGGCTGGTCGACCGGGCGATGCTCGACCTCGACGCCACCCCCAACAAGGCCTCGCTGGGCGCCAACGCCATCCTCGGCGTCTCGCTGGCGGTGGCGCGCGCGGCCGCCCAGAGCGCCGGGCTGCCGCTCTACCGCTACGTCGGGGGCCCCAACGCCCACCTGCTGCCGGTGCCGATGATGAACATCCTCAACGGCGGCGCCCACGCCGACACCAACGTCGACGTGCAGGAGTTCATGATCGCGCCGATCGGCGCCGCCACCTTCAGCGAGGCCGTCCAGCAGGGCGCCGAGGTCTACCAGGCGCTGAAGTCGGTGCTGAAGAAGAAGGGCCTGGCCACCGGTGTCGGCGACGAGGGCGGCTTCGCCCCCGACCTGAGCAGCAACCGCGCGGCCCTCGACCTGATCGCCGACGCGGTCAAGGCCGCGGGGCTCAAGCTCGGCAAGGACGTCGTGTTGGCGCTCGACGTGGCCGCGACGGAGTTCTGCAGCCGTGGCAAGTACGCCTTCGAGGGCAGCAAGCGCAGCTCGGCGCAGATGATCGACTACTACGCCGACCTCGTCGACTCCTACCCGATCGTCTCCATCGAGGACCCCCTCGACGAGGAGGACTGGGACGGCTGGAAGGCCATCACCGAGCGTCTCGGCGCCCGCACCCAGCTGGTGGGCGACGACCTCTTCGTCACCAACGTCGAGCGGCTCCAGCGCGGCATCGACGGCGGTCAGGCCAACGCCCTGCTCGTGAAGGTCAACCAGATCGGCTCGCTGACCGAGACCCTCGACTCCGTGGAGCTGGCCCACCGCAACGGCTACCGCTGCATGATGAGCCACCGCTCCGGCGAGACCGAGGACACCACGATCGCCGACCTCGCCGTGGCCACCAACTGCGGCCAGATCAAGACCGGTGCCCCCGCCCGCTCCGAGCGCGTCGCGAAGTACAACCAGCTGCTGCGCATCGAGGAGGAGCTCGACGACGCGGCCCGCTACGCCGGTCGCGGCGCCTTCCCCCGCTACCAGGGCTGACGCCCGCTCGGACGCAAGGGAGCCCCGTGCCCAGCCGACACCCGCAGCAGCGCCCGACCCGCCGCCCCGGCGGGCCGCAGCGGCGTACCCCGGCCACCTCGGGGTCGGCGCGCGCGACGGCCGAGGCCGCCCCGCCGCGCCGGCGCTTCACCCACCGCATGGCGGTGCTGGTGCTGGTGGTGGGCGTGCTGGTGGTCTCCTACGCCTCCTCGATGCGCGCCTACCTCGACCAGCGCTCCCACCTGGCCGACCTGCGGGCGCAGATCGCCAGCACCGAGCAGGACATCGAGTCGCTCGAGCGGGAGCAGCGGCGCTGGGACGACGAGGCCTTCCTCGAGGCCCAGGCCCGCGAGCGCTTCGGCTGGGTGATGCCGGGGGAGACCAGCTACCAGGTGATCGGCCGCGACGGCGAGCCGCTGGTCGCCACCGACGACCTGCCCGACCCGGGCTCGGTGCCCGAGGAGCTGCCCGAGGCCTGGTGGAGCAAGGTGTGGGGCACCGTCGAGACCGCCGACCACCCCGAGCGCGTGCGCACCCCCGCGACGCAGCTCGAGGCCCCCTCCAACGACTAGGCGCCGAGTTGAGCATCTCCGCCGACGACCGCGCGGCGGTGGCGGCCCAGCTGGGCCGGCCCCCGCGCGGGATCCACGAGGTGGGCCACCGCTGCCCGTGCGGCCACCCCGACGTCGTGACCACCGAGCCGCGGCTCGAGGACGGCACGCCCTTCCCCACCACCTACTACCTGACCTGCCCTCGCGCCGCGTCGCTCATCGGCACGCTCGAGGCCTCGGGCCTGATGCGGGAGATGACCGAGCGGCTGGCCGAGGACCCCGAGCTCGCCGCGGCGTACGCCGCCGCCCACGAGCGCTACCTGCGGGCGCGGCGCGAGATCGGCGAGGTGCCCGAGATCGACGGCGTCTCGGCGGGAGGCATGCCCGAGCGGGTCAAGTGCCTGCACGTGCTCGCCGGTCAGTCGCTGGCCCAGGGACGCGGCGCCAACCCCCTCGGCGACGAGGTGCTCGAACTGCTCGGTGACTGGTGGCGCGCGGGCCCTTGCGTCGGGGCCGCTCCCGAGGACCAGGCGTGACCCGGGTCGCGGCCTTCGACTGCGGCACCAACTCGCTGAGGCTGCTGGTGGCCGACCTCGACCCCGAGACCGGCAGCGCCACCGAGCTGGTGCGCGAGATGCGCATCGTCCGGCTCGGCCAGGGCGTCGACCGCTCCGGCCGCATCGCCGAGGCCGCGCTGGGCCGCGTCTTCGGTGCGCTGGAGGAGCTGATGGCGATGGTGCGCGAGCACGACGTCGCCCGGCTGCGCTTCTGCGCTACCTCGGCCGCGCGCGACGCCGACAACGCCGAGGACTTCCTGCAGGGCGTCCGCGAGCGCGTCGGCGTCGAGCCGGAGGTGCTCGACGGTGACGCGGAGGCGCGGGCGAGCTTCGCCGGGGCCGTGCGCTCGCTGCCGCCGCTCCCGGAGCCGCTGATGGTGCTCGACATCGGCGGTGGCTCGACCGAGCTGATCCTCGGCAGGGCCTCGGGGGAGGTGCTGCGGGGGCGCAGCCTCGACATCGGCTCGGTGCGCCTCAACGAGCGCCACCTGGCCGGTGACCCGCCGACCCGCGAGCAGGTGGAGGCGGCGGTCGCCGACATCGACGCCGCGCTCGACGCCTGCGAGGTCGATCCCGCCGAGGCAGGGGCCGTCGTGGGCGTCGCCGGCACCGTGACCACCGTCGCCGCGGCCGTGCTCGACCTCGCCGTCTACGACCGCAGCGTGATCCACCACAGCGTCCTGCGCCCCGACGCGATCCAGGGCGCGGTGCACCACCTGCTCGCGATGACGGTGGAGGAGCGGCGCCACCTGGGCTACATGCACCCCGGTCGTGCCGACGTCATCGGTGCGGGTGGCCTGATCCTCACGCGCGTGCTCGCCCGCACCCAGGTGCGCTCCCTCCTCGTCTCCGAGCACGACATCCTCGACGGCCTCGCGTGGTCGCTCGCGTGAGCAGGCGCTCGCCGCTCTTCGTGGCGCGACGGGTGGCGCGCCGCTTCGTCGCCGACTCCGGGGTCGACGCCGGCGCCGCCCTGACCTTCTACTCGATCCTCTCGCTGCTGCCCGCGCTCGTCGTCCTGGTCTCGCTCGTCGGGGTCGCGGGCCGGGCCAGCGAGACCGTCGGGGTGATCGAGGGGGTGGCCGCGCGGCTCTTCTCGCCCGAGACCGCCGCCGAGGTGGCCGACGTGCTGGGCGACGTGAGCCGCTTCGACGGCAGCGCCTACACGCTGCTGGTCGGCCTCGGTGGTCTGCTGTGGACCGCGAGCGCCTACGTCAACGCCTTCGGGCGCGCGATGAACCGCGTCTACCAGGTCGAGGAGGGCCGGCCCTGGTGGCGGCTGCGCCCGCTGCAGGTGCTGGTCACGCTGGCCACGCTGCTGCTGACGGCGGCGGGCGTCGTCGTGGTCGCGGTCACCGGTCCCGTGGCCGACGTGGTGGGCGCCGCCCTGGGGGTCGGCGACGACCTGGTGACGGTCTGGGGGGTCGCGAAGTGGCCCGTGCTGGGCCTGCTGGTGATGGTCGTCGTCGCGATGCTCTACCACCTCACGCCCAACGTGCGCTTCGGTCGCGTGCGGCTGATCACCGTCGGCTCCTGCAGCGCGATCCTCGCGTGGCTCGTGGTCTCCGTCGGCTTCGGGCTGTACGCCGCCACGCTGGGCGACTACAACCGCACCTACGGCGCCCTGGCCGGTGCGGTCGTGCTCGCGCTGTGGCTGTGGCTGACCAACATGACGCTGGTGCTCGGCGCGGTGCTCGACGCCGAGCTCGAGCGCAGCCGCCAGCTGCGGCGCGGCCCCCCGGCGGAGTCGCGGCTGCAGCTGGAGGTGCGCGAGGACGCCGCGGCGGTGAGGCGCCGCGAGCGCGAGGAGCGCGACGTCGCCCGGATGCGGCAGCAGCGCGAGCAGGCCGCATCGTGAGGGCGCGCTCGGCGGGCGGCGTACGCCGTGCGGCCGCCGGCGCCCGCGACCTCGACGACCTCGACCGGCGCATCCCCGACTGCTTCGCCTGCCCCCGGCTGGTGGCCTGGCGCGAGCAGGTGGCACGCGAGAAGCGCGCGGCGTACGCCGACGAGGACTACTGGGGCCGGCCGGTACCGGGCTTCGGCGACCCGGCGCCCCGCGTGCTCGTGGTGGGCCTCGCTCCCGCGGCGCACGGCGCCAACCGCACCGGCCGGGTCTTCACCGGCGACCGCTCGGGCGACTGGCTCTTCGCCTCGATGCACCGCGTCGGGCTGGCCGACCAGCCCACCTCGCGGCACCGGGACGACGGGCTGCGGCTGCGCGGCGCCCGGGTCACGGCTGCCGTGCGGTGCGCCCCGCCCGCCAACAAGCCGACCCCGCAGGAGCGCGACACCTGCGCGCCGTGGCTCGACCGGGAGCTGCGCGAGGTGCTGCCCACGCTGCGCGCGGTGGTCTGCCTCGGGGGCTTCGGCTGGGCGGCGGCGCTGACGGCGCTCGACGGCGCCGGCGTGGCCGTGCCGCGGCCCCGCCCGCGCTTCGGTCACGGTGCCGAGGTCGTGCTCGCCGGGCCGCACGGCCCGCTGACCGTGCTCGGCTGCTACCACCCCTCGCAGCAGAACACCTTCACCGGCCGGCTGACCGAGCCGATGATCGACGACGTGCTCGCGCGGGCGGCCGCTCGATAAGGTCGCCCGCGTGGTGACCGGGCGCCCCGGTATCCCAATCGGCAGAGGAAGCGGCCTTAAAAGCCGCGCAGTGTGGGTTCGAGCCCCACCCGGGGCACCGCGGGGCGTGGACGCCGCGGCACGGGGAAGGCTGGTGACGTGCTCGACCCGCGCGAGGGGCTCACGCCCGACGGCCTCATCACCACCGGCGCCGACCGGTCGCGGGTGCCGGCCGCCCACGAGGCCGTGCTCGAGCAGGCCGTGGCGGGTGCCGCCGGCCGCGTGGGGGAGCTGCACCTCTACGGCTCGGTCGCGACCGGCACCGCGAGGTCACCGGGCTCCGACGTCGACCTGCTCGCGATCGACGCCGACCCCGAGGAGATGGCGCGGCTCGCCGCCGACCTCGGTCGTCGCTTCGGCGCGCTCTGCCGCGAGGTGGCCGTCGGCGTCGCACAGCCGGACGACTACCGCGGGGCCGACGACGCGGCGTACGGCAACCGGGTCTTCCTGCGGCACTACTGCGTGCCCCTGCTGGGCGACGACGCCCACCGCAGCGCGCACCCCTTCCCCGGCGACCGGGACGCCGCGCGCGGCTTCAACGGCGACCTCGGCCGGCACCTGGCGCGGTGGCGCGCCGCCGAGCCGGGCCCGGACCTGGCCCGGCGGGTCGGTCGCAAGACCCTGCTCGCGGTCGCCGGCCTGGTGAGCGTCACCGACGCCACCTGGACCACCGACCGCGACACCGCGGCGCACCGGTGGGGCGAGCTCCGTCCGTCGTGGCGCGAGGACCTGCAGCGGCTGCTCCGCTGGGCCGGGGGGACCGACGACGACCCCGCCGCGGTGCGCGCTGCCCTCGGCGAGGGGGGCGTGGTCGACCGCGTCGTGGCGGACTTCGCCGAGCGGATCGGGCTGTGGCGGGACGGGGGGAGCGGCGTACCGTCGCGACGAGGTGGATGACCCCGACAACCACCTGCTGACCTGCGACAACGATCCGATCACGTCGGGGAACACCGGTGCCTCCCCGACCGTTCTGCTGGTGACGCCTCGGTAGGATCGGGGCGTCCGACGACCACCAGAGCGGAGGGTCGTCCACCAGGCATCCAAGGAGACGCCATGCAGAGCAACAACCCCGTCTTCACCCGCGCCGAGGGTTTCAACGGGCGCGGCTCCAGCAAGGTCAGCGACCCCTCGACGTGGGGCACCGGCTACGGCCAGGGCACCCCGCAGGCGCCCGGCGGCGGCTACGACGCCCCGACGGTCGACCAGGGCCGGATGACGCTCGACAGCGTGGTGCAGAAGACCGCGCTGACGCTCGGCGTCGTCACCGTGGTCGCGGCCGCGACGTGGATCATGACCGGCCCGATCACCGACCAGAGCGCGCTGGTCACCCTCAACACCCTGAGCATGGTGGGTGCGCTCGGCGGCTTCGTGCTGGCGATGGTCAACTCCTTCAAGCGCGTGGTCAGCCCCCCGCTGGTGCTGGCGTACGCCGCGATGCAGGGCCTCTTCGTCGGTGCCTTCTCCAAGGTCGTCAGCACGCTCTTCGACCAGCCCGACGCGAGCCCGCTGGTGATGCAGGCCGTGCTCGGCACGCTGCTGGCCGTGGTCGGCACGCTGGCGGCCTACAAGATCCTCGACATCACGGTCACGCCGAAGATGCGCCGCATGGGCGTGGCGCTGGCCGTCGGCCTGATCGGCGTCATGCTGGTCAACTTCGTGCTCTCGTTCTTCGGCGCCGACTTCGGCATCGCGGGCTTCGGCATGGCCGGTCTGATCTTCTCGGTGATCGGCCTCGCGGCCGGCATCTTCTTCCTGATCCTCGACTTCGACTTCGTCGAGCAGGGCATCGCCGCCGGGCTCCCGGAGCGCGAGTCCTGGCGCGCGGCCTTCGGCCTGACCGTCACCATCATCTGGATCTACATCAACATCCTGCGGATCCTCGCGATCCTGCGCGGCCAGGACTAGGTCTCGACAGGCTCGACCAGCGGAGCTGGTTCGAGCAGCAGCGCTACGCGGACGCCTCGGTCGACTCGTCGACCGGGGCGTCCTGCGCGTGCGGGGTCTCCGAGGTGCCGTCGGGCTGGACCCGGCGACGCATCAGGGTCACCCAGCGGCCGCCCACGCCGCGCTTGGCCCCGCCCACCTCGGTGCCGTCGACCTCGGTGCCGGCGTTCTCGCTCGCGCGCACGGCGGCGTGGCCGATCGGCATGACCGCCTCGCCACGGTCGGGTCGCGGGGTCTCCTCGCCGTCGGTGCGCAGCCCGAGGCTGGCCAGCACCGAGGGGACCAGCACCCGCGCCAGCGCCTCGTAGCCGGCGGCGGAGGGGTGGAACTGGTCGGGCCCGAAGAGGAGCGCGGGCGCGGCGGCGAACTCCGGGCCCAGGATCGAGGCCAGCGAGACGGTGCGCCCGTCGGCCTCGACGACCGCGATGGTCTGCGCGGCCGCCAGGCGCCGCGACCACAGCCGGGCCACCTGCCGCAGGGGCGGCGGCAGCGGCTGGATCGTGCCCAGGTCGGGGCAGGTGCCGACGACGACCTGGGTGCCGGCGTCGCGGAAGCGGCGTACCGCCTCGGAGAGGTGCCGGACGGAGGCCGCGGGCAGCACGGCGTGCGTGACGTCGTTGGCGCCGATCAGCACCACCGCGACGTCGGGCTCGGTGGCGAGCGCGGCGGTGACCTGGGCGTCGAGCTGGCTGGACTGGGCGCCCACCACGGCGTACTCGCGCACGTGCACCCGCCGGTCGGCGCGCTCGGCGACCAGCGAGCCCAGCCAGGCGCCGGGCGTCTCCTCGACGGTGCGGACGCCGTAGCCGGCAGCGCTGGAGTCGCCGAGCAGGGCCAGACGCAGCGCCGGGCCGGGGCGACCCCGGCCGTACCAGCCCGTGGCGTCGGGCACGCGGTCCTTGGTGGTGCCGATGGTGCGCCGGGCGATCCTCGCCTCCGCACGCAGCAGGGCGTACGCCGTCGCGCCCGCGGCCGTCAGTCCGCCGCCACCGAAGGCGGCGGCCGACGCGAGCTTGCGTGCTGCCGCTGCCTTCCCCACGACCCCGATCCTACGAAAGCCCCGGTGAGGCGGAGACCTCCGGTCAATCCTGCAGGTGGGCGCGGGCCAGGATGATCGGGTGGTCGTTGATCTTCGCGCGGAAGGGATACATGTCCTTGGCGAAGGAGGTGAAGCGCACCTGGCCCGCGCCGAAGATCCAGTCGATCGAGTGGAAGCTGCGCGGCATCGCGCAGTCGGTGCTCGGCAGGCTGTTGGGGGAGATCATCAGCTTGCCCGCGGTCATCGCGCAGAAGGCCTTGGTGTTCTCGTTGAAGTCGCCGAGCAGCAGCACCGGACGACCGGAGGCGCGCAGGTCGATCACCTTCTGGCGCTCGATGCGCAGCGCCTCGGCGCGCCAGCGGTCGTTGTTGCCCTGCTTCTTGTTGCTGGTCGGGTTGTGGATGTTGAGGAACCACGCGGTGCGCCCGGTGGCCTTCTCGCGCAGCAGGACGGCCGGCTTCGCGCGCGGCGTGCCACGGAAGTAGGGGACGTTGAAGGTGTGCTTCTCGACCAGGTCGAACTTGTCGCGGCGCCAGAGGATGGCGTTGTCGGTGTCGCGAGTCTTGCCCTTCTTGTAGAAGTAGCTGGCCCACTTCTCGTCGTAGCCGCGCCGCAGCGCGAAGTCGTGCTGCTTGACCTGGTACTCCTGCAGCCCCACCACGTCGACCCCCCGCATGTCGAGCAGGCGGAAGGCGCGCACCAGGCGCGACTCGTAGGACTTGTAGCCCTTGCGACCGCCGTTGGCGGTGTGGTTGGCGCCGAGGATGTTGAAGGAGGCCACCGTGAAGCCGGCCGAGCCGAAGAGTCGTGCCGTGGGCTGGGCCTTGCCGACGTAGCGGTCGAGCCAGATCGAGGCGTTGGTCGGCTTGGAGCCGGTGGCCACCTTGTAGCGCAGCGTGCAGCCGGGGTTGCCCGGCACCTGGCCGAGCCGGCCCAGGCGCTGACCGGCAGCCACGAGCTGTCCGTCGGCGACCGCGACCCGGCTCAGGTAGGAGTAGCCGGTCCACATCGAGTCGGCACCGGTGCGCACGCGGACGACGTAGCGCGTGGCGCCGCGCACGGTGCGCTCGTAGACGCTGGCGACGCCCGGCGTCGAGGTCCGCACGCTCTTGCCGCAGGGAGCGGTGATGCGGGTGTAGCCCCGCGCGGGGGTGTAGTCCTTGCGGTCCTTGACCCCGCCGTTGCCGACGAGCGGGAAGAAGACCTCGGGCGCCGAGGAGACCCGGTGCTTCGGCTCCGCCGCGGCGCTCGGGGAGGTGATCGCCAGGGGGCTCAGCACGACGGCGAGGCCCAGCGTGGTGGTCAGCAGGGCGCGCAGACGACGGCGCAAGGGAGACATGGTGGCGTCAGGCTCTCTGTCGGGGGAGCCGCGGGGGGCGGCCGGTGGCGGAGATGTGGGAAGTATGCACCAATTTCTTGGGTCAGACGGGGCAGATGTGAAAATAGAGCACGACACGCCGAGTCCGGTAGTTGCCAAGTCGGGCCCGCGCCCTTCCGGTCGAGCGCTCCTCTTCGTGCGCGACTAGGTTGTGCCGCATGGACTACGCCAACTCCCTCCTCGAGCTGATCGGCAACACCCCGCTGGTCAAGCTCGGACGCACGGCGGGCACCACCTCCGCCCTCGTGCTCGCCAAGGTCGAGTACCTCAACCCCGGCGGCTCGGTGAAGGACCGCATCGCGATCAAGATGGTCGACGCGGCCGAGGCCTCCGGCGAGCTGAAGCCCGGCGGCACGATCGTGGAGCCCACCTCGGGCAACACCGGCGTCGGGCTCGCGCTGGTGGCCCAGCAGCGCGGCTACTCCTGCGTCTTCGTGTGCCCCGACAAGGTCAGCGAGGACAAGCGCAACGTGCTCAAGGCCTACGGCGCCGAGGTCGTGGTCTGCCCGACCGCCGTGCCGCCGGACCACCCCGACAGCTACTACAGCGTCTCCGACCGCCTGGTCCGCGAGATCGACGGCGCCTGGAAGCCCAACCAGTACGCCAACCCCGCCAACCCCGCGTCGCACTACGAGCAGACCGGGCCGGAGATCTGGCGCCAGACCGAGGGCCGGATCACGCACTTCGTCACCGGCATGGGCACCGGCGGCACGATCAGCGGCGTCGGCCGCTACCTCAAGGAGCAGAGCCCGTCGGTGCAGGTCGTGGGCGCCGACCCCCACGGCTCCGTCTACTCCGGCGGCACCGGCCGGCCCTACCTCGTCGAGGGCGTCGGCGAGGACTTCTGGCCCGACACCTACGACCGCGACGTGGCCGACCGGGTCATCGAGGTCTCCGACGGCGACTCCTTCGCGATGGCGCGACGGCTGGCGCGGGAGGAGGGGCTGCTCGTCGGCGGCTCCTCGGGCATGGCCGCGCACGCCGCGGTGCAGCTGGCCCACGAGCTCGACGAGCAGGGCGTGACCGACGCCGTGATCGTGGTGCTGCTGCCCGACAGCGGCCGTGGCTACCTCACCAAGGTCTTCGACGACGCCTGGCTGGCCCGCTACGGCTTCCTGGCCGACCCCGACAGCGGTCGCACCGTCGGCGAGGTGCTGCGCGCCAAGAAGGGCGACATCCCCGCGCTGGTGCACACCCACCCCACCGAGACGATCGCCGAGGCCGTGCAGATCCTGCAGGAGTACGGCGTCTCGCAGATGCCGGTGGTGCGCGCCGAGCCGCCCATCATGGCCGCCGAGGTCGCGGGGTCGGTCTCCGAGCGCCGCCTGCTCGACGCGCTCTTCGCCGGGGCCGCCCGGTTGGCGGACCAGGTCGAGGACCACATGGACAAGCCGCTGCCGACGATGGGCGCGGGGGCCGGGGTGAGCGAGGCCGTGGCGGTGCTGCGGGAGGCCGACGCCGTGCTGGTGCAGGAGGACGGCAAGCCCATCGGCGTGCTCACCCGACAGGATCTGCTCGGCTTCGTCTCGGAGTGACCAGGCCCGCGTCGTCGGCGGGATCGGACGGGCAGATGGTGGGGCGACCTTGGGAGTGCCACCCCACCATCCTCGGACCGGCCGGGCGGACGTGGAGGGGCCTGCAGAGCAGGCGATCCGCCTCGCGGCCCGAGCGCCCCGCCGGTGCGGGCACACCGGCGACGGGACGCCACACCAGGATAGGCGTCCGCCGTCCGAATTGTCACGAAACTCGGGCGGTCTCCAGGGGCGGGGTCGCCGCCGGGCTCAACGCGGGGTGTCGACCCACTGCTCGCCGACCGCGACGGGCACCGCGCTGCCGCCCGTGAGCTCGGCGACGATCTCCTCGCTCACCCCGTGGGAGCCGGGCGGCACGGCGAAGCGCAGCTGCGCCTCACCGGTGTACTCGACCCCCAGGACGCGCGCCCCGCGGGCACGCAGGTCGTGCTCGAGCCGGCCCGCGTCGGTGAAGTCGACGGTCACCTCGTAGACGTGGTGGCGCACCCGCTCGACGAGTCCGGCCTCGTCGAGCGCCGCCCGCGTGGCGGCGCTGTACGCCCGGACGAGCCCGCCGGTGCCCAGCAGGGTGCCGCCGAACCACCGGGTGACCACGGCGACCACGTCGCTGAGCTCGCGGCCGCGCAGCTGCTGCAGGATGGGCGCCCCGGCCGTGCCGGGTGGCTCGCCGTCGTCGGAGGACTGCTCGGCCATCCGGTCGGGACCCAGCACGAAGCCGAAGCAGTGGTGGCGGGCGTCCCAGTGCTCGCGGCGGATCGACTCCACCACGCTGCGCGCCTCGCCCTCCTCGGTCACGCGGGCGACGGTGCAGCGGAAGCGGGAGCGCTCGACCTCCACCTCGGCGACGGCGTCGCGAGCGACGGTCAGGTAGGAGTGCTCGGTCAGTCGGTCGCTCACGCGCACATTCTGGGGATCGCGCGGCGGCGCAGGAACTCCGTCGCCGAGGTGGGCTAGCCCATGACCGGGCGCCGTGGGGCTGCTGGCAGGATCGCGGCATGCGGATCGTCTCGCTGCTCCCGTCGACGACGGAGATCCTCTTCGCCCTCGGCGCCGGTGACGACGTGGTCGGCGTGACCTTCGAGTGCGACCACCCGCCGGAGGCACGACAGCGCCGGATCGTCTCGACGAGCGCGATGCCCCAGGGTCTCGACGCGGCCGGGATCGACGCCTACGTGGTCGCGGCGATGCGCGCGGGCGAGGACCTCTACCGGCTCGACGAGGGAGCGCTGCGCGACCTCGACGCCGACCTGGTCGTGACGCAGGACCTCTGCGCGGTGTGCGCGGTCGACGTCTCGGTCGTCGACGACGCGCTGCGCCACCTCGGGTGCCGCGGCGAGGTGCTGACCATCGACCCGCACACCCTCGACGAGGTCGTCGCCTCGGTCGGGGTGCTCGGTGCCGCGACGGGGCGGGAGGAGGCGGCGCAGCGGCTGATGGCCGACCTGCGACGACGGCTGACGCTCGTCTGGGGTCGCACGCTGACGCTGCGGCACCGTCCGCGGGTGCTCGTGCTGGAGTGGACCGACCCGCCCTACGCCCCCGGGCACTGGGTGCCCGAGATGGTCGAGGTGGCCGGGGGCACCTCCGCGCTCGGCGAGCCCGGCGCGAAGTCGGTGCGCGTGACCTGGGACGACGTGCGCGCCTCGCGCCCCGAGCTCGTGGTCTGCGCCCCTTGCGGCTACCACCTGCCGGACGCCGTCGGCCTCGCGAAGGCGGTCGTGGCCTCCGGCGAGCTGCCCCCGGACGTGCCGGTCTGGGCGGTCGACGCCAACGCCTCGTGGGCCCGGCCGGGACCCCGGCTCGTCGACGGGGTCGAGACCCTGGCCGCCGTCGTGGCGGGCACCGCACCCGACCCCGCCGCGGCGCAGCAGGTCAGGTGACCCTGGTCAGGAGGCGGGGCCGGTCATCGCCGCGCGCAGCGACGCGGTGATCTCGCGCAGGCGCTCGGCCGGCACCTTGAGCACCTCGCGGTCCCACGTCAGCAGGCCGTTGACCTCGTCCTCGACGTCGGTGAGCTGGGTGTAGACGGTGGCGGCCAGACCGGCGGCGGCCTCCGCGCTCATCGCGTCGTGCAGCTCGACCAGCGCCTCGGTGAGCTCCTCGGCGGAGCCGAAGCCCCGGTAGCCGAACTCGTGGGAGCCCCAGGAGTGGCCGGGCACGAGCAGCGCGTAGCCGCCGTACTCCGAGAGCACCACCGGTCGTCGCCCGGCGCGTCCGCGACGCCGCCGGGGCATCGTGAAGTGGCGCAGGTAGGAGTGGTAGCCCCGCAGGTCGCCGCCGCCCTGGTCGACCCAGCCGCTCGCCTGCAGCACCAGCCGGGTGGGGTCGAGGCGCGCCATCCGGCGGGCCACACGGTTGGCGTCGAACTGGCCCCAGCCTTCGTTGAAGGGCGTCCAGACCACGACCGAGGGCGCCGAGCGCAGCAGCCGGACGGTCTCGTCGACCTCGCCGAGGAACTCCCGGCGCCCCCGGCGCGAGGACCGGCCGTAGACCCGGCGGAGCCGGTCGGGCAGCCGTCGCTCGGTCTCGGCGCGGTGCACGGCGCGCGGGTGGTAGCGCTCGCCGCCGTTGACGACGTCCTGCCACACCAGCAGCCCCAGCCGGTCGCAGTGGTGGTACCACCGCAGCGGCTCGACCTTGGCGTGCTTGCGCAGCACGGTGAAGCCGAGCGACCTGACCAGCTCGAGCTCGCTGACGATGGCGGCGTCGCTGGGCGGGGTCAGCAGGCTCTCGGGCCAGTAGCCCTGGTCGAGCAGCCCCACGTGGGGGTACGGCGCCCCGTTGAGCAGCAGCCGCCGGTGGCCGTCGGCGTCGGTGCCGACGCCCACCGAGCGCATGCCGGCGTACGACGTCACGCGGTCGTCGCCGTAGGTGACCTCCACGTCGTGGAGGAAGGGGTCCTCCGGCGACCAGCGCCTCGCGCCGGGCAGCGGCAGCGGCGCGGGGGTGCCGACCGGCACGTCGGCCCGCGCCACCTCGGCGTCGCCGGCTCGCACCACCACGGTGGCCGTGGCCGGTGCGTCGGCGGGACCGGCGCCACCCGGCTCGACGGTCACGAGGAGCAGGTCGTGGTCCAGGTCGGGCACCAGCGCCAGGTCGGCGACGTACGCCGCGGGCACGACCTCGAGCCACACCGTCTGCCAGATGCCCGACTGCGCGGTGTACCAGATCTCGCCGCGGTCGAGCCGCTGCTTGCCGCGGGCGTGCCACCCCGTCTCGGAGACGTCGCGCACCCGCACCACGAGCTCGTGCCGGTCACCCTCGGCGAGCGCCTCGGTGACGTCGAGGGTGAAGGGCAGGTAGCCGCCGACGTGGCCGCCCACCCGGGTGCCGTCGACCCACACCGTGCAGCGCTGGTCGACGGCGCCGAAGTGCAGCAGCACGCGGCCGCCGTGCTCGGGTGGCGCGACCTCGACCTCGCGGCGGTACCAGAGCCGCTCGTCGGGCTGCAGCTGACGGCCCGAGCCGGAGAGCCGCGTCTCGGGGGAGAAGGGGACGGTGATGGGACCGTCGTACTGCACGGGCGGCTCGTCGTCGGCGGTGAAGGCGTGCTGCCACGGGCCGTTGAGCGAGCTCCATCCCTCGCGCACCAGCTGCGGCCGCGGGTGCTCGGGGAGCGGGTGCGCGCGGTCGAGGTCGCGGCCCCAGCGGGTCAGCACGGCGGGCTCAGTCGACCGTCTCGACGTCGCCGCGCACGGCAGTCATCAGCGAGCGCAGCTGGTCGACCGTCCAGCCCTCGGTGGTCGTGAAGACCTGGCCGAAGCTGGTCGTGGTCGCCCAGATGCACAGCTGGGTCCCGGTGTCCTGCGAGGCGCACAGGCCCTGGGCGCCCTCGCCGGCCCCGACCCGCTCGACCTGCAGGCCGTTGCGCTCCGCGGTGGAGGCGGCCTGGTCGAGCAGCTGCTGGGGGTCGGTCTCGCCCTCGATGTCGACGCCCACGACGTTGACCGGCCCCGTGGGGCCGCGCTCCTCGTCGGCCTGGTCGTAGATGCCGAGCTGGGCGCGCGCCTGGCCGTCGAAGAGCGAGGCGAACTGCTGGGCGGCGGTGTCGAGCTCGCCGGACGCCCGCTGCTCCAGCGCCGCGTCGCGCGACATGCCGGCCACGGTGTCGGGCAGCGAGATGTCGCGCTCGGGCTCGCCGGTGAGCACGGTGAAGGCCACGAAGCCGGCGCCGAAGACGAGCGCGACGGCGACGACCGCGGCCACCACCTTGACCCACAGCGAATGGGCCGGGGAGCGGGGCTGGCCCTCGGGCTGGCCCTGGAGATGGTCGGGGTGAGGCTCGGTCATGGCCGTCAGTGTGCCGCAGCGCCGCCGGCCACCCCGAATCCTGTGCGCCGGCTCACGTCGGGCGCGGGGCGTCAGCCGCGGGGCACCGGCACCCCGGTGTTGCTGTGGCACCGGTAGCCGAAGGGGTTCTTCACCAGGTACTGCTGGTGCGGGTCCTCGGCGTAGTAGTACGGCGTCTCCTCGGCCGGGCGCAGCTCGGTGGTGATGGCGCCGTAGCCGCGCTTGTCGAGCTCGGCCTGGTAGCGCGCGACGACGTCCTCGGCCACCTGGCGCTGCTCGGGGGAGGCGTAGTAGATCGCGGAGCGGTACTGGGTGCCGACGTCGTTGCCCTGGCGCATGCCCTGGGTCGGGTCGTGGACCTCGAAGAAGGTCGCGACCAGGTCGGCGTAGGAGACCTGCGCGGGGTCGAAGACCACCCGCACGGCCTCGGTGTGGCCGGTGCGGCCCGAGCACACCTCCTCGTACGACGGGTGCGCGGTGTGGCCGCCGGCGTACCCGACCGACGTCGACCAGACGCCCGGGACCTGCCAGAAGACCTCCTCGGCACCCCAGAAGCAGCCCAGGCCGAAGAGCGCGACGTCGTACCCCTCGGGGACCTCGTCGGTGACGAGCGGTGCGTCGAGCACCCGGTGGCGCTCGGAGAGGGGGAACCAGCGCTCCTCGCGGCCGCGCAGGGCGTCCTCGGCGGTGGGCAGCTGGGTCTTGGCTCGGCTGAACAGCATGGTGGTCCTTCCTCGGGGCTCGCTGCTCCCAACGGTAGGCCGCGCCCGGGTGTTCCCGGACGAGTAGCCTCGCGAGGGTGACCGACGAGCACCTCGCCCAGGCCGGCTTCGAGACCCGCGCGATCCACGCGGGCTGGGAGCCGGACCCCAGCACCGGGTCGGTCATCCCGCCGATCTTCGCCACGTCGACCTACAAGCAGGACGGCGTCGGCGGGCTGCGCGGCGGCTACGAGTACAGCCGCTCGGGCAACCCCACCCGCACCGCGCTGGAGCAGACCCTGGCCGCGCTGGAGCAGGGGGAGCGGGCCTTCGCCTTCGCCTCCGGCCTGGCCGCGGAAGACACGCTGCTGCACGCCACCTGCGTGCCCGGCGACCACGTGGTGATCCCCGACGACGCCTACGGCGGCACCTTCCGGCTCGTCGACAAGGTCGCCACCCGCTGGGGACTGGAGTACGACGCCGCGCCGGTCAGCGACGTCGACGCCGTGCGGGCGGCGATCCGCCCCGGCCGCACCCGGCTGGTGTGGGTCGAGACCCCGACCAACCCGCTGCTCAACGTCGGCGACATCGAGGCGCTGGCCGCGGTGGCGCACGAGGCCGGCGCGCTGCTCGTCGTCGACAACACCTTCGCCTCCTCCTACCTGCAGCAGCCGCTGACGCTCGGCGCCGACGTGGTGGTCCACTCGACGACCAAGTACGCCGGGGGCCACTCCGACGTCGTCGGCGGCGCGCTCGTCGTCGGAGGCGCCTCGACGGGCTCCGGCGAGCTCGCGGAGGCGCTGGCCTTCCACCACAACGCGATCGGCGCGGTGGCCGGCCCCTTCGACGCCTGGCTGTCGCTGCGGGGGCTCAAGACGCTGGGGCTGCGGATGGACCGGCACTGCGACAACGCCGAGCTCGTCGTCGGCTTCCTCGCCGGCCACCCCGACGTCTCGCACGTCTACTACCCGGGGCTGGCCGACCACCCGGGCCACGAGGTGGCCTCGCGGCAGATGAGCCGCTTCGGCGGCATGGTCTCCTTCCGCGTCACGGGCGGGGAGCAGCAGGCGCTCGCGGTGTGCGAGCGCACCCGCGTCTTCACCCTCGGCGAGTCGCTCGGCGGCGTGGAGTCGCTGATCGAGCACCCCGGCAAGATGACCCACGCCAGCGTCGCGGGCACCCCGCTGGAGGTGCCCGGCGACCTGGTGCGGCTCTCGGTGGGCATCGAGACCGGCGACGACCTCCTGGCCGACCTCGACCGGGCCCTGGCGTCGCGCCCATGAGCGTGCCCGACCCCGACGTCCGCTTCTCGCTGGCCAACGAGCGCACCCTGCTGGCCTACCAGCGCACCGGGGTCGGCCTGCTCGCCGCCGCCGTGGCGGTCGCCCACTTCGTCGAGGGCCCGATGGCCGTGGTGCTGGCCGTCTGCTTCGTCGGCACCGCGGTGGTGTCGCTCTCCGCCGGCTACCGCCACTACGTGCGCACCGACCGCGCCATCCGCGCCGGCGAGCCGGCACCCCCCGGCGCTGCCGCCCACCTGCTCTCCCTCGGCCTGGCGATCTGCACCCTCGTCGTCGCCGTCTACATCATCACGGCCTGAGGTCGCGGGCCGGTCCGGTCGCAGACGCGCGGGCACAAGTCCGCCGGGCACCACCACATACCCGGACGACCCGGGCGCGATCCGTGACTTGTGCCCGCGCGTCTGCGAGATCCGCCGACCGCAGCACCGGCGGCGACGACGTACGCCGGGGGCTCAGCCCAGGGTGACCGAGGCGCGCAGGGCACGGTCGGCGACGCGGTAGCCGTCGTGCGTCATCGCCCGCCAGACCTCCACCGCCACCTCGGGACGCTCGGTAGTCAGCCGCTCGAGCGCGTCGGCGCCCAGGCGCAGCACCTCGAGGTCCCGCGAGGCGCGGATGCGGGTCTCCTGCACCCCGTCGGTGCCGAGCGCGAGCTCGCCGAAGGAGGTCCCGGGGTTCATCGTCACCAGCGTGCGGGGCTCGTCGTCGGGTCCGCCGGGGCCGTCGACGGTGGCCACGGCCTCGCCGCGCACGATCACGTGCACGCCGGCGAAGCTGCCGCCGGGCTCGAGCACCACCTCGCCCTCGGCGTAGGTCAGCCGCTCGAGCAGGCCGTCGACGACCTCGCGGGCGCCGGGGGAGAGGTCGCGCAGCAGCGGGTGCTCGGCGACGACCGCGTCGCCGTCGTCGGGGGCGTCCGGGTCGCGATCGCCGTGGCGGCGGACCAGCTCGTCCTCGGCCCAGACCACCGCGGCGACGAGGTCGGGGAAGACCGGGCTCGCCTCGCCGGTGCCGGCGTCGGGGTCGGGGAGGACCCCGTCGGGGTCGACGATGGCCGCCTCGGCCCCGGCCTCGCGCAGCGTCGTGCGCAGCCCGAGCAGGGTCTCCCGGGCGACCTGGGCGACGTCGTCGAGGCGGCGTACGTCGAAGACGGCGAGCTCGGGGTCGTCGGCCACCACCCGGCGGGCGACGTGCTCGGCCTCGGCGAAGAGCAGGTCGCCGTGCAGCTCGTAGACCCGCGCGCGGTCGCCGTGCGCCTCCAGCACGGCCTGGTCGTCCTCGGGGCGGCGGCGCCGCGAGGAGAGCCGCGAGAGCGGGTACGCCGCCCGCACCGCCGTGCGCGAGCTGCGGCCCACGTGCATCAGGTGCATCTCCATGTCGCGCGACATCCGCTCGCACAGCGTCACGCCGCGGGCGCTGTTGCCGTGGGCGTCGAGGCGGGGGGAGAAGACGGCGAGCCCCACCTGCCCGGGCAGCACCGCGATGATGCCGCCGCTCACCCCGCTCTTGGCGGGCATGCCGACGGCCGAGATCCAGTCGCCGGCGGCGTCGTACATGCCGCAGGTGGCCATCACGCTGAGCACGCGCTCGGTCGTGGGGCCGGAGAGCACCCGCTCGCCGGTCAGCGGCTGCACGCCGCCGTTGGCGAGGGTCGCGGCCATCCGGGCGAGGTCGACCGTGTCGACCTCGACCGAGCACTGCCGCACGTACTGCGCGAGCGTGTCCTCCGGGTCGCCCTCCAGCACGCGGAACTCCCGGAGCATGTGCGCGATGGCCCGGTTGCGGTGGGCGGTGGCCAGCTCGGAGTCGTGGATCGCCTCGTCGACCTCGAGCTCGCGCCCGGCGAAGCTGCCGTACCAGGCGAGCGTGCGGTCGAAGCGCTCCGCGCCGCTGCCGCCCGCCACCAGGGAGGCCGCGGTGATGGCGCCGGCGTTGATCATCGGGTTGCGCGGCCGCCCGGTGTCGCCGGCCAGGCTGATCTCGTTGAAGGCCTCGCCCGACGGCTCGACGTCGACCTTCTCGGCGACCGCCTCGGGGCCTTGGTCGGTCAGGGCGAGGGCGTAGGTGAAGGGCTTGGAGATCGACTGGATGCTGTAGCGCACGTCGGTGTCGCCGACCTCGTAGACGTGCCCGTCGACGGTCGCGAGGGCGAGCGCGAAGCGGTCGGGGTCGGCCGCGGCGAGCTCGGGGATGTAGTCCGCGACCGCGCCGTCGGTGTCGCCGCACTGGGCGACGATGTCCTCGAGGTACTGCTGCACGGGGTTGCGCATGCCGCCACCCTAGGGCGGGGTGCACACGCCCTAGGCTGACCGTGTGGCGACCCGAGCGCGTCTGATCGAGCGGCTCCGCAGCCGCGGCAGCCAGGTCCGCCGGGCGCGCGAGCAGGACGCCGCCCGGGCGGCGGAGCGCCACGAGCTGGAGACGCTGGAGCTCCGGGCCAGGATCGCGCAGCAGTGGGCCGAGACGCGGGCCGCCCGGCGTGCGGCCGACCTCCCGCTGGCGCTCGACCCCGGTCCCAGCAACCTGCGCCGCGCGCAGGTGCCGTACGGCGTCGACCTCGCGGCCGCCTGGGCGTGGCGCTTCCTCGTGATCGCCGCCGCCGGCGCGCTGATCCTCTGGCTGACCGGCTTCTTCATGGTCGTGGTGCTGCCGCTGGTGATCGCGCTGCTCCTCGCCGCCCTGGTCTCGCCGGTCGTCGCCCGGCTCCGTGGCTGGGGGCTGCCGCGCCAGCTGGCCTCGCTCGTCGTGGTCGGCGGCGGTCTCGGCGTGGTCGTGCTGCTGCTGACCTTCGTCGGCAGCTCGATCGTGGAGGGCGCGGCCGGCCTCAACGACCAGGTCGCAAATGGCCTCGGCCAGATCCGCTCCTGGCTGCGCGACGGTCCGCTCGGCATCACCGACTCGCAGATCAGCACGATGCTCTCGGAGGGCCAGCGCCAGCTCACCGCCTTCGGCGACGACGCGGTGGGGCGCGTCAGCGCGCTCAGCGAGACCGTCGGCCACGTCGTCGCCGGCGTCTTCATCGTGCTCTTCGCGACCTACTTCTTCCTCGCCGACGGTCCGTGGATCTGGGCCTGGCTGGTGCGGCTCTTCCCCCGGGCGGGCCGCACGCAGGCCGACACCTCGGGCCGGGTCGCCTGGCGCTCCCTGACCCAGTTCATCCGGGCCACGGTGGTGGTGGCGGCGGTCGACGCCGCGGGCATCGCGCTGGGCGCGGCGATCCTCGGCGTCCCCTTCGTGGGCGCCATCGCCGTGCTCGTCTTCCTCGGCGGCTTCGTGCCGCTGGTGGGCGCGGCCGTCAGCGGCGCGGTCGCCGTGCTGGTGGCGCTGGTCGCCCAGGGGCCGGTGACGGCGCTGATCATGCTCGCCGTCGTGGTCGGGGTGCAGCAGCTGGAGGCGCACGTGCTGCAGCCCTTCCTGATGGGCCGCTTCGTCGCGCTCCACCCGCTTGGCATCATCGTGGCCATCGCCATGGGCATCCTGGTCGCCGGCATCGCGGGCGCCCTCATCGCGGTCCCGCTCGCGGCGTCGGTCAACGCCGTGGTGCAGCACCTGGCCTCCGCGACCCGGATCGGGGAGGATCCGCTGGCGGCGGCGGCCCAGGACGACCTGCCGCCGGACCCGCAGGAGGAGGAGCCCGGATGAGCGTCACCATCGCCGACATCGAGGAGTGCCGCGAGGTCGTCACCCAGCTCGCGCTGCGCACCCCGATGGAGGGGTCGCGCTGGCTCACCTCGGTGGTGGGCGGCGAGGTGCGGCTGAAGTGCGAGAACCTGCAGCGCACCGGCTCCTTCAAGATCCGCGGCGCCTACCTGCGGCTCTCCCGGCTCTCGCCCGAGGAGCGGGCCCGCGGGGTCGTGGCGGCCTCGGCGGGCAACCACGCGCAGGGCGTCGCGCTGGCCGCCAAGGAGCTCGGGATGCGCGCCACCGTCTTCATGCCCGACGGCGCCCCCATCCCGAAGGCCAACGCCACCCGCGGCTACGGCGCCGACGTCCGCTTCCACGGCGAGTACCTGACCCAGGCGCTGGAGGCCGCCCGGGAGTACGCCGTCGAGACCGGCGCCGTCTTCATCCACCCCTTCGACCACCCCGACATCGTCACCGGCCAGGGCACCTGCGGCCTGGAGATCCTCGAGCAGGCGCCCCAGGTGCGCACGGTGCTGGTGCCCACCGGTGGCGGCGGGCTGCTGGCGGGGATCGCGCTGGCGGTCAAGGCGCTGCGCCCCGACGTCCACCTGGTGGGGGTGCAGGCCGAGGAGGCGGCGGCCTACCCCGAGTCGCTGCGCACCGGCGCGCCGGTGCAGCTGGAGCGGATGACCACCATGGCCGACGGCATCGCGGTCGCCAAGCCGGGCGACATCCCCTTCGCCGCCGTGCAGGAGCACGTCGACGAGGTCGTCACGGTCAGCGAGGACTCGCTCTCCCGCGCCCTGGTGCTGCTGCTCGAGCGGGCCAAGATGGTCGTGGAGCCCTCGGGTGCCGCGGCCGTCGCCGCCATCCTCGACGACCCGGGCCGCTTCGAGACCCCGGCCGTCGCGGTGCTCTCCGGCGGCAACGTCGACCCGCTGCTGCTGGGCAACCTGATCCGCCACGGCATGGCCGCGGGCGGGCGCTACCTCAACATCGGCTGCGTCATCCCCGACCGTCCCGGTGGGCTGGCGACGCTCCTGGCCGAGCTCGCCGGCCAGGGGGCCAACGTGCTGGAGGTCGCGCACGAGCGCACCTCGACCCGGTTGCACCTCGGCGAGGTGCAGGTGCAGCTGCAGCTGGAGACGCGCGGCCCCGACCACGCGGAGGCCGTGCTCGGGCGTCTGCGCGAGCTCGGCTTCCGGATCGTCGGCTGAGCCGACGGTGGCGGCTCAGCCCCGGTAGGGCACCGCGTCGACGATCTCGACCTGGAAGCTCTTGCCGTTGGGGGCCTCGTAGGCCACGGTGTCGCCCTTGCGGGCACCGTTGATCGCCTGGCCCATCGGCGACTGCGGCGAGAAGACGTCGATCTCCTCGCTCTCGTCGGCCATCTCCCGGGCGCCGAGGAGGAACTTCTTCTCCGAGCCGCCGAGCAGCACGGTGACGAACATGCCGGGCTCGACGACGCCGTCGTCGGCGGGCGTCTCGCCCACCTGGGCGCGGTCGAGCATGTCGGTGAGCTGGGCGATGCGGCCGTCGACCTTGCTGAGCTCGTCGCGGGCCGCGTGGTACCCGGCGTTCTCCTTCAGGTCGCCCTCGTCGCGGGCGTCGCTGACGCGCTTGACGATGTCGGCGCGGGTCTCGTTCTTGAGCGTGTCGAGCTCGGCCCGGAGCTCGTCGTACTTGGACTGCGTCAGCCAGACGGTGCCGGTGGTGGTCTCGGTCATCGAGTGACTCCTGTAGGGAGAGAGGTGCGTGTGGTGCGGCGGGCGGCACGGGGTGCCGCGCGGGCAAGTGGATGACACTACCAATGTCACCCGGGGCGTACCCAAATCTCGCGGACCCGCGATGGGCTCGTGATCAGCGCGGGCGCGACTGGCCGGGGGCGGTGCAGCCGACCATCTCGACGCTCGTGGCCTCGCGCTCGGTGCGCACCTCGACCTCGAGCCGCTGGGGCCCCTCGACGCCGGTGACCTGGAAGCTGCGCTCGCCCACGACGCTGCTGTCGGCGGCGCTGGCGCGCACCAGGCAGGAGGCCTCGACGTCGGGGTCGGCGAGGGTGACGGTGACCTGAGCGGTGGCGAGCTCGCCCGAGACCACGTCGTAGCCCTGCAGCTGCGACTGCGCCGCGGGGGTGCTCTCGAACCAGATCACCCACAGCAGCCAGGTGAGGGCGACCACCCCGACGATGCCGGACGCGACGACCACCCAGCGCCCGCGCTGCGACCGGCCGCGGCCGTACCGCTCGGCGAGCGGGTCCTGGGGGGTCACCTGCAGCATCCTCCCACCCGGGCGTGCTCCTACGATGGGCGGCATGCTGCGCCTGATGCACGTGCACGCGCACCCCGACGACGAGTCGAGCAAGGGTGCCGCGTCCACGGCGAAGTACGTCGCCGAGGGCGTCGACGTCCACGTGGTCACCTGCACCGGCGGGGAGCGGGGCTCGATCCTCAACCCCAAGATGGACCGGCCCGACGTGCTGGCCGACATCGCCGGGATCCGCAAGCGCGAGATGGAGGCGGCCCGCCAGATCCTCGGCGTCACCCAGGACTGGCTGGGCTTCGTCGACTCCGGCTGGCCCGAGGGCGACCCCAAGCCGCCGCTGCCCGAGGGGTGCTTCGGGCTGATGGACCCCGAGGTCGCGGCCGAGCCGCTGGTGCGCCTGATCCGGTCCTTCAAGCCGCACGTGCTCACGACGTACGACGAGAACGGCGGCTACCCCCACCCCGACCACATCATGTGCCACCGGGTGTCGATGGTGGCCTTCGAGGCGGCGGGCGACCCCGAGCGCTACCCCGACGCCGGCGAGCCCTGGCAGCCGCTGAAGCTCTACTACCACCACGGCTTCAACCGGCCCCGCACCCAGGCGCTGCACGACGCGATGCTCGCCCACGGCCTGGAGTCGCCGTACGCCGAGCGCCTCGAGGAGTGGAAGCCCGACCCGGCCCACGACGACCGCATCACCACGCGGGTGCCGTGCGCCGACTACTTCGGGGTGCGTGACCAGGCGCTGATCGCCCACGCGACGCAGATCGACCCCGACGGCCCGTGGTTCAGCGTGCCGCTGCAGGTGGCCCGGGAGGCCTGGCCGACCGAGGACTACGAGCTGGTCACCTCCCACGTGGAGAGCTCCCTGCCGGAGGACGACCTCTTCGCCGGCATCCGCGGACGCGACGACCTGGTCTGAGCCCGGGGCCGGGCCGCGAGGCACAATGGGTGGCATGGACCTCGTGCTGCTGCTCGCCTCCGCGGTCGACCCGGTGCCGGAGGCCGAGGACGTGCGCGCGGGCTGGGGCGCCTTCTGGCTCTTCGTGGCTCTCGTGGCGGCCACCGCGCTGCTGATGTGGAGCTTCGTCCGCCAGATCCGCAAGACCCGGGCCAACGCCGAGCGTGGCGTCTTCGGTCCCGTGGAGCGCCCCGAGGAGCCCACGGAGCGGGAGCACCGGGTCGAGCAGGACGGCGAGACCCGCGGCTGAGCCGCGATGGTCAGACGGGCTCAGCCGCGGTCGGCGACGACCACCACGTCGTACGCCGTGCCTGCCGGCCCGTGCCCGTCGGGCGCGACGACCTCACGGGTGACGCGCTCGGCGCGGTGCACCACGACCGGCAGGTCGGCGAGGTCGGCCAGCACGTCGTCGGCGGTGTAGAGCACCTCCGGGTCCCGCGGGCCCCCGGTGCCCTCGAGCAGGTTGCTGGCGTCGTGGGCGACGAGGAGCAGCCGGCCCCCGACGGCGAGCGCCTCCCACGCCCGGCGCAGCACCGTGCGGCGCTCCTCCGCCGTCAGCTGCAGGTAGGCCAGCAGCACCAGGTCGGCCTGCGTGGGCAGGGGCGCCGTGAGCACGTCGCCCACCTCCCAGGTGACCTCCGGGGCCGCCGCGCGGCCGCGGTCGACCGCCACGACCGAGAAGTCGACGGCGTGCACCCGCCAGCCCCGGCGTGCCAGCCAGACGGCGTTGCGGCCCTCGCCGCACGCCAGGTCGACGGCGAGTCCGGGCGACCGGTCGGCCAGCTCGGCCTCGACGAGCGCGTTGGGCCCGACGGACCAGACGCGCTGCGCGGCGGCGTACCGCGCGTCCCAGGCCTCGGCGTCCACGCGGCCACAGTACGGCGCGTCGCGGGGGAGTGAGGCGGGGCGGATCGGGAACTGCCGGGGGTGTAGGCACCTGACCCCACCAGAAGGGACACCACCATGGGACTCGCTGACAAGGCGAAGAACACCGCTGAGGACCTCAAGGGCAAGGCCAAGGAGGCGACAGGCGACGCCAAGGGCGACCGCGAGCTGCAGGCCGAGGGCAAGGCCGACCAGTCCAAGGCGTCGGCGAAGCAGGCCGGCGAGAACGTCAAGGACGTCTTCAAGGGCTGAGCCCCGCACTCCCGGAGGCCTTGACCGTCGTGCGACGGTCAAGGCCTTCGTCGTGCGTGACCCCGGTGCTGCGGTGGCCCGGCGTGGCCTAGGCTGACCGACGGTGTGCCGGGAAGTCTGGTCGGCGACGTCTTGACGACCCCCGAGGAGCACCAGTGGCAGACAAGAGCCGTGTCGTCTTCAGCCGGGGCTCCTGGCCGGAGGCGCGTCGCATCGCCGGCGTGCTGCGCAGCGAGACCCTCGGCGGTGGCCTGCTCATCGGCGCGGCCGCGGTGGCCCTCGTCGCGGCCAACATCGGCGGCGGGGCGTGGTACGCCGCCCTGCGCGACACGACCGTGGGCCCCTCGGCCCTGCACCTCGACCTCAGCCTCGGCACGTGGGCGGCCGACGGCCTGCTGGCGGTCTTCTTCTTCGTGGTCGGCCTCGAGCTCAAGCGCGAGTTCGTCGCCGGCGACCTGCGCGACCCCGCCCGCGCCGCCCTGCCCATCGCCGCCGCCGTCGGCGGCATGGTGGCCCCGGCGCTGATCTTCGTGCTGCTCAACCTGCGCACCGGCGACGGGGCGCTCAACGGCTGGGCGATCCCCACCGCCACCGACATCGCCTTCGCCCTCGCGGTGCTGGCCGTCATCGCCCACCACCTGCCGACGGCGCTGCGCACCTTCCTGCTGACCCTGGCCGTCGTCGACGACCTCCTGGCGGTGACGGTGATCGCGATCTTCTACACCGCCGACCTGCAGCCCCTCTACCTGCTCGCGGCGGCCGTGCCCCTCGGCGTCTTCGCCCTGCTGGTCCAGCGGCGGGTGCGCGCGGTCTGGCTGCTGGTGCCGCTGGCCCTGGCGTGCTGGTGGCTGGTGCACGAGTCGGGGGTGCACGCCACCGTCGCGGGGGTCCTGCTCGGCTTCACCGTCCCGGTGCTGCGCAGCCACGCGGCCGGTGGACCTGACGCCGGCCCGGGCCTGGCCGAGCACTTCGAGCACCTCGTGCGGCCGCTCTCGGCCGGCTTCTGCGTGCCCGTCTTCGCCTTCTTCGCCGCCGGCGTCACCATCGGCGGCCTCGACGGCCTGGTGGAGTCGCTCTCCGACCCCGTGGCCCTCGGCATCGTCGCGGGCCTGGTGCTCGGCAAGCCGATCGGGATCCTCGGCACCACGTGGGCGATGTCGCGCTTCACGCGCGCCAGCCTCGACCCCGGCCTGCGCTGGGTCGACGTGCTGGGCGTCTCGGTGCTGGCCGGCATCGGCTTCACGGTCTCGCTGCTCGTCGGCGACCTCGCCTACGGCGCCGGCAGCGAGCGCGACGACCACGTCAAGGTGGCCATCCTGACCGCCTCGCTCCTCGCCGCCGCGCTGGCCGGCGTCCTGCTGGGCCTGCGGGAGCGGGCCTACCGGCTGCTGCACGAGGCCGAGCAGGTCGACGCCGACGGCGACGGCGTGCCCGACGTGTACCAGCGCCCCACCCCCGGCGACGACGCGTAGCGTGGGCCCATGCGTGTGGCACTGATGGTGACGTGTCTCGGGGACACCCTCTTCCCCGAGGTCGGCAAGGCGGTCGTGCGGCTGCTCTCACGGCTGGGGGTCGAGGTCGACTTCCCCGAGGGTCAGACCTGCTGCGGCCAGCCGATGGTCAACTCGGGCTACCTCGACGAGGCGGTACCCGCGGTGCGCGCCTTCGCGGCGGCCTTCGAGGGGTACGACGCGGTGGTGGCGCCGTCGGGGTCCTGCGCGGGCTGCGCCCGCCACCAGCACGGCCTGGTCGCGCGCCGTGCCGACGACCCGGCGCTCGCCGAGGCCGTCGCCACGCTGGGTTCGCGCACCTACGAGCTGAGCGAGTTCCTGGTCGACGTGCTGGGCGTCACCGACGTCGGCGCGTCGTTCCCCCACTCGGTGACCTACCACCCGACGTGTCACTCGCTGCGGATGCTGGGGGTGGGCGACCGACCGCTCTCGCTGCTGCGCGAGGTGCGCGGCATCGACCTGCGCGAGCTGCCGGGGGAGGCGGAGTGCTGCGGCTTCGGCGGCACCTTCGCGGTCAAGAACGCCGACACCTCGGTCGCGATGGGCGCCGACAAGGCCCGCCACGTGCGCGAGACCGGCGCCGAGGTGCTCGTCGCGGGCGACTCCTCGTGCCTGATGCACATCGGTGGCCTGCTGCGCCGGCAGCGCGGCGGCGTCCGCACCATGCACCTGGCGGAGGTGCTGGCCGCCACCGAGGGAGCCAGCCCCGGTGCCTCGCCCGAGCCCGACCGGCTGCCGGCATGACGGGCGCGACCTTCGTCGGCATGCCGGCCTTCCCGGAGGCGGCCCGCGCGGCGCTCGCCGACAGCCAGCTGCGTCACAACCTCGCCCACGCCACTGGCACGATCCGCGGCAAGCGGGCGCGCGTGGTCGGCGAGCTCGACGACTGGGAGGAGCTGCGCACCCGTGCGGCGGGCGTCAAGGACGCCGCCCTGGCGGACCTCGAGACCCACCTGCTGACGCTGGAGGAGCGGCTCACCGCGGCGGGGGCGACGGTGCACTGGGCCCGTGACGCCGCGGAGGCGAGCGCGGTCGTCGCCCAGGTGGCGCGTGCCCACGAGGTCGACGAGGTCGTGAAGGTCAAGTCGATGGCGACCGTCGAGATCGGCCTCAACGAGGCGCTCGCCGCGGAGGGCATCGCCGCGTGGGAGACCGACCTCGCCGAGCTGATCGTGCAGCTGGGCGACGACCTGCCCAGCCACATCCTGGTGCCGGCGATCCACCGCAACCGCGCGGAGATCCGGCAGATCTTCGTCGACAAGATGGCCGCGGCCGGCCGCCCGGCCCCCGACGACCTCACCGAGGTGCCGTCCGAGCTGGCCAACGCCGCGCGACTGCACCTGCGCGAGAAGTTCCTCCGCGCCAAGGTCGGCGTCTCCGGCGCCAACTTCGCGGTCGCCGAGACCGGCACGCTGGTGGTCGTCGAGTCCGAGGGCAACGGCCGGATGTGCCTGACCCTGCCGGAGGTGCTGGTCTCGGTGGTCGGCATCGAGAAGGTGGTGCCGACCTGGGCCGAGCTCGACACCTTCCTGCAGGTGCTGCCCCGCTCCTCCACGGGGGAGCGGATGAACCCCTACACCTCGACCTGGTCCGGCGTGACCCCCGGCGACGGCCCCCAGGAGGTGCACGTCGTGCTGGTCGACAACGGCCGCACCCGCGCCCTGGCCGACGAGGTCGGACGGCAGGCGCTGCGCTGCATCCGCTGCTCGGCGTGCCTCAACGTCTGCCCGGTCTACGAGCGCACCGGGGGACACGCCTACGGCTCGGTCTACCCGGGCCCGATCGGCGCGATCCTCAACCCGCTGCTCAAGGGCGTGGGGGTGGACGAGCAGGTCGACTCGCTGCCGTACGCCTCCTCGCTGTGCGGGGCCTGCTACGAGGTCTGCCCGGTCAAGATCGACATCCCCTCGGTGCTGGTCGACCTGCGCGCCCAGGTCGTCGACGCGCACCGCGGCGGACGTCCCTCGGTCGAGGCCGCCGCGATGAAGGGGGCCGGCCAGACCTTCGCCAGCTCCCGCCGCCTCGGCCTCGCCCAGCGCCTCACCGGTCTCGGCACCGGCCTGGCGCGGCGCCTCGGACTGGCGCCGGCGTGGAGCTCGGCCCGCGACCTGCCGACGGCGCCGCCCGAGTCGTTCCGCGCGTGGTGGCGGCGTACGGACGGGGGTCGCTCGTGAGCGCCCGCGACGAGGTGCTGCGACGGGTGCGCGAGGCGACCGCCAGCGCCACCGCCACCCCGCCCGCCCGGGAGTCGCGTGAGCCGAGGCCCGGCGACGTCGACCGCTTCGCCGAGCGCGTCGCCGACTACAAGGCCGTCGTCGAGCGCTGCGGCCCCGACGAGGTCGAGGCTCGCATCGCGGCCGCCCTCGACGGCGCCGTCGCCGTCGTCCCCGACGGCCTGGGCTACGCCGTGCCCGGCTCGGTGCCCGACGACGGCCTCAGCGCCACTGACCTCGACGGGATCGACGCCGTCGTCACGCTGGCGCGCGTGGGCGTCGCGGAGACCGGCACCATCGTGCTCGACCACGGCCCGGGGCAGGGCCGTCGTGCCCTCTCGCTCGTGCCCGACCTGCACGTGTGCGTCGTCCGTGCCGACCAGGTCGTCGCCGACGTGCCCGACGCCGTCGCCTCCCTCGACCCGGCCCGCCCGCTCACCTGGATCAGCGGCCCGTCGGCCACCAGCGACATCGAGCTCGACCGCGTCGAGGGCGTCCACGGCCCCCGCACCCTGCACGTGCTGGTCGTCGGCTGAGGCAGGGCGCAGCCGACTGGTCGGTGGGGGCTTTCCGCGGGGAAAGGCTGTCGCCCCCGTGTTTCCGCGTGATCGGTACGCCGACGCACGGCGTGTCGCGTGCTGATCCGGCGGAAACCCCCGCTTTCCGCCGGCAGGTGCTTTCCCCGAGGAAAGGCCGCGGGCCGACTCCGCCGTGAGAAGGTCAGCGGGCGTGCCAGGCGTCCCAGAGCTCGGCGTAGCGGCCACCGCGGGCGACGAGCTCGTGGTGGGTGCCCTCCTCGACGACGCGGCCGTCGTCCATCACCAGCACGCGGTCGGCGCGCTCGGACTGGGTGAGCCGGTGGGCGACGACGAGCGCCGCCCGTCCCTCGGTCGCCGCCAGGGCCGCCTCCTCGAGCACGCGCGCGCCGGCCGACCCGGCCTCGGCGGTGGCCTCGTCGAGGACGACGACGGCGGGGTCGCGGAGCACCACCCGCGCCAGGGCGAGCTGCTGGGCCTGGGCCGAGGTCAGCGGGTGGCCGTCGTCGCCGACGCGGGTGTCGAGCCCGTCGGGCAGGGCGGCCACCCAGTCCCAGGCGAGCGTGCGCGTCAGCGCCGACCGGACCTCCTCGTCGGTGGCGTCGGCACGGGCCAGCGTCACGGCGTCGCGCACCGTGCCCGAGAAGACGTGCACGTCCTGGCTGACCAGGACGACGTGGTCGCGCACGGCGCGCTCGTCGAGGTCGTCGTACGCCGCCGCGTCGAGCGCGAGCGAGCCGCACGTGGGCCGGAGCACCCCGGCGACGATCGCCCCGAGCGTGGTCTTGCCGGCCCCCGTGGCGCCGACCACGGCGACGGTCTCGCCCGGGGCGAGGCGCAGGGAGACGTCGTGCAGCACCGGCCTGCCCTCGACGTAGGCGTGGGTGAGTCCGTCGACCCGGACCCCCGGGCGGCCACCGGTGGTGAGGGGCACGGAGGGCGGGGGAGCGGGCAGCGAGACCACGCCGGCGAGCCGCGCCAGCGACGCCCCGGTCGACTGGACCTCGTCGAAGAGGAAGAGCAGCGCGCCGATGGGGTTGAAGAGCCGGTGGAAGTAGAGCGCCGCCGTGGTGACGGCACCGACCGTGACGGCGTCGGCCCGCACCAGGAAGAAGCCGGTCAAGAGCACGGCGGCCAGGCCGATGAGCTCGGAGCGGTTGGTGCGCGCGCCGAAGCGGCACAGCATCCCGAAGACCCGCACGGCGATGCCCATGGTGCGCGAGGAGCGGGCGTCGACGGCCTCCAGGTGGGCCTGCTCGAGGGCGAAGGCGCGCACCGACGGCGCCCCCTGGAGGCCGCTCACCAGGGCCTGGGCGCGCTCGCCCTGGGCGACACGCTCCTCGCGGTAGAGCGGGCCAGAGCGGGGGAGGTACCAGCGCAGGGCGAGCACGTACGACGGCGCGGCCGCTAGGCCGGCGACCCCGAGCCGCCAGTCGAGCGCGAAGAGACCGGCGGCGGTGAGGACGACCGCCACGACGGAGGTCACCACGAGTGGCACCACCTCCTTGGTCGCCGTCGCGATGGTGCGCACGTCGTCGCCGACGCGGGAGAGCAGGTCGCCGACGCCGGCCGCCTCGAGCTGTCGTGAGTCGAGGTGCAGCGTGCGTGCGAGCACCTCCTCCCGCAGCCGCGCGAGGGCAGGTTCCGCGGCGCGGGCGAGGAAGGAGAGGGAGAGCGCCGAGGCCACGGCGCCGACGACCGCCGCGGCGGCGATCACCAGGCACAGGCGCAGCACGTCGCCGGACGTGCCGTCGCCGTCCGCCGCGTCGACGATCAGCCCGAGCACCCAGGGCGGCACCATCGCCGCCAGGCCGGCCACGGCGAAGGCGAGCGTCGCCGCGACCATGGCGCCGCGGTGGGCGCCGAGCAGGCGCCACAGCAGCCGCGCGGTCTCGCGCGTCCCGGCGACCGGGAGCAGCTGGCGGGCGGGCGCGTCGGTCATCGCAACACCGCCTCCTGGTAGTCCGCGCGCTCGCAGAGCTCGGCGTGGGTGCCGGTCGCGACCACCCGCCCGGCGCGGAGCAGCACCACCCGGTCGGCCTGCGCGAGCAGGGCGGGGGAGCTGGTGAGCACCCACGTGCACCGGTCGCTGCCCTCGCCGTGCCGGACCTCGCGCAGCCCCCGTGCCATCCGGTGCTCGGTCACGGCGTCGACCGCCGTGGTGGGGTCGTGCAGCACGAGCACCGGCGCGTCGCCGGCCAGGGCGCGGGCGTAGGCGACGCGCTGCCGCTGCCCACCGGAGTACGTCGCCCCGTCGGGCGTGACCTCGCGCTCGAGCCCATCGGGGTGCAGCGCGACCACGTCGGCCACCGCGGCGGCGTCGAGCACGGGGCCGAGGGCGTCGGCGTCGTACCTCCCCGCCGGGTCGACATTGGTGGCGAGCGTCCCCTCGAAGAGGTCGACGTGGTGGGGCGCCACCAGCAGGCGCTGTCGCCGGGTGGCCACCGGGAGCGAGCCCAGGGTGCAGCCGTCGAGGCGCACCGAGCCCGGGTCGGCGGGAGCCACCTCGCCGGAGAGCACGCCGACGAGGGCGGCGGCGTCGGCGGTGTCGGTCACCGCCAGGCCGAGCAGCTCGCCGGCGCGCGAGGCGAGGCTGAGGTCGGCGAGCGTGCCGGCGTCGAGCCCGACGAGCTCGAGCCGCGCGGCGCCGCCGGCGGCGCCGTGGTCCTGCCGGTGGCGATCACGGGGGTCGTCGTCGCCGACGGCGACCAACGTGGGCGCGTGCAGGTAGTCGACGACGCGCTGCGCCGAGGCCCGGGCCGCCGCGGTCTCCGCGAGCAGGTCGCCCAGGTAGCGCAGCGGCTCGGCGAGGAACTGGGTCAGCCCGACGATCGCCACCAGCTCGCCCAGCGTGATCCGGCCCTCGACGGCGAGCAGTCCCGCGACCAGAGCCACCACCGCGAGGAAGAGCGTGCTCAGCCCGGTGGTGACACCCGTGACCAGGCCGTAGGAGTCGGCGGTGCGGACGCCGGCCTGCTGCGCCTCGCGGCTGGTGCGGCGGTAGCGCTCGGAGGCGACGTCCTCGGCCCCGATGCCCTTGAGGCTGCGCACCCCACGCACCAGGTCGGTGGCCACGCCCGTCGTGCGGGCGAGCAGGGCCTGCTGCGCGCCGCTGCGTCGTGCGACCGCGGGCGTGATCACCTGCAGCAGCACGAGCACGGCCGGCACGCCGAGCAGCACCACCAGCCCCAGCACCAGGTCGATCCGCAGCAGCGCGACCGCGGCCACGACCACCGCGACGCCCGAGGCGACGCCGAGGCCGAGCGCGCGCAGCGTGACGCCGATGAGCTCGACGTCGGAGGTGGCGAGCGAGAGCGTCTCGCCCGGCAGCAGCCGGCTCCGGACGCCGCGGGGGTCGAGCGCCTTGCGCGCCACCCGCATCCGCAGCTCGTGCATCTCCTGCTGCATGAAGCCGAAGCCGACCTGCGCCCCGAAGCGGTAGGAGTAGCTGAGCACCACGAAGAGCCCCACCAGCACGCCCAGCCACAGCGCGAGCGCACCGACGTCACCGGTCACCACCGCGCGGTCGATGACGACGCCGATCAGCACCGGCACCAGCGCCTCGCAGACCTGCCAGGAGCTGATCAGGGTCAGGAAGACGGCGAGCCGCCCCTTGCGACGCCCGATCATCTGCAGGATCAGCCGGCCCCCGGTGGTGGGCACGGGAGCGGGATCTGGCACGGAGTGAGGCTAGCCTTACCGCGTGCCAGACCCGCGGCCCGGTCAGGCGCGCACGAGCAGGGCGCCGGCGGCGCAGCCCGCCAGCGCGACGGACCACGCCAGCCGTGCCCGGTCGACCCGCTGGAGCCGCCCCAGCAGCAGCGGACGGCGCTCCGCCGGCTCCCGGCCGAGGCGGCCGTGGGTGGGCGCGGCGAGCACGGCGGTGGTGAGCAGCAGCATCACCAGGCAGACGGCACCCGCCGCCACCCAGGTGCGCTCGGCCGCCTCCGCGGAGGACCAGGCGGCGGGCACGGCCGCCACCAGGCCGCCGTACAGCAGCACGACCGGCACGGCGATGCGTCGCGAGTGGCGGTCGTGGGCCGTCGTCCAGTCCTCGTCGCGGGTCTCCGCCAGCGTCGGGTAGACGACGAGGGTGACGGTGAGCTGGAAGCCCAGCTGGACCGCCGTCAGGACGGCCAGCAGGACCAGGGCCACGTCGCGCTCCGCCTCAGCGCAGCGAGTACGTCGCGATCGACGCGGCGACGTAGTGGCACACGAAGGCCGCGATGGTCAGCAGGTGGAAGACCTCGTGGAAGCCGAACCAGGTGGGGAAGGGGTCGGGCCGCTTGAGGCCGTAGACGAGGCCGCCGAGCGTGTAGAGCACGCCTCCGGCCACGAGCAGCCAGGTGACGGCCGGACCGCCGGAGCCGAGGTGGTCGGCGTAGAAGATCGCGACCCAGCCCAGCGCCATGTAGATCGGTGTGTAGAGCAGTCGCGGCGCGTGGCTCCAGAAGACGCGGAAGAGCACGCCGAGCACGGCACCGGTCCACACG
This sequence comes from Nocardioides aequoreus, assembly GCF_000720335.1. GTDB lineage: Bacteria > Actinomycetota > Actinomycetes > Propionibacteriales > Nocardioidaceae > Marmoricola > Marmoricola aequoreus. The sequence continues at coordinate 55,681 of NZ_JOJN01000002.1, read as the reverse complement.
ATCGCGAGCAGCGCGGTGCTCTGCGGCTTGGGCAGCAGGATCAGCGCGAAGGGCGTGTAGGAGCCCGCGATGAGCAGGAAGATGTTGGAGTGGTCGATGCGGCGGAGCACCGCCGTCATCCGCGGACCCCAGTAGAAGCGGTGGTAGACCGCCGAGACGGCGAAGAGCAGCAGCGCGGTGCCGGCGAAGACCGCCGAGCCGACGCGGGTCTCGACGGTGGGCGAGAGCGCGATCAGCACGATCCCGGCGGCGAGCGCGAGCGGCGTGACCCCGGCGTGCAGCCAGCCGCGCAGCTTGGGCTTGACCTCGGCGGCGACCTCGCGGGCGCGCTCCCGCACCTGCTCGGCCGCCTCGTGCCCACGCTCGCGCAGCTGCTCGGCGCGGTCGTGCACGCGCGAGCCACGACCGTCGTCGGAGGCGGGGACGTCAGGGACCATGACGCCAGCGTACGGAGCAGATGGCTCCCGACCCCACGCCACGGGTGCCGGGGAGACCGACCTCACAGGCTTCGCCCGAGTACAGTCGCTGGACGTGGCGGACTGGAAGCGTGGCCTTCGGCGGGTGCTCTACCCGGCGTACGAGGCCAGGGTGGTGCGCCGGCTGCCGCCGGAGCGGATCCCGCAGCACGTGGGCGTCATGCTCGACGGCAACCGTCGCTGGGCGAAGGCCGTCGGGGCCGACACCGCCCACGGCTACCGTGCCGGCGCCGCCAACATCGAGCCGTTGCTCGGCTGGTGCGAGGAGATCGGCGTCGAGGTGGTCACGCTGTGGCTGCTCTCGACCGACAACCTCAACCGGCCGCCCGACCAGCTGCAGGGGCTGCTCACGATCATCGAGGGCGCGGTGGAGAGCCTCGCGGAGCAGCGCCGTTGGCGGCTGCACCCGGTCGGGGCGCTCGACCTGCTGCCGGCCGCCACCGCCGAGCGGCTCAAGGCGGCCGCCGAGGCCACCGCCGACGTCGACGGGCTGCTGGTCAACATCGCCGTCGGCTACGGCGGACGGCGCGAGATCGCCGACGCCGTCCGCGCGCTGCTCACCGAGCACGCCGGCCGCGGCACCACCCTGGAGGAGCTCGCCGAGGTCCTCGACGTCGAGCACATCGCCGAGCACCTCTACACCCGCGGCCAGCCCGACCCGGACCTCGTCATCCGCACCAGCGGCGAGCAGCGACTCGGCGGCTTCCTGCTGTGGCAGAGCGCCCAGAGCGAGTTCTACTTCTGCGAGGCCTACTGGCCCGACTTCCGCCGCGTCGACTTCCTGCGCGCGGTCCGCGCCTACGCCGAGCGCGAGCGCCGCTTCGGCTCCTGAGGCGCCGACGCAGGAGGCGCTCGGGAGTCGGAGCGACTCCGGTCCCTGAGGCGCCGCGAGGGACGAGCGGCACTCGAAGGGCGGCTCCTGAGGCGCCGCAACACAGAGTTCACCCGCCGCTACCCGCGTGTCGGTCCTGACGGCCTCCTGCCCCGACTTACCTTGCGAGTGTCGGACTGCGGGGAAGCAGGCCGATGCCAGGAGGGCGAGACCTGTTGTCCGACCACGACGACTGCACCACCGGGAGCCAGCACTCGGGCACCCGGCGTCACTCCCGGTCCGAGCACCACTAGAGGACCGGGCGCCACGGGTGCGCGCGCGGTCACCAAGGGGAACCAACGTGGTTACTGCCCAGGAGACGACCCAGCCCTCCCAGGACTCGGCCCAGGACACGGTGCAGGACGCCGGCCGGCGCTCGACCTTCGTCCTCGACACCTCGGTGCTGCTGGCCGATCCCAAGGCGGCGATGCGCTTCGCCGAGCACGAGGTGGTGCTGCCGGTGGTCGTCATCACCGAGCTCGAGGGCAAGCGGCACCATCCCGAGCTCGGCTACTTCGCGCGCTCCGCGCTGCGCATGCTCGACGAGCTGCGGGTCCTCCACGGCCGCCTCGACCAGCCGGTGCCGGTCGGCGAGGAGGGCGGCACCCTGCGGGTCGAGCTCAACCACACCGACCCGACGGCGCTGCCCTCCGGCTTCCGGCTCGGCGACAACGACACCCGCATCCTCGCGGTGGCCCGCAACCTCGCCGACGAGGGCCACGACGTCACGCTGGTCTCCAAGGACCTGCCGCTGCGCATCAAGGCCTCCGCGGTCGGCCTCGATGCCGCGGAGTACCGCGGTGAGCAGGTGCACGAGTCCGACGCCGGCTGGACCGGGATGAGCGAGATCGACGCCACCGCGACGGACCTCGACGCCCTGTACGACGAGGGTCGGGTCGACCTCGACGAGGCGCGCGACCTGCCCTGCCACACCGGGCTGGTGCTGCTCTCCGAGCGGGGCAGCGCCCTGGGCCGGGTGCGCGCCGACAAGCAGGTGCACCTCGTGCGTGGCGACCGCGAGGCCTTCGGCATCCACGGCCGCTCCGCGGAGCAGCGGATCGCCCTCGACCTGCTGCTCGACCCCGAGGTCGGCATCGTCTCCCTCGGTGGGCGCGCCGGCACCGGCAAGTCGGCGCTCGCGCTCTGCGCGGGCCTGGAGACCGTGCTCGAGCGGCGTACGCACAAGAAGGTCGTGGTCTTCCGCCCGCTCTTCGCGGTCGGCGGCCAGGAGCTCGGCTACCTGCCGGGCAGCGAGTCGGAGAAGATGTCGCCCTGGGCGCAGGCGGTCTTCGACACCCTCGGCGCGATCACCACCTCCGACGTGGTCGACGAGGTGCTCGACCGCGGGATGCTCGAGGTGATGCCGCTGACGCACATCCGGGGTCGCTCCCTGCACGACGCCTTCGTGATCGTCGACGAGGCCCAGTCGCTGGAGCGCAACGTGCTCCTCACCGTGCTCTCCCGCATGGGCGCCAACTCCAAGGTGGTGCTGACCCACGACGTCGCCCAGCGCGACAACCTCCGCGTCGGCCGCCACGACGGCGTCGTCGCCGTGGTCGACCGCCTCAAGGGTCACCCCCTCTTCGCCCACGTCACCCTCACCCGCTCCGAGCGCTCCCCGATCGCCGCCCTGGTGACCGAGATGCTGGAGCACGTCACCGTCTGACGCCGTGCCCTCCTCGACCACCAGGGTGGTCGAGGAGGGCAGGTAGGCCCGCTCGGGTGGTCGAGGACGCTCGCTGCGCATGGGGGGTCTCGACAAGCTCGACCGGCGGGGCTGGGGGCGCGCGAGGAGGCGCACAGGCCGATCCCGGGTGGTCGAGGAAGGCGCGCAGCGCCTGTCTCGAGACCCGGTGACATGCGCTTCGTGCAGGGGGTCTCGAGACGGTTGCTGCGCAACCTCCTCGACCACCCAAGGCGAGGTGCCTGGGCGTAGGGGTCTCGACAGGCTCGACCGACAGGGCACGGGTGGTCGTGGCAGGCGCAGCGACCTCGGGTGGTCGGGGAAGGCGCGCAGCGCCTGTCTCGAGACCCGGTGACATGCCTGTGAGCGCTAGGTCTCGACAGGCTCGACCGCCCGGAGTCCAGCCCGGTGGTCAGCGACAGGTGGCGAGGGGTGCGCGCGACGTGGGGACGACGGTGTAGGTCTGGCCCTGGGGACTCGACCACTCGTAGGTGCCGTCGCGGCGGCGGACGTAGGTCCAGCCGGCGTGGGTCTTGGCGCGGTGGTGGCGCCTGCACAAGGGCGCGAGGTTGGAAGGCCGGGTCTGGCCGGGCGGACCGTCCGGGTCGTAGGGCATGAGGTGGTCGAGGTCGCAGGAGCGGGAGTCACGCTGGCAGCCGGGGAAGACGCAGGTCGCGTCCCGCAGGGCGATCTGCTCGCGCATCGCCGGAGTTGGATCGTGGCGGTCGACGGCGTTGTCGGCACTGAGGTCGATGACCGGGCGGACCCGGACGGCGACGCCGTCCACGGCGTGGCGCGCCAGCCAGCCCGCGAAGAGCTCGGTCGACAGCGCGCCGAGCCGCTCGACGACGGCCACGCCGTCGCCCTCGAGGTCGGCAGGCGTGAGGTGGACGTTGAGGTCGAGGGTCCCGGTGGCGCGGGGCCGGGTATCAGCGGTCTCCCCGCTCATGAGGTTGAGCGCGTGCTGGGGGTCGGCGAGGACGCCGACGGCTTTCGCGCGGCGCACGTCGAGGACGTCGGTGTCACCGAGCTCCTTCAGGTCCGCGGCGAGCCGTCCGACGGTGGCGTCGAACGCCAGCGCATCCGGGGTGTCCAGGGTCAGGTGGACGTCGGTGACGCCGGGGGCGCGGCCGTCGCGCTGCAGCCACGCCCCACGACGCGCGGCAGCGGTTTCTTCGTCGGCGTGGGCGCGGTCGGGGTCGGCGTGGAGCCGGGCTTCGTGGACCAGCCGCTCGGCACCCGCGGCGGAGAGCTGGTCGAGCCGGTCCGGGACGGCGCAGAGCAGCCGGTCGGCGTGCAGCGCGGCGTCGAGGCTCAGGTCGCGGGTCTCGCGTGAGATCGCCCTCGCGCGCCACACCGCGATGCGGCCGGCGCACATCAGCTCCCACAACCGCGGCAGCCGGAACGCGAGCTCCAGCGTGTCGCCGAGCAGCTGCTGGGCGTGCTCGGTCGGACGCCCCAGCGCGGCAGCCAGCTCGAGTGGCGCGGCGGCCGCGACGAACGGGGCGCCGTCACCGGCGAGCGGGATGGGTCCGCCGACGCCGTCGCCAAGCACGAGGCCGTCGTCGCCCCAACCGGCGTACGCGGCACCCTCGGCAGCGGGGTGCAGCAGCGCCCACTGCAACGCGAGCCGCAGCTGCCGGACCTGCGCCTCGTGCTCCTCTGCGCGGGCCGCGACGAGGACGTCGAGGACCTGTCGCTTGGGGTGGTGGGGGCTGGGCTCCATGAGTTGATTCTACCCCGTCGACTGACAATCGAACGCATGTTCTATAGTCTGTGGACAAGTTCTTTGGTCGGGTGGTGGGGGTCTCGAGACGGTCGCTGCGCGGCCTCCTCGACCACCCGGGAGAAAGGTGGGCGGGCGTGCGGGCCCTTCGAGGCTCGCTGCGCTCGCACCTCAGGGACCCGGGGGTCTCGAGACGGTCGTTGCGCGACCTCCTCGACCACCAGTGGGCGCATCTGGGTGGGCGACGTAAGGGGTCTCGACAAGCTCGACCGACAGCGTTGGGCTCGACCGACAGCGCTGGTCTCGACAAGCTCGGCCACCGGGTCGGCGGGGTGGGTGGGGTCGCAGAGGGGGGTGGGGCGGATGGGACGTCGTCGACGTGAGGCGCGACACGCGGCGGGTGGTGGAACTTGCAACGACTCGTCGGGTCGTGCTTCGGTGGGTCCTCTTCCCCTGCGTGCTCCGGCGCCGCCTGCCCAGGCGGCCACTCCCCGTCGAGCACGGTTGACGATGCCGCCAACCCCCGGGACCTCACCTCGTGACTCACACGTCCAAGCACCGCACTGCCCGCGCGCCCCGGCGCCGACGCCGCCTCGCCGTGGGGCTCGGCGCCGCCGCCCTCGTGACCGGTGGCGTGGTCGCCGCCGGCACCCTGCAGGGGGCCGCGCCGCTCGAGACGGCCACCGTGTCGCTGGCCTCGCAGGCGACCGGCGAGGTCGGCGACGTCGAGGGTGTCGCCGCCCTCACCGCCGACGAGCTCGCCGAGCGCGAGCAGCGGGTCTCCCGCTCCACCGAGCGCGCTCCCGTGGCCGACGCCGCCAAGGCGCGGCAGCTCTCCAGCGGCTCCGGCCGGGCCGAGACGCAGCAGCAGGACCTGGCCGACGCCGACCCCAAGACGCTCGCCCAGGCGCTGATGCCGGAGTACGGCCTCTCCAGCGGCGAGTTCTCCTGCCTCGACCAGCTGTGGGAGAAGGAGTCGGGCTGGAGCACCACCGCCGACAACCCGAGCTCCTCGGCCTACGGCATCCCACAGGCGCTGCCCGGCTCCAAGATGAGCTCCGCCGGCGCCGACTGGCAGGCCAACCCGGAGACCCAGATCCGCTGGGGCCTGGGCTACATCCGCGACCGCTACGGCTCGGCCTGCGGCGCGTGGGGCCACTCCCAGAGCAACAACTGGTACTGAGGGGCGCTCGAGCGGTGGCCAGCGAGATGACCGTGGACATGACGCCGGCCTCCGAGCGCGCGGCGCTGGAGAACCTCCTGGAGGCCCAGCGGGTCGGCCTGATCCGCAAGGTCGAGGACGTCGACGACGCCGCCGCGCGCGAGGCTCCCACGGCCAGCTCGCTGTCGCTGCTGGGCCTGCTCAAGCACGCCACGACGTGGGAGCACCGCTGGTTCGAGGTGGTCGTGGCCGGCCGTCTGTCGCCCGAGGGGTGGCCCGAGGTCGTGCCCGAGCCGCGCGACGCCGACCTGGCCGTCCACGACGACGACACGGTGTCGGGCTGGCTGGCGCGCTACCGCGACCAGATCGCGGCGTCCGACGGGGTCATCGCCGCGACCGATCTCGACGCGCGGGGCGCGAGAGCCGACATCGTCGAGTGCAACCTGCGCTACGTGATGCTCCACATGATCCAGGAGACCGCGCGGCACGCCGGCCACGCCGACATCATCCGCGAGACCCTCGACGGGTCGCGCGGCATCTGAGCGCCGCCCGGCGGCCTGGTCGCGTCAGACCCGCGGGCGGGTCATCGCGGCGACGTCGAGGGCGTCGTCGAGCTCGGCCTCGGTGAGGTCGCCGCGCTCGACGTAGCCCATGGCGAGGACCTGCTCGCGGATGGTGCGGCCCTCCTTGAGGGCGGCCTTGGCGACCTTGGCCGCCTCCTCGTAGCCAATGTGCTTGTTGAGCGGCGTCACCACCGAGGGGGAGGACTCGGCGTACGCGCGGCAGCGCTCCTCGTTGGCCTCGATGCCGTCGACGCAGCGCTCGGCGAGCACCGGGGCGACGTTGGCGAGCAGCCGGATCGACTCGAGCAGGTTGCGGGCCATCACGGGCAGCATCACGTTGAGCTCGAAGGAGCCGCTGGCGCCGGCGTGGGCGACCGTGGCGTCGTTGCCGATCACCTGGGCGCACACCATGAGGGTGGCCTCGGGCAGCACCGGGTTGACCTTGCCCGGCATGATGCTCGAGCCCGGCTGGAGGTCGGGCAGGCGGATCTCGGCGAGGCCGGTGGTGGGGCCCGAGCTCATCCAGCGCAGGTCGTTGCAGATCTTGGTCAGGCCGACCGCGATGGTGCGGAGCTGGCCGGAGAGCTCGACGAGGGCGTCCTGGGAGCCCTGGGCCTCGAAGTGGTTGCGCGCCTCGGTGAAGGGCAGGCCGGTCTCGGCGGCGATGTCGGCGATGACCTTCTCGGCGAAGCCGGGCGGGGTGTTGATCCCGGTGCCGACGGCCGTGCCGCCCAGCGGCAGCTCGGCGACGCGGGGGAGCGCGGACTCGATGCGCTCGATGCCGTAGCGCACGATCGCGGCGTACCCGCCGAACTCCTGGCCGAGCATCACCGGGGTGGCGTCCATCAGGTGGGTGCGGCCCGACTTCACCACCGTCGCGAACTCCGACGCCTTGGCCTCGAGCGAGGAGGCGAGACGCTCGAGTGAAGGCACCAGGTGGTGCGAGGCGGCCTCGACGGCGGCGATGTGGATCGAGGTCGGGAAGGTGTCGTTGCTCGACTGGCTGGCGTTGACGTGGTCGTTGGGGTGCACCTCGACCCCGGCGCGACCGGCGAGCGAGGCGAGCACCTCGTTCATGTTCATGTTGGAGCTGGTGCCGGAGCCGGTCTGGAAGACGTCGATCGGGAACTCGCCCACGTGGCCGCCGGCGATGATCTCGTCGGCCCCCGCGGCGATCGCGTCGGCCTTGTCCTGGCTGATGATGCCGAGCTCGGCGTTGATGCGAGCGGCGCCCTTCTTGACCCGCGCGATGGCGACGAGGTGGGAGGGCTCCAGGGTCGAGCCGCTGATCGGGAAGTTCTCCACCGCCCGCTGCGTCTGGGCCCGCCACAGGGCCTCGCGAGGCACCTCGACCTCGCCCATGCTGTCGTGCTCGATGCGTACGTCGCGCTGGTCGCTCATGGGGGCGAACCTACCGAAGCCTCACTCCGCCTCGAGCAGCCGGACGGGCTCGCCCGCCGCCCACGCGGCGACGTCGTCGACGGCGTCGCCGTAGAAGAGTCGGTAGCCCTCGTCGGTGACGTAGCCGAGGTGGGGGGTGAGCACCGTGCGGGGCGCGCTGCGCAGGGGGTGGTCGACGGGCAGCGGCTCCTCGTCGTAGACGTCGAGCCCGGCGCCGCCGATCGCCCCGGCGTGCAGCGCCGAGAGCAGAGCCGACTGGTCGACCAACGGGCCGCGCGAGGTGTTGACCAGGACGGCGGTGGGCCTCATCAGCTCGAGCTCGGCGGCGCCGACGACGCCGCGGGTGCGCTCGGAGAGCCGCAGGTGCAGCGTGACGGCGTCGGAGCGGCGCAGCAGCTCCTCCTGCGACACCGGCTCGACGCCGTGGGAGCGGGCGACCTCGGGGTCGAGGTGCTGCGACCACGCCAGCACCTCCATCTCGAAGGCGAGGCCGACGCGCGCCACCCGCTGTCCGAGCCTGCCGAGGCCGATCACGCCCAGGGTCGCCCCGGCGAGGTCGGTGCCGGGGAGCAGGTCGTCCTGCCACCCGCCGGCACGGACGGCGCGGTCGGCCGCCGGCACCGACCGCATCGTGGCGAGCAGCAGCGCCCAGGTGAGCTCGGCCGCCGGTCCCGGCAGGCTCCGGGTGCCGCACACCGTGACGCCGCGCGCGTGCGCCGCCGCGACGTCGATCGAGGCGTTCTTCATGCCGGTGGTGACGAGCAGCCGCAGCGCCGGGAGTCGCTCGAGCAGGGCGGCGTCGAAGGGCGTGCGCTCGCGCATCGCGACCACGACGTCGGCGCCGCCGATGCGGTCGACCAGGGCGTCGCCGAGCAGGTGCTCGTGCACGAAGTCGACCTCGGCGCCCAGCCCCTCCCAGTCGGCGTACGACGCCGCGACGTGCTGGTGGTCGTCGAGCACCGCGATCCGCATGGCGCGAAACTAGCCGACGACCTCCACCGTCACGGTGGTGCCGGTGCACCCGGACGCCACCTGCTGCAGCGCGGACCGCTCGGCGGAGTCCTGCGAGAGGCCCCAGCGGATCTTGGTGGCCACCCACTCCTCGGCGTAGCGGCAGTGCTGACGGTCCGGCAGCCACTCGGCCGGGTCGCGGTCGCTCTTCGAGGAGTTCTCCGCCCCCGTGACCGCGATCAGCGGCCTCGGGTCGCCCAGGTCGTTGGCGAAGTCCTCGCGCTGGGCGGCCGACCAGCTGCGCGCCCCGCTGTCCCAGGCCTCCGCGAGGGGCACCATGTGGTCGATCTGGAGGTCGGCGGCGTCGTACTGCGAGACGCCGTCGTAGTAGGAGTACCAGCGCCCGCCGGTGAGCGAGCAGCCCGAGCCGCGCGTCGGCGCCTCCTCGGCCTCCTCGAGCAGCACCTCGCGGCGGGTGTCGCAACCGTCGCCGTCGGCGTCGATCCAGTGGCGGAAGAGGTCGCGGTCGTAGCCGGTGCGCACCTCGGAGGCGACGGACACGGCGCCGATCGCCTGCGACAGCGAGCCGCTGAAGGTCTCGGCCGCCTGCGCGGGGGAGGTGGTGAGCAGGGGGGCAGCGGTGGCCGCCGCGAAGGCGGCGGCGAGGAGGGTACGGCGCACGGAGGGGTCCTTGTCGCTCTCGTCGGTCGGAGACGCCTCATCGTGCGACCGCGCAGGCCGCGCGCCCAGCGTTGCGCCGCTGCACGATCGCGCGCTACACAGACCTGCGACAGCGCGTGACGCCCGTCACGCCCGGAGGAGGACGCATGCCCACCACCACGCCCGAGGTCTCGACGGTGCTCGAGGACATGAGCTTCCTGGAGGCACCACGCTGGCACGACGACCGGCTGTGGCTCTCCGACTTCTACCGCTACCAGGTCTACTCGGTGCGGGAGGACGGGAGCGACCTGCGGGTGGAGGCCGACGTGCCGGAGCAGCCGTCGGGCCTGGGCTGGCTCCCCGACGGGCGGCTGCTGGTGGTCTCGCAGCTCGACCGGAGGGTGCTGCGACGCGAGCACGACGGCTCGCTCGTCATCCACGGCGACCTCGCGTCGTACGCCGCCGGGCAGTGCAACGACATGGTCGTCGACGGTGAGGGTCGCGCCTACGTCGGCAACTTCGGCTTCGACCTGATGGGCGGGGCGCCGGTGGGACCGACCCAGCTGCACCGCGTCGACCCCGACGGCACCGTCACGGAGGCGGCCGACGGGCTGTGGTTCCCCAACGGCATGGTGATCACGCCCGACGGCGTGCTCGTGGTGGCCGAGACCTTCGGCAACCGGCTCAGCGCCTTCGACGTCGCGGCCGACGGCTCCCTCGGTCCGCGGCGCACCTGGGCGGAGCTCGGCCCGCTGCCCACCTCGAGCGACCTCGGCGAGGTGCTGCCGCAGCTCGTCGTCGCGCCCGACGGCATCTGCCTGGCGCCCGACGGCACCGTGTGGGTCGCCGACGCCACCCACGACCGGCTGCTGCGGGTGCGCGAGGGCGGCGAGGTCGTCGAGGAGGTGGCCCCCGGCTCGCCCGTCTACGCGTGCGCCCTCGGCGGGGCCGACGGACGCACGCTCTACGCCTGCGCCGCCCCCGACTTCCACGCCGAGGCGCGCAAGGCCGCCCGCGAGGCCAGGCTGCTCGCGCTCAGGGTCGGCTGACGGGTGTGCTGACGGGTGTGCTGACGGGGTCCTCGACCCGCGCGACGTAGAGGTAGTACGCCGTCTCGCGCTGCTGCAGCGTCACCTCCAGCGGCTGCTCCTCGGCGTCGCCGAAGACCTCGCGCAGCGTCTCCAGCAGCGCGGGGGCGGGGTCGGCCGACCACACCGCGACGGCGCCGCCGGGTCGCAGCAGCCGGCGTACGTCGTCGAGGAAGGTCGCGCCGTAGAGCGCGGCGTTGTCGTCGTGCACCAGGTAGCCGGGGCCGTTGTCGACGTCGAGGAGCACCAGGTCGTAGTGGTGCTGGGCCTCGGCGACCGCCTGCGCGACGTCGGCGGCCACCACGGTCACGCGCCGGTCGGCGAGCACCCCCGGACCGTGCGGCACGGTGCCGTCGCGCATCCAGCCGACGAGCGCGTCCTCGACCTCCACGACCCGCACCTGCTCGACGCGGTGGTCGGCCAGCACCGCCTGCAGCGTGTAGCCCAGGCCGAGTCCACCGACCACGACGTCGCGGGGGTCGTCGACCACCGCGAGCGCCGCCTCGGCGAGCCGCACCTCGCTGGTGGTCTCGTGGCTGTCCATCACGAAGACGCCGTTGACGCGCAGCTCCAGCACGTCGGCCCCGCGCTCGACGACCCGGCGACGCAACACAACCTCACCGCGGGGTCCCTCGGCGCGCGCCACCTCGACGTAGTCGGTCACGGGCCCAGTGTGCGGGTGGGGTCAGTGCAGGGGCGGGGGAGGGCCTGTGGTGCCCCGGACAACGAGCTCGGTCTCGAGCCGCACGTGCGACGGCAGGGGCGGTGAGCCCGGCAGCTCGCCGAGCTGCTGGAGCAGCTGGGTGGCGGCGAGCCGGCCGAGCTCCTCCACGGGCTGCCGCACGGTGGTGAGGTCGACGTGCTCGGAGAGCTCGTGGTCGTCGACGCCGATCACCGACACGTCGCCGGGCACGGCCAGGTGCAGCTCGCGGGCCGCGCGCAGCACGCCGATGGCCATCTCGTCGGAGGCGCACATGATCGCCGTCGGCGGGGTCGGCAGTCGCAGCAGGGCGCGCCCGGCCTCCAGCCCGCTGGCCAGCGTGAAGTCGCCGTCGTGGTCGTACTCCGGCGGCACCTTGTGCTCCGCGCGGTCCATCGAGCCCAGGAAGCCGCGGTGACGGGCGCCGGGCGTGGAGAACTCCAGGGTGTTGGCCTGCTCGCCGCCGACGTAGGCGATTCGCTGGTGCCCGAGGTCGATGAGGTGCTGCATGGCCACGACGGCGACGTGCTCGTCGTCGATGGTCACGCTGGGCCAGCCCTCGGCGACCGCGCCCACGAGCACGGCAGGAGTCCCGTGGCGGTCGCGCCAGGAGCGCTCGGCGTCGCTGGGCTGGAGGCCGGCGAGCAGCAGCGCGTCGGCGCGCTTGGTGGCCGCGTGCGTCCCGAGGACGCGGTCGCGCGCCTCCGCGGAGCCGGCCAGGTTGAAGAGCAGGAGGTCGTAGCCGTGCTTGCGCAGCACCTGCTCGGCGCCGTGGATGACGGTGCCGAAGTACCAGCGCGTGACGTGGGGGACCACGGCCGCCACGAGGTGGGTGCGCCCCGTCGCCAGCCCGACCGCGGTGCGGGAGGCGACGTAGCCCAGCCGCGCCGCGGCCTCCTCGATGCGCTCGCGGTTGCGCTCCGAGACGCCGCGCTGGCCCCGCAGGGCCCGCGAGACGGTGGCCTGGGAGAGCCCCACCTCGTCGGCGACCTCCTTGATGCCGGTCACGGGGGTCGGTCAGCCCTTCACGCTTCCGGCCAGCATCCCGCGGACGAAGTAGCGCTGCCCGAACACGAACACCAGCACGGGCACGACGAGGGAGACGAAGGCGCCGGCGGAGAGCAGGTGCCAGTCCTCGCCGCGCTGACCCGCGAGCTCGGCCAGGCGGACCGTGAGCGGCGAGACCTGCAGGTTGCCGCCGGCGAAGACCAGCGCGACGAGCAGGTCGTTCCACACCCACAGGAACTGGAAGATCGCGAAGGCCGCGATCGAGGGCTTGAGCAGCGGCAGCATGATGCGGGTGAAGATCTGCACGTGCCCGGCGCCGTCGATGCGCGCCGACTCGACCAGCTCGCCGGGGATCTCGCGCATGAAGTTGTGCATCAGGTAGATCGCCAGCGGCAGCGCGAAGATGGAGTGGGAGAGCCACACGGTCCAGAAGCCGCCACCGGGAGCCTGGCGACCGGCGAGACCCCAGTCGACGTAGAGCGTGAGCAGCGGGATCATCGTGACCTGGATCGGCACGATCTGCAGCGCGAAGATCGCGACGAAGAGCGTGTCGCGGCCCTTGAACTGCATCCACGCGAAGGCGTAGGCCGACATCGTCGCGATGGTGACGGGGATGACCACCGACGGGACGGTGATGACGATGCTGTTGACGAAGTACGTCGCCAGGTTGACGTCGGAGCCCGTGATGACCGAGCGGTAGCTGTCGAGGGTGAAGGACGGGTTGCTGAGCACCGTCCACCAGCCGGTGGTCTTGACGTCGGCCTCGGGCCGGAACGAGCTGATCAGCAGGCCGACGGTGGGCACCGTCCAGAGCACGGCGATGACCAGCGCGGCGGCGGAGCCCCAGCGACTGCTCAGGCCCTCCTTGGCGGCGGTGGAGGCCGACTTGCGGTGTTTGGTGGCCTCCTCGGCCGCGACCGTGTCCTCGACGGGAGTCGTGGTGCTCATCGGGGTCCCCTCACGGTGGTCGGGCGGAGGAGCGCAGCGGGGGAGCCCGGGAACCGGGTGGGGTGATTCATCGCGTGGCCTCCAGCTTGCGCATCTGACGGACGTTGTAGATCACGATCGGCAGCACCAGCACGAAGATCAGCGTGCCGAGCGCGGCTCCGAGACCGCGCTCGAAGGCGCGGAAGCTCTGGGTGTAGAACTCGTTGGCCAGCACGCTGGTGCCGAAGTTGCCGCCCGTGGCGGTGCGGACGATGTCGAAGACCTTCAGCGTCGCGATGCTGATGGTGGTGAGCACCACGATCAGGGCGGGCCGGATGCTCGGCACCGTGATGTAGCGGAACATCTTCAGGCCACCGACGCCGTCGAGCTTGGCCGCCTCGATGATCTCGGTGGGGATCGCCTTGATGGAGGCGGAGAGGATCGTCATCGCGAAGCCGGCCTGCACCCAGACGAAGATGACGATGAGGAAGAGGGTGTTCCACGGCTCGGTGAGCAGGAAGCGGTAGGTGTCGACGCCGATCGCCTGCAGGAGCGCGTTGAGGACGCCGATCTGGGTCTGGTCACTGGCCTTGTAGTCGTAGACGAACTTCCAGATGATCGAGGCGCCGACCAGCGAGATCGCGATCGGCAGGAAGAGCATCGTCTTGGCGAGGCGCTCGAAGCGCGACCCGTCGACCAGGACGGCGTAGACCAGGCCGATCAGCGTGGCGAGCGTCGGGCAGAGGACCACCCAGATCGCGGTGTTGCGGAGCACCTTGACCTGGGAGGGGTCGGTGAAGATCTTGACGTAGTTGTCGAAGCCCACCGACTCGCTCAGCGAGCGGTCGAGGAACGACTGGTAGATCGTGGTGACGGCGGGGTAGAGCAGCCCGACCGCCACGAGCAGCAGCGCCGGGGCGACGAAGGCGGCGACCTGCACGCGCTCGCCGGAGCGCGACTTCAGGCGTTGCGTCAGCAGCAGGATGACGGCCATCACGCCGAAGAACAGCGCGCAGGCGATGACCATCTGGATGAGCTTGTCGGGGGTGGTCATGACCGCTCCTCGAGGTAGACGGATCGGGCTGGCCGACCCGACCGTGGCGCCGCGCGGGGCGGCGCCACGATCGGGTCAGCCGGTGGATCAGGAGGGCCAGGCGTTCTCGATGTTGTCGAGCGTGGTCTGGTCGTCCTGCCCGGTGATCCAGGCGGTCATCTGCTTCCAGAAGGCGTCGGCGCCCACGGCGCCGGGCATCAGGTCCGAGCCGTCGAAGCGGAAGGTCGCCTCGGGGTCCTGGAAGATCTCCGCGGACAGCTGGTCGAGCGGGCTGGTCAGGTTCTCGATGTCCAGCCCGGTGTTGGCGCTGACCCAGCCGCCGTTGGGCGTGGCCTTGGCCTTCTCGTTGGCCCAGACGTCGGAGGAGAGGTAGACCTGGAAGGCCTGGACCTCGGGACGGTCGGCGAAGGCCGCCACGAACTCGCCACCGCCGAGGACGGGCTGGCCGAACTCCTCGCTGATGGTGGGCAGGTAGAAGGCGAAGACGTCGCCCTCCTCCGAGACGTCGGTGCCCTCGGGCCACTGGGCGGCGTAGAAGCTGGCCTGGCGGTGCATGCCGCAGTCGCCGTCGAGGACGGGGAGACCACCCTCCTGGAAGGCGGTCGTGGCGATCGACTTCACGTCGCCGATGCCGCCGTTGACGTAGTCCTCGTTCTTCAGGATGTCGCCGACGCGGCCGATGGCCTCGAGGACGGTGTCGTCGTTGAACGGGATCTCGTGGTTGACCCAGTCGTCGTAGTTGTCGGCGCCGCTGACGCGGAGCACCAGGTCCTCCATCCAGTCGGTGGTGGGCCACCCGGTGGCGTCACCGGACTCGATGCCGGCGCACCAGGGCTTGATGCCGTCGTCGACCATCTGGTCGGAGAGCGCAATCATGTCGTCCCAGGTCTCGGGGACCTCGTAGCCGTTGTCGGCGAAGACCTTCGGGGAGTACCAGACGAAGGACTTCACGTTGGCGCCGAGCGGGGCGGCGTAGAAGGTGCCGTCGACCGTGCCGTACTCCTTCCAGGCCGGGTCGAAGAACTCGTCGACGTTGGCGGCCGCGCCCTCGGGGGCCGCCACCACCTGGCCGCTGTCCTCGACGAGGGTGCGCAGCAGGCCGGGCTGGGGGATGTAGGCGATGTCGGGGGCGTTGCCGCCCTGGACGCGCACGGTGAGCTGGGCCTCGAACTCCGAGGAGCCCTCGTAGGCGATCTCGGCGCCGGTGCACTCGGTGAAGAGCTCGTAGCTCTGCTTCTGCGCGGCGTCCTCGGGCGCGATGATCGAGGTGTAGACGCTCACCTCGGTGTCGGACAGGTCGCCGAACTCGACCAGGCCGAGGTCCTCGCAGACCTGGTTGCCCTCGCCGGGCGAGGTGCCCCCGGCGGTGTTGGTCTCTCCGTCGTCGCCGCCACCGCCACAGGCGGTGAGGACCATCGCTGTGCTGGTCAGCACCGCGGCGGCGGCCAGTCGGCGGCGTTGCGTGAGTCGTCGCATCGCTTCTCGCTTCTCTCGTGTCGGGGTGGCCCGGGAGGGCGCGTGAGTGGGCCTGATGAAAGCGCTTGCGCGAGTGTGACGTCAAGCACGCGAGGTCACGAACCGGTAACAGCGCCGTGTCCCGCCGGAAACCCGGCGCAAGCGCTTGCGTCCGCACGTCACGAGGACTAGACCGGGGCGGAGGACGCCGTACCGGTGGGCCCTTGGCCTGCGCCGTCCGGTCCCCTACTGTGAGCGCCGTCACTTACCACGGATCGTCCGGCACGTACCTGCCGGTGAATGACGACAAGAGAAGAGAACCCACAGATGGCAACCATCAGCTTCAAGAAGGCCCAGCGCTGGTATCCCGGCGCCGACAAGCCGGCGGTCCCCGGCATCGACCTCGACATCCGCGACGGCGAGTTCATGGTCCTCGTCGGACCCTCCGGGTGTGGCAAGTCCACGACCCTGCGCATGCTCGCGGGCCTCGAGGAGGTCAACGACGGGCAGATCTTCATCGGCGACCGCGAGGTCACCAAGCTCCCTCCCAAGGACCGTGACATCGCCATGGTCTTCCAGAACTACGCGCTCTACCCGCACATGAGCGTGGCCGACAACATGGGCTTCGCGCTGAAGATGGCCAAGATGAAGCCCGAGGAGCGCAAGCAGCGCGTCGAGGAGGCCGCGCGCATCCTCAACCTCACCGAGTACCTCGAGCGCAAGCCCAAGGCGCTCTCCGGCGGCCAGCGCCAGCGCGTCGCCATGGGCCGCGCCATCGTGCGGCAGCCGCAGGTCTTCTGCATGGACGAGCCGCTGTCCAACCTCGACGCCAAGATGCGGGTGCAGACCCGCACCGACATCGCCAAGCTGCAGGCCGACCTGGGCATCACCACGGTCTACGTCACCCACGACCAGGTCGAGGCGATGACGATGGGCGACCGCGTGGCGGTGATGAAGGACGGCGTGCTGCAGCAGGTCGACACCCCGCTGGCGCTCTACGACCGCCCGGTCAACCTCTTCGTCGCGGGCTTCATCGGCTCACCCCAGATGAACCTCATGGGCGCCCACGCCAAGGACGGCAAGGCGCAGATCGGTGACTACCTGGTGCCGGTCGACGAGACGGCGGCGCGCAAGATGTCCGGCGACATCGTCGTCGGCGTGCGGCCCGAGGCCTGGCGCGTGGTCGGCCCCGACGAGGGTGGCCTCCCGGTCTCGGTCACCGTCGTGGAGGAGCTCGGCTCCGACGCCTTCGTCTACGGCACCAGCGGGGTCGAGGGCACGCCCAACAACATCATCGTGCGCGTCTCGGCGCGCGACACGGTGCACAAGGGCGACACGCTCCACGTGACCACTGACCCGCGCAGCGTGCACGTCTTCGACGCCGACTCCGGCGACCGGCTCAGCGACTGACCGTCGAGGAGTCCGTCTGCTCCGCCGGCCGCGCGGCTCCCGCGCGGTCGGCGGTGCGGCGTACCAGGTCGACGATGGTGCCGTAGAGCTGCTCGGGCAGGTCGTGGCCCATGCCCTCGACCAGCACCAGCTCGGCGCCCGGGATCGCGCGCGCCGTGGCGCGCCCGCCCGAGACGTGCACCATCTTGTCGGCGCTGCCGTGCAGCACCGCGGCCGGCACGTCCAGCGTGCGCAGCTGGCGGGAGCGGTCGGGCTGGGTGAGGATCGCGAGCATCTGGCGCAGCACGCCGCTCGGCGAGATGCCCCGGTCGTAGGTCTCCTCGGCCCGGGCGCGTCGCTCGGCCTCGTCGGTCGGGAAGTCGGGGGAGCCGATCAGCTGCCACATCCGCTCCGAGCCGGCGACGTAGGCCTCCCGGCTGCCCGCCTTGCGGGCGATCAGCTGCGGCAGCAGCACCGGGCTCTGCCACCCCACGGTGCGCCGTCCGAGCGTCGAGCTCAGCGAGGTGAGGGAGAGGGTGCGCGAGGGGTGCTCGACCGCCACCGTCTGGGCGATCATGCCGCCCATCGACACGCCCACGACGTGGGCGGCGTCGAAGCCGAGGTGGTCCATCAGGCCAACGGCGTCGCTCCCCAGGTCGGACATGGCGTAGGGCTTGCTCCCCACCGGCCGGCCGAGGAAGGCCCGCACCAGCTGGGCGCGGTGGACCCGGCCACGCACGCGCGAGGAGCGGCCGGTGTCGCGGTTGTCGTAGCGCACCACGTGGAAGCCGGCGCGCGCGAGCTGCTCGCACAGCTCCGGCGGCCACCAGGTCATCGGCCCGCCCAGGCCCATCACCAGCAGCAGCGGCTCGCCCCCGGGGTCGCCATAGGTCTGGTAGCACAGCTCGATGCCCGGGGCGACGGTGGCGAAGAGCTCCTCGGAGACCGGGACGGACCGGTCATCGGGTGAGTCGTCGGGTCGGGGGCCGGGTGGCGGGACGGTCGACATGCGAGTGACCTGCTCCTTTACAACGAATCACGAGAAGTCAACTGCCGCTCACGCTACCGTCCCGTCATGAGCCCAGCGTCGAGCTCACCCAGGCCGTCGCCGCGAGGACCCTTCCTGGCCGCGGACGGCTTCGACCGCCCCCGGGGGGTGCGGGCGCTGGCGCGCGAGGCGAGCGCGCTGACCGAGGCCGCCCAGCTGGTACGCCGCCACCGCGCCGGCCGGCGCCGCCGCACGGCGTACGTCGTGGCCGACCGTGTCGCGCCGCTGCACCCGGTCGTGCTGGTGCCGGGCTTCATGGCCGGCGATGCCACGCTGCAGGGGATGGCGGCGGAGCTGCGCCGCGAGGGCTTCCGCACCTACCGCTCGCGGATCCACGTCAACGTCGGCTGCACCCGCGACGCGGCAGACCACCTCGAGCAGCGCCTCGAGGCGATCGCGGAGCGGCGCGGCCGTCGGGTCAGCATCGTCGGTCACAGCCTGGGCGGGATGCTCGCCCGCGGGCTGGCCGCGCGTCGGCCCGACCTCGTGGCGGGGGTGGTGGCGCTCGGCTCGCCGGTGCTCGCGCCCGGCGCGGTGCACCGGCTGCTCGCGTGGGACGCGCAGCTGCTCAGCCGGCTCCACGACGCCGGGCTGCGACGGGTGATGGGCGCCGACTGCTTCGGTGGTGACTGCGCGCGGGGCAGCTGGGAGGAGAGCCGGCTGCCGCTGCCGCCGGAGGTGGCCTTCACCGCGGTCTACAGCCGGCGCGACGGCATCGTCGACTGGCGTGCGTGCCTCGACCCCGCGGCCGAGCACGTCGAGGTGCGCAGCAGCCACTGCGGGATGGCCGTCGACCCGGCCGCCATCGACGTGGTCGTGGCGGCGCTGCGGGGCCGGCTCAGCGGCGCGGGCCTGGCCACCCCGCCGGCAGCTCGTCCCGCGTAGGCGGGTTGGCCCCTCGCCGCTCGCAGGTGATCGCGGCCACCTCGACGGCGCCGGAGAGCAGCAGCGCGAGGTCGTCGTGGTCGAGGTCGCCCAGCCGGTCGGGTGCGTCGTACGCCGCCTCGTCGTGCAGCCGGGCGAGGGTGCCCGCCATGAAGGCGTCGCCGGCGCCGACGGTGTCGACCACGGCCGTCGGCCGCGGGAGCACGCTGACCTCGGCCTGCGAGGTGAAGGCGGTGCCGCCGTCGGGGCCGCGGGTGAGCAGCACCAGCCGGGTGCGCTCGCCGCCGAGCAGCTGCCGGGCGGTGTCGTCGGGCGAGGCGTCCGGCCGCAGCACCAGCGCGTCCTCGTCGCTGAGCTTGACCAGCGTGCACCGGGCGGCCAGGTCGGCGGCCGAGGCCCAGGCGGCGGCCGCGTCGTCGACGAAGCTCGGCCGCACGTTGACGTCGAAGCTGACCAGGAGCCCGCGCGCGCACGCCTGGTCGACGAGGTCGGCGACGCTCTCGCGACCCGGCTCGAGCACGGTGCCGAGCGAGCCGACGTGCAGGCCACGCGCCTCGGGGAGCGACTGCCGCGGCAGCGACCACTCCAGGTCGAAGTCGTAGGTGGCCGCACCGCCGGCGTCGAGGGTGGCGACGGCGACCGAGGTGCGGCCGCTGCGCGTGGGGGAGACCAGCACCTCCGCGCCGCTGGCGCGCACGTGCTCGACCAGCGCGGTGGCGCGCTCGTCGTCGCCGAGCTGGGTGATCAGCGTGGCCGGCACGCCGAGCCGGGCCAGGCCGACGGCGACATTCATCGGGGAGCCGCCGGGCGTCTCCTCGGTGCTGCCGTCGGCACCCCGGAAGACGTCGACCAGTGCCTCGCCGCAGACGACCAGCATCAGTGCTCGAAGTCGACGTCGGCGTAGGCGCGGAGCTTGGAGAGCTTGTGCTCGGAGTGGATCGAGCGGATGGTGCCGCTGCGCGAGCGCATCACCAGCGAGTGGGTGGTGGCGCCGCCGGAGCGGTAGCGGACGCCCTGCATCAGCTCGCCGTCGGTGATGCCGGTGGCGACGAAGAAGCAGTCGTCGGCCGAGACCAGGTCGTCGGTGAGCAGCACGGCGTCGGGGTCGAGGTCGTGGCCGGCGTCGATGGCGCGCTGGCGCTCGTCGTCGTCGGTGGGCCAGAGGCGTCCCTGGATGACGCCGTCGAGGCACTTCATGGCGCAGGCGGAGATGATGCCCTCCGGCGTGCCGCCGATGCCCATGAGCAGGTCGATGCCGGTGCCCTCGCGGGCCGCCATGATCGCGCCGGCGACGTCGCCGTCGGCGATGAACTTGATCCGGGCGCCGGTGGCGCGGATGTCGTCGACGAGCTGCTGGTGGCGCGGGCGGTCGAGCACGACCACCCCGACGTCCTCGGGCGAGCTCTTCTTGGCCTTGGCGACGCGGTGGATGTTCTCCTTCACCGGCAGCCGGATGTCGACGACGTCGGCCGCCTCGGGGCCGGTCACGAGCTTCTCCATGTAGAAGACCGAGGAGGGGTCGTACATCGTGTGGCGGGGGGCGACCGCAAGCACCGCGATGGCGTTGGCCATGCCCTTGGCCGTCAGCGTGGTGCCGTCGATGGGGTCGACCGCGACGTCGCACTCGACGCCGTTGCCGTCGCCGACCTCCTCGCCGTTGAAGAGCATCGGGGCGTCGTCCTTCTCGCCCTCGCCGATGACGACGGTGCCACGCATGCTGACCGTCGAGATCATCACGCGCATCGCGTTGACGGCGACGCCGTCGGCGCCGTTCTTGTCGCCGCGCCCGACCCACCGGCCGGCAGCCATCGCCGCCGCCTCCGTGACGCGCACGAGCTCGAGTGCGAGGTTGCGGTCGGGCCGCGAGGGAGCCACGGACAGGGCGTCGGGGAGACCGGTCTCGGACATGCACCCGATCCTAGTGCTCGACCCACTTGGCAGGATGGGGGCATGAGCCAGCCCTCCGCGTCACCCCAGCGGGGCGGCGGCTACCGGCGCAGCTCCGGCGGCCTGCTGGCGGCCCTGCTGGTCACGGTGGTCGCCGTGACCGCCTTCGCCGGGCTGCGGGCGCTGCTGCTGCCCGACGCGGCGCGCGACCAGCCGGGCGTCGACTGGGAGGCGCAGGTGCGCGCGGGCCGGGCCGACGGCAAGCTGCTGGTGGCCGCCCCGGCGTCGCTGCCCGAGGGCTGGCGCGCCACCACCGCGGCGTACACCACCGGGTCCGACCCGGCCTGGCAACTGGGGCTGCTGACGGGTGACGAGAGCTACGTCGGCGTCTACGAGCGGGTCGACTCGGTCGAGGACCTGGTCGAGGAGCACGTCGACGAGGACGCCGAGCAGGGCGACGAGATCGAGATCGCAGGGGAGACCTGGCAGGTCTGGACCGACCGGAGCGGCGACTACGCCGTCACCCGCGAGCTCGACGAGCCCGTCAAGGGGACGGGGGCGCTGCTCGTGGTCGGCGACGCCGAGGAGTCCGAGGTGCGCGACCTCGCCGGCTCGCTGGTGCTGCCGGGGGAGTGACCTCGGAGCGTCGTGGCGACGCTCCTCGGGCACCAGCGCGTGCGGTGAGCCTCGGGCGAGGCCCTCACACCTCGTCGGCGTCGTCGCCCTCGAGCACCGCGTCGAGCCTGGCGCGGGCGCCCTCGAGCGCGTCCTGGCAGGTGCGGGCCAGCTGCTCGCCGCGCTCCCACAGGGCCAGCGACTCCGCCAGCGAGGTGCCGCCCCCCTCGAGGGCCCGGACCACCTCGACGAGCTGCTCGCGCGCCTCCTCGTAGGTCAGCTCGGGCTCCTGCTCACTCGTCATCGTCGTCCTCTCCGATCAGGGCCACCTGCTCGACGCCGGTGACGGTGGTGGCGATGCGGCCGTCGGCGACCCGCACGTGCAGCGGCGCCCCGGCCCGGAGCCCCTCGACGCTCGAGCGGGCCTGCCCGGACTCGTCGGAGATGACCGCGTAGCCGCGGCGCAGCGTCGCGAGCGGTGACAGCGCCCGCACCCGTGCCAGGTGGTGGTGCAGGTCGTGCTCGGCGCGCTCGACGCGCCGCGCGAGCGAGCGCCGCGCACGGTCGCGCAGGTCGTGGACCTCGTCGAGCCGCTGGCGCAGGCCGTCGCGCGGGTCGGCCAGGCTCGGCCGCGAGCGCAGCGAGTCGAGCAGCGCCTGCTCGCGCTCGACGCCGTGGCGCACCGCGCGTCGTGCCCGTTGGCGCAGCTGGGCCACCCGGGCGACCTCCTCGGCCACGTCGGGCACCACGCGCTTGGCGGCGTCGGTGGGCGTCGCGGCGCGCAGGTCGGCGACGAGGTCGAGGATGGGGGAGTCGGGCTCGTGCCCGATCGCGGAGACGACGGGCGTCCGCACCGCGTGGACGGCCCGCACCAGCGCCTCGTCGGAGAAGGGCAGCAGGTCCTCGACCGAGCCGCCGCCGCGCGCGATCACGATCACCTGCACCTGCGGGTCGCGGTCGAGCCCCTGCAGCGCCTCGACCACCTCGCGGGCGGCGTGGACGCCCTGCATGGCGGCGTGGCGGACCACCAGGCGCACGCCCGGCCAGCGCCGGCGGGCCACCTCGACGACGTCGCGCTCGGCGGCAGAGCCCTCGCCGGTGACCAGCCCGACGGCGCCGGGGAGGAAGGGCAGCGGTCGCTTGAGCTCGGGGGCGAAGAGGCCCTCCGCCGCCAGCAGCCGCCGGCGGCGCTCGAGCCGGGCGAGCAGCTCGCCCTCGCCGACCAGCCTCACCTCGCGCACCTGGAGCGACATCGAGCCGCGGGGGGCGTAGAAGTCGGGCTTGGCGTGGCAGACCACCTGGGCGCCCTCGACGAGGGGGGTGGGCAGCGCGTCGATCACGCCGCGGGGCGCGGTGACCGAGACCGAGACGTCGGCGAGCTTGTCGCGCAGGGTCAGGAAGACGGTGTTGCTGCCGCCCCGCCGGGAGACCTGCGTCACCTGGCCCTCGACCCAGATGGCGCCCAGGCGACCGATCCACGAGGCGATCGCCTGGTTGACCTGCCGCACCGGCGCGGGGTGCTCGGGGGAGGTCTCCAGCGCCATGCCCGGCACCCTAGAGGTTGGCGGTGACAGCGCCCGCCACGAGTTCGGACAGATCGGTGCCGCCACCTACGATGGACCCATGACCGACCTGGGCACGCCGATCGTCCTGCGCCCCGAGGAGGCCGAGCGCGCCGTGCGCCTCGCCGCACCCCGGGGCTACTGCGCCGGCGTCGACCGCGCCGTCATCACGGTGGAGCAGGCCCTCGACCTGTACGGCCCGCCCGTCTACGTGCGCAAGCAGATCGTGCACAACAAGCACGTCGTGGCCGACCTCGAGCAGCGCGGCGCCGTCTTCGTCGAGGAGCTCGACGAGGTGCCGGAGGGCGCCACGGTCGTCTTCTCCGCCCACGGCGTCTCGCCGGCGGTGCACGACCAGGCGGCGGAGCGGAGCCTGAAGACCATCGACGCCACGTGCCCGCTGGTGACCAAGGTGCACCACGAGGCCCGGCGCTTCGCCTCCGACGACTACGACATCCTGCTGATCGGCCACGAGGGCCACGAGGAGGTCGAGGGAACCGCCGGCGAGGCGCCCGAGCACATCCAGCTCGTGCAGGGTCCCGACGACGTCGCCGGCATCACCGTGCGCGACCCCGACAAGGTCGCCTGGCTCTCGCAGACCACTCTCTCGGTCGACGAGACGCTGGCCACCGTCGACGCGATCCGGGCCCGCTTCCCCAACCTGCTCGACCCGCCGAGCGACGACATCTGCTACGCCACGCAGAACCGCCAGCTCGCCATCAAGGAGATCGGCCAGGACGCCGACCTCGTCATCGTGGTGGGCTCGGCCAACTCCTCCAACTCCGTGCGGCTGGCCGAGGTGGCGCTCGAGGCCGGGGCCAAGGCGGCGTACCGCATCGACGACGCGGGCGAGATCGACGAGGCCTGGCTCGACGGCGTGGAGAAGGTCAGCGTCACCTCGGGTGCCTCGGTGCCCGACTCGCTGGTCGTCGGGGTGCTCGACTACCTCGCCGCGCGCGGCTTCCCCGACGCGACCGCGGTGCACACCGCGGAGGAGTCGCTGATCTTCGCCCTCCCGCCCGAGCTGCGCCGCGACCTCCGGGCCGCCGGCAAGGCGTAGGCAGGCGGGAGCACGACGTGGCTCGGTACGTCGACGTGCACCCGGTCGACCCGCAACCGCGGTCGATCGCCCAGGTGGTGCAGCAGCTGCGTGACGACGCGCTGCTGGCCTACCCGACCGACTCCGGCTACGCCCTCGGCATCCAGCTGGGCAACCGCGACGGGCTGGAGCGGATCAAGCGGCTGCGCCAGCTCGACGACAAGCACCACTTCACCCTGGTGTGCTCCGACTTCGCGCAGCTCGGCCAGCTGGTGCACCTCTCCAACGCCCACTTCCGCTCCGTGCGCGCGGCCACGCCGGGTCCCTACACCTTCATCCTCCCGGCGACCGGGGAGGTGCCCAAGCGGCTGATGCACCCCCGCAAGCGCACCGTCGGGGTGCGGATCCCGGAGCACCGGGTGGTGCAGGCGCTGCTCGCCGAGCTGGGCGAGCCGCTGCTGAGCAGCACGCTGCTGATGCCGGGCGAGGACGACCCGCTCACCGACGGCTGGGACGTCAAGGAGCGGCTCGACCACCAGGTCGACGTGGTCGTCGACTGCGGGGAGTGCGGCATCGAGCCGACGACCGTGGTCGACCTCTCCGAGGACTACCCCGAGATCGTGCGCGTGGGCGCGGGCGATCCCGACCGCTTCGCCTGAGCGCGGCGGGCCACCACCCGCATCCGCACCAGCAGCACGAGCAGCACCAGGGCGTAGCCGACGGCGAGGCCGGTGGCCCGGTGGGTGATGCCGGAGATCAGCGCCTGCACCCACCCGTCGTCGGTGCGCGCCACCCACGAGGTGTCGATCGCGGCCACCAGCCCGACCAGCCCGGCGAGGAGCAGGGGCGGCAGCAGTGCCATCGCCGCGAAGTCGCGGGGCCGGACCGCCAGCACGGCCGCGAGGCAGATCGCGACGAAGGCGACGTCGAAGAGCGCGGTGAGCTCGCCGTTGACCGCCACGTCGAGCGCGAGCGCGAGCGTCCCGGCCAGGACCGCGAGCCGCGCGACGCGGCTGACGGTGAGCCGGCCTTCCTCCCACAGCGTGGGTGCGCTCACGTGGCCAACATAGGTGCAGGTCAGGCCGTCGAGCGGTGCGACTCGCCGGGGTCCTCGCCGGTCTCGGGCCGCCGCGCCTCCGGCGCCGTGAGCGGGCGGGTCGTCGCGGTCACGGGCGTCACCGGCGTGAGCGAGGCCCGGGTGACCCGGGTGTCCTCGAAGGTGCGCGCGGTCACCAGGACCCGGCTCTCCCACGACCCGACGGTGCTGTTGTAGGCGTCGACGGCGCCGCCCAGCGAGCGCCCCAGCCGCTCGAGGTGGCCGCTCATCACGGCCAGCCGGCCGTGCAGCTCGCGACCGAGCTCGTGGATCTCGCGGGTGCGCTCGGCGAGCGCCTCGCCCGCCCAGCCGTGGGCCGCGGTGCGGAGCAGGGCGATCAGGCTGGTGGGGGTCGCCAGCACGACGTCGCGGCCGGCGGCGTGGGCGATCAGGTCGGGGTCGGCCTCCAGCGCGGCGGCGAGGAAGGACTCGGCGGGCAGGAAGAGCACCACCAGCTCCGGGCTCCCGGGCAGCGCGCGCCAGTAGGCCTTGGAGGAGAGCTGGTCGACGTGGGTGCGCAGCTGACGGGCGTGCCGCCGCAGGTGGGCCGCCACCTCGTTGGGGGTGCTGGCGGCGAGGGCGTCGAGGTGGGCCTCCAGCGGCACCTTGGCGTCGACGGCGAGCGACCTGCCACCGGCCAGGTGCACGACGAGGTCGGGCCGCAGTCGGCGACCTGCCCCGTCGTGACCGTCGGGGTCGTCGAGGGTGGCCTGCTCGGTGAAGTCGCAGTGCTCGACCATGCCGGCGAGCTCGACGGTGCGCCGCAGGTGCATCTCGCCCCAGCGGCCGCGCACGTGCGGACGCCGCAGCGCCGTCGCGAGCGCCCCGGTCTCCTCGCGCAGCCGGTCGGCGCTGTCGCGCACGTGCTCGACCTGCTGGTGCAGCTGCCCCTGCCACGAGGCCCGCTGCCGCTCCACGTCGAGCAGCCGGTCGTGCAGCCGCTCCAGGCCGTCGCGCAGCACGGCGTCGTCACCGGTCTCGGCCGGCCGGGTGCGCAGCAGCGTGATCAGGCTGCCGAGCAGCAGGCCGACGACCAGCGTGAGCAGGGGGAGCAGCACGTCCATGGCCGCACCGTGCCACGACGTACCGACAGTGCTGGGGAGGCGCCGGCCGTCGCGCGCCTCAGTCGGCCAGGTCGACGACGACCGGGGCGTGGTCGGAGGCGCCCTTGCCGGCGCGCTCGTCGACGTCGATGAAGGCGCCGGTGACGCGGCTGGAGAGCGAGGGGCTGCCGAGGACGAAGTCGATGCGCAGACCGCGGTTGCGCTCGAAGCGCTGCCGGAAGTAGTCCCAGTAGGTGTAGACGCCGGGCCCTGGCGTGTGCGGTCGGACGACGTCGTCCCAGCCGTCGTCGAGGAAGCCCTGGAAGGCCTCGCGCTCGGGTGGCGTCACGTGCGTGCTGTTCTTGAACTGCGCCACGTCGAAGACGTCGTCGTCGGTCGGGGCGACGTTCCAGTCGCCGACGAGCGCGGTGTCGCCGGTCATGGCGCGGGCGGCCTCGCGCAGGGCGGCCAGCCACTGCAGCTTGTAGGTGTAGTGCGGGTCGCCCGGCTTGCGGCCGTTGGGCACGTACAGCGACCACACGCGTACGCCGCCGCAGGTCGCCGCCAGCGCCCGGGCCTCGGTGACGGCCGGCTCGCCCCAGCCCGGCTGGCCGGGGAAGCCCACGGCGACGTCCTCGAGCCCGACGCGACTGATCACCGCCACGCCGTTCCACTGGTCGACGCCGGCCGCGGCGACGTCGTACCCGAGCGAGCTGAGGCCCATCAGCGGCAGCTGCTCCTCGCGCGCCTTGGTCTCCTGCACCGCCAGCACGTCGACGTCGTGGCGCTGCAGGAAGGCCTCGACACGGCCGATCCGGCTGCGCAGGGAGTTGACGTTCCAGGTCGCGATCCGCACCGGGCCACCCTAGGCGGGGTGGGAGGGGCATGCTGGAGGGATGTCGGACCCACGAGAGCTGCTGCTCGCCAAGCGCGCCGAGGTCGAGGGGGAGCTCGCCGACCTGGAGCGGCCCCCCAGCGACCAGGGCTCGATCTCCTTCGGCAAGCGCGTGGGGGAGGGCACCTCGATGGCGGTCGACCGGCTCTCGCAGGTGGTCGTGCACGAGCAGCTGCAGCACACGCTCGAGGACGTCGACCGCGCGCTGGCCAAGCTCGACGAGGGCAGCTACGGCGCCTGCGACGTCTGCGGCCGCCCGATCCCGCAGGGCCGGCTCGAGGCGCTCCCGTGGGCCGTGCTGTGCGTGGAGCACGCCGCCGCGCGCTGAGCCGTCACGCCCCGCATGGGCGGGCGGTCCTGGGGCACAGGAGGGTCCTCGGGCGACGACGCCCAGGGAGGGAGCACCGTCATGGCACTGCGAGGGATCCTCAACCGACTGGTCGGAGGCGCGGGAGGCCGCCGCTCCGCCCACACCGGCGGCGCGGGCGGACCAGGCGTAGCCGGAGGCACGCCGGGCGGCCGCCGCTCGCAGGACGAGGCGATCGGCCGCGGGGTGCGCTCCCTGCTCGGCAGGCTGCGCCGCTGACCCGGGCCGTGGGGGGATCCGCCACGATGGACCCCTCATGCCTGCCTTCGAGACGCTGCCCGACGCGACCGACCCCGACGCGGTGTACGCCACCGTGGAGGAGTGGGCGACCGGTCTCGGCCTGACGCTCTATCCCGCGCAGGAGGAGGCGCTGCTCGAGCTCGTCACGGGCAGCAACGTCGTGCTGGCCACCCCCACCGGGACCGGCAAGAGCCTGGTGGCGGTCGGCGCCCACCTGGCGGCGCTCGCGCAGGGCAGGCGCAGCTACTACACGGCGCCCATCAAGGCGCTGGTCAGCGAGAAGTTCTTCGCGCTGGTGGAGGTCTTCGGCGCCGACCGCGTCGGCATGCTCACCGGCGACGCCGCGATCAACCGCGACGCCCCGATCATCTGCTGCACGGCCGAGGTGCTCGCTAACCAGGCGCTGCGCGAGGGCGCGGACGCCGACGTGGGCCAGGTGGTGATGGACGAGTTCCACTACTACGCCGAGCCCGACCGCGGGTGGGCGTGGCAGGTCCCGCTGCTCGAGCTGCCGCAGGCGCAGTTCTGCCTGATGTCGGCGACGCTGGGCGACGTCTCGTTCTTCGTCGACGACCTGACCCGCCGCACCGGCCGCGCGACGGCGTACGTCGCCAACGCGGAGCGCCCGGTGCCGCTGACCTACGAGTGGGCACTCACCCCGCTGCACGAGACGCTCGAGGAGATCCTCACCACCCACCAGGCGCCGGCGTACGTCGTCCACTTCACGCAGGCGGCCGCGCTGGAGCGGGCGCAGGCGCTGACCAGCGTCAACGTCTGCACCCGCGAGGAGCGGGACCGCATCGCCGAGGTCGTCGGGGGCTTCCGCTTCAGCGCGGGCTTCGGCAAGACGCTCTCGAGGCTGCTGCGGATGGGCATCGGGGTGCACCACGCCGGGATGCTGCCGAAGTACCGCCGCCTGGTCGAGCAGCTGGCCCAGGCCGGGCTGCTCAAGGTCATCTGCGGCACCGACACCCTCGGCGTCGGCATCAACGTGCCGATCCGGACGGTCGTCTTCACCGGCCTGACCAAGTACGACGGCCGCCGGCAGCGGGTGCTGCGCGCGCGGGAGTTCCACCAGATCGCGGGACGCGCGGGCCGGGCCGGCTTCGACACCGCCGGCACCGTGGTGGTGCAGGCGCCCGAGCACGTGATCGAGAACGCCAAGGCGCTCGCGAAGGCCGGCGACGACCCCAAGAAGCAGCGCAAGGTCCAGCGCAAGAAGCCGCCCGAGGGCCAGGTGTCGTGGACCGAGGACACCTTCCACCGGCTCGTCGGGGCCGAGCCCGAGCCGCTGGTCAGCCGGATGCGCGTGACGCACGCGATGCTGCTGCACCTGATCGCCCGGCCCGGCGACCCGGCGGCGGCCGCGCGCAGGCTGCTGCGCGACAACCACGAGGACGAGCGCACGCAGCGGCAGCTGATGCGGCGCGCGGCGGCCCAGCACCGCTCGCTGCTCGCCGCCGGCGTGGTCGAGCTGGTGCCGCGCGAGCCGGACGGGCGCCGGGTGCGGCTGGCCGAGGGGCTGCAGCTCGACTTCGCGCTCAACCAGCCGCTCTCGGCGTACGCCCTCGACGTGCTCGACACCCTCGACCCCGAGGCGCCGACCTACACCCTCGACATCGTCTCGGTGGTCGAGGCGACTCTCGACGACCCGCGCCCGGTGATCGGCGCCCAGGAGCACCTGGCCCGTGGCGAGGCGATCGGGGCGATGAAGGCCGAGGGCATCGAGTACGACGAGCGCATGGAGCTGCTCGAGGAGGTCACCCACCCGCAGCCGCTGCGCGAGCTGCTGGAGCACACCTTCGAGCTCTACCGCCGCAGCCACCCGTGGGTCGCCGACGACGCGCTGTCGCCGAAGTCGGTGGTGCGCGACATGTACGAGCGCGCGATGACCTTCGGGGAGTACGTCGCCTTCTACGGCCTCACGCGCTCCGAGGGGCTGGTGCTGCGCTACCTCGGCGACGCCTTCCGTGCGCTGCGCCAGACGGTGCCCGACCGGGTCCGCACCGACGAGCTCGACGACATCGTCGCGTGGCTCGGCGCGCTCGTGCGGCAGACCGACTCCAGCCTGCTCGACGAGTGGGAGCAGCTCAACGACCCGGACCGAGCCGCGGCCGAGGTGGCCCCCGACGTGCTGCCGCCGACGCCGGAGCGGATCACGGCCAACGAGCGGGCCTTCACGGTGCTGGTGCGCAACGCGATGTGGCGCCGCGTGGAGCTGGTGGCGCGACGTCGCCTCGCCGACCTGCAGGAGCTCGACCCTCGCGTCGACTGGGAGTCGGACCTGGTCGCCTACTTCGACGAGCACGCCTGGATCGCCACCGACGGCGACGCCCGCGCGCCCCGCCACCTCCAGGTCGAGCAGGGCCCGACCGTGTGGGAGTTGCAGCAGGTCCTCGTCGACCCCGAGGGCTACCACGACTGGCGGATCACCGCGACCGTCGACCTCGCCGCCAGCGACGCCGAGGGCGAGCTGGTGCTCGACGTGACCGGTCTGGCGCAGCTCTGACCCACGCGGCACGGCTGGTCGAGGAAGGCGCGCGGCGGCACGGATGGTCGAGGAAGGCGCGCAGCGCCTGTCTCGAGACCCGGTGACCGGGCGGCGTACGAGGTCTCGAGACGGTCGCTGCGCGACCTCCTCGACCAGCCGGGAGCGCGGGTGGTCGAGGAAGGCGCGCAGCGCCTGTCTCGAGACCCGGTGACCAGACGGCGGACGAAGGTCGGGTGCAGGCGTGGCCCGCGGCGTGCTGGTCAGACGAAGGCGGACTCGCCGGTGATGGCGCGGCCGACGATGAGGGTGTTGATCTCGCGGGTGCCCTCGTAGGAGTAGATCGCCTCGGCGTCGGCGACGAAGCGGCCCACGTGGTGCTCGAGCAGGATGCCGTTGCCGCCCAGCACCTCGCGCGCCCAGCCGACGGCCTCGCGCATCCGGGTGGTGGCGTGGGCCTTGCACAGCGAGGCGTGCTCGTCGCGCAGCTGGCCGGCGTCCTGGAGCTGGGAGGCGCGGGCGTTCATCGCCGTGGCGGCGGTGACGTTGGCCAGCATCTTGACGAGCAGGTCCTGCACCAGCTGGAAGCCCGCGATCGGGCGGCCGAACTGCTCGCGCTGCTTGGTGTAGCGCAGCGCGTGCTCGAAGGCGCCGCGGGCACAGCCGGCCGCCATCCAGGAGACGCCCATGCGGGTCAGCCGGAGCACGTCGGCGGTGGTGCGGAAGGAGTCGGCCCGCTGCAGCCGGTCGGCCTCGGGCACGCGCACCCCGGAGAGCTCGATCTCGGAGTTCTGCACCGCCCGCAGGGCGATCTTGTCCTGCTGCACGGTGCAGGTCATCCCCTCGACGCCGTCGGGACCCTGCTCGACGACGAAGCCCTTGACCTGGCCGTCGTCGGTGTCGCGGGCCCAGATCACGACGAGGTCGGCGAAGTCGGCGTTGCCGATCCACTTCTTGCGCCCCTCGAGCACCCACTCGTCGCCGTCGCGGGTGGCGGTGGTCGCCAGCCCCTGCGAGATGGCGGACCCGACCTCGGGCTCGGTGAGCCCGAAGGCGCCGATCTGCTCCATCCGCGCCATCGCCGGCAGCCAGCGCTCGTGCTGCTCGGGGGAGCCGCCGACGTGGATCGAGCCCATCGCCAGGCCGCCGTGCACGCCCATGAAGGTCGCGATCGACGGGTCGACGCGCGCCAGCTCCATCGCCACCATGCCGTCGACGAGGGCGCCCCGCCCCGGGCAGCCGGGACCGTCGTAGGCCAGTCCGGCGATGCCGAGCTCCGCGATCCCGGGCACCAGGTCGTGGGGGAAGGTGCCGCGCGTCCAGTGCTCGTTGATGACCGGCTCGACCTCGCGCGTCGCCCACGCGCGCACGCGGCTGAGCAGCTCGAGGTCCTGCTCCTCGAGCAGCAGCTCGAAGCCCAGGAAGTCGGAGAAGGGGGAGTCGTCGACCTCGCTCATGCGTGCTCCTCGTCCAGGAAGTCGTCGATCACGGGGGCCAGCTCGTCGGCCTCGGTGACCAGTCCGAGGTGGCCGCCGTCGTAGAGGTGCAGCCGCGCGCGCGGGATCATCGCGGCCTGCATCCGGGGGTTGGCCACGGGGATGATCGGGTCGTCGGTGCCGCCGACCACCAGCGTCGGCTGGCGCAGCAGGGGCAGGAAGGGCAGCGACGTCCAGCCCGCCATGGCGGCCAGCTGGTAGTAGTAGCCGCGCTTGGGTCCCGAGCGGGTGGCGGCGTGGAGCAGGGCCGCGCCGCGGGCGGGGTCGGTGCGCATCGAGCCGCCGTAGATCGTGGGCGCGACGGTGGCGGCGTACGCCGGGTCGCGGTGGCGCCGGGGCGTCGACATGATGCGCAGCACCTCGGGCTTGGCGGGGACCATCAGCGCGCCGGTGCCGGTCGCCACCAGCACCACGCGGCGTACCTTGCGCGGCGACTGCACCGCCAGCTGCTGAGCCAGCCCGCCGCCCCACGAGAGCCCCAGCACGTCGAAGCGGGGGTGGCCCAGCCTGGCCATCAGCGCGGTGACCCACGACGACAGCGCGGCGATCGGGTACGGCGTGGGCGGCAGCGCGGAGCCGCCCACCCCGGGCACGTCGAAGCGCACCACGCCACGCTCAGGATCGAGCGCGTCGACGAAGGGCTGCAGCGCCTCGAAGCTGATGCCGATGCCGTTGCACAGCAGCAGCGGCGGGGCCTGGGCGAGCCGCCCCACGCCCGGCCGCACGGAGACGCGGGCCGAGATGCCGCGGACGCCCACCTGCCGCACCCGGTCGGGGGCGGCGTCCGTGCGGGCCACGGGCTCAGCGGTCGTGGACATAGGTGCCAGGGGCGTCGGCGAGCGGCTCGTGGGCGGCATTGCCGAGCTTGCGGGGCTTGCCACGCTCGTCGCCCGAGCGCTCGGAGAGCCAGTCGGTCCAGGTCTCCCACCAGCTGCCCCGGACCTTCGACGCGGAGGCCAGCCACGCCTCGGGGTCGGCGGCGTTGACGGGGTGACCGTCGCGCACCGGTGAGGTCTGGAAGCTCGCCTTGGGGTTGCCCGGCGGGTTGACCATCGCGGCGATGTGACCGCTCGTCGACAGCACGAACTTCGTGTCACCGCCGAAGAGCTGGGTGGCCTGGTAGCAGGCCTGCCAGTCGCAGAGGTGGTCGGCGATGCCGGCGACGACGAAGGAGTCGGTGGTGATCCGCGACAGGTCGACGGGGGAGCCGAGCATCGTGGCCTCACCGGGCTCGACCAGCGCGTTGCGGATCGCGAGGTCCATGAAGTCGCGGTGCATGCCGGCCGTCATCCGCACCGGGTCGGCGTTCCAGTAGAGGATGTCGAAGGCCTTGGGGGCATGGCCCATCAGGTAGTTGTTGACCCAGTAGTTCCAGATCAGGTCGTTGGGTCGAAGCCACGCGAAGATCTCGGCGAGGGTGCGCCCGTCGAGGTAGCCCTTCTCCTGCGAGAGCCGGGTCGAGGCAGCCGCCGACTTGTGCGAGAGCAGCGCGCTGGTGACGCCGGCGCGCGCCTGGTCGAGCACGGTGACCGCCAGCGAGTACGACGCCACGCGGTCGAGCTCGCCGATCTCGGCGAGGTGGGCGAGCACCATCGAGGCGATCATGCCGCCGGAGCAGATGCCGAAGATCGACACCTTGTCCTGGCGGGCGATCGCCTGCGCGGCGTCCATCGCCTCCACGATCGCGGCGCCGTAGGTGTCGAGGTCCCACTCGGCGTGACGCACGTCGGGGTTGCGCCAGGAGATGCAGTAGACCATCTGGCCCTGCTGCACCAGGTGCTCCACGAGCGAGCGCTGCTCGGCGAGGTCGATGATGTAGTACTTGTTGATCGTCGGCGGCACGATCAGCATCGGGACCTCGCGCACCTTGTCGGTCTGCGGGGCGTACTGGATCAGCTCGAAGACGTCGGTGCGCAGCACCACCGCCCCGGGCGTGACCGCGATGTCACGGCCCACCTCGAAGGCGTCGGCCTCGACCATCGACGGCACGCGCGGCGGCGTCGCGAAGTCGCGGACGAAGCGGCGCCCGCCCTCGACGAGGTTGCCCCCGCCGGTGTCGAAGGTGCGCTTGACGACCTTCGGGTTGAGCAGCGGGTGGTTGGTGGGGGCGAGCGCGTCGACCAGGTTGTCCATGATGAAGCGGATGCGCATCTCGTCGCCCCAGCCCAGCTCGGCGTCGTCGACGAGCCCGCGCACGGCGGAGCCGGTGGCCAGGTAGCCCTGCAGGGTGCGACGGAAGAGCGGGTTCTTGGCCCACGCCTCGTCGGCGAAACGCCGGTCCTTCTCGTGGGGCGCGACCTGGGAGCGGCCCAGCCCGATGCGGGTGAGCTCCGCGGCGAGGCCCGCCGTGCGTCCCGCCACCCGACGGGGGTGGCGGGCCAGGCCGGCGGCGAACTTCAGCCCGGCGACCCCGGGCACGAAGCGGCGCAGCGGCCCGTGGCCGGCGTCGGCGAGCAGCAGCTCCAGCGGGGTGCCGAGCTCGTTGCCCCGCGGCTCCTCCCGGTCGGTGTCAGCAGCAGCCTCGGAGGCGGTGTCGGTGCTCACGCGCCGTCCTCGGGAGCACTGACCTCGCGGCGCAGGATCTTGCCGGTGGGGCCCTTGGGCAGCTCCTCGACGATCCAGACGGCGCGCGGGTACTTGTAGGAGGCGAGCCGCTCCTTGGCGAACTCCTGCAGCTCCTCGGGCTCGGCCGAGGCGCCCTCCTTGAGCGCGACGGCGGCCCCGACCTCCTCGCCGAGGTGGTCGTCGGCGATGCCGATGACCGCGACCTCGGCCACGGCCTCGTGCTCGTAGAGCGCCTCCTCGACCTCGCGCGGGTAGACGTTGTAGCCGCCGCGGATGATCAGGTCCTTCTTGCGGTCGACGATGAAGAAGTAGCCGTCGTCGTCGACCTTGGCCAGGTCGCCGGAGTGGAACCAGCCGTCCTTGATCGACTCGGCGGTCGCCTCGTCACGACCCCAGTAGCCCTTCATGACGTTCTCGCCCTTGATGACGATCTCGCCGACCTCACCGTCGGCGACGTCGGCGTCCTCGTCGTCGACGACCTTCATCTCCACGCCGCGCACCGGCGTACCGATGGAGCCGGGCTTGCGCTCCTGGTCCGGCTGGTTGAAGGAGGCCACGGGCGAGGTCTCGGAGAGGCCGTAGCCCTCCAGCACGATGCAGTCGAACTTCTCCTCGAACTGCTTCATCACCTCGACCGGCATCGCCGAGCCGCCGGAGATGCAGGTGCGCAGCGAGGACAGGTCGGCGTCGTCGGCGCTCTTGGAGTGCAGCATCGCGGCGTACATCGTCGGCACGCCCTCGAAGACGGTGACCCCGTCGCGGCCGACGACCTCGAGCGCCTTCTCGGGGTCGAAGCGGGGGATCAGCGTCAGACAGGCGCCCTTGAGCACGGCGGCGTTGAGCCCGCAGGTGAGCCCGAAGACGTGGAAGAGGGGCAGGCAGCCCATCACGACGTCGGTCTCGTCGATCTCGATCAGGGTCTCCGCGCTGGTGGCCGCGTTGGTGCCCATGCTGTGGTGGGTCAGCTGGGCGCCCTTGGGCTGGCCGGTGGTGCCGGACGTGTAGAGCAGCACGACGTCGTCGTCGCCGTCGCGCTCGACCACCTCGGTGTCGGGCTCGTGCCGGCCGAGCACCTCGGCCCAGTCGGCGGGGTCGACGGCGATGCAGGTGATGCCGACGTCGCTGGCGGCCTTGCCGGCCTCGTCGGCCATGTCCTTCCAGGCGAAGACGATGCTCGCGCCGGAGTCCTCGAGGTAGTACTTCACCTCGCGCGACTTCAGCAGCGGGTTCATCGGGACGACGACCGCCCCGGCCGCGAGCGCGCCGTAGAAGATCGCGGGGAACATCGGCACGTTGGGCAGCACCATGCCGACCCGGTCACCGGGCTCGATCCCCTCGGCCTTGAGGAGTGCCGTCACGCGCTGCGCCTGCGCCTGCACCTCCGCCCACGTGAGCACCAGGTCGTCCAGCTTCAGGGCCGGCCGGTCGGGGTGCGCCTCGGCGGTGGCGCTGAGGTTCTGGGCGAGGTTCGTCACGGGTCCTCCGTTGCTTGAAGTACGTCATCTCCTCACTACCCTGCCGTGAGCGCGGTCACACCCCACTGGAGACGTAGACTCCGCCCACGTGGCACTCACGATCGGCATCGTCGGACTCCCCAACGCGGGCAAGTCGACCCTCTTCAACGCCCTGACCAAGAACGACGTCCTCGCGGCGAACTACCCCTTCGCCACCATCGAGCCCAACGTGGGCGTCGTGGGCGTGCCGGACGCGCGGCTGCCGCGGCTCGCGGAGATCTTCGGCTCGGCCAAGGTCCTGCCGGCGACGGTGGAGTTCGTCGACATCGCCGGCATCGTCGCCGGCGCCTCGCAGGGGGAGGGGCTGGGCAACAAGTTCCTCTCCCACATCCGCGAGTCGGCGGCCATCTGCCAGGTGACCCGCGTCTTCCGCGACGAGGACGTCACCCACGTCGACGGCAAGGTCGACCCGGCCTCCGACATCGGCACCATCCAGACCGAGATGATCCTGGCCGACCTGCAGACCGTGGAGAAGGCGATCCCGCGGCTGGAGAAGGAGGTGCGCGGCGACAAGTCCAAGGCCGCCACCCTCGCCGCCGCCCAGGAAGCGCTCGCGGCGCTGGAGGCCGGCACCCCCGTCATCGCCACGAAGATCGACCGCGACCTGGTGCGCGAGCTGTCGCTGCTGACCGCCAAGCCCTACATCTACGTCTTCAACTGCGACGCCGACGAGCTCGGCGACGAGGACCTCAAGCAGCGGATGCGCGACCTGGTCGCCCCGGCCGAGGCGATCTTCCTCGACGCGAAGTTCGAGGCCGAGCTGGTCGAGCTCGGCGACGACGAGGAGGCCCGCGAGATGCTCGCCGAGACCGGCGTCGACGAGCCGGGCCTCGACGTCCTCGCCCGGGTCGGCTTCGACACCCTCGGCCTGCAGACCTACCTCACCGCCGGCCCCAAGGAGTCGCGCGCCTGGACCGTCCGCAAGGGCGCCACCGCCCCCGAGGCCGCCGGCGTCATCCACACCGACTTCCAGAAGGGCTTCATCAAGGCCGAGATCGTCTCCTACGACGACCTCGTCGAGGCCGGGTCGATGAACGCCGCCAAGGCCGCCGGCAAGGTGCGCATGGAGGGCAAGGACTACGTGATGGCCGACGGCGACGTGGTGGAGTTCCGCTTCAACGTCTGAGGCTCCCGGAGCCCGCTCACTGGGGCGCCAGGGAGTGACCTCTCGGCGGTCTGCGAGTGACCTCTCGGCGGTGAGGGAGTGACTCCTCGGCGGGGGCGTGTCTTGGTGCGTCGTTCGCCGACCCGACTAGCCCAGTGGGGGTGCTGCGGAGCTCGCCGAGAGGGCTCCAATACGTGACCAGAGTGGCTGATGTGAAGCGAATCGACCACTGAGGTGCCCGCGGTCTAGTCGACGGGTGCTGGCCTCACAAGATTTGTGGAAGGTTCGTCCCGTTGACTTTGTCCAGGGTGAGATCCACCGCACAATTACCGGACGGAAGGTGCGGAACGCCTCCGCTGAATCCGACAAAGGGGGACACTCGGGGCATGCGACGTAAGACAACCATGGCGGGCATCGTGGGCTGCGTACTGCTCACCACGCCCGTCGGTGCGACCCAGATGCCGGTCGCGCAGCAGGCCCCGGAGACCACCACCGAGCAGTCGTCGTCCCCGGCGGCCGTGGCGCTAGCCCAGGAGCCCGTCGTCGTGCCCACCACCCGCAACGCCCGCGACTGGGCCGCCAACGGCGCCGGCGTCAGCGGGATCGCTCCCGAGACCGTGCCGAGCGTCGTGCTCGACGCCTACACCACCGCGGTGGCCGTCGCCCCCGAGAGCTGCAACATCACCGTCCCGCTGCTGGCCGCCATCGGACAGGTCGAGAGCGGCAACCTCGTCGGCCACGGCCTCGACGACGACGGCCGCGTGACCCCGGAGATCATCGGCCCCCGTCTCGACGGCGGCGACTTCAAGGCGGTCGCCGACACCGACAACGGCCGCCTCGACGGTGACAAGAAGTGGGACCGCGCCGTCGGACCCATGCAGTTCCTGCCCGAGACCTGGCGCACGGTCGCCGTCGACCTCGACGGTGACGGCAAGCGCGACCCGCAGGACATCTACGACGCCGCCGGTGCCTCGATGGTCTTCCTCTGCGGCACCCGCGACCTCTCCGACGACAAGCAGCTGCGCGAGGCGGTGCTGGCCTACAACCGCTCCGGCTCCTACGTCGCCCAGGTGCTCGCGTGGAAGCAGACCTTCGAGAGCAAGGGCCTGACCTCCTCGACCGCGACCTTCGCCGACTTCACGGGCAACGCCACCGCCGTGACCAGCGACCCCGTGCTCGCCCGCGCCGTCTCCGACCTCGCCGTCACCGCCGGAGCCCTCGGACACCGCGAAGCCCTCGGACACCGCGAAGCCCTCGGACACCGCGAAGCCCTCGGACACCGCGAAGCCCTCGGACACCGCGAAGCCCTCGGACACCGCGAAGCCGACCCCGGCGAAGCCCACCACACCGACCACGCCGACCACGCCGACCGCGCCGGCCACCCCGGGTGAGACGCCGTCCGTGACCCCGAGCCCGACGCCGAGCCCGACTCCGACGCCGAGCCCCACCCCGACGCCGACTCCCACCCCGACGCCGACTCCCACGCCGACCCCGTCGCCGGAGCCGACTCCGGAGCCGGAGCCGGACTACGACGCGCTGTCCCCGCAGTGCACCGATGAGGCGACGCTCGCGATCGACGAAGCCGACTTCGCGGGGATGGTCTTCGCTGACGCCGACCACACGACGGTGAGGTTCACGGAGGGATTCGTCCCCACGAACTTCACCTTCCCCGAGGGGACTGACAGCGCGCCGCTGACGTCGCTCTGCCAGGGCACGCCGCTCCCGTAGCGCTGAACGTCAGATCGGGGAGGATCCCGCGCACCAGGTGCGCGGGATCCTCCCCGATCGCTGTCTCTGGGTGCTCTTGGCCCGGAAGCACCTACGCCGAGGGACGTACGGCGAAGACGTAGCGGCGACCCGGGTGCTCGCTCTGGCACCACAGCAGTCCGAGCTCGGGCCAGTAGGTGAGGTCCTCCGGGCCGGGGGGCAGCGCGCCGAGACGGATCCGCAGCGCCCCGGGGCGGCCGACGTGCAGCGTGCCGGGGAGCCGGGTGCCGTGGCTGCAGGTGACGTGCTGGACGCCGTCGACGACGACCAGCCCCTGCATCCGCACCGGTCCGTGCGAGACGGGCCGGGCCACGCAGCCGCCGCCGTCGCCAGCCAGCGGGAGGCCGGTCGTGGGGTCGAGCGGGTAGTCCACGACCCGGTGCGTCGCGCCGCTGCCGCCGTACTCACCCACGAGGAGCCGCGGGCTGTCGGGCTCGGCGGCGTCGATCGAGCAGAAGGAGTAGCGCAGCTGCGGCGCCTCGTCGTCCTGCTCGGCACGCAGCCACGAGGTCACCGGGAGGACGTCGCGCTCCCGGCCGCGCGCGTCGGTGAGGCGGCGTACGCCGGAGAGCGGGGCGACGCCCAGCCCGCGCTTGGTGGCGGCCACCAGCAGGTGGTCACCGCTCCAGGCGAGCCCGCCGGCGTGCACGGGCAGCGGCCGCAGGTCGGCTGTCACCAGCTCGACGTGGCGGTAGCGCAGCGACCCCAGCTCGACCACGCTCACGCGGCTGCGGCGGTGGGTGCCGTCGGCGTCCTTGGCGTACCAGGCGGCCAGCAGCACCCGTGGCCCGTCGTACGCCGCCCCGGCCTCGCCCGAGCTGGTGAGCCCCTGCGGCCACCAGGTGCGGGTCAGCGCGTCACCGCGCTCCCAGGTGAAGCCCCACTCCACCGAGAGGCCCGGCACGCGGGTGAGCCGTGCCTGGTGGTCGAGCCGGTCGAGCACGCCGGCCAGCCCGACCTGCTCTCCCTCCGTGCTGGGGGCGGACCGGGGGATGCGGTGGCGCAGTCGCAGGGTCACGCGGTCCAGTATTGGGGCATGGAGGTCGGCTTCCGCGCGGTGTTCTTCTCCGACGACGACGCCGAGGCCGTCGCGGCACGGCTGCGGGCCGACGGCTTCGCCGCGCAGGTGCGCCGCGACCGCTTCGCCGGCGAGGACGACGACGAGGACCAGCCGTGGGCGCTGGTGACCGACGCCCCGGCCGGGATCCTCGAGCTGCTCGCCGAGCAGCACGACGGCTGGGTCGAGCACGAGGCGCCCCCGACCCCCTCGGTGCGGCTCGACCTGCCCCGCGCGCCGAGACGCGCCCACCGGCCCGGTGGCGACGCTCTCTAGGATTCCGAGCATGGAACGCCGCCTGCTGCTCGTGCACGCCCACCCCGACGACGAGTCGATCGGGCAGGGCGCCACGATGGCCCGCTACGTCGCCGAGGGGGTCGGGGTCACCCTCGTCACCTGCACCGGCGGCGAGATGGGCGAGATCCTGGTGCCCGAGCTCGAGCACCTCGCGGCCGACCGCGAGGACGGCCTGGGAGAGCACCGTCGTGGCGAGCTCGCCAACGCGATGAAGGCGCTGGGCGTCACCGACCACCGCTACCTGGGCGGCTTCGGCGCCTACCGCGACTCCGGGATGAAGTGGCACCCCGACGGCCACGCCGTCGCCGCCGACGAGACCGACGACCGGGCCTTCGCCAACGCCGACCTGACCGAGGCCGCCGACCACCTGGTCGCGGTGATCCGCGAGGTCCGCCCGCAGGTGCTGGTGACCTACGACGAGTTCGGCGGCTACGGCCACCCCGACCACGTGCAGGCCCACCGCGTCGCGACGTACGCCGCCGCGCTGGCCGCCGTGCCGTCCTACCGGCTCGACCTCGGCCCGGCCCACGACGTGGCCAAGATCTACTGGAGCGCCATGTCGGAGACCCGCGTGCGCGCCGGGCTGCGGGCGCTGCGCGCGGCCGGCGACACCACGACCTTCGAGGGCATGGAGCCCGACGGTGACCTGCCGCGCATGTTCGTGCCCGACGAGGCCCTGACCGCGGCCATCCACGCCGAGCAGTACGCCGCCGCCAAGACCGAGGCGCTCAAGGCCCACCGCACCCAGATCGCCGTCGACGGCCCCTTCTTCGCGCTCTCCAACAACCAGGGCAACGAGATCTGGGGGACCGAGTTCTTCCGGATCGCCAAGGGCCGCCCCGGCCCGGTGGGCGACGACGGGCTCGAGGACGACCTCTTCGCCGGGCTGGGCCCCGACGCGGGCACCGGCGAGGTGGCCTGACCCGTGGGGATCTGGCGTGACAGCGGTGGCCGGGTCGCCGCGCTGACGGTGCTGGGCGTGCTGCTGCTCCTGGGTGGCGCCTACGCGGCCACCGCGCTGGTCGCGGGAGACTCGATGCCGCGCAACGCCTCCGTCGAGGGGGTCGACATCGGTGGCATGAGCGCCGCCGAGGCGGCCACGGCCCTGGAGGAGGCGGCGCAGCAGGCTCGCGGACCGGAGGGCGGGGTGCTGGTCACCTACCCCGACGGCCGCGACGTGGAGGTCGACCCCGCCGACGCCGGGCTGCGCCTCGACGTCGACGAGACGCTCGCAGACGCCGCCCACGGCTCCCGCTGGTCGCCGTCGCGCGTGTGGGCGACGCTGACCGGAGGCGGCGACGTCGACGCCGCTGTGGCGGTCGACGCCGACGACCTCGACCTCACCCTCGACGAGCTCGAGGAGGACCTCGGCGAGCCGGTCGAGGAGGGCTCGCTGGAGTTCCGCGACGGCGAGGCCGTGCCCGTCTACGGCAAGCCCGGACGCGGTCTGGAGCGCGCCGAGACCCGGTCGCTGCTCACCCGCCTGCTGGTCGCCGACGGCGACCGTGAGCTCCCGGTCGTCACCAAGAACCCCTCGGTGACCGACGACGCCGTGCGCGCCGCGCTCACCGAGATCGGCCAGCCGGCGATGTCGCGACCGGTGCGACTGGTCATGGGCGGCAAGCGGATCCTCGTCGAGCCGGAGGTCTTCGGCCGCGCGCTCGTCACCGAGCCCGTCGACGGTGCCCTGGAGCTGCGCGCCGACGGCGACGCCCTCGTCGAGGCGCTCGAGCCGCGGCTGGAGCGCATCGGCAGCGCCCCGGTCGACGCCCGCTTCGAGGTCGACGGCACCCGGGTCCGCGTGGTGCCCTCCGAGCCCGGGCGCACCCTCGACCCGGACGAGGTCGAGGAGCCCCTGGTGGAGGCGGCGCTGGCCGCGCCGGGGCAGCGCCGCATGGAGGTGCAGGGCGTCGAGGCCGAGGCCGACCTCACCACGGAGGAGGCCGAGGCGCTCGGCGTACGCCGCCGCGTGAGCAACGAGACGACGTACTACCCCTACGCGGAGTACCGCAACGTCAACATCGGCCGCGCCGCGGAGCTGGTCGACGGCACCCTGCTGATGCCGGGGGAGACCTTCAGCCTCAACGGCATCGTGGGGGAGCGCACCGCGGAGAACGGCTTCACCGAGGGCTACATCATCTCCGACGGCATCTTCCGCACCGAGCTCGGCGGCGGCGTCTCCCAGATGGCGACCACGACCTTCAACGCGATGTTCTTCGCCGGGCTCGAGGACGTCGAGCACAAGCCCCACTCCGTCTACATCGACCGCTACCCGGAGGGCCGCGAGGCCACCGTGGCGTGGCCGACCCTCGACCTGAAGTTCAAGAACGACACCGAGCACGGGGTGCTCGTCAAGGCGGCGGTCAAGCCGGCGTCGTACGCCGCGCAGGGCGAGGTGACCGTCTCGATGTACTCGACGAAGACCTGGGACGTCACCGCGCGCAAGAGCGAGCGCTACAACTACACCTCGCCCTCCACCCGCTACCTCACCGAGGCCGACTGCGAGCCGGCCACCGGCACGTCCGGCTTCACCGTCGACGTGTGGCGCGACTTCCGGCGCCCCGGCGAGTCCGAGGTCGTCAGGACCGAGAAGTTCAACACCGTCTACATCCCCGGCGACACCGTCGTGTGCGGACCCCCGCCCGGCTCCGAGCCCCCGCCCGAGCGCCCGCGCGGCGGCGGCACGACCGGTGGTGGCGGCGGCGACAACGACGGTGGCGGCAACGGAGGTGGCAACGGCGGTGGCGGCAACGATGGCGGCGGCAACCGCGGCGGGGACGACGACTGAGGCCTGTCGCCGGGGGCCGGTCCGGGTCTAGCCTGGGTGCTCCGACGACTCGGCGGACGGAGCAGCACCGATGCGCCCATGCTCGCTGCGCGCCGCCG
This sequence comes from Nocardioides aequoreus, assembly GCF_000720335.1. Taxonomy (GTDB): domain Bacteria; phylum Actinomycetota; class Actinomycetes; order Propionibacteriales; family Nocardioidaceae; genus Marmoricola; species Marmoricola aequoreus. The sequence goes on along the minus strand of NZ_JOJN01000002.1, from coordinate 12,714 downwards.
CGGTCGCGCTGCTGGTGTCCGGGCTGACGCTCGTGCCCACCGCCCCCGCCTCGGCCGCCGTCGAGGGTGACTGGGGCGAGTGGTCGGCGGTCGGTGGTGCGGCCAACGCCTTGACCAGCTCGGTCTCGCTGCCGGGGCTGGGCGGTCCCCTCGCCGAGGTCACCTCGACCGCCTCCACGGCGACGGTGGTGTCGGGTGCCAGCACCTGGCTCGGTCCCTCGTCGCCGCCCGGTGGCGCCTTCGGCTCCAGCCGCGACCGCGCCTACCTCAACCAGTCGCCGCGGGGCAACGCAGCCGACGCGCCGGCCGTGACGACCTACACCTTCGCCGACCCCGGCGGTCGGGTGGGGCTTCACGCTCGGCGACATCGACGCCGACGAGGCCACGGTGAGCGCGGTCGGCCTCGACGGCGAGCCCCACGACGTGGCCCAGCTCGGCTTCCAGGGCGTCTTCAACCTCTGCACGACCACGCCCCGCCCGAGCGGGCTCTGCAGCTCCAACCCGACCGACCTCCCCACGTGGCTGCCCGGCGCCGCCACCCTGCGTGGCAACGACGCGGCCGCCAACACCTCGGGTGCCAGTGGCTGGTTCCGCCCCACCGTGCCGGTCCGGAGCCTCACCGTGGCCTTCCGCTGGCGGGCGGGCTTCCGGATCTACCAGACCTAGCTCGCCGGGCAGACCCGCACGGTCTCCGGGGCGCTCACGGGCGGGGGCTGCGACCTGGAGGGGGCCCCCGGTCAGCCTGCTCGACGGTGACACCGTGCTCGCACAGGTCCTGACCGACGCCGACGGCGGCTGGTCGGTCGCCGGCGTCGCGGCTCGCGACGGGCTCTCGGTCAGGCTCGACGCGGTGCCCGACGGGTGCCGGCTCGTCGCGGGTCAGGAGGCGTTGCTCCCCGTGGCCGCCGAGGCGGAGGACGACGGCGACCTCGACGTCGCGGTCGAGCCGGTGCCGCTGCCGGCCGTCGAGGTGAGCGCCGTGCTCGAGGACGGTGACGGCCGTCCCGTCCCGGGCGCCGAGCTCGCGCTGGTCGGGCCTGAGGGCGAGATCGAGCCGGCGCCGCTGCCTCCGGCGGTCTCCGACCTCGACGGCCGGGTGACGCTCCCCGCCGTGGTGCCCGGCACCTACCAGGCCACCCTGACCCCGCCGGACGGCTTCACCGTGTCACCGGCGACGACCACGGTGTTGGTGCCTCCCTCCGGCGGCGACGTCGACCTCGGCTTCGTGCTGGAGCGGGTGGCCGCCAGCCCGTCGCCCAGCCCGACGCCCAGCCCCACGCCCAGCCCCACGCCCAGCCCCACGCCCAGCCCCACGCCCAGTCCGACTCCCAGTGCCTCACCCAGCGCGGTCCCCTGTACCCCCGTGCCCCCGCCTGCCGGCGGCCCCTCGTCCGGGTCCGGGGTGCTGCCGGCCACGGGCGGCCCCTCGGGCGGCCTGCTGCCCCTCGGCGGCGTGCTGCTCGGCGTCGGAGCGGTGCTGCTCGCCGCCGGACGGCGTCAGGGCGCGCGCAGGTAGTCGTAGGTGTGGTGCTCCTCGAAGCCCAGCTCGCGGTAGAGCCGGCGGGCGCCGTCGTTGCGCGTCACCACCTGCAGGTAGGCCGTGGTGGCCCCGAGCTCGCCGCCGGCCTCCAGCAGCTCGGCGACGACCGCGCGCCCGAGCCCCTCGCCACGACGGTCCTCGCGGGTCCACAGCGACGCCAGCCCGAGCCAGTCGCCGTGCACGACGCCACGGCCGCGGGCCACGACGGCGTCGCCGTCGCGCACGGTGGCGAACCAGACGCCGTCCTGGCCGTCGCGCCGCTCCAGCACCCGCCGAGCGACGTCCTCCTGGCGCGCGGTGCGGTCGTCGGTGGCCAGCCAGCCGTCCTCGAGCCGGTCGTCGAGCCGCACCGGCACCGCCGGCACGCCGAGCCCCCGGAGCCGCCGCCGCACGCGTGACGGCGAGGCGAGCATCAGCAGGGTGTGCTCGTACGCCGTCCACCCGGCCTCGCGCAGCACGCCGTCGGCCTCGGAGCCGGGCAGCACGTGGGCCTGCGCCGGCAGCGAGCGGGCGGCGTACCACTCCTCGACGCGGCGGGCGGCGTCGTCGGGCGGGGTGCCGAGGGCGAGCGCGGAGCTGCCGCGGTTGGTGTAGCCCGCCGAGGCGCGCAGCAGCCAGTCGCCCAGCGGCTCGACCTCGAGTGCCGGCCAGCCGGGCTGGGCACGCCGGTCGGCCTCCTCGGCCCCGAGGCGGTCGTGGCGCGAGGGCCGGGGCGGCACGGGCTTGCCGGCGACCACGTCGCGCACCGGGATCCGGACCCGGTCGCCGCGCTCGCGGCGCACCACGACGTCGCCCTCGCCGTCGTCGGGCCACGCCTCGCAGACGCCCAGCACGTCGGTCATCGCCGGCCCCCCGGAGGGTCCGGTCTCGCCGCGCAGGAGGCGGCGCACGACGACCCGCTGGCCGACGACGTGTCCACCCAGCGCGGGCCGGTCGGGCTCGGTCACACGGGGATATTAGGCTGGGTCACATCCGCGACCGGACCCCGATCACTGCACCGCCCCCTCGAAGGAGGACCAGGTGACCTACGTCATCGCCCAGCCCTGCGTCGACCTCAAGGACCGCGCCTGTGTCGACGAGTGTCCCGTCGACTGCATCTACGAGGGCAAGCGGATGCTCTACATCCAGCCCGACGAGTGCGTCGACTGCGGTGCCTGCGAGCCCGTGTGCCCGGTGGAGGCCATCTACTACGAGGACGACACGCCCGAGGAGTGGAAGGACTACTACGACGCCAACGTCCACTTCTTCGACGACCTGGGCTCCCCGGGTGGCGCTGCCAAGATGGGCGAGATCGACCACGACCACCCGCTGGTCGCCGCGCTCCCGCCGCAGAACCAGGAGTAGGTCCCTGGTGGTCGCGCCTGTCGAGGCCTTCGGGCCCGTCAGCTCCCGGCTGCCCGACTTCCCGTGGGACCGGCTGGTGCCCTTCCGGGAGCAGGCCGAGGGTCACGCCGACGGCATCGTCGACCTCTCGATCGGCACCCCGGTCGACCCGACGCCCGAGGTCGTGCAGCAGGCGCTGCGCGACGCGGCCGACGCGCCCGGCTACCCGACGACGCTCGGGCTGGCCGAGACGCGGCAGGCCGCGGTCGACTGGCTGTCGCGTCGTCACGGCGTCACCGGCCTCGACGTCGAGCGGGGGGTGCTGCCCGTCATCGGCTCCAAGGAGCTGATCGCCGGGCTGCCCACCTTCCTCGGCCTGGGGCCGGGCGACCTGGTGGTGCACCCCGAGGCGGCCTACCCGACCTACGAGGTGGGGGCCCGGCTCGCCGGCGCCGAGACGCTGGCGACCGACTCGCTGACGGCGCTCGGCCCGCGCACGCCGGCCCTGCTCTACCTCAACTCACCCTCCAACCCGACCGGCCGGGTGCTGCCGCCCGACCACCTGCGCAAGGTCGTCGACTGGTGCCGTGAGCGTGGCGTGCTCCTGGTCAGCGACGAGTGCTACGTCGAGTGCGCGTGGGAGGCCGAGCCGGTCTCGGTGCTGCACCCCGACCTCTGCGGCGGCTCGCACGAGGGTCTGCTGGCGATCCACTCCCTCTCCAAGCGCTCCAACCTCGCCGGCTACCGCTGCGCCTTCGTCGCCGGTGACCCGGCGGTCGTCGGCGAGCTGCTCGCCGTGCGCAAGAACCTCGGGCTGATGGTGCCGCTGCCGCAGCAGCACGCGATGGTCGCCGCCCTCGACGACGACGCGCACGCCGACGAGCAGCACGCCCGCTACGCCGCCCGGCGTACGGCGCTGCGTCGCGCGCTGGAGGCGGCCGGCTTCCGCGTCGACCACTCCGAGGCGTCGCTCTACCTCTGGAGCACCCGCGGCGAGGACTGCTGGCAGACCGTCGCCGCCCTCGCCGAGCTCGGCATCCTGGTCGCGCCGGGCTCCTTCTACGGCGCCGCCGGGGCCCAGCACGTCCGTGTCGCCCTCACCGCCACCGACGAGCGCGTCGACGCCGCCGTCACCCGCCTCACCGCCTGACCGAGCAGGTCAGTCCATCCGGATGACGACCGCGGCGGCACCGACGCGGTCGGCGCCGGTGGCGTCGGTCCAGCCGTCGCGGGAGTCGGCACCGGCGCGCCACTGGCGCCCGGCGTGGTCGACGCCGGCCACGCCGTACGCCGCGCTGTGGGCGACGGCGAACTGCGCGACCGACCACCCGAGCCGCTGCCCGGCCTCGCCCTCGGGCACCGCGACGCGCAGGCCGGTGCCGTCGGCGGTGACCTCGAGCCCGCCGTAGGCGTCGCGCAGCAGGGTGGTCAGGCCGGCCGGCTGCGAGGTGTCGGGCGAGCCGACGCTGCAGCTGAATCGGCCGCCGGGGGAGTAGCCGGTGAGCACGGAGGCCAGCGCGCGGGCGTCCTCCGCGTGGTCCTCGTAGGCCTCGGGGAAGCCGGAGCGCTGCACCCGCTGGGCGGCCTCGGTGATCCGCATCTCCTCGTAGCCGTCGACCTGCTCGAGGGCGTCGTAGAAGGCGTCGATCGCGTAGCGCGCGTCCATGATCTGCGCCTCGGTGCCCCAGCCCTGCGAGGGCCGCTGCTGGAAGAGCCCGAGAGAGTCGCGGTCGCCGTAGTCGATGTTGCGGATCTTGCTCTCCTGGTAGGCCGTGGCCAGGGCGATCGAGACCGCGCGGGCGGGCAGCCCCCGCTGCACGCCGACGGCGGCGATGAGCGCGGCGTTCTCGGCCTGCTCCACCGAGAGGTCGACGGTCAGGCCGTCGAGCTCGGTGGTGCAGCCGCTGAGCAGCGGCACGTCGACGTGCCCACGCCACACGGCGACCCCCACGCCCGCCACGACCGCCAGCGCGACGACGAGCAGGACGCCGAGGAAGCGACCCCCCACCGACCGCGCCTAGTTGGCGTGCAGCACGGCGTTGAGCGCGATGCCCTCGCCGGTGCGCGGCACGGCCTCGACGGCGCCGGTCACGGAGTTGCGGCGGAAGAGTACGCCCGAGGTGCCGGAGAGCTCGCGGGCCTTGACCGTGACGGGGTCGGCGCCCGGCTCGTGCACGGCGAGCTTGGTGCCGGCGGTGACGTAGCAGCCGGCCTCCACGACGCAGTCGTCGCCGAGCGAAATGCCGATGCCGGAGTTGGCGCCGAGCAGGCAGCGCTCGCCGAGGGAGATGACCTCGGTGCCGCCACCCGACAGTGTCCCCATGATCGAGGCGCCACCGCCGACGTCGGTGCCGTCGCCGACCACGACCCCGGCGCTGATGCGGCCCTCGACCATCGAGGCGCCGAGGGTGCCGGCGTTGTAGTTGACGAAGCCCTCGTGCATCACGGTGGTGCCGGACGCGAGGTGGGCCCCGAGGCGCACGCGGTCGGCGTCGGCGATCCGGACGCCGCTGGGCACGACGTAGTCGGTCATCCGCGGGAACTTGTCGACCCCGAAGACCTGCACCGGGCCACCGTGCGGACCCCGGGCGCGCAGCGCTGCGCGCACCTCCTCGAAGTCGGTGACCGCACAGGGACCGGCGCTGGTCCACACGACGTTGCTGAGCACGCCGAAGATCCCGCTCGTGTCGAGGCCGTGCGGGCGCACCAGGCGGTGCGAGAGCAGGTGCAGCCGCAGGTAGGCGTCGGAGGCGTCGGCGGGAGGGGTGGTGAGGTCGATGGTGACGGTGACGACCTCGGTGCGCACGCGGCGTACGGCGTCGTCGCCGGCCAGCGCCGACAGGGACTCCGGAGGCGTCGACCCGTCCGGCTCGCCCAGCTGCGGGGAGGGGAACCAGGTGTCGAGCACGGTGCCGTCGGCGGTCCCGCCGGAGACCACCGTGGCCAGCCCGTGGCCCCAGGCGGTGGACGGCGCGGACAGGTCGGTGAGGGCGTCGGCGGACATGCGCCACAGGCTATCGGGGCGACGGAGCGCGGCCTGCGGCCGAGGCACGCGCGACCGGCTGCGACGCCAACCTTCCGCCAACCGAGTCCCCCCTAGCGTGAGCACTGTCACAGCCCTGACGCCTGCTCACAACTCGACGAGGAGTGGTTGCCGACATGACCAAGATCCAGCTGACGGTCGACGGGGCGAAGGTCTCCGACGACGTCGAACCGCGCATGCTCCTGGTGCAGTACCTGCGCGAGAAGCTCGGCAAGACCGGCACCGTGATCGGGTGCGACACCAGCAACTGCGGCGCCTGCACCGTGCACCTCGACGGGCGCAGCGTGAAGTCGTGCAACGTCCTGGCAGTGCAGGCCGACGGCAGCGAGGTGACCACGATCGAGGGCCTGGCCGAGGGCAGCGTGCTGCACCCGGTCCAGGAGGCCTTCCGCGAGTGTCACGCGCTCCAGTGCGGCTTCTGCACCCCGGGCATGATCATGCAGTCCGTCGACCTGCTCAAGGACAACCCGGACCCCTCCGAGGAGGAGATCCGCGTCGGCATCGAGGGCAACCTCTGCCGCTGCACCGGCTACCACAACATCGTGCGGGCCGTGCAGACCGCGGCCGCCGGCAAGGTCTCGGGAGACGCCGAGGCCGGGTCGCCCGCCGCGACCGCCGAGACCGAGAAGGTCGAGGTCTGAGCCATGACTGCCACCCAGGAGACCTCGACCGAGCCGGCCCGCGAGATCGGCCGCGACCGTCGTCGCAAGGAGGACCAGCGGCTGATCACCGGTCGCACCCGCTGGACCGACAACATCACGCTGCCCGGGATGCTGCACATGGCGATGGTGCGCAGCCCCTTCGCCCACGCCACCATCACCGCCATCGACACCACGGAGGCGGCCGCCGCCCCCAACGTCGTGGCGGTCTACACGGGCAAGGACCTCGACGAGTCCGCCGGCGTCCTGATCAACGCCTGGCCGATCACCCCCGACCAGGTCACCCCCGCCCACCCGCCGCTGCCCACCGACCGGGTCAGCTTCGCCGGCGAGGTCGTGGCCGTGGTGGTCGCGCGCTCCGCGGCCGAGGCCCGCGACGCGGCCGAGCTGGTCGACGTCGACTACGAGGAGCTGCCCGCGGCGCTCGACCTCAAGGAGGCCGCGGCCGACACGGTGCTGGCCCACCCCGACCTCGGCACCAACAAGAGCGCGCTGTGGGTCTTCGACTCCCAGGAGGCCGGCACCGGCGGCGACGTCGAGGAGGCGATCGCCAAGGCCCGCGAGAGCGGCGTGGTGGTGGAGCGCGAGTTCCGCCAGCAGCGCTTGATCCCGGCCTTCATGGAGCCGCGCTCGGTGGTCGTCGACCCGACCGGCGAGCAGATGACGATGTGGTCGGCCACCCAGATCCCGCACATCGTGCGCTTCGCACTGGCAGCCACGACCGGCGTGCCGGAGTCGAAGATCCGCGTCATCGCGCCCGACGTGGGCGGCGGCTTCGGCGGCAAGCTCCAGGTGACGCCCGAGGAGTGGATGGCCTGGTGGGTCGCACGCCAGCTGATGAAGCCGGTGAAGTACACCGAGACTCGCTCGGAGTCGCTGATGGCGGCCCACCACGGCCGTGACCAGTGGCAGAAGATCACCCTGGCCGCCGAGAAGGACGGCACGGTGACCGGCCTCAAGGTCGAGCTGCTGGCCGACCTGGGCTCGCACGTCGCCATCGTCGGCGGCGGCGTCCCGGTGCTGGGCGCCTTCATGTTCAACTCGATCTACAAGTTCCCGGCCTACCACTTCGCCTGCCAGACGGTCCTCACCAACAAGGCCTGGACCGACGCCTACCGCGGCGCCGGCCGGCCCGAGGCCACCTTCGCCATCGAGCGGATCATGGACGAGCTCGCCCTCGAGCTCGGGCGGGAGCCGCTGGAGCTGCGCGAGCAGAACTGGATCCGCCACGACGAGTTCCCCTTCACCACGGTCGCGGGCCTGGAGTACGACTCCGGCAACTACGAGGAGGCGACCCGCAAGGCCAAGGAGAGCTTCGGCTACGACGCCCTGCGCGCCGAGCAGCAGCAGCGACGCGAGAGCGGCGACCCGGTGCAGCTCGGCATCGGCATCTCCACCTTCACCGAGATGTGCGGTCTGGCCCCCAGCCGGGTGCTCGGCTCCCTCGACTACGGTGCGGGCGGCTGGGAGCACGCGAGCGTGCGGATGCTCGCGACCGGCAAGGTCGAGATCGTCACCGGCGCCAGCGCCCACGGCCAGGGCCACGAGACGGCCTTCAGCCAGATCGTGGCCGACCGGCTCGGCGTGCCCTTCGAGGACGTCGAGGTGCTCCACGGCGACACCCAGATCGCCTCCAAGGGGCTCGACACCTACGGCTCGCGCTCGCTCGTCGTCGGTGGTGAGGCGCTGGTCAAGGCGACCGACAAGGTGATCGAGAAGGCCAAGCCGATCGCGGCCCACCTGCTCGAGGCCGACGTCTCCGACATCGAGTTCTCCGCCGGTCGCTTCAGCGTCAAGGGCACCGACCAGGGGCTCGCGATGGCCGAGGTCGCCCTGGCGACCTTCGCCGCGCACAACCTCCCCGACGGGGTGGAGCCCTCCCTCGACAGCGACGCGACCTACGACCCCATCAACTTCAACTACCCGCACGGCACCCACCTGTGCGCGATGGAGGTCGACACCGAGACCGGCCAGGTCAAGATGCGCAAGTACACCTGCGTCGACGACATCGGCAACGTCATCAACCCGTTGATCGTCGCCGGCCAGATGCACGGCGGCCTGGCGCAGGGGATCGCCCAGGCGCTCTTCGAGGAGGCGGTCTACGACGACGCGGGCACCCTGGTCTCCGCGAGCTTCGTCGACTACCTGGTCCCGACCGCGGCCGACCTGATCAGCTTCGACGTCGGGCACAACTCGACGCCGTCGCTGACCAACACGCTCGGCACCAAGGGCGTCGGCGAGGCCGGCACCATCGCCTCCACACCGGCCGTGGTCAACGCCGTGCTGGACGCGATCCGGCAGTTCGGCGTCACGGACATCACGATGCCGTGCACCCCCGAGCGGGTCTGGCGCGCGATCCAGGACGGCACGGCCGGGGCCAAGGACCCGACGACCGGGGCGGCGGCCGCGCACTTCGACCCCGCCACCGACGGCGCGGGCCAGTCCAACATCGCCGACGGCACCGAAGGAGCAGGGCAGTGATCCCCACCCAGTTCGACTACGTGGCCCCGGGCTCGGTCGACGAGGCCCTCGCGGCCCTGGCCCAGCACGGTGACGACGCCAAGGTGCTGGCCGGCGGCCAGTCGCTGCTGCCGGTGCTGCGGATGCGGCTCAACGCCCCGGAGGTGGTGATCGACCTCGGCAAGATCGACGCGCTGCGCGAGATCCGCGACGAGGGCGACACCATCACCATCGGGGCGATGGCGACCTACCAGTCGATCCTCGACCACACCGGCATCAAGGGCAGCCTGCGGCTGCTGCACCAGGCCATCAGCGAGGTCGCCGACCCGCAGATCCGCCACCGCGGCACCCTGGGCGGCGCGCTCGTGCACGCCGACCCGGCGGGCGACTGCGGGGCGCCGACGCTGGCGCTGGAGGCCGACCTGGTGATCCAGGGACCGTCGGGGGAGCGCACGGTCGCCGCGACCGACTTCTTCGAGGACCTCTTCACCACGGCGGTGGGCGACGACGAGCTGCTCACGGCGATCCGCTTCCGCAAGCACGACGGCTGGGGCTCGCACTACGAAAAGTTCGTGCGGGTGGCCCACCAGTGGCCGATCGTGTCGATCGCCGCGGCGGTCAAGGTCGACGGCGGCACCATCAGCGAGGCCCGCATCGGCCTGGTCAACATGGGCAGCACGGCACTGCGCGCCTCGGCCACCGAGGCCGCGCTCGTCGGCGCCCAGGCCACGGCCGAGGGGGTCGCCGAGGCGTGCGCCAAGGCCGCGGACGGCACCAACCCGCCGTCGGACCTCAACGGCGACGCCGACTACCGCCGGCACCTGGCCACCGTGCTGACCAAGCGCGCCGTACTGAAGGCGGCGGGGGGCTGATGGACCTCACGCACGAGTTCACGGTCCCGGCCGGCCTCGAGGAGACCTGGGCGGCGCTCAACGACATCTCCGGGGTGGCCGAGTGCTTCCCCGGGGCCCAGGTCACCTCGGCCGACGACGACTCCTTCGCCGGCTCGGTGAAGGTGAAGCTCGGTCCCATCGCGCTCGTCTACAACGGCACCGGCACCTTCACCGAGAAGGACCAGGCCGCCGGGCGCATGGTGGTCGACGCCAAGGGCAAGGACAAGCGTGGCAACGGCACCGCCGGGGCCCACGTGACGGTGTCGATGACCGACCAGGGTGGCTCCACCAAGGTCACCGTGGTCACCGACCTCGCCATCACGGGCAAGCCCGCGCAGTTCGGGCGCGGCGTGATCCAGGACGTCAGCGACAAGCTGCTGGGTCAGTTCACCGCCTGCCTGGAGTCCAAGGTCGGGTCGTCGCCCGAGCCGGAGCCCGAGGAGCCTGACGAGCGGATGGGCAACATGCGCCGCGAGTCGGCGCCCCCGGCGGCGCCGTCCGCGCCGGCGGGGCCGGAGGCCTCGGAGAGCCGCATGGGCAACATGCGCGCCGTCCCGTCCGACCCGCCGCCGCGCGAGTCGGCGGGCGACGACGCGATCGACCTCGGTGCCACCGTGCTGCCCGTCCTGGCGAAGGCCTACTGGAAGCAGGCGGCCGCCGGTCTCGTGGTGCTGCTGGTCGTCCTCCGGGTGCTGCGCCGGCGCTGACGTCTCCGCTGTCTTCTGCCCCCGGACCTGGCTTTATGGATAGGTTGTGCCCGGATGGGTGGGGAAGTTCCTGGCCCGGAAGGAGTCTCGGCCGTGGCTGACGAGCGGACGTCGCGCGGCGGTGGCCGCCGAGGACGCAAGCACGTGCTGGTGCGTGAGTACGTCCGGTCGGTCATCGTCAACGCCGAGCCCGGTACGCCGGCCCCCTCCGAGCGCGACCTGGCCGAGCAGTTCGGCGTCGCCCGGATGACGGTGCGCCACGCGATCGACGCCCTGGTCGCCCAGGGTCTCCTCGAGCGCATCGCCGGTCGCGGCACCTTCGTGACCAAGCCGCTGATCGACATGCAGATGCGGCTCTCGGCGTACACCGAGGAGATGGAGCGCCGCGGCAAGCGCCCGGAGTCCAAGACCCTGCTGGCGCGTCGCGAGAGCGCCGGTCCCGGGGTGGCGCGCGCGCTGGAGATCGAGGAGGGCTCCCCGATCGTCCACTGGCAGCGGCTCCGGCTCGCCGACGGCGTACCGATGGCGATCCAGCACGTCTACCTCTCCCTCGACCTCTTCCCGAGCTTCCTCGACGAGGCGCTCCCGAGCAGCCTCTACATGTGGTTCGCGATGCGCGACCTGATGCCCACCTGGGGCGAGGACAGCGTCAACGCCGGCATCGCCACCGGCGACGAGGGCCAGCACCTCGACCTCGAGCCCGGCTCCCCGGTGCTGCACATCTCCCGCCGCGCCTTCTGCCGGGAGAACGTCGTCGAGGTCACCCGCAGCGTCTACCGCGCCGACCGCTACACCCTGTGGGTGCCGGTGCTGCGCCCCGAGCACCTGCGCTGACCTGCCGCCGGAATCCCAGGTTCACCTGGGAATCCTGCTCTCCACACACGTTGCAACGCGTGTGAAGAGCGAGTTTCCCGGGTTAACCTGGGAACCCTCAGGACGACAGCTGGCCGACGGGGGCGACCGAGACGCCCGAGCGCTCGCAGACCCAGGTGGGGTCGGGCCCGCCGAGGTCGGGGTGCACGTGCAGCGAGTGGGGGTCGGTGAGGTCGCAGGCGCGGCACAGCGGCCAGCGCCCCTTGGCGTCGAGCAGGGCGTCCTGCACGTCCTGCGCGACGAGCCCGACCACGAAGTCCTTGCCCTCGGCCCACTGCTCGAGCCACCACCCGCGGTCGGCCACGGCCGCCTCGAGGGCCGAGACCGTCTCGGCGTCGGCCACCCCGGTCGACTCCAGGTCGTGCAACACCAGGGCGCGTGCCACGAAGACCGGGTCATCGGATGTCACGATGACCATTGTGACCCCTCAGCAAGCCGAGCTCACCGTCGCCGTGACGGGCACCCGCGACGTCGCTCCCGCGCAGGCCGGCGGTGCCGACCGGCTGCTGCTCAGCGCCCGGCCCACCGAGGGGCACTGGTCGCCCGAGCCGGCCCTGGTCTCCGCCGTCACGCGGGAGACCGACCTGCCGGTCTGGGTGGTGCTGCGTCGCGACGAGCTGCCCTTCCACCGCTTGGCGCTGCTGGGGCAGACCTACCTCGAGCTGGGCGCCCGCGGGGTCGTCCTCGGCTTCCTCGACCGCGACCTCGAGGTCGACGTCGAGTCCACCGCCGAGCTCGCGGCCGACCTCGGCGTCCCGTGGTGGTTCCGCGGCGTCGACGAGACGCTGGAGCCGCACCGCGCCTGGCGTCGGCTGCGCTCGCTGCCGCACCTCGACGGCGTACCGACGGCCGGGTCGACGCGCGGCCTCGAGCACGGCATCGACGACGTGCTCGCGCGGCTCGACGCCGACATCGCCGTCTCCGACCTGCTGGTCGCCTTCGGGGGCCTCACCCCCGAGGTGGTGCCGTGGCTGGCCCGTGCCGGCTGCCGGCGCTACGCGATCGGCTCCGCGGCCCGCGCCGGGGCGTCGTGGCTGCGCGGCCACGTCGACGTCGACCGGGTGCGCACCTGGCGGATGCTGCTGGACGACGCCGTCGACCGGGCGATCGGCGTACCGCTCTAGCTGTACCCGGCCATGACGTTGGTTCCAGGCTCAAAGCGTTGACGTAACGAGAACCCCCGAGTGGGCTGTGGCTTGTCGAAGGTCACAACACC
>NZ_JOJN01000001.1 GCF_000720335.1 Nocardioides aequoreus | reverse complement strand
GCTGCACCACCCGGTCGAGCGGTGGGTCAAGCCCCACGAGTTCGTCGAGCTCTCCGAGGAGGCCACGCAGATCGGCTTCGCCGGGGTCATGAGCGGGCCCCTGGTCCGCTCCTCCTACCGCGCCGGTCGGCTCTACCAGCAGGCCGTCGAGGCCCGCGCGAGCACGCGGTGACGGCGCCCACCGCGCCCACGGCGTACGACGTGGAGGTGCTGCGCCGGCCGGTGCCGGTGCCGGGCCAGGTCGACGTCGACGGCGTGCGAGCGGCCTTCGACGGCCTGCGCAACGCCGTCCCCGGCCGCCGCACCCTGCTCGTCGGCAGCTGCGAGCCCACCGCCTCCTTCACCCGCCGCGACGCCCTGCTGCCCGGCTACGACGCCGCGCGGCGTACGGCCCTCGAGCACGGCTACGCGCCGGTGCTCCGGCACGTCGGCGGTCACTTGGCGGCGTACGGGCCGCAGTGCCTGGTGCTGCACGCCTGGAGCGCCGACGCCGAGCCGGCACGCGCCGTCACCCGTCGCTTCGCCGTGCTCGGCCAGGCCGTCGCTGACGGCCTCGCGGCCCTCGGCGTACAAGATCCGCGGCTGGGTGAGCTGCCGGGGGAGTACTGCGCCGGCCGCTGGAGCGTCAACGCCGGCGGCCGCCACAAGCTGGTGGGCACCGGCCAGCGCACCAGCCGCCACGGCTGGGTCTACTCCGCGGTCGTGACCGTCGACGGCAGCCACGGGCTCACCGACCTGCTCGCCGACTGCTACCGCGACCTCGGCCTGCCCTTCGACCCGGGCACGGTCGGCTCCGTGGCCGACCACCTGCCGGGGATCACCCGGCACCAGGTGGCAGAGGCCCTCGTCGCGTCGCTGCGCCGCTCCCTGGCGCGGGAGCTCTAGACCCGGAGACGACGAAGGGAAGCGAGCCGCGGCTCCCTTCCCTCTCCAAGGTATAGCCGCCCACGGGGCTTGCGGCAAGACCCCGGTGGGGGTGCAGGATCACCGGCCGTGCCGAGCCATCCCGCGCCGCAGAGCGCCTTCCACCTGCCCGAGCGGCTCGCCCCGAAGGGCGTGCCCGAGCTGGTGCGCGCCGACGAGCGTCACTTCGCCGACGTCGCCCGGACCCTCGAGGAGTCGGTGGCCGACCTCGAGGAGCGGATCGACGCCGCTCGCCTCGGGGCCGCGGGCTTCAACCAGGAGCTGATGGACCGCGACCTGGAGATCCACCGCCTCACCGCCCGTCTGCGCACGCTGCGTCGCTTCGGGCTCGACCTGTGCCTGGGGCGGATGGTGCCGGTCGAGGGTGAGCCGGTGTACGTCGGTCGTGTCGGGCTCGCGGACCGGGACGGGCGCCGGCTGCTGGTCGACTGGCGCTCGCCGGCGGCCGAGCCCTTCTTCGGCGCCACGCACGCCGAGCCGATGGGGCTGTTGAGCCGTCGGCGCTACCGGTGGACGCAGGGGCGTGTCGGCGACTACTGGGACGAGGTCTTCGACGCCCGCGCGCTCGAGGAGGGTGGTCATGCCAGGGCCGCCCTCGACGACCAGTCGGCCTTCGTCGCCAGCCTGGGCAGCAGCCGCTCGGCACGGATGCGCGACGTGCTCGCCACGATCCAGGCCGACCAGGACGCCGTGATCAGAGCCGGCTCGCGCGGTGCCCTCGTCGTCGAGGGTGGGCCGGGCACCGGCAAGACCGTCGTGGCGCTGCACCGCACGGCGTACCTGCTCTACGCCGATCCGCGGCTGGGGCACCGGCGTGGTGGTGTGCTCTTCGTCGGGCCGTCTCGGCCCTACCTGGCCTACGTGGCGGACGTGCTGCCGAACCTGGGCGAGGAGGGGGTGCGGACCTGCACGCTGAGAGATCTCGTGGGGGACCTGGTGGGGGACGACGTGGACGACGAGCCGGACCCGGCGGTCGCCGCGCTCAAGGCGACGCGGCAGCTGGTGGAGGCCGTGGAGCCGGCGGTGCGCTTCCACGAGGAGCCGCCGACCGAGGGCATGGAGGTCGAGACCCCGTGGTGCGACCTGTGGCTCGGCGCCGACGACTGGGCGGAGGCCTTCGCCTCGGCCGACCCCGGCGTGCCGCACAACGAGGCGCGCGACGAGGTCTGGGAGGCGCTGGTCGCGATCCTGCTCGACAAGGCCGACGAGGAGGACGTGCCGTCCGAGCAGCTGCGCCGGGCGCTGGCCCAGCACGACGAGCTGGTCGACCGCTTCACGGGGGCCTGGCCGCTGGTCGAGCCCACCGACCTCGTCGGCGACCTCTGGTCGGTGCCGGCCTACCTCCGGCTCTGCGCGCCGTGGCTCGCGCCCGACGACGTACGCCGGCTGCAGCGCGCGGACCCGCAGGCGTGGACGACCAGCGACCTGCCCCTCCTCGACGCCGCCCGGCTGCGGCTCGGCGACCCGGACGCGTCACGACGCCGCCGCCGGCAGGAGGCCGCCGCCCGGGCCGAGCAGGAGGAGCGGGCACGGGTGGTCGACCACCTGGTCGAGACCGACGACTCGGAGATGCAGCTGATGTCGATGCTGCGGGTGGGGGACCTGCGGGCGGCGCTCGTCGATCCCGACGCCGCACCGGGTGCCGACCCCGACCTGCTCGCCGGGCCCTTCGCGCACGTGGTGGTCGACGAGGCCCAGGAGCTCACCGACGCCGAGTGGCAGATGCTGCTGCGCCGCTGCCCCTCGCGCAGCCTGACGATCGTGGGCGACCGCGCCCAGGCGCGCCGCGGCTTCACCGAGTCGTGGGAGGAGCGGCTCCGACGCGTGGGGGTCGACCGGGTCGGGCTGGCGACGCTCACCGTCAACTACCGGACGCCCGCGGAGGTGATGGAGGAGGCGACGCCGGTGATCCTCGCCGCGCTGCCCGACGCCAACGTGCCCACCTCGGTGCGCCGCAGCGGCGTACCGGTGCGGCACGGGCGGGTGGCCGAGCTGGACGACGTGCTGGCGGAGTGGCTCGCCGCGCACGACGAGGGCACCGCCTGCGTCATCGGCACCGCCCCCCGCCCCTCCGACGCACGGGTCCGGTGGCTCACGCCGACCCTGGCCAAGGGGCTGGAGTTCGACCTGGTCGTGCTCGTGGAGCCCGAGCGTCTCGGCGACGGCGTCGAGGGCGCCGTCGACCGCTACGTCGCGATGACGCGCGCCACGCAGCAGCTGGTGGTGCTCTCCGCGGAGTGAGTGGCCTCAGCCGATGCGGCCGTGCAGCGACTCCGGGTCGGGGCGACCCTGCTCTGCGAGCAGCGCCTTCGCCTCCTCGATGCCGCCGTCGCAGTCCCAGAGCAGGACGCCGCGCACGGCGTCGTCGTCCAGGTAGTAGACGACCACGGCGTTGCCCCCGCGCTCGTCGACGACGGTCTCCAAGGAGGCGTCCATGGTGCCGACGGCCTCGTACCAGTGGTCGAAGAGGTCGGACCAGAACATCGGGGTGTAGTCGTAGGTCTCGTCGGCACCGGCCATCACCCGGCCGGCGACCTCGCCCATGTGCTCGGCGTTGTCGACGTGCTCGACCCGGCGCAGGCCGAGGAGGCGGTCGGGGTACTCCGCGACGTCGCCCGCGGCCCACACGTCCGGGGCGGTGGTGCGCAGGTCGGTGCCGACGCGGACGCCGCCGTCGGAGGCGGTCTCGACGGTGTCGGGCAGGAAGTCGCTGGCCGGCTCGATGCCGAGGCCGAGCACGACGACGTCGACCTCGAGGGCGGTGCCGTCGTCGAGCCGCAGCCGCACCCCGGCGTCGTAGGTCTCGGCGCCCGTGACGCTGGTGCTGCCGCGCACCGTCACGCCCGCCTCGGTGAAGGCGTCCTCCACGGTGCGCGCGATGGAGGGCGGGTAGACGTGGCCGCCGAGGACCTCGCCGGGGTGGACGAGGGTGACCGTGCAGCCCTGCTGCACCAGCGCGGCGGCGACCTCGGTGCCGATGTAGCCGCCACCGACGACCGCGACCCGCGGCTTGTCGGCCACCAGCGCGCGCAGGTGCTCGTAGTCGGCGAGGGTGCGGTAGTAGACGACCCGCTCGCCCGCGGGCACCTCGGCGAGCTGCCGCGGCCGGCCGCCGGTCGCGACCAGGAGCTTGTCGTAGCCGAGCACGCTGCCGTCGTCGCAGGTGACGGTGTGACCCTCGGTGTCGACGGAGACGGCGCGGACGCCGAGGTGTACCTCGGCACCCGACTCCTCGAGCCCGCCCAGCCGCTGCTCGTCGATCGTGGTCTCCGGGTTGAGCCAGAGGTCCTTGGAGAGCGCCGGCCGGTAGACCGGACCGGTGAGCTCCTCGCCGACGACGCCGATCGACCCCTCGGCGTCCTCGTCGCGGAGGGCCTTGACGGCCGCGTCGGCGGCGACGCTCGCGCCGACGACCAGGTAGCGGTAGTGCGAAGAGGTCATGGATTTCCCGTGCCCGGCTGCGGCAGCCTGACACCTTCCGCTCGGCTACGGTGCCGTGGGGGACTCACCGAGGGAGGGTGGTCGACAGTGCTGTCGGACATCGAGATCGCCAACGCCGCCACGCTGCGGCCCATCCGCGAGGTCGCTGCCGAGACGCTCGGCATCGACGAGCAGCACCTGGTGCCGTACGGCCACTACAAGGCCAAGGTCGACGTCGGCTACCTCGCCTCTCTCTCCGACCGGCCGCTGGGCAAGCTGGTGCTCGTCACCGCGCTCTCGCCGACGCCGCCGGGGGAGGGCAAGACCACCACGACGGTGGGCCTGACCGACGCCCTGCACGGTCTCGGCCACCGCGCGGTCGCCTGCCTGCGCGAGCCCTCCATGGGGCCGGTCTTCGGCATGAAGGGCGGCGCCGCCGGCGGCGGCTACAGCCAGGTCGTCCCGATGACCGACATCAACCTGCACTTCACCGGCGACTTCGCCGCGATCGCCGCCGCCAACAACCTGCTGGCCGCGCTGATCGACAACCACGTGCACCACGGCAACGAGCTCGGCATCGACGTCCGGAGCGTCACCTGGAAGCGCGTGGTCGACATGAACGACCGGGCGCTGCGCCAGGTCAACGTCGCGCTCGGCGGGCATGCCAACGGCTTCCCGCGCGAGGACGGCTTCGACATCGTGGTCGCCTCCGAGCTGATGGCGATCTTCTGCCTTACCGAGTCGTGGGCCGACCTCAAGCGCCGCATCGGCGACATCGTGGTCGGCTACACCCGGGCGATGACGCCGGTCACCGCCCGCGAGCTCGGCGCCGACGGCGCCATGGCCGCGCTGCTCCGTGACGCCCTCGCGCCCAACCTGGTGCAGACCCTCGGCGGGGCACCCGCCTTCGTGCACGGCGGCCCCTTCGCCAACATCGCCCACGGCTGCAGCTCGGTCATGGCCACGCGCGCCGGTCTGCGGCTGGCCGACGTCGTCGTCACCGAGGCCGGCTTCGGCGCCGACCTCGGGGCGGAGAAGTTCGTCGACATCAAGTGCCGCAAGTCGGGGCTGCGCCCCGACGTCGCCGTCGTGGTCGCGACGGTGCGGGCGCTGAAGTACCACGGCGGCGTCGCCCTCGCCGACCTCGGCACCGAGGACCTCGACGCCGTCGAGCGCGGCATGGCCAACCTGCGCCGCCACCTGCGCAACGTGCGCGAGGTCTACGGCGTGCCCTGCGTCGTCGCCGTCAACCGCTTCCCGACCGACACCGACGCCGAGGTCGCCGCGGTGGTCGACCACGTCGCCGCGGAAGGGGTGCAGGCCTTCCCCGCCACCCACTTCGGCGACGGCGGTCCCGGCGCCGAGCAGCTCGCCAAGGGCGTGCTGCAGGTGCTCGACGAGCCCTCGCCGTACGACTTCTCCTTCACCTACCCCGACGACCTCTCGCTGACGGCCAAGGTCGAGGCGATCGCGACGCGACTCTACGGCGCCTCGCTGGTCACCTGGGATGCGCGAGCGCGCCGGCGTCTCGAGCGGATCGAGCGCGACGGCTACGGGTCGCTGCCGGTCTGCGTCGCCAAGACGCAGTACTCCTTCTCCACCGACCCCACCTCGCTCGGCGCCCCCGACGGCCACGAGCTCCACGTGCGCGAGGTGCGGCTCTCCGCCGGCGCCGGCTTCGTCGTGGTGGTCTGCGGCGACATGATGACGATGCCCGGCCTCCCCCGGGAGCCCTCCGCCGCCCGCATCGACCTCGCCGACGACGGCACCATCCTCGGCCTGTCGTAGGCGACATGGTTGGACCCGCCCGACCTGGGCACGGGCCAGTCACCTCTCACCCTTTGGAGCTCTCGTGGTCATCGCCGTCATCGTCGTGCTGGTCGTCGTGCTGGCCGTGCTCGCCTTCCTCCTCCCCAAGCTCTCCCGCCACCCCCAGCGCGCCACGCAGAAGACCGCCGGCGCCGCGGGCAACACCGCCGGCAAGCTCCCCGGCCCGCTCGGCCGGTGGGGCCGCAAGCCCTTCGACTCCACCTCGAAGTGGGCCGGCAAGGGCGCTGCCGCCGGCCGCAAGGGCCGCCGCAAGGTCGACTGAGCTGGATCGCGTGGTCGAGGAAGGCGCGCAGCGCTCCCTGGTGGTCGAGGAAGGCGCGCTAGCGCCTGTCTCGAGACCCGGTGAGCTGACCTGCGTGCGGGGTCTCGACAGGCTCGACCGACAAGGGGCGGGTGGTCGAGGAAGGCGCGCAGGGCCGCCCGGGTGGTCGAGGAAGGCGCGCTAGCGCCTGTCTCGAGACCCGGTGAGGAGAGCGCCGCACAAGGGTCTCGACAAGCTCGACCGACAGGGGGCGGGTGGTCGAGGAAGGCGCGTCGCGCCTGTCTCGAGACCCGGTGAGGTGCGTGCGAGCAGGGTCTCGACAAGCTCGACCGACAGGGGGCGGGTGGTCGAGGAAGGCGCGCAGCGCCTGTCTCGAGACCCGGTGAGGTGCGCAGGCGTGCGGGGGTCTCGAGACGGTTGCTGCGCAACCTCCTCGACCACCCGGGTGGTGGGCGCGCAGTTGGTCAGCGCCAGGTGGCGAGGGGTGCCCGCCTGACAGGGACGCCGGTGTAGGTCTTGCCCTGCGGGCTGAGCCAGTCGTAGGTGCCGTCGCGGCGGGCGTAGCTCCAGCCGGCGTGGGTCTTGGCGCGGTGGTGGCGCCTGCAGAGCGGCGCGAGGTTGGAAGGGCGGGTCTGGTCGGGCGGACCGGAGGGGTCGTACGCCGCGATGTGGTCGAGGTCGCAGGAGCGCGAGTCGCGGGTGCAGCCGGGGAAGACGCAGGTCGCTTCGCGCAGGATCGCCTGCTCGCGCATCGCCGGAGTTGGGTCGTGGCGGTCGACGGCGTGGTCGGCATCGAGGTCGATGACAGGTCGGACTCGGACGGCGACGCCGTCCACGGCGTGGCGGGCGAGCCAGCCGGCGAAGAGGTCGGTCGACAGCGCGCCGAGTCGCTCGATCACTGCGACGCCCTGATCGTCGGCGAGGTCTGATGGGGTGAGGTGCACGCTCAGATCGAGGGTGCCAGCGGCTCGAGGTCGGGCGTCGGTGGTCTCCCCGGTCATGAGGTCGAGCGCGTGCTGTGGGTCGGCGAGGACACCGACGGCCTTGGCGCGGCGGACGTCGAGGGCGTCGGTGTCACCCAGCTCCTTCAGCTCGCCGGCGAGTCGTCCGACGGTGTGGTCGAAGGCGATCGCATCCGGGGTGTCCAGGGTCAGGTGGAGGTCGGTGACGCCGGGGGCGCGGCCGTCGCGCTGCAGCCACACCCCACGACGTGCGGCAGCGGCTTCTTCGTCGGCGTGGGCGCGGTCGGGGTCGGCGTGGAGCCGGGCTTCGTGGACCAGTCGGGCCGCGCCAGCGGTGGAGAGCTGGTCGAGCTGGTCCGGGACGGCGCAGAGCAGCCGGTCGGCGTGCAGCGCGGCGTCGAGGCTCAGGTCGCGGGTCTCCCGCGAGATCGCGCGGGCGCGCCACACCGGGATGTGCCCGGCGCACATCAGCTCCCACAGCCGCGGGAGCCGGAAGGCGAGCTCGAGGGTGTCGCCGAGGAGTTGCTGGGCGTGCTCGACCGGCCGGCCTAGCGCGGCAGCGAGCTCGAGTGGTGCTGCTGCGGCCACGAGCGGGGCGCCGCCGCCGGCGAGCGGGAGAGGTCCGCCGACACCGTCGCCGAGCACCAGGCCGTCGTCGCCCCAGCCGGCGTAGGAGGCACCCTCCGCGGCGGGGTGGAGCAGCGCCCACTCCAGCGCGAGCCTCAGCTGGCGCACCTGGGCCTCGTGCTCCTCGGCGCGGGCCGCGACGAGGACGTCGAGGACCTGTCGCTTGGGGAGGTGGGGGTGCGGCTCCATGGAGTGATTCTACGTGGTGGCACTGACAATAGAACGTGCGTTCGAAGATCTGTGGACAAGTTCGCGGGCTGGGTTGCGGGGTCTCGAGACGGTCGCTGCGCGACCTCCTCGACCACCCGGGGTGTGGGGCGTCAGGAGCGGGCGAGGTCGACGAAGAGGCGGTGGATGCGGTGGTCGCCGACGAGCTCGGGGTGGAAGGCGGAGGCGAGGAGGCGGCCCTGACGGACCATGACGGGGTGGTCATGGGCGCGGGCGAGCACCTCGACCGCGGGTCCGTGCTGCTCGACCCAGGGAGCACGGATGAAGACGGCGTGCACGGGGGAGTCGAGGCCGACCACGTCGAGGTCGCCCTCGAAGGAGTCGACCTGGCGGCCGAAGGCGTTGCGACGCACGGTGACGTCGAGGCCGCCGATCGTCTGCTGGCCGACGACACCGTCGAGCAGCCGGTCGGCGAGCAGGATCATCCCCGCGCACGAGCCGTACGCCGCCAACCCGCCGGCGAGCGCCTCGCGGAGCGGGTCGCGCAGGTCGAAGGCGCGCAGCAGCCGGTCCATGGTGGTGGACTCGCCGCCGGGCAGCACCAGCCCGTCGAGGTCGTCGAGCTCGGCGGGTCGGCGGACCAGGCGGGTGGTGGCGCCGCAGGCCTCGAGGGCGCGGACGTGCTCGCGGACGTCTCCCTGGACGGCGAGGACCCCGACGAGCGGTCCCGCCGTCACCAGCCGCGCTCGGCCAGCCGGTGCGGCTGCGGGATGTCGTCGACGTTGATGCCGACCATCGCCTCGCCGAGGCCGCGCGAGACCTTGGCGATGACGTCGGGGTCGTCGTGGAAGGTGGTGGCCTCGACGATGGCCGCGGCGCGCTGCGCGGGGTTGCCGGCCTTGAAAATGCCGGAGCCGACGAAGACGCCCTCGGCGCCGAGCTGCATCATCATCGCGGCGTCGGCGGGGGTGGCGATGCCGCCGGCCGTGAAGAGCACGACGGGGAGGCGTCCGGCCTCGGCGACCTCGCGGACCAGGTCGTACGGCGCCTGCAGCTCCTTCGCGGCGACGTAGAGCTCGTCGTGGCTCATCGAGGAGAGCCGGGAGATCTCGGCGCGCAGCGTGCGCATGTGGGTGGTGGCGTTGGAGACGTCGCCGGTGCCGGCCTCGCCCTTGGAGCGGATCATCGCCGCGCCCTCGGTGATGCGCCGCAGCGCCTCGCCGAGGTTGGTGGCGCCGCAGACGAAGGGCACGGTGAACTGCCACTTGTCGATGTGGTGGGCGTAGTCGGCGGGGGTGAGCACCTCGGACTCGTCGACGTAGTCGACGCCCAGGCTCTGCAGCACCTGCGCCTCGACGAAGTGACCGATGCGGGCCTTGGCCATCACCGGGATCGAGACGGCCTCGATGATGCCGTCGATCATGTCGGGGTCGCTCATCCGGGAGACGCCGCCCTGCGCGCGGATGTCGGCGGGCACGCGCTCGAGCGCCATCACGGCGACGGCGCCGGCGTCCTCGGCGATCTTGGCCTGCTCGGCGGTGACGACGTCCATGATCACGCCGCCCTTGAGCATCTCGGCCAGCCCGCGCTTGACGCGCGTGCTGCCGGTGCCGTCGTGGCCCTGGGTGGTGCCCGTGCTGGTGGTGCTCTCGCTCATGGGTCAGATCATCCTCCCGTGCGCGGGTGCCGCGCACCCCGGGTCAGCGGCGACGCCAGCGTGCGCGCCCGTGGCCGTCGCGGAGCGCGCCCCACGGGGTCCACCCGCCGCGCTCGGCCTCGGCCTCGGGCCGGGCGGCGAGCACGTTGCCGGCGTGGTCGGGGGTGGTCGGTCCGCGCAGGGCGATGCGGCGCACGAGGGGACCCACGAGGACGGCGTACGGGCCGGGCAGGTAGCGGAAGCCGGCGCGCACCACCCGGTTGGCCGGCCCCACCTGGACCGTGCGCCGCGGCCGCTGCAGGCAGCGCTCGATCGCCCGCGCGACGGCGTCGGGGCCGACGACGGGGGGCGGCGCGGAGCCCGGGCTGCCGGCGTAGGTGGCGGCCTGGTGGTAGATCGGGGTGTCGACCGCCCCGGGCACCACCAGGCTCACGTGGACGCCGCGCTGGCGGCGGGTCTCGAGCTGGAGCGCGCGCACCAGGGCGAGCTGCCCCCACTTGGCGGCGCAGTAGGCGCCCATGCCCGGCACCGAGATCTCGGCCAGCAGGGAGCCGACGACGACGAGCTGCCCACCGCCCTGCTCGCGGAAGCGGGGCAGCGCCTCCCGGGCGAGCCGTGCGGTGCCGTGGACGCCGACGTCGACGACCGAGGCGAGCACCTCCTCGGGCACCTGCTCGACGCTGCCGTAGGCCATGGTCTGCGCCGTCGTGACGACCGCGTCGACCCGGCCGTACGCCGCCGCGCACGCGGCGAGGGCCTCGGCGACGCCCTCGCCGGTGCCGAGGTCGGCGGGCGCGACGACGGCCGGTCCGGGCAGCGACGCCGCGACCTCCTGCAGCCGCTGCTCGTCGCGAGCCACCAGCACCAGCTGGTCGCCGTGCGCGGAGAGGCGGCGCGCGGTGGCCAGGCCGATGCCCGAGGTCGCGCCGACGACGACCACGGCGCGGGGGTGTGGCCGGGCGTGGGTGCGGTCGCGACGGGTCACGCCCGGGGAGTGCCCACCAGGGCGCCGGGTACCCCCCAGCGCAGCCCCGCTCCGACCGAGGAGCACCGCAGTGACCCAGCAGGACCACCCGCAGCATCCCCCGCGAGACGACCAGGAGGTCGACGTCCCCGAGCGACCCGTGCCCACTGCCCCCGTCACCCTCGTGACCGGCGCGTCGAGCGGCATCGGCCGCGCGACCGCGCTCGCCCTCGCCGCCCGCGGCCACCACGTCGTGCTCGTCGCGCGCCGGCGCGAGCAGCTGCGCGAGGTCGCCGACGCCTGTCGCTCGGCCGGAGGCACCGCCGACGTCGCGCCGTGCGACGTGGCCGACGACGGCGCGGTCGCCGCCGTGGTCGACGACGTGGTGCACCGCCACGGTCGCCTCGACGCCGTCGCGCACTGCGCCGGGCTGGTGACCTACGGCCGCTTCGAGGAGACCTCGCCCGACGACTTCGCCACGGTCGTCGACGTCAACCTCGGCGGCTCCGCCCACGTCTCGCGCCACGCGCTGCGCGTGCTGCGCCGGCAGCGTCACGGCACCCTCGTGCTCGTCGGCTCGCTGCTGGGCCACGTCGCGGTGCCCGAGATGACGGCGTACGTCGTGAGCAAGTGGGGCGTGCGCGCGCTGGCGCGCCAGCTGAAGATCGAGAACGCCGACCTGCCGGGGGTGCGGATCGCCTACGTCTCGCCCGGCAGCGTCGAGACGCCGATCTACGAGCGCGCGCTCGACGACGGGGGTCGGCGCAGCGTCGCACCACCGCCGGCCGTCAGCGCGGAGGTGGTGGCGGCCAAGATCGTGCGGCACCTCGACGCGCCGCGCCTGGGCAGCCAGACGGCGCTGACCAACTACGCGCTGATCGGTGCCTTCACCGCAGTGCCGGCGCTCTACGACCGGCTCGTGGGCCCGGGCTTCCGGCTGCTGTCGCGCCGCTGAGCCTGCGCACCGACGGCGGCCTCAGTGGTGGGCGGCGCGGTGGGCGGCGAGCACGTCGAGCCCGAAGTCGGACTCGGGGTCGCGCCACACGGAGTGGGCGTGGTTGGCCTCGCGCTGGGTGTTGTCCCACTCGACCAGCAGCCGTGGGCCCTGCAGCCGGTAGTAGTGCGGCGAGCCCGGCTCGAGGGGGCCGGCCCAGGCGAGGTGCACCGCGTCGAGCGCGGCGTCGTCGTACGCCGGCGCGACGCCTTCGGGCACCCGCCCGAGGTAGCAGCCCAGCAGGTCGCGCAGCAGCCCGCGCTGGCCGTGGTCGAGGTCGGCCCCCGCCACGCCGCGTGGCTCCTCGGTCAGCTCGACGGCGGCGTGGTCGGACTCCTCGAAGCCGGCCGCGTCGTCGATGCGGTCGCTGAGCGCCTGCAGCGCTGCCTGCTCGCCGTCGTCGGAGAAGCGCGGGCCGCGCCAGATGCCGGCGAGCGGCACCACCCGGTCGCCCGGGCCCACGGTGGTGCGGTTGGCGGTGACGAGGTCGGACGGCGGTTTCGGCAGCAGCACCGCGCGGGCGCGCAGCTCCTCGGGGAGCGAGCCCACCAGCTCGCGGGCGAGATCCTCGACCCGGCCGAGGGGGCGGTTGAGCGCGCCGCCCAGCAGGGGCGAGACGGCGGGGTCGGCGCCCAAGAAGCACGGGGTGGTGGCGACCAGCTCGCCTCCGACGACCAGGTTGTTGAGCGAGACGTGGTGACCGCCGAAGCGCCACCCCCACGGCCGCGCGCCGCCCGGATCGCCGAAGACCCGCAGGTAGTAGAGCCCCGGGTCGCGGCCCCGCTCGCGGTCGAAGCGCACGGTGAAGCCCTCGACGTGGTCGAGCACGTTCTCCAGCCCCATGGTCGTGGCGACCGTGACGTAGCCGGCGGTCGAGAGCCCGCTCGCGACGAGCCGCATCGCGCCGCGCTGCTGCGCCGGACGCTGCTGGTGCATGGTGAGGCCGCCGTGGTCGGTGGGGGTGTAGAACCAGCGCCGCCGCTCGGCGTCGCCGGCCTCCGACGGGTCGTCACCCGGCGGGTGGCCCTGCGCCGTACGCCGCTGCTCGTCGTCGAGCGAGCCGAGCCAGGCGGCGGCCGCCTCGGCCATGCGGTCGGCGGCCGCGCGTCGGGGATCGGTCTCCACGGCGCCAACGTAGGGCATCGCGCCGGCGCTGCCGACCGTCGTTCGCGCCCGGTGAGAAGACCCCTGGTGGTGCGGGCTACGCCGCCCCTAGCGTCCTGCCCACCTGACCGTGCTCACCCCGGGAGACCACCGTGCCGACACCCACCGACGACAACCGCGACCTGCTCACCGTGATCGCCTCCATGAAGGCCGCGCCCGGCAAGGAGGACGAGCTGCGCGAGGCGCTGCAGGCGCTCGTCGAGCCGACCTCGCAGGAGGAGGGCTACGTCAACTACGACCTGCACGAGAGCGTCGAGGAGCCGGGGACGTTCTTCTTCTACGAGAACTGGGAGTCCGCGGCGCACCTCGACGCCCACCTCGCCACCCCGCACCTGGTCGACTTCGCCGACCGGATGGGCGGGCTGCTCGACGGCGACGGCCTCACGATCAACCGGCTGCGCCGGATCGCCTGACCCGCATCTGCCCGGCCACCGCCGCCGCGCGGGGGTCGGGCTCGGCGAGCAGCCCAGTGACGACGCCGTCGCGGTCCGCCTCGGAGCGGTTCTGGCTGAGCTTGGCCTTGGCCTCGACCTGCTCCACCCGCACCTCGACGCCGACGATGCCGCGCAGCTGACCCTCGACGTACGCCGCCGGCGCGTCGTCGGTGCCCCACGGCTGAGGCCGGTGCGCCTCGTGGGCGTCGGTCAGGTCGTCGACGGCGCGGCGCAGCCACGCGGGGTCCTGGTGCACGCGGGCACGCCCGCGCAGCTGCACGACGGAGTAGTTCCACGTCGGCACGACGCGGCCGTGCTCTGCCTTGGCGGCGTACCAGCCCGGCGAGACGTAGGCGTCGGGTCCCGTGACCACGAGCAGCACGGAAGCGCCGTCGAGGTGCTGCCAGTGGTCGTTGGCGCGGGCGAGGTGCGCGACCACGACGTCGTCGCGCCAGACGACCGGCAGCAGGGTGGCGGCGGGATACCCGTCGGGGCCCGTCGAGACGAGCTGGGCCGACCCGACGGCGGCGACCGTGCGGCGTACCTCGGCCTCGTCGGCGACGGCGTTGAAGCGCGGGGTGTACATCTCGCTATCGTCCCAGGAATGCGTACCTCGGTCGCGACCGTCTGCCTCAGCGGCACCCTGGTGGAGAAGATGCACGCCTGCGCCGCCGCGGGCTTCGACGGCATCGAGGTCTTCGAGCCCGACCTCGTCGCCAGCGACCACAGTCCCGAGGAGGTGCGGGCGCTCGCCGCGCGGCTGGGGCTGACCCTCGACCTCTACCAGCCCTTCCGCGACTTCGAGGGCGTCACGGAGGAGCAGCTCGAGGACAACCTGCGCCGCGCCGAGGCCAAGCTCGCCCTGATGCAGCGGCTGGGCATCGACCTGATGCTGGTGTGCTCCAACGTCGCCACCGCGAGCGTCGACTCCGACGAGGTCTCGGCCGCGCAGCTGCGCCGGCTCGGCGAGCTGGCCCAGCGCTACGACGCGCGCATCGCCTTCGAGGCGCTCGCGTGGGGCCGCCACGTCGACGACTACCGCCGCTCCTGGCGCATCGTCGAGCTCGCCGACCACCCCGCGGTCGGGCTCTGCCTCGACTCCTTCCACATCCTGAGCCGGGGGCACGACCCCGCCGCGATCGAGGAGATCCCCGGCGAGCGAATCTTCTTCCTGCAGCTCGCCGACGCCCCCGACCTGTCGATGGACGTGCTGTCGTGGTCGCGCCACCACCGGCTCTTCCCCGGGGAGGGCAGCTTCGACCTCGCGGGCTTCGTGGCCCACGTGCTGCGCACCGGCTACGACGGCCCGCTGTCGCTCGAGGTCTTCAACGACACCTTCCGGCAGACCGACGTACGCCGCACCGCGACGCACGCGCTGCGCTCGCTGGTCTGGCTCGAGGACGCCGCCGCCGCGCAGGTCGCGGAGCCGCCGGCCGGCTCCGCGGGGTGGCGCCGCCTGACCCCCGCGCCCGCACCGACCGGCTTCGACTTCGTCGAGGTCAAGGGCGAGGACACCGGCGAGGTCGAGGTGCTGCTCGACCAGCTCGGCTTCCGCTTCCGCGGCCGGCACCGCACCAAGCCGGTCCGGCTCTGGACCGCCGGCGACGCCCGCGTCGTCCTCAACGAGCAGCAGGCCCGCGACCAGGTGCCCCACGTCGCCGCGGTCGGCTTCGACGTCGCGGACCCACGCGCCGCGGCCGCACGGGCCGGGGAGCTGATGGCGCCGCGGGTGCACCGGCGTACCTATGCCACGGAGCTGCCGCTCGACGCGATCGCCGCCCCCGACGGCACGGAAGTCTTCCTCTGCGTCTCACCGGCGGGCGCCGACGCGCCGTGGGTGGAGGAGTTCGAGGGCGCGGCGCAGGCCGTGGCGTCGCCGCTCGACGGTGCCCGCCTCGACCACGTCAACCTCGCGCAGCCGTGGGCCGACTTCGACGAGGCGGTGCTCTTCTACACCTCCGTGCTCGGCCTCGACGCCGAGACCGGCACCAAGGTCGCCGGCCCGCGCGGGCTGGTGCGCAGCCAGGTGATGCGCACCGCCGACGGCGCGGTGCGGCTGCCGCTCAACGTCGCTCCCGCCGCGACCGAGGGGCTGGCCCAGCACGTGGCGGTCGCCTGCGACGACGTCGTCGCGGTCGCGCGGCGCGCCCGCGAGCGGGGCACGCGCTTCCTGCCCGTCCCGGCCAACTACTACGACGACCTCGTCGCGCGCTACGGCCTCGCCGACGACGTCGTCGCCGAGCTGCGCGACCTCGACCTGCTCTACGAGCGCGACGCCGAGGGCGAGTTCGTGCACTTCTACACGCGCACCGTCGGCGAGGTCTTCCTCGAGGTCGTCGAGCGCCGGGGTCGCTACGACGGCTACGGCGCGACCAACGCCCCGATCCGGCTCGCCGCCCAGGGACGGACGTGACCGGGCGCACCGCGGCGGTGCCCTGATGGGTGCGGGCCACGGGCACGCCAGCGCCGCGGGACGCCACCGGTGGCGTCTCGTGCTCGCCTTCGGGCTCGTCGCGACCTTCTTCGTCGTCGAGCTGGTCGCCGGTCTCGTCTCCGGCTCGCTGGCCCTGATCTCCGACGCGGGCCACATGGCGGCCGACGTCGTCGCCCTCGGCGCCGCGCTGACCGCCACCCGCATCGCCACCCGGCCCGACCCGACCGGTCGCCGGTCCTACGGCTCCTACCGGGCCGAGATCCTCGCCTCCGGCCTGACGGTGCTCATCATGCTCGGGGTGTCGGCGTACGTCGTGGCCGAGGCGGTCTCGCGGCTCGGCAGCCCCGTCGAGGTGCAGACCGGCACCATGCTGCTCGTCGGCGGCCTGGGCCTCCTGGTCAACCTGGTCTCGATGCTGCTCCTGCGCGGTGGCGCCAGCGAGTCGCTGACGGTCAAGGGTGCCTACTACGAGGTGGTGGCCGACGCGGCCGGCAGCGTGGGCGTGGTCGCGGCCGGGCTGCTGGTGGTGGCGACGGGCGACGCCTGGTGGGACACCGGCGTGGCGGTCGCCATCGGGGTCTTCGTCGCCGTGCGCGCGGTGCTGCTCGGTCGCCAGGTGCTCGCCGTGCTGGGGCAGCACGTGCCGGCGGAGGTCGAGCTCGACGCGCTCGTGCGCGACCTCGAGGCCGTGCGCGGCGTCGCCGACGTGCACGACCTCCACGTCTGGGTGCTCACCTCGGGCATGAACGTCGCGACCGCCCACCTCGTCGTCGCGGGCGGTGCCGACGCCCACGCCGTGCTCCTGGAGGCGCAGCTGGTGCTGCGCGAGCACCACCACGTCGAGCACGCGACGCTGCAGGTCGAGGCGGCTCCGACGGCGCAGTGCCACGAGATCGACTGGTGACCGACGCCTCCCCGTCTTCGCTGGCCCCGGCTCATGCGTCGTGCCACCCTGGAGGTGCCTGACCAGCAGGCCGCCGGACGAGGCGCGTCGTACCCGGCCCCCCGACAAGACGATGCTCGAGGAGAGCGTCATGTCGTGGTTCGTGCTCGTCGTCGCCGGGGTGCTCGAGGCCGTGTGGGCCACCGCCCTGGGTCGCTCGGAGGGCTTCACCCGGCTCGGTCCGAGCGTCGTCTTCGTGGTCGGGCTGGTGCTGAGCATGCTCGGCCTGGCCTACGCGATGCGGGAGCTGCCGCTCGGCACGGCGTACGCCGTGTGGGTGGGGATCGGCGCGGTGCTCACGGTGGCCTGGGCCATGTGGGCGGGCGAGGAGCCGGTGAGCGCCGTGCGGGTGCTGCTGCTCGCCGGGATCGTCGGCTGCGTCGCCGGGCTCAAGCTGTTGCACTGAGCGTCGTCGTCCGGCTCCCGTGGTCGGCAGGCCACGGCGGCCGACCTCGGGTATGGTGGTGGAGGCGGCTGCCGCGCGTGGCCGTCGTCCTGTCGTCGGAGATGACCCGTTCGGGTCCGGCTCCGGCCCGATCCAAGCCCTCGGGCCCGACGGGACGCAG
The DNA here is from genome assembly GCF_000720335.1 of Nocardioides aequoreus. Lineage (GTDB taxonomy): Bacteria > Actinomycetota > Actinomycetes > Propionibacteriales > Nocardioidaceae > Marmoricola > Marmoricola aequoreus. Next base: position 492,777 of record NZ_JOJN01000001.1, on the reverse strand, counting down.
CACGGGGAGCGGGTCCGAGTGACCCGAGAGGGGTGTCCCGGCGACGCGTCGTACCGCCGCCGACGCCAGCAGAAGCGACGGAGCCAGTCGTGCCGGTCCGGGATCCGGACCCGCACACCGAGGAGGAGCCTGTGGCCCGAGGAGGCCAGCGCACGCAGCAGCGTCGCGGAGGACAGCGACGCCGCAACGGCGGCCACGCCGAGCGCGACAACGAGGGGATCATCCCCGTCCTCGCGCGCACCGTCCGCGAGGTGGAGAACGCCGTCGGCCGGGGGTCGGTGATGCCCTCGGTGCGCACGAAGTTCCAGGTCGTGGGCCTGCTCGCCCGCGAGGAGCGGGCGCGGGTCAAGGCCGACGAGACGCTCAACGACTCGCGCCGGGCCGAGCAGCTCAAGCGCCTCGACGGCATCGCCACGATCATGGCCACCACGGCCGCCCGCGACAGCACGCTCTTCACCCTGCTCGACCAGTCGGCCGAGATCAGCGACGCCGCCAAGCGGCTCAAGCGCGAGATGCTCGAGGCCGCCGGGCTCGAGGTGCCCGACGAGCCCGAGCCCGTGACGCCCGACGTCGTGCTGCCCAGCTCGCAGCGGCAGGTGACGCCGCAGTCGGTGGTGCAGCGACGTCTCTCCAACCCCTTCCTGGTGCCCGACTTCAGCACCGCCGAGGACCGTCGTCCCGCCGCCAAGCGGCTGGCGGGCTGGGAGCTGCTGGGTCCCCTCTTCCGCTCCTTCGAGTACGCCGGGGAGGGCGCGTCGGCCTGCATGGCGCTGCCCGAGGCGAGCGCCTTCAAGGCCCCCGACGGCCTGGAGCTGATGCCGCACCAGGCGCAGCTCGTCGCCGCCGCGGCCGCTGGCCACCGCACCTTCCTGCTCGCCGACGAGCCCGGCCTCGGCAAGACCGCGCAGGCGCTGCTCGCCGCGCAGGCGGCCGACGCCTTCCCGATGCTCGTGGTGGTCCCCAACGTGGTGAAGACCAACTGGGCGCGCGAGGCGGGCATCTGGACGCCGCAGCGCGAGGCCACGGTGATCCACGGCGACGGCCACGACGTCGACGGCTTCGCCGACATCGTGATCGTCAACTACGAGGTGCTCGACCGCCACGTGGGCTGGCTGGGCGACTTCGGCTTCCGCAGCATGGTGGTCGACGAGGCGCACTTCATCAAGAACAAGCAGTCGCAGCGCTCGCAGCTCGTGCTGCAGCTCTCCGAGCAGATCCGCTCCCGCACCGGGCGCCCGCTGCTGATGGCGCTGACCGGCACGCCGCTGATCAACGACATCGAGGACTTCCAGGCCATCTGGGAGTTCCTCGGCTGGATCGACGACAAGAAGCCGCTCGCGACCCTGATGAGCAAGCTCGAGGCGACCGGCATGACGCCGCAGGACCCGGGCTTCTACCCGGCGGCACGCCAGTGCGTGGTCGACATGGGCATCGTGCGTCGCCGCAAGGTCGACGTCGCCAAGGACATCCCCGCCCGTCGCATCGCCGACCTCCCCGTCGAGCTCGACGACGAGGCCGGGCGCTCCATCCGCGAGGCCGAGCGCGAGCTCGCCGCCCGCCTGGTGCGCCGCTACGACAGCGCCATCGCGACCCGCCAGTCCGGCCAGGTGGTCGAGGGCATCGACCACGACCTCGTGCGCCGCGTGGCCACGTGGGAGCGCGAGGACTCCGACTCCAGCAGCACCGAGAACGTCTTCGGCATGCTGCGGCGCATCGGCCAGGCCAAGGCCGGGCTCGCCGCCGACTACGCCGCGCAGCTGGCGCGCAACGTCGGCAAGGTCGTCTTCTTCGCCAAGCACGTCGACGTCATGGACACCGCCAGCCAGCTCTTCGAGCGCCGGGGGCTGCGCTACTCCTCGGTGCGCGGCGACCAGACCACCAAGTCGCGCCAGGAGCAGATCGACGCCTTCGTCAACGACCCCGACGTGAGCGTGATCGTCTGCTCGCTGACCGCCGCGGGCGTGGGGCTCAACCTGCAGGTGGCCTCCGACTTGGTGCTGGCCGAGCTGTCGTGGACCGATGCCGAGCAGACCCAGGCGATCGACCGCGTCCACCGCATCGGCCAGGACACCCCGGTCACCGCCTGGCGCATCATCGCCACGCAGACCATCGACACCCGCATCGCCGAGGTCATCGACCGCAAGGCCGGCCTCGCCGCCCGCGCGCTCGACGGCGCCGGCGAGGGCGTCGCCACCTCCGTCGACGTCCAGCTCGAGGCCCTGGTCGGCCTGCTCACCGGCGCCCTGCAGGACCGCGAGGCGGCGTAGGGCGGCGTACGGCGCGGGGCCGGCGGCGTCGTTCGTCGCGGCGGCTTCGCCCGCAGGACAAGCCCTGGCCACGGCGTCCCGCATACTAAGTCGCGTGAGTTACCCGGTCATCGTGCTGTGGAGCGTGCCGCGCTCGGTCTCGACGTCGTTCGAGCGGATGGTGAGCGAGCGCGGTGACCACACCGTACTCGACGAGCCCTTCTCGCGGGCGTACTACTTCGGTCCCGACCGGCACTCGCAGCGGTACGCCGAGACGATCCCGCACAGTGCGGCTCGCGAGGTGCTGGAGGAGATCGAGGAGGCGGCCGAGGAGCGGCCAGTCTTCGTCAAGGACATGGCCTACCACGCGGTCGACCTGCTCGAGGCCGACGTGCTCGGCCGCTTCCGCAACTCCTTCCTGGTGCGCCACCCGTCGGGGGCGCTGCGCTCGCTGGCGCGCCGCTGGCCCGACTTCACCGACGCCGAGACCGGGTGGCCCGACCTGGGCCGGGCCGCCGACGTCGTCGAGGAGGTGGGGCAGCCGCTGGTGGTCGTCGACGCCAACCGTCTCTGTGACGACCCGGACGCCGTCGTCGAGCGCTGGTGCGAGCGGATCGGCCTCGACCACCGGCCCGAGACGCTGACCTGGGAACCGGGCATGCGCCCGGAGTGGGAGCTGTGGGAGGAGTGGCACGCCTCCACGTCGCGCACGACCGGCTTCGGCACGATGTCGCCCCCGCCGTCTCCCCCCGGCGACGACGAGCCCCGGCTGCAGGAGGCCTACGCCGACGCGCTCCCGGTGTACGAGCGGCTGGTCGCGCACGCGCTCTGAGTCGTCGCGCTCAGCCCCGCAGCGCGCGGAGGGCGAGGGCGCCCGTGACGGCGCAGTACGGCGTCCACACGGCGCGCTCGACCGGCGAGCGCGAGGCGGCGTTGACGAGGGTGCCGGTGCCGACGAGACCGACGACCCCGCGCAGCAGGCGGCGCCGCACCGGCTCGCTGGTCCCGTCGGCGGCGAGCGCGAGCGCCGCGGCGGCGTACGCCGCGCTCGCGACCCCGCTCACCGTGCGCAGCCGCGTCGGCAGCGGGCCGGGGTGCTGGCCGCCGTACGCCGCCCGCCCCCACGGGGCGCCGACCGCGAGGCCGGCCTGGAAGGCAGCGAGCCCACCGAGCAGCACGGCGGTGGGTCGCGCGGTTGTCATGCCAGCAGTCTCGCAGGGGTGCCGCCGTCTCCGCGGGCAGGACGTCGCCGCAGCCGGGGAACGCGTGCAGCCACGTGCGCGTCGTAGCGAGGTGATCTGCAGACGGGTCGTCGCCGCGGCGGTGCTCGGCGCCCTCGTCTCGGCCTGCTCGCCCGAGGCAGGCACCTCGCCCAGGGTGGTGCCGACGCCAGCGAGCTCGTCGTCCTGCCGGCCGATCGACGTCGGCGTCTTCCGGACCGTGAGGTACGACTATCAGGCCATCGCGTCGTGGGAGCAGCTGCTCGCGCAGTACGACGGCATCGTCGTCGTCGGGCGGGTGGGTGGCTACACCGAGAGCCTGCGCCGTCACGTGGTGATGCGCATCGAGGTCGACCGCGTGCTCCGCGACAGCGGGGAGCCCGTGGTCCAGGACGGCGCGGCGTACCTGGCCTTCTGGCGCGGCGCCGAGGAGGGCGGCTCCGGCAGGCAGGTGTTCGATGCGGGTGACTTCGCCGAGGCGGTCCCCTCCGGGACCCGGCTGCTGGCGGTCGTCTCCGCCGCGCCGCCACGCCTGCAACGGCGCGCCGACCTGGCCGCGGGCGGGGTGCTTGGACAGTCGGGGATCCAGGGCCTCTTCCTCGACGGGTGCGGCGCGCTGGTCGGTGCGAGGGACCACCTGATGCCGTCAGGGCCGGAGTTCGGCAGCTACGACGCGCTCGTCGCCGCCGTCGAGCGGCTCACCCGAGGAAGTCGAGGAGGGCCCTGACCGTCTCCTCGGGACGCTCCTCGGGCAGGAAGTGACCGCAGTCGAGGGCGTGGCCGGTGACGAGGTCGGGGCAGGCAGCGTAGGAGCGCCAGACGTCGAGCACGTCGTAGGCACGGCCGACGAGCCCCTGCGCGCCCCAGAGGACGAGCAGCGGGCAGCCGACACGCAGGCCCTCGTCGTACGACGCCTCGTCGAGCGCGAGGTCGCTGGTCACCCCGGCCCGGTAATCCTCGCAGGTGGCGTGGATCGAGGCGGCGTCGAAGCAACGGACGTACTCGCCGACGGCGCCCTGCTCGAAGACGACGCCGTCGGCGGACCAGGCGGCCAGCTTGCTGCGCAGGTAGGTCTCGGCGACGGGCTCGATCATCCGCTCGGGGAGGTCGCCCTGCTGGGACAGGAAGAACCAGTGCTCGTAGGCGCGGGCCAGGGTCAGGTCGACGTGGTGAAGCACGTGCCGCGTGGGGGCGATGTCGAGCACGGCGGCGCGGGTGACGGCCTCGGGGTGGTCGAGGCAGAGCCGGTGGGCGACGCGAGCGCCGCGGTCGTGCCCGACGACGGCGAAGCGCTCGTGCCCGAGCGCCCGCATCAGGCCCACCTGGTCGGCGGCCATGGCGCGCTTGCCGTAGGTCTCGTGCTCGGGGTCGCCGTGGGGCTTGGCGGAGTCGCCGTAGCCGCGGAGGTCGGCCGCCACCACCGTGTGGTGCTCGGCCAGGGTCGCCGCCACCGCGTGCCACATGACGTGGGTCTGGGGGTAGCCGTGGAGCAGCAGCACCGGAGGTCCGTCACCGCCGACCACGGCGTGCACGGTGGTGCCGCCGACCTCGACGTCGTGCTCGGTGAAGCCGTCGAAGGCGGCGCGGACGGGAGGGAGCTCGCTCACGTGGCCAGGGTGCCCCGCCGTGCGCCGGCGTACGCGCGCAGGGTCAGCGGAGCACGGTGCGGACGGCGGTGGCGACCGCCCATGCGCGCCAGCGGTCGACCGACCACCCGAGCTCACGCGTCACGAGCACGTGCACGTCGAGGCCGAAGAGCACGAAGAGCTCCTCGGCGGCCGCGGTCTCGTCGAGATCGGCGCGCAGCGCACCGCGCTCGGCGAGGTGCGCGGCGAGCATGCCGTGCGCGGCGAGGGTCTGCCGCCGGTTGGTGCGCTCCTGCGCGTCCATGTCGGGGTCGCTCCCCGCCGCCTCGCGCACGACCCGCATGACGGGGACGATGCGCTCGTAGATCTCCTGGCTGACCTCGGCCCACACCTCGAGCGCCGACGCGGCGTCGGGGGCGTCCCGCATCCGTGCGACCCAGGGGCGCTCGAGCAGCGGGACCGGCTCGTCGTCGCCGGTCGCCGCGACGTCGACGACGTGCCTGAGCACGGTGCGCTTGTTGCCGAAGTGGAAGTAGACCGTCTGGACCGCGACCCCGGCCGCGTCGGCGATCGCCTGCAGCGTCGTGGCGGCGTACCCGTCGCGCAGGAAGAGGTCGCGGGCCGCCAGCACGATGCGCCGGCGAGTGGTGCGGGCGCGGTCGCCGCGGGGCGTGGGGGAGGAGGTCTTGACAGCGTCGGCCACGCGTTGGACTCTACTCTAGAGTCAACTCTAATTAGGTCTGCAGGAGGCCGACATGCCCGTGCTGAGAGGGATCCACCACGTGAAGCTCCCCGTGGCCGACGTCGGGCGCAGTCGACGCTGGTACGAGGAGGTCCTCGGGCTCGAGGTCGAGATCGAGTTCGTCGAGGAGGGCGAGCTGCGGGGGGTCGCCCTGCGCGAGCCCGGCAGCGACCTCAGGCTGGCGCTGCGTCACGAGCCGGAGCGAGCCCGGGCCCTCTCCGGCTTCGACCCCGTGAGCCTCCTGGTCGGCACGCACGCCGAGCTCAAGGACTGGGCCGCGCACCTCGACGACCTCGACCAGCCGCACGGGGGCGTGGTCCAGGGGCACCAGGGGTGGGTGCTGGTCGGCCTGCGCGATCCCGACGGCGTGGAGCTGCGGCTCTACACCCTCGAGCGGCACGACGGTGGTCAGGAGCTGGGTCACGAGGGGGGATCGCGATGAGCTTCGACCCCCGCGGCTACGCACTCGCCGCCGACGCCGGAGAGCCCTGGTGGTTCCTCGACAGCCGCATGACGCTCAAGGCCACCGGTGAGGAGACGCACGGCGCCTTCACCTTCCTGGAGTGGCACGCGCCGGTCGGCTTCGGTCCGCCGCGCCACGTCCACCGCCGCGAGGACGAGGCCTTCTACCTCATCGACGGCGAGCTGCGCGTCGAGTGCGACGGTCGCACCTGGGAGCTCGGCCCGGGAGGCTTCGTGCTGCTGCCGCGCGGGCTCGAGCACTGCTTCGTCGTCACCGCCGGTCCGGTCCGGGGTCTCCAGCTGACCGCGCCGGCGCAGTTCGAGCGCTACGTGCGCGGGATCGGGCGCCCACCCGACGCCGACGGGCTGCCGACGCCCTCGGCGCCCGACGTGGCCGCCCTCGTCGCAGCTGCGGAGGAGCTCGCCATCGACATCGTGGGACCGCCGATGAGTCTCGACGGCGCGTGAGCCCGCCCGCGGCGTCGGCTCACGGCGCCAGGGTGGTCGCCCACGCCTGCGCCTCGGGGGAGCCGAGCAGGCCCGGCAGGCCGCCGGTGTGCAGCAGCACGGTGCGCTCGCCGCGGCGTACGTCGCCCTCCCGGACCGCGGCGGCGAGTCCCGCGAGGGCACGGCCGGTGTAGACGGGGTCGAGCACGAGGCCCTCGGTGCGGGCGGCCAGCAGCAGCGCCTCCCGCACCGGCGCGGGGAAGGTGGAGTAGCCGTCGCCGACCTGGTCGCGACGCAGCCGCAGCCCCGCGGTCGGCCCGCCCAGCTCGACGATGAGTCGGGCCACCCGCTCGAGCGGGTCGGGCACGGCGCCGGTGTCGACGCCGAGCACCCGCGCGGCGCCGAGTGACGCCACGAGTCCTGCCATGGTGCCGCCCGACCCGACGGCGACCACGACGTGCGCCGCGTCGGGCACCTGCTCGAGCAGCTCGTGCCCCGCGTCGGCGTACGCCGCGGCGCCGACGGCGTCGGAGCCGCCGTACGGGATCAGCGCCGCGGTGGGGCCGAGCTCGGCGACGCGCTCGACCGCGAGCCGCTCGAGCGTCGGGGTGTCGACGTCGCCCGACCACCGCAGCGTCGCGCCGAACATCGCGTCGAGCAGCAGGTTGCCCGTCGGCGCCTCGGGCTGCTCGCCCCGCAGCACCAGCTCGACGGCCAGGCCCAGACGGGCGCCGGCCGCGGCGGTGACGCGGGCGTGGTTGCTCTGCGCGGCGCCGGTGGTGACCAGCGTCGTGGCACCGCGCTCGACGGCGGCGGTCGCGGTGCGTGCGATCTTGCGCACCTTGTTGCCGCCCGCGCCGAGGCCGAGCAGGTCGTCGCGCTTGACCCAGAGGTCGCGCTCGTCGAGCCCGAGCGCCACCGCCAGTCGCGGCGCGGGCTCGACGGGGGTCGGGTAGGTGCCGAGGGTCGCCATGATGTCGATCCTGGCAGGCTGAGGGCATGGAGACCTCACCACGTCACCACCAGGAGTCGGTCGTCGTCGAGGCGTCGCCGGAGACGCTCTACGACCTCGTCAGCGACGTCACCCGCACGGGCGAGTGGAGCCCGATCTGCCAGGAGTGCTGGTGGGACGACGACGCGGTGCCGGGCGCCGTGGGCTCGTGGTTCACCGGCCGCAACGTCACGCCCACGCGCACCTGGGAGACCCGCTCGCAGGTCGTCGTCGCCTCGCGTGGCCGCGAGTTCGCGTGGCACGTCGGTGACGGCTTCGTGCGCTGGGGCTTCGAGCTGCAGCCGGTGCAGGGCGGCACCCGGCTCACCGAGACCTGGGACTTCCTGCCGGCCGGCCTGGCGATGTTCGAGCAGCGGTACGGCGACGACGCCCCCGCGCAGGTGGAGGACCGCACCCAGGCGGCGCTCAGCGGCATCCCCCGGACGCTGGGGGCGATCAAACGGATCGCCGAGACCGGGTCCTGACTGTCACCATCGCCCGGTGAGGTCCGAGCAGGAGCAGGTCGTGGCGCGCAACCGCAAGGCGCGCCACGACTACGAGATCGAGGAGACCTGGGAGGCGGGGCTGGTCCTCACCGGCACCGAGGTCAAGGCGCTGCGCGCCGGCCGCTGCTCGCTGACCGACGGCTTCGCCGACGTCGAGGCCGGTCCCGGCGGCGGCGAGGTCTGGCTGCACCAGGTGCACATCCCGGAGTACGCCCAGGGCACCTGGACCAACCACGCCGTACGCCGCAAGCGCAAGCTGCTGCTCAACCGCCGCGAGATCTCGCGCATCGAGCGTCGGCTCGAGGCCAAGGGCACCACGCTGGTCCCGCTGTCGGTCTACTTCTCCGGCGGCCGCGCCAAGGTCGAGATCGCCCTCGCCCGCGGCAAGCGCGACTACGACAAGCGGCGCGCCCTCGCCGAGCGTGAGGCCTCCCGCGAGATCGAGCGCGAGTTCAGCCACCGGATGAAGCGGCGTACGGGCTGATGCGGGGCTGCTGGTTTCACCAGTTAGCTGGGGAAACCAGCGCTCACCGACCGAAGCTTCGGTGGGGAAGTGCCAGTTTCACCAGTCAACTTGCGAAACCGCGTGCCACTCAGCCCAGCTCGTGGTCGAGGTTGAGGGCCGCGGAGATCAGCGAGAGGTGGGTGAAGGCCTGGGGGAAGTTGCCCAGCTGCTCGCCGGCGACGCCGACCTGCTCGGCGTAGAGGCCGAGGTGGTTGGCGTAGGTGAACATCTTCTCCAGCGCCAGCTGGGCGTCGTCGAGCCGGCCGGCGCGGGTGAGCGCCTCGACGTACCAGAAGGAGCACAGCGAGAAGGTGCCCTCGTCGCCGCTGAGGCCGTCGGGGGAGGCCTCGACGTCGTAGCGGAAGACCAGGCTGTCGGAGACGAGTCGCTCCTCGATCGCCGCCAGGGTGGAGAGGAAGCGGGGGTCGTTGGGCGCCACGAACTTCAGCAGCGGCATCAGCAGCACGCCGGCGTCGAGGTCGGTGCCCTCGTCGTGCAGCGTGAAGGCGCCGATGTCGGCGTTCCAGTGCCGCTCCATCAGCCGCGCGTAGATCTGGTCGCGCACCTCGGCCCACGACGAGAGGTCGCCGGGGAGGCCACGCTGTCGCGCGGTGCGCATCATCCGCTCGATCGCGACCCAGCACATCAGCAGCGAGGTGGTGTGGTGCCGGGGCTCGTCGCGGATCTCCCACATGCCGGCGTCGGGGCGGTCCCAGTTCGCAAGCAGCCACTCCAGGGCCCTGGTCAGGTCGGCCCAGGCGTCGGCGCTGATGCCGGGGCCGTACTTGTTGAAGAGGTAGACCGAGTCGATCAGCTCGCCGTAGATGTCGAGCTGCAGCTGGTCGACGGCGCCGTTGCCCACGCGCACCGGCCGGGAGTCGCGGTAGCCGCGCAGGTGGTCGAGCTCGCTCTCGTGGGGCAGCTCGCCGTCGATGGTGTAGAGCACGCGAAGCGGTCCGAGGTCGTCGCCGTCGTGGTCCTCGGCCATCCGCTCGGAGAGCCAGCGCACGAAGTCGGCCGCCTCCTCGGTGAAGCCCAGCCGCAGCAGCGCGTAGAGGCTGAAGGCCGCGTCGCGGATCCAGACGTAGCGGTAGTCCCAGTTGCGCTCGCCGCCGATCGCCTCCGGCAGCGAGGTCGTCGGGGAGGCGATCACGGCGCCGCTGGGCTCGTGGGTGAGCAGCTTGAGGGTCAGCGCGGAGCGGTGCACGGTCTCGCGCCACCGGCCGCGGTAGCTCGACCGGCCGATCCAGGTGCGCCAGAAGTCCGTGGTGCGCTGCAGCAGCCGGTCGCTGTCGACCTGGGCCGGCGACGCGACCTCGGCCTCGTCGTCGAGCACCTCCAGCACGAAGAGGACCTCCTCGCCCTGGGCGAGGTCGAAGGTCGCGGTCGCGGTGCCGTCGCTGACCTCGAGGTCGCAGCTGGCGGTCAGCCCGAGCCGGACGCCGTCGCCGGTGATCAGCAGGCCGTGGTCGACCGGCTCGACGGTGCTGGCGATCCGGCCGTAGTCGGGCCGCGCCGTCATCTCCATGCGGAGCTCGGCCTTGCCGCGCACGGCGCTCACGCGGCGTACGACGCGCTGGCGGTGGTCGGGGTCCTTGGCGCGCAGCACCGGCATGAAGTCGTGGACCTCGGCGACGCCCCGCTCGGTCATGAAGCGGGTGACCAGGATGTTGCTGTCGGGCAGGTAGAACTGCGAGGTCCGTACGTCGTCGGCCCGCGACCCCAGCCTCCAGGCGCCACCCCGCTCGGGGTCGAGGATCGAGGCGAAGACACTGGGGGAGTCGAAGCGCCCGGCGCAGAACCAGTCGATGGTGCCGTCGGCCCCGACCAGGGCGCAGGTGCGCAGGTCGCCGATCAGCCCGTGGTGGGCGATCGGCAGGAAGTCGTCGTGACCCTGCGGCAGCTCCTCAGCCATGCGACGGGGAGTGCTCGAGCTGCCACCCGCCGTCGGGGAGCTCACTAGCGGCCCGCGGACCCCAGGAGCCCTGCTCGTACGGCTGCACCTCGGGCCGGTGCTCCAGCACCGGCGCCACGACCTGCCACAGCCGGTCGACCTCGTCGGCCCTGGTGAAGAGGGTCTGGTCGCCACGCATCACGTCGAGCAGCAGCCGCTCGTAGGCCTCGAGCGGGGAGGAGCCGTTGGCCGCCTCCGCCACGTGCAGGTGCATCACCGCGGGCACCAGCTCCATGTCGGGGCCGGGGCGCTTGGCACGCAGCTCGACGTGGATCTCGGCGTCGTCGGTCAGCCGCAGCACCAGGTCGTTGGGCGGCAGCGAGCCGGGCGCCGGGCAGGTGCCGTCCTCGTCGACGTCGAAGAGGGTGCAGTCGGGGCCCTTGAAGCGCAGCGTGATGACCCGGTCGGAGACCGCCAGCCGCTTGCCCGTGCGCAGGTAGAAGGGCACGCCCCGCCAGCGGTCGTTGTCGACGTGGGCCTCGATGGCCACGAAGGTCTCGACGTCGGAGTCGTCGGCCACGTCGTCCTCGTCGCGGTAGCCGTCGTACTGGCCCAGGATGACGCGCGCGGGGTCGAGCGGCTGCAGGTCGGCGAAGACCTGGGACTTCGCGTCGCGCACCGCCTTCTCCTCGAAGCGGCCCGGGTCCTCCAGCGCGACGAAGCCGAGCAGCTGGCACAGGTGGGTCGAGATCATGTCGCGCAGGCAGCCGGTGGACTCGTAGAAGGAGCCGCGCCCCTCCATGCCGAGGTCCTCGGGCACGTCGATCTGCACCGAGGCCAGGCTGTGCCTGTTCCACGCCGGCTCGAAGAGGCCGTTGGCGAAGCGCAGCGCCAGGATGTTCTGCACCGCCTCCTTGCCGAGGAAGTGGTCGATGCGGAAGACCTGGTCCTCCTCCGCCACCTCCTTGACGCTGCGGTCGAGCTCGCGGGCGCTCTCGAGGTCGAGGCCGAAGGGCTTCTCCATCACCAGGCGGGCCCGCTCGGTGAGGTCCTCCCGCCCGAGCATCGCGATCATCCCGGGCATCGCCGCGGGGGGCACGGAGAGGTAGACGAGGCGGCGTACGTCGTCGCCCAGCTGCTCCTCGGCCTCCCGCACGGCCTTGGCGAGGTCGCTGCCGTCGTCGGCGTCGGAGGTCTGGAAGGAGATCCGGTCGAGGAAGCTCGCCAGCAGCTCGTCGTCGAGGTCGTCGACGGTCTTGCGCAGGCCGTCGCCGACCTGGGTGCGGAAGTCGTCGTCGCTGCCGGGGGAGTGGCGACCGCTGCCGATCACGCGGTAGTCCTCGGGCAGCCGGCCGGCCGCCGCGAGCCGGTAGAGCCCGGGGAAGAGCTTGCGGGCCGCCAGGTCGCCGGTGGCGCCGAAGAGGACGAGGACGTGCGGGGGCAGGGTCTCGAAGGAGGCCATGGTCCAGGTGTACCCCTGGGGTGGGTGCGCACACGACGACGGGTGAGTCTCGAGGCTCCGGTCCCGACGGCGTGAGATGCGTCGCGTACGGGTTGACGCCCGGAGCTTCTTAGGCAAGCCTTGCCTGCGTTCAGCTTCCGTCGCCCCCCGGACCCGGAGTCACCTGTGATCTTCTGCCACTGCGCCGTCGTCGGCGAGCGCCAGGTCGAGGAGGCCGTCAGGGCCGGCGCCCGCACGACCGCGCAGGTGTGCAAGGCCACGGGGGCCGGCCAGGAGTGCGGATCCTGCATCTTCGCCGTCCGTCGCGTGCTGTGCGAGCATGTGGCGACCGCGGCACTGGAGAGCGTCGCGCCGACGACGGGAGTCGAAGTTGCAGCCAGTTAGCCCCCGGGTGGTCGAGCTCCTCAACGACGCCCTCACCTTCGAGCTCACCGTCACCAACACCTACTTCTTGCATGCGCGGATGCTCGACAACTGGGGTCTGCCCAAGCTCGGCAAGGTCTTCTACGACCTCTCCATCGACGAGATGAAGGACGCCGACGACCTGATCAACCGGATCCTGATGTTCGAGGGTCACCCCAACGTGCAGCGGCTGGGCAACATCACCATCGGCGAGACCGCCGAGGAGATGCTGGCGCTCGCCTACGAGAGCGAGAAGGCCGCCGTCGCCCAGTTCAACGCCTCCGCCGAGGAGTGCCACACCCTCGGCGACCACGGCACCGCCGACGTCTTCGAGGACATGGTCCGGGACGAGGAGCAGCACGCCGAGTGGTTCGAGGCGCAGCTCGAGGCGATCAAGCGGGTCGGTGCCGCGCAGTACCTCTCGCAGTCGATCGAGATCACCACGCCCCAAGGCTGACGTCGAGGCTCGGCGACGGCACGAGCCTCAGGGCGCGAACGGTCCGTCGGCCAGGTGGGTCCAGGGACCGCCGTCGTAGCGCCAGAGCTGCAGGGCGACCGCCTCGGTGGTCCAGGGCGTGAGGTCGCGACCCAGCTCCTCGAGGGTGCGGCGGGCGACCTCGGGCTCGACCTTGTTCTGCACCGTGACGTGCAGCCGCAGGCCCGCGTCGTCCTGCCGCGTCAGGTGCGGGCGCCAGCGCCGTCGCCACTGCTGGTGGCGCTGCTCCACCCAGGGGCAGGCCAGGTCGTAGGCGACCCCGCGGCCCAGCGAGCGGACGCCGCGCACCGTCACCTCGGGGCGGCGTACGTCGTGCACGGCCGCCAGCTCGTCCTCCACCTCGGGGCGCAGGGCGGCCGGCAGGGCGTGGAAGAGCGTGACGTGCGCGCCGACCTGGGTGCGGCCCTCCGGGAAGAGCGCGGCACGCTCGCGCTCGAAGCGGCGCTGGTCGGGCTCGGCCAATTCCAGCGTCAGCACGAGTGGGGGGTCGGCCACGATGCCACCCTGACAGACGACGAAATCATCCATTTGATCACCGATGGGGCTTTCGTCATGGCACTCTCGGAGCATGGCCACCCGTCCCGGCTCCGCGAAGCCCGACCACGTCTACGTGGCGCGCAGCCCGGGCCGCAAGGGGATCGCGATGCTCGGCATCGTCGCCGCCGTCGCCACGGCGTCCGCCGGGTGGCGCGGCTGGCAGCTGCAGTCGACCGGTGACCTGGCGCTCGCGGGCGGCGCGGCCATCGTCTGCGTCATCTGCTGGGTCTTCCTCACGGTCACGGTGCCGCAGAAGGTGATCGTCACCGGCTCGGTGGTCGAGATCGTGCGCAGCTCGACGACGCAGCGTTACGACATGGAGGACCCCGGCGTCGACATGCTCGTGCGCGACGGGTCGGTCGCCTTCGGGCACTACCGCGACAACTGGTCGATCGTGCAGGCGCGCGACGTCGACTGGAAGGTCTTCATGGACGTCGTGATGCGCTACCAGTTCCAGGCCGACATCAACGCCGAGGAGCGCGACAAGCGCTTCAGCCGCTGACGGCGCACGGCTCCACCACGCCCCGGAGGTGCGTGGAAAATTCGTGCGGAACCTTTCGGCACCTGCGTCGATTACCGGGGTGGAACAGGTTCACGAGGGTGACTCGAAACCCGAGGGGGGAGTCGATGCCGGACATGCCGCGTGCCCGGTGCGTCGACACCACCCCCCGCGGTGAGGAGTCCCGTGAGCGTGCCACCTCCACGGTCGACCACCAGGTCGGCCGCGGCGCCGGTGCGGAGCAGGGCGGCCTCGGCCGCACCCTCCGGCACCCCCGATGACGTAGCCTGTCGGCCACCCCTACCCCCCGTTGGTGGCCGACAGGCTGCTCGGGCCATCGACCAGGCCAGGAGTCGTCGCACGTGGAGCTGTCCGAGGAGGTCGTCGGCCGCGCTGCCGTCGGTGACCCGGCGGCGTTCGGCGAGGTGTACGACGCCCTCGCGCCGCAGGTGCTCGGCTACCTGCGTGCCCGCGGGGTCGAGGACCCCGAAGGGCTCACCAGCGAGGTCTTCCTGGGGGTCCACCCACGTCTCGCCGCGCTCCGCGGTGGCGTCGACGGACTGCGCACCCTGGTCTTCTCCGTGGCGCACGCCCGCGTGGTCGACGACGTACGCCGCCGCGCCCGGAGGCCGGCCAGCCTCCCCTACGAGCCCGAGCACGACGACCGGGTCTCGGAGTCGGCCGAGCACGCGGCCGTGCGCACTGTCGAGGCCGAGCGGGCGGTGGCACTGATGGCGCACCTGGGCGACGACCAGCGCGCGGTCGTGACGCTGCGGGTCATCGCCGACCTGACGCTGGAGCAGACGGCGGCGGTGACCGGCAAGACGGTGCCCGCCGTCAAGCAGCTGCAGCGGCGGGGGCTGGCGCGGCTCCGTGAGCTGATGGCCTCGAGGGAGGGCGTGCGATGACCCGCGTCCTCGACGAGCTCCGCGACGAGCTGCTGGCCATGGGCGCCCCGCCCGAGGAGGCGGCCGCGCTGCTGCGCGACCTGACCGTGCTGGCCGAGCCCCCGGCCGCCCCGCCGCCGTCGGCCGCGCTGGCGGCCCTGCTCGGCCGGGCCGAGCCGGAGGCGGTCGCGACGCCGCTGCGGCCCCGCCGGGAGCGGCGGCGCGTGCGCGGAGGAGCCCAGCGCTCGAGCGCCGCGTCGGCGGCGCTGGTGCTGGCGCTCTCCGGCGTCACCGCCACGGGGCTCTCGGCGGCGGCCAACACGTTGCCGGCTCCCTGGCAGGACCGGGTGGCCGACCTCTCGCGCGGCTACCTGCCCTTCGACTTCCCCGAGCCCTCCGAGCGCGCGGCCGAGCCGCCGCTCGGGGCGCCGCCGCTCTCGTCGCTGCCGCCCGAGCCGAGGCCGCAGCCGTCGAGCGCACCCTCCGACGGCGAGGCGGCGCGCGACCCGCGGGCGGTCGCTCCGACCGCGCGCTCGGGCACGCGCCAGCCCCTCCCGCTCCCTCGCCCGTCGGGGGCGCCGTCGTCCCGCCCGTCGCTGGAGGCCGAGCCCTCCACCACGACTCCCCGCCGGCCCTCGTCGACGAGCGCGACCGCGGCACCGCCGCCCCGGCCCGTCTACGGCCCCGCCGCGGCACCGGCCCCGTCCCCGTCGTCTCCCTCGTCCCCGTCATCCCCCTCGTCCCCGTCGTCCTCGCCCCGTCCGGGCGTTGACCCCGGCCCGACGCCGACCTTCGGGCCGCGACAGCCCGCGACGGTGGCCAAGCCGCGTCCCTCGGTCAGGCCCCTGCCCGGCGCCTCTCCCAGCGTGGCGCCGCAGCCCGTGCCGGTCCGCTCGCCCGCGCCGACACCCGATCCCTCGCCCTCGTCCGGCACGTCGCCGTCGTCGCGTCCCACGTCGGGCCCGTCCGACACCGCCACGCCGAGCCCGGAGACCGAGCCGGGCGGCGCCGGCGTCGGCAAGGACGACGGTGCCAAGGGCGGCGCCACCGACGGCGCGTCCGAGCAGGCGCCCGTCGAGCCGGACCCCGGGTCGTGAGCGCGGACTGGTGAGCGTGGGGTCGCTGGCGGTGGCCGACGCGGGCTTCGTCACCGACCACCTGCTCGTGGGCGGCGACCTCGACACCCGCGACGCGTCCCTCGCCGAGGCGCAGCTGGGCGAGCTGGTGGAGGCGGGCCTGACCCACGTCGTCGACTGCCGCATCGAGTGGGACGACGCCGCCTTCGTCGCCGAGCACGCACCCGGCGTCGGCTACCTGCACCACGGCATGGACGACGCCGGTCAGCGGGTGCCCGACGCGTGGTTCGACGCCGGTGTCGCCTGGGTCGTGGAGGCGCTCGACGCCGGTGGCACCGTGCTCACGCACTGCCACATGGGGATCAACCGCGGACCCTCGCTGGGCTTCGCCGTGCTGCTGGCTCAGGGCGTCGACCCGGAGGAGGCCCTCGGGCTGATCCGCGCGGCGCGACCGGTCGCCTTCGTGGCGTACGCCGACGACGCGCTGCGCTGGCACCACGGCCGGCACGGCACCCCCGACGCGCTCGCCCGCGACCTGGAGCGGGTGGCGGCCTGGCGGGCGGCCCACCGGCTCGACCTCGCGGACGTGATCCGCCGCAAGCGCGCCCAGGGCTGGTGACCGGGGGCCGAGGGCCTGACCTCAGACGACCTCGTGCTCCTCGACGGCGACGTCGAGCAGCATCGTCGCCTGCTCGGTCCCGATGCCCGCCCCGCGGAAAGCCCGCAGCTGCTGGGCGTCGCTCCAGCGCTCCAGCACGTTGACCCGGCCGGGGTCGAGCAGGTCGGGGGAGAGGGCGAAGTCGAGGCAGCCGTCGCTCGCCCTGGCGCGCCGCACCACCTCCACGCACGTCGCGAGGTAGGCCTCGCGCTCATCCGGGGCAACGCTGAGGTGTCCGCTCACGATGATCATGCGACTCAGACCCCTCCCGAGGCGCGGGCTCATCGGGCGCGTTGCCGCGCGCGAGGCGCACGGCGAGCAGCGCCAGGGCCAGCCCGAGCACGGTGACGGGGCCGAGCGGCTCGCCGAACCACGCCGCGCCCCAGACCGTGGTCACCGGCGGCACCAGGAAGAGCAGCGAGTTGACCTGGGTCACCCCGCGCTGCTCGAGCAGCACCCAGTAGAGGCCGTAGCCGCCGAGCGTCGCGAGCACGACCATCCACGCGAGGGCGAGCCAGAAGGCCGACGTCGCCGGGGGTACGACGTGACCGTGGGCGCCCGCCAGGAGCAGGGCGAGGGCAGCCGTGGCCGCGCTGTGCACGGCGAGCGCCTGCAGCGGCGGCGTACGCCGGGTGGCGCGGCGCTGCAGGAAGGTCGCCGCGACCAGCGCGGCCATGCCGAGCGGCGGCAGCAGGTAGCCCCACCACGGCGCGGTCGTCGCCGGGGAGGCGAGGTCGGCGCCGGTCACCACGACCACGCCCAGCAGCCCGATGGCCAGGCCGACCACCTGCCGGGCGACCAGGGTGGCGCCGAGCAGCGGGCCGGCGAGCGCGGCCACGACCAGCGGCTGGACGCCGTCGATGAGGGCCGTGGTGCCGGTGCTGACGCCGAGGCCGATCGCCCAGTAGACGGTGACCAGGTAGACGCCCTGCGAGAGCAGCCCGACCACCACCTGGCGCCCGAGGTCGCGCGCCGAGTGCCCGCGCTGCGCCGCCACCAGCCAGGGCGACAGCAGCGCGGTGAGCAGCAGCGAGCGCCACAGCAGCACGGTGTCGAAGGGCGCCTGCGCGGTGCCGAGCTTGCTCCCGATGAAGCCCGCCGACCACAGCACCACGAAGAGCGCCGAGAGGAGGGGTGCCGGGAGGCGCGGTATACCGATCGGTCTATTCATGCGGACGAAAGTACACCGTTCGGTATAGTCACGTCCATGAGCACCTCCCTCCCCGAGATCGAGTGGACCCCCAAGGCGCGGGCCGTGCTGGCGTCGGCCTCGGAGCTCTTCTACGAGCGCGGCATCCACGCCGTCGGCGTCGACGCGGTCGCGGAGCGCGCGGGGGTGACCAAGAAGACGCTCTACGACCGCTTCGGCTCCAAGGAGCGGCTGGTCGTGGAGTACCTCCGCGCCCGCGACCTGGAGTGGCGCGCGCTGGTCGCCGAGCGGCTCGACGCGGTGGGCCAGGACCCCCTCGACCGGCTGGCGGCGTACTTCGACGCCTCCGCCGCGTGGGCCCGCGCCCGTGCCTGGAAGGGCTGCGGCATGATCAACGCCCACGCCGAGATCAGCGACCCCGGCCACCCGGCGTACGCCGTCATCGTGGCCCACAAGCGCTGGACCCTGGGCCTGCTGCGCGGGCTGGTCGAGGCGGCCGGCGTCGGCGGGGCCGACGCCGACGCCGTCGCCGACCACCTGATGCTGCTGCACGAGGGCGTGATGGCCGCCTCCGGGATCGGCGTGCCCGACGACGCCTTCGCGCGCGGCCGCGACGCCGGCGTGGGGGTGCTCAGTCGAGCAGCGCGAGCAGCCAGGTCGGGCTCATGACGCGCGCGCCGAGCAGCTCCACGCGCCGGGCCAGCAGCCGGTCGGCGGTGACCACGACCACCTGGTGACCCGCGGCGAGCGCCTTCTCGGCCTGCGCGGCGATGGTGGCGTCGCCGTCGCGGGGGGCGTGCACCGTGCGGAGGTGGGCGTCGCGCCCCGCGGGCATGCCGCCCCTGGCCTTGCCCTCCAGCACCAGCACCACCTCGTCGTACGACGTGTCGGCCACCGCGAGCCGCCCGTGCAGGCGCGCGGCGGCGCCGGCGCGGTCCTTCCACCAGCCGTCGGGGGTCGCGCCCACGACGTTGGCGCCGTCGACCACGAGCACCTGCTTCAAGGCAGCAGGTCCTGCCGGCCGAACGTCTCGGCGGCGGCCCGGCCCGTGGGCGTGCCCGCGTCGAGGTCGGCCCCCGCCTCGAGCAGCGCGCGGACGACGTCGTCCTCGCCCTTGAAGAGCGCGCCGGCGACGGGGCTCTGGTCGCGCTCGTTGCGGCGGTCGACGTCGGCTCCGCGCTCGAGCAGCATCCGCACCGTGGTCGCGTGGCCGTGGTAGGCGGCCAGCATCAGCAGGGTGTTGCCCGCGGTGTCCGTGACCTCGACGGGCAGGCCGTGGTCGACGAAGCCCGCGAGCTCGGCGGTCATGCCCTCGCGCGCGAAGTGCTGCGCCAGCTCGACGACCCGTGCGGTCTCCTCGGCGGTGAGGGGGCGGTCGCGGTCCTCGCCCGGGGTGCTCTCAGCCATCGCGCGCCTCCACCAGCCAGAGGGTGTGCTCGCCCGGAAGCCCCTTGAGCTCGACGGTCTCGGTGCGGCGCAGCGTCCACGGCAGCTCGTCGCCGCCGCGCTCGCGCAGCCGGGCCGCGAGCTCGGTGCTGACGAGCACCTCGCCGCCGTCGGCCATCGCGGCGACGCGGGCGGCCTTGGCGACGTTGCGGCCGAACCAGTCGCCGCCGCGCTCGATGGCGCGGCCGGTGTGCAGCCCGAGCCGCACCCGGAGCGGGTGGTCGCGCAGCCGACGGTTGCGCTGCCGCTTGCTGGTCAGCGCCCGCTGCAGGTGCTCGGCCGCGGCGAGGCCCAGCTCGGGGCTCGGGAAGACGACCATGAAGCCGTCGCCCCAGCTCTTCACCACGTGGCCCCGGTGCTGCGCCACGACGCCCGTGACCAGCTCCTCGTGGGCGGCGAGGACCTTGACCCACAGCTCGTCGCCGAGCTCGGAGTTGAGCGCGGTGGAGCCCTCGATGTCGGAGAAGAGGATGGTCACGTTGCCCTCCTCGTCGGCCACCCGTACGATCTCGCTGCGCTCCTCCAGCGCCCAGGCGGTCAGGTCGTCGATCGAGCTGAGCAGCATGCCGCGCATGCCCTGGGCGCGCAGCCGCGAGACCGTCTCGCGCGCGGTGCGCACGGCGACGCCGGCGGCCTGCACGGCGCGGGGGCTGCGCTGCTCGGTCACGGTCACCTGGTCGGCCAGCTCCTCGAGGTCGACGACGCGCTCGCGCAGCGCGAGCAGCTCGGTGCGGGCCCGGACCAGGGCGGCCAGTGCGGCGACCAGCAGCAGTGCCAGCGCGAGCGCGATCCAGGCGGCCGGGGACACGCGACAAGGCTAGGCGCCCGCCCCGCCGCCCTCACACCGGCTCGACGTAGAACCAGCGGCCGGCCCGCCGGGCGAAGCGGCTGCGCTCGTGGAGCCGCCCGCCGCCGCGCTGGTCGTCGTACGCCGCCACGAACTCCACCTCCTCGTCCTCGGCCCGCAGCACCTGCAGCCCCAGCCACGTGGTGCCCGGGTCGAGGTCGACGCGCTCGGGCCGGGTGCGGGGGTGCCAGGTGCGCCAGAGGTGCTCGGCGTCGCCGAGGGCGTGCGCGGTGTAGCGCGAGCGCATCAGCTGCTCGGGGGTGTCGGCCAGCCGCTCGGCACGCAGCAGCGGTCCGCAGCAGGCGTCGTACGTCGCCCCGCCGCAGGGGCAGGCGCCGTCCGGCCGCGTCGGCAGCCCCGTCGAGGACCCCGTCGTCTTGCGCACCCGCGATAGTTTGGCAGTCGTGTCGACTCCCCCTCCGTCCTCACGCACCCTCGGTGACCTGCGTGCGAGCGGGCACGTGCACCGGGCCCTGCGCGAGGAGATCCGCGACAACCTCCTCTCCGCCCTCCGCGAGGGCCGCGACCCCTGGCCCGGCCTGCACGGCTTCTCGACGACGGTCGTGCCCCAGCTCGAGCGCGCGCTGATCGCCGGGCACGACATCGTGCTGCTCGGCGAGCGCGGGCAGGGCAAGACCCGGCTGCTGCGCACCCTGGTGGGCCTGCTCGACGAGTGGACGCCCGTCATCGCCGGCTCCGAGCTCGGCGAGCACCCCTACGAGCCGATCACCGTGGCCTCGCGCCGCCGTGCCGAGGCCGAGGGCGACCGGCTGCCGGTCGAGTGGCGCCACCGCGACGAGCGCTACGCCGAGAAGCTCGCGACCCCCGACACGTCGGTGGCCGACCTGATCGGCGACGTCGACCCGATGAAGGTGGCCGAGGGTCGCAGCCTGGGCGACCCCGAGACGATCCACTGGGGCCTGATCCCGCGCAGCCACCGCGGCATCGTCGCCATCAACGAGCTGCCCGACCTCGCCGAGCGGATCCAGGTCGCGATGCTCAACGTGATGGAGGAGCGCGACATCCAGGTGCGCGGCTACGTGCTGCGGCTGCCGCTCGACACGCTCGTGGTGGCCAGCGCCAACCCGGAGGACTACACCAACCGCGGTCGCATCATCACCCCGCTCAAGGACCGCTTCGGCGCGGAGATCCGCACCCATTACCCCGTCGAGCTCGACGACGAGGTCGCCGTGATCCGGCAGGAGGCCGCGCTGGTGGCCGAGGTGCCCGACCACCTGGTGGAGATCCTGGCGCGCTTCACCCGCGCGCTGCGCGAGTCGAGCTCGGTCGACCAGCGCTCCGGCGTCTCGGCCCGCTTCGCCATCGCCGGCGCCGAGACCATCGCCGCGGCCGCGCTGCACCGGGCGACGTCGCAGGGCGAGGAGCGCGCCGTCGCCCGGGTGGTCGACCTCGAGACCGCGGTCGACGTGCTCGGTGGCAAGGTGGAGTTCGAGACCGGTGAGGAGGGGCGCGAGCAGCAGGTGCTCGAGCACCTGCTCCGGCGAGCGACGGCCGAGACCGTGCGCACGCGGCTCGGCGGCCTCGACCTCGGGCTGCTGGTGCAGGCGGTCGAGGACGGCGCGATGGTGGTCACCGGCCCGCAGGTCCCGGCCCGCGACCTGCTGACGGGGCTCCCGACGCTGGGGGAGTCCGACCTCTACGACCAGCTCTTCGAGCGCCTCGACGCCCGCGACGACGGCCAGATGGCCGGCGCGGTCGAGCTCGCGCTCGAGGGACTCTTCCTGGCGCAGCGAGTCGGCAAGGACAGCGATGCGGAGGGGACGGTGTATGGGTGAGCGCTTCACCGCGAGCGTCGGCGCGGGCACCCTCCTGGAGGACGGGCCCGACTGCCTGGTCGTGCCGCACCACTGGACCGGCACGGGCATGAGCGTGCGCGGCGGCTTCACCGGTGCCCACGTGATGCACCTGGCGGTGGCGTGCTGCGTGCTCAACGACGTCTACCGCGAGGCCGAGCGGCGCGGGCTGCACCTCAACGGCGTGCACGTCACGGCCGAGGGCGGCTTCGACACCGACACCTGGCACTCCACCGGCGTCGAGTACGCCGTCGCGATCGACTCGGCGCTGCTGCCCGAGACCGTCGACCGGCTGGTCGGCGCGGTCGAGCGGGTCGCGGAGGTGCCGCGGGCACTGCGGCAGGGCGTCGGCGTACGCCGGGTTGGCCATGTCTGAGGACCCCACCCCGGGCCGCCGTCCGCGCGCCGCCGGCGGCGTCGCGCCGCGGCGTCCGGGTCGCTCGCGCTACGGCCGCTACGCCGGCGGCGACCCGCTGGCACCGCCCGTCGACCTCGCCGAGGCCCTGGAGTCGATCGGCGAGGACGTCATGGCGGGCCGGTCGCCCGAGCGGGCGATGCGCGAGTTCCTGCGCCGCGGCGGCCGCGACCAGCGGGGCCTCGACGACCTCGCCCGCCGGGTCGCCGAGCGCCGCCGGGAGCTGCTCGAGCGGCACTCGCTCGACGGCACCATGGAGCAGGTGCGCGAGCTGCTCGACCGGGCCGTGCTCGCCGAGCGCGGGCAGCTCGCCCGCGACGTCGAGATGGACGACGCCGACCGCGCCTTCCGCGAGCTGCGGCTCGACGGGCTGCCGCCCAGCACGGCGGCCGCGGTGAGCGAGCTCTCCGACTACGACTGGAGCAGCGCCGACGGGCGGGCGGCGTACGAGGAGATCAAGGAGCTGCTCGGCCGCGAGCTGCTCGACCAGCGCTTCGCGGGCATGAAGCAGGCGCTGGAGAGCGCGACCGACGAGGACCGGCAGGCCGTGCAGGAGATGCTCGCCGACCTCAACCAGCTGCTGGAGAAGCGCCGGCTGGGGGAGGACACCCCGGAGGACTTCGCGGACTTCATGGACCGGCACGGCCAGTTCTTCCCCGAGCAGCCGCAGGACCTCGACGAGCTGATGGACGCCCTGGCGCAGCGGGCCGCCGCGGCGCAGCGGCTGCGCAACAGCATGACCGCCGAGCAGCGGGCCGAGCTCGACGCGCTCGCGGCCCAGGCATTCGGGTCCCCGGACCTGATGGGCCAGCTCTCGCAGCTCGACGACCACCTGCAGGCGCTGCGGCCCGGCGAGGACTGGGCGGGCGGCGAGCAGTTCGACGGCGAGGAGGGCCTCGGCCTCGGCGACGGCACCGGCGTGCTGCAGGACCTCGCCGAGCTCGACGACCTCTCCGAGCAGCTCTCGCAGTCCTACGACGGCGCCCGGCTCGACGACGTCGACCTCGAGGCGCTCGAGCGCCAGCTCGGCGAGGAGGCCGGCGTCGACGCCCGCACCCTGGCCGCGCTGGAGCGGGCGCTCTCGGAGACCGGCATGCTCACCCGCGCCTCCGACGGGCAGCTGCGGCTCTCGCCGCAGGCGATGCGTCAGCTCGGCAAGGCGCTGCTCAAGGACGCCGCCGAGCGGCTCTCCGCGCGCCACGGGCAGCGCGACGTACGCCGCGCGGGTGCCGCCGGCGAGCAGTCGGGGGCCACCCGCGAGTGGGCCTTCGGCGACACCGAGCCGTGGGACGTGCCGCGCACGGTCGCCAACGCCGTCGTCCGCACGGCCGGGGAGGGCGGGTCGACGGCGCACGGCGTCCGCCTGCAGATCGGCGACGTCGAGGTGCAGGAGACCGAGGCGCGCACCCAGGCCGCGGTGGCCCTGCTCGTCGACACGTCCTTCTCCATGGCGATGGCCGACCGCTGGGTCCCGATGAAGCGCACGGCGCTGGCGCTGCACCAGCTGGTCTCCTCCCGCTTCCGCGGCGACGCGCTGCAGCTGGTCGGCTTCGGCCGCTCCGCGCAGGTGATGGACATCGAGCAGCTCACGGCCCTCGACGCGCAGTGGGAGAAGGGCACCAACCTGCACCACGCGCTGCTGCTCGCCAACCGCTTCTTCCGCAAGCACCCCTCGGCCCAGCCGGTGCTGCTCGTGGTCACCGACGGCGAGCCCACCAGCCACCTGGAGGCCGACGGCGAGGTGTGGTTCTCCTACCCGCCGCACCCGCTCACCCTGGCCTGGTCGGTGCGCGAGCTCGACAACGCCCGCCGCCTCGGCGCCCAGACCACCTTCTTCCGGCTCGGCGACGACCCCGGCCTCGCCCGCTTCCTCGACGGCCTCGCCGCCCGCGTCGAGGGGCGCGTGGTCAGCCCCGAGCTCGACGACCTCGGCGCCGCCGTCGTCGGCAGCTACCTCGGCGACCGCGACGCCCGCTCGCCCTACGGCCACCTCAGCGACTGGTACGGCGGCCGCGGCTTCTGGCACGCCGACTGAGGCCGCAGGCCGGGCGGTAGGTCGCGGGGGTGGGTCGCGGGGCCCATGTAACGCGGTGTTGTCGCATGTGAACAAGGGCTGTGCGGCCCGATCCCGTGCACAGCACCGCGGTAGATGAGTGGCGCCCTCAGCCGAGGTCCGCGGCGAGCACGTCGACGGTGCGCGCGTGCATCGTCGTACGCCGCTCCCAGGCCAGGCCGGCACGCTCGGCGACCCGGCGTGACGGTGCGTTGTCGGGCGCGACCACGGCGATGAGGCGTCGTACGCCGCGCGCCTCGGCGTGGGCACGGCAGGCGAGCGCCGCCTCGGTGGCCAGGCCGCGTCCCTGCGCCTCGGGGAGCAGGTGGTAGCCGAGCTCGAGGTCGCGGCGGCCGTCGGGCGCCTGCCAGGTCAGGCCGCACTCGCCGACGAAGACGCCGTCCTCGTGCAGCAGCCACAGCCCGAAGCCGTCGGCGGCGTAGCCGCGCCGGTGCCAGGCGATCCAGTCGGCGCACTCTGCCCGCGTCTTCGGGCGGGGGTAGTGCGCCATCACGACCGGGTCGCCGAGCAGCCGCTCGAGGAGGTCGAGGTCGGCCTCGTCCATCTCGCGGAAGGTCAGCCGCGCGGTCGGCTCAGGCGGCACGGCGTACGCCGTCCATGTGCCGCGGCGCTGTGGTGCCGACGCGCCGCGCACAGCCCTTGTTCACATGCGACAACACCGCGTTACATGCCGCACGCCCACGCCCACGCCCGCGCCCGCCCCCGCGCCGGCCCCCGCACCTCACCGCAGCGGGTCGAGCACCTCGTGGTCGCCGAGGGAGGCGACGAGGTGGCGCGACTGCTCGCGGCCGTCGCCGAGCAGGTGGTCGATGGCGGTGAGGCGGGCGGTCATGTGGCCGACGGCGTACTCGTCGGTCATGGCAATGCCGCCGTGGAGCTGGATCGCCTCCTGCCCGACGTGGCGACCGGCCTTGCTGACCTGCAGCTTGGCCCGGCGGGCTGCCTCGGTGACCTGCTCGGGCGTCGAGCCGGCGTCGGCGAGCACCATGCTCGCCCACTCCACGATGCTGCGGGTGAGCTCGACGGAGGTGTACATGTCGGCCGCGCGGAAGGTGAGCGCCTGGAAGCGGTTGAGCGTCACGCCGAACTGCTTGCGCTGGGTGAGGTACTCCGTGGTGCGCCGCAGCGCCGACTCCATCAGGCCGAGCGCCTCGTGGCAGTAGGCGATCTTGGCCGCGGCGACCACCCGGGCGAGCGCGGCGTGCGGGTCGACCGAGCCGTCGCCCAGCCGCTGCGCCGGGGCCCCATCGAGGACGACGCGGGCGGCGCGACCGCCGTCGAAGGTGGCGTACGACGTGACGGTGACGCCCTCGCCGGGGGAGACCAGGAAGAAGCCAAGCCCGTCGTCGACACGGGCGGAGACGACGAGCTGGTCGGCGCGACCGCCCACGAGCACGGGTTCCTTGGTGCCGGTGAGGGTGCCGTCCTTCTCGACGACGCCGTCGGCGGCGAGGTCCCAGCGGGTGGCCGGCTCGAGCAGCGCGGCGGCGACGACCCGCTCGCCGGCGGAGATCGCCCCGAGCACGTCCTGCTTCTGCTCGGCGGTGCCGAGGGCGGCGACGAGGCCGCCGGCCAGCACCACGGTCTCGACGTACGGCTCGGGCGCGACGACGCGGCCGAGCTCCTCGGCCACCAACGAGAGCTCGACGGGGCCGGCGCCCATGCCGCCGTCGGCCTCGGCGTACGGCAGCCCGAGCAGGCCCATCTCGGCCATGCGGCCCCACTGCTCCTCGCTGAAGCCGGGGTCCTCGGCGACGACGGCGCGTCGCTGCTCGTTGTCGAAGGAGGAGAAGAGGCTGCGGACGGCGTCGCGCAGCGCCTTCTGCTCGGAGTCGAGGGTGAAGTCCATGTCGCGCTCCTTCTCAGAGACCGAGGATGCTGCCGGCGATGATCTGGCGCTGGATCTCGTTGGACCCGCCGTAGATCGAGGCCTTGCGGTAGTTCAGGTAGAGCGGGGCCGAGACCCGGGCCCAGTCGGGCACCTCGGAGTCCTCGCCCGCCCCGGAGGCCAGCGCCAGCGGACCGGCGACGTCGACGAGCAGCTCGGTGACGGCCTGCTGCAGCACCGTGCCCTGCAGCTTGAGCACCGAGGAGGCCGGGTGGGGCTTGCCCTCGGAGGAGCTCGCGACCACCCGGAGGGCGGTGAGCTCGAGCGCCAGCAGGTCGTTCTCGAGCTCGGCGATCCGCGAGGCCAGCACGGCGTCGTCGAGCAGCCCGACCTCGCGGGCGTGCTCCTTGAGCGTGGCCAGGCGGCGCTTGGTCTGCCCGACGGGGGCGACGCCGACCCGCTCGTTGCCGAGCAGGAACTTGGCCATGGTCCAGCCCTGGTTCTCCTCGCCGACGAGGAGGTCGCCCGGCACCCGGACGCTCTCGAACCAGACCTCGTTGACCTCCTTGCCGCCGTCGATGAGCTTGATGGGGCGCACCGTGACGCCCTCGGTCTCGATCGGCACCAGGATCATCGAGATGCCCTGCTGCTTCTTCGGGGCGTCGGGGTCGGTGCGGCAGAGCACGAAGATCCAGTCGGCGTGCTGGCCGAGCGTGGTCCAGGTCTTCTGGCCGTCGATGACCCAGTCGTCGCCGTCGCGCACCGCACGGGTCTTCAGCGAGGCGAGGTCGGAGCCGGCGTCGGGCTCGGAGAAGCCCTGGGCCCACCAGATGTCGAGGTTGGCGGTCGGCGGGAGGAAGCGCTGCTTCATCTCCTCGCTGCCGAAGTGGGCGATGACCGGCCCGATCATGCCGGTGTTGAAGGCCAGCGGCGGGGGGACGCACGCCAGCTCCATCTCCTGCTGCCAGATGTGCCGCTGCAGCGGCGTCCAGTCGCGACCGCCCCACGCGGCCGGCCACGAGGGCACCGCGAGCCCGGCGGCGTTGAGGGTCTGCTGCGCCTCCACGATCTGGGCCTTGGTCAGGTGGTGACCGGCCCGGACCGCGTCACGGATCTCCGAGGCGACCTTCTCGGTGAAGAAGGCCCGCATCTCCTCGCGGAAGTCGGTGTCGTCCTTGCTCAGCGCCAACTGCATGCACGTGCTCCTCGCGTCGTACGGCGTACGTCGCGCACAGGTTACCGCGCAGTACGAAGCCTCAGGCGGCGAGTGCCTTCTCGATGTCGGCGGCGATCTTCTCGGGCTTGGTGGTCGAGCCGTAGCGCTTGAGCACCTGGCCGTCCTTGCCGACGAGGAACTTGGTGAAGTTCCACTTGATCTTCTCGCCGAGCAGGCCGGACTTCTCCGAGCGCAGCCACCGGTAGACCGGGTGGGCGTCGTCGCCGTTGACCTCGACCTTGGAGAACATCTGGAAGCTGACGCCGTAGTTCTTCTGGCAGAAGGCGCCGATCTCCTCGTCGCTCCCGGGGTCCTGGTTGCCGAACTGGTTGCAGGGGAAGCCGAGCACGGCCAGGCCCTGGTCGGCGTACTGCCGGTGCAGCTGCTCGAGGCCCTCCAGCTGCGGGGTGAAGCCGCACTGCGAGGCGGTGTTGACCACGAGAGCGACGTGGCCGTCGTACGCCGAGAGCGGGCGGTCCTCGCCGTCGATGGTGGTGGCGGTGAAGTCGTGCAGCGTGGTCACAGCGGGCCTTCCGGTCGTGGGTGCGTCGGTGCTTCGGAGCCCAGCCTGCCTCGGATGGGGTGGCGCCTCACGCGGTCGTGAGCGACGTCTCGATAGGTTCGCACCCGTGGCGCCCCTGATGTCGACCGACCCGACCGCCGACGCCGAGCGACTGCGTCGGCTGCGCCGGATGCAGGCGGTCGCGCTCGGGCTGCTGGTCCTCGCGGCGGTCGTGTACGTCGTGACGCTCGACCAGGACGGCTTCCTGGGCTTCGTCAACGCCGGGGCCGAGGCGAGCATGGTGGGCGCGATCGCGGACTGGTTCGCGGTGACGGCGCTCTTCCGCCACCCGCTGCGGCTGCCCATCCCGCACACGGCGCTGGTGCCGCGCAAGAAGGACGAGCTCGGCAAGAGCCTGGAGGAGTTCTTCGCGGAGAACTTCCTGCAGGAGCAGGTCGTGCGCGACCGTCTCGCCGCGGCCGACGTCGCCCGCCGGCTGGGCGGCTGGCTCGCGGAGCCCGACAACGCGGGCCGGGTGGTGGGCGAGGTCTCCACCGTGCTCGGCCTCGGCCTGCGCCGGCTCAAGGACGACGACGTCGAGGCGGTGGTGCGCGAGGTGATCGTGCCGCGCTTCGCCGCGGAGCCGGTCGCACCGCTCGCCGGCGGCTTCCTCGCCGAGGTGGTGCGCGACGGCTCCCACCGGGGCCTGGTCGACCTGGTGCTGGAGGAGGCGCACGACTGGCTGGTGCAGCACCAGGACGAGTTCACCGACGTGGTCGCGCAGCGCGCGCCGTGGTGGGCCCCCGACCGGCTCAACGACGTGATCGTCAACCGGCTGCACCTGGAGGCGATCCGGTGGGTCGCCGACATCCGCAGCGACCCCGACCACTCCGCCCGACGGGCCTTCGACAGCTTCCTGGCCCAGCTGGCCGAGGACCTGCAGCACGACCCGGAGACGCAGGAGCGCACCGAGGCCCTCAAGCGGCGGCTGCTGGAGCAGCCGCAGTTCCTGCGCACCGGCATGTCGCTGTGGTCCTCGCTGCGTACGGCGCTGCTCGCGGCGCTCGACGACTCCGACGGGCTGCTGCGCCGGCGCGCGACCACCGAGCTGGCGGCGTTCGGCACGCGCATCGGCGAGGACGACGACCTGCGGGCGCGCCTGGAGACCTGGGCGGCGGACCTGGTGGTGTGGGCGGTCGGGCGCTACGGCCAGGAGCTGACCAGTGTCATCACCGCCACCATCGAGCGCTGGGACGGCGTGGAGGCCGCGAAGAAGATCGAGCTGCACGTCGGGCGCGACCTGCAGTTCATCCGCATCAACGGCACCATCGTGGGTGGCCTGGTGGGCGTGGTGATCCACGCGGTCACACTGGTGCTGTGAACCCCTTCCGCCGCCGCGCCCGGGCCCCCGAGCCGATCGACGTGCCGATCCGCGAGGACGTGATCCGCCTCGGCCAGCTGCTCAAGCTGGCCAACCTGGTCGACCAGGGCTCCGACACCAAGGAGCTCCTGGCCGCCGAGGTCGTGACGGTCAACGGCGAGGTCGAGACCCGCCGCGGCCGCCAGCTGGTCGCCGGTGACGTCGTCGTGCTCCTCGTCGAGCACGCCCCACCCCCCGTGCGGGTGGTGCAGGAGTAGCTGGCAGATTCACCGGCCGGCCGGTGAATCCGCCACTGGCGCGACGAAATACCGCGACGCCAGTGGCAGTTTCGCGACCCCGGTGACCGGTTCGTCCCGGTGTGGCGACGCGGCCCGCCGTGCGCCGCCTCAGCGCCCGAACATGGCGCGGAAGGTCGCGCGCGACTGCGGGGCGGGGTGAAGCAGCTCGAAGTGCTCGAGCACCACGGGCATGTCGGGGCGGAAGCCGCGGCCGAGGGGGTCGTGGTCGGTGAGGTGGCGCTCGTGCGACGCGCGCCAGAAGGCGAGCGTGCCGTCTCCCTCGCCCTCGGCCCGGGCGTGCGCCTCGTCGACCTCGTCGAAGGGGACGACCGTGACGGAGGTGGTGGCCACCAGCGCCCGGGGGTGGCCGGCGGAGTCGAGCAGGATGCTCATGGTGCCGCGCTCGGGCAGCTGCTCCTCGCCGACGTAGTCGTCGCGGGCGCTGGTCATCGCGGTCTTCGTGCCCGCGAGCACCAGGGCGAGCAGGGCGTCGGCGTCGGGGTCGTCGCCGAAGGCCCAGGTCGGCGGGACGACGGAGCCGATCGCGTCGGGACCGAAGTAGCCCGGCATGGTCTCGAGGCGGGCGTGGCGCCGGGCCTCGTGCCAGAAGCGCTCGACCTCGCCCTCGACGGGCTCTCCCTGGCTCATCCCGAGACCCTACGTGCGCGGCGTCGCGCTCAGCTCACGGCCACCAGGTCGCACACGAAGATCAGCGTCTCGCCGGGCTGGATCACGCCACCGGCGCCGCGGTCGCCGTAGGCCAGGTGGGGCGGGATGACGAGGCGCCGACGGCCGCCGACGCGCATGCCCTGCACGCCCTGGTCCCAGCCGGAGATGACCTGGCCGATGCCGAGGCGGAAGTCGAGCGGCGCGCCCCGGTTGTACGACGCGTCGAACTCCTCGCCGGTGGAGTGCGCGACGCCGACGTAGTGCACCGACACGGTGCTGCCCGCGGTGGCCTCGTCGCCGTCGCCCTCGACGAGGTCGGTGACCTCGAGCTCGGTGGGCGGGGGGCCGTCGGGGAACTCGATCTCGGGCTTCTCTGCGCTCATGGCCACCACCTTGCCACGCCCCGGCCCGACCTGCGCGGCGCGGGTTGCCAGCAACCCATAGTCACATGCATACTCATGCATATGTCAGCCGACGGCAGCACCGCGGCGTACGACGAGGTCGCCGAGCTGTTCGGCGCGCTCTCCTCGCCGGCCCGCGCTGCGCTCGTGCACCGCCTCACCGAGGGGGAGCACACCGTGGGCGAGCTGGTCGAGGCGACAGGTCTCTCCCAGCCGCTGGTCTCCCAGCACCTGCGCGTGCTGCGGGGAGCGCGGCTGGTGATCGCCCACCGCCACGGTCGCCACGTCTGCTACACGCTCAGCGACGAGCACGTCGCCCACGTGTTCCTCGACGCCCTCCACCACGCCAAGGAGTCACCATGACCGCCACCCACGCCGAGGCCGAGAGCCACGCCCACACCCACGGACCGGGGTGCGGCCACGACGCCGTGGTGCACCTCGACCACGTCGACTACCTGCACGACGGCCACGCCCACCGCGAGCACGACGGCCACTACGACGAGTGCAGCAGCTGTCAGTGCGCCGACTGCTCCGACACCTGCGCGGCCTGCGACTGCGCCGAGTGCAGCTGCCCCACCTGCAACCACCAGGCGTGCAGCTGCGCCAACTGCTCCGACAGCTGCGCCAACTGCGTCTGCGCCGACTGCTCCTGCGCGACCTGCCAGCACGCCGCCTGAGCCGCGAGCCAACCGCCGCGCGGGCCCTACTCGTAGGGCTCGCGCGGCTCCGGTACGCCGACGACGTCGAGCGCCTCGACGACGGGCATGCCGGGACGGGGGCGCTCGCCGGTGCTGGGGTCGACCCAGGTGCCGGTGAGCCGTACCCAGCTCTCCGTCGTCGGCGCGGGGGCGCCCTCGACGCGCACCTGGTAGCCGACCGTGTCGGCGGCGCAGCACGACATCGAGAGCCGGTTGAGCACCCAGCCCTCGCCGCCCTCGGGCTGCGTCACGAAGCCGACCAGCTCGACGGTGCGCCCCGCGAGGGTGTCGTCCCACTGCGCCCGCGACTGGAACTCGCCGACCTTCATCCGCGTCGCCGGCCCGTCGTCGTCGACCTGCTCCCAGTCCTGCTCGGCCGCCACGGCGACGGCGCTGCGCTCGGCGGTGTAGGCCCCGAGCGCCGGCGGGCTGATCACGAAGACGGCGACGACGGGGACCAGCAGCAGCCACGATGCCGCGGGGGCCCGGTCCTCGGTGCGGCCGGCGAGCAGCACCACGCGCACGGCCAGCAGCACCAGCACGACCGCCGTGATCAGCAGCGGCCAGCGCATCCAGCCGTTGACGTAGCGCAGGTGGGCGTCGGTCAGGGCCAGGCGGGCGCAGACGCCGCCCGTCAGCGCGAGCACGACGCCCTGGGTCCGCAGGATCACAGCAACCACCATCCGACGAGCACGGCCGAGACCGTGGCGACCACGAGCACGAGCGGGACGAAGACCATCGCGAAGCGCCGGCCGAAGTAGCCCGCCTCCAGGCTCGCGAGCTTGACGTCCATCGCCGGGCCGACGACCAGGAAGACGAGCTTCGCCGTGGGTGAGAAGGCCGTCAGCGAGGCGGCCACGAAGGCGTCGGTCTGGGAGCAGAGCGCGACGACGAAGGCGAAGAGCGCGAGCACGACGACGCTGACGAGCAGGTTGCCGGCCAGGGTGTCGAGCACCGCGCGCGGCACGAAGGCGTTGACCGCGGCGGCGATCGTGGCGCCCATCACGACGTAGCCCGCGGCCTGCATCAGGTCGTGGTGCACCGAGGCGAGGAACCCCTTCATGCCGGTGCCGTGCTCGTGCATGCTGCCCTGGCCGAAGCGGGGCGGGGTGCGCCGGCCCACCTTGATCCACAGCCAGCCGACGGCGACGGCCGTGGCCATGGAGGCGACGAAGCGGGCCAGCGCCATCTCCGGCATCCCCGGGAAGGCGACCAGGGTCGAGGCGATGACCACGGGGTTGACGGCCGGCGCGGCGAGCAGGAAGGTCAGTGCCGCGGCCGGGGCGACGCCCTGCCGCATCACGCCGCCGGCGATGGGGATCGACGCGCACTCGCAGCCGACCAGGCCCACGCCGGCCACGCCGGCCACCGGCACCGCGGCCGCCGGGTTACGCGGCATCACGCGGCGCACGAGGCGCTCGGAGAGGAAGGTGGAGATCAGCGCCGCCACGACGACGCCGAAGACGAGGAAGGGCAGCGACTGCACGACCACGGCCACGAACATCGCCGCCCAGGCCCGCACCGCGGGGGCGTCGAGCATGCCGGTGATCCATCCCTGGGCTAGCAGCAGCACCAGCAGGCCGAGCACGACGAGCTCGGGCTGCCCGAGCCACCGGTGGGGCCCGTCGGGGGCGGCCGGGCCGGCCGGAACGGCGTCCCGGGCCTCGTCGGCGGCCGGAGGGAGCGTCGTCACCCGCAGCACCGAAGTGCATGGCGGGAGTGGGAGCCATTGCCAACTACCCGTGTCGTCCCCGGCGGCACTACCGTCAGGGGGTGAGCAGCGACCAGCCCCTCCCGTCCTTCGCCGACCTCGGCCTCGGTGAGGCCGTGCTCCGCAGCCTCGCCGACGTGGGCTACGAGACGCCCTCGCCGATCCAGGCGCAGACCGTGCCGCCCCTGCTCGCCGGGCGCGACGTCGTGGGCCTCGCCCAGACCGGCACCGGCAAGACCGCCGCCTTCGCCCTGCCCGTGCTCGACCGGCTCGAGCCGCGCTACGGCGCGGTGCAGGCGCTGGTGCTGGCCCCCACCCGCGAGCTGGCACTGCAGGTCTGCGAGGCCTTCGGCCGCTACGCCAGCCACCTGCGCGACGTCCACGTGCTGCCCGTCTACGGCGGTCAGGGGTACGGCGTGCAGCTCTCGGCGCTGCGTCGCGGCGTCGACGTCGTCGTCGGCACCCCCGGCCGCGTGATGGACCACCTCGAGAAGGGCACGCTCGACCTCTCCCGGCTCCGCTTCCTGGTGCTCGACGAGGCCGACGAGATGCTCAACATGGGCTTCGCCGAGGACGTCGAGACGATCCTGGCCGAGACGCCCGACGACAAGCAGGTCGCGCTCTTCTCCGCGACCATGCCGAGCGCGATCCGGCGGCTGTCGAAGAAGTACCTCGACGACCCCGTCGAGATCACCGTCGAGCGCACCAAGGCGCAGGCCACCAACATCACGCAGCGCTACCTGACGGTCTCCTACCCGCAGAAGGTCGACGCCCTCACGCGGATCCTCGAGGTCGAGAACTTCGAGGCGATGATCGTCTTCGTCCGCACCAAGAACGAGACCGAGATGCTCGCGGAGCGGCTCCGGGTGCGCGGTCTCAGCGCCCAGGCGATCAACGGCGACGTGGCGCAGCAGCAGCGCGAGCGCACCGTCGACCAGCTCCGCAACGGCACCCTCGACATCCTGGTCGCGACCGACGTCGCCGCCCGCGGGCTCGACGTGCCGCGGATCAGCCACGTCGTCAACTACGACATCCCCACCGACACCGAGTCCTACGTGCACCGCATCGGACGCACCGGGCGGGCCGGTCGCAGCGGCGACGCGATCTCCTTCGTGACCCCGCGCGAGCGCTACCTGCTGCGCCACATCGAGAAGGCCACCGGTCAGCCGCTGCAGCAGATGTCGCTGCCCAGCGTCGAGGACGTCAACGCCACCCGGCTCAGCCGCTTCGACGACGCCATCACCGAGGCGCTCGGGCAGACCTCGCGCGTCGAGCGCTTCCGCGACATCGTCGGCCACTACGTCGCGGAGCACGACGTGCCCGAGGTCGACGTGGCCGCCGCGCTGGCCATCGTGGCGCAGGGCGACGAGCCGCTGCTGCTCGACCCCGCCTCCGACGCGATGCGCACGCCCCCCAGTCGTCCCGACCGTCCCGACAAGGGTGGCCGCGAGGGCCGGCCCGAGCGCGGGTCACGGCCGCGCCGCAGCGGCGACGCCGCGCTGGCGACGTACCGGATCGCGGTGGGCAAGCGCCACAAGGTCGAGCCCCGACAGATCGTCGGCGCACTGGCCAACGAGGGCGGCCTGGGCCGCGGCGACTTCGGGAAGATCACGATCCGCCCGGACCACTCGCTGGTCGAGCTGCCGCGTCAGCTGCCCGAGGACGCCTGGTCGCGGCTGAAGGACACGCGGATCAGCGGCAAGCTCATCGAGCTCGCGCTCGACGAGGGTCCGTCCGGACGCCGCCCCCCGCCGTCGGAGCGCAAGCCGCGCCACAAGAAGCGCGACTGACGCTGCCGTGACCGGCTGGCTGCCGCTGCTCGAGCGGCACACCACGGCCTTCGGCGAGCTCCTCGCCGGCGCCGAGCTCGAGGCGCCGGTGCTGGGCTGCCCCGGGTGGGACCTGCGCGCACTGGCGCAGCACCTCGGCTGGATCCACCAGTGGGCCACGCAGGCCGTGGTCACGGGCGCGCCGCCCGGCGACCCCGCCGACGGGCCGGACGAGCGCTCCGCGCTGTGCCGGTGGTACGCCGCCAGCGCGACCGCGCTGGTCGAGGCGCTGCGCGAGGCCGGACCCGACGGCGCCGCCTGGACCTTCGGGCCACCGAAGGGCCGCGCGGCCTTCTGGCAGCGCCGGCAGGTGCACGAGACGCGGCTGCACCTCTGGGACGCCCGCACCAGCCAGGGCACCCCCGACGAGGTCGAGCCGCAGCTGGCCTGGGACGGCGTGCTCGAGGTGGCCGAGGTCTTCTACCCGCGGCAGCTCCGGATGGGGCGGCTCGCGCCGCTGCGCGGCACGCTGGTGCTGCAGGCGACCGACGTGGGGGGCGAGCTCGGCCTGGGCGAGGGGGAGCGCACGGTGGTGCGCGCGCCGGCGTCCGACCTGCTGCTGATGGTGTGGCACCGGCTGCCCCCGCCCGCCGACGCCGGCTCGCTGCTCGGCGCCGCGCTGACGCCGTGACTCAGGTCTGGTGCACGTAGGAGTCGAGCTGGTCGCGCTCGAAGGTGAGCTGCGTGATCCTGCTCTTCACCACGTCGCCGATGCTGACCACGCCCGTCAGGGCGCCGTCGACGACGACGGGCACGTGACGGATGCGGCGCTCGGTCATCTGGCCCATCAGGGCGTCGAGGTCGTCGTCGGGGCCGCAGGTGTGGACCGTCGCGGTCATGATCGAGCTGACGGCGGCGCCGAGCACCTCGGCGCCCTGCTGCAGCCGGCGCACGACGTCGCGCTCGCTGACGATGCCCTCGACCGACGACCCGTCGCCGCTGACCACGACCGCCCCGATGTTGTGCTCGCCGAGGAGCGCGACGAGCTCGCGCACCGTGGCGTCGGGCGAGATGGTGACGACCGACTGGCTGCTCTTGCCTCGGACGACGTCCTTGATCTTCATCGCGACCTCCCACGAGCCGGGTGAGTGGATTGGTCCCGAATGTAGTGGCCGTCGCGTCTCGGCGACAGGGCGTCGGTCCTCGGTACTAGTCCTCCTCGTCCGCCGCCTCTGCCTCGGGCGCGGGGCGCCGGGCGCTGAGGTCGTGCACGGTGCCCCCGCGGCCGTCGTGGGGGTCGTGGTCCTCGTGCGACCCGAGGAAGGCGAGCGCCTGGTCGTGGAGCTTGCCGTTGGTGGCCAGCGCGCTGCCGCCGGTGGGCCCGGGCGTGCCGTCGAGCGAGGTGAAGACCCCGCCCGCCTCGCGCACGATGACGTCGAGCGCGGCCATGTCGTAGAGCTCGAGCTCGGGCTCGGTGGCGATGTCGACCGCCCCCTCCGCGACCAGCATGTGGGACCAGAAGTCGCCGTAGGCCCGGGTGCGCCACACGCGGCGCGAGAGCGAGAGGAAGTCCTCGAGCCGGCCGCGCTCGTCCCATCCGTGCAGCGAGGAGTAGGAGAGCGAGGCGTCCTCGACGCGCGAGACGTCGCTGACCTGGCAGCGGCTGGCCCGGAGCAGCGACTTGCCGGTCCAGGCGCCGCCACCCTTCATCGCCCACCAGCGCCGGTTGAGCGCCGGGGCCGAGACGACGCCGACGACGACCTCGTCGTCGACCATCAGCGCGATCAGGCTCGCCCAGACGGGGACGCCCCGTACGAAGTTCTTGGTGCCGTCGATCGGGTCGACCACCCAGCGACGCTGGCTGTGCCCGACCGAGCCCTGCTCCTCGCCGAGCACCGCGTCGCGGGGCCGGGCACGCGAGAGCACGCGGCGCACGCCCTCCTCGACGGACTTGTCGGCGTCGGTCACCGGCGTCAGGTCGGGCTTGGTCATCACGTGGAGGTCGAGGGACTTGAACCGGCTCTGCGAGGTCGAGTCGGCGTCGTCGGCGAGGACGTGCGCCAGCCGCAGGTCGTCGGTGAAGTCGGCTGCCATGATTCACAGCCTAGGCTCAGGCGCCGGGAGTACCTTCCCGCGCATGGAGATCAACGGTGTCCCGCTGCACCCGCTCGTCGTCCACGCAGCGGTCGTGCTCACCCCGCTGGCCGCGCTCACGGCGCTCGCCTACGTCGTCCCGCGCTTCCGGGCCTCGCTGCGCTGGCCGCTGCTGGTCGTCACGGTCCTCGCGCTGGCCAGCGTCTTCGTCGCCGTCGCCAGCGGCGAGGACCTGCTCGAGAGCCGCGGGATGGAGTCGCCGCTCATCGAGACCCACGAGGAGCGCGCCGAGCTGCTGCGCACCGTGATGATCGGCTTCACGCTCGTCGTGGCCGCCGCCGTCGCGCTGCTGCCGCGGCGAGGGCGCGACGGCGCGGCCACCGCGTCGCGCAGCGCCGTGCTCACCCTGCCGGTCACGCTGCTGCTCGTGGTCGGCGCGATCGCGGTCACCGGGCTGGTCGTGCTCACCGGCGACGCCGGCGCCCGGTCGGTGTGGGGCTGAGCCACCTGCCCCGGGCGCGACCAGTCCGGGCCCTCACCACTCCTGGGCGGCCTCGCGGGAGGCCAGCAGCCGGCGGAACGACGCGACCCGCTCGGCCTGGGTGCCGGTGGCGTCGTCGAGGCCGCACTCGGGCTCGCCCTCGCCGTGCGTGCACCCACGGGGGCAGCTCCAGGTGAGCTCGTGGAGGTCCTCGAAGGCCTCGATCAGCTGCGCGGGGTCGACGTGGGCGAGCCCAAAGGAGCGGATGCCGGGGGTGTCGACGATCCAGCCGTCGCCGCGAGGCAGCGTGAGCATCAGCGCGCTGGTCGAGGTGTGCCGGCCGCGACCGGTGACCACGTTGACGCCGCCGGTCGACCGGTGCGCGTCGGGCACCAGCGCGTTGACGAGCGTCGACTTGCCGACGCCGCTGTGCCCCAGCATCACGCTGGTGCGTCCCTGGAGGCGCTGCAGCAGCGGCGTGACGTCCTCGCCGCGCTGCGTGACGACGTACGGCACGTCGAGCGGGCGGTAGCCGGCCAGCACCGGCTCGGGGTCGGCGAGGTCGGCCTTGGTCAGGCACAGCAGCGGGTCCATGCCGGCGTCGTACGCCGCCACGAGCGCGCGGTCGACCAGTCCCTGCCGCGGGGGCGGGTCGGCGAGCGCGACCACGACGACGAGCTGGTCGGCGTTGGCGACGATCACGCGCTCGACCGGGTCGTCGTCGTCGGCGGTGCGGCGCAGCACGGTCACCCGCTCGTCGACCAGCACGATCCGGGCCAGCGTGCCCTCGGCGCCGGAGCTGTCGCCGACGAGGCGGACCCGGTCGCCGACCACGACGCCCTTGCGCCCGAGCGGCCGCGACTTCATCGCGGTGACGACGACCTGCGGGTCGTCGGCGAGCCGGCAGGTGTAGCGGCCGCGGTCGACGGTCACGACCACCGCCGGCACCGCGTCGTCGTACGACGGCCGCTCCTTGGTGCGTGGCCGGGTGCGGCGCCGGGGTCGCTCGTAGTGCTCGGGGTCCTCAGCGCCGTAGCGCCCGGTCGACCCCGCCACTCAGAACAGCCCCGCCCACACCTCGGCGAAGCCGGGGAAGGTCTTGGCGGTCGTCGCGACGTTCTCCACCAGCACCCCCTCGACCCGGGACCCGACCACGACGGCGGCGTGCGCCATCCGGTGGTCGGCGTAGGTCTTGAACTCGCCCCCGTGCAGCGTCGCCGGCGCGATCGTGAGCCCGTCGGGGTGCTCCTGGACGCCGGCTCCCAGCCCCTGCAGCTCCACGGCGAGGGCGGTCAGGCGGTCGGTCTCGTGGCCGCGGATGTGGGCGACGCCGCGCAGGCGGGAGGGGGAGTCGGCCAGCGCGCACAGCGCGGCCACGGCGGGGGTGAGCTCGCCGACGTCGTGCAGGTCGGCGTCGATGCCCTCGATGCGGCCGCTGCCGGTGACGGTGAGCCCGGCGTCGTCGAGCGACACGGTGGCGCCCATCCGCGCGAGCAGGTCGCGCAGCGCGTCGCCGGCCTGGTGCGTGGCGCGGGGCCAGCCGGGCACCGTCACGCGGCCGCCGCTGGTGAGCGCCAGCATCAGGAAGGGCGCGGCGTTGGAGAGGTCGGGCTCGATCGTCACGTCGGTGGCGCGCACGGGCTGCGGCGGCACCCGCCAGCGGTCGGGCTCGGTGTCGTCGACCTCGACGCCGTGCTCGCGCAGGCAGGCGACGGTCATGTCGATGTGGGGGAGCGAGGGCACGGGCTCGCCCTCGTGGCGCACGTCGACGCCCTCGTCGTACGCCGCCCCGGCCAGCAGCAGCGCCGAGACGAACTGGCTGCTCGCCGACGCGTCGATGACCACGGTGCCGCCGCGCACCGCGCCGGTGCCGCGCACCGTGAAGGGCAGCGTCGCGCGCCCCTCGTCCTCGACCTCGACCCCGAGGCCGTGCAGCGCGTCGAGCACGCCGGACATCGGCCGGGTGCGCGCGTGGGCGTCGCCGTCGAAGGTGACCTCGTCGTCGGCGAGCGCCGCCAGCGGCGGCACGAAGCGCATCACGGTGCCCGCGAGGCCGCAGTCGACGCTGCCGCCGTGCAGCGGCCCCGGCGTCACGGCCCAGTCGTCACCGGAGGCGTCGACCCGCGAGCCCAGTGACGTCAGCGCCGCCGCCATCAGCTCGGTGTCGCGCGAGCGCAGCGCGCGTCGTACGACGCTGGGGCCGTCGGAGAGCGCGGCGAGCAGCAGCGCCCGGTTGGTCAGCGACTTCGACCCCGGGAGCGCGACGGTGGCCGCGACGGGGGCGTGCGCGACCGGAGCGGGCCAGAGGTCCTCGTGGGCGGTCGTCACACGACCCAGGCTAACGAGGGACGAGCTCCCGCCGGGCCGTGCGTCAGGAGGTGACCGCCTTGGCGGCCAGCCTGGCCTCGCGGCGCAGGTGCTTGGCCTCCCGCTTGGCGGCGCGGGAGGCGGCACCGGCTCGGTAGGCGAGCCCGGGCTTGCCGTCGGTGTCGACGGCGGCCAGCGCGAGACCACCGAGGATCGAGGCGTTCTTGGCGAAGTGCAGCAGCTGCTGCTGCTTGGTGGCCTCGTCGTCCTCGGCCCAGAAGGCGTGGCCGGCGACGGTCGTGGGGATGATCGAGGCGGCGAGCACGGCGCTGGAGACGCGCGGAGCGGTGCCGCGGGCAAGCGAGATCGCCGCGACGAGCTGCACCGCCGCGTTGAGGCGCACCTGCGTGGCGGGGTCGTGGGGCACCGGGAGCCCGGCCTTCTCCAGCTGCGGCACGATCTTGTCGGTGACCGGCTTGGCCTTCGACGCGAGCGCGTCGGCGTTCTTCAGCGCGCTGTAGGCGCCGACGGCGAAGGTCGAGGCGAGCAGGGGGCGGGCGACGAGGCGGATGATGCTCATGGCTCATCCTTACCCAGCCGGCACGGCCCCCAACCTGTCGGGGGATCGGGATAGCCTCGCGCACGTGTGCGGTCGCTACGCCTCGAGCCGGAAGCCCGAGGACCTCGCGGAGGAGTTCGAGGTCCGCGGCGAGCTGCCGCACCTCGAGCCCGACTTCAACGTCGCCCCCACCAAGCAGGTCTACGCCGTGGTGGAGCGGCCGCCGGCGAAGGACGAGGAGCCCGAGAGGGAGCCCGAGAGACAGCTGAGGGCGCTCACCTGGGGCCTGGTGCCCTTCTGGGCCAAGGACCCCAAGATCGGCAGCCGGATGATCAACGCCCGCGTCGAGACGCTCGCCGAGAAGCCCGCCTACCGCCAGGCCTTCGCCAAGCGCCGCACGCTGCTGCCGGCCGACGGCTACTTCGAGTGGTACGAGACCGAGCAGCGCACCAAGGCGGGCAAGCCCCGCAAGCAGCCCTACTTCATCCGGCCCGCCGACGGCGGGCTGCTCGCGATGGCGGGGCTCTACGAGATCTGGCGCGACCCCGACCGCGCCGACGACGACCCCGAGCGCTTCCTCTGGACCTGCACCGTCATCACGACCTCGGCCGAGGACTCCGTGGGCCGCATCCACGACCGGATGCCGATGATGCTGCCGCGCGAGCGCTACGCCGACTGGCTCGACCCGCGCCGCACCGAGACCGACGACCTGCTCGGCCTGCTTGAGCCCGCCGCCCCCGGTCGGCTCGAGGCCTACCCCGTCTCCACGCTGGTCTCCAACGTCCGCAACAACGGTCCCGAGCTGCTCGAGCCGCTCCCGCTGGAGGAGCTCGCCGACGAGGCGCCCGCTCCGGTGGAGGGCCGGGGCTGATGGTCTCCGAGCGGCTGGTCAGCACGCCCCGCGGCGAGGCCCGCCTCGTCGTACGCCGCGCGCAGCGGCCGATCGCCACCCTGGTGCTCACCCACGGCGCCGGCGGCGGCATCGACGCGCCGGACCTGCAGCTGCTGGCCCTGCGGCTCCCGCGGCACGACGTCTCGGTGACGCTCGTCGAGATGCCGTGGCGGGTGCAGGGCAAGCGGCTCGCGCCGGCCCCCGCGGCGATCGACGAGTGCTACGTCGCCGCGCTCGACGCGATGCGCAGCCGGGCCCCGCTGGTCGTGGGGGGCCGCAGCGCGGGGGCACGCTCGGCGTGCCGCGTCGCGCGTGACGTGGGCGCCCGGGCCGCGCTGGCCCTGGCCTTCCCGCTGCACCCACCCGGCCGGCCCGAGAAGTCGCGGCTCGTCGAGCTGCAGCGGGCGCGGGTCCGCACCCTGGTCGTGCAGGGGGAGCGCGACCCCTTCGGCGCTCCCGAGGAGTTCCCGGCCGACCTCGACCTGGTGCCGGTGCCCGAGGCCGACCACTCCATGAAGGTCCGGGCGCGTGCGCCGGTGACCCAGGAGGAGGCGCTCGGCGTCGTCCTGGAGGCGACCCTGGAGTGGCTGGTGCGGGAGTTCGCGGGCGGCTGACCCACGGTCGCCGGCGGGACGGGAATCCCCCGGGGAGGGGTGGTGTTGGCACCAGTGACGACGCCGTCGCCCTGCGACACCCCAGCCCGAGGAGGCCACGTGATCCGCGCGTTCAACAGCACCCTGGAGCGATCGGCCGACGCTCCCGAGCAGCACCTGCGTGCGCTGCGTCCTGACGCGGGGCCCACCGCCGGCGCACCGCTATCGTGGAGGGTGATGACCTCCGCACCTGACGACCTCGAGGCCCCTGTCGACGTCGAGACCGAGACCGACGCCGAGCGGCAGCTCCGCTTCGAGCGTGACGCTCTGCCCTTCCTCGACCAGCTCTACTCGGCGGGGATGCGCATGACGCGCAACCCCACCGACGCCGAGGACCTGGTGCAGGAGACCTTCGCCAAGGCCTACGCCAACTTCCACCAGTTCCGGCCCGGCACCAACCTGAAGGCCTGGCTCTACCGGATCCTGACCAACACCTTCATCAACACCTACCGCAAGAAGCAGCGCCAGCCCCAGCAGTCCATGGCCGAGGACGTCGAGGACTGGCAGCTGGCCCGGGCGGAGTCCCACAGCTCCTCGGGGCTGAAGTCGGCGGAGATGGAGGCGCTCGAGCGGCTCCCGAGCTCCGACGTGACCGACGCGCTGCAGCGGCTCCCCGAGGACTTCCGGCTCGCGGTCTACCTCGCCGACGTCGAGGGATTCCCCTACAAGGAGATCGCCGAGATCATGGAGACGCCGATCGGCACCGTGATGTCGCGGCTGCACCGCGGTCGGCGGCAGCTGCGTCAGATGCTCACCGACTACGTGCGCGACAACGACCTGCTGCCCGAGGCGACCATCGAGGCGAAGGGGGGTGCACGATGAGCGAGCCCAACGCCCAGGACTGCTCCGAGGTGCTCGGTCGGGTCTTCTTCTTCCTCGACAACGAGCTCGACCAGGCCGACTGCAGCCAGATCGAGCAGCACCTCGAGGAGTGCGGACCCTGCCTGGCCCGCTACGACCTCGAGCGCACCGTGAAGACCCTGGTGCGCCGCTCCTGCTCCGAGCAGGCGCCCGACGGTCTGCGTGAGCGCGTCATGGTCTCCATCGACCAGGTGCGGGTCGAGATCCGCAGCGAGTAGGGCCCCGATTAGGCCCCGTGGTCGCGACCTGGGACCATGGACGCCGTCCCAGCACCCAGGAGGACCCCATGGGCAAGACCGGCCGCAAGCGCCGCGCGCGCAAGAAGAAGGGCGCGAACCACGGCAAGCGCCCCAACGCCTGACCCTCGGGTCAGACGAGCTACCCGAGCCCCGGACCAGGTGGTCCGGGGCTCGTGTGCGTGCTGAGAGGATCGGGTCATGAGCGATCCCGCCCCCGATCTCGGCCAGCTCCTGGTCCAGGGCCACGAGATGATCCTGGAGAGCATCCGCGTGCACCACGAGCGCTGGGGCCTGGGCGACGAGACGCGCTGGACGCTGGACCAGCGCGAGGGCCTGGTCCGGTGGGACCTCGGCGAGCGCACGGCGACCGCGCCGGCCCAGGTGCTCGGCTCCTGGAGCCCCGACTCGGGCACGTTCGTCTGGTCGTGGGACAACGAGACCATCCTGGCGCCGCTGCGGCGTACCGCTGAGCAGGTGCGCGCCTGGGGCGTCGAGCACGAGGTCTTCGCGCTGAGCGCCTCGCCGCTGCGGCTGGAGGAGCAGCAGGCGATGGACCTTGTGGCGCTGGCCTTCCGGGTCGGGGGGTGCCGGGGCCTGGTGCCGCCGGCGCGCGGTGCGCTGGCGTCGTACGTCGTCTTCGGCGAGGTCACGATCACCGAGGCCGACGGCTCCACCGACACCTTCGAGGTGAGCCAGCCGTGAGGATCACCACCGACCTCGCCGCCACGCTGACGCGCACCGTCGCCGAGGCCGACACCGCCGCGGCGGTCGGCTCCGGGAGCCTGCCCGTGCTGGGCACGCCGGTGCTGCTGGCGTGGTGCGAGGCCGCCACGTGTGCCGCGCTCGAGCCGGCGCTGGAGGACGGCGAGACCAGCGTCGGCACCCGCGTCTCCCTCGAGCACCAGGCGCCGTCCGTGGTCGGGGCCGAGGTCGAGGTGAGCGCCTCCGTCGTCCACGTCGACGGCCGCCTGGTGCGCCTCTCCGTCGCCGCCCGGCAGGGCGGCCGCCTGGTCGGCTCCGGCGAGGTCAGCCGCGTCGTCGTCGGCACCGAGCGCTTCCTCTCCCGCCTCTCCTGACCCGCCGAGAGGTCACAGGCTTCCCGCCGAGAGGTCACTCCCTGACCGTCGAGAGGTCACTGGCGTGCAGTCTCGGGACCCTGGCGGTCAGGGAGTGACTCCTCTCGGGTCAGCCAATGACCTCTCGGCTGCCAGGGAGTGACTCCTCGGCGGTCAGGGAGTGACGTCTCGGCGGGCGTAGGCGAGCAGGTGGACGCCGGGGGTGGGCGACCAGTCGTCGTCGGGGGCGCGCTCGAAGCCCAGTCGCTCGTAGAGCCGGTGGGCGCTGGTCATCTGCGCCATCGTCGACATGCGTACGCCGAGCAGCCCGCGGCGGCGCGCCTCCTCGAGGCAGTGCCGCACCAGCGCCTCGCCGACCCCGCGCCCGCGGGCGACGGGGTCGACGGCCAGCATCCGGAACTCCGCCTCGTCGTCGCGCGCGATCTCGCGCATCGACGACTCGGGCGGGCAGAAGGTGACCGAGCCGACGACGGGTCCGCCCTCCTCGAGTCGCGCGACCCACAGCTCGGCCTCCGTCGCGCGCCCCGCCGCGTCCTCGAGGTGGGCCACGTAGGCGTCGTCGGCGGCGACGTAGGTGCCGACGT
The DNA here is from genome assembly GCF_000720335.1 of Nocardioides aequoreus. Classification (GTDB taxonomy): domain Bacteria; phylum Actinomycetota; class Actinomycetes; order Propionibacteriales; family Nocardioidaceae; genus Marmoricola; species Marmoricola aequoreus. Next base: position 448,216 of record NZ_JOJN01000001.1, on the reverse strand, counting down.
ACGCCGCCACGGTGATGCGGGCGGCCTCGGCGACGTCGTCGGACGCCGCGCGCGTGACCAGGGGCGGCACGACGACCTCAGATGCCGAAGGTGTTGCGCGGGTACGCCGCCTCGACGTCGGTGATGACGTTGACGAGGTAGGGGACGCCGGAGGCGAAGGCCCGGTCGAGCGCGGGCCCGATCTGCCGCGGGTCGGTGACGGTCTCGCCGGCGCCGCCGAGGGCGGTGACCACCTCGTCGTACCGGGTGCGCGGGGTGAGGTCGGCGGCGACGTCGTAGCCGTAGAGCATCTGCATCGGCCCCTTCTCCAGCCCCCAGGCGCCGTTGTTGCCGCAGACCATCACGACGGGCAGGTCGTGGCGCACCAGCGTGTCGACGTCCATCAGCGACATGCCGGCGGCGCCGTCGCCGTAGAGCAGCACGACCTGGGCCGACGGGCGGGTCAGCCGTGCGGCGATGGCCCCGCCCATGCCTGCCCCGAGGCAGCCGTAGGGACCGGGGTCGAGCCAGCCCCCGGGGCGCTGCGGCTCGACGTACTTGCCGGCGAAGGAGACGAAGTCGCCGCCGTCGCCGATCACCACCGAGTCCTCGGCCAGCCGCGGCACCAGCTCGCCGTAGATCCGCGCGGGGTGGATCGGGTCGGCCTCGGCCGCGAGCAGCTCACGGTCGCGCTCGGCGGCGGCGCCCACGGTGTCCTGCAGCTCGCTGACCCAGCCCTGCCAGTCGGGGCGCCGCGAGAGGCCGAGCACGCCCTCGCGGACGGCGTCGAGCACGAGGGTCAGGTCGCCGGCGGCGCGTCCGGCGAGCTCGGCGTGGCCGGAGAGCTGGCCCGGCGAGTCGGCGAGGTGCACCACGCGGGCGGGGGTGGCCCCGTCCTTGCCGCCGAAGACGCCGTACCCCAGGCGGAAGTCGAGGGGGGTGCCGACCACCACCACGAGGTCGGCGCCGTTGAAGGCGGCGCCGCGCGCCTTGGTCACCAGCAGCGGGTGGCCGCCGGGCACCAGCCCGCGGCCCATGCCGTTGGTGATGGTGGGCAGGCCGGCGTCCTCGACCAGGCGCAGCGCGGCCTCCTCGGCCCCGTCGGCCCAGACGTCGGTGCCGAGCACCAGGACCGGACGCCGCGCCTCCCCGAGCAGGCGGACGACGTCCGCCAGCGCGTCGGGGTCGGGCTCCAGTCGCTGCCGGGCGGCCGGCACGGGTCGCGCCGTCGTGGCGGTGTCGAAGAAGGCGTCCATCGGCACGTCGACGAAGACCGGTCCGCGGTGGGAGGAGCCGGCGGAGGTGAAGGCCTCGTCGAAGCCGTCGGCGACCTCGGCCGCGGTGTGGATGGTGCGCGCCAGCTTGGAGACCGACGCGACGATCGGCGGCTGGTCGAGCTCCTGCAGCGAGCCGCTGCCCCAGCGGTTGGACGGCGCCCGCCCGCCGACCACGACCATGGGCGAGCCGGCGAACTGCGCCTGCGCGATGGCGCTGACACCGTTGGTGACCCCGGGTCCGGCGGTCAGCACCGCGAGGCCGGGGGTGCGGGTCAGCTTGCCGGTGGCCTCGGCGGCGAAGGCCGCGGTCTGCTCGTGGCGGACGTCGAGGATGCGCATCGGGGGGTCGGCCGTGACCGCGCCGTCGTACATCGGGAAGACGTGCGCCCCGGAGAGGGTGAACATCGTCTCGACGCCTTGCGCGCGGGCGACGGCGACGGCGTGCTTGCCGGCATGGGCCTCGACGGGGCCGTCGGCCGACGCGGTCGTGGTGTCCTCGGGAGCCTGGGTCATGCGGCCGAGGGTATCCCTACCCGCCAGTAGCAGGCAGTGGTCTCTACCCTGTCGTGGTGCCGTCGCTGCGACCGCTCGCCCGAGCCCACACCGACCTCGGCGACGACGACGTCGCATGGTTGCTGCGCCTGGTCGCCGACTGGCAGATCGTCGCCGACCTCAGCTTCGCCGACCTGGTGCTGTGGCTCCCGGCCGCCGACGGGTCGGGCTACTACGCGGGTGCGCAGATGCGGCCCACCACAGGACCCACGGCGCTCGTCGACGACGTGGTGGGCAACTTCATGGCCGTGGGCCGGCGTCCGCTGGTCGACGCCGCCCTGCGCGACGGCCGGATCGCGCGGGAGGGCGACCCGGAGTGGCGCGACGACGTGCCGGTGCGCGTGGAGGCGATCCCGGTGCGCCGCGGCGAGCGACTGATCGCGGTGGTGGCGCGCAGCACCAACCTCCAGGGCGTGCGCACGCCCAGCCGGCTCGAGCTGTCCTACCTGCAGGCGGCCAGCGAGCTCTCGCAGATGATCGCCCGCGGCGGCTTCCCGCACCCCGACGACAGCACCGACCACGCCGACAGCCCCCGCGTGGGTGACGGCTTCCTGCGTCTCGACGCCGAGGGACGCGTGGTCTACGCGAGCCCCAACGCGCTCTCGGTCTACCGCCGGCTCGGCCTCGTGGGCGACCTCACGGCGCGGTCGCTGCCCGAGGTGACCCGCGAGCTGGTGCCGCCCGCGATGCGCGTCGACGAGGAGGTCGTCACCGGCGTGCTCGGCGGCCGCGCCCCCGGTGACACCGAGCTGGGCAACGCCGCCGCCACGATCGTGGCGCGGTCGCTGCCGCTCGCCCCGGCCGGGAGCCGCACGGGGGCGCTGGTGCTGCTGCGCGACGTCACCGAGCTGCGGCGCCGCGAGCGCGAGCTGGTCACCAAGGACGCCACCATCCGCGAGATCCACCACCGGGTGAAGAACAACCTGCAGACCGTGGCCGCGCTGCTGCGGCTCCAGGCGCGGCGCCTGAGCGCGCCGGAGGGACGCCTGGCGCTGGAGGAGGCCGTACGCCGCGTGGGCTCGATCGCCGTCGTGCACGAGACGCTGAGCCAGGCCTTCGAGGAGAGCGTCGACTTCGACGACGTGGCCGACCGGCTGACGCGCCTGGTGGCCGACGTCGGTTCGACGGCGCGGCCGGTGCGCGCGCGCCGCGAGGGCAGCTTCGGCGCGCTCGACGCGGAGGTCGCGACGCCGCTGGCGATGGTCTTCACCGAGCTGCTCCAGAACGCCGTGGAGCACGCCTACCCGGAGGGCTCGCCCGTCGCGGAGCCGGGCTCGGTGACCGTGCGCGCGGGGCGGGCCGACGGCATGCTGCGGCTGGCCGTCGTCGACGACGGGGGCGGGCTGCCCGCCGGCTTCTCGCTGGAGGCGTCGACCAGCCTCGGGCTCTCGATCGTCCGGACGCTGGTCGAGGAGCTCGGCGGGTCGCTGCGGCTGCTGCCACGTGAGGACGGTCCGGGGACCCGCGCCGAGGTCACCGTCCCGGTGCCGTAGGTGGCAGCGGCGGTGGGCTCAGGCGGTGCGCACCCGGGCGCGCGCGTTGCGGCGCTTGAGCGCGCGACGCTCGTCCTCGCTCATCCCGCCCCAGACGCCGTGGTCCTGGCCGGCCTCGAGGGCCCACGCCAGGCACTGCTCGCGCACGTCGCAGCGACGGCAGACCTGCTTGGCCTCCTCGACCTGCATGATCGCCGGTCCCGTGGTGCCGATGGGGAAGAACAGCTCCGGATCCTCATCGAGGCATGCGGAACGGTGGCGCCAATCCATGGGTGAGGGTGTCCTCCGGCTAGCTCGTGAAAGTCTTCACTAGATGTCCCGGTCAGCGGCGATGTGAGGACCGGGTAGGCACGCCGGACCAGGTTGTGATCGGGCGCACGAAGACCAGCCTGGCAACTCCGCGCGCGGGACACAACCCCTGGGACAGGTCAGGTGGGTCACAGACCGTCCGGGAATAGTGGATCACACCTGCCCGGACGGACGGGTCCAGCCCTCCCTGACGCCCTGCGCCACCGAATCCGTCGTCGCTGTCCCCGCGGGGCGAGCACGTGCCCCGAGGCTTAGGGTCGTGACGTGGAGTCCGAGCCTGGTGAGCCGAGTGGCCCCGAGAGTAGCCCAGCGGGTGGTCCGGTGAGTGGCCCCGGGGCGCCGGCCCCGCTGGTGACCGCGGCCGGCCTCACCTTCGTCCAGGGACTCCTTGTGGTGCTCGGGGCGGTCGCCGAGGCGCTCTCCGTCGTCCCCGACCGGCTGGTCCTGGGCCTGAGCACCACCGTCTTCTTCACCCTGTGCGGCGCGGCGCTGCTGCTGTGCGCGTGGGGGCTGAGCCGGGTGCGGCCGTGGGCGCGGGGGCCGGTGCTGCTCGCGCAGCTGGTGTGGCTCGGCCTGGCGTGGAACTTCCGGGAGACTTGGCAGGTCTCGGTCGCGCTCGTCGTGGCCGCCACGGCCGTGCTGGCGGGCCTGCTGCACCCACGCTCGATCCTGGCCATCGAGACGGTGCGCGACGCGGACGCGGGCTAGTCCGAGGGCTCAGCCGACCTCGCGCATCTCGCTGCGCAGCTGCTCCAGCGTGCGGTTGAGCAGCCGGGAGACGTGCATCTGCGAGACGCCGATCTCGGCGGCGATCTGGCTCTGCGTCATCCCCTTGAAGAAGCGGAGCAGCAGGATGCGCCGCTCGCGCTGGGGGAGCAGCTCGATGAGCGGCTTGATCGACTCGCGCACCTCGACGTGCGCCAGCGCCTCGTCGTCGGCGCCGAGGTTCTCCAGCAGGCTGGCGGGGGAGTCGGGGTCGCCGTCGCCCGCGTCGAGCGAGACCGTCGAGTAGGCGTTGGCCGACTCCAGCCCCTCCAGCACCTCCTCGACCTCGCGGCCGAGGTGGTCGGCGATCTCGCGCGCCGTGGGGGAGCGCCCCAGGTCCTGCGACAGGTCGGCCGTGGCCTTCGTGATGGCCATGCGCAGCTCCTGGAGCCGTCGCGGCACCCGGATGGCCCAGCCCTTGTCGCGGAAGTAGCGCTTGATCTCGCCGATGATCGTCGGGGTGGCGTAGGTCGAGAACTCCACCCCGCGCGAGACGTCGAAGCGGTCGACCGACTTGATCAGCCCGATCGTGCCGACCTGCACCAGGTCGTCGAAGGGCTCGCCGCGGTTGCGGAAGCGCCGGGCGCAGTGCTCCACCAGCGGCAGGTGCAGGTGCACCAGCGCCTCGCGGCACTCGCGCCGGCGGGCCACCGAGGTCGTCTCGGCGTACATCTCGGCGAAGAGCGCGCGGCTCGAGGCGCGGTGGTCGACCCCGTCGACCCGGGGACCCACGACGCCACCCGCCACGGCGTCAGGCCGAGATGCTGGAGCGGACGCTGAAGCTGACCCAGAGCTCGGAGCCCTCGCGGTGGGTCAGCACGTCGCTGGTCAGCGCGGTGAGCACCTGCCAGCCGAAGCTGTCCTCGTCGGGGTCGGCCCCGCGGGCGGCCCCGGCCGAGATGGAGACGCGGATCGACCCGTCGCTCAGGTCGTACGACGCCCGCAGGTCGCCCTCGCTGTCGGCGTGCTCGAGCACCAGCGCACAGGCCTCGCCGACGGCCATCCGCAGGTCCTCGATGTCGTCGAGGGTGAAGTCGAGCCGGGCGGCGAGCCCGGCCGTGGTCATGCGCAGCACGGCGACGTACGCCGACTCGGCGGGGAGTCGGAGCTCGACGTCGGACCTGGTGCGCATGTTGCCTTCCTGAGGGGGACGGGAGTGACGCATGCGAACAGCGAGGCCCACCCTAGTCGTCCTCCTCCCGCCCCGCTGGCAAACGCCCGGGGCCACCACGCGGCCTCGTGCCACGAGGGCCGGGACGCACGACGCCCCCCGCGCCCGGAGGGGCGGCGGGGGGCGTCGCAGGAGTCGGCGCAGAGTGCGCTCAGCCCTTCTTGGTCTCCCAGAAGATCTCGGCGATCTCGTCGATCTTGGCCAGCAGCTCGTCGGCCTTGGCGACGTCGAGCTCCCCCTTGGTGCCGGAGGCGCCGGCCAGCTTGGTGGCCTCGTTGACCAGCTGGTGCAGCTGCGGGTACTTCTCGAAGTGCGGGGGCTTGAAGTAGTCCGTCCACAGCACCCAGAGGTGGTGCTTGACCAGCTCGGAGCGCTGCTCCTTGATGAGGATCGCGCGGGTGCGGAAGTCGGCGTCGTCGCTGTCGAGCGCCTTGGTGATGACCGCCTTGACGGACTCGGCCTCGATGCGGGCCTGCGCCGGGTCGTAGACCCCGCACGGGAGGTCGCAGTGCGCGGAGACCTCGATGGTGGGGGCGAGCAGGTGCTGGAACATCCGGTGTCTCCTCGGGTTCGGCTGACAGTCGGTCGGAGATGGCGCACGGACCGCGCCGTGGCTGTCTGTGACACTACTGCGGTCGGCGTGCGCCGTCCCAGCAGGTACCCGAGGAGCGGTGGGCTGATGCGTGGCCAGCGGTGGGGGATCGCGGTGGTGCGCGGCAGGTCGATGGAGCCGACGCTGCGCGACGGCGACCGCCTCTGGGTGCGGTACGCCGCCGTGCCCCGCCCCGGCGCCCTCGCCGTGGTGCGCTTCCGCGACGGGGTGCTGGCGGTGAAGCGGCTCGAGCACCCGGACGCCGACGGCTGGTGGGTCGCGCGCGACAACCCGGTGGAGGGCCGCGACAGCTGGTCGGCCGGCGCGGCGGTCGTGGTCGGCGTCGTGCCGGTGCGGGTGTGGCCACGCCCACGTCGGCTGCGCGCGCGCCCTGTGCGACCATGAGCCCGGGTCACACCCCGCCTCCGCGTTGCTCCGCCGCCCGCACCCGGGCACCGTGCGTCGAGCTCCGCGCCCGCTGATCCGCCCCGCCACCAGGAGTCCTCCCGCATGGTCCCCACCGAGCCCGTCCCCTCCAGCACCACCACCGGCACCCCCATCGACAGCCCCACCGACGGCCCGGCCGACGCCTTCACCGGCGACCCCGTCTTCGAGCTCCACCGCGGCGGCAAGATGGAGATCTCGGCCGCGCCTCTGGAGGGCCCCGAGGACCTCGCGATGGCCTACACCCCGGGCGTCGCCCGGGTGTGCGAGGCGATCGCGGAGCAGCCGGACCTGGCGCTCGACTACACCTGGACCTCCAACACCGTGGCCGTGGTGACCGACGGGTCCGCCGTGCTCGGCCTGGGCAACATCGGTCCCTCGGCGGCGATGCCGGTGATGGAGGGCAAGGCGGTGCTCTTCAAGCAGTTCGCGGGCGTCGACGCCGTCCCGATCTGCCTGGACACCCAGGACGTCGACGAGATCGTCGAGACGGTGGTGCGACTGGCCCCCAGCTTCGGCGGCATCAACCTCGAGGACATCTCGGCCCCGCGCTGCTTCGAGATCGAGGAGGCGCTCAAGCGCCGGCTCGACATCCCCGTCTTCCACGACGACCAGCACGGCACCGCGGTGGTCGCCCTCGCCGCGCTCGAGGGCGCGCTGCGGCTGACCGGCCGGCTGGCCGCCACCACCAGCGTGGTCGTGGGCGGAGCCGGGGCCGCCGGCGTCGCCGTCACCAAGATCCTGCTGGCCGCGGGGATCGGCCGGGTGACGGTGACCGACCGCCAGGGCGTCATCCACACCAGCCGCGACGACCTCAACCCCTCCAAGCGCGCGCTCGCCGAGCTCACCGCCGGCCGCACCTCCGACCCCGGCGACCTGGCCTCCGCGATGGCGGGGGCCGACGCCTACATCGGCGTCTCCGGGGGCACGGTGCCCGAGGAGATCGTGGCGAGCATGGCCCCCGACTCGATCGTCTTCGGCCTGGCCAACCCGCACCCCGAGGTGCACCCCGAGGTCGCGCACCGGCACGCCCGCGTCGTGGCGACCGGCCGCTCCGACTACCCCAACCAGATCAACAACGTGCTGGCCTTCCCCGGCATCTTCCGCGGGGCCTTCGACGTGCGGGCCTCGGCCATCACCGAGGGCATGAAGCTCGCCGCGGCCCACGCGCTGTGCGAGATCGTGGGCGAGGACCTGCGCGAGGACTACGTCGTGCCGTCGCCCTTCGACCCGCGCGTGGCGCCCGAGGTGGCCGCGGCCGTGGCGGCGGCCGCCAGGGCCGACGGGGTCGCCCGCCGCTGAGGCCCGCGGCGCGCGCGGCGCCGCAGTGGGTACGGTCGCCCCATGTTCGCCGTGTACGCAGACTCGTTCAGCAAGGACAGCCCGCTCGATGGCCTGGTGGTCGGTGAGCGCCCCGACCCCGAGGTGCCCGACGGCTGGACCACGGTGACCGTGAAGGCGGCCTCGCTCAACCACCACGACCTGTGGTCGCTGCGCGGCGTGGGCCTGCGCGAGGAGTCGCTGCCCATGATCCTGGGCTGCGACGCCGCCGGGCTCGACGAGGACGGCAACGAGGTGGTGGTGCACGCCGTCATCAACGACCCGTCGTGGCGCGGCGACGACACCCTCGACCCCAAGCGGTCGCTGCTCAGCGAGCGCCACCAGGGCGCCTTCGCCGACAAGGTGGCGGTGCCGCGCGGCAACGTCGTGCCGAAGCCGGCCTCGCTGTCCTTCGAGGAGGCCGCGTGCCTGCCCACGGCGTGGCTCACCGCCTACCGGATGCTCTTCACCCGGGGCGGGCTGCGCGCCGGCGACACCGTGCTCGTGCAGGGTGCCGGCGGCGGGGTCGCGACCGCCGCGATCGCGCTCGCCCGTGCCGGTGGCCTCCGCGTGCTCGCGACCAGCCGCGACGAGGGCAAGCGCTCCAGGGCGCTGGAGCTGGGGGCCCACGAGGTCTACGAGTCGGGTGCCCGGCTGCCCGTCAAGGTCGACGGGGTCATCGAGACCGTCGGCAAGGCCACCTGGTCGCACTCCGTCCGCTCGCTGCGGCCCGGAGGCGTGATCGTCACCAGCGGCACCACCAGCGGACCCGACCTCGACGACGCCGAGCTGACCCGGATCTTCTTCCTGCAGCTGCGGGTGGTCGGCTCGACCATGGGCACGCGCAGCGAGCTCGCCGCCCTCGCCACGCTGCTCGACGCGACCGGCACCTCGCCGGTGATCGACCGGGTGCTGCCGATGGAGCAGGCAGCGGAGGGCTTCGCCGCGATGGCTGACGGCGACGTCTTCGGCAAGATCGTCTTCACTCGATGAGCCACCCGGTCGTCCCCGGGAGGCGCCACCTGCTCAGCGGTGCGGGCTCGGGCATCGGCGAGGTCCTCGCCGACCGGCTCCACGCACGAGGCGACGACCTCGTGCTCCTGGCGCGCTCGGCGGAGCGGGCCGAGCAGCTGCGGGCGCGCTGGGAGGGAGCGGCCACCGTGGTCGGCGACCTGGAGGACCCGGCGTCGCTGGCCTCCCTCGGGCTGCCCGACCGGCTCGACTCCGTGGTGCACTCCGCGGGGGTGGTGGGCCTCGGCACCGTCGCGGAGCTGGAGGTCGCGTCGTGGCAGCGGCAGCTGACCGTCAACCTGGTGGCCGCCGCCGAGCTCACCCGGCTCACGCTCCCGGCCGTGCGCGCGGCCGCGGGCACCTACGTCTTCGTCAACTCCGGCGCCGGGCTCAACGCCCGCGGCGGTTGGGGGGCGTACGCCGCGTCGAAGCACGGGCTCAAGGCGCTCGCCGACGCGCTGCGCCAGGAGGAGCAGGAGCACGGCGTGCGGGTCACCTCGCTCTACCCCGGCCGGGTGGCGACCCCGATGCAGGAGCAGGTGCACGACGCAGAGGGTGCGGCGTACGACCCGACGGCGTGGATCCAGCCCTCGACCGTCGCCGACGCCGCGCTGCACGTGCTCGACCTCCCGCGCGACGCCACCGTGCCCGACCTCAAGCTGAGCCGGCCGTGAGCGCGTCGGTGTCCCCGCCGCCGGAGCGGACCTTCGGTGGCCGCGGCAAGTGGGCCGAGGTGCTCGCCTACGCCGGCCTGGCCGTGGGAGCCGGCCTGCTCGCCGCGCTGGTGCGCGCGCTCGACGCCGAGCTCCCCGCCATGCGGGCGCTCTTCTGGTACGCCGTGGCCGGCGCCGTCGCCTCGGCCGCGCTGAGCCTGGCCCTCGCCGTCACCCGCCGGCTGCCCACCCTGGAGGACGGCACGATCGGGGGCCGGCCCGCGTCGGTGGTGCGGTCCTGGGGGCCGCACTGGTGGTTCTCCCGGGTCATGGACGTCGCCCTGGTCTCGCTCGGCGTCGTCCTCGTCGTGCTGGGCTCGCAGGCCGCGACCGATCCGCTCGTGTGGGCGATCCCGCCGGCGGTGGTCGCCGCGTGGTTCGCCGGACTCGTGGTGCTCGCGCTGACCGGCCGACGCAACCGTGAGGCGCTGTGGGTCACCGACGACCGCGTGGTGCACGAGTCGCGACGGGGGCGGCGCTCGGTCGCGCTCGCCGACGTCGAGCGCGTCTGGGCCGGGTCCGGCTCCGAGCGGCTGATGGTGCGCTCCGAGCGGCCCGTCGACGTCGAGACCCGGTGCCCGCGGCTGTGGGGCGGCCGGCGGCTGCTGCAGCCCGACCACGTGCTCGCCGTCGACTGCTCGCTGATGGGCCACAGCGCCGACGCCCTGGCCACCTGGCTGCAGGGCCGTGCCGGTGTGGGCGCCACCGGTGCCTCGGTGGCCGAGCGCCGCCGTCGCCGACGCGAGGTTTGAGAAGCCGCGCGCGGTCGCACAATGTGGTCGTGTCGACTAGCGAGCCCGTGCGCCCCCAGATGCCCCCGGTCGTCTATGTGCCGACCACCGACGAGTCCGACCCCGCCCAGCGCCGGGTCGTGATGCACCAGGTGGAGGACGGCCGCACCGCCCTCTACACCTACTCGGCCCCCGATCGCCTCGACGACTTCTACCTCGCGGGCCACCCGTGGGTGCTGATGGACGTCGCCACCCTCCAGAAGGTGCACGACCAGACGCCGTACGACCTGCTCTTCGTCGACGTCTCGCCGGCGCTCGGCGAGGGGGACGTCGAGGGGGACGGCGACCGCGAGCAGGTGGCGCCGTGAGCATCGACGTCGACCGCGGGGTGCTGGCCGGCATCGCGAGCAGCCTCGACGCCGCGGCCACCGGGCTCGACGACCTCGAGGGTGGCGTCCCGAGCAACGTCGACGCCGGCCCGATGAGCGCCGTCGTCGCGAGCATGCTGAGCCAGGTGGTCAACAGCGCGGGCAACACCTCCGAGGCGCTGCAGGGGGCGGCCGAGCTGGTGCGCACCTGCAGCGACTACTACGGGCGGGCCGACGCCGAGTCCTCCGCCACGCTCTCCGAGATCGAGTCGGTGATGGACGAGTGAGCGGCGTCGAGACCCGCATCGAGGGCTCGCCGGGCGGCATCGAGGGCGCGGCCACCTGGCTGCGGCAGTCGCTCGCCCCCCAGCTCGACGGCGCCGGCGAGGCCTTCAACGGCGCCCGCCGCGACGCCGACGCGTCCTGGCTGAGCACAGCCGGCGACGAGTTCTCCGGCACCATGAAGCGCGCCCGCGACCGGGTCGACGACCTCGAGTCCGCCTGCCGCGCGATGGCGGACGACCTCGACGACTTCGCCGGCGACCTGCGGCGCTGCCAGGAGGACATGCGCGAGGTGCGCACCACCGCCCGCGACGCCGGCCTGACCGTGGCGGGCACCGTCGTGCAGGACCCGGGGCCCGGCCCCGCCCGGCCGCCGGACGACTTCACCGGCACCGACGCCGAGGTGGAGGCCCACAACCAGCGCGTGGCGGCGTACGACGACCACCAGGACCTCATCGCCGCCTACAACGCCGCCTCGACCGAGGCGGCGCGCGTCGACCGGGCCTACGCCGCGGCGTGCAACTCGCTCAACGACGAGTACCTGCCCGGCCAGCACGCGGCCTGGATCGCCACCGTCGGCGACATCCTCGGCGACTCCGCGGCGGGGGTGCTCGCCGGTCTGGGGATCAACCACTCCTCCCGGCTGCAGGTGCGCGCCCAGGACCTGCTCGACGAGGCCTCCCGGCTCATCGACGACCTGCAGGCCAATCCCGACCGCTACCTCAAGCGCAAGTGGTTCATCTTCCAGACCCTCGACGAGGCGCGCCTGGAGGCCGACCGCCTGGCCATCGAGGGCCGGCTCAACGAGGCGCAGCAGCTCCTCGACGACGCCGAGGCCGCCCGGGGTGGCCCGACGGGTCGGGGCGCGCGGGTCGTGCGCGGACTCGGACGCATCCTGGGTCCGGTCGGTCTCGGCCTGGGGATCTACAACGACTACCAGGAGGGGGAGACCACCGAGCAGATCATCGTCAGCCAGGGCGCCTCCTTCGCCCTCGGTGCCGGCATCGGTGCAGGTGCCGGCGCGCTCGCCACCATCGGCACGGGCGCCGCGATGGGCGCGGCCTTCGGCTCGGTGGTGCCTGGCGTGGGCACGGCCGTCGGGGCCGTGGTCGGCACCGTCGTCGGCGCCGGCGTCGCGATCTTCGCCGACGGCGCGATCGACTCGCTCTTCGAGAACGGGCCCGACGTCGGCGAGGCGTGGGACTCGGGCGTCGAGGCGCTCCAGGACACCGGCGAGGCGATCGGCGACTTCGCCTCCGACGTGGGCAGCACGGTCGGCGGCTGGTTCAGCTAGGGCGCGCAGACAACTCGCTCGCGCCGGGCCGCGGCCCGGGGAATGATCGCCGTGGTCGATGAGTTCGGCCCAGGACGGCGGTCTCCCCTGCGTGACCGTGACCAGCGAGCAGCAAGGACCTCCCATGCGAGCGGGCGACGCCCAGACCACCGACCTCGACGGCGCCGCCGCCGAGGGCTCCCGCGACTACGGCGTGCTGCGCTGGCTCGTGGCAGCCACCTTCGTGGTGATCCTCAACGAGACCACGATGGTCAACGCCATCCCGGCTCTCATGGCCGACTTCGACGTCGACGCCTCGGCGGCCCAGTGGCTCACCACCGTCTTCATGCTGACGATGGCCGTGGTCATCCCGACGACGGGGTGGCTGCTGCAGCGGCTGCGCACCCGGCAGGTCTTCGCCCTGGCGATGGTCACCTTCAGCGTCGGCACGCTCGCGGCCGCGCTGGCCCCCACCTTCGGCGTCCTGCTCGTGGCCCGGGTCGTGCAGGCGAGCGGCACCGCGGTGATGCTGCCGCTGCTGATGACGACGCTGATGTCGATCGTCCACGAGTCCGACCGCGGCCGCGTGATGGGCAACGTGACGCTCGCGATCTCGGTCGCCCCCGCGCTCGGCCCGACGGTGTCGGGCTTCGTGCTGCAGGAGCTGTCGTGGCGCTGGATCTTCGTGCTGGTGCTGCCGATCGCCGGCGTCATCACCGCCGTCGGGCTGCGCCACCTCGTCGACGTCGGCGAGACCGGACCCCACCCGCTCGACCTGGTCAGCGTCGCGCTGGCCGCGATCGGCTTCGGCGGCCTGGTCTACGGCCTGAGCGAGCTCGGCGAGGGTGCGGGCGGTGGCACGGCGTACGTCGCCGCGGCCGCGGGCGTGGTCGGCGTGGTCGTCTTCGTCCTGCGCCAGCGCGCCCTGGCCCGCTCCGGCGAGCCGCTGCTCGACCTGCGCACGCTGCGCATCCCGACGTACGCCCTGTCGCTCGCCGCGATGTCGCTCGGCTTCATGTCCATGCTCGGCGCGATGATCCTGCTGCCGCTGCACCTGCAGGAGCAGCGGGGGCTCAGCCCGCTCGCCACCGGCCTGCTGGTCATGCCCGGCGGCATCGCCATGGGCCTGCTCGGCCCGCGGGTCGGCCGGCTCTACGACCGGCTCGGCCCCCGGCCGCTCGTGATCCCGGGGGCAGTGGGCCTGCTGGCGGCCTCGGCCGGCCTCGCGCTGCTGCTGCCGTACGCCGCGACGTGGGGCCTGCTCACGCTGCACGTCCTGCTGATGGTCAGCCTGGCGGGCCTCTTCACCCCGCTCTTCACCATGGGCCTCGGAGCGCTCCCGCCGCACCTCTACTCCCACGGCAGCTCGCTGCTGGGCACGCTGCAGCAGGTGGCCGGCGCCGTCGGCACCGCGGCCGCGATCTCGGTGATGACCGCTCGCACCGCTGCGGTGCTCCAGTCGGGCGGGAGCGAGCACGACGCCGGCGTCGAGGGCATCCGCTGGGCCTTCGGCAGCGGGGCGGTCGTGGGCGTGGTGACGCTGGTCGTCGTCCTCGCCCTGGTGCGCCACCGTCGCCGCGCCGCCGAGGACCGCACGGGCGAGCCCGTGGCCGAGGCCGCCTGAGCCGGAGCCGCCGGTCGCCGCTCAGTCGGCGCGCGAGCGCCACTGCAGGCCGCCGACCAGCAGCATCCGCAGCTGGGTGCGGGCGCGGTCGGCGACCTCGGTCTCCTCGCTGGGGGCCGCGCTGAGCAGCGCCTCGGTGATGCCGACCATCAGCGTGACGATCAGGTTGGAGAGCACCCGCAGGTCCTCGCCGGTCCAGCTGGGCGGCACCAGCCGCGCCAGGTCGGTGGCCAACTCGCGCTCCACCAGCTCGATCTGGTGACCGATCGCCTCGCGCACGGCGGGCGGGCCGGCCCGCCGCTCCCGGGAGATGAACTCGAAGTGGGCGTGGCGCTCGCGGGTGTGCTCGACCAGCACGCTCACCGACTGGTCGATGATGTCGCGGAACTGCGGGTCGGTGGCCCGGACGTCGCGCAGCATCGCGCGCAGCGAGGCGAAGGAGTCCTCCACCAGCACCAGCCCGAGGTCTTCGATGGAGTCGAAGTGGCGGTAGAAGGCGGTCGGCACGATGCCGACCTCCTTGGCCACCGCACGCAGCGAGAGCGCCACCAGGCTGCTGTCCTCGCAGAGGGTCAGCGCGGCCTCGATGATGGCGCGACGGGTGCGCTCCTTGCGCTCGCCCCGCGACTCCGGGCGGGCCTGTGCGCCCGCGCCGTGCCCCCCGGGGCCGCCCGCCGCGACCGCTGGTGTCATGAAAGGAGCATATGGCCCCGTCAGGGGGTGGGGTCGGCCGCGGTGGCGGCGGTCGCGTCGTCCGCCCGGTGCGCCAGGCGCCCGTCGAGGTAGACCCGGCGCACCCGCTCGCGCAGGCCGCGCACGTCGTCGGGGTCGCCGTCGACGACGACCAGGTCGGCCCGCTGGCCGGGCCGGATCCGGCCGCGGTCTGATCCGACGCCGAGCAGGTCGGCGGCCGAGCCCGTCGTCGCCTCGAGGGCGTCGCGGGGGGAGAGTCCCGCCTCGGTCATCAGGCCCAGCTCCTCGAGGTTGGTGCCGTGAGGTCCGACCCCGCAGTCGGTGCCCATGGCGATGCGCACCCCCGCCTCGTGGGCCAGCCGCACACTCGCGACGTGCGCCTCGGCGACCTGGTGGGCCTTCTCCACGGCCGCGCGCGGGATCGGCACGCCCGCGTCGGCCGCGGCGATCACCGCGCGGGGGGCGTGCAGCGTCGGCACCAGCCAGGTGCCGTGCTGCACCATCAGGTCGACGGTCTCGTCGTCGAGGTAGATGCCGTGCTCGATCGAGCGGACGCCGTTGCGCACCGCCGCCTGGATCCCCTCGGTGCCCTGGGCGTGCGCCATCACCTCGATGCCCGCGGCGTGCGCCTCGGCGACCATCTCCTGGATCTCGTCGTCACGGAAGTGCGCGTGGCGGGGGTCGTCGTTGGGGGAGAGCACCCCACCGGTCGTGGCCACCTTGATCACGTCGGCGCCGGCCCGGACCAGCTCGCGCACCCGCTGCCGCACGGCGTGCGGCCCGTCGACGAGGCCGCTCGGCCGGCCCGGGTGGGTGACCATGAAGGGCGCGTCGCCGCCGCAGACGTGCCAGTCGTCGCCGTGCCCGCCGGTCTGGCTGAGCATGGTGATGGCGACCTGCAGCCGCGGGCCGGGGATCATGCCGCGCTCCAGGGCCGTGCGGATGCCGAGGTCGGCGCCGCCGGCGTCGCGCACCGTGGTGATGCCGGTGCGCAGCGTCGTCGCGAGGTTGGCCGCGGCGCTGTAGAACTGCAGGCTGAAGGGCGTCTCGAGGATCCGCATCAGGCTGGGCGCGTCGAGGGTGACGTGCACGTGGCAGTCGAAGAAGCCCGGGGCGACGTAGCCGCCCGCGCAGTCGACGCGCTCGTCGCCGTCGAGGTCGGTGCCGACCTCGACCACCCGTCCGTCCTCGACGGCCACCTCGCCGGGCGCCGCCGCCGCGGTCGTGCCGTCGTACACCTGTCCGCCTGCGAAGACCGTGCGTGCCATGCGCCCGACCCTACGAGCGGTGTGATCCCGGTCGCGTCGGGGCCCGCGCCGGCCGGGCTGACGGGCTTCGTGGGGGGCGCCGTGGCGGGCGTCACCGTCGTACCTGCTTGACCTCCGGCGCCGTCGACGGCACGGTTGAGTGCACAAGCGTTCACCAAAATCTGGAGGACCGATGCCCACCGCCACCCTGGTCCAGCGCGTGCTCGGGTCCAAGACCCTGGCGGCGCTCACCACCCCCCACGACGTCGACCGCTACCTCGAGCTGGTCAACCCGATGTGGGCCGCCCGCGAGGTGCGGGCGCAGGTCCTGGAGGTCCGTCGCGAGACCCGTGGCGAGCACCCCGTCGCGACGATCCGGCTCCAGCCCACCGCCACGTGGCGCGGCCACCGCGCCGGGCAGCACGTGCAGGTCGGGGTCGAGGTTCCGGGTGCCCGCCGCACCACGCGCTGCTTCACCATCGCCTCCGCGGCGTCCGAGCCCGGTGAGCCGATCGAGCTCACGGTGCGCGCCCACGCCGAGGGCCTGGTCAGCCGCTACCTCGTCGAGGAGGCGCAGCCCGGCCTGGTGGTGCACCTCAGCCAGGCGCAGGGCGACTTCACGCTCACCGAGAGCCCCGCGACCCCCACCAACAACCACCTGCTCTACGTCACCGGCGGCTCCGGCATCACGCCGGCGATGTCGCACGTGCGCACCCTGCTCCGTGACGGGTACGACGGCCACGCCGGCCGCAAGGTGACCTTCCTGCACTACGCGCGCTCGGCGGAGGACCAGATCTTCGCCGAGGAGCTGCAGCGCATCGCGTGGGCCGACAACGGCGTCCGGGTGCACCTGCGTCACGGCGACGACGTCTTCAGCGAGGCCGCGCTGCGGCGCCTGGTGCCCGACTTCCGCGACACCGACACCTGGGCCTGCGGCCCGGCCGGGATGATGCAGCTCGTCGTCGACGCCTACGCCGGGAGCCCCCGACTGCGCACCGAGCACTTCAAGCTCACCACGGTGCCCGGCGCGGGGGGCTCCGCCGAGGGCGAGGTCAGCTTCACGCGCAGCGGCGCGGGCGCGGCCAACACCGGCGCCTCCCTGCTGGAGCAGGCCGAGGCCCTCGGGCTGACCCCGGAGTTCGGGTGCCGGATGGGCATCTGCTTCTCCTGCGTCTCCCGCAAGAGCGAGGGGACCGTGCGCAACGTGCTCACCGGCGAGGAGTCCTCGCTGCCCGACGAGGACGTGCGCATCTGCGTCTCCGCCCCCGTCGGCGACTGCGCCGTCGACCTCTGACCCACCAGCCCACCGATCCGACCGATCGAGCGAAGGGACACCCCATGACCAGCACCAGCACCCCGACCAGCACCACGACCGGCACTCCCACCGGCAAGGTCCACCTCACCCCCGAGCAGCTTCGGGCCTTCGGCGAGGAGCTCGACGCGATCCGCCAGCGGGTCATCGCCGACCTCGGCGAGGACGACGCGGCGTACATCCGCGACATCGTGGCCACGCAGCGCAAGCTCGAGGTCGCCGGCCGCGCGCTGATGTACCTGCCGCCCGCCTGGCCACTCGCCGTCGCGGCGCTCTCGCTGTCGAAGATCCTCGACAACATGGAGATCGGCCACAACGTGATGCACGGGCAGTACGACTGGATGGGCGACCCCGGCCTGTCGTCGCGGATGTACGAGTGGGACAACGTCTGCCCCAGCGAGCAGTGGAAGTACAGCCACAACTACATCCACCACACCTTCACCAACATCCTCGGCAAGGACCGCGACATCGGCTACGGCGTCCTCCGCATGGACGAGGGCCAGGAGTGGCACCCCTACTACCTCGGCAACCCGCTCTACGCCTTCCTGCTGATGGTCTTCTTCGAGTGGGGCGTGGCGATGCACGACCTGGAGGTCGAGAACATCGTCAGCGGCACCCGCAAGCTGGAGGAGAACAAGGCGCTCCACGCGGGGATCATGCGCAAGGTCAAGCGCCAGGCGCTCAAGGACTACGTCGTCTTCCCGGCGCTGACCGGACCGCTCTTCCCGCTGACGCTGGCCGGCAACGCCGCGGCCAACCTGGTGCGCAACGTGTGGGCCTTCAACATCATCTTCTGCGGCCACTTCCCGGCCGGCGCCGAGACCTTCACGCAGGAGGAGTGCCTCGACACCGTCGACGCCGACGGCAAGCCCGAGGAGTCGCGCGGTCACTGGTACTACCGCCAGGTGCTCGGCTCGGCCAACATCTCCGGCGGCCCGCTCCTCCACCTCCTGTCGGGCAACCTCTCCCACCAGATCGAGCACCACCTCTTCCCCGACCTGCCCGCGCGGCGCTACCCCGAGATCGCCCCCGAGATCCGCGACCTCTGCGCGCGCTACGGGCTGGAGTACACGACCGGCCCGCTGCACCGGCAGCTCTTCAGCGTCGCCAAGAAGATCTGCCGCCTCGCGCTGCCGACGCGGCGTACGTCGACGGACGGCGAGCCGGCGCAGGGCCCTGTGACCGAGCCCATCGCGGCCTGAGCCACCCGTGCGCCACACTGGCCGCACGAGCAGGAGGTGGTCCGCGTGCCCGACGAGCTGAGCAAGAGCGAGATCCGCAAGGACGCCGTCCAGGACGGCGTCACCGCCGCCGCGCAGGCGGTGGGCACGGTGACCGGCATCGTGACGGGCGCCGTGACCGACGTCGCCCGCGCGCTGGGTGGCTTCGCCACCGAGATCTTCGAGATCCGCGACTCCACCAAGCGCGCGCTGCGCGACCACGACCGGGGCGACCACGACCAGGGCGACCACGACGAGGCCCCCGAGGTCTGAGCGACCTCGGGGCCAGCTACTCCAGGTCGTCGTCGGGGTCGTCGAGCCGGGCCAGCCAGGTGGCCAGCCGCTCGACGGCCGCCTCGTGCTCGGGGTGGACGTCGGTGAACTCCTGCAGCCGGTCGGCGAGCCAGGCGATCCCCACCTGCTCCTCGCCCCGTCGCTGCAGCAGCTCCTCGATGCCGCGGTCGGTGAAGTACACCGGTCCTAGTACTTCTGCTCCGCCTGCGACGACGGCTCGGCGAAGGCCTGCCCGAGCAGCGTCTTGAGCTCCTCCTGGTGGCGCTTGGCCTGACCGACCGCCGGGGAGGTCGAGGCCTGGCGCGAGATGACCTCCACCGGCTGCGAGAGCGCGGGGAACATGTTGAGCCGCAGGTGCGGCGCGGGACCCATGTTGACCGGCTCGTCCTGCACCCAGCGCACGTCACGCAGGTTGGGGAAGCGGTCGATCTCGGCCTGCACGTCCTCGGTGGGGTTGGGGTAGAGCTGCTCGACCCGCATGATCGCGGTCGTCAGGTCCTCGCCCTGCTGCTTCGTGCGCTCCACCACCAGGTCCCAGGTCACCCGGCCGCTGCAGAGCAGCAGCGTGTCGACCTTGGCGGGGTCGACCGCCGCGTCGGGGATCGCCGGCTGGAAGGTGCCGCTGGTGAACTCCGCGGGCTGCGAGGCCGCCTCCTTGCGGCGCAGCATCGACTTCGGCGTGAAGACGATGAGCGGCCGGTGCCGGCGGTCGAGCGTGTGCCGGCGCAGCAGGTGGAAGTAGCTCGACGGGCTCGACGGCTGCGCCACCACGAAGGCCTCGTCGGCCGCCATGGTCAAGAAGCGCTCGATGCGCGCCGAGGAGTGGTCGGGCCCCTGGCCCTCGTAGCCGTGCGGCAGCAGCAGCACCACGCCCGACTGCTGGCCCCACTTGGTCTCGCCGGAGGTGATGAACTCGTCGATCACCGTCTGGGCGCCGTTGACGAAGTCGCCGAACTGCGCCTCCCACGCCACCAGGGCGTCGGGCCGGGCCACCGAGTAGCCGTACTCGAAGCCCAGCGCGGCGTACTCGGAGAGCAGCGAGTCGTAGACGTAGAACTTCGCCTGGTCCTCGGTCAGGTTGGACAGCGGCGTCCACTCCTGCGCGTTCTTGCGGTCGATGATCGTGGCGAAGCGGCTCGCGAACGTGCCGCGCCGGGAGTCCTGCCCCGCCAGGCGCACGGTGCGGCCGTCCATCAGCAGCGACCCGATGGCGAGGATCTCGCCGGAGCCCCAGTCGATGGGCCCGTCGGTCATCGACGCCGAGCGCTTCTGCAGCTGCGGCAGCACCTTGGGGTGCACCGTGAAGCCCTCGGGGGCCGAGACGTAGGCGTCGGCGATCCGCTTGAGGGTCTCCGGCGGGATCGCGGTGGTGAACTCCTCGTTGGTCTTCTCGGGGTAGTCCGGCACCGTGGTCCAGCCCTGCGGCGTCGAGGTCGCCTCGCGCACCTCGGTGAAGACGCGCTCGAGCTGCTGCTGGTAGTCCTTGAGGACCTGCTCGGCCTCCTCGAGCGTGATGTCGCCACGACCGATGAGCGACTCGGTGTAGAGCTTGCGCACCGACCGCTTCTGCTCGATCAGGTCGTACATCAGCGGCTGGGTGTACGACGGGTCGTCGCCCTCGTTGTGGCCGCGGCGGCGGTAGCAGACCAGGTCGATGACGACGTCCTTGTTGAAGGCCTGGCGGTACTCGAAGGCCAGCCGGGCGACGCGGATGCACGCCTCGGGGTCGTCGCCGTTGACGTGGAAGATCGGCGCCTGCACCATCCGGGCGACGTCGGTGCAGTAGAGCGAGGAGCGCGAGGCGGCGGGGGAGGTGGTGAAGCCGACCTGGTTATTGACCACCAGGTGCACCGTGCCTCCGGTGCGGTAGCCGCGGAGCTGGCTGAGGTTGAGCGTCTCCGCCACCACGCCCTGACCCGCGAACGCCGCGTCGCCGTGCACCAGCAGCGGCAGCACCGGGAAGGCCTCGCCCTGGTTGAGCACGTCCTGCTTGGCGCGGGCGATGCCCTCCAGCACCGGGTCGACGGCCTCGAGGTGGGAGGGGTTGGCGGCGACCGAGACCTTGACCTTGTCGCCGGCGTCGCTGACGAACTCGCCCTCGGCGCCCAGGTGGTACTTCACGTCGCCGGAGCCCTGCACCGTGCGGGGGTCGATGTTGCCCTCGAACTCGCGGAAGATCTGGCTGTAGCTCTTGCCCACGATGTTGGCCAGGACGTTGAGCCGGCCGCGGTGGGCCATGCCGATCGTGACCTCGTCGAGCCCCGCCTCGGCGGCCGCCTCGCAGATCTCGTCGAGCAGCGCGACCGTGGTCTCGCCGCCCTCGAGGCTGAAGCGCTTCTGGCCGACGAACTTGGTCTGCAGGAAGGTCTCGAAGGCCTCGGCCTGGTTGAGCTTGAGCAGGATCCGCAGCTGCTCCTCGCGCGGGGGCTTGCGGTGCGGCTGCTCCACCCGCTCCTGGATCCAGCGGCGCTGCTCGGGGTCCTGGATGTGCATGTACTCGATGCCGACGGTGCGGCAGTAGGAGTCGCGCAGGATGCCCAGGATGGAGCGCATCTTCATGAAGCGGCGCTCGCCGCCGAAGGAGCCGGTCGCGAACTCGCGGTCGAGGTCCCACAGCGTCAGGCCGTGGCTCTCGACCTCGAGGTCGGGGTGGCTGCGCTGCTTGTACTCCAGCGGGTCGGTGTCGGCCATCATGTGACCGCGCACGCGGTAGGCGTGGATCAGCTCCAGGATGCGCGCCTGCTTGCTGATCTCGTCGTCGTGGTTGGCCGAGATGTCGTTGGACCAGCGGATCGGCTCGTAGGGGATCCGCAGTGCCCGGAAGATCTCGTCGTAGAAGCCCTCCTCGCCGAGCAGCAGCGCGTGCATGCGGCGCAGGAACTCACCGCTCTGCGCGCCCTGGATGACGCGGTGGTCGTAGGTCGACGTCAGCGTCATGACCTTGCTGATCGCGTTGCGCGTCAGCGTCTCCTCCGAGGCCCCCTGGAAGGCCGGCGGGTACTCCATCGAGCCGACGCCGAGGATGGCGCCCTGGCCCTTCATCAGGCGCGGCACCGAGTGGTTGGTGCCGATGGTGCCGGGGTTGGTCAGGCTGATCGAGGTGCCCTGGAAGTCGGCGACGGTGAGCTTGCCGTTGCGCGCCTTGCGCACCAGCTCCTCGTACGCCGTCCAGAACTGCGCGAAGTCCATGTCCTCGGCGGCCTTGATGCTCGGCACGAGCAGCTGGCGGGTGCCGTCGTCCTTGGGCAGGTCGATGGCCAGGCCGAGGTTGATGTGCGCCGGAGTGATCAGGGTGGGCTTGCCGTCGACGACGTCGAAGCCGACGTTCATCTCCGGCATCGAGCGCAGCGCCTTGACCAGCGCGAAGCCGATGAGGTGGGTGAAGGACACCTTGCCGCCGCGTGCCCGGGCGAGGTGGTTGTTGATGACGATGCGGTTGTCCCACAGCAGCTTGACCGGCACGGAGCGGACGCTGGTGGCGGTCGGGACGGTGAGGCTGGCGTCCATGTTGGCCGCCGTGCGGGCCGGGGCGCCTCTGAGCACGGTGTAGGTGGGCTCCGCCTTGGCCGGGACGCTGTCGCCGTCGCTGCCGGAGTCGCCCGTGGCCGGGGACTTCGCGGTGGTGGGAGCCGACTTCTTCGGGGCCGCCTTGCGCTCGGCGGCCTTCGTGGCCGAGGAGCGGGTGTCGGCGGTGCTCGGCTTGGCCGGCTGCTCGGACTTCTGCTCCGCCTTCTTCTGCTCGACCTTCTTCTCGGCCTTCTGCTGCACCGGCTCCTGCTCAGCCGCCTCGCTCTCGGTCCGTGCCTCGGAGGCGGCTCGCGGGGCCTCCTGGTCCGCGTCGGCGGCCTTGCTGACGCCGTTGCCGTTGCCGCCGGGAGCGCCGTCCTTGTCGAAGAAGTCCCACCACACCTTGTCGACGCTCTGGGGGTCCTTGCGGTAGCGCTCGTACATCTCCTCGACGAGCCATTCGTTGGCTCCGAATCCAGACAGTGCGGTGTCTTCGGATGAGTCCGGCACGGCTCGCTTCGCCTCTTCCAAGCAGGGGTGGATGACCACCTCAAGGCTAGTCCCCCCGCGTGCGCGCAGGGAACCGCGGTCCGTACGCGTGCGTAGCCAGCGCGCGGTGTCGTGAGGCGACGTCCCGCGATGTGGTCAGAATCGGACATTTTGTGAACTAAAGGATGCGTTATCCGTCCGCATATGCCAGGCTTGTCCTATTCCAGTCGGGGGACCGGTCTCAAGGAGGAACAGCAATGCGGACCCACATGGTGCACGGCGGCGGCAGCTCCGCCCTGCGTCGACTCGTCGTGACCGTGACCGCCACCCTGGTGGCGCTGGCCGGCCTCGCGGTGCCCGCGACGGTGGTCGCCGCGCCGGCCCACGCCGGCTCCGGGGCACGTCACGTCAGTGCCGACTTCGACGCCCAGGTCGTCTACTGGACCAACGTGGTCCGCAAGCGCAACGGCCTGAAGCCGCTGAAGCCGCGGACCTGCATCGAGCGCTTCGCCTACCGGCACACCAAGCGCCTCGCGGCCCGCGACGCCTTCTACCACCAGGCGCTGCGCCCGGTGCTGAACAAGTGCGGCATGCGCACGGTGGGGGAGAACATCGCCTACCGATCGCCCTCGATGACGGGCCGGCAGGCCGTCCGCATGTGGCGGCTCTCGCCCGGCCACCGCGCCAACATGCTGGCCAAGAAGTACAAGTACATCGGCGTCGACGCCTTCCGCTCCTCGCGCACCGGCCGGGTCTACGCCGGCCAGGTCTTCGGCGGCTGACTCCCCACCGCTCTGACGACGCCGGGCCCGCGGCACACGCCGCAGGCCCGGCGTCCTCGTCGTCTCTGATGACCGGTATGGAGGGTTTTCGCCCACCCCGGTGACCCGCGCGCAACAGCCATGGGCCAGAGTGCACGGCGGCGTTCTCGCCCCCGAGACCGCCGTGCCCGTCGCTGCCGGCCCGGAGGAGGACCGCACCCACGACACCGGAGTTGCCATGCACTGCACGCGGGGGGCCCACGTCAGGAGTACCAACCACCATGTCGATCCTCGTCTCCACCGGTCCCGGGACCGGTGGCATGCCTCGACTCGTCACCGTCGTCGTCGCGGCCCTCGCCGTCGTCGCCGCTCTCGTCCCGGTCACCACGCTGACGGCGCCACCCGCCGAGGCGGCGTCCGGCGCCCGCAAGGTCAGCGCCAGCTTCGACCAGCAGGTCCTGCACTGGACCAACGTCGAGCGCAAGAAGCGCGGCCTCCGGGCGCTGCAGATGCGGGAGTGCGTCAAGCGCTTCGCCTACCGCCACACCAAGCGGATGGCCTCCCGTGACCGGCTCTACCACCAGCAGCTGCGCCCCGTGATGCGCAAGTGCCACGCCAGCCGCGCGGCCGAGAACGTCGCCTGGGGCTCCTCGGGGATGAGCGCGCGCTCCCTGGTCAAGCGCTGGATGAAGTCCCCGGGCCACCGCCGCAACATCCTCTCGCGCCAGCACGGCCGCATCGGCATCGACGCCTGGCGCTCGTCCTCCACCGGCCGCGTCTACGTCGCCCAGGTCTTCCGCGGCTGACCGCCGAGACGTCACTCCCTGACCGCCGAGAGGTCAGTGCTTGACCGCCGAGAGGTCACTGCCTGACGGCCGACAGGTCACTGCCTGACCGCCGTGAGGCTGGGACGTCAGGGAGTGACGTCTCGAGTGTCACGGAGTGACGTCTCGCGGGTCAGGGAGTGACGTCTCGGCGAGGTGCGGGGGCGCCTCCGGCAGGATTCGAACCTGCGACACCTGGTACCGGAAACCAGTGCTCTATCCCCTGAGCTACGGAGGCCAGCGCCACGGACGTGTCCGCGGCGCGACCCCGAACAGTACCGGGCACTCCGCCCGTCCTGGCAACCGGTGCCGCCGATACCCTGGGGCCGTGACTCCCCAGCAGCTGTCGGAGGCCGTCGTCGAGGCCCTCACCACCCTCGTCGAGGCAGGTGGTCTCACCCTGCCCGACGGCGTTCCGAGCGAGGTCACCGTCGAGCGGCCGCGCCAGCGCAGCCACGGCGACTACGCCACCAACGTGGCGCTGCAGCTGGCCAAGCGGGCCGGGGTCGCGCCCCGGGCGCTCGCCGAGCAGCTCGCCGAGCAGCTCCGGGAGGCGCCCGGCGTCGCGGACGTCGAGGTCGCGGGACCCGGCTTCCTCAACATCAGCGTCGAGGCGGGCGCGCAGGGCCAGGTGGCGGCGGCGGTCGTCGAGGCCGGGGCGTCGTACGGCGCCTCGCAGGTGCTGGCGGGCCAGCGCTTCGACGTCGAGTTCATCTCCGCCAACCCCACCGGTCCGCTGCACCTCGGCCACACCCGCTGGGCGGTGGTCGGCGACGCGATCGCGCGGGTGCTGGCCGCGGCGGGTGCGGAGGTGACGCGCGAGTTCTACATCAACGACCGCGGCAACCAGATGAACCTCTTCGGCGCCTCGCTCGAGGCCGCGGCGCTCGGCCTGCCCGTGCCCGACGACGGCTACCACGGGGCGTACGTCGCCGACCTCGCCCGCCAGGTGGTCGAGGCCAACCCCGGGATCCTGGAGCTGCAGGGCGAGGAGCGCACCGTCGCCTTCCGCGAGGCGGGCTACGCGCTGCAGCTGCGCGAGCAGCAGCAGCAGCTCGAGTCCTTCAACACCCACTTCGACGTGTGGTTCTCCGAGCGGCAGCTGCACGACGAGGGGGCGGTCGAGCACGCGCTCGAGGTGCTCGAGAAGCAGGGTCACCTCTTCGAGGCCGACGGCGCGCTGTGGATGCGCACCAGCGCCTTCGGCGACGACAAGGACCGGGTGCTGCGGCGCAGCAACGGCGAGCTGACCTACTTCGCCTCCGACGCGGCGTACTACGTCAACAAGCGCGAGCGCGGCTTCGACGTGTGCCTCTACCTCCTCGGCGCCGACCACCACGGCTACGTCGGGCGGCTCAAGGCCATGGTGGCCTGCGCCGGCGACGACCCCGAGCGCAACATCGAGGTGCCGATCGGCCAGCTGGTCAAGATCGTGCGCGGTGGCGAGGAGGTGCGGCTCTCCAAGCGCGCCGGCACCATCGTCACCCTCGGCGAGCTGGTCGACCTGATCGGCGTCGACGCACTGCGCTACTCGCTGGCGCGCTACCCGGCCGACTCCCCGCTGACGCTCGACATCGAGCAGATCACCCGACAGTCGAGCGACAACCCGGTCTTCACCGTGCAGTACGCCCACGCCCGCGTCGCGAGCCTGCTGCGCAACGCGGCCGACCTCGGCGTCGAGGCCGCCTCGCACCCCGAGCTGCTCGACCACGAGAAGGAGGGCGAGCTGCTCCGCGCGCTCGCCGACTTCCCCAAGGTCGTGGCCAGCGCCGCCGACCTCCGCGAGCCGCACCGCGTCGCCCGCTACCTGGAGTCGCTCGCCGGCACCTACCACCGCTTCTACGACAGCTGCCGCGTGCTGCCCAGGGGTGACGAGGAGACGACCGACCTCCACCGCGCCCGGCTGCTGCTCGTGCAGGCGACCCGCACGGTGCTCGCCAACGGCCTCGGCCTGCTCGGCGTCAGCGCGCCGGACCGGATGTAGCGGTCTCCCAGGCCACCTCCACGCGGCCGGGCTTGCGGAAGACCAGACCGGTGGGGGGCTCCGCCCGCACCAGCCGTACGCCGGGGAGCGCGGCGACCGCCTGCACCGCGACGCGCGCCTCGAGCCTCGCCAGGTCCATCGCCAGGCAGGTGTGCGGACCGCGGGCGAAGGCGAGCTGGTCGCGCAGCCGGGGTCGGTGCGGGTCGAAGCGGTCGGGGTCGGCGAAGACCTCGGGGTCGCGGTTGGCGGCCGCCAGCGAGACCCGCAGCAGGTCGCCGCGGGCCACCGCGGCGCCGTGCAGCGAGACGTCGCGCGTGGCGTAGCGGTCGACGACGGCGGCGGCGGGCTCCAGCCGCAGCGACTCCTCGACCACCGCCGTGGCGGCGCCGGCGTCGTCGCGCACCAGGTCGAGCACACCGGGCTGCCCCAGCAGGTGCGAGACCGCGTTGAGGATCATCCCCTCCGAGGTCTCGATGCCGCCGAAGAGCATCACCGCGGCGTCGGAGACGACCTCGGCCGGCGAGAGCGTGGCGCCGGCCCCGCGGAGCACGCTGTCGTGCCCGGTGCTGTGCCGCAGCTGCTCGGCGAGCTGGGTCATGGCGGCATCCGCGGCCGGGCCCGGCGTGCGGCCCGCGCTGAGGTCGGAGACGGCGTCGACCAGGGCGGCGTACCAGCCCAGCACGGTGTCGGCGTCGACGTCGACGAGGTCGAGCACGCGGGCCATCACCTGCACCGAGAGCGGTCCGGCCAGCGCCGGCCGCAGGTCGGCGCCGCCCCCTGGCGTCACGCGTGCGAGCAGGTCGTCGGCCAGCGCCCGCGTCGCCGTCGCGTGGCGCTGCTCCACCCGGCTCGGCCGGTACGCCGCTGCGAAGGGCCGGCGGTGCCGGCGGTGCTCGGCGCCGTCGGTGGAGAGCATGCTCGGACCCACCACCCGGCCGGTGCTGAAGCGTGGGTCGTCGACGGTGAAGGCCTCGGCGTCGCGCATCACCTCGACCGCGGCGGCGTACCCGGTCACGAGCCACCCGCCCACCGCGTCGACGCGGACCACGGGCCCCTGCGCGCGCAGCGCCGCGAGGTGGGTCGCGGCGTCCGGTCCGGCGAGCTCCTCGGCGCTCGGTCCACGTGTCGTCACCCGCGCAGTCAAGCCCATGGCCGTCGCTACGCTGATGGGGTGCGCGCACACGAAGCCGGCTGGGCCCACGCGGCCGTCTCCGTCAGGGGCCCCGCGTGGCTGCGCGACCCCGCCGACGTCAACGTGCTGGTCCCGCAGCTGTGGTCGACGACCGCCCGCAAGGTCGACGGCGTGCTCCACGTCGGCGGCCTGGCGCTGACCGACCTCGTCGCGGAGCACGGGTCGCCGGCGTACGTGCTCGACGAGGTCGACTTCCGCCGCCGGGCGGGCGCCTTCCGCGACGCCTTCGCGGGCTTCGACGTCTTCTACGCCGGCAAGGCGTTCCTCTGCTCCCAGGTCGCGCGGTGGGTCGAGGAGGAGGGGCTCCACCTCGACGTGTGCACCGCGGGCGAGCTCGCGGTCGCCGAGCGCGCCGGCTTCCCGATGGAGCGCGTCGGCTTCCACGGCAACAACAAGTCCGACGCCGAGCTGCGCACCGCGCTCGAGCTGCAGGTCGGCCGCATCGTCGTCGACTCCTTCCAGGAGATTGAGCGGCTCGAGCGGCTCACCGCGCAGACGGGTCGGCAGGCGCGCGTGATGGTGCGGGTCACGGCGGGCGTCGAGGCGCACACCCACGAGTACATCGCCACCGCCCACGAGGACCAGAAGTTCGGCTTCTCCATCAGCAGCGGCGACGCCCTCGCCGCCGTGCGTCAGGTGCAGGACGCCGCCGGGCTGGAGCTGCTGGGGCTGCACTCCCACATCGGCTCGCAGATCTTCGACTCCTCCGGCTTCGAGGTGGCGGCCCGGCGGGTGCTCGCCCTGCAGCAGCAGGTCTCCGAGGAGCTGGGCGTGCAGCTGCCCGAGATGGACCTCGGCGGCGGCTTCGGCATCGCCTACACCACCCAGGACGACCCGTCCGACCCCGCTCAGCTCGCGACCGAGATGCGCAAGATCGTCGACGACGAGTGCCGCGCCCGCGGGCTGGAGGTGCCGCGCCTGTCCATCGAGCCGGGACGCGCCATCGTCGGTCCGGCCGTGTGCACGGTCTACGAGGTCGGCACGGTCAAGGCCGTCGAGCTCGACGGCGGTGCCGTGCGCACCTACGTCTCCGTCGACGGCGGCATGAGCGACAACATCCGCACCGCGCTGTACGACGCCGACTACTCCTGCACCCTGGCCAGCCGTGCCTCCGAGGCGCCGCCGCTGCTCTCGCGGCTGGTCGGCAAGCACTGCGAGGCGGGCGACATCGTGGTCAAGGACGAGTTCCTGCCCGGCGACGTGGCGCCCGGCGACCTCGTCGCCGTGCCGGGCACCGGCGCCTACTGCCGCTCCATGGCAAGCAACTACAACCACGTGCCCCGACCCGCCGTCGTCGCGGTGCGCGACGGCCGGGCGCGCGTCGTCGTACGCCGCGAGACGGTGCAGGACCTGCTGGCCCTCGACGTCGACCCCACCGACTGAGGTGCCGAGCACCGGACGTGTCCGGTGCTCGGGGGTCCCGGGGTGCGAGACTGGCCCGCGATGGCTGAGAACGTGAACGAGAACAACGCGGTGCGGGTGGCCCTGCTGGGCTGCGGCGTCGTCGGGTCGCAGGTCGCCCGGCTGCTGCTCGAGCAGGCCGACGACCTCGCGGCGCGCGTCGGCGCGCCCGTCGAGCTGGTCGGCGTCGCAGTACGCCGCCTGGGGCTGCAGCGCGACGTCGAGCTGCCCGAGTCGCTCCTGACCACCGACGCCGAGGCGCTGGTCGCCCGCGACGACGTCGACGTCGTGGTCGAGCTGATCGGCGGCATCGAGCCGGCGCGCGGCTTGATCCTCAGCGCGCTGGCCCACGGCGCGAGCGTCGTCTCGGCCAACAAGGCGCTGCTCGCCGAGGACGGCAGCACGCTCTTCGCCGCGGCGGAGGAGGCCGGGCGCGACCTCTACTACGAGGCCTCGGTCGCCGGCGCGATCCCGATCCTGCGGCCGCTGCGCGAGTCGCTCGCCGGCGACCAGGTGACGCGGGTGCTGGGCATCGTCAACGGCACCACCAACTACATCCTCGACGCCATGGACACCTCCGGGGCCGGCTTCCACGACGCGCTCGAGCAGGCGCAGGCACTCGGCTACGCCGAGGCCGACCCCACGGCCGACGTCGAGGGCTTCGACGCCGCCGCCAAGGCCGCGATCCTGGCCAGCCTCGCCTTCCACACCCGGGTGACCGCCGCCGACGTGCACCGCGAGGGCATCGCCGAGGTGACCGCCGCCGACGTGGCCTCCGCCGCCGAGATGGGCTGCGTGGTCAAGCTCCTGGCGATCTGCGCGCTCGAGGACGGCCCCGACGGCCCCGCGGTCTCGGCGCGGGTCCACCCCGCGATGATCCCGCGCAGCCACCCGCTGGCCAGCGTGCGCGAGGCCTACAACGCCGTCTTCGTCGAGAGCGAGGCGGCCGGCCAGCTGATGTTCTACGGCCCGGGCGCCGGCGGCTCCCCGACGGCGAGCGCGGTCATGGGCGACCTCGTCACGGTGGCCCGCAACCGGCGCGAGGACGTGCGGGGCGCGGGCGAGTCGGCGTACGCCGACCTCCCGGTGCTCGACATGGGGCAGACCGAGACCCGCTACCACGTGCAGCTCGACGTCGACGACAAGGCGGGCGTGCTGGCGGCGGTCGCGCTGGCCTTCGCCGAGCACGACGTCTCCATCCAGACCGTGCGGCAGGAGGGCCGGGGCGACGACGCGCAGCTCGTCGTGGTCAGCCACCGCGCCAGCGACGCCGACCTCGCCGCGACCGTCGAGACGCTGCGGGGGATGCCGCACGTGCGCGACGTCTCCTCGGTGATGCGCGTGGAGGGCGAGTCGGAATGACGGGGACGACCGGCGTGACCGGAGGGACCACCACGCGGCAGTGGCGGGGCGTGCTCGAGGAGTACCGCCACCGCCTCGACATCCCCGCCGACACCCCGACCATCACGCTGCGCGAGGGCGGCACCCCCCTCGTCGACTCGCCGTGGCTCTCCGAGGTCACGGGCGGCGAGGTGTGGCTCAAGGTCGAGGGCGACAACCCCACCGGGTCCTTCAAGGACCGCGGCATGACCGTGGCGCTCTCGGTCGCCGTCGGGGAGGGCGCCCAGGCCGTGGTCTGCGCCTCCACCGGCAACACCTCGGCGTCGATGGCGGCGTACGCCGCGCGCGCGGGCGTCAAGCCGCTGGTGCTGGTGCCGCAGGGCAAGATCGCGGCCGGCAAGCTCGCCCAGGCGATCGTGCACGGCGCCCAGGTGATCATGGTGCGCGGCAACTTCGACGACTGCCTGCGACTCTCGCGCGGGCTCGCCGACCACTACCCGGTCTCGCTCGTCAACTCGGTCAACCCGATGCGGCTGCAGGGCCAGAAGACCGCGTCGTTCGAGGTCGTCGACGCGCTCGGCGACGCCCCCGACCTGCACGTGCTGCCCACCGGCAACGCCGGCAACATCTCGGCGTACTGGCTGGGCTACCGGGAGGCGCACGAGGCGGGGGAGGCGACCCGTCGCCCCGTGATGCGTGGCTGGCAGGCCGCCGGCGCGGCACCGCTGGTGCACGGCGCCCCCGTGAGCGACCCCGAGACGGTCGCCTCGGCCATCCGCATCGGCAACCCGGCCTCGTGGTCGCTGGCGACCGCCGCCGCCGAGGAGTCGGGAGGCAGCTTCCGCGCGGTCGACGACGACCAGATCCTGCACGCGCAGCACCAGCTGGCCTCGCGCGACGGCGTCTTCGTCGAGCCCGCCTCGGCCGCCGGGGTGGCCGGTCTGCTGCTCGAGGCCTCGGAGGGGGTGCGCCACGACGGCCGCCGGATCGTGGTCACGGTGACGGGCCACGGCCTCAAGGACGTCGACACCGCGCTCTCGACCTTCACCGACCTCGTCGACACCGTGTGCGACGCCGACGTCGACGCGGCGGCCGAGGCCGCCGGCCTGCGCTGAGGCCCGCCGCGTGAGCGATCCCGTGAGCGGTGCCGGTCCGCGCGACGGCGCCACCTGGACCGAGGGCCCCGTCGCCGTCGAGGTGCCCGCGACCACCGCCAACCTGGGCCCGGGCTACGACTGCCTCGGTCTGGCCCTCGAGCTCACCGACACCCTGGTCGGCGAGGTCACCGAGGCCGGGCTGGTGGTCGAGGTCGACGGCGAGGGCGCCGGCGACGTCGCCCTCGACGAGACCCACCTCGTGGTCCGGGCGATGCGCCGCTACTTCGAGGAGGTGGGGGTGCAGCCCCCGGGGCTGCGGCTGCACTGCACCAACCGGATCCCGCACAGCCGAGGGCTCGGCAGCTCCTCGGCGGCGATCGTGGGCGGCCTGGTGCTCGCGCGGGCCCTGCTCGCCGCCGACGTGCGCTCGGCCGGACCCGACCTGCTCGCGCTCGCGGCCGAGATGGAGGGGCACCCCGACAACGTCGCGCCGGCGCTGCTCGGGGGCCTGGCGATCTGCGGCCAGCGGGGTGACGAGGTGTGGTCGACCGTGCACGAGGTGACCGGCCGCGTGGTCGTCGTCGTGCCGCCCCACGGCGTCCGCACCGAGCTGGCCCGGGGGCTGCTGCCCGACTCGGTCCCGCACGCCGTCGCGGCGCAGAACTCCGGCCGGGCCGCGCTGCTCGGCGCCCACCTCGTCGGCAGCGCGGGTCGCCCCTCCTCGCGGGTGCTGCTGCTCGCGACGCAGGACTTCCTGCACCAGGAGTACCGCCGTCCCGCCATGCCGGACTCCCTCGACCTGGTGGCGGCGCTGCGCGCCCTGGGCGTGCCGGCGGTGATCTCCGGCGCGGGTCCCACGGTGCTGGCGTTCGTGTGCGACGACGAGAAGCACGTCTGGTACTCCGAGCAGGAGCAGGTCGACCTGGTCCGCGAGACCGCCCCCGACGGGTGGCTCACCCTCGAGCAGGCCGCCGGGGGACCAGGAGCGCGCGTGCTAGCGTGACGCCCGCGACACGTCCGGTGCGGCCTCAGCGCCGCCCGATGCCACGTGACGTCGCACCGCCCACCGCGTACCGCCGGTCGCGGGTGCTCCCCGCTCCCGCTGCTCGTGGCGGCGAGGGTCGGTGCACCGGACCTGATCCATCCTGCAACGGCCGCAGGCGTCTGCCGCGGCCCCGTCCGGGGGAGGACCCCGCATGACCGACACCGCCGACACGACCGCCGGCAGCACCGACGCGCCCCCGGCCAGCGGCCGCCGCAAGGCGGGCCTGGAGGGCATGCTGCTCCCCGAGCTCAAGCAGATCGCCTCCGGGCTCGGCCTGAGGGTCTCCGGCCTGCGCAAGGGGCAGCTCGTCGAGGCCATCAAGGCCCACCAGTCCGGGGGCCAGGGCGGTCGCTCCGCCGCCCCGTCGCCCGACCGCGCCGAGCCGGCGGGTGCCGAGGCCGTGGCCGCGGAGCGCCGGGAGCGTCGCGCCCAGCAGGCCACGGCGCCGTCGCAGGAGCCCGCCCCCGTCGCCGAGCGGGAGCGCGAGGAGCGGCCCGCGTCGTCGGACCAGCAGCAGCCCGAGCAGGGTCGCGAGCGCCGGCAGCAGGCACGCCGCCAGGACGGCGAGGCCAAGCAGGACGGCCAGGGCAGGCAGGACGGCCAGCCCAAGCAGGACGGCCAGCCCAAGCAGGACGGCCAGGGCATGCAGGGCAGGAAGTCGGACGGCCAGGACGAGCGTCAGAACGAGCGCCAGAACGACCGGCAGGGCGACCGCCAGAACGACCGCCAGAACGACCGGCAGGGCGACCGGCAGAGCGACCGCCAGAACGATCGGCAGAACGAGCGGCAGGGCGACCGCCAGAGCCAGCGGCAGAGCGACCGCCAGAACGAGCGCCAGAACGACCGGCAGAGCGACCGCCAGAACGACCGGCAGAACGAGCGCCAGAACGACCGCCAGAACGACGACGACGACGAGCAGGGCGGCAGCCGGCGCAACCGCCGGCGTCGCGGTCGCGACCGCCAGGGCAACCAGCCGCAGCAGTCGAGCCAGGGCGGCGGCCAGAGCGGCGGCCAGAGCGCCTCGAGCGGGAGCCAGGGCGGCCACCGTCGCGAGCCCGACCTGCAGATCCTCGAGGACGACGTGCTGGCGCCCTGCGCCGGGATCCTCGACCTGATGGACAACTACGCCTTCGTGCGCACCAGCGGCTACCTGCCCGGGTCCGAGGACGTCTACGTCTCGATGTCGATGGTCCGCAAGCACGGCCTGCGCCGCGGTGACGCCGTCGCCGGCCAGGTCCGGCAGCCCCGGGAGGGGGAGCGCCGCGAGAAGTTCAACCCGCTCGTGCGCATCGACAGCGTCAACGGCGGCGACCCCGACGTCGCCGTCCACCGCGTCGACTTCGCCAAGCTCACGCCGCTGCACCCCTCCGAGCGGCTGCGCCTGGAGACGGCCCCCGGCGAGCTGGTCGGCCGCGTGGTCGACCTGGTGGCTCCCGTCGGCAAGGGACAGCGTGGTCTCGTCGTCGCCCCGCCGCGGTCGGGCCGCACCGCGGTGCTCCAGGCGATGGCGCACGCGCTGACCACCAACCACCCCGAGTGCCACCTGATGATGGTGCTGGTCGACGAGCGTCCCGAGGAGGTCACCGACTTCGAGCGCTCGGTCAAGGGTGAGGTGATCAGCTCGACCTTCGACCGCCCGCCGTCCGACCACACCCTGGTGGCCGAGCTCGCGCTCGAGCGGGCCAAGCGGCTGGTCGAGCTGGGTCACGACGTCGTGCTCCTGGTCGACGGGCTGACCCGGCTCGGCCGCGCCTACAACCTCTCCGCGACGGGCAACGGGCGCACGCTGCCGGGCGGGGTCGACATCGGCTCGCTCTACCCGACCAAGCGGTTCTTCGGGGCGGCGCGCAACGTGGAGAACGGCGGCTCGCTGACCATCGTCGCGACCGCACTCGTCGAGACCGGCTCCAGCATCGACGAGGTCCTCTTCGAGGAGCTGCGCGACAGCGGCAACCTCGAGCTGCGGCTGCGCAGCGACCTCGCCGAGAAGCAGCTCTCGCCCGCGGTCGACGCGGTCAGGTCGGGGACCCGGCACGCCGAGCACCTGGTGGGCGAGGAGGAGCTGGCGATCCTGGCCGACCTGCGGCGCTCGCTGGCGGCGTCCGACGACGCGACGGCGCTCGAGACCCTGCTGGAGCGGATGCGTGGCACCTCCACCAACCTGGAGCTGTTGCGCCAGGTGCAGCGGGACCACCGGCTCTGAGCGGCGGCGTCCGACCCGTGAGACGCGCGAGCGGCCGATGACGGCGGCGCGCGTCGTCCGAGGGAGGATGTCGGGCCGGAGCACCGTCCGATATGCCCACGCAGACGGCACTGGTGTAGATATGCTGTCCTGCGGAAGACACGACGAGAAAGCACGGGTGACATGGCGCGCATCGTGATCGCGGACGACGACGCGGACATCCGCGAGCTGGTCGTCTTCAAGCTCCGGCACGGCGGGCACGACGTCGTGCCGGTCGGCGACGGTGCGGCCGCCGTGGAGGCCTGCACGGCCGAGAAGCCCGACCTGGTGATCCTCGACGTGATGATGCCCGGCATGAGCGGCCTCGACGCCGCCCGCGCCCTGCGCCAGGACGCCGCGATGGACGGTCTGCCGATCATCATGCTGACCGCGCGTGCCCAGGAGAGCGACATCGAGCAGGGCTTCGAGGCGGGCGCCGACGACTACATCGTCAAGCCCTTCAGCCCCCGCGAGCTGGCCTCCCGCGTGTCCGCGGTCCTCGCCCGCCGCTGAGCCACGGAGCCACGGCGCCCACGGAGGCGCCCACGGAGGCGCCCTGCGCGGCCCACGCGGGCGCGGAACAGATCGCGCGGGCGTGGCGTTGAGCCCACCGTCGAGGTCCGCCGCCCACGATTCGCGCCGCAGGCGCTGCGGGTGGCAGACTTCTCCGCTGGCGCCGGTTCACGCCGACGGTCCGTCCTGACCGCCGTGCGACCCGGTGCTCCACTCGTGAGAGGACACCATGAAGAAGGACATCCACCCGCAGTACACCGAGACCCAGGTGCGCTGCACCTGTGGCAACTCGTTCACCACGCGCAGCACCCAGGCCAGCGGCGAGATCCGCGCCGAGGTCTGCTCCAACTGCCACCCGTTCTACACGGGCAAGCAGAAGATCCTCGACACCGGCGGCCGCGTCGCCCGCTTCGAGGCTCGCTACGCCAAGAAGCAGGCCAAGTAGCTCGCGCGGAGGTGCTGGTCCCAGCGGGTCACCGGTGCGACCAGCACTTCCCACCTGCTCCCCGAGCAGGCACGTGGCCGACCCGCCAGCTGGCTGGCGGGACCGACAGGTAGGCGGGAGCGATCCGTGTTCGACGCCGTCTCCGCGCTCGAGCGGGAGTACGCCGAGGTCGAGGAGCGCCTGGGCGACCCGGCCGTCCACAGCGACCCGGTGCTGGCCCGACGGCTCGGCCAGCGGTACGCCGAGCTGGGCGCCGTCGTGCGCGCGCACGCGGAGTGGCAGCGCCTCGGCGACGACCTGGAGGCCGCCCGTGAGCTGGCGGGGGAGGACGAGGCCTTCGCGGCCGAGGCCACCCAGCTCGCGGCCCGCCGCGCCGAGGCCGAGGAGCGGCTGCGCCACCTCCTGGTGCCGCGCGACCCCGCCGACGGCAAGGACGTCCTGCTCGAGGTGAAGTCCGGCGAGGGCGGGGAGGAGTCGGCGCTCTTCGCCGCCGACCTGCTGCGGATGTACTCCCGCTACGCCGAGCGCCGCGGCTGGACCACCGAGGTGCTCGACGCCACCGAGTCCGACCTCGGTGGCTACAAGTCGGTGACCGTGGCCGTCAAGGCCAAGGGCACCCCCGAGCCGGGCGAGGCGCCGTACGCCCTGCTGAAGTTCGAGGGCGGCGTGCACCGCGTGCAGCGGGTGCCGGTCACCGAGAGCCAGGGCCGCGTCCACACCAGCGCCGCGGGCGTGCTCGTCTTCCCCGAGGCCGAGCAGGTCGACGTCGTGGTCGACGACAACGACCTGCGCATCGACGTCTTCCGCTCCAGCGGACCCGGCGGCCAGAGCGTCAACACCACCGACTCCGCCGTGCGCATCACCCACCTGCCCTCGGGCATCGTGGTGAGCTGCCAGAACGAGAAGTCGCAGCTGCAGAACCGCGAGCAGGCGATGCGGATCCTGCGGGCCCGGCTGCTCGCGGCGGCGCAGGAGGCCGCCGACGCCGAGGCCAGCGACGCCCGGCGCTCGCAGGTGCGCACCGTCGACCGCTCCGAGCGGATCCGCACCTACAACTACCCGGAGAACCGCATCTCCGACCACCGCACCGGCTACAAGTCCTACGACCTCGACCGGGTGCTCGACGGCGACCTGCAGGCCGTCGTCGACTCCAGCGTCGAGGCCGACACCGCCGCCCGGCTCGAGGCGCTCGGCGAGTGAGCGCGATCGTGACGGCGCGTGCCCTCGTGCGCGACGCCGCCGCGAGGCTCGCCGCGGCGGGGGTCGCCAGCCCCGAGCACGACGCCGCCGAGCTGCTCGCCCACGTGCTGGCCACCACCCGCGGCCAGCTGCCCCTGGTCGACGCGGTTGCCCCCGCCGACGAGGCGGCGTACGGCGCCCTGGTCGCGCGCCGCAGCGCGCGCGAGCCGCTGCAGCACCTCACCGGCACCACCTCCTTCCGCCACGTCGACCTGGTCGTCGGGCCGGGCGTCTTCTGCCCGCGTCCCGAGACCGAGCTGCTCGCCGGCTGGGCGATCGAGCACGCCGGCCCGGGTGTCGTCGTCGTCGACCTGTGCACGGGCTCGGGTGCGATCGCACGCAGCGTCCTCGACGAGGTCCCCGGCGCCGAGGTCCACGCGGTCGAGCTCGACCCGTCGGCCCACGGCTGGGCCGAGCGCAACCTCGAGGGCACGGGGGTCGACCTGCGGCTCGGCGACATGGCCGACGCCTTCGGCGACCTCGACGGGGGCGTCGACGTCGTGGTGTGCAACCCGCCCTACGTCCCGCTGGAGGCCTACGACGGGGTGGCTCCCGAGGCCCGCGACCACGACCCGGCACTCGCGCTCTGGTCGGGCGACGACGGCCTCGACGCGATGCGCGTGCTGGAGCGGGTGGCCGCCCGGCTGCTGCGTCCCGGCGGCGTCGTGGGGGCCGAGCACGCCGACGTGCAGGGGAGCAGCGCGGTGTCCGTCTTCGCCGCCACCGGACGCTGGCGCGACGTGCGCGACCACCGCGACCTGGCAGGTCGTCCACGCTTCGTGACGGCGCGACTGGCACCATGAGCGGCGTGGCCGAGCTCTACGACCTCTCCGACCCCGAGTCCCGCGAGCGCGGGTTGGCGGCCGCCGTCAGCTCCTGCCGCAAGGGGCGGCTCGTGGTGCTGCCCACCGACACCGTCTACGGCATCGGGGCCGACGCCTTCGACGCCGACGCGGTGCGCCGGCTGCTGGAGGCCAAGGGTCGCGGTCGTGAGATGCCGCCGCCCGTGCTCGTCTCGACCCCGACGACCCTCGACGCGCTGACCACCGAGGTGCCGGCCTGGGTTAAGGGCCTGGTCGCGGAGTGCTGGCCCGGCCCGCTGACGGTCGTGTGCCGCGAGCAGCCCTCGCTGCGCTGGGACCTCGGCGAGACGATGGGCACGGTCGCCGTGCGGATGCCCGACGACGAGGGGGCGCTCGACCTGCTGGGCCGCACCGGGCCGCTGGCCGTCTCGTCGGCCAACCTCACCGGGCGCCCGGCGGCCTCGACCGCCCAGGAGGCCGAGGAGATGCTCGGCGACGCCGTCGCGGTGATCCTCGACGGCGGCCCCCGGGGCGAGCAGCCCGGAGACCGGCTCGCCTCCACCATCCTCGACTGCACCACCGAGACCCCCCGTGTGCTGCGCGAGGGCGCGCTCGCACTCGCCGAGCTCCGCCGGCTGCTCGAGGGCCTCGGCGCCTCGACCGAGGAGCTCGGCGACCCCGACGGCGACCCCGGCAGCGAGGCCGGCAGCGACCCCCACAGGGACGCCGGGGAGGCGTGACCCGGGGTGCGTGAGTACCTGGCCGTCTTCCTGGTGGCGAGCACGGTCAGCTACCTGCTGTGCGTGGTCGCCCGCGAGGCGGCGATCCGCTCCGGCGCCGTGGCGCGGGTCCGCGACCGCGACGTCCACGCCACGCCGATCCCGTACTTCGGGGGAGTGGCCATGCTCGGTGGGCTGGCGGCCGGGCTCCTGCTGGCCTTCCACCTGCCCTTCCTCTCCACCTCCCAGCCGACCGTGCTGCACGACTCGATGTGGGTGCTCGCCGCCGGCGCCATGATCTGCCTCGTCGGCGTGGTCGACGACCTGATCGAGCTCGACGCCCTGACCAAGCTCGGCGGCCAGATCCTGGCGGCCGGGGTGCTGGTGCTCAACGAGGTCCGGCTCTACTCGCTCAACACCCCGGAGTGGCTCGGTCTCGGACAGCTCACCCTCGACCCGACGCAGGCCCAGCTGCTCTCGGTCGTGCTCATCGTCGGCACCATGAACGCCGTCAACTTCGTCGACGGCCTCGACGGCCTCGCCGGCGGGGTCGTGCTGATCGGCGCCGGTGCCTTCTTCGTCTTCTCCTACTCCCTGGCCGCCTTCAACGGCGAGACGCTCGCGATCACCGCCGCCGTGCTCTGCGCCGCGATGGGCGGCGCCTGTGCCGGCTTCCTGCCGCACAACTTCTTCCCCGCGCGGATCTTCATGGGTGACTCCGGCTCGATGCTGCTGGGCCTGGTGCTGGCCGGGTCGGCGCTCACGCTGACCGGGCAGTTCGCCACGGTGACGGTCGAGCGCGACGGCGGGACCGGCGACTCGACGCTGATCCTGCTGCTGCCGATCCTGCTGCCCATCACCATCCTGCTGGTGCCGCTGGTCGACCTCGTGCTGGCGGTGCTGCGCCGCACGCGCCGCGGGCAGGCCTTCTACCAGCCCGACAAGGAGCACCTGCACCACCGGCTGCTCGAGATCGGCCACAGCCAGCGCCGGGCCGTCTTCATCATGTGGCTGTGGGCGGGGCTGGTGGCCTTCGGCGGCGTGCTGATCGGGCTCTACCGCGGTCCGCTCACCTACGGGACCCTCGCCGCGGGGCTGGTCCTCACCGTCGTGCTGACCTTCGTGGTGCCCCGGGTGCAGCGTCCGCAAGCGCTGCAGGGGTGAGGCGGGCCCGCGCGATTGGCGGCCCGAGCAGCGCTTGTGCTACTTTTCACAAGCACCGACGACCGCCTGGTTCCCGCTCACGCAGCGGGGCCCGACGACGCAGATGAGGCCGCCGATGACGACGACCGCCGCAGACCAGGGCAGCCCCACGAGGGCGCCCCGCCGGGGCTGGACCCCGGTGCTGGTCACGGTCGCGATCGGGCTGGTCCTCGGTGTCGCCGCCGCCGTCACCACCGGCGCCCCGGGTGTCTGGGGCGTGCTGGTCGGTGTCGTGCTCACCTGCGCCTCCCTCGGCCTGGGCAGCGTCGTGCTCGCCTGGGTGACGGAGGTGTCGCCCGCGATGTCCCTCGTCGTGGCGCTGATGACCTACACCCTGCAGGTGGTCCTGCTGCTCGCGGCGTACGTCGTGCTGCAGAGCTCCGCGGAGGCCCGCGACGCCGTCGCGGGCCCGTGGCTGGGCGGCACCGTGATCGCCACCACCGTGGTCTGGCTCGCGCTGCAGGTCAGGGGCCTGATGCGCTCGCGCCAGCCCTACTTCGACCTCCCCTCCGACACGGCTCGCACGACCTCCCCCGAGGACGCGTCCGCCGGCCCGGAGGTGGGTACGACGTGAGTCCCCACCACTGCTATTGTCCGGA
This sequence comes from Nocardioides aequoreus, assembly GCF_000720335.1. Classification (GTDB taxonomy): domain Bacteria; phylum Actinomycetota; class Actinomycetes; order Propionibacteriales; family Nocardioidaceae; genus Marmoricola; species Marmoricola aequoreus. The sequence continues at coordinate 408,163 of NZ_JOJN01000001.1, read as the reverse complement.
GCGCGATGTCACAGCAGGAGCCCCTGTCTGCCGGCACCGACCCCGAGCAGACGCCGAGACAGGGTGGAGGCGACCCCTGGCAGGCATTCGGCTACGTGGTCGCGGGCGTGGCGTTCTACGGATTCCTGGGCTGGCTGCTGGACCGATGGTGGGGGACCTCGTTCCTGGTGGCCGTCGGCATCCTGGTGGGCGCCGGCCTCGGCATCTACATGACCTTGAAGCGGTACGGCCTCCTGGGCACGCCGCTCGACGAGCACCAGCAGCGCAGGACTGAGGAGAGAGAGTGAGCGTCCTCGACGTGATCCAGGCCCCGACCGCCGTGCAGCCCCTCGCCGCCTCCGGCGAGGGCGGCGAGTTCGTGGCCCCCGGTCCCGGCAGCTTCGAGCTCCCGCCGTGGGCGGAGGTCGCCGGGTTCGGCCTGACCAAGTCGATGCTGCTGATCGTCCTCTCGGCGGTCATCATCATCGGCTTCACCTACGCCGCGTCCCGCAAGTCCGCGGTCGTGCCGGGGCGGCTGCAGTTCGCCGGTGAGGCGGTCTACGGCTTCGTGCGCAACACGCTGGCCCGCGACAACATCGGCAGCGAGCACTTCATGAAGTTCGTGCCCTACCTGTTCTCGCTCTTCCTCTTCATCCTGGTCAACAACTACTACGGGATCATCCCGTTCCTGCAGTTCCCGACCTTCTCGCGCATCGGCTACATCGTCCCGCTGGCGCTGATCGCCTGGTTCACCTACATCGGCGTGGGCATGTGGAAGCACGGCGTGCTCGGCTACTTCAAGCACGCGACCATGCCGGGCGGCGTCAAGGGCCCGATCCTGATCCTGCTGGTGCCGCTGGAGTTCTTCTCCAACATCCTGGTGCGCCCCGTCACGCTGACGCTGCGACTCTTCGGCAACATGTTCGCCGGCCACCTGCTGCTGATCCTCTTCGCCACCGGTGGCGCTGCGCTGCTCTCCAGCGGCAACCTGCTCTACGGCGCGGTGGGCATCCTCTCCTTCGGTCTCGGCATCGGCGTCAGCTTCCTCGAGGCGCTGGTGATGTTCCTGCAGGCCTACGTCTTCACGCTGCTGACCTCGATGTACATCGGCGAGGCCCTCGCCGACGAGCACTGAGGCTCGCGCAGCCCGCGTTCCACAACTGCACACCCCGCAAGTCTCGCCAGATAAGTCGGCACCAGTTCCGGTGCCGAACGACGAAAGGAAAAAGCCGTGGAAGGCTCCATCAACCTGGTCGGTCTCGGCCTCTCGGCCATCGGCCCCGGTGTCGGCATCGGCCTGATCTTCGCCGCGTTCATCTCCGGCGTCGCCCGCCAGCCCGAGGCGCAGAGCCGGCTGCAGTCCATCGCCATCCTGGGCTTCGTGCTCGCCGAGGCGCTGTTCATCATCACCGTCGCGCTCGCGTTCGTCCTGCCACTCTGACGACGCAACCCCTAGGAGCCCTGACATGGACGTGACAAGCCTGGTGCCTGTCCCGATGGCAGCGGAGGGTCACAGCCCCCTGATGCCGGTCCTCTCCGAGGTCATCCTCGGCCTGATCGTCTTCGCGATCGTGTTCTTCGCGATCCGCAAGTTCGTCGTGCCGAACTTCGAGAAGGCCTTCGCCGAGCGCACCTCGGCCATCGAGGGCGGCTTGGCCTCCGCCGAGACCAAGCAGGCCGAGGCCGACGCCAAGCTCGCCGAGCTCGAGGCGCAGCTGGCCGACGCCCGTCACGAGGCCGCGCGCATCCGCGAGGAGGCTCGCGAGCAGGGCGCCCAGATCGTCGCCGAGATGCGGGAGCAGGCGCAGTCCGAGTCCAGCCGCATCGTCGAGCACGGCAAGGCGCAGATCGAGGCGGAGCGCCAGCAGGCGCTCACCTCCCTGCGGGCCGAGGTCGGCACGCTCGCGACCTCGCTGGCCGGTCGCATCGTCGGCGAGGCCCTCGAGGACGACGACCGCTCCACGCGCGTGGTCGACCGCTTCCTGGCCGACCTGGAGCTCCACGAGGAGTCGCGCGGCGCGGGGAGCGACGCGTAATGGCAGCCGACCTGCGTGGCGCCTCCGCCGACGCCCTCGACGCCCTCACCTCCCACGTGGACGGTGTCGGCGGCGCGGACGCCGCGCGGACCGGTGACGACCTCTTCGCGGTCGCCGGCCTGCTGCGCTCGGAGCCCGCGCTGCGGCGGGTCGCGACCGACGTCTCCACCGAGGGGTCGGCCAAGGCCGGCCTGCTGCGCTCGGTGCTGGAGGGCAAGGTCTCCGAGACGGCGCTCGGCATCGTGACCGACGCCGTCCAGCGGCGGTGGACCCGCCCGCGTGACCTCGCGGACGCCCTGGAGCACCTCGGTGTCATCGCGGTGGTCCGGTCCTCCGACGACGACGCGGGTCGGCTGGCCGACGAGCTCTTCGCGGTGCGCCGCCTGGTCGACGGCGACGGCGAGCTGCGCTCAGCGCTCGGCGACCCGGCCCGCAGCGCGGCCGACAAGGGTGCGCTGCTCGAGCAGCTGCTGTCGGGTCGCACCCTCGACGCCACCCGGCGCCTGGCCCGCCAGGCCCTCGCCGGCAGCTACCGCAACGTCTCGCTCGCCCTCGAGGCCTTCGAGCGGGTCGCGGCGTCGGTGCGCGACCAGCGGGTCGCCACCGTGCGGGTGGCCCAGCCGCTCGCCGACGGCGAGCGCGACCGGCTGCAGAGCGCGCTGTCGCGCAGCTACGGCCGGCAGGTGCACCTCGACGTCGTGGTCGACCCCGAGGTCCTCGGCGGCATGCGCGTCGAGATCGGTGACGACGTCATCGACGGCACCGTCTCCGCCCGCCTCGACGAGGCCCGACGCAAGCTCGCCGGCTGATCCCGCCACCACCCTCGGCCGGCCCCCACACCTTCATCGATCGCACCAGAGAGTAGGGAAGAAAATGACGGAGCTTTCCATCCGTCCGGAGGAGATCCGCGACGCGCTCCAGCGCTTCGTGTCGGACTACCAGCCCGACGCCGCCAGCAAGGAGGAGGTCGGCACCGTCGCCGAGGCCGGTGACGGCATCGCCCGCGTGGCCGGACTGCCCTCCGCCATGGCCAACGAGCTCCTGGAGTTCGAGGACGGCACCCTCGGCCTGGCGCTGAACCTCGACACCCGCGAGATCGGTGTGGTCGTCCTCGGTGACTTCGAGGGCATCGAGGAGGGCCAGAAGGTCAAGCGCACCGGCGAGATCCTCTCGGTCCCCGTGGGCGACAACTTCCTGGGCCGCGTGGTCGACCCGCTCGGCACCCCCATCGACGGCCTCGGCGAGATCGAGAGCGACACCCGCCGTGCGCTGGAGCTGCAGGCCCCCACGGTGATGCAGCGCAAGTCGGTGCACGAGCCCCTCGCCACGGGCATCAAGGCCATCGACTCGATGACCCCGATCGGCCGCGGTCAGCGGCAGCTCATCATCGGCGACCGCGCGACCGGCAAGACCACGATCGCGATCGACACGATCATGAACCAGAAGGCCAACTGGGAGTCCGGCGACCCCGAGAAGCAGGTCCGCTGCATCTACGTCGCCATCGGCCAGAAGGGCTCGACCATCGCCTCGGTGCGCGGCGCCCTCGAGGAAGCCGGTGCGCTGGAGTACACCACCATCGTCGCCGCCCCCGCGTCCGACAGCGCCGGCTTCAAGTACCTCGCGCCGTACACCGGCTCGGCCATCGGCCAGCAGTGGATGTACGACGGCAAGCACGTGCTGATCATCTTCGACGACCTCACCAAGCAGGCCGAGGCCTACCGTGCGGTCTCGCTGCTGCTGCGTCGCCCGCCGGGCCGCGAGGCCTACCCCGGCGACGTCTTCTACCTGCACTCCCGCCTGCTGGAGCGCTGCGCGAAGCTCTCCGACGACATGGGCGCGGGCTCGATGACGGGTCTGCCGATCATCGAGACCAAGGCCAACGACGTCTCGGCGTACATCCCGACCAACGTCATCTCGATCACCGACGGCCAGATCTTCCTGCAGTCCGACCTCTTCGCCTCCAACCAGCGCCCGGCGATCGACGTCGGCGTCTCGGTCTCGCGCGTCGGCGGCGCCGCGATGACCAAGGCGATGAAGGCGGTCACCGGCTCGCTGAAGGTCGACCTGGCGCAGTTCCGCGCGATGGAGGCCTTCGCGATGTTCGCCTCCGACCTCGACGCGGCCTCGCGCCAGCAGCTCGACCGCGGCCAGCGGCTGATGGCGCTGCTGCGCCAGCCGCAGTACTCGCCGTACCCGATCGAGAACATGACGGTGTCGCTGTGGCTGGGCACCTCGGGCCGGCTCGACCGCGTGCCGACCGAGGACGTGCTCCGCTTCGAGCACGAGTTCCTCGACTACCTGCACCGCTCGCACGACGGCATCCTCGCGGGCATCCGCGAGAGCCAGAAGTTCGAGGACGAGGACGGCCTCGCCGCCGCCTACGACTCCTTCCTCGACCAGTTCGAGACCTCCGAGGGCGGCTCGATCAAGCCCGGCAACGAGGCCGAGGCCGAGGCGCTGGAGGACGAGGACGTCGAGCAGGAGCAGATCGTCAAGCAGAAGCGGGGCTGACCCGTCGTGACCCGAGAGCCACACCCAGGGGGTGATCGCTGATGGCCGTATCGCTGCGTGAGTACCGCGCGCGGATCAAGTCGACGGAGTCGATGAAGAAGATCACGCGTGCCATGGAGCTCATCGCTGCGTCCCGGATCATCAAGGCGCAGCAGCGGGCGCAGGCGGCAGCGCCGTACGCCCGCGAGCTGACCCGGGCCGTCTCCGCGGTGGCGACCTTCTCCCACGTCGACCACCCGCTGACCACGGAGAGCGAGGACCCCAAGCGGGCCGCCGTGCTGGTCGTGACCAGCGACCGCGGGCTCGCCGGGGCCTACTCCTCCAGCGTGCTCAAGGAGTACGAGCGCCTCGCGAGCAAGCTGCGCGAGGAGGGCAAGGAGATCGAGACCTACGTCAGCGGCCGCAAGGCCGAGGCGTACCTCCGCTTCCGCAACCGCTCGGTGGTGCAGGCCTGGACGGGTCACTCCGACCAGCCGCACTACGAGGTCGCCCGTGAGATCGGGCAGGCGCTGATCGACGCGTTCCTTCTCGACGACGACGAGACCGGTGAGCGCGAGGTCGACGGTGGCACCGTCTCCTTCGCGGGCGTCGACGAGGTGCACGTGGTCTTCACGCGCTTCCGCTCGATGCTGACCCAGGAGCCGACGACCGTGCGGCTGCTGCCGCTGGAGGTCGTCGAGGGCGAGGACAAGCCGTCCCGGGAGGAGCTGCTGCCCCTCTACGAGTTCGAGCCCTCGCCGTCCGAGGTGCTCGACGGGCTGCTGCCGCGCTACGTGCAGAGCCGGATCTTCTTCGCCCTGCTGCAGGCGGCCGCCTCCGAGCTCGCCGCCCGCCAGAAGGCGATGAAGTCGGCCACCGACAACGCGGACGAGCTGATCAAGAAGTACACCCGCATCGCCAACCAGGCCCGCCAGGCCGGCATCACCCAGGAAATCAGCGAGATCGTCGGAGGCGTCAACGCGCTCGCCGACGCCACGGCCGGAAGTGAGTGAGACACAGATGACTGCGACTGCAGAAGAGACCCAGACCAACGAGGGACAGGGCGGTGTCGGCCGCATCGCGCGGGTGATCGGCCCGGTCGTCGACGTGGAGTTCGCGTCCGACGAGATGCCCGAGATCTACAACAAGCTCGAGTCCGAGGTCACCCTCGGCGGCCAGACCACGGTGCTGCCCCTCGAGGTCTCCCAGCACATCGGCGACGGCATGGTCCGCGCCATCTCGCTGAAGCCCACCGACGGCCTGGTCCGCGGTGCCCAGGTGCGCGACACCGGCGGCCCGATCTCGGTGCCCGTCGGCGACATCACCAAGGGCCACGTCTTCGACGCCCTCGGCAACGTGCTCAACCTCGAGGAGGGGGAGGAGTACGACGTCAAGGAGCGGTGGGGCATCCACCGCAAGGCTCCGGCCTTCGACCAGCTCGAGGCCAAGACCGAGATGTTCGAGACCGGCATCAAGGTCATCGACCTGCTGACGCCCTACGTGCTCGGCGGCAAGATCGGCCTCTTCGGCGGCGCCGGGGTCGGCAAGACCGTGCTGATCCAGGAGATGATCGCCCGCGTCGCCAAGGACCACGGCGGTGTGTCGGTCTTCGCCGGCGTCGGCGAGCGCACCCGTGAGGGCAACGACCTGATCGTGGAGATGGAGGAGGCCGGCGTCATCGGCCAGACCGCCCTCGTCTTCGGCCAGATGGACGAGCCGCCGGGCACCCGGCTGCGGGTCGCGCTGTCCGCGCTGACGATGGCGGAGTACTTCCGCGACGTGCAGAACCAGGACGTGCTGCTCTTCATCGACAACATCTTCCGCTTCACCCAGGCGGGCTCCGAGGTCTCCACGCTGCTCGGCCGGATGCCGTCGGCCGTGGGCTACCAGCCCAACCTGGCCGACGAGATGGGCGTGCTCCAGGAGCGGATCACCTCGACGCGTGGTCACTCGATCACCTCGATGCAGGCGATCTACGTGCCGGCCGACGACTACACCGACCCGGCGCCCGCGACCACCTTCGCCCACCTCGACGCCACCACGGAGCTCTCGCGCGAGATCGCCTCGCTCGGCATCTACCCCGCGGTGGACCCGCTGACGTCGACCTCGCGGATCCTCGACCCGCAGTACATCGGCAAGGACCACTACGACTGCGCGATCCGCATCAAGCAGATCCTGCAGCGCAACAAGGAGCTGCAGGACATCATCGCGATCCTCGGTGTCGACGAGCTGTCCGAGGAGGACAAGATCATCGTCAGCCGGGCCCGCCGGATCCAGCGGTTCCTCTCGCAGAACACCTACGTGGCCAAGCAATTCACCGGCATCGAGGGCTCCACGGTCCCCGTGGCCGACACGATCGAGGCCTTCAACAAGATCGCCGACGGCGAGTACGACCACGTCGCCGAGCAGGCCTTCTTCATGTGCGGTGGCCTCGACGACGTCGAGCGCCGCTGGGCCGAGATCCAGAAGCAGACCGGAGAGTCGTCGTGAGCCTGCACGTCGAGCTCGTCGCCGCCGACCGCCTCGTGTGGTCGGGGGAGGCGGACCGCGTGATCGCGCGCACGGCCGAGGGTGACATCGGCGTGCTCACCGGGCACGCGCCGCTGCTCGGTCTGCTGGTCGAGGGCGTCGTCGACGTGCAGACCACCGACGGCGAGACCTGGGTGGCTGCGGTCGACTCCGGCTTCCTGTCGGTGGCCAACGACCGCGTCTCCATCCTCTCCGAGACCGCCGAGATGGCGCACGACATCGACCTCTCCAAGGCACGTCAGGACCTCGAGCGGGCCCACGAGGCGGGCGAGGGCGACGACGAGGCGCGCACCGAGGTACGCCGCCTCGAAGCGCGCGTGCGTGCCGCCGAGCGGAGCAGCTGACCCGCACCACACACGAGGGCCGCCCCGGTCGCACCGGGGCGGCCCTCGTGCGTTCTCGCGCATCTCCTACCCTGAGCCCAGGGGAACCCGTCGGCGACGGAACGAGGTGCGGATGACCTGGTGGCTGTGGCTGCTCGACGCGGTTGGCGCCGTGCTGCTCCTGGTCCTCCTCGTCGGTGTCGGGCTCGTCCTGAGGCGCCGGCTGCTCGAGCGTCGTGGCGGCACCTTCGAGCTCAGCGTGCGCGACGACGGCGGCTGGGCGCTCGGCCTCGGCCGCTACCGCGCCGACTCGCTCGAGTGGTTCCGGATCTTCTCCCCGAGCCCCTCGCCCAGCCGCGTCTGGCAGCGTCGTGACCTGGTGCTCCTCGGGCAGCGGCTCCGCAGCCCGGACGAGCGGCACATGCTGTACGCCGACCAGGTCGTGATCCGCTGCAGGACCCGCGACGGCGAGCTCGAGCTCGCCCTGGCCGCCGACTCCCTCACGGGCCTCTCGTCCTGGCTCGAGGCCGGCCCTCCCGGCTCGCGCGGGGCCGGCGCCGGGGGCTGAGCCGGCGCGGTCAGCCGCGCTCTCCGCCGGGGACCCAGAGCACGTCGCCCTGCTCGCGGTTGAGGTGGCGGGCGAGGATGAAGAGCAGGTCGCTGAGGCGGTTGAGGTAGGTGATCGCGAGCTGGTTCATCTGCTCGCCGTGGGTCTCGAAGGCCGCCCAGGCGGAGCGCTCGGCGCGGCGGCACACGGTGCGGGCGACGTGCAGCTGGGCGGCGGCGGGCGTGCCGCCGTTGAGGATGAAGGAGCGCAGCGTGGGGAGACCCTCGTTGTAGGCGTCGCACCAGCCCTCGAGGCGGTCGACGTAGTCCTGCTCGATCCGCAGCGGGGGGTACGCCGGGTCGCTCACCACGGGGGTGCACAGGTCGGCACCGACGTCGAAGAGGTCGTTCTGAACGTGGGGGAGCACGGCGGCGACGTCGTCCTCGACGCCGCCGGTCGCCAGGGCGACGCCGAGGTGGGCGTTGGTCTCGTCGACGTCGGCGTAGGCCTGCAGCCGCAGGTCCAGCTTGGTGGTCTCGCTCATGTCGCCGAGCCGGGTGCGGCCGCCGTCGCCGGTGCGGGTGTAGATCCGCGTCAGGTTCACCATGCGCTCACCCTAGGAGGCGGCGCCGTACGCCCCACGCCGACGGCGTGTGTGAGCAACCTCGCGGCCCGTCCACCTGGTCAGGTGGGAACCCGTCCGGTTGGGTAGGTGATCTCGGACCGACCAGGAGGTGGCCGTCGCATGCACTGCGAGCACTGCGCGCACGAGTGGCACGGCCTGCGCTGCGCCCACGAGGCCGTCGTACGCCGCGGCTGGTCGCTGGCGCGCGAGACCTGCTCGTGCGAGCACTCCGACCTGGGGCACCTGGCCGGCTGACGTGGCACCCTGACCCGGTGCCGGTCACGCAGCAGCTCGGGGGAGCCCGGCGGATCCTGCTCCACGGGGTGACCGGGGCGGGCAAGTCGACGCTGGCGGCGGCGCTGGGGGAGCACCTCGACCTCCCCTGGACCGACATGGACCACCTCGCGTGGCGACCCGGGTGGGTCGAGTCACCGCACGAGCGGCTGCGGGCCGAGGTCGAGCGGATCGTCGCGGGGGAGGGCTGGATCCTCGACACCGCCTACTCGAGCGTGCGCCCGCTGGTGCTCGCCCGGGCCGAGGTGGTCGTCGCGCTCGACTACGCCGCCCACGTCTCGCTGGGCCGCCTGCTGCGACGCACCGTGCGCCGGGTCGTGACCCGTGAGCGGGTCTGCCACGGCAACGTCGAGACCCTGCGCCGAGCGCTCGGCCCGGAGTCGATCCTGCGCTGGCACGTGCGCGCGCTGCCCCGCAAGCGCGCGGCGACCCGGGCGATGTGCGAGGCCGCCGAGGGTCCACCCGTGCTGGTGCTCCGCCACCCGCGCGAGGCGGAGCGGCTGCTCGCTAGTCTCGCGGGATGAGCGGGTTCGAGGTCGTCTCCGGGGGGCCGCTGACCCGACCGCTCGAGGGCACGGTGCACGTGGGGGGCGCCAAGAACTCCGCGCTGAAGCTGATGGCCGCGGCGCTGCTGGCCCCGGGTCGCAGCGTGGTGCACAACGTGCCGCACATCCTCGACGTGGTGGTCATGGGCGACCTGCTGACGCAGCTGGGCTGCGGGGTCGAGATCACCTTCCCCGACGAGGTCGACGGCACGGCCGGCTCCGGCTCGGGGCGCGTGGTCATCGAGGTGCCCGAGGACCTCGGCCACGAGGCGCCGTACCACCTGGTGCGCCGGCTGCGCGCGTCGATCGCCGTGCTCGGCCCGCTCACCGCCCGCTGCGGGCGGGCCAGCGTGGCGCTGCCGGGAGGTGACGCGATCGGCTCGCGGGGCCTCGACATGCACATGCGCGGCCTGGTCGACCTCGGGGCCAGGGTGCGCATCGAGCACGGGCAGGTGGTGGCCGAGGTCGGTCCCGACGGCCTGCACGGCACCTCGCTCTACCTCGACTTCCCGTCGGTCGGGGCGACCGAGAACCTGCTGATGGCGGCGGTGCTCGCCGAGGGCCACACGGTCATCGACAACGCCGCCCGAGAGCCCGAGATCGTCGACCTGTGCCAGATGCTCGTGGCCATGGGGGCCCGCATCGAGGGCATCTCCGGCTCCACCCTGGAGGTCGACGGCGTACGCCGCCTCACCCCCGTCGAGCACCACACCGTGACCGACCGGATCGTCACGGGCACCTGGGTCTTCGCCACCGCGATCGCCGGCGGGGCGCTGCGTGTCGAGGGCGGTCGCGCCCACCACCTCGAGCTGGTGCTCGACAAGCTGGTCGGCGCGGGGCTCTCCGTCGACCTCGACGACGCCGCGCTCACGGTGCGCTGCGAGCAGCGGCTGCGCGCCTTCGACGTCGCAACGCTGCCCTACCCCGGCTTCCCGACCGACCTGCAGCCCTTCGCGATGGCGCTGGCCGCCGTCTCCGACGGCACCGCCATGATCACCGAGAACGTCTTCGAGGCGCGCTTCATGTTCGCCCAGGAGCTCGCCCGGCTCGGCGCCGACCTGCGCACCGACGGTCACCACGCGGTCGTGCGGGGCGTGCCGGAGCTCTCGGGCGCGCCGGTGGTCGCCCACGACATCCGGGCCGGGGCCGCCCTGGTGCTGGCCGGCATGGCCGCGCAGGGCCGCACGGTGGTCGCAGAGGGTCACCACGTCGACCGCGGCTACCCGTGGTTCGCCGAGACCCTGGCCGGGGTCGGTGCCGGGGTACGCCGCCTCGAGGGCGATCCGGTCGCGTCCGGCTAGTCCCCAGGTCTCGGTTTGGCAGCGCTTGCGGAAAGTCGCGCGCCGGGAGCCCCACCCGAGTGGTACTCATGGTGGAAGGGGTGGGGCGGATGCAGTTCTCGTACGACGGTGACGTGCTGGTGGTGCGTGGCGCGCTCGACGTGCGCTGCACGGCCGAGCTGCGCGAGCGGCTCTACCACCTCATCGACCAGGTGGGCGGCACCGTCGTCGTCGACATCACCGCGGTCGACTCGGTCGACATGACGACGCTCAAGCTGCTGGCCGTGGCCAACCGGGTGGCGGGCCGCCGCGGTGGGCGGGTGGTGCTGCGCGGGGCGAGCACCGGCGTACGCCGGCTGCTGCACCTGACCCACCTGCGCTCGGTGCTGCCGCTGGAGCCCCCGCAGGAGCCGGCCGCGGAGGCCGCCCCCGTCGCACCGGTGTGACGACCGCCCCCACGGGAGCGCCCGCTGTGAGATGTGCCGGGTGTGACTGATCTGACATCGACATGTCGCGGCCGGTGAATGCGCCCTAACCTCGGGCCATGAGCAGCGAGCGCGGTCCCAAGGACCGGCCGTGGGTGATGCGGACCTACGCCGGTCACTCCTCGGCCACCGAGTCCAACAAGCTCTACCGCACCAACCTCTCCAAGGGGCAGACCGGCCTCTCGGTGGCCTTCGACCTGCCGACCCAGACCGGCTACGACCCGACCTCGCCCCTCGCGCGGGGCGAGGTCGGCAAGGTGGGGGTCCCGGTGCCGCACCTGGGCGAGATGCGTCGCCTCTTCGCCGACATCCCGCTCACGGGCATGAACACCTCGATGACGATCAACGCCACGGCGATGTGGCTGCTGGCGCTCTACCAGGTGGTCGCGGAGGAGCAGAACCCCGAGCTCGAGCCGCGCGAGGTCGCCGCCCAGCTGGCCGGCACCACGCAGAACGACATCATCAAGGAGTACCTCTCCCGGGGCACCTACGTCTTCCCGCCGGAGCACTCGCTGCGGCTGATCTCCGACGTCATCGCCTACACCGTCAACGAGATCCCGAAGTGGAACCCGATCAACATCTGCAGCTACCACCTGCAGGAGGCCGGAGCGACGCCGACGCAGGAGCTCGCCTACGCCCTGTGCACGGCGATCGCGGTGCTCGACCGGGTCAAGGACTCCGGCCAGGTCTCCGAGGAGGACTTCGAGAAGGTCGTCGGCCGGATCTCCTTCTTCGTCAACGCGGGCGTGCGCTTCGTCGAGGAGATGTGCAAGATGCGCGCCTTCGTGCAGCTGTGGGACGAGATCACCCGCGAGCGCTACGGCGTCCAGGACCCCAAGATGCGCCGCTTCCGCTACGGCGTGCAGGTCAACTCGCTGGGCCTGACCGAGGCGCAGCCGGAGAACAACGTGCAGCGCATCGTGCTGGAGATGCTCGGCGTGACGCTGAGCAAGGGGGCCCGGGCGCGCGCCGTGCAGCTGCCCGCGTGGAACGAGGCGCTCGGCCTGCCGCGCCCGTGGGACCAGCAGTGGTCGCTGCGGCTCCAGCAGGTGCTGGCCTTCGAGTCCGACCTGCTCGAGTACGACGACCTCTTCGACGGCTCGCACGTCGTGGAGGCCCGGGTGGCCCGGCTCGTCGACGACGCGCGCGCCGAGATCGACCGGGTGCAGGCGATGGGCGGCGCGATCGCCGCCGTCGAGTCGGGCTACATGAAGCAGGAGCTGGTCAGCAGCCACGCCGCCCGGCGCGCCCGCATCGAGAGCGGCGAGGAGGTCGTCGTGGGGGTCAACCGCTACGAGACCACCGAGCCGTCGCCGCTCACCGCCGACCTCGACACCGCCATCCAGGCCGCCGACCCCGAGGCCGAGCGCGCGGCGGTGGCCGCGCTGGAGGACTGGCTCGCCCAGCGCGACCAGCACGCCGTCGAGGCCGCGCTGGCCGCGCTGGCCGAGGCGGCCAAGACCGACGTCAACCTGATGCCGGCGACGCTGGCGGCGGCGCGGGCCGGAGCGACCACGGGGGAGTGGGCCGGGACGCTGCGCGAGGTCTTCGGCGAGTTCCGCGCCCCGACGGGGGTCTCCGGCGCGGTCGGGCTCGCCGACGGCGGCCAGGAGCTGACCGACGTCCGCGAGCAGGTGCGACGCACCGGCGAGGAGCTGGGCGGGCGGCTGCGACTGCTGGTCGGCAAGCCCGGTCTCGACGGTCACTCCAACGGCGCCGAGCAGGTCGCGGTGCGCGCCCGGGACGCGGGCTTCGAGGTCGTCTACCAGGGCATCCGGCTCACCCCGGAGCAGATCGTGTCGGCCGCGGTGGCCGAGGACGTGCACTGCGTCGGCCTCTCGATCCTCTCCGGCTCGCACATGGAGCTGGTGCCGGACGTGCTGGCGCAGATGCGCGAGGCCGGGATCGACGACGTCCCCGTCATCGTCGGGGGGATCATCCCCGACCGCGACGCGCGCGCGCTCAAGGAGCTCGGCGTCGCGGAGGTCTTCACGCCCAAGGACTTCAGCCTCACCCAGGCCATGGGGGGCATCGTGCGCGCCATCCGCAGCGCCCACGGACTGGTCTAGAGGACCTGCGGGTCAAACCGGGGCCGACCTGGCCGAACCGACGACCCGAGAGCCCCAGGCGTCGTAGTGTGCGGGAGACCGCACCGGCGAGGCCGACTCGGGCGACGACACGGAAGCGAACAGCACACCCCCATGCTGCAGGCGCACGACGACCGACCGTGGGAGCGGGACGCTCTCACGGCGACGGTGCGCGCCTCGCCGGAGGCGATGGTGCTGTGCGACGCGACGGGCGCCATCCTGGTCGCCAACGACGCGGCGTCCGCGCTCGTGGGCGTCCCCGTGAGCGCCATGACCGGCATGACGATCACCGAGTTCGGCCGCGACACCATGCACGACTTCCAGCGCACGATGGTCTCGGCCGTCACGGTCAACCAGGTCGAGGTCACCGTCCGCGACTGCCGGGTGCTCCGCGCCGACGGCGAGCGGCTCCACCTCGACCTCACCGTGGGTCCCGTGTCCACCTCCGACGGCCCGCTGGTCACCGTGGTGATGCGCGACGCCGGCGAGAAGCAGCAGCAGACCAAGCTCTTCCGGGGGCTGCTCGAGGCGGCGCCCGACGCCATGGTCATCGTCGACCGCAGCGGGGTCATCACGCTGGTCAACGCGCAGGCCGAGCAGATGTTCGGCTACGAGCGGTCCGAGCTGGTCGGCCAGCAGGTCGAGGTGCTGGTGCCCGACCGCTACGCCGGCATGCACATGGCCTTCCGGCAGGGCTACGTCACCGAGCCCCAGGCGCGCCCGATGGGCCTGGCCGGTGACCTGCGCGCCCGCCGCAAGGACGGCTCGGAGCTGCCGGTCGAGATCACGCTCTCGCCGCTGGAGACCGACGAGGGCCTGCTCGTGCTCGCGGCGGTGCGCGACATCTCCGAGCGCCGCCGGATGCAGGAGGAGACCGACCGGGTCAAGGACGACTTCTTCGCCACGGTCTCCCACGAGCTGCGCACGCCGCTGACCTCGATGATCGGCTACGGCGAGCTGATGGGCGACCTGGAGGAGCTCAGCCCCCAGGGGCAGCGCTTCCTCTCGGTGATCATGCGCAGCGCGGAGCGCGAGCTGCGCCTCGTCGACGACCTGCTGACGCTCGTGGCGATCGAGGAGTCCGGACTCTCGATCCGCGCCACCGACATCGACCTCGAGCAGGTGGTCCGCGACGCCGTGGAGGCGGGACGGCCGCGGGCCGAGGAGGCGCAGCTGAGCCTGTCGCTCGAGACCCCCGGCTACGCCGTCGCGATGGCGGGCGACCGGGACCGGCTCGGTCAGGCGCTCGACAACCTGCTCTCCAACGCCATCGAGTTCACCCCCGCCGGCGGCCGGGTGCGCGTCGTGCTGCGCCACACCGCCTCGCAGGCGCAGATCGACGTCGTCGACACCGGCGTCGGCATCGGCGAGGAGGACCCGCAGCAGCTCTTCGAGCGGCTCTTCCGCGCGCCGACCGCGGTGGCGCAGCAGACACCCGGCGCCGGGCTCGGCCTCACCATCGCGCTGGCCATCGTCGAGGCCCACGCCGGGAGCATCGAGGTCGTCGCCGGCGAGGACGCCGGCACCACCTTCCGGATGACCTTCCCGCTGCGCAGCGACGAGGCCTGAGCCGCGGGCTCAGACGCGCTCGTAGCGCACCCGGAGCCACGGCAGCCAGTAGCCGTCGACCAGCCGCTCCCAGTGCGCCAGCAGGGGGTCGTGCGAGCGGGTCGGCAGCTGGAAGGTCGCCCGGGTGCCGGGACCCAGCACCTGCATCACGCCGTCGCCCGCATCGCTGAGCCGCGTGAGCTCGGGCATCGAGCCCTCCTCGAAGGCCAGCATCTGCCAGCCCCCGTCGGGGTGCTCCCCGCCGATCACCTGGTGCACGTGGACCAGGCGGTCGCCGACGCGGGTGGCGCTCTGGTGGGTGATCCAGCGGCCGCCGGGCAGCGGCGCCCACGAGTCTTGCCCGCGGATGCGGGCCGCCTCGTCGCCCTGGCGGTCGAAGACGGTGCCCGTGGTGCGCCACCGGCCGAGCAGCGGCAGCAGCGGGCGCAGGTGGTCGGCCAGGGCCTCGGCCTGCTCGGACGGTGCGGACGACGGGCCGTCGTCGTGGTGGCTCGGTGCGGGCACCATGGGTCCTCCCCCGGTCGGACTGCCCCCAGTGTGCTCCTACGCCGAGCCGCGCGACAGCCCGTCCGAGGAGGGCGTGGCCGTGCCGCGGCGGTGGAAGTGCAGGTCGAGCCAGCGCACCCGAGCCCCGTCGACCTCCCGCTCCCAGTGCGCGGTCATCACGCCCTCCGCGGCGAGGCGGAGGTCGAAGACCCCGCGGGTGCCCTCACCCTCGACCACGACGTGGTGCGGGCCGTCGAGGCTGACCCGGGTGAGCTCGGGCAGCAGGCCCTCGTCGAAGACCAGCATCTGCCAGCCGCCGTCGGGGTGGCTGCCGCCCACGACCTCGTGGAGGTAGTTGGGCACGCCCGAGGTCGTCGTCGCGCTCTGGTGGGCGATCCAGCGCCCGCCGGGCAGCGCCGTCCACGAGTCGTGACCGCCGAGCCGGGCGCTGCGCGCACCGCGTGGGCCGTGCACCGTGCCGGTGGTGCGCCAGAGGCCGAGCAGGGGCCGCAGGGGGGTGAGGTGCTCGTGGAGCACCACCGGCTCCTCGGGCGACAGCGTGGGCTCGGGCATCGGCGGCTCCCCTCCGGCCACCAGTCTGCTCCAGCCGACGCCCGGTGTCGCGCCTCCGGGCGCAGGAGGTCGGAGCCGGGAGGTCAGAAGAGGCGCTGGGAGGGGTCGTCCATGCCGCGCAGGGCGTCGTAGTCGACGACGGCGCAGCCGATGCCGCGGTCGGTGGCCAGCACCCGGGCCTGCGGCTTGATCTCCTGGGCGGCGAAGATGCCGCGCACCGGCCCCTTGCGGGTGAGGGCGGGGTCGCGGTTGAGCAGCTCGAGGTAGCGGGTGAGCTGCTCGACGCCGTCGATCTCGCCGCGCCGCTTGACCTCCACCGCGACCGAGGCGCCGTCGTCGGCGCGGCACATCAGGTCGACCGGACCGATGGCGGTGGGGAACTCGCGGCGTACCAGGGTCAGGCCGTCGGCGAGCGTCGCCGGGTGCTCGGCCAGCAGCTCCTGCAGGTGCTTCTCGACGCCGTCCTTCACCAGCCCCGGATCCACCCCGAGGTCGTGGCTGGTGTCGGAGTGGACCTCCTCGACGATGATGCGCAGCGAGTCGCCGGACTTGGCCTCGACCAGCCACTCGACCCGGCCGTCCTCGGTCTCGCCCACCCGCAGGGTGCACGGCGGGCTCATCCAGTTCAGCGGCTTGTAGGAGCCGCCGTCGGAGTGCACCAGCACCGAGCCGTCGGCCTTGAGCATCAGCACCCGGGTCGCCATGGGGAGGTGGGCGGTGAGCCGGCCGGCGTAGTCGACCTGGCAGCGCGCGACGACGAGTCTCACGGTCGGCGAATCTACCTGCCATCCTGTGCGGGTGGCACGCGTGGTGGTCGTCGGGGCCGGGGTCGTCGGGCTGACCTGTGCGGTCAGGCTCGCGGAGGCGGGCCACCGGGTCGACGTGCTGGCCCGCGACCTGCCCCTCGAGACCACCTCCGTGGTCGCGGCCGCGGTGTGGGGGCCCTACCAGGCGCTGCCGCCCGAGCGCGTGACGGCGTGGTCGGCGCGGTCCTACGAGGTCTTCGCCGAGCTGGCCGAGGTGGCGAGCGAGGCGACGGGCGTGCGGATGGTGCCGGGCACGGAGGTCTTCGAGCGCCCGGAGCCAGACCCGTGGTGGGCCGGCGCCGTGCCGGGGCTCGCCCGGGTGGCGGCGCCCGCGCCGTACGCCGACGCGTGGTCCTTCCGGGCTCCCGTGGTCGACATGCCGCTCTACCTGGTCTGGCTGCGCACCCGGCTCGAGCAGCTGGGCGGCACGCTGACCCGCGCCAGTCTCGGCGGGCTGCCCGAGCCGCGGGCCGACGAGGTCGTGGTCGACGCCGCCGGCCTGGGCGCCCGCCTGCTCGCGCACGACGACGACCTGCGCCCGGTCCGCGGGCAGGTGCTCCACGTCGCGGGGGTCCGCCTCGACCGCTGGTGGCTGCACGCGGCCGGGCCGACGTACGTCATCCCGCGCACCGAGGTGGTCGTCGTGGGCGGCACCGACGAGCCCGGCGTCTGGAGCCGGACCGTCTCGCCCGAGACCACCGAGGCGATCTGGAGCCGGGCGACCGCGCTCGTGCCGGAGCTGGCGCGGGGGCGGATCGTCGCCCAGCGGGTCGGGCTGCGGCCGGTGCGCACCTCGGTGCGCGTCGAGGCGCAGGGTCGCACCGTGCACTGCTACGGCCACGGCGGCGCCGGGGTGACGCTGTCGTGGGGGACCGCGGAGGAGGTCGTCCGGCTCGTCGACGACCTCGCGGCGCCGTGACCCTCGCCACATCGTGAACGAGCATTAACCCTGGCAGGATGCCCGCCATGACTGAGGCAGCGCAGCACGAGTTCAGCACGGTCGGCGTCATCGGGCTCGGGACCATGGGGGCGGGCATCGCCGAGGTCTTCGCGCGGCACGGCTACTCCGTGATCGGCGTCGAGGTCGACGAGGAGGGCACGGCGCGCGGCCGCCAGCACCTCGAGGGCTCCACGGCGCGGGCGGTCAAGCGCGAGAAGCTGACCGACGTCGAGCGCGACGAGCTGCTCGGGCGCGTCTCCTATGCCACCTCCCTGAAGGACCTCGCGGACGCCGACCTCGTCATCGAGGCCGTCGTGGAGTCGCTGGAGGTCAAGAAGCGGATCTTCGCCGAGCTCGAGGACGTGGTCTCCGCCGACGCCGTGCTCGCGACCAACACCTCCTCGCTGTCGGTCACGGAGATCTCGACCGCCAACCGGCACCCCGGCCGCGTCGTCGGGGTGCACTTCTTCAACCCCGCGCCGGTGCAGAAGTTCGTCGAGGTCGTCCGCACCGTCGTCACCGAGCCGCAGGTGCTCGACGACGTCACCGCGCTGGTCCGCACCCTGGGCAAGAACCCCGTGGTCTGCGGCGACAAGGCCGGCTTCATTGCCAACACGTTGCTCTTCGGCTACCTCAACCACGCGGTCTCGATGTTCGAGCACCGCTACGCCAGCCGCGAGGACATCGACGCCGCGATGCGCTTCGGCTGCGGCTACCCGATGGGGCCGCTGGCGCTGCTCGACCTGATCGGCCTCGACACGGCCTACGAGATCCTCGAGACGATGTACCGCCAGGGTCGCGACCGGCTGCACGCGCCGGCGCCCATCCTCAAGCAGATGGTCACCGCCGGGCTGCTGGGGCGCAAGACCGGTCGCGGCTTCTACACCTACGAGGCGGCCGACTCCCCGGTCGTGGTGCCCGACGAGCGCACGCCGTCGGCCGACGAGGCGCCGCAGCTGCGCCACGACATCCGTCGGGTGGGCGTCGTGGGCACCGGCACCATGGCCAGCGGCATCGTCGAGGTCTTCGCCAAGGCGGGGTACGCCGTCACCTACGTCGGCCGCAGCCAGGAGAAGGTCGACGGCGTCGCCGCGACCATCGAGCGCTCGCTCGACAAGGCGATCCAGCGGGGCCGCCTGGAGGAGTCGGTCAAGCCCGAGGTGCTCGGACGCCTCACCGGCACGACCTCGCTCGACGACCTCGCCGACGCCGACCTCGTGGTCGAGGCGATCGCCGAGGACCTCAAGGTCAAGACCACCCTCTTCGAGAACCTCGACGAGATCTGCAAGCCCGGCGCGATCCTCGCGACGACCACGTCGTCGCTGCCGATCATCGCCTGCGCGGGCGCGACCGACCGGCCGCAGGACGTCATCGGGATGCACTTCTTCAACCCCGCGCCGGTGATGAAGCTGGTGGAGGTCGTCTCGACCGTCTCCACCAGCTCCGAGGTCGCCGAGACGGTGCAGGCGCTGTGCGCCGCGGTCGGCAAGGTGCCGGTCTCCTGCGGCGACCGCGCCGGCTTCATCGTCAACGCACTGCTCTTCCCCTACCTCAACGACGCGATCAAGATGCTCGAGGCGCACTACGCCACCGCCGACGACATCGACACCGCGATGAAGCAGGGCTGTGCCCTGCCGATGGGTCCCTTCGAGCTGCTCGACGTGGTCGGCAATGACGTCTCGCTGGCGATCCAGCGCGAGCTCTACCTGGAGTTCCGCGAGCCCGGCTTCGCCCCCGCCCCGCTCCTGGAGCACCTCGTCACGGCCGGCTACCTCGGACGCAAGACCAAGCGCGGCTTCCGCGACTACTCGAGGCGCTGACGGTAGAGGTCCCGCAGCAGGGCGATCTCGGCCCCGTGGTGCAGCAGCTCGCGGTGGATGTGCAGCACCAGGGCGGCCATCGGGTCCTGCTCGAAGCCGGGCTCCCCGCAGGGACGCGCCAGCGCCTCGGCGTCGAGGCGGCGTACGCCGGCGACCCAGCGGTCGTGGGCCTCGTCGAGCTGGGCCAGCGCCTCGTCGGCCGTGGCGGCGTACGTCCACGACTCGTAGTCGGCGGCGGGCCCGCCGAAGTGGGTGGCGTTGCGCATCGCCAGGACGCCGACGATCACGTGCCCGAGGCGCCAGGCGATGGTGGTGACGGGCTCGGGGTCGGGCTCGGGGATCTCAAAGTCGATGGTGACCTCGCCCGCGCCGGCCTGGATCGGCGCGGATCCGGTGCCCCGCGGTCGCACGCTCCAGCAGCCGGGCACGGGCTCCCAGAGGTACTCCGCGTCGGTGAGGCCGGCGAGGCGGGGCCGCAGCTGGTGGCGCCAGTGCCACTCCAGCTGGTCGAGGAGCAGCGTCGTCCAGTCCAGGGTCGTCGTCATGCGCCCAGCCTCGTGTGCTAGTAGGACAGCTCCTGTCCGCAGCGCCTGCGAGCATGGGCCCATGAGCACCACCGAGCGGGTCCTC
Organism: Nocardioides aequoreus; assembly: GCF_000720335.1. Lineage (GTDB taxonomy): Bacteria > Actinomycetota > Actinomycetes > Propionibacteriales > Nocardioidaceae > Marmoricola > Marmoricola aequoreus. Next base: position 388,119 of record NZ_JOJN01000001.1, on the reverse strand, counting down.
ACGCTGCTGGCCCTGCTGCAGTCCCGGCCCACCTGGTCCGGTCCGGAGCTCGCCGAGCGACTCGGGGTCACCACGCGGAGCATCCGCCGCGACGTTGACCGGCTGCGCGAGCTCGGCTACCCGGTGGAGGCCACGCACGGCGCCGGCGGGGGCTACCGGCTCGGGGCCGGCAAGGCGCTGCCGCCGCTGCTGCTGGCCGACGAGGAGGCGGTCGCCGTGGCCGTGTCGCTGCGGCTCGCAGCCGGTGGGACGGTCGCGGGGGCGAGCGAGGCCGCCGTGCGCACCCTGGCCAAGCTCGACCAGGTGATGCCGCCGCGGCTGCGTGCGGAGGTGCGTGCGATCCAGGACGCCACCGACACCCTCGTGGGCAGCACCACGCAGGTCGACGGCGACGTGCTGCTGCGCCTGGCCCGGGCCTGCCGCGACCGGGTCCGGGTGCGCTTCGGCTACACCAGCCACACCGGCGAGGAGACCGTGCGCCGCGCCGAGCCGGTGCGGCTGGTGGCGACGAGCCGCCGGTGGTACCTGGTCGCCCACGACCTCGACCGCGACGACTGGCGCACCTTCCGCCTCGACCGGATGACGGCGCTGGAGGTGACCACGTGGCGCTTCGCCCCGCGCGGGCACCCCGACCCGGTCGAGCTCGTGCAGCGGTCGGTCAGCGCGGCGCCGTACCGCCACGTGGCGCGGGTGCGGGTGCACCGTCCCCTCGAGGAGGTCGGTGCCTGGGTGAGCCCGCAGGTGGCCAGGCTGGAGCCGGACGGTCCCGACGCGTGCCTGCTGACCTCCGGCGCCGACGACCTCGAGGCGATCGTGGTCTTCCTGCTCTCGCTGCGTGCCGAGCTCGACGTGCTCGACCCGCCCGAGCTGCGCGAGGCCGTCGCCCGCGCGGGGGAGCGGCTGCGGCGCGCGGCACGCTGACCCGGGGGATGCCCGTCAGCCGGGGCCGGGGAGGTCGGCCGCGACGTCGGGCAGGGGCTCGAGCGGCGGCACGTCCTCGCCGAGCTCGTCGACGAGCGCGAGGCCGCGCTCGGCCCACGCGATCTCACGGCGCGCCTGGTCGACCAGGCCGTCGTAGGCGAAGACCTTCCAGGCCACGATCCGCTACATACCTATCGACATAGGTACTTCTGGAGGTACGCCGCATGAGCTCCGCCCCCCGCCAGGTCACGGCCAAGGTCTTCGACTTCCCCCGCGACGCCTGGTACGTCGCCGCCTGGGACCACGAGGTCAGCCCGCGAGAGCCGCTGGGCCGCACGGTCGCCGACGTCCCCCTCGCCCTGTGGCGCACCACCGACGGCACCGCGGTGGCGCTGGCGGACGCCTGCTGGCACCGGCTCGCGCCGCTCTCGATGGGCAAGGTGCTGGGCGACGAGCTGCAGTGCCCCTACCACGGCCTGCGCTACAGCTCCTCGGGCCGCTGCACCCTGATGCCGGCGCAGAAGACGGTCAACCCCAGCGCGGCGGTCCCGTCGTACCCGGTGGTCGAGCGGCACCGCTACGTGTGGGTCTGGCCCGGCGACCCCGACCTGGCCGATTCCGACCTGGTGCCCGACATGCACCAGATGGACGACCCCGGCTGGGCCGGCGACGGGCTCACCATCGCGGCGGGCTGCAACTACCAGCTGGTGCTCGACAACCTGATGGACCTGACGCACGAGGAGTTCGTGCACTCCGGGAGCATCGGGCAGGCCGAGCTCAGCGAGTCGGAGTTCGAGATCTCCCGCGACGGCGAGCGCCGTGTGAGCGTGACCCGCTGGATGCGCGACATCGACCCGCCGCCCTTCTGGCGCAAGAACCTGCGCGACCGCTTCCCCGACTTCGACGGCAGGGTCGACCGCTGGCAGATCATCCACTACGAGGCGCCGTCGACGATCTGCATCGACGTCGGCGTGGCCAAGGCGGGCACGGGCGCCCCGGAGGGCGATCGCAGCCAGGGCGTCAACGGCTACGTGATGAACACGATCACGCCCGAGTCCGCGCGCAGCAGCCACTACTTCTGGGCCTTCATGCGCAACTACCGCCTCGACTCCCAGCTGATCACGACCCAGCTGCGCTCCGGCGTGCAGGGCGTCTTCGCCGAGGACGAGGAGATGCTCGTCGCGCAGCAGCGCGCCATCGACGCCAACCCCGACCACGCCTTCTACAGCCTCAACGTCGACGGCGGTGGCATGTGGGTGCGCCGCATCCTCGACGAGATGCTCCGGGCCGAGGGCCGCGAGCCCGACGCCGGGACGCCTCGTGACCACCTGCGCCCGGTCGCGAGCCGCTGAGCCGTGGCGACGCAGAGCACCCTGGTCTGGGGGACCGCCGAGGTGGTGGAGGCCGAGCAGGTCGCCGAGGGCGTGCGCCGGGTGGTGCTGGCCCCCGAGCGACCGACCCCGGCCCGCCCGGGCACCCACGTCGACCTGCGGCTGGCGCCGCCCGCGACGGACGAGCCGGACGGTCCCCGCACCCTGACGCGCTCCTACTCGGTCGTGCGCAGCGACGACGGCGGTCGCCGGCTGACGCTGACCGTGCAGCTCTCGCCGACGAGCCGGGGCGGGTCGCGCCGCATGCACGCGCTCCGGGTCGGTGACCGCCTCCCGGTGACGGCCCCGCTGCAGAACTTCCCCCTGGGTGTGGGTGCCGCCCGCTACGTGCTCCTGGCCGGGGGGATCGGGCTCACCGCCGTGCTGGCCATGGCCGAGGCGCTCCGGTCCCGCGGCGCCGACTACCGGCTCGTGGTGGTCGGCCGGAGCCGCTCGGTCCTGCCCTACCTCGAGGAGCTGCGGCAGCGGCACGGCGACCGCCTGGCGCTGCACGTCGACGACGAGGGCGGCGCCCTGGCCGTCGAGCGGCTGGTCGGCGAGATCGCGGCCGCCGACGTCGCCCGTCGCACCGAGCTCTACATGTGCGGCCCGATCGGGCTGATGGAGGCGGTGCGCCGCTGCTGGGGCGAGGCGGGCCTGCCGCCGACGCACCTGCGCTTCGAGACCTTCGGCAACAGCGGCTCCTGGGCGGCGCAGGAGTTCGTGCTGCGCCTGCCCGGGCACGGACGCGAGGTCGTCGTGCCACCCGACGCCACCGCGCTCGAGGCGCTCGAGGAGGCCGGCATCCCGGTGATGGCCGACTGCCGCCGGGGCGAGTGCGGACTCTGCCTCGCCCGCGTCCTGGACGTGCAGGGCCGCGTCGACCACCGCGACGTCTTCCTCGACGACACGCAGAAGGCCGCGAGCGAGCGGCTCTGCCTGTGCGTCTCCCGCGTGGCCGTGCCGCCCGGCACCGACACCCTCCCCGCCGACCCCGACCCCGCCTCCGACCCCGCCGCCGACACCGCCCCCGAGAGACGGGGCGTCCTCACCCTGGAGCTCCCGTGACCGCACCCGCCGCACACCCGCCCGCCGACGCACGCGGGATCCGCGCTCGGCTGGACGCCGCACCGATGTCGCCCTACCAGTGGATGGTCGTCGGCCTGTGCGTCCTGCTCAACACCCTCGACGGCTTCGACGTGATGGCGATGGCCTTCACCGCCGGCGCCGTGGGGGAGGACTTCGCGCTGAGCGGCACCCAGATCGGCCTGCTGCTGAGCGCGGGTCTGGTCGGGATGGCCCTCGGCTCGCTGCTCCTCGCGCCGCTGGCCGACACGTGGGGCCGCCGAGGGGTGGTGCTCGGGTGCGTGGCGCTCGCCGGTGCCGGCATGCTCGGCAGTGCCCTCGCCCCGACGGCGCTCACGCTCGGCGCGACCCGGGTGGTGACGGGTCTCGGCGTCGGCGGCATCCTGGCCTGCACCAACGTCGTGGCCAGCGAGTTCTCCAACGACCGGCGGCGCGGCCTGGCGATCGGGATCTACACGGCCGGCTACGGCGTGGGCGCGACCATCGGCGGACTGGCGGCGATCACGCTGCAGGAGTCCTTCGGCTGGCGCGGCGTCTTCTGGACCGGGACGGTGCTGACGCTGGGCGCGCTGGTGCTGCTCGCGGCGCTGCTGCCGGAGTCGGTCGACCACCAGGTGCACCGCGGCCGCGCCTCCGACCTGCCCCGGGTCAACCGGGTGCTCGTGCGGATGCGCCAGGAGCCGCTGGCGTCGCTGGCCGACGGGCTGCCCGACCCCGCCGACGCGGCGGACGGCTCCGGCCCGCCGCCGGCCCGGCAGGTCGGCAGCCTGCTGGCGGGTCCGCTGCGGCGCCCGACGCTGCTGGTGTGGCTGGCCTTCTTCGCCACCATGTTCGGCTTCTACTTCGTCAACAGCTGGACCCCCACGCTGCTGTCGCGGGCCGGTCTCTCGCCCGATCAGGCTGCCTCGGCCGGGATGGCGCTGGCGCTGGGAGGTGCCGCGGGGTCGGTCCTCTACGGCCTCGTCACCGCCGGCCGGGCGCCGCGCCGGGTGCTGGTCGTCTTCACCGTGCTCGCCGCCGTCGCCATGGTGGCGCTGGTGCTGAGCATCTCGGTGCTCGCGCTCGCCCTGGTCGTCGGCGTGGTGGTCGGCGCGCTGGTCAACGGCTGCGTGGCGGGGCTCTACACCGTCACCCCCGGGCTGTACGACGCCCGCGTGCGTGGCACCGGCATGGGCTGGGGCATCGGCGTCGGGCGGATCGGGGCGATCCTCGCGCCGCTGCTCACCGGTCGGCTGGTCGACGCCGGGTGGAGTGCCACCCAGCTCTACGTCGGCGCCGCGTGCGTGCTGCTGGTGGCGGCGGGTGCGGTGCTGGCGCTCGGCGCGGCTCCCTCCCGGCGGGCGACGCTCGTGCGGTCGTGAGCCTGGGGGCGCTGCCAGCCCGGACGTAGTCTCGGGGCATGGACCTGCTGCTGCTCCTCCTGATCGTGGTGCTGGGTGCCGGCCTCGTCGTCGGCCTGCGACGGGCGAGCGCCGCCAGCAAGCAGCGCGAGCTGGAGCAGCGGGAGGCCGAGCTGGCGCCCGTGCGCACGCTCGTCTTCGAGGACGTCACGGTGCTCGGCGAGGAGCTGCAGCAGCTCGACGCCGACGTCGCCGGCCGCGAGCTCGACGCCGGCCAGCGCGCCGACTACCAGCGCGCGCTCGACGCCTACGAGTCGGCCAAGACCGCCGCAGACAACATCTCCTCGCCCGACGAGGTCAAGCACGTCACCGAGATCCTCGAGGACGGCCGCTACGCGATGGCCTGCGTGCGGGCTCGCGTGGCGGGCGAGCCGCTCCCGACCCGGCGTCCGCCCTGCTTCTTCGACCCCCGCCACGGCCTCTCGGTCGAGGACGTGCCGTACGCCCCGCCCGGCGGCGCCCAGCGTGACGTGCCCGCCTGCGCGCTCGACGCCGAGCGGGTCAGGGCCGGCGCGGAGCCCGACTCCCGCAAGGTGCTGGTGGGGGCGCAGCGGGTGCCCTACTGGGAGGGCGGACGTGCCTACGAGCCGTACGCCGCCGGCTACTTCGCGGCCTTCGCGCCGATGCAGTGGATGTTCATGGGCATGCTCTTCAGCGGCGCCATGGGCGGCTTCGGGGGCTGGGACGGCGCCGAGGGCGGTGGCGCCGACGGCGGCGACGGGGGCGGCGACGGTGGCGGCGACTGGGGTGGCGACGGCGGCGGCGACGCCGGTGGCTTCGGGGGCTGGGAGGGCGGCGGCTCCGCCGACGCCGGCGGTGGCGGCTGGTTCGACGGCGGCTTCGACGGCGGCGGCTTCGACTTCTGAGGGCCGGTTTCGTGCGATTGGATCGATCCAGACTGGTGACCTACCCGTAACTCGGCGTCAACCGTCCGGTGACCTTCGGCGGTCACCCTGGATCCATGACCGCCTCCATGATCGACGAGGTCACCGACCTGACGCTCGTCTCCACGCCTGTCCGCCGTAGCCGCGAGGGTGCCACCCGCGACCTCGCCTCACGCCACCTGCAGGGCGTCAGCTCGCTGCTGCAGACCCGCGCCGATCTCCGCGGCGTCCATGCCTTCGCCGACATCGTGGAGGAGTCCGTCCGCTGGTCCGCCTGAGCGGCCACCCGACCTACGCCCGACCCACGCACGACGCCCCCGGTCGCACCTCGCGGTGCACCGGGGGCGTCGTCGTACGCCGTGAGGGTGGGCGCGTCAGTCGTCGTCCTTGCCGAAGCCGGAGACGACGTCGTGGAGCGCCGCCAGCTGAGCGGTGATCGAGTCGCGGCGGCGGGAGAGTCGCTGCACCTCGGCCTGCAGCGCCTGCAGCTCGGCCTCGTGGTCGGTGTGGGCGCTGTTGCGCAGCAGCTCGGCCTGCTTCTTGGCCGCGCTGACGATCTGCTCGGCCTCGCGGCGCGAGCGCGTCACGACCTGCTCGGACTCCTGGGCGGCCTGCTCGCGGGCCGCGTTGGCCGCCTCGACCGCCTCGCGGGCCCGGGCCTCGGCGGCGTCGGCGCGCTGCTGGGCCTCCTCGACGAGCCGGCGGGTCTCGGCGATGGCGAGGTCGTGGTTCTCGGCCGCCTCGCGCGTCATCCGCTCCTGCTCGACCGCGAGCTCGCGCTTGGCCTCGGCCACCTCGCGCTCGGCGGCGGCGCGCTTGGCCTCGGCCTCGCGGGCCGCGGAGGTGCGCAGCGCGTTGGTCTCCTGCTCGGCCGCGAGCCGGGTCTGCTCGGCCTCGCGCCGGGCGCTGGCCAGCGCGTCGTCGGCCTCGGCCAGCGAGCGGGTGCGGTGGGCCTCGATGTCGGCGGTGGTGCGGTTGCGGGTCTCCTCGAGCTCGCGCATCGTCACGATGCGCATGTCCTCGGCGTCGGCCTCGGCCTGCGAGGTGGTGGTGGCGGCGTCGCGCTGCGCCTGCTGGCGAACCTGCGTCGCCTGGGCCTTCGCCTCGTTGACGACGTCGGCCGCCTGCTCCTCGGCCAGCCGCAGCATCTCGTTGGCGCGGGCGCCGAGGCCGGCGTAGGTGGGGTTCTCGTTCTCCTCGACCTGCGTGCGCAGGCTCTCGACCTCCGACTCCAGGGCGCGCAGCCGCGACTGGGCCTCCTGCAGGCTCGCGGTGAGCCCGGCCTTCTCGGCGGTGGTGGTGCGCACGAAGGAGTCGACCGCGCCGGTGTCGTAGCCCCCGCGACGCACGGTGGGCAGCTGGGGTGCGGCCGAGGCGGGGGTCGACGTGGGGGCCGACGACGAGCCGGACGCCGCCGCTCGCGGGGCCGGGGAGGCGGCGGGACGCTGCCCGGAGGGCTGCTCCTGCTGCCGCTGCGTGGGGGCCGCCGGGCGCGACTTGGTGCGGGTCGTGCCGGAGTCCTGCGCCTTCGCGCCCGACTCCTCGACCACGGGCATGACCTGGGTGGTCGACTCGGCGTCGGTGGACTCCCCGCGCTCGGGCTCGCGGTCGAAGATGGACAGGCCCTGGTTGCTCATTGGTGTTCCCTCAAATCCCCGTGGTGGTGGCGTCCGGCCCAGTGTCGCTCACCGGGCATGACGAGCGCGGACCCTCGCCGTACGACGCGCCGACCGATTTGCGCCGCTGCGCCCGACGGGACTCAGCGGCGCCAGTAGAGGTGGTGCACGACGCCGCTCGGGCTCGGCACGACCTCGTGGTGGTGGTCGGCCTCCAGCTCCGCCGCGTCCTCCCACAGCCGGGAGCCCGCGCCGAGCTCCAGCGGCGCCACCGCGACGTGCAGCGTGTCGACCAGGCCGGCCTCCAGGAAGGACCGCACCACGGTGGTTCCGCCCCCCAGCCGGACGTCGCGCCCCTCGGCGGCCGCCCGCGCCTGCTCGAGCACGGCCGCGGGCGGGGCGTCGGTGAAGTGGAAGGTGGTGTCGGAGAGCGTGAAGGACGGGCGGAGGTGGTGGGTCATGACGAGGACGGGGGTGTGGAAGGGCGGATCCTCGCCCCACCAGCCCTGCCACGTGAGGTCGGTCCACGGGCCGCTCTGGGGGCCGAACTTGCCCCGTCCCATGATCTCGGCGCCGATGTTGCGGTGGAACTCCCGCACGAAGAGGTCGTCGAGCCCGCGACTGCCCCCCGCGACCCGGTGCGGGAAGCTCGCGGTGGCCATCGCCCACGCGTGCAGCGCCTCGGGGTCAGCGTGGCCGAAGGGTCGCTCGAGGCTCTGGCCCTCCCCGGCGCCGTAGCCGTCGGCGGAGACGGTGAGGTTGTGGACGCGGAGCAGCTGGTCACCCATGCCAGGACCGACCCCGGGAGAGGCCGGAAGTCATCTACACCCCGCGGAAGGCGTTGATCTTGTCGAGGTGCCGCTCGCGCAGCTCGTGGTCACGGACGCCGAGCCCCTCCTCGGGAGCCAGGCAGAGGACGCCGACCTTGCCCTGGTGGGCGTTCTGGTGCACGTCCAGCGCCGCCTGGCCGACCTCGGTGAGCGGGTAGGTGCGCGAGAGGGTGGGGTGGATCTTGCCCTTGGCGACCAGCCGGTTGGCCTCCCACGACTCGCGGTAGTTGGCGAAGTGGCTGGAGATGATGCGCTTGAGGTTCATCCACAGGTAGCGGTTGTCGTACTCGTGCATGTAGCCGCTGGTCGAGGCGCAGGTGGTGATGGTGCCGCCCTTGCGGGTGACGTAGACGCTGGCGCCGAAGGTCTCGCGCCCGGGGTGCTCGAAGACGATGTCGATGTCCTCGCCGCCGGTGAGCTCGCGGATCTTGGCGCCGAAGCGCTTCCACTCCTTCGGGTCCTGCGCGGTGCCCTCCTCGTTCCAGAAGCGGTAGCCCTCCTCGGAGCGGTTGATGATCAGCTCGGCGCCCATCCGACGGGCGATGGCGGCCTTCTCCTCGTTGGACACCACGCACACCGGGGTGGCGCCGCCGTTGAGGGCGTACTGCGTGGCGAAGCCGCCCAGGCCGCCGGAGGCGCCCCAGATCAGCACGTTGTCGCCCTGCTTCATGTCGCCGCCGTTGCGGCTGACCAGCTGCCGGTAGGCGGTGCAGTTGACCAGCCCGGGGGAGGCGGCCTCCTCCCAGGTGAGGTGCTCCGGCTTGGGCATGAGCTGGTTGGCCTTGACCAGGGCGACGTCGGCGAGGCCGCCGAAGTTGGTCTCGAAGCCCCAGATCCGCTGCTGCGGGTCGAGCATGGTGTCGCTGTGGCCGTCGGGGTCCTCGAGCTCCACCGAGAGGCAGTGGGCCACGACCCGGGCGCCGGGCTTCCACCGCGTGACGCCGGGGCCGGTGGCGATCACGACGCCGGAGAGGTCGGAGCCGACGACGTGGTAGGGCAGGTCGTGGCGCTTGGTGAGCTCGGAGAGGCGGCCGTAGCGCTCGAGGAAGCCGAAGGTGGAGACCGGCTCGAAGATCGAGGTCCAGACGGTGTTGTAGTTGATCGCGCTGGCCATCACGGCCACCAGCGCCTCGCCCGGGCCGAGCTCGGGGAGCGGGACGTCCTCGACGTGCAGCGACGCGCGGGGGTCCTTGTCGCGGCTGGCGAGGCCCTCGAACATGTCGACCTCGTCCTTGTGCACGGTCGCGGCCCGGTAGTGGTCGGGCAGCGGCAGCGACGCGAAGTCCTCCGCGGCGGTGTCGTCGGCCAGGACGGCGTCAAGGATCTGCTGCACGGCGGCTCCTCCGGTGTCACGGGTGGGCGTGGGGTGACCGGAAGTTACCGGACACTAACCGTGACGCACCCGGCTTTGTGAAGGACGTCTCACGGCAGCCGGGAGAACCACCGTAGCGACAACCCGGCCGCCAGCAGGCCCAGCAGCAGCGCCAGGGTCGCGACCCAGGTGGTGACCTCGCGCTCCTCGGTGGTCCACCCGATCGCGGAGCCGATGTCGTCGTAGACCTGACTCAGCTCGTCGCCGCTGCGTGCGGTGTACGCCGCCCCGCCGGCCTGCTCGGCGAGCGCGGCGAGCGAGGTCTCGTCGACCGGCACGGGCACCAGCTGGCCCTCCACCTCGACCGCGCCGGAGGGCGTGCCGTAGGCGATCGTCGAGACCGGCACCCCGGCCTCGACCGCGGCGGCGGCGGCCTGCTCGGGCGGGCGCCCGACGGTGTTGGTGCCGTCGGAGAGGAGCACGACGTGGGCCGGCACGTCGTCGCGGCCGGTGCGCTCGGCCTGCTGCCGCACCTGGTCGAGCGAGGTGAAGACCCCCTCGCCGATCGCGGTCGACTCCGCCAGGGTGAGGCTCTCCAGCGCCTCGACCGCCTGGCTGCGCTCCGAGCCCGCCGGCGCCACCACCGTCACCTGGCCGGAGAAGGTGACGACCGCGACGGCGAAGCCCTCCGGCAGGTCCTCCACGAAGCGGGTCGCGGCCACGCTGGCCGCCTCGAGGCGGCTCGGGTCGACGTCGGTCGCCTGCATCGAGAGCGAGACGTCGACCGCGACGACCACGGTGGCCGTCTCGCGCGGGACGCGCACGTCGGCGTACGGCCGGGCCACCGAGAGGGCGATCAGGGCGAAGGCGACGAGCAGCAGCGCCGCGGGCAAGTGGCGCCGCCACCCGGGCCGGGCCGACGCCACCCGCTGCAGCATCGGCAGCGAGGCGAAGCGGACGGCGTAGCGGCTGCGCCGCCGCTGCTGGACCAGGTAGGCCACGAGCAGCGCGACCACCGGCACCAGCAGGAGCAGCAGCCAGGGGGCGGCGAAGCCGACGGGTGCGCTCACCGGCCACCCCGCTGCACGCGCCGAGGCGCACGGGGGCGCTGCAGGAAGCGGGCGAGGTCGGCGACCCAGTCGGTGTCGGTGCGCACGGTGACGTGGTCGGCGCCGGCCGACCGGACCGCCTCGGCGAGCGCGGCCCGGTGGGCGGCCGCCAGGGCGGCGTACTGCTCCCGGACGCGACGGCTGGAGGTGTGCACCTCGGCGGTGCGCCCCGACTCGGGGTCGACGAGGGTGAGCGGGCCGACGTCGGGCAGCGTCACGTCGCGCGGGTCGACCACCTCGACGACCAGCACGGCGTGGCGGTAGGACAGGCGGCGCAGGGCCGACTCCCACGGGAAGGGTCGCTCGGTGCGTCCGTCGGGCTCGACGAAGTCGCTGACCACGACGCGCACCCCGGGGCTGCGGTGGCGGCGCTCGAGCTGGGCGACCGCGTCGGCGAGGTCGACGCTGCTGGGGGCCGGGTCCGTCGTCGGGGGGCGGGCGGTGGTGGCCAGGGCGTGCATCGCGGCGCGGCGCGGTGGCATCGGGGCGGTCCAGGTGACGCCGGTCGGGAGCAGTCGCGCGACGCCGAAGCGGTTGCCCGGTCCGTCGCTGAGCAGGCCGACGGCGCCGGTCACCCAGGCGGCCAGGTCGCGCTTCTCGGCCTCGGCGGTGCCGAAGTGCATGCTCGCGGTGTCGTCGACCAGCACCCAGGTCTCGCGCTCGTGCTGGGCGCGGGTGCGCCACACGTGGGGCTCGCTGCTGCGGGCCGTGACGTTCCAGTCGATCCGGCGCACGTCGTCGGCGCCGGGCGTGTAGCGGGTGACCTCCTCGGGCTCGGTGCCGGCGCCGAGCCGCAGGCCCTCCTCCCGCCCGTGCAGCCGGCCGGCCAGGCGTCGGTGCACGGCGAGCTCGAGCGAGGCGAAGGCGCGCGCGGCCTCGGCACGCCGGGAGGCGACCACCATCAGGCCGCGCCGGTGCTGGGGGAGGGCCCCGACGCGTCGCCGGGGGCGACCTGTGGCTGCGGCACCACCGCGAGGACGTGGTTGACGACCTGGCGGGCGTCGATGCCCTCGGCGACGGCGTCGAAGCTGAGCACCAGCCGGTGCGCCAGCACGTCGCGCGCGACGTCGGCGACGTCGCGCGGCAGCACGTAGTCGCGCGAGCGCAGCAGCGCCAGCGCCCGGGCGGCCGCGACGAGGCCGAGCGTGGCGCGCGGGCTGGCGCCGTACTCGACGTGCGGGGCGATCGGGGCCAGGCCGTAGCGCGCCGGCTCCCGGGTCGAGACGACGAGGCGCACGGCGTACTGCGCGACGGCGTGGTGCACGAAGACGTGGTCGGCGGCGCGCTGCAGCGCGAGCACGTCGTCGGTGCTGAGCACCTGCCGCGGCCGGGGCGGGTCGACGCTCATCCGCTGCAGGATGGCCAGCTCCTCCGACTCGTCGGGGTAGCCGACCACCACCCGCATCAGGAAGCGGTCGCGCTGCGCCTCAGGCAGCTGGTAGACGCCCTCGGACTCGATGGGGTTCTGCGTGGCCAGCACCCAGAAGGGCTGGGGCAGCGGGTAGGTGGTCGACCCGATGCTGACCTGGCCCTCCGCCATCGCCTCGAGCAGCGCCGACTGCACCTTCGCGGGCGCCCGGTTGATCTCGTCGGCGAGCACGAGGTGGGCGAAGACGGGGCCGAGCTCGACGTCGAAGGCCTCCGCGCTCGGCCGCCAGACCCGTGTGCCGACGATGTCGCCCGGCATCAGGTCGGGGGTGAACTGCAGCCGGTGGAAGGTGCCGCCGACGGTGTCGGCGAGGGTGCGCACGGCGAGCGTCTTGGCGACGCCCGGCACGCCCTCGAGCAGCAGGTGGCCGCGGGCGAGCAGGCCGACGAGCATCCGCTCGACCATGTGGTCCTGGCCGACCACGACGCGCTTGACCTCGAACATCGCGCGCTCGAGCCGGGCCGCGGCGGCGGGGACGTCGGGTTGCTCCTCGGTCACGTGACCTCCTGGGTGTCGGTGTCCATGGGAGCACCCCGGTGGTCACCAGCCAAGGTCGCGACCGCGGATCGGAGGCGTGGGCTCAGGCTCCGGGCGTCGCAGGGGTCGGGGGGAGCACGGTCGTCGGGGCTCCCGCGGCGTCGCCGGCGGGCGGCACGGGCCGCAGTCGCTCCTCGGCGCTGGGGAAGGCCAGCGAGACCACGACGCGCAGCGCCACCCAGCACACCACGGCGATCACGGCCAGGCGCTGCAGCGCGCCGTCGACGTCGATGTGGCCCCGGTGCAGCAGCACCAGCAGCGGGGAGGACACAGTGGCGGTCACGGCGAGGAAGACGGGGGCGGGGACGCTCATGCGAGGGCCGCCTGCGGCGTGAGGGTGACGACGCCGGCCGAGGTGATCTGGCCGCCGCCGACGAGCTCGGTGTAGGAGAGCACGGGCAGCGTCGGCATCGTGGGGCGCAGGAAGCGGCGGAGCGCGGGCCGGATCATGGGGGCGCAGGTGAGCACCGGGCGGATGCCGCGACCCTCGACGTCGTTGACCAGCCGGTCGAGCTGGTGGAGCAGGACGCCGGCGGTGTCGGGGTCGAGCGCCAGCACGTTGCCGGCCTCGGTGGCCCGCTGGGCCTCCAGCATCCGCTGCTCCAGCAGCGGCTCGAGGCTGATCGCGTGCACGCTGCCCTCGTGCAGGTAGGGCCGGGCGACGGCGGGGCCGAGGGCGGCGCGGGCGGTCTCGACGAGCTCGTCGACGTCCTTGGTGCGCTGGGCGCGCAGCGAGATCGCCTCGAAGATGCGCACCAGGTCGCGGATCGAGATGCCCTCGTCGAGCAGGCTCTGCAGCACGCGCTGCACCTCGCCCAGGCTGAGCTGGGTGGGGGTGAGCTCCTCCACCACGATCGGGTGCGTGCGCTTGAGCACGTCGACGAGCAGGCGCACGTCCTCGCGGCCGAGCAGCCGGGCGGCGTGCTGGTTGACGACCTCGGCGAGGTGGGTGGTGATGACCGAGGCCCGGTCGACCACCGTGGCGCCGCTGAGCTCGGCCTGGTGCCGCAGCTCGGCCGCGACCCACTTGGCCTGGAGGCCGAAGACGGGCTCCTGGGTCGGGGTGCCGGGCAGGGTGCCGAGGTAGTCGCCGATGGCCAGCACCTGGTTGCGCGGGGCCTCGCCCCGGGCGACCTCGATGCCGAAGAGCTTGATGGCGTAGGTCTGGGCGGGCAGGTCGAGGTTGTCGCGGGTGCGCAGCGGCGGGATCAGGATGCCGACGTCGCCGGCGATCTTGCGGCGCAGCGCCTTGACCCGCTTGAGCAGGTCGCCGTGGTCGGGGTCGACCACGTCGACGATGTCGGGGGAGAGGTCGAGGCCGAGGGGGTCGACCTGGATCTCGGCCACGAGGTCCTCGGGACGCTCCAGCTCGCCGGCCGCGGGGGCGGCGTCCAGGGTGCTGGTGTCGGGCTCCGGCACCGCCCGGGCCACCCGGTTGGAGACGATCAGCATCAGGCCGCCGGCCAGCACGAAGGGCAGCTTGGGCAGGCCGGGGATCAGGCACAGCGCCAGGGCGGCACCACCGGCGACGCGCAGCGGCACCGGGTTGCGGCTGATCTGCTGCAGTATCTCCGAGCCCATGTCGGAGTCGCTCGTCGCGCGGGTCACGATGAGGCCGGTCGAGACCGAGAGCAGCAGCGCGGGGATCTGCGAGACCAGGCCGTCGCCCACCGAGAGCAGGCTGTAGGTCGTGATGGCGTCGCCCATGGTCATGCCGTGCTGCATCACGCCGACGGCGAAGCCGCCCAGCAGGTTGACCAGGGTGATCACGATCGCGGCGATGGCGTCGCCCTTGACGAACTTCGAGGCGCCGTCCATCGAGCCGTAGAAGTCGGCCTCGGCGTGCACCTCGGCGCGACGCCGGCGGGCCTCGTCCTCGTCGATGAGGCCGGAGTTGAGGTCGGCGTCGATGGCCATCTGCTTGCCGGGCATGGCGTCGAGGGTGAAGCGGGCGCCGACCTCGGCGACCCGGCCGGCGCCGTTGGTGATGACGACGAACTGGATGACGAGCAGGATCGCGAAGATGATCATGCCGACGATGAGCGAGCCGCCGACCACGAAGTGGCCGAAGGTGTCGATGACCTTGCCGGCGTAGCCGTCGAGCAGCACCAGCCGGGTGGCGCTGACGTTGAGCGCCAGCCGGAAGAGCGTCATCACCAGCACGAGGGCCGGGAAGGAGCTGAAGTCCAGCGGCCGGTGGACGAACATCGCGGTGAGCAGGATGAGCAGGCTCACGGTGATGTTGAAGGCGATCAGCAGGTCGAGCACGACCGGCGGCAGGGGCACGACCAGCATCACGACGATCAGCACGATGCCGACCGGGACGCCGAGCTGGGTGAGGCGCTTCATGTAGCGAGGGCCGCCTTTCACGACGTGCACGTCCGGTCGCACCGTCCCTGGCGCGTCGTCAGCCCTCCTGGCCCACGTGCTTCATCGGCCGACCGCCGGCGATGCTGAGAGGTTTCGCGCACGACGTCGCGGGCCGATCTCGGGCAGCGGCTCGTCGGGGCGGGGGGAGCGGTGGGTGCCGGTCACCGTGACGCGGTGGCCCGGGGTCGCGGCGCGGGTCATCACGAAGGCCAGCACGCTGGCGACGGCGGCGAAGAGCTCGGCGGGGATGGTCTGCCCGACCTCGGTCGAGCGGTGCAGCGCGCGGGCGAGGGGGACGTCGCGGACCATCGGGACGCCGTGCTCCGCGGCCTGCTCGCGGATCTTGGTCGCGACCGCGCCGGCGCCGCGCGCCACCACGCGCGGTGCCCCGCGCTCGGCCTCGTAGCGCAGCGCCACGGCGACGTGGGTGGGGTTGACCAGGACGACGTCGGCGGTGGCGACGTCGGCGATCATCCGGTTGCGCGACATCGCCAGCTGCTTGGCGCGGATCGACCCCTTCAGGTGCGGGTCGCCCTCGGTCTGCTTGTGCTCCTGCTTGATCTCCTGGTGGCTCATCCGGGTCTGCTTGCCGATCCGGCGGCGCTGCACGGCGTAGTCGAGCCCGGCCATGACCAGGCCGGCGAGGGCGATCGTGCGCAGCAGGTCGACCACGCTCTCGCCGACCAGGTCGAGCACGGTGCTGGTCGGCACCAGGCCGCCGACGAGCGGCAGCATGGTCTTGATCCCCGACCACACGATGAGCGCCACGACGGTGCTCTTGACCAGGATCTTGACGCCCTCCCACAGCGCCTGCGGACCGAAGATCCGCTTGGCGCCCTTGATCGGGTCGAGCTTCTTCGCGCTGGGCTTGACCTGCTTGGTGGCCAGGGCGAAGCCGCCCTGCGCCAGGGCGCAGGCGACGCCGACGACCATGACGACCGACCCGAGCACCATCAGCGAGACGAAGGCGTGGCCGGCGCCCTCCACGAGCAGCGTCGTGGCGCGCGAGACGCTGGGCTCCTCGACCACCCGCAGCGTCTCGGCCATGTAGCCGGTGAGCGCGTCGACCTCGTGGCTGAGCATGCTCGGCACCAGCAGCGAGAGCAGCAGGACCGTGGCCCAGCCGCCCAGGTCCGGGGTCCGGGCGACCTGCCCCTCCTTGCGCGCCTCCTTCAGGCGCTTGGGGGTGGGCTTCTCGGTCTTCTCACCGCCGCCTCCGCTGTCCGCCACGGGTCAGCCCAGCCCTGCGACCGCGGCCATGGCGTCGAGCACGTGCTCGACCAGCCGCTCCAGGGCGCCGGGGAGCACCGTGAACGACATGCCCAGCACGAGCAGCGTCAGGCCCACCTTGGCGGGGAACATCACGTTGATCGCGTTGAGCTGCGGCGCGACCTTGGTGAGCAGCGCCAGCCCCAGGTCGGCCATGAACATGACCGCGATGACGGGCAGGGCGATCTGGACGGCGACGACGAAGAACATCTCGAAGACGCTGATCACCACCTGGCTGCCACCGGAGAGGTCCGGGCTCTCGCCGATGGGCAGCGCCTGGAAGGTCTTGAGCAGCCCGCCGACCACGATCAGGTGGAGCCCGGTGACGAAGAGCAGCGTGGTGGCCATGAGCTGGTGGAAGGTGCCGAAGACGGTGCTGCTGTTCATCGACAGGGGGTCGAAGCCCTGGGCGAGCGAGAAGCCGCCGAAGACGTCGATCAGGCTGCCGGCGGCGCCGATGGCCGCGAGCAGGATCATCGTGACCAGGCCCATCGCGGCGCCGATGGCGACCTGCGTGACCACCTCGACGACGAGCGCGAAGGCCTGCATCGGCACCTGGGTCTCGGCGAGCGCGGGGGTGCTGGCCATCGCCAGGCCGAGCGCGAGCACCACCTTGACCGAGGAGGGGAAGGAGCGCGAGGAGAAGGGGGGCACCACGACGAGCCAGGCCAGGATGCGCACCGAGCCGAGCAGGTAGCCGACGTACGCCTCTCCGGCGAGCGAGATCGTCATGTCAGCCCAGCAGGGAGGGGATCGACTCGAAGAGCTTGGTCGTGAAGGTCATCAGCGTGTGCAGCATCCAGTTGCCGCACAGCAGCAGCGCCACGCCGACCCCGAGCAGCTTGGGGACGAAGGCCAGGGTGAACTCCTGGATCTGCGTCATCGACTGGAAGAGCGAGATCGCGAAGCCGATCACGAGCGAGGTGACCAGGATCGGCGCCGAGAGCTTCAGCGCGACCATCATGGTCTGCATCGCGAGGTCGATGATGGTGGTGTCGGTCATCGTCCGGCCTACCCGGTCCCGTAGCTGGAGACCAGCGCCGTGAGCAGCAGGCCCCAGCCGTTGACCAGCACGAAGAGCAGCAGCTTGAAGGGCAGCGAGACCATCACCGGCGGCATCATCATCATGCCGAGCGCCATCAGCGCGCCGCTGACGACGATGTCGATCACCAGGAACGGCAGGAAGATGATGAAGCCGATGGTGAAGGCGTCCTTGAGCTCGCTGAGGATGAAGGCCGGCACCAGGGTGTCGAGCGAGACCTCGGTGCGGTTGGCCGGCAGGTCCCGGTCGGCGATGTTGGTGAGCATCCGCAGCTCGGAGTCATCGGTGTTCTTGAGCATGAAGGTCTTCAGCGGCTCGATGCCGGTGCTCCAGGCCGCCGAGGAGCTCAGGTCGCCGGCCAGGTAGGGCTGCACGGCGACGGTGTTGATCTCGCTCAGCACCGGGCTCATGATGAAGATGCTGAGGAAGAGCGCCAGGCCCACCAGCACCTGGTTGGGCGGTGTCTGCTGCAGCCCCAGCGCGTTGCGGGTCAGGCTCAGCACCACCAGGATCTTGGTGAAGCTGGTGCAGGTGAAGAGGATGGCCGGCACCAGCGAGATCAGGGTGACCGCCAGGATCACCGAGACCGAGCTGCTGGGCTTGTCGGTGACCCCGGTGAAGTCGACGGTGACGTCGGTGCCGTTGGTGGCGCCGGCGGGGCCCCTGGCTCCCTCGGGTCCCTCGACGTCGGCGAGCGGGACCTGCACGGCGGCGACGACCACGTGGTCGGTCGGCGCGACGGCCTCGGCGCTCGAGGCCATGCCCAGGCTCAGCGCCAGCGCGCCCACGAGGGCGGCCAGGAGCAGCACCAGGCGGCGCGCGGCGGGGGGAGCGAGGGTCACCGTCGCCCCCGCGCGGCCGCGACGGCCTGCTTCCAGGTGTCGGGGGAGAGCACCGAGCCGGCCAGCGGCCCGCCCTCGCCCGGCAGGGCGGTGCTGCTGCGGTTGCTGCGGTTGCTGCGGTCGGTGCGGCTGCTGCGGGCGATGCGGTCGGACCGGCGGGCCGCGTGCGCGCCGCCGCGACGGCGTACGACGGGGGCGGCGTCGGTGCCGGTGGCCGCGAGCGGCTCCTCCGGAGCGTCCTCGGCCGGGGTCTCGACCTCGACCTCGGTCTCGGTCGGGGGGACGACGTGCAGCTCGCGCACCGCGCTGTCGAGCGCGGTGTCGAAGGCGGTGGCGGAGGGTGCCGCGGCTCCGCCCTCGGCGGTGGCGAGGTCCTCGGGGTCGAGCTCGGTCAGCATGCTGACCTGGTGATCGGTGGTGCCGACCACCAGCACCCGGCCGCCGATCTCGAGCACGGCGACGGAGCTGCCGCGGCTCAGGGCCTGGCGGTGCACCACGCGCACGGGGGCGTCGGCGCGGCCCTGGAAGCGGCGTCCGCCGATGCGGACGACCAGCAGCAGCAGGCCGACGACGAGGGCCAGCGAGGCGACCAGGCGCAGGGTGAGCTCGAGCATCCTCAGCCGGCCGTGGGCTCGATGATCTGCGTGATCCTGAGACCGAAGTCCTCGTCGACCACGACGACCTCGCCACGGGCGATCAGCCGGCCGCCGACGAGCAGGTCGGCGGGGCTCCCGGCGGCACGGTCGAGCTCCACGACGTCGCCCGGGGCCAGGGTCAGCAGGTCGCGCACCAGCATCCGCGTGCGGCCGAGCTCGACCGTGACCTCCATGTCGACGTCGTGCAGCATCTCGATGCCACGGCTCGACGGCGTGCGGCCGGTGGCGGGGCGGGGCGAGGTGACGCCCTGCGACAGGGTGGGCTCGTGGGTGACCGCGGAGGCGGGCACGCTGGGGGCGGCGCTCGCCGCGACCGGCTCGGGCGCGGCCGGGGCGGCGGTGACCTGCGAGACCAGGACGTCGGAGGCGACGATGCCGCCGGCGAAGCCCTCGCCGATCAGCGGCACGACGCTCCAGGCGCCTCCCAGGGCGGCGGCGACGTCGGCGGGCGCGACCTCCTGGGCGGCGCCCACCCGGACGCCGAGCGCCGCACCGACGGCGTCGAGCGCGGGCTGGAAGGTGGAGGCGAGGTCGGCGCCGGGCTGCGAGGCGAGCGCCTGCGCCAGCTCCTCGCCGACCAGCAGGCCGACCCGGGCGGAGGCACCGACCGCGTCGGCGACCAGCGCCCGCGGGAAGACCGCGGCGACCTGGTCGTCGCCGGGCTGCGGGGCGGCCGGGGTCAACGAGGTCACCGAGGGCAGCGTCGCGACGGCGTCCGCGGCCGCCCGGGCGAGCAGCTCGAGGGCGGCGGTGCCGGCGCTGGCGTCGGCGGTGGGGGCGGTGGTCACGGGTGCTCCTTGGAGAGGCGGGTGATGGTCAGGAGTGGTCGGTGGGCGTGTTCACGACGAGGGCGGCCAGGCGCTGCCCCTGGGTGCCGGGGGAGGCGTAGGCGAAGGTCGCGCCGTCGGCCGAGACCTCGAGCGGGGCCACCGCGGGGTGGCTGAGGCGGATCACGTCGCCGACCGCCAGGTCGTCGAGGTCGACCGGGTGCAGGGGCGTGGGCCGGAAGCGGACGGCCACCTCGATGGGCAGGCCCTGGAACTGCTCGTGCAGCAGGGTGGCCGAGCGGGCGCGGGTCGCGCGCTCGCGCTCGGAGACCGGGGCGGGCGCCGCGGCGACCTCGAGCTGGGGGAGCAGCCCGTTGAAGGGCAGGCAGAGCGTCAGCTCGCTGGTCGCCTCGCCGAGCAGCAGGTCCAGCGTCACCACCACGACGACGTCGTTGGGGGAGCCGGCCTGCATGAACTGGGGGCTGTACTCGACCTCGACCTTGGCCGGGCGCACCTCGACGGTGCCCTCCAGGGAGGTGCGCAGCTCCTGCAGCAGGCGGTCGGTGAGGCCGCCGGCGATGGCGCTCTCGATGTCGGTGAGCGGTCGCTCGGGCTGCGTCGCGGCACCGGGACCACCGAGCATGTGGTCGACGCACGTCATGACGGCGTGCATCGGCAGGTTGAGCACCGCCAGGCCCTCGACGGGGTCGGCGGAGAAGACCGTGAGGTACGTCGTCGGCGGCAGCGACGCGACGTACTCGCCGTAGCTGCGCTGCTCGATCGAGCGCAGGCTGGCGCCGCAGATCCGCCGCAGCGACGCCGTCAGGGCCGTCGAGGCCTGCCGGGCGAAGTCCTCGAAGGCCACCTGCAGGATCCGCGAGTGCTCCCGCGAGAGCTGGATCGGACGCCGGAAGTCGTAGGGCACGACGGGGCGCCCGGTGCTGCTGGCGGCGCTGACAGGGGGGGTCACACCCCCCGAATCGTCACGTGACGGGCATACCTGAGAGATTTCCGGTCATTGGGTGACGAACTCGGTGAAGTAAACCTTCATGACCTTGCCCTCGTAGAGCTCCTCCACCTCCTTGCTGAGCTTCTTCTTCAGCCCGTAGCGCCTCTTCTCCTCGGTCACCTCGGCCAGCGGGCGACCGCTGAAGAGCTCGATCGTGGCGTCGAGCGCCTTGCTGCCGTCGACCTCGTAGGCCTCTTCGGTGAGCTGGAGCGCGATGCCGATGCTCAGGTAGTGGTCGGCCGCGAGGTTGACCTGGATGGGGTCCAGGGCCACCACTTCGCCGGGCACGGGCTCCTCGGGCTCGCTGGCCGCGGCGGGACCGAGGAACTTCCAGTAGGCGCCGCCCCCCAGGAGCAGCAGCACAACGACGACGATCAGCAGCTTCTTCTTGCTCTTCTTCGGGACCTCTGCTTCAGGCTCGGCCGGTGTGGGGGGCATCTGGGTGACGGTCATGAGTGGCTTCCTCGTGAGGTCTCGGTCGCTGCCTCGGAGAGCAGCACCTTGGTGTCGGTGGGCAGGGAGGTCTCGACGACGATGTCGACGCGCTTGTTGACCTGCTGGGAGCCCGGCTCGTCAGGGTCGACGAGCGGGTTCTCGTGGCCGTGGGCCGTCGCGGTCAGGCGCTCGGCCGGGAGCCGCCACTGCTCGGTGAGGTAGCGCAGCACGTTGACGGCACGGGCCGCCGACAGCTCCCAGTCGGTGGGGTAGAACTTGGGCTTGACCGGCACCTGGTTGGTGTTGCCCTCGATGACCAGCGGGTCGGGCAGCTCGAGCAGCACGGGCGCCAGGGCGTCGACGACCGAGCGGCCGCGGCGCGAGAGGTCGGCGACGTTGGGCTCGAAGGTGACGTGCTTGGAGACCAGGCTGACCACGAGGCCGCGGTCGGTGATCCGGGTCTGCACGTCGTCCTGGAGACCCTGCTCGCGCAGCGTCCGCTGCAGCCGGCCGGCCACGTCGGCGAGGCGGTCGGCCTCGATCTCCGCGGCGGCCGCGCGGCGTCCGGCGGCCCGCTTCTCGTAGTCGGTGATCGCCTCCTGGACCGCCTGCGCCTTCGCGGGGTCGGACACCGAGGTGGTGTCGACCGGCTTGATCGAGGCGGCCGCGGAGTCGCCGGGCTGCTCGAGCACGCTCTCCGCGCCGTCCAGCACGCTCACCGAGGTGCCGAAGCCGGCGGCCAGGCCGACCTTGACCTGGTTGAACTTCTTCTCGTCGACCTGGCTCATCGCGAACATGACGATGAAGAGCACCATCAGCAGGGTGACCATGTCGGCGTAGCTGACCAGCCAGCGCTCGTGGTTCTCGTGCTCCTCGGGCTCCTCGTACCGCTTGCGGGCCATGGCTACGCGGCCTCCTGGGCCGGGGCCCGGCCGGGCAGCATCGAGCGCAGCTTCTGCGCAACTACGCGCGAGTTGGAGCCCGCCTGGATGGCGGCGATCCCCTCGATCGCCACCTCCATCCTCGCGGCCTCGAGCTCACCGAGCCGCTTGAGGCGGTTGCCGAGCGGCAGGAAGATCACGTTGGCCGAGCAGACGCCCCAGAAGGTCGCGAGGAACGCCGCGGCGATCAGGTGGCCGAGCTTCTCCGGCTCCGCGAGGTTCTCGAGCACGTGCACGAGACCCATCACGGTGCCGACGATGCCGATGGTGGGCGCGTAGGCGCCGGCGTCGCTCCAGAACTTCGCGGCGTGCTTGTCGGCCTTGCGCTTGGCGTGCACCTCCGACTCGAGGATCTCGCGCAGCTCCTCGGGGTCGGTGCCGTCGATCGCCATGGTGACGCCGCGGCGCAGGAACTCGTCGTCGAGGGAGCGCACGCTCTCTTCGAGAGACAACAGACCCTCGCGACGGGCGCGGTCGGCGAGCGCGACCACCTCGGGCACGAGGTCGTCCGCACTCGCGGCGTTCGACGTGAACGCCCGCTTGAAGGAGACAGCAGCTCCCTTGGCGTCGGCCATGGTGCCGCCGGCGATGGTGATCATGATCGTGGCGCCGAAGACCAGCAGCAGCGGCGGCAGCAGGAACATGCTCATCGGGTTGCCGCCCTCGAGCATGTTCGCGCCGCCGATGACGACGAAGCCCAGGCCGATGCCGATCGCGGGTGCCGGATCCATCAGAGCACCCCCGCCGGGCGCGTGGCGCTGTGCAGCGCGACGACCGACGACCGCTCGGCGTCCTCGGCGCGCTCCTCCTCCTGGCTCGGGAGCAGGTGCTCGACCGAGATGCGCTGGCTCAGCGCGATCACCTCGCCGCGGAAGACGCGGACCTCGGAGATGATCTGGGCCGCGCTCTCGCACACGACGTACTTCTTGCCGTCGACGAGGGTCACGACGGTGTCGGGCGTGACGTCCACCCGCTCGATCAGGTCAGCGTTCAAGACGAACTGCTGTCCCGAGATCCTCGTGAGCATGATCATGCTGCTCCACCCTCCTAGTGGTTGCTGCTCCGGCCTTCCGTGGCCTTCAGGGGGTCTCATCGGCCGGATCGAGTGCGACCTGAGGCGGACTGCTGACCGAATTGCGCAGCTACTGCCGACGCCGGGGGGCGTCTGCCCCCAGGCGACGCGGACCGGTGGGTGCGCGAGGCTCAGACGCCGGCGTAGGAGTGCAGACCGCCGACCCAGATGTTGACGCCGATGAAGTTGAAGAGGAAGGCGAGGTAGCCGGCGAGGCCGAGCCAGCTGGCCTTCTTGCCCCGCCATCCGGCGGTGGCCTGGGCGTGCAGGTAGGCGGCGTAGAAGACCCAGGTGATGAACGCCCAGGTCTCCTTCGGGTCCCAGCCCCAGTAGCGCCCCCAGGAGTTCTCCGCCCAGATGGCGCCCGCGATGACGGCGAAGGTCCAGATCGGGAAGGCGATGGTGTAAGCCGTCTGGGCCGCCTGCTCGAGGGTCTCGGCTCGGGACGATGCGCTGCCGACGCCGCGTCGTCGCTCGCGACGGAGCTGGACCAGGTGGAGCACCGAGGCCACGGCGCCGACCGTGAACAACCCGCCGGCGACGATGGCCGCTGCCACGTGGATGACCAGCCACGCGGAGTCCAGCACGGGGATGAGTCCGGCCGCCGGTGTGTAGAGGACGGTCAGTGCCAGGCCCAGGAACAGACCCGCCGCGCCGGCGATCCAGACGCCTGCCGCGAGGAGCACGCGCGTGCGGGGTCGAGCCACGAGCACGAGGTACGCCGCCATGAACGCGGCGACCCCGACGACGGTGAACTCGTACATGTTGCTCCACGGCACCCGTCCGGCAGCCGCGCCGCGAGCGACGATGCCCGCGACCGTGAGCACGAGGCCAAGCCCCAGCAGCGAGGTGCCGATCGCGGTCAGGCGGGTGGTGCCCGGTGCCGATCGGGGCGACGATCCGTGGAGGTCCGGCTCCGGCAGACCACGGTCGACGGTGACGGTCGCTCCCCGTGCCGCGGTGAGGGCGACGGCCGAGGGCAGCCGGTCCGCGACCGCGGCGCGTCGTCGACCACGCGACGTCAGGGCGCTGCCGACGGCGAGCGACAGCATCGCCAGGACGTAGACGACCATGGCGCAGAGCACGAGTCGGTCGCTGACAAGGGCGTAGGTCGAGCTCGTCACTGGATGGCTCCCTCGTGCTCACGTGTCGATGCCCGGCCGGGAATCGGCGTTGTTGCCTCGACGAGATCGTCGGTGATCCGGTCGATCTCGGCGGCCAGGGCTTGCTCGTCCGACCGCCGCTTGGTGAGCGAGCGACCGCCGACCTCGACGATCACGAGCCCCGTGGAGACCTGCGGGTCGGGTTGCACCCGCACCCAGACGCGCCACCGCCGCACCGTGAGCGAGACCGTGAGGCCGAGCAGCAGCATCAGCCCCGCGACCAAGGAGATCTCCTTGCCCGGGTCGTGGGCGATCTGGAAGTTGGCGAAGCGGCTGACCCCGTCGAACCGGACGCTGCCCAGTCCGTCGGGCAGCCGCATGGTCTCCCCCGGCGCGAGCATCGTCCGGTCGTCACCACCACCGATGCGTTCCAAGTTACTGGTGTCAAGGGTGAACACGTTCTGGGCCTCTCCGGTGTCCAGTCCCAGGTCCCCGGTCCAGCCGGTGAGCAGCAGCCGTGGGTTGACGGGCGCCGGGAACGAGGAGAACGGCGCCCCGTCGTCGACCTGCTCGGCCGTCGGGAGGAACAGGCCCTGGAAGGCGAGCTGTCCGGGGCGCGCGTCCGGTGCCTTCAGGATCCCGTCGGAGGTGTAGCTGCTGTCGATGGGATAGAAGATCGTGGGGCCTGAGAAGACGACCTCACCGCGGCCGTCGGTGACGGTGATGCGCGGGGCGTAGCCGTGTCCGGTCAGGAAGAACTTCGTCTCGTTGACGTCCAGTGGGGCGTTGGGACGGATCACCTGCTCGGCCTCCTCGCCGTCGGCGCCCGACCACCGCACCGTCGCCTCGAAGGAGCGCGGCTCGCCCCGGGACTCCGGGTCTCCGGCGAAGCTCGCGTCGAACTGCTCCAGGGTGAGGGAGACCGGCTCCAGGGCGTCGACGTCGGTGAGCGCTGCCGGCGTGAACTCGTCGTACTGGGCGACCGAGTTGGTGAAGCTCTGCCCCTCGATGATCGCCACGCGTCCTTCGAATCCCGCCAGCTTGCCGAGCGCGATGCCCGCGAGCAGGACCAAGATGGAGAGGTGAAACAGCAGGTTGCCGAGCTCGCGGACCTGTCCGCGCTCGGCGCGCACCTCGTGGTCGACCACACGCACTCGGCGGTGCCGGCGGCGCAGCAGCGGGACGACCAAGTCCAGTGCGGTGGAGACGTCGGTCTCGAGGGCAACGCGTCGACCGGACGTGGTCCCGACCAGGGTGCGGGGGGCAGCCGGAGTGGATCGGCGTGAGTCACGCCAGAGCTTCAGGCAGCGGGGCACCACACATCCCGTCATGGAGACCAGCAGCAGCACGTAGACCGCGGCGAAGCCGGGTGAGGCGTACACCTCGAACAGGCCGAGCCGGTCCAGGAGCGGGGAGATGCGGGGGTTTTCGCGGATGAACGCGGCGACGGCGCCGGGATCGCTGGCCACGTTGCGCTGGGGGAGCAAGGACCCGGGCACGGCGGCCAGGGCCAGCAGGGCCAGCAGCGCCACTGCCGTGCGCATCGAGGTGAGCTGGCGCCATGCCCACCTGGCGAGGATGGTGGGGGAGGTGGCGGGCACGAGTGCAGCCTACTACTAGGACGTGTAGTAGATCGGACGCCCGAGCGGAGGGTCCGCCGGTCTCAGTGTCGCCCTTCGAGGTCCCAGCGGTGACTGGTGTCGCTCGTCGTCAGGCAGCACTGCTGACCGATGGTGCTAGCGCTGGGCAGCAGGCCGAGCGCCACGGGGGCGACGATCGCGGCGAGCGCGGTGCCGGCGATGAGGAGGCGGTGGGCGGGTGGCAGTGGCGCCATGGGCGTGAGGAGACGACGAGCTCGGTCGACGGTGGCTCCCCCGGCACTCAGTGCGCCCGACGGGCCCTGTGCCAGGTGCAGCATGGCTCGCGCCAGATGGGGGCGGGCTGTCATCCCCGCAGCGTCGTCGGCCTGCATCTCGACGAGACGCGCGACTTGGGAGGCGGCGAGCTCGAAGGTGCGAACGCCTCGGAAGGTGCGAGCAAGCGCCTGGGCGACGGCGAGCGCAAGGTCGTGACGGAGTCGCAGGTGGGCGCGCTCGTGCGCCATCACTCCGTCGAGCTCAACGGCCGTGAGCGACTCGGTGGCACCGGTGGTCGCGATGATGCGAGACCGTCGACCGGGAAGGCAGTACACGACGGGCGTGTGGTGCTCGATGACGATCAGACCGTCGACGCGGTGGGTGCCGGTGAGGAGCAGCGAAGCATGCTGGCGGCGGCGTCGTCGACGCGCTGTCAGCCGACCGCGCACGAGGAGGAAGCCGAAGCGGGTGGTGAGGCCGACGACGCCCGCCAGGCCCAGCACGGTCAGGACCCCGGTCTCGGGACGCCGGAGCTGCTCGGTGAGCACCGTGGTGCACAGGTGCATGAGCTCGGCGAGGCTCGACTTGGCAGGCAGCTGCGGGATCACCAGAGCGATGCTGGCGAGGGTGAGGCTCGACACGAGGCTCAGGCTCAGGCTCTGCCAGGCCAGGATGCCGAGCCCCGGGGCACGCATCGGCCACCGGGCGTCGGCGAGACGATGAGCGGCCGCCGATCCGAGGCCGGCCACGGCGAGGAGTGCCAGTGCGGTCCACAGTCCGGTCATCGCCGTCAACTCCTCGGTCCTTCGTCGGCGTCGAGCAGGCGGCGCAGCTCCGCCTGCTCGGCGGGCTCGAGGTTGTCGATGAAGCGGAGCAGTGTCGCGGTGCGGTCGTTGGCACCGCCCAGCACGTCCTCGAGGAGTGCCGCGGTGTGCGCCTCGCGGGTCTCGACCGCGGCGTACCGGAAGGCGCGGCCCACCTTGGTGCGGCGTACCAGGCCCTTGCGGTGCAGGTTGTCCATCACGGTCATGACGGTGGTGTAGGCGATGTCACGCTCACGCTCCAGGTCCTCCACCACCTTCCGCACGGTGACCTCGCGGTCCCAGGCCCACAGACGCTGCATCACGGCCGCCTCGAGCGTCCCCAGGTCCCGCATGTCGAAACCTCCGTTCTGCTGTCGCCGCCCGACTCGCCGGACCTGCCGGACCCGCCGACGAGCCGCCAAGTCCTAGGCGTCATAGTAGATTCCCGCCACGGCGTCCGCCGTCGCGGGAAGAGGACATCACATGGTTCGGGTCAGCGCACGTCTCCTCGGCTCCTCGAGGGCTGTGCGTCGTCCGTGGGGATTGCTCGCTGTCGTGAGCCTGCTGGCTGTACATGTCGTGCTCGGTGCCGGGCCGGCGGTAGCCCATGCCGCGTTGGTCGCGACCGACCCTGGCGACGGCGCTGTGCTCGACCAGGTCCCGCAGACGGTGACGCTGAGGTTCTCGGAAGACATCGAGCCGTCCTTCGTCGCCGTCAGTCTGCGCAGGGACGGCGCTACCCCGGAGCGTCTGAGCGCTGGCACCGACGGCGCTCAGATCACGGCGGAGATGCCCGCGATGGGAGCCCAGTCCGCGGGTGCGAGCCGATGGCAGGTCGACTACCGCGTCGTCTCCGCCGATGGACACCCGATCACCGGATCGCTCAGGTTCACCGTCGCCGCTACCGGTGGCCAGGAAGCGCCGACCTCGACAGCGCCGCCCACCACGCCCGAGCCGGAGGCGACGGACACCTCCCCCGACGAGGTGACGCCGGGGCAGAACGCCGCCGATGCCGGTGTCGATAACGACAGGGCGTGGATGTCGACGCTGATCATCGGTGGGATCACGGTGGTGGTCGTGGTCGCCGCGCTCAGCTTGTTGTCGCGCGGGCCGCGGCGTCGCGACTGAGGGCAGGACGACGACGATGGCGACGAGGCTGGATCGGGAGACCGTGCGCGTCACCCGTGCCTCGAGACCAGCGACGGTCACTGCTCGACGCGCCTGGCCGGTGATCGCCCTGACGCTCCTGCTCACGCCCTTCGTCGTCCTCGCTGCGACCTGGGCGGCCGGGGGAGTGCCCAGCACCGAGCTGCAGGGATTGCCCGATCCGGGGGTGGTCACGACGTGGGGACTTCGCATCGCGCAGTCGCTGCGCGACCTCGCGGCTGCCCTGACGGTGGGACTGCTGGTGCTGGCGGCCACCTGCGCCACGGGGCGCAGCGCGAGCAACCCCGGCGCGGTCGACGGTGCGCGGGCCGTGCTGCTGGCACCGGTCGCGGTGGCGGCGGCCGGCTGGAGCGTTGCCTGCCTGGCCCTGCTGGCACTCTCGTGGTCCGATGCCGCCGGCTGGCCGCTGCTGACGCCGGGAGCGCTGGAGCAGGTCGCCCACTTCGCACTGCAGTTCGAGCTCGGACGCGCACTGCTCGTGAGCTCCACCTTCGCAGCGGCCATCGCCGTCGCTGCCATGCGGGTCCGGCGCACCACGGCCCTCGGCGTCCTGGCCGTCATGGCGCTGGTGGCGCTCTGGCCGTTGGCCACGGTGGGTCATTCCGCCGGAGACCTCAATCACGATGTCGGCGTCAACTCCCTTTTCGGTCACCTCGTGGGAATCACCGTGTGGGCGGGCGGCGTGGTGGGGTTGGGGATCCTCGCGCGCCGGGCGCCGGACAGCCTGCCCGCCGCGGCGCGCCACTTCTCACCCATCGCGGGAGCATGCTTCGTCCTGGTCGCGGCGTCCGGTCTGACGTCCGCACTGCTCCAGGTGGACACGCCCGGTCAGCTGGCCTCCCCGTACGGAGCGCTGCTGACGACGAAGGTGCTGCTGCTGGGTCTGCTCGGAATAGCCGGCTGCTGGCACCGTGGGCGGCTGCTGCACCAGCTCGACGCCGGTCGACCGGGTGCGTTCGTGCGCATGGTGGCCGGCGAGGTCGTCGTGCTGTGCCTGGCGCTGGGTCTCGGGGTGGTCTTGTCCCGCACCGACCCCGCCGGCGGCCCTGCGAGGGCGCTGACCACCCCCGAGGCCCTGCTCGGCTTCGCGCTACCCCCAGCCTTGGAAGCGTCGGACTGGCTGCTCAACTGGCGGATCGACACCTTCTTCGCACCCTTCGCCCTGCTCGCGCTATGGGTCTATCTCCGACAGGTTCGGCGCCTGCGCCGCCGTGGGGACCGCTGGCCCGTGGGCCGCACCCTGGCCTGGGTCGCCGGATGGGGGCTGCTGGTGTGGGCCACCAGCGGCGCCCCCGGGGTGTACGGCCGTGTGCTCTTCAGCATGCACATGGTGCAGCACATGACGATCGCGACGGCCGTGCCCGCGCTTCTCGTCCTGGCCGGACCAGTGACCCTGGCACTGCGCGCGATCCCGAGTCGCCGTGACGGCAGTCGCGGCGCTCGGGAGTGGCTGCTGGTCCTGGTGCACCTGCCGCTCGCCCGGCTCCTGTCGCACCCGCTCGTCGCGGCACCGGCCTTCGTGGGCAGCCTGGTCGTCTTCTACTCCACGGGGCTCTTCGAGCTGTCGCTGCGATCTCACACCGCGCACGTGGTGATGGTGATCCACTTCGTGGTCGCCGGATACCTGTTCGCCTCGGGGTTGATCGGCATCGATCCGGGGATCAGCAGACCGGCCTTCCCCTACCGTGTGCTGATCCTGATGGTGACGTTCGGGGCGCATGCGTTCTACTCGGTCTCGCTGATGGCCAGCACGACCATCCTCGCCGAGGACTGGTTCGCCTCGCTCGGTCGTGACTGGGGCGCCTCGCTGGAGCGCGACCAGTACACCGGGGCCTCGATAGGCTGGGCGTTGGGCGACTATCCGTTGCTGATCATCGGCGTCGCCCTCATCGTCCAGTGGTTCCGCCACGACCTGCGCGAGCAACGACAGGTCGATCGCCGGGTCGATCGTGACGGCGACGCCACGTTGGCGTCGTACAACGCGTACTTGGCGGAGCTGGCCCAGACCCGCGACACGGTCTCACGACGGGAGCGCGGTTGAGCATCCTCGATGGTGATCGCACCTGCCGGAAGGCCCGGCTCGCACCGGTCGTTGTGCCGCATCCCGGCCGCGCCGACCTCGCGCCGTGAGACTTGGTCGACGGTGCATGCTGCTTCTGCACGTTCCTCGGCACGTGGTGCCGCAACCCGACGGGAGATGTTGATGCCGAAGAAGAGCTCGCGCCGCGAGGTGGAGCAGACACGCAGGGAGCGCGCGGAGCAGCTGCGCGCGCAGCAGCGGCGCGGTGAGCGCAGGCGCACCCTGGTGATCTGGTTGAGTGTCGCGGCGGTGCTGGTCCTCCTCGCGGGTGGCACGGCCTGGGGGCTGCGGTCGGCGTCCCAGGAGCAGGACGCCTTCGCCGCGACGGTCGAGGAGTTCGATGTCGACAGCGAGCACGTCGCCTCCCCGGTCGACTACGCGCAGACGCCTCCGGCAGGAGGGAAGCACAACGGCGCCTGGCTGAACTGCGGCATCTACGACGAGCCGGTGCAGAGTGAGAACGCCGTCCACTCGCAGGAGCACGGTGCTGTGTGGGTCACCTACGACCCCGAGCTCCCCGCCGACGACATCGAGCGGCTCACGGAGGCGATGCCCTCGACCTACGGCATCCTCTCGCCCTACCCCGACCTGCCGGCTCCCGTCGTCGCCTCCGCCTGGGGACGACAGATCCAGCTCGACGGCGCCGATGACCCCCGGCTCGAGCAGTTCATCCGCGAGTTCACGCAAGCGGGCGACGTCCCTGAGCCCGGGGCTGCCTGCACGGGTGGCGTCGACACCGCAGTCCCGCTGCAAGGCGAGTCGGTGGAGAGCTGAGCGGTCAGAAGATGTCCCCGTCGTCGAGCCAGGGTGACCGCGAGGGGGGCGGAGGGGACGGGCCGAGCCCGACTCGCCTGGCGTTGGTGCGTGGGATCGCTCTCGTCGTCACCGCGGCCGTCGCGGCGGGTGCCCTCCTGCTCGGGGTCCGGCTCGGAGGTGAGGAACAGCCTGCGGACGGCAGCGTCGAGGCGGGGTTCCTGCGCGACATGCAGGTCCACCACGCGCAAGCGGTGGAGATGTCGATGATCGTGCGCGACCGTACCGACGATCCCGACGTGCGCCGCCTGGCCTATGACATCGCCCTGGGGCAGCAGCAGCAGGTCGGCCAGATGTACGCCCTGCTGCGGTCGTGGGACCTCTCCCAAGTGCCCTTGGACGGGTACATGTCCTGGATGCCCGACGGTGGAGAGAGTCGCGGCATGGACGAGATGGACATGGGGGGCGCGGGGGTGGACCGCGAGGTTCCCATGCCGGGGATGGCTACGACCGCCGAGCTCGACGAGCTTCGGACGAGTCGCGGGGCCACAGCCGAACGGCAGTTCCTCGAGCTCATGATCCGTCACCACCAGGCCGGCGTCGACATGGCACAGTCGGCTCTCGGCGTGGTGGAGAACCAACAGGTTGGCCAGTTGGCGAGGTCGATGCAGCGGGGGCAACAGTCCGAAATCAGCCTGATGCGCGGGCTGCTCGGCCAACGGGAATGAGGCTCGCCCTCGGCAGTCCTACATGGGCGGCCGCCAGCTGGTCACGACACCCTGCAGTGACGCGATCAGTGCCGACCACGCGCCAGTGACCTGCAGCAGGCCGACTGCCACCAGCATCACCCCGCCCGCCGTGGAGATCGCGCGAGAGCGTTGTCGTACCCACGCGAATGCCTGCATGGCCCGGTCCATCGACAGTGCCGCGACGATGAACGGCAGACCGAGCCCCAGAGCGTAGGCGAGGGAGAGTAGGGCGCCGCGTCCGGCGGTCGCCGACGACGTGGCCAGGGCCAGCACCGCGGCGAGCGCAGGACCGATGCAGGGCGTCCAGCCGACCCCGAAGGCGGCGCCCAGCAGCGGAGCGCCCGCCAGCCCCACGCGCGGCCGCCACTGCGGTCGCAGCGTGCGGCTCATGACGGGCAGCCTCTGTCCCACCCCGGCGAACAGCAGGCCGAGGGCGATGGTGAGCACCCCGGTCGCCCGCAGCGCGACCTCCTGGTGGAGGACCAGCTGGGAGCCCAGTGCCCCGAACAGCGCACCGTAGGCGGTGAAGACCGTGGCGAACCCCAGCACGAAGAGCCCGGCGCCGATCACCGTCCGACGACGCCCGGTCAGGACGGTCGTGCCTCCCTCGTGACCCGGGGGCACCTCTGCGCCCGACATTCCGGCCACGTACGACAGGTACGCCGGCACCAGGGGCAACGAGCACGGGGTGAAGAAGGACAGCACGCCGGCTGCGACGGCGATCGGGGTCGCGACGAGCAGGGAGCCGTCGATGATCGCGTCCTGCACCTGCTGCATCACACGCGCCGTCGACGGCTCGGACGGAGCCGGGCGCCTGGTCGCCCGACGACCGGATCCGCCGCTCGGTGGCTGCTGAGTGCCCGCCGCGTCACGCGGACAGCGCGTCGTCGATGCGGTCGTAGAAGTCCTGGACGCTGCTGGGTTGGAACGGCTCGCCGTCGATGTAGAACGTGGGCGTACCGGTCACCCCCAACTCCTCGCCGTCGTCGACGTCGCGCTGCACGCGCTCGCGCACCTCGTCCGAGGCGTAGTCACGGTCGAACTTCGCCATGTCCAGGCCAAGGTCCTCGGCGAAGCCACGGAACAGCCGGTCCTTGCCCACGCGCTGCTCGCCCCACTCGGCCTGGGTCTCGAACATCTTCTGGTACATCTCCTCGAACCTGTCCTGCCGAGCAGCCGACTCGACGGCCCATGCTGCTCGCTCGGAGTTGAAGTGCCCCGGGAGCGGGAAGTACCGGGCCACGAAGGTCACCTTGCCCTGGTAGTCGTCGCGCAGCTGCTCCACCACGGGGTACGCGGCGCCGCACGCCTCGCACTCGAAGTCGAGGAACTCCACCACCGTCACGGCGCTGCTGCCTGCGCCGCCCAGGATCCGACTGTCCGCACGCATGAGCGGTGTGTCCGCCGTGCCTCCGGTCTCCACCGCCCGAGGCCCCTCGCCGCTCTGTCGGAGCACCCCGACCACGAGGACGGCCAGGATCAGGACGACGGCGGTGCCCAGGGCCACGGCCAGCTTCGTCTGTGTGCGCACGCGTCGCTCCATTCCACGATTACTAGATGCGATAGTAGTCGTGCCTCCACAAGGCGCTGGTCGGGCCCTGGAGCAAGGAAGGCGAGGCCTCGGATCCGGCCCAGCGGCGCTCGCGGAGTCGAGGTGCGCGGGATTCGGCCATTACTAAGTGGCATAGTACTGTGGGTCAGCGTGTTCACTTGCCCACGTCCCGCACGCTCATCGCGTCGCGGCCGGAGCCTCGTCGTCGCGGTGTTGCCGCTCGTGCTCGTGGCCTCCGCCTGCTCCGGTAGGTCGCGCGAGGCCGACGCCCCCGACAGTCCGGCGATCGCCAACGGCGCGGGGGGCTATGTCCAGGAGTACGAGCCCGGCGACCGCGCGCTGGTCGACGACTTCGAGGGTGAACTGCTCGGCGGGGGCCGGACCTCCTCGGACGACCTGGTGGGGCGGGTGACCGTCGTGAACGTCTGGGGGTCGTGGTGCGCCCCGTGCCGTGCCGAGGCGCCGGTGCTCCGGGCGGCTCACGAGCGCTACGAGCAGCGTGGCGTGCAGTTCCTCGGGCTCAACGTACGCGACAACGACGCTGCTGCACGCGCCTTCGAGAAGCGCTTCGAGATCGGCTATCCCAGCATCACCTCCGCCGACTCGCCGCGGGTGTCGTTGGCCTTCGGGGGGCTCCTCTCGGCAAGTGCCGTCCCGACCACGTTGGTGATCAGCGCGGATCGACGGGTCGCCGCACGCGTCACCGGCGAGGTGTCTGCCGGGACCTTGCGAGCACTGATCGACACGACGCTCGGCGAGGAGCGGTGAGTCACGAACGACGCGGCGCCCGACCCCACCTCGGACGCCGTGCGGGAGCGGTCGTCCTGGCCAGGGCGGCGATCGTCGTCACGGGGGTGGTGGGCCTGCTGATTCCGCACGTGGGTCATGGAGACGCCGGGCTCCTGGACCTCACGGGTGTGGCCACCGACGACGAGCAACCGTCGCGCGTCGCGGTGCGCACGCCCCTCATCGAGACCGATCCCGAACGGCGCGAACGCGCCGTGAGCCGGGACGCCGTGCGCGGCTCCGCCGCGCCACCTGGGGCTCGGCTCCTGCGTGCTGAGGTGCGTCAGCTCCGGGAGGCGCGCACCCGTCTCGGCAGGCAGGCCGACCGCCGGACCGAGGAGTTGGCGGCCGCCAGACGGTGGGTGCTCCCGATCGCGGCCTACCGCAAGACGGCTCGCTTCGGCCAAAGCAGCGGGCTCTGGTCCAGCACTCACACGGGACTGGACCTTGCCGCGCCCACAGGCACGTCGATCCGGAGCATCTCCGCAGGCACCGTCACGAGTGCCGGCGACGCCGGCTCCTATGGACTGCGCACGGTCGTGCGCGCCGACTCCGGCGAGGAGTTGTGGTACTGCCATCAGAGCCGCCTCGACGTCGGGGTCGGTGACGTCGTGGTGGCGGGGCAGCTGATCGGTGCCGTGGGTGCGACCGGCAACGTGACCGGCTCTCACCTGCATCTCGAGGTGCGGTCGGCGGGCAGTCCGGGCGACCCCGAGAGCGCGATGCGCGCGCGTGGACTGCGACCCTGACGGCACACCCACCAAGGGGTCAAGGAGCCCAGCCGCGTCCTACCACTGCACCTCGTCGCACTGACGGGTCGGTGCGGACTCCACCTGCAGGGTCGCGTGCTCGACATGGTGTGCGGTCCACAGCACATGCTGGGCCTCGACGAGGACCGTCTGTGCGTCACCGAGCGGGCCCACCACCAGATGGGCCGTGGCCACGTTCATCCCCGAGGTCAACGTCCACACGTGGAGGTCGTGCACATCGAGCACGCCACGGACGCCCTCAAGATCGGCAATCACCCGAGCGAGCTCTACCTCGGCAGGCACGTGCTGCCCGAGGACGGCCAAGACCTGCCGACCCAGGACCACGGCCCTCACGGCGACGAAGAGGCCGATTGCGACGGCCACCACGGTGTCCCACCACACCGCCCCGGTTGCCATGACCAACAGTCCCGCCACGATCACCCCGACGCTGCCTGCGGCGTCGGCGACGACCTCGTAGTACGCGCCCTTCACGTTGAGCGACTCCGCCGCTCCCGCCCTGAGGAGGACCATCGAGATGACGTTGACGACCAGCCCTAGCGCACCGACGACGAGCATGGTGCCGGTCTGCACGTCGACGCTCGATCCGACGCGGGACAGCGCCTCCACCACGACGTAGACGGCGACCCCGAACATGATCAGCACCGTGAGGCCGGACGCGAACACCTCGGCACGGTAGGACCCGTAGGAACGACGCCCCGAGGTGTCGACCCGGGTGGCGATCCGCGTCGCCACCAGCGCGGCACCGAGGGCCACCACGTCGGCCGCCATGTGCCCCGCGTCCGAGATCAGCGCGAGCGATCCTGACCACAGGCCGGCGATCAGCTCGACGATGAAGAAGGTCGCCACCATCGCGAAAGCGAGCGCGAGTCGCCGACGGTGCTTGCCGCCCGCGTGTCCAGACGGCGCGTGACCGTGACCGTGTCCCATCAGGCGACCGTCCGTCCGCACGTGTGCCTCACTGCCGGGAGGAGTGCACGCCGCTCCACCGTCCTCATCCCTCTCGAGCGGCGGACGCGCCGTGGGCACAGCGGGCGTCGGCGCACGTCCCAGCGGAGGTCGTCGTGAGGAGGGGCTGGGACGCTGCGACACCAGGTCCGCAGGTGCACCCCTCGCCTCGCCACGCGGACAGGCCCTCCCGCGCCGCGACCGCGGCGATGACGAGCCCCGCGAGGGGGTCGGCCCAGCTCCAGCCCCACGTCGCGTTGAGCACCAGTCCGGCGAGGAGGACGGCCGACAGATAGGTGCACAAGAGCGTCTGGGTGGAGTCGGCGACGACCGCGCCGGATCCCAGGGCGCGTCCGGTGCGGCGCTGCGCCCACGAGAGGAACGGCATGATCATCAGCGACGCGATTGCCAGCCCGATGCCCACCGAGGACGCGTCGGGCTCGTGACCGCCGAGCAGCGCTCGGAGCGACTCGGCCGTGACGTAGGCCGCCAGCGCGAAGAACGACACCGCCATCAGTCGGAGGGCGAGCCGCTCCCGGCTCTCGGGGAGGTGGTGGCGGAACTGCCACAGGATGATCAGGCCGCTGCTGACCTCGACGACGGAGTCGAGACCGAAGCCCACCAGGGCCACGGAGCCTGCGGCCAGTCCTGCCGTGACAGCGATGACCGCCTCGACCACGTTGTAGGCGACCGAGCCGGCGGCCAGCAGCTGTGCGCGGCGCTCGAGTCGCCGCCGTGCCGGGTCGGAGAGTCGCTCGCCCGCACCCGGCGACGTGCTCACGGGTCCACCTGCTCGCCGTACGACGGGCACAGCACCACCGCGTCGCCGGTGGCGGCGAGCAGCTCCTCCGTGGCGGCGAAGACCTTCAGCACGGCATCCGGGTGCGTCAGGGAGAAGACCGACGCCCTGCCCACCGGTCGGGACTCGACCAGGGCGCAGTCGCGGAGACAGGCGAGGTGCTTCGACACGGTCGACTGCGCCAGGCCGAGATGCGCGGTCAGCTCGGTCACGTTGTGCTCCCCGAGCAGCAGGTGCCTGAGGATCGCCACGCGCGAGGGGTCGCTCATCCCGCGGAACAGGCAGGCTGCCGCGCTGCCGGCGGCCCTCTCGTCGAGGTCAGGGGTGAGAGGGAGCGCGGTTGAACTGTGCATCGCCATGGAGCGATGTTATTCCGTGGGGGCATTGATCTGTCAACCCGTGACGGATCCGGCGCAGGAGGGTCGTGAGCCGGCGGCGAGACCCGCGCACGACCCTCCTCGAGATTCAGCGCTTGATGTTGACGAGCTCCTCGAGCACCTGGTCGGAGGTGGTGATCACCCGCGAGCTGGCCTGGAAGCCGCGCTGGGCCAGGATCAGGTTGGTGAACTCGGCCGCCAGGTCGACGTTGGACATCTCGACCGCGCCGCCCACGATGTCGCCGCGCATGCCCTCGCCGGGGATGCCCAGCTGCGGGTTGCCGGAGTTGGCGGACTCGCGGAAGCTGGTCTCGCCGACCTTCTCCAGGCCCATCGGGTTGTTGAAGGTGGCCAACGCCACCTGCGCGAGGTCGCGCTGCACGTTGTCGTTGAAGACGCCGCGCAGCTTGCCGTCGCTGCCGATGGTGAACGACGTCATCGCGACGCCGCTGGGCACCGGCGGCGTCGCGTTCGCGGTGTCGAGCGTGATGTCGATCAGGCCGCCGGTGGGGTTGCCGTTGCCGTCGAGGGCGTAGCCCTGCACCCGCGAGCCGGTCGGGGTGGTCAGGGTGCCGCCCTCGTCGAAGGTGAAGGAGCCGGCGCGGGTGTAGAGGTTCTCGCCGTTCTTCTTCACCACGAACATGCCGTCGCCCTGGATCAGCAGGTCGGTGGTGCGGCCGGTGGTCTGGGTGCCGCCCTGGTTGAGGTTGAGCGCGGTGCCGGAGACCGAGACGCCGAGGCCGACCTGCACCGGGTTGGTGCCGCCGCGGGCGGCGTTCTCGCCGGAGGCCGCGGTGAGCATCTGGCTCAGCGTGTCCTGGAAGACGGTGCTGCTGGACTTGTAGCCGACGGTGTTGGCGTTGGCGATGTTGTTGCCGGTGACGTCGAGCGCGACCTGGTTGACGCGCAGACCGCTGATGCCGGCGAAGAGCGAGCGAAGCATGGTGGTTCCTCTCGGGAAGGGGTGGTGCTGGGGTGGGTGTGGTCAGGCGGACGCGGCGGTGGAGCCGTCGGAGGCGGCCGCGGAGGCCGTCTGGGCGACCGAGGTCACCTGGCCGAGCGGCACCTCCTGCCCGCCGACGGCGAGCACGGGTCCGTTGGTCCCGAAGTTGACGCCGCTGACGGCACCGGTGGCGGTGGTCCCGTCGGCGTTCGTCCAGCTGACGGTGCGGCCGACGAGGCTGCTGGCGCCGAAGGCCATCTGGGTGGTGACCAGCTGGGCGGTCTGGTCGGCGACCGTCTGCATCTTCTCCAGGGCGGTGAACTGAGCCGACTGGGCCAGGAACTGGCTGGAGTCGGTGGGGTTCATCGGGTCCTGGTACTTCATCTGCGCCACGAGCAGCTGCAGGAACATGTCCTTGTCAGCGGACGAGCTCGTGGTCGTGGTGGCTCCAGTCGTGGTGCCGGTGGCGGTGGGGCCGAACATGCCGGCCGTGCCCATCGCCTCGGTGGCCGAGACTGACATGGCTCCTCCTCACATCCTCACGTCGAGCGCGCGGCGTACGCCGTGGGCCTCGAGTGGGGAGCTGGGCACGGTCGCTGCGGCGACGGTGCTGCGGATGGGACTGCCTTCCATGGCGGTGGAACTGGAACCAACACCCTTCCCTGAGTGGTGGTCGTGCTCGTGCTGCTGGGCGTCTCCTCCTCGTCGGTGCTGCTGGAGCTGGTCGTGGAAGCCCTCGTGGGGCGTGCGGTCGTCGTGGCCGCGCTCGCGGACGACGGAGGCGGCCGCGGCATCGCCGCTGGTCGCGAGGACGATGCGGTGCTCCTCGAAGCCGGCCCGCTCGAGGGCGCGGACGAGGTCGCCGGCGGCGTGCGTCAGCAGGTCGCGGGTGCGCTCGCCGGCGGCGAGGCGGACCTGGACGGCGCCGTCACGGACGGTCATCACCACGCGCACCTCGCCGAGCGCCCGGGGGTTGAGCTCGAGGGTGATCCGGTGGGTGCCGTCGCCGCGGGTGGCGAGCCGGGCGACCTCCGGGACGACCTGGGCCGCGACGGCGCGGGCGGGAGCGGCGTCGGCGGGCGGAGCCGCAGCCGGGGTGGCGGGAGCCGCGGGGGCCGCGGTCGCGCCGACGCCGGTGACCGGCGCCGGGTCCGCCAGCGCGCCCGACGTGCGGGCCTCGGCCGGCACCGCCGTGGGTGCCGCGGCGACGGGGCTCTCGACGGGGCTCTCGACGGGGGCGTCGACCGGCTGGTCCGTCGCGGGCTGGTCCGTCGCGGGCTGCTCCGTGGTGGGCTGCTCGGTCGCGGGCTGCTCAGTCAGGAGCTGCTCAGTCAGGAGCTGCTCGGTGGTGGGCTGCTCGGTGGTGGGCTGCTCGGTGGCGGGCTGCTCGGTGGTGGGCTGCTCGGTGGCGGGCTGGGTCGTGGCGTCGGCGGGCTGCTCGGTCACGGGCTGTGCGCTGGTGCCCGGCTCGGTCGTCGGTGCGGTGGCGACCACGGTCTGGGCGCCGGTCTGGGCGCCGGCCTGGACGGCGTCCACGACGGCGTCGCCGGTGGTCCCAGGGGCGCTCGTGACGGCGCTGGTGACGGCGCTGGTGACGGCCGGGGTGACACCGCTGGTCAGGCCCCCGAGCGCCAGCAGCAGGGCGGCGTCGGTCGTGGCGAGGGTGACGGTGCCGCCGGTACCCGTGCCGGTGGAGGTGGCGTCGGCGTCCGCGTCGGTCGGCTCGCCCGCGGCGTCGGCCTGGCCGGGCGCGGTCGTCTCGACCGGCACCTCGCCCTGGGGGAGCGCGGGCTGGGCGGGACCGGCGGTGCCCAGGCCGAGCATCATCGACATCAGCGCCGCGAAGGCGTCGCCCGCGGCCTGGGTGCTGGGGGTGCCGTCGGGGGCCACGGCGGCGAGCGCGCTCGCGGGGCCGGCGCTGCCGGCGGCGGGGGTGGAGATCTGGGGGCTCATGCGCTCATCCCGGCGGAGGCCATGACCTTCCGCACGTAGTTCTGGGTCTCGGCGTACGGCGGGATGCCGTCGTACTTCATGACCGCACCCGGCCCGGCGTTGTAGGCCGCGAGCGCGAGGTCGGTGCTGCCGAAGCGGCCGAGCAGGTCCTTGAGCAGCCGGGCGGCGCCGTCGACGGCCTGGGCCGGGTCCATCGAGTTGGTGACGCCCAGGCCCTTGGCCGTGGCGGGCATCAGCTGCATCAGGCCCTGGGCCCCGGCGTGGCTCACCGCGTCGGACCGGTAGCCGGACTCCTGCTTGGCCACGGCCGAGAGCAGCGTCGGGCTGACGCCGTAGCGGGCGCCGGCGGCGTTGAAGAGGTCGGCGTACGGCACCCCGCCGACCTGGGCCGTCCCCGCGGTGCGGGCCCCGGCGGTGCTCGCGTTGACGACGCCGCCCACGCCGCCCACGCCGCCCGCCACGGGGGCGTCGGGGTTGGGCAGCACGCGCCGGATGTAGGTCGGCTCCGAGGGGACGTCGACGAGGCGGATGTCCAGGCCGGTGCGCGGGGCCTCGATCATCTTGCCGTTGCCGGCGTAGATGGCGATGTGGTCGGCGCCGACGTTGCGGTTGGAGCGGTCCCAGGCGATCAGGTCGCCGGGCTTGGCCTCGGCCAGGCTGGCCACCGGCGTGCCCTGGCGGGCCTGGTCGGCGGAGACGCGCGGGAGGTCGATGCCGAACTGCTTGTAGACCGTCTGCACCAGGCCCGAGCAGTCCATGCCCTTGGTCGGGTCGGTGCCGCCCCAGACGTAGGGGAGCCCGATGTACTTGCTGGCGGCGTCGACGACGGCCTGGCCGGCGGTGGTGCCACCGGTCGTGGCGCCACCGGCGAGGGCGCTGTCGAGTGCGGTCGCGAAGGCGCCGGAGGTGGCGGCCGGCTGCACGGGACGCATCACGGCCAGCTGCGACTGCAGCTGCTGGATGCGCGAGGTCACGTCGGCGATGCTCATGCGCCCGCCCCCCGGACCCACGTCTGCAGCGCGATCTCGTCCTGCTCGCGGGCCTCGTGCGCCCGGCGCTCGGCGAGCCGGGCGGCGGTACGCCGCTCCAGCAGCATCTCGATCGCCTCCAGGCGCACCCGGTCGTGCTGCCAGTGCGACTGCGCGGCGGCGGCGATCAGCCCGGCCGACTCGTCGGCCTCGCGGAGCTGCGTGCCGTGGCGCTCGAGCTCGGTCAGCGCCAGCCGGGATGCGGTGTACGCCGCCGCGTCGGCCGGCACGACCGCCGTCGCCGCGTCGTGGGTCAGCCGGGCGACGACCGCGGCGTGGCGCTCGTGGGCCGCGTCGGCCTCGCGGTGGGCCTGGAGCAGGCCGAGCAGGCTGTCGCGCTCGCGCACGCGCCGCACGCGGGCGACGCTCTCCATCGGGTCACGGTGCCGCGCCATCAGGCCACCAGCTCCCGCAGCCGGGACCAGGTCGGGGCGACCTCGCTGGCGTCGTCCATGTCCTGGCGCAGGAAGCCGTCGATCTGCGGCAGCAGCTGCAGCG
Organism: Nocardioides aequoreus; assembly: GCF_000720335.1. Taxonomy (GTDB): domain Bacteria; phylum Actinomycetota; class Actinomycetes; order Propionibacteriales; family Nocardioidaceae; genus Marmoricola; species Marmoricola aequoreus. The sequence continues at coordinate 347,060 of NZ_JOJN01000001.1, read as the reverse complement.
CCCGGTCGGCGTCGGCGTCGGCACCGGCGACGTAGGCACCGATCTCGACGAGCTCGCGGACCTCGCGGTGCGCGGCGAGCAGCCGGCGCAGGGTGCGGGCGTCGGACTGCTGGGCGCGGTCGGTGACCGCCGAGGAGACGCGCGAGACCGACTCGAGCACGTCGATGGCGGGGAAGTGGCCCGAGGTGGCCAGGCGGCGGGCCAGCACGACGTGGCCGTCGAGGATCGACCGCGTGGTGTCGCCGATCGGGTCCTGCAGGTCGTCGCCCTCGACGAGCACGGTGTAGAGGCCGGTGATGCTGCCGGCGGCGCTGGTGCCGGCGCGCTCGAGCAGCCGGGGGAGCAGCGCGAAGACGCTCGGCGGGTAGCCGCGCGTCGCCGGGGGCTCGCCGGCGGAGAGCCCGATCTCGCGCTGCGCCATGGCGACGCGCGTGAGGCTGTCCATCATCAGCAGCACGTCGTTGCCGGCGTCGCGGAAGTGCTCGGCGATGCGGCTGGCGACGAAGGCCGAGCGGAGCCGCTCGACGGGCGGGGCGTCGGAGGTGGCCACGACGACGACCGAGCGGGCCAGGCCCTCGGGACCGAGGTCGTTCTCGATGAACTCGCGGACCTCGCGGCCCCGCTCGCCGACCAGGGCGATCACGGAGATCTGCGCGTCGGTGCCGCGGGCGATCATCGAGAGCAGGCTCGACTTGCCGACGCCGGAGCCGGCCATGATGCCGACGCGCTGACCGCGCCCGACCGGCACGAGGGCGTCGAGCGCGCGCACGCCCACGCCGATCTGCTGGTCGATGCGCGGGCGCGAGAGCGCCTCCGGGACGGGGTGGTCGACCGGGACGAAGGGCAGGTGGTGGAGCGGCGGGCCGCCGTCGATCGGGCGTCCGAGGCCGTCGAGCACCCGCCCGCGCAGCTCCTCGCCGACGGGGATGGTGAGCGGTCCGCCGCAGGCGCGGACCGGCGAGCCGAGGACGAGGCCGGCGGTCTCGCCGAGCGGCAGGCAGGAGAGCCCGCGCGCGTCGGCGGCGACGACCTCGGCCAGCAGCGGCTCGTGGCGGCCCTGCACCTGCACCAGCTCGCCCACCGCGGCGTCGACGCCGGTGACGCGCAGCTGCAGGCCCAGCAGCTCGGAGACGCGGCCCAGCCGTGCGGGGCGGGCCGCGGCGGCGGCACGCTCGACCAGGCCCGTCGCGACCGTGGCGGCGGTGGCGCTCACCGGAGCACCTCGCGCACCCGGTCGAGCGCGGTCTCCACGCGGAGGTCGACCACGGAGTCGGGCAGGTCGACGACGGCGTCGCCGCGACCCAGGGCGCCGTCGGCACGCAGGGTGACGGTGGCGGGCAGGTCGGTGACGTCGACCGCGTCGACCACCGCGGGGGCGAGCCGGACGACGGCGGTCTCGCCGCGGCGTACCTCGGCCAGGGCGCGGCGCAGCACCTCCTGGGGGAGCTGGGCGGCGGCCGCCTCTCCCAGCACGGCCGCCGTGACGGCGAAGGCGAGGTCGAGCGCGGTCTCGGTGGTGCGCTGCTCGTGGGCGGCGAGCCCCCGCTCCAGCGCGCGGGCGGCGTCGACGAGAGCCTGGGCGGAGCCCGCCAGCTCGGCGCGCAGCACCGCCTGCTCCTGGCGCGCCAGCGCGTCGCGGCGCTCGGCGTCGCGGGCGGCGGCCTCGCGGCCGGCGCGCACGCCCTCCGCCCAGCCGGTGCTCCAGCCCTGGGCGCGGGCCACCCGTCGGGCCTCGTCGGCGGCGGCGGCGAGGGTGCGCTCGGTGACCTCGTCGCCCAGGCCGGCGCCGCTGAGGGTGGCGCCGACGTGGCGCGTCCACTGCCCGCTGCGCAGGTCGGGGGTCGCCACGCTCGTGACGGTGCCGGTGCCGGCGGGGTAGACGCGGGCCGCGGTCCGCTCAGACGACGAGGTCATCGTCGCCCCCGCGGTGGATGGTGATCTGGCCCTGCTCCTCGAGCTCCCGGATGGTCTGGATGACCAGCTGCTGGGCCTCCTCGACCTGGCTCAGGCGCACCGGCCCGAGGATGTCGATCTCCTCGAGCAGGTCGGTGGCCGCCCGCTCGGAGAGGTTGCCGGTGATCTTGCCGCGCACGGCGTCGGCGACACCCTTGAGCGCCAGCGCGAGCTGGCCGGTGTCGACCTGGCGCAGCACCAGCTGCATCGAGCGGTCGTCGATGGTGACGATGTCCTCGAACATGAACATCCGGCTCTTCAGCTCCTCGGCGAGCGCGGCGTCCAGCGACTCCAGGCCCTCGACGATCTGGCGCTCGGTGGAGCGGTCGGAGCGGTTGATGATGTTGACCAGCGGGTCGATGCCGCCGACGCGGGAGGCGCTGCTGGGCTGCAGCATCGAGGACATCCGGCGCTCGAGCCGGGCCTCGACGATCTTGACGATGTCGGGCGAGGTCCGGTCCATCACCGCGAGCCGGTGGGCGACGTCGGCCTGCTGCTGCGGGGGGAGGCCGGCGAGCAGCATCGAGGCCTTGTCGGCCGTCATGTGCGCCATCACCAGGGCGATCAGCTGGGGGTGCTCGTCGGCGATGAAGGAGCGCAGCTGCATCGGGTCGGCCTGGTGCAGGAACTGGAAGGGCAGCTGGATGGCGACGGCCTGCAGCCGCTCGACCATCGCGGCGGCCCGCTCGGGGCCGAGGGACTGCTCGAGCAGGCTCTTGGCGAAGTCGAGCCCGCCGGTGGCGATGTGCGCGCGCGCCATCGCCAGGTCGCGGAACTCGCTGAGCACCTGCGAGGACTCCTCGGCCTCCACTGCCTTGAGCCGGGCGATCTCCGAGGTCACGGCCTCGACCTCGGTCTCGCTGAGCCGGCTCAGCACCGTGGCGGCACGCTCGGGACCGAGCTGGATCAGCACGATGGCGGCCTTGCGGGCGCCGTTCGTGGTCATGGTGGCGGGCATCAGCGCTCCACCAGCCAGCCGCGCAGCAGGTTGGCGACGTCCTCGGGCTGGCTCTCGACCAGCGCGATGAGCTCCTCACGGGTGTCCTGGTCCTGGGCCCGCTCGAGGCTGAGCAGGGCCGAGGCGGGGCTCTCCAGGGCCTCGGGGGCCTGCTGGACGGGCTCGGCGCGCAGGTGCTCGACGACGTAGTTGGTGGCCTCGCGCCGCTGCTTGGCACGGCGGCGGCTGTGCAGCCAGCCGAGCAGCAGGGCCAGCACGGCCGCGGCCGCGATGCCGATGTTGCGGAACATGTCCATCCGCCCGGCCTGCGCGGCGGCGGCCTCCTGGGCCTCGAGCTCGGCGGCGGCGGCCTCCTCGGCGGTCCGGTCGAAGGGCAGCACCGAGACCCGGTTGGTGTCGCCGCGCTCGGGCTCGATGCCCAGGGCGGAGGCGATCATCCGCTCGATCTCCTGCGGGTCGTTGTTGGCGGCCGCGGTGCGGTCGATGACCGTGGCGATGTTGAGCGACTCCAACGAGCCCGGCGCGCTCTCGCGCTGCTCCACGGTGGTGTCGACGGCGTTGTCGGAGGTCTCGGAGGTCTTGTCGTAGCTGGAGGCGTCGCCGCCGGTGCCGGCCGCCGCGGGGTCCATCTGGCCGTCGGGGCCGACGACGCCGGTCGCCCCGCCGCCGGGGGCGGTGCCGGTGTAGCGCTCGGTGTTGCGGTTGGTCGAGAGGGCCAGGCCGCCGCCCTCGGGCTGGCGGTAGGTGCGCGACTCGGTGGTGGACTTGTCGAAGTCGATGTCGGCGGTCACCTCGACGGTGGAGTTGCCGGGGCCGAGGACGCGGTCGAGCATCGACTGCACCTGCTGCTTGTACTTGGTCTGCACGTCCTGGGTGTACTGCTCGCGCGAGCTGGCGAAGGCACCGCCGTTGTCGTCGTCGGCGGAGAGCAGGGTGCCGCTGGAGTCCGCCACGGTGACCTTCTCGGGCTCCATGCCGTCGATGCTCGACGCGACCAGGTGCACGATCGACTGCACCTGCTCGGGGCCCATCGTCTGGCCGGCCCGGGTCTTGAGCAGCACCGACGCGGTGGGCGGGGCCTGCTCGTCGGAGAAGACCTCCTTCTCCGGCAGCGCGAGGTGCACGACCGCGCTCGAGACGCCGTCCATCGCCATGATGGTCTTGGAGAGCTCGCCCTCCATGGCCCGCTTGAAGTCGGTCTGCTCCTGGAACTGCGAGGTCGACAGGTCCTGCTCGTCGAGCAGGGAGTAGCCGCCGTCGCCGGAGCTGGCGGGCAGGCCCTCGCCGCTCAGGGCGATGCGGGTGCCGTAGACCTCGTCGCGGGGCACCAGGATCGTGGTGCCGTCGTTGCCGAGCTCGTACGGCGTGCCGTTGGTCTCGAGCTGGTCGACGACGGCCGAGGCGTCGGCCGGGGCGAGGTTGGTGAAGAGCGGGGAGTACTGCGGCTGCGCGACCCAGCGGAAGAGCATCACGCCGCCCATGAGCAGCGCGACGATGCCGACGCCGGCGATGACCTTCTGCGCGAGGGTGAAGGTGGCGAGGCTCTCCGACAGCTTGCCGAGCGAACGGGTCAGGGAGGTCTTCATCAGACAGGCATCCGCATGATCTCGGTGAACGACTCGAGCGCCTTGTTGCGCATCGCGACGGTCAGCTGGGTGGTGACCGCGGCCTCGGAGGCCGCGATGGTGTAGCGGTGGATCGCGTCGAGGTCACCGGTGGCGGCCTGGACGGCGAGGTTGTCGCTGGTCGACTGGACCTGCTGCAGCCGGTCGATGCCGTCGACGAGCAGGGCGCCGAACTCGCCGCTGGGACCCTCCGGGCCCTGCGTCGCCGAGACGGTGGGTCCGGCGGTCGCGGCGTCCAGGGACGGCGTGGCCAGCGGCCGGAAGCCGCCGAGGGACTCGATGCCACCGATGCTCATCAGCCGCGTCCGATCTGGAGTGCCGTGGTGTAGGTGTCCTGGGCCTGCTTGGTGACCTGCACCGAGGCCTGGTAGCCGCGCTGGGCCATGACGAGCTGGCTCATCTGGCTGGCGAGGTCGATCTCGGGAGCGCGGACGTAGCCGTTCTCGTCGGCCATCGGGTGGTCGGGGGAGTACTCCATGCGGCCCTCGGGGTCGCCCTCGACGATGGCCTCGACCTCGACGCCGCCGCCCCGCACGGCCCCGGCGCGCACGTACTGCGCCCGGAAGGCCTCCTCGTCGGTGGGCTTGACGGTGTTGACGTTGGCGATGTTGTTGGCCAGCGAGTCCAGCCAGGTCTGGTGCATGCCGAGGCTCGAGCCGGCGATGCGCAGCATGTCGAAGGCGCCCATCACACGCCCCCGATGGAGCTGCGCAGGACCTCGAGGCGGTCGGTCACCGCACGCGAGACGATCTGGTACTGGAACTGCGACTGGACCGCGGCCAGCGTCTCCTTGCGCAGGTCGACGTTGTTGCCGTTGACGCCCACCGGGGTGTTGGTGGCGGTCTTCTCGATCTCGACCCCGCCGGTGCCCGGCGCGTCGAAGCCGCCCCCCTCCACGGCCCGGCGCAGCGAGGACTCGAAGTCGACGCTCGAGGCCCGGTAGCCGGGGGTGTCGACGTTCGCGATGTTGTCGGCGATCACGCTCTGTCGGAGCGAGACGCCGTCCAGCGCGGTGCCGAGGATGCGGCTGACCGCATCGGAGACGGCGAAGGACACGGTGTGCCTCTCTGAGGAGGTGACGGGTGCCGGTCCTTCGGCGGGGGGTGAGCGTTCCTTGCTCACGAGAACTCTCGGCCAGCAGCGTCAGGAACTGAGGCTTTTGGTCCGAATAGGGATATACGTCCCTATCGCGGGACGTCGAGCACGAAGGACAGTCGTCCCGCGCCGTACCCCTGCACCTCGACGGCCAGGTCGAGGCGACGTCCGAGGGTGAGCGTGCGCACGTGCAGCTCGGCGGGCAGCAGCCGCCCCGGGTGGTGCACGTGCGCCAGCCGGGTGTGCAGCGCGCCGGGGGCGTTGAGCACCGTGGCGCACACGTTGAGGACCTCGTCGAGGTTCTCCTCCAGCTCCGGGTCGAGCATCCCCTCGCGGGTCGCGGCGACCACGCGGCGTACCGGCACCAGGCCCAGCGCCGCCCCGGCGGCGGCGCCGAGGGTGAGGTCGATGCAGCAGACGCCGCGTGGCAGTCCCCGGTCGTCGACGTACGACGCCACGGTGACGGGGCTGCGCGCGCTGGAGGCCAGCGGGGAGCACGGGGCGACCTCGACGGCCCGCCCGAGCAGGCCCTCGAGCAGCTCGCGGACCTCCTGCGACGTGGGCAGGTGCACCAGCGTGCTGGAGCCGGTGGTCACGGAGCCGGTCGTCACGGGGCCACGGCTCAACGACCGCCCAGGACGGGCGCGAGCGCCTCGGCGAAGGCGTCGGGCGTGAAGGGCTTGGCGATCACGAAGTCGGCGCCGACCTGCTCGGCCCGCGCGCGCATCTCCGGCGAGCCCTCGGAGGTCACGAAGCCGAAGGGCAGGGCGTGGCCGCGGCGGCGCAGCGTGGCGAGCAGCGTGATGCCGTCCATCACCGGCATGTTCCAGTCCGAGAGCACCACGTCGGGCTCCTCGGTGCGGATCTTCTCCAGGGCGTCGCGGCCGTTCTCGGCCTCGACCACCTCGTGCCCGCCGAGCCCCGCCTGGCGCAGGGTGCGCACGACGATCTGCCGCATCACGCGGCTGTCGTCGGTGACCAGGATCTTCACCTCAACCGACCAGGTCGATGTAGCGGGGCCGCTCGTCGGCGGGCTGGGCGGTGGTGAAGCGCCGCTCCTGGTCGAGCTGGGCGAGCGCCTGCAAGAGGCGCGCCTGCAGGTCGGCCTGCCGACGGACGATGTCGCGGGCCCGCGGCACGAGGTGCGCGGGCAGCGGTCCCTCCGGCTGGTGGGGTGACCAGCCGGCGCGGTCGAGCGGCTCGGCGACCTTGAGCAGCCGCTCGGTCCACATCAGCTCCAGCTCGAGCCGGTCGAGCTCGGTGCTCCAGTGCAGCTCCAGCTCGCCGAGGTCGCGCGGGTCACGGGCGTCGACGGGGTCGGGCCCGTTCACGCCGACTTCACCATCATCGAGGCGGCCGTGCGCCAGGTGTCGGCGATGCCGTCGGCGATCCGCAGGCACTCCGCGGTCGCCTCGGCGTCCTGGTCGATCGAGGCACGCACGAGGCGCGAGAGCAGGTAGTCGTAGAGCGCGGCCAGCTCGCGGCCGCCCTCGAAGCCGTCGACGACCAGGGTCGCGCGCAGCTCGAGCACGATGTCCTGCGCGTGGCGCAGGTGGAGCCGGGCCTCGGTGCCGGCGTTGTCGGCGAAGCAGCTGCCGGCGCGGCTGACGTCGAGCACCAGCCGGTCGCAGAGCATGACGAGCAGGCGGCTCGGGTCGGCCGTGGTGACGGAGGCGCCGAGGTAGGCCGCGCGGGCGTTGGTGCTGAAGCTCATGGTCGGGCCTTCCTCAGTTCGTTCCGCTGCTGTTGAGCGAGCTCAGCTGGGAGCCCAGCCACGACGACTGGCTGCTGAGGGCCGAGAGCGCGGTCTCGAGCGCGGTGTACTGACGGGTGAGCGCGGTGCGCTTGAGCTCGAGGCGGGTGTCCCAGCCCTCGATGCGGTCGGTGAGGCGACGCATGGACTCGTCTCGGCCCTCGATGGCGTCGCTGAGGGTGCCGGTGTAGGCGTCGCTGGCCTTGTCGGTGACGGAGTGCAGCCGGGCGGCGAAGCCGGCGGTGGTCCCGGTGGTGAAGGCACCCTGCACCGCGACGGGGTCGGCGGCGTAGGCCTTGTCGAAGGCGTCGGTGTCCAGCTGCAGCTTGCCGTAGCGGTCGAGCTGGATGCCGTAGCCCGCCATCGAGCTGCCGTCGGCGGGGTAGACGCTCTGCAGCACCGCGTTGCGCAGGTCGCGCACGCTGCTCTCGCGCGCGAGCACGCCGGCGCTGCTGCCGGTCTTGCTGCTGACGCTGTCGATGCGGGTCAGCAGCGCGTTGACGTTGTCGACGAGCGACTTCACCTGGTCGCGGGTGCTGGCGCCGTCGCGGGTGCTGGTCAGGTCGACCGTGGTCCCGATGGCGGGTGCGCTCACGGTGAAGCTCAGGCCGGGCAGCACGTCGGTGAACGTGTTGGAGGTCGAGGAGATCGTGTCGCTGCCCATGGTGATCTGGGCGTTGCGACCCTGGGTCACGGCGGCGCCGCCGAGCAGGTCTGCGCCGTCGGCGTCGGTGAGCGTGAAGGCGCCGGCGGTGCCGGTGCTCGCCGCGGTGACGACCAGGCGGTAGCTGCCGTCGTCGAGCTTCACGGTCGCGGCCTGCACGCCGGTGCCGGCGCCGTTGAGCGCGTTGGCCAGGCCGGCGAGCGTGCCGTCGCCGGTGTCGAGCGTCTTGGTCTCGCCGCCGACGGTGAGCTGGACGGTGGTGCCGCTCGGCACCACGGTGTCGGTGCGCGCGGCGGTCGAGGCGAAGGTCAGCCGGTGCGCGCTGGCCACCTGGTCGACGGTGAAGGAGAAGCTGCCGGCCGAGACGTTGCCGGCGCCGGTGGTCGTGCTGGCGCTGGCGGCCACGGCGGTCGAGGAGGAGGTCACGGTGAGGGCCTGCCACGCGCCGGGCTTGGCCAGGTCCTTGGCCTGGGTGGCGAGGGCGGCGACCTGGGTGTTGAGCGCCTGGAGCGCGGTCTTGACCGACGTCTCGGTGCTCAGCTGCTTCTTCAGCCGGGTCTGGGGCGCGGCCTCCAGCGTGATCAGCTGGTTGACGATGGTGGCCGTGTCGAGCCCGCTGACGAGGCCGCTGATCGACGCCATCGCTCGCTCCTTGGTCTGTGCTTCGGGTGGGGGTACGACGCTGGCGGGGGTCGGTCGGGTTGCGACCGGCCCCCGCCAGGTCAGGTGGGTTCAGCTCAGGGGTCCGGGGGTGGTTGGTCCGCGGAACCCTCAGGCTCAGCCGAGCAGTCGGAGGACCGACTGCGGGGCGCTGTTGGCCTGGGCCAGCATCGCGGTGCCGGCCTGCGACAGGATCTGGGCGCGGGTGAAGTTGCTCATCTCCGCAGCCATGTCGGTGTCGCGGATCCGGCTCTCCGACGCGGTCAGGTTCTCGATCGCGACGTTGGTGGAGTTGATGGTGTGCTCGAACCGGTTCTGGATCGCACCGAGCTCCGCACGCTGCGTCGAGATGGCCGTGATGGCGGTCTGGACGGTGGTGCTGTCGGTGATGACGGCCGCCGAGGTGTCGACCGCCGCGAGCGCGGTGGCCGAGACGTCGATCGTGTCGGCGCTGTCGCCGCCGACCTGGAAGGTCAGCGCAGCACCGGCGAAGAGGTCGACGCCGTTGAACTTGGCGTTGTCGGTGATCCGGGTGATCTCGGTCTGCAGCGCGTCGAACTCGGCGGTCAGAGCGGCCTGCGAGTCGGTGTTCTGCGTGCCGTTGTTGTACTGCACGGAGAGGTCGTTCATGCGCTGCAGCATGCTGTGGACCTCGGTCAGGGCGCCTTCAGCGGTCTGCGCGACGCTGATGCCGTCCTGAGCGTTGCGGACACCGACCTGGAGACCGCCGACCTGCGAGCGCAGGCCCTCGGAGATGGCGAGGCCGGCGGCGTCGTCGGCGGCGCGGTTGATGCGGAAGCCGCTGGAGAGCTTCTCGAGCGACTTCGACATGTCGTTCTGCGTGACCGAGAGGTTGCGGTACGCGTTGAAGGCGTCGGTGTTGGTGTTGATGCGGAGACCCATGATGAATTCCTTCCTGGATTTTGAGTCGTGGAGCCGGGCCCGTCCGTGGGCCCTTCGCCGAGCACATCGGCTGCGGCGGGGAAGACCTGAGAGATTCTGCGGAGAAAGTTTCGGCGAGGTGTCGGCGTCAGGCGCTGACGCCGGCGCGCAGCGGCCGGGGGGCCGAGGCGGACGCCGTGGCGGCGGTGGCGACGGAGGCGTAGTAGGCCTCGCGCCGCCGGGCGGCGCAGCCGGCGGGGGCCGCGGCCGGGGCCTCGGCGTCGCCCAGGGCGCGGTCCATGGCCCCGCGCATCAGCACGAGCGCCTCGGCGCGGATCTGCGAGACGCGCGACTCCGAGACGCCGAGCTCGGCGGCGATCTCCGTCATCGGGCGCTCGGCGAGGAAGTACTGCTCGACCACGGTGCGCAGGCGCTCCGGGAGCTGGGCGACGGCGGCGGTCATGTAGGAGAGCTGCTCGCGGTGCTCGACGACGTCGGCCGGCGTCGGACCGGCGGTCGGCAGCAGGCCCTCGAGGTCGGAGTCCTCCGAGGCGTGGATCGAGGTGACCTTGGCCCGGGCGACGTCCTCGGCGTTGCGGCGCACCTCCTCGACGGTCATGCCGGTCGCGTCGGCGACCTCCTGCTCGGTGGCGGCGCGGCCGAGCGCGCCGGCGAGCTGGTGACGGGTCTGGTCGAGGTCGCGGGCCCGGCGCCGCACCGAGCGGGAGGCCCAGTCGATGCCGCGCAGCTCGTCGAGGAGCGCCCCACGGACCCGGGGCGTGGCGTAGCTGGCGAACGAGGCGCCGCGGGTGGGGTCGAAGGACCTCGCCGCCTGCACCAGCGCCAGCATCCCCGCCGAGGTCAGGTCGTCGCGGCCGACGTGGCTGGGGAGCCGTCCGGACAGCTCGCGCACCAGGTGCGCGACCAGCGGCAGGTGCGACGACGCGAGGTCCGAGGTGTCGGCGGGGCCGGGGAGGGAGGAGGAGAGCGGCGGGGTCACAGCGGGAACTCTGCGTGTCGCAATGTCCGATTCGCACACGAATCATCCATAAGGCCCCGCAATAGGGACGTCTGTCCCCATGGTGGCCTAGATGAGTGCAGACCACCGGATTCTCGCCCGGGTCTCGCATTTCTCCTCAGGTCCACCCCGCCGCGGCCGATCGAGCCGGTGTCGACCCCCACAGATCCGGAAGGTGAACCATGGACAAGCTCTCGCAGGTGCTCTGGCGGGAGCGCGAGCTGCTCGAGTCCCTGACCTTCAAGCTCGAGGTGGAGCAGCTGGTGCTGGCGAGCGGCCGCACCACCTGGCTCGCCCGGGCGACCAAGGAGGTCGAGCTGGTCCTGGAGATGCTCCGCGAGGCGGAGATCCTCCGCGCCGTGGCCTCCGACGAGGCCGCCGCCACCCTGGGCCTCGGCAGCACGCCGAGCCTCCGCGTGCTCGCCGAGGCGGTCGACGAGCCTTGGCGGGGGATCCTGCTCGACCACCGCGACGCCTTCGAGCAGGCGACGCGCGACATCGAGGCCCTGGCCCAGCGCAACCGGCAGCTGCTCACCTCCGGGCTCCGCTCGGCGCGGGAGGCGCTGCTGAGCCTGGAGGAGGCCACCGAGGGCTACGGCCAGGACGGCGTGGCCGTCACCGGCGGCGCTCCCGCCCCGCGACTCGTCGACCGGAGCCTGTAGCCCATGACCAGCGGCTTCGCGTCCCTCAACACCGCGCTGAGCGCCCTGCGCTACACGCGCGTCGCGATGGACGTGGCGAGCGACAACATCGCCAACATCTCGACCGAGGGGTACGCCCGGCGCCGGGGCGACAGCGCCTCGGTCGCCGGCGGAGCCACCCCGGCCATGTGGTTCCGCTCCGCCAACGTCGGCGACGGCGTGGCGGTGACCGGCGTGAGCCGGATGACCGACGAGCTGCTCAACGTGCGCGCCCGGCGCGAGCACGGCAACCAGAGCTTCCTCGACGTGCAGGCCACCGCCCTGGCCCGGGTGGAGGACGGCATCGGCGAGCCCGGCGCCAACGGTCTCTCGGCGGCGCTCGACCGCTTCCAGTCGGCGTGGGGCACGCTCTCGATGAACCCCGCCGGCACGTCCAGCTCCGCGGCGCGGGCCAACGTGCTCGCCGCCGCGGCCACCGTCGTCGACACCGCCCGCGGCCAGCTGCGCCAGGTCGGCGCGGAGGCCGGCGACCAGCGGGTGCTCGCCCTGACCGACGCCTCCGAGGTCGACACCCTCGGACGCGACCTGGCCAAGATCAACAGCTCGATCGTGTCGGGCCGGCTCAACGGCAGCAACGTCAACGCCCTGCTCGACTCCCGCGACCAGATCGCCGGGCGCATGGCCGAGCTGACCGGCGCGGTCACCACCGTGCAGGCCGACGGGTCGGCCACCGTGCGCATCGGGGGTGCCGTGCTCGTCGAGGGCTCGGCCGCCGGCAGCTTCACCGTGGCCTCCGGGGTCACCCCCACGGGCGAGGCCGACGGCCAGCCGCTGCGCTTCGCGGTGACCTCGCCGCAGGGGGGCTCGGCCGTCGTCGCCGCCGGTGGCGAGCTCGGGGGCGTCGCGCAGCTGCTCGACGTGACCTTCCCGACCTACCTGGCCGACCTCGCCGCCGTGGTGCGCGACGTCGCCGACCGCGTCAACACCCAGCACGCCGCCGGGTACGACGCCCAGGGCAACGCCGGGGCCGCCGTCTTCTCCTACGACCCCGCCGACGTGCTCGGCACCGTCGAGGTCGCCCTCAGCGACCCGCGGCTGCTCGCGGCGTCCGCGGGGCCCACCGGGGCCGACGGCGACAACGCCGCCCGCATCGGGGAGCTCGCCGGCCTCGGCGACGGCTACCAGCGCCTCGTCAGCGGCTTCGGCGCCTCGGTGTCGTCGCTGAACCGTCAGGCCGCCAGCCAGCAGGTCCTCACCACCCAGGTCGACCTCGCCCGTGACCAGCTCGGCGGCGTCAGCCTCGACGAGGAGATGGTCAACCTGACCGTGCTCCAGCGCCAGTACGAGGCAGCCGCGCGGGTGATGTCGACCGTCGACTCGCTGCTGGACACGCTGATCAACCGGATGGGAGTGGGCTGATGTCCGTCGGACGCGTGACCCAGTCGATGCTGAGCCACCGCTCGCTGGAGAACCTCCAGGTCGGGCTGGGACGGCTCGGCCAGCTGCAGGAGCAGCTGACCTCGGGCAAGACCATCAACCGGCCCTCCGACTCGCCCTCGGGCACGAGCTCGGCGATGCGGCTGCGCACCTCGATGACCCAGGTGCAGCAGTTCCAGCGCGCGGCGCAGGACGGCGCGAGCTGGCTGTCCACCGTCGACAACGCCCTGACCACGGCCACCGACACGGTGCGCAACGCCCGCGAGCTCGGGCTGCAGGCCGTCAACGGCGCCATGGGGCAGAGCTCCCGTGCCGCCCTGGCGGCGAGCGTCGACCAGCTGCGCGAGAGCCTGATCGGCACCGCCAACACCGCCTACCTCGGTCGTCCGGTCTTCGGCGGCGTCACCGCCGGCACCACGGCGTACGACGCCTCGGGCGCCTTCGTCGGCGAGCCCGGCGCGGTGGTGCGGACCGTGGGCGACGGCAGCCGGGTGCGCGTCGACGTCGGCGGCCAGGACGCCTTCGGCGCCGACGGCGACTCGGTCTTCACCCACCTCAGCGCCCTCTCGACCGCCATCACGGCCGGCGACGACGCCGCCGTCGGCACGGCGCTCGCGGCACTCGCCGCCGACCTCGACCGGCTCGGCACCGCGCAGGCGGAGGCCGGCACCCGCGCCGCCCGCGTCGACCAGGCCGCGCAGGTCGCGGCCGACGCCGAGCTGCGGATGAAGAAGGATCTCAGCGCGGTCGAGGACGTCGACCTCGCCGCCACCGTGGTGCAGCTGCAGCTCCAGGAGGTGGCCTACCAGGCCGCCCTGGGGGCGACTGCCCGTGTCCTGCAGCCCAGCCTGAGGGAGTTCTTGCGATGATGACCGACACCCTCGTCCGACCCGCTGACACGCACAGTGAGGACCCCTCCATGACCGTGACGGCGCCCCGCGAGGCAGGCCTGCCCGAGCTGCCCGTGATCGAGATGACGCAGCCGATGCCCGGCTTCCCGGCGCTGCGCCGCTTCGCCCTGGTGCGCATCGACGAGAGCGGCCTGCTGTGCGAGCTGCGCTCGGTCGACGACCCGGCCACGAGCTTCCTCGTGGTGCCGCCCGCGACCTTCTTCCCCGACTACGTCGCCGAGGTCGACGAGGACTCCGTCAGCGGGCTGGGCGTCGTGCAGGCCGACGACGTGCTGCTGCTCGTCGTGGTCACCGCGGGCACCAGTCTGGCCACCTCGACGGCCAACCTCGCCGCCCCGGTCCTGGTCAACGTGCACAACCTCCGTGCCCAGCAGGTCGTGCTCGACGACGCCTCGCTGCCGCTGGCCGCACCGCTCGCCGCGGCCTGAGCCGCCGCCTGGCTCCCGGCCCGGTCCGGGTCCCGGGCCACGCGCCCGCGCACCCCACCTCGCGCGTCCCCCGGGGGCCAGCGGGTAGCGTGACGCCATGCTGGTCCTCAGCCGTCGCGTGGGCGACAGCATCACCATCGGTGACGACGTGGTCGTCACCATCCTGGAGGTGCGCAGCGACGTGGTGCGTGTCGGCATCGACGCGCCCCGTAGCGTGCGCGTGCACCGCGCCGAGCTGCTCGAGCAGCTCGAGAGCAGCAACAAGCAGGCGGCGTCGCCGAGCCCCGACACCGTGCAGTCGCTGCGTGACGCGCTCCAGAAGCGCTCCTCGGCCGACGGCGAGGCCGGGTCGACCGACGAGGCGTGAGCCTCAGCCCGACGCCCGCGCCCGTGCCGGCAGCGGCATCCGGGTCCTGACCGCGAGCGGCATCGACCGCAGCGGCACCACCTCGGTGGCGAGCCCGGCGGCGACGACCGCCCCCGGCATGCCCCACACGACCGAGCACGCCTCGCCCTGCGCCAGCACCCGCCCGCCCGACGCGACCACGGCCGCCGCGCCGCGGACGCCGTCGTGGCCCATCCCGGTCAGGACCACCGCGAGGACGCCGCTGCCCGCCGCGCTCGCGGCGGTGCGGAAGAGCACGTCGGCGGCGGGCCGGGCGTGGTGCTCGGGCGCGCGGAGTCCCAGCCGACTGCGGTAGCGCCCCCGGCTCCCCGTCACCTCCAGGTGCCGGCCGGCCGGGGCGAGGTGCACCACCCCGGGCAGCAGCGCGGCGTCGTGCGCGGCCTCGACGACGGGGAAGGGGCAGGCGCGCTGCAGCCGCGCCACCAGCCGCCCGACGTGGTGCTCGGGCAGGTGCTGCACCACGGCGACCGGCACGCTCAGGGGCGCCAGCGCCGGCAGCAGGTCGAGCAGCGCCTCGGGGCCGCCGGTCGACCCGGCGACGACGAGCAGGCGCACCGGTGGTCCGGTGACCGCGCGGGCGGGCCGGAGGGGCGGGAGAGGAGACGGGAGGGCGAGCGCGGCCGCGGCCGTCGGTGCCGCCGGCGGGGGCGGCGCCAGGGCGAGCACGCGGCGTACCAGCTCGTGGTCGGCACCGGGCACGGCGGTGAGCCAGTCGTCGGCACCGGCCGCGAGCGCGGTGCGTCGTACGCCGCGGCGCACGTCGTCGGGGGAGCCCACCACGAGCACGCGGGTGACCGAGCCGGCCTCGCGCAGCCGGCGTACCCACGCGGGGCCGTCGGAGCCCGGCAGGTCGGCCCGGGCCACGACGACGGCGGGACGCCGCCTGGCGGTGGCCGCGAGCAGGTCGCGCGCCCCCTGGGCGGTGGCGACGACCTCGAGGCCGCGGCGCTCGAGCGCCTCGCGCAGGCTGCCGCCGTGCGGCGGGGGCCGCTCGGCCACCAGGACCCGGACCGCCGCCGTCACGTCGGCCCGCTCAGAACCGGAACATCGCGACCTGCAACCGCAGGTCGGAGGCCATCCGCGCCAGCTCCGCCACCGCGGTGGAGGTCTGCTCGACGGTCGTCGTGGTGGCGGAGGCCGCGGTCGCGACCCCGCCGATGTTGCTGGCGATCTCGACCGAGCCGGTGGAGGCCTCGGCGACGTTGTGACCCATCTCGTTGGTGGTGGCCGTCTGCTGCTCCACCGCGGAGGCGATGGTCAGCTGGTAGTCGCTGATGGTGGTGATGATCGAGGAGATCTCGGTGATCGCGTCGACCGCGCCGAGGGTGTCGCCCTGGATGGTCTCCACCCGACGGGCGATGTCGTCGGTGGCGCGCGCGGTCTCCTGGGCGAGCTCCTTGACCTCGTTGGCGACCACGGCGAAGCCCTTGCCGGCGTCGCCCGCGCGGGCCGCCTCGATGGTGGCGTTGAGGGCGAGCAGGTTGGTCTGCTCGGCGATCGAGGTGATCACCTTGACGACGTTGCCGATCTCCTGGCTCGAGACGCCGAGCTTGCCGACCGAGTCGTTGGTGGCGTCGACCACCGTCACGGCGTGGGCCGCGACCCGGGCGGCCTCGTTGGCCGAGTGGGCGATCTCGCGGATGGAGGCGCCCATCTGCTCCGCGCCGTCGGCGAGCGTCTGCACGTTGCGCGAGACCTCCTCCGCCGCCCCGGCGACGAGGTTGGCCCGCGCGGAGGTCTGCGAGGCCCCCGAGGTGATCTCCTGGGAGTTGCGCGCGAGCTCCTCGGAGGCGGCGGCCACGGCGTCGGCGGTGGCGGTGAAGGCACCCAGGATGACGGTGGCCTGGTCCAGGGAGCGGTTGACCGCCAGCTGCAGGTCGCCCACGGTCCCGCTCGAGGTCTCGGGGAGCCGGTGCGTGAGGTCGCCCTCGGCGAAGCGCTCGACGGCGTGCACCGCCTGCTCCAGCGGGCGCACCAGGCTCCGGGTGATGGCGACGGTCAGCACGACGAGCGCGAGGCAGCCCAGCAGCCCGACCGCGAGCAGCCAGGTCCGGGCCGTGTCGAGGCTCTCGCGCAGCTCCACCACGCTCGACCGCCCGGCCTGCTCGAGACCTCCCACGGTCGCTCCCAGGCTCTCGTCGATCCGCGTGTGCGCCCGCCGCAGCTCCTCCTGGGCCGCCGCCGGGGTGGCGTCCTCGTCGTCGAGGACGGCCTCGACCTCGGCGGCGTACGCGTCGAGCTCGACCCGGAGCTCGGCGACCCGCTGCTGGTCGCGGGCCTCCAGCGGGAGGGCGGCGAGCTCGCGCAGCTCGGCGTCGGACTCCGTCAGCACCTCGCCCACGCGGTCGCGGGCGCGCTCGGCGTCGCCGGTCACGAGGGCGTCGGACGCGTCGGCGCGCATCTCCGCGGCCAGGCCGTCGAGGTGGGCCACGTGCTGCGAGGCGGTCAGCCGCGAGTCGACGTCGCGGGAGAGTCCGGTGGCCCGGGCGTCGACCAGCAGGGCGATGCCGCCGACGAGCAGGGTCGTCAGCACGCCGATCGCGGTGATCACCGAGATCCGTCGTCCGACGGTCCAGCGGATGGGGGGCTTCATGGGTGTCCTCCGAGAGTGGTGAGCGCTCAGGCGGGTGCCAGGTGCTCGACGTCGAGCGCGAGCAGCAGCTGGTCGGGCAGCGGGTAGCAGCCGACGATGAGGGGGCGGGCGGGGCCGTCGAGGGTCTCCGGCGGCGGCAGCAGGGGGAGGTCGCCGACGTCGACGACCTCGCCGATGCGGTCGACGAGCAGGGCGTCGGACTCCGACCGGCCGTGGGTGACCACGAGCATCGGCTCGGCGTCCTCCTCGCGCGGGGGGAGACCGAGCCGCTGGCGCAGGTCGACGGTGGCCAGCACCTCGCCGCGGAGGTTGACCAGGCCCGCGAGCCCGGCGGGGGCGAGCGGCACCCGCGTCGTCGGCAGCCCGCGCAGGACCTCCCGCACGGCGGTGACGTCGACGCCGTACAGCCCGCGGTCGAGCACGAAGGTGACCAGCCGGGTGCTCATCGGGCCCCCTCCAGCCGTGACGCGGCGAGCGCGGCGCGCACGTCGACGACCTCGACGATGCGGTCGCGGAACTCGGCGGAGCCGAGCAGCCCGCGCTCGTGCACGTCGCCGTCGAGGGCGGCCGCGGCGTCGACGATGTCGATGACGTCGTCGACGACCAGCGCGACGCTCTGGGTCACCCGGCTGCTGCTGTCGGTGTGCACGACGACCGAGACCTCCTCGCTGCTCACCGGGCCCAGCCGCAGCACCGGGAGCAGGTCGTCGCGCAGCCGGATCATCTCCCGGTCGCCCACGACCTGCACGGCGCGGGCGGGCACCCGCTCGAGCCGCGTCACCGAGCGCATCGGGATGCCGAGCAGACGGCCCCCGTCGACGCCCGCCACGACCAGGCGGGGGCCGGGCGGCAGGTCGTCGAGGTCGGAGCGTGCGGCCGGCTCCTGGGGGGCGACGTCGGGTCCGAGGACGCGGCGGCACACGGCCGGGAGGTCGAGGATCAGCGCCACGCGACCGTCGCCGAGGATGGTGGCGCCGCTGTAGAACTCGAGCGTGGCCAGGCTCGACGGGAGCGGCTTGACCACGATCTCCTCGCTGTGGAGCACGGCGTCGAGGGCGAGGCCGACGCGCAGGCCGTCGGCGTGCACCACCGCGACCAGCATCGCGGCGTCGGGCGGGTGGCCCGGGTCGACGCCGAGCAGCTCGGAGAGGCGCACCAGGGGGAGCAGCGTCCCGCGCAACCGGTGCACCAGCACGCCGTTGACGTCCTCGACCGCCTGCGGGCTCCGGCTCGGGTCGAGCGAGATCAGCTCGCTGACGTGCGCCTGCGGGAGGGCGTAGCGGTCGCCGGCGGACTCGACGACCAGCGCGGGCACGACGGCGAGGGTGAGCGGGATGCGCAGCCGGCAGGTCGTGCCCAGGCCCGGGGTCGAGTCGACCTCCACGGTGCCGCCGATGGCGTGCACGTGGGCGCGCACGACGTCCATCCCCACCCCGCGGCCCGACACGTGGGTGACGACGCCCGCCGTGCTGAAGCCCGGCCAGAAGACCAGCTGGAGCAGGTCGCGGTCGCTCATCCGGTCGAGCTCCTCGGCCGGCAGCAGACCTCGCTCGCGCGCCACGGCGGCGATCCTGGCGGGGTCGATGCCGGCGCCGTCGTCGCTGACCTCCACGACCACCAGGCCGCTGTCGTGGAAGGCGCGCAGCGCCAGCGACCCGACCGCGGGCTTGCCCGAGGCGACCCGCGCCTCGGCGGGCTCCAGGCCGTGGTCGACCGCGTTGCGGACCAGGTGCAGCAGCGGGTCGCGGATCGCCTCGAGCAGTGACCGGTCGAGCTCGGTGTCGCCCCCGGTCAGCTGCAGGTCGACCTCCTTGCCGCACGCGGCGGCCACGTCGCGGACCACCCGCGGCAGCTTGTGCCAGACGTGGTCGATGGGCTGCAGCCGCGTCTGCATCACGCGCTCGTGCAGCTCTCCGGCCACCTGGTTGAGCCGCTGCGCCACGTGCAGCAGCCCCGGTCCGGGGACGGGGGAGGTGGCGTGCTGCAGCACCTGGTTGCGGGTCAGCGCCAGCTCGCCGACGAGCCGCAGCAGCCGGTCGAGCTGCTCGACGTCGACGCGCACCGTCGAGTCGACCGCGGCCGAGCGGTCGGGGCCCACGGCCTCCGGGTCGTCGGTCGAGGGCAGGGGTGCGTCCGGCGCGCCGTGGTTCGTCGCTGCCGCCCCGGGGCCGAGCGCCGCCAGGGCGGCCACGACGGGGCTGACGTCGAGGTCGCCCTCGGTGCCCTCCCGCTCCACGGTGGCGAGCAGGCGGCGTACGACGTCGACCATGCGGAGCAGGGCCTCGGTGACCTCCGGGGTGAGCGCCGCCCCGCCGTCGCGCAGCCGGGCCAGCACGGTCTCGCCGGCGTGGGTGACGGCCTCGAGGCCGGTGAAGTCGAAGAAGCCGGCCGTGCCCTTGATGGTGTGCACCGCGCGGAAGATCTCCGCGACCAGCGCGGTGTCGTCGGGTCGGCGCTCGAGGTCCACCAGGGCGCGGTCGACCCGGTCGAGCCCCTCGTGGGACTCGACCAGGAACTCCGTGACGAGGTCGTCCACTGCTCCGGGCACCCTTCCGCGGGCGGGCGTGGCTCCGCCGCAGGGGGAGGATCGGCAGGCGCTGCGCCGTCCTGAGCGGAACCCGGCGCGTCAGTGCCGGGCGGAGTCGTGCAGTGCGTCCTGGCGGGCCGCGATGAGGGCGGCCTGGGTGCGGCGGCTCACGCCGAGCTTGGCCAGCAGGCGCGTCACGTGGTTGCGCACGGTCTTCTCGGCGAGGAAGAGCGACTCGGCGATCTCGCGGTTGGAGAGTCCCTGGCCGATCAGGCCGAGGATGCGGCGCTCCTGCCTGGTCAGGTTGGCGATCGCGTCGCGCTCGGAGCGGTGACCGCCGGCCGCGTCGCCGGGCGCGGGGGCCGGGGAGGTCGTGGGCGCCTGGCCCGAGGCCACCTCGATGGCGCGCGCCACCTCCTCGCCGCTCACGTCCTTGCCGAGGGTCGCGCTGGCGCCGTAGCGCACCGCCAGCTCGCGATCCTCCACGCGGCGCGAGAGCACCAGCACCCGGGTGCCGGGCGCGCCGGTGCGCAGCCGCCACAGCTCGCGCAGCAGCGGCTGCTCGTGGGAGCGGACGCCGACCAGCGTGACGTCGGGCCGCAGGTCCTGCACCCGCCGGGTGCCGTCCTCGAAGTCGCCGCAGTCACCGACCACCTCGATGCGAGGGTGATCGGCCAGCGAGAGCCGCGCACCCAGCCGGAAGATGTCGTGGCTGTCGATGAGGAAGGTGCGCGTGGTGCCCGAGGTACCCCGCGTTGGCATGGGACGAGTATGCCGGGCCGGGCGAGGATCCGTCGGCGTTGGCCGATACTGGGTGGTCCTGTGGTGGTCCAGGGACTTATGTCCCGTCTGTACCTAATAACAAGACTGCCCGTTTCACCCGATTTAGCGTTCGCACGTGCTCGAGAAGTTCGTCGTCACGCTGACCGTGTCCAGCGTCGCCCTCACCGTCGGTACGACGTACGCCTGGGCCGTCGGCGCCTTCGACCCCGTGGAGGCCGACTTCGGCACCGTCGCCGAGCGCGTGGTGGAGGCCCCCGAGGCCGCGGGGGCCGCCGACGCACCGGCCGGCTACGGCACCTTCCGCTCCCAGCCCCGTGTCGAGCCCACCGAGCAGCCGACGCGCAAGCCCGCCCGCGCCGGCCAGTCGCCCGCGCCCTGGCAGCCGGTGCCCCTGCAGGCGCCCACGCGCGCGCCGCTCCCGCTGCTGGCCGGCGCCGCCACGAGCGGTGCCGCCTCGACCGCCCCCCAGGCGACCGGCATGACCGCGGCGCCCATGCCCGTGGCCGAGCCGGGCGCGACCACGGCGCCCGCCCCGGCACCGGCTCCGACCGATCCCGGCACGACCACGCCTGGCCCGGTCGCCGACGGCGGTGGCGACTTCACCGTCGCCTCGCTCAACGTGCTCGGCCACGACCACACCAAGCCGGGGGGCAACAAGCCCGGCTGGGCCAGCAGCTACAAGCGGATGGCCGCAGCCAAGCGGGTGATGAACGGTCACGGCGTCGACGTCGTCGGGCTGCAGGAGTTCGAGCCCCCGCAGCGGCGCGAGTTCCAGCGCCTCTCACCCGGGTGGGCCCAGTACCCCGGCATCAAGGCCCCGCCGCGCTCCGGCGCCGACGCGGTGGCGTGGAACACCGCGGTCTGGAAGGTGCGCGAGCAGCACCTGATCGTCATCCCCTACTTCCACGGCGAGCGCAAGAAGATGCCCTACGTCCTGCTCGAGCACCGCGCCACGGGCAAGAAGCTGTGGGTCTCCAGCTTCCACAACCCCGCCGACGCCCGGGGACCGGCGCAGAAGTGGCGCGACCAGGCCACCGACCGCCAGGTCCGGCTCTTCAACCGCCTCGAGGCCACCGGCCACCCGCAGGTCGTCACCGGCGACATGAACGAGTACAAGACCTACTTCTGCCGCGTCACCTCCCGTACGCCGCTCAAGGCGGCCGCGGGCGGCTCGCGCGGCGGCACCTGCAAGCCCCCGAAGAACGCCCGTATCGACTGGATCTTCGGCAGCCCCTCGCTCACCTTCAGCGACTACCAGCAGGACCGCGGCGCCGCGATGCGCTTCGCCACCGACCACCCGCTCGTGGTCACCGACGCCACCTTCGGCTAGCGAGCCCGCCGACCCGCCCCAGATGTACGCCGACCCGCCTGAGATGCCGACATCTGAGGCGGATGGGCGGTCAGCGGGCGGGTTCGACCAGCTCGACGAGCACGCCGCCGGCGTCCTTGGGGTGCACGAAGTTGACGCGGGAGCCGGCAGTGCCGCGCTTGGGGGCGTCGTACAGCAGCCGGAGGCCGCGCTCGCGCAGCACGGCGCTGACCTGCTCGACATCGTCGACGCGGTAGGCGAGCTGCTGCAGCCCGGGACCGCTGCGGTCGAGGAACTTCGCGATCGTGGAGGTCTCGTCGAGCGGCGCCAGCAGCTGGATGCACGACCCGGAGTCGCCGACGCCGACCATCGCCTCGCGGACGCCCTGCTCCTCGTTGGTCTCCTCGTGCAGCACGACCATGCCGAACTTCTCGGTGTACGTCGCGATCGCCGCGTCGAGGTCGGGCACGGCGACGCCGACGTGGTCGATCGCGGTGAAGAGGTGCTGGGGCAGCTGCGTGGACGGGCCGGTCTCGCTCATGCGCCGAGTGTGGTCGCCGGGGCCCACCCCCTCAACCACGTGTGACGTGCGCGACACCCTGCCGTGCCGCTGCGAACGAGCGTTAACCTCGCTCACGTAGCCCGCAGCCGCGTCACAGGAGGCCCCCATGTCCGGATCCGTCATCGTCGCCGGTGCCCGCACCCCGATCGGCCGGCTGCTGGGGGGCCTGAAGTCGCTCTCGGCCGCCGAGCTCGGCGGGATCGCCATCAAGGGCGCCCTCGAGAAGGCCGGCGTGAGCCCCGAGCAGGTCGACTACCTGATCATGGGCCAGGTCATCCAGGCCGGCGCCGGGCAGAACCCCGCGCGCACCGCCGGCCTCGCCGCCGGGCTGCCCCCGGCCGTGCCCTCGACCACGATCAACAAGGTGTGCCTCTCGGGCCTCAACGCCATCGCGACGGCCGACCAGCTGATCCGCGCCGGTGAGTTCGACGTCGTCGTGGCCGGCGGCATGGAGTCGATGACCAACGCCCCGCACCTGCTGCCCAAGTCGCGCGAGGGCTTCAAGTACGGCGACACCTCGCTGGTCGACTCGATGGCCTACGACGCGCTCTTCGACCAGGCCACCCAGCAGGCGATGGGCGGGCTCACCGAGCAGTGCAACAGCGACGGGCTCGGCCTCTCCCGCGAGGAGCAGGACGAGTTCGCGGCGCAGTCGCACCAGAAGGCCGCCGCGGCGTGGAAGAACGGCCTCTTCGACGACGAGGTCGTCAAGGTCGAGATCCCGCAGCGCCGCGGCGACGCGCTGGTCGTCGACACCGACGAGGGCGTCCGCGGCGACACCACCGCCGAGTCGCTGGGGAAGCTGCGCGCCGCCTTCGCCAAGGACGGCACCATCACCGCCGGCTCCGCCTCCCAGATCTCCGACGGCGCCTGCGCCGTGGTCGTGATGAGCAAGGCCAAGGCCGAGGAGCTCGGGCTGTCGTGGATCGCCGAGATCGGTGCCCACGGCCAGGTCGCCGGGCCCGACTCCACGCTGCAGCTGCAGCCCGCCAACGCCACCGCCAAGGCGCTGCAGAAGGAGGGGATCGGCGTCGACGACGTCGACCTCGTGGAGTTCAACGAGGCCTTCGCCGCCGTCGGCATCGCCTCGGCCCGCGAGCTCGGCCTCCCCGACGACAAGGTCAACGTCAACGGCGGCGCCATCGCCCTCGGCCACCCGGTCGGCATGTCGGGCGCCCGGGTCGTGCTCCACCTCGCGCTCGAGCTCGGGCGACGCGGCGGCGGGATCGGCGTGGCCGCGCTGTGCGGTGGCGGCGGCCAGGGCGACGCGCTCGTGGTGAAGGTGCCGAGCAGCTGAGCGGACGCCAGAGCAGGCCACCGGGTCGCCGCTCGGGCGGCGACGTCCCCACCCTCGTCGGCCGCGCCCGGGAGGGCGACCCCCGGGCGGTGGCCCGGCTGATCTCGCTGGTCGAGGACGCCTCGCCGCGGCTGCGCGAGGTGATGGCCGCGCTCGCGCCGTACGCCGCCTCGGCCGGCGACGGCGAGGGTGCCCAGGTCATCGGGCTGACCGGCCCTCCGGGCGTCGGCAAGTCGACCACCACCAACGCGATCGTCGGCGCGCTGCGCCGGCGCGGCAAGCGCGTCGGCGTGCTGGCCGTCGACCCCTCCTCGCCCTTCTCCGGCGGCGCGCTGCTGGGCGACCGGGTGCGGATGCAGGACCACGCGCTCGACCGCGACGTCTACATCCGCTCGATGGCCTCGCGGGGCCACCTCGGGGGGTTGTCGTGGGCGACGCCGCAGGCGCTCCGCGTGCTCGACGCGGCCGGGTGCGACGTCGTGCTGGTCGAGACCGTCGGTGTCGGGCAGAGCGAGGTCGAGGTGGCGGGCCTGGCCGACACCACGCTCGTGCTGCTCGCGCCCGGCATGGGCGACGGCGTCCAGGCCGCCAAGGCCGGCATCCTCGAGGTCGGCGACGTCTACGTGATCAACAAGTCCGACCGCGACGGCGCCGACCAGGTGCGCCGCGACCTGCGCTCGATGCTCGGCATGGCTGAGCGCCCGGCCGAGGCCTGGCGGCCGCCCATCGTCAAGACCGTCGCCAGCAAGGGGGAGGGGGTCGAGGAGCTCGTCGACGCCCTCGAGCAGCACTGGACCCACCTCGTCGACACCGGCGACCTGCAGCGCCGCCGCGTGCGGCGTACCCGTGACGAGATCGAGGCGATCGCGGTCACCGCGCTGCGCGAGCAGTGGCGTGGCGTGCACGAGCACGACGCGCTCGACGAGCTGGCCACGGAGGTCGTGGCGGGGCGCTCCGACCCGTACGCCGCCGCCGACGCGCTGCTCGAGCGCCTCGACGGCGTCGACACCACGCCCCAGGGCACCTAGGGCACCTAGGCGCACCGCAGCGCGCCTCTCGCGCCGAGGGGCCCGGAGTTGGTACAACGGTGGTGTCCCGCGCCCTCGGCGTGGCTTCCCCCGTGCAAGGAGCAAAAGCGATGACGGCAGTGATCAAGAAGGGCGTCGGGCTCGTCGTCGTCCTCTTCCTGCTCTGGTTCCTCTTCACCGACCCCAACGGCGCCGCTGGGATGGTCCGCGAGATCGGCACCGCGATCTGGGACCTGCTCTCCCGTCTCTTCGACGCGCTGAGCCGCTTCCTCAACGGCCTCTTCGCCTAGAGGCGGGGCCGCCGTGCTGCGGGCCCTCTGGCGCCACCTCACCGATCCCAACATCTCCGACCGTCTGCTCAAGGACGGCGTCGACGACGAGGTGATCGCCGACGTGGTGCTCAAGCACCCCGTCGTCTACGTCGTGCCCGCGCTGGTCTCGCTGCTCGGCCTGGCCGTGTGGCTGCTCTTCCTCGTCGTGCCGCTCGACGCCGCCTGGTTCCCCTTCCTCGCCGGCCTCGGGCTCGTCCTCGTCGGCGGCTACATGGCGCTCTCGCGCAACATCGACCGCTTCGTCATCACCAGCGACAAGGTCTTCCGCGTGCACGGCCTGCTCAACCGCCACGAGGCCTCGATGCCGCTGGGGCGCATCCTCGACATCACCGTCGACAAGCCGCTGTGGGGCCGGGTGCTCGGCTTCGGCCACTTCACCTTCGAGTCGGCCGCGCAGGAGCAGGGGCTGCGCGACATCCACTTCGTGCCACGCATCGACGAGCGCAACCTGACCATCCAGCGCGTCCAGCGCGACGCCGGCCTGCGCAGCAAGAAGGTCCAGCGGGGCTAGATTCCCGCTAGATCCCCGCGGCGGCCTTGAGGTCGGCCGCGATCGCGTCGAGACGTCCGGTGGCGGCGATGCGGGCGGCGTCGACCCCGCCCTGGCCGACGGGCACGACGACCTCGAGGTAGCACTTCAGCTTGGGCTCGGTGCCCGAGGGGCGTACGACGACGCGCGCGTCTCCTCCCGCGAGGCCCGTGAGCACGAGCCGCAGCCCGTTGGTCGGCGGCAGCGACGTCGAGCCGTGGGCGAGGTCGTCGACGCGCTCGACGGCCAGCCCGCCGAGGGAGCGCGGCGGCTCGGAGCGGAGCCGGTCGACCGCCGCGGGGATCGCGGCGAGGTCGCCCATCCGCACCGAGACCTGGTCGGTGGCGTGCAGGCCGTGCTCCAGGGCGAGCTCGTCGAGGAAGTCGCGCAGGGTCTTGCCGAAGGCCTTGGCGCGGGCGGCGACGTCGAGCACCACCAGCAGCGCCGAGACGCCGTCCTTGTCGGCCACGTGGCGCGGGTCGCAGCAGTAGCCCAGCGCCTCCTCGTAGCCGAAGGCGAGGTCGGGCACCCGGCCGATCCACTTGAAGCCGGTGAGCGTCTCGGCGTACAGCTGCTTGCGTGAGCGGGCGAGCTTCCCGAGCAGGGTGGAGGAGACGATCGTCGTGGCGTAGGTGCCCTCGCGCCGCAGCCGCAGCAGGTGGTCGGCGAGCAGCACCCCCACCTCGTCGCCGCTGAGCATGGCCCAGCCCTGCGGGCCCGGCACGGCGACGGCGCAGCGGTCGGCGTCGGGGTCGTTGGCCACCACGACGTCGGCGTCGACCTCGTCGGCCAGCGCCAGCGCCAGGTCCATCGCGCCCGGCTCCTCGGGGTTGGGGAAGGCGACGGTCGGGAAGTCGGGGTCGGGCTCGGCCTGCTCGGCCACGACGTGCGGCTCGGCGAAGCCCGCCTGCCGCATGGCGGCCACGACGACGTCGCGACCCACGCCGTGCAGCGGGGTGTAGACGACGCGCAGGTCGTGCGTGCCGCCGCCGGTCAGCCGCGCCACCGAGCGCAGGTAGCGCCGCAGCACGTCGTCGTCGAGCACCTCGACGTGCTCCTGCGACCGCGGCACCGAGGCGACCGTGCCGACCGCGGCGATGTGGGCGGCGATGCCGGCGTCGGCCGGCGGCACGATCTGGCTTCCGTCGCCCAGGTAGACCTTGTAGCCGTTGTCCTGCGGCGGGTTGTGGGAGGCGGTGACCATGACGCCCGCCGCGGCGCCCAGGTCCTTGATCGCGAAGGCCAGCACGGGGGTTGGCAGCGGTCGCGGGAGCAGCAGCGCCGCCAGGCCGGCGCCCGACATCACCTCGGCGGTGTCGTGGGCGAAGACCTCCGAGCCGTGCCGGGCGTCGTACCCGATGACGACCGGTCCCTCGGCGCCGCTCTCGCGCAGGTACGCCGCCAGCCCGGCGGCCGCGCGCAGCACCACGGCGCGGTTCATCCGGTGCGGGCCGGCGCCCATCGCCCCGCGCAGCCCCGCCGTGCCGAACTCCAGCGGCCCGGAGAAGCGGTCGGCGAGCTCGTCGGTGTCGCCCGCCTCGAGCAGCCGCTCCAGCTCGGCACGCGTCTCGGGGTCGGGGTCGTCGTCGATCCAGCTCCGGGCCTGCGAGATCAGGTCGCTCATGGGCCCGAGACTAGGTAAGGGTCAGCCGATCTGCTGCAGCCGGGGGAGCACCTCGGTGACGTAGCGCTCGGTGGCGCCGACGGGGTCGTCGTTGCCCGGGCCGACCCACACCTGGGTGAAGCCCATCTCGGCCCAGGTCTCCGCCTGGCGCAGGAAGCCGTCGACGTCAGCGAGCACGTCGCGGGCCAGCACCGTGCGGCGTACCTCCGCCGGGTCGCGGCCCACGTCGGCGCAGTGCTGGTCGAGCACGGAGAGCTTGTGGCGCAGCTCGTCGTCGGGCACCGGGAAGAGGTTGCAGGAGTCGCCGTACTGCGCCACGAAGCGCAGCGTCTTGCGCTCCCCGCTGCCGCCGATCATCACCCGGGGGCCGCCCTCGCGCACCGGCGCGGGCCGGCAGATGGTCTCGGCGAGCTGGTAGTGGGTGCCCTCGTAGGGCCCCTCGTCGGGGCCGAACATCTGGGCGCAGATCTGCAGCGCCTCCTCGAGCCGCTCGAAGCGCTCCTTCATCGGCGGGTAGGGGACGCCGAGCCCGTGGTGCTCGCGGTCGTACCACGCCGCGCCGAGCCCCAGCATCGCCCGGCCGCGGCTGAGCACGTCGAGCGTGGCCACGATCTTGGCGAGCAGGCCGGGGTGGCGGTAGGTCACGCCGGTGACGAGCAGACCCAGCTCGATGCGCTGGGTCTGCCCGGCGAGGAAGCCCAGCGAGGTGTAGCCCTCGAGCATCGGCTCGGCTGGGCCGCCGAAGACCTCCATCTGGAACCAGTGGTCCATCATCGTGAGGGTCTCGACGCCGCCCTCGTCGGCGGTGCGGGCGACCTCCGCCAAGGTGGTCGCCATCTGCTCGGCCCCACCGGCCCAGCTCAGCTGCGAGACGTGCACGGCGAGTTCCACGGCGACTCCTTGGCTCGAGGTCTCCCAATCAGGCTAGCGAGGCGACCGCAGCGTCGTAGTCGGGCTCCTGCCCGATCTGCGGCACCAGCTCGCTGTGCAGCACGGTGCCGTCGCCGTCGACGACCACCACGGCGCGGGCGAGCAGGCCCTCGAACTTGGTGTCGGTCAGGCGGACGCCGTAGTCGTCGCCGAAGGAGGACCGGAAGGCCGAGCCGACCTTGACGCGGTCGAGGCCCTCGGCGGCGCAGAAGGCGGTCTGGGCGAAGGGCAGGTCGACCGACACGTTGAGCACGGTGGTGTCCTCAAGGCCGGCGGCGAGCTCGTTGAACTTCCGCACGCTGGCCTGGCAGACGCCGGTGCCGATGCTGGGGAAGATCGAGATCACCGCACGGCCGGGCAGGTCGCCCAGCGAGAACTCCTTGAGGTCGGTGTCGACCAGCGTGAAGTCGGGTGCCTTGGTGCCGACGGCGGGAAGCTCGCCGGAGGTCTGGGCGGGGTCGGGTCCGAGCGCAGTGGTGGCCATGCCGGCCAATCTAGTGACCGATGCTCAGCGGCGCGCGCGAGGTCCGTACTCCGGAGCCAGCCGGGCGTACGCCGCGCGCCGCGCGCGCTTGGTGTTCTCCGCCGCGAGGAGGAAGAGCTGCTCGGCGCGCTCGGCGGCGAAGGTACGCCGCAGCGAGGCGGTCCAGGTGCCGTCGAAGAGCCGCTTGGCCGCGGCCAGCGCGTCGGGGGAGCGGGTGGCGAGCTCCCGCGCGAGCGCCAGCGCGGCCTCCTGCGGGTCGTCGGCCAGCTCGGTGACCAGGCCCAGCCGGTGCGCCTCGGCGCCGCTGACCCGCCGGGCCGACATGGTGAGCAGCTTGGCGGTGTCGATGCCGACGAGCTGCTTGAGGCTGGCGACGCCGCTCATGTCGGGGATCAGCCCCCAGCGACCCTCCAGCACCGACCACTCCGAGTCGGCGCTGGCGACCCGGAAGTCGGCCGCGAGCGCGATCTGCAGCCCTCCGCCGAGGCAGTGGCCCTCGACCGCCGCGATCACCGGCACGGGGAGTCGCCGCCAGGCCCAGCAGGCCTCCTGGAAGAGGTTGGTGCCGCGCCACGGCAGCGGCACGAAGGCACGCGCCACGCCGCCGGGTGACTTCATCACGGTCGCGAAGTCGAGACCGGCGCAGAAGGAGCTGCCCTCGCCGCTGATCACCACCGCCCGCAGGGTGCGGTCACGGCGCAGCCGGTGGGCGACGTCGACCAGCTCCTGCAGGGTCTGCAGCGTGAGCGCGTTGAGCTTGTCGGGCCGGGTCAGCCGCACCCGCGCGATCGCGTCGTCGCCGACCTCGCACGCCACCAGCTCGCCGTCGGCGCGCCACCCCGTCACCTGCTCGCTCGTCATGCTCGCACCGTAGTCCGGGCCGCGCTCAGGCGTCGATGTGGCTCATGTCGCCGTAGCGCTCGCCCTGCACCGCGCCGCGCGGCACGGCCTCCTCCAGGCGGGCGAGGTCGGCGGCGGTCAGCTCGACGTCGGTGGCCGCGACGTTCTCCTCCAGGTAGCGCACCCGCTTGGTGCCCGGGATGGGCACCACGTCCTCGCCCTGGGCCAGCACCCAGGCGAGCGCGAGCTGGCCCGGGGTGCAGCCCTTGTCGGCCGCGACCTCCCGGACGCGGGCCACCAGCTGGAGGTTGGCGTCGAGCGCCTCGCCCTGGAAGCGGGGGAAGTACGCCGTGCCGCGGCTGTCGCCCTCGGCCGGCGGCGCGGTGATGGTGCCGGTCAGCAGGCCGCGCCCGAGCGGGGAGTAGGGCACCAGGCCGATGCCGAGCTCGCGGATCACCGGGAGGATCTCGTCCTCGAGGTCGCGGGTGAAGAGCGAGTACTCCGTCTGCAGCGCGGTGATCGGGTGGGTCGCGTGCGCCCGGCGCACCGTCGCGGCGCTGGCCTCGGAGAGCCCGAGGTGGCGCACCTTGCCCGCCTCGACCAGCTCGGCCATCGCGCCGACGGTCTCCTCGATCGGCACCGTGGGGTCGACGCGGTGCTGGTAGTAGAGGTCGATGTGGTCGACGCCGAGCCGCTCCAGCGAGGCGTCGCAGGCGCGGCGCACGTAGTCCGGCGAGCCGTCGATGCCGAGCCGGGCGCCGTCCTCGCCCCGGACGTTGCCGAACTTCGTGGCCAGCACCACCTCGTCCCGCCGGTCGGCGATCGCGCGGCCGACCAGGCGCTCGTTGGTGAAGGGGCCGTACATGTCGGCGGTGTCGAGGAAGGTCACGCCGAGGTCGAGCGCGCGGTGGATGGTCTCGATGCCGCCCTGCTCGTCAGGGGTGCCATAGAACTCCGACATCCCCATGCAGCCGAGACCGAGGCTGGAGACGGGGAGGTCGCCGAGGGTGCGTGTCCGGATCGTCATGCGTCCAGTCTGCGTCGGCGACGAAAGCGCGGGGTACGAGCGCCGTCGTGAACACCGAGCGCGAGCCAGCCGCCGAGACCGACACCGACCCCGAGCCGGACCCCGAGCAGGTCGAGGCCGAGCGCGCCGAGCGCCTCGACCCCGACAACCGCCCCGACGCCGCCGAGGTCGACAACACCCAGCGCGACTTCGACGTCGAGGCCGGCCTCTTCACCGACTCCGAGGACTACGACGAGTCCGAGAAGCCCTACGCCGAGCCCGAGGACGACTAGCCAGCCCGACCCCCGGCGACCCCCGCCGGTCGAGCCTGTCGAGACCTCGCCGGGTCTGCCGGTCGAGCTGGTCGAGACCTCACCGGGTCTCGAGACAGGCGCTGCGCGCCTTCCTCGACCACCCGGGCTCCGGCCTGGTGGTCGAGCTCTTTCGAGACCGGGTCTGGGGATGCGACATTTGGCCTGGGTGGTCGAGGAGGTTGCGCAGCAACCGTCTCGAGACCCCCGTACGCCGCCCGCTCACCGGGTCTCGAGACAGGCGCTGCGCGCCTTCCTCGACCACCCGGAGCCGGGGCCTGATGGTCGAGCTTGTCGAGACCGGGTCCGGACCGCGCTGCACGCCTTCCTCGACCACCCGGGGGACTAGCCCCGGCGTACGGCGTGGAGGCGCTCGACGGTGCCGGCCTTGAGGCGCTCGGCCTCCACGACCTCGAAGCCGGCGGCCTCGACCAGGGGGCGCTGGCGGCGGGTGAAGTGCTCGCCGGCGGTGCGGCGGGTGACCTGCTCGACGAGCCACTGGCCCCAGCGCAGCGGCGCCCAGGTGCTGCCGACGTGGTCGAGCAGCAGCAGCCGGCCACCGGGCACGAGCACGCGGTGCATCTCGGCCAGGGCGCGGGCGGGGTCGGGGATGCTGCAGAGCGCGAGCGCGCACAGCACGGTGTCGAACGACGCGTCGGCGTACGGCAGCTGGGCGGCGTCGCCCTCGCGCAGGTCGACGGTGAGGCCGAGCTCGGCGGCGCGGCGACGGGCCTGCGCCAGCATCTCCGGGCTCAGGTCGAGGCCGGAGACCTGCACCCCGGCGGGGTAGTGCTCCAGGCTGCGGCCGGTGCCCGGCGCCACCTCCAGCACCCGGCCCTGCGCCCGGGCGCCGAGCCACTCGCGGCCGCCGGCGAACCAGATCCGCTCGAAGAGCCTGATCTGCCGGTCGTACGCCGGCGCGGCGGCGTCCCAGACCTCGCGCTGGCGGGCGGTGGGGTCGTCGGACACCGCTCCAGTGTGGACCAGGGTCGGACCTACAGGCGCGGGACGACGGCGCCGAGCAGCTCGCCCATGCGGGTCGCCGAGGCGCGACCGGCCTCGAGGACCTCCTGGTGGTCCAGCGGCTGGCCGGAGATGCCGGCGGCGAGGTTGGTGACCAGGCTCAGGCCCAGCACCTCCAGGCCCGACTCCCGGGCCGCGATGGCCTCCAGCGTGGTGCTCATCCCGACCAGGGTGCCGCCGATGGCGCGGACCATCGCGATCTCGGCGGGGGTCTCGTAGTGGGGTCCGCGGAACTGCACGTAGACGCCCTCGTCGAGGCTCGGGTCGACCTCCTGGCACAGCGCGCGCAACCGCGGGCTGTAGAGGTCGGTGAGGTCGACGAAGTTGGCGCCCTCGATCGGGGAGGTCGCCGTGAGGTTGACGTGGTCGCTGATGAGCACGGCCGTGCCGGGCGTCCAGCGCTCGTCGAGACCGCCGCAGCCGTTGGTGAGCACCACGGTGCCGCAGCCCGCGGCGGCGGCCGTGCGGACGCCGTGGCAGACCGCGCGCACGCCGAGGCCCTCGTAGAGGTGGGTGCGGCCCAGGAAGACCAGCAGCCGACGGTCGCCGGCCCGCACCGAGCGGATCCTGCCGGCGTGGCCCTCGACGGCGGGCGGGGCGAAGCCGGGGAGGTCGGTGGTCGCGACCTCGGCCACGGTCTCGCCGAGGGCGTCGACGGCCGGGAGCCAGCCCGAGCCCATGACCAGGGCGACGTCGTGCTGCGCGACCCCCGTCTGCTCGGCGAGGGCGGCGGCCGCCTCCGTGGCGGCCTCGGACCAGGTCTGCTCAGTCACCCGAGGACCCTACGGGCTCAGCCGCCGAAGTTGGAGCGGCAGGGCCGCGAGCGCAGCGCCGTCACGTAGTCGGCCGGGGCGTCGGCGGCCTCGGCGGCGTCGGCCAGCAGCCCGAGGGAGGTGGCCGAGGGCAGGCCGCCCTCGTAGGCGTCGAGGGTGTAGGCCCAGGCGACCACCTCGGAGTCGAGCAGCGAGACGCGCACCTTGACCTTGCGGAAGAGGCCGGTGTCGGCCGACTCCCAGGCGTCGAGGGCGGCGATGTCGTCGTCGGTCACGTCGTAGACGCTGACGAAGACCTGCTCGAAGGGGTCCTGCACGATCGTGGCCAGCGCGCCGTCCCAGCCGAGGTCCTCGCCGCCGAAGGTGAGCCGCCAGCCGCTGAGCCAGCCGGTGCCGCGCAGGGGGGAGTGGGGACAGCGCTCACCCATGCGGGCGGGGTCGAGGTTGCTCCCGTAGGCGGCGTACAGGGTCACGGCGCACAGGTTAGGGCCCGTCGGGTGGCGCTGCCGAGACGCCCTGCGCATCGGACACAATGGCGCGGTGACGACAGCAGACTTCGGGCAGGCGCGACGCATCGCGATCGTCGGCGGGGGACCCGGCGGCTACGAGGCCGCGCTGGTGGCCGCACAGCTCGGCGCCCAGGTCACCGTGGTCGACAGCGACGGGCTGGGCGGCTCGGCCGTGGTCACCGACTGCGTGCCCAGCAAGACCCTCATCGCCACCGCCGAGCTGATGACCGAGCTGGGCGACGCCCCCGAGCTCGGCGTGGAGTTCAAGGACCACGAGGGCGACCCCGCCCACGAGGTCGCCGTCGACCTGGCCAAGGTCAACGCGCGGGTGATGCGGCTCGCGGCCGACCAGTCGGCCGACATCGGACGCCGCCTCGAGCGCGAGGGCGTGCAGGTGCTGCGCGGCACCGGCCGGCTCGAGGGGCCCGACGCGGTCGTGGTCGACCTCGCCGAGGGCGGCCAGGAGCGGCTCGAGGCCGACGCGGTGCTGATCGCGACGGGCGCCGCCCCGCGCACGCTGCCGACCGCCGAGCCCGACGGCGAGCGGATCCTGACCTGGGAGCAGGTCTACGACCTGACCGAGACCCCCGAGCACCTGATCGTGGTCGGCTCGGGCGTGACCGGCGCGGAGTTCGCCTCGGCCTACACCTCGCTCGGGGTCGAGGTCACGCTCGTCTCCTCGCGCGACCGGGTGCTGCCGGGCGAGGACGCCGACGCCGCCGAGGTGCTCGAGCAGGTGCTGACCCGCCGCGGCATGCACGTGCTTGGCAAGTCGCGGATGCAGTCGGTCGAGCGCTCCGGCGACGGCGTGGTGGTCACGCTCACCGACGGCCGCACCGTCGAGGGCTCCCACTGCCTGCTGGCGCTGGGCTCGGTGCCCAAGACCTCCGGCCTCGGGCTCGAGGAGGCCGGGGTGCAGCTCGACGACGGCGGCTTCGTGCGCGTCGACCGGGTCTCGCGCACCAGCGCCCGCAGCGTGTACGCCGCCGGCGACTGCACCGGGGTGCTCATGCTCGCGAGCGTCGCCGCGATGCAGGGCCGGATCGCGATGTGGCACGCGCTGGGCGACGCGGTGCACCCGCTCGACCTCGGGCAGGTCGCCTCCAACGTCTTCACCGCCCCCGAGATCGCCACCGTGGGCGTCTCGCAGCAGGACGTCGACAGCGAGGAGGTGCCGGCCGAGGTCGTGATGCTCCCGCTCGCGGGCAACCCGCGCGCCAAGATGCAGGGCGTGCGCGACGGCTTCGTCAAGCTCGTCGCCCGCCGCGGCACCGGCGTGGTCATCGGTGGCGTCGTGGTGGGCCCGCGGGCCAGCGAGCTGATCCACCCCATCGCCATCGCGGTGACCGAGTCGCTGACCGTCGACCAGGTCGCCAACATCTTCACCGTCTACCCCTCGATGAGCGGCTCCATCGCGGAGGCGGCCCGCCGGCTGCACGCCCGGCCCTCGTGAAATTCACGCTGTTAATTCCACGCGTGTAATTCACGGCAATTGCGGAAATGCCCTTCCCGCATTTCTGAAAATCGACATAATCGACTTCTGTTAACTCTGATCACATGAGTCACGGGAGTCTCGGATGCACCTGCGTCGTGCCGTCGTCACGTCGGCCGTCCTGTCCACCGCGCTCGCCGGCGCCCTCGCGGTCGCCGTCGCGCCGCCCGCCTCGGCCGAGCGGGTCTCGCAGTCCTTCACCCTGCCGGCCGACGGCGAGGTGACCGTGACCGGCCGCGGCTACGGCCACGGCCACGGCATGTCGCAGTACGGCGCGCGCGGCGCGGCCCGCCAGGGCCTGGACCACCAGCAGATCCTGGGCTTCTACTACCCGGGCACCGAGGCCGGCAAGGCCACGGGTGGCATCCGCGTGCGGATCACAGCCGACACCGACGGCGACACCCGCGCCCCCGCGCAGTCGGGCCTGCACCTGCGCCGCGGCTCCGACGCGCGGCTCCTCCCCGCGCGTCTCGGGGGCGAGCGCGTCTCGGTCTGGCGGATGCGCACCTCGGGCGACCGCGTCCTGGTGGCGGGGTACGCCGGCGGCAGCTGGCGCTCCTTCGCCCGCGTGCCCAAGGCCGGCGCCTTCGTCCGCTCGGGCGGCGCCCCCGTCACGCTGCGCCTGCCCAGCGGCGACCGCACCTACCGCGGCGTGCTGCGCCACGACGCGCGCATGACGATCAACGTGGTCTCGCTCGACGACCTGGTGCGCGGCGTCGTCGCCAGCGAGATGCCCGCGTCGTGGGAGCCCGCCGCGGTGCGCGCCCAGGCCGTGGCCGCCCGCACCTACGCCGCCTTCGACCGTGCCGCCAACAAGTCGCGGGCCTGGCACACCTGCGACACCACCGCCTGCCAGGTCTACGGCGGGGTGGGCGCGGAGGAGCCGCGCGGCAACGCCGCGGTCGACGCGACCTCGCGGCAGGTGCGCACCTTCGACGGCGCGCCCGCCTTCACCCAGTTCTCCTCCAGCAACGGCGGCTGGTCCAGCCAGGGCAGCCGGTCGTACCTGGCCGCCCAGGCCGACCCGTACGACGACGAGAAGGTCTCGGGCAACCCCAACAGCGTGTGGCGGGTGACGCTGACCCGCAAGCGGCTGCAGGCGGCCTACCCGAGCGCGGGCCGCGTGCAGCGGCTCGTGGTCACCGAGCGCGACGGCAACGGCTCCTGGAAGGGACGCGTCGAGGAGCTCAAGGTCGTGGGCAGCAAGCGCACCGTCACGGTGAGCGGCAACGCCTTCCGCAGCAGCTTCGGGCTGCGGTCGAGCTGGTTCCGCTTCTCCTGACGCGCGGGCCGGTGGTCTGATGACGCCATGGCGCTCGACGAGACCGACCTGACCCACCTGCGGCGCTGCGTCGAGCTCGCGCGCGAGGCGCTCGACGACGGCGACGAGCCCTTCGGGTCGCTGCTCGTCGACGCCGAGGGCGTGGTGCGCCTCGAGGACCGCAACCGGGTCAAGGACGGCGACCAGACCCGCCACCCCGAGCTCGAGATCGCCCGCTGGGCGCCCGCCCACCTCACGCCCGAGGAGCGCGCCGCGGCCACCGTCTACACCTCCGGCGAGCACTGCCCGATGTGCGCCGCCGCGCACGCCTGGGTCGGCCTCGGCCGGGTGGTGTACGCCGCCTCGACCGCGCAGCTCGTCGCCTGGCGGGCCGAGTGGGGCGCCTCGGCCTCGCCCGTGCTCCCCCTGGCCATCGGCGAGGTCGCCCCGGGCGTCCCCGTCGACGGACCGGCCCCCGAGCTCGAGGCCGAGATCCGCGAGCTGCACCGCCGGAGCCTGCAGGCTCCCTAGCGGCGTCGGTCGCGGTAGCGGGTCGGGCTCTCCCCGACGAGCCGGGTGAAGTCGCGGGTGAAGTGCGCCTGGTCGAACCACCCGTGGGCGGCGGCCAGGTCGGCGAGCGAGCCGGCGTACCCCTCGTCGAGGGCGGTGACGACGTCGTGCATCCGGTAGCGCGCGAGCACCCACTTGGGGCCGACGCCGACGTACTCCGCGAAGAGGCGCTGCAGCCGGCGCCGCCCGAGGCCGCAGGCCTGCTCGACCTGGTCGACGCGCAGCAGCGAGCGGTCGCGCAGCATCGTGGCGACGACGTCGAGCACCACCTGGTGCTCGGGGTCCGGCTCGCCGGCGAGCGCCGCCAGGGCGGCGTCGAGCCGCTCGGCCTGCGCGTCGTCGTCGCCGTCGGGACCGAGCCGCTCGAGCTCGGCCACGACGTCGCCGGGCAGCACGTCGGCCGCCGCCACGGTGCGGTCGCGCAGGGTGTCGGCGCGCACGCCGACCAGCGCCCGCAGCCCGCCGGGGCGGAGCTTGGCGCCGAGCACCCAGCCGCTGCCGCGCACCTCGGTGTCGAAGCGGCGGGTGACCACGCCGGTGACCACGGCGCCCTCACCCAGCCCGGCCCGGTCGACGCCGCGCTCGACGGTCACGTTGCAGGCGGGGTGGGGGAGCACCGAGCTCACGTGCACCAGGTCCGGCGGCAGCGCCCAGCGCAGCCCCCACAGGTTCTCCACCCACGGCTCGAGCGCGGGGGAGACCGGCCAGCGGCGCAGCGCGACGTACCGGGCGAGCTCCTCGGGCCGCAGCACCCCCGCCGTGGTGGCGGTGGGCGGCGCTGACGCGTTTGTCCAAGACCCCACGTCGGGGATCGTAGGAGCCTGGCGCCATGACCGCTCCCGCACGCTTCGCCATGCTCTCCCTCGACTGCGCCGACTCCCGGGCCAGCGCCGCCTTCTGGTCGGCGATGCTCGGCTGGGAGGTCGCCGTGGTGGAGGACGAGTACGCCATGCTCACCGGCCCCGACCACGCGCTCGGCTTCGGCACGGTGCCCGACTACGAGCCGCCGGCCTGGCCCAACGAGCGCGGCAGCAAGCAGTTCCACCTCGACCTCGCGGTCGACGACATGGAGGCCGCCGAGGCCCGCGCGCTCGAGCTCGGCGCGAGGCTCGCCGACCCGCAGCCCGGCGAGACCTGGCGGGTGCTGCTCGACCCGTCGGGTCACCCCTTCTGCCTGACGCGCGCGGAGAACTGGGGCTGACGTCCCACACGTGAGGCTAGTCTCACGTACTCTGGCCGGGTGACCACGCAGGCCAACGACCCCGGGGAGTTCCGCCCGCGGCGTCGCCCCGCCCAGGAGCGCAGTCGGCGCCGCTTCGACGACATCCTGCGGGCCGCGCGGGCGCTGCTGGTCGAGGTGGGCTTCGAGGCCTTCACCGCCGAGCAGGTGGCGCTGCGCGCCGGCGTGCCGATCGGCTCGCTCTACCAGTTCTTCGGCAACAAGTACGCCATCATCTGCGAGCTCGACCGGCTCGACACCGCCAACGTCGAGAAGGCGCTGGAGGACTTCGCCAACGAGATCCCCACGCTCGACTGGGCCCAGCTGCTGGAGAAGCTGCTCGACCACCTCGCGATGCTCTGGCGCACCGACCCGTCGCGCCGAGCGGTCTGGCTGGCGATGCAGGCCACACCGCCCACCCGTGCCATCGCCGCCGAGCACGAGCGCCAGCTGGCCTCGCGGGTCACCCGCATCCTGGCCCCGCTCACCCCCGGCTCCAAGGTCGGCGACCGGCAGACGCTGGCCGAGGTGATCGTGCACGTCACCTACTCGATGCTCAACTTCTCCATCCGCGACGGCCAGTCGCACCCCGACGCCGTGGTCCAGCTCAAGCGGATGCTCACGCACTACCTGCTCGCCACCGAGGCCGAGGCCAAGCGCCGCCAGGCGAGCTGAGACACGCCAGGACCTGACGTTGTGACTGGCCCGTAACCCCGGAGTCGTGGGACGGTGGACTCAATGCGAGATCAGCCTCGCATTCTCAGCGGTCAACCTGAGGGGTTCTTCGTGTCTTTTCGTCGCATTGCGATCGTCAACAGGGGCGAGTCCGCCATGCGGCTGCTCCACGCCGTCCGCGAGCTCAACGCCACGACGGGTGACCCCGCCACCCGGCTGCAGACGGTGGCCCTGCACACCAGCGGCGAGGCCCACGCGATGTTCGTGCGCGAGGCCGACCTCGCCCACGACCTCGGGCCGGCGTCCGCGCGGCCGTACGTCGACCTCGCCGCCCTCGAGCGCGCCCTGCTCGCCACCGGCGCCGACGCGGTGTGGCCCGGCTGGGGCTTCGTGGCCGAGGACCCCGGCTTCGTCGACCTGTGCGACAAGCACGGCATCACCTTCATCGGCCCGAGCGCCGAGGCGATGCGCCGGCTCGGCGACAAGATCGGCTCCAAGCTGATCGCCGAGGAGGTCGGCGTGCCCGTCGCCCCGTGGAGCCGGGGCGCGGTCGACACGCTCGAGGCGGCGCTCGAGGCCGCCGAGGGCATCGGCTACCCGCTGATGCTCAAGGCCAGCGCCGGCGGCGGCGGCCGCGGCATCCGGATGGTCGCCTCGGCCGCCGACCTCGAGGACGCCTTCCAGCGCACCAGCGACGAGGCGCTGCGCGCCTTCGGCAACGGCACCGTCTTCCTCGAGCGCCTGGTCACCGGCGCCCGCCACGTCGAGGTGCAGCTGATCGCCGACAGCCACGGCACGGCGTGGGCGCTCGGCGTGCGCGACTGCTCGATCCAGCGCCGCAACCAGAAGGTCATCGAGGAGTCGTCCTCCCCGCTGCTCAGCCCCGAGCAGGTCGAGGAGGTCAAGACCGCGGCCGAGCGGCTCGCCCTGGCGGTCGGCTACGTCGGCGCGGGCACCGTCGAGTTCCTCTACCACCCGGGCGAGGGCACCTTCGCCTTCCTCGAGGTCAACACCCGGCTGCAGGTCGAGCACTCGATCACCGAGCTCACCACCGGCGTCGACCTGGTCAAGGCCCAGATCCACGTTGCGCAGGGCGGCCGGCTCGAGGGGGAGCGGCCCGCCGAGAGCGGCCACGCCGTCGAGGCGCGGCTCAACGCCGAGGACCCCGACCGCGACTTCGCGCCGTCGCCTGGCCGCATCGAGCACCTCGACCTGCCCTCGGGCCCCGGCATCCGCGTCGACACCGGCGTCGCCGAGGGCGACACCATCCCGCCCGACTTCGACTCGATGATCGCCAAGGTCATCGCCTACGGCCGCACCCGCGAGGAGGCTCTCGCCCGCCTGCGCCGCGCGATGACCTCGACCACCGTGGTGATCGAGGGCGGCGCCTGCAACAAGAGCTTCGTGCTCGACCTGCTCGCCCAGCCCGAGGTCGTCTCCGGCGACCCGGCCTGGGCCGACACCGGCTGGATCGACCGCGTCCGCGCCGAGGGCCGCCTGGTCTCCGACGCCCACGCCGGCGTCGCCGTGGTCACGGCGGGCGTCGAGGCCTACCTCGACCGGGTGCGCCTGGAGACCGCTCGCCTCTTCGACACCGCGCGCGGCGGCCGCCCGTCGGCCTCCCACGAGGTCGGCCGCCCGGTCGAGCTCAAGCTGCGCGGCACGCCCTACCAGGTCTCGACCGTCAACACCGGTCCCGGCCGCTTCCGCGTCACCGTCGCCTCGGGCGAGACCACGCAGACCGTCGACGTGGTGCGCGAGCACGTCGACGACGTACGCCGCCGCCTCGTCGTCGGCGGCCGCCGCTACAGCATCGTCACCGCCACCCACGGCCCGACCACGCTGGTCGAGGTCGACGGCGTGGCCCACCGCGTCAGCCGCGACGAGGGCGGCGTGCTGCGCTCGCCCGCGCCGGCCCTGGTCGTGGCGACGCCCGTGCCCGTCGGCACCGAGGTCGAGGCGGGCGCCACCGTCGTGGTGCTCGAGTCGATGAAGATGGAGACGGCCCTGCACGCGCCGTACGCCGCGCGCGTCAAGGAGCTGCACGTCATCACAGGCAGCCAGGTCGAGACCGGCGCCGCGCTGATCAAGCTCGAGCCG
Organism: Nocardioides aequoreus; assembly: GCF_000720335.1. Taxonomy (GTDB): domain Bacteria; phylum Actinomycetota; class Actinomycetes; order Propionibacteriales; family Nocardioidaceae; genus Marmoricola; species Marmoricola aequoreus. The sequence goes on along the minus strand of NZ_JOJN01000001.1, from coordinate 306,852 downwards.
CTCGACGACGTCGTCGAGGAGTCCTCCGACTCCGGCGCGACGCTCGACCTGCCGGCCGACGACACCGCCGCGGTCGACCCCGCCACCCTGCGCGCCCGCGCCCGCGACGCGCTCAGCGCCGTGGTGCTCGGCTACGACGTGCCGCCGGAGGACCAGGACGCCGCGCTGTCGGCGTACCTGGCCGTGCGCGACGCCAACGACGCCAACGACGCGTCGGTGCTGCGCGACGAGGTCTGCCTGCTGGAGACCTTCGCCGACCTCGCCGAGCTGACCCGCAACCGGCCGGTCGACGAGGACCGGCAGACCGAGCTGCGGGTGCACAGCTCCCGTGAGCACTTCCACACCTTCCTGCAGAGCCTCGACCTCGACCGCGGCGGCCTGCCCGCGCAGTTCCGCGACAAGCTGCAGCGCGTGCTGCGCCACTACGGCGTCGAGAAGGTCGACCGCACCCCCGAGCTGGAGGGTGCCGTCTTCCGGATCTTCCTGGCCCAGCAGCGCACCACCCCCGAGGTCGCGCTCGTCTCCGCGCTGCTCGGCTCGTGGAGCAACGAGCCCTCGCCCACCGGCGAGCTCGCCGCTCGCGCCCGTGAGGTGCTCGAGCGCCTCGGCCGGGTGCCGCAGGCGCGCTACCCCGCGGTGGGCGACCTGGCCCGCAGCGTGCGCTTCCGCTGGTTCGACCAGCCGGCCGTCGACGCCGACCGCTCCGAGGTCCTCCTCGGCGTGCGCGACGAGGTCGAGGCGCTGGCGGCCGTTGACGGTCGAGCCGGTCGAGACCAAGCCGACTACGCGCGTCGCATCGAGGCCCTCGCTGCGATCCCCGAGCAGACCGTCGGCTTCCTGTGCGACCGGCTCGCGCAGGGCCTCCCCGAGCGCGAGCCGATGCTCGAGGTGCTGGCGCGCCGCCACTACCGCGAGTACGCCCTGCACGACGTGCGCTCCTACGACGCCGGCCCCGACTCCGACCGTCCCGTGGTGGTCGCGGGCTACGCCCTCGACGAGCGGCCCACGCGGCTGGTCTCCTCGATCGGCACGGTCGACGAGCTGACCACCGGCTCCCCGCTGGTCACCACGGTGGCCGCCCACGTCGCCGAGCGCGACGACCGCGAGGACGCCGTCGTCGACCTCTACCTCTCCTGGCCCGAGGTGCCGTCGTCGGCCGACGAGGCGAGCGCGCAGCTGCGCGAGCGGCTGGCCGCGCTGCCGCTGGCCCACGACGTACGCCGCGTCTGCGTGGCCGTCTGCTCCGGCGGCGGCGACCGCAACGTCGGCTACTACGCCTTCCGCCCCAGTGCCGACGGTGGCGTCGTCGAGGACGACCTGACCCGCGGCGTGCACCCGATGGTCGGACGCCGCCTCGACCTGTGGCGGCTGCGCAACTTCGACATCACCCGCGTCGACGCGCCCGAGGACGTGCTGCTCTACGACTGCGTCGCCCGGGAGAACCCCTCCGACCGGCGCCTCGTGGCGCTGGCGCAGGTGCGGCAGATGTCCGTCGTCCGCGACGAGCAGGGCACCATCACCTCGCTGCCGCACGCCGAGCGCGCGGTGGAGAACTGCCTCGAGGCGATCCGCCGCGAGCGGGTGGCGCGCGGCGCCGCCGGCGCCAAGCTCGACATGAACCACGTGTGGGTCACCGTGTGGCCCGTCGTCGACCTCGACCTCGAGGCGCTCGACGCGCTCGGCACAAAGATCAGCCCGCTGACCGACGGCGCCGGCGTCGAGGAGGTCCTCGCGCAGGGCCGCCTGGCCAGCCCCGCCGGCGAGCCGGTGCCGGTGGCGGTGCGCTTCAGCGCCCAGCCCGGGTCGGGCGTCTCCAGCACCGTCGAGGAGCCGCCAACCGAGCTGCTCAAGCCGCTCGACGACTACGCCTCCAAGGTGGTCCGGTCGCGTCGCCGCGGCCTGGTCTACCCCTACGAGCTCAGCGGCGTGCTCGCCGGCCCCGGCGGCTCGCTGGTCGAGCACGACCTCGACGACACCGGCCGGCTGGTGCCGGTCGACCGGCCCTTCGGCCTCAACAAGGCCGGCATCCTGGCCGCCGTCGTCTCCACCCCGACGCCGCTCTACCCCGAGGGCGTCACCCGCGTCGTGCTCTGCGGCGACCCGACCAAGTCGCTCGGGTCGGTCGCCGAGCAGGAGTGCCTGCGCGTCATCGCCGCGCTCGACCTGGCCGAGCAGATGCAGGTGCCGGTCGAGTGGTTCGCCCTCTCCGCGGGCGCCCGCATCTCGATGGACTCCGGCACGGAGAACATGGACTGGGTGGCCAAGGCGCTGCGCCGGATCGTGGAGTTCACCCAGGACGGCGGCGAGATCAACGTCGTGGTCGCCGGCATCAACGTCGGCGCCCAGCCGTACTGGAATGCCGAGGCCACGATGCTGATGCACACCAAGGGCATCCTCGTGATGACGCCGGAGAGCGCGATGGTGCTCACCGGCAAGCAGTCGCTCGACTTCTCCGGCGGCGTCTCGGCCGAGGACAACTACGGCATCGGCGGCTACGACCGCGTCATGGGCCCCAACGGCCAGGCGCAGTACTGGGCGCCCGACCTCGCCGGCGCCTTCGGCGTGCTGATGGCGCACTACGAGCACACCTACGTGGTGCCGGGGGAGCGCGGCCCGCGCCGGGCGGCGTCCACCGACCCGGTCGACCGCGACATCTCGTCGTACCCGCACGCGATCGAGGGCAGCGACTTCCAGACCGTCGGCGAGATCTTCTCGCCCCAGTCGAACCCCGACCGCAAGAAGGCCTTCGACATCCGCACGGTGATGCGTGCCGTCGCCGACCAGGACCACAGCGTCCTGGAGCGGTGGGCCGGCATGGCCGACGCCGACACCGCCGTGGTGCAGGACGCTCACGTGGGCGGCTACCCGGTGTGCCTGCTGGGCATCGAGAGCAAGTCCGTCCGTCGCTCCGGCTTCCCGCCCACCGACGGCCCCGACACCTACACCGCGGGCACGCTCTTTCCGAAGTCGTCGAAGAAGGCGGCCCGGGCGATCAACGCCGCCAGCGGCAACCGGCCGCTGGTCGTGCTCGCGAACCTCTCGGGCTTCGACGGCTCCCCGGAGTCGATGCGCAACCTGCAGCTGGAGTACGGCGCCGAGATCGGCCGCGCGATCGTCAACTTCCGCGGCCCGATCGTCTTCACCGTGATCTCCCGCTACCACGGTGGCGCGTTCGTGGTCTTCTCCAAGGCGCTGAACCCCAACATGACGGTGCTCGCCGTCGAGGGCTCTTTCGCCTCGGTGATCGGCGGCGCCCCCGCCGCGGCCGTCGTCTTCACCGGCGAGGTCGACAAGCGCACCGCCGCCTCGCCCGCGATGAAGGAGCTCGACGAGCGGATCGGCAACGCCCGCGGCGCCGAGCGCATCGGCCTGCTGGTCGAGCGCGCGCAGCTGCGCACCGCGATCCGCGCGGAGAAGATCAGCGAGGTCGCCGCGGAGTTCGACGGCATCCACGACATCCACCGTGCCGTCGAGGTCGGCTCGGTCGACGCCGTGATCCCCGCGGCCCGGCTGCGTCCCGAGATCATCGAGGCGATCGAGAGGCACGGCGCCGGGTCCTGACGGGGGCGCACGCCGTAGCCTGCAGGGGCTTCGTGATCTCGGGGCTGTCGACCAGGGAGACCCCATGTGCCGCGTGCTCGCCTACATCGGGCCGGAGCTCCCGCTGGAGAACCTCCTGCTCAACCCGCCCAACAGCCTGGTCAACCAGACGCTCGACCCTGAGCTGCACCCCGAGCTGCAGCTGGCGGGCTGGGGCTTCGCGGGCTGGAGCGAGCACCTGCTCAAGCCCGAGGTGCCCTTCCTCTACCGCCGCCCCATGGCCGCCTTCTACGACGACAACGTCGAGGGGATCGTGCCGAGCCTGCAGGTGAGCACGATGCTGGCCCACGTGCGCGCCGCGGCGTACAACGCCGGCGCCGTGCTGGCCGACGAGAACTGCCACCCCTACTCCTACAAGGGCACGCCCTGGATCGTCGCGCAGAACGGCGACCTCCCGCACTGGAAGGTCCTGCAGCGCGAGCTGCTGCAGCACTGCAAGGACGACTACCTCGAGCAGATGGCCGGCACCACCGACACGGAGTTCCTCTACGTGCTGCTGCTCTCGCTGCTGGAGGGCGTCAGCAACGACGACGTGCAGCGGGCCTTCGAGCAGATGCTGCGTCTGATCGTGAAGGCGATGCAGGACCTCGACCTCGCCGGGCTCGCCAAGCTCAAGATGGCGCTGGTCTCGCCCAATCGGATCGTCGGCGTCAACTGCGGCACCGGCTACCAGGGCGAGACCGACCCGGCGGGGGACTGGCGCGAGCTGCGCAAGGCCGAGCCGGGCTCCGACGACCTGGCGCTCGGCATGCTGCTCGAGCCGATGTACCTGCTGATGGGCCGCAACTTCGACAAGGACGACGCGACCTACGACTTCGAGGAGTGCGACGAGGAGCAGGCGACCGCGGCGATCTTCGCCTCCGAGCCGCTGACCGAGGCCGACGACTGGTCGATGCTGGAGTTCGGCCAGATCGTCTTCCTGGAGAAGTCGGGCGACCAGATCACCAAGGACGTGCGCACCCTGGAGGTGTGAGGCTCCTCAGGTGAGCGCGCCGCGCAGTGCGCCGATCATCTCGGCGCGGAAGTGGCGCACCACCTCCGTACGCCGCAGCGCGTCGAAGCCGTGGAAGGCGCCCGGCACGACGAGCGTGTGCGCCTCGACCCCCGCCGCCCGCAGCCGCGCGGCGTACGCGAGGTCCTCGTCGTGGAAGAGGTCGAGCGTGCCGACGCCGAGCCACGCCGACGGCAGCCCGCTGAGGTCGGCGGCGCGCGCGGGCACGGCGTACTCCGGCACGTCGGGGGAGCCAGCCTCGACGCCGAGGTAGGCCGACCAGCCGATGTGGTTGGAGGCGTTGCTCCACACGCGTCGGTGCTCCGGGTCGGCGTCGGCGCGGGCCGCCGTACGGTCGTCGAGCATGGGGTAGACGAGCAGCTGCAGCGCGAGGGACGGACCGCCCCGGTCGCGCGCCACGAGCGCGGTCGCCGCCGCGAGCCCACCGCCCGCACTCGCCCCGGCGACCGCGACCCGCTCGGGGTCGACGTCGTCCTGCATCGCCAGCCACACCAGCGCGGCGTAGCAGTCCTCCACCGCTGCGGGGGCGGGATGCTCGGGCGCGAGCCGGTAGCGCACCAGCCCCACGACGACGCCGAGGTCGTCGGCGATCTCGCGCATCGACGCCTCGTCCTGGTGCGGCGTACCGATGACCAGGCCGCCGCCGTGCACCCACAGCACCGCCGGCGCCCGCTCGACCAGCGTGGTGGGGCGATAGACGCGCACCGACGCCGTCTCGCTGACCTCGTACTCGACGTACGCCGGATCGCCGCGCATCAGCCGCTCCGCCCGCCGGATCGGTCGCAACGTGTGGCGCGAGACGACTCCCGAGGGGAGCAGCCGGGACGCCAACCGCAGCTCGGGATGGAAGGCACCGGCCGCAAGTCGGGATCGCACGATCACGCCGACAGCATCGACACCGCCGTCGTACGCGTCAAGGAGCCGTAGGTTGGCGAGCATGAGCGACTGGAACGACCAGATCATCGAGGAGTTTCGCGCCAACGGCGGCAAGGTCGGCGGCCCCTTCGCGGGCGCACCCCTCCTCCTGCTGCACAGCACCGGCGCCAAGAGCGGCGAGGAGCGCGTGCACCCGATGATGTACCAGGCCGTCGGCGACGACTTCGCCGTCTTCGCCTCCAAGGCCGGCGCCCCCACCAACCCCACCTGGTACCACAACCTTCGCGCCCACCCGGATGCTCGCGTCGAGGTCGGCACCGAGACCCTCGACGTCACCGCGCGGGTGCTCGAGGGTGACGAGCGCGCTGCCATCTGGGAGGAGCAGAAGGCGCGGTACCCGGGGTTCGCTGAGTACGAGGCGAAGACGGATCGCATGATCCCGGTCGTGCTGCTTTCGCGACGCTGACCCTTCCCTGGCTGTGAGTTGACCTGCTACCTGACGGCAGTGCCAGTACTTCGGTGAAGTACGAATCACCACGCGCTGCAGCAGCATGGGTGACGATCAGCGTCACGGAACGGGAGCGTTGACTGCCCACATCAGTGAACCGTCGCAGACCGGGGCCGCCTGAGTTCCGCGGCATTCGTAAGTGGCGCCAACCGCGTTTGATCGGATCCCTATTGTTATTGCGGAGCCGTGAGGCATGCTTTCCCCAGCGATCGGCGCGACTTGAGCGGATGGGTGCATCATGAGGTTTAGGTGGCAGAACTATCGCGGATACGTCGACACTGGGTGGGTCGAACTGAAGCCGTTGACGCTCCTGCTCGGCGCGAACAACGCGGGCAAGACGTCGCTCTACTCGCCGTTGCTGCTCTTGAAGCAGACCCTTGAGTCGGCGCGCCCAGAGACTGCGCTTCTGTCGCAGGGGCCGCTGTATGAGGCGGGACGATTTCGTGATTTTGTTCGTAACCACGATATCAGTCTCCCAGTCACTTTCGAGGTCGAACTCGAAGGCGACGCTCGCCAGTGGGTGGTAGACGATTCGGAGCCGATGGTCCCTAACTCAGTAGAGTTCACTTTCGTCGCTGGCGATGACAGGGGGGCGAGCAGCGCGTTGAAGCGCTACCAGTTGCGTGATCAATTGGGGCGGCGCATGTTTGCGTGGGACCGAGACGGACGGACCACCAAGATTAGCGGTCCCATGGTTCCGAGTCCTGGCCGTGCTGGGCGACCCTTGGGTCCGGTCTCGACAATGCTTCGCGCCATTCGTGATCAAAGCCCAGAGCATTTCTTGATCAGCGGCTCTCCAGGGCTAAGTGGAATTGGCAGCCTGCGCGACGTGAAGAAGGAGCATCGCGATCGAATCAGTGCCTGGGTTGACGCAGGACTGCGCTTCTTTCAGGTCCAGGCTGACGTGAACGCCGCTATTGGAAGCGTCTTCTCGTCGGTCAGTTATCTCAGCCCGCTCCGAGCCCTTCCAGAGCGGACCTATCGCATGAGCGCTGAGCCGCCGTCGCATGTGGGTACTGCTGGTGAGTTTGCGCCGGAGATGCTCTTTAGGGACAAGTACGAAGGCAACGGTCGACTCGTCGACGCCGTCAACGACTTTCTTATTGCATGTGGTTACGGCGGGCTCAGCTTCAAGTCTGGTCCCGATTATGACTCGTTCGAGCTTCTTGTGCGCAAGGCGCAAGAAGGCGGTGCCGACTCCAATCTCGTGGATAGCGGAATGGGATTATCCCAACTATTGCCGCTAGTTACCCAGAGTCTGGTCGCTACCGAAAGAAACAATCTATCGCTGGTTCAGCAGCCTGAGATTCACCTGAACCCCGCGCTCCAGGTGCGACTCATGGATCACTTCACGCGTCAGGCTGCCGCAGGAAAGAGGGTGCTGATCGAGACCCACAGCGAACACCTCTTGCTGCGTCTCAGGCGCCTGATTGCGGAGGACGTGATCGATGCGGGTGATGTTGCCGTCTTCTTCGCTGACAAAAATGCCGGAGTGGCGCGCGTGCAGTCAATCGACATTTCCTCCAGCGGGAGCATTGACAGAGAGGAGTGGCCAGAGGGGTTCTTCGCGGAGCAGTTGCGGGACTCTCTTGCCTTGGCTCGAATGCAGTCGCGAATCGCACGCGGTAAGCGCAGTGACCGCCGCAAGCCTGCACGACTCCCAGATGCATGAGCACGAAGACGTCGTCGTCGACACCAACGTCCTAGCGCATAGCGAGAATCCAAACTCTGCGTTCTATGCTGACGCCTTGGACTTCCTCGTGTGGCTCATCGACGATAGCGAACGTAACTGGGTTCTTGACGACAACGGCAAAAATGCCCCAGTGTTGCAGACAAGTCTGATCTGGGCCGAATATCAGCAGACGCTGTCTCAAGTCAGTTCCGCCATGCTGCTCTTTCAGCAGGCTTTGGACGCTGGAAGAGTCTGCTTTGCCACAAGGCCAAATCAGACGCAGAGTCGCATCATTCGCGGCTTGATATCACAGAATCGCAAAGATCGAGTTGTGCTCGGCGCCGCGGCAAACTCGGGTTCGAAATGGCTCGTAACGAACGACTTCGACGACTTTGACGACTTTACTCGGGCCGCCTGCCAGTCGAAGTTGAATGTGACGATCACAGACGCTCTGCGACCTTCTTGAGCGCCTCGCAGAGGACGTGTCCCATTACGACTACTGGCGTTTGGACGTCGACAACGCACCTGATCACGGTTCATCCGCACATCCCCACTTGGGCAGAGTGTAAAGGCGGATGCAGATCCTGGGCTCACGTCAGCAGCAGGCGCAACTGAGCCTCGAGCGTGCTCGGGCCGGGGTGAGAGTCGGCGAGGTCTCCCCAAACACTGGCGCTCGATGGCGGAGCGCACCACGGTGGGTCCGGTGGCGATGACACGTGAGTATGGCCGGTGGGGGTGCTCATGAGGGCTTGGTGCCCGTCGCCGGGTAGGTGCATGGCCTCCCAGTCGGCGGCTTGCTTGGCGTAGTTGCAGGCCTCGCAGAGGCCCTGGCCGTTGACGGCTGAGGTCTCGCCGCCATCGGCGGCTGGGGTGATGTGGTCGGCGTGGCGGATGGGGGCGTCGCACCAGGGGGTTCGGCAGATCTGGTCGCGGATAACGAGGAAGTGGCGCAGCTCGCCGGAGAAGGTGCGTCGGCGGGAGTCCATCGCGACCAGGTCGCCGGAGTCGGGGCGGGTGTAGAGGCGGCGGAGCCAGGCGCGGGAGGCGCCGTGGACGATGTCTCGGGCGAGCGAAGCGTGGATCGGGCCGTAGCCGACGACCTGGGCCGGCGTGTGGTCGTCGGCGAGCAGCGTGCTGTCGGTCATCACGAGCTGGACCTCGACGCTGACGTCGGAGGCGTGCTCCTGGCCGGTGATCCGCTCGACGAGGGTGTCGGCCATGACTTGGCCGCGGGAGCGGGGCTCGCCGTCACTGCGCGCGGTGTCGGCAGCCCGCTGGAGAGCGGCCAGACAAGCGACTCCCTGCTCGACGGGGACGAGGGCACTGAGCCGGCACATGGTGTCGGGCGCTGGGCGGACGCTGACGTGGCGGTCGGAGCGGGCGCCGCGCGTACGGCGAATCGCGGAGCCGGGGTCGAGGCGGTAGCCGATGGACTTGGCCTTCGCCTCGGCCTCGACGTCACCGAGCCGGGCGAGTTGGTCGGCCAGCTCGGCGTCGACCTGGGCGCGGTGCTCGACGGAGAGCACGGCGGTCTCGCGGGCGACGATGGTGGCGCGCCACTCGCTGATCTCGCCGCGGGTGAGCAGGTCGAGCGTGTGCGGCATCTCGCGGACCAGAGTCTTGGCGAGGCCGAGGTCGCGGGCGCCGCGGTGGGTGCCGCTGCGGCGGGCGAGGCCGATCTCGGTGGCGAGGCCGCGGCATCGTTTCGCGGCGGGGACACCTCGGTCAGCTTCGCGGGCGGTGCGGGCGCGGGCGAGGTTGTCGGTGACGCGGGCCTGGGCGGCGGCGATCGCGCCCTTGAGGCGCTCGAGGGAGGAGATCAGGTCGATCTGGGTGGCCTCGGTGTCTGCCGCTCCGTCGAGGAAGGCCAGGTCGATGAGGGCTTGCTCGAGGTCGTCGACGGTGGGCGCGTGCTGGGGCGCCGAGCTGGCGACTGCGACGTCGAACATGTGTTCGATTCTACTCGAACAGGTGTGCGATGTCGAGAACTTTTCGGGAGCGCGGCTAGTCGGGGCACACCCTGCCGGGTCAGGTGACCTTCTCGAAGACCATCGTCGCCTGGATGCGGTCCCCGCCGCCGAAGCCCGAGCTGCCGGACGACGCGGTGGTGATGGTGTGCAGCCGGTAGCCGCGGGCGGCCTGGTCGTTGAGCACGTCTTCCAACTCGGTGAGGTTTCCCGACCCAGCGCTCCACATCTTCTCCCGCAGGACGGTCTGAAGTACGACGTACTGCCGGTCGTCGCCGGCGGGAACGCTGGTCATGGATCCTCCTCGTGGTCGCGAGGAGGTCAGGCTAGGCGCCACTGCTCGCGAGTGGTGGTGGATCAGCGCAAGCGTGCCTAGATGGCGACGTCCCAGTGCCACAGCAGTCGCTGGTCGTAGACCCAGACGCGAGGATTTCCCCAGAGACATGACTCGCAGGGGCTTCACGTACGGCACACTCCTTCGGTGACGCGCCGACGGATGCGGGCAGAGACTGCGCAGCGTCTGGCTGCGATCGGGGTCGGGATCGCCATCGGTGTCCTCACGTTCGCCGGGGTCCTCCTCCTGAAGAGCCAGCTGCTCTTCGTGACGGTGCTGGTCTGTCTGACGTTGACGTGGCTCGTCGGCACCCGGAGGAGTTGGCGCCGCCTGGGTGAGGGGCTGTTCGCCGGCTTCCTCGTCGTTGTGGCCTTCGTCGTGGCGTTTGTGGTCTATCTAAACTTCGCGCTGGGGTCCTGAGGACGCCCGGGGGCCCTCATCGACCGCCCGAGGGAGGGGTCTCGACGGCTCGATCGGCAGGGGTGGAGGCGCCCGTCGGGCCACCGGGTCTCGAGACAGTCGCTGCGCGACTTACTCGACCACCCGAGGTACGGGTGAGCGGGCGGCGTACGGGGTCTCGACGGGCTCGACCGGCGGGGCTCAGGGCGGGCTGTCGGCTCACCGGGTCTCGAGGCTCGGCGCTGGCGCGCCTCGCACCTCGACCACCGAGGGGGGAGGGGTCAGGTCTTCTGGAGGACGACAAAGGCGGCGGCGGTGTCGGCGGCGGGGTCGTGGGTGAGGGAGACCAGGACGGTGTAGCCGGCCATGCCGCGGGCGATCTCGCCGTGGAGGCGGATGGAGGGGCGGCCCCAGGCGTCGGTGCGGACCTCGATCTCGCGGAGGTCGACGTGGTCGCGGTCGATGGCGTCGGGGCGGCCCGCGTAGGTGCTCGACCACGCCTTGATCACCGCCTCCTTGGCCGCCCAGCGGGCGGCGAGGCGCTGCGGGTCGTCGCCCGCCGTACGCCGCTCACCCGGGGTGAAGACGCGGGCGAAGCGCGTGCCGGGCTCCTCGAGCTGCTCGGCGAAGGCGGTGATGGCGACGAGGTCGACGCCGATGCCGACGGCGCCCTCGAGGTCGAGGGTCGGGGCGTCTCGAGACGGTTGCTGCGCAACCTCCTCGACGACCCGGTCCCGGGGAGGCGACGGGTTGGTCGCCTCCCCGGGGATCCGGTCGTCGGTCAACGGGCGGCTCGGGCGTAGACGCCGTCGGCGCCGAGGCGGGCCTCGGGGTCGACGAGCATGGCGCTCTCGTCGGCCTTCGTCGCGGCAAGGTCGGCGTCGGCGAAGCGACGCTGCTCGGCCTTGACGAAGAGCGGGTCGCCGCCGTGCATCGCGTCGAGGCGACGGGCCTCACCCGCGACCAGGCGGGCGGAGGCCTGCTCGAGCCACGCCTCGCGCTGGGTGTCAGACAGCGTCGCGGCGAAGGCGCCCGGGTGGGCCACCACGATCATCGCCGAGACGTGCCCGAAGCCGAGGCTGGTCAGCACGCCGGCCTTGAGCGGGCCGGTCTCCAGCGACTTGCGCAGCCAGACCAGGTGCTCGTTGACGGCGAGCTGCTCGTCGACGCAGTCGAGCCCGCGGTTGGGCGGGACGACGCCGGCGGCCAGCATCTGGCACAGGCCGTTGAGCTGGAAGGCCGCGGCCCCGCCCTTGGAGTGACCGGTCAGCGACTTCTGCGAGACCACGTAGAGGGGCGAGCCCTGGGTGCGGCCGAGCGCGTCGGCGAGCTTCTCGTGCAGCTGCGACTCGTTGGGGTCGTTGGCCGCCGTGGAGGTGTCGTGCTTGCTCACCACCGCGAGGTCGTCGGCCCCCAGGCCGAGCTTGTCGAGCGACTTCGCCAGCGGCGACTTCGTGCCACCCACGCCCGCACCGAGCGCGCCGATGCCGGGCGCCGGGATGGAGGTGTGGATGCCGTCGGCGAACGACGCGGCGTAGGCCACGACGCCCAGCACGGGCAGGCCGAGCTCGGCCGCCACGTCACCACGGGCCAGGACGACGGCGCCGCCACCCTGGGCCTCCACGAAGCCGCCGCGACGGCGGTCGTTGGGCCGGCAGACGTGCCGCTCCTCGATGCCGCGACCCAGCATCTGGGCGGTGTCGGCGGTGGCGCTCATGTTGCCGAAGCCGAGGATGCCCTCGATGCCGAGGTCGTCGAAGCCGCCGGCCACGACCACGCTGGCCTTGCCCAGCTTGATCTTGTCGACGCCCTCCTCCACGGAGACCGCGGCGGTCGCGCAGGCGGCCACCGGGTGCACCATCGCGCCGTAGCCACCGAGGTAGCTCTGCACGGTGTGCGCGGCCACCACGTTGGGCAGCGCCTCCTGGAGCACGTCGTTGGGCGGCTCCTCGCCGAGCAGCGCGTCGACGTACATCCGGCGGGTCGACTGCATGCCGCCGATGCCGGTGCCCTGGGTGTTGGCGAACTGCGTGGGGTGCACCCAGCGCAGCAGCTCGGCCGGGGTGACGCCGCTGGAGACGAAGGCGTCGACGGTGGCGATGAGGTTCCACGCCGCGAGCCGGTCGACCGACTCGACCATGGCGCCGAGGCCCCAGACCGCGGGGTCGAAGCCGTCGGGCACCTGGGCGCCGACGAAGCGGGTGAGCTTGAAGCGCCGCGGCACCCGCATCTCGCCGCCGGCCAGGCGGGTGACCACCCAGTCGCCGTCCTCACCCGGAGCGATCCGGGTGTGCTTCGGGTCGGCCTCGGCGAAGGCGCGGGCCTCCTCCTCGGTGCGGACGACGAAGGAGGTGTCCTCGTCGAGGTAGACCGAGACCATCAGCGGCGCGGTGCCGTCGATGAGCTGGTTGTCGTCGCGGAAGCGGCGGATGCCGACGGACGCCTCGAGCTCCTCGGCGTACTTCTCCACGACCTCGGCCTCGGTGAGCGGGTCGCCCGACGCGGCGTCGTGCCAGCCGGCGGTGGGCTCGTGCTCCCACACGATCTTGCCGGTGACCCAGGCCAGCTCGAGCACGCCCGCGGCGGAGAGGTGGTCCTCGACCTCCATCTCGAAGCGGGTGCGCGCCGAGCCCACGGGGCCGACCTCGCCGGCGCCCACGATGACCACGAGGTCCTCGGGCTTGGCGTCGAGGTCCGCCCACGGCATCGTCGCCTGGGTGGTCCCCCAGCCGGCGGGGTGCGTGAGCGCGGTGACCGTGGTCTTGGCGTCGGTCTCGTCAGCGTCGGCGTCGGACGCCGTCGCGGCGTCGCGGGCCTCGCGCGCCAGGGCAGCGAGGTCGAGGTCGGCCTCGCCCAGGCCGCCGGTCAGGTCGGCCGTGATCGGCGCCTGCGCCGCCTTGGCCCGCGCGTCGGCGGTGCACAGCTCGAGCAGCTCGGCGGTCATCTCCTCCGGGCTCCAGGTGCGGACGCCGGCGGCCTCGACGGCGCCGACCAGCGGGTCGTTGCCGCCCATCAGGCCGGTGCCGCGCACCCACCCGATGTGGGCGTGGGCCAGCGAGACGCGAGCCGACCAGGCCGACTCGGCGTGCCAGCGCTGCACGAAGGCGTCGAACGCCGCCTTGGCCTCGCCGTAGGCGCCGTCGCCGCCGAAGCGGCCACGGTTGGGCGAGCCGGGCAGGACCACGTGCACCCGCTGGCCGAGCTTGTGCTCGGCACCCTGGGCGGCCAGGCCGGTGACGAGGCGCTCCACGCCCCAGACCAGCACGCGGAACTCCACCTCGGCGCGGGGACCCGCGTCGGCCGCGGTGCCCTGCACGGGCGGGGCGGCGAAGGGGAAGACCAGCGTCGGGGAGAGCGCGGGGCGCAGCTCGGTGCGCTGGCCACCCGCCTCCTCGACCACGGGGGAGGAGATCCACTCGACCAGCGCGTCGACGTCGGCGTACGACGCCAGGTTGGCCGGCAGCACCCACAGGGCAGCACCGGTCGACGCGTGGTCGCGGTAGAGGCCGCGGAAGTAGTCGAGCCGGGCCTTGGAGAGCCGCGAGGTGGTCGCCACCACGGTGGCGCCGCCGCGCAGCAGGTCGCCGACGACGGAGCCGGCGATGGAGCCGGGGGCCGCGCCGGTGACGACGGCGACCTCGCCTGCGTACTGCGGCGCGGTGTCGACCGCGGCGAGCACGCCCTCGTAGAAGTCGACCAGGTCGCTGCGGCCCTCGGTGCGGGCCCGCTCGAGCCACCAGGCGGCCTGCGCCTGCGCGTTGGCGTCGAGCGAGGCGTAGCTGCGGGTCAGCACGTCCTCGTCGCCGGCCCAGGCACGGGCGAAGTCCTCGCGGACCGAGGCCCAGCGGTCGTCAAGCAGCACGGCGCGCTTGGCGTCGAAGGCCGGGGCGACCTTCTTGGCCCAGTCGGAGCCGAGCTCGGCCTCGACGAGCTGCACCAGCTCGGCGTCGAGGTCCTCCTCCGACTCGCCGACGCCCTCGTCGGCCAGGCCGAGCCGGCCCAGCAGGTGGCGCGCAGTGGAGGCCAGCACGCCCTCGGGGCCGGTGATCGACTCGGTCAGCTCGCCCAGCGCGGCGGCGTCGACGGTGCCGCCACCGCCGCCCTCGCCACCGGCGGGCATCGAGACGCTCACGCCGTGGGCGGCGCCGACGGCCTGCACGGCCTGGTCGACCGCGCTGGCGACGTCGGCGGGCTGGCTGTCGAAGCCGAGCGCGCCGCCGCGGGTGGAGGAGCCGTCGCGCAGGCCGCACGCGAGCAGCGCCTGCACGTGGCTGACCCACCCGGGGCCGAGCTGCCAGGTGTCGGTGACGCGGTCGGTGATGGCCGCGGCCTTCGAGCCCTTCGAGCCGGCGAACTTGCGCAGCGTGTCGCCGACGGCCTCGGTGAGCACCGGGCCGAAGGCGGAGTAGCCGCGGGCCAGCTTGTCGACCTTGCCGCCCAGCGACTTCCAGTCGGCCTCGGCGGCGCCGTCGATGGCGCCCAGGCCGAGCTCGGCGCCGAGGTCGACCAGCAGCTGGTTGCGGCGCGAGGAGACGCCGTCGCATAGCGCCTCGATCGTGTCGGCTGTGCCGATCTGGTCGGGCCGCACCTTGGTGCGCAGCGCGGCCAGCGTGGTGGTCGCGTCGGCGGCGCTGTAGGTCAGGTCCGCCGGACGCTCGGCACCCGGCGCCGCGGTGGGGGCGGCAGAGGGAGCGGCCGCCTTGGTCTCGACAGGCTCGACCGGCGAGGACTCGGCGGCCGAGGACTCGCCCGACGCGGTCTCGTCGGTCTCCTCCTCGTCCTCCACCACGGGGGTGTCGGTGCCGAAGACCACGGCGGAGTCGCGCTCCACGTTGAGGATGCGCGGCGCCTCGCCGTCGTAGGTCGGCAGCTTGGTGGTGTTGGCGGCCAGGTTGGCGATCGTGGGAGCACCCGCGACGCCGACCTCGACGAACTGCTCGATCCCCAGACCGGTGCCGGTCGCGGTCTCCTGCGCCGGGGTGGCGAAGAGCAGGTCCTGGGTCTCGATCCAGCGCACCGGGCTGGCGAACTGCCAGGCCAGCAGCTCGATCAGCAGCGCCCGGCCGAGCCGGCTCGGGTCGGCCGACCAGGTGTCCCAGTCCTCCAGCGCCGGCTTGAGCAGCGGGGAGTCGACGTACGCCGCGACCTCCTCGACGAAGCTCTTGTCGAGGGAGAAGAGGCGGGGCACCAGGTTGGGGATGTAGCGCCCGATCAGCAGCGTCGGGTCGATCGTCTCGGGCAGCAGGTCGTCGAGCGTGGCCCTGAAGTCGGGCACGCCGGCGTGCAGCTCGGAGGAGTGGAAGGGCACGTCGATGCCCGGCACCAGGATGAAGGCGGCCTTGCCGTTGAAGCGCTTGCGGCGCTCGGCGACCTCCTCCTCGAGGACCTCCAGACCGCGCACGGTGCCCGCGATGGCGTACTGCGAGCCGCGCAGGTTGTAGTTGACGATCTGGATGAACTCACCGGTGCGCTCGGAGATCTCGGCCACCCAGCCGGCGACCTCGTCGTCGGCGAGCTTGATCTGCGAAGGCCGGATGGCCGCGAGCCGGTAGTTGGAGCGGCCCTGCGCGTCGCGCGGCACCAGGTGGTGCATCGCCATGCCGCGGCGGAAGACGATCTCCAGCAGCGCCTCCAGCGGGAGGATGCCGGTGACCGCCGCGAGCGCGTTGTACTCGCCCACGGAGTGGCCGCAGGTGATCGCGCCCTCGACGAAGACGCCGCTCTCGCGCATCTCGGCCACCTGGGCGACGGCCAGCGTGGCCATCGCGACCTGGGTGAACTGGGTCAGGAAGAGCACGCCGTCGGGGTGGCGGTGCAGCTCGCCGTCGGCCCACAGCTCGGTCGGGTTGTCGCGGACGACGGCCAGGATCGAGAAGCCGAGGGCCTCGCGGGTGTGGGCGTCGGCGCGGTCCCAGACCTGCCGGGCGGCGGCGGAGCGGGTGCGGGCGTCGAGGCCCATGCCCTGGCTCTGGATGCCCTGGCCGGGGAAGGCGTACGCCGTGCGCGGCGCGGCCACCACGGCCTCGGCGACCATCGCGAGCTCGCCGTCGGCGCGCACGCTGACCTCGAGCACGGTGTCGCCGGCGAGCACGCCGGTGCGCTCGACGGTCACCTCGACCTCGGCGCCCGGCTGCACCGGCGCGACCCAGCGCGTCAGCCAGGAGCGGACGGCGCGCGGGTGGTGCGAGGCGCCGGCGGACGCCGCGGCGCGCTGGGCGACCGCGGAGGTCCACATGCCGTGCACGATCGGGCCCTCGAAGCCCGCGAGGCGGGCGGCGGGCACGTCGGTGTGCAGCGGGTTGTGGTCGCCGCTGACCGCGGCGAAGGCGACCATGTGCTGGGGCGCCGTGGCGGTGAAGCGGTCGAGCCGGGCGCGCGGGCGCTCCTCGGCGTCGCCGGTGACCGACCCGGGACCGGCCAGCTCGGCCTCGCCCGTGCGGCCGCGCACCATGAAGCGCTCGGAGAGCGTGGCCACGGTCGCGTCGCCCTCGGTGACGGTGACGTCGACCGAGATCACCTGGCCGGCGACCGAGTCGACGGTGCCGGTGCGGGTGGCGGTGAGGGTCAGCTCGGCGCCGTCGGCGACCTCGGTCAGCGGGCGCTCCAGGCTGATCCGGTGGTCGAGGTGCACCAGGTCGAGCAGGCCCTCGACGGGGCCGATGCAGGCGAAGACCGCCGGCCAGGCGAGCCCCACGAGCGTGTCGGGGACGACGCCGGCCTGCGGGTCGGCCTGGCCCTCGCCCTTGCGGCGGCGGGCGGGGTCGGTGACGCCGACGTGGTCGGCGACGAGCGCGGAGGTCCAGGTCGTGGTGACCGTCGCGCTGCCGTCGACGACCTCGGGCAGGGTGCCGCCCGCGGTGACCGCGAGCAGGTCGGCCATCGCGGAGGTGACCGACTCCTCGCTGATGACGGGGAGACCGCCGGCGGGCACGCCGGAGAGGTCGACCCGCAGCGCGAGCTCGCCCTTGCTCAGCGGCACGCGCAGCACGGCGGTGGTGTCGTCGTCGCCGGCCTCGAGGCCGGCCTCGGTGCCCACCAGGCGGTGCAGCGGGTTGGCGATGACGCGTCCGGCCCACACGAGGTCGGTGGCGGCGGCCGCGGCGTCGAGCAGGGTGACGTCGTCGCCCACGGTGGTGCGGGCGACCGCCCGCAGCGGGGCGACGTCGGCGGCGGCGAGGTCGTCGACCAGCGCGGCCTCGAAGCGGTCGAGCAGGTCGGCGACCGGCTCGTCCTTGACGGTGATGCCGGCGACGGCGACCGGGCCGGGGATCACGATGACCTGGTCGGCGGGGTAGGCCTCGTCGTGGGCCTGCCACAGCGAGTCGGAGCGCCACCAGCGGCGTACGTCGGCGTCGACCACGGGCACGAAGGTGACCGGCTTGCCGGGACGGCGGCAGACCTCGACGAAGAAGGAGACGTCGGCGGGGTGCAGCACGCAGTCGCTCGCCTCGGGGTACGCCGCCACGAGCGCGTCGACGCAGCCGGCCGGGTCGGTGGCGACCTGGGCGAGCTCGTAGGGACGCTCGACCTCGCCGGAGGTCTCGGGCACGACGCGCGCCAGGGCGCGGTCGAGCAGCTCCTCGAAGCGGGTGCGCAGCGTGACGTCGAGCCACTGGCTGCCGGCGGCGTCCTTGCCGGTCAGCGACTCGGTGGAGGCGCGCGGGCCGGCGAGCTCGAGGTAGCGGCGCAGCAGCTGCTCGTAGGTCATGGTCTCGACGTCGCCGAAGTAGGGCTTGCAGGTCGCGGCCATGGCCTCGACGAGCTCGTCCTTGCGGGCGAGGGCGGCCTCGGCGTCGCCGGCGACCTGGTCGAGCAGGGCGCCGCAGCGGGAGGCGGCGTTGTCGATCTCGTGGATGTCGGCGCCGAGCTGGCTGCGACCGGAGGTGACGTCGCCGGCGCTGCGGCCGGCGCCCACCCAGCCGCCGTTGTCGCTGGTCGCGACGCCGGGGGTGGCGACGAGCAGGTCCTTGACGGCGTCGGCGGTGGTGGCCTCCTTGGTGGCCATCGCCGCGGTGCCGATGAGCACGCCGTCGACGGGCATCGCGGCCTCGCCGTGGGCGGTGGCCCAGGTGCCGCGCAGGTAGTCGACCGCGCGGTCGGGGGTGCCGATGCCGCCGCCGACGCAGACGACGAGGTTGTCGACGCTGCGCAGCTCGGCGTACGTCGCGAGCAGCAGCTCGTCGAGGTCCTCCCAGCTGTGGTGGCCGCCGGCGACGCCGCCCTCGATGTGGGCGATGACGGGGGTCTCGACCTCGCGGGCGATGGCGAGCACCTGGCGGATCTGCTTGACCGTGCCGGGCTTGAAGACCACGTGGCTGATGCCCGCGGCGTGGAGGTCCTCGATGATCGCGACGGCCTCGTCGGTCTCGGGGATGCCGGCGCTGATGACGAGCCCGTCGAAGGGGGCGCCCGCGAGGCGGGCCTTCTGCACCAGGCGCTGGCCGCCGACCTGCATCTTCCACAGGTAGGGGTCGAGGAAGAGGGTGTTGAACTGCGCGGTCGCGCCCTCGTCGAGCAGCTCACCCAGGCGGGCGACGTTGTCGGCGAAGATCTGCTCGGTCACCTGGCCGCCGCCGGCGAGCTCGGCCCAGTGGCCGCGGTTGGCGGCCGCGGCGACGATCGCGGGGTCGACGGTGGTGGGGGTCATGCCCGCGAGCAGGATCGGCGACTTGCCGGTGAGGCGGGTGAAGGCGGTGTCGACGACGGGGGTGCCGTCGCCGCGGTCGATCAGCCGGGGGGCGTACGCCGACCAGTCGGCGGCGCGGGTGAGCTCGGCGCCCACGGTGAAGAGCTGGTCGCGGCCCGCGGCGGTGGCGGCGGGGACGACGGTGACGCCGCGGCCGCGCAGCGCGCGGGCGGTGAGGTTGGCCGACAGCTCGGCCGGGCCGAGGTCGAGGACCCAGGCGGTCTGCTCGCCGACGGCGTCGACGAGCTCGCGCGGCCAGTCGACCTGCTCGACGCAGATGGCCTGGGCGAGGTGCTCGGCGAGGGCGGCGTCGAGGCCGCACTCCTCGGCCCACTCGCGTACCAGGTCGACGGCGGGCGCGAGGGCGGGGTGGTGGAAGCCGACGGCGACGGGGATCGACTCGAGCACGGGGCCGAAGGGACGACCGCCGCGGGCCTTCTGCTCGACCTCGGCGCTCTCGCGGGCGGCGCGCTCGTCGGCGGCGGCGCGGAAGCGGCGCAGGCCGTCGGGGGAGCCGCTCAGCACGGTGCGACGGGGGCCGTTGACGGCGGCGACGACGACCTGGTCGTCGTCGCGGCTGACCTGGGCGGCGAGCTGCTCGACGTCGGGCAGCTCGGCGCCGGCGACCGAGAGCATCGGGGACTCGTCACCGTGGCCGACCAGGCCTGCGCGGCGCGAGACGATGCCCGCGGCGGCGCCGATGAGGCGGGCGATGGCGAGCAGGTCGACGTCGCTGCAGGCCTCCTCCTCGCGGCGGCCGGCGAAGGCCGCGACGCCGAGGATGCCCTGCGAGTGACCGACGGCGGCGACGGGCGCCACGCGGGTGAGGTCGAGGCCCTCCGCGGAGAGCAGGTCGAGCGCGACCAACTGGCTCAGCAGCACGCCGGGGACGCCGAGCGCGGGCGCCGAGCTCTCGTCGCGGTCGACCTCGGCCTCGTCGGCCAGCCACTGCTGCGGCGCGAAGGGGCGCGGCAGCGCGGCGGCGAGACGGCCGGAGACGGGAGCCACGCGGCGGGCCGACTCCTCGACCAGCTCGGCGACGCGGTCGCCTGCCTGGTCCTCCTCGAGGAGCTCGCGCAGGGTGGCGAACCAGTCCGTGCCCTGGCCGCCGAAGGTCACGGCGAACTCCGCACCCTCGCGCAGCCGGTCGGCCAGCGCCTGGCCCCGGTCGGGGGTGGCGGAGTCGTGGGTGAGGGTGGTCGGAGGCACCTGAGTCATGCGAGGAGTCTGTCATGTTCCAGGCTCAAACACGAATCTCTCCTCACGTTTTTTCCGAGACTCGCGAGTAGCCGTTTCATACTCGTTGGTAGTCCCCTGCAGACCCGGACATGCCGCCCTCCGGGCGTGGCGCAGGTCACGCCGGGTCGGGGCCGCCGTCGGCAAATTCACCGGCCGGCCGGTGAATTTGCCGAGTGCTACGTCAGGGTCGGCGGGAGGAGGTCTGAGGGACGCTGAGGTAGCACTCGGCGTACGACTCAGTGGGGCGAGGGGCTCAGGAGCCGGGCCCGGCGGCGTACGTCGAGGGCCGACGGACGGCGGTCGAGCCGCCGGTCGAGCACCGTGGCGGCCTCGGCGGTGCGGCCCGCCAGGGCCAGGGCGTGCACCAGGGTGTCCTCGAGCACCTCCCGCTGCGCGGCGCTGCCGCCGAGCGCGCCGGTGCGGGGGAGCAGGGCGCCCAGGGCGTCGGCCGCCTCGGCGTACCAGCCCTCGACGAGCCGGGCCAGCGCCGCGCACAGCGGCGACACGACGTCGCGGAAGACGGGGTCGGCGTGGCGGGCGGCGACGTCGCGCAGCGCGGCGAGCCCGACGTCGTCGGCGTCGGCGGCGAGCGCCAGCGCGCTGTGCATCGCGGCGAAGGGCGTCGGCGGCTCGGAGAGCCAGCCCACGGGGGCGGCCTCGCAGGCCTGCTGCACCGGCAACTCGTCCTGCCACGCGCCGGTGACGCGGCAGCGCCACAGCAGGGCCGCGCTGTCGACCAGTGCGCGGGACCCGTGCACCTCCGGCGGCGCGAGCTCGCGGGCGTAGCGGCGGCGTACGCCGTCGAGGTCGCCCTGCATCAGCTCGTGCAGCGCGGCGTGCCAGGAGAAGTGCGAGCGGTGGTTGGCCTGCCGACCGCAGCCCCCGATCCAGTCGTCGAGCCACGCCAGGCCCTCGGCGTGGGCGCCGGTCTCGTAGAAGACGTGCGCGCGGGCGTGCACGGCGTGGCCGGAGGCGGGCTCCACGGAGAGGGCGTACGCCGCCAGCTCCTCGGCCTCCGCCCACCGCTCCTGGTCCTGGCGCACGAAGGCGAGCTGGCCGGCGTACCACCAGTCGTCGCCGTAGCTGCGGCCCAGGCTCTCGACCAGGTCGGCGGTCTGGCGGCCCGAGGTGAGCCCGCCGAAGGCGACGGTGGGCACGGCGACGCTCACCGCGAGCGCGTCGCGGGGGAAGAGCCGCACGTGGCGCAGCAGGGCGGCCGCGCCGGTGGCCTCGTCGGTGCGCAGCCGCGTGGTGACCGCGCGCAGGAAGCTGACCTCGCGGTCGTCGAGGAAGCGTCGCGACGCGGCGGTGTGCGCGCGGTCGAGGCGGCGTCCCCAGTCCGTGGTGGTGCCCCACTCGTGGCCGAGCAGCGCCAGCGCCGCCTGGGCCTGCACGAAGTCGGGGTCGTGCTCGACCGCCTCGCGCAGCCCGCGCTCGGCGCCGTCCTGCAGCCGGAGCAGCCGGCCGAGGGCGTCGTTGTAGGCCCGCGCCGCCGTGGCGTCCGTGGTCAGGCACAGCCCGTAGACGTCGGTCGGACGGCGCTTTGTCTCGCCGTGCAGGGCGCGGACGACGCGCTGGGCGACGTTGTAGGCCTGCTCGCGGATCTCCGGCATCGCCGTGGTCTCCCACAGGCTGCCGCGCCGCAGGGACCCGAGCGCGTAGACCGGCATCGTCGTCGGCAGCACGCCGCGCACCCGGCCGTCGTCGGCGACGTCGATGCCGAGCCCGACGGGTCCGGGACGCACGACGCCGCTGCGGGCGAGCGTCGTGAGCAGGGGGTCGTGGGCGATCGTGCCGACCGGGCCGGTGCAGGAGACGACCCCGGCCACCCGGAGGGTGGAGCCGTCGCTGAGGTCGACCTCGAGGCCGTCGTCGTGCTCGTGGACAGCCGTGACGGTGCCGCGGTGCCGCTGCAGCCGGCCGGCCTCGGTGATCGCGTCGAGTCGCGCCGCCACGTCGGGCGACATCCGGTGGCGGTGCACGTCCCAGGTGCGGGCGTGTCGGGTGAGGAAGGCCTGCTTCTGCTCCTCCGCCAGCCCCGACCACAGCTGCGCGGTGACCGGTCGCAGGCCGTCGATCGCGGGACGCCAGTCGCCGGTGGCCGCGACGGTGCGCGCGACGTGGGTGCGGATCGCCTCGCCCAGCTCGGCGAGGTCGGTCAGCCGGGTGATCCCGGGGGGCGGCGGCACCGGCGGGGTGGTCGGCACGCGGTGCACGCGGGGGAGCAGGTCGTGGCGGGAGACGGTGTGGATCGTGCGACCCGGCCGGTCGGCGGAGACGGCGACGTCGACCATGGTGAGTCCGGTGCCGACCAGCAGCAGGTCGCCGTCGTCGGGCAGCGGCTGCGTCCACGGGTCGGCCACGAAGCGCGCGCTCCCGCGCAGCTCTCCCGGCGCCCAGGTGCTGCCGCTCGCGGTGCCGCCGGCGAGCACCACGGCGCGCGCGACCGTCGTACCGCCCTGGTCGTCGTGCACCACCAGGCGCTCGCCCTCGCGCACGAGGTCGGTGACCCGCGCCCGCCGCCGCTCGAAGCCGGCGTTGCCGGGATACTCCGCCGCCGTCTCGAGCAGGTCCTCGACGTAGTCGCCGTACCACCGGCGCGGCACGAAGTGCTGCGGCTGCGCGTCGGCGTCGCGGTGGCGGCGTACCCAGCGGAAGAAGTGCTCCGGATCGCGCGGGAAGGCGGTCATGCCGCTGGCCGGCACGTTGAGCAGGTGGCGCTCGTCGGTCGTGGCGTACGCCGCCCCCCCGCCCCGTCGTCGCGGCCGGGTCGACCAGCACCACGCGGTAGCGCGGGGAGACTGCGCTCAGCAGGTGGGTCGCCGTCAGCGCCCCTCCTGCGCCCGCCCCGACCACGACGACGCAGCAGTCGCCCTCACCACCGGACATGTCTGCTCCCTAAGTCGAGTGAGTTAGACGACAAAGGTAGCAGGGGTGGGCCCGCTAGCGCCCCGCCGCGCCGTACGCCGCCTCGCCGGGTCTCGAGACAGGCGCTGCGCGCCTTCCTCGACCACCCGGGTCGCCGGGTGGTCGAGGAGGTTGCGCAGCAACCGTCTCGAGACCTCGGGGGCGGACCTGACTGCGCCTACTCGGCGTCCTTGATCTCGCACACGACGGCGCCGTTGGCGATGGTCGCGCCGACCTCGGCGTCGAGGCCGGTGACGGTGCCGGCCTTGTGGGCCTTCAGCGGCTGCTCCATCTTCATCGCCTCGAGGACGACGATGGTGTCGCCCTCGGCGACGGTGTCGCCGTCGGCGACGGTGACCTTGACGATGGTGCCCTGCATCGGGGAGGCGACGGCGTCGCCGGAGACGGCGCCGCCGGCCTTCGCGCCCGTACGCCGCTTCGGCTTCTTCGCAGCGCCGCCACCGGCGCCCCCGCCCACGGCGGCGAGGCCGCCGGGCAGGACCACCTCGAGGCGGCGTCCGCCGACCTCGACGGTGACGCGGTGGCGCTCCTCGGGCTCGTCGGCGTCGGCCGTGGGCCCGGCGTAGGGCTCGAGCTGGTTGTCGAAGTCGGTCTCGATCCACTGCGTGTAGACCGAGAAGGACTCGCCGTCTCCGATGAAGGCCGGGTCGTCGACGACCGCGGCGTGGAAGGGGATGACGGTCGGCATGCCCTCGACGACGAACTCGTCGAGCGCGCGGCGCGAGCGCTCCAGCGCCTGGGTGCGGTCGCGGCCGGAGACGATCAGCTTGGCGACGAGGGAGTCGAAGGCGCCGGGGATGGTCTCGCCCTCCTCGTAGCCGCCGTCGAGGCGGACGCCGGGGCCGGACGGCGGGTGCCAGCGGGTGAGTGTGCCGGGCGCGGGCATGAAGCCGGCGCCGCCGTCCTCGGCGTTGATGCGGAACTCGATGGAGTGGCCCCGCACGGGCGGGTCGTCGTAGCCGAGCTCCTCGCCGGCGGCGATGCGGAACATCTCGCGCACCAGGTCGAGACCGGTGACCTCCTCGGAGACGCAGTGCTCCACCTGCAGCCGGGTGTTGACCTCGAGGAAGGAGATGGTGCCGTCCTGGGCGACGAGGAACTCGCACGTGCCGGCGCCGACGTACTCCGCCTCGCGCAAGATCGCCTTGGAGCTCTCGTAGAGCCGGGTGACCTGGTCCTCGGTGAGGAACGGCGCGGGCGCCTCCTCGACGAGCTTCTGGTTGCGCCGCTGCAGCGAGCAGTCGCGGGTGGAGACGACGACGACGTTGCCGTGCTGGTCGGCCAGGCACTGGGTCTCGACGTGGCGGGGCTGGTCGAGGAACTTCTCGACCAGGCACTCGCCGCGGCCGAAGGCGCCGACGGCCTCGCGGACGGCGGCCTCGAAGGCGTCGGGGATCTCCTCCATCGTGCGCGCGACCTTCAGGCCGCGGCCGCCGCCGCCGTAGACGGCCTTGATGGCGACGGGGAGCCCGTGCTCCTCAGCGAAGGCGACGATCTCGTCGGCGTCCTCGACGGGGTCCTTGGTGCCGGGGGCCAGCGGCGCCTTCGCGCGCTCGGCGATGTGCTTGGCCTTGGCCTTGTCGCCGAGGGCGTCGATGGCCGCGGGGGGCGGGCCGATCCAGACCAGCCCCGCGTCGAGCACGGCCTGGGCGAAGTCGGCGTTCTCGGCCAGGAAGCCGTAGCCGGGGTGCACGGAGTCGGCGCCCGACTCCTTCGCCGCGGCGATGATCTTGTCGATGTCGAGGTAGGAGTCGGCGGGCGTCGCGCCGCCGAGGCTGTGCGCCTCGTCGGCGATCCGGACGAAGAGCGCGTCGCGGTCGGGCTCGGCGTAGACCGCCACCGAGCCGATGCCCGCGTCCTTGCAGGCACGGATGACGCGCACGGCGATCTCTCCGCGGTTGGCGACCAGGACCTTCTGCAGCGGCTTGACCTCAGGCACGGGCCTGACCCTACTGCGGGCCCGCGACGCGGAGCAGGTGACCTCGACGACGGGTTAGCGACCGTTCACATCGCGGCTACGATCCGACCATGAGCGACGTGACCGGGGACACAGCGGGCGACACAGAGGCGACGACCAGTCGGCAGCGCTGGCAGGAGCGGTACGACGCGGCCTTCGCGCAGGGCCGCGTGCGCGACGCCGACTTCACCACCCTCTCGGGGGAGGAGGTCGCGCCGGCGTACGGCACCGACGACTCCGAGTGGCCCGGCGAGTTCCCCTACACCCGCGGCCTCTACCCCACCGGCTACCGCGGGCGGCAGTGGACGATCCGGCAGTTCGCCGGCTTCGGCAACGCCCAGCAGACCAACGAGCGCTACAAGATGATCCTGGCCCGGGGCGGCGGCGGGCTGTCGGTGGCCTTCGACATGCCGACCCTGATGGGCCGCGACTCCGACGACCCGAAGAGCCTCGGCGAGGTCGGCCACTGCGGCGTCGCGGTCGACACCGCCGCCGACATGGACGTGCTCTTCGACGGCATCCCGCTGGAGCAGGTCACCACGTCGATGACGATCAGCGGTCCGGCGGTGCCGGTCTTCTGCATGATGCTCGTCGCCGCCGAGCGGCAGGGCGCCGACCTCTCCAAGCTCAACGGCACGCTGCAGACCGACATCTTCAAGGAGTACATCGCCCAGAAGGAGTGGCTCTTCCCGCCCGAGCCGCACCTGAAGCTGATCGGCGACCTGATGGAGTACTGCGCCGCCGAGATCCCGGCGTACAAGCCGCTGAGCGTCTCGGGCTACCACATCCGCGAGGCCGGCTCGACCGCCGCGCAGGAGCTCGCCTTCACCCTCGCCGGTGGCTTCGGGTACGTCGAGCTCGGCCTCTCGCGCGGGCTCGACGTCGACGTCTTCGCCCCCGGGCTCTCCTTCTTCTTCGACAGCCACGTCGACTTCTTCGAGGAGATCGCCAAGTTCCGCGCCGCGCGCCGGATCTGGGCGCGCTGGCTGCGCGACGTCTACGGCGCCACCACCGAGAAGGCGCAGTGGCTCCGCTTCCACACCCAGACCGCCGGGGTGAGCCTCACGGCGCAGCAGCCCTACAACAACGTCGTGCGCACCGGCCTCGAGGCGCTGGCCGCGGTGCTGGGCGGCACCAACAGCCTGCACACCAACGCCCTCGACGAGACCCTGGCGCTGCCGAGCGAGCAGGCCGCCGAGATCGCGCTGCGCACGCAGCAGGTGATCATGGAGGAGACCGGCGTCGCCAACGTCGCCGACCCGCTCGGCGGCAGCTGGTACGTCGAGGCGCTCACCGACCAGATCGAGGCGCAGGCCAACCGGATCTTCGACACCATCCTCGAGCTCGGCGGCTCCGACCTGCGCCACGACGACGTCGAGGGGCTGGCGCGCTCGGCCCGCGAGGGCGACGACCCGGTGACCCGGGGCCTGCTGCGCGGCATCGAGGAGGGCTGGTTCACCTCCGAGATCGCCGAGGCGGCCTTCGTCTACCAGACCGCGCTGGAGAAGGACGAGAAGCGCATCGTCGGCGTCAACTGCCACACCGAGTCGGTCACCAGCGAGCTGGAGATCATGCGCGTCTCCCACGAGGTCGAGCGCGAGCAGGTGCGCGAGCTGGCCGAGCGCCGGGCCGGTCGCGACGAGGCGGCCATCGCCGAGGCGATCGCCCGGATGGTGCAGGCCGCCCGCGACGACACCAACATGGTCGGCCCGATGCTCGAGGCCTGCCGCCTCGAGGCCTCGCTGGGCGAGATCTGCGACGCCCTGCGCGAGGAGTGGGGCGAGTACCGCGAGCCGGCGCGCTTCTGACCTGCTGGCACAGCTGGTCCATACCTGACGGATAATCCGTGGACGTCACCGCGCGCCACGGAGGAGGTTCCTCGCAGGAGGAACCATGACGACCACGCGACGCTACGCAGTCCTCATCTTGACCACCGACATCGGCACCGGCCTCACCGGCGCAGCCGCCCTCGAGATGCTCGACCGGAGCGCCGCCGGCCAACCGGCAGAGCTGCGCCGCAGCGTGGCCGACTACTGGTCCGACGTCACCGGCGGCGAGATCCGGTTGACCTGGCAGCACCTGCAGCCGGTGGTGCTGCCAGCGACCGACCCGGACTGGGCGGCGCTCGCCGCCGACGTCGGCGGTCGTGGTGCCCACCTGGCGACACTGGTCGAGAGGCACGTCTCGCTGGCGACCCGCCTCGCCACAGACGGGGTCCTGGTGCTGAGCTCGCTCCCCACGGCGCGTGCCTTCGCGTCCGACTTCGAGGTGGAGGTCCGGCCGGGCCGCACGGTGCGCAAGCCGGCCGGCTACACGGCGATCAACCGACCGCACCGCACCTGCGCCCACGAGGTCGGTCACATGCTCGGCTTCGGCCACGCCTGGGGCGAGGTCGACAGCGCCTTGGACAAGCACGAGTACGCCTCGTCCTACTGCGTCATGGGCGGGACGCAGATGCCCGGCACCGATGCGGCCGAGCGTTCCCTGCGTCTCGGTCCCCCGCCGGGGACGGCAGTGCCGGTCGAGGCGGCGTGGTGGACCGAGCTGGGCCCCGGCCTGACGAGGGCCTCGTGGCTCTCGTGGACCCGTCGGCAGGGACGCCCGGACCCGGTCTGGCTCGGCACCCAGGGCCTGCCGCCGGCGGGACGGGACACGTTGCTGGAGGTGGGTGACGACACCGCTGCGGAGGGGATCTCGCGAGCCGTGCTGGTCGGTCCTCCCGACCTCGGCGGCTTCGTCGTCGAGGTCCGGCGTCCGCGGCCGACGCTGCCGCTGGACTGGGACGGTGCGCTGCGCTTCGACCGGCCCGACGAGCCGGCCGGTGTCACGGGGGTCGACGACGACACCGTGCTCAGTGACGCTCCCGGCGTGGTCGTGCACCGCTTCGGCACCGTGCTGGGCGACGATGGTGAGCTCGAGCAGGGGGTGCCCGTCTACGTCGGCACCATCCCGGTCCCGGCGGCCGGCCGACGCGATGTCGTGGTGGCCGGCCTCACCGGTCACCACCGTCTCACGTTGGTGTCGTATGCCGGCGGCGTCGCGCGGCTCTCGCTGGCCGCGGGGCTGAGGCAGCGGCCGTCGCTGCTGCTGACGACGTCGGCGCGGGCGACGCCGTCCTTCCTCGAGCTCGCACCCCGCGTCAGCTTCGAGGTCGCGGGGGTGGGCCCGGGCTGCGGTGTCGGCCGCTACTTCGCTCGCTCGACGACGCAGCAGGTCGAGCTGCAGGTGCGGGCCTCGGCCGCCGGGTCGGTGCGAGCCGATGCCGTGCAGTCCGGTACGCCGCGCTTCGGCTGGACGGTGGCCGGGACTGATGTCGGCGAGGCACCGATCGGCACCCAGCAGCCCCGGACTCTCGTCGTCGACCTCGACGTCGAGGTGCCGTCGGGTGACCGCGAGTGGACACGCGAGCGGCAGCGGGTCGAGCTGGCGGTGACGGTGGCCTGGGACCGGCTCCGGGTGGTCTGCCCACCGGGACACGGCAGGTACCGCCTCCCCGTAGAGGCGCGACTGCTCCCCGCCGAGCCGGGCACGTCAGCGGTGCTGGCGACCACCTCGCACTCCTTCCAGGTGGAGACGGCCGCACTGCGCTTCGAGGCGCGACTGGCCCAGGACACTGCCGAGTGTCACGCGTGGCTGCGCGCACAGCTCGACGACCTGGCCGAGCGCTTCCCCGGCAGCGAGGTCGGGGTGCTCCTGGAGAAGACAGACCGTCGCCCGGTCCGCCGGTGGACACCCGAGGAGGTCGCAGGGGCGGTGTCGGCAATCGGGCGGGTCGAGCGTCTGCCGGACCTGGGTCGGCGCCGGAGGATCGATCCCGTCGGTTGAGGCCGCCTCTCAGCCGCTTGGGAGCAGCGCGCCGGAGAGCGCCTCGGCCATGCGCGTCATCTCGCGTCGCGCGTTGGCCGGCGTGAGGAAGTAGTGGTCGGCGCCGGGCACGACGTGGTGGTCGACCGGCACGCCGGCCTCGGCGAGGCGGGCGGCGTAGGCGTCGCCCTCGCGCCGCAGCAGGTCCCGCTCGCCGGTGACGACGTACGCCGGGGGCAGGCCGGCCAGCGACCCGGCGCGCAGCGGGGAGGCGTAGGGCTCGGCGCGGCGCGCGGCGTCGCGGAAGTAGGTGGCGCGCACCAGGTCGAGCACCGAGCGCCCGAGCATCGAGCCGGTGACGCCCTTGTCGTCGTAGGACTCCGCGACGTCGAGGGAGGGGACGCCGAGCAGCTGCAGGCGCGGCGGTGGCGTCCCGAGGTCGCGGGCCATCAGGCAGGCGGCCGCGGCGAGGCTGCCGCCCGCGCTGAAGCCGCCGACGGCCGCCGGCAGGCCCTCGGCGGCGAGGTGCGCCAGCACGTCGTGCGCCTGCTCCTGGGCGACGGGGTAGCGCACCTTCGGGGCGACGTCGTAGTCGACGTCGACCACGGTGAGCCCCGTCGTGGCGACGACGAAGCGCGCCCAGAAGTCGTCCATGGCGGGGTGGCGCATCACGAAGGCGCCCCCGTGGAGGTGCACGTACGTCGCCTCGTGACGCCCCGCCCAGCGCGCGCAGCGCACGTCGCCGTGCCGGGTGGGCACCCGCAGCCGCTGGGGACGGGGCAGGTCGGCGCCCTCGAGGAGCAGCTCGCGGCCGTAGCGCACGGTCAGCGGCGCGCTCCGCTGCATCAGCCAGGCGCGCAGGTCGGCGCCCGACCACACCCGGCTCACGCGTGGGCCGGGAGGGTGAAGACGAAGCGGCTCCCGCCTCCGGGGTTGTCCTCGACGTGGATCCGCCCGCCGTGCCGCTCGACCACGCCGCGGCAGATGCCCAGGCCGATGCCCGTGCCGGTGTAGCGGCCGTCGTGCACGCGGACGAAGGTCTCGAAGATCCGCTCGCGCTGGTGGGGCGGCACCCCAACGCCGTTGTCGCTGACCGCCACCTCCACGAGGTCGCCCCTCGCGCGCGAGGTCAGGTGCACCTCGGGCCGCACGCCGTCGGCGACGTACTTCACGGCGTTGCCGACCAGGTTGTCGAGCAGCTGTCGCACCAGCACCTCGTCACCGTAGGCGTGCATGCCGATGGCCACGACGACGGTGGGGCCGACCGGCGCCTGGCGCCGCAGCGTGGCGACCTGCTCGGCGAGCGCGGTCAGGTCGAGCTCCTGCATCCGCAGCGGCTGGTCGCGGGCGATCGTGTAGGCGAGCAGGTCGTCGATGAAGCTGCGCATGTGCGCGGAGGCGTCCTGGATCCGGCGGGTCATCGAGGACCCGGTGGTGCCGTCGACCTCGCCCTCGGCGAAGGAGTCGGCCAGGGTGTCGGCCCACCCGCTGACGATCGTGAGCGGGTTGTTGAGGTCGTGCGCGACCACGCCGGCGAAGGCCGCGAGGGCGTCCTCCCGCTGTCGCACCAGGGTCACGTCGCGCACCACGACCAGAGCCTTCGGCTCCTCGCCGTCGACCGTGAGCCTGCTCGCCGAGATCTCCAGCACCCGCGGCTCGCCGTCGTCGAGACGGTGCACCAGCTCCTGCACCAGCACCTCCTCGCCGCGCAGCGCCCGCACGTGGGGCAGTTGGTCGGCGGGCACGCGCCGTCCTTCGAGGTCGAGCAGCCCCACGTCGGGCAGCGGCTCCCCGACCTCGAGGCCGGAGGCGCCCGTCAGTGGCGGGAGGGCGGCGTTGCGCAGCACCACCTCGCCGTCGCTGCGGACCACCAGGATCCCCTCGCGGATCTGCTCGAGCACGGCGGTCAGCAGGGCCGCCCGCTCGTCGGCCTGGGAGGAGGCCACCACGCGCTCGGAGGTCACCAGCGAGACCGCCAGCGAGATCACCATCAGCGAGACCATGAAGGCCTGGGCCATCGCCGCGCCGACGAGGGGGTCGCTGACCCCGGCGAAGACCCCGGAGCCGGCGAGCGTCACCAGGACGGCCAGCAGCCCGCACAGCAGCGCGTGCAGCGAGGCGATCGGGGGCGGCAGCCGCAGCGCGGTCCACAGCGTGGGCAGGAGCAGCACGAAGGTCACCGGCGCCGGGCTGGCCAGGGTGAGCACGAGGACGTAGGCGGTGGCGGTGATGGCGAGCAGCAGCGCCGTCTCCGGGAGCCGGAGCGTCCACCCGGTCCACCACTGCGCGCTGCGACGACGCACGGCCGCGGCGCCCAGACCGTCGGCCAGCGCCGGCGCCAGCTGCACCGTCACGGCGCCGATGACGAAGGCCCAGCCGAAGTTGCGCACCCACACCAGGGCCGCGTCGACGGCCGTCGGGGTCGGGATCAGCCCGAGCCCGGCTGCCCGCACCAGCGTGCCGGCGGTGGCGCCGACCGTGGTGGCCAGCAGGAAGGCCGCCAGGTCGCCGAGCCGGGTCATCGGCCGGCTGCCCCGGCCGGTGCCCCACAGGTCGGGCGCCAGCCGCGTCATCAGGGCGAGGTGCACCGCGGTCTGGGCGACGACCTGGAGCCCGGCCATCGTCGCGACCTGCCAGGTCGCGCCCAGGAGCAGCAGCGCCGCCCCGATCACGACGAGCAGCGCCACGGCGTCGACCGGCCAGGTGCGACGGCTGCCCGTGCCCGCCCAGAGCAGCGCCACGCCGGTCACGGGCCACACCAGGCTGATCGTCAGGTCCTCGCGGAACGACGCGTATCCCAGGTCGGCGGCGACCCAGGTGACCACGGTGAGGAGGAGCAGGCGGCGCACGGGCGCTCCTCCTGTCGCCGGGTCTGGACCGAGAGGGGGACGCAGGCAGTATGGCGGCATCCCGCCTGCTCTGCGCCGGAACCCGCCGGAGGGGTGTGTCGGCCGGTGCCGCCACCTGGGCAGAATGGGAGCCATGAGCCAGCAGCCGTTCTCCCGCCCCGGTGCCGTCGACCTCTCCGCGCTGCAGGGGGCCGCCCCGGGAGCCGCTCCCGGTGGCGCCGCGCCCACGGGCGGGGTCGCAGGCGCGCCGTACGCCGTCTCGGTCACCGAGGAGACCTTCCAGGAGCTGCTCGAGGCCTCCCGCAACGCGCCCGTCCTGCTGAGCTTCGAGAGCCCGAGCCGCTCGCCCGAGAGCGTCAGCCTCGGTGACGACCTGCAGACGGTCAGCAGCGAGCTCGAGGGACGGGTGCTGCTCGGCCGCGTCGACGTCGACCAGGTGCCGCAGATCGCGCAGGCGATGCAGATCCCGAGCATCCCGCTGGTCGTGCTCGTGGCCCAGGGCCGTCCGATGCCGCTGCTGCAGGAGGCGGTCTCGCTGGAGGAGCTGCGCACGGCGCTGACCCAGGTGCTGCAGCAGCTCACCGCCAACGGCGTGACCGGGCGCCACCAGCCGCGCTCGGCGGCCCCGGCCGCCGACGAGGACGGCGAGGACCAGCTCGACCCCCGCTACGCCCCCGCGCAGGACGCGCTCGAGCGCGGCGACATCGCCGGCGCCGTGGCGGAGTACCAGAAGCTGGTCGACGCCAACCCCGCCGACAGCGAGGCGGCCGCGGGCCTGGCGATGGCCAAGCTGCTGCAGCGCACCGACGGCGTCGACCTGCAGCAGGCGCGCCAGGCGGCGGCCGAGAACCCCGACGACGTCGACGCGCAGACGCTGGTCGCCGACCTCGACCTGCTCGGTGGCCACGTCGACGACGCCTTCCACCGGCTCATCGAGGTGGTGCGGCGCACCAGCGACGCGCCCCGCGACGCCGCGCGCACCCACCTGATCGGCCTCTTCGGCGCTGTGGGCGACGCCGACCCGCGGGTGCAGCGAGCCCGGCGCGAGCTCGCCTCGGCGCTCTTCTGACCCGGCTCTCTCTGACACACTGACGACAGCACGACCGCCCAGCTCCCACTGCTCCCCAGGAGGCCCCCATGTCGACAGCGCAGGTAGCCAGCTCCCTGGAGATCGGCAAGGAGATGGTCGTCGGCTACGACGGGTCCGAGGCCTCGCTGCAGGCGGTGCGCTGGGCCGCGCGGCTGGCCGCGCGGCTGGGCGAGCCGCTGCACGTGGTGCGCTCCTGGATCATCTCGACCGCGCCCCGGCCCGCCTCGGCCACCACCGGCTACGTGCCGCCCCTGACCGACTTCGAGGCCGCGGTGCTCGAGCGCCTGCGCCGCGACGTCGACCGCCTCGGCCTGACCTGCGAGGTGCACCTGCACGCCGTGCACGGCTCCGCCGGACGCCGCATGGTCGAGGCCTCCGAGAAGGCCTCGGCGATCGTGGTCGGCAACCGCGGCGCCGGTGGCTTCATGGGCCTGCGGATGGGGTCGACGGCCGAGCAGATCGTGCGCAACGCCCACTGCCCGGTCGTGGTGGTGCCGGTCGACGCCGACGACGCCGGCGACCCGGTCGACGCCGAGCTGTCGTAGCCCGCGCTACTCGTCCTCGTCGTCCTCGTCGCGGCCACGCACGTGCAGGGCGTCCCAGCCGCGGTCGAGCACCTTCTCGAGCAGGCGGGCGTTGATCCACGCGGCCGCCGTCCAGACGGTCACCCAGGCCAGGCCCATCGGCAGGCTCACCTCGTCGTGGCCCACCCCGGTCCAGAAGCCGACCGCGAGACCGGCGTAGAAGCCCACCCACATCGCCACCAGGCTCAGCGGCAGCGCGAGCACGACGAGCGCGGCCCAGGCGGCCTGCGAGGGCGCCAGCAGCACCCAGACCGAGGTGGCGGCGACGACGGCGACGTAGGTCTGCGCGACCAGCGACAGGCGCGGGGCCGCCGTCACCGGGGTCATGTGCGGCCGCTCTCGGTGTACGACGCGGCGCCGCGGCGGGCGTTGGCCAGCGCGGCCTCCAGGCGGCGGAAGGTGAAGTCGGCGCAGCGCTCGCGCACGTCGTCGAGGTGGTGGAAGTCGACGCCGCGGATCTCGCGCTCCTGCTTGACCACGTGGTCGAGCAGGGAGGGGTCGTGCACGCCGCCGTCGAAGACCAGGCACAGGGCGTCGTCCCAGCCGCTCCACGGCGGCAGCCAGTCGGCGAGCAGCAGCGGCCCCGGCTCCAGCGACAGCGCCAGCTCCTCCTGCACCTCGCGGCCGACGGCCACCTGCGGCGACTCGCCGACCTCGACCACGCCGCCCGGCAGGTCGAGGTCGCGCTTGTAGGTCAGCTGGCACAGCAGCACGCGGTCGTCGGGGTCGCGCACCAGCAGCTGGCTGATCGCCCGCTTGCGGGGGAGGAAGGAGTTGAGCAGCGAGCGGAAGCCCTCGGGCTGCTCCAGCGGGGTGTCGTCGTTGAGCCGGGCGTAGACGATGCGGTCGCCGTCCTGGGCGCCGCCGTCGGCCACGCCGCGGGCGACGCCCTCGCGCAGCAGCCCCGCCCAGGTGGCGACGCGCTGGCCCTCGCGGTCGTCGGGCGCGACGTGGGTCTCGACCCGCGTCGAGCCGCCCTTGAAGGCCGACTCGACCACGCCCCGCACCTCGGCGGGCTCGACGTCGTCGGTCCACGACACGCGCACGACGCCGGGGGAGACGGGGATCAGCTCGGCGGGCACGGTCTCAGCGTAGGCCCCGACCGCACGGCTCCGGTCACCACCAGAGCACCGCGGCCACCCCCGCGGCGACGGCGAGCGGCACGACGAGCAGTCCTTCCCGGGCGAAGCGGCGGGCGGTCACGACGACGCCGCGGCGCCGGCACGCGCGCAGCCAGAGCAGGTTGGCCAGCGCGCCCCAGGTCAGCAGCAGCGGCCCGACGTTGACCGCCACCAGCGTGGTCAGCAGCCGGTCGACGCCCCCGGCGCCCGCGAGCGCCACCGGCTCGAGCAGCAGGTAGGCCGGCAGGTTGTTGGCGCCGTTGGCGAGCAGCACCCCGGCGCCCGCAAGCGTGGCGAGGTCGCCGGCGGAGTCGCCGCGCCCCAGCACGTCGCCCAGCCAGGGCTCCAGCCGCGGGCCGAGGCTGCCCAGCACGGCGAAGAGCACCGTGGCGAGGGCGAGCACCGACCAGGGCACCAGCCCCAGCAGCCGGTGTGGCGCCACCAGGGCCGGGCGGCGTACGGCGAAGCAGGCGACCAGCACCAGCACGCCGACCCCGGCCGCCAACCAGGGCTCGACGCCGAGCACGACGGCCGGGGCGAGCAGCACCACCACGGCCCCGGCGACCCCGGCCAGGACCCGGTCGCCCGCGGGCAGCATGCCCGGTACCTCGTAGCGGCCACGGAGGTCGGCGCGGTGACGCGCGAGCAGCCCCGCCACCACCACGGCCAGCACGGCCAGCTGCGGGGCCCAGGTGGCCTGCACGAACTCGTGCGGGTGCAGCGAGAGCCGCTCGATCGCCAGCAGGTTGGTCAGGTTGCTGATCGGCAGCAGCAGCGAGGCGGTGCTGGCCAGCCAGACGGCGGCGAAGGCGAAGGGCAGCGGCGGGATCCGCAGCTCGCGCGCGAGCGTGAGCCCGATGGGGGCGAGGAGCACCGCGGTCGTGTCGATGCTGAGCAGCCACGTGGTCACCGTCGCGAGCGCGCAGAAGAGCCCGAAGAGCACCACCGTGCGGCCCCCGGCGAGCGTGGCCGCCACGTGGGCGGCCAGGTCGAAGAGACCCGCGTCGTCGCTGAGGTCGGCCACCAGCTGCACCAGGACGAGGAACAGCAGCACCGGCCACACGCGCTCGGCCAGGGGGAGCAGATCGATCACCTGCGTGGGGTCACTCTCGGCTCACTCTCGGGTCACTCTCGGGGTCACGCTCGGGCTACGCCTGGGGGCTGCGGCGCAGCCACACCGTCCCGAGCGGCGGCACCCGCAGCGAGGCGGAGGCCGGCTGGCCCTGGTGGGGCTCGCCGTGCGCGGTGACCGTGCCGAGGTTGCCGACGCCCGAGCCGCCGTAGACCTCGGCGTCGGTGTTGAGCACCTCGCTCCACTCCCCGGTGAAGGGCAGGCCCAGGCGGTAGGCCTCGCGCGGGCCGCCGGAGAAGTTGGTGACGCTGACCAGCGCCCCACCGTCGGCGTCCCAGCGGGCGAAGGCCAGGGTGTTGCCGGCGGCGTCGTCGGCCTCGATCCAGGTGAAGCCCTCCGGGGAGGAGTCCTGCGCCCACAGGGCGGGGGTGTCGAGGTAGACGCCGTTGAGGTCGGCGACCAGGCGGCGCACGCCCTCGTGGTCGCGGTCGGAGAGCAGCCACCAGTCGAGCTCGCGCTGCTCGGCCCACTCCTGGTCCTGCGCGAACTCGGTGCCCATGAAGAGCAGCTGCTTGCCCGGGTGCGCCCACATCCACGAGAGGTAGGCGCGCACGCCGGCGAGCTTCTGCCAGCGGTCGCCGGGCATCTTGCGCAGCAGCGAGCCCTTGCCGTGCACGACCTCGTCGTGGCTGATCGGCAGCACGAAGTTCTCGGAGAAGGCGTAGACCATCGAGAAGGTGGCCTCGTGGTGGTGGTGGCTGCGGTAGACCGGGTCGCGCGCGATGTAGGCGAGCGAGTCGTGCATCCACCCCATGTTCCACTTCAGCCCGAAGCCCAGGCCGTCGCTGTCGGTCGAGCGGGTGACGCCCGGCCAGGAGGTCGACTCCTCGGCGATGGTGACGGCGCCGGGCACGGTCTTGTAGACCGTGGCGTTGAGCTCCTGCAGGAACTGCACGGCCTCGAGGTTCTCGCGTCCGCCGTGCACGTTGGGCTGCCACTCGCCGTCGTTGCGGGAGTAGTCGAGGTAGAGCATCGAGGCGACGGCGTCGACGCGCAGCCCGTCGATGTGGAACTCCTGGAGCCAGTAGAGCGCGTTGGCGACCAGGAAGTTGCGGATCTCGTGGCGGCCGAAGTTGAAGACGTAGGTGCCCCAGTCGGGGTGCTCGCCGCGGCTGGGGTTGGGGTCCTCGTAGAGGGCGGTGCCGTCGAAGCGCGCCAGCGCCCACTCGTCCTTGGGGAAGTGGGCCGGCACCCAGTCGACGATGACGCCGATGCCGGCCTGGTGCAGCGCGTCGACGAGGCGGCGGAAGCCGTCGGGGTCGCCGAAGCGCGAGGTCGGGGCGTAGTACGACGTGACCTGGTAGCCCCACGAGCCGCCGAAGGGGTGCTCCATGACGGGGAGCAGCTCGACGTGGGTGAAGCCCATCTCCACGACGTACGCCGTGAGGTGCTCGGCGAGGTCGTCGTAGCTGTAGGTGCCGGCGCCCGGGTGGTGGCGCCAGGAGCCCAGGTGCACCTCGTAGACCGACATCGGCTGCTGGTCGGCCCGCCCGCCCTCGGCGCGCGCCTGCATCCACTCCTCGTCGCCCCACTGGTGGGTGCTGTCGAAGACCACGGACGCGGTGTGCGGCGGCACCTCGGTGTGGAAGGCCAGCGGGTCGGCCTTGTCGCGCCAGTGGCCGTCGGCGCCGCGCACGTGGAACTTGTACTCCGCCCCGGACCCGACGCCCGGCACGAAGCACTCCCAGACCCCGGAGGACTCGACGGCCGCCATGGGGGAGCGGGAGCCGTCCCAGCCGTTGAAGCCGCCGCGCACCTGCACCTCGAGGGCGTTGGGCGCCCACACGCGGAAGACGGTGCCCTCCTCCTCGACGTGCGCGCCGAGGACGTCCCAGAGCCGCTCGTGACGACCCTCGTTGATCAGGTGGAGGTCGATCTCGCCGATCGTGTGGCTCACTGTGGGCCTTCCTTCGGTGTGGGCGTCGTGGCGATCCGCTGCACGGCCGCCAGGGGGATGTCTACCCAGTCGGGCCGGTTGCGTGCCTCGTAGCCCACCTCGTAGACGGCCTTGTCGACCTCGTAGGCGTCGAGCAGCGACTGCTCGGCGGGGGTGAGGCAGCGACCGGCGTAGCCGTGGAGGAAGCGCGCGCGCGGCGTGGTGGCCCAGCCGGGCTCGGCCCCTGCGGCGTGGGCGGCGTAGTCGAAGGAGCGCAGCATGCCGGCGACGTCGCGCCACCGCGAGTCGGGCAGCCGGCGCTCGGCCAGCGGCTTGGCGGGCTCGCCCTCGAAGTCGACGAGCCGCCACCCCGAGGGGGTCAGCAGGGTCTGGCCGAGGTGGAGGTCGCCGTGCACCCGCTGCACCTCCTGCTCGCCCTGGTCGCCCAGGCCGTCGAGGCGCTGCCGCAGCCCGTCGGCGTACGGCGCGAGCTGCGGGAAGCCGATGAGGGCCGCCTCGACCCGCACCCGCATCCGCTCGGCGAGGTCGTCGCCGTCGACGGTGCCGGTGGGGAACTGCTCGGCGAGGGCGTGGTGGGCCGACGCGACGGTCGCGCCGAGCGCCAACGCCTCGCCGGCGAAGTCGTCGCCGCGGCGGGCGGCGTCGAGCGTGAGCGCCCAGCCGTCGTGGGCGTCGACCAGGAACTCCTGCAGCATCGCGAGGTCCTCGGTGCGCTCGCCCTCGCCCGCCGTCACCCAGCCGCGCAGCGCCCCGACCGTGGGGTTGCCCGCCGCCGTGAGCGCGGCGTGGATCTCGATGTCGGGGTTGCGGCCGGGGGTGACCTGGCGGAAGAGCTTGAGCAGGGTGCGGTCGCCGTAGACCACGGTGGTGTTGCTCTGCTCGCCGGTGAGCAGGCGCGCGGGCAGGGCGGGGTCGAGCGCGCCGTCGTCGGAGCTGCCCTCGACGTCGAGCCGGTGGAAGACGGCGCCGCCCACCTGCCGGGTGCCGCCCGGCTCGGTGCGCGCGAAGACCTCGAGGTAGCGCGCCATCGACTCGGGGTCGTGCACGGCGTCGTAGGTCCAGCGCCCCTCGTGGCGGCCGAGCAGGGCGTGGTGGAGGTCGGCCCGCTCGACGGGCAGGTGCACCAGCGGCATCTGGTAGCGCTCGACGTCGCGGCGCCCCTCGCCCTCGTACTCCACGGTGAGCACGTCGAGGGTGAGCAGCGCGTCACCCACGTGCACGCTGGCGACGCGGTCGACGTCGGTCACCTCGTAGTGCCGGCCCTTGCCGGCGAACCAGCGCGCGCCACCGAGGTAGTCGGTCATCTGGGGGTGGCTCATCGGTGGCCCCCATGACGACGGACCGTCAGCACGTGGGCGGGCTCGTGGTGCGGGTCGAGGTGCACGTAGTTGTGCGCGCCCCACTCCCAGTCCTGGCCGGTGATCTCGTCGTGCACGTCGAAGCGGTCGTGCCACTCCATGCCCAGCGCCGGCAGGTCGAGGTGCGCGGTCGTGGTGTGGGCGGCGTACGGGTCGAGGTTGATGACCGCCACGACGATGTCGGAGCCCTCCTGCTTGCTGTAGACCAGCACGGCGTCGTCGTCGCTGGAGTGCACGTGCAGGTTGCGCAGACGCTGCAGGGCGGGGTGCGCCTCGCGCACCTGGTTGAGCCGGGTCAGGTACGGCGCCAGGGTCTCGCCGCGCTCGGCGGCGCCGTCCCAGTCGCGCACCCGGATCTGGAACTTCTCGGAGTCGAGGTACTCCTCGCTCCCGGGCTTGACCGCCACGTGCTCGAAGAGCTCGTAGCCGGCGTACACCCCCCAGCTCGGCGAGCTGGTGGCCGCCAGCGCCGCCCGGATCTTGAAGGCCGGCGGGCCGCCGTACTGCAGAAAGCCGTGGAGGATGTCGGGGGTGTTGACGAAGAAGTTGGGGCGCAGCACCGCGGACGTCTCGTGCGAGACCTCCTGGAGGTACTCCGCGATCTCCCAGCGGGCCGTGCGCCAGGTGAAGTAGGTGTAGCTCTGGTGGAAGCCGACGGTGGCCAGGGCGCGCATCATCGGCGGCTTGGTGAAGGCCTCGGAGAGGAAGAGCACGTCGGGGTCGGTCTCGCGCACCCGCCCGAGCAGCCACTCCCAGAAGACGACGGGCTTGGTGTGCGGGTTGTCGACGCGGAAGATCCGCACCCCGCGGTCCATCCAGAAGCGGAGCACCCGCTCGCACTCGGCGTAGATGCCGTCGGGGTCGCGGTCGAAGTTGATCGGGTAGATGTCCTGGTACTTCTTCGGCGGGTTCTCGGCGTAGGCGATGGTGCCGTCGGCGCGCACGGTGAACCACTCCGGGTGCTCCTTGGCCCAGGGGTGGTCGGGCGCCGCCTGCAGCGCGTAGTCGAGCGCGACCTCCAGGCCCGCCCTCTTCGCCTCGGCCAGGAAGTGGTCGAAGTCCTCGAGCGTGCCCAGGTCGGGGTGCACGGCGTCGTGGCCGCCGTCCTTGCTGCCGATCGCCCACGGCGAGCCGACGTCGTCGGCCGAGGGGGTCAGGGTGTTGTTGGCGCCCTTGCGGTTGACCTCGCCGATCGGGTGGATCGGGGGGAGGTAGATCACGTGGAAGCCCATGGCCGCCACGGCCGGCAGCCGCTCGGCCGCGGTGCGGAAGGTGCCGCTGACGACCTTGCCCGTGGCCTCGTCGACGTAGGCCCCCTCCGAGCGCGGGAAGAACTCGTACCAGCTGGAGTAGAGCGCCCGCTCGCGGTCGGCGAAGAAGGGGTAGGGGCCCTCGGTCGTGAGCAGGTCGCGCAGCGGGTGGGCCTCGAAGACGGCCAGCAGCGCCTCGTCCTCGGCGGCCGCGAGGCGCACCTCGAGCGGCCGGGAGCTGTCGCCCACGGCGGCCTTGACGTCGGCCACGCCGGCCAGCTCGGCCTCGGTGAGGTCGCCCTCGGCCACGACGCGGTCGAGCAGCAGGCCGAGCTCGGTGAACATCAGCTCGGTGTCGACGCCGGCGCGGATCTTGATCGGCCCGTCGTGCAGCCAGGTGCCGAGCGGGTCGCTCCACGACTGCACCTCGAAGGTCCAGGCGCCCTCGACGTCGGGCCGCACCGTGGCGGCCATGCGCGACACCTCGTCCTCGACGGGACGCATGCGCAGCGGCGGCCGCCGCACGCCCGAGGGGTCGGTGGCCACCACCTCCGCGCCGAGCTGGTCGTGGCCTTCGCGGAAGACCAGCGCGGTGACGTCGAAGGCCTCGCCGACGGCGGCCTTCGCGGGGTGTCGTCCGAGGTCGACGACGGGAGTGACGTCCATGACGGGGATGCGTCCGACCATGCGCTCACCTTGTCCGTTGTGGTGCGGGCACGCAAACGGTGCCCCGGAAGCGGCCGGCCTACTCGGGTGATCTTTGGAACGATCCAACGAAATTGGGCTAGCGTGGGCGGGTGCGTGCGATCCGACGATTCACCGTCCGTCCTGTCCTGCCCGAGAAGCTCGCGGCGCTGACCGAGCTGGCGACCAACCTGCGCTGGTCCTGGAGCCCGGAGACGCAGGACGTCTTCGCCGAGATCGACCCCGAGGTGTGGCGCGCGAGCGGCCACGACCCGGTCAAGACCCTGGGTGCGGTCTCGCCGGCGCGGCTGGAGGAGCTGGCGGGCGACAAGCGCTTCCTCAAGCGGCTGCGCGCCGCCCAGGACGACCTCGAGGGCTACCTCTCCGCCGACCGCTGGTTCCAGAAGCAGGTCAAGGGCGGTCGCCGGGCCGAGGCGCAGGACCTGCCGCGTGCCATCGCCTACTTCAGCTCCGAGTACGGCATCACCTCGGTGCTGCCGCAGTACTCCGGCGGTCTCGGCATCCTCGCCGGCGACCACCTCAAGACCGCCAGCGACCTCGGCATCCCGCTGATCGGCGTGGGCCTGCTCTACCAGATGGGCTACTTCCGCCAGGCGCTCTCGCGCGAGGGGTGGCAGCAGGAGAGCTACCCCGTGCTCGACCCCGACGGTCTGCCGATCACGCCGCTGCGTGCTGACGACGGCAGCCAGGAGGTCGTGCAGGTCGAGGTGCCCGGAGACCAGCCGATGCGCGCCCGCGTCTGGATCGCGCAGGTCGGCCGCGTGCCGCTGCTCCTGCTCGACACCGACATCGAGGACAACCCGCCCCACCTGCGCGAGGTCACCGACCGCCTCTACGGCGGCACCACCGAGCACCGGTTGCAGCAGGAGCTCCTGCTCGGCATCGGCGGCGTCCGCGCCGTCCGTGCCTACTGCCGCCTGACCGGCCACCCCGCGCCCGAGGTCTTCCACTGCAACGAGGGCCACGCGGGCTTCCTGGGCGTGGAGCGGATCCGCGAGCTCACCGTGGCCGAGGGCGGCCCCGGACTCGACTTCGACACCGCGCTCGCCGTGGTCCGCGCCGGCAGCGTCTTCACCACCCACACCCCGGTGCCCGCGGGCATCGACCGCTTCCCGCGGCAGCTCGTCGAGCAGTACTTCGGCGCGCAGAGCCCGGTGGCCGGCGTGCCGGTCGACCGGATCCTGGCGCTGGGCGCGGAGGACTACGAGGGCGGCGACCACGGCGTCTTCAACATGGCGGTGATGGGCTTCCGGCTCGCGCAGCGCGCCAACGGCGTCTCCGAGCTCCACGGCGAGGTCAGCCGCGGCATGTTCAACGGGCTGTGGCCGGCCTTCGACGAGGCCGAGGTGCCGATCACCTCGATCACCAACGGCGTGCACGCCCCCACCTGGGTCGGCCGCGAGGTGCTCGAGCTCGCCGGCCAGCACGGCGACGACGTGTGGGCCGCGGTCGACAAGGTCCCGGCGGCCGACCTGTGGGCCACCAAGCGCGTGCTGCGCCAGAAGCTCATCGACGACGCGCGGGTACGGCTGCGCAAGTCGTGGCTCCAGCGGGGCGCCGCCCCGGCCGAGCTCGGCTGGATCGACTCCGCGCTCGACCCCGACGTGCTCACCATCGGCTTCGCGCGCCGGGTGCCGTCGTACAAGCGCCTCACGCTGATGCTGCGCGACCCCGAGCGGCTCAAGCGGCTGCTGCTCGACCCGGAGCGGCCGGTGCAGCTGGTGATCGCCGGCAAGAGCCACCCGGCCGACGACGGCGGCAAGCAGCTGATCCAGCAGATCGTGCGCTTCGCCGACGACCCCGAGGTGCGCCACCGCATCGCCTTCCTGCCCAACTACGACATCGCGATGGCGCAGCCGCTCTACCCCGGCTGCGACGTCTGGCTCAACAACCCGCTGCGCCCCTACGAGGCCTGCGGCACCTCCGGCATGAAGGCCGCGCTCAACGGCGGCCTCAACCTCTCGATCCTCGACGGCTGGTGGGACGAGTGGTACGACGGCGACAACGGCTGGGCGATCCCCTCCGCCGACGACGGCAGCGGCGCGGGCGCCGAGCTCGACAACGGCCGGCGTGACGACATCGAGGCCGGTGCGCTCTACGACCTGCTGGAGAAGGACGTCACCCAGCGCTTCTACGACCTCGACACCAGCGGTGTGCCCGTGCGCTGGATCGAGATGGTGCGCCACACGCTGAAGTCGCTCGGCCCCAAGGTGCTCTCGACGCGCATGCTCAAGGAGTACGTCGAGAAGCTCTACGCCCCGGCGGCCGAGGCCTCCCGGGCGCTCAACGACTCCTTCGACGGCGCCCGCGCCCTGGCCGCGTGGAAGTCGCGCGTCGTCGGCGGCTGGGGCGAGGTCCGCGTCGACCACGTCGAGAGCGAGGGACTGCCCGACGTGCCCGAGATCGGTGCCGCCCTCGACCTGCACGCCTACGTCTCGCTCGGCGGCCTCGCCCCCGACGACGTCGTGGTCGAGGTCGTGCACGGCCGGGTGCAGGCCGACGACTCCCTCGTCGAGACCTCCACCACGCCGCTGGCGCTGGGGGAGAGCTACGAGGCCGGCCGCCACCGCTTCGACGGCCACGTCCCGCTCTCCCGCGCCGGCTCCTTCGGCTACACCGTCCGCATCCTGCCCAGCAACCCCGACCTCGCCACCCCGGCGGAGCTCGGCCTGGTCGCCTTCGCCTGACGGCCGGCAAATTCACCGGCCGGCCGGTGAATCTGCCGAGTGCTACGTGCTGGTCGTCTGCGAGGGCGTACGACGACGCTGGTGTAGCACTCGTCGGGCTCAGGGGAGGCGGTAGGGCCGCGCCGACCACGTCTGCGGCCGCGCCGCCGCCTGCGCGCGCCGTGCTGCGGCGCGCAGCCGCTCGGCGACCTCGGCCTCGTCGCCACGGTGGCGACCCACGACCGTGACCACCTCGAGGCCCACCGCCTCGAAGGCCTCCTCACGGCGTACGTCGCTGCGGCGCGACGCGGCGTGCAGGTGCGTGGCGCCCTCGAACTCGGCGACCAGCCCGAGCTCGAGGGACAGCAGGTCGGGGCTGCCGACGACTCGCCCGTCGGCGTCGGCCACGAGCCAGTTGCAGCGGGGCGGGGGGAGGCGGGCGAGGAGCACCCAGACCAGCCGCAGCCACGACTCCTGCGGCGACCGGCTGCGCTCGTCGGCCAGGGCGAGGGCGCGGCGTACCCGTGCCACTCCGCGCTGCCCGCCCCGCTCCGCCAGCTCGCGGCGTACGTCGTCGTGCGTGACGACGCGTGCGGCCAGCGCCATGTCGAGGACCGTGACCGCCGCGCCGAGGTCGGGGGCGTCGGAGGCCTCCGCGACGACCGCGGCGGCGGGGGCCACGCACGGCACGGCGTAACGGCTCACGACGGGGACCGGTCGACGGGTGCGGACGACGCGCGAGCCGGGCAGGGGACGCAGCCGGGGCGCCTCGTGCGGCACGACCAGCGGCACGGCCAGGGGCTCGCGCCCACGCACACCGTCGAAGTACGCCGCCCCGTGCAGCCGCAGGCTCGCCCAACCGCCGACCG
This sequence comes from Nocardioides aequoreus, assembly GCF_000720335.1. Lineage (GTDB taxonomy): Bacteria > Actinomycetota > Actinomycetes > Propionibacteriales > Nocardioidaceae > Marmoricola > Marmoricola aequoreus. The sequence goes on along the minus strand of NZ_JOJN01000001.1, from coordinate 262,349 downwards.
CGCCACCCTCGGGGAGTCGCCGCGACTGCTCGAGGATCCGCTGCTCGACCGAGGGTGCGACGTGGGACGGCACGTAGAGCCCGGGCGTCGTACGCCGCCAGCCCGGCCCGCGTGCCCGCCCCGGCGTCACGCCCTCGCCCACCCGCACCGGCTCGACGAGGGCGCTGGGTGCCGGGCAGCGGGGTCGGAAGGTGCCGTCCACGGCCCCACCCTGCGTGCCCGTGAGCGTCCGCGGCGGCCCCGAGGCGGATCTGTGGACGACGAGTGCCACGCCACGGTCGTGACTGGCCCGCGCGGGCGACGCTCACGTGGCACTCGGCGGATTCACCAGTTGGCTGGTGAAACCGGCAGCGCCGTACGCTCGGCACCGTGATCGAGCTGAGGACCCCGACCGAGATCGAGCAGATGCGACCCGCGGGACGGTTCGTCGGCGAGGTGCTGACCGCGCTGGTCGAGAAGGCCGACGTGGGGGTCAACCTGCTCGAGCTCGACGAGCTGGCGCACCGGATGATCAAGGAGCGCGGGGCCGAGTCGTGCTACATCGACTACCACCCGAGCTTCGGCGCGATGCCCTTCGGCAAGGTGCTGTGCACCAGCGTCAACGACGCGGTGCTGCACGGGCTGCCGCACGACTACACCCTCGCCGACGGCGACCTGCTCAGCGTCGACTTCGCGGTCAGCGTCGACGGCTGGGTGGCCGACTCGGCGGTCAGCGTCGTGGTGGGGGAGCCCGACCCGCAGGACCTCGCGCTCATCGACACCACCGAGCGGGCGCTCGCCGCGGCGATCGAGGTGGCCCGGCCCGGCAAGCGGCTCGGCGACGTGAGTGCGGCGATCGGCGACGTCGCCCGCGCCGAGGGGCTCGGCATCAACCTGCAGTTCGGCGGCCACGGCGTCGGGCGCACCATGCACGGCGACCCCCACGTCGCCAACGACGGCCGCCCCGGCCGCGGCTTCAAGCTGCGGCCCGGGCTCGTGATCGCGATCGAGCCGTGGTTCCTGCAGACCACCGACGAGCTGCGCACCGACCCCGACGGCTGGACCCTGCGCAGCGCCGACGGCTCTCGCGGCGCCCACTCCGAGCACACCGTCGCGATCACGGTCGACGAGCCGATCGTGCTCACCGCCCGCGCCTGAGGCACGGCGACTGTCCCCGGTCGGCGTCATGATGTCGGGATGGTGGACTTCTCCAACACCCGTGAGCTCGAGGGCGCGACGTTCTACCGGGCCAGCCTCAAGGGCGCGACCCTGCGCTCCTCCGACGTCAGCGACGTGACGATGCGCAGCGTCGACGTCGGCGGGCTCGACATCGACAGCCACGACCTGGCCTTCGGCACCCTGCTGGTCAACGGCGTCGACGTGGTGCCGCTCGTCGAGGCCGAGCTCGACCGCCGCTTCCCGGGGCGCGCGCTGCAGCGCTCGACGACGCCCGAGGGCCTGCGCGAGGGCTGGGTCGCCGTGCAGGCCGCGTGGCAGGAGACGGTGGCCGACACCCCGCGGGCGCTGGTCGACGCCCACGTGGAGGACGAGTGGTCGCTGGCCGAGACGCTGCGGCACCTCGTGCTGGCCACCGACGCCTGGCTGCGCGGCGGCATCCTGGGCGTGGAGCAGCCCTTCCACGAGATCGGCATGATCTTCACCGGCGCCGCGGAGATGGGCTTCGACGTGTCGGTCTTCCGCGCCGACCCACCGACGTACGACGAGGTGCTCGCGGTGCGCGCCGAGCGGCAGCGGCTGGTGACCGACTTCCTGGCCACGGCGACGCCCGAGCTGCTGGCCGAGGAGCGCCGCAACCCATGGGGTGGCGGCGACGACTGGCGGCCCACCGTCGGCGACTGCCTGCGGGTGATCCTCGAGGAGGAGTGGGCCCACCTGCGCTACGTCCGGCGCGACCTCGCCCTCCTGCGCTGAGCGGCTCAGGCCTCCTGCAGCAGCACCAGCGAGCGGGCGGCGAGGAGCAGCTCCTCGCCCGCCACGACCTTGAGCGAGGTGGGCACGTCGGGGTCGGTCGAGAGGACCACCACGCCGGTGTGCACCCAGTCGTTCTCCGGCAGCGTCACGGTGCGCTCCTGGGGCGAGGCGTTGAGCCAGAGCAGGAAGCCGGTGTCGCGCAGCACCTCCCCGCGCGGGCCGAGGGTGCGCAGCGGGTCGCCGGAGACGAACATGCCGAGCACGTGCAGCGCCGGGTCCTGCCAGTCCTCGGGGGTCATCTCCCGGCCGTCGGGGTGGATCCACGCCAGGTCCTTCGCGCCGCCCGGCACCGTCGGCCGGCCCTCGAACCAGTGCCGCTGCCGCAGTGCCTCGTGCTCGCGCCGCAGCCGCAGCGCCGTCCGGGTGAGGTCGTAGACGTCGAGCCACGCGTCGTCGGCGCTCCAGTCGACCCAGGAGACCTCGTTGTCCTGCGAGTAGGGGTTGTTGTTGCCGCCCTGCGTGCGCCCGCGCTCGTCGCCCGCCGTGATCATGGGGACGCCGGCCGAGAGGCACAGCGTCACCATCAGGTTCGCCGCCTGCCGACGGCGCAGCGCGACGACGTCGGGGTCGTCGGTCTCGCCCTCGACGCCGCAGTTCCACGACCGGTTCTCGTCGCTGCCGTCGCGGTTGCCCTCGCCGTTGGCCTCGTTGTGCTTGCGGTCGTAGGAGACCAGGTCGCGCACCGTGAAGCCGTCGTGCGCGGTGACGAAGTTGATCGAGGCGTACGGCGAGCGCCCGTCGTCGAGGTAGAGGTCGCTGGAGCCCGCGAGCCGCGTCGCGACGGTGCGCACGCCGTCGGTGCGGGCGCGCCAGAAGTCGCGCATGGTGTCGCGGTACTGGTCGTTCCACTCGGTGAAGGGGGCCGGGAACTCGCCCACGCGGTAGCCGTCCATCGAGACGTCCCACGGCTCGGCGACCAGCTTCACGTGCCGCAGCACCGGGTCCTGGGTGACGCAGGTGAGGAACTTGCCGGCCATGTCGACCCGGTGGTCGGTGCGCGCGAGCGCGGAGGCGAGGTCGAAGCGGAAGCCGTCGACGTGCATCTCGGTGACCCAGTAGCGCAGCGAGTCGAGCACCAGCCGCAGCGAGCTGTGGTCGTCGGTGCTCACGGTGTTGCCGCAGCCCGTCACGTCCCAGTAGGTGTCGGGCTCCCGGCGGTGGGGCCGCGCGGCGACCCGTCGGTAGCTGCCGAGGTCGTCGAGCCCGCGCAGCGAGTACGTCGGCCCGTCGGGGCCCGCCTCGGCGGTGTGGTTGTAGACCACGTCGAGCAGCACCTCGATGCCCGCGGCGTGGAAGTCCTTGACCATCTGCTTGAACTCGGTGACCTGCTGCCCCCGGTCGCCCGAGGCGCTGTACGCCGCGTGGGGCGCGAAGAAGCCGACCGAGTTGTAGCCCCAGTAGTTGGTCAGCCCCAGGGGCGCCAGGTGCGGCTCGGAGCAGAACTGGTGCACCGGCAGCAGCTCGACGGCGGTGATCCCGAGGTCGGTGAGGTAGTCGGTGACGACGGGGTGGGCGAGGCCGGCGTACGTGCCCCGCAGCTCCTCGGGGATCCGGTCGTGCAGCTTGGTGAAGCCCTTGACGTGCAGCTCGTAGATCGCGCTGTCGCGCCAGCGGTAGCCGTGCTTGACGTCGCCGGACCAGTCGAAGTCGTCGTGCACCAGCACGCTGCGCCCGACGTACGGCGCCGAGTCGCGCTCGTCGGTGCCGTAGATCGCGGGGTGGGTGACGAAGTCGCCGCTCACCGCGCGGGCGTAGGGGTCGAGCAGCAGCTTGGCGGGGTTGAAGCGCAGCCCCTGCGTGGGGTCCCAGGGCCCGTCGGCGCGGAAGCCGTAGCGCTGGCCGGGGGAGAGCCCGGGCAGGGCGCCGTGCCAGATCCCCAGGCTGTGCTCGGTCAGCCGGTGCCGGCGCTCGACGTCGTCGTCGTCGAAGAGGCACACCCACACGGCCGTGGCGGCGGGCGCGTGCACCGCGAAGTTGGTCGCCTCCGGGGTCCAGGTGGCGCCGAGCGGCCAGTTGCGCCCCGGCCACGCGCTCAGGTCCAGGGAGGTCACGAGGGACAAGTATCCACCCTGCGCGCCCCCGGGCTCAGGGAACGACGTAGTCGCTGTCCCGCGCATCGGTGATCGCCATGTGCCCGGGCGCGTGGGTGATGGCGTACGCCGGGCGCGAGGCGGCGATCGCCGCCTGCGGCGTCACGCCGCACGCCCAGAAGACCGGCACGTCACCGGGCCCGAGCGCGACGGCCTCGCCGTAGTCGGGCGCGTCGAGGTCGGCGATGCCGAGGGCGGCGGGGTCGCCCACGTGCACGGGCGCGCCGTGCACGGCGGGGTAGCGGGCGGTCACCCGCACGGCGTCGGCCACCTGCGAGGCCGGCATCGGGCGCATCGAGACCACGAGCGGCCCCGACATCCGGCCGGCGGAGCGGCAGGGGCGGTCGGTGCGGTACATCGGCACGTTGCGCCGCTGCTCGACGTGGCGCACCGGCACCCCGGCGCGCTGGAGGGCGTCCTCGAAGGTGAAGGAGCAGCCGATCAGGAAGGCCACCAGGTCCTCGCGCCAGTGCTCGCGCGCGTCGTCGACCTCGGCGACGAGCTCGCCGTCGACGAAGACGCGGTACGCCGGCAGGTCGGTGCGCAGGTCGCCGTCGAAGATCCGGGTCGCCGTCGCCCCGACGTCGCCGACGTCGAGCACCGGGCACGGGCGCGGGTTGCGCTGTGCGAAGAGCAGCACGTCGTAGGCGAGCTCCTCGGGCACGGCGACGAGGTTGGCCTGCGTCCAGCCGTCGCACCACCCGGCGGTCGGTGTGCGCAGCCCCTCGCGGAAGCGGGCGCGGGCGTCGGCGGGGGTCAGGTCTCGCACGGTAGTTGAGGTCCTCTCACGTAGCGGAAGCGGAGCTGCTGGCCCGGCACGGCCTGGGCCGCCTGGGGCAGGTCCTCGGTGACGACGGTGGCGACGACGGGGTAGCCGCCCGTGACGGGGTGGTCGCGCAGGAAGAGCACGGGCAGGCCGTTGGCCGCCACCTGCACCGAGCCGGCGATCGTGCCCTCGCTCGGCAGCTCCTGGTCCTCGTGGCGGCGGCGCCGGCGCAGCGGCTCGCCCTCGAGCCGCACCCCGACGCGGTTGCTGCGCGAGTCGACCGTCCAGTCGCGGGTGAGCGACTCGCGGGCCTCCCGGGTGAACCAGTCGTCGCGCGGACCCGGGACGGCGCGCAGCACCAGGACGCCGTCGGTCGGCGTTGGCAGCGGGGCCTGGTCGAGGGCGGGGACCGGCCGCGCGGGGGTCGACCCGACGGGCACGACGTCGCCCTCGGCGAGCGGGGCGCCGAGACCGGAGAGGAGGTCGGTGCTGGCGGAGCCCAGCACGAGCGCCGGGACCAGCCCGCCGCGCACGGCGACCCAGCTGCGCAGCCCCGCGCGGGGTGGCTCCACCCGCACCGTGGCGCCGTCGGGCACGTGCACGGCCGCGCCGGTGCCGTGCTTGCGGCAGCCGTCGGGGCCCTCGACCACCAGGGTGACCGGCGCTCCCGTGGCGGCGAGGACGAGCGGGCCCTCGGCGCGCAGGACCAGGCCGCCGAGGGTGGTCTCCAGCCCGGCGGCGTCCTCGTCGTTGCCGACCAGGCGGTTGGCCAGGCGCAGCGCTCCCGGGTCGAGCGCACCGGACTCGGGGACGCCGAGCGCGGCGTGCCCCGGACGGCCCAGGTCCTCCACGACGGTGAGCGCGCCCGGCTGCTCGACGACGAGCCGCGCCGCGTGCCCACTCACCGGCCCGCTCACCGGCCCCCTCATCGGGCCTCCTCGAAGAGCACCCGCGTGCCGGGGGCGAGCAGGGCGGCGGGGTCGCGGTCGACGTCCCACATCGCCTCGTCGGTGCGGCCGATGAGCTGCCAGCCTCCCGGCGACTCCCGGGGGTAGACGCCGGTGAACTCGCCGGCGAGCGCGACCGCCCCCGCCGGCACCCGGGTGCGCGACTCGTCGCGGCGGGGCACCTCGAGCGGCCGGCCGCCCGCGTCGTCGACGAGGTAGCCGAAGCCCGGTGCGAAGCCGGTGAAGGCGACCCGCCAGGTGGTGGCGAGGTGGCGGCGCACCACCTCCTCGGTGTCGCAGCCGAGGTGCGCGGCGACGTCGTCGAGGTCCTCGCCGTCGTAGTGCACGGGGATGGTCACCTCCTCGCCGGTCGGGACCGCGTGGTCGGGCAGCTCGAGGTCGGCGACGACCGCGGCGGCCCGCTCCAGGGCGCGCTGGTCGGTGCAGCGCACCAGCAGCGTGCGGGCCGCCGGCACGAGGTCGACGACGCCGTCGGGTGCGGCCGCCTCGACCGCGGCGTGCAGCCGCAGCACGGTGTCGAGGTCGTCGACCTCCACCAGCGCGGCGGCGTCGCCGCACGGCAGCCACCTCATGCGGCGCTCCTCACGAGCCGTCGCCGGCGAAGGCGCGCAGGTCGACGCCCGCGTCCTCGAGGGTGCGGCGTACGGCGCGGGCCATCTCGACGGCGCCGGGGGAGTCGCCGTGCACGCACACCGAGTCGGCACGCACCTCGACGTCGCTGCCGTCGACGGCCTCGACGACGCCCTCGGTGACCAGGCGCAGCACGCGTGCGGCCACGGCCTCGGCGTCGTGCAGCACCGCCCCCAGCTCGCGGCGCGGCAGCAGGGTGGCCTCGGGTGTGTAGGCGCGGTCGGCGAAGGCCTCGCGCCGCGTCGTCAGCCCGGCCTCCTCGGCCAGCCGCAGCCAGGCCGAGCCGGGCAGGCCGAGCACCGGGAGGGTGGTGCCGAGCGCGTCCTGGTAGGCGACCACGGCCTCGACGACGGCGGCGGCCTGCTCCTCGTGGTGCACGATCGCGTTGTAGAGCGCGCCGTGCGGCTTGACGTAGCGCACCGCGCCCCCGGCCACCCGGGCGAGGCCGTCGAGCGCGCCGAGCTGGTAGAGCACGTCGGCGGTGAGGTCGGCGGGCTCCACGTCGATGAAGCGGCGGCCGAAGCCCGGCAGGTCGCGGTAGCCGACCTGCGCCCCGATGACGACGCCGTGCTCGACGGCCCAGGCGCACGAGCGCCGCAGCGTCCGCGGGTCGCCGGCGTGGAAGCCGCAGGCGATGTTGGCGCTGGTGACCAGCCCGAGCATCGCCTCGTCGTCACCGAGCTGCCAGGTGCCGAAGCTCTCGCCCAGGTCGCTGTTGAGGTCGACCGTCACCGTCATCAGGCCCATCCCATCAGCTCGGCGAGGCCCTTCATCGCGGGGACGACGACGCCGAAGGCCGCCAGCCACGCGAGGACCCCGAGCCCCAGCAGCCACTTCGGGTAGACGTAGCCGTCGAGCAGGTCGCGTCGCTTCCACGCGACCCACAGCAGCACGCCCAGGCCGAAGGGCAGGATCAGCGCGTTGAAGGCGCCGGCGAAGACCAGCAGGTTGACCGGCTGGGTGCCGAGCACGATGAAGACGGCGCTCGAGGCGACGATGAAGCCGACCACCACCCAGCGCTCCCAGTCGGTGACCCACTGGCCCAGCACCTTGATGAAGGAGGTGGAGGTGTAGGAGCAGCCGATCACCGAGGTGATCGCCGCGATCCACATGACGGTGCCGAAGAAGATCCGGCCCACGTCGCCCAGGGCGGCGGTGAAGGCCGACGCCACCGGGTTGGTCTCGTCGATGTCGGCACCCGCGCTGACCACGCCGAGGATGGCCAGGAAGAGCACGACGCGCATGACCGCGGTGATGGCGATGCCCAGGACCGAGGCGCGGGTGATCTCGCCGACCTGGTCGGCGCCGCGCACCCCGTTGTCGACCATCCGGTGGGCGCCGGCGTAGACGATGTAGCCGCCGACGGTGCCACCGATCAGGGTCGCGATCGCCAGCCAGCTGACGGTCTCCGGGGCGATGCTCTGGCGCAGCGCGTCGCCCGCGGGCGGGCTGCTCGTCAGGGCGACGTACGTCGTGAGCAGCAGCATCACCACGCCGAGCCCGATCACGATGCGGTCCATCGCGACGCCGGCCCGGCGGACCAGGAAGACCACGATCGCGAAGGCCGCCGACACCGCCGCGCCGACGCGCACGTCGAGGCCGAAGAGCGCGTTGAGGCCGAGCGTGCAGCCGGCGATGTTGCCGATGTTGAAGACCAGGCCGCCGAAGACGTCGAGGCCGGAGAGCACGTAGCCCGAGCCGGGGATCGCGGTGTTGGCGAGGTCCTGCGCGCGTCGTCCGGAGACGCCGATGATGCGCCAGACGTTGAGCTGCACCGCGATGTCGACGAGCACCGAGACCAGGATCGCGAAGGCGAAGGCCGCGCCGAGCTGCAGCGTGAAGGTCGCGGTCTGGGTCAGGAAGCCGGGCCCGATGGCCGAGGTCGCCATGAGGAACATGGCCCCGACGAAGCCGCTGCGGCCGGTGACCTTGAGGGCCTTGGACTCCTGAGACGGGGGTGCGCTCTGTGTCATGCGACACGACGCTAAGAATCGTTGAACAATCCGTCAAGGGATTGTTCAACGATTTTACGTGGCCGTCACGTGCCGACGCTCAGCCGCTGCGGCGTACCGAGACCACGAAGCCGACCTGCTCCTGGGCGTCGGTGAGGTAGGCGACGAGCTCGCGCTCGGCCTCGGCGACCTCGCCGCGGCGCAGCAGGTCGACCATCTGCGCGTTGCGCTCCAGGTAGGGCTCGTGGAAGCGGCGGCCGTCGGCGACCTGGGCGAAGGCCAGGCGCAGCTCGGCGAGCACGGTGACGAACATGTCGTCGAAGCGGGGGCTTCCGAGGGCGCTCACCAGGAGCTGGTGGAAGCGCAGGTCGGCCGTGGAGACGCCGCGCCAGTCGCCCTGCGCGGCCGCCTCCTGCGCGGCCGCCACGACGTCTCCCAGGGCGCCCGGGTCGACCAGCGCGAGGCCCCGCGGCTCGAGGGCGAGCCGGACGACGTAGATGTCGCGCACGTCGTCCTCGTCGAGGGTGCGCACCGCGACGCCCTTGTGGGCCTCGTGGGTGACGAGCCGGTCGCGCGCCAGCAGCCGGAAGGCCTCGCGCACGGTGTTGCGGGAGGCGTCGTGCTCGGTGGCCAGCGCGGCCTCGCGCAGCGGCTGCCCGCTGCGCAGCTCGCCCTCGAGGATGCGCTCGCGCAGCGCCCGCGCGACCTGCTCGGCCAGACCCGGACCCGGGTCGGCGGGGGAGATCAGTGAGGTCGGCACGCCCCCGATGGTGCCACTACTACTATCCGCCAGATGAGCACCGACGCCGCTGCCCCCGACGACTCACCTGCCGACTCGCCCGCCGACGCACTGGTCCGCCTCGAGGTCGCCGACGGGGTCGCCACGCTCCGGCTCGACCGCCCACCGATGAACGCGCTGAGCGTGCAGGTGCAGGAGGAGATCCGTGCCGCGGCCGCCGAGGCCACCGAGCGCGACGACGTGCGCGCCGTGGTGCTCTACGGCGGCGAGAAGCTCTTCGCGGCCGGTGCCGACGTCAAGGAGATGGCCACCATGTCGCACGCCGACATGGTCAAGCGCTCGGGCGCGCTGATGTCGGCGCTGAGCGCGGTCGCGCGCATCCCCAAGCCGGTCGTCGCCGCGGTCAGGGGCTACGCCCTGGGAGGCGGCTGCGAGCTGGCGCTGACCGCCGACGTCCGGATCGCCGCCGACGACGCGACGCTGGGCCAGCCCGAGATCCTGCTCGGCATCATCCCCGGCGCCGGGGGGACGCAGCGGCTCACCCGCCTGGTCGGGCCGAGCAAGGCCAAGGACCTGATCTTCACGGGCCGCTTCGTCAAGGCCGAGGAGGCGTTGGCGATCGGCCTGGTCGACCGGGTGGTGCCCGCCGACCGCGTCTACGACGAGGCGCTCGCGTGGGCCGGGCAGTTCTCCGGCGCGGCCGCGCTGGCGCTGCGGGCCGCGAAGGAGGCGATCGACCGCGGGGCCGAGGTCGACCTCGAGACCGGGCTCGAGATCGAGCGGCAGCAGTTCGCCGCACTCTTCGCGACCGAGGACCGTACCCGCGGCATGACCTCGTTCGTTGAGCAGGGACCAGGCAAGGCGTCCTTCGTGGGACGCTGACCCACCACCGCTGAAGGAGACCCCACCGTGCCCAAGGCCAGCACCGACGAGACCGGCGAGAAGAAGCGCTCCGGACCGAAGGCCCCGACCGTCGTCCGCGCGCAGCTCGCGCGCGTCATCCGGCTCGTCTTCGGCGTCCTCGCCGCGATCCTGGCCGTGGGTGCCGTGCTGGTGGTGCTCCGCGACAGCGTCAACGAGCAGAACAACATCGTGCGCTTCGTGCTCGACGTCGCCGACGCGGTCGCCGGGCCCTTCAGTCGCGACGACGGCATCTTCGACTTCGGCGGCGACAACGCCGCGGCCAAGAACGCCCTGGTCAACTGGGGGATCGCGGCCCTGGTCTACCTCGTCATCGGCCGCGTGCTGGCCGGCCTGGTCGGGCCGAAGGGCTCGCGCTGAGCCACCGGCACCCGGGTCCGACCCGTGTGACCCACCCCACCCGACGGCGACGTTCCCGCGTTCATGACCCGCGGGTAACCTCGCCGTAACCGTCCGCACCGATGGAGGAGGGGCCCTCTCCGGGGCCGCACACCGCATGAAGATCGTTGTTCTCGTGAAGTACGTGCCCGACGCGACCGCCGACCGGCAGTTCGAGTCCGACCACACCGTCGACCGGGCCGGGGTGCCCGGGCTGCTCTCCGAGCTCGACGAGTACGCCGTGGAGCAGGCGCTGCAGCTCAAGGAGAAGGCCGAGGGCGAGGACGTCGAGGTCGTCGCGCTGACGGTCGGCCCCGAGGCCGCGGCCGAGGCCGTGAAGAAGGCGCTGCAGATGGGCGCCGACTCCGGCGTCCACGTGACCGACGAGGCGATCGCGGGCTCCGACTACCTCGCGACCAGCCAGGTGCTGGCCGCCGCGGTGCGCAAGGTCGGCGAGTCCGGCGCCGTCGACCTGGTGCTGTGCGGGATGGCCTCGACAGACGCCTCCGGCAGCGTGGTCCCGGCGATGCTGGCCGAGCGCCTCGACCTGCCGCAGGTGACGCTGGGCTCGGTGATCGAGCGCCAGGGCGACCAGGTGCGGATCAAGCGCGACGGCGACACCTCCACCGAGGTGATCGGTGCGACCCTGCCGATCGTGCTGAGCGTGACCGACCAGTCCGGCGAGGCCCGCTACCCCTCCTTCAAGGGGATCATGGCGGCGAAGAAGAAGCCCGTGGAGACGTGGTCGCTGGCCGACCTGGGCGTCGACGCCGGCGAGGTCGGGCTCGACGCCGCCTGGTCGAAGGTCGAGGCGGCCGAGGCACGCCCGCCGCGCACGCAGGGCGAGATCGTCACCGACGAGGACGGCTCGGGCGCCACGGCGCTGGTCGACTTCCTGGCGTCGAAGAAGTTCATCTGATCCGTCGGTCGAGACCACGTCGAGACCCCGTCAAGACCACGCGAGAAGCGAGAAGAGATGTCTGAGGTTCTGGTGCTCGTCGACCACGTCGACGGCAAGGTCCGCAAGCCCACCTACGAGCTGCTGACGATCGCGGCGCGGCTCGGTGAGCCGGTCGCGGTGTTCATCGGTGAGTCGGCCAAGTCCGGCGAGGTCGCCGAGGCGGTCAAGAAGTACGGCGCGACCAAGGTCGTGGCCGTCGACGACGCCGAGATCAAGGGCTACCTCGTGGCCCCCAAGGCCGAGACGCTCCAGCAGCTCGTCGACAAGCACGGTCCCGCCGCGGTGCTGGTGCCCTCGACCGCGGAGGGCAAGGAGGTCGCCGCCCGGCTGGCGGTCAAGATCGGCTCCGGCCTGATCACCGACGCCGTCGACGTGCAGCCCGGCGAGTCCGGTCCGGTCACGACGCAGTCGGTCTTCGCCGGCGGCTGGACCACGCAGTCGGTGGTGACCAAGGGCGTCCCGGTGATCACCGTGAAGCCCAACTCGGCGGCCCCCGAGGAGGCCGAGTCCGCGGGCACGGTCGAGGAGTTCGCCCCGTCGATCTCCGAGGGCGCGAAGAAGGCCAAGATCGTGGCCTCGCAGGCCCGCAAGGCCTCGGGACGCCCCGAGCTGACCGAGGCCGCGATCGTGGTCTCCGGCGGCCGCGGCACCGGCGGTGACTTCTCCGAGGTCGAGGGCTTCGCCGACTCGCTCGGTGCGGCCGTGGGCGCCTCGCGCGCCGCGGTCGACTCGGGCTGGAAGCCCCACGCCTTCCAGGTCGGCCAGACCGGCAAGACCGTCAGCCCGCAGCTCTACGTCGCCAACGGCATCTCCGGGGCGATCCAGCACCGCGCCGGCATGCAGACCTCCAAGACCATCGTGGCGGTCAACAAGGACGAGGAGGCGCCGATCTTCGAGCTCGTCGACTTCGGCGTCGTCGGTGACCTCCACGCCGTGCTCCCCGCGGCGACCGAGGCCATCGAGAAGCGCAAGGGCTGAGCGGGGCTCGGGCTCAGCGCCAGGTGGCCCTCGCGGCGAGGGCCACGGCCTCGCGCTGCGAGCCCACCCCCAGCTTGGTGAGCACCGCGCGCACCTGCGTGCGCACGGTCGCCTCGGAGACGTGCGACGTCGCCGCGATCTCGCGCACCGAGCCGCCGGCCATCAGGCCCCGCAGGACGTGCGCCTCCCGGGGGCTCAGCGACTCCAGCGGGCGCTGCACCGCCTGGCGGCGACGGGACGACGCGCGCGCCTGCTCGATCAGCGCCGACCGGTGCTCGTGGTCCATCACCGGCTCGCCACGCACCGTGGCCAGCACGCTCTCGACGAGCTCGTCGAGCGGGCGCTCCTTGGGGATGTAGCCGGTCGCGCCGCGGCTCAGGGCCCGCCCGACCTGCTCGGTGTCCCGGGAGGCCGAGACGACCAGGACGGCCGCGCCGAGGCGCACCAGGTCGGGCACGAGCGCCGAGCCGTCGCCGAGGTCGCCGAGGTCGAGGTCGAGGAGCACGACGTCGGGCTGCAGTGCCTCGACCTCGCTCACGAGGCTCTCGTGGTCGGTCAGTGTCGGGACCGTGCACGCGACGCCACGGCTGCGCAGCGTGAAGGCGAGGGCGTGGGTGAGCAGCGGATGGTCGTCGATCATCACCACCTGGGGTGGGCGCGTCATCGGGCGCCCACCGCGACCCGGGTGGTGTTACCGCCACGGTCGCGCTGCCGGGGCACGGGCAGCGGCGGCGGGCACAGGGGGACGCCCAGCCGCCACGAGTCGTGGTCCGGGTCGTGGCGCAGCGTCCCGCTCTGCCGCCGCATCAGGTGCTGGGCGTGGCCGAGGTCGCCGACCGGATCGGCGACGCACCCGTCGGGCACGGCGCGCAGCCTGCGCGAGCGCGGCTCGCGAGCAGGACGGTCGGGGCTGGTGACCTCGACGACGGCCAGGTCGGCGTCGCTCCAGCCGGCCACGTGGAGGCGCGACTCCGGACGGTCGAGCAGGCTTCGCTCGATCACCTCGCGCAGCGCCAGCTCGAGGTCGGTGGCGTGGCCCAGCACGACGAGGGCCGGCACGGAGATGACGATCTCCGCGCCGCGGGCCACCGCGGAGCGTGCCGCCCGGGCGACGACCAGGTCGAGCGCGACCGGGCCGCACCCCAGCTCGATGCGGTGCTCGCGCAGGGCGTCCTCGAGCCGGGAGACCTCGGCGAGGGCCGCGTGTCGCAGCTGCGCCGTGCCGTCGGTGTCTGCCGCGGGGGCGGCGGCCCAGATCTGCATCGCGGCGCGGACGCCGGCCAGCGTGCCGCGGGCGTCGTGCGCGAGCCGACGCTCGCGCTGCTGCAGCGAGGCGAGGTCGTCCCGCGTGGTCAGCAGGTCGTGCTCCAGCTCCGCGCTGCGCCGCTGCTCGTCGCGCACCGCCGAGCGGAGGTCCTTCAGCGCCCACACCAGGGCGCCGCCGGCCAGGGTCGCGGCGATCAGCACCGCGGTTGTCGACCCAACACCGGGCACGCGGGGATCGACGGCGACCAGCGCCTCGGTCACCCCCATGAGCAGCAGGAAGGGGGCCAGGGTGCGGGCCCACGGGCGGGTCTCGGTGCGGTGGGCGGCGTAGCCGGCCGCGGCGATCCACAGTGCCGCCGTCAGCACCGAGACGAGCTGCAGCACCCGTGCTGTGGCGTCGGGCCACGTGGCGCTCGTCGCACCGAGCGCCAGCAGGGCCAGCGCCAGGACCCACGCCGCGCCCGCCACGAGGTACAGCCGGTCGTTGCGACGTCGGCGGGCGATCGCGAGCAGCAGCAGCGTCACCACGACGACCGCCGACAGCACGCGGCCCGCGCCCACCAGCGCCAGCTCCTCGGCCGTGGCACGACCGGGGTCGACGAAGCTGTGGCTCCACAGGTGCACCGGCATCAGGCCGACGGCGACCACGGCGAGGGCGCCCGCTCGGACCCGTGCCTCGGGCTGACCGGTGAGCATCGAGATCGCGAGCCGCAGGCTGGCCGCCACGAGGAAGACGCCCGCGGTGACCGCGATGGCGAGGCCGCCGTGGGCCCGCAGGTCCTCGGCGAGGTAGTGCCGGTGCAGCAGCGCGGCGAGCGTCACGGCCCCCGTGGTCGCCGAGACCACGGCGCCGGCCGTCAGCCACGACGCCGCGGGCACGCGGCTGGTCGTGGCTCCCCCGAGATCGGTCACGCAGCAGAGGGTGGGGTAGCCCACCGACAGCCGCAAACACCTGTCCACCGGAGGTCGGGCGCGGAGGGTGCAAACGTCTCGTCATGCGAACCCACCGGACATGTCGCCCGTCCGGTTGCACCCCACTTGCGGGTGTTTCAGCGCCTTGTCGAGGTGTCGGCTTCCCACGTGCTGAGACGTGGCGACTGTCCGCCACATGAGCGAGCAGGCCCGCCAGGTCTAGTCCACGCCGAGGGTCGCCGAGGGAGACCGGAGGCTGTTCGTCGGGAGCGGTCACCGCGGGCGACGCGGTCGGCGCGGGCCCCGTCCGGGGCTGCGCGTACGCTTGCCACTCGATGAGCGTGTACCTCGACCACGCGGCCACCACGCCGCTCTTCCCTGAGGCCGCGGCGGCGATGACCGCCGAGCTGACCCGGGTCGGCAACGCGTCCTCGCTGCACGCCTCCGGCCGTGCCGCGCGACGCGTGGTGGAGGAGTCGCGCGAGCGGATCGCGGGTGCCCTGGGCTGCCGCCCGGGTGAGGTGGTCTTCACCTCCGGCGGCACGGAGTCCGACAACCTCGCGGTCAAGGGCCTCTACTGGGCGCGGCACCACGACGACCCGCGCCGGGTGCGCGTGCTCAGCACCCCGGTCGAGCACCACGCCGTGCTCGACGCGCTGGCGTGGCTGGGCGAGGTCGGTGCCGAGGTCGAGCTCGTCCCGGTCGACGCGCAGGGGCGCCTCGACCTCGACGCCTTCGCCGCCACGCTCGAGGCCGACCCGGGCAGCGTCGCGCTGGCGAGCGTGATGTGGGCCAACAACGAGGTCGGCACGGTGCAGCCCGTCGGCGAGGCCCTGGCGCTCGCCCGGGCGCACGGCGTTCCGCTGCACACCGACGCGGTGCAGGCGCTCGGCCAGCTGCCGCTCGACTTCGCCGCCTCGGGCGTCGACGCGCTCACGGTGACCAGCCACAAGGCCGGCGGTCCGCACGGCGTGGGTGCCCTGCTGGTACGCCGCGAGCTCGCCCCGACACCGCTGCTGCACGGCGGCGGGCAGGAGCGCGACGTGCGCTCCGGCACCCTCGACGTGCCGGCCATCGCGGGCTTCGCGGTCGCGACGGAGCTGGCCGTGGCGAGGCAGGAGCAGCTGGCCTTGAGCCTGGAGCGGCTCGCGACCCGGCTGCGCGACGGCGTACGCCGCCAGGTGCCCGACGCGGTCGCGCACGGCGACCTCGTGCCCGGGCCCGACCACCGGCTTCCGGGCAGCGTGCACCTGAGCTTCCCGGGCTGCGAGGGCGACTCCCTGCTGATGCTCCTCGACGCCCGGGGCATCGAGTGCTCCACCGGCTCCGCCTGCGACGCCGGCGTGCCGCAGCCCAGCCACGTGATGCGGGCGATGGGCCACGACGAGGCCACCGCGCGCTCGTCGCTGCGCTTCTCCCTCGGCCACACCAGCACCGAGGCCGACGTCGACGCCGTGCTCGACGCGATCGGCCCGGCCGTCGAGCGGGCCCGCCGGGCCTCGCTGGCGATGCGACCGGTCGCGGGCTGATGCCGCCTCGGCGGGTCCTCGCCGCGATGTCGGGCGGGGTGGACTCCGCGGTGGCCGCGGCGCGCGCCCACGAGGCGGGGCACGACGTCACCGGCATCCACCTGGCGCTCTCGCGCAACCCGCAGAGCTACCGCTCGGGTGCCCGGGGCTGCTGCACCATCGAGGACGCCAACGACGCCCGCCGGGCGGCCGACGTCATCGGCATCCCCTTCTACGTCTGGGACCTCAGCGAGCGCTTCCACGAGGACGTGGTCGAGGACTTCCTCGACGAGTACGCCGCGGGCCGCACGCCCAACCCCTGCCTGCGCTGCAACGAGCGCATCAAGTTCGCCGCCGTGCTCGACCGGGCGCTGGCGCTCGGCTTCGACGCCGTGGTCACCGGCCACTACGCCACGGTGCGCGAGACGGCCGACGGGGTCGAGCTGCACCGCGCCGAGGACATGGCCAAGGACCAGAGCTACGTGCTCGGGGTGCTCACGCAGGAGCAGCTGGCCCACGCGCTCTTCCCGCTCGGCGGCACCGCCAAGCCCGAGGTGCGCGCCGAGGCCGCGCGGCGGGGGCTGCTGGTGGCCGACAAGCCCGACAGCCACGACATCTGCTTCGTCGCCGACGGCGACACCGGCGGCTGGCTCGCCGAGAAGCTGCGCGAGAGCGGCCGCGAGGTCGACAGCGGGGGCGACCTCGTCGACGCCGACGGCAGCGTGCTCGGTCACCACGAGGGGTCCTGGCGCTACACCGTGGGCCAGCGGCGCGGGCTCCGGATCGGGACCCCGGCCCCCGACGGCCGGCCGCGCTACGTGCTCGACATCTCGCCGGTCTCCGGCACCGTCACCGTCGGCTCCCGCGAGGAGCTGCGCGTCGACGGCCTGACCGCCACCCGCCCGCGCTGGTGCGGCGCGGCCCCCTCGGGCCCGGTGGAGTGCACGGTGCAGCTGCGCGCCCACGGCGGCGAGCTGCGCGCGGTGGTGCACGCCCGTGGCGACGAGGTCGACGTCGAGCTGCTCGACCCCGCCGAGGGCATCGCTCCCGGCCAGGCCGTGGTGGTCTACGTCGGCAGCCGCGTGCTCGGCTCGGCCACTATCGCGCAGACACGGCGGGCCGCGTGACCGCGCGGGTCACCGGCGTCGGCTCCATGCCCGGCGACGACGTCGCGGAGGCGGTGCGCGTGGTGCTCGGCGAGCTGGGCGAGCCGCCCGGGCTGCCGCACCTCCCCGAGCTGCCCGACCGGGGCGTGGGCGCCACGATGGTCGGTCGCGCCGCCGCGATCTGCACCGAGCTCGGCCTCGACCTGCAACCGGCCGGGTGGCGCCTGACCGGGTCGGCGGAGCCGGGCCTCGACCAGCGCCGGGCACGCTCGCTGCTGGCGCAGGACCTCGACGTCCTCGAGGAGCAGGCGCAGGGCTACCGCGGCGAGCTCAAGGTGCAGGTCACCGGCCCCTGGACGCTGGCCGCGAGCGTCGAGCGGCCCCGCGGCGACCGCGTGCTCGCCGACCACGGCGCCCGCCGCGAGCTCGCCCAGGCCATGGCGGCGGGCGTCGCCGACCACCTGGCCGACGTACGCCGCCGGCTCCCCGGCGCCACCGTGCTGCTGCAGGTCGACGAGCCGGCACTGCCGGCGGTCCTGGCGGCGCGGGTGCCGACGGCCTCCGGCTTCGGCCGCCACCGCAGCGTGGCGCCGCCCGAGGCCTCCGAGGCGCTCTCGTGGGTGCTCGGCGTCGCGGAGGCCCCCGTCGTGCACTGCTGCGCGGCCGACGTGCCGGTCGACCTGCTCCGCGGGGCCGGTGCCGGGGCGCTCTCGGTCGACCTCGCCGTGCTCGCGCCCGCGGCGTACGAGGGGCTCGCGACGGCGCTGGAGGCGGGGGAGCGGGTGCACCTGGGCGTCGTCCCCGCGGTGGCGCCGGAGGTGCCCCCGGTGGGGTCGGTCGTCGACCGGGTGCGCTCGTGGCTCGACATGCTCGGCCTCGACGTCGAGGAGGTCGGCGAGCGGCTCGTGCTCACCCCGGCCTGCGGCTCGGCCGGGGCGACGGCGGCGTACGCCCGCGCGGTGCTGCGACGGCTGCGCGAGGTGGCGACCGAGCTCGGCTGACCGCGTGGCGACGGCGGACTCGGGTACCCCTGGGTCGCCAGACGTCCCCATCGACAGGAGCTGTTCGTGCCTGACCTTTCCGGCAAGAAGATCGCCATCATCGCCACCTCGCACTTCGAGGAGTCCGAGCTCACCACGCCGCGCGACGAGCTGCGGGCCGCCGGCGCGGAGGTGCGCATCTACTCCACCGACGGCGAGCCCATCCAGGCCGTCGAGGGCGATACCGAGCCGACCCAGAAGATCGCCGTCGACGGGGTCTTCACCGACCTCGACGTCGCCTCGGTCGACGCGGTGGTCGTGCCGGGCGGCACCGTCAACGCCGACACCATCCGCACCGACGAGGACGCGCAGGAGATCACGCGCCAGGCGCTCGAGCACGAGAAGGTGCTCGCCGTGATCTGCCACGGCCCGTGGCTGCTGGTCTCGGCCGGCGTCGCGGAGGGCCGGCGGCTGACCAGCTACCCGAGCCTGGCGATCGACCTGCAGAACGCCGGCGCCGACTGGGTCGACGAGGAGGTCGTCGTCGACGGGACCCTGGTCACCAGCCGCAACCCCGACGACCTGCCGGCCTTCGTCGAGGCGATCGGCGAGCTGCTGACCGCCTGAGCAGGCGGATCAGGCCGACGGAGTGGCGCTCGGCGACGCGTCGGGCGCCTCCGTCGGCTCGGCGGCGTCCGGGGCCGGCGCGCTCGGGGTCGGGGTCGGCGTCGTCGGCTCCACGGTCGGTGTCGGCTCGACGGACGGCTCCTCGGTGGGCTCGGTCGTCGGCGTCGGGTCGGCGTCGTCGGACGGCGTCGCGTCGTCACTGGGGGAGGGCGTGGCCCCGTCGTCCGGCTGCTGCTCGTCCTCCTGCGGCGCCGGCTCCTCGTCGCGGGTGTCGCCGCCGCCCCGGAAGACGTTGCCGACCGTCGTGCGGCTGCTGTCGTCGCCGGTGACGGTGTCGGACACCGAGCGCCCGGTCACGCCCTCGAAGGACGTGAGCACAGCCAGGGTCACGAGCATCACCGCGGCGCTGGCGAGGGCGACGCGACCCCAGGGCAGCTGCTTGCCGCGGGGGTCGAAGCGGCGCCACCAGGCGACGTCCTCGCCCGCCTCCGCGGGTGTGGCGCCGTCCTCGACCGGCGGCATCACGGCGGTCTCGTCGACCCGCCCGCGCGTGCGGGGCAGGCCGTTGGGGAGCAACGCCCCCTCGCGCACCTGGGCCGCCGTGCGCCGGGCCAGCTCGCTGGTGCGCTTGAGCGAGTAGGTGTAGGTCGCCGCGCCCACCGTCGCGATCACGCTGCCCAGGGCGGCGCCGATGAGCGTGCCGGCGGTGCCCGCCCAGGAGGCGACGAAGGCGGCTGAGGTCGCCGCCAGCGCACTGGCCGCGACCTGGACGGGGGACAGCTCCAGCTTGCGGGGGGTCGAGTCGTCTTCCTCGGTCATGATCTCTTCACGGTGGGGGGCGGTCGTGCGTCAGGTAGGACGTCGCGGGCGGGGTCGTTCGTTCCTGGAGTGCGGGGTGACCTCGGCCACGCCGCCCGGGAAGCGTCGCCGCTCAGCCCTCCGTCGACTGTGACACACGCAGCTGAGGCCACAGGGCGACCAGCCCCAGCACCGGCAGCACGGTGAGCAGCGCCAGCGACGGGGCCATGCCGAGGACGTCGCCGAGGCCGCCGACGACGGCCGACCCCACACCCCCTCCGACCAGGAAGAAGAGCGTCGCGATGCCGAGCGCGACGCCGCGCACGTCGTCGTCGACCGCGTCGCCCACCGCGGCGGTCAGCGCGGGCTGACCGAGCCCGAAGGCGAAGGTCACGGCGACGACCGCCGCGACCAGCAGGGTGGCGGAGGTCACCGCGGCCCCCAGGGCCGAGACGAGCAGCGCCACCGCGGAGACCGTGGCGGCCAGCCCGAGCGCGCGGGTCGCGCCCACCCGCTCGAGCAGCGGCCCGGCCAGGCGCGGGGCGAGCAGCCCCGTCGCGGCGCTGGGCAGCAGCGCCACGCCGACGTGCCACGGCTCCCACCCGTCGGCGACGAGCACCGCGGGCACGGCGATGAGCAGCGCGAACCACACCGCCGGCACGGCGCCGGCGGCCAGCGCGCTGCGCACCACGGTGGCGTTGCGGATCACCTCGGCGGGCAGGAAGCCGTGGGGACGGCGGCGTACCCACGCCGAGACCGCGGGGATGCCCGCCACGGCGAGGACGGCCCCGATCACGGCCACGGCCGGGCCGGTGGAGGGGGACTGCACGAGCAGCACCACGCCTCCGGCCGTGCCGGCGACCAGCACAGCACCGACCAGGTCGAGGCGGGCGCCGCTGCCGTCGGTCGGGACGTGGCGCCACAGCAGCGGCAGCACCAGCAGACCCAGGACCGGCAGCGCGACCACGGCGCGCCAGCCGAGCAGGCCCTCGACGACGCCGCCCGCCAGCGGACCCAGGCAGCTCAGCGCCGCGGCCATGCCGGCGACCGTGCCGAGCGCGGCGCCGCGGCCGGCGCCCGGGAAGCGCGCGCTGACGATAGCGACGCCGAGCGTGGGCACCGCCGCGGCGCCGGCCCCCTGCAGCAGCCGGGCCGCCAGGAGCACGCCGAAGTCGGGGGAGAGCGCGCCCGCGAGCGCGCCCAGCGCCATGAGCGAGACGCCCGCCACGAGCGGCAGCCGCTGGCCGACGAGGTCGGAGAGCCGTCCGTAGAGCGCGGTCATCACCGCGAGCATCAGCACGTAGAGGCTGATCGCCCAGGCGCTGACACCGGTGCTGACGCCGAGGTCCTCGGCGAGGGCCGGGAGGGCGATGGCGGCCGAGGAGCTGCCGAGCCCGGCGAGCCCGAAGAGGAGCCCGACGAGCACGGGCAGGTGGGCGGGCGAGCGGGTGGCGTACATCAGGGGTCGCAACCGCGTCGCCGCCCGGGTCATTCCCGGTCGAGCACGCGCAGCGTGGCCCTGAGCGCGAAGCGGTTCCACCGGTCGGGCCGCGCCAGCATGTAGTGGCCGAGGGGGCCCAGGTCCTCGAACTCCGCCGACGCCGCCACCCGGGCGGCGCGGTCGACGTACGCCCGGGTGTGGCGGGCCGAGGTGATCCGGTCGCGGCTCCCGTGACCGGCGACGAGGTGGCGGCCGCGCAGCGTGGCGACCGGGTCGCCGGCGTCGAACCACGGCGCCAGCCCGACCACCCCGACCACGGCCGGGTGGTCGGCCACGTGCACGGCGGTGCGGGCCCCCATGGAGTGGCCGAGCAGCGCCACCGGCAGCCCGGGGTGCTCGTGGCTGAGCTGCTCCAGCGCCCAGCGGGCGTCCGGCACCGGGGAGGGCTCGAGCGCGGAGCCGGCGTTCCAGCCGCGCACGGCGTAGGTCAGCAGGTGCACCGCCAGCCCGGCGTCGCGGAAGCGCGGCTCCAGCACCCGGCGCATGGTGTCGGAGCGCCAGCGCGAGGCGCTGCGGCTGCCCACGGGCTCGGTGCCGCGCGGCTTGCCGCCGTGCAGCATCAGCACCACGCCGCGTGGCTGCTCGGGCGGGGTGGAGCTGGTGAGGGCGGGCTCGGGCACGGGGGTCCTCTCGGGTGGGGTGACGGGCGTGCGTGGTTCGGCGGCGTACGGCGCTCGGATGGGGTACCCCGCCCGCGGCCCCGATGTCGGTGGTGACGGGCAAGATGGTGCCCGTGAGCAGCAGTCCCCAGGCCACCCGCCAGGCCACCCCCGAGGCCGACCCCGCCGCCGAGCTGCGCCAGGAGCACCGCCGGCTCGTCGAGGAGGTCGAGGAGGCGCGCTGGCGCTACTACGTGCTCGACGACCCCACCCTCTCCGACGCCGACTTCGACGTCCGCATGCGGCGCCTGGAGGAGCTCGAGGAGCAGGTGCCCGACCTGCGCACGCCCGACTCCCCGACGCAGCGGGTCGGCGGCGCGGTGTCCACGGAGTTCACGGCCGTCGACCACCTCGAGCCGATGCAGAGCCTCGACAACGCCTTCTCGCTCGAGGAGCTCGAGGCGTGGGCCGTCCGGCTGGCGCGCGAGGGCGTGAGCGACGCCGCCTACCTCTGCGAGCTGAAGGTCGACGGCCTCGCGATCAACCTGCTCTACGAGGAGGGCCGCCTGGTCCGCGCCCTCACCCGCGGCGACGGCCGCACGGGCGAGGACGTCACGCCCAACGTCAAGACGATCGACTCGATCCCGCACCGGCTGCAGGCGGCCGAGGGGTTCGAGGTGCCGGCACTGCTCGAGGTGCGGGGCGAGGTCTTCCTGCCCGTCGCGGCCTTCGACCAGCTCAACGAGCAGATGACCGAGGCCGGCAAGCCCATGTTCGCCAACCCGCGCAACGCCGCCGCCGGCTCGCTGCGGCAGAAGGACCCCCGGGTCACCGCCCGCCGCGCGCTCGGCATGGTCTGCCACGGCATCGGGGCCCGCCAGGGCTTCGAGGCCACGACCCAGTCCGAGGCCTACGCCGCGCTCCGCGCCTGGGGCCTGCCCACGAGCGACCGCGCCAAGGTCGTCGACGGCCTGGCGGCGGTGCAGGAGTTCGTGGAGCACTACGGCGAGCACCGCCACGACGTCGAGCACGAGATCGACGGCGTCGTGGTCAAGGTCGACGACGTCGCGCTGCAGCGCCGGCTCGGCTCCACCAGCCGCGCGCCCCGCTGGGCCATCGCCTTCAAGTACCCGCCCGAGGAGGTCAACGCCGAGCTGCTCTCCATCGAGGTCAACGTCGGCCGCACCGGCCGCGTGACGCCGTACGGCGTGATGGTGCCGACCAAGGTCGCGGGCTCCACGGTCGAGAACGCCACGCTCCACAACGCCCACGAGGTCAAGCGCAAGGACGTGCGACCCGGCGACACCGTGATCCTGCGCAAGGCCGGCGACGTGATCCCCGAGATCCTCGGCCCGGTGCTGGCGCTGCGTCCCGACGGCCTGGCCCCCTGGGTGATGCCGACCCACTGCCCCTCCTGCGGCACCGAGCTGCGCGAGGAGAAGGAGGGCGACAAGGACCTGCGCTGCCCCAACCACGTCGCCTGCCCGGGCCAGGTCCGCGAGCGCATCTTCCACGTCGCGGGCCGTGGCGGCTTCGACATCGAGGGCATGGGCTACGAGGCGGCCGTCGCGCTGCTCGACGCCGGCGTGATCACCAACGAGGGCGACGTCTTCGACCTCGACGAGGACAAGCTGCTGCGCACCGAGCTCTTCACCCGCGCGGCGAAGAAGACCGAGGCCGAGCGCGCCACCGACGGGCGGGTCCTCTCGGCCAACGGCGAGCGGCTGCTGGCCAACCTGCGCTCGCGCCTCGACGTACCGCTGTGGAGGGTGCTGGTCGCCCTGTCGGTCCGCCACGTCGGCCCCACCGCCGCTCGCGCCCTGGCCACCCGCTTCGCCTCCATGCAGGCGATCCGCGAGGCCCCCGAGGAGCTGCTCGCCGACACCGAGGGCGTCGGCCCCACCATCGCGGCCTCGGTGCGCCGCTTCTTCGACGACGAGCCCGACGCCGCCTGGCACAACGCCGTCGTCGACTCCTGGGCCGCCGCCGGCGTGAGCATGGAGGACGAGCGCGACGCCTCGGTGGCCCGCACCCTGGAGGGCCTCACCGTCGTCGCCACCGGCTCCCTCGAGGACTTCACCCGCGACTCCGTGAAGGAGGCCATCATCAGCCGCGGCGGCAAGGCCTCCGGCTCGGTCTCGAAGAAGACCGACTACGTCGTCGTCGGCGACAACGCCGGCTCCAAAGCCGACAAGGCCGAGCAGCTCGGCGTCCCCATCCTCGACGAGGCGCAGTTCAAGCTCCTCCTCGAGCAGGGCCCGGACGGCCTCTGACCCTGACCCACCCGCGTCTCCGGGTGGTCGAGGAGGTCGCGGGGCTGTTCTTCGGGAGGTCGCGGGGCTGTTCTTCGGGTGGTCGAGGAGGTCACCCAACCCCCGGGTGGTCGAGGAGGTTGCGCAGCAACCGTCTCGAGACCCCCGCCACCCGTCCAGAGAGCTTGTCCACAGACAGTAGAACACCTGTTCGATTGTCAGTCACGTGGCGTAGAATCAACTCATGGAGCCCAGCCCCTACCTCCCCAAGCGCCAGGTCCTCGACGTCCTCGTCGAGGCCCGCGCCGAGGAGGAGGAGGCGCAGGTCCGCCAGCTCCGTCTCGCGCTCCAGTGGGCCCTGCTCCACCCCGCCGCCGAGGGCGCGGCGTACGCCGGCTGGGGTGACGACGGCCTGGTGCTCGGCGACGGCGTGGGTGGACCGCTCCCGCTGGCCGGCGACGGCGCTCCGCTCGTCGCGGCGGCCGCACCACTGGAGCTGGCCGCCGCCCCGGGTCGTCCGGCCGAGCACGCCCAGCAGCTGCTGGGCGACACCCTGGAGCTGGTCTTCCGGCTGCCGCGGTTGTGGGAGCTAATGTGCGCCGGCCGGGTCGCGGTGTGGCGTGCCCGTGCGATCTCCGGGGAGACCCGCGACCTCTCGCTGGATGCGGCGCTGCACGCCGACCGGCTGCTCTGCGCCGTGCCGGACCGGCTCGACCAGCTGTCGGCCGCGGGGGCGGCGCGTCTGGTGCACGAGGCGCGGCTGCACGCCGACCCCGACCGCGCGAGGGCCGACGAGGACGAGGCGCTGACGCGGCGTGGGGTGTGGCTGCAGCGCGACGGCCGCGCCCCTGGGGTGACCGACGTCCACCTGACGCTCGACACCCCCGAGGCGATGGCCTTCCACCACACCGTCGGACGACTCGCGGGCGAGCTCAAGGAGCTGGGTGACACCGACGTCCTCGACGTCCGCCGCGCCAAGGCCGTCGGGGTCCTCGCCGACCCGCAGCACGCCCTGGATCTGATGACCGGGGAGACCACCGACCCGCGACCCCGCACCGCCGGCACCCTCGACCTGAGCGTCCACCTCACGCCGTCGGACCTCGAGGGCGACGGCGTGGCGGTCGTCGAGCGGCTCGGCGCCCTGTCCACTGAGCTCTTCGCCGGCTGGCTCGCCCGCTGCGGCATCGAGGGAGCCACCGTCAGGGTCCGACCCGTCATCGACCTCGCCGCCGACAACTCGGTCGACCGCCACGACCCACCACCCGCGATGCGCGAGCAGGTGATCCTGCGCGACGCCCACTGTGTCTTCCCCGGCTGCGCCCGCGACTCCCGCTCCTGCGACCTCGACCACATCCAGGCATACGACCCCGACGGCCCGCCCGGCCAGACGCGACCTTCCAACCTCGCGCCACTCTGCCGGCGCCACCACCGCGCCAAGACCCACGCCGGCTGGACCTACGTCCGCCGCCGCGACGGCACCTACGACTGGACCAGCCCTCAAGGCCAGACCTACACCGTCGTCCCCACCTCGCGCTTACCCATCGCCACCCACCACTGACCAACCGCAAGTCCACCCCGCGCCACCCCCCCGGTGGTCGAGGAGGTTGCGCAGCAACCGTCTCGAGACCCCCGCACGCCCGCACCTCACCGGGTCTCGAGACAGGCGCTGCGCGCCTTCCTCGACCACCGGGGGTCGGGCTGCGCGTCTTCCTCGACCTCCCGTGCCCTGTCGGTCGAGCTTGTCGAGACCCCCGCGCGCCTGCGCACCTCACCGGGTCTCGAGACAGGCGCTGCGCGCCGTCCTCGACCACCCGGGCCCTGCCGGTCGAGCTTGTCGAGACCAGCGCCCAGCTGCCTCCCCCCGGGTGGTCGAGGAGGTTGCGCAGCAACCGTCTCGAGACCTCGTACGCCGCCCGCTCACCGGGTCTCGAGACAGGCGCTGCGCGCCTTCCTCGACCACCCGGGGTCCGGCTGCGCGCCTTCCTCGACCTCCCGTGCCTGTCGGTCGAGCTTGTCGAGACCCCGCGCGCTTCGTATGTCACCGGGTCTCGAGACAGGCGCTGCGCGCCTTCCTCGACCACCCGGCGTCGGGCTGCGCGTCTTCCTCGACCACCGAGGCCCTGTCGGTCGAGCTTGTCGAGACCTCGTACGCCGCCCGCTCACCGGGTCTCGAGACAGGCGCTGCGCGCCTTCCTCGACCACCCGGGGTCCGGCTGCGCGTCTTCCTCGACCACCGAGGCCCTGTCGGTCGAGCTTGTCGAGACCCCGCGCGCCTTCGTATGTCACCGGGTCTCGAGACAGGCGCTGCGCGCCTTCCGCGACCACCGAGGCCCTGTTGGTCGAGCTTGTCGAGACCCGTCCTCGACCACCCGAGCCGGACGGGGCCGTCAGGCGACGCAGAAGACGTTGCCCTCGGGGTCGAGCATGACGACGTGGCCGAGGATGCTGCCGCGCTCGTCGGCGTACTGCTCCTCGCGGACGACGGTGGCGCCGAGGGGGGTGAGGGCGGCGACCTTGGCGCGGATGAGCTCGGCGCGGGCGGGCCAGTCCCACGGGGGCTCACCGGCCACGCGGAGGTCGACGTGGAAGCGGCTCTTGCCCGTCGTGGGCTCGGGGACGCGGAGGAAGCCGATGGCGGGGCCGACGCCGTCGGGGTCGACGATCGAGGCGCCGTCGGGGTCGTCGTAGCCGGGCTCGGGCACGTAGCCGAGGGCGGCGCACCAGAAGTCGGCGAGGGCGTGGGGGTCGTTGGCGTCGGCGCCGACGGTCCAGTGGAGGGCCATCCCCGGACGCTAGCCCCGGGGTGCGACAGCGGCGGCCTCAGTCAGCGGCGCGCACCGCCTCGAGCACGAGCGCGGCCACCGCCTCCTGCTCCTCGACGAAGGGGTGGAAGGCGATGGCGCGGCGCTGGTCGGTGACGATGCCGTTGACCCAGGGCTCCTCGGCGCAGATGTCGTGCCCCTCGGTCGCGGCGTTGACGTCGAGGAAGTCGACGCCGGTCTCCTCGGCGGCGCGGCGCACGGTGTCGTCGAGCTGCTCGGCGAGCTGCGCGGCGGCGCGCTGGTCGGACTCGGTGAGGGGCAGCTCGTCACACGTCCGGTCCGCGTTGAGGATCTGGGGATAGCCGACGGCCAGCACCCGCGCCTCGGGCGCGCGCTGCTGCACCAGGCGGAAGACCTCGGCGAGCCGGTCGGCGGTCTGGTCGATGGTGGCCGCGATCCGGTCGGTCGTGGCGGCGTCGAGCGCGGGCGGGCAGGTCTCGCCGGTGGGCTCGGTCTCGCCCATCTGGGGGGCGACCGACCGGCAGCGGCTCACCAGCTGCTGGAAGACGCCGCCGTCGTTGCCGCCGAGCCCGACCGTGACGAGGTCGGTGTCGGCCGTGAGCGCCCGCTGCTGCGGGGGTACGCCGCGCAGCTGGCGGCCGGTGACGTCGGAGGTGTCCGCCCCCGAGCAGCTCACGTCGACCAGCTCGGCGTCGAGCTGGGCGGCCACGAGGGCGGGGTAGTTGCCGTCGGAGCGGAAGCAGCCGTCGGCGACGTCGGTCAGCGGGACGCCGGGCGCGGCGGTGTAGGAGTCGCCGAGGGCGACGTAGCGCTGCACCTCGGGCGCGACGGACGCGCCGGTGCTGTCGTCGGGACGGTCGGGGGCGGCCTCGGGCTGGTCGGCGGTGCAGCCGGAGAGCAGCACGAGCAGGGCGACGAGGGCGGCCGCAGGGCGCGGGGAAGGGCGTACGGGCACGCACCTAGGATGACGCGCATGCCTGAGCGCCGTTCCGAGCCTGTCGACGTCATCAGCCGCGAGCAGGTGCGACACCTCGCCGACCTCGCGCGGATCGACCTCGACGACGCCGAGCTCGACCACCTCGCCCCGCAGCTGGCGGTGATCCTGGAGTCGGTCGCCTCGATCAGCGAGGTCGCCGCCGACGACGTGCCGCCGACCTCGCACCCCGTGCCGCTGACCAACGTCTTCCGCGAGGACGTCGTCCGGCCCGGGCTGACCCCCGAGCAGGCGCTCGCGGGCGCCCCCGCCGTCGAGGACCAGAAGTTCGCCGTGCCGCGCATCCTGGGGGACGAGCAGTGACCACCCCGCTCACGACCAGCACCGCCGCCGAGCTCGCCCGCGCGCTCGCCGCCGGCGAGACCACCAGTGTCGAGCTGACGCAGGCCCACCTCGACCGCATCGAGGCCACCGACGGGGCCGTGCACGCCTTCCTGCACGTCGACGCCGAGGGCGCGCTCGACCAGGCCCGGGCCTCCGACGAGCGCCGTGCGCGCGGCGAGGCCGCCTCCGACCTCGACGGCGTGCCGGTGGCGGTCAAGGACGTCCTCGCCACCGAGGGCCTCCCCACGACCTGCGGCTCGCGGATCCTCGAGGGCTGGGTGCCGCCGTACGACGCCACGGTCGTGCGCCGCCTCAAGGAGGCCGGGCTGCCGATCCTGGGCAAGACCAACATGGACGAGTTCGCGATGGGCTCCTCCACCGAGCACTCGGCCTACGGCCCCACCCGCAACCCGTGGGACCTCGAGCGGATCCCCGGCGGCTCGGGCGGCGGCTCGGCCGCGGCCGTCGCGGCCTACCAGGCGCCGCTGGCGCTCGGCACCGACACGGGCGGCTCGATCCGCCAGCCCGGCGCGGTCACGGGCACGGTCGGCGTGAAGCCGACCTACGGCGGAGTCAGCCGCTACGGGCTCGTCGCCATGGCCAACTCGCTCGACCAGGTGGGCCCGGTGACTCGCACGGTGCTCGACGCGGCGCTGCTCCACCAGGTCGTCGGCGGTCACGACCCGCTCGACTCCACGAGCCTCGACCAGCCCGTGCCCGACGTCGTGGCCGCGGCCCGGCAGGGCGCGTCCGGCGACCTCGCCGGGGTGCGGGTCGGCGTCGTCACCGAGCTCGGCGGCGAGGGCTACCAGCCCGGCGTGCAGCAGCGCTTCGACGAGGCGGTCGAGCTGCTCGTGGGTGCGGGCGCCGAGGTGGTGCGCGTCGGCTGCCCGAGCTTCACCCACGCCCTGGCGGCCTACTACCTGCTGATGCCGAGCGAGGCGTCGTCCAACCTCGCCCGCTTCGACGCCATGCGCTACGGCCTGCGGGTGCTGCCCGACGGGGTCGAGGCGCCGAGCGCCGAGGAGGTCATGCGCGCGACCCGCGACGCGGGCTTCGGCGACGAGGTCAAGCGGCGCATCATCCTGGGCACCTACGCCCTCTCCAGCGGCTACTACGACGCCTACTACGGCCAGGCCCAGAAGGTGCGCACGCTGATCCAGCGCGACTTCGATCGCGCCTTCGCCCAGGCCGACGTGCTGGTCAGCCCCACCTCGCCGACCACGGCCTTCCGGCTGGGGGAGAAGCTCGACGACCCGCTGGCGATGTACCTCAACGACGTCGCCACCATCCCGGCCAACCTCGCCGGCGTGCCCGGCATCTCGGTGCCGGCAGGTCTCGCCCCCGAGGACGACCTGCCGGTGGGCCTGCAGCTGCTGGCCCCGATCGCGGCCGACGACCGGCTCTACCGGGTCGGCGCGGCGCTGGAGGCGCTGCTGGAGCAGCAGTGGGGCGGCCCGCTGCTGACGGCTGACAAGCTCGACGAGGCGGTGGCCCGATGACGGACCTGGTGGACTACGACGAGGCGCTCGCGGCGTACGACCCGGCCCTGGGCCTGGAGGTCCACGTCGAGCTGGGCACCGCGACCAAGATGTTCTGCGGCTGCTCGACCGTCTTCGGCGCCGAGCCCAACACCCAGGTGTGCCCGACGTGCCTGGGCCTGCCGGGCTCGATGCCGGCGGTCAACGCCGTCGCCGTGGAGTCGGCGATCCGGATCGGCCTCGCGCTCAACTGCGAGATCGCCGAGTGGTGCCGCTTCGCGCGCAAGAACTACTTCTACCCGGACATGCCGAAGAACTTCCAGACCAGCCAGTACGACGAGCCGATCGCCTTCGACGGCTGGACCGAGGTCGAGGTCGACGGCGAGACCTTCCGGGTCGAGATCGAGCGCGCCCACATGGAGGAGGACACCGGCAAGTCGACCCACGTCGGCACCTCCGGCCGCATCCACGGCGCCGACTACTCGCTGGTCGACTACAACCGCGCCGGCATCCCGCTGATCGAGATCGTCACCAAGCCGATCCTCGGCACCCGCGAGAAGGCACCCGCCGTCGCCCGGGCGTACGTCGCCCACCTGCGCGACCTGCTGCTCGGCCTCGGGGTCTCCGACGTGCGCATGGAGCAGGGCTCGCTGCGCTGCGACGTCAACCTCTCGCTCAGCCCGATCGGCTCGGGCACCCTCGGGACCCGCACCGAGACCAAGAACGTCAACTCGCTGCGCTCGGTGGAGCGGGCGGCCCGCTACGAGGTCTCCCGGCAGGCGGCGGTGCTGAGGTCCGGCGCCTCGGTGACGCAGGAGACGCGTCACTGGCACGAGGACACCGGGGTGACGACCTCGGGCCGCGAGAAGTCCGACGCCGAGGACTACCGCTACTTCCCCGAGCCCGACCTGGTGCCGGTGGCGCCGAGCCGGGAGTGGGTCGACGAGCTGCGGGCCGAGCTGCCCGAGCCGCCGCGGGTACGCCGGGCGCGGCTGCAGGAGGCCTGGGGCTTCTCCGACCTCGAGATGCGCGACACCGTCGGCGCCGGCGCGCTCGGCCTGGTCGAGCAGACCATCGCGGCGGGCGCGACGCCGCAGGCGGCCCGCAAGTGGTGGCTCTCCGAGCTGGCCCGGCGCGCCAACGAGCAGGGCACCGAGCTGACCGCGCTGCCGATCACCCCGGAGCAGGTCGCCCGGATCCAGGCGCTGGTCGACGACGGCTCGCTCAACGACAAGCTCGCGCGGCAGGTCTTCGACGGCGTCCTGGCCGGCGAGGGCGACCCCGACGCGGTCGTCGCCTCCCGCGGCCTCGCGATCGTCTCCGACGACGACGCCCTGGGCGACGCGGTCGACCAGGCGATCGCCGACAACCCCGACGTGGCGCAGAAGATCCGCGACGGCAAGCACGCCGCGGCAGGTGCGCTGATCGGTGCGGTGATGAAGCAGATGCGCGGTCAGGCCGACGCCGGCCGGGTGCGCGAGCTCATCCTGGAGCGCCTGGCCTGACCTCGTCCGGCTGGCAGGCCTGTGCTCGGTGAGGGGCCGCGCCAGTGCTAGATTGCGCGCGGCCCCGTCGGGGCCGACAACTCCACCTTGGCCCGTGATCAGGGGAAGCCGGTCTGAGTCCGGCGCTGACCCGCAACCGTAGGCCGCCATCCCGTCGGGACCGCGGCGAGCCGGAGGACCTGCCACGAGTCACCTTCACTCGCGCTGCCGCGGAACCGCAGCGGGAAGGAACCACTCGATGAGCTCATCCGTGCGCCGGACCACGGCCGCCGCCCTCAGCACCGTCCTGCTCGCCTCGGGCGCGGTCGTCGCCGCCTCGTCGCCCGCCAGCGCGGCACCCACCGACGTCGCGTCCTCCGCCGGCGCCGCCTGGCTCGCCGACGAGCTCGGTAGCGACGGTCTGCTGCCCGGCCAGTTCGGCGGTGGCGACGTCGGCCTGAGCATCGACGCCGCGCTCTCGCTCGCGGCCGTCGGCGGTCAGGACGCCGCGGTGGCCTCCGTGGTCTCGGCCGTGCGAGGCGCGCGCGGCCAGGCCTACGTGCAGGCGGAGTACTCCTTCGACGACGACAGCGACGGCACGCCGTCCGACTTCGTGAGCCAGGCGGCCAACGCGACCGGCAAGGCACTGACGCTCCTCACCGGGCAGGGCGGAGCCACCTCGGCCGGCAGCATCGAGCTGGAGCAGCGGCTCGAGGAGCTCACCACCGACGCCGGCGCCTCCCAGGGCCGCATCGTCGACAGCCTGACCAGGGACGGCGCCGCGCAGCCGCCCGTCGGGCAGGCGGGCGACGCCGACTTCACCCGCACCGACTTCGCCAACACGCTCGGCCAGGCCTTCGCCGCCCGCGGCCTGGCGGCTGCCGGCTCTCCCGAGGCCGCCGCGGCGGCGGACTACCTGCTCCTCCAGCAGTGCCCGGGCGGCGGCTTCCGCCTCGAGATGGCCGAGCCCACCGCGACCACGGCGCTGACCTGCGCCGACGCGGCGGAGGCCACCAACGACGTCACCGGCATCGTGGTGCAGCAGCTGCAGGAGATCGAGGCCCCCGGCACCGACGTGACCAACGCGATCGCCGCGGCGCGCACCTGGCTGCTCTCACGCCAGGCCGGCAACGGCTCGTGGGGCGGCAGCGGCGAGGAGACGGCGTCCAACGCCAACAGCACCGCCCTGGCGGCGCTCGCGGTCGCGGCCGGCGACGCCGGCGCGGCGACCGAGGCGGCCGCGTGGCTGCGTCGGCTCCAGGTCACGGCGTTCGACGCCTGCACCGAGATGAACCCCGAGCGCGGCGCGCTGGGCTACAACGGCGCCGACCTCAAGTCGGCGCGCAACGACGGGCTGGGCTCCGAGCCGGCCGACCGTGACCAGTGGCAGCGCGTGATGGCGCAGGCGCTGCCCGCCCTGGCGCTGCTCGACGAGTCCGAGCTCGGCACCGTGCCGCGTCTGGCGGCACCGCAGAGCTACCAGCGCGCGGGCAGCCGCATCGCGCTGCGCGCGGGCGGCTTCGAGGCCGGCGAGGGCTACTGCCTGATCGGCCCCGGCAACAAGATCCTGCGCAACGCGCCCTCCGCGGTCTTCCCCCGCACGGTGGACCTGCCGGCGAGGTCGGCCAACCGGACCTACTCGATCGTCGACCGGCAGGGCAACATCGCCCGGGCCAACGTCAAGGCGCTCGGGGCCAAGCGGCTCGCCGTCGCGACCAACCGGGCGCGTGCCGCTCGGGGCGCCGACCTGGTCGCCCGCGTGCGTGGCCTGGCCGCCAACGAGAAGGTCGCCGTGCTGTACGCCGGCAAGGTCGTCGGTCGCGGCAACGCCGACGGCAACGGCCAGTTCGTGGCGCGCTTCGACTCCGGCCGCTCGCTCGGGGCGAAGAAGGTCGTCGCCCGGTCGAAGTTCGGTGACATCCGGCGCGGCGAGAAGACCGTCCGGGTCGTGCGTTGATCCTGCGCTGGACCACCCGTCTGGTGGTGGCGGCCCTGGTCGCCGCCACCGGTGCGGTGGGGCACGCCGCACCCGCGGCCGCAGCGCTGTGCGGCGCGGGCCAGGGCGTGAGCGTCGTGGTCGACTACAAGGCGCTCGGGGGCGGCATCGTGCGCTCCTGCGCCTCGGGCGGCGGCGGCAAGGCCGCCGCGCTGAGCCAGCGCGCCGGAGTGGCCCTGACCCAGGCCGCCCAGGAGCCCGGCTTCGTGTGCCGGGTCAACGGCAAGCCGGCCAACGACCCCTGCCAGCGGGCGTCCTCGGGCAGCGCCTACTGGGGGCTCTACTGGTCGAGCGGCAACGGCCGGTGGACCTACTCCAGCCGCGGGGCCTACTCCCTCGACGTGCCCTCCGGCGGCTTCGTCGGCTGGGCCTTCCAGGGCAGTGGTGGCAGCGGGGCGCCGGGGGTGAGCCCCACGGCGCCGGCGGCCGCGAAGCCCACGAAGGCGCCGGCGGCGAAGCCCACGAAGGCTCCCGCCGCGAAGCCCACGAGGGCGCCTGCGGCGAAGCCCACGAAGGCGCCTGCGTCGAAGCCTGCCTCGACGCCGAGCGCGCGCCCCTCGGACGACTCCTCGAGCGCGCCCCAGGCGACGACCGGCTCCTCGAGCCCGTCAGCGCGTCAGTCGGCCCGTGCGTCCGCCCGGGCGTCCGCCAGCGCCTCGGCCGAGGCCTCGAGCACGGCGTCCGCGAAGGCCTCCGCGGAGGCCTCCGCGTCGTCGGCTACGACGTCGGCCGCGGGGTCGCCGTCCGCGTCGCCCACCGACGACGCGCAGGCGGCCCTGGAGCCGACGTCCGTCGCGGTCGACGACGACCAGCCGGAGGGCCTCCCGCTGTGGGTCCCGCTCGGGGTGCTCGTGCTGCTCGCGGCCGGCGGCGGGGGCGCCGTGTGGTGGCGGCGTCGCCAGGCCTGAGCGCGGCACGGCCGACCGGGGCTGGTACGACGAGACGGTGAGCGCGCGACGGCTGTCCCGGGACCTGCACCCGGGTGCGTGGTGGGCCTGGGCCCTCGCCCTGGCCGCTGCGGCGACGGCGACCACCAACCCGGTGCTGCTGCTCCTGGTCATCGGCGTGGCCTGGGTGACGGTGGTGCTGCGACGCTCCGACCACCCGTGGGCCTCGTCCTTCCGGCTCTACCTGCTCTTCGGCGTGGTCATCGTGGTCGTGCGCGTGGTCTTCCGGATCCTCTTCGGCAGCGGTCTCGGGGTGACCGAGTGGCTGTGGCTGCCGGAGGTGCCGCTGCCCGACTGGGCCGCCGGGATCACGCTGCTCGGCCCGGTGACCCGCGAGGCGGTGCTGGCGGGCCTGTACGACGGGCTGCGGCTCGCGGCCCTGGTCATCTGCGTGGGCGCCGCCAACTCGCTGGCCAACCCCAAGCGGCTGCTCAAGGCGATGCCGGCCGCGCTCTACGAGGTCGGCACGGCCGTGGTCGTGGCGGTCGCGCTGCTGCCGCAGCTGGGTGACAGCCTCGCGCGGGTGCTCGCGGCCCGGCGGCTGCGCGGCGTACCCGGGGGGAGGGTGGCGCGCTTCCGCGGCGTGGTGGTGCCGGTGCTGGAGGACGCGCTGGAGCGCTCGCTCACCCTGGCGGCCGGCATGGACGCGCGCGGCTACGGCCGCTCCGGCGCGCTGACCCGCGGCCGCCGCGGCACGACCGGGACGCTGATGCTGCTCGGGCTGGGCGGCATCTGCGTGGGCGTCTACGCGCTGCTCGACCTCGAGGCGCCCCGGTGGCTGGTCGTCGGCGGTCTCGTCGGCGGGCTGACCTGCGCCACGCTCGGCTTCCTCTCCGCGGGGCAGCGGGTGCAGCGCACCCGCTACCGCCCCGACCCCTGGAGGCTGGAGGAGACCGCCGTCGTGCTCTGCGGCGTCGCGGCCGCGGCGGGGATGCGGCTGCTGGTGCCGGTGGAGGTGCGCTTCCCGACCCTCGACCAGACCCCCGTGGTCACGGCGACGGCGCTGCTCGTCGTGCTCGTCGGCCTGCTCGCGGCGGTGGCGGCGCCGCCACCACGGATGAGCCTCCCGCGGGAGGTGGGCCGTGCTCGAGCTGCGTGACGTCGGCTTCCGCTACCGTCCCGGCCTGCCGCCGGTGCTCGACGCGGTCGACCTGGTGCTCGAGGAGGGCGAGCTGGTGCTCGTCGCCGGTCGCACCGGCGTCGGCAAGTCGACGCTGCTCGGGGTGCTCAACGGTCTCGTGCCGTCCTTCACCGGCGGGGTGCTCGAGGGCGACGTGCTGCTCGACGGGCGCAGCGTCGTGCGGCTGCCTCCGCGGGAGCGGGCGCACGTGGTCGGCTACGTCGGCCAGGACCCCAGCGCCGGCTTCGTCACCGACACGGTCGAGGAGGAGCTCGCCTACGGCATGGAGCAGCTCGGCCTGGACGCCGCCACGATGCGACGCCGCGTCGAGGAGACGCTCGACCTGCTCGGCGTCGCCGACCTCCGCGGGCGCGACCTGCGCACGCTCTCGGGTGGCCAGCAGCAGCGCGTGGCGATCGGAGCCGTGCTGACGATGCACCCGCGGGTGCTCGTGCTCGACGAGCCCACCTCGGCGCTCGACCCGACCGCGGCCGAGGACGTGCTGGCGACGCTGACGCGGCTCGTGCACGACCTCGGAGTGACGGTCGTGCTCGCCGAGCACCGGCTGGAGCGAGTGGTGCCCTTCGTCGACCGGATCGCGCTCGTGCGCGGCGACGGTGGCGTCGTGGTCGGGCCCCCGGAGGAGGTGCTGCGCGACTCGCCGGTGGCGCCCCCGATCGTCGAGCTCGGCCGCCACCTCGGCTGGGACCCGCTGCCGCTGAGCGTCCGCGACGCCCGGCGGCGCGCGACGCGGCTGCGGCTGCCGTCGCCCGCGGTGGTGCCGGAGCCGGCTCCCGCGCCGCCCGCGCTGACGGCGCGGCGGGTGTCGGTGGCCTACGGCCGGGTCGCCGCGCTGCGCGAGGTCGACCTCGTGCTCGGCTCCGGCCGGGTGACGGCGCTGATGGGCCGCAACGGGTCGGGCAAGTCCACGCTGCTCTGGGCGCTGCAGGGCAGCCGCTCGCGCGCCGGCGGCAGCGTCGAGGTGGACGGGCGGGACCCGCAGCGCCTCGACGCCGAGGAGCGTCGAGGGCTGGTCGGGCTGGTGCCGCAGACGGCCGCCGACCTGCTCTACCTGGAGAGCGTCGCCGAGGAGTGCGCGGCAGCCGACCGCGAGACCGGCGCGGAGCCCGGGAGCGCGGCACGGCTGCTCGACCGGCTGGTGCCGGGCATCGACCGCGAGGCCCACCCCCGCGACCTCTCGGAGGGCCAGCGGCTCGCGCTGGTGCTGGCCGTGGTGCTGTCGGCGCGCCCCACGGCGCTGCTGCTCGACGAGCCCACCCGCGGGCTCGACTACCCCGGCAAGGAGGTGCTCGCCTCGGTGCTGCGCGCACAGGCGGCCGAGGGACGTGCGGTGCTGGTCGCGACCCACGACGTCGAGTTCGTCGCCCAGGTCGCCGACGAGGTGGTGGTGCTCGCGGAGGGCGAGGTCGTCTCGGCCGGCCCGACGGCCCGCGTGGTGGCCGAGTCGCCCGCCTTCGCGCCGCAGGTGCACAAGATCCTCGGCGAGGGCTGGCTCACGGTGGCGCAGCTGCAGGGGCAGTCGTGACGCGCGAGGAGCGGCTCGACGTGCCCGGGCTCCGGCTGCGGCCCCGGTCAGCGGCCGTGCTCGCCGCGGCCTCGCTCGCGGGGCTGATGATGTTCTGCTGGCCGCTGCTGCTGCAGGTGCCCCCGGACGCCGGCACGGTCCAGCCGCCCTTCCTCTTCGTCGCGCTGCTCCCCGTCATCGTCGTGGTGTGCCTGGCCGAGCTCACCGAGGGCGGGATGGACTCCAAGGTGCTGGCGATGCTCGGGGTGCTGACGGCCATCAACGCCGTGATGCGGGGCCTCGGTGCGGGCCTGGCCGGCATCGAGACCGTCTTCTTCCTGCTGATCCTCGGCGGGCGCGTCTTCGGCCCGGGCTTCGGCTTCGTGCTCGGCTGCACCTCGCTCTTCGCCTCCGCGCTGCTCACCGGTGGCGTGGGTCCGTGGCTGCCCTTCCAGATGGTGGCCTCGGCGTGGGTCGGGATGTGCGCCGGGCTGCTGCCACGGGGGGTCCGCGGGCGGCGCGAGATCGTGATGCTCGTGGTCTACGGCGTGGTGGCGGCCTACGCCTACGGCCTGCTGATGAACCTCAACGGCTGGCCCTACGCGCTCGGCATCGAGGTGCCGGGCCACGAGGGCACGCTGTCGTTCGTGCCCGGGGCGCCGCTGCTGGAGAACCTGCACCGCTTCGGGCTCTACACGCTGCTGACCTCCACCGGCGGCTGGGACACCGGCCGTGCGCTGGCCAACTCGCTGGCCGTGGTGCTGCTCGGCCCGGCCGTGCTGACCACGCTGCGGCGCGCCGTACGCCGCGCGGTGGTGGTGGGCCCGGCGCCGAGCCCCGCGCGCCCCACCGGAGGAGCGACCCCGTGACCAGCCGCTGACTAGCCTGCCAGCATGAAGCGGCTCGCGGCCCTGCTCGTCGTCCCGACCCTGCTGTTGAGCGCCTGCGGGGAGGACACGCAGCCCTCGGCGGGGGAGACGCCGACCGCGGGCGAGACCAGCGGATCGCCCGAGGAGTCGCCCGAGGAGTCGCCCAGCGCGTCGGCGAGCGAGTCTGTCGAGGCGCCGCGCAGCGGCCCCCCGGAGGTGCTCGGCACCGTGGCGCGGGGCCTCGAGGCGCCGTGGGGCATCGCCTTCCTGCCCGACGGCAGCGCGCTGGTGACCGAGCGCGACACCGAGCGCGTCTTCCAGGTGGGTGACGGCGAGGTGCGGCAGGTCGGCACCATCGGCCAGGCGGCGCCCGGCGGGGAGGCCGGGCTGCTCGGGCTCGCGGTGTCACCCTCCTTCGAGGACGACGCGCGGGTCTTCTTCTACCTCACCACCGACACCGACAACCGCGTGCTGCGCGGCACCTTCCGCGACGGCGAGGTCGGCGGGCTCGAGCCGATCCTGACCGGCATCCCGAAGAACACCTACCACGACGGCGGCCAGCTGGCCTTCGGCCCGGAGGACGAGCAGCTCTACGTCGCCACGGGCGACGCGGGCGACCCCGACCTCGCCCAGGACCGGGAGTCGCTGGCGGGCAAGGTGCTGCGCGTCGACCAGGACGGCGAGCCGTCGCGGGGCAATCCCGGCGGCTCCCCGGTGTGGTCCTACGGGCACCGCAACGTGCAGGGCCTCGCCTTCGACGACCGCGGCCGGCTGTGGGCCTCGGAGTTCGGCCAGGACACCTTCGACGAGCTCAACCTGATCGTGCGGGGCGGCAACTACGGCTGGCCGCTCGCCGAGGGTCGCGGTGGCCCCGAGGGCACCATCGACCCGGAGGTCCAGTGGGCCACCGACGACGCCTCGCCCTCGGGCCTGGCCTTCGCCGGCGGGCGGCTGTGGATGGCGGCGCTGCGCGGGGAGCGGCTCTGGCGGATCGGCGTCGACGCCGACGGCGCCACCGACGACCGGGCCTTCCTGGAGGGCGAGCACGGCCGGCTCCGGCTGGCCGCCGCCGCCCCCGACGGCAACCTGTGGGTGGCGACCTCCAACCGCGACGGCCGGGGCGAGCCGGCCGACGACGACGACCGGATCCTGCTGCTCCGTCCGTGACGCGGGGGCCGGCCGGTCAGCCGGCACGTCAGCCAACTTCTCAGCCGACCCGGTCGAGCAGGCCGAGCAGCTCCTGGTGCACCTCGGCGGGTCGCTCCAGGGGCAGGAAGTGGCTGGCGCGGAGCGCGGTGTAGGTGGCACCCGGGATCCGCTCGGCTGCGGTGCGCATGTCGTGGGCGGAGGCGAGCACGTCCCAGGTGCCGGCGACGAAGGCGGTCGGGGTGTCGATCGGCCGCAGCGAGACGCGGCGGTGGCGCGAGGAGTGCAGCGCGAGGTGCATGTACCACTCGACCGGGGTCGAGAGGAACTCCTCGACCGCGCGACGTCCGAGCTCCGGGTCGGCGAGGGGGAGCATGAAGCCGCTGTGGCTGAGCAGCTGCATCAGCGTGCGACCGACGGGCAGGTGCGTGGTGACGGGCGAGAGGGCCGGCCCCAGGGCCCGCCCCAGGTGGGCGACGCCCGTGGCGACCGGGCGGCGTACGGGCCGGGGGAGCAGGATCGGGGCGCCCATGGAGGCGAAGGTGCCGCCCGGCACCCCGCCGACGGCGAGCATCCCGCGCACCCGGTCGGGATGGGCCAGGGCCACCTCGAACATCGTGTTGACGCCCATCGACCAGCCCATCAGCACCGCGGAGCTCAGCTCGAGGTGGTCCATCAGCGCGACGGCGTCGTCGGCGAAGTCCTCGATGCCGACGCGCTCGGGATCACGCGGTCGTTGCGACCCGCCGGTGCCGCGGTGGTTCCACGAGACCACGCGCACCGAGCAGGCGGGGTCGAGCAGCGCGGGCCAGGCGTAGGGGTTGGTGCCGAGCCCGTTGCACAGCACCACGGTCGGGCCGGGCCGGGTGTCGTGCGGGTCGTTGGTCCAGGCCTGCAGGGCTGTGCCGTCGGTGGCCTCGACGTGGAAGTAGCCCAGGGAGACACCCGGCAGCGAGAGGGGCATGCGCGGGATTGTGCCGCACCCCGGCCCCCCGGGAGGTCAGGTCCCGGTGGGCGTCTCGGCTGCCGGAGCGAGTGCCTGGGGCAGCACCTGCGGGCTGCGGCGCGCGAGGGTGCCCACGACGTACTCCTCGACCTCGGCCCGCTCGCGGCGCGCCTGGCTCAGCGCCGTCGAGGCGACCATCGCGTTGCGGCACGCCCGCTGCTGCGCGCGCTCGGACCAGCGGCCCACTCGGGTGGTGAGCGGGCTGTGCAGTGCGACGAGCTGGAGCATCGGACCCTCCCAGGTGCAGCTTCTCCCTCCTCGATCGTAGGGGGACGTCACGACACGACGGTCACGCCGAGGTGACGAGTGTGTGAACGCGCCACCGATGACTTCCCGATCGCCGCGTGGTCTGCTCGGGGACGGGATGCTTCGAGGAGGAGGACGACGTGGCGGACACGGTGCTGATGGCGGGCACGCGCAAGGGCCTGTGGGTGGGCCGGTCCGACGAGGACCGGCGGGAGTGGACCTGGAGCGGACCGCACTTCGACATGGAGGAGGTCTACTCCGTCGCCACGGTGCGTCGCCGCGACGGGCTGCGCCTCCTGGCCGGCGCGAGCTCGATGTGGCTGGGGCCGCGCGTGCGCACGTCGTACGACCTCGGCGGCAGCTGGGAGGAGTCCGCCGACGGCGGGCTGCGCTTCCCCGAGGGCACCGACGCGTCGGTGGAGCGGGTCTGGCAGCTGGTCGGCGGCACCGGCGACGACGTCGTCTGGGCGGGCACCGAGCCGGGGGCGGTGTGGCGCTCGACCGACGGCGGTCACACCTTCGCGCTCGAGCAGGCGCTGTGGGACCACCCGCACCGCTCCGAGTGGGGCGCCGGCTTCGGCGGCCAGGCCTTCCACACGGTCCTGCCGCACCCGACCGACCCCGACTCGGTGACGGTGGCGATCTCGACGGGCGGGGTCTACCAGACCCGCGACGGTGGCGCGTCGTGGGAGCCGCGCAACCAGGGCATCCGCGCGGAGTTCCTGCCCGAGGGCGCGCAGTACCCGGAGTTCGGTCAGTGCGTGCACAAGGTCACGCGCCACCCCTCTCGTCCCGAGCGGCTCTACCTGCAGAACCACGGCGGCGTCTACCGCTCCGACGACGAGGGTGGTCACTGGACCTACATCGCCGAGGGCCTGCCCGCCGACTTCGGCTTCCCCGTCGTGGTGCACCCGCACGAGCCCGACACGATCTTCCTCTTCCCGATCGGCAGCGGTGAGGGGCGCTACCCACCCGAGGCCCGGGCGCGCGTGTGGCGCTCGCGCGACGCCGGCGACACCTGGGAGCCGCTCGACGACGGGCTGCCCTCGCAGTTCTACGTCGGCGTGATGCGCGACGCCATGTGCGCCGACGACCACGACGCCGCCGGCCTCTACGTCGGCGCCCGCAACGGCACGGTCTGGGCCAGCGCCGACGCCGGGGAGACCTGGTCGCTCGCCGTCAGCGACCTGCCCGACGTGCTCTGCGTCCGCGCCGCCCGCGTCTGAGGCCCGGGCCGCCTCAGGCCACGGCGAGCGGGCCGAGCCGGGGGCGGCCGAGGCCGCGGACGGTCCAGCCGGCCTCGCGCCAGCGCTGCGCGTCGAGGGCGTTGCGCCCGTCGATGACCACCGGACGTCGCGCGGCCGCGGCGAGCGGGGCGGGGTCGAGGTCGAGGAACTCCTGCCACTCGGTTAGGTGCAGCACCAGGTCGGCGCCGGCCACCGCCTCGGCCGCGGACGTCGCGTGGCGCAGCGTGGGGAAGGCCCGGCGGGCGTTGTCGCCGGCCTGGGGGTCGTACAGCACGACGTGGGCGCCGCGCAGCTGCAGCTGGGCCGCGACGTTGAGCGCGGGTGAGTCGCGGACGTCGTCGGTGCCGGGCTTGAAGGCTGCCCCGAGCACCGCGACGCGGCGTCCGAGCAGGTCGCCGCCGAGCTCCTCGACGGCGAGGTCGACCACCCGCTGCCGGCGGCGCATGTTGATGCTGTCGACCTCGCGCAGGAAGGTCAGCGCCTGGTCGACCCCGAGCTCGCCGGCGCGCGCCATCAGCGCGCGGATGTCCTTCGGCAGGCACCCGCCGCCGAAGCCGAGCCCCGCGCCGAGCGCGTGGCGGCCGATCCGGACGTCGTGCCCGAGCGCCTCGGCGACCGCGACCACGTCGGCCCCGGTGGCCTCACAGAGCTCGGCGACGGCGTTGATGAAGGAGATCTTGGTGGCCAGGAAGGCGTTGGCCGAGGTCTTCACCAGCTCGGCGCTGGCGAGGTCGGTGACCACGAGCGGGGTGCCGGCGTCGATGAGGTCGGCGTACAGCTCGCGCAGGACCTTCTCGGCCACCTCGTCGGCGACGCCGAGCACGAGCCGGTCGGGACGCAGCGTGTCGTCGACGGCGTGGCCCTCGCGCAGGAACTCGGGGTTCCACGCCACCCGCACGCGGACGCCGTCGCGGGCGAGCTCGTCGGCGCGTCCCTGGAGCACGGCGGCGGTGCCCACCGGGACGGTCGACTTGCCCACGACCACCGTGTCGGCCGTCAGCAGCGGCACCAGTGCCTCGACGGCACCCACGACCTGGCTGGTGTCGGCGGCGAGGCCGTCGCTGCGCTGCGGCGTCCCGACGCACACGAAGACGACCTCGGCGTCGGCCGCCTGGGCGGGGTCGGCGGTGAAGTGCAGCCCGCCCGCGTCGACGTGGCGGCGGAGCAGCTCGGGGAGTCCCTCCTCGTAGAAGGGCAGCTCGCTCCGCGCCAGGCTCTCGACCTTCGCGGGGTCGCTGTCGAGGCCCACGACCTCGTAGCCCAGCTCGGCCAGGCAGGCGGCGTGGGTGGCGCCGAGGTAGCCGGTGCCGATGACGGTGATCCTCATGAGAGCTCCTCGAGCAGGGGGTCGGTGGAGAGGTGGTACGCCGCCGCGGCGGCGCCGGGGCGGAAGGCGTAGACGCCGGCGAGGCGCAGCCGGGCGAGCCGCGCGTGCAGCGGCAGGGCGGCGCGGGTCGCGGCGTCGGGGGCGTAGCCGGCGAGCACCGCGTCGGCGGTGGTGCGCGCCGCCAGGCCGGTGATCCGGCCCTGGCGGGCGCGCAGCTCGAGGTGGACCAGCAGGTTGGCCAGGTCGAGGGCCGGCTCGCCCACCGCGAGCAGGTCGAGGTCGAGCACGCCGACGCCGTGCCGGTCGTCGACGAGCAGCTGCTTGTCGTGCAGGTCGCGGTGGAGCACCGCACGCCGGCCCGGGGAGTGGGCGGCGACCCGGCGGCGTACGGCGCGCAGCGCACCCTCGAGGT
Organism: Nocardioides aequoreus; assembly: GCF_000720335.1. Lineage (GTDB taxonomy): Bacteria > Actinomycetota > Actinomycetes > Propionibacteriales > Nocardioidaceae > Marmoricola > Marmoricola aequoreus. The sequence continues at coordinate 219,539 of NZ_JOJN01000001.1, read as the reverse complement.
CGAGCGGGAGGTCGGCGTGCTCGGCCGCGAGGGCGAGCCAGCGCTCGGTGACCTCGACCTCCGCGGCCAGGTCGTGAGCGGGCAGGTCGGCCGGCACGGGCACGGCGTGGAGCCGGGCCAACGCCTCACCGACGGCCCGGCCGAGGGCCGGGAGGTCGGCGCAGGGGTCGGCGAGGAGGTCGTGCAGGGGCGCCCCGGGGAGCGCCGTCAGCGTCACCGTGCCGCGACCCGTGCCGGTCACGGCGGGCACGCGCACCCCCGTCCAGCCCGCGGCCCGGGCCAGGGTGCCGGCGAGGCCCGCGACCCGGTCGGCCGGCACCACCTTGGTGTAGCGCCCGTCCGGGCGGCGTACGACGCCGCGGCGCTCGGGGCGGTGCGCGACCAGGGTGCCGCCAGCGGCGACCAGCCGGCACAGCTGCGGCAGCCGCCGGTCGGCGCCGTGCCGCTGCAGCAGCAGCCGCTCGCCGCTCACGGCGACGTCGTCCGCCGCCACCGCGTGCGTACGCCGCGCGACGTCGCGGCAGCGGGCGGGGTCGGCGTACCACTGCCCGGCGAGCTCCTCGCCCGCGCCGTCTCGCAGCGCCAGCAGCAGGCGGCCCTCGCCGCGGGGCGTCGCCCGCAGCAGCGAGAGCCCCGCCGAGCCGACGTCGGTCGCCGCGGTGGCCAGCGTGCTCACAGCAGCTCCTCGGCGTCGTCGACCGCGCGCTCGAGCCGCTCGGCCCAGTCGGGCTCGGCGGCGCGGAAGCCGTCGGTGGCGCGGGCGAGCAGCTGGGCGGCGGTGTGGGCGGCGAGCTCGGCGGCGGTGGGGGGCGCGGCGTGCGCGGCGTACCCGGCGAGCAGGGCGTCGAGCACGGGGGCGGGGGAGGTGGCGACCAGGCTGGCCAGGTCGTCGGCGCTGGAGCCGGTCCGCGCCCGGTCGAGGTCGATCAGCCGCACGCGGCCGTCGTCGCCGACGACCACCTGGTCGGCGGAGAGGTCGCCGTGGAGGGTCGCGCACGGGGTCGGCGGCAGCGCGTGCAGGGCCGCGGTGGCGCGCCCGACGACCTGCTCGAGCCGGGGGGCCAGGTGGGGGAGCAGCACCGAGCCGGCGGCCGCGGTGCGGCGCAGGCCGCGGATGCGCTCGGAGGTGGGCAGGGCCGGCAGCCGGGCCGGCTGGGCGTGGAGGCGGGCGAGCACACCGCCCAGCTCGGGCAGCAGCGCGGCATCGGCGTCGAGGCGCAGCTGGTGGCCCGGGACCCACGCGACCCCCGCCACCCCGAGCCGCCGATGGGTGCCGAGCAGCCGCGAGACGGGCACGCCCGCCTCGGCGAGCGCCCGGGTGTGGGCCCAGACCTCGGCCACCCGGTCGAGGTCGGCCGGCCGGTAGACGCGCACCAGCGCGCGCTCCCCGCGGACCGTGGTGACCCGCCCGACCCAGCGCCGGTGCGGCTTGTAGGCCAGCGTCGTGGAGACCACGCCGGAGTCGGCGAAGCGCGCGCTGTCGAGCACCGCGCGCAGCAGGTCGCCGCGGCGGGCGGGGTCCTCCAGGCGCCGCAGCGCGGGCAGGTGGCGGTCGGCCGCGGGGGAGGTGACCAGCACCCCGCTGGCGGGGTCGGCCAGGAGCACGGTGCCTACGGGAGCCTTGGCGCGGGCCTTCTCGAGCTTGCCGCCCCCCGGGTCGGCCCAGTGCGCGAGCATCATGGTGCGCGGCGGTCCGGGATCACCGGTCGCCGCGCGGACGTCGACCCTGGCCAGGCAGGCGGTCCCGGCCTTGTAGCGCAGGTAGCGCCGGCGCGCGACGACCGGCTCGCCGAGCCGGGCCGACAGCCAGGCCGAGAGCACGGTGTCGCACAGCAGCATCGGCAGCATGGGCAGGGCCGGGTCGCGCTCGGCCAGCTCGGCGCTGGCGGTGGGCAGCACGTCGGGCGCCAGGACCTCAGACGGCACGGGACACCTCGCGCAGGTCGGCCCGGCGGGCCAGCACCTCGTCGGGGGCGCCGTCGTCGACGACCACCCCGCGCTCCAGCCAGACCACCCGCTCGCAGCCGCGGGCCGCGTCGAGGTCGTGGGTGATGACGAGGGTGGTGCGGCCCTCGGTCAGCCGCTCGAGCGCGCCGACGACCTCGCGCTCGGTCTCCTGGTCGAGGCCGGTCATGGCCTCGTCGAGCACCACCACCGGGGCGTCGCGCACCGCGGCGCGGGCGATCGCGATGCGCTGGCGCTGACCACCGGAGAGGGTGTCGCCGCGCTCGCCGACCACGGTGTCGTAGCCCTGCGGGAGCCGGCTGATGAAGTCGTGGGCGCCGGCCAACCGGGCGGCGCGCTCGACGTCGTCGTCGGTCGCGCCCGGGCTGCCCCAGGCGATGTTGTCGCGCACGGTGGTGGCGAAGAGCACGCTCTCCTGCAGCACCACCGCCACCTGGGGTCGCACCGTGGCCAGGGTGAGGTGGCGCAGGTCGTGGCCGTCGAGCGCGACGGCACCCTCGTCGGGGTCGCGGAGCCGCGAGAGCAGACCCGCGACGCTCGACTTGCCGGCGCCCGAGGGGCCGACGAGCGCCACGCGCTGCCCGGCCGGCACGTGCAGGTCGAGCCCGCGCAGCACGGGGTGGCCCGGCTCGTAGGAGAGCCAGACGTCGCGCAGTCGCACCTCGCCGCGCAGCCGCGGGGCGGGGACGGCGTACGGCGTGTCGACGACGGTGGGGCGCTCCTCGAGCAGGTCGACCAGGCGCTCCCCGGAGGCGGCCGCCTGGGCGATGCGACCGGTGTACTTCGCGAGGTCGCGCATCGGCTTGAAGGTCGCCTTGAGGTAGGTGAGGAAGACGACCAGCTCGCCGGCGGTGAGCGCGCCGTCGACGACGCGACGGGCGCCGACGTAGAGCACCAGCGCGGTCGCGACGCCGACGAGCACGTCGGTCTTGCGCTCGAGCCCGGCGGAGAGCTTCTTGGCCTGGACGCCGTCCTTGAGCGTCTTGGTGTTGCTGGAGGCGAAGGACCGCTGCATCCGGTCCTCGAGCGAGTAGGACTGGACGACGCGCATCGAGGCGAGGCTCTCGGTGGCCAGGCTCGCGATGGCGCCCTCCGCGGTGCGCTGCTTGCGGGAGACGCCGTTGATCTTCTTGCTGTGGCGGGTGCCGGTGAGCAGGAAGAGCGGCACCACGCTGAGCATCAGCAGCGCCAGCTGCCAGTCGAGCAGGGCGACCACGGCCACCATGCCGACCATGGTCAGCACGTTGCCGACCAGCGGCAGGGCGGCGGTGACCGCCACCTCCCGGAGCCGGCCGACGTCGCTGGTGATCCGGGTGACCAGGTCGCCGGTGCGGGCCTTGTCGTGGAAGCTCATCGAGAGCCCCTGCAGGTGGGCGAAGGCGTCGCCGCGCACCCGCGTCATCAGCCGGCTGCCGGCCAGCGCGAAGCTCAGCGTGGTCAGGTAGGCCGCCAGCGCGCGCAGCAGCACCACGACCAGGAGCCCGCCCGAGGCGAGCAGCAGGACCTGCTCCAGGGTCAGCCCGGCGGGCTGGGCGCCCGCGGTGCTGCCGCCCGCCGCCACGACCGCGTCGATCACGAACTTCAGCGGCCACGGCTCCAGCAGCCGCATCGCGACCTCGAGCAGCAGCGCCAGCAGCCCGCCGGCGAGCAGCGGTCGCTCGGCGCGCAGGTGCGGGCGCACGTGGCGCCCCGTGCGACGCAGGCCGGGGAGGGCCTGGCGCAGCGAGCTCGGCTTGTCACGCGACGACATGGACCGCCTCCTGCTCGGAGAGGACGAGGATCCGCTCCACCACGTGGGCCCAGTCGTGGGTCTCGGCCACGGCACGGGTCCGCCCGCGCAGCTGCGCGCGGCGCACGTCGTCGGCACGGAGGCGCTCGATCGCCGCGGCGAGGTCGTGGGCGTCGCCGGGGGCGGCCAGCTCGCCGAGCCGGCCGTGCTCGAGCAGCTCGGGCAGCACGCCCACCTCGCTCGCGACGACGGGCAGGCCGGCCGCGAGGTACTCGTAGACCTTCAGCGGGGAGAAGTAGCAGCCCGGCAGGTCGGGGTACGGCGCGGTCGCGACGTCCATGCGGTGGAGCAGGGCCGGGACCTCCTCGGCGGCGACGGCGCCGGTGAGCTCGACGTACGTCGCCAGGCCGGCGCGCTCCACCCGGGCCGCCAGGCGCTGGTGCTCCGGACCGGTGCCGACGAGCAGCAGCCGGTAGGTCGGGTCGCGGCGCACCAGCAGCGCCATCGCGTCGACGAGCACGTCGACCCCGTGCCAGGGCTTGAGCGTGCCGACGAAGCCGACGGTGAAGCGCTCGGCGTCGGAGCGGGTGGGCGGTGTGTGGCGCGGACGGACCCGGTCGGTGTCGACCCCGTTGGACACGGTGTGCACCACGTGCGGGCGGGGGGTGCGCTCGCGGGCCCAGGCGCGCACCTCGTCGGTGACGCAGACGACGGTGCCGGCCGCGGCCAGCGCGTCGAGCGCCACGGTCTCGGCGCCCTCGCGGTCGACCAGGCCGCGGTGGCGGGCCTGCTCCTCGACCAGCGGGGCGTTGACCTCGAGCACGGAGGGCACGTGGTGGCGGCGCGCCCACGCGGTGGCGGTGCGGCCCCACAGCGAGTAGCGCTCGTAGACCAGGTGCGGCGCGAGGTCGTCGAGCACCGCCTCGACCGCCGCGTCGCACTGCTGGGCGCTGCGCTCGCGCTCGGCGGTCAGCTCGCCGCGCACCCGCGGCAGCGGGTGGACGGGCAGGTCGGCGAGGTCGTCGGGGGCGACGCCTCCGGTGCGGGCGCAGACCAGGTGCACGTCGTGCCCCCGCTCCCGCAGCTCGCGCACGACGGCGCGCACGTGCAGCGAGGCGCCCTTGGTGCCGAAGACCGGGATGCCGGGGTCGGCGCAGACGTAGGCGATCCTCATGCCCCGACCTCCTGCAGCTCCCGGACCGCCGGCGCGGCGCCGGTCATCAGGCCGAGCAGGGTCGCGGCGTTGCGGTGCACGTCGAAGCGCTCCTCGACCAGGGCGCGGCCCAGGTCGGCGAGCCGCCTCGCCCGCGCGGGGTCGTCGAGCACGCGGAGCAGCGCGTCGGCGAGCGCGGGGGCGTCGCCCTCCGGCACCAGCAGCCCGGTGCGGTCGTCGACCACGGCCTCGGGGATGCCGGTGACGGGGGTGCTGACGGCGGGGGTGCCGACGGCGAGGCTCTCCAGCAGCACCGTCGGCAGGCCGTCGCGGTTGCCGTCGTCGCCGACGACGCAGGGGGCGGCCATGACCGCGGCCCGGCGCATCACCTCGAGCATCCGGCCCTGCGGGAGGGGGCCGTGGAAGGTCACGAGGTCCGCCAGGCCGAGGCGTGCCACCTGGTCCCGCAGCGGCTGCTCCTCGGGGCCGGAGCCGACGAGGTCGAGCGGCACCACGCGGCCGCGGTCGCGCAGCAGCGCGACCGCGTCGAGCAGGTGGGTGAAGCCCTTCTTCGGCACCAGCCGGCCGACCGCCATGACGCCCTCGCGACCGTGGGGCGGGTGGTAGGGGAGCAGGTCGAGGTCGAGGCCGTTGTAGAGCCGGACGACGCCGTCGGCCGCGGCGCCGTACTGCTCCCGGAGGTGGGTGAGGTTGTAGTCGCTGACGGTGACGCAGAAGCGGGCCTCGGCCAGCTTGGTGCGCAGCGCCTCGCGGTCGACCTCGGCGTGGAAGATGTCCTTGGCGTGCGCGGTGAAGCTGTAGCCGACGCCGGTCAGCCGGGCCGCCATCCGGGCGACGTCGGTGGCGACCGAGCCGAAGTGGGCGTGCAGGTGGGTCAGCCCCAGGCGCTGCACCTCCGTGGCGAGCTCGACCGCCGCGACGGCGTCCTCGACGGGGAGCGCGAGCAGCTCCTCGAGCTCCGCGGCGAGGCGCGGGAGGCCGGCCCGGCGCTGCCGCAGCAGCTCCCACAGCTCGCGGGGCTTGAGCCGGTGCGGCAGGTAGGTGACCGGGGCCTGCACCTGCGCGAGGCGCTCGTGGAAGCGGCCGTCGACCGGCAGGCGCAGGGAGAAGAGGTGCAGCGACGCCCCGAGCTCCTCCATCGCGAGCACCTCGTTGACGACGAAGGTCTCGGAGAAGCGCGGGTACATCTTGAGCACGTAGCCGATCCGGTGCGGCTGGGTGGGCGGCTGGGTGGGCGGCTGGGTGAGCGGCTGGTCAGGCGGTGGCATCGTCGATCTCCTCGAGGAGCTGGTCGAGCAGGGCGGGCAGGCGGGTGAGACCGCCGAGGTCGAGGTCGTGGGCGCCGCCGTCGCGGCCGACGGCGTCGGCGAGCCACGCGCCGACGGCGTCCGCGGACGCCTCGTCGGGGTGGAGGGCGTCGAGGTGGGTGCGGCGGGCGAGCTCGTCGGCGCGGACCGCCTGCTCGAGGCGGGGCACCACGCGCGGCACGACGAGGCCCGGGCGCCCGGAGGCGAGCAGCTCGCAGACGGTGTTGTAGCCGCCCATCGTCACCACGGCCGCCGCGCCGTCGATCAGGCCCGGGGTGTCATCGACGAAGCCCAGCACGCTGAGGTCGTCACGGGTCCCCGCGAGCACGTCGAGCGCGTCCCGCGCCGCCCGGGGCATGTAGGGACCGGTGACCACGACGCCGCGGTGGCCGCGGGGCAGCGGGGCCCGGACGAAGGCGTCCGCGAGGTCGGCGCCGTCCTGGCCGCCGCCGACGAGGCAGAGCACGTACGGCGCGCCGTCGGCGTACGTCGCGCGGGGCCCGTGGTGGCGGCCCTCGGCGAGGTAGCCGGTGAAGCGCATCATCGCGCGCACGTCGCGCGGCAGGCCGCAGGCGTCGCCGAGGTCGTGCACGCGCGGGTCGCCGTAGACCCACACCGCGTCGTACGAGGAGCGCAGCGTCCGGGTGGTCCCAGCCGACTCCCACTCCCGGCGGGCGGTGAGCGGGGTGTCGAGCACGTCGCGCAGCCCCAGCACCAGCCGGGTACGCCGCCCTCCGGCCCCGGTGGTGCGTCGGGCGACGGCGAGCGCCGGGTCGAGCTCGCCGCGCAGGCCGCGGGCCTCCTTGTCGACCACGAGCACGTCGGGACGGAAGTGCTCGATCGCCGAGGCGACCATCGCCCCGCGCAGCCGGAGCACCTCGGCGAGGCCGAGACCGGGCTGCGTGGCGGCGTACTCTCCGGAGCGGCTCTTCGACACCGACGGCAGCACCACGAGGCCCGCCTGCTCCGGGCGCGGCAGCCGGGCCGCCTCGGGAGCGCCGGAGAGCAGCAGCACGTCGGTGTCGGGCCGCTCGGCGAGGAGCGCCCGGGCGATCTCGATGTTGCGCCGCACGTGGCCCAGGCCCTGCGTGTCGTGCGAGTACAGCGCGACGCGGCGGCGGGGGACCGGGGGTGCGGCCTGCAGTGCGCTCATGGTGAACAGGCTGGGACGTCCGCGTGAACCGACCATGAGCCGTCGGTGAGAGCACTCTCATGCTCCTGAAACGCCGCGGTCACACGGCACCAGGTGGGTCAGGCGGTGACCACCAGGTCCGCCCGGGCGCGGGAGGCCAGCACGAGCGCGGCGTTGGGCTCGTCGACGCGGGCGACCCAGGCCTCGGCCTCGGCGGGGGTCTTGCCGAAGCGCACGTGCCGGGCCACGAGGCGTGCCCGCCGCACGGTGTCGTCGACCTCGAGGTAGCGGCACTCGTCGAGCTCGGCGCGCACCTCGCGCCACGCGGGCTGGTCGAGCAGCAGGTAGTTGCCCTCGGTCACGACGACGTCGGCCTCGGGCGGCACGGCGATCGCCCCGGCGAGCGGCTGCTCGAGGTCGCGCTCGAAGCCGGGGGCCCAGACCACGTGGTCGCGCTCCTCCCGCACGCGCCGCAGCAGGGCGGCGTACCCGTGGGCGTCGAAGGTCTCGGGGGCGCCCTTGCTGGCCCGGAGCCCGAGGGCGTCGAGCGCGACGTCGGCGAGGTGGAAGCCGTCCATCGGGAGGTACGCCGCCCCCAGCTCGGCGGCGAGCGCGGTGGCGTAGGTCGTCTTGCCCGACCCGGGGGCGCCGGCGACGCCGATGATCCTGTGCATCCCCCCACCCTAGGGACGGCCGTCCTAGGGTCGCGGCGTGGACCTGACGTGGGAGCAGCACGCCGCCACCGTCGAGCGCCTGCTCGGGCACTCCGTCGAGGAGCCCGTCGACCTGGGCGGCAGCAGCCGCACCGTGGTGTGGCGGGTCCGTGCGGGCGGGGCGTCGTACGTCGTGAAGGTGCACCGCGAGGAGGAGGCGGCGGGCTACGCGCGCGAGTGCTCGGCGCTCGAGGTGCTGACCGGGACCGGCACCGTGCCGGCGCTCGTGGGCCACGACGACGCCTCGCGGACGATCGTCATGGAGGACCTGGGGGCGGGCGAGCACCTGGCCCACGCCCTGCTCGGCGATGCCGCCCCGGTCGCGCGGCGTCGGCTGCACGGCTGGGTCGACGCGCTGGCGGCGCTGCACGCGGCGGCGACCCCGGCACGGGTCGGCGCCTTCGCCGACGCGGTCGCCCGACGCGGGGCGAGCGCCGTCGCCGACATCGAGGAGCAGCCCGGCACGGCCGCCGAGCGCTACGCCGAGGTGCTCCCGGAGCTCGGCGTCGACGGTCTCGACGCCGTGCTCGCCGCGCTCCGGCAGGTGCCGGACCTGTTCTCCGACGAGCTCGTGATCTCACCGGGCGACGTCTGCCCCGACAACAACGCCGAGGTCGGCGAGCGGGTGGTGCTGCTCGACCTGGAGGGCGCCCAGCTGCTCCACCCGGCCTGGGACCTCGCCTACCTGACGGTGCCCTGGCCGAGCTGCTGGTGCTCGTGGGCGATGCCGGGGGCGGAGGTCGACGCCGCGGTCGCGCGCTACGCCGCCGCGACCCGAGCCGGGACGGAGCGGCGCCGCGTCCTGGGGGAGGAGCTCGCCGTCACCACGCTGGTGTGGTCGGTCGTGAGCCCCGGCTGGTTCCTGCCCCGGGCGCTCGACCCCGCGCCCGACGAGTCCGCGCGACCGGAGGTCCCCGGCCGCCGCGCCATGGTGATGCACCGGCTGGCGCTGGCCGCCGCCGCGACGCCGCCGCGACCGCTCGCCGTCCTGCCCGACTTCGCAGGGCGGCTGCACGCCGCGCTGGAGCGGCGCTGGGGCGACGTACGGCTGCCGCTGGGACCGGTGTGGCGCGGGACTACCCTCGCCCCATGACCAGCACGTCCAGCCCCTCCGGCGACCGTCCCGCGCCCGACATCAAGCCCCGCTCCCGTGCCGTCACCGACGGCCTGGAGGCCACGGCGGCGCGGGGGATGCTCCGTGCCGTCGGCATGGGCGACGACGACTGGGCCAAGCCGCAGATCGGCGTGGGGTCGAGCTGGAACGAGATCACCCCGTGCAACCTCTCCCTCGACCGGCTGGCCAAGGCGGTCAAGAGCGGCGTGCACGCGGCCGGCGGCTACCCGCTGGAGTTCGGCACCATCTCGGTCTCCGACGGCATCTCCATGGGTCACGAGGGGATGCACTTCTCGCTGGTCTCGCGCGAGGTCATCGCCGACTCCGTCGAGACCGTGATGATGGCCGAGCGCCTCGACGGCTCGGTGCTGCTGGCCGGCTGCGACAAGTCGCTGCCGGGCATGCTGATGGCCGCGGCGCGGCTCGACCTCGCCAACGTCTTCGTCTACGCCGGCACGATCATGCCGGGCCAGGTCGACGGCCGCGACGTCACGATCATCGACGCCTTCGAGGCCGTCGGCGCGTGCCTCGCCGGCAAGATCAGCCGCGAGCAGGTCGACAAGGTCGAGCGCGCGATCTGTCCGGGCGAGGGCGCCTGCGGCGGTGCCTACACCGCCAACACCATGGCCAGCGTCGCCGAGGCGCTCGGCATGGCGCTGCCCGGCTCCTCGGCCCCGCCCGCGGTCGACCGCCGCCGCGACGGCATCGCCCACAAGTCCGGCGAGGCCGTCGTCGAGATGCTGCGCCAGGGCCTGACCGCGCGGCAGATCATGACGCGCGAGGCCTTCGAGAACGCCATCGCCGTGGCCATGGCGCTCGGCGGCTCCACCAACGCCGTGCTCCACCTGCTCGCCATCGCCCGCGAGGCCGACGTCGACCTCACCCTCGACGACTTCGTGCGCATCGGCGACAAGGTCCCGCACCTGGCCGACATGAAGCCCTTCGGCCGCTACGTCTGGACCGACTTCGACCGCGTCGGCGGCATCCCCGTGGTCATGAACGCGCTGCTGCAGGCCGGCCTGATCCACGGCGACGTGCCCACCGTGACCGGCCGCACGGTGGCCGAGAACCTCGAGGCGCTGGCGCCCAAGCCGCTCGACGGCACCATCGTGCGCGCGCTGCAGGACCCCATCCACGCCACCGGCGGCCTGACCATCCTCCAGGGCTCGCTGGCGCCGGAGGGCGCGGTCGTGAAGTCGGCCGGCTTCGACGATTCGACCTTCACCGGCACCGCCCGCGTCTTCGACGGCGAGCGCGCCGCCATGGACGCCCTCGAGCAGGGCGGCATCACCGCCGGCGACGTCGTGGTGATCCGCTACGAGGGGCCCAAGGGCGGTCCCGGCATGCGCGAGATGCTCGCCATCACCGCCGCCATCAAGGGCGCCGGCCTCGGCAAGGACGTCCTGCTCATCACCGACGGCCGCTTCAGCGGTGGCACGACCGGGCTCTGCGTGGGCCACATCGCGCCCGAGGCGGTCGACGCCGGCCCCATCGCCTTCGTGCGCGACGGCGACCGGATCACCCTCGACGTGGCCAACCGCCGCCTCGACGTCGACGTCCCGGCCGAGGAGCTCGAGTCGCGCCGGGAGGGCTGGGAGCCGCTGCCCCCGAAGTACACCCGCGGCGTCCTCGGCAAGTACGCCAAGGTCGTGCAGTCCGCCGCCCACGGCGCCGTCTGCGGCTGACCGCCTTCGTCGTACGCCGGTCACACCTCGCGCCTCCCGTGCGTCGTACGGGTGGCGACGGTCGCAGACGCGCGGGCACAAGTCGTCCCGGCACCGGGACGAACCCGGGCGGATCGGGCGCATGGCGGGACTTCTGCCCGCGCGTCTGCGAGCCGTGGCCGGTCGGGTACGGCGAGGGTGAGGACGTGGGCATGGACGTGACCGAGCGCTTCGAGCAGGAGCGGCCGCGGCTGGTGGGCATCGCGACGCGGGTGCTCGGCGACCGGGTCGAGGCCGAGGACGTCGTGCAGCAGGCGTGGCTGCGGCTGCACGGCACCGACGGAGCCGGGGCGGGCATCGAGAGCCTGCCCGCCTGGCTCACCACGGTGACGACCCGGCTGTGCCTCGACCGGCTCCGCGCCCGGGTGCCCGTGGCGGAGCCGAGCGAGGAGGAGGTGGCCGCCACCCCCGACCCGGCCGACGAGGTGGCGCTGGCCGACACCGTCGGACAGGCGCTGCAGGTGGTCCTCGACCGGCTCTCGCCGTCGGAGCGGGTCGCCTTCGTGCTGCACGACAGCTTCGGCGTCGAGTTCGGCACCATCGCGGCGGTGCTCGACACCACGCCCGTGGCGGCGCGCAAGCTCGCGTCGCGTGCCCGCGCGAAGGTGCGGCAGCCGGCTCCGCAGGACCCGCTCGACGACTGGGAGCTCGTCGACGCCTTCATGGCCGCGGCGCGTGAGGGCGACTTCGCGCGGCTGCTGCGGCTGCTCGCCCCCGACGCCGAGGTCACCGCCGACGCCGCCGCGGTGCTCGTGGGCACGCCGTCGCAGATCGTCGGGCGGCAGCAGGTGGCGGAGTTCTTCGACGGTGCCGCCCACGCGGCGCTGGCCGTCTACGTCGCCGAGCGCCCCGCCGCCGCGTGGTACGACCGCGGCAAGGCCAAGGTGGTCTTCGACTTCACCCTCGAGGCCGGTGTCGTGCGCCGCATCACCTTCCGCGCCGACCCCGAGACGCTCGCGCACGTCGTACGCCGCCGGGGCGCGGAGCGGCGGGCATGAGCGTCACACCCGGGGCCGCCCGCGCGTCAGGGGAGCAGGACCACGAGGAGGAGACGAGATGAGGACCATGACCTGCCGCGACCTGGGCGGCCCCTGCGACCAGCCCCACCGGGGCGAGACCGCCGACGAGGTGATCGTCGCGCAGGACGCCCACCTCAAGGAGGCCGAGGCCGCCGGTGACGCGACGCACCAGGAGGCCCGGGACGCGATGAAGGGCCGCTGGCGGCGACCGAAGAAGTCGCTCGACTGGTACTTCGGCGTCAAGCGCGCCTTCGCCGACCTCCCCGACGACTGAGGCGGCGGCAAGGTCGCGCTCACGTGCGATGCTGCGGCATGGCGACGTTCGTGCTCCGCGACGTGCTGGGTGACGGTGCCTTCGCCGAGGTGGGTCGTCCGGTCGCCGCCGCGGTCGCGGGCGACGCGGTCGTGGTGACGGGGAGGCTGCCGCTCGACCTCCAGGACTCGGGGCACGTACCGGCGCCCGACCACGTGCTCGCGGTCTACGACCTCGCCACGATGGAGTGCCGACGTGCGGTGCCTACAGGCTTCCTCCTGCACACGCTGGCGGTGCACCAGAGTGGGCGTCTCGTCGCTGCCGGCGGCGGGGGCTACGACGGCGGCTGGGCGTGGACGGGTTCGCTCGTCGTCCTCGACGTCGGCAGTCTCGACCTCACTTCGCTGCTGGCGACACCCCGGGAGGTCCGCGCGTTGCGATGGCTGGACGACGACTCGCTCGAGGCAGTCCTGATGCCGCAGGACGAGGACTCCGACCCGTTCGCGACACAGACCCTGCGAGTGCCGCGCGAGGCCTGGGACGGCGCGGGCGCGCACTCGCTGGACGCTGCCAGGCACGTCTCCGCGACCGCCGAGGTCGACGTCGACGACGACACGCTCTACGAACCCCCCGCGCCGGGTCGTCCCGTCGCCGAGCTGCTCGACGACCTGGCCGCCGGTCGGGGGCTGGTACGGCGGGAGAGGGGACCGGTGCGCGCCCTGCTACCGCTTCTGGGCGGAGACGTGCTGGCGTGCGGAGCGGGCATCCTCGCCGAGCGCTGGAGCAGCAACGCCGAGGCGGTGTGGCGCCGGACCGCCGAGGGCACCGGCGCTCAGCTCCTGCCGCTCGAGGACAGGCGTGTGCTGAGCGTGGTCGAGACGGACCGTGGCGACGATCGCGGCTCCCGGGTGACGGTGCTGTACGCCGTCGACGGGACCGAGCTCGACGTGGTCGCCGAAGGTCGTCGCCTGACGGCGACGGGTGGGGGTGCGGGCGGCGCGCTGCTCCGCGCCACCGACCCGGTGCGCGACGACGAGGAAGACGAGGACTCGTACGAGGACTACGAGGACGAGTGGGAGGAGTACGACGAGGACGAGCAGGATGAATGGCACGACGGCGGGTCGGACCAGCCGCAGGAGCCGTTGCCGGTCGTCGACCTGGACGAGGTCGACCGCGTCCCTGCCACGGTGCTGGACGGTCGCGGCCGCGTCGTCGGCACGGTACGGCTCCCCGACTGGACCTCCCAGGACGACCTCCGACCGGCCCGTGCAGCCCGGCTGCTCGCGGTCGAGGGAGCCGCACCGTGGCCCTGGGAGGCCCGGGCGCCGCTGTCCCGGGTGGTAGAGGTCCACAGGGGCTCCGGCGGCCCGTACCTCTCGGCCCCGCTCTTCGACCTCGACCCGCAGCCGGAGCGGCACGCGATGCCTCTCGAGAACGTCGACCACCCGGCGACGGGCCCCTCGGAGAGGTCGGTGTCGACCGGACCCGCGGTCGAGCTGAGCGACCGGCTCGGCGAGCACCACCTGCTGCAGTCCTGGTGCGAGGACCGCGTCGGTGCGGTGCACCCGGACCAGCCGCCGCCACCTGGCCTGCTCGCGCGCCGTGACCGAGCCGGCAGGGTGGTCTGGCTGGTGTCCCTCGCGGAGCGGGTCGCCGGTCTCGACGTGCACGCCGGCACGGTCGCCGTCGCAGGCGAGTTGGGCACCCTGACGATGCTCGACGCGCAGACCGGGGCGGTGACGGGCACCGAGCCGCTGCTCCCCGTCGAGTGCTGCCCCACGGCCCTGTGCTTCGCGACGGACGGCTCGCTGTGGGTGGGGCTGGCCGATGGCAGGGTCCTGCGCCTCCGGGAGGAGGTGGGCGCGGACGCCACGCCGAGATGAGCGCACAGCACCGGACGCCCCGGCACCACGCCGGTGAGCGCCGTGCCGAGGCTAAGGCGGCCCGCCGGTGTCGCGATGTCGTCGGCACCTGCTTCGATGCGGAGCATGGACCAGCGCGTCTCCTTCGTGACCCTGCCCGTGGCCGACCGTGCGCGCAGTCGAGCCTTCTACGTCGACGGGCTCGGGTGGGAGCCGCTCTTCGACGGGATCGACGTGCTGATGTTCCGGGTCGGCGAGCGGCTGGTGCTCTCGCTGTGGGACGAGGCGGGCTTCGAGGCCGAGGTCGGCCCGGTACGCAGGGGCGAGGGGCACCCGCCGGTCACGCTGGCGCACAACCTGGCCACGGAGGCGGAGGTCGACGCGGTGGTGGCGAGTGCCCGGGCCGCCGGCGCGGAGGTGCGCGAGCCGACCCGACGCGAGTGGGGCGGCTACTCCGGCTACGTCTTCGACCCCGACGGCGTGCCGTGGGAGATCGCGGTCAACCCGGGTGACGACTTCGGCTTCCTGGTGCCGTGAGGTCGCGACCGGTCACCACCGTGGTGGTGGCGCAGCTGCTCGGCACGTCGCTGTGGTTCTCGGCCAACAGCGCCGCCGACGACCTGCGCCGGGTGTGGGAGCTCGACGCGGCCGACATCGGCCGGCTCACCATCGCGGTGCAGCTGGGCTTCGTCGTCGGCACGCTGGTGCTGGCCATGACGGGTCTCGCCGACCGCTACGCCGCGAGCCGGGTCTTCGTGGTCGCCGCCGTCGTCGGCGCCGTGGCCAACGCCGCCTTCGCGCTGCTCGCCGACGGGCTGGGCGCGGGCCTGGCGCTGCGCTTCTGTGTCGGCCTCGCCCTCGCGGGCGTCTACCCGCTCGGCATGAAGCTGGTGGTCTCGTGGGACCCCGACCGGGCCGGGGAGACGCTGGCCTGGCTCGTCGGGATGCTCACGCTCGGCACCGCCCTCCCGCACGCCGTGCGCGCGCTCGGCGTCGGCTGGGACTGGCAGGCCGTGGTGCTGGTCTCCTCGGGTCTGGCGCTGGTGGCCGCGGTGCTCGTGGGCAGGCTCGGCGACGGCCCGCACCTGCCCGCGGCGTCGAAGGGCGGCGTGCGGCTGGGGGAGGTGCTCGCGGCCTTCCGCGTACGCCGCTACCGCGGCGCTGCGCTGGGCTACTTCGGGCACATGTGGGAGCTCTACGCCTTCTGGACCCTGGTGCCGCTGCTGCTGGTGCCGGTGCTCGGCGGTGCCGGCGCCACGACCTCGGCCGCGGCCTTCGCGGTGATCGGCGTCGGCGCCGTCGGCTGCGTCCTCGGCGGCCGCTGGAGCCGCCGGGTCGGCAGCGCCCGCGTGGCGGCGACGGCGCTGGCGGCCTCTGGCCTGCTGTGCGCGGCGTACCCGCTGCTGGCGCGACTGCCCGGCCCCGCCGTCCTGGCCGTGCTCCTGGTGTGGGGCGTCGCCGTGGTCGCCGACTCCCCGCAGTTCTCCGCGCTCTCCGCCGCGGCGTGCCCGCAGCACCTCGTCGGCAGCGCCCTGGCGATCCAGAACAGCATCGGCTTCGCCATCACGACCGTGGCCATCGCGCTCGCCACCGGCGACGCCGGCATCGGACCGGCCGTGGCGTGGCTGCTCCTGCCCGGCCCGGTGCTGGGCCTGGTCGCTATGGCGGTGTGGCTGCGTCCGGTCCGTGGCAGCGTGGCCGCATGACCCCCCGCGACGAGCAGCCCGTCGGGCCCCAGACCGACTGGGTGCCCGGCGCCCGGCTCGGCCCGGTGGAGCTGGTCGGGCGCTGGTGCCGCCTGGAGCCGCTGGGGGAGCGGCACCTGCCGGCGCTGCACGCCGAGCTCTGCGGGCCCGGCACCGACCCGCTGTGGACCTACCTGCGCGCCGGCCCCTTCCCTGACTCCACCGGCTCCTCCGCCGACCTCGCCGACCCCGCCGACCCCGCCGGCTTCACGGCGTACGCCGCCTCGCTGGTCGACGACCCGGGCACGGTGCCGCTCGCCGTGCTCGTCGACGACGAGCCGCTCGGCATCGCCACCTGGCTGCGGGTCGAACACGCCAACGGCACGGCCGAGGTCGGCAACATCTCGCTCGGGCCGCGGCTGCAGCGCACGACCGCCGCCACCGAGGCGATGCACCTCATGGCGCGGCACTTCTTCGAGGCTGTCGGTGGCCGCAGGTACGAATGGAAGTGTGACTCCCTCAACGCGCCGTCCCGCCGCGCCGCCGAGCGGCTCGGCTTCCGTCCGGAGGGCGTCTTCCGCAAGGCCGTGGTCTACAAGGGCCGCAGTCGCGACACCGCGTGGTACGCCATGACCGACGACGACTGGCCGCGCGTGCGTGCCGCGCACGAGCGGTGGCTCAGCCCGGCCGGCTTCGACGACGCGGGCCGGCAGCGAGCGCCGCTGCGGGTGCCGCCACCCACCACCGACCGCGCCACGCAGACACCGCAGGCTCCAGGAGAGGAACCCCGATGACCCCCACCGACGACGACCGGCGCGCACTCTCGCGCCAGGAGACCACCGACGCCCTGCCGGAGGGCTGGCGGCTGGTGCTCGACCAGGCGCTGGCGCGCTACGAGACCGGCGACTTCAACGCCGGCGCCCGCTTCGTGCAGCGCATCGCCGAGCTGGCCGACGCGGCCGACCACCACCCCGACGTCGACCTGCGCTACCCCCACGTGACGGTCGGGCTCGTCAGCCACGACGTCGGAGCCATCACGGCGCGCGACACCCGCCTGGCCGGCGAGATCCACGCCGCGGCAGCCGAGCTCGGCATCGCGGTGGGCACCGCGCCCGACAAGACCGAGATCGCGCTCGACACCGGCGACCTCGGCCGGGTCGCGCCGTTCTACGCCGCGCTGCTCGGCTACGACAGCGCGGGCGACGACGCGCTGGTCGACCCGGCCTCCAGCGGTCCGCAGGTGTGGTTCCAGGGGTCCGACTCCACCGCGCCCGACCGGCAGCGCTGGCACCTCGACGTGAGCGTGCCCCACGACGACGCCGAGGCCCGGCTGCAGGCCGTGCTCGACGCCGGCGGCCGCCTGGTCGACGACTCCGCCGCCCCGGCCTTCTGGGTGCTCGAGGACGCCGAGGGCAACCGCTCGTGCATCTGCACCTGGCAGGCGCGCGACTGAGGGCCGCCGGTCCCACATCCCGGTACCGCCGTCTCGCTCCATGGGACGGCTGTCACACTGAGTTGAGCCCGCCCGGAGCCGGGTGGATGATGAGCGCATGCGTCCCCACCTCCTCGTACGCACGCGACGCGTGAGCTGAGCCGTCACCACGGAGAGCGACACGCGTCGACCCCTCGTCAGCCGACCCGGCTCGAGGGGTTTTTTGTTGGGCAAGCGACTACGGAAGATGAGCAGATGAGCGAGCAGACGGCCGGTCAGACCACGCGGCCGAACCCGAGCCAGCTGGCGGCGCAGGGCGTCGGCCGCCCCCCGGCACCGGCCCCCGAGACGATCACGGGCGCGCAGAGCCTGATCCGGTCCCTCGAGCACGCCGGCGTGGAGGAGATCTTCGGCATCCCCGGCGGCGCCATCCTGCCGGCGTACGACCCCCTCTTCGACAGCTCGATCCGGCACATCCTGGTGCGCCACGAGCAGGGTGCCGGTCACGCCGCCCAGGGGTACGCCGCCGCCACCGGCAAGGTCGGCGTCTGCATGGCCACGAGCGGGCCCGGCGCGACCAACCTGGTGACGCCGCTGGCCGACGCCTACATGGACTCCGTGCCGGTCGTCGCCATCACGGGACAGGTCGGCGCCAGCATGATCGGCACCGACGCCTTCCAGGAGGCCGACATCCGCGGCATCACGATGCCGATCACCAAGCACAACTTCCTGGTCACCGATGCCGCCGACATCCCGCGCGTGGTCGCCGAGGCCTTCTACCTCGCCCGCACCGGCCGCCCCGGCCCCGTGCTGGTCGACGTGGCCAAGTCGGCGCTGCAGGCGCAGACCACCTTCACCTGGCCGACCGAGCTGACGCTGCCGGGCTACCGCCCCGTCACCCGGCCGCACGCCAAGCAGATCCGCGAGGCGACGCGAGCGATGCTCGAGGCCCGCAAGCCGGTGCTGTACGTCGGCGGCGGTGTCATCCGCTCCGGCGCGGCGAAGGAGCTGCGCACGCTCGCCGAGCTCACCGGCATGCCCGTGGTGACGACCCTGATGGCGCTGGGGGCCTTCCCCGACAGCCACCCGCAGCACCTCGGGATGCCCGGCATGCACGGCACCGTCGCGGCGGTCGCGGCGCTGCAGAAGAGCGACCTGCTCGTCACCCTCGGGGCGCGCTTCGACGACCGGGTCACCGGTAACCTCGACTCCTTCGCGCCCGGCGCCAAGGTCATCCACGCCGACATCGACCCCGCCGAGATCGGCAAGAACCGCGCCGTCGACGTGCCCATCGTGGGCGACGCCCGCGAGATCATCGCCGACCTCGTGGTCTCGCTGCAGGCCGAGGCCGACGCCGGCCGCACCGGCGACTACGAGGGCTGGGTGGCCTTCCTCGCCGGGATCAAGCAGAAGTACCCGCTGGGCTACGACGCCCCGGCCGAGGGCCTCGCCCCGCAGTACGTCATCGAGCGGCTCTCCGCGATCGCCGGCCCCGAGGCGGTCTACGTCTCCGGCGTGGGCCAGCACCAGATGTGGGCCGCGCACTTCGTGCAGTACGAGAACCCCCGCACCTGGATCAACTCCGGCGGCCTCGGCACGATGGGCTTCGCGGTGCCGGCGGCCATGGGCGCCAAGGTCGGCCGGCCCGAGGCCACCGTGTGGGCGGTCGACGGCGACGGCTGCTTCCAGATGACCAACCAGGAGCTCGCCACCTGCACCATCGAGGGCATCCCGGTCAAGATCGCCGTCATCAACAACGAGTCGCTCGGCATGGTGCGGCAGTGGCAGACGCTCTTCTACGAGGGCCGCTACTCCAACACCGACCTGCAGTCCAAGCGGGTCCCCGACTTCGTCAAGCTCGCCGAGGCGTACGGCGCCGTGGGGCTCTCCTGCGACGACCCCGCCGACGTCGACGCCACCATCGCGAAGGCGATGGAGATCAACGACGTGCCCGTCGTGGTCGACTTCCGGGTCGAGCGCGACGCGATGGTGTGGCCGATGGTGGCCGCCGGCACCAGCAACGACGACATCAAGCACGCCCGCGACCTGGCCCCCGAGTTCGAGGAGGACGACCTCTGATGAGCACCCACACGCTCTCGGTCCTGGTGGAGGACAAGCCCGGCGTCCTGGCCCGCATCGCCGGCCTCTTCAGCCGCCGCGGCTTCAACATCGACTCGCTCGCGGTCGGTCGCACCGAGCACCCCGGCATCTCGCGGATGACCATCGTGGTGAGCGTCGAGGGCCTGCCGCTGGAGCAGGTCACCAAGCAGCTCAACAAGCTCGTCGAGGTGGTCAAGATCGTCGAGCTCGAGACGGGCGACGCCGTCGAGCGGCAGCTGCTGCTCGTCAAGGTGCGGGCCGACGCCTCCTCGCGCAGCCAGGTGCTCGACGCGGTGCAGCTCTTCCGCGCCAAGGTCGTCGACGTCGCCCCCGACGCCGTGACCATCCAGCTGGCCGGCAACACCGGCAAGGTCAACGACTTCCTCGCGGTCGTCGAGCCCTTCGGCATCCGCGAGCTGGTGCAGTCGGGCGTGATCGGCATCGGCCGCGGCTCGCGCTCCATCACCGAGAAGACGCTGCGCCCGGTCCCCGTGCCGGTCGCCTGAGCGACGTACGACCTCACCGCCGCTCGTGCCTGCCGCGAGCGACGTCCCCATGAAACCCATCCGAAGGAGATAGCCCCCGTGGCTGAGATGTTCTACGACGACGACGCCGACCTGTCCCTGATCCAGGGCAAGAACGTGGCCGTGATCGGCTACGGCTCGCAGGGCCACGCCCACGCGCTCTCGCTGCGCGACAGCGGCGTCGACGTGCGCGTCGGCCTGCAGCCCGGCTCCAAGAGCCGCGCCAAGGCCGAGGCCGAGGGCCTGCGCGTCGTGACGCCCGCCGAGGCGGCCGAGGAGTCCGACGTCATCGTCATCCTGGCCCCCGACCAGCACCAGCGGAAGCTGTACGCCGAGGAGATCGAGCCGCAGCTCGCCCCCGGCGACACGCTGGTCTTCGGCCACGGCTTCAACATCCGCTTCGGCTACATCACCCCGCCCGAGGGCGTCGACGTCTTCATGGTCGCCCCCAAGGGCCCCGGCCACCTGGTGCGTCGTGAGTACGTCGACGGCCGCGGCGTGCCCGTGCTGGTCGCGGTGGAGAAGGACGAGTCGGGCACCACCTGGCCGCTCGCGCTCTCCTACGCCAAGGCCATCGGCGGGCTGCGGGCCGGCGGCATCAAGACGACCTTCACCG
The DNA here is from genome assembly GCF_000720335.1 of Nocardioides aequoreus. Lineage (GTDB taxonomy): Bacteria > Actinomycetota > Actinomycetes > Propionibacteriales > Nocardioidaceae > Marmoricola > Marmoricola aequoreus. The sequence goes on along the minus strand of NZ_JOJN01000001.1, from coordinate 199,190 downwards.
AGGAGACCGAGACCGACCTCTTCGGCGAGCAGGCGGTGCTCTGCGGCGGCGCCTCGCAGCTGGTGCAGTACGGCTTCGAGGTCCTGACGGAGGCCGGCTACCAGCCGGAGGTCGCCTACTTCGAGTGCCTCCACGAGCTCAAGCTGATCGTCGACCTGATGTACGAGGGCGGCATCGCCAAGCAGCGCTGGTCGGTCTCCGACACCGCGGAGTTCGGCGACTACGTCTCCGGCCCCCGCGTCATCACCCCGCAGGTGAAGGCCAACATGGTCGAGGTGCTCGACGACATCAAGAACGGCGCCTTCGCCGAGCGCTTCATCAGCGACCAGGACAACGGCTCCCCGGAGTTCACCAAGTTCCGCGCCGAGGCCGAGCAGCACCCGATCGAGACCACCGGCCGCGAGCTGCGCAAGCTCATGGCCTGGGTGAAGTCGCACGACTCCGACTACGTCGAGGGCAGCTCCGCCCGCTGACCCGCCCCTGACCAAGACCGCTCTCGCCGGGCCGGCTTGACCGGCCCGGCGAGACTGGTGCGCATGACCACGTCGTACGACGCCCCGCGTCGCACCCGCCCCGGCCTCGGCCGGGGGCTGGTGGCGATGATCGGGCTGCTGGTGGTGATGTGGGTCCTGGAGCTGGTCGACCAGGCCACCCGCAACTCCCTCGACCCGCTCGGCATCGAGCCGCTGAGCACCGAGAGTCTCGACAACGTCCTGTGGGCGCCGTGGCTGCACGGCAGCTTCGCGCACCTGGCGTCCAACTCGCTGCCCTTCCTGGTGCTCGGCGCCCTGGTGGTGATGGACGGCTGGCGGCGCTGGCTGGTCACGACGCTCGTCGTCGTGGTGGCCTCCGGGGCGGCGGTGTGGTTCCTCTCCCCGCCCGGCTCGATCACGCTCGGCGCCAGCGGCGTCGTCTTCGGGTGGATGACCTACGTGATGCTCCGCGGCTTCTGGACCCGCAGCCCGGGCCAGATCGCGACGGGCGTCGTGCTCTTCCTCTTCTACGGCGGCATGCTCTGGGGCGTGCTGCCCAGCGCTCCCGGGATCTCCTGGCAGGCCCACCTCGGCGGGGCCGTCGGCGGGGTGGTGGCCGCGAGCCTCGCCCGGCCGTCGCGGGCCTCGGCCAGCAGCTGGTGACCCACCCGTGACGCGACCCGTCTTCGTGCTCCACGAGCACCTGCGGCCCTCGCCCCACTTCGACCTCCGCCTCGAGGAGGCGGGCGTGCTGCGGTCGTGGGCGGTGCCGAAGGGTCTCCCCACCGACACCGCCCACGACCGGCTCGCCGTCGCGGTCTCCGACCACGACCTGGAGCACGCGACGTACACCGACGAGCACAAGTCGATCGCCGACACCGGGTGGTGGGAGCTGGAGGACCGCTCCGCGCGACGCTTCGTCTTCCGGCTGCACGGCCGCGACGGCGTACGCCGCTACGCGCTGATCGACACCGGTCGGGGTCGGACCGAGGACCAGGGCCGCGACTGGCTGCTCCACCTGACCAAGGACCAGCCGGCCTGAGCCCGGCTACTTCACCTCCGAGCGCAGCGTCAGCACCGTGCCGACGGCGAGGGGCACGACGAGCCAGATCAGCGCCGTCACGCCGAGCTGCGACCACTGCTCCCCGGTGGGGGAGACGTCGTAGAGCCGGGTCGCGGCGAGGTTGAAGTCGACCCAGGGCTGCAGGTCGCGGAACCACTCCTGGAAGGCCGCGAGCAGCCCGGAGAGCGTCGGCAGCACGAAGGAGTAGACGAAGTACCCCACGATGGCCGCGGCGGAGCTGCGGAAGACCAGGCCGAGCATGAAGCCGACCGCGACGCTGAGGTTCATCGCCAGCAGGATGCGCAGGAACTCCGCGAGCGACAGGTCCCAGACGGGGTCGACGCCCGCGACGGCAGCGCCGAGCAGGTTGCCGAGCGCGCCGACGCCGAAGGCCACGAGCGTGCCGAGGACCCCGACGATCGCCACGCCGACGCCCTTGGCCAGCAGCACCCGGCCGCGGCGGGGCGCGAGGGTGAAGGTGGTCAGCCCGCTGCGCTGGCTCCACTCGCTGGTCACCGAGAGGATCGCGATGATCGGCAGCACCACGGTCATCGGCACGCCCAGCGCGGTGCCGAAGGTGGAGAAGGTGATGGCTTCGTCGGGAGCCCAGAGCACCACCGCGGCCGAGGCCAGCGCCGCGGTGAGGCCGATGCTCGCGAGCAGCCAGGCGCCGGCCCGGGTGTCGAACATCTTGCGCAGCTCGACGGCGACCAGGCGGGTCGCCGGGATGGGCGGCACCTCGACCCGCGGCCGGGCCGGGGTGGGTGCGGTGGTGGTGGGACTGGTGGTGGTCGTGCTCATGCTGCTGCTCCTTCTCGCTGCGAGGTGGCGGTGAGCTCGAGGAACATCTCCTCCAGGCCGGCGCTGTCGGCCGACCTGAGCTCGGTCAGGGGTACGCCGGCGCGCTGCGCCAGCTCGCCCACGTGGGCCGCCTCGCCCTGCACGAGCACGGCGCCGTCGGGCGTCACGGTGTGCTCGACGCCGGCGGCGGCGAGCGCGGCGGTCAGGCCGTCACGGTCGCGGGCCCGGACGACGGTGCCGGCACCCGCGAGCAGCTCGGCCTTCGTGCCCTGCGCCACGATCCGGCCGTTGCCGATGACGACGAGGTCGTCGGCGATCACCTCGATCTCGTGCAGCAGGTGCGAGGAGAGCAGCACCGTGCCGCCCTGGTCGGCGTAGCCGCGCAGCAGGTCGCGCATCCACCGGATGCCGGCGGGGTCGAGGCCGTTGGCGGGCTCGTCGAGCACGAGCACCCGGGGGTCGCCGATGAGGGCGGTGGCGATCCCGAGGCGCTGGCGCATGCCGAGGGAGTAGTTGCGCACCCGGCGGCACGACTCGTCCTCGGAGAGCCCGACGCGCTCGAGCATCGCGTCGACCTGCACCCGGGGGAGTCCCATCGTGGCCGCCGCGACGGTGAGGATCTCGCGGCCGGTGCGCCCGGCGTGCTGCGCGGAGGCGTCGAGCAGCACGCCCACCTCGCGGCCGGGGTTGGGCAGGTCGGCGAAGCGCACGCCGTCGACCAGCGCGGTGCCCGAGCTCGGGGGAGTCAGGCCGGTGAGGATGCGCAGGGTCGTGGACTTGCCCGCCCCGTTGGGGCCGAGGAAGCCGGTCACGCGCCCCGACTCGGCCGTGAAGCTGACGTGGTCGACCGCGGTGAAGCGGCCGTAGCTCTTGCTGAGCGACTCGATCGTGATCATGGGCCCAGCGTCGTGCGCCGCGACGCGCGCCGGCATCGGGTGGACCCTGGGGATCGACCCTGAGTCGACCCGGGGGTCCCTCAGGGTCGCGGTCTCATGGAGCCGCGCGGAAGAGGCGCGACGGGCCGGCGTACCACCGCTCGGTGAGGCCGGCGTCGACCATCCCGATCGCCAGGGCCACCCGCTGGGAGGGGTAGTTGTCGAGGTGGGTCAGGGCGAGCACCTCGGGCAGCTGCCGCAGGCCGTGCTCGAGCACAGCGGCGGCCGCCTCGCGGGCGTAGCCGCGACCCGTGCAGTCGGGGTGGAGGTGCCAGCCGATCTGCACCAGCTCGGCCTCGCCGGGGAGCCCGACCAGCATGACCGACCCGGCCACGACGCCGCTCTCGCGCACCTCGACCGCCCAGTGCCCACGACCTGGGCGGTCGGCGACCCCGTTGTCGCCCGCGATCCGCTCACAGGCCTGCTGCAGGGTGCGCATCGGGGCGACGTCGTCGCCGAGCCAGCGCACCACCTCGGGCCGCGAGTGCAGGTCGAGCACCCGCGGGGCGTCGGCGTCCCGCCAGCGGCGTACGTCGAGTCGGGCGGTGCGCAGCAGGGTGCCGCTCATGTGGGCAGCGTCGCACGCCACGCCCGGGAAGCAACCGCGCCCGTCCGGCGTTGCGCCGGCATGCAGATCGAGATCTGGTCCGACGTCGTGTGCCCGTGGTGCTACATCGGCACGCGGCGGCTGCAGACCGCCCTGGCCGACTTCCCGCACGCCGACGAGGTGGAGGTGGTCTACCGCTCCTTCCAGCTCGACCCGGGTGCGCCGACCGAGCCCACCGAGACCGTGGCCGAGTCGCTGGGCCGCAAGTACGGCGGGGGCCCCGCCGCCGGTCAGCAGATGATCGACCGGGTCGAGGCCGTGGCGGCCGAGGAGGGCCTGGTCTTCCGGCTCGGGCAGGCGCAGCGCGTCGGCACGGTCGACGCCCACCGGCTGCTGCACCTGGCGCTCGAGGAGGGTCCCGCGACCCAGCGCGCGCTCAAGGAGGAGCTGCTGGCGGCGTACTTCACCCGCGCGGCCAACGTCGCCGACCACGACGTCCTGCGCGCGGCCGCCGCCTCGGTCGGCCTCGACGCCACGCGCGTCGAGGCGGTGCTGGCCGGCGACGAGTACGCCGACGCCGTCGAGACCGACATCCGGCAGGCCGCGGCGTACGGCGCCTCGGGCGTGCCCTTCTTCGTCGTCGACGGCACGTACGGCGTCTCCGGCGCACAGCCGGCGCAGACCTTCCGCCAGGTGCTCGACCGGGCCTGGGCGGACACGCACCCGACGCTTCAGCCGGTGGGCGGCGACGGCGAGGTCTGCGGCCCCGACGGCTGTCCCGTCTGACCCGGCCGGCCCGGCCGCTGGGCTACCCTGGCAGGCGCGCACAGCGTCGTGCGGGCTCACCTCACCTCCTGCCACCTGGAGCACCGTGACCGACCGCACCGGAGTCACCACACGGGCACGCCCCCTCGTGCTCGTCGCCGAGGAGCTCAGCCCCGCCACCGTCGCCGAGCTGGGCGACGGGGTCGAGGTACGCCGCTTCGAGGGCGCCGACCACGAGGCGCTGCTCGCGCTGATCCCCGAGGCGCGGGCCCTGCTGGTGCGCTCGGAGACGCGCGTCGACGCCGCGACGCTCGCCGCCGCGCCGCGGCTGCGGGTGGTGGCCCGGGCCGGCGTCGGGCTCGACAACATCGACGTGCGCGCCGCCACCCAGGCGGGCGTGATGGTGGTCAACGCGCCCTCGGCCAACGTCGTGAGCGCCGCGGAGCTGACGGTCGGGCTGCTGCTGGCCGCCGCCCGCCGGATCCCGGCCGCGCACGCCTCGCTGCAGCGGGGGGAGTGGCACCGCTCCGACTTCACCGGCGTCGAGCTGCACGGCAAGACCGTGGGGGTGCTCGGCCTCGGGCGCGTGGGCGTGCTGGTCGCGCAGCGGCTCGCGGCCTTCGGTATGCAGGTGCTCGCCCACGACCCCTACGTGCAGGCGGGCCGTGCCTCCCAGATGGGCGTCCGGATGACCGGGCTCGCCGAGCTGATGGCTCAGTCCGACGTCGTCACCGTCCACCTGCCACGCACCGCCGAGACGCTCGGGATGATCGGCGAGGCGGAGCTCGCCCTGGCGCGGCCGGGGCTGCTGCTCGTCAACGCCGCCCGCGGCGGCATCGTCGACGAGGTGGCGCTGCACGACGCGCTCAAGGACGGCCGGGTCGCCGCCGCCGGTCTCGACGTCTTCGCCGAGGAGCCCGCCACCGCGTCGCCGCTGCTCGAGCTCGACAACGTCGTGGCCACCCCGCACCTCGGCGCCAACACCGTCGAGGCGCAGGACAAGGCCGGCGCCGCGGCGGCGCGGTCGGTGCGGCTCGCCCTGGCCGGCGAGCTCGTGCCCGACGCCGTCAACGTCCAGGGCGGCTCCATCGCCGAGGACATCCGCCCCGGCATCCCGCTGGTGGAGAAGCTGGGCCGGATCTTCACCGCCCTGGCCGGCGGCGTCGCGCAGGCGCTCGACGTCGAGGTGCGCGGCGAGATCGTCGACCACGACGTCAAGGTGCTCGAGCTGGCGGCCCTCAAGGGTGTCTTCGCCGACGTCGCCGGCGACCAGGTCTCCTACGTCAACGCCCCGCTGCTCGCCGCCGAGCGCGGCCTGGAGGTGCGGCTCCTCACCGACCCCGAGAGCCCCGACCACCGCAACCTGATCACGCTGCGCGGCACCCTGGCCTCCGGTGCCCAGGTCTCGGTCTCCGGCACGCTGGTCGGCATCGCGCAGCGCGAGCGCCTGGTCGAGCTCGACGGCTTCCAGGTCGACCTCGAGCCCAGCGACCACCTCGCCTTCTACCGCTACGCCGACCGCCCGGGCGTGGTCGGCGTCGTCGGCGGCATCCTCGGCGACGCCGGCGTCAACATCGCGGGCATGCAGGTCTCCCGCGACCGCCGCGGCGGGCACGCCCTGGTCGCCCTCAGCGTCGACAGCGCCATCCCCCACGCCACCGTGGAGCAGATCCGCACCGCCATCGACGCCGAGGCCGTCCACACCATCGACCTCTGACGCCGACCCGCCTCATCTGCACGCCGACCCGACTCATCTGCACGCCGACCCGCCTCATCTGCACGCCGACCCGTCGCATCTGCGCACATCTCGGGCGGGTCGCCGTGCATTTCGGGCGGGTCGGCGTGCATCTCAGGCGGATCGGCGCGTCTGAGTCTGGCCTTGCGGCGTAATCTTGTAATCATGACAACGCACGAAGCACGGGAGCGGGTCGAGGGCTGGTTCGCCGGCCGCCTCCCCGCGGAGTGGCAGGCCCAACCTGCCGAGATCACGACGGACCGCGAGGAGATCACGGTCCGTCTCACGGTGCCCGACGTCGAGTTCGCCGACGACGCGGGCGAGATCGCGCGTGCCGAGGCCCGGGCGGGCCGGGCCAAGGCCTTCCGCGAGGACACCCGCGCGCGCCGCATCGAGCTGGCCCGCGAGGCCGAGCACCGCTACGGCCGCAAGGTCAGCTGGGGCGTCCGCGTCGGCGACCACACCGAGCTCTGGACCCACGTCGCCGCGCCAATGATGACGCGGCTGCGCCAGCCCGAGCGACGCGTGCTCGACACCCTGGTCGAGGCGGGGGTGGCCCGCTCGCGCTCCGACGCGCTGGGCTGGTGCGTGCGCCTCGTGGGCCAGCACGAGGGTGACTGGCTGGCCGAGCTGCGCGAAGCGATGCGCAGCGTCGCCGACGTGCGCGAGCGGGGCCCCGAGGCCTGACCTAGCCCGCGCCCTCCGCCTCGAGCGTGTCGGCGATCTTCTCCGCGTCGGTGCGCGGGGCGCGCAGGGTCGTCACCAACGGAGCGGGGTTGTCAGCCACCTGCTCGAGCCCGCGACGGCCGTCGGTGAGCCGGAAGGTCGCGCGGGTGAAGGCCGCGGCGCCCGGCTGGGTCACCTGCGGCACGCAGCGGAAGTCGGCCTCGAAGGTCTCGGGCGTGATCCTGGTCCTGACGTAGCCCCGCAGGTTGGTCCAGAAGCGCAGGTTGGGGTTGTACGCCGCCCAGGGGTGCTGGCCCGTGGGCTCGTCGTAGCCGCTGCCACCGGAGGTGATGGAGGAGCACACCAGCTCCGACCCCACCACCTGTGAGTCGGGGTCGTCGAAGTCGGCGAGCACCTCGGAGGCCCAGTGGGCGTGCACGTCGCCGGTCAGCACGACCGGGTTGCGCACTCCCGCCCACGACGAGACCACCCGGTCGCGCGAGGCCGGGTAGCCGTCCCAGGCGTCCATCGACACGGTCAGGTCGGGGGTCGCCGACCGGTCGCGGCGGCCGAGGAAGACCTGCTGCCCGAGCACGTCCCAGGTCGCCCGCGACCGCTGGAAGCCCGCCGCCAGCCAGCGCTCCTGCTGCCACCCGGGCAGCGAGCGCGCCGGGTCGGCGGCGTCGGGGCAGTCGCGGTAGCCGTCGCCGCAGGCCTGGTCGTCGCGGTACTGGCGGGTGTCGAGCATGTGGAAGCTCGCCAGCCGTCCCCAGTGCAGCCGGCGGTAGAGCTGCATGTCCGGGCCGCTGGGAAGCGCGCTGCGGCGCAGCGGCATGTTCTCGTAGTAGGCCCGGAAGGCGGCCGCCCGTCGGGCGGGCAGCGCCGGGCTCTCCTCGGGGTACTCCGCCACGTCGTCGGCCCAGTTGTTGTCGACCTCGTGGTCGTCGAAGACGACCAGCCAGGGCGCGACCGCGTGCGCGGCCTGCAGGTCGGCGTCGGTGCGGTACTGCGCCAGGCGCTGGCGGTAGCCGGCGAGCGTCGTGGTCTCCGGCCCGTCGTGGTCGCGCACGTTGCCGCCGGGGGCGACGTAGTCGCCGGCGACGTACTCGTACTGGTAGTCGCCCAGGTGCAGCACCAGGTCGGGCTCGTCGTCGGCCAGCGCGCGGTAGGCCGAGAACCAGCCGTGCTCGAGCTGGCTGCACGAGGCGAAGGACATCGCCAGGGCGCCGGTCCGGGTGCCCGCGGCGGAAGCCGTCCGGGTGCGGCCGGTGGGGGAGAGGTGTCTCCCGAGGCGGAAGCGGTACCAGTACTCCCGGCCCGGCCGCAGTCCCTCCACCTCGACGTGCACCGCGTGCGCGGTGCGTGGCGCGGCGCGGACGACGCCGCGGCGCACCGGCCGGGAGAAGCGAGGGCTCTCCGCGACCTCCCAGGCCACGTCGTAGGTCTGGGCCGGCATGCCGCCGAGGCCGTCGTCGGCGAGCGGGTCGAGCGCCAGCCGCGTCCAGAGCACCACCCCGTCGGCGACCGGCTCCCCGCTGGCCACACCGAGCGTGAAGGGGGAGGTGCGCGGCGGTGGCGCGGCGGCGGAGGGGCGGACGCCGGCGAGCGGCAGGGCGAGCACGCCCGCCCCGGCGGTGGTGCGCAGCAGCGTGCGGCGCGAGGGCGCGCCCGTGAGGAGGTCCCGAGAGAGAGTCATGGCCAGAGCCCACCGCGCGTCGGCAGCGTCCCGGCGACGCCGGGGTGAACTCTCGGCGAGGCGTCCCTACGCGACGAGCGTGGGCGACGGGGTCGCGGCCGTACGCCGCCGTGGCGCGGCCAGGGTCGCGCGCCAGGCGTCGCCGAGGCGGCGTACGGCCTCCACGACGGTGTCGGCCTGGAGCGTCAGCGGCAGCCGGACGAAGCGGTCGAGCCCGCCCTCCGGCGCGAAGGCGGGGCCGGGGGCGAGCACGACGCCGTGCTCGGGAGCCCTCGCGGCGAGCGCCGTCGAGAGGGGTGCGGGCAGCTCGCACCAGAGCATCAGCCCGCCGCGGGGCACCCGGAGCCGCCAGTCGGGCAGGTGCTCGGCGAGCGCGGCCACCGTGGCGTCGCGGGTGGCGCGCACGGCCGCACGGCGCTCGTCGAGCAGCGGCGCGCCGGTGGTGAGCAGGTCGGCCGCGACGAGTTGCTCGAGCACCGGTGCGCCCAGGTCGAGGCTGAGCCGCGCGGCCACGACCGCGTCGAGGTGCCGCTCGGGCACCCGCATCCAGCCGATGCGCAGCCCGCCCCAGAACTGCTTGCTGGTGCTGCCCACGCTGATCGAGTCGGGCGCGTGCGCGGCGAGGGGCGCCGGCATCGCCTGCCCCTCCAGCGGCAGCGGCGCCATCGACTCGTCGACCACGGCCGTGGTGCGCGTACGCCGCAGCGTCGCCGCGAGCGCGGCCCGGTCGTCGTCGCCGAGCAGCGTGCCGGTCGGGTTCTGGAAGTCGGGGATGAGGTAGGCCACGCGCGGCAGCACCTCGCGCAGGGCGGCGACGAGGCTCTCGGCGTCGGGCTCGGCTCCCATCACGCGGCCGCCGCTGCGGCGCAGCGTGGCGATGGCGTTGGGGTAGGTCGGGCTCTCGGTGAGCACCCGGTCGCCCGCGGTGAGCAGCGCCCGGGCGGCGACGGCGACGCCCGCCAGGGCCCCGGGCGTGATCACGACCTGGTCCGGGTCGGTCGGCAGGCCGCGGGCGGCGTACCACGCGGCCACCGCCTCGCGCAGCACGACCAGCCCCGAGGGGTAGTAGCCGGTGCCCGCGAGGTGCGCCGGCAGGGCCTCCGAGGCGCGGCGGTAGGCCGCGAGCACGCCGGGCCGCGGCGAGGGCGCGGCGCAGGTGAGGTCGATGGCGCCGGGCAGCCCGTGGCGCGGGGTCAGCAGGTGGTCGCTGACGCGGGTGCGTCCCTCGGGGAGGGCCACGACGCTGCCGGACCCCTGCCGCGAGCGCAGCAGGCCCTCCTCGCGCAGCGCGGCGTACGCCCGGGCCACGGTGGTCCGGCTGACGCCCACGGCGCCGGTGAGCTCGCGCTCGCTCGGCAGCCGCACGCCGACCGGCAGTCGGCCGTCGTCGACCAGCGCCCGCAGCCCGTCGGCGAGACCGGCGTACGCCGGCTCGCGGTCGAAGTCGCCGAGCAGGGTGGCCAGGCGGGTGGCTCCCACGGTGCGTGCCATGCGGGCCAGTGCACCAGAATTGGCTATGGAGGACAAGGCCAATCTGACGCAGCATGGAGCCCGTGAGGAGCCACCTGCTGACCGCGCCCGGCCGACGCCGGCTCGCCGACCTGGGTCCGCTCGAGCAGTTGCGGGCCGGGCGGCTGAGCCGCCGGCTGGTGCAGCTGACCCTCGGGCTGGCGCTGTACGGCGCGACGCTCGCCGCCGTGGTGCGCGCGACGCTCGGCAACGCGCCGTGGGACGTGCTGCACCAGGGGATGGCGCAGCACCTGCCGCTCACCCTGGGCGGCGCGGTGATCCTCGCCAGTGCCGTCGTGCTGCTGCTGTGGGTGCCGCTGCGGCAGCGACCCGGGCTGGGCACGATCGCCAACGCCGTGCTCGTCGGCCTGGCGGCCGACGCGACGCTCGCGGTGCTAATGGCGCCGGAGTCGCTCGAGGCCCGGGTGGCGCTGCTCCTCCTCGGCGTCGTCGGCAACGCCGTGGCCACGGCGGCCTACATCGGGGCACAGCTGGGGCCCGGCCCCCGCGACGGCCTGATGACCGGCCTGCACGGCCGCACCGGACTGCCGCTGGGCGTGGTGCGCACCGGGCTGGAGGTCGGCGTGGTCGCCCTCGGCTTCCTGCTGGGGGGCGTCGCCGGGCTCGGCACGCTGCTCTACGCGCTCGCGATCGGACCTCTGGTGCAGTGGCTGCTGCCGCCCTTCGTCGTCGAGCTCGACGAGCCCGGGTCCCGCGGCTGACCGAGGGTGCCGGCTCAGCGACGGGTGGCGATGATGACCGCGGCGTCGGGCGCGATCATCACCTCGGCGGCGACGAAGCGCTCGTCGGTGAGCCAGCCCTCGCGCAGCACGTCGACCCGGCCCGCCGTGATCGGCGGCCACTGCTCGCAGGGCGCGAAGTCGTCGAGCACCACGATGCCTCCGGGCTCGACCAGGTCGGCCACGGCGTCGACGCCGGCGTCCTGCGGGACCGAGGGGTCGAGGAAGAGCAGCGAGTAGGGGCCCTTGTTGCGCAGCGTCGACCAGTCGGCGGCGAGCACCTCGACCTGGGGGTCCTCCTCGAAGATCTCCTGCGCCGCGCTCGCGAGCGTGGCGTCGAGCTCGGCGGTCAGGATGTGGCTGCCCCGGCGTACGCCGCTGCGCAGCCAGGCCGTGCCCACGCCGCAGCCGGTGCCGAACTCCGCGAGGATCCCCGAGCGGGTCGCGGCCAGCGCGGCCAGCAGCCGGCCGGTCTCGTTGCGGCAGAAGGAGACGTAGCCCGCGCGACGGGAGACCTCGAAGGCGCGCGCGACGATCGCCGGCAGCTCGGGTGGGGCACTCACGGGCACCACCCTCTCAACTCCTCGGCCGCTGCGGCGCCCGGAAGAATTCGTCTCGGATCCTGGGACACGCCGTCCGCATGCTGCAGACACCGGCCGGGGGTGGGGCTACCATCGACGCATCATGCGGAAGCTCTGCGTACTTATTCGCTGCCGCGGCGAGGCCTGATCAGATAGGCCGTCTCGCCGCGGTGCAGCGGCGTACGCAACGCCGACCAGGCCTATCGACCCCTCCGCGAGCGAGACTTCAGCGCACCACCCTCCGCTCTGGCGAACCTGGTCCTTCCACGCGATCCGTGGTCGTAGAGCACGTTCATCTCCTCGTGGTCCTCCCACCACCAGCCGCAACCTTCCCTTGCCATGGAGATGAACCCGATGTACGAGATGTATCCCGAGTGGGGCCCCGCCAAGAACGACCCCGACCACCCGCTGAGCGCCGCCGTGCAGGTCTCGCTCGACCTGCGGGACAACGGCGGCGAGCGCCCCGACGACAACTAGCCTCCGGGGCATGCCCGACGTGACGACAGACGCCCAGACCCCCGCCCTCGACCGCCCGATCCGCCTCGCCGTCATCCCCGGCGACGGCATCGGGCCCGAGGTCACCGTCGAGGGGCTCAAGGTGCTCGAGCAGGCGGTCGCCACCCACGCGACCGACGCCAAGCTCGAGACCAGCCACTACTCCCTCGGCGCCGAGCACTACCTCGCGACCGGCGAGGTGCTGCCGGAGGCCGTGCTCACCGAGATCCGGGAGCACGACGCCATCCTGCTGGGGGCCGTCGGCGGCAAGCCGGGCGACCCGGACCTGCCGCCGGGGCTGCTCGAGCGCGGCCTGCTGCTGAAGCTGCGCTTCGAGCTCGACCACCACGTCAACCTGCGACCCTCGCGGATCTACCCCGGGGCCACCTCGCCGCTCGCCGACCCCGGCGAGGTCGACTTCGTGGTCGTGCGCGAGGGCACCGAGGGCCCCTACACGGGCAACGGCGGCGCGCTGCGCGTGGGCACCCCCCACGAGGTGGCCACCGAGGTCTCGGTCAACACCGCCTTCGGCGTGGAGCGCGTCGTGCGCGACGCCTTCCGCCGTGCCGCCGGCCGGCGTCGCAAGCTGACGCTGGTCCACAAGACCAACGTGCTCGTGCACGCCGGCGCGGTGTGGTGGCGGGTGGTGCAGGAGGTGGCGCCGGAGTTCCCCGACGTCGAGGTCGACTACATGCACGTCGACGCGACCATGATCCACCTGGTCACGAACCCGAGCCGCTTCGACGTGATCGTCACCGACAACCTCTTCGGCGACATCGTCACCGACCTCGCCGCCGCCGTCACCGGTGGCATCGGCCTGGCCGCGAGCGGCAACGTCAACCCCGACCGCACCACCCCCAGCATGTTCGAGCCCGTGCACGGCTCGGCGCCCGACATCGCCGGGCAGGCCGTCGCCGACCCCACCGCGACGATCCTGTCCACCGCGCTGCTGCTCGACCACCTCGGCCTGACCACCGCCGCCGAGGCCGTCGAGCGCGCTGTCGTCGACGAGCTCGCCTCGCGCCCCGCCGGCCACGTCGTACGCACCCCCGCCGTCGGCGACGCCGTCGCCGCCCGCCTCGCCTGACCCGTCCGTCCCACGAGTCGACCGGTTTCACCGGCCGGCCGGCGAAACCGGCACTAGCGCGGCGAAATACCGGCGTGCCAGCGGCAAAGTCACCGGCCGGCCGGTGAAACCGTCGACGCCGCCACCGCACCCCGAGAGATAGCGTGCGCCCATGAGCCTCGAGATCACCACCACGCCGTCGGCGTCGCCGCGCAGCGACGAGGACGTCGCCCGGGTCCTGGAGGACCCCGGGTTCGGCACCACCTTCACCGACCACATGCTCCAGGTGACCTGGACGCCGGACGACGGGTGGCACGACGCCCGCATCACGGCGTACGGGCCGCTGAGCCTGGACCCGGCGACCGCCGTGCTGCACTACGCGCAGGAGACCTTCGAGGGCATGAAGGCCTACCGCCACGCCGACGGCTCGGTGTGGACCTTCCGGCCGGAGGAGAACGCCGCGCGCATGGTGCGCTCCTCGCACCGGCTCGCCCTCCCGGTGCTCGAGCCCGACGACTTCGTGCGCTGCGTCGACGCGCTCGTCGAGGTCGACCAGCGCTGGGTGCCCGACGCGGCGGGGGAGAAGAGCCTCTACCTGCGACCCTTCATGTTCGCCTCCGAGGCCTTCCTCGGGGTCCGGCCGTCGCAGCACGTGACCTTCATGGTGATCGCGAGCCCGGCCGGCTCCTACTTCAAGGGTGGCCTCACGCCGCTGCGCCTGTGGCTGACCGAGGACTACACCCGCGCGGGCCGCGGCGGCATGGGCGCGGCCAAGACGGGCGGCAACTACGCCAGCTCGCTGGTCGCCCAGCAGGAGGCGATGGCGCACGGCTGCGACCAGGTGGTCTTCCTCGACGTCGCCGAGGGCAGGTACGTCGAGGAGCTCGGCGGCATGAACATGTACTTCGTCTACGCCGACGGCAGCATCGTCACCCCCGAGACCGGCACCATCCTCGAGGGCATCACCCGCTCGGCGATCATCGACCTGGCCCACAAGAAGGGCCACAAGGTCGAGGAGCGCCGCTTCGGCGTCGACGAGTGGCGCGAGGGCGTCGCCTCCGGCGAGATCACCGAGGTCTTCGCGTGCGGCACGGCCGCGGTCGTGACCCCCGTCGGCACGCTGCAGTGGGACGGCGGCGAGGTCTCCGGGGCCGCCACCGAGGAGGCCGGCCCGCTGACCAAGGAGATCCGCCAGGACCTGGTCGACATCCAGTACGGCCGGGCCGACGACGGCTTCGGCTGGATGCACCGCGTGCTCTGAGAGCTGCCGCCCGTGCCGCACCCCGTGATGTACGACGAGCACGACCCGTGGCTGGCGCGGCTGCGCCGGCTCTGCGACCGGCTGCCCGAGAGCTTCGAGAAGGTCGCGCACGGGCGGCCCACCTTCCGGGCCGGGGAGAAGGGCAAGGTCTTCGCCTACTTCGGCGGCGGGGTGAAGCACCCGGGCGGCCACCTGCGGCACGACGCGGGGCTGCTCTTCCTGCCCGACCCGGCCGACCGGGTGGCGCTGGAGGACGACCCGCGCACCTGGGTGCCGGCGTACCTCGGACCGTCGGGCTGGCTCGGTCTCGACCTCGACGCCCCCGACCTCGACTGGGACGAGGTCGCCGAGCTGCTCGACGCGTCCTACCGCCTCGTGGCGTCCCGCACACTCCTCGCGCGGCTCGACGGGGAGGCGCCGTAGCGCGGGCTACCGTTGCCGGGTGACCACGACCCCGAGGCCGGCCACGGCGACCGTCGGTCCCTACCGGCTGCTCGCGCCGCTGGGCGAGGGCGGCATGGGCGTGGTGCACCTCGCGCAGGGTCCCGACGGCCACCGGGTGGCGCTGAAGGTGCTCCGCCCGCACGTCGTCGGCGACGCCGAGGCCCGCGCCCGCCTGGCCCGCGAGGTCGAGACGCTGCGCCGCGTCAGCAGCCCCCGCGTCGCCGAGATCGTCGACGCCGACCCCGAGGGGCCGATGCCCTACGTCGTCACGCGCTACGTGCCGGGCCTCTCGCTCTACCACCACGTCGAGGAGGAGGGCGTCCTCACCGGGCGCGACCTCCACCACGCGATGGCCTGCCTGGCCGACGCCCTGCGCGCCGTGCACGCCGTGGGGGTGCTGCACCGCGACATCAAGCCCACCAACGTGCTGATGGAGGGTCGCGCGCCGGTGCTGATCGACTTCGGTCTCGCCCGCCTCGCCGACGACACCCGGCTGACGCAGGCCGGCTGGCTGATGGGCACGCCCGGCTACCTGGCCCCCGAGATCCTGTACGGCGACCCCGCGCTGCCCGCGTCCGACGTGCACGCCTGGGCCGCCACGCTGGTCTACGGCGCCACCGGACGCCCGCCCTACGGCACCGGCCCCACGATGGCCGTGCTCGACCGCGTCCGGCGCGGCGAGCACGACCTGAGCGGCGTGCCGGAGCCCGAGCGCGGGCTGCTGACCGCCTGCCTCGCGCCCGAGCCCGCCGACCGCCCCACGCTCACGGAGATCACCGGCTGGCTGGCCGAGCACGAGCCCGGCGGCCCCCACGGTGGCGCACACGGTGGCGACGGCTCCCGCGGCACGAACGGCGCCGGCGCCCCCGCCGCGCTGTGGACGATGCCGTTCCAGGCCGCCGAGGCCGACGACGCCCCGACCCCGACGCCTGACCAGACGCCGACCCCGGCGCCGGTCGAGCCGCCCACCGCCGCGCAGCCGGCCTACCGCGAGACCACGCCCCGCGAGGAGCCGCCGCCCTTCCGCTCCGAGCCGCCCGCGACCACGGTGCTGCCGGCCACCGGGCCGGCGCCGTCGGGGGTCTCGCCCGCGTCCCCGGGCGGTGACCGGGCCGGCGAGAGCAGGCCCGCCGCCGGGGTGCCCTGGGAGCGGGTCCCGGAGACGCCGCCCAGCCGGGTGCAGCGGGTGCTGCAGGTCGCGGGGCTGGGGGCGCTCACCGCCGGGCTCGTCGCCTACGCGCCGTACCTCGGCACCGCCCTGGTGGCCGTCGTCGTGCTGCTGCTGCGCACCGCCTCGGTGACGCGCCAGCGTCACGACCGCCGCCGGCGGCTGCGGGGCCGCACCGCGTGGTACGACGTCCCCGCGTCCGTGCTCGCCTCACCGGTGCACCTGCTGCGCGCCAGCGGGGGCACCGTGGTCGGCGTGATGATGGCCGGGCTGGTCGGGCTCGCGGCCTTCTCGGTCGGCCACCTGGCCGACCGGCCGGTCGCGACCTCGCTGCTGCTGGCGGGCGTCGGCTTCGCTCCCACGCTGTGGTGGGGGCCGGGCTCGCGGCGGCTGCGCGAGACCACCCACACGATGGTCGACGCGACCGCCCGCACCGCGTGGGGCGGCTGGCTGGTCGCCGTGCTGGCCGTGCTCGCCGCCGCCGTGCTGGTCAGCGCGCTGCTCGGTCCCGGACCCACCTGGTCGCCCGACGCCGGGCCACCGTGGCGCTGAACTAGGACCAAACGGACAGGTCGCGGGGACCGGTCCCGCGGTTCGGCAAGCCCCGGGGGCCTGCGGCCGCGAAAGTCGCCCCACCGGTCTAGTGCGGACAACCCGGTCGCACCCCATCAGGTCGCACGGAATCACCCGGGCGTGGACGATCTGGACGTGCCCACCGCCCGCCCCGCCGCGTCCTCGCGGCGCCTCGCCGTCGTCGCCCTCGCGGCCGTCGCGGCGATGCTGCTGGGGCCCCTGGCCGAGGCGCCGGTCCCGGCTCCGGCGGCACCCGCGTCGGCCCCGGTCGCCCCCGCGGCCCCGGTCGCTGCGGTCGGTGGCGCGGGCGCGTCCGCCGTGCAGACCTCGGCGCGGACCTCTCCGAAGGCCAAGCGGGCGGCGATGAAGAAGCGGGTGCTGGCCAAGAAGCGCGCCGTCGCCAAGAAGCGCGCTGCCGCGAAGAAGCGCGCGGCGGCCAAGAAGCGCGCCGCGGCCCGCAAGCAGCCCGCCGCGCTCGCGGCCGACCCCACGTGGACCGGCGGCACGATCCGCTACTACGACGGCCTGCCCGAGGCGTGGGACTGGAGCCTGCGCACCGCGGTCTCGCAGTGGAACGCCTCGGGTGCCGACCTCACGCTGGTCGAGGTGAGCCGGCGGGACCAGGCGCAGCTGACCGTCTCGCTCGACGACATCGGCCCCTCGTCCGGCCTCGCGACCGTCGGGCGCACCAGCGGTGCCTTCGTCCGGCTCAGCGACCGGTACGCCGGCCTCGACGCCCAGGACCCGTACTACCGGGTCGAGGTGATGGGCGTGCTGACCCACGAGCTCGGCCACGTGCTCGGCCTCGACCACATCAGCGCCTCCTGCGGCCTGATGAGCACGATGATGGACATCGTCGGGTGCGGCATCTACGACATGGCCGACCCCGAGCACTACCGCTGCGACGTGATCACGCCCGACGCGGCCGCGCTGGCCGTGCGGGCGTACGGCGGCACGGCCAGCGCGGCCCGGGAGGGCCGCTGCACCGTCGGCGCCTGAGCGGCGGCGTGAGACACGCGTACCACCATGCGGACATTCGTGGCAGACTCGACGCCGTGCCGCAGGAGCCCACCATTCCCTAGCGCGACGAGCACCCGCCCGTCGCGCCGCCTCTCGTCCCCACGGGAGGCTTTTTTGTTGCACGCACGACGCCCGCACCGACCGGAGGACCGGAGATGACCGCCACGCCCGCGGACCAGTTCCACGTCTACGACACGACGCTGCGCGACGGCGCCCAGCAGGAGGGCCTCAACCTCACCGTCGCCGACAAGCTCGCCATCGCCCGTCACATCGACGGGCTGGGCGTCGGCTTCATCGAGGGCGGGTGGCCGGGGTCGAACCCCAAGGACACCGAGTTCTTCCGCCGGGCCCGCGAGGAGCTGCAGCTGCAGCACGCGCAGCTCGCGGCCTTCGGGGCGACGCGTCGCGCCGGCGTACCCGCCGCCGACGACCCCCTGGTGGCCGCGCTGCGCGACTCCGGCGCGGGCGTCGTGACGCTGGTGGCCAAGTCGCACGACCGCCACGTGGCGCTGGCGCTGCGCACCACCCTGGAGGAGAACCTGGCGATGGTGCGCGACACCGTCGCCCACCTCACCGCCGAGGGACAGCGGGTCTTCCTCGACGCGGAGCACTTCTTCGACGGCTACCGCGACAACCGCGACTACGCCCTGGAGGTGCTGCGCACCGCCTTCGAGGCCGGGGCCGAGGTCGCCGCGCTCTGCGACACCAACGGCGGGATGCTGCCGGGCTGGGTCTCCGAGGTGGTCCACGACGTGGTGGCCACGACCGGGGTGCGCGTCGGCATCCACTGCCACAACGACACCGGCTGCGCGGTCGCCAACACCCTGGCCGCCGTCGACGCCGGCGCCAGCCACGTGCAGGGCACCCTCAACGGCTACGGCGAGCGCACCGGCAACGCCGACCTCGTCAGCGTCGTGGCCAACCTCGAGCTCAAGCTCGACCGCCGGGTGCTGCCCAGCGGACTGCTCCGCGAGGCCACCCGGGTCGCGCACGCGGTCGCCGAGGTCACGAACGTCCCGCCGGCCTCGCGCCAGCCCTACGTCGGCACCTCGGCCTTCGCCCACAAGGCCGGCCTGCACGCCAGCGCGATCAAGGTCGACCCCGACCTCTACCAGCACATGGACCCCGAGGGCGTCGGCAACGACATGAGGCTGCTCGTCTCCGACATGGCCGGTCGCGCCTCCATCGAGCTCAAGGGCCGCGAGCTCGGCTTCGAGCTCGACGGCGAGCTGGTCTCGCGCGTCACCGCGCGGGTCAAGGACCTGGAGTCGCGGGGCTGGACCTTCGAGGCCGCCGACGCGTCGTTCGAGCTGCTGCTCGTCGAGGAGGTGGAGGGCGCGCGCCCCTCGTACGTCGACGTGGAGAGCTGGCGGGTCATCACCGAGACGCTCCCGGGCGCCGAGGCCGTCTCGGAGGCGACGGTCAAGCTGCGCGCCGGCGGCGCCCGGATCGTGCTGACCGCCGAGGGCAACGGCCCGGTCAACGCGCTCGACGGCGCGCTGCGCCAGGCGATCAGCCAGCTCTACCCCGAGATCGTGAAGTTCGAGCTGATCGACTACAAGGTCCGCATCCTCGACCAGGGGCACGGCACCGACGCCATCACCCGGGTGCTGATCGAGACCAGCGACGGGGAGGGCTCCTGGGTCACCGTCGGCGTCGGCGCCAACGTCATCGAGGCCTCCTGGATGGCGCTGATCGACGGTCTCACCTTCGGGCTGCGACGCCACGACGCGTAGTCCCGGGCGGCGCTAGCCTCACCTCCTGACCCGACCCCGCGAGGAGCGCCCATGCCCGAGGTGAAGCAGCACAAGATCCTGCTCGAGGAGAGCGAGCTGCCGACGCGCTGGTACAACGTGCTGCACGACCTGCCGACCCCGCCGCCGCCCGTGCTGCACCCCGGCACCGGCCAGCCCGTCGGCCCGGAGGACCTGGCGCCGCTCTTCCCGATGGCGCTGATCGAGCAGGAGGTCTCGACCGCGCAGTACGTCGACATCCCGCCCGAGGTGCTCGACGTCTACCGGCTCTGGCGGCCCAGCCCGCTCTTCCGGGCCCACCGCCTCGAGGCCGCGCTGCAGACGCCCGCGCGGATCTACTACAAGTACGAGGGCGTCTCGCCGGCCGGCTCGCACAAGCCCAACACCGCGGTGCCGCAGGCCTACTACAACAAGCAGGCCGGCATCTCGAAGCTCACCACCGAGACCGGGGCGGGGCAGTGGGGCACGTCGCTGGCCTTCGCCTGCGCGCAGTACGACATGGAGTGCGAGATCTGGCAGGTGCGGGCGTCCTACGACCAGAAGCCCTACCGCAAGATGATGATCGAGACCTTCGGCGGCACGGTGCACCCGAGCCCCTCGGACCTCACCGAGGCCGGCCGCGCGATCCTGGCCGCCGACCCGGACTCCACCGGCTCCCTCGGCATCGCGATCAGCGAGGCGGTCGAGGTCGCGGCCCAGGACCCGACGGTCAACTACGCGCTGGGCAGCGTGCTCAACCACGTGCTGCTGCACCAGACCATCATCGGCGAGGAGGCGCTGCTGCAGCTGGCCAAGGTCGGCGAGACACCCGACCTGCTCGTCGGCTGCACCGGGGGCGGCTCCAACTTCGGCGGGCTGATGTTCCCCTTCCTCCGGGAGCGGTGGGCCGGCCGGATGGACCCCGTGGTCCGCGCCGTCGAGCCGTCAGCCTGCCCCTCCCTGACGCAGGGCACCTACGCCTACGACTTCGGCGACACCGCCGGCATGACGCCGCTGATGAAGATGCACACGCTCGGCCACGACTTCGTGCCCGACCCGATCCACTCCGGGGGGCTGCGCTACCACGGCATGAGCCCGCTGATCAGCCACCTCTACGAGACCGACGAGATCGAGGCCGTGGCCAAGCAGCAGACGGAGTGCTTCGCCGCCGGGGTGCTCTTCGCCCGCACCGAGGGCATCGTGCCGGCCCCCGAGCCCACCCACGCGCTGGCCGCCGCGGTCGAGGAGGCGATCCGCTGCCGCGAGACCGGCGAGGACAAGGTCATCCTCACCGCGCTGTGCGGCCACGGGCACCTCGACCTGCCGGCGTACGCCGCCTACCTCGAGGGCTCGGTCACCGACACCTCGTGGGACGACTCCGAGCTGCAGGCCGCCGTGGCCCAGGCCCTCACCAGGCTGCCGCAGCTGGCATGACGGAGCTCCACGAGCTGACCGGGCTCG
This sequence comes from Nocardioides aequoreus, assembly GCF_000720335.1. GTDB lineage: Bacteria > Actinomycetota > Actinomycetes > Propionibacteriales > Nocardioidaceae > Marmoricola > Marmoricola aequoreus. Next base: position 178,458 of record NZ_JOJN01000001.1, on the reverse strand, counting down.
AGCAGGGCGCGGCGATCCGGGCGGGGGAGACCTCCACCGCCGAGCTGGTCGAGCACCACCTCGCCCGCATCGAGGGCGAGCCGTACGGCGCCTTCGTCACCGTCACCGCCGACCGGGCGCGCGCCGCCCGGCCCGGCGGCGACGGACCCCTGGCGGGCGTGCCGACCGCGCTGAAGGACCTCGCGCAGACCGCGGGGGTGCCCACGGGCTTCGGCTCGCCCGTCTTCGCCGGCCACGTGCCGGAGGTCAGCGACGAGGTGGTGCTGCGCCTCGAGCGTGCCGGGCTCGTCAGCCTCGGCAAGACCAGCACGCCCGAGCTCGGCTCGCCCTGCTACACCGAGCCCGAGGGACTGCCCCCGGCGGTGACGCCCTACGACACCACCCGGATGGCGGGCGGCTCGAGCGGCGGCGCGGCCGCGGCCGTCGCGGCCCGGCTGGTGCCGCTCGCCCACGGCTCCGACGGCGGCGGCTCCATCAGGATCCCGGCGAGCTGCTGCGGGCTGGTCGGGCTCAAGCCCACCCGCGGCCGCGTCTCCGGCGCCCCGATGTACGGCGACGTCGTCGGCCTCGGGGTGCAGGGCCCGCTCGCGCGGACCGTCCGCGACGCCGCGGCGCTGCTCGACGCGATGGCCGGCCGCGCGGTCGGCGACCCCTTCTGGGCGCCCGAGGAGGCGGCGCCCTTCCTGGCGGCCTGCGACCGCGAGCCCGGACGGCTCCGGATCGCCCGCTTCAGCACCCCGGTGATCGCCGACACCGAGGTGGACCCCGAGTGCCTGGCCGCCTACGAGCACACCAGCCGGCAGCTCGAGGAGCTCGGCCACGAGGTCGTCGACGTCGCCCCGCCGCTCGAGCGCTCGGCCGTGCCCGTCTTCGAGACCTGCTGGGCGGTGCTGACCGCCCAGTCGGTCGCCCCGCTGCCGGCGGAGGCGCTGCCGCTGCTGCGCCCGCTCACGCGGTGGCTCGCCGATCGGGGTGCGGCCGTCGGCGCCCCCGACTTCGCCCTCGCCGTCGGCGAGCTGCGCCGGGTCGCCGCCCGCGCGCTCGCGGCCGTGGCGGCGTACGACGCGGTCCTGACGCCGACCCTCGCCTCCCCGCCGCTGCCGGTCGGCGCGATCCGCGACGACGCCGACCCGGAGGCCGACTTCGAGGCGCAGAAGCGCTTCACGCCGTACACCTCGACGTGGAACGTCACGGGCAGCCCCGCCGTCTCGTTGCCGGTGCACCAGACGCCCGACGGCCTGCCCGTCGGTGTCATGCTCGCCGCGCGCCCCGGCGAGGAGGCCCTGCTGCTCTCGCTCTCCGCCCAGCTCGAGGCCGCCGCCCCCACCCCCTGGCGCGACCGCGTGCCGCCCGGCTGCTGACGCCCGGCGGCCTACCCTGAGGCGATGACCGACGGCGCCGACGTCCTCGCCCGCTTCGTCCGCGACGGGCGCCTGGTCGTGGTGCCGACCAAGCGCAGCAAGCTGCTGGTGGTGCTCGACCACCTGGCCCAGGAGTTCGAGCCCGGCGTCCGCTACCCCGAGCCGCAGGTCGTCGAGGTGCTCTCGGGCTACCACGAGGACCACGCGCTGCTGCGGCGCAGCCTGGTCGACGAGGGCTTCCTGACCCGCGAGGGCGGCGTCTACTGGAGGTCGGGCGGCTCGGTCGAGACCTGAGGCCCGGCGACCGTGAGCGCCGCGATCGCGGTGGTGATCGGCACGGCGAGCACCAGCCCGATGCCGGAGGTCAGGATGCGCAGCACCTCGGTCGCGATGTCCTCGGTGGAGAGCACCGAGAGCATCGGGCGGCCGTAGAAGTAGAGCAGCATCAGCGTCAGCAGCGCGGCGCCGGCGTAGGCGAAGACGATGGTGTAGATGGTCGAGGCGATGTGGTCGCGCCCGATGCGCATCGCGCTGCGGTAGAGCTCGCGCCGGGGGAGCCTCGGGCCGGCGGCGCGCAGCTCCCACACCGCCGAGGCCTGGGTGATGGTGACGTCGTTGAGCACGCCGAGGCCGGCGACGATGACCGCGCACATCAGCAGGCCCTGGAAGTCGAGCTCGGTGGCGAAGGCCGCGAGGATGCCGCCGGTGTCGTCGGAGATGCCGGTCATCCGGGTCCGGTCGATCGCGACCACTCCGATCGCGGCCGTCACGGCGACGCCGAGGAGCGTGCCGGCGAGGGCCGAGCTGGTGCGCACGGAGGGGCCGTGGGCCAGGTAGAGGACGACGTACATGATCGCCGCCGAGCCGACCGCGCCCACGAGCAGGCCGTCGCTGCCCTCCAGCAGCGCCGGGAGCATGAAGCGGATCAGCACGAAGGCGCCGACGCCGAGGCCCACCAGCGCGAGCACGCCGCGCAGCCGCGCCACGGCCGCCACCAGCACCACGAAGATGCCGGCCAGCAGCGCCAGGGGGGCGTCGCGCTGGACGCTGAAGAAGGTGTACCGCGAGGCGTCGCCCTCGGGCGTCGGCAGCCGCATCACCTCGACCCGGTCGCCGGCCCGCAGCCCCGACTCGCTGACCTGTGGTGGCACCTGCAGCTCCACCGCGTCGCCCTCGTCGGCGCCGTCGAGCACGGTCGCGGTGACGCCGCCGCAGGCGCCACCGCTCGCCTCCACGCTCTCGCAGGCGGGCCCGACCTCGTCCACCTCCGCGTCGTGGAAGGTCACCCCCGGCGCGGCGTACGCCGCCGCGGCGTCCCGGGGCAGCGGGTCGCCGGAGGGCCACAGCTGCACCAGCCCCACCAGCGTCGCGACGGCCCCGAGCGCCAGGCCGGCGAGCAGCACCACGACGGCCAGGGGCTTCACGGGCACGTCGCGGGCGTCGGCGTCGGTGAGGTGGCTGTGGCTCATCGCTGGCACGCTAGCCGCCCGGCCGGCCGGAACCGGTGCGGCGTCCGGCGCGTCCCACGGGTGTGCGCACTCCGACACGGCTCGCTGCGGTCGCCCTCGCGGTGGCGACGGTGAGCCTGCCCCTGGGTCTGCCCGGCCCGGCCACCGCCGGGTGCATCGCCCCGCAGCTGCGCCTGGCCGGCGACCGCTACGGGGACGGGGCTCCCGAGGCGCGTCCCACGGTGCTCCGAGGGGCCGAGGTGACCGTGGAGGGGCGCGCCTTCCGCGAGGGGTGCGACGACACCGGGGGCGTCGACACCTTCGGCTGCGAGGAGCGCGAGCAGGTGGTGCCGCTGCGCGACGTCGAGCTCGTGCTGGAGCAGTCGGGACGGTCGTGGCCCCTCGGTGCCGCGGACGCCGGGCCGGACCACGACGTCCGCTGGAGCGTGGTGCTGCCCGACGACGTCCGTCCCGGCCCGGCGCGGCTCGTGACCGACGCCCCGAGCAGCGAGCCGCTGCGCGTCAGGGTCGAAGGTCCCACCTCGGGATGACCCGCGGCCGCCGACGCCTGGTCGCTCGCGGCCTAGCGTCAGGGCATGGACACCCTGCACCTCGACCACCCCAGCGGTCCGATGACCGACGAGGAGTGCTGGGAGCGGCTGCGGGAGGCCGAGGTCGGGCGGCTGGCCTACCGCCTGGTCGACGAGGTGCACCTCGTGCCCATCAACGTCGTGGTCGTCGACGACGCGCTGCTCTTCCGCACGACCGCGGGCGGCAAGCTGCTCGCCGCGGCGCTGGAGTCCGAGGTGGCCTTCGAGATCGACTGGATCGACGTCGCGACGGCGTGGTCGGTGGTCGTGCGGGGGCGGCTCCACCGGCTGGAGGAGCTGGAGCGCCACCGCCTCGACGGCGCCGCGGCGGGCTGGCTCGGCCGGGACCTCGAGGAGGTCGTCGAGCTCGTGCCGAGCGAGGTCAGCGGACGGTGGTTTCACCTGCGGGGGAGGCACTGAGCAGCCGCTCGCACTGCTCCACCAGCCGCTGCCGCAACGGCGCCCCGCGCTCGGCGAAGTCGCGCTGCGCCGCGGCGTACTGCTGCTTCCCCTCGGGGGTCTCGATGCGCACCGGCGCGAAGCCGAGGTCGGCGAAGTCGTAGGGCGACGCGCGCATGTCGAGCTCACGGATCTCCCAGGCCAGCTCGAAGCAGTCGGCCACCAGCTCGCTCGGCACCAGCGGGCTCAGCCGGAAGGCGTGCTTGTAGAGGTCCATGCCGGCGTGGAGGCACCCCGGCTGCTCGAACGCCGCCCGGTCGTCGCGCCCGGGCGTCAGGACGTTGAGGGGGCGCGCGGCGTCGGTGAAGAAGCGGAAGGCGTCGAAGTGCGAGCAGCCGATGCGGTGGCGCTCCACGACGGCGTCGGTGCCGCCCGCTCCCAGCCGCAGCGGCCAGCGGTGCCGCAGCTCCTCCTCGCCGAGCCGGTGGACCATCGCCCACTCGTGCAGGCCGAAGCAGCCCAGCGTCGGCGGCCGGCCGGCGGTGGCGACCAGCAACCGGTGGGTCGCCGTGAGCAGGACCGCGCGGGCCTCGAGCAGGCCGGGGTCGGGCGTGGCGCCGCCCGCCACGGCGACGTAGTCCTTGGCCACCGGCGCGCCCTCGAGGGCGACCCCGAGGCCCGGGTGCCAGCGGCGCAGTGCCGCCGGCCGCTGGCTGTAGTAGGTGAAGAGGAAGTCGTGCACCGGGTGCCGCTCGCCGCGCCGCCGGCGCTCGAGGTGCGGCTGCACCCAGCGGTCGACGCGGACGGCGTGCGCGTCGGCACGCGCCTGCCACTCCTCCTGCGTCAGCCACTCCACGGCCGACCAATCTACGTCTCGAGCCGCCGCACCAGCGACGCCGGCGCCAGCAGCCGGTAGCTCTCGGTCACCAGCTCCGCGACCTCCTCCCAGTCGGTGGCACCGTCGAGCACCACGCTGACCATCTCCTCGCTCCACGAGGTGAGGTACGGCGCGCCGATCGCGGCGAGGGCCGCCCGCTCGTCGCCGACGCTGCGCAGGCTCACCACGCTCACCGTGGCGCCGTCGGTGACGCCGAGCCGCTCGGCGGCGTCAGCGTGGTGCAGCGCCACGACGTGGGCGAAGGTGCGCCCGCGCACCCGCCAGCGCACGCCGGTCCACGCGTCCTCCTCGACGGCCGCGGGCAGCCGCAGCGCGAGCGAGCCGACCCGGGCGACGTACGCCGGGTCGGGCTCGGGACGGCCTCGCACCACGTCGCTCAACCTAGGCACGGGGTCCGACAGCTGAGTACGCGACTGAGTACCTGCACGGATCACGCCGACCGCGCCGTCCCGCCAGGGTCTACCCATGCGAGCACGACTCCTCTTCTGGGCGCTGGTCTCGGCGGTCGGCGTCCTCCTCGGTCTCGTCTCCCGGCGACGGGTCCGTGGGCTGGAGCACGTGCCGAGCACGGGCGGCGCGCTGGTGGTCTGCAACCACATCTCGGTGGTGGACCCCCTGGTGCTGGGGGAGTCGCTCTGGAGGACCGGCCGTCGCCCTCGGGGGATGGCGACGGCCGGTCTCTTCCGTGCACCGCTGCTCGGCGCGGTGCTGCGCCGGCTCGGCTTCATCCCCGTCGCCCGTGGCACGGCCTCCGCGCGGGAGGCCCTGGCGCCGGCCGCCGACGCGCTGCGCCGCGGGCGGCTGCTGATGGTCTACCCCGAGGGCGGGGTCTCGCGCGGCGCGCAGTGGCCGATGCCCGGCAAGACGGGCGCGGCCAGGCTGGCGCTGCAGGCCGGCGTGCCGGTGGTGCCCGTGGCCCAGTGGGGTGCCCAGGAGCTCTACCCGGCCTGGACGCCGCGGGGCTGGCGCCGGCTGCTGCCGGCTCTGCTGACCCGGCCCCGTGTCGAGGTGCTGGTCGGTGAGCCGCTGCACCTCGTCGGCGACCCCGACGACCGCGACGACGTACGCCGCGCGACCGACCAGATCATGGCCGCCGTCACCGACCTGCTGGTCGAGCTGCGCGGCCCCCGACCCCGGGACGAGGAACCCCACGACGAGGAGCGGGCGGCCGCCTGAGCGGCCGCCCCGCGAGAGCCCCCGTGCTCCGACCACCCGCACAGGGGGTGGGTGGTCGGAGCACGGTCGTTAGGCTCACCTGGTGAGAATCGCGAGGTTCACGACGGGCGACGACCCCGTCTACGGAGTGGTCAGCGGCGAGCTCGACGAATTCGGGCAGCCGGACGACGACGCGGTGGTGACGGTGCTCGCGGGCGACCCGCTGCACGTCGGCATCTCGCCGACCGACCAGCAGGTGCCGCTGAGCGCGGTGCGCCTGCTGGCGCCGGTGCTGCCACGGAGCAAGGTGGTCGGCATCGGGCGCAACTACGCGGCCCACGCCGCGGAGCTCGGCAACGAGGTGCCGACGGAGCCGCTGATGTTCCTCAAGCCCAACACCTCGGTGGTCGGGCCCGGCGACCGCGTCGTGCACCCCGAGCAGAGCGAGCGGGTCGACTTCGAGGGCGAGCTCGCCGTCGTGATCGGCCGGATCTGCCGCGACGTGCCCAAGGAGCGCTGGGCCGACGTGGTCTACGGCTACACCGTGGGCAACGACGTGACGGCGCGCGACCTGCAGAAGAAGGACGGCCAGTTCACCCGCGCCAAGGGCTTCGACACCTTCTGCCCGCTCGGGCCGTGGATCGAGACCGAGCTCGACATCAGCGACCTGGCGGTGCGCACCTTCCTCAACGGCGAGACGGTGCAGGACGGCCGCACCTCGCAGCTGATCTTCGACGTGCCCACGCTGATCGCCCACGTCAGCAGCGTGATGACGCTGCTGCCGGGCGACGTGATCCTCACCGGCACCCCCGAGGGGGTCGGCCCGATGGCGGTCGGCGACGAGGTCGAGGTCTTCGTCGAGGGCATCGGCAACCTGACCAACACGGTGGTGGCCCGTGACTGACGTCGCGACGAGCCCCACCGGCAGCGACGTGCGCGTGCGCTTCTGCCCCTCGCCGACCGGGTCGCCCCACGTCGGCTTCGCCCGCACCGCGCTCTACAACTGGGCCTTCGCGCGGCACCACGGCGGCACCTTCGTCTTCCGCATCGAGGACACCGACAAGGCGCGCAGCACCCAGGAGTCCTACGAGTCGATGCTCGGCGCGATGCGCTGGCTCGGCCTCGACTGGGACGAGGGACCCGAGGTCGGCGGCGAGCACGGTCCCTACCTGCAGTCCGAGCGCAGCGACCTCTACCGCGACGTGCTCGGCCGGCTGGCCGACTCGTCGTACACCTACGACTGCTTCTGCACCACCGACGAGGTCGACGCGCGACGCAAGGCCAGCGGCTCGAAGGTGATGGGCTACGACGGCTTCTGCCGCGAGCTCTCGGCCGAGCAGCGGGCGGCCTTCGAGAGCGAGGGCCGGCTGCCGGTCGTGCGCTTCCGGATGCCCGACGGCAGCGTCACCTGGCAGGACCTGGTGCGAGGCGAGGTCACCTTCGAGACCGAGCACGTGCCCGACTTCGCGCTCTGCCGTGCCAACGGCGACCCGCTCTACACGCTGGTCAACCCGGTCGACGACGCCCTGATGCGCATCACCCACGTGCTGCGCGGCGAGGACCTGCTCTCCAGCACCCCCCGCCAGATCCCGCTGCACCGCGCCCTGGTCGACCTGGGCATCTCCGAGGCGGTGCCCGAGTTCGGCCACCTGCCCTTCGTCCTGGGGGAGGGGAGCAAGAAGCTCTCCAAGCGCGACCCGCAGGCCCACCTCTTCGGCTACCGCGACGACGGCTTCCTGCCCGAGGGGCTGCTCAACTACCTCGCCCTGCTGGGCTGGGCCATCGCCGAGGACCGCGACGTCTTCACCCTCGGCGAGATGGTCGAGGCCTTCGACGTGCGCCGGGTCAACCCCAACCCCGCCCGCTTCGACCTCAAGAAGGCCGAGGCCATCAACGCCTCTCACATGCGGATGCTCACGCTGGAGGAGATGACCGCCCGGGCGACGCCGTACCTCCAGGCCGCGGGGGTGCTCGACGACCCCGTGACCCCGCAGCAGGCCGAGCTGCTCGCCGCCGCCATGCCGCTGGTGCACGAGCGGATGAACAAGCTCACCGAGGCCGCGCCGATGCTCGGCTTCCTCTTCGCCGACGAGGTGGACTACGACGAGGCCGCGGTCGCCAAGCAGCTCGGCGGTGAGGGGCGCGAGGTCGTCGACGCCGCGCGCGAGGCGCTGGCCGCGCTCGACACCTGGACCACCGCCTCGATCGAGGAGGCGCTGCGCACCGCGCTCGTGGAGGAGCGCGGGCTCAAGCCGCGGCTCGCCTTCGGCCCGGTGCGGGTGGCCGTCACCGGCCGCCAGGTCTCGCCACCGCTTTTTGAGTCCCTCGAGCTGCTCGGTCGGGAGGAGTCGCTGCGCCGCCTCGACGGCGCCCCGCGTCCCGCGGTGACCCCGTGAGCCAGCCGCCGTACCCGCCGCCGTACCCGCCGCCGTACGGGCAGCAGCACCCACCGCCCCAGGGGGCGCCGTACGGGTCGCCGTACGGGCAGCAGCCGGGCCCGTACGCCGGCCCCTACCCCGGCGGACCACCGGCGCCGGCGCGGCCGGCCCACCCGCACCCCGAGCCCCGCTCGTACGACGCGATGCTCCGCACCCACACCTACGCCTGGTGGCGGCCGCTGCTCGGCATCCTGCTGCTGGTCGTCGGGGTGCTCGCGGCCCAGGTGCTGCTGCTGCCCGTGCTGCTGGTGGGGGCGGCCTTCGAGGGCGGTGACGGCGCCTACGTCGACCGGGTGCTCGACGCGATGACGATGGAGTCGCTGACGCCGTCGCTGCTGCTCTACGTCAACCTCGGGCTCGCCGCGCTGATCCCGCTCTCGTGGGGCACGATCCGGCTGCTGCACGGCATGCGGCCGCGCTGGCTGGCCTCGGTGCAGCCCTTCCTGCGCTGGCGGCTGCTGTGGGCCTGCGTCGGGCTCGCGGTGCCCTGCCTCTTCCTCTCGGTGCTGGTGGCCGCGGTGCTGCCCGCCGGGCTCGAGGAGACCGGCGGCCCCGGTGCCGAGCTGGCGCCGTGGACCGGTCAGACGGTCGCGCTGCTCGTGGTCGTCCTGCTGACCACGCCGCTGCAGGCAGTGGGTGAGGAGTACGGCTTCCGCGCCTACCTGCTGCAGGCCTTCTCGGCGCTCTCGCACGGCATCGGACGCCGGCTCGGCCTGCCGGAGGCCGCCGCGCAGCGCGTCGCCCAGGCGATCGCCGTCGTGGTCACCTCGACCGGCTTCGCCTTCGCGCACGGCTCCCAGAACTTCCCGCTCTTCTTCGACCGCTTCGCCTTCGGCGTCATCGCCGCGGTCAGCGTGATCCTGCTCGGCGGCCTCGAGGCCGCCATCGGCATGCACGTGGTCAACAACCTGGTCGCCTTCGGCCTCGCGATCGCCTTCGGCCAGATGGACCAGGCCCTGACGATCTCGGAGGTCTCCTGGTGGCGGATCCCGGTGACCGTCGTGCAGCACTCCACCTACCTCGCGCTGGTGCTCGTCGTGGCGCGGGCGATGCACGTGCAGCGGCGTACGGCGCCCCCTCAGGTGGGCGCCGGACCGGCCGCGACGTGAGGCTTCTCACGGGGCAGGCCTCGATTGGTGGGCGCGAGCGCCGATGTGTATCTTTGTCCCTCGGTTCGCCCGGTGGTCCAGCAGGACCCGACTCCACCAGGCGAGCGCACCCATGGGGTATGGGGTAATTGGCAGCCCGACTGGTTCTGGTCCAGTTAGTCTAGGTTCGAGTCCTAGTACCCCAGCGAGTGACGAGACCGTCAGCGATTTGGAGGCAGGCTCTCCGCGCCGCTAGAGTCTCCGTCGGCTCAGGCCCCCGTTGTGTAGTGGCCTAGCACGCCGCCCTCTCAAGGCGGTAGCGCGGGTTCGAATCCCGTCGGGGGTACGTCAAGCAGGCCCCAGCCCACCGGGCTGGGGCCTGCGGCGTTCTCCGGGTCCGGGGCCTAGCACGCCGCCGCTGTGCTGGTCGGGCTCGGAAGGCGGTAGCGCGAGTTCGAATCCCGTCGGGGGTACGTCAAGCAGGCCCCAGCCCATCGGGCTGGGGCCTGCGGCGTTCTCGGGGGACACCACCGGCTTGGTGCCGCGTGACAGGCTCGCTCGGTGAGGGACCATCGCGTCAACCCGGTCGACGCCATCTGGCTGACCATGGACCGGGTCCAGAACCTGATGGTCATCGAGTGCGTCATGTTCCTCGAGGGGCCGATCGACCGGGCCCGCCTCGACCGCGTGGTGCAGCGGCGGCTGGTCGAGGCCTACCCCGTCTTCTCGCGCCGCCCGGTCGCCGTCGGTCGGCGCGGCACGAGGATGCGCTGGCGCGACGTCCCCGACTTCGACTTCGCCGACCACGTGCGCGAGGTGCGGCTCCCGGCGCCGGGCGACGCGGCCGCGCTGCAGGCGTACGTCGGGGGCTTCCTCGCCACCCCGCTGCCGCGTGACCGCCCGCTCTGGGAGATCCACCTCGTGGAGGGGCTCGACGAGGGCTCGGCGATCTACGTGCGGCTGCACCACGCCCTGGCCGACGGCATCGCCCTGACCCGGGTGCTGCTCTCGCTCACGGACCCCGCCCCCGACACCGACGAGCACGGTGCGGACGCCGGCGTGGCGCGGCCGCACGGCGTCGGTCACCTCGTGGAGGCGGCCAGGCGGGCTGCCCCCGAGGTCTCGAGCGCCCTCCGGCCGGCGCGCGTCTGGGCGTCGACCCGCGCCGCGGTCAGGACCGGGCTCAGCGGGGTCGGCGTGCTCGGCAAGCTGCTGCTCACGCGCAACCCCCCGTCGGCGGTGGCCGGTGACGCCGGGGCGCACAAGCGGGCCGTCTGGTCCGACCCGATCGACCTGCAGCTGGTCAAGGACATCGCCAAGGGCGCCGGCGCGACCGTCAACGACGTCCTGGTCTCCGCTCTCGCCGGGGCCCTGGAGCGCTACCAGGTCGAGCGGGGCGAGCGCGCGGTCGACGTCCCGACGATGATCCCGGTCAACCTGCGCCCCGGGCACCTGCCGCTTCCCCGGGAGCTCGGCAACCGCTTCGCCCTCGTGCTCCTGCTGCTGCCCTCCGGGCTCGCCGGAGCGGTGGAGCGGCTGGAGGAGACCAAGCGCAGGATGGACCGGATCAAGCGCTCCCCGGAGCCGGTCATCACCTTCGCGATGATCCAGGGCATCGGCCGCCTCGGGCGTCGCCTGAGCCGCCTCCTGGTGACCTTCTTCGCCGGCAAGGCGAGCGGCGTCACCACCAACGTCCCGGGCCCACGGGAGCCGCGTTACCTCGCCGGCACCCGCATCACGAGCCTGCTGGGCTGGGTGCCGGGCTCGGGCGACCAGACCCTCGGCACGTGCATCTTCACCTACGACGGCACCGTGCGGATCGGCTTCAAGACCGACACCGCCGTGATCCCGGACCCCGACCACGTGCTGGCCGCCTTCCACGCCGAGATCGCCGAGCTGACGCAGGCGCTGGAGGCGGCCGGACGCCGGTGACCGCCGCGGGCCGTCGTGCCCTCGGGCCGTGCGTGAGGTGCGTGTCCGATTCCCGCGAGAGGTCGTCGGTGGCGGGTGGCAGGCTGGCCTGGTGAGCGAGACGGTCGAGCGGCACGACGCCGAGGTGTTTGAGGCGCGCTACCGCGCGGTGAGCGGGCGCGACCGCCGCTTCGACGGCGTCTTCTACACCGCCGTCCGGACCACCGGCATCTACTGCCGTCCGTCGTGCCCCGCGATCACCCCGCGTCGTCACAACGTCGCCTTCTACCGCTCCGCCGCGGCGGCGCAGCAGGCTGGCTTCCGGGCGTGCCTGCGGTGCCTGCCCGACGCCACCCCGGGGAGCCCGCGGTGGGACGTCGCCTCCGACGCCGCCGGCCGGGCCCTCGCGCTGATCGACGACGGGGTCGTCGAGCGGGAGGGCGTGCCCGGGCTCGCCGGGAGGCTGGGCTACTCCGAGCGCCAGCTGCACCGCCTGCTCACCGCCGAGTACGGCGCCGGCCCGCTCGCCCTGGCCCGGTCGCGGCGCGCGCAGGCGGCGCGCACGCTGATCGAGGGCACCGGGCTCCGCTTCGCCGACGTCGCCCACGCCGCGGGCTTCGCCAGCCTGCGGCAGTTCAACGACACCGTGCGCGAGGTCTACGCCACCACCCCGCGCGAGCTGCGCCGTCGCGCGGAGGGCCGCTCGGCGCCGGCGACCCCCGGCACGCTCCAGGTGCGTCTGGCCGTGCGCGAGCCCTTCGCGGCACGCGACCTGCACCACTTCCTGGCGGTGCACGCCGTGCCGGGGCTGGAGGCCGTCGACGGCTGGTCCTACGAGCGGGCGGTGCGGCTCCCGCACGGTCCGGCGGTGGTGCGGCTCGACCTCTCCGGCAGCACGCCCGGCACGGTGCCGTGCCGGCTCGTCCTCGGTGACGTGCGCGACCTGGCGCCGGCCGCGCAGCGCGCCCGCCGGCTGCTCGACGCCGACTGCGACCCGGTCGTGGTCGACGCCGCGCTCGCCCACGACCCGGTGCTCGCCCCGCTCACGCGTGCGCGGCCGGGGCTGCGGGTGCCGGGGCAGCTCGACCCCGAGGCCGCGGCGGTGCAGACGGTGCTCGGGCAGCAGGTCTCGCTCGCCTCGGCCCGCACCGCCACCGCCCGGCTCGTCGAGGCCTGGGGCGAGCCCCTCGCGCTCGAGGGCGACCACGGCGTCACCCGGCTCTTCCCCACCTCGGCCGTGCTCGCCGGGCTCGACCCAGAGGACCCCGAGGTGCTGCGGATGCCGCGGGCCCGTGCCCGCGCGCTCGTGGGCCTGGGGGCCGCGCTGCGCGACGGCGAGGTGCCACTCGACGGCAGCGCCTCCGTGGCGGAGGTCCGGGCTCGGCTGCTCGCCTGCCGCGGCATCGGTCCCTGGACGGCCGACTACCTCGCGATGCGCGCGCTCGGCGACCCCGACGCCTTCCTGCCCACCGACATCGGCGTGCGCAACGCCGCCCGCGAGCTCGGCCTCGAGCTCACCGACGAGCGCGTCGCCTCCTGGCGCCCCTGGCGCTCCTACGCCCTGATGCGGCTCTGGTCGGTCGTGCTCGACCGGATGCCCGCGCCCCAACCCGATCCTGCGCCCCACCCCGTGAGGAGCCACCCGTGAGCCTGCCCACGACGACCACCACCGAGCGCTGCTGGACCGAGGTCGACAGCCCCGTCGGACCGCTGCGCCTGACGAGCCGCGGCGGCGCTCTCACCGGCATCCAGTTCCACCCCTACGGCGCGTCGCCCGCGGGCGAGCCGCTGGGGGAGCGGGTCGACGACGCGCCGGTCCTGGCCGAGGCGGTGCGTCAGCTCCGGGCCTACTTCGACCGCGACCTCGAGCACTTCGACCTGCCGCTCTCACCCACCGGCACCGAGTTCCAGCACCGGGTGTGGGCGCAGCTGCGCCGCATCGGCTACGGCGAGACCGCGTCGTACGGCGAGGTCGCCCGCGCCCTCGGCCTGACCAACGCCGCGTCGCGTGCGGTCGGCCTGGCCAACGGCCGCAACCCGATCCCGATCGTGGTGCCCTGCCACCGCGTCATCGGCGCCGACGGCACCCTCACCGGCTACGCCGGCGGCCTCGAGCGCAAGCGCGTCCTGCTCGACCTGGAGCAGCGCGCGCTCTTCTAGCCGGCTCCGTCCACGAGCCCGCCCACGGGAGCGGCGCGTGCGGCCGGGCCCATGTAACGCGGTGTTATGGCATGTGGACAAGGCCTGTGCGCGCGCCACGACGCCACAGCACCGCGCTACATGCGTACGGCGCCACCCCAGGGCGTGCCGGGCCGCGCCCCAGGCCACGTGGCCACTGGTGCGGGGTTGCGGCGCGACACGCCGACCCACGACACGTGTTCACATGCCACAACACCGCGTTACATGGAGCGCCCGCCACCACGCGACGTACGGCGAGGTCAGGCGTCGGCGGCGGCGCGGCGCAGCGACTCCGAGAGCCGCTCGGCGGCGGCGAGCACGGCGGGGGCGTGCATCCGGCCGGGCTGCCGGGTGAGTCGCTCGAGCGGGCCGCTCACGGAGACCGCGGCGATGATCTTGCCGCTGGGGGAGCGCACGGGGGCGGAGACCGAGGCGACGCCCTGCTCGCGCTCGCCCACCGACTGCGCCCAGCCGCGGCGGCGGATGCCGGCCAGGGCGGTGGCGGAGAAGGCGGCGTGCTGGAGGCCGCGGTGCATCCGCTCGGGGTCCTCCCACGCGAGCAGCACCTGGGCCGCCGAGCCGGCGCGCATCGTCAGCTGCGAGCCGACGGGGATCGTGTCGCGCAGCCCGCTCGGGCGCTCGGCGGCGGCCACGCAGACGCGGGCGTCACCCTGGCGCCGCCACAGCTGCGCCGACTCGCCGGTGATGTCGCGCAGCCGGGCGAGCACGGGGCCGGCCGTGGCGAGGAGACGGTCCTCGCCGGCGGCTGCGGAGAGCTCGCCCAGGCGGGGACCCAGGACGAAGCGGCCCTGCATGTCGCGCGCCACCAGGCGGTGGTGCTCCAGGGCGACGGCGAGGCGGTGGGCGGTCGGGCGGGCGAGGCCGGTGCCGGCGACGAGACCGGCGAGGGTGGCGGGGCCCGACTCGAGGGCGGTCAGCACGAGGGCCGCCTTGTCGAGGACCCCTACTCCACTGGAGTTGTCCATATCTCAATACTGCCGTCTCGTATGTCGGGATACAACGTAGGGTGATTCTGCACGCTGCGCTGCGATGTCGCACGCTGCAGGTGGGCCGTGGTCTCGACCCGGTCGCCACTTGCGTGGTCACGGGGGATACGTCCGTGGACCGCGAAGTGTTCAGCATGTGGAACGACGATGGTGGGGAAGAAGTCATGCCCGAAGAGCAAGAAGTTGAAATCTACCGCGCCCGGACGCTGGCCGAGAAGGTGTGGGAGGAGCACGTGGTGCGCCGCGCCGACGGCGAGCCGGACCTGCTGTACATCGACCTGCACCTGATCCACGAGGTCACCTCGCCGCAGGCCTTCGACGGCCTGCGCCTCGCCGGCCGCCGGGTACGCCGTCCGGACCTCACGGTGGCGACCGAGGACCACAACGTGCCGACCGTCGACTGGGACAAGCCCATCGCCGACCCGGTCTCGCGCACCCAGGTCGAGACGCTGCGTCGCAACGCCGAGGAGTTCGGCGTGCGGCTGCACCCCCTGGGCGACAAGGAGCAGGGGATCGTGCACATCATCGGTCCGCAGCTCGGGCTCACCCAGCCGGGCATGACGATCGTCTGCGGCGACAGCCACACCTCCACGCACGGCGCCTTCGGCGCGCTCGCCTTCGGGATCGGGACCTCCGAGGTGGAGCACGTGCTCGCCACGCAGACGCTCCCGCAGAGCCGGCCCAAGACGATGGCCGTCACGGTCAACGGCTCGCTGCCCGACGGCGTCACCGCCAAGGACCTCGTGCTCACGCTGATCGCGCACACCGGCACCGGTGGCGGACAGGGGTACGTCGTGGAGTACCGCGGCCCGGCGATCGAGGAGCTCT
The DNA here is from genome assembly GCF_000720335.1 of Nocardioides aequoreus. Taxonomy (GTDB): domain Bacteria; phylum Actinomycetota; class Actinomycetes; order Propionibacteriales; family Nocardioidaceae; genus Marmoricola; species Marmoricola aequoreus. Next base: position 163,157 of record NZ_JOJN01000001.1, on the reverse strand, counting down.
CGATGGAGGGCCGCATGACGATCTGCAACATGTCGATCGAGTGGGGCGCGAAGGCCGGGATGATCGCTCCCGACCAGACCACCTTCGACTACATCGAGGGCCGTCCCGAGGCGCCGAAGGGCGCCGACTGGGACGCCGCCGTCGAGCACTGGCGCTCGCTGCGCACCGACGCCGACGCGACCTTCGACAAGGAGATCGTGCTCGACGCCTCGACCATGACGCCCTTCGTCACCTGGGGCACCAACCCCGGGCAGGGCGTGCCGCTGGGCGGCGCGGTCCCCGACCCCGCCGACCTCGAGGACGCCGACGACCGCGTCGCCGCCGAGAAGGCCCTGGAGTACATGGCGCTCGAGGCCGGCACGCCGATGCGCGAGATCTCCGTCGACACCGTCTTCGTCGGCTCGTGCACCAACGGCCGCATCGAGGACCTTCGGCTCGCCGCGGAGGTGCTGCGCGGCCGCACCGTGGCCGCCGACACGCGCCTGCTCGTCGTCCCGGGCTCGGCGCGGGTCCGGCTGCAGGCGGAGGACGAGGGTCTCGACGTCGTCTTCAAGGAGGCGGGCGCGGAGTGGCGGGGCGCCGGGTGCTCGATGTGCCTGGGCATGAACCCCGACCAGCTCGCGCCGGGCGAGCGCAGCGCCTCGACGTCCAACCGCAACTTCGAGGGTCGCCAGGGCAAGGGCGGGCGCACCCACCTGGTGTCCGTGCCGGTCGCGGCCGCGACCGCGGTGCGCGGGACCCTGTCGAGCCCCGCCGACTTGGAGCCCGTCGCCTCGGGCGAGGAGGTCTGAGATGGAGAAGTTCACCCAGCACACCGGCATCGGCGTCCCGCTGCGCCGCAGCAACGTCGACACCGACCAGATCATCCCGGCGTCCTACCTCAAGCGCGTCACCCGCACGGGCTTCGAGGACGGGCTCTTCGCCGCCTGGCGCAACGACCCCGGCTTCGTGCTCAACCGCGAGCCGTACGCCGCCGGCTCGGTGCTGGTGGCCGGTCCCGACTTCGGCACCGGCTCCTCGCGCGAGCACGCCGTGTGGGCGCTGCAGAACTACGGCTTCCGGGCCGTGGTCTCGCCGCGCTTCGCCGACATCTTCCGCGGCAACTCCGGCAAGGCCGGGCTGGTGGCGGCACAGGTCGACGAGAAGGTCGTGCAGCGGCTGTGGGACCTGCTGGAGGCCGAGCCCGGCACGACGGTGACGGTCGACCTGGAGTCGCGCACCGTGCGTGCCGGTGAGGGTCCCGACGCGGTCGAGGACTCCTTCGACATCGACGACTACACCCGCTGGCGGCTGCTCGAGGGACTCGACGACATCGGGATCACGCTCTCGCACGCCGACGACATCGACGCCTTCGAGGCCGCGCGCCCGTCGTACAAGCCGGTCACGCTGCACTGACCCGACCGGTCGGGCACGGCAATTGCGTGTCCCGACACGCGTGGCCGCCGTTGTGGTGGTGATCACTTTTGCCTAGCCTGCGTGGGGCATAGTCGGGCGTCGGGCTCGGCGGCGGTCCACGAAAGGGACACCCCTGTGAACAAGAGCCAGCTGATCGACACCCTGGCGGCGCGTTTCGAAGGCAACCGCAAGGCAGCGGCCCACGCGCTCGACTCGGTGCTCGACACGATCACGCGCGAGGTCGCGAAGGGCGAGAAGGTCGCCATCACCGGCTTCGGCTCCTTCGAGAAGAAGGTGCGCGACGCGCGGTGGGTGCGCAACCCCGCCACCGGCGCGCGGATCAAGGCCAAGAAGAAGTCGGTGCCCAACTTCAAGGCCGGCGCTCAGCTCAAGGACGTCGTGTCGGGCGCGAAGAAGCTGCCCAAGCTGACGATCGCGACGGTGGAGAAGGCGACGCCGGCCTCGGCGACGTCGGCCGCGCGGGCCGCGGCGAAGAAGGTCACCGGTGGCAGCGCCGCGAAGCGCACGTCCTCGACGGCGAAGAAGAGCACGCCCGCCGCGTCGACGACCAAGAGCGCGCCCGCCAAGAAGTCGACGACCAAGAAGGCGACCGCCACGAAGTCGACGGCGGCGAAGAAGTCGACCGCCAAGAGCACGCCGGCCAAGAAGTCCACGGCCACGAAGTCGACCGCCAAGAGCACCCCGGCGAAGAAGTCGACGGCCACGAAGTCGACCGCCAAGAGCACGCCGGCGAAGAAGTCGACGGCGAAGAAGTCGACGACGTCGAGCACGCCGGCCAAGAAGTCGACGGCCAAGAAGTCCACGGCCAAGAAGGCGACCGCCACGAAGTCGACCGCCAAGAAGGCGCCGGCCACCAGCTCGGCGACGAAGAAGGCAGCGGCCAAGAAGGCCTGAGGCCCGCTCCAGACACACCCGGGGCCGTCGGCCCCTCACTCACCCGCGTGGCGACCCATCGCCGCGCGGGTGAGTCGTCCCAGGCCCAGCTCGATCGCGGCGCGCAGGTCGGCCTCCGTGTCGACGTCGTGGCGCAGCGAGGCCACCTCGGCGCGCACCGGTCGCGCGCCCGACTGCTCGTGCAGGTGGGCCGAGTCCGGCCCGAAGTGGGGGTCGAGGTGGACGCCGGGTCCGGCTGCGAGCAGCGTCGTCCCGGTGCCCGCGGTGTCGGCGACGTACCACCGCGGCGCGGTCGAGCCGGTCAGTGCGGTCGTCAGGTCGTCGGTGCGCAGCGCGGGCAGGTCGCCGCACATCGCGGCGACGCCCAGGTCGGGGTGACGCAGGCGGACCGTGCGCTCGGCGTGCCGCAGCGCGGCGTTGAGGTCGCCGCCGCCCCCGTCGGGCAGTGTGCGGGTGCCGCTGGGTCCGAGCCCCTGCTCGTCGGTCACGACGTAGAGATGGTGCACGGCGGGGCTCGCGAGCGCGGCCTCCAGCGCGTCGGCGACGAAGGCTCGCATCAGCTCGCGGCGGTCGGAGGCCGGCGTGACGAGACGTGACTTGGCGGTGTCGAGCGACTTGACCGGCACCAGCAGGCAGAAGGACATCGCGGCCGATCCTCGCAGCCTCCGCGACGACCGCGGGCAGTAGGCTCACCGTCGGCCGACCCCAGCGGCCGGTCCGGGACGAGGAGGTGCGTGTGGCCACGGTGCGCAAGCTGGAGCAGCGACCCGGCTGGGCGTACGCCGTGGCCGCCGGCCTGGTGCGGCCCACGCTCAGCCTGGCCACCAAGCGCGACTGGATCGACGGGGAGAAGGTGCCCGCGACCGGTGGGTGCATCGTGGTGGTCAACCACATCTCGCACCTCGACCCGCTCGCCCTCGGCCACTTCCTCTACGACCACGGCCGGCTGGTGCGCTACCTGGCCAAGGAGGCGATCTTCCGCACCCCGGTGCTGGGCACCATCGCCGCCGGGGCCGGGCAGATCCCCGTCTACCGGGAGACCGAGCGTGCCGGTGGCGCCTTCGACGCCGCCGTCGCCGCGGTCGAGGCCGGCGAGTGCCTCGGCGTCTACCCGGAGGGGACCATCACCAAGGACCCCGACGGCTGGCCGATGCGGGGCAAGACCGGGGCGGCCCGGATCGCCCTCGCGACCGGCGCCCCGGTGATCCCCATCGGCCAGTGGGGTGCGCAGGAGGTGCTGCCGGCCTACACCGTGCGACCGCACGTCATCCCCCGCCGTACGACGCGCTTCAAGGTGGGCGACCCCGTCGACCTCGACGACCTCGCCGGCCAGCCGCTGACCCCGCAGGTGCTGCACCAGGCGACCGACCGGATCATGGCCGCCGTCACCGCGCTCGTCGAGGACCTGCGCGGCGAGACCGCGCCGCCGGTGCGCTTCGACCCTGCGACGTCAGGCGGCCACGTCATCGGCAACCCCCGCAAGCCCCCGAAGGAGACGCGCGGATGAGCGAGCGCACCAAGGTCGCGGTCTTCGGAGCCGGCTCGTGGGGCACCGCCTTCAGCCTGGTGCTGGCCGACGCCGGCCACCAGGTGACGCTGTGGGGCCGCCGCCCCGAGGTCTGCCGCACCATCAACGAGACCCGCGAGAACGCCGAGTACTTCCCCGGCATCGCGCTGCCCGACACCGTCTGGGCGACGCCCGATCCGGCCGAGGCCGCGTGGGAGGCGTCGTACGTCGTGCTGGCGGTGCCGTCGCAGAAGCTGCGGGAGAACCTCTCGGAGTGGACGCCGCACCTGCCGCCCGACGCCGTCTTCGTCTCGCTCATGAAGGGCATCGAGCTCGGCACCACCAAGCGGATGAGCGAGGTCATCGCGGAGGTCACCGGCGCCGGGCCCGAGCGGCTCGCGGTCGTCAGCGGCCCCAACCTCGCCCGCGAGATCGCGATGCGCGAGCCGGCGGCGAGCGTGGTCGCCTGCGCCGACGAGGCCGTGGCCCGCCGCGTGCAGGCGCTCTGCCACAGCCAGGCCTTCCGCCCCTACTGGAGCCGCGACGTGCTCGGCTGCGAGCTCGGCGGGGCGTACAAGAACGTGATCGCGCTGTGCGTCGGCATGGCGGTGGGGCTCGGCTTCGGCGACAACACCACGGCGTCGCTGATCACGCGCGGGCTCGCGGAGACGGCCCGGCTGGCCAACCGGCTCGGCGCCGACCCGATGACGGTCATGGGGCTGGCCGGCCTGGGCGACCTGGTCGCCACCTGCTCCTCGCCGCTCTCGCGCAACCGCACCTTCGGCGAGCGGCTCGGCCAGGGCATGACCACCGAGGAGATCGTCGCCTCGACCCGGCAGGTGGCCGAGGGCGCCAAGTCGTGCGCCTCCATCTACGACCTCGCCGCCCGGCACGGCGTCGACGCCCCCGTCGCCGAGCACGTCGACCGCGTCGTCCGCGGCGAGATCTCCGCGCGCGAGATGATGTACGCCTTCATCGCCCGCGACACCAAGCACGAGCAGGACTGACCAGGGCGGTCCCTCAGCGGGCCGAGACGTCGAGCGCCTGGGCCAGGTCGTCCCAGAGGTCCTCGACGTCCTCGATGCCGACCGAGAGGCGCAGCAGCCCCTCGGGGATGGTGGCGGCCTCGGTCTTCCAGCGGCGCCGGCGCTCGAGGGTCGACTCGACGCCGCCCAGCGAGGTGGCGTAGACCCAGAGCCGGGTGGCGTGCTGGACGACGTCGGCCGCGTCGCCGGAGTCGAGCACGATCGCGACCATGCCGCCGAAGCCGGGGTAGCGCACCTCGCGCACCTGCGGGTGGTCGGCCAGTCGTCGGCTGAGCTCGGCGGCGTTGGCCGAGGCCCGCTCGACGCGCAGCGGGAGCGTGCGCAGCCCGCGCAGCGCGAGGTAGGCCTCCAGGGTGCCGGGGGCGGCGCCGATCATGTCGCGGCGCTGCTTCAGCACGGCGTACAGCTCGTCGTCGCGCGTGACGATCGCGCCCATCAGCACGTCGGAGTGACCGGCGATGTACTTCGTCACCGAGTGCAGCACCAGGTCGGCGCCCTGGTCGAGCGGCTGCTGCAGCACCGGGGTGGCGAAGGTGTTGTCGACGACGACGTAGGCCCCGGCCGCGTGCGCGGCGCGCACGATCGCCGGGACGTCGGCGACCTCCATCATCGGGTTGGTCGGCGTCTCCACCCAGACCAGCGCGGCGTCGTCACACGCCGTCACGACCGCGTCGGTGTCGGAGATGTCGACGAGCTCGACCTTGACCCGGCCGCGCATCTCCAGGTCGGCCAGCTGCGTGATCGAGCCGAGGTAGGCGTGCCGCGGCGCCACGACCTTGCCGCTGGGGCCGACCAGGTCGAGGATCGTGGCGACCGCCGCCAGCCCGCTGGCGTAGGACAGGCACCGCGCGCCCTGCTCGCCGCCCTCGAGCCCCGCGAGCGCCTCCTCGAAGGCCGCCCACGTCGGGTTGGCGTAGCGGCCGTACTCGCGGTCGCCGCCGGCAACGTACGTCGAGGCCATCGTGATGGGCTCGTTGAAGGGCTGGTCGGGCTCGTGGGGAGGGCGTCCCAGGTGGACGGCGCGGGTGGTGGGGTGCACCCACCCACCGTAGGGCGCGCGCGGCGGGTCCGGCGGGTGGGGCGGCCCACGCCGTAGGGTCGGTGCGTGAGCTCGCGCACTCGGGTGGCCGTCGTCTTCGGAGGCAGGTCGGAGGAGCACTCGATCTCCTGCATCTCCGCCGGCAGCGTCATCGCCGCCCTCGACCCGGAGCGCTACGACGTCGTGCCTGTCGGCATCGCCCGCGACGGCCGGTGGGTGCTGGAGGCCGCCGACCCCGATCGGCTCGCGCTGGGCCCGGCCGGGGAGCTGCCGTCGGTCAGCGGCACCACCGAGGTCACGCTCACGCCCGGCCAGGGCCTGGTGGTCACCGAGCCCCGCGACGTGCCCACGCTGCTCGGCGAGGTCGACGTCGTCTTCCCCGTCATGCACGGGCCGTGGGGCCAGGACGGCACCCTGCAGGGACTGCTCGAGATGGCCGGGGTCCGCTACGTCGGCGCCGGCGTCACCTCCAGCGCGGTCGGCACCGACAAGCACTTCATGAAGCAGGTCTTCCTCGCCGCGGGACTCCCGGTGCTGCCCTACGTGCTGGTGCGGCCGCGGCAGTGGGAGCACGACCCCGCCCTGGTGCGGGAGGCGGTGGCGGCGCTCGGCTACCCCGTCTTCGTCAAGCCCGCGCGCGCGGGCTCGAGCTTCGGCATCAGCAGGGTCGACGCCCCCGCCGGTCTCGACGACGCGGTGGAGGAGGCGCGCCGGCACGACCCGAAGGTGCTGGTCGAGGCGGCCGCGCCGTCCGGGGCGCGCGAGCTCGAGATCGGCGTGCTGCAGGGCCTGGCGGGCGACGCCCCCGAGACCAGCGTCGCCGCCGAGATCACGGTGCACGGCGACCACGTCTTCTACGACTTCGAGGCCAAGTACCTCGAGGAGAGCTACGTGCTGCCGGCGGAGGTCGACGACGAGGTGCTCGGCCGGATGCGGGAGCTCGCGGTGCGTGCCTTCGAGGCGCTCGACGTCGAGGGGCTCGCGCGCGTCGACTTCTTCTGCCTCGACGACGGGCAGCTGCTCCTCAACGAGGTGGAGACCATGCCCGGCTTCACCGCCACCTCGATGTTCCCGCTGATGTGGCAGCACACCGGGCTCGACTACCCGGCGCTGGTCGAGCGCCTCGTGCAGCTGGCGCTGCAGCGCTCCACCGGCCTGCGCTGAGCCGGGCACGCTGGTCCGCCCTCACGAGCAGCGGCGCACCTCGACGGTCTCCGCGCGCACGGCGTCGGCCAGGTCGGTGAGCACGTCGACCGGAGGACGCAGCTCGGCGGGCACCGTCACCTCCACGCGGGGGTCACGGCCCACCGTGGTGAGCACGGCGTCGGCCGACTGGTCCTCGGCCACCTCCTCGGGGGCGAACCAGTCGACGTCGGCGACCACGTCGCACCGCGAGACGGGGGTCAGCTCCTCGGGCTCGGGCACGCCGCAGCGCAGCTCGACCGCGGCGCCCCACGCGACGGCGTACTCCTCGGTGGTGGTGCGGGGCAGCCCCTCCAGCCGGTCGGGGAGCGCCGCGACCAGGTCGCGGCAGGCGGCCTGGGTCTCGGGGTCCTGCGGGCCGGCGTCGCCGCCGCAGCCGGCGAGCAGCAGTCCACAGCACGCAGCGACGCCCGCCACCAGCGGTGACGGGCGTCGGCGTGCGACGGGCCGGGCGCTCAGATGTGCACCACCGGGCAGGTCAGCGTGCGGGTGATGCCGTCGAGGGTCTGCACCTTGGCGACGACCAGCTTGCCGAGCTCGTCGACGTTGCGGGCCTCGGCGCGCACGATCACGTCGTAGGGGCCGGTGACGTCCTCGGCGAGGATGACGCCCTTGATCTCGGTGATCTGGCGGGCCACCTCGGCCGCCTTGCCGACGTCGGTCTGGATCAGGATGTAGGCCTGCACGACCATGTGCGCCTCCTCGAGGTGTGGGTGGTCGGCCGCCTCTACCCAGGTGCGGCCGGTTCCTGGGCGCAACCTACCCGACCCCACCCGGGTGGTGGTACACGCATCCGTGCGCGGTGGGCGCCCCCGGGCGTGCTGGGATGGAGCGCATGAGCGGCAAGACCCTGGGCCAGGCCGGCGAGCACCACGTGGTGGGCGCGCTCGCGCGACGCTTCCCCCAGGGCGAGCACGTCTACGTCGGGCCGGGTGACGACGCCGCCGTGCTCCGCACCCCCCGCGGGCACGTGGTGGTCTCCACGGACGTGCTCGTCGAGGGACGGCACTTCCGCCGCGAGTGGGCGCCGGCCCGGGCGATCGGCCGCAAGGCGGCGGCGGCGAACCTCTCCGACGTCAACGCCATGGGCGGGCGGGCCCACTCGCTCACCGTCGGTCTCGTCGCCCCGCCCGACCTGAGCACGGACTGGCTCGAGGAGCTCTGCGACGGCCTGGCCGAGGAGGCCGACCTGGTGGGCGCGAGCATCGTGGGGGGCGACCTGACCGCGGGCTCGGAGATCGTCGTGGCCGTGACGGTGCTCGGCACCTGCGACCAGGCCCCGGTGCTGCGAAGCGGCGCCGCCCCCGGCGACCGGGTGGCGCTGGCGGGCCGGCAGGGCTGGGCGGGCGCGGGCCTGGCGGTGCTGACGCGCGGCTTCCGCTCGCCCCGCGCCCTGGTCGAGGCCTACCAGCGCCCCGAGCCGCCGTACGCCGCCGGGCCGGAGGCCGCCGTCGCCGGGGCGACCTCGATGATCGACGTCTCCGACGGCCTGCTCGCCGACCTCGGCCACCTCGCCGTCGGCTCGGGCGTCGGGATCGACGTGCGCAGCGCCGCCTTCGAGCTCGCCGAGCCGATGCGGGCGGTCGGCGCGGCCCTCGGCGTCGACCCGATGCAGTTCGTGCTCGGCGGGGGGGAGGACCACGCGATCGCGGCGACCTTCCCCGCGGACGCCCGGCTGCCCGCGGGCTTCGTCGAGATCGGCACCGTCGCCGCGGCCGCTCCCGACGGCCCCGTCGTCACCGTCGACGGGGCGGCGTACGACGGACCCACCGGCTGGGACCACTACGCCTCCCGCTGACCCGGCGCGTGCACCCGGCAGGCGTCGGAGACGACACGACCGCCCGTGCGGCGAGCGCGTCGGTGGACGCGGCGCGGCAGGGCGGTCGGTCGGTGCGGCCCGTCAGGCCTGTGGCGACACCCTCGGGACCGAGGGAGGCGCCGTGGTCACGCGACGACGTGCGTCAGCGGGTGACCTTGCCCGACTTCAAGCAGCCGGTGCAGACGTTGAGGCGCTTGGGCGCACCGTTGACGGTGGCGCGGACGCGCTGGATGTTGGGGTCGAAGCGGCGCTTCGTGATCTTGCGCGACCACGGACGGTTGTTCCCGAAGCCAGGCTTCTTGGCGCAGATGTCGCAGACGGCAGCCACCGCGAACTCCTCGATGAGACGGACGAACTAGAACAGGGGGGCCCGAGCGGACTCGCTCCGGGCAACCGCACGAGAATATCGCAGTCCGCGGGTGGCGCCAAAACGTCGGAGGGTGCGACTACGGTGTGCCCGATCGGGACGGGGAGCAGCATGACAGCAGCGGGCCCACGCGAGGGCACGGAGGGCACCACGGGCACCGGCGCGCCCGGGGCCGTGGCGACCTTCGACCTCGCGATGCTCACGGCGTACGCCGACCTCGCGGTGGCCCAGGCGGCGGCCACGCGTGAGGAGGTCGACGCGCTCAACGTCTACCCGGTGCCCGACGGCGACACCGGCACCAACGTCTACCTGACCCTCGAGAGTGCCCGTGACGCGCTGCGCGAGGCCGTCGCCGAGCGCCCGGGCGACCTGCGCCACGCGCTGGCGGCGTACTCCCGGGGCGCGCTGCTCGGCGCGCGGGGCAACTCCGGGGTGATCCTGAGCCAGCTGCTGGGCGCCTTCGTGCGCCGCGTGCGTGACGCCGGCCCGCACGACCGGTCGGCACCGGTCTTCGCCGAGGGGATGGAGCAGGCCGCCGCGGCCGCCTGGGCCGCCGTGGGCAGCCCCGTCGAGGGCACCATCCTCAGCGTCGCCCGCGCCGCCGCGCAGGCGGCGGTGCAGGAGGCCGCGCACCCGGACGCCCGGCTCGGTGCGGTGGTGCACACCGCATCGGTGGCGGCGCGCGAGGCGCTCGCGCGCACCCCGGAGCAGCTGCCGGTGCTCGCCCGGTCGGGCGTGGTCGATGCCGGGGGACGGGCGCTGTGCGTGCTGCTGGGGGCCCTCGAGACGGTGCTGACCGGCGAGACCGCGCTCACCTCGCCGCCCGTGCTGGGCACCACGGCGCTGCCCCGCGCCGTGCCCACCGACGACCTGACCGAGGGCGGGCCGGCGTACGAGGTGATGTACCTGCTCGCCGCGGAGCCCGAGGCGGTGGAGGCGCTACGCGCCGAGCTCGCCCCGCTCGGCGACTCGCTGGTGGTGGTCGGGGGCGACGGGCTGTGGAACGTCCACGTGCACGTCGACGACGTCGGGGCGGCGATCGAGGCCGGGGTGCGGGCGGGCCGGCCCCACCGGATCGCGGTGACGCACTTCGCCGAGCAGGTCGAGCGCGGGCGTGGGCGCGCGGCCGAGCGGCGGCGCACCGGCCGCGGGGTGGTCGCGGTGGCGGCGGGCAGCGGCCTGGCCGAGCTCTTCGCCGGCGCCGGGGCGGTCGTCGTCCGCGGCGGGCCGGGGCGCCGTCCGAGCACCGGCGAGCTGCTGGCCGCGATCGAGCAGACCGGCGCGGCCGAGGTCGTGGTGCTGCCCAACGACCCCGACTCGGTGGCGGTGGCCGAGGCCGCCGCGCGCGAGGCCGACGCGCGCGGCGTCCACGTCGTCGTGGTGCCGACGCGGGCGCAGGTGCAGGGCATCGCCGCCCTGGCCGTGCACGAGCCCGGGCGGCCGCTCGACGCCGACGTCGTCCACATGACCGACGCCGCGGGCGGGGCCCGCCACGGTGCCGTCACCGTGGCGGCCACCGACGCGATGACCACGGCCGGTCCGTGCTCGGCGGGCGACGTGCTGGGCGTGCTGCAGGGCGACTTCGCCGTCGTCGGCGACGACCTGCTCGAGGTCGCCTGCGAGGTGCTGGGTCGGCTGCTCGACGGCGGCGGCGAGCTGGTCACGGTGGTGGCGGGGGAGGGCGCCGGCGACCTGGCCGAGCGCTGCGCCGCCTGGGTGGAGCGCACCCGGGCCGGTGTTGACGTCGTCGTGCACCGGGGCGAGCAGCCGCGCTACCCCCTGCTGGTGGGGGTGGAGTGATGGCCGAGTGGGTCTACTGGGACTCCCCGGTCACCACGATCGAGGGTCGGGCCGGCAAGCAGAAGATCTCCGGCGTCGCCGGGATCGAGACCGTCGGCGACCTGCTGATGACGCTGCCGCGCACCTACGTCCGCAAGGGGTCGCTCAGCGAGCTCGACGAGCTGGGCGAGGGCGACCTCGTCTCGCTGGTGGGCCGGATCACGCACAGCAAGCAGCACACCTGGATCGACAAGCGCACCCGTCGCACCGCCTACCGGCAGGAGGTGGTGGTCGCGACCGAGGGGCGCACCTTCAAGCTCGTCTACTTCGACCGCAACGCCGGCACCGCCGCCTGGCGCACCCGCGAGACCGCCGTGGGGCGCTTCGGCGTCTTCAGCGGCAAGCTGCGCTGGTTCCGCGACGAGTGGCAGCTGGCCAACCCGCTGTCGAAGATGTTCGGCGACGACGGCACGCCCGAGGAGCAGCCGCCGCTGATCCCGATCTACCCCGAGCACGGCAAGGTCACCACCTGGCAGTTCGAGGACGCCGTCCGGCTCGCGCTGACGCTCGTCGAGCGCGTGCCCGAGGTGCTGCCGCCGGCGGTGCGCGAGGCCGAGGACCTCACCTCGCTGGCCGACGCCCTCGGTGGCCTGCACCGCCCCCGCACCTGGGCCCAGCTGGCCACGGCCCAGCAGCGCGTGGTCTTCGAGGAGGCCTTCGTCGCGCAGGTGGTGCTCGCCCGTCGCCGCGCCGAGCTCGCCCGCCGCACGGCCGTGCCGCGGCCCCACGTCGAGGGCGGGCTGCTCGATGCCTTCGACGCCGTGCTGCCCTTCACCCTCACCGCCGGCCAGCAGCGGGTGGGGGAGGAGCTCGCCGTCGAGCTGGCCCGGCCCACCCCGATGCACCGGCTGCTGCAGGGCGAGGTGGGGTCGGGCAAGACCCTGGTCGCGCTCCGGGCGATGCTCCAGGTCGTCGAGGCCGGCGGGCAGGCGGCGCTGCTCGCGCCCACCGAGGTGCTGGCCCAGCAGCACGAGCGCTCGCTGCGCGCGATGCTCGGCGACCTCGCCCGGGGCGGCGAGCTCGGGATGCCCGCCGAGGCCACCCGCCTCACCCTGCTCACCGGCTCGGCCACCGCCGCCGTGCGCCGCCAGGCGCTCGCCGACGCGGCCGGCGGCGACGCGGGCATCGTGGTCGGCACGCACGCGCTGCTGGAGGAGCGGGTGCAGTTCGCCGACCTGGGCCTCGTGGTCGTCGACGAGCAGCACCGCTTCGGGGTCGAGCAGCGCTCCGCGCTCGCCGCCAAGGCCGGCTCCCCGCCCCATGTGCTGGTCATGACGGCCACCCCGATCCCGCGCACGGTCGCCATGACCGTCTTCGGCGAGCTCGACACCTCCACCCTCAGCGAGCTGCCGGCCGGCCGGGGCGAGGTGCAGACCAGCGTCGTGCCCACCCGTGCCCGGCCGGAGTGGCTCGACCGCGCCTGGGAGCGGGTGCGCGAGGAGGTCGCCGCCGGCCGGCAGGCCTACGTCGTGTGCTCGCGCATCGACCCCGACCTGGAGAGCGAGGAGGCGCCGCTCTTCGCCGTCGACGAGCTGGCGCCCGAGCTGGCCGAGGGCGCGCTGGAGGGCCTGCGGGTCGAGGCGCTGCACGGCCGGATGGGGCCCGAGGAGAAGGACGCGGTGATGACCGCCTTCGCCGCCGGGGAGGTCGACGTGCTGGTCTCGACGACCGTGATCGAGGTCGGGGTCGACGTGCCCAACGCCACGGTGATGGTCGTGCTCGACGCCGACCGCTTCGGGGTCTCGCAGCTCCACCAGCTGCGCGGTCGCATCGGCCGCGGCGGCCACGCCGGGCTCTGCCTGCTCGTGAGCGCCGCCGAGCCCGGCGGCTCCTCGATGTCGCGGCTCACCGCCGTCGCCGCCACCCGCGACGGCTTCGAGCTCTCCCGCGTCGACCTCGAGCAGCGCCGCGAGGGCAACCTGCTCGGCGCCCAGCAGAGCGGCGGCCGCGGCGGCGGCTTCCGGCTGCTCTCGGTGCTCAAGCACGAGGACGTCATCGCCCGCGCCCGCGAGCTCGCCGCGGCGCACGTCGGGTCCGACCCCGAGCTCGCCGCCGACCCCGACCTCGCCGCGGCGGTCGCGGGGCTCGAGGAGTCCGAGCGCGCCGACTACCTCGAGAAGACATGACGCGCATCATCGGGGGCAGCGCCGGGGGCCGGCGGCTGCGCACGCCGAGTGGCGACGCGACCCGGCCCACCACCGACCGCGCCCGCGAGGCGCTCTTCTCCCGGCTGGAGTCGCTGCTGGGCCCGCTCGACGGCCTGCGGGTGCTCGACCTGTACGCCGGCTCCGGGGCCGTGGGTCTCGAGGCGCTCTCGCGCGGCGCGGCCGTGCTCACCGCGGTCGAGCACGACCGCCGCACGGCTCGCCTGGTCGCCGACAACGCCCGCACGCTCGGCTTCCGGGCCGTGGAGGTGGTGGCGCTGCCGGTCGCCCGTGCGCTCGCCGCGCCGCCGCGGGCGCCGTACGACCTCGTCTTCGCCGACCCGCCCTACGACCTCGACGCGGTCGAGGTCGACCAGGTGCTCGCGCTGCTCGCCGGCCACGGGTGGCTCGACCCCGGCGGCGTGCTGGTCCTGGAGCGCTCCTCGCGCAGCGCCGAGCCGGGCTGGCCCGACGGCTGGGAGGTCGAGCGGCGCAAGGACTACGGCGAGACCGCCCTCTGGTACGTTCGCGCCGCCTCGCCACCCCCGACCCCACGCCAGGAGGGCGACTGATGCGCCGCGCCGTCTGCCCCGGGTCCTTCGACCCCGTGACCAACGGTCACGTCGACATCATCGCCCGCGCCGCCCGCCTCTTCGACGAGGTCGTCGTCGCCGTCGGGGTCAACAAGGGCAAGTCGCGCGCGCGGCTCTTCACCTCCGAGGAGCGGATGGCGCAGCTCGAGGAGGTCTGCGCGGCCTTCCCCAACGTCACCGTCGCCGGCTTCGAGGGGCTGCTCACCGACTTCTGCGTGGCCCACGACGTGCACGCCATCGTCAAGGGGCTGCGCGCGGTCACCGACTTCGACTACGAGCTGCAGATGGCCCAGATGAACTCCTCGCTGGCCGACGTCGACACCGTCTTCGTGCCCTGCAGCCCGGAGTATTCCTTCCTGGCCTCCTCGCTGGTCAAGGAGGTGGCGACCTTCGGCGGCGACGTCTCGGGGCTGGTGCCCCCCGAGGTGCTGGGGCAGCTCACGGCGCGCCTGGCCGAGCGGGCGGCCGAGGAGGACTGAGGCCCCGGGGCGCCCACCGGCGCCGATTGGCCCATCCCGCGGGCAGCCCGTAGACTCCCGGAGGTTCTGCCTGCACCTAGACGGAGTGACTCTCTTGCGCACCCTCGATCCGAGAGCGCCGTTCGTGCTCGACACGCGCGAGCTCGGCCGCCGCCCTGGGACCCAGCGCGAGAAGTCCTACGACGCCGAGGCGCCGGCAGGACTCGGCATCGACGTCCTGGGCGTCCCCGAGGGAAGCACGGTCGAGCTCGACCTGCGCCTCGAGGCGGTCATGGAGGGGGTGCTCGTCACCGGCACGGCCTCGGTCGCGCTGGCGGGTGAGTGCTCTCGGTGCCTGGAGCCGATCGAGGACACCCTCACCGTCGACCTCCAGGAGCTCTACGTCTACGACGCCCCCGAGCCGCACCGCGGGGACGACGAGGACGCCGATGTCAGCAGGCTGGAGGACGACCTGGTCGACCTCGAGCCGCTGCTGCGTGACGCGGTGGTGCTCGCACTGCCGTACCAGCCGCTGTGCCGGGACGACTGCCCCGGGCTGTGCACCGAGTGCGGTGCGCGCCTGGCGGACGACCCGGACCACCGGCACGAGGACCCCGTGGATCCTCGGTGGGCCGCGCTGCAGCAGTTGCACGACCAGACCTGATCCACGCACCACCCAGATCCCCAAGGAGCACACCGTGGCAGTCCCGAAGCGGAAGATGTCCCGCAGCAACACGCGGCACCGCCGTTCGGCCTGGAAGGCGGTTGCGCCGTCCCTGGTCAGCTGTGCCAACCCGGCCTGCGACGCCAAGCACCTCCCGCACCGCGCGTGCGGCGAGTGCGGTCAGTACGGCGCCCGCAACGACCGGCGTCAGGTCCTCTGACGTCCCGCCCGGGTGAGCCGGGCGTCGACGATGGCAGCACCACCGCCGCGCCGACCGACGCCCTGCGCGAGCAGCTCGGAGAGCCGGACCTGGCTCCCGAGCTGCTCGAGCTCGCCCTGACGCACCGCTCCTACGCGTACGAGAACGGCAACCTGCCGACCAACGAGCGCCTGGAGTTCCTCGGCGACTCGGTGCTGGGCGTGGTGGTCACCGAGACGCTCTACCGCAGCCACCCCGACCTCTCCGAGGGGCGGTTGGCCAAGCTGCGCGCGGCGTGCGTCAACGCCCGCGCGCTCGCCCGCGTGGCCCGCGCGATCGGCGTCGGCTCGCACCTGCGGCTGGGCAAGGGCGAGGAGGCCACCGGCGGTCGCGAAAAGGCCTCGATCCTCTCCGACACCGTCGAGGCGCTGATCGGCGCGATCTACCTCTCCGGCGGCTTCGAGGAGGCCACCCGGGTGGTGCACCTGCTCTTCGACCCCATGCTCGAGGCGGCCGCCGCGCTCGGCGCGGGGCTCGACTGGAAGACCAGCCTGCAGGAGCTGAGCGCCGAGCACGAGCTCGGCGTGCCCGAGTACGTCATCGAGGCCGACGGGCCCGACCACATGAAGACCTTCACCGCGCAGGTGCGCGTCGCCGACCGCATGCACGGCCACGGTGTGGGGCGGTCGAAGAAGGAGGCCGAGCAGCAGGCGGCCGAGGCGGCGTACCGCACGCTGCACCGCGAGCTCGAGGACAGCACCTCCTCCGACGAGGCCGTCGCGGCCGACGCGGCCACCCGCGAGGGCTGAGCAGGCGCGTGCCCGAGCTGCCCGAGGTCGAGGTGGTCCGCCGCGGCCTGGAGCGCCACGCGCTCGGCCGCGTCGTGCGTCGCGTCGACGTGCTCCACCCCCGCCCCGTACGCCGCCACCCCGGCGGCGCGGGCGACTTCGCCGACCGCCTGGCCGGGGTCGCCTTCACCGCGGCCCGCCGGCGCGGCAAGTTCTGGTGGCTGGCCACCGACGGCGGCGACGCCCTGCTGGGTCACCTCGGGATGTCGGGCCAGATGCTGGTGCAGCCCGAGGGGGCGCCCGACGAGCGCCACCTGCGGGTGCGCCTGGTGCTCGAGGACCGCGAGCTGCGCTTCGTCGACCAGCGCATGTTCGGTGGTCTGCTCGTCTCGACCGGCGGCGCGCAGGTGCCCGGCGAGATCGCCCACATCGCGCTCGACCCGCTCGACCCGGCCTTCGACGACGCCGCCTTCGTGCGCCGCGTCCGGGGCAGCCGCAGCGGCGTCAAGCGACTGCTGCTGCACCAGGAGGTGGTCTCGGGCGTCGGCAACATCTACGCCGACGAGGCGCTGTGGCGCGCGCAGGTGCACGGGGAGCGCCCGGGCGACCGGCTCCGGGTCCGCGACGTGGAGGCGCTGCTCGCCGGCTGCCGCGAGGTCATGCTGGCCGCCCTCGAGCAGGGCGGGACCTCCTTCGACGCGCTCTACGTCAACGTCAACGGCGAGTCGGGCTACTTCGACCGCTCGCTGCACGCCTACGGCCAGGAGGGCCGCCCCTGCGCCCGGTGCGGCACCCCCATCCGCCGCGTCGCCTTCACCAACCGCTCGTCGTACTTCTGCCCGGTCTGCCAGCCCGCGCCGCGGCGGCGGCGTACCTGAGGCCCACCTCCGCGCGCGGAGTTGCCGGGCCGTCAGGGGGCGTGAGACGCTTGGAGACGGCCGGATCGTGCCTGATCAGGCCGTGTGTCAACTGGAAGGCTCGACGTTCATGGCCAAGGCGCTTCTCGGCTACTCGACCGGTCCCGACCCTCGAGTTTCCCACCGCCTGGCAGGGGAGAACCGACTGCTCCGGCAGCGCGTCGCCGACCTGGAGGACATGGTGCTGCGCCTGCAGCACGAGAACGACGCGCTCGCGTCGGTCGCCTCCGCGTCGGTCGACGAGGCCGTCGCGCGCGACACCTCCCTCGCCCACTCCTGAGGCTCCGGCGACCGGTGACCCCGGTCGCCCGGTCCACGCCTGCTCGACCACGCCCGGCCCCGCCTCCCCACTTCCGGGGAGGCTCGTGGGTAGGGTCGCTGGCGCGCTCCTTCCCCGGCGTGCGCTGATCCGACCCCGCCGAGCCACGAACAGGGGAGCCTGACTTGTACCTCAAGAGCCTCACGCTCAAGGGCTTCAAGTCCTTCGCGTCCGCCACCACCCTCCAGCTGGAGCCGGGCATCACCTGCATCGTCGGGCCCAACGGCTCCGGCAAGTCCAACGTCGTCGACGCGCTGGCCTGGGTGATGGGCGAGCAGGGCGCCAAGTCGCTGCGCGGCGGCAAGATGGAGGACGTCATCTTCGCCGGCACGGCCGGCCGGCCCCCGCTGGGCCGCGCCGAGGTCTCGCTGACCATCGACAACACCGACGGCGCGCTGCCGATCGAGTACTCCGAGGTCACGATCAGCCGCACCATGTTCCGCAACGGCGGGTCCGAGTACGCCATCAACGGCCACGGCTGTCGGCTGCTCGACGTGCAGGAGCTGCTCAGCGACTCCGGCATCGGCCGCGAGATGCACGTCATCGTCGGTCAGGGGCAGCTCGACTCGATCCTGCGCGCGACGCCGGAGGACCGCCGCGGCTTCGTCGAGGAGGCGGCCGGGGTCCTCAAGCACCGCAAGCGCAAGGAGAAGGCGCTGCGCAAGCTGGAGTCGACCGACGGCAACCTCACCCGCCTCGCCGACCTGCTCACCGAGATCCGGCGCCAGCTCAAGCCGCTGGGGCGCCAGGCCGAGGTGGCGCGCCGGGCACAGGTCGTGCAGGCCGAGGTGCGCGACGCCCGGGCCCGGTTGCTCGCCGACGACGTGGCCACCGCGCGCACGACCCTGGAGCAGGAGCTCGCCGACGAGTCGGCGCTGCAGCAGCGCCGCGCCGAGCTGGAGGAGCAGCTGACGCGGGCACGCGAGCGCGAGGCCGAGCTCGAGGAGGCGCTGCGCACCGACCTGCCCGCGCTGGCGCAGGCCCAGGAGACCTGGTTCGCCCTGTCGGGCCTGCGGGAGCGGCTGCACGGCACCGCCGGCCTCGCCGCTGAGCGGGTCCGCAACGCCGCGGCGCTCCCGCCCGTGCCCCAGGGTCGCGACCCCGAGGAGCTCGAGACCGAGGCCACCCGGGTGCAGGCCGCGGAGGAGGGCGCCCAGGCCGAGGTGGGCCAGCGCCGGGGAGAGCTCGACGCCGCGCTGCAGGCACGGCAGGACGCCGAGTCGGCCGCCGACGCCGAGCAGCGACGCGTGGCCGACCTGCTGCGCGCCGCCGCCGACCGGCGCGAGGGCCTGGCGCGGCTCAGTGGCCAGCTGGGCGGGCTGCGCAGCCGCGCCGCGGCGGCCGAGGAGGAGCTCGGCCGGCTCGGCGAGGCGCGCGAGCAGGCGCTCACCCGAGCCGAGCGCGCCCAGCAGGCCTTCACCTCCCTGGAGAGCAGGGTCGCCGGGCTCGACGCCGGCGAGCAGGGGCTCGACGCCGAGCACGAGGCGGCGTCCGCGGCGCTGGAGGAGCTCGAGGCGCGCGTCGCCAAGCTGACCGAGGAGCGGTCGCGGCTCGAGCACGAGCGCACCGGTCTCGAGGCTCGCAAGGAGGCCCTCGAGCTCGGCCTCTCGCGCAAGGACGGCGCCGGCTCGCTGCTGGCCGCCACCGACGAGGTCAGCGGGCTGCTGGGGTCGGTCGCCGCGCTGCTGAGCGTCCGGCCGGGCTACGAGGCGGCCGTGGCCGCGGGGCTCGGCACCATGGCCGAGGCCGTCGTGGTGCGCGACCTCGAGTCCGCCGAGCGCGCCCTCGACCACCTCCGCAGCCGGGAGCTCGGTCGCGCCGACCTGCTGGTCGGTGGCGGGCCCTCCGGGAGCCGCGAGCGCCGTGCCCCCGTCGGCTCGCTGACCGCCGCGGCGACCTACGCGATCGACGTCGTCGAGGCGCCGGAGGAGGTCACCGAGGCGCTCGCCGTGCTGCTCGACGGCGTCGCGGTGGTCGACGACCTGGCCTCGGCGCGCGCCCTGGTGCGCGAGCGTCCCGACCTCACGGCCGTCACGCGCGACGGCGACGTGCTCGGCGCCCACGCGGCGCGCGGCGGGTCCAGCGACGGGCAGAGCCTGCTCGAGGTGCAGGCCGCCGTCGACGAGACCGCCGAGCAGGTCACCACCGTCGGTCACGACCTCGAGCGGCTCGGCTTCGAGCTCGGCGCCGTCGAGCGGGAGCGCGAGGAGGCGCAGCGCCGCGCCGACGTCGCGCTGGCCAAGCTGCACGAGTCCGACGCGACCCTGGCCGCCGTCGCCGAGGAGCTCGGGCAGCACGGCTCCCAGGCCCGCAACGCCCGCGCCGAGGCCGAGCGGCTGGCCGAGGCCGTCGCCGCGGCCGAGGCGGCCCGCGACCGCGACCTCGAGGGCCTCGCCGCGCTGGAGGAGCGGCTCGCGCAGGCCGAGCAGGCGCCCGACGAGGAGCCCGACACCGCCGAGCGCGACCGGCTGGCCGAGCTCGCCCGGGCGGCGCGCGCGGCGGAGATGGAGGCGCGGCTGGCGCTGCGCACCGCCGAGGAGCGCGCCCGGGCGCTGCACGGGCGGGCCGACGGCCTGCGCCGGGCCGCCCGTGAGGAGCGCGACTCCCGCGCCCAGGCGATCGCCCGGCGCGAGCAGCTGCTCGCCGAGGGCCGCGCCGGCGAGCTGGTCGCCCGCGCCGCGGCCGTCGTGCTCGACCGGCTGGAGCGCTCGATCGGCGTCGCCGCCCAGGAGCGCGCGTCGATCGAGGCCGCCCGCGCCGACCGCGAGACCGCGCTGCGCGAGCAGCGCACCACCCTGCGTGACCTGGGCCGCTCGCTCGACCGGCTGGTCGACGAGAGCCACCGCGACGAGATGGCCCGCACCCAGCAGCGGATGCGGCTGGAGCAGCTCGAGGAGCGCGCGCTCGACGAGCTCGGCCTCGACGCCGAGGCGCTGGTGGCGGAGTACGGCCCCGACCAGCCGGTGCCGGTCTTCGCCGAGGTGCCCGAGGGCGAGCCGGAGCCCGAGCCCACGGCGTACGACCGCGAGGAGCAGAGCAAGCGGCTGCGCTCCGCGGAGCGCGCGCTCGCCCAGCTCGGACGCATCAACCCGCTCGCGCTGGAGGAGTTCTCCGCG
This sequence comes from Nocardioides aequoreus, assembly GCF_000720335.1. Taxonomy (GTDB): domain Bacteria; phylum Actinomycetota; class Actinomycetes; order Propionibacteriales; family Nocardioidaceae; genus Marmoricola; species Marmoricola aequoreus. The sequence continues at coordinate 142,829 of NZ_JOJN01000001.1, read as the reverse complement.
CTGGAGGAGCGTCACAAGTTCCTCACCGAGCAGCTCGAGGACCTCAGGAGCACCCGCAAGGACCTGCTCGACATCGTCCGTGAGGTCGACGAGCGGGTCGAGCAGGTCTTCACCGAGGCCTACGCCGACGTGGAGCGGGCCTTCGCGGCCACCTTCGCCCGGCTCTTCCCCGGAGGGGAGGGGCGGCTGGTGCTCACCGACCCCGACGACATGCTCACGACCGGCATCGAGGTCGAGGCGCGGCCGCCGGGCAAGAAGGTCAAGCGGCTCTCGCTGCTCTCCGGCGGCGAGCGCTCGCTGGTCGCCGTGGCCTTCCTGGTCGCGCTCTTCAAGGCCCGGCCCTCGCCCTTCTACATCCTCGACGAGGTCGAGGCGGCGCTCGACGACACCAACCTCGGCCGCCTGCTCGAGATCTACGAGGAGCTGCGCGAGAGCTCGCAGCTGCTCGTCATCACCCACCAGAAGCGCACCATGGAGGTCGGCGACGCCCTCTACGGCGTCACCATGCGCGGCGACGGCGTGACCACGGTGATCAGCCAGCGGCTGCGTGAGCAGCAGCCGGCGTGACCGACCGGTGAGCGAGCGACCCGCGCGACCGACCCGCGCCGACTACGCCGTGTGGCGGCAGGCGACCACCCGGTGGGCCGACGTCGACGTCTACGGCCACATGAACAACGCGCGCTACTTCGAGCTGATCGACACGGCCGTCAACGCCCACGTCACCGAGGCCGTGGGGGCCGACGTCCGCACGCTGCCGGCCGTCGGCCTGGTCGCCGAGGTCTCCTGCCGCTTCTTCGCCGAGGTCGGCTACCCCGAGCCCGTCGAGCTCGGGCTCGCCTGCGAGCGCCTCGGCACCTCCTCGGTGACCTACCGCGTCGGCCTCTTCCAGGGCCCCGGCGACGAGGCGGCCGCCGAGGGACGCTTCGTGCACGTCTACGTCGACCCCGCGGCGCCCGCCGACGGGGGAGCACGCCGGGTCGTCCGGCCCGTGCCGGAGGCGGTCCGCGCCGCGCTGGCGCCGCTGACCTCCGAGACCTGACCCGGCCGCGGCGTACCGGTGCCCCTGCCCTAGCCTGGTGGACGTCGCTCGGGCCGGGACGCCCGGGCGCCTTCCCCCGATCGTCGTCCCGAGGAGGCCCGATGGGTGCCGTCGTGCTCGTGCTGCTCCCCGCCCTGGTGCTTGCCGCCGCCGTCCTCGTGTACGCCGCCTTCCCCTACCGCGGTGCCGACACCCCCGGTCTGCCGCTCGTCGGCCGGGCGATGCGTCGCGGCGTGCTGCGGCTGCCCACGGTGGCGCCCGCTGAGGAGCGCGAGCTCGAGGCAACGCACAGCCGCTGAGCGGCGGCCCCGCCACGTTTGATTGGATCGGTGCCATGACCGGCATCGAGCTCTACGTCGTCATCGGCGTCGTCGTCCTGCTCCTGGGCGTCGGCGTCGGGATCGCGGCCTTCCTCGGCGGCCGCAGGCAGCCGAAGGCGCCGCCGCGGGAGGCCCCGCGCGACGTCCTCGTCGAGCAGCCACCCGACACCGCCGTCACCACCTCGCCGGAGGCCCCGGTCGAGGAGGAGGCGCCCCCGGTCCCGGTCCTCGACCGCCCGGAGGGCACGGCCGGTCGTCTGGTGCGGCTGCGCCAGCGCCTCTCCCGCTCCCAGGGCGGCTTCGGGCGCGGCCTGCTGGCCCTGCTCTCCCGCGACCGTCTCGACGAGGACACCTGGGAGGAGCTCGAGGACACCCTCATCACCGCCGACGTCGGGGTGGCGCCCACCCAGGAGCTGGTCGAGCGGTTGCGCACGCGGCTGCGGGTCGAGGGCGCCGGCGCCGACCCCCGCACGGTCCTGCGCGAGGAGCTGCTGACGCTCGTCGACCCGACGATGGACCGTCGCGTCGCGGTCACCGGCGAGGACGGCAAGCCCGGCGTGGTGCTGGTGGTGGGCGTCAACGGCGGCGGCAAGACCACCTCGGTCGGCAAGCTCGCCCGGGTCCTGGTGGCGCAGGACAAGAGCGTGGTGCTGGGTGCCGCCGACACCTTCCGCGCCGCGGCCAGCGAGCAGCTGCAGACCTGGGGGGAGCGGGTCGGCGTCGACGTCGTCCGCGGCCCCGAGGGCAGCGACCCGGCCAGCGTGGCCTTCGAGGCCGTCAGGACCGGCGTCGAGCAGGGCGTCGACGTGGTGGTCGTCGACACCGCGGGCCGGCTGCAGAACAAGGCCGGCCTGATGGACGAGCTGGGCAAGGTCAAGCGCGTGGTCGAGAAGCAGGCCCCCGTCACCGAGGTGCTGCTGGTGCTCGACGCGACCACCGGTCAGAACGGTCTGGTCCAGGCCCGGGTCTTCCGCGAGGCGGTCGACGTCACCGGGATCGTGCTGACCAAGCTCGACGGCTCGGCCAAGGGCGGCATCGTGGTCGCCGTGCAGCGCGAGCTCGGCGTGCCCGTCAAGCTCGTCGGCGTCGGCGAGGGTGCCGACGACCTGGCGCCCTTCGACCCGGCGACCTTCGTCGAGGCGCTGCTCTCGGAGTAGCGCCCGCCGTCAGGCGCTGATGCCGCGCACGACGAGGTCGACGAGCGCCTCGAGGTCCTCCGAGGTGGGGGAGTCGTTGCCCATCACCGTCGCCAGCACGACCAGGCCCGAGACCAGCTTGACCAGCAGCGACACCGGGACCTCGACGTCGATCTCGCCGCGTTCCTTGGCGCGCCGGAAGATCTCGCGCGCGTTGCGCTCGGACTGCTCGTGGGCGGCCCGGTAGAGGCTGGCCATCCGGTCGTCGCGCATCGACTCCTTCACGAGCGTGCGCAGGTAGTCGGCCCCGGCGGGCGACTGGGCGAAGCCCAGCTGCGCGCGGTAGGCCTCGGCCAGGTCGCCCCGCAGGGTGCCGGTGTCGGGCACGGGCATCTCGTCGGAGTAGAGCCGCTCCATGGCGGCCACCGCGAGGTCCTCCTTCTTGGCCCAGCGGCGGTAGACCGTGGCCTTCCCGACGCCCGCGGTGGCGGCGACCTCGTCGACGGTCATGGCGTCGAAGCCGCGCAGCAGGATCAGCGACGACGCCGCCGCCAGGATCCGGCCGTCGGCCAGCGGGTCGCGCGGGCGGCCGCGCTTGCGGCGCACCGGGGCGGTGGCGTCGGGCACGACGGCGGGGGCGACCGTGCGGGGCACGGTGGGACGCGGCCCCCCGGCGGTCGAGGCGGGGTCGGGGTAGGCGACCTCCGTCGCGGCCAGCACCTCGTCGCGGGTGCTCGTCATGCTTGCGTCCACCCCCTGAGATTAGGGGGAAACGTCCGCTTTTGCCCGCCTTTCCGGGAAACCGCGCCACGACACACGCACGTAACACAACGCCCGCACCCGTGACTTGGGCGAAACACGGACCTCAGGAACCCGAAACCTCCGGCACCGAGAGTACGGCCAACAGGATCGCGCCGCTCGACGGCGTTGTCGGCTCATGGGCGGTCCGGTCTTGCTCACTCACCACTCAACGGAGGTCCGTCCTATGTACGACGGCTACTACACCTGGATGTTGGTGTCGGCCTCGCTCGTGCTCTTCATGACCACGCCCGGGCTGGCGCTCTTCTACGGCGGCATGAGCCGCTCGAAGTCCGTGCTCAACATGATGATGATGTGCTTCGGCGCGATGGCGGTCGTGGGGATCGTCTACGTGCTGTGGGGCTGGTCGATGACCTACGGCGACACGTCGGTCGCGATGCTCTTCACCAACCCCTTCCAGCTCTTCGGACTCAACGGCGTCGACCCGGGCGACTACGTCTTCGTCGCCTTCCAGCTGACCTTCGCGGTCATCACCGCGGCGCTGATCGCCGGTGCGATCGCCGACCGCGTGAAGTTCTCGGCGTGGATGGTCTTCGTCCCGATCTGGGTCACGCTCTCCTACTTCCCGCTGGCCCACATGGTGTGGGGTGGCGGCTTCCTCAGCGGTGAGGACGGCGCGCTCGCCGACCTGATCGGCACCGCGGCCCCCGTCGACTACGCCGGCGGTACCGTCGTGCACATCAACGCGGGCGTCGCGGGCCTCGTGCTCGCCCTGCTCATCGGCAAGCGGCTCGGCTTCGGCAAGGAGCCGATGAAGCCGCACAACCTGACGCTGACCATGATCGGCGCCGGCATCCTGTGGTTCGGCTGGTTCGGCTTCAACGTGGGCTCCATCGTCTTCGTCGACGGCTCGGGCGGCGAGGCCGACCTGACGCAGTTCACCACCGAGACCGGCCTGGTCTGGCTCAACACCACCGTCTGCACCTGCGCGGCGATCCTCGGCTGGCTCGTGGTGGAGAAGATCCGCGACGGCAAGGCCACCTCCCTGGGTGCCGCCTCCGGCGTGGTCGCCGGCCTGGTGGCCATCACCCCGGCCTGTGGCTCGCTCTCGCCCGTGGGCTCCATCGTGCTCGGCCTCGTGGCCGGCTCGCTGTGCGCGCTGGCGGTCGGCCTGAAGTACAAGTTCGGCTACGACGACTCGCTCGACGTCGTGGGCGTCCACCTCGTCGGTGGTCTCGTCGGCACCGTCGGCATCGGCTTCCTGGCCACCAGCGGCGGCCTCTTCTACGGCGATGGCCTCAGCCAGCTCGTCACCCAGGTCGTCGTCGCGCTGTACGCGGTCGTCTGGTCCGGCGTCGCGACGCTGATCGTCGGCCTGCTGGTCAAGGTCACCCTCGGGTGGCGCATCGAGGGCGAGGACGAGATCGAGGGCATCGACTACAAGGAGCACGGCGAGGCCGCCTACGACCTCAACGCCTCCTCGGGCGCCCGCTCCGGTCTCGTCGGCGGCCCGGCCGTCCTGGCCGGCGCCACCCCCACGGCGAAGGAGGGATCGAAGGCATGAGGCTCATCACCGCGGTGATCAAGCCGCACAAGTGGGAAGAGGTCCGCTCGGCGCTGGAGGCCTTCGGCGTGACGGGCATGACCGTCAGCGAGGTCAGCGGCTACGGCCGGCAGAAGGGTCACACCGAGGTCTACCGGGGCGCGGAGTACGACATCGCCCTGGTGCCAAAGATCCGCGTGGAGATCCTGGTCGACGACGCGGACGTCGACGACGTCGCCGGCATCGTCGTCAAGGCGGCGCAGACCGGTCGCATCGGCGACGGCAAGGTCTGGGTCTCGCCGGTCGACAGCGTGGTGCGGGTGCGCACCGGCGACCGGGACGAAGCCGCGATCTGATCCGCACGCACGTGCACACGGCCCGCGACGTCACCGGGGTGGAGACACCTCGGCGGCGTCGCGGGCCGACGCGTTGCCCCGGGCTCGCTCCCGGGTCCCCTCGACTCACCTGAGAGGTTGTCCGACATGTTGCTCATCACCGCGGTCATCAAGCCGCACCAGTGGGAGTCCGTCCGCGAGGCGCTCGAGGGCGTCGGCGTGACGGGCATGACCGTCAGCGAGGTCAGCGGCTACGGCCGGCAGAAGGGCCACACCGAGGTCTACCGGGGTGCGGAGTACGACATCGCCCTGGTGCCGAAGGTCAAGGTCGAGGTCCTCGTCGACGACGCCGACGCGGGCCCGGTCTCCGAGGCCATCGTGGCCGCGGCCCACACCGGTCGCATCGGCGACGGCAAGGTCTGGGTCTCGCCGGTGGAGTCGGTCGTGCGGGTCCGCACCGGCGATCGCGACAGCGCCGCCCTCTGAGGGCGGCCCCGCGATGACCGCCGCCGAGCGCGCCGAGCGCACCGCGGCAGCCGACGACCTGTGCCGCGCGGCGTACGCCAAGGCGGACTGCCCCCAGACGGGGGTCTCGCTCGTCGCCGTCGGCGGCTACGGCCGCGGCGAGCTGGCCCCCTTCAGCGACCTCGACGTCGTCCTGGTGCACGACGCCGCCGTCGAGCCGGGCGACTGGGCCGCACAGGTCTGGTACCCCCTGTGGGACTCCGGGGCGGACGTCGACCACGCCGTGCGCACCGTCGAGGAGGTGCAGCAGCAGGCCTCGGCCGACCTGCGGGTCGCGCTCGGCATGCTCGACTGCCGCCACCTTGCCGGCGACCCCGGCGTGACGCTGCGGCTGCGCTCCGCGGTCTCCACCCAGTGGCGCCGTGACGCCCGGCTGCGCCTCGGCGAGCTGAGGCAGCTCGTGGCCGAGCGCCGCGCCCGCCACCCGGAGCTGGCCCACGCGTCGGTGCCGGACCTCAAGCAGTCGACCGGTGGGCTGCGCGACGCCACCCTGCTCAAGGCGCTGGTGGCCAGCTGGCTGGTCGACGTGCCCCACGGAGACCTGGAGCGCTCGCGCCAGGGGCTGCTCGACGTCCGCGACGCGCTGCACACCGTCGCCGGCCGGGCGACCGACCGGATCGTCCCCGAGTACTGGCCCGACCTGGCCGACGTGCTGGGGCTGCCCGGCGGGGAGGCGGCCCAGCGGCACCTGCGGGTGCTCGCGCGCCGGCTCGCCCACCTCGCCTCGCTCGCCTGGCAGCGGGCCGAGGCGGCGCAGCGCCGTCCGGCGCCGAGCGGGGGACGGCGACCGCGCCTGGAGACGGTGGCCCCCGGCGTCGCGATCTCCTTCGAGGAGGTGGTGCTCGACCGCGGGGCGGCGATCGCCGGCGACCCGCTGCTGCTGCTGCGCTGCGCGGCCGAGGCCGCCGAGCGCGGCCTGGTGCTGGCGCCGCCGACCGCGTCACGCCTGGTGCGCGAGGGGGCGCGGCTGCCCGAGCCCTGGCCGCACGAGGCGCGCGACCTGCTGGTGCGTCTGCTCGCCTCCGGGCCGGGCCTGCGCTCGGTGTGGGAGACGCTCGAGGAGACCGGGGCACTCGACCTGGTGCTCCCGGAGTGGGAGCGGGTGCGGCTGCTCCCGCACGCCTCGGAGATCCACCGCTTCACCGTCGACCGCCACATGATCGAGACCTGCGTCGAGGCGGCCGGGCTGATCCGTCGGGTCGCACGTCCCGACGTGCTGGCGGTCTCCGCCCTGCTGCACGACATCGGCAAGGGCGGGCTCACCGAGCACTGCGTGGCCGGGGAGCCGGTGGCGCGCGAGGTGGCCGCACGGATCGGCTTCGACGCCCGTGAGGTCGACCTCGTCGGCACGCTGGTCCGCTGGCACCTGCTGCTCCCCGAGACGGCCACGACCCGCGACCCCGAGGACCCCGCCACCGTCGCGGTGGTCGCCGAGCGCCTCCACGACCGCGAGGAGCTCGAGCTGCTGGCGGCGCTCACCGAGGCCGACGCCCGGGCCACCTCCGAGAAGGCCTGGACGCGCTGGCGCGCCTCGCTGGTCGCCGACCTCGTACGGCGTGCTGCCGCCGTGCTCTCCGACGACCCCGTGGCCGACGACGAGGTCGAGCAGGTCACGCCGGAGATCGTCGTCCCCGCCGCCGTGGCCGCCGACCCGCGCGAGGTCGCCGTGAGCGTCGAGGACCACCCCGACGGCGCCCGCGTGACGGTGGTCTCCGGCGACCGCCTCGGCCTGCTGGCGGACGCCGCCGCGATGCTGGCGCTGCAACGGGTCTCGGTGCGTGCTGCCCGGGCCTGGCCGCAGGACCGCTACGGCGTCTCGGTGTGGGACGTCGTCGAGCACGACCTCGACGCGGTCCTGCTGCGGCAGCGCCTCGAGGCCATCGTCGAGGGTCGCCTCGACGTCGCCTCCCGGCTGCGGCTGGGCCCGGCGCTGCGACTGGCACCCTCCGTGGCCGTGCGGCCCGAGGTCTCGGAGTCGGCGACCGTGCTCGAGGTGCGCTCCGACGACCGGCCCGCCCTGATCCACGTCGTGTGCCGGGCGCTCGCGGGAGCGGAGGTGTCGGTGCGCTCGGCGCACGTCTCGACGCTGGGCCCGCAGGCGGTCGACGTCTTCTACGTGCAGGAGGCCTGGGCCGGGGTGCTCTCCGAGGAGCGGGCCGCCGAGGCGGCCCACGTGGTGCGCGCGGCCCTCGAACGCACCTTCGGCACCACCCCCGACTAGTCTTGAGCGGTGGCCCGGGCACCCCGCCCGGGCCGGCCAGACGCCGTCCACCTCGAGGTTGCTCCGTTGTTCGCCACGCTCTCCGACCGGCTCGCCGACACCTTCAAGAACCTCCGCGGCAAGGGCCGGCTCTCCGAGGCCGACATCGACGCGACCGCGCGCGAGATCCGGCTCGCCCTGCTCGAGGCCGACGTGGCGCTCCCGGTGGTCAAGGAGTTCATCGCCGCGGTCAAGGAGCGGGCCCGCGGCGTCGAGGTCAGCGGGGCGCTCAACCCGGCCCAGCAGGTCATCAAGATCGTCAACGAGGAGCTCGTCTCGATCCTCGGCGGCGAGACCCGGCGGCTGCGCTTCGCCAAGAACCCCCCGACCGTCATCATGCTCGCGGGCCTCCAGGGCGCCGGCAAGACCACGCTGGCCGCCAAGCTCGCGCTGTGGCTCAAGGGCCAGGGCAGCAGCCCCATGCTGGTCGCCGCCGACCTGCAGCGCCCCAACGCGGTCAACCAGCTGCAGGTCAACGGCGAGCGCGCCGGCGTCACGGTCTTCGCCCCCGAGCCCGGCAACGGCGTCGGTGACCCGGTCACGGTCGCCCGCCGGGCGATCGAGGAGGCCAAGCGCACGCTGCACGACGTGGTCATCGTCGACACCGCCGGTCGCCTGGGCATCGACGCCGAGCTGATGCAGCAGGCCGCCGACATCCGCGACGCCGTGCAGCCCGACGAGGTGCTCTTCGTCGTCGACGCCATGATCGGCCAGGACGCCGTCACCACGGCGCAGGCCTTCCTCGACGGCGTCGGCTACGACGCGGTCGTGCTCACCAAGCTCGACGGCGACGCCCGCGGCGGTGCGGCGCTGTCGATCGCGAAGATGACCGGCAAGCCCGTCATGTTCGCCTCCAACGGCGAGAAGCTCGTCGACTTCGACCTCTTCCACCCCGACCGGATGGCCTCGCGCATCCTCGACATGGGCGACCTGCTCACCCTGATCGAGCAGGCCGAGCGCACCTTCGACGCCGACCAGGCCGCCAAGGCGGCGGCCAAGCTCTCGGGCGAGGGCGGGGAGTTCACCCTCGACGACTTCCTCGAGCAGATGCAGCAGGTCCGCAAGATGGGCTCGCTGAGCAAGATGCTCGGGATGCTCCCCGGCATGGGTCAGTTCCGCGACCAGCTCGAGAACTTCGACGAGCGCGAGATCGACCGGATCCAGGCGATCATCCAGTCGATGACGCCGGCCGAGCGCGACAACCCCAAGCTCATCGACGGGTCACGCCGGGCCCGCATCGCCCGCGGGTCGGGCCGCCAGGTCAGCGACGTCAACCAGCTGGTCGACCGCTTCTTCGAGGCGCGCAAGATGATGCAGCAGATGGCGCGCGGCGGCGGGATGCCGGGCATGCCAGGGATGCCGGGCATGCCGGGGATGCCCGGCGGCGGCAAGAAGGCCGGCGCGCGGCAGGCCCCGCAGAAGAAGAAGGGCAAGGGTGCCCGCAAGTCCGGCAACCCCGCCAAGCGGGCGCAGCAGGAGACCGAGAAGCCCGCCGCGGCCCCCGGCTCCGCCTTCGGTCTCGGCGGCAAGCAGCAGGACGACGACGTCGACCTCTCCGCGCTCGGCGACCTCTCCAAGTTCCTGAAGTAGCGGCGGACCCAGGAGCCGCACGCCGGCCGCTAGCCTCCGGGCATGACGGTCCACAGGTACGCCGGTCCGGTCCTGCCCGACGGCGAGGTGCGCGAGCTCTACGTCGTCGACGGCACGGTCACCTACGAGCGCCAGCCCGGGGCCGAGACGGTCGCCGAGGGGTGGATCGTGCCGGGGCTGGTCGACGCGCACTGCCACCTCGGGCTCGACGACGGCGGCGCGGTCAGCGAGGCGGAGACCGAGCGGCAGGCGGTCGAGGACCGCGACGGCGGCGCCCTGCTCATCCGCGACTGCGGCTCGGCGGCCGACACCTCCTGGATCCACGAGCGTGAGGACCTACCGCGCCTGATCCGGGCCGGGCGCCACCTCGCGCGCACCAAGCGCTACATCCGCAACTACGCCCACGAGGTCGAGCCCGAGGAGCTGGCGGCGTACGCCGCGCAGGAGGCGCAGCGCGGCGACGGCTGGGTCAAGCTCGTCGGCGACTGGATCAGCCGCGAGGGCGGCGACCTGCTCCCGTCCTTCCCGCCCGAGGCCTTCGCCGCCGCGATCGACGCGGCCCACGCGCACGGCGCGAAGGTGACCGCGCACTGCTTCGGCACCGCGGTGCTCCCCGGGCTCATCGAGGCCGGCATCGACTGCCTCGAGCACGGCACCGGCCTGCGGCCCGAGCTCGTCGAGCAGATGGTGGCCCGCGGCACGGCGCTGGTGCCGACGGTGATGCAGCTGGAGAAGTTCCCGGAGTACGCCGAGGCCGGCCGCAAGCGCTTCCCGGCCTACGCCGAGACCATGACCGACCTCCACGCCCGACGCCGCGACACCCTGATGCAGGCGCACGAGGCGGGCGTGGCGATGTACGCCGGGAGCGACGGCGGGGGCGTGAGCCGCCACGGCAACCTCTCCGGCGAGGTCGTGGCGATGCACGGCCTCGGCATGAGCGCCGAGGCGGCGCTGGGGGCGGCGAGCTGGCGCGCCCGGGAGTGGCTCGGCCTCGACGGCCACCTGCGCGAGGGCACCACGGCCGACTTCTGCGTCTACGACAGCGACCCGCTGGCCGACCTCACGGTGCTCCACCGTCCCGCGCGGGTGGTGCTGCGGGGTCGCGTCGTCGCGTGAGCCTGGAGGACCGGCTGCGCGCGGCCGGCTGCGTGTACGCCGAGGAGGAGGCCGCGCTGCTGCGCGACGAGGCGGCCGGGGAGCGGCTCGAGACGCTGGTCCGGCGTCGCGTGGCGGGGGAGCCGCTCGAGCAGGTGCTGGGCTGGGCCGAGCTCGCCGGGGTGCGGGTGCGGCTGCAGCCGGGCGTCTTCGTCCCGCGGCGGCGTACGGCGGCCCTGGTCGAGCTCGCCGACCCGCCGTCGGGCGGCCTGGTCGTCGACCTCTGCTGCGGCAGCGGCGCGGTCGGTGCCGCGCTGGCGGCGCGGCGTCCGGACCTCGAGGTGCACGCGGCCGACCTCGACCCCGTCGCCGTGACCTGCGCGCGCACGAACCTGCCGGCGGAGCGGGTGCACGAGGGGGACCTCTACGACGCCCTGCCGCGGCGGCTGCGCGGGCGGGTCGACCTGCTGGTGGTCAACGCGCCGTACGTGCCGACCGAGGAGGTGGCGCTGATGCCCGCCGAGGCCCGCGAGCACGAGCACCGGGTGGCGCTCGACGGTGGCGCCGACGGGCTCGACCTGCACCGCCGGGTGGCGGCCGGCGCCGCGGCGTGGCTGGCCCCGGGCGGGGTGCTGCTGCTCGAGACCAGCGAGCGTCAGGCCGAGGCGTCGTACGACGCGTGCGTGGCGGCGGGGCTGCGGCCGGAGGTGCTCACCAGGCCGGAGGTGGGGGCGACGGTGGTCCGGGCGGCGGCGTCCAGCCCGGCTGCTGCGGACCCGGACCCTGAGGCGGACCCGGCTGGCCCGGCTTGCGGGTGACCCACAGCACCGTGGTCGTGACCAGGACCGCGACCCCGGCCAGTCCCAGCACCATCGGCACCAGGATCGTGACCACCAGGCCGGCCGCGAAGCCGGCTCCCAGCGGTGCCCCCACGCGCACCAGCGACCCGGGCGGGCTGCCGACGCAGTCGACGGTCACCTCGGCGGAGGGGCTGGTGAAGGTGCCCACGCCTCGCCAGGTGCGACCCTCGGTGGTCACCGTGGTGGTGGCGCCGGTCGACGACAGCGTGAGCGGCGTGCCGGAGGCGTCGGAGAGCGCGCAGCCCGCCCCGAGCTGGTCCTCGGGCACGTAGAGCATCCGCTCGGTGCCGGCCTCGACCTCGACCTGCACCGGCGTGCGCGTCGCGTCGACGACGGCGTCGGTGGCGGTCGCGGAGCTGATCGTCTGCCACAGCCCGACCACGAAGACGGCCAGGGCGGCGACGAGCAGCAGCGCGCCCACGACCCACCACCGCTTCTTGGGCCGCGGCTTGGTCGGGCGGAGCTCCCACTGGCTCATCCCGGCATCGTGGCACGCGGATTCGGCTCCGTCGCGCCGCCGTGGCAGAATGGCGCGCTGAGTCGTGCGCCTCCGGACCCTCTCATCCGGTACGCACGCCCCCGGAGCCCTCGCCCCGTCCCACTCGGGTGCGCGGAGCCCCACCACATCACGAGCTTCCAAGGAGACACCACAGACGTGGCCGTCAAGATTCGCCTCAAGCGCATGGGCAAGATCCGTCAGCCGTACTACCGGGTCGTCGTCGTCGACTCCCGCAAGAAGCGGGACGGCCGCGTGATCGAGGAGATCGGCAAGTACCACCCCAAGGAGGACCCGTCGTACATCGACGTGGTCTCCGACCGCGCGCAGTACTGGCTCGGTGTGGGCGCCCAGCCGAGCGAGGCCGTCGAGGTCATCCTCAAGGTCACCGGCGACTGGCAGAAGTTCAAGGGCCTGCCGGGCACCGAGGGCACGCTGCGGACCCGCGAGGCCAAGCGCGACAAGACCGAGATCTTCAACGAGGCGCTCAAGGACTCCGGCACCACCGCCAAGTCCGAGGCCGTCACGGCCAAGAAGAAGGCCGAGAAGAAGGCCGCCGAGGAGCCCAAGGCCGACGAGCCCAAGGCAGACGAGCCGAAGGCCGAGGAGCCCCAGGCCGAGGCTGCCGCCGAGGGTGCGTCCGAGGTCGTCGAGACCCCGGCCGACGAGTCGCCGGTGACCACCGAGGCTGCCGCCGACGCCGACGTCGAGAGCGCCGAGAAGGCGTGACCGTGCTGGCCGACGCGCTCGAGCACCTCGTCCGCGGCATCGTCGAGCACCCTGACGACGTGCAGGTGCGCGACAAGCAGATGCGCCGCGGCTCCGTGCTCGAGGTGCGGGTGCACCCCAGCGACCTCGGCAAGGTGATCGGGCGAGGCGGCCGCACGGCGACCGCCTTCCGCACCGTGGTCGGCTCGCTGGCCGGCCCGGGCGGCGCCCGCATCGACTTCGTCGACGTCGACCGGAGGCGATGACGCACCGCGTCGCGCGGGTCGTGGTCGGCCGGATCGGCCGGGCCCACGGCGTCCGCGGCGACGTCGCGGTCCAGCCACGCACCGACGAGCCCCGACGGCGCTTCGCCGTCGGGGCCGTCGTGCGCGCGGGGGACCGCGTCCTCACCGTCGAGACCGCGCGCGAGCACCAGGGCCGGCTGCTGGTCGGCTTCGCCGAGGTGACCGACCGCACCGAGGCCGAGGCCCTCGGCGGCGCGCTGCTCGAGGCCGACGTCGATGCGGCCGAGCAGCCCGAGGACCCCGAGGAGTTCTACGACCACCAGCTGGTCGGGCTCCGGGTCGAGACCGCCGACGGCGTCCGGGTCGGCGAGGTCGTGCGGGTCGAGCACCCCGCCGGGCAGGACCTGCTCGTGATCGACCGCGACGGTGAGGAGCTGCTCTTCCCCTTCGTGGTGGCACTCGTGCCCGAGGTCGATGTGAGCGGCGGCCGGGTCGTGATCGACGACCGGCCGGGCCTGCTCGAGCTGGAGCCCTAGCCGTGCGCGTCGACGTCGTCTCGATCTTCCCCGACTACCTCGCCCCGCTCGGGCTCTCCCTGCTGGGCAAGGCGCAGCGCACCGGCCTGCTCGAGGTCGGCGTGCACGACCTCAGGTCGTGGACCCACGACCGTCACCGCACCGTCGACGACACCCCCACCGGCGGCGGCGCCGGCATGGTGATGAAGCCCGAGCCGTGGGGCGAGGCGCTCGACGCCCTCGCGCCCGACGGCGCGACCCTCGTCGTCCCGACCCCGGCGGGGGAGCCGCTGACGCAGGCGCTCGCTGCGGAGCTCGCCACCCGCGAGCACCTGGTCGTGGCGTGCGGACGCTACGAGGGCATCGACCAGCGCGTGGCCGACGACGCCGCCCGCCGCCTGGAGGTGCGCGAGGTCTCGATCGGCGACTACGTGCTCAACGGCGGTGAGGTGGCCGCGCTGGTGCTGCTCGAGGCCGTGGGCCGGCTGCTGCCGGGCTTCATGGGCAACGCCGAGTCGCTGACCGAGGAGTCGCACAACGCGGGGCTCCTCGAGGCGCCCGTCTACACCCGGCCGGCGAGCTGGCGGGGACTCGACGTCCCTCCGGTGCTGCTCTCCGGCGACCACGCCGCCATCGCGGCCTGGCGCCGGGAGCAGGCTGTGCGCCGTACGGCGGCGCGACGCCCCGACCTGCTGCACCCCGCCTCGGTGGTCGACGTCGGCGGTCTCGACGCCGTGCTGCGCGCGGCGCAGCCGGCCGACGCCGGTGAGGTCTACACGCTGCAGCGGGCCTGCTGGGTCGACGAGCAGGCGGCCAACCCGGGGGTCCACGTGCCGGCGATGCACGAGACCCTCGCCGACGTGCAGGCGTGGCTGGGGGAGTGGACGACGCTGGTGCTGCGCCACGAGGGCCGGCTCATCGGCGCGGCCCGGGGCCGGCTGCAGGACGACCGCACCTGGGACGTCGGCCGGCTCATGGCCGCCCCCGACCTGCAGGGTGCCGGCATCGGTCGCTTCCTGCTCGCCGCGATCGAGCAGGCGGCCCCGCCCGAGGTCACCGGCTTCGTGCTCTTCACCGGCGCCGGCTCCGCGCGCAACCAGCGGATGTACAAGCGCGCCGGCTACCGCCTGCGCCCCGACCTGCCCGCCCCCCACGGCGCCGTCGTGCTGACCAAGTCACGCCCCCGAGGCTGAGGGACGAAGCCTCGGAGCAGGGCGGGAGGTCGAGGAGGCCTGGCCGGACCCGACGGAGGAGGGGGCGGGCTGGCCGTCTCGAGACCCGCGTGGACGGGCGGAGAGTCGAAGCCTCGGAGCAGGGCGGGAGGTCGAGGAGGCATGGCCGGACCCGACGGAGGAGGGGGCGGGCCGGCCGTCTCGAGACCCGCGTCGTCGGGCGGAGGTCGAAGCCTCGGAGCAGGGCTTGAGTTCGGCGGCGGTCAGGGGTCGAGGAAGCCGGCGAAGGTGAGGGAGCGGAAGGTCGCGAGGCGCTCGGCCTGCTCCTCGAGCCGGGCGCGGGCGGGCAGGCGGGTCCACGGGTCGACCACCAGTCGCAGTCGGGAGCCGCTGGTGCGGGGACGCCAGGTGCCCACCACCTCGTGGCCCGAGAGCACCGCCCCCGGACGGCCCAGCACCGGCCAGAGCGCCTTGCGTCGGGCGGGGTCGGCCACCAGCAGGTCGCGGTCGCGTGCCTGCAGGAAGAGGTCGTAGGGACCCAGCAGGCGGACGACGCCCCGCGTGGCGTCGGGCTCGGGCGGGTCTTCCGCGCCGAACGCCCAGCGCCGCTGGCCCTCGACGGAGACCTCGCGGGCGTCGTCGGGCCAGCGGCGGCGCACCTCGGCGACCGGGCTGTCCAGGTACTCCGCCACATGCTGGTGGGTGGCCGGTCCGAGCAGGCGGAGCGTGGCCCGCACGGGGTCGAGCCCGGCGGGGACCCGGGCGGCCGGGCCACGCCACCGCGGGACCCGGCGCAGCACCGGTGGCGAGGTGCCGGGCTCCAGCTCGAGCCCGGCGTGCAGGGCCGCGAGGCGGAAGGGCTGCTCGTAGACGTGCTCGGCCCCGCAGGGGCGGCACCACCGCTGCCAGCTCGAGGGCAGCCGCTCGTGCAGGGCCGCGGAGACCTCGCCCTTGACCGTGGGCGCGCTGACGACGTCGCGCATCTCGTCGGCGATGCGGCCCAGCGCGTCGAGCACCGTCACGTCGGCCGCGGCGAAGCGGGCGGCGGCGTCGAAGACCCGCTTGGCGGCGTCGGCCTCCGACCACGGCCACGTCGCCGCGGCCACGGCCGCCGCCTGCGACCGGCGGTAGGCGTGGGGCGCGCCGCGCAGGGTCCAGGCCCAGAGCAGGTCGGTGGGATCGAGGTCGGCGCCGCGGACCGCCAGTGCCCAACGCGCTCCGTCCGGGCCGGTGTCCTGCGCCCCCAGGTCGAGCAGCGCCACCTGGGCCGGGTCGGTGGTGGTGCCGGGGTCGCGGTCGAGCTGCTGGGCGACCACCCGGTGGGCGAGCACCTGCGACCTGGTCCACGGTGGCGTCATGGGCCCGTCCTACCAGCCGGGGCGGACACCGGCGGTCCGCTGCTCGATTTCCGCCGGCACCGTGCGCTGTGGCAAAATCGCTCCTTGGCCCGTACGCCACGGTCTCCTGCCACAGGGGGCTGACCGCTTCGGCACCACCAGGGCCACCACGAGCAACCACCCCGATTCCGTGGCCGACCTGTGGCCGTCACGAGGAGACCGAGATGTCCAACGTCATCGACCAGCTCAACGCCGCCACCCTGCGCGACGACAACCCCGACTTCCGCGCCGGTGACACCGTCAAGGTGCACGTCAAGGTGGTCGAGGGCAACCGCTCGCGCGTCCAGGTCTTCCAGGGCGTCGTCATCAAGGTGCAGGGCTCCGGCGTGGGTCGCACCTTCACGGTCCGCAAGGTCTCCTTCGGCGTCGGCGTGGAGCGCACCTTCCCGCTGCACTCCCCGATCTTCGAGAAGGTCGAGGTCGTCACCCGCGGTGACGTGCGTCGCGCGAAGCTCTACTACCTGCGCAACCTGCGCGGCAAGGCCGCCAAGATCAAGGAGCGCCGCGAGGCCTGAGGTCCGCCCCGCACCGTGGTCGGGCGACGTAGGCTCGTGCCGTGACTGACGTCGACGAGGCCACCGACACCTCGGGAGGCCGGCGTCGCAGGCGCAAGGAGCAGCGCGCCGGCAAGAAGCCGATGCCGCTGTGGCTGGAGTCGGTGGTGCTGCTCGGCATCGCCCTGGCTCTGGCGGTGCTGATCAAGGCGCTGTTCCTGCAGGCCTTCTACATCCCGTCGCCCTCGATGGAGCCGCAGTTCGTCGAGGACGACCGGATCCTGGTGCAGAAGGTCTCCTACTGGGGCAGCGGGGAGCCGCAGCGCGGCGACATCATCGTCTTCAAGGATCCCGGCGGCTGGCTCGACCCCGTCGACACCGCCGGCGCGACCGGCCCCGTCTCCGGCGTGCTGGAGCGGATCGGGCTCTACCCCACGGGCGGTCACCTGGTGAAGCGCGTCATGGCCGTGGGCGGCGACCACATCGTGTGCTGCGACGACGACGGTCGCATCACCGTCAACGGCGACCCGCTCGACGAGAGCGCCTACCTGCCGCCCGGCACCGACCCCTCCGACGTCACCTTCGACAAGACCGTCCCCGACGGCTACCTGTGGATGATGGGCGACAACCGCGCCTTCTCCTTCGACTCCCGCGGCCACATGGGCGGTCCCGGCGGCGGCTTCGTCAAGGAGGACCTGGTCGTCGGCAAGGTCTTCGCCCTGGTCTGGCCGTGGGGCCGGGCCGAGCTGATCGACCGGCCGGAGGTGTTCGACGGCGTCCCCGATCCCCAGGGGGGCTCGCAGGAGGGCTCGGGATGAGCGAGCTGCCCCGGGGAGCGACCGTACGCCGCGACGCCGGCCTCTACGGCTACGAGCGGGCGCTGCGACGTGTCGGCCTGAGCCCCGTGGCCGGCGTCGACGAGGCCGGTCGCGGTGCCTGTGCGGGGCCACTCGTCGCCGCCGCGGTGGTGCTCCCCGAGGGGCGGGCCGGGCAGGTCCCGGGGTTGGCCGACTCCAAGCTGCTGACGGCGCGGGCGCGGGAGCGCTGCTACGAGCAGGTGCTGCGACGCGCGGCGGCGTGGTCGGTCGTCGTGGTGGAGCCGGGGGAGTGCGACCGGCTCGGGATGCACGTCGCCAACGTCGAGGCGCTGCGCCGCGCCCTGGCCCGGCTGGCCTCGCGGCCGGCGTACGTGCTCACCGACGGCTTCCCCGTCGACGGTCTCGAGGTGCCCGGGCTCGCGATCTGGAAGGGCGACCGGGTGGCCGGGTGCATCGCCGCCGCCTCGGTCATCGCCAAGGTCACCCGCGACCGACTGATGTGCGACCTGCACGAGGACTACCCGGTCTACGACTTCGCCACCCACAAGGGCTACATCACCGAGGAGCACACGGCGGCGCTGGCCGAGCACGGGCCGAGCCCGGTCCACCGGATGCGCTTCGTCAACGTGCGTCGCGCTGCCGGGATCGTGGACCCGCCGCCGCTGGCGCTGGAGCCGCAGCTCGAGCTGTTTGCCGGGCCTGAGAGCATCAGGCCCGACGCCATGACCGGTCCGGAGCTGCAGGAGGCATCACGATGAGCGCGGAGGATCTGGAGAGGTACGAGACCGAGATGGAGCTCGACCTCTACCGCGAGTACCGCGACGTGGTCGGCATCTTCAAGTACGTCGTCGAGACCGACCGCCGCTTCTACCTGGCCAACCAGGTCGACGTGAAGGCGCGCAGCGAGACCGGCGAGGTCTTCTTCGAGGTCACGCTCACCGACGCCTGGGTGTGGGACATGTACCGCCCCGCCCGCCGCCTGGCCAAGAACGTCAAGGTGCTGACCTTCAAGGACGTCAACGTCGAGGAGCTCGCCCACGGCGAGATCGAGCCGCCGAAGGACTGAGCGCTACTCGATCAGCCGCACCGGGTCGCCCTCGACGCGGGCCGACCACGTGGTGGTGTCGGTGACGCCGCCCGGGAACGACACGGTGAGGCGGAACCAGCAGCCGCCACGCTGGGTCGACTCGCAGGTGTAGGTCGCCGGGATGGGCACGCGCACGGTCTGGGTCTTGCCGTTGAAGCCCGAGCTGGAGCTGACGTTGGTGAGCTGGCAGTCGGGAACCGAGGTGCGCACGCCACTGCCGGTGCAGCCGACCAGGGTGTCGGGCAGGTTGGAGTCCAGCGGCTTGAGCACCTTGATCGTGCCCGCGCCGCTGGCGTCGCCGACGTCGAAGAAGGTGACGATGAGGGTCTTGCTCGCCGCCGCGGGGATCACGCGCACCAGGTTGAAGATCGTGTTCGCCTGCGGGTAGTTGGCGTAGACGCCCATCTCCTCCCAGCCCGAGATGCTGACCGACGCCTTGGCCGGGCCGACGGCCCGGAAGGCGAAGCGGTTGTTGCCCGACCCGCCCACCGCGGTGTCGTCCCCCATCTGGGTGAAGACGCGCTGGTTGCCGCCGTAGATGCCGCCGATCGAGTCGGTCAGCGCTGCTCCGGTCAGCGACACGTTGGTGCGTACCTGGATGTAGTGGTCGCCGGCCTTGGTCGGCGTGAAGGTGCACAGGTCGACCCACTGCCGGAAGACCCGGGCGACCTCGTGGTTGTAGCTGCCGTTGGTGCTGCCGTCGTTGCGCTTGTCCCGCAGGGTCTTGCTCGTCGCCGTGCTGGCGCCGTAGGACTTGAACTGGCGCACGCAGTCGGTCATGGCCGGGCCGTTGACGGGCTGGTAGGTGTCGGTGGGGCCGCGCACGGCGAAGGAGGTGATGACGCCGCTGCCCACGTCGCCGGTGCAGTAGTTGCCGGCCGCGCCCCCGGCGTAGCGGGTGAGGCCGTCATGGGTGTAGGGGTTCATGACGTCCTCGAGCCTGGTCGTGGTGGCCTCGACCTCCTTCGGCGCGTTCTCGCAGTTGTCTCCGACCGCGACGTGCGCGGGGTCGAAGACCTGCAGCCGCACCGGCTGGCCGACCGCGGCCGGCTCCACCCGCACTACGTAGAAGTAGCCGGTCGGGTCGAACTCCGCGTTGACGGTGCCGTTGCACCCGGAGGTGCCCGCGGCACAGCTGCGCGTCATGACGGCGTCGCCGTTGGCCTTGGGGGTGCCGGGTCCCGCGATGGCGGCCCAGAAGTCGGGCTTGGTGCTGCAGGTGGCGCCACCGGGAGGCGCTGCCACGGTCTGCTGGCCGGGGGCGTTGGCCTCGGCGTACCCCGGGGGCGGCTCGTTGCCGAAGCTGTTGCAGGGGCTGCCCATGGGGGCGGGGCCGTTGTAGTCCGCCATCGCGCTGCGCTTGACGGTGGCGAAGTCCATGCCGAAGGCGGCGGCGAAGCTGTTCCTGATCGTGCTGGTGACCGTGACCTTGAGCTGCGTCGGCTTGGCGCCGAGGGTGACCGCGACGTCGACCGGGTCGGTGTCGGGGTAGCCGTTCTTGCCCGAGACCGCCCGCGCGGTGGTCGCCGCCGCGTTGAAGTCGTCGGGCAGGTAGGTGACTGCTGCGAGGGCGGCGGCGTCCGCGGCGTTCTGGACCCGCTGGATCTCCAGGTACATCCGCGCCACGTCGATGGCGATGGCGCAGCAGGGCAGCATCACGAAGGCCACGAAGACCGCGGTGAGCACGGCGGCGTACCCCCGCTCGCCGTGCGGGTCTCGCCGCGGGCGCCCGGTGCTCACGCGTGCTTCCCCTTGCCGCACGAGTCGTTGGGCAGGGGCTCGAACTGCATCACGTTGCGCTGGTTGAAGGAGTAGGTCTGCCCGAAGAAGCCGGTGAACCACGAGTGCTTCGCGCGTATGGCCACGCCCACGGCAGTGCGGTTGGGGTCGTTGACGCAGGCGTTGACCTCGGCCGTGGTGTTCCAGGCGCCAGACTGGTACTCCAGGTGGCCGCTGCTCTTCATCGTGTAGACGACGCAGTTGAGCGTGCACTTGGTGACGTCGAAGCCGCCGGTCTGGCCGGTGGGCATGCCGTTGGTGTCGGCGTCGTAGACCATCACCCACTCGATCGCCTGGCTCGGCAGGGCGGTGCCGCTGCGCTCGATGGCGTCGACGGTGACCTCGGCCAGCCGGGGCGTGGCGGTGTTGCTGCAGGCGGACCCGCACGGGCCCGCGGCGGCCGAGACGCTCGCGCTGCGGGCGCCGGCGGCGACGGCGCTGTTGGCGGCGGTGACGCCACGCATCAGGAAGGACATCTCCAGGATGCCGATGACGACGAGGAAGAGCGGGAGCATGACCAGGGCCGCCTCGACGGCGACGGCGCCGTCCTCGCCTCGAGGGCGTGGTCGCAGCAGCATGGTGGTGGTCCTCGGGGGCACGGTCGGGCGGGCACGCAGGGTGAGTGGCACGAGTGTCCTCGCAAATCGGGCATTTCGTCCGGCGAAGCGAGCGAACTGGTGCCGCTGGGCCACAACTGGTCTAGGAATGGCCGCTGACGACCGGGAGGCGTCCACAGCCCACCGCGCGAGGCCCGTCGTCCACAGCCTCGCCGAGCACCCGGCGTACCGCCGCTGCCGCTGGTGGGATCGCGTCATGACGGCATCACGCAACCAGGGGCTCGGCGCCTACGGCGAGCGCGTCGCGGCGCGCCACCTGACCGAAGCGGGCATGACCGTGGTCGACCGCAACTGGCGCTGCGACCTCGGCGAGCTCGACCTCGTGCTGCGCGAGGGCGACCTGCTGGTCTGCTGCGAGGTGAAGACGCGCAGCGGCGAGGTCGGCGGCCACCCGCTGGAGGCGGTGGCGCAGCCGAAGGCCGACCGGCTGCGGCTGCTGGCGCTGCGCTGGGCCGAGGCGCACGGTCTGCCCGACGCCGAGGTGCGCATCGACGTCGTCGGCGTGCTGGCCACCGGCCGCGGCGCGGCGACCGTCGAGCACGTGCGGGGCGTCGCCTGATGGCGGTGGCCACCACCCACGCGGTGGCCCTGGTCGGCTCGACGGGCCACGTGGTCGACGTGCAGGTCGACCTCTCCAACGGCGTCATCGTCACCGCTCTGGTGGGCCGTCCCGACGTCTCCATCAACGAGGCCAAGGACCGGTGCCGAGCCGCGATCGGCAACACCGTCTTCGAGGCCGAGCGTCGCCGCTGGCCGTCGACCAAGCGCGTCACCATCCTGCTCTCGCCCGCCGACCTGCCCAAGCGCGGACCCCACTTCGACCTCGCCATCGCGGTCGCCGTGCTGGCGGCCGCCGACCCCGACATCCCGTCGGCGGCGATGCGGGGAGCGGCGATGATCGGCGAGCTCACCCTCGACGGGCGGCTGCGCTGCGTGCCGGGGGTGCTGCCGATGGCCATGGCGGCGGCCGCACAGGGCCTGCACACCGTCTACGTGCCGGAGCCGCAGGTCGACGAGGCCGCGATGGTGAGCGGGCTCCAGGTCTTCGGCGTCCGCTCGCTCGGCCAGGTGGTCGCGCTCCTGGCGGGTGAGGAGGTGCCCGAGGCGCCTCCGGTGGAGCCGATGAGCGGCGCACCGCTGCTGTCGTGGCGCGGCGAGGAGCGGCTCGACGACCTCGACCTGCGCGACGTGCTCGGCATCCCCGACGTGCGCTACGCGGTCGAGGTCGCGGCGGCCGGCGGCCACCACCTGCTGCTCACCGGGCCCAAGGGCTCGGGCAAGACCACGATCGCCGAGCGCATCCCCGGGCTGCTGCCCGACCTCTCCGACGAGGAGTCGCTCGAGCTCACCGCGGTGCACTCGCTCTGCGGCGCCCTGCCGCCCGGGGCCACGCGGATCACGCGCCCGCCCTTCCGCTCCCCGCACCACTCGGCGTCGCGCAGCGGCGTGCTCGGCGGCGGCACCGGGCGGGTGCGTCCGGGTGAGGTCAGCAAGGCCCACCTCGGGGTGCTCTTCATGGACGAGTTCCCGCTCTTCCCCAGCGACGTCATCGAGGCGCTGCGGGAGCCGCTGGAGGCGGGCGAGATCTCGATCTCGCGGGGCGAGGACGACGCGGTCTACCCCGCCCGCGCCATGTTCGTCTTCGCCTGCAACCCGTGCCGCTGCGGGGAGTACCACCCGGCCGACCCCAGCCACCAGTGCACCTGCGGCGAGCGGCGGCGCCGGGAGTACCGCTCGAAGATCTCCGGCCCGATCGCCGATCGCGTCGACATCACGCGATTCGTCGAGCCGCGCACCGGTGGCAGGCCGCTTCCCTTCGAGGTGCCCGAGAGCAGCGCGGTGGTCCGTGCCCGGGTCACCGCCGCCCGGGCCCGGCAGGCCGCGCGCTACGCGGACGCCCCGTGGCGGCTCAACGCGCAGGCTCCCGGTCCGTGGCTGCGCGAGCGCCTGCCGCTGGAGGCCGCGGCGCACGCCCGGCTCGAGGAGGAGGTGCTGCGCGGCAAGCTGACCCGTCGCGGCTCGGTGCGGGTGCACCGGGTCGCCTGGAGCGTGGCCGACCTGCGAGGACTCGACCGGCCCGGGCCCGACGAGCTCGACGTCGCCCTGCGGCTCCGACTGCAGCAGCCCCTGCTCGACCGCCAGCTGCCCCACCGCCAGGGCGGCCCGGCCGAGGAGAGCGCATGAGCGCCGCGCCGCGGGGCGGCGTCGCGGACGACGCCGAGCGGCTGGCCCGGGTGGCGCTCTCGGTCGCCGGCGAGCCCGGGCACCCGCGCCTGGCCGGCCTCGTCGCCGACCTGGGCGCGGTGGCCACGCTCGAGGGCCTCCACGAGCAGGGCCGGGCCGGGGAGGCCGGCGGCGACCTCGCCGCGCGCCTGGAGCGCGCCGACCCGGAGCGCGAGCTCGACCGGGCTGCCCGGCTGGGCCTGCGCTTCGTGGTGCCGGGAGACGCGGAGTGGCCCGCGCAGCTGGGCGACCTGGCCCACGCGCCCCACCTCAACGACCGGGGTGACGTGCCGCTGGGCCTGTGGTGCCGCGGGCCGCTGCGGCTCGACGCAGCCTGCGCGAGCGCCGTGGCGGTGGTGGGGTCGCGCAGCGCCACCACCTACGGCACCGAGGTCGCCGACGGCCTCGGCCGGGTGCTGGCGCAGGCGGGCTGGACGACGGTCTCCGGCGCGGCCTTCGGCATCGACCAGGCCGCCCACCGGGGCGCCCTGCGCGCGGGCGGTCCGAGCGTCGCCGTGCTGGCCTGCGGGGCCGACCGCGCCTACCCGACGGCGCACCGCGACCTGATCGACCACCTGGCCGAGGTCGGCCTGGTGGTCTCCGAGAGCCCGCCCGGTGCCGCACCGATGCGGATCCGCTTCCTCGCCCGCAACCGTCTCATCGCGGCGCTCGCGGGCGGCACGGTCGTGGTCGAGGCCGCGGTCCGCAGCGGGGCGCTCAACACCGGCAACTGGGCGGGCAGCCTGGGCCGGGTGCTGATGGGCGTGCCCGGGCCGGTCACCAGCGCGCAGTCGGTGGGGGTGCATCAGATGATCCGCGCCCGCGACGCCCTGCTCGTCACCAGGGGCGAGGAGGTGCTCGAGGCCGTCGCCCCCGTCGGCTCCCACCAGGCGGAGGAGCTGCGGGCCGACGACGGGCCGCGCGACCGGCTGAGCCTGCTGCAGCGGCAGGTGCTCGACGCCGTGCCGGTCGTGCGGGGAGCGGCGGCGACCTCGATCGCCGCCGTGGCCGGGATCGCCCCGACGCGCACGGCCCAGGCGCTCGAGGTGCTCCTGGAGGCGGGGCTGGTGGAGCACGGCGACGGGCGGTGGCGCGTGCTCGACCGGGCCGCGCCGGGGTGAGGGTGCGCTCGCCGGCGCGGCACACCGCGCGGGGAGCCGGTGACCCGGCGTCCCCGCACCTACGCTGAGCCGGTGGACGAGCTCCCGGAGACCTTCGCCGCCGCCCTGGCGGCGTACGAGCGCCACCTGGTCTCCGAGCGGGACCTCACCCCCCACACAGTGCGGGCCTACCTCGGCGACGTGGCCGGCATGCTCGGGCACGCCGCGCGGCTGGGTCACACCGAGCTCGACCACCTCGACCTGCGCACCCTGCGCAGCTGGCTGGCCAACCAGCAGACCCGCGGACGGGCCCGCACCACCCTGGCGCGTCGGGCGACCGCCGTGCGGGTCTTCACCGCCTGGGCGCACCGCACCGGTCGGGCGGCGCAGGACCCCGGTGCCACCCTGGGCTCGCCCAAGCAGGCGCGGCCGCTCCCCGCGGCGCTGAGCCCGGGGGAGGCCCGGTCGCTGCTGGAGGCCGCCGCGGTGCGTGCCGACGACGGCAGCCCGGTCGGCCTGCGCGACGTGGCGGTGCTGGAGCTGCTCTACGCCACCGGCATCCGCGTCGGGGAGCTCTGCTCCCTCGACGTCGACGACCTCGACCGGCACCGCCGGGTCGTGCGCGTCCTCGGCAAGGGGCGCAAGGAGCGCACCGTGCCGTACGGAGTGCCGGCCGACGAGGCCGTGGGGCGCTGGCTCGCGGTCGGTCGGCCGGCCCTGATCGCCAGCGGCGCGGGCGGCGCCCTCTTCCTGGGCGCCCGCGGCCGCCGCGTCGACCAGCGCGTGGTGCGGGCGATGGTGCACGCGCGCGTCGCCGACGTGCCGCACGCCCCCGACCTGGGGCCTCACGGCCTGCGCCACTCGGCAGCCACCCACCTGCTCGAGGGAGGCGCCGACCTGCGCACCGTGCAGGAGCTGCTCGGTCACGCCTCGCTGGCCACCACGCAGATCTACACCCACGTCAGCAGCGAGCGGCTCCGCTCGGCCTACCGCCTGGCCCACCCGCGGGCCTGACCGCCCTCTGCCTCACACCACGCCGCCGAGCAGCCCCAGGGGACGCAGCGGCAGCAGTCGCACCGGACCGGCACCCACGAGCACGAGCGGGTCGAGGTAGGTCTCGCCGCGCTTGAGACCCCAGTGCAGGCAGCTGCCGGGGAAGCAGTGGCTGCCCGCCAGGGCGAGGTGGCCGATGACCTGGCCCCGAGCGACCGTGTCGCCGGCCGCCACGGAGGGGGTCACGGGCTGGTACGTCGTGCGCAGCGCGCCGTGCTGCACGCTGACCACGCCGCGCCCGGCGACGGTGCCGACGAAGGCCACCCGCCCCGCCAGCGCCGCGTGCACCGGGGCGCCCGGCCACCCCGCGAGGTCGACCCCGCGGTGCCCCGAGCCCCACCGCACCGCGGGCGGGTCGAACCCCTCGACCACCTGCGGCCGCGGCTGGAGGGGCCAGGCACCGTCGCGGGACGGCGCGGGCTCGGCGCCCGCGGCCGGCCGGGGGAGCAGCAGGACCAGCAGCAGGATCGGCAGGAGCAGCAGTCGGCGCAGCACCCGGCCAGCGTGGGCTCCCGCGGTCGTGCGTGGGGGAGCGGCGGCACACCTGTGGACGACGGACCGCGGCCCGGCCCCTGTGGACGGCAGTCGGCGGCTCTCGGGTCCGGGAGCCACTTCCTCGCCCTTCCGCCGCCCGCATGGCTTCGCAGGCTCAGGTCGTCCCGCGGGTCTCGAGACGGTGCCTCTCGGCCCCTCCCTTCGAGACGCCTCGTTCCTCGGCTCCTCAGGACGGCGCCTACGTCGGGTCCGAGAGCCACCTCCTCCCGCCGCCACAGGGCTCCGTAGCCTCAGGTCGTCCCGCGGGTCTCGAGACGGTGGCTCTCGGGCCCTCCCTTCGAGACGCCTCGTTCCTCGGCTCCTCAGGACGGCGCCTACGTCGGGTCCGAGAGCCACCTCCTCGACCTCCCGCCGCCCACAGGGCTTCGCAGGCTCAGCCCTGGCGGCGTGAGAATTCGCCATGGCGTCGTGCGCCCGCCTAGACTGGCCCCAGCAACCCGACTGGGTTGACTTCGCGCGCCCGTTCCGCGGTGCGAGGTGGTTTCCGCTCCTCGCACGTCACACGCGGTCGAGCACCCGGCAGTCCCTGGCAGCAGTCGTGCCAGGGCGGGTCGCTCGTTCGAGCGCCAGGGCAGGACACCCCCTACCGCCGGTAGGGGCGCCTGCAGGAACTGAAGACACCGAGCTGCCGGCCGCGTGCGCGCGTCCGGGGCTCCGACACGGAGAGAACCAGATGGCAGTCGTCACCATGCGCCAGCTCCTCGAGAGCGGCGTCCACTTCGGGCACCAGACCCGTCGCTGGAACCCCAAGATGAAGCGCTTCATCATGACCGAGCGCAACGGCATCTACATCATCGACCTGCAGCAGTCGTTGTCCTACATCGACGCGTCCTACGCGTTCATCAAGGACACCGTCTCCAAGGGCGGGACGATCATGTTCGTCGGCACCAAGAAGCAGGCCCAGGAGGCGATCGCCGAGCAGGCGACCCGCGTGGGGATGCCCTTCGTCAACCAGCGCTGGCTGGGCGGCATGCTGACCAACTTCCAGACCGTGCACCAGCGGATCAACCGCCTCAAGGAGCTCGACGACGTCGACTTCGACGACGTGGCCGGCTCGGGCCGCACGAAGAAGGAGCTCCTGCAGATGAAGCGGGAGCGCGACAAGCTCGACAAGACCCTGGGCGGCATCCGCGAGATGAGCCGGACCCCCAGCGCGGTCTGGATCGTCGACACCAAGAAGGAGCACCTGGCGGTCGAGGAGGCCCGCAAGCTGCGGATCCCGATCATCGGCATCCTCGACACCAACTGCGACCCCGACGAGGTCGACTTCCCGATCCCGGGCAACGACGACGCCATCCGCGCCGTCTCGCTGCTGACCCGCGTGGTCGCCGACGCCGTCGCCGACGGTCTGATCGCCCGCTCGGGCGGCTCGACCGGCGAGGAGGCCGCGCTCGGCGAGGCCGAGCCGCTGGCCGACTGGGAGCGCGACCTGCTGCAGGGCCAGGAGGCCGCAAAGGTCGAGCAGGCCGCTGCCGCCGCCACCGGTGACGCCGCTGCCGAGACCCCCGCCGCCGAGGCGACGGGTGCCGCGAGCGAGGCCACCGAGGCCCCGGCTCCCGAGGAGACCGTCGAGGCTGCCGCCCCGGTCGAGACCGACGAGGCTGCCGCCCCGGCCGCGGAGGCTGCCGAGACCCCGGCCGCCGAGTCGACCGAGTCGACCGAGTCGACCGAGTCGACCGAGGTTGCCGACACCACCGAGAGCAAGGAGGCCTGAGCGTGGCGATCACCGCCGCCGACGTCAAGAAGCTCCGCGACCTCACCGGCGCGGGCATGATGGACAGCAAGAAGGCGCTGGAGGAGACCGACGGCGACTTCGACAAGGCCGTCGAGGTGCTGCGCGTCAAGGGCGCCGCGAAGGCCGCCAAGCGGGGCGCCGAGCGTGAGGCCACCTCCGGCCTCGTCGCCAACGCCGGCGGCGCGCTGGTCGAGCTCAAGAGCGAGACCGACTTCGTGGCCAAGAACGACGACTTCGTCGCCGCCGCGCAGCGCATCGCCGAGGCGGCCGACGCCGCTCGCGCGACCGACACCGAGTCGCTCCGGGCGGCCGAGCTCGACGGCAAGACCGTGGGCGAGGTCGTCGACGGGCTCGCCGTCACCATCGGCGAGAAGATCGAGCTCGGCGAGGTCGCCTACTTCGAGGGCCAGTCGGTCACCTACCTGCACAAGCGGGCCGCCGACCTGCCCCCGGCCGTCGGCGTGCTGGTGGAGTACGACGGCGCGGACGCCGACGCCGCCCGCGGCGTCGCCATGCAGATCGCCGCGATGAAGCCGCAGTACCTCTCCCGCGAGGACGTCCCCGCCGAGCTCGTCGCCAAGGAGCGCGAGATCGGCGCGGCCACCGCGCGCGAGGAGGGCAAGCCCGAGCAGATCATCGAGCGCGTCGCCGAGGGCCGGCTCAACGGTTTCTTCAAGGAGGTCGTGCTGCTCGAGCAGCCGTCGGTCTCCGAGAGCAAGAAGTCGGTCAAGGCCGTCCTCGACGAGGCCGGCGTGACTGTCAAGCGCTTCGCACGCTTCGAGGTCGGCGCCTGACCCGGCCGACCACCGCAGCACCCACGAGGGGCGCCGTCCACCCGGACGGCGCCCTTCGTCGCGTCCGGCGGGTGCCGCCAGGCCCGGCGGCGAGGGCGGTGGTCTCCGGTCGACCGGACTCGCCCGGAGGCGGTGGGGACGCGCGGCGGCGCGTCGAGTAGGTTCGGCGGGAATCTGGCGACGGGACGGGGCGAACGGGCATGGCGACGTACGAACGGGTGCTGCTCAAGCTCTCCGGTGAGGTCTTCGGCGGCGGCAAGGTCGGCGTCGACCCGGAGGTGGTGCGCGCGATCGCCCGCGAGATCGCGGAGGTGCAGCGCGCCGGGGTGCAGATCGCGATCGTCACCGGCGGGGGCAACTTCTTCCGCGGTGCCGAGCTGCAGCAGCACGGCATGGACCGTGCCCGCGCCGACTACATGGGCATGCTCGGCATCGTGATGAACTGCCTGGCCCTCCAGGACTTCCTGGAGAAGGAGGGCGTCGAGACCCGGGTGCAGACCGCCATCACGATGGGCCAGGTCGCGGAGCCCTACATCCCGCGCCGCGCGATCCGGCACCTGGAGAAGGGCCGCGTGGTCATCTTCGGTGCCGGCGCCGGGCTGCCCTACTTCTCCACCGACACGGTCGCCGCGCAGCGCGCATTGGAGACCAAGTGCGAGGTCGTGCTGATGGGCAAGAGCGGCGTCGACGGCGTCTACGACGCCGACCCGCGCACCCACCCCGACGCCACGAAGTACGACGAGCTGAGCTTCTCCGACGCGCTGCGCCAAGGGCTCAAGGTCGCCGACGCCACGGCCTTCGCGCTGTGCATGGAGAACAGCCTGCCGATGGTCGTCTTCGGGATGACCCCGCCCGGCAACATCCTGCGCGTCGTCGAGGGTGAGAAGATCGGCACGCTGGTCAGCGCCGGTCCCGCTCTCGGCTGACCGCACCGACGCATCAAGGAGACACCACCCGTGACGATCAACCAGACCCTCTCCGAGGCCGACCAGAAGATGGGCAAGGCCGTCGAGGTGACCCGCGAGGAGTTCGCCGCGATCCGCGCCGGCCGGGCGCACCCCTCGATGTTCGCCAAGCTCACCGCCGACTACTACGGCACCCAGACGCCGCTGCAGCAGCTCGCCGGCTTCACCGCGCCCGAGGCGCGCGTGATCCTGGTGCAGCCGTACGACGTCGGGGCGCTCGGCGCGATCGAGCGCTCGATCCGCGACTCCGACCTGGGCGTCAACCCCTCCAACGACGGTCGCCAGATCCGCTGCGTCTTCCCCGACCTGACCGAGGAGCGCCGCAAGGAGTTCATCAAGATCGCCCGGGCCAAGGCCGAGGACGGTCGGGTGTCGGTGCGCAACATCCGTCGCACCGCCAAGCAGGCGCTGGAAAAGCTGGAGAAAGACGGCGAGGTCGGCAAGGACGACGTCACCGGCGCGGAGAAGCGGCTCGACGGCACCACCAAGAAGCACGTCGACCAGATCGACGAGATGCTCAAGGCCAAGGAAGGCGAGCTGCTCGAGGTCTGACCTCGATGGCTCACCCCATGACCGAGAGCTCCCAGCCGTCCTCCGAGGAGACCCCCACCGCGCAGGCGACCGCCTCCAGCGGGCGCGCGGGCCGCAACCTGCCCGCCGCCATCGGCTCGGGCGTCGGCCTCGGCGCGGCGATCATCCTCTCGCTGGTCTTCTGGAAGCCGGCCTTCATGATCATCGTGGTCGCCGCGGTGTGCGTGGCGGTCTGGGAGATGCACCAGGGGCTGCAGGCCCGGGGCATCGACATCCCGCAGGAGCCACTGATGCTCGGCGGCTCGGTGATGGTCGTGGTCGCCTACGTCGGCGGCACCGGGCCGCTGGTGACCGCCACCGCCGTCACCGCCCTGGTGACGATGCTGTGGCTGCTGCGCCGCGGCGTCGACGACTACGTCAAGAACTCCACGGCCTCGGTCTTCACGCTGATCTACGTGCCCTTCCTCGGCTCCTTCGTGGCGCTGCTCCTGGCCGAGCAGGGCTCCGACGGGGTCAAGGCGGTCGCCACCTTCATCGTGGTCACCATCGCCTCCGACATCGGCGGCTACATCGCCGGCGTCCTCTTCGGCAAGCACCCGATGGCCCCGGTGATCTCCCCGAAGAAGTCCTGGGAGGGCTTCGCCGGCTCCGCGCTGGCCTGCGTGGCGGCGGGCGTCCTGCTGATGGTCTACCTGCTCGACGCCGACTGGTGGATCGGCGTCGCCCTCGGGGTCATCGCCGTCGTCATGGCCACCCTGGGTGACCTGTGCGAGTCGGTGATGAAGCGCGACCTCGGCATCAAGGACATGAGCCAGGTCATCCCCGGCCACGGCGGCCTGATGGACCGGCTCGACTCGCTGCTCGCCAGCGTCGCCCCGATCTGGCTGCTGCTGCACTACGCCGTCTTCTGACCCTCGCCGTCCGGGGGCGGCTCCATCTCGGCGCGGACGCCGAGCAGGCGCACCGGACGCTGGTCGTCGAGCGCGGCGAGCAGTGCCAGGGCGGTGTCGGCCAGCACGTCCGGGTCGTAGGTCGGCTCGGCGAGCTTGCGGCTGCGGTTGACGGTGAAGAAGGGCCGGAAGCGCACCTTGAGGAAGACCCGGACGGCGCGCCGGCCCTCGGCGCGCACGTCGTCGACGACCTGACGGGCGAGCGCGCGCACCGCCGCGTCGATCTCCTCGGGCGTCTCGAGGTCGCGCTGGTAGGTGGTCTCGCGGCCGTGCGCCCGCGCCACCCACGGGGTGTCGTCGACCACGTCGGGCCCCACGCCGCGACCCAGGCGCCCCACGCCGGGGCCGATGGTGGGGCCGAACTCCTCCGCCAGCGGCTCGTCGGGCGTGCGGGCGAGGTCGTCGACCGTGCTCACCCCGAGGGCGGCGAGGCGCTCGGAGGTCCGTGGGCCCACGCCCCACAGGTCGCGCACGGGCCGGGCGCCCATCACCGCGAGCCAGTTGTGCCGGGTCAGCCGGAAGGTGCCCTGCGGCTTGCCGAGGTCGGTGGCGTTCTTGGCCCGCACCGTGGTGTCGCCGATCCCGACCGAGCAGTGCAGCCGGGTGGCGTCGAGCACCGCCGCGCGCAGCCGCGCGGCGTACGCCTCGGGCTCCTCGGTGGCGGGCAGCTCGATGCCGACGAAGGCCTCGTCCCAGCCGAGCACCTGCACGACCGCCCCGGGCAACGAGCGCAGCGTCGCCATCACCACCTCCGAGGCCGCGTCGTACGCCGCGTGGTCGACGGGCAGGAAGACGGCGTCGGGGCAGCGGCGGGCCGCCACCCGCAGCGGGATCCCCGAGCGCACGCCGTGCTCGCGGGCCTCGTACGACGCGGTGCTCACCACGGCACGCTCGGTGGGGTCGCCGCGACCCCCGACCACCACGGGCAGCCCGGCGAGCTCGGGACGCCGGAGCACCTCGACGGCGGCGATGAACTGGTCCATGTCGACGTGCAGCACCCAGCGCACCGTCTCGCGACCGTCGGGACCCTCGGGCATGAGCACATCGTGCCCCGACACCCACGATGATCTGAGTAGCACGACTCATGACGGCACCCCCCGCCGGCGAACAGGATCCCCTCATGCGGCAACCGCTCGCGGCTCGCACCTTCGAGACCTTCGGCGCCGACCACCTGGCGCTCGTCGGTCTCGCGCTGGTGGGCGCGGCGGCCGCCGTGTGGTGGGGGCGGCGGCTCCGAGCTCGGGGGGTGGAGCCGTCGTCCCTGCGCCGCACCGACCGCGGCGTGGCACTGCTGCTGGTGGCGGTCACCGCGCCGCTGCAGGTGCTGCAGTGGCTGCCCGGCGAGTGGTCGCTGGCCACCTCGCTGCCGATCCAGCTGTGCGACCTGTCGTGGATGCTCGCCGCGCTGGCGTTGTGGACGCGCGACCCGCGGGCGGTGCAGCTGCTCTACTACTGGGGGCTGACCCTGGTGCCGCAGGCGATCCTGACCCCCGACCTGGTGGAGGGCTTCCCGCACCCGCGCTACCTGATGTTCTGGGGCATGCACCTGCTGGTCGTGTGGGTCGCGGCCTACCTGTCGTGGGGGCCCGGTGCCCGCTTCACCTGGCGCGGCTACCGCCTGGCCGTGCTGGTGACCCTCGGGTGGGCCGCGTCGGTGATGGCGCTCAACGCTGCGATCGGCACCAACTACGGCTTCCTCAACGCCAAGCCGCGCGGCGCCTCGGCGCTCGACCTGCTCCCCGAGTGGCCGACCTACGTCGTGGTCGAGCTGCTCGTGGTGGCGGCCGTCTGGGCGCTCATGACGCTGCCGTGGATTCGGAGCCGGCGCGGGCAGGGTGCGACACTGGTGGGGTCGTGAGTGAGACCCGAGAGCAGGCCGAGCCTGTGAAGTCCCTTCCCCTCGTCTTCGAGGAGCCGCGCGGCCGCGGCAAGCCGCCGCGCCACCTCGCCGACCTCACCCCCGCCGAGCGCAAGGCGCGCCTCGAGGAGCTCGGGCTGCCCGGCTTCCGCGCCCGCCAGGTCTCCGCGCACTACTTCGCCCGGCTGGTCGACGACCCGGCGGAGATGACCGACCTGCCCGCCGCGCAGCGCCAGGAGCTGGCCGAGGGCCTGCTGCCCTCGCTGATGACGGCGCTGCGCACCCAGGAGGCCGACCGCGGCACCACCCGCAAGACGCTGTGGCGGCTCTTCGACGGTGCCCTGGTCGAGTCGGTGCTGATGCGCTACTCCTCGACCGGCTCGAGCAGCGGCAGGACCACGATGTGCGTCTCGAGCCAGGCGGGCTGCGGCATGGCCTGTCCCTTCTGCGCCACCGGCCAGGGCGGGCTGCAGCGCAACATGAGCACAGCCGAGATCGTCGAGCAGGTCGTCGCCGGGGCGCGCTCGCTGGCGCGTGGGGAGGTGCCGGGCGGTCCCGGCCGCGTCAACAACGTCGTCTTCATGGGCATGGGCGAGCCGATGGCCAACTACAAGGCGGTCGTGGGCGCCTGTCGCCGCCTGACCGACCCCGCCCCCGACGGCCTCGGCATGTCGGCACGGGGCATCACGGTGAGCACCGTGGGACTCGTGCCCCGGATGCGGCAGCTGGCCGAGGAGGGCCTGCCGGTGACGCTGGCGCTCAGCCTGCACGCGCCCGACGACGAGCTGCGCGACGAGCTGGTGCCGGTCAACACCCGCTGGAAGGTCGACGAGGTCGTCGACGCCGCCTGGAACTACGCCGAGGTCACCAAGCGCCGCGTCTCCATCGAGTACGCCATGATGCGCGACATCAACGACCAGGCCTGGCGCGCCGACCTGCTCGCCGACGTGCTGCAGGCCCGCGGCGACTGGGGCTGGGTGCACGTCAACCTGATCCCGCTCAACGAGGTGAAGGGGTCGCGCTTCACCCGCTCGCGCGACGCCGACACCGACGAGTTCGTGCGCCGGCTGCAGGCCCGCGGGGTGCCGACCACGATCCGCGACACCCGCGGCGACGAGATCGACGCCGCCTGCGGCCAGCTCGCCGCCGACGGCTGAGCCCGGTCACCACCGGCCCGTCCGGGCCACGCACCCTTCACCGACACGAGGCCGCGAGGGGGCGGTCCGTTCACCCGCGCCCGGCGCAATGGGCCCATGGACCACGAGCGGCCGCTGCGGGTGCTGATCGTCACCGAGTCGTTCCTGCCCCAGGTCAACGGCGTGACCAACTCGGTCTGCCGCACCCTGGAGCACCTGCAGGAGCGGGGCACGAGGCACTCGTCGTGGCCCCCTCCGGGCCCGAGTGGTACGCCGGCGCCCGGGTCCGGGTGGTGAGCAGCGTCGCCATGCCGACCTACCGCGACTTCCCGGTCGGCACGGCCACGCGCCGCACCCTCGACAACCTGGTGTGGGCCTTCGACCCCGACGTGGTGCACCTGGCCTCGCCCGCCTGGCTGGGGCACCAGGCGGGGGAGGTCGCTCGGCGGCGCGGCGTCCCTGTCGTGGCGGTCTACCAGACCGACCTGGTCGGCTTCGCCGAGCGCTATCCGATCCCAGGAGCGGCGGCCGCGATGCGCGGCCTGACGAGGCGGGTGCACCGGCCGGCCGAGCGCACGCTCGCGCCGAGCACGGCCAGCCGCCACCAGCTGGCCGAGCTGGGCGTCGAGCGGGTGCACCTGTGGGGCCGCGGGGTCGACACCGCCCAGTTCGCTCCCGGCCATCGCAGCGACCGGCTGCGGCGGGAGCTGGGGGTGGAGCGGGTGGTCGGCTACGTGGGCCGGCTGGCGGCGGAGAAGGAGCTGGACCTGCTCGCGGCCGTGCAGGACCTGCCCGGCACCGCCCTCGTGCTCGTCGGGGGCGGGCCGGAGGAGGCGCGGCTGCGCGCGCTGCTGCCGCGCGCCCACTTCGACGGCGTACGCCGCGGCGCCGACCTCGGCCGGCTGGTCGCCTCCTTCGACGTCTTCTGCCACACCGGGAGCACCGAGACCTTCTGCCAGTCGGCCCAGGAGGCGCTGGCCTCCGGCGTGCCGGTCGTGGCTCCGGCGGCCGGCGGTCCGCTCGACCTGGTGCGTCCCGGCGTCAACGGGCTGCTCTACCCACCGGGCGACGCCGGCGCGCTGCGCGCCCACGTCGTCGGCCTGCTCGCCGACGACGCGCAGCGGCGCCGGATGGGCGAGGCGGCACGGGCCGGGGTGGCCGACCGGTCGTGGAGCGCGGTGGGCGACCAGCTGCTCGGTCACTACCGGGCCGTGTGCCGTACCCCGGCGCCCGTGTAGGTCGCGCGTGACGCTCCTCGCACCACCCGGCGCGTAGCGATGGACAGCCTCGGTCGTTGTCGGGATAGTGCGGACCCACCGCACGTCTGGCGTACGAGGGAGACCGTCGATGACCGAGCAGGAGCCCCACGGAGAGCCCGAGCCTGAGCGGCTGGGCAGGCTCAACCGTCTCGAGTCGCTCAGCGACAAGGACCTCAAGCGGGTGATCGACAAGGGCCGCCACGTCAAGCTGCCGGCCGACTGGTCGCTGATCTGGGAGAAGACGCCGGCCGACAAGGCCTACCTGATCGTGGAGGGCGAGGTGGCGGTGCGCAAGGGCAAGCAGGAGGTCGCCCGGCTCGGCCCCGGTGACGTGATCGGCGAGATGGCCATCGTGGGTCACAAGCTGCGCTCGGCGAGCGTGGTCAGCGTGACGCCCGTGGAGGTCATCCACTTCACCAAGGAGTCGCTCACCGAGCTGCTCGACGAGGTGCCGGCCTTCGGCCAGGCGCTGCGCGAGACCACCAACGACCGGCTGGGCGCGCGCGGCGAGTGAGCGCCGAGCGCGACTTGGACCGGCCCGCGCGCGACCGGTCCGAGCTCGTCGACCTGCTCGAGGAGCACCTGCTGGGCGAGGCCCCGAGCCTCACGGGGGCGCAGGTCGCCGACGAGGTCGGGCTCGACCTCGACGTGGCGCGCGAGCGCTGGCGCTCGCTCGGCTTCCCGGCCGTCGGCGACGACGTCGTGGCCTTCACCCGCGCCGACCTGGAGGCGCTGCGGCGTACCGAGGAGCTGATCGGCCTCGGCGTGGTCGACGGGGAGGACCAGCACGCGCTGGTGCGCTCGCTCGGCCGCAGCTTCGCGCGGTTGGCGGAGTGGCAGATGGGCCTGCTCGCCCGCGCCGTCGACCCCGAGCGGATGACGCTGGCCGAGATGGCGGCCCTCGTGGAGCAGGTGACGCCGTCGGTCGACGCGCTGCAGAGCTACGTCTGGCGGCGGCACACGCTGCTCGCGGCGTCGCGGATGGTGCTGGCCCAGGAAGCGGCGCACGAGACGGCGCAGGAGTCGGGGCAGGAGTCGGGGCAGGGGAGCGGTCGCGAGGGGGACGCCGGGGCGCCGGGCGACGACGTCGAGGGGACGGTCACGGGCGTGGGCTTCGCCGACATCGTCGGCTACACCAAGCAGAGCCGCTCGCTCTCGCGTCGTGAGCTCGCCCGCCTGGTCGACCACTTCGAGGGTCGTGCCCTCGAGATCGTCACCGAGCACGAGGGCCGGATCATCAAGACGATCGGCGACGAGATCATGCTCGTGGCCGACACCCCCGGTGCGCTCGCGCGGATCGGGCTCGCGCTCGTGGCGGAGGGCGAGCGCGACGACTTCCCCGACCTGCGGGTCGGACTGGCCTGGGGCCCGGCGCTCGCGCGGCTCGGCGACGTGCTCGGGCCGGTCGTCAACCTCGCCGCGCGGCTCACCTCCACCGCCCGCCCCGGCACCGTGCTCATCGACCGCGCCCTGGCCGAGCAGCTCGACGACGACCCCGAGGTCTCGCTGCGCCGGATCGGCCGTACCTCGGTGCGCGGCTACCGGCGGCTCGAGCCGTGGCGGCTGAAGTGGCGCTGACCGGGGCCGGCGGGCGCCACAGGGGGCGCCACAGCGGGCGACACAGCGGGCGACACAGCGGGCGCTGAGTAGCATCGCAGCCGTGGTGACGCCCGTGCCGAACGTCAGCTTCCACGTGCTCGACCTCCCCGTCATCGAGGGCCGTGCCGAGGAGCCGGTCCTCCTCGACGGCGACCGTGCCTGGAGCCACGCCAGGCTGCTCGAGGAGGTGGCCGCCATGGGCGGCGTGCTGCGGCACCTGGGTGCGCAGCCCGGCACGCGGGTGCGGCTCGCGCTCGGCGCTGACCACGACGTCGAGGCCGTGGTGGCCGCGCTCGCCACCGCGCGGCTCGGCGCCGTCGTGGCCACGGAGGGGAGCGCCCCGGTGGTCGTCGCCTCCGAGGGCAGCGACGTGGAGGCCGAGCAGGTGCGGCTGGTCAGGGGCGAGGGCGTGGCGGAGCCCGACCTCGACTGGACCGTCATGCTGCGCGCCGGTCGCACCGACCCGGCGCCGTGCGAGGTGCTGACGGCGACGGCGGCCTACTCACCGGAGCGCACGGTCGGGGAGCAGCTCGACGTGCTCGCCGCTCACCCCGCACCCCACCAGGTCGGTGACCTGAGGGCGCTGCTCCAGGCCTAGCGACATCTCCTAGTCTCGGAGGCATGACGAACCACCCCGACGCCGCCCGCGTGCTCGCCGACGTACCCCGCCAGCTCCTCGTGGGCGGGCAGTGGCGGGACGCGACCGGGGGCGCGACGCTGCCGGTCGAGGACCCCGCCACGGGCGAGACGCTCTGCGAGGTCGCCGACGCGAGCGTCGCCGACGGCGCGGCCGCGCTCGACGCCGCCGTGGCCGCCCAGGCCGGCTGGGCGGCCACGCCGCCGCAGGAGCGCTCGGAGATCCTCTACCGGGCCTTCCAGCTGATGCAGCAGCGCAGCGACGACCTCGCGCTGCTGATGACGCTCGAGATGGGCAAGTCGCTCGCCGAGGCCAAGGGCGAGGTGGCCTACGCCGCGGAGTTCTTCCGGTGGAACTCCGGGGAGGCGCTGCGCGTCGACGGCTACGTCAAGGACGCCGCCAACGGCCAGAGCCGCGTCATGGTGCTCAAGCAGCCGGTCGGTCCCTGCTTCTTCATCACGCCGTGGAACTTCCCGGCCGCCATGGGCACCCGCAAGATCGCGCCCGCGATCGCGGCCGGCTGCACCATGGTGGTCAAGCCCGCGGAGCAGACCCCGCTCTCGATGCTCGCCCTGGCGGCCCTGCTCGAGGAGGCCGGCCTGCCGCCGGGCGTCCTCAACGTGGTGCCCACCTCGTCCTCACCCGACCTCTCGGCGCCGATCATCGCCGACCCGCGGCTGCGCAAGCTCAGCTTCACCGGCTCCACCGAGGTCGGTCGCCTGCTGATCGCGCAGGCCGCCGACCAGGTGCTCAAGGTCAGCATGGAGCTCGGTGGCAACGCCCCCTTCCTGGTCTTCGACGACGCCGACCTCGACGCCGCGGTCGAGGGCGCGATGGTGGCCAAGATGCGCAACATGGGGGAGGCCTGCACCTCGGCCAACCGCTTCTACGTGCACGCGTCGGTCGCCGAGGAGTTCGCCGGCCGGCTCGCCGAGCGGATGTCGGCGCTGACGCTGGGCCACGGCGCCGACGAGGGCACCGAGGTCGGTCCGCTGATCGACGCCGACCAGCGCGGCAAGGTCACCGAGCTGGTCACGGACGCGGTCGACAAGGGCGCCCGGGCCCTGACGGGGGGTGGGCCCCGCGACGGCGCGGGCTACTTCTTCGAGCCCACCGTGCTCACCGGCGTCACCGCCGACGCGCGGCTGCTCAAGGAGGAGATCTTCGGCCCGGTCGCCCCCATCTCCACCTTCACCGACGAGGACGAGGCGATCGCCCGCGCCAACGACACGGAGTACGGCCTGGTGTCCTACCTCTTCACCCGCGACCTCGACCGCGCCCTGCGCGTCGCCGAGCGGCTGGAGAGCGGCATGGTCGGGCTCAACCAGGGTCTGGTCTCCAACGCCGGCGCCCCCTTCGGCGGCGTGAAGGCCTCCGGTCTCGGTCGCGAGGGCGGCAACGAGGGGCTCGCGGAGTTCCTCGAGACCAAGTACGTCGCGATCAAGCGGTGACCAGCACGCCCGGACCCGCGCGGCGCGACGTCGTCGTGCTGGGCTCCACGGGATCGATCGGCACCCAGGCGCTCGAGGTGGTGCGCGCCCACCCCGACCGCTTCCGGGTGGTGGCGCTGACGGCGGGCGGCTCGCAGCCCGAGCTCTTCGAGCAGCAGGTGGCCGAGTGGCGCCCGGCGTACTCCGGCACCGGTGAGCAGGCCAGCGTGGAGGCGGCCGGCATGGCCTGCGACGTGGTGCTCAACGGCATCACCGGCGCGGTCGGGCTGCGGCCCACGGTGGCTGCGCTCGAGGCGGGCAACACCCTGGCGCTGGCCAACAAGGAGTCGCTGATCATCGGCGGCCCGGTGGTGACCGACCTGGCGCGGCCGGGGCAGATCGTGCCCGTCGACAGCGAGCACTCCGCGCTGGCGCAGTGCCTGCGCGGCGGCCGGGCCTCGGAGGTACGCCGCCTCGTGCTCACTGCCAGCGGGGGCCCCTTCCGCGGCCGCACCCGCGAGCAGCTGGCGGAGGTCACCGTCGAGGAGGCGCTGGACCACCCGACCTGGGACATGGGACCGGTGGTGACCATCAACTCGGCGACGCTGGTCAACAAGGGCCTGGAGGTGATCGAGGCCCACCTGCTCTTCGGCGTCCCCTTCGAGGACATCGAGGTCGTGGTGCACCCGACGAGCGTGGTGCACTCGATGGTGGAGTTCACCGACGGCTCGACGCTGGCGCAGGCCAGCCCGCCCACGATGCTGATCCCGATCGCCCTCGGACTGGCGTGGCCGGACCGGGTGCCCGGCACCGCGCCGGCCGTCGACTGGACCACGCGGCAGACCTGGGACTTCCACCCGCTCGACGACGAGGCCTTCCCCGCCGTCCGGCTCGCGCGCGAGGCCGGCTCGCGGGGCGGCACGGCGC
The DNA here is from genome assembly GCF_000720335.1 of Nocardioides aequoreus. Classification (GTDB taxonomy): domain Bacteria; phylum Actinomycetota; class Actinomycetes; order Propionibacteriales; family Nocardioidaceae; genus Marmoricola; species Marmoricola aequoreus. The sequence goes on along the minus strand of NZ_JOJN01000001.1, from coordinate 103,287 downwards.
CGGCGGTCTACAACGCCGCCAACGAGGTGTGCGTGGAGCACTTCCGGCAGGGACGGCTGCCCTTCACCGGCATCGTCGACGTGGTGGCCCGTGCGCTCGCCGCCCACGACGTACCCTCGGGGGGGCCCACGGGGCCGCTCACCGTCGACGACGTGCTGGCGGCCGACCGCTGGGCCCGTGACCACGTCGAGCAGCTGCTGAGAGAGACCGGATGACCGTCCTGACCTACGTGCTCGGCGTGCTGCTCTTCCTCGTCGGGCTCGCGGTGTCGATCGGCCTCCACGAGGCCGGTCATCTGATCCCGGGCAAGCTCTTCCGCGTCAAGGTCACCCAGTTCTTCGTCGGCTTCGGGCGCACGGTGTGGTCGACGCAGCGCGGCGAGACCGAGTACGGCCTGAAGGCGATCCCGCTCGGCGGCTACTGCAAGCTCGTGGGGATGGTGCCTCCCAACGAGGACCCCGAGCAGACCGACGACCTCGTCCGCAGCCGCAACACCGGCATGTTCGCCCAGCTCGTGAGCGACACCAAGGCCGCGGAGTACGAGCACGTGGGCCCGCACGACCACGGCCGGCTCTTCTACGACAAGCCGGCCTGGCAGCGCGTGGTGATCATGGGATCGGGCGTGGCGATCAACCTGGTCCTCTCCTTCCTGCTCTTCACCCTGGTCTTCGTCGGCTACGGCACCTACGAGCCGACCACCACGGTGCAGAGCGTCTCGCAGTGCGTCGTCGCCGTGCGCGACGACGCCCCCGCCTCGGAGGCCCGGCGCGCCTGCACCGACGACGACCCCCGGTCGCCGGCCGCGGCGGCGGGCTTCGAGCCCGGCGACCGCTTCGTCTCGATCAACGGCCAGGCCACCGACGACTGGGAGCAGACCCAGGAGCTGATCCGCGACAACGGCGACCGCACCGCCACGATCGTCGTCGAGCGCGACGGCGAGGAGCTGACGCTGCGCCCGACCACGGCGGTGACGGCGATGCCGATCGACGCGGAGGACCCCGAGGAGCTCACCGAGGTCGGCTTCCTCGGCGTCGTGCCCGCCACCGAGCGGGAGCGGCAGGACCTCGGCTACGTCGTCACGACCATGGTCGACAGCACCGAGCGGGTGCTCTACATCATCGGGACGATGCCCGTGCGCGTCTGGGAGGCCGGGAGCGCGGCGCTCGGCCTGCAGGAGCGCGACCCCGAGGGACCGATGAGCGTGGTCGGCGCGGGGCGGATCGCCGGCGACATCGCCTCCGAGGACCGGATCCCGGCCATGGACCGGCTGATCACCATCATCTCCCTGCTCGCCGGGCTCAACCTCTTCCTCGGGCTGGTCAACCTGCTGCCGCTGCCGCCCTTCGACGGCGCCGGCATCGCCACGACGATCTACGAGTCGCTGCGCCGGCGCTGGGCGCGGCTGCGCGGCCGGCCGGACCCGGGTGGCGTCGACAGCGCCCGGCTGCTACCAGTGACCTATGCGATGGCCGCGGTGATCCTCGTGGTGAGCGTCGTCCTCGTGGCGGCCGACATCCTCGCGCCCATCCGCATCACCTAGTATTCCGATAGACATTGGCTCGTCAAGATCGGGCCCCGCACCAGGAGGACGAGTCATCCCCGACTCCCACGACACGACGCCGGACACGACGCCGGGCAGGCCGCGCCTGCTCACGGTCGGACCCTACGAGCGCGACAACTTCGGCGACCTGCTCTTCCTCGTCGTCACCGAGAAGTACCTGCCCGACTTCGACGTGGTCGCCGGCGCGCCCTTCGCCAGCGACATGACCGAGCTGCTCGACCACGAGATCGTCGCCTACGGCGACTACCTCGCCGAGCACGACGTCGACGCGATCTGGAGCGTCGGCGGCCAGATCGGCAGCGTCACCATGCAGTCGGCCTTCCGGATGTCGCACACCCCCGAGCAGGTCGCGGCCCTGAAGCAGGCGCCCCTGGAGGACCGTCGCCGCAAGCTGCGCAGCTCCTACCACGACGCCCCGCTCGGACTGGCCTACCTGCCGACGCCGGGCGCCTTCCCGCGCAACGCCGGCGCCGTCACGGTGGCCAACTCGGTGGGTCTCTCCGGCACCGAGAAGATCGCTCCCCACCTGCGCGAGGAGGTCGTCGACGTGCTCCGGGCCACCGACGTGGTCTCGGTGCGCGACCCACGCTCCAGCAACGCGATGCAGCGACTGCACGTGGAGCACCGGCTGGTGCCCGACGTCGTGCACGCGCTGGCCGCGCTCTTCCCGGCCGAGGAGGTGCGCACCTCCGGCACCGCCGTGGTGCAGATCTCCGACAGCCAGCTGCGTCTCTACGGCGAGGACGCCGTGGTGCACGCCCTGGCCACCAGCGAGGCGCTGGCCCCGATGCCGCTGCAGTTCGTCGCGGCCGGGGTCGCCAACGGCCACGACTCCATCGAGACCCTCGAGCGCCTGGCCGCGAGGGTGCAGGAGGTCACGCCGGGCCGTGAGGTGATGGTCGACACCCAGCGCCGGCCGATGGACATCGTCGACGTCGTGCGCCGCTCGCAGGTCGTCATCAGCACCTCGCTGCACATGCGCATCGTGGCGGCGTCGTACGGCGTGCCCCGGGTGACGCTGGAGCGCTACAAGCCGGCGCACTACGCCCGCCACTGGGACCCGCTGATGCCCTCCAACGTCCTGGTCCCCGACCTCGACGCCGCGGTGGCCACCGCCTTGGCCGACGCCGACCGCGCCGACGTCCGCGAGTCGGCTGAGCGCCTCACGCGGCTGGCCGACGACAACGCCCGCGACATCGCCGACCGGGTGCGTGAGCTGGTGCGCTCCGACCCGGGTGAGCGGGCCAAGGTGGCCCAGGCCCGCATCACGGCCTACGAGCGGCTGGTCGCCCGCCGCGCCGAGGAGGACGAGCACACCCTCGCCCTGGAGCGGGCGCTGCGCCGCACCCGGCGCGAGCTCGAGGAGGCGCGTGCGGCGAGGCAGGACCCCGCCCCGGCGCCGACGTGGCGGCGTACGGCGGGCCGCGTGCGGCGTCGGCTGGGCGGGGCCGTCGGCTCCGCGCGGCCGCAGGGCGACAAGTAGCCTGGGGGTCATGACCGCGATCAGCCTGGGCATGCCGGCGGCCCCTCCGCCCGTGCTCGCCCCCCGCCGCCAGACCCGTCAGATCCAGGTGGGCAAGGTGGGGGTCGGCAGCGACCACCCGGTCTCGGTGCAGTCGATGACGACCACGCTGACCAGCGACGTCAACGCCACGCTCCAGCAGATCGCCGAGCTGACGGCGTCCGGGTGCGACATCGTGCGGGTGGCCTGTCCCTCGCAGGACGACGCCGAGGCGCTGCCCGCCATCGCGACCAAGTCGCAGATCCCGGTGATCGCCGACATCCACTTCCAGCCGAAGTACGTCTTCGCGGCGATCGAGGCCGGGTGCGCCGCCGTGCGCGTCAACCCGGGCAACATCCGCAAGTTCGACGACCAGGTCAAGGAGATCGCGCAGGCCGCCAAGGACCACGGCACCTCGATCCGGATCGGCGTCAACGCGGGCTCGCTCGACAAGCGGATCATGGACAAGTACGGCAAGGCCACGCCCGAGGCGCTGGTCGAGTCGGCGGTCTGGGAGGCCTCCCTCTTCGAGGAGCACGACTTCCACGACTTCAAGATCTCGGTCAAGCACAACGACCCCGTGGTGATGGTGCGCGCCTACGAGCTGCTCGCGGAGGCCGGTGACTGGCCGCTGCACCTCGGCGTCACCGAGGCCGGCCCCGCCTTCCAGGGCACCATCAAGAGCTCGGTCGCCTTCGGTGCGCTGCTCTCCAAGGGCATCGGCGACACGATCCGGGTCTCGCTCTCGGCGCCGCCGGTCGAGGAGGTCAAGGTCGGGCTGCAGATCCTGGAGTCGCTCAACCTGCGGCCGCGACGCCTCGAGATCGTCTCCTGCCCCTCCTGCGGCCGCGCCCAGGTCGACGTCTACAAGCTCGCCGACGAGGTCACCGCCGGCCTCGACGGCCTCGAGGTCCCGCTCCGGGTGGCCGTCATGGGCTGCGTCGTCAACGGTCCCGGCGAGGCCCGCGAGGCCGACCTCGGCGTCGCCAGCGGCAACGGCAAGGGCCAGATCTTCGTCAAGGGTGAGGTCATCAAGACCGTCCCCGAGAGCCAGATCGTCGAGACCCTCATCGAGGAGGCCATGCGCATCGCCGAGGACATGGAGGCCTCCGACGGCGCCTCCGCCGAGGTCACCGTCGGCTGATCGTCGCGTGGTGCTGGATTCACAAGTTGACTTGGGAAACCAGCACTGACCCACTGAAGCTTCCGTGGGAGAGCGTCAGTTTCACCAGTCAACTTGTGAAACCTGAGGCTCCTGGGACGACTACCAGGTCGTGTAGAAGAGGTGCTGGACGACGAGCGCGGTCGCGAGCTGCAGGCCGAGGCCCCAGCGGCGCCAGCCGGCGGGCAGCAGCGCGCAGGAGACGAGCAGCCACGGCATGAAGGGCAGCCAGATGCGCTCGACCTCGGCCTTGCTCATCTCCGACCAGCTGGCCAGCGCCACGCAGCCGACCGCCGCGACCACGAGCAGCAGCGCCGTACGACGGGACGAAGCGGTCACTGGGGTCGCGATCTCGGCACTGGCGGGCCGATGTTTCGTCGTGCCGGTGGCAGTTTCACCGGCCGGCCGGTGAAACTGCCGGTCACGGAGCGCCGCGAGCGGGGCGTGGACGAGGCCGGCGGCGAGCAGGGGGCCGGCGGAGATCAGGAGGAGCGCGAGGTTGGCCCAGCGCCAGTAGTCGATGGGACGGTCCTTGGCGATGCCCTCGTAGTAGCGGTCGACCAGGTGGGGATAGACCTCCCACCAGGTCCAACCCGCCGCCGCGAAGCCCAGCACGACGAGCAGGGCGGTGAGCGCCGAGACCGGGAGGGGCAGCCACGAGCGCGCCGCGACCAGCACGGCGAGGGCCACGAGCCCCATCAGCGGCATCCCCCAGCTGAGCATCACGAGGGTGCCGAGCACGAGCCCCGCCAGGGCCGACCACGCCAGCGCCGTACGCCGCGTGGCCGCGGTCGCGCCGAGGGCGAGGCAGGCCAGCCCCCAGGCGGCGGTGGCGGCGATCACGGCGTCGAAGGAGACGGCCATGAAGACCGCGCTCGGTGCGAGCACCAGGAAGGGCGCGGCCCGTCGGGCGACCTCCTCGGCGCCGAGCGCTCGCAGCGTCACCATCACGCCCAGGGCCGTGGTGGCCGCGAGCAGCGTGACCACGACGCCGGCGGCGAGGTCGCCGCCCAGGCCGACGCGGTCGAGACCGACGAAGAAGAGCAGCGCCGCCGGCGGGTGGCCGGCGACGTGGGTGACGAAGGCGTCGGGGGAGTCCATCGGCATCCGCTCGACCCAGCCCCGGAGCAGGGCGCCGACGTCGGTGACCGACCGGGCGGTCTCCAGGTACTCCCAGGGGTTGCCCAGCTGCCGCGAGAGCCCCGACTCGCCGTCGACCAGGGCGAGGGCGAGCATCCAGCCCAGCCCCGCGGCGTACGACGCGAGCAGCAGCCGGCGCCAGGGCAGCCGCTCGGCGAGCGCGGCGGCGTACCTCCAGGAGAGCAGCGCGATCAGCAGCGCGGGCAGCGTGCCGGGGCCGAACCAGGTCGGCTGCCACAGCCCGTGCAGCGGCGGGACGGCGTCGTCGTTGGCGTTGCGCGGGGCGCGGGAGTAGACCTCGGTGCCCGAGGCGTCGGGCCACCAGAAGGCCCACCAGACGAGTGCCGCACCGCCCAGGAGCCCGAGCCACGCGGCGGCGTGGCGGAGGGCGGGGGAGCGCACGGGGCGAGCATGTCAGGTGGTTGGTGGCCGCGGCCGACCGGTCGACCCCCTGGTCACTCGGTCGCGGCGACCGCGCGGTCGAGCAGCCTCGCGGCCGCGGCGGCGTCGCGGTAGGCCTCGCTCTCGCCCGAGACCACGCGCAGGTCGGCGACGGCCTGCTCGCGCGCCTCGGCGTCGCCCAGCTCGACCACGCCGGCCTGCTGCCAGGCCGCTGACTGCTCGCCGGTGGCCTGCGGGGCCAGCCGGCGCAGGTCGGTGAGGGCGGTGCGCACCTGGCGCGCCGACGGCGCGGCCCGGCCCTCTCGACCCGAGGGCCGGGCGTACGCCGCCAGCGCGGCGCCGCGCTCGTACCCCGCGAGGCGCCGCTCCATGTCGTAGCGCTGCAGCGACTCGCCGAAGTCGGTGAGCTGCCGGACCGTCCGCTGCGCGGCGGGCAGCCGCTCCTCGCAGTCGGCGGCGGAGGCGGAGCCGGCGTAGTAGTCGACCTCGGCGGCGAGGGTCACCCAGCGCGAAGGCAGCATCGAGGGCGTCGCGGCGTCCTCGCCACCGTCGGGCCGGGCCTCCTGCAGTGCCTCCCCGAAGTCGCGCCAGTCGTCGCGACAGGCGACCGCGGCGTCGCTGGCGCCCTCCTGCTCGCCGCCGCCGTCGCCGGGCTCGTCGTCGGAGCCGCCGCAGCCGGCGAGGACGAGCAGCGCGGCGGCCAGCGGCACGACGAGCGAGGGGCGCATGGGGTCACCGTAGAGGCTGGCGAGGTGGCGCGGACCGGCTTCGGGCAGACCGCGCGCCGCCGTCGGTCACGCGCCCGCGGGCCCGCCGTGGCTTGTCGTAGGCTCGCGGCGTGATGCGGACCGGGACCAGTGTGCGCGTCCTCGGCCCGACCGACGTCGCGGCGGCGCTGCAGGTGGTCGGCCGCGACCCGGTGGTCAACGTCTTCGCCGACTACCGGACCCGGCTCACCCAGCTCGACCCCCGCTGGCTGGGCGGGGAGATGTGGGGCTACCAGCGCGGCGAGGAGCTGGTCTCGCTGTGCCACGTCGGGGCCAACCTGGTGCCGGTCGGCGCCGACGACGAGGCCTGCGACGCCTTCGCCGAGCGCGCTGCTGGTGCCACCGGCCGCAGCTCCACGATCGTGGGCCCCCGCAGCCGCGTCGAGCGCCTGTGGGCGGGCCTCGCCGACCACTGGCCCACGCCGCGCGAGGAGCGCTGGGACCAGCCCCACCTGGAGTGCCGCGAGGTGCCGGCGGTCGCCGCCGACCCCGCGGTGCGGCGTACGACGCGCGAGCAGAGCCAGGTACTCTACCCCGCGTGCGTGGCGATGTACACCGAGGAGGTCGGGGTCAGCCCCGAGGTCGACGGCGGCCGCGACCTCTACCGCGCCCGCGTCAACCAGCTCATCGGCCGCGGCTGGTCCTTCTCCCGCATCGAGGACGGCCGGGTGCTCTTCAAGGCCGAGGTGGCGTGCGCCAGCCCCGCCGCCTGCCAGGTGCAGGGCGTCTACGTCGACCCCGAGCTGCGCGGCCAGGGGCTCGCCACGGCCGGCATGGCCGCGGTCGTGGCGATCTGCCTGCGCGAGATCGCCCCCGTGGTCTCGCTCTACGTCAACGCCCACAACACCGCGGCCCGCGCGGCGTACGCCCGGGCCGGCTTCACCCAGACCGACACCTTCTCCACGATCATGCTCTGATCACGAGACCCGGTAAGACGGACGACCCCGGCGGGGACGGCTCGCAGCCGGATACCCGGTGGGGAGGTGGGCGGGGGCCCCGTACCCTGACGCCCGTGATCTTGAGGATGTCGACGCTGTTCGTGCGCACGCTGCGCGAGGACCCCGCGGACGCCGAGGTGCCGAGCCACCGGCTGCTGGTGCGGGCGGGCTACATCCGCCGTGCGGCCCCCGGCATCTACACCTGGCTGCCGCTGGGCCTGCGGGTCTTCGGCAAGGTCGAGGCGATCGTGCGCGAGGAGATGGACGCCATCGGCGCGCAGGAGGTGCGCTTCCCGGCGCTGCTGCCGCGCGAGCCCTACGAGGCGACGGGCCGGTGGACCGACTACGGCGACGGCATCTTCCGCCTCCAGGACCGCAAGGGCGGCGACTACCTGCTCGGCCCCACCCACGAGGAGATGTTCACCCTCCTGGTCAAGGACCTCTACTCCTCCTACAAGGACCTGCCGGTCTGGCTCTACCAGATCCAGACCAAGTACCGCGACGAGGCACGGCCCCGTGCCGGGCTGATCCGCGGGCGCGAGTTCACCATGAAGGACTCCTACTCCTTCGACACCACCGACGCCGGGCTGGAGGCGTCGTACGCCGCCCACCGCGCGGCGTACCACCGGATCTTCGACCGCTTCGGCTTCGACTACGTCGTCGTTCAGGCCACGAGCGGGGCGATGGGCGGCTCGGCGAGCGAGGAGTTCCTGGCGCGCAGCGAGGTGGGCGAGGACACCTACGTGCGGTGCACCTCGTGCGACTACGCCGCCAACGTCGAGGCCGTGCAGGTGCGCCCGCCGTCGCCCGTGCCCTTCGACGACGCCCCCGCGGCCCACGTCGAGGACACCCCCGACACCCCGACCATCCAGACGCTGGTCGACCACTCCAACGCGGCGTACCCCCGCGACGACCGGCCCTGGACCGGCGCGGACACGCTCAAGAACGTGCTCGTCGTGCTCAAGCACGCCGACGGCACCCGCGAGCCGCTGGCCATCGGCCTGCCGGGCGACCGCGAGGTCGACCAGAAGCGCCTCGAGGGCATGCTCGAGCCCACCGAGGTCGAGCCCATGGACGAGGCCGAGCTGGCGCGGCACCCCGCGCTCGTCAAGGGCTACATCGGCCCGGGCGTGCTGGGCACCGAGAGCGCCTCCGGCATCCGCTACCTCGTCGACCCCCGCGTGGTCGAGGGCACCCGCTGGATCACCGGCGCCGACGAGCGCGGACACCACGTCTACGACCTCGTCGCCGGCCGCGACTTCACCCCCGACGGCACCATCGAGGCCGCCGAGGTGCGCGACGGCGACCCCTGCCCACGCTGCGACGGCACGCTGCAGACCGCGCGCGGCATCGAGATGGGTCACGTCTTCCAGCTGGGCCGCAAGTACGCCGAGGCGCTCGACCTCAAGGTCCTCGACGAGCACGGCAAGCTGGTCACCGTCACCATGGGCTCCTACGGCGTCGGGGTCTCCCGCGCCGTGCCGGTGATCGCCGAGGGCAACCACGACAAGCTCGGGCTGGTCTGGCCCCGCGAGGTCGCCCCCGCCGACGTCCACCTCGTCGCCACGGGCAAGGACGCCGCCGTCTTCGAGGCCGCCGCCGCGCTGGCCGAGTCGCTCTCCGCCGAGGGTGTCGAGGTGCTCTACGACGACCGCCCGAAGGTCAGCCCCGGCGTGAAGTTCAAGGACGCCGAGCTGATCGGCGTCCCCACCATCGTCACCGTCGGCCGCGGCCTCGCCGACGGCAACGTCGAGGTCATGGACCGCCGCTCCGGCGAGCGCACCGAGGTCCCCGTCGGCGACGCCGCGGCGTACCTCGTGGGCGTGGTGCGGGGCTGACAGGCACGCAGGTTTCACAAGCTGACTGGTGAAACCAGCACTTCCCCACCGAAGCTTCAGTGGGGAAGTGCCAGGATCACCAGTTGACTTGTGAAACCGCGCGCCTCAGCTCACCAGCTCGTTCACGATCGAGAAGGCCTCGGCGTTGCCGACGAGGGGGCGGCTGGACTCGCCGGAGATGCTGCGGGGGATGTCGCCGGCGACGGTGACGCGGCGCACCTCGCGGCGCTGGGCGTCGAAGTCGGCGACGGCGTAGTGCTGCGTGGCGCGGTTGTCCCACAGCGCCACGTCGCCCTCGCGCCAGTACCAGCGGTAGGTGTTCTCCAGCTTGGTCACCCTGGTCTGCAGCAGCTGGAAGAGCGCGGTCGACTCCGCGGAGTTGAGGCCGACGAACTTGCGCACGAAGTGGCCGAGCAGCAGCGACCGCTCGCCGGTCTCGGGGTGCACGCGGACGACGGGGTGCTCGGTCTCGTAGACCTCGCGGGCGAACTGCGAGCGGCTGAACTGCAGGTTCTCGTCGCTCTTCTCCGCGTCGCTCTCGGTCTGCTGGGCGTAGTCGTAGTCGTTGCTGTGCACCGCCCACAGGCCGTCGACCAGCGCGCGCAGCGGCGCCGGCAGGTGGTCGTACGCCGCGACGGTGTTGGCCCACACCGTGCTGCCGCCGTACGCCGGGATGACGACGCCGCGCAGGATGCTCAGCGCCGGCACGCGGTCGACGAAGGTGACGTCGGTGTGCCAGGAGTTGGCGGCCATGCCGCGGGTCGCGTTGAGCGAGAGCACCTTGGCGCTGCCGGTGTTGACCGTCGGGTGCGCGGTGGTCGTGGTGCCGAGCTGATCGGCGAAGGCGACCTGGCCGTCGTCGTCGAGCTGGTGCTGGTCGCGGAAGAAGACGACCTTGTGCTCGAGCAGGGCGGCACGGACGGCCGCGAGCTGGTCGGCCGGCAGGTCAGGGCCGAGCGTGACGCCGTCGATCTGGGCGCCGATGCGCCCGCCGAGCCGGGTGACGCGCACGCCGCTGCTGTGGTCGAGCCGGGCGGCGGTGTCGAGGGTGGAGGTCATGAGGGGTTTCCTTCCGGTGGGTCGCGCGGTGGTCAGTGGACGGTGAGGACGGAGGCGAGCTCCTGCTCCGGCGTGGGGCGCACGGCGTCGTCGCCGGAGCGGAGGGTGACGTGGTGGAGCACGCCGGTGAAGGCGTTGCCGTCGCCGCGGGGGTACTCCGGGCTGACGGCGCGGCCGCGGTCGCGGCCGACGTCGAGGCCCTCGACGATGGAGAAGCTGAAGGGCGCGGTGCGCTCGAGCCGTGAGGTCGCGACGGTCGCGCCGTCGACGAACAGCTCGAGGTGGCCGCCGCGGCCGAGCCCGCCGCCGTCGTAGGTGAAGCGGACGCCGACCTCGTGCGGCCCCGCGCCCAGGGGCCCGGGGGAGCGGGTGTGGGTGGTCTCGACGCCGAAGTAGTTGTAGGCGTGCACCAGCCGCCCCCGGGCCACGAAGAGCGCCCAGCCGCCGAACTCGCCGCCCTGCGCGACCAGCACGCCGTCCGCCCCCTCGGCGCCCTCGACGGCCGCGGTGACGGCGTACGAGGTGTTCTTGAGGTTGGGGGCCGCGCGCTCGTGGACGTTGACCGACGAGGTGTCGAGCCGCAGCACGGGCGGTGCCTCCTGCTTGCCGTTGAGCTCGGGGAGCAGCCGCTCCAGGAAGCGGTCGTCGAGGGGGAGCACGTGGTGCCGCTCGGCCTCCACCAGGAAGAGCGCCTGCAGCTGCGCCAGCCGCTCGGGGTGCAGGTGCGCCACGTCGCGGGCCTGCGTCCAGTCGGTCGCGGTGTCGTAGAGCTCCCAGACGTCCTCGTCGAAGTCGGAGAGCTCGACCTGCCCGACGGTCCACGGGGTGCGGTGCTTGGTGACCGCGGTCCACCCCTCGTGGTAGATCCCGCGGTTGCCGTGCATCTCGAAGTACTGCGTGGTGTGGCGCTCGGCGGCGCCGGCGTCGCGCAGCGAGTAGGCGAAGGACGTGCCCTCGATCGGGTCCTGCGGCACGCCGTCGACCGACGTCGGGTGGGGGAGCCCCGCGGCCTCGAGGATCGTGGGGGCCACGTCGATCACGTGGTGCCACTGGTGCCGCAGCTCGCCGCGTCCGGTGGTGCCGGCCGGCCAGTGCACGACCAGGCCGTTGCGGGTGCCGCCGTAGTGCGAGGCGACCTGCTTGGCCCACTGGTAGGGCGTGTCCATCGCCAGCGCCCAGCCCACGTTGTAGTGCGGGTAGGTCGTCGGGCTGCCGATGTCGTCGAGCTGCTCGAGGATCCGCGCCGTCGTGTCGGGGAGGCCGTTGAGCCGCAGCGTCTCGTTGAGCGTGCCCTCCAGGCCGCCCTCGCAGGAGGCGCCGTTGTCGCCGAGCACGTAGAGCACGAGCGTGTTGTCGAGCTCGCCGAGCTGGCGCAGCTGCTCGACCAGTCGCCCGACCTGGGCGTCGGTGTGCTCGGCGAAGGCGGCGTACACCTCCATCAGCCGCTCGGCCACGCGCCGGTCGTCGTCGTCGAGCTCGTCCCAGTGCGGCGCGCCGGGGGCCCACGGGGCCAGCTCGGCGTCCTCGGGCACGATCCCGAGCTGCTGCTGCCGGGCGAGCGTGCGCTCGCGCTGCTCGTCCCAGCCGTGGGAGAACTCGCCGCGGTAGCGGTCGCGCCACGCCTCCGGCACGTGGAAGGGCGCGTGGGTCGCCCCGAAGGGCAGGTAGCAGAACCACGGCTTCGCGGGGTCGTGCCGGCGGACGCCGCGGATCCACTCGGCCGCCTTGTCGACGACGTCCTCGGAGAAGTGGTAGCCCTCCTCCGGCGTCGCGGGCGGGTCGACGTACGTCGTGCCGTCGACGAGGTTGGGCACGAACTGGTCGGTCTCGCCGCCGAGGAAGCCGTAGAACCGGTCGAAGCCCTCCTGCGTCGGCCAGTGGGTGAAGGGGCCGGCGGGCGTCAGCTCGGCGTTGGGCGTCTGGTGCATCTTGCCGAAGGCGCCGGTGGCGTAGCCGTTGAGGCTCAGCGTGCGCGCCAGGGTCGCCTTGCTGGGGCTGCGCATGGCGTCGTAGCCGGGGGCGTCGACGGCGAGGTTGGTGACCGTGCCCATGCCGACGCTGTGGTGGTTGCGGCCCGTGAGCAGCGCGCTGCGGGTGGGCGAGCACAGCGCGGTGGTGTGGAAGCGCGTGTAGCGCAGCCCGTCGGCCGCGAGCTGCTCCGCAACCGGCATCCGGCACGGACCCCCGAAGGCCGAGGACGCCCCGAACCCCATGTCGTCGAGCAGCACGACCAGCACGTTGGGGGCGCCGGCAGGTGCGGTGACGGGGGTGGCGCTGGCGGTCAGGTCGTGGCGTGAGGTCACGCGGGACTCCTCGGGGTCTCCGGGTGGGCGGGGGAGGTCAGCCAGCGTGGGGACCGTGGCGTCGCGGCGGCAACCGTTTCGACCACGGTGACGACATCGCCGTCCACGATGTGGCGCTACGACGGAGGCGGCGGGCGAGGGCCTAGTCTTCGGCTAAGTCGATTGACTTTATCGAGATTGGACGCCGCCGTGATGATCGTGCTGCCGCTGGGCCGCTTCGGCTCGCCGCACAGCCGTGTGCTGACGCAGGTCCGCCGCACGGGGCCGACCACGCGCGAGGAGCTGGCGCGGCTGACCGGGCTCAGCGCCTCGACGGTGGCGCGCACCCTGGGCGCGCTGGTCGACGCGGGCCTCCTGGTGGAGCGTCCCGACCTCCTGCACGAGCGGGTGCCGGGTCGTCCGAGCATCCCCGTGGCCGTCGACACCCGCTCGCACGTGACCCTCGGCATCCACGTCGGTCGCCGGCTGACCACGCTGGCGCTGGGCGACCTCGGTGGGCGCGTGCTGCGCCGCACGACGGTGACGACCCCGGACGACGCCCACGAGCTGGCCGTCACGGCCAACCGGGCGCTCACCGCGCTCCTGGCGGAGGAGCCGGAGCGGGTGGTCGTCGGTGCCGGCCTGGTCGGGCCGTGGGGCGACCTGTCGCACGGCGAGGAGCACCTCGCGAGGCTGCTGGAGAACGCGCTGGGGCTCGAGGTCAGCTCCTGGGAGATGATCCCGGCCCTCGCGGCGGCGGAGTACCTCGCCCGCGACGACGAGCTCCCGGGCTCGACCCTCTACCTCTACGCCCGCGACACGGTCGGCTACGTGATGGCCAACCAGGTGCAGGCCGGGATGGAGATCTCACGCGTCGGGCGCCTCGGCCACTTCCCCGCGAGGTCCGCCGACGGCCCCCGGCCCCCGTGCCGCTGCGGACGCAGCGGGTGCCTGGAGACCGTCGTCAGCAGCGACTCGGTGGTGCGCGCCGCGCGTGCCGAGGGGCTGCCGGTGGAGGCGGGCGTGCGCGACGTGACCCGGGCCGCCGTGCTCGGCGACGACCGCGCCCACCGCCTGCTCGCGGCCCGGGGGGAGGCCCTGGGTGAGGTGGTCGCCGTCGTCGCCGACATGGTCCACCCCGACCGGGTCGTGCTCTGCGGCCAGGCCTTCACCGACTACCCGCCCGCGCTCGACGCCGTACGTCGCTCCTTCCTCCACCACACGGCGACCTCCGCCCGCCTCCCGCTCTCGACCACCCGTGTGGTCGGCGACGTGCAGGCGGTCGCCGCCTGCGACGTCGCGCTCCGCACCGTCTACGACGACCCGCTCGCCACCGCTGCCGAGCTCGACCTGCCCGCTCTGCCCACCCCACCCCACAGAAGGTCCCGATGAGCCCTCGTCCCTCCCTGTCCCGTCGCCGCCGGCCCGCGCTCGCGCTGGCTGCCGCCGTCACCGCCCTCGGCCTGCTCACCGCCTGCTCCTCCGCCGTCGGCGACGGCGGCTCCGGTGGGTCCGGCGAGCCCCAGTCGGGCGGCGTCCTCAAGGTCGGCACCGTGACCGACCTCGTGCCGGCCGCGATCTTCACCAACTCCAACGACACCATCAACCTCGTCATCGGCCAGGTCTTCGACTCCCTCGTCGACTACCCGATCGACAGCCTCGAGGCCGAGCCGAGCCTGGCGGAGAGCTGGGAGCTGGCCGAGGACGGCACCTCGATCACCTTGCAGCTGCGGGACGACGTGACCTTCCACTCCGGGCGCCCCTTCACCTCCGAGGACGTGGAGTTCAGCATCCGGCAGTGGGCCGACCCGAAGTGGACGGTCCAGTTCCAGCGCACCGCCGCCGCGATCACGGAGTTCGACACCTCCGAGGAGCACAGCATCACGCTGGGCTTCGACCACCCGATGAACAACGTGCTCGACCTGCTCGACATCCTGCCGATCATCGACTCCGAGACGATCGACCAGCTCGAGAAGGGCGAGGCCTACGTCGGCACCGGGCCCTTCACCTTCGAGTCGTGGACGCCGCAGTCCAAGCTCGTCCTCGACCGCAACGACGACTACTGGGGCGACACGCCCCGGCTCGACGGCGTCGAGATCGACATCGTGCCCGACGCGCAGTCGCTGGTCTCCCAGCTCCGCAGCGGCCAGCTCGACCTGGCCCAGGGCGCCTCCAACCGCGACATCGAGTCGCTGGCCGGGACCGGCGACTTCGACCAGATCACCTTCGAGGGCTCCGAGCGGCAGACCTACGTCGGCACCAACGTGGAGAACCCCGCGCTGTCCGACCCCGACGTCCGCCGCGCCATCGCGCTCTCGGTCGACCGGGACCGCGTCGTCGAGGAGGTCTACCGCGGCGTCGGCTACCCGATCGCGCTGCCGTGGCCGGAGTACTCCCCGGCGTACGACCCCGAGGCCAACGAGTCCCTCCAGCAGGACCTCGACGAGGCCCGGTCGCTGCTCGAGGGCAAGGACCTCCCGCCGCTGCCGCTGGAGTACTCCACCGCCAACCCCAACAACGAGGCCATCGCGCAGATCGTGCAGGCGGACCTCAAGCAGGTGGGTCTCGACGTCGAGCTGGTGCCCAACGAGCAGGCACAGCAGATCGAGAAGCTGATCGGCGGCTCCTTCGAGGCGCTGTGGATCCTCGACCACGCCTACGCGCAGTACACCCCGTCGTCGCTGGCGGTCTCGGCCTACCCCTTCAACGCGGCCAAGAACACCTCCAACTTCCTCGACGACCAGTACGCCGCGCACGCCGACGCGGCGTGGAAGCAGCCCGACCCGGCCGGCCCGGAGGCCGAGGCGGCCTACGCCGACCTCAACGCCGACCTGCTCGACAACCTCTTCCTGATCGAGCTGAGCACCACCTTCATGCAGGCCGTCTCGAAGGCCGACTTGGAGGGCGTCAGCTGGACCAAGCGCAGCGAGCTCACCTTCGGTGAGACCTGGCTGGACCGGTGAGGCCGGCATGACCCGCTACGTGCTGCGGCGGCTGCCGTCGGCGGTGCTGGTCGTGCTGGCGGCGTCGGTGGTGATCTTCTCGGTGATCCGGCTGGTGCCGGGCGACCCGGTGGCCACGCTCGCCGGCCCCGACGCCACGCCGGAGGCACGGGACGCGATCCGTGCCGAGCTCGGGCTCGACGAGCCCGTGGTCGTGCAGTACCTGCAGTGGCTGGCTGCGATGGTGCGGCTCGACCCCGGCCAGTCCTACCTCGTGGGCGGCGACATCAGCCGGCTCGTGCGGGAGGGACTGGTCAACACCCTGGTGCTGGCGGGCGGCGCGCTGCTGCTGGCCGTCGTGCTGACCCTGGTGGCGGCGGTGGGCGGGGTCCTCGCCCACCGCCGTGGGGTGGACACCCTGCTCAACGGCGTCAACACCGCAGCCGTGGCCCTGCCCACCTTCGTCACCGGGCCGCTGCTGGTGCTGCTCTTCGCGGTGCTGCTGCCGGTGCTGCCGGCGGGCGGCACCCCACCCGAGGGCTTCTGGGCGCGGCCCGACATCAGCGTGCAGTTCCTGCTGATGCCGGCGCTGTGCCTGGCGCTGCCCGCCGCCGCCGCGCTGACCCGCTTCCTCTCCGAGGCGTTACGCACCGAGCTGGAGCAGCCGTACGCCACCACGGCCCGCGCGCTCGGGGTCGGCCGGCGGCGGCTGGTGCTCACCCAGGCGCTGCCCAACGCGCTGCCCGCGGCGGTGACCGTGCTCGGCGTCCAGGTCGGGACCCTGCTCGGCGGGGCGGTCCTGGTCGAGGCGATCTTCGCCTGGCCCGGGCTCGGGATGCTGGCCGAGCAGGCGATCTCCTCGCGCGACTACCCGCTCGTGCAGACGCTGCTGCTGCTCTCGGTCGCCGTCTTCGTCGCGACCCAGCTGCTCACCGACGTCGTGCAGGCGCTGCTCGACCCGCGGATCCGGCTGGGGGCCTCGTGAGCACCGCCGCCGTCACCGAGGTCGCACCCGCCGAGGGCGTGCGTGCCCGGCGGCTGCGCTGGGGGGCGCTGGCGCACGGTCAGGGCCTCGTCGGCGTGGTCATGGTGGCGCTGGTGGTCGTGGCCGGCCTGCTGGCTCCCGTGCTGGCGCCCTACGACCCCACCCAGCAGATCCCCGGCGCCAACCTGGCACCGCCGAGCGCTGCCCACTGGCTCGGCACCGACGAGGTCAACCGCGACATCCTCTCCCGGGTGCTGCACGGCATCCGGATCGACCTCGTCGTGGTCTTCCTCGCCGTGCCCGTCGGCGCCGCGCTCGGCGTCGCCCTCGGGCTGCTGTCGCCGCTGCACGCCTGGGCCGACGTGGCCACGCAGCGGCTGCTCGACGTGCTGCTCGCCTTCCCGGTGCTGATCCTCGCGATCACCGCCACCGCGGCGATGGGCCCCGGCCTGCGCACCATCGCGGTGGTCATCGTGCTCGCCGAGCTGCCGATCTTCGGTCGGCTGGCCCGCACCTCGGTGCTCAAGGTTCGGGCGCTGCCCTACGTCGAGTCGGCCCGTGTCATGGGCGCCGGCGAGACGTGGCTGCTGCGCAAGCACGTGCTGCCCAACTCGCTGGAGCCGCTGACGGTGCAGCTCGCCGTGTCGATGTCGGTCGCGGTCTTCATCGAGGGCGCGATGAGCTTCCTCGGCCTCGGCGTGCGCCCGCCCGACCCCTCGCTCGGGTCGCTGATCAAGGACGGCATCCGCAACGTGTGGGAGGCCCCCTTCTTCGTCGTCGGACCCCTCGTGGTGGTCAGCATGCTCGTGCTCGGCTTCCTGCTGGTCGCCCAGGCCATCTCTGCCCAGCGTCGCCGCTGAGGCCCACCCTCCCGCCCAGGAGCTCCCATGACCGTTCCCCACCTGCACCGCGCCGACCAGACGGCGGCCCCACCGCTGCTGCGGGTGCGCGACCTGCGCATCGACTTCGCCCACCCGCGACCGGCCGTGGAGGGGATCGACGTGACCGTCGGCCGCGGCGAGATCGTGGCCCTGGTGGGGGAGTCGGGCTCCGGGAAGTCGATGACGGCGCGCGCGGTCATCGGGCTGCTGCCGCGCGGTGCCGTCGCCACCGGCTCGATCGAGCTGGAGGGCCGCGAGGTGCTCGGCGCCTCCGAGGAGGACCTGCGCCGGCTGCGCGGGGCCGGCGTGGCGATGGTCTTCCAGGAGCCGCAGACCGCCCCCAACCCGGTGCGCACCGTCGGCTGGCAGCTGCGCGAGGCCCTGCGTGCGCACGGTGCGGTGTCGCGGGCGGAGGCGCGCGAGCGCGCGGTGGCGCTGCTGCGTCAGGTGGAGATCCCCGATCCCGAGACGCGCGTGGACCACTACCCGCACCAGCTCTCCGGCGGTCAGAAGCAGCGGGTCGTGCTGGCGCTGGCCCTGGCCAACGAGCCCAGCCTGCTCCTCGCCGACGAGCCGACGACCGCGCTCGACGTCACCGTGCAGGCCGAGATCCTGGCCCTCCTCGGACGGCTGCGCGACGAGACCGGCGCCGGCGTGCTGCTCATCACCCACAACATGGGGGTGGTCGCGCGACTCGCCCAGCGCGTCGTCGTGCTGCGCGAGGGCCGGGTCGTGGAGGAGGCGCCGGTGCGCCGCCTCTTCGCCGAGCCCGAGCACCCCTACACCCGGCAGCTGCTGGGTGCGGTGCCGCGACTGCCCTCGGGCTCGGAGCCGCCGACGCTCGCGCCACCGCCGGAGGCGGGCGCCTCGGCCGCGGCGCTGCGCCTCGACGACGTACGCGTCGTCTACCCCGCGCGTCGCGGGCAGGCCGCCTTCACCGCGGTCGACGGCGTCACCTTCGAGGTGCGCCGCGGCGAGGTGGTCGGGCTGGTCGGGGAGTCCGGCTCGGGCAAGACCACCCTGGGTCGCGCGGCCGCCGGGCTGCTCCCCGCCGCGGCCGGCACGGTGCATGTCGGCGGCGCCGACCTGGCGACCCTCTCGGCGCGGGCGCTGCGCGGCGTACGCCGGGGGCTCGCGCTGGTGCCGCAGGACCCTGCCGCCTCGCTCGACCCTCGCTTCACCGTGGCGCGGAGCATCGCCGAGCCGCTGGACGTGCACCGGGTGGGCGACGCGGCCTCGCGGGCCGCCCGCGTGAGCGAGCTGCTCGACGCGGTGCGCCTCGACCCGGGGCTGGCCCAGCGCCGACCCCACCAGCTCTCCGGCGGCCAGCGCCAGCGGGTCGCGCTGGCCCGGGGCCTGGCCCTCGACCCGACCCTGCTCATCGCCGACGAGCCGACCAGCGCGCTCGACGTCTCCATCCAGGCCGAGGTGCTCGAGCTCTTCACCCGGCTCCAGCGCGAGCTCGGCTTCGCGTGCCTCTTCGTCAGCCACGACTTGGCAGTCGTGCACCAGGTGTCGGATCGTGTGGTGGTGCTGAGAGAAGGACTGGTCGTCGAGCAGGGCCCCGCCGAGCGCGTCTTCGGCGCGCCCGAGCACGACTACACCCGCCGCCTGGTCGCGGCGGTGCCCGAGCCCGTGCCCGCGGAGGAGGCGCAGGCGCGCCGGGTCTCGTGAGCGCCTGCTGCAGCGGATCGGTGGGGGGCTCGGGGCTCCACGCGGTCGGTGCCGCCACCTCGGGTGCCGTGCGGGGGCGCGAGGCCATGGTGCTGGTGCTGGGCGGCACCTTCGCGATGGGCGACCACCACGGCGACGGCGACCCGGGCGACGGCGAGACCCCGGTGCACGAGGTCGAGCTGCCGGACCTGCTCGTCGACCCGGCGACCGTGACCAACGCCGACTTCGCCGCGTTCGTCGACGCCACGGGTCACCTCACCGACGCCGAGGACCTCGGCGTGGGCGCGGTCTTCCACCTCGCGGTCGACCCGGGCAGCCCGCACGTGCGCCACCGGCTGGCCGACGCCCCCTGGTGGGTGGCGGTCGACGGCGCCGACTGGCGCCACCCCGAGGGGCCGGACAGCTCGGTCGAGACCCGTGGCAGCCACCCGGTCGTGCACGTCTCGTGGCGCGACGCGACGGCGTACGCCGCGTGGGCCGGCAAGCGTCTGCCCACCGAGGCCGAGTGGGAGCACGCCGCGCGTGGCGGGCTCGCGGGGGCGCGCTACCCGTGGGGCGACGAGCGCACCCCCAAGGGGCGATGGCGCTGCAACATCTTCCAGGGCGACTTCCCGCACACCAACACCTTCGACGACGGCTGGCTCACCACGGCGCCCGCGACGGCGTACGCCCCCAACGGGCACGGCCTCTTCAACACCGTCGGCAACGTCTGGGAGTGGTGCGCCGACTGGTTCGACCCGACGTACTACGCCCGCTCGCCGCGGGTCGCGCCGACCGGCCCGGACACCGGCACCCACCGGGTGATGCGGGGCGGGTCGTACCTGTGCCACGACTCCTACTGCCGCCGCTACCGCGTCGCCGCCCGCACCGGCAACACCCCCGACTCCGCCTCGGCCAACCTCGGCTTCCGCTGCGTCGCCGACGTGTGAGGGCGGGCGGCGCACGGGTCTCGAGACGGTTGCTGCGCAACCTCCTCGACCACCCGGGCGGTCGAGCCTGTCGAGGCCTGGTGGGCGGGCGGTGTGGGGGGTCTCGAGACGGTTGCTGCGCAACCTCCTCGACCACCCGGGCGGTCGAGCTTGTCGAGACTCGGCGAGTGGGCGGCGTGGGGGTCTCGAGACGGTTGCTGCGCAACCTCCTCGACCACCCGGGCGGTCGAGCTTGTCGAGACCCGGCGAGCGGGTGGTCGAGGAAGGCGCGCAGCGCCTGTCTCGAGACCCGGTGACCCAGGCGCCGACCTCAGAGCGCGGCGAGCTCCTCGAGGTCGGCGGGGGTGGGCTGCCAGGCCAGGGCCGCGGCGTTACGTCGCACCTGCGCGCCGCGCGTAGCGCCGGAGATGACGCTGGAGACGCCGGGCTGGGCGGCGAGGCCGGCGATCGCCACGTCGAGGACCTCCAGGTCGCGGGCGGCGGCGTAGGCCTCCAGCGTCTCGATGCGGTCCCAGTCGGCCTCGGCGAGCCACTGCGAGCGCGTGGGGTCGAGGGCGGCGCGGGAGTCGCCGGGGGCCTCCTGGCCACGGCGGTACTTGCCGGTGAGCAGGCCGTACTCCAGCGGGAAGAAGGGCAGCACGCCGAGGCCGAAGCGCTCGCAGGCAGGCACGACCTCGCGCTCCAGCGATCGGTCGAGCAGGGAGTAGCGGTTCTGCGCGGAGACGAAGGGCTCCAGGCCCCGCGTCTCGGCGGTCCAGGCGGCGTCGGCGACCTGCCAGCCGGTGAAGTTGGAGCAGCCGACGTAGCGCACCTTGCCCTCCGCGACCAGCTCGCTCAGCGCGCCCAGGGTCTCGGCGATCGGCGTGACGGCGTCGGGCACGTGCAGCTGGTAGAGGTCGAGGTGGTCGGTGCGGAGCCGCCGCAGGCTGCCCTCGACGGCACGGCGGATGTAGCGGCGCGAGCCGCGGACGCCGTGGTCGGCGCCGTTGGCGCCCTGCATGTCGGCGCCGAACTTCGTGGCGAGCACGAAGTCGTCGCGGCGCCCCTGCAGCGCCTCGCCCATCAGCTCCTCGCTCGCGCCGGGCTCGACGCCGTAGACGTCGGCGGTGTCGAGCAGCGTGACGCCGGTGTCCTGCGCGGCGTCGAGGATCTCGCGGACGCCGTCGAGGTCGACACGGCGGCTGAAGGGTTGCAGCCGATGCCGACGGCACTGACCATCAGTCCGGAGCGGCCGAGGGGGCGGTAGGTCATGTCGGTCACGCGGCCAAGCCTAGGTAGCGGCTCGCGACGCGGCGCGGCGCGGCCTGCCGGTGACGCGAGGCGTCTCGCTCACGGACGTCCGGTCCGCGAGCGTCACGCGGACGAAACACACGACTGGTGGGGTGAGCCGGTCCACCCCACCAGCTCGGAGGTCCTGTCATGCACCCCTCACCGTCCACCCCTCTCGCCGCCGCCCTCCTCGGACGCCGCTCGCTCCTCGGCGCCGCTGCGGTCGGGACGACCCTGGGTGCGGCCGCTGCCCCGGCGTCGGCCTCGCCGCGCGGCCGCGCGCGCTTCGGCCCGGTGCTGCAGCCCGGCGTCGGCCGCACCCGCGGCCGCTACCTGCGGGCGCGTCCGGAGGAGGTGCTGTGGGGCCGGCTGCCCAACCGCACCACCCAGCCGGTCGCGGTGGTGCGCTCCGGTGACGTCGTCACGCTCGACACGATCTCGCACGAGGGCCTGCTCGAGGACCAGGGCCAGGACCCCGTCGGCTTCTTCGAGCAGTACGGCGTGCCGCGCCGCCAGGTGCTCGACGACGCCGTCGCCGTGGCGCGCCGTACGCCGCACGACGGTCCCGGACCGCACGTCGTCACCGGGCCGATCGCGGTGCGCGGCGCCGAGCCGGGCGACGTGCTGCGCATCGAGGTGCTCGACCTGCCGCTGCGCGTGCCCTACGGCGTGATCAGCAACCGGCACGGCAAGGGGGCGCTGCCGGGGGAGTACCCGGAGCAGTTCGTCGCCGACCCGGCCAACGCGGCGTACGTCAACGAGGGCGGCAACATCAGCGTCTTCGCCTCGGTCGAGCGGTCGCGCCGCGGCCTGCGTGGCCGGCTGCCGGGTGACGTGCCGGTCGGCTTCGACCTGCGGCCCTTCATGGGCCTGATGGGCGTGGCCCGCGACACCAGCGCCGTGGTCGACTCGGTGCCGCCCACCGACGCCGGCGGCAACATCGACATCAACGAGCTCGGCCTCGGCTCCACGCTCTACCTGCCGGTGCAGGTGCCGGGGGCGATGTTCTTCGCCGGCGACCCGCACATGGTGCAGGGCGACGGCGAGGTGGCGCTGACCGCGATGGAGGGCTCGCTGCGGCCCACCTTCCGGCTCACCGTGCTCAAGCCCGGCAGCCGCAAGGTCCCGCGCCAGGCCTTCGACCACCCCTTCGCCGAGACCCCCGACTTCTGGGTCCCGATCGGGCTCTCCGACCCCGACGGTCCCGAGGGCGGCGGCAACGAGACCGACCTCGACGTCGCGATGCGCGACGCCGTGCGCCAGGCGCTGGCCTTCCTGACCGAGGAGATCGGGATGGCCGGACCGGTCGCCTACGCCTACCTCTCCGCCGCGACCGACTTCGAGGTCTCGCAGGTGGTCGACCGCACCACCGGGATCCACGCGCTGATCAAGAAGTCCGACTTCGGCCGCTGATCCCTGCTGCTGACCCGGCGCGTGTGCGCACACACGCGCCGGGTCGGCGTCAGCCGGAGGCCCCGCCGGTGAAGTTCCAGGAGCCGAGGTGCAGCGCGGGGCACGAGAAGCGGGGCGAGGTGGCGGAGTAGGTGTCGCCGGGCACGGGCGTCGCCGTGCGGCCGACGCCGCGCACCTGGCCGGCGGCCAGGGCGTCGACGTAGCTCTGGGTGAAGCGGAAGTTGCTCACCGGGCGCGTCACCACGCCGTCCTCGACCAGCCAGGTGCCGTTGCGGGTGAGGCCGGTGAAGGAGACCGAGCGCGGGTCGAGCATCCGGGTGTACCAGAAGTCCGTCACCAGGATCCCGCGCTCGACGCCAGCGACCAGCGACGCCACCGACGAGTCGGCGGCCGGGCCGTCGACCTCCTCGGCCACCTCGTCGTCGCCCGACGGCTGCAGCGCGAGGTGGAGCGGCGTGGGTCCCCAGCTGAAGCCGCCGTGGGCGGAGTGCCCCGTGCTCTCCACGCCCAGCGCCGCCGCCGTACGCCGGTCGGTCGCGATGCCGACCGAGCGCCCCTCCTCGACGAGCGGGAGCCGCCGTGCCGGGGTGCCCTCGTCGTCGTAGGTGCGTCCGACCTCGAGCGGGTCGTCAAGCAGCGTCAGTGCCGGGTCGAGCTGCTGGTCGCCGAGCCGCACGAAGGAGCGGCCCTCCTCGACGGCGCGCCCGCCGTAGCCGTGGGCGGCGAGGTTGCCGAGCAGGTCGAGCACGGCGCCGGGCTCGAGCACGACCTCGTAGGCCCCGGCCGGCAGCTCCTCGGCGCCGGCCATGGCGCGTGCCTTGGCCGCGGCGCGGGCGCCGAGCACCTCGCCGTCGAGCTCGGCGATCGACAGCGGCGCCAGCCGCGCCAGGCCGTCCCAGCGGGTGCCGTCGGCCTCGTGACGGGCGATGCCGGAGAGGCCGCACTCGGTGGCCTCGCCCACGACGACGCGGCCGTTGGAGGAGGCGAAGCCACCCGTCCAGTGCACCGTGCGGACGTAGCCCGCGGTCTCCAGCCCGTCGGCGCCCTCGACGAAGCCGCGCACCACCTCGGCGCGGTCGCGCGGCGTCGCCCCCGCGGTCGCGAGGTCGACCTCGGCGCTGCGCGGGCGGTCGGCGTCGGCGGAGGTGAGCCCGGGCCAGCTCGGGTCGAGCGGGGCGTGCCCCACGGCGTCGCGCACCCGCTCCACGAGGCCGGCGACGTCGTCCTGCGTCGCGACGGTGGTGGTGCCGGTCGCCGTGCGACCGTCGTGGTGCACCACGAGCCGTGCGGTGGTGGTGTCCTCCGCGACGTTCTGGTGGATCACCGAGGTGGCGAAGCGGGTCAGGGAGAGCCGGTCGCGGTCGACCTGCACCGTGACCTCCGCGCCGGGCAGCACGTCGCGGACGCGCTGCACGACCTCCTCGGGCAGCTGTCGTTGGTCGTTCATCGAGCCCTCACCCCCACCCGGACGTCGCGGAACCGGGCGGGCGCCGCGGGGTGCCCCGTGTGACCGGTCTGGCCGGGCTGACCCTTGCCGCAGTTGGGGGTACCCCACGCCACCGACTCGTGCGAGAGCATGTCGAGCGAGGCCCAGAACTGGGGCCCGATGCCGGTGTAGGTGGGGTTGCGCAGCAGCCGTCCGAGCCTGCCGCCCTTGATCTCGTAGCCGACCTCGGTGCCGAACTGGAAGTTCAGCCGCTTGTCGTCGATCGACCACGACCGGTTGCTCTCCATGTAGATCCCGTCGTCGGTGCTGGCGATGATCTCCTCGAAGCTGTGCGGCCCGGGCTCGAGCCCGACGTTGGTCATCCGGACCATCGGCAGCCGTGACCAGCCGTCGGCGCGCACGCTGCCGGCGTAGTCGAGCCCGGCGGCGGCCGCGGAGTCCCGGCCGGCCAGCACCCCCACCCACACGCCCTCGCGCACGGCGTCGCGCGCGACCGCCGGGGTGCCCTCGTCGTCGTAGCCGAAGCTGCCGAGCGCCCCGGGGATGGTCGGGTCGATGGTGATGTTCATCAGCTCGGAGCCGTACTGCAGGCTGCCCAGCCGCGAGAGGTCGAGCCACGAGGTGCCGGCGTACGCCGCCTCCCAGCCCAGGATGCGGTCGAGCTCGATGGCGTGGCCGACCGACTCGTGGATCTGCAGGGCGAGCTGCTCCGAGCCGAGCACCAGGTCGGTGCGGCCCGAGGGGCACTCCGGGGCGGTCAGCAGCTCGCGTGCCTCGGCGCCCACGCGAGGAGCGTTGCCGAGCAGGTCGAGGGCCTCGACGAACTCCCAGCCGCGCGTGGCGAACTGCCCACGCGAGGCGGGGTAGGAGCGCCGCTGGGTCTCGTGCTCGCCGATCGCCGTGGCCTGGATGCCGGCGCCGCACTCGCGCACGTGCTGGTCGATCCGGGCGCCCTCACTGGAGACGAACCACTTGCGGGTGTCCCACACGTCGTAGGTCGCGGTGGCGACGTCGGCGCCGTGCTCGCGCATCAGCCGGGTGGCCTCGGTGAGCAGGTCGCCCTTCACCGAGAGCGGCACGGTCAGGGGGTCGACCTCGCACTCGTTGGCCCACGACCCCACCACGGGCTCGCTCGGGATCATCCCGGCGCCGTCGCGGGAGACCAGCGCGCTCGCCTCCGCGATCTCGGCGGCGCGGTGGCCGGCCCGGCGCGCGGCGCCGAACTCGACGTCGGGCACGGCGAAGAAGCCCCACCCGGAGCCCACCAGCGCGCGCACGCCCAGACCGGCGTCGGAGCGCTGGCTGACGTCCTCGACGTCGCCGTCGCGGGCCCCCATCTGCTCGGTGCGCCGGTGCATGAGGCGGGCGTCGGCGTACGACGCTCCCGCGTCGAGCGCGGCCTGGACGGCTGCCTCGGCAGCCTCGAAGTCGCTCATCCTCCGACCATAGGAGACCAGGGTCAGGAGAGTCCCGGCAGGTCGCTGGGGGCGGCGCCGAAGCCGAGGGCACGCACCGCGCTGGCTCGCAGCCCGGCGATCGCGCGGCGTCGGTCGTCACCGGACGTGGCGCCCACGGTCTCGGCCCACGTCCGGGCGACCCGCTCCTCGACCGTGCGGGCGGCCCCGCGCAGCTGCTCGGGCGACGACGCGGGGTCGGGCAGCTCGTAGTCGGTGGCCGAGGCGACCGGCTCGGCCCCGGCTCGCGCCACCAGCGCGGTGAGCTCGTCGCGGGAGGCGCGGTGCTCCTCGAAGGCGTCCGCCAGCCGGTCGGCCAGCGCCGACGAGTCCGTGGCCGGGACCCGGGCGCCGAGGAAGGCGAGCACCCAGACGGCCGCGTGCTCGGCCGCGAGCGCGCGCTGCAGCGCCTCGAGCGGGGTCGGGGGCCCGGCGGTGTCGTCCGCCCCGCCGGTCAGGTCGTCGGCCACGTCGCCACCCGCTGCGCCACTCCGGCGCCCATGCTCGCCAGCAGGCTCGCGAAGGCGCCGCTCTCGGCGTCGAGCGCCAGCGCGTCGAGACGCCGGCGCAGCTGCTCCTCGCGCTGCCGCAGCCGGCGCGAGGCCCGCGCCGCCCGGGCCGGCACGTCGTACGCCGGGGGCGTGAGGGCCGTCTGCGCGCCGTCGGGGACGGCGTCGGCCAGGGCGGCCTCGTGGCTGCGGTGCATCGAGGCCACGGCCCGCAGCCCGGCGGTGCGCGCGGGGAAGGCCCGGCGCGTGGTCTCCACCGCGCGGCGTACGGCGCGGATCTCGGCCAGCGCGAGCGTCGCGAGCGCCACGTCGGGGGCCAGCGAGGGCGACGCCTCGGCGGCGGGAAGGGCGTCGGCGCGGCCGTCGCCGGGGGCCTCGCAGGCAGTCAGCGCCGCGAGCCCACCGGCCGCGCCGGTGGCCAGCAGTGCGCGGCGCGACAGCACGGGCAGGGAGGCCGACACGGGGTCAGGTTAGGTGCTCCAGTCGCGCTAGGGTGAGCAGGCTCCACCCACAACAG
The DNA here is from genome assembly GCF_000720335.1 of Nocardioides aequoreus. Classification (GTDB taxonomy): domain Bacteria; phylum Actinomycetota; class Actinomycetes; order Propionibacteriales; family Nocardioidaceae; genus Marmoricola; species Marmoricola aequoreus. The sequence goes on along the minus strand of NZ_JOJN01000001.1, from coordinate 76,617 downwards.
CACACGGAGGTCAGCAGCCATGAGCACCGCAGAGACCAGCGACCGCCTCGCGGAGGAGCTGACCGTCCCTGTGCAGGCGCTCGGCCTCGACCTCGAGGGTGTCGACGTCAAGGTCGCCGGGCAGCGCCGGCTGCTGCGGGTCGCGGTCGACAAGGACGGCGGGATCACCCTCGACGACGTCGCCGAGGCGACGCGGGAGGTCTCCCGCGTGCTCGACGAGCGCGTCCTGATGGGCGAGCGCGCCTACACCCTCGAGGTGTCCTCCCCGGGCGTCGACCGCCCGCTCACCCACCCACGCCACTGGCGCCGCAACACCGGGCGCCTGGTGAAGGTGACGACCGACGACGAGACGCTCACCGGACGCATCCTGGCCTCCGACGACGACGGCGCCGACCTCGACGTGTCCGGGGCGTCGCGCCGGGTCGCCTACGACGAGGTCCGCAAGGCGCTCGTGCAGATCGAGTTCACGAAGGAGTCCTGATGGACATCGACATGTCCCTGTTGCGCATGCTGGCGCGCGACAAGGAGATCCCGTTCGAGGTGCTGGTGGAGGCCATCGAGCAGGCCCTGCTCACGGCCTACCACAAGATCGACATGGACCACGCCGAGGCGCAGGCCAGGGTCGAGCTCGACACCAAGACCGGTCACGTCGTGGTGCTGGCGCAGCAGACCGACGAGGAGGGCAACGTCGTCGGCGAGTACGACGACACCCCCGAGGGCTTCGGCCGCATCGCCGCCACCACCGCCAAGCAGGTGATGCTGCAGCGGCTGCGCGACGCCGAGGACGACCGCAAGTTCGGGGAGTTCTCCGGCAAGGAGGGCGACATCGTCAGCGGCGTGATCCAGCAGGGTCGCGACCCCAACGACACCATGGTCGACCTCGGCCCGCTCGAGGCACTGCTGCCGTCGGGGGAGCGGGTGCCGGGCGAGGACTACTCCCACGGCACCCGGATCAAGTGCCTGGTGGTCAGCGTGCGCAAGGGCATGCGTGGCCCGCAGGTGATGCTCTCGCGCACCCACCCCAACCTGGTCAAGCGCCTCTTCGCCCTCGAGGTGCCCGAGATCGCCGACGGCACCGTCGAGATCGCCGGGATCGCCCGCGAGGCGGGTCACCGGACCAAGATCGCGGTGAAGTCGACCGTCCCGGGCGTCAACGCCAAGGGCGCCTGCATCGGTCCGATGGGCTCGCGGGTGCGCAACGTGATGAGCGAGCTGCACGGCGAGAAGATCGACATCGTCGACTGGAGCGACGACCCGGCCCAGCTGGTCGCCAACGCGCTGAGCCCGGCTCGCGTCTCCCGGGTCATCGTGGTCGACGCCGACGCGCGCTCGGCCCGCGTGATCGTGCCCGACTTCCAGCTCTCGCTCGCCATCGGCAAGGAGGGGCAGAACGCCCGCCTGGCCGCCCGCATGACCGGGTGGCGCATCGACATCCGCTCCGACGAGGCTCCCGACACCTGACCTGCGAGGTACGAGCAGGTCAGCGTGGCGGGAGGGTTGAGCAAGCGGCGCGACCGAGGCACGAGGTCGCGGCAGCGCGTCGAAACCCCGGTGAGGGACCTGCCGGGCCGGGGACGGGCCATGACCGTCCGGGGTCTCGACAGGCTCGACCGGCAAGGGGGTCTCGACGGGCTCGACCGGCAGGACGTCTCGGCCTACCAGGCGGCCACCTGGTCGACGACGAGCTGCGGCACCAGGTGGTCGTCGGTGCCGTCGCCGAGCCCGGGCCAGTCGAAGACGGCGACCATGACCTGCAGCGGGTAGGCCGGGGGAGCGGCGCAGCGGCGTACCTCCTGGCCGTCGACGGTGAAGACGGCCTCGTCGGAGGACCGGTCGACGGCGTAGGTGTGGTGCTGCGTGACGTCGAGCGGCAGCCGCGGCGCCGCGAAGTCGTCGCGGAGGCGCGGGTCGGCGATGGCCTTGACGCCCACGCCCACCTCCGCGGACTCTCCGGCGACGACGTCCTTGCCGAAGACCTCGACCACGCACAGCTCGCCGCAGTCGTCGGGCTGCTCCTGGAAGCCGCAGAGCCACAGGGCGGCCATCGACCGCGGCGAGAGCGTCATGCGGCAGCGCACCTCGAGGTGTCCGCCGGACTGCAGGTGCCCCCGGAAGTCGGGCTGGGCCTCGCGGACCCGCTGGCCCGGCACGACCGCCTGCTGGCCGTCGGTGCTGCCGACCGGCCCGGAGCGACTTCCGGTCTGGAGCCCGGAGATCCGCAGCGCCGGGGTGTGCACCTCGGGCAGCCACACCGGGTGCTCGCGGGGCACCTCGAGCACGAGGCCCTCGGCGTCGAGGCGGTAGGAGGCCCGGGTGGCCTCCCGAGAGCTCCACTCCGGCAGGTAGTGCGGCAGCCAGAGCCGCTCGTCGAGCGCCGGGGCGTCGAAGTCGTCGCGCACGTCGCCACGGTAGGGGAGGGCTCCGACAACGACGAGAGGTCGGCCGGGACCCGGTGGACCTGACCCCGTCGGCTTCGGACCGGCTCGCTCCTGACGTGAGTCACGACCGTTGACCGGGACGTCGGAGACGCATGGTTAGGGACGGGCGCCCGACAGCGGTATGGTGGACGGCGGTGGTCACACAGCCGAGCAACCGTCATGCGCCCCTGCGGACGTGCGTCGGGTGCCGGCAGCGGGCCGCCAGAGGTGAGCTGTTGCGGGTGGTCGCTCGCTCGGGCTTCGACGGTCAGGACGACTCCTGGTACGTCGCTCCCGATCCGGCCGGCTCCGCACCGGGTCGCGGGGCGCACCTGCACCCCACCGACACGTGCCTGGCACGTGCCGAGCGGTCCCGGGCCTTCGTCCGCGCGTTGCGTCACGACGCCGGTGCGCGGGGACCGCTCCACCTGCAGAGGCTGCGCGACCACCTGGCCGCCGCAGCAGCACCACGACCGAACGAGAACGGGAGCATCAGCTCATGAGCCTGCGATGAGTTCTTCGCGATGAGCATGCACATCAACTAGCGGTTCGGCCCTCCTGGACGGGTTCGGACCAGGAGGAAACACGTGGCTAACACCCGAGTCAGCGATCTCGCCAAGAAGTACGGCGTCCCGAGCAAGGAAGTCATCTCCCTGCTCGGCGACCTCGGCGAGTTCGTCAAGGCGCCGTCGTCGGGCATCAACCCGCTCGTCGAGAAGCGCTTCAACGACACCTACGGCGCGGACCTGACCGCCAAGGCCGAGGCCGTCGCCGCCAAGAAGGCCGCCCGCAAGGCGCCCGCCAAGAAGGCTGCGGCGACCGAGCAGGCCCCCGAGACCTCCGCGGCCCCCGCTGCCGCGACCCCCGAGGCTCCTGCTGCGGCGCAGGCCCCCGAGACCCCGGCCGCCCCCGTGGCCCCGGCGGCCGCGGCGCCGTCCGCAGAGCCCTCGACGGCTCCGCGTCCCGGCCCGCGTCCCGGCCCCCGGCCCGCGGCCACCGAGCCCGGCCCCCTGGCCGAGCCCGAGACCCCGGAGCCGGCCGAGACCGCCGAGCCGGCAGCGCCCGCCGCCCAGGGCGAGCCCCCCGCGGCCCGGCCCGGTCCGCGACCGAGCCCCGCGGGCGAGGAGGAGCAGGGCGACGGCGAGGCACCGCGTCCGAGCGGCGCCGGCTTCAAGCCCGGCCCGCGTCCCCAGCGTCCCGGCGCCCCGCGTCCGGGCAACAACCCCTTCAGCTCCACCCAGGGCATGGGCCGTCGTCCGGCTCCGCGTCCGGGTGCCGCTGCTCCCGGCGGCGAGGCCGCGCCGCGGCCCGGTGGCCGCGAGGGCATGCCGCGTCCCAACCCGGCGATGATGCCCAAGTCGCCCGCCGCCTTCGGTGGCGGTCCCGGCGGCCGTGGTCCGGGTGGTCCCGGTCGCGGTGGCCCCGGTGGTCCCGGTGGCGGCCGCGGCGGTGCTCCGGCGCGCGGTGGCGCCCCGGGTCGCGGCGGCTTCGGTGGCGGTCCCGGCGGCGCACCCGGCATGGGTGGTGGCCCCGCGGGACGTCCCGGTGGTCCCGGTCGCGGACGACCCACGGGTCGCGGCAGCACGCAGGGCGCCTTCGGTCGTCCCGGTGGCCCGTCGCGCCGTGGGCGCAAGTCGAAGCGGGCGCGTCGTCAGGAGTTCGAGGCCATGCAGGCCCCGACCATCGGCGGCGTGCGCGTCCGCAAGGGCGACGGCGAGACCGTGCGCCTGGCGCGTGGCGCCTCGCTGACCGACTTCGCGGAGAAGATCGGCGTCGACCCGGCCTCGCTGGTGCAGATGCTCTTCCACCTCGGCGAGATGGTCACCGCGACCGAGTCGGTCAACGAGGCCACCCTCGAGCTGCTCGGCGAGGAGCTCAACTACGTGGTGCAGGTCGTCTCCCCCGAGGACGAGGACCGCGAGCTGCTGGAGAGCTTCGACCTGGAGTTCGGCACCGACGAGGGTGGCGAGGCCGCGCTGACGGCGCGACCGCCGGTCGTCACCGTCATGGGTCACGTCGACCACGGAAAGACCAAGCTCCTCGACGCGCTGCGCAGCGCCAACGTCGTCGACAAGGAGGCCGGTGGCATCACCCAGCACATCGGTGCCTACCAGGTCCACACCGAGGTCGACGGCGACGACCGTCGCATCACCCTGATCGACACCCCCGGTCACGAGGCCTTCACGGCCATGCGTGCCCGTGGTGCGCAGGCCACCGACATCGCGGTGCTGGTGGTCGCGGCCGACGACGGCGTGATGCCGCAGACGGTCGAGGCGCTCAACCACGCCAAGGCCGCCGAGGTGCCGATCGTCGTCGCGGTCAACAAGATCGACAAGCCCGACGCCGACCCGACCAAGGTGCGCGGCCAGCTCAGCGAGTACGGCCTGGTGCCCGAGGAGTACGGCGGCGACGTCATGTTCGTCGACGTCTCGGCCAAGGCCCAGCTCAACCTCGACAAGCTGCTCGAGGCCGTCGTCCTCACGGCCGACGCGTCGCTGGACCTGCGGGCCAACCCCGACCAGGACGCCCAGGGCCTCGTGGTGGAGGCGCACCTCGACCGCGGTCGTGGTCCCGTCGCCACGATCCTGGTGCAGCGCGGCACGCTGCGCGTGGGCGACTCGATCGTCGCGGGACCGGCCCACGGCCGGGTGCGCGCGATGCTCGACGAGCACGGCGACAACATCGAGGAGGCCTCGCCGGCGCGTCCGGCCATGGTGCTCGGGCTCTCCGGCGTACCGGGTGCGGGCCAGAACTTCATCGTGGTCGAGGACGACCGCATGGCTCGTCAGATCGCCGAGAAGCGCGAGGCCCGCGAGCGGGCCGCGATGCAGGCCAAGCGCCGTGTGCGCCGCAGCCTCGAGGACTTCATGGCCTCCATGGAGAAGGGCGAGAGCCAGGAGCTCAACCTCATCCTCAAGGGCGACGTGTCCGGCTCGGTCGAGGCCCTCGAGGACTCGCTGGCCCAGATCGACGTGGGCGACGAGGTGTCGCTGCGCGTCATCGACCGCGGCGTCGGTGCGATCACCGAGACCAACGTCGACCTCGCCGCCGCCTCCGACGCCATCATCATCGGCTTCAACGTCCGCCCGCAGGGCAAGGCGACCGAGATGGCCGACAAGGAGGGCGTGGAGATCCGCTACTACTCGGTGATCTACCAGGCCATCGAGGAGATCGAGGCAGCCCTCAAGGGCATGCTCAAGCCGGAGTACGAGGAGCAGGTCCTGGGCCAGGCGGAGGTCCGCGCGATCTTCCGCAGCTCCAAGATCGGCAACATCGCCGGCTGCATGGTCACCAGCGGACTGATCCGCCGCAACGCCAAGGTCCGCCTGATCCGTGACGGCGCCGTCGTCCAGGACCAGCTCGACCTGGCCTCGCTGCGCCGCGAGAAGGACGACGTCTCCGAGGTCCGCGAGGGCTTCGAGTGCGGTCTGGTGCTCCGCGGCTACAACGACATCAAGGAAGGCGATGTCGTCGAGGCCTTCGAGCTCAAGGAGATCCCGCGCAGCTGAGTGCTGTCTGCGGGTCGGGGTGGCGAAGTCACTGGTCAACCAGTGACTTCGCCACTTCGCCAAGCACACGACCGTGGCGAAGTGGCAGAGTCACTGGTTGACCAGTGACTTCGGTCGCCGGGTCTGAAGGAGAGAGATGAGCAACCCACGGGTGCGCAGGATCGCCGACCGGATCAAGGTGGTGGTCGCGGAGCTGCTGGAGCGACGGATCAAGGACCCGCGGCTGGGGTTCGTGACCATCACCGACGTCCGGGTCACGGGCGACACGCAGCACGCCACGGTCTTCTACACCGTGCTCGGGCAGGACGCCGACCTCGAGGGGTCGGCGGCGGCGCTCGCGTCGAGCAAGGGCATGATCCGCACCGAGCTCGGCAAGCAGCTCGGCATCCGTCACGTGCCGACGCTGGAGTTCGTGCACGACGCGCTGCCGGAGAACGCCCGCCACATCGAGGACCTGCTGGAGCGGGTGCGCGCCTCCGACGAGCAGGCCGCGCAGGCCTCGGCGGGGGCGGCGTACGCCGGGGAGCCGGACCCCTACCGCAAGCCGCGCGACCCCGACGAGCTCGACGAGGCCGACGAGGAGTGACCGCGTCCGGACCCGACGGCCTCCTCGTCGTCGACAAGCCCGGGGGCATCACCAGCCACGACGTGGTCGCGCGGGTACGCCGCGCCCTCGGCACGCGCAAGGTCGGCCACGCCGGCACGCTCGACCCCATGGCGACGGGCGTGCTCGTGCTCGGTGTCGGTCGGGCGACCCGGCTGCTGGGCCAGCTGACGCTGACCGAGAAGGCCTACGACGCCACCATCCGGCTCGGCGCGACCACCACGACCGACGACGCCGAGGGCGAGGTCACGAGCACGGCCGCGACCGACGGGCTCTCGGAGGCCGAGGTCCGCGACCGTCTGGGCGACCTGGTCGGCGAGATCGACCAGGTGCCGAGCGCGGTGAGCGCGGTGAAGGTCGACGGCAAGCGCGCCTACGCCCGCGTGCGCGCCGGCGAGGAGGTCGAGCTGCCCGCGCGCCGGGTGCGCGTCGACAACCTCGACGTACGCCGCCTGGAGCTGCCGGACCTCGACGTCGCGGTGCGCTGCTCCAGCGGCACCTACGTGCGGGCGATCGCGCGCGACCTGGGGGCGAGCCTCGGCGTCGGCGGCCACCTGACGGCGCTGCGGCGTACGTCGGTCGGCCCCTTCGCGCTCGACGTCGCCTGCCCGCTCGACGACGTCGACGCGGGGCGGCTGCTCACGATGGAGCAGGCCGTGGCGCTGGCCTTCCCGACGTACCCGCTGAGCGGCGAGCAGGCGACCGACGTGGGCTACGGCCGCCGGATCGCCGCCGACCTCGGCGGCGACGACCCGGTGGCGCTGCTCGCGCCCGACGGCCGCTTCCTGGCGCTCTACCGGCAGGACGGCGACCACGCCAGGGCGGTCGCCGTCTTCACCGGCTGAGCCTCGGAGCCCGGGACCTCCCGAGTCCGCGGCCTCAGGCGGCGACGGCCTCGCGGGTGTCGGCCGAGCTCGAGGCGAGCTGCTTGAGGGCCACCACGCTCGCGGTCGCGACCAGGGTGCCGATGACCAGGGCCACCAGGAACCACAGGATGTTGCCCACGGCGAAGAGCACGAAGATGCCGCCGTGCGGGGCACGCAGGGTCACGTCGCCGGCCATCGAGATGGCGCCGGTGACCGCGCTGCCCAGCATGATCGAGGGGATCACGCGCAGCGGGTCGGCGGCGGCGAAGGGGATGGCCCCCTCGGTGATGAACGAGGCACCCAGCAGCCAGGCGGCCTTGCCGTTCTCCCGCTCCACCGGGGTGAAGAGGCGGGGACGGACGACGGTGGCCAGCGCCAGGGCCAGCGGCGGCACCATGCCGGCGAGCATGACCGACGCCATGATGCGCAGCTCCGGGGAGTCGCCGGAGGCCGCGGCGGCGGCGCCGAGGCCGGCGGTGGCGAAGGCGTAGGCGGTCTTGTTGAGCGGGCCGCCCATGTCGAAGGCCATCATCAGGCCGAGGATCGCGCCGAGCAGGATCGCCGAGCCACCGTCGAGGCTGTTGAGCCCGTCGGTCAGCGCCGACATCAGGCCGGCCAGCGGGCGGGCCAGGACGACGACCATGACGAGGCCGGCGATCACGGTGGCGAGCAGCGGGATCACCACGACCGGCATCAGGCCGCGGGCCCAGGCGGGGATCCTCCAGCGCGAGATCCACAGCGCGACCACACCGGCGAGCACGCCGCCGACGATGCCGCCGAGGAAGCCCGACTGCAGCGTCACCGCGATCGCGCCCATGACGAAGCCGGGCGCGATGCCCGGTCGGTCGGCGATGGCGAAGGCGATGTAGCCGGCCAGGGCCGGCACCAGGAAGCCGAAGGCGGCCGCGCCCAGGGTGAAGGCGAGCGCCCCGAAGTAGGCCAGCAGGGGGCTGTCGAAGGGCACGTCGGAGAGCCCCGCCTCGCCCAGGTCGGGGAGGTTGAAGAGCGAGTTGTTCAGGGCGATGTCCTGGCCCGGCCCGGTGATCGAGTAGCCGCCGAGCAGGAAGCCCAGCGCGATCAGCAGGCCGCCGGCCGCGACGAAGGGGATCATGTAGGAGACGCCGGTCATCAGCACCCGCCGGGTGCGGGCGCCCCACGACTCGGACTCCGAGGAGCTGGTGGCCGAGGCACCGGCGTCGCCGCCGTCTGCCTGCACCCGCGGGGCCGAGGGGTCGTCGGCGTGGGCGAGGGCGAGCGCGACCAGGCCGTCGCCGTCCTCGATCGCGCGCTTGACGCCGGTGGCGACCACGGGCTTGCCGGCGAAGCGGTGCTTCTCCCGCACGCCCACGTCGACGGAGAAGATCACGGCGTCGGCCCGCTCGATGACCTCGCGGGGGAGCGGGGTGGCGCCGGCCGAGCCCTGCGTCTCGACCGCGATGTCGACCCCGGCCTTGGCCGCGGCGGTCTCGAGCGCCTCGGCGGCCATGTAGGTGTGGGCGATGCCGGTGGGGCACGCGGTGACCGCCACCAGGGAGCGGCGCCGGGCGGGAGCCGCGGACGTCGTCTCGTCGGGCGCCGGTGCCTCCGGCGCGGCCGCGGGGGCCGCGGCCGGAGCGGGCGCGGGAGCCTCGTCGACCACCTCGCCGACCAGAGCGGCCACCTCGTCGGGGGTGGCGGCCGCGCGCAGCGAGGCGGTGAAGTCGGGCCGGACCAGGGCGCGGGCGAGCTTGGTGAGCACCTGCAGGTGGGTCTGCCCCCCGCCCTCGGGCGCCGCGATCAGGAAGACCAGGTCGGCCGGTCCGTCCTTGGCCCCGAAGGCGACGGGCGTGGCGGGCCGCGCGAAGACCAGCGTCGGCACCTGCACGGCCGCGGTGCGGCAGTGCGGGATGGCGATGCCGCCGGGCAGCCCGGTGGCGGCCGTGGACTCGCGGGCCAGCGCGTCACCGGCGAGCTGGTCGGGGTCGGTGGTGCGGCCACCCTCGGCGGCGAAGGCGGCCAGCCGGCGGATGGCGGTCTCCTTGTCGTCGCCGAGGTCGGCGTCGAGACGCACGAGGTCGGGGGTGAGCAGGCGTTCGGTCATGAGGGGGCTCCGGGGGTGCTGCAGAGGGGTGCTGCGGGGTGGGTGGATCGGGTGGGACGGGGACGCTCAGGCGTCGAGGTCCTGCTCGACGAGCGCGGCGATCTTGTCGACCGCCGCGGCGTCGTCGCCGGAGACCTCCACGGTGTCGCCGGGACCGGCGCCGAGGGTCATGATCATCAGGGAGGAGGCGGCGTCGACCGGGTCTCCACCGGGGGTGGCCAGCATGACGTCGCTGCCGAGCTCGGCCGCGGCCTCGCTGATGATCGCGGCCGGGCGGGCGTGGAGTCCGACGGACGATCCGACGACGACGCTCTTGGTGGGCATGGGTCCTCCTGCGAGTGGGGTGCTGACTGACGGGTGGGGAAGCGGTGGGGCTCAGGCGTGGCTGAGCGCGCGGACCTCGACGACGTCGGCGTCGACGTGGCTGGGGTCCGGGATCGTGGTGCCGTGCAGGGTGACGGCGGCGCGGCCGTAGGCGACGGCGAGCGCGAGCCGGCCCTCGGGCGGGAGGTCGCGGTCGTGCCCGAGCAGGTAGCCGAAGAGGCTGGAGTCGCCGGCGCCGACCGTGCTGACGACGTCGACCGGCGGCGCGAAGGCGTGCCAGGCGCCCTCGGCGTCGACGAGCACCGCGCCGTGGCCGCCGAGGGTGACGAGCACCCGCTCGATGCCGGAGGCGACCAGCTCGCGCGCCACCTCGGCGGCGGCCACGGGGTCGGAGTCGACCCGACGGGTGGATCCGGTGACGGTGGCGAGCTCCTCGCCGTTGGGCTTGATCAGGTGGGGGGCGCTGCCCGGCAGGCCGTCGACGAGGGCGCGCAGCGGGGCGTCGCTGGTGTCGACGGCGACGCGGGGCGGGGTGGCGCGCAGCTCGCCGACCAGGTCGGCGTACCAGTCCGCAGGGGTGCCGGGCGGCACCGAGCCGGCGAGCACCACCCAGTCGTCGGCGGTGCACGCCGCAGCCTGCTCGAGGAGCACGTCGGCGAGGCGGCGCAGGTCGTCGGGGCCGACGGTGTCGCCGGGGGAGTTGAGCTTGGTGGTGGTGCCGTCGGGCTCGGTGATCGAGAGGTTGATGCGCACGTTGCCCGCGGGCAGCACCGGGCGCACCGGGATGCCGTGCGCGACCAGCTCGGCGACGTACGGGTCCTGCTCCAGGGCCGGCAGCACCGCCAGCGTCGCGACGCCCGCGGCGACCGCGGCGCGGCTGATGTTGACGCCCTTGCCGGCGGCCTGCATCGAGACCGACTCCAGGCGGTGCACCGCGCCCCGGGAGAGCGGGGTGGGCAGCACCGCGGTGCGGTCGAGGCTGGGGTTGGCGGTCAGCGTGAGGATCATGCGACCACCACCGTGAGGCCGGCGCTCTCGAGCCGCGAGACGTCGCGGTCGCTGACCCGGGCGTCGGTGACGAGGGTGTCGACCTCCTCCAGCGAGGCGAAGCGCACGGGGTGCTCCTGGCCGAGCTTGTCGGCGTCGGCCAGCACCACGACGCGGTCGGCGGCGGCCACCATGGCCCGCTTGGCCGCGGCCTCCTCGCTGTCGGGCGTGGAGAGGCCGTGGCGCACGGTCAGGCCGTTGGTGCCGACGAAGGCGATCTCGACGCGCAGCCGCTCGAGGGCGGCGACGGTGTCGGCGCCGACCGCCGCCTGCGTCGCCGACCGGACGCGGCCGGGCAGCACGTGCAGCTCGACGTTGCTGCTCTGGCCCAGGCGCACGGCGGTGGTCAGCGCGTGGGTGAAGACCATCAGGTTGCGGTCGTGGGGGAGGTGGGCGGCGAGCCTGCCCACGGTGCTCCCGGCGTCGATCAGCAGGCTGGCCTGCCCGGGCGGCAGCAGGCCGACCGCGGCGCGGGCGATGCGGGCCTTCTCCTCGGTGCGGGCCTCGTCGCGCTCGGCGAGCCGGGTCTCCATCACCGAGCGGCTCGGCACGGCGCCGCCGTGCACGCGGCGGATCAGCCCGGTCTGCTCGAGGGCCGACAGGTCGCGGCGCACCGTCTCGGTGGTGACCTCGAAGGACGACGCGAGCTCGGTCACCGAGACCCGTCCGTGCCGCAGCACGGAGTCGGCGATGGCCTGCTGGCGTTCCTCGGCGTACACGGCCCGCGCTCCCCTCGAAGTTGGAATCGTTTGGGTTTCACTGCGTTTTTATGCCCGAACATGTTGACTTGTCAAGGCTGACGCGCGTTGACTTGTGGTCATGGTCACTTCATCGCCCGAGTCCACCACCGCCAGCGCCGCCGAGGCCGTGCTCCGCGGCACCCCCGTCGTCGCCGGTGTCGTGTGCGCCCCGGTCGTGGTCGTGCGCACCGACCTCGACCCCGCGGTCGTCGCCGCGCACCGCGAGTCCGGCCCGGTCGACGTCGACGAGGCGCTCGCGGCGTACGACGAGGCGGTGGCGGCCGTCGCCGACGGCTTCGAGCGCCGCGCCGAGCAGGCCAGCGACGCCGCCGCGGAGGTGCTCGGCGCGAGCGCCAAGCTGGCCCGCGACAAGGGCTTGCGCACCATGGTGCGCAAGAACCTCAGCTCCGGCGCCGGCCTGCTCGACGCGCTCGACGACGCCGTCGAGCACTTCGCCAGCCTGTTCAGCACCATGGGCGGGCTGATGGCCGAGCGGGTCACCGACCTGCGCGACATCGGACGGCGCACGACCGCGCGGCTGGTGGGCCTGCCCGAGCCGGGCGTGCCGAGGCCCGAGGTGGTCTCGGTGCTCGTCGCCGACGACCTCGCTCCGGCCGACTCCGCCGGACTCGACGCCTCCCGGGTGGCCGCCCTGGTGATGGAACGCGGGGGCGCCACCAGCCACACCGCGATCATCGCCCGGCAGCTCGGCATCCCGTGCCTGGTCGGCGTGACCGGTGCGCTCGCGCTGGAGGCCGGCGCCGTCGTGCTGGTCGACGCCGCGGCCGGCACGGTGGAGACCGAGGTCGACGAGGCCGACGCCGAGCGTCGCGTGGCGACGTACCGCCGCGAGCGCGAGGAGCTGGAGAGCTGGACGGGTCCGGCGCAGACCGCCGACGGCATCGCGGTCAAGCTGCTGGCCAACGTCGCCGACGGCGCCTCCGCCGCGTCGGCCGCCGACGGCCCCATCGAGGGCGTGGGCCTCTTCCGCACCGAGCTGGCCTTCCTCGGCCTGCCGCAGGAGCCGACGGTGGAGGAGCAGGCCGAGCTCTACGAGGCCGTGCTCTCGCCCTTCGGGACGGAGTCCGACACCGGTCGCTACGTCGTCACCCGCACCCTCGACGCCGGCTCCGACAAGCCGATCGCCTACGCCACCCTCAGCAACGAGGAGAACCCCGCCCTCGGGGTGCGCGGCTACCGCCTCGCCACCGACAAGCCCGAGCTGATGGAGCACCAGCTCGACGCGCTCAAGCTGGCGGGGGAGCGGGTCGGCACCACGCCGTGGGTGATGGCCCCGATGATCGCGACCTCCGACGAGGCGGCGGAGTTCGCCGCGCTCGCCCGGGCGCGCGGCCTCAAGCCCGGCGTCATGGTCGAGGTGCCCAGCGCCGCGCTGCTGGCCGACCAGATCCTCGAGCACGTCGACTTCGTCTCGATCGGCACCAACGACCTGACGCAGTACACGATGGCCGCCGACCGGATGGCCACCGACCTGGTGCACCTGACCGACCCCTGGCAGCCCGCGGTCCTGCACCTCGTCGCCGCCACGGCGGCCGCGGGCCAGCGCGCCGACAAGCCCGTGGGCGTCTGCGGCGAGGCCGCGGCCGACCCGATGCTCGCGTGCGTCCTCGTCGGCCTCGGCGTGACCTCGCTGTCGATGGCCGCCGCCTCGGTGCGCGCCGTCGGCGCCCAGCTCGGCCGGGTCACGCTCGAGCAGTGCCGGGAGGCGGCCAAGGCCGCCATGCAGACCCGCGACCCCCACGCCGCCCGCGACGCCGCGCGGGAGGTGCTGGCCGGCGCCTGACGCCGGCCGGGAGGTCGAACCCGTCGAGACCCACGCGCCCCACCCGGGTCTGTCGGTCGAGCCTGTCGAGACCTACCCGCCTCGCCTCGGGTGGTCGAGGAGGTTGCGCAGCAACCGTCTCGAGACCCCCGCACGAAGCGCCCCTCGCCGGGTCTCGAGACAGGCGCTGCGCGCCTTCCTCGACCACCCGGGGGCCTGTCGGTCGAGCCTGTCGAGACCCATCCGCCTCGAGGTGGTCGAGGAGGTTGCGCAGCAACCGTCTCGAGACCCGCGCGCCTGCGCACCTCGTCGGGTCTCGAGACAGGCGCTGCGCGCCTTCCTCGACCACCCGGGGGTCTGTCGGTCGAGCCTGTCGAGACCCATCCGCCTCGGGTGGTCGAGGAGGTTGCGCAGCAACCGTCTCGAGACCCGCGCGCCTGCCCACCTCGCCGGGTCTCGAGACAGGCGCTGCGCGCCTTCCTCGACCACCCGGCGGCCTGTCGGTCGAGCCGGTCGAGACCTACCCCCGTCGCCTCGGGTGGTCGAGGAGGTTGCGCAGCAACCGTCTCGAGACCCTCGCACGAAGCGCACCTCGCCGGGTCTCGAGGCTCGCGGTCCTGGCCCTCCTCCGTCGGGCCTGGACTGCTCGCACCTCGACCTCCCGGTCTTGAACCGTCAGACCTCGTTTCTCGGTCTTACGGTTCGACCGTGACCTTGATGGCCTCGCCGTTCTTGACGATGGTGAAGGCGTCGAGGACGTCGTCGAGGGGGATGTGGCGGGTGATGAGGTCCTTGACCGGCACCTGGCCGGTGGAGATGTACTCCAGGGCGCGCTTGTTGTGCTCGGGAGCCGAGCCGTTGGCGCCGTGGATGTGCAGCTGGCGGTAGTGCACGACGTTGGAGTCGCAGGTGATCGTCGGGTCAGTCTTCGGCAGGCCGCCGAAGAAGGAGATCCGGCCGTTGCGGGCGGCCATGGCGATGGCCTGCTCCTGCGTGACGTTGGCCGCGGTCGCGGTGATGACGACGTCGGCGCCGCGACCGCCGGTCAGCTCCATGACGCGCTCGACGACGTCGACCTCGGCGCCGTTGATGGTCTCCTCGGGCTGGACGGCGTCGGCCGACATCTGCAGCCGCTCGGCGTTGACGTCGACGAGGTAGACCGGGCCGCACTCGTGGACGCCGCGGGCGATGCGGATGTGCATGCAGCCGATCGGGCCGGCGCCGAAGACGACGACGGTGTCGCCGGGCTCGATGCCGAGCAGCTCCTGGGCGTTGATGGCACAGGCGAAGGGCTCGGCGGCGCTGGCCTCGTCGTACCCCACGTTGTCGGGGATCCGGTTGAGGCCGTCGACCTTGAGCACCTGCTTCGGCACGATCATGTACTCGGCGAAGCCGCCGTCGTACTGGTAGCCGACCGAGGTCTGGTTCTGGCAGACCGCCATCCAGCCCTTCGTGCACTCGTGGCACTCACCGCACGGCACGGCGGCGATGACCTGGGCGCGGTCGCCGACCTCCCAGGAGGAGCCGTACGTCGCGTTGACCTGGTCGCCCACCTCGACGACCTCACCGGCGATCTCGTGGCCGATGGTGCGCGGAGGCGTGAGGTTCTGGTGGCCGTTGTGGAAGATCTTGACGTCGGTGCCGCAGGTGGAGCAGTTGCGCACCCGCAGCTTCACCTCGTCGGGGCCGCACTCGGGCTCGGGCACGTCCTCGAGCCGGACGTCCTCGGGAGCGTAGAAACGCAGCGCCTTCATCTCGGGGCCTCCATCACGTCGTCGTGAGTTCTGTGGGGTTCTCGTGGCGACGCTACTGCTCAAACACACAAAAAGCCACACGTCAGCGATTTGAGTATGCCCGAGTGCTTGGCAACGTGCCCGATTGGTTGCATACTGCTGAGCAGAGGCGTGACCCACGTCACGCGAGCACGAGAGATGGAGAGGGCCCTCACATGGCCACCACAGCACCCGCCAGCGGCGGAGCGCGCGTCAAGGTGCAGCAGTTCGGCACCTTCTTGTCCAACATGATCATGCCCAACATCCCGGCACTGATCGCGTGGGGCCTCCTGACGGCCCTGTTCATCGACGTGGGCTGGCTGCCCAACGCCGACCTCGCCACCATGGTCGGCCCCGCGATCCACTACCTGCTCCCGATCCTCATCGCGGGCACCGGGGGCCGGATGGTCTACGGCGACCGCGGCGCGGTCGTCGGCGCCTTCGCCACGATGGGCGCGATCGCCGGCTCCGACCTGCTGGTGGCCAACTTCAACGCCACCCTCCCCGAGGGCGAGCCCCCGCTCGGCCAGGTCCACATGTTCATCGGCGCGATGATCCTCGGTCCGCTCAGCGCCTACGTGATGAAGCGCCTCGACGCGCTGTGGGACGGCAAGATCCGGCCGGGCTTCGAGATGCTCGTCAACATGTTCTCCGCGGGCATCACCGCCTTCGTGATGGCCCTCGTCGGCTTCTTCGCGGTGGCACGCCTGGTCAACGGCGTCATGGACGTCGCGGGCAGCATCGTGGAGACGCTGGTCGACAACAACCTGCTGCCGCTGACCTCGATCCTCATCGAGCCGGCCAAGGTCTTCTTCCTCAACAACGCGATCAACCACGGCGTGCTGACGCCCCTGGGCATCCAGGAGGCCACCGAGACCGGCAAGTCCGTGCTCTTCCTGCTCGAGGCCAACCCCGGCCCCGGCCTCGGCCTGCTGCTCGCCTTCGCCTTCTTCGGCAAGGGCGTGGCGAAGGCGACCGCTCCCGGCGCCGCGATCATCCACTTCTTCGGCGGCATCCACGAGATCTACTTCCCCTACGTGCTGATGAAGCCCAAGCTGATCGTCGCGATGATCGCCGGCGGCATGACCGGTGTCGCCATCAACGTCGCCTTCGACGTGGGGCTGCGCGCGCCGGCCGCTCCTGGCTCGATCTTCGCGGTCTACGCCCAGGTCGCCGCCGGTGGCTTCCTCGGCGTCACCCTGGCCGTCTTCGGCTCGGCGGCGGTGACCTTCGCGGTCGCCTCGCTGCTGCTCAAGACCGACCGGAGCGACGACGAGGGCGACCTCGCCTCCGCCACCGCCAGCATGGAGCAGATGAAGGGCAAGAAGTCCTCGGTCGCCTCGGCGCTCACCGGCGGCTCCCACACCGGTCGCGTCGAGCGGATCGTCTTCGCCTGCGACGCCGGCATGGGGTCCTCCGCCATGGGCGCCTCGGTGCTGCGCAAGAAGGTGCACGGCGCCGGCTTCACCGACGTCACGGTGGTCAACAAGGCGATCGCCTCCCTCGGTGACGACCAGGACGTCGTGGTCACGCACAAGGACCTCACCGACCGCGCCCGGCAGCGGGCCGGCTCGGCGATGCACGTGTCGGTCGACAACTTCATGGGCAGCCCGCGCTACGACGAGATCGTCGAGCTGGTGCGCGAGCGCAACGGCGCCTCCGGGGGCGCGACGACGTCCGAGGTCGACAGCGCCGACGGCCCGGCCGACCTGGGTGGCGACGTGCTCTCGCGCGACTCCATCGTGCTCGCCGGCGCGGCCGACACCCGTGACGGCGCCATCGACGAGGCCGGCCAGCTGCTGGTCGACGCCGGCGCCGTCGAGGCGTCGTACGTCGCGGCGATGCACGAGCGGGAGACCTCGGTCTCCACGCACATGGGCAACCTGCTCGCCATCCCGCACGGGACCAACGAGTCGAAGGGGGCGATCCGGCGCTCCGCGCTGAGCTTCGTGCGCTACCCCGGCGGCATCGACTGGAACGGCAAGGAGACCAAGTTCGTCGTCGGCATCGCCGGCGCGGGCGACGACCACCTGGCACTGCTGCGTCAGCTGGCCACGGTCTTCTCCGACGAGGCGGCCATCGCCCGCCTCGAGGCGGCGGAGTCCGCCGACGACGTGCTCGCCGTGCTGCAGGGCGTGAGCGTCTGACGCGGACGACCGTCCCGGCCGAGGGGCACGGGCGCCACAACCTCTAGGGTGGCGCCCGTGCCCCTCTGGCGATCCTGGGACGCCGTGCCCGACGACCTCGACCGGACCGTCGTGGTCATCGGCAACTTCGACGGCGTGCACCGTGGCCACCAGGCCGTCGTACGCCGCGCGCGCGAGGTCGCGGGCGAGCGCCGCGTCGTCGCCATCACCTTCGACCCGCACCCGATGCAGGTGCTGCTGCCCGAGCGGGCGCCGGTGCGGCTCACCGGCATCGAGACCCGCGCCCGGCTGCTGGAGGCCTGCGGCGTCCACGACGTGCTGGTGCTGCCCTTCTCCCGGGAGGTGGCGTCGTGGCCGCCCGAGGAGTTCGTGCGCCGGATCCTGGTCGAGACGCTGCACGCCGCGGTGGTCGTGGTGGGGGAGAACTTCCGCTTCGGGGCCCGGGCCGCGGGCGACGTCGACTCCCTGCGCGCGATGGGGAGGGAGCACGACTTCACCGTCGAGGGCCTCGACCTCGCGGGCGGGGAGCAGGTGTGGTCATCGACCTTCGTGCGCGACCGGATCGCCGCCGGAGACGTCGTGGCGGCGGCCGAGGCGCTGGGCCG
Organism: Nocardioides aequoreus; assembly: GCF_000720335.1. Classification (GTDB taxonomy): domain Bacteria; phylum Actinomycetota; class Actinomycetes; order Propionibacteriales; family Nocardioidaceae; genus Marmoricola; species Marmoricola aequoreus. The sequence continues at coordinate 58,723 of NZ_JOJN01000001.1, read as the reverse complement.
CCCGGTCCAGGTCGAGGGCCGGGTCGTGCGCGGTGACCAGCGCGGCGCGGGTCTCGGCTACCCCACGGCCAACGTGCCCGTCGACGCCGACGCCGGCCTGGTGCCCGCCGACGGCGTGTACGCCGGCTGGCTGCGCGTGGTCGACCACGACGACCCGCTCGCGGCCGCGCAGCGGCTGCCCGCGGCGATCAGCGTCGGCACCAACCCGACCTTCGCCGGGGAGCGCGAGCGGCGCGTCGAGTCCTACGTCCTCGACCCCTCGGGCTCCGACCGGCCCCCCGAGCTGCAGCTCTACGACCGGCTCGTGGAGGTGACCTTCGTCGAGCAGCTGCGCGGCATGGTGGCCTTCGACTCCGTCGACGCGCTGCTGGTGCAGATGGCCGACGACGTGCGGCGTACCCGCGAGGTGCTGGGACTGCCCTCGTGAGGCGGACGACCCGCGAGGACCCGCTGGCGGCCACCGACCAGTGGTTCTCCGGCAACGGGCTCGCCTACTTCGTGCCCGAGGAGCGCGGGCGGGTGCGCCGCGCGCTCCAGCCGCGCCGGCTGGTGCCGCTGCTGCTCGTCGTGGTCGTGCTCGCCGCCGCCACGGCCGCCTCGCTGGCCTGGGTCGCCAGCACCTTCAGCGTCGGCCCCGCCGTGCTGCTCACCCTCGTGATCGGCAGCGTCGTCTGGTACGCCCTCACGGCGCTGCGGGCCCGCTCGATCGTCGGCTGGGCGCTGACCCACACCCTGGTCGGCGTCCGCGTGATGCTGCCGATGCTCAGCCGCGCGCTGCCGCTGCTGCTGCTCTTCGTGACCTTCCTCTTCATCAACGCCGAGGTGTGGCAGCTGACCGCCTCGCTGCGGCCCGGCGAGCTGTGGCTGACCGTGCTGCTCTTCAGCGGCCTGGCCGTGGCCTTCCTGCTGGTGCGGCTGCCGGAGGAGGTCGACTTGGTCGACGACCACGTCGACGACGCCTTCCTGCGGCGCACCTGTGCCGGCACGCCGATGCAGGCCGACTGCGAGCGGCTGCTGGCCGACCCCGCCGCCGACCCCGCCTCGCGGGCGGAGGTCAGCGGCTTCGAGCGCGGCAACCTGGTGCTCGCCCTCGTCGTCGTGCAGGTCGCGCAGGTGACGCTGATGGCGGTCTCGGTCTTCGGCTTCTTCCTGCTCTTCGGCGGCCTGACGATGACCGACGGCGTGGTGGAGTCGTGGACCGGACGCAGCCCCCGGGCCTGGAGCTACCTGCCCAACCTCAGCGTCGAGCTGGTGCAGGTCTCGATCTTCCTCGCCGCCTTCTCCGCGCTCTACCTCACCGTCTCGACGATGACCGATGAGAGCTACCGCGAGCAGTTCTTCGGCCGCGTCCAGCAGCACCTCGAGAGCGCCGTCGGCGTCCGCGCCGTCTACCTCACCGTCCGCGACGCCCGCTCCGCCGCTGCCGCCCCGCCCCCCGACTGACGCCGATCCGCCTGAGATGCACGCCGACCCGCCTGAGATGCCGGCATACGGGGCGGATGGGCGTGCATACGGGGCGGATGGGCGTGCATCTGGGGCGGATGGGCGTCAGTCTGGGGTGGTGAGCCAGGCCGCGCCGTACGCCGGGAGGGCGACGGCGCCGCCGCGGACCAGCGGCGCGTGGCCGGTGAGCCGGTCGTGCAGCCGCGCCGGGTCGAGTCCGACCTCGTGGAGCACCTCCACGGGCACGTGGCGCGGGCCGTCGGTGACGTTGTAGCAGCCCAGCATCGGGCCGAGCGGGTGGCGGCGCAGCACGAGCAGCACCCCGGGGTCGCGCGGCTCGAGCACCTCGGCCGGCGTGGCGGCGTGCAGGTGGGGCGTCGCGGCACGGGCGGCCAGCAACGCCCGGGTGTCGGCCAGGACGCCGTGCTCGTCGGTGACCTCCGCGGGCATCACGGGGCGGTGCACCCAGCGGTTGTCGTCGGCGTGGGCGGGGTCGTCGGCCCAGCAGGGGTCGTTGAGCAGCCCGAGCTCGTCGCCCATCCAGATCACCGGGAGCCCGCCGAAGCCCGCGACCAGCGCGTGCACCAGCCGGATCCGCGCTCGGGCCAGCGGGTCGCCCGCCTCGAGCCCGGCGAGCGAGGCCAGCGACCCGGAGATGCGGCGATCGCCGGTCGCGGCGTTCTCCTGGAAGACCAGGCCGCGCGCCCACGAGCCCGGGAAGTCGCCGGAGTAGAAGTCGGAGAGGAAGGAGCGGTGCCCGTGCCCGCTCACCCCGATCGCCGCGGCGTCGCCGTCGTCGATCGCCCACCCGATGTCGTCGTGGCAGCGGGCGTAGGTGATCCACGCGGTGGTCGACGGCGGGGGCGGCAGCCGCCGCAGCGCGTGGCTGGCCAGCCCCACCTCGCGGCTGGCGAGCATCGACCAGACCTGCACCATCAGGCTGTTGTGGTAGGCCAGGTCGCTGACCTTGCCGTGGTGGCGGCCGGTGCCGAGGTAGGGCATCAGGTCCTGCGGCCCGACGATGGCCTCGGCCTTGAAGGCCACCGCGGGGCAGGCGATCCTGGCGACCGTGCGCAGCGCCTGGGTCAGGTCGTGCACCTCCGGCTGGTTCTGGCAGCTGGTGCCGAGGCGCTTGTGGATGAAGGCGATCGCGTCGAGCCGGAAGACCTCGACGCCGTGGTTGGCGTGCAGCAGCACCAGGTCGGCGTACTCGCACAGCACGTCGGGGTTGGACCAGTCGACGTCCCACTGGTAGTCGTTGAAGGTCGTCCAGACGTAGGCGTCGAGGTCCGGGTCGAAGGTGAAGTTGCCCGGCGCGAAGTCGGGGAAGACCTCCGGCAGCGTCGCCTCCCACGTGTCGACCTCGGCCCGGTCCTCGAGCACGTGGAAGTAGGCGCGGTACGTCGGGTCGCCCGCCCGGGCGCGCACCGCCCACTCGTGCTCGCGGGCCACGTGGTTGAGCACCAGGTCGAGGCAGAGGCTGATGCCGCGCTCGCGCAGCGAGGCGGTCAGCGCGACGAGGTCGTCGAGCGTGCCGAGGTCCTCGCGCACGCTGCGGTAGTCCTGCACGGCGTACCCGCCGTCGTTGGGCGCGGGCCGCGGCGTCAGCAGCGGCATCAGGTGCAGGTAGGTGACCCCCAGCGACTCCAGGTACGCCGCCCGCTCGCCGACCCCGCGCAGGTCGCCGCCGAAGCGCTCGGCGTACGCGGCGTACCCCACGGCCTCGGGCCGCTGGAACCAGTCGGGCGCCAGCGAGCGCCGCAGGTCGAGGTCGTGCAGCTCCTCGGGACGCGCGGCGAAGGCACGGGCCGCCAGGGCCACCAGCCGGTCGCGCACGGTGGCGGGGTCGTCGTAGACGGCGGCCAGGGCGGTGTCGAGGTCGGGCAGCCAGCGCTCGAGGCGCGCGGCGAAGAGGCGCCGACGGTGCTCGGGCAGGCCCGGGGGCAGGTGCTGGAGGTGGTCGCTCACGAGGCCTCCGGGGAGGCAGGCCCGACCAGCACGGGCACGCCGGAGAGGGCGGCGTTGCCGGAGACGTCGAGCAGCTCGGGGTCGGTGAGGTCGTTGACCGAGACCCCCTCGACCGCCGAGGCGCGGGCCTGCGGGCTGCCGTGGTGGCGGTGGCCGTAGCCGTGGGGGAGCGAGACCACGCCCGGCATCACCTCGTCGGTCGCGCGCACCTCGGTGGTGACGCTGCCGACCCGGGAGGTGACCGAGGCGCGGTCACCGTCGGCGAGCCCGCGCGCGGCGAGGTCGTCGGGGTGGACCAGCAGGTGGTGGCGTGGCCGGCCGCGGGTGAGCCGCGCGGAGCCGTGCATCCAGGAGTTGTTGTCGGAGCGGTGGCGGCGTCCGATCAGCAGCAGCTCGCCGTCGGCCGGGGCCGCCGCGGCGAGGTGGTCCTGCAGCCGACCCAGGTCGCCGATCGCGACGGGCGAGGCGAGGTGCACCCGCTTGTCGCGGGTCTGCAGCCGACTCGGCAGCGTCGGCCGCAGCGGGCCGAGGTCGACGCCCTCGGGGGAGCGGAGCAGCGCCCGCATCGTGGTGCGACCGGTGCGCCGTAGCAGCAGCGCGACGAGGTGGCGGGGCTCGGTCGAGAGCGCGGCCACGTCGACCAGCCAGCCGAGGCGCCCCTTGAGCCCGCGCCCGACCCGGGGGAGCCGGTCGACGGTGCGCAGCGTGAGGTCGCGGAAGATCTCCCAGTCGTGCCGGGCACCCTCGGGCTTGGGCAGCACCGCCGGCGTGAAGCGGGCGGTGTTGCGCACCGCCAGGCCGTGGAAGACCAGGTCGTAGTGGTCGCGCTCGAGCGCGGTGGTCGGGGGCAGCACCACGTCGGCGTGCCGGGTGGTCTCGTTGAGGTAGGGGTCGACGGCCACCATGAAGTCGAGGTCCTCCAGTGCCCGCGCCAGGCCGGCGCCGTCCGGGGTGGAGAGCACCGGGTTCCCGGCCACCGTCAGCAGCGTGCGCACCCGCCCCTCGCCGGGGGTCTCGATCTCCTCCCGCAGCGCGCTGACGGGCAGCTCGCCACCGAACTCCGGCAGCCCGCGCACCCGGCTGCGCCACGCCCCCAGGTGACCGCGCCCCACGAAGCCCTGGCCCACGATGTCGGCCGCCGGCTCCGGCAGCATCGTCCCGCCCTCGCGGTCGAGGTTGCCGGTGAGTGCGTTGAGGCACTGGATGGCCCACTGGCACACCGTGCCGAAGCCCTGGGTCGAGACGCCGATCCGGCCGTAGACCGCGGCCCCGTCGGTGGCGGCCAGCTCGCGCGCGAGGCGCCGTACGACGTCGGCCGGCACGCCGGAGTGCCGCTCCGCCAGCTCCGGGGTGTACGCCGCGACGGCCGCGCGCACCTCCTCGACCCCGTCGACGTACGCTGCCGGGCGCGCGAGGCCCTCGTCGAGCAGGGTGCGGACCATGGCGAGGAGCACCACGGCGTCGGTGCCCGGACGCACGAAGTGGTGCTCGTCGGCGACCCGCGCGGTCTCGGTGCGCCGGGGATCGAGCACCACCATGCGTCCGCCGCGCGCCTGCAGCTCGCGCAGCCGCCCGGGGAAGTCGGGGGCGGTCATCAGCGAGCCGTTGGAGGCCATCGGGTTGGCCCCGACGACGAGCAGGAGCCGGGTGCGGTCGAGGTCGGGCACCGGGATCAGCAGCTGGTGGCCGTAGAGCTGCCAGGCGACGAGCTGGGCGGGCAGCTGGTCGACGGAGGTGGCGCTGTAGGTGTTGACGGTGCGCAGCGTGCGCACCAGGCGCAGGCCGTGGGTCATCGAGCCCAGCGAGTGGACGTTGGGGTTGCCGAGGTAGACGCCGACGGCGTCGCGCCCGTGCTCGCGGATGGTGCCCGCCAGTGCCTCGGCCGCGAGGTCGAGCGCCTCGTCCCAGGTGATCTCCTCCCACCGTGCGTCGGCGCCGCGGCCGACGCGGCGCACCGGACGACGCAGCCGCTCGGGGTCGGCCTGCACGTCGGGCAGGGCGACGCCCTTGGGGCAGACGTGACCGCGCGAGAGCGGGTCGTCGGGGTTGCCGCGCACGCCCGTCACCTGCGGGCCGTCCGGGCCGGGGGTCACCGTGAGCCGGAGCCCGCAGATCGCCTCGCAGAGGTTGCAGACGCCGAGGACGGTGAGCGGTTCGGAGGGAGCTGCGGTCGCCACGCGCCGATCCTTCCACGACGTGACGGAAGCGTGAGAGCCCTCTCACACGGACCTCACGCCCACCTCACGCTGCGGCCCCAGAGTCCTCGGTGTCAGGAAGCACCACCTCACCCCCCAGGAAAGGAGTGGACGTCATGGCACGCTCCACGATCCTCGCCTCCCTCGCCCCGGCCCGGGTGGCCCGGCGAGCCGGCACCGACAGCTCCGACGACCGCCGCCGCCGGCGCCGGCGTCGGCGTCGCCTCCGGGCCCGCCGTCGTCGTCGCCGCAACCGCCGCAGCAGCCGCAGCAGCCGCTCGAGCTGAGGCACCGACACGGCGGACGGGCGGCCCGGCCCCCTGGGGCCACCCGTCCGCCGTGGCACGTCGAAGGAGACCCGATGAAGATGTGGCAGCGTGCCGTCGCCCTGCTGCGGCCCCGTGCCGACGAGGCGCCCGTGGTCGACGAGGCGCCCCCACTGCGGCTGCACGAGGTGGTACGCCGCTTCTGGCCCGACCTGCGCCCCTTCCGCGGCTGGATCCTGCTGAGCATGGTCCTGCTGGCCGCGCTCCCCGCGATCTCCGTGGTGGAGATCCTGCTCTTCCAGCGGCTGGTCGACGAGGTGCTGGTGCCCGCCGACTACGGTCCGCTGCTCGGCATCGTCGCGCTGTACGTCGGCCTCAACCTGCTCTCGGCCGTCGTCTCCGGCGCCGACGACTACCTCGGCACCTGGATCACCCAGTCCTTCCTGCTGCGCCTGCGCGGCAAGGCCTTCCGGCACGCGCTCTCGCTGCCCCTGCCCGTGCTCGCCCAGCGCCGCCTCGGCGACGTGCTGCAGCGCCTCTCCAGCGACATCTCGCAGGTCGAGCGCTTCATGGTCGCCCAGCTCACCGACGGCTTCTCGGCCGTGGTGCGGCTGGTCTTCTACGTCGGCGCCCTCTTCTACCTCTCCTGGGAGCTCGCGCTCGCCGCGCTCGTGGTGGTGCCCGGCTTCTGGTGGGTGTCCGCGGCCTTCGCGCGCTTCGTCCGCGACCTCTCGCGCGAGAGCAGCCGCCGCCGTGGCGCGCTCGGCTCGGTGAGCGAGGAGACCCTCGGCAGCGCCGCCCTCGTGCAGACGGCCGGCGCCGAGCGGCAGGCCCACCGGCGCTACCACGACCAGAACCGGGCGATGATGGACGCCTCGCTGGCCTCCAGCCGCGTGCGCGCGGTCTTCGTGCCGATCATCGACCTCGTCGAGCTGGTCGGCGTGCTGCTCGTGGTCAGCCTGGGCGTCTGGACGATCGCCACCGACCGGCTGACCCTCGGTGGCCTGCTGGCCTTCATGACCCTGCTGGTGCAGTGCTACCGGCCCGCCCGCGAGGTGGGCGAGCTGCTGCCCGACCTCTTCTCGGCCACCGCCGGCATCGAGCGCGTCGTCGAGCTCCTCGACGAGCAGCCGCCCCGGGACCGCCCGGGAGCCACGGCGCTGCCGGCGCCCGCCGGCCCGGCGGCGGTCTCGCTGCGCGGGGTCACGGCGGCGTACCCCGACGGGCCCGCCGTCCTGCGCGACCTCGACCTCGACGTCGCCGCGGGGGAGCGGGTCGCGGTGGTGGGGCCCTCGGGCATCGGGAAGTCGACGCTCGCCTACCTGCTGACCCGGCACCTCGAGCCCAGCACCGGCACGGTGCGCCTGGCGGGCCACGACCTCGCCGACCACACGCTGGAGTCGGTGCGGAGCACGGTCTCGATCGTGCTGCAGGAGGCGCTGCTGCTGGACGCCTCGGTGCGCGACAACCTGCTGCTCGCCCGGCCCGACGCCGACGAGGGCCAGCTGCACGACGCCCTGCGGCGCGCGGGGGCGACGGACTTCGTCGAGGCCCTGCCCCAGGGCCTGGACTCCCGGATCGGCCAGCGCGGCCGGCTGCTCTCCGGAGGGCAGCGGCAGCGGCTGTGCGTGGCCCGCGCGCTGCTGCGCGACACCCCGCTGCTGGTGCTCGACGAGCCCACCACCGGGCTCGACGACGCCGCGGCCGCGGCGCTGCTCGAGCCGCTGACCGGCGACCGCGCCCGCACGCTGCTGGTGCTCACCCACGACCCGCGCGTGCTGCCGTACGTCGACCGCGTGGTCGACCTCTCCACCCTCGTCGCGGCGGACGCCGAGCCACCGCCGACGGCGCGGCTGGCGGTCTCCACCGGGGTGCCCGCATGATCGGCCTCGTGCGCGGCCCCCGACCCGACAGCGGCGAGACCGACCCGGCCCTGCTCGCCGACGTGGTGCAGCCGGGCCAGGAGGTGCTCCCGGGCTACGAGGTGGTCGGGCTGCTGGCCCACGGACGCCGCATGGACACCTACGACGTCTACTCCCACGAGCGCGACTGCCGCTGCGTGGTCAAGGTGCTGCGGCCCGACCGCCGTCACGAGCAGCGCGTCGTCGAGGCGACCCTGCGCGAGGGCCACGTGCTCACCACGCTCGCCCACCCCCACCTGGTCCGGGCCTACGAGGCGTACGACGACCCGCCCGCCGTGGTCCTCGAGGTGCTGCCGGGAGCCACCCTGGCCGCCCTCGTCGAGGACGAGCCGCTCGCCCTGCCCGACGCGGCGGGGCTGGCGCTGCAGCTGTGCTCGGTGCTCGGCTACCTGCACCGCCACGACTGGCTGCACCTGGACCTCAAGCCCGCCAACGTGGTCGTCGACCACGGCCGGGTCACGCTCATCGACCTGAGCCTGGTCGGCCGACCGGGGGCGGGGCGCCGCGGCGCCGGCACCCGGGGCTACCTGGCGCCCGAGCAGGCCCGGGGCGCCGGGCTCGGCACCGCCACCGACGTCTGGGGTCTCGGCGTCACGCTCTTCGACGCGCTGACCGGGGAGCTGCCCTTCGGCGACGAGGCCACCTGGGACTCCCGGCCCCGCATCCCGGTGCTGCACCGCCGCGCCCCGCGGCCGCCCCGGCTGCCCGACGTCGTCCCCGCCGACGTCGCCGGGCTGCTGCTCGCGTGCCTGGCGCCCGACCCCGCCGAGCGCCCGCGGCTGGTCGACGTGCGCGCCGGGCTGGCGCCGTACGCGCACGATTAGGGGGCCGTCGCGCCGCGCTGCTAACCTGACGAGGCTGTCGTGCCGGCTGTCCACTGCCGCGGGCGCGCCACAGCACCGCCGTACGAACGGCCGCGGATCCAGAGTGCCCGGGTGAACAGGCCCCGGCGCGCCGCGCAACGACACAGAGAGGCAGTCCAGCGTGTCCATCGGTACCGACGCCGAGACCAAGAAGAAGATCATCGCCGAGTACGCCACCACCGAGGGCGACACCGGTTCCCCCGAGGTGCAGGTCGCGCTGCTCAGCCACCGCATCTCCCACCTCACCGAGCACCTCAAGCAGCACAAGCACGACCACCACAGCCGTCGTGGCCTGCTGCTCCTGGTCGGCCAGCGCCGTCGTCTCCTGAACTACCTGGAGAAGACCGAGATCGAGCGCTACCGCTCGATCGTGTCGCGACTCGGCCTCCGACGCTGACACCGACGGCCCATCCGCCTCGCGGGTGGGCCGTTGCGCTTGAATAGCCACAACTGAACACATCCGAACACTCAGGAGCGAACCGCGGCCCGCGGGCCCGGTCTCCGGTAGTGGCCCCCCGTCGACGCCCCTTCGCGGCTCGTCGCCGGTGTGCCTCGATCGAAGACCGGACGTGGCGTGAGGCTCGCGGTTCGTTTCGCCTCGAGAGAGAGACGACACCTTGTCCGAAACCCCTGACGTGCTCGCCGTGGAGACCGTGATCGACAACGGCTCCTTCGGTCAGCGCACCGTGAAGTTCGAGACCGGCCTCCTGGCCCGGCAGGCTGCCGGCGCCGTGACGGCGTACCTCGACGACGAGACGATGCTGCTCTCGGCGACCACCGCCGGCAAGCAGCCCAAGGACCACTTCGACTTCTTCCCGCTCACCATCGACGTGGAGGAGCGGATGTACGCCGTGGGCCAGATCCCCGGCTCGTTCTTCCGCAGCGAGGGTCGCCCCGGTGAGGACGCCATCCTCACCTGCCGCCTGATCGACCGCCCGCTGCGCCCGACCTTCAAGAAGGGCCTGCGCAACGAGGTCCAGGTCGTCATCACCGTGCTGGCGCTCGACCCCGACCAGCCCTACGACGTGCTGGCCATCAACGCCGCCTCGGCGTCCACCCAGCTCTCCGGCCTGCCCTTCTCCGGCCCGGTCGGTGGCGTGCGCGTGGCGCTGATCGACGACCAGTGGGTCGCCTTCCCCTCGCACAGCCAGCTCGAGGACGCCGTCTTCGACATGGTCGTCGCGGGCCGGGTCACCGAGACCGGCGACGTCGCGATCATGATGGTCGAGGCCGAGGCCACCGAGACCACCTACGACCTGGTGCGCTCGGGCAAGCAGGCCCCGACCGAGGAGGTCGTCGCCGGCGGCCTCGACGCCGCCAAGCCCTTCATCAAGCAGCTGTGCGAGGCCCAGGCCGAGCTCGCCGCCCAGGCCGCGAAGCCGGTCCAGGAGTTCCCGATCTTCCTCGACTTCGAGGACGACGTGTACGCCGCCGTCGAGAGCGCCGTCCGCGAGGACACCGCGGCCGCCCTCACCATCGGTGGCAAGCAGGAACGCGAGGAGCGTCTCGACGACATCAAGGCGAGCCTGCTCGAGAAGATCGCCGGTGACTTCGAGGGTCGCGAGAAGGAGATCGGCGCGGCGTTCCGTGCGCTCAACAAGTCGCTCGTGCGCGAGCGCGTGCTGCGCGACAAGGTCCGCATCGACGGCCGCGGCCTGACCGACATCCGCAGCCTCTCCGCCGAGGTCGAGGTCATCCCGCGGGTGCACGGCTCGGCGCTCTTCGAGCGTGGCGAGACCCAGATCCTGGGCGTCACCACCCTCAACATGCTCAAGCTGGAGCAGCAGCTCGACACGCTGTCGCCGGAGAAGCACCGCCGCTACATGCACAAGTACGTCTTCCCGCCCTTCTCCACGGGCGAGACCGGCCGCGTGGGCTCGCCCAAGCGCCGCGAGGTCGGCCACGGCGCGCTCGCGCGCCGCGCGATCCTGCCGGTGCTGCCCAGCCGCGAGGAGTTCCCCTACGCGATCCGCCAGCTCTCCGAGGCGATGGGCTCCAACGGCTCCACCTCGATGGGCTCGGTCTGCGCCTCGACGCTCTCGCTGCTCCAGGCCGGCGTGCCGCTCAAGGCCTCCGTCGCGGGCATCGCGATGGGCCTCATCTCCGGCGAGGTCGACGGCAAGACCGAGTACGTCGCGCTGACCGACATCCTCGGCGCCGAGGACGCCTTCGGCGACATGGACTTCAAGGTCGCCGGCACCAAGGAGTTCGTCACCGCGCTGCAGCTCGACACCAAGCTCGACGGCATCCCCGCCGAGGTGCTCGCCGCGGCCCTGACCCAGGCCCGCGACGCGCGTCTGGCGATCCTCGAGGTGATGGCCGAGGCCATCGACGCCCCCGAGGAGATGTCGGTGCACGCGCCGCGCATCATCACCGTCAAGGTGCCCGTCGACAAGATCGGCGAGGTCATCGGCCCCAAGGGCAAGGTCATCAACCAGATCCAGGACGACACCGGCGCCTCGCTGTCGATCGAGGACGACGGCACCGTCTACATCGGTGCGACCAACGGGGAGGCCGCCGAGGCCGCGCGCGCCGCGGTCAACGCGATCGCCAACCCGACGATGCCCGAGGTCGGCGAGCGCTACCTCGGCACCGTGGTCAAGACGACCAACTTCGGCGCCTTCGTCTCGCTGATGCCCGGCAAGGACGGCCTGCTGCACATCAGCAAGCTGCGCTCCCTCGCCGGCGGTCGCCGGGTCGAGAACGTCGAGGACGTCGTCTCGGTCGGCCAGAAGCTGCAGGTCCAGATCGGCGAGATCGACGACCGCGGCAAGCTCTCGCTGGTCCCCGTCGTCGAGGAGTCGGAGCAGTCCGACGAGGCCGCGGAGGCCCCCGCGGAGTGACCTCCGCACCTGACGCACTGCCCGCGGGCGTGCGCCGTACGGTCCTGCGAGGTGGCCTCACCGTGGTCACCGAGCAGGTCCCCGGCGTACGCTCCGCGGCGGTCGGGGTCTTCTGCCAGGTCGGCTCGCGCGACGAGACCCCCGGCCTCGGCGGGGCGTCGCACTTCCTGGAGCACCTGCTCTTCAAGGGCACGCCGACCCGCTCGGCGATGGACGTCTCGGCGGCCTTCGACGAGGTCGGCGGGGAGTTCAACGCCTACACCGCGCGCGAGTACACCTGCTACCACGCGCGGGTCCTCGACGAGGACCTCCCGATGGCCCTCGACGTGCTCGGCGACATGATGACCAGCTCGCTGGTCACCGCCGACGACGTCGAGGCCGAGCGCGAGGTCATCCTCGACGAGATCGCGATGCACGACGACGACCCCGACGACGTCGTGCACAACCTCTTCGCGGCGACCGCCTGGGCCGGCACCCCGCTGGCCCGCCCGATCGCCGGCACCGCCGAGTCGATCACCGCGCTGACCCGCACCCAGATCAATCGCTACTACCGCGGCCGCTACACCGCCGAGCGCATGGTGCTCGCCGTCGCCGGCTCCGTCGACCACGACGAGGTCGTCGAGCGCGCGACGAAGGCCTTCGCCGGCCGGGGCTTCCTCGACCGCGACGTCGAGCCCGCCGGACCGCGGCTGGCCGAGCGTCCCCGCCCCGTGCGGGGCGGCGAGGCGCGCGTGGCCCGTCCCTTCGAGCAGGTCAGCGTCGTGCTCGGCATGCGAGGCCTGACCCGCTCCGACCCGCGGCGCCACCTGCTCTCGGTGCTCAACAACGCCCTCGGTGGCGGACCGTCGTCGCGCCTCTTCCAGGAGGTGCGCGAGCGCCGTGGCCTGGCCTACTCCGTCTACTCCTTCGGCCTCGGCTACTCCGACGCCGGCATGGTCGGCGTCTCCGCCGGCTGCCTGCCCGGCAAGGCCGACGAGCTGCTCCGCGTCGTGCGTGAGCAGCTCGCGCTGGTGGCCGCCGACGGTCTCGCGGAGGAGGAGGTGTCGCGCGGCAAGGGCCAGTCGCGGGGCGGGCTCGTGCTCAGCCTCGAGGACACCGGTGCCCGGATGACCCGCCTCGGCGAGGCGATGCTCTTCCAGCCGCGGCTGCTCTCCATCGACGAGGTGCTCGGCCGCATCGACGCCGTCACCCCTGGCCAGGTGCACGACCTGGCCCGCGAGCTCTACACCCGCACCCCCACCCTCGCCCTCGTCGGCCCCGCCACCCCCTGACCCCCTTCCGCCGAGAGGTCACTGCCTGACCGCGGAGGGGTCACTGCCTGACCGCGGAGGGGTCACTGCCTGACCGCCGAGAGGTCACTGGCTGACCATCGAGAGGTCACTGGCTGACCATCGAGAGGTCACTGGCTGACCGCCGAGAGGTCACTGGCTGACCGCCGAGAGGTCACTGCCTGACGGCCGGGTGCGAGCCGCGGCGTGGCAGCCGGGTTTGACGTCGACGACGGTCCGGGAGTGACGTGTGGGCGGTCAGGGAGTGACGTGTCGGCGGTTAGCCAGTCACGTGTGGGCGGTCGGGGAGTGACGGGTCGGCGGGGGTCAGAGCCAGCCGCGGTCCTGGGCGGTGCGGGCGGCCTCGACCCGGGTGGTGGTGCCGGTCTTGCCGATGGCCGAGGAGAGGTGGTTGCGCACGGTGCCGGGGGAGAGGTGGAGGGACGCCGCGATGCGGGCGACCGGGGCGCCCTCGAGCGCCCGGCGCAGCACCTCGGTCTCGCGCTCGGTCAGCGGGCTGGTGCCGCCGAGCAGCGACTCCGTCGCCAGGGTCGGGTCGACGACGCGCAGGCCGGCGTGCACGCGGCGTACCGCCTCCACGAGCTCGGCCGCCGGGATGTCCTTGACCACGAAGCCCGCGGCGCCGGCGTCGAGGGCCCGCCGCAGGTAGCCGGGGCGGCCGAAGGTCGTCACGATCAGCACGCGTGTGCCGGGCAGCGCGGCGCGGACGGCGCTGGTCGCCTCGACGCCGTCGAGGCCGGGCATCTCGAGGTCGAGCAGGCAGACGTCGGGCGCGTGCGCGCGGGCGGCGCCGACCACCTCGTCGCCGCGGCCCACCGTCGCGACCACGCTGAGGTCGCTCTCGAGGTCGAGCAGCGCGGCCAGCGCGTCGCGCACCAGCACCTGGTCGTCGGCCAGCAGCAGCCGGATCACCACCGCACCTCCAGCCGTACGCCGCCGCGCTCGCCGCCGCCGACCGCGAAGCGGCCGCCGCTCTGCTCCACCCGCTCGCGCAGCCCGCGCAGCCCGTGTCCCTCGCGGGACCCGGCGAGACCGCGCCCGTCGTCCTCCACCACCAGCGACCGCTCCTCCAGCCGTACGACGCAGCGCCGCGCGCCGCTGTGGCGCACCACGTTGGTCACCGCCTCGCGCAGCACCCACCCCATCACGGGTCGGTAGCGCGGGTCGGCGACGCGGACGTCGTCGGGCAGGTCGGCGTCGATGCCGCGGTCGGCCAGCGCCCGGCCGGCGCCGGTGAGCTCGTCGGCGAGCCGGGCGGCGCGCAGGCCGCCGACCGTGGCGCGGACCTCGCCCAGCGCCTCGCGGGAGAGTCGGGCGATGTCGGCCAGCTCGGCCCGCGCACGCTCGGGGTCGGCGTCGAGGAGCCGCTGCGCCAGCTCGGCCTTGATGGAGAGGACCGTGAGGCTGTGGCCGAGCACGTCGTGCACGTCGCGGGCGACCCGCTCGCGCTCCTCGGCGACGTCGCGTCCACGCACCGCGGTGCCGTAGGCCTCGCTGTGCTCGCCGAGCAGGCGCCCCGCCGCCGCGGCCGCCGTGACGCCGACCAGGATGAAGACCAGCGTCAGCTCGTCGGGCCCGAGCAGCAGCCACGTGCCCGTCGACACCGCGACCAGGCCGCCGACGGCGAAGAGCCACCAGGCGGGCCGCGGCAGCCCGAAGACGGCGAAGGACTGCACGAAGGGGGTGAAGGACAGCGCGCCCGCCCCGATCAGCGGCACCGCCGCCAGGGCCAGCGCCACCAGGAGCACCAGGGCCAGCACCGGCTCGGGCACCGGCAGGTCGGCCTGGCGCCCGCGGGTGAGCCGCAGCACCTCGACGACGTACACGGCGGCGAAGGCCACCACCACGACCGGGCCGAGCAGCCGGGTGGTGGTCTCGTCGGAGGCGAGCGACGCCACCAGCGGGAAGGCGAGGAAGACCAGCCAGCCCGACCACATCAACCAGCCGAAGCGCTCCCAGGGGTCGCGCGGGGCGAGCGGGTCCGCGGGGCCGTCGGTGGTCACTGGCGCGAGCGGCCGCGGCGCACCAGCAGCGTCGCCAGCACGGCCAGCAGCAGCGTCCACCCGCCCACGTTAGCGACGGCGATCCAGATCGACTCCGTGCGCGTCCCGTCGCTGCCGGTGACCACGAGGCCCTCGGTGACCGGGTGGCGGGCCAGCGTGACGTAGCCGTAGAGCGGCGTGAAGCGCGCGACGTCGAGCAGCAGTCCCGAGAGCGGCACGAAGATGTTGCCCAGGAAGCCGAGCACCACGATGCTCCCGCTCGCCGCGCTGAGCGCCGCCTCGGAGCGGAACGCCAGCCCGAAGCACAGGCCGTAGAGCGCGAAGACCGCGGCCCCGACGAGGACCACCAGCGCCGAGAGCACCCAGGCCAGCGCGTCGGCACGCGCGCCGGAGACGGCTCCGAGGGCGAAGACCAGGGCGATCGGCATCGCGGCGACGATCACGGCGACCAGCGCCTTGGTCACGACGTACGTCGCGTCGCGTAGCGGCGTCAGTCCCAGCTGTCGCCCCCAGCCCTGCATCCGCTCCAGCGCGGCGGCGCCGCCGATGGAGACGGTCGCCGTGACCGCGCCGTACGCCGCCATCGAGACCATGATCATCATCGCGACGTTGCCGTTGCCCAGCGGCTCGTCGGAGTAGTCCTGGCTGGCGCCGAAGATCAGGTAGAAGAAGCCCGGCAGCGCCGTGGTGAAGAAGATCGTGGCGCGGTCGCGCAGCACGCGGCGCAGCTCCAGCCGCAGCAGCGTGGTGTTGACCAGCCCGCCGGTGCGGGCTCCCACCGTGGTCGGGGCGGTGGTGGCGGTGCTCGTGGTCGGGGCGGTGCTCATCGGGTCTCCTCCAGGACGGGCTGCTGCTCGGTGAGGTGGACGAAGGCGTCCTCGAGGGAGCCCGTGACGACCTCGAGGCCACGGCCGCCGAGCCCGGTCAGCAGGGCCAGGGCGACGGCGTCGGAGTCCGCGGCACGCACGCTGACGCGGGAGCCGTCGAGGTCGACCTGCGTGACGCCGGGCAGCGCCCGCAGCCTCGCGGCGGTCGCCGCGGCGGTGGCGGGGTCGAGGTCGGCGTGGACGACGCGGCCGGTGGCGTGCGCCCGGATCTGCGCCGTGGGGCCGTCGGCGACGACGCGGCCGCCGGCCACCAGGACGATGCGGTCGGCGAAGGCGTCGGCCTCCTCGAGGTAGTGCGTGGCGAAGACGACGGTGCGCCCGGCCTCGGCCTCGGCGTGCATGGTCGCCCAGAAGTCGCGGCGGGCGGTCACGTCCATGCCCGCGGTCGGCTCGTCCAGCACCAGCAGGTCGGGGTCGGGCAGCAGGGCCAGGGCGAAGCGGAGCCGCTGCTGCTCGCCGCCGCTGCAGCGCGAGACCAGCCGCCCGGCGATGCCCTCGAGCCCGGCCCGTGCCATCACCTGCGCGACGGGAGCGGGCGCGGCGTACATCGACGCGATCAGCTCCACCGTCTCCCCGACGCGCAGGTCGCGCAGCAGGCCGCCGGTCTGGAGCACCGCCGAGACCCGTCCGGCGGCGACGGCCTCGCGGGGTGGGGCGCCGTACACCATGACCGAGCCGCTGGACGGCGCGACCAGCCCGAGCACCATGTCGAGCGTCGTGGTCTTGCCGGCGCCGTTGGGGCCGAGCAGGGCGACGACCTCGCCCCCGCCGACGGTCAGGTCGATGCCGTCGACGGCACGGACGGTGCCGTCGGCGGAGGGGAAGGTGCGCGTGACGTCGCGCAGGCGGATGGCGGGGGCGTCGGTCCGGTGCATGGTCCCCACGCTGCCGTGGCACGGCGTGCGACGGATGCGGCCCCTGTCACGACCTGCCCGTGACAGCTGTCATCCCCGGCCCGTCGCCGCTGCCGCATCCCGGGCGGATCGGCGGGTCCGCGGGGCGGGTCGGCGCCGTCGAGGAGCCGCACTAGCCTGACCGGCATGACGCTGCGGGTGGGAGTGCTGGGAGCCAGGGGCAAGGTCGGGCGCGAGGTGTGTGCCGCCATGCGCGAGGCCGACGACATGGAGCTCGTGGCGGAGGTCGACGCCGGTGACGACCTCGCCCTGCTGGAGACCGCCGAGGCCGTCGTCGACTTCACCCACCCCGACGTGGTGATGGACAACCTGCGCTGGTGCGTCGAGCACGGCGTCGACGCGGTCGTCGGCACCACCGGCTTCGACGACGAGCGGCTGGAGACGCTGCGCGGCTGGCTGGCCGACGCCCCGGGCACCGGCGTGCTCGTCGCCCCCAACTTCTCCGTGGGCGCGGTGCTGATGATGCGCTTCGCCGCCGAGGCCGCGCGCTACTACGAGTCGGTCGAGGTGGTCGAGCTGCACCACCCCGACAAGGCCGACGCGCCCTCTGGGACCGCGCGGCGTACGGCGCAGCTCGTCGCGGCCGCGCGCCGTGAGGCCGGCCTGCCGCCGCAGCCCGACGCCACGAGCACCGCGCTCGAGGGCGCCCGGGGCGCCGACGTCGACGGCGTCCGCGTGCACGCCCTGCGGGTCCGCGGCCTGGTCGCCCACCAGGAGGTCGTGCTCGGCGGCGTGGGGGAGACGCTCACCATCCGGCACGACTCCCTCGACCGGGTCTCCTTCACCCCAGGGGTGCTGCTGGGGCTCCGCGCGATCGGCGGGCACCCGGGACTGACCGTCGGGCTCGAGGCGTTCCTCGACTCCTGAGGGAGCGCTTGCAGCAGTGCCAGGTCTGCACGATCGTGCAGCGCAGGATCGTGCATCCGTAAACATGTGGTTCCGCGGCTTTGAGCGGGGCATGATGATGACGTCCCCCCACAAGTGGGACGAACGGTTCATCTCCACCGCTACCCCGGTCTTCCCGATCCTTCGTACCCCACGACGGCCCGGCAGTTCCCACGTCGGTCGTCGTGTCCTGATCGCCTTCCCCCAGGTCGATCAGGTTCCCAGGGCCGAGGGGTCCGTGCTGGGCACACGGACCCCTCGGTCCGTCCTCCTGCCACGGGTCGGGCAAGCACTCGGGGGTGCGTCGACGGCGGTCGGTCCACGCCCGGCGTCACGAGGTGAGCCTGCGCACGCCGGAGGTCCGGTGCCCCTCTCGGGTGGCCCCGGACCCCGGCGTCGCCGGCGGCCTCCCGTCGGCGGTGGTCAGTCGACGAGCGCGGTGTGCAGGCGCACCTGCTTGACCGTGGTGGTGCCGTCGCCGGTCAGGTCCAGCGTGCGGTGGGCGCCGTCGGGCGCCCAGCCGGTCGACTCCAGGAAGGCGCGCAGGTCGTCGCCCGCGGCCGGCAGCCACGTGACGGCCCGGGTGAAGCGGTCGGCGACGAGCGTGTCGACGGCAGCCTGCAGCAGCCGCGAGCCGTGGCCGTCGCCGCGCCGCTCCGGGTCGACGGTGAGGTCGCTGAGCTCGCCGGTCGCGATCGGGTCGCAGTCGGGGTCGGTGGCGGGCGCGGTCACGACGAAGCCGGTGACCGTCGCGCGCTCCAGGCCGACCAGCACCCGCTGCCGGGCGTCCTTCGGACGCCGCATCGACGCCTCCCAGCCCTCGGCGAGCTGCGCGGCATCGAGCCCGTCGAGCACCTCGGCGGGGAGCAGGCCGGCGTACGACGCCCGCCAGGCGCGCACCTGCACCTCGGCGATGGCGGGGGCGTCGGCGTCCCAGGCGACGCGCGCGGACACGTCGGCAGCAGGCACGCCCAAATTGTAGGTTGAGGACCATGCAGGCCTACCTCGACCTCCTCCGCCGTGTCCTCGACGAGGGGTCCGAGAAGTCCGACCGCACCGGCACCGGCACCCGGAGCGTCTTCGGCCACCAGATGCGCTTCGACCTGCGCGAGGGCTTCCCGCTGGTGACGACCAAGAAGGTGCACACGCGCTCGGTCTTCGGCGAGCTGCTGTGGTTCCTGCGCGGCGACACCAACGTCACGTGGCTCCAGGACCGCGGCATCACGATCTGGGACGAGTGGGCCGACGAGCAGGGCGACCTCGGGCCGGTCTACGGCTACCAGTGGCGCTCCTGGCCCACCCCCGACGGCCGCCACGTCGACCAGGTGGCGCAGGTGGTCGAGCAGATCCGCCGCGACCCCGACTCCCGGCGCCACGTCGTCTCGGCGTGGAACGTCGCCGACGTCCCCGACATGGCCCTGGCGCCGTGCCACACGATGTTCCAGTTCTACGTCGCCCCGCCCGCGGCGGGGGAGGAGCGCGGCCGACTCTCCTGCCAGCTCTACCAGCGCTCGGCCGACGTCTTCCTCGGCGTGCCCTTCAACATCGCGTCGTACGCCCTGCTGACGCACATGGTCGCGCAGGTGACCGACCTCGGGGTCGGCGACTTCGTGCACACGCTGGGCGACGCGCACCTCTACCTCAACCACCTCGAGCAGGCCGAGCTGCAGCTCACGCGGGAGCCGCGGCCGCTGCCGCGGCTGTGGCTCGATCCCTCGGTGCGCGAGATCGACGGCTTCGACCTCGATGACGTGCGCGTGGAGGGGTACGACCCCCATCCGGGCATCAAGGCCCCGATCGCCGTCTGATCCCGGCCGACCCCCGGCAGACCCGTCCGACCCCGCCGTCCCTCGAGGAGCCCTCCCGTGTCCCGCATCGTCATGGTGGCCGCCCGCGCCCGCAACGGCGTCATCGGCCGCGACGGCAGCATCCCCTGGAGCCTCCCCGCCGACTGGGCGCACTTCAAGCGCGTCACGGTGGGCCACCCGCTGGTGATGGGCCGCAGCACCTTCGAGAGCATCGGCCGGCCGCTGCCCGACCGCCAGAGCATCGTGGTCACCAGCGACCCCGACTGGTCGCACGAGGGGGTGCTCGTCGCCCGCTCGGTGCCCGAGGCGGTCCGGCTGGGGTCCGAGCTCGACGCCGAGCTGGTCAACATCGGCGGCGGCGCCAGGCTGTACGCCGAGGCGCTCGACCTGGCCACCGAGCAGGTGCTCAGCGAGGTCGACCTGGAGCCCGAGGGCGACACCTTCTACCCCGACTTCGACGAGGCCGACTGGGTGGAGCTACGCCGCGAGGTCCACCCCGACGACGACCCCACCTGGACGGTGCGCTGGCTCAGCCGGCGCTGAGCCCGCCGGCCCGGGCGGCTACGCCAGCTGCCGGCCATCCACGTCGGGCACCTTGCGCAGGGCGATGAGCACCAGGTCGATGAGCCACCAGATGCCGCAGCCCCCGAGCGTGATCAGCTTCAGCACGCCGAGACCGATCTGGCCGAGGTAGAAGCGGTCGACCCCGAGCTGGCCGAGGAAGGCCGAGAGCAGCACGGCGACGAGCCAGTCGCGGTCGGAGAAGAGGCCGGGCAGCTGCTTGGCGGCGAACCAGCCGCCGCCGGCGATGTCGCGCAGCTGGGCGTCGCCGCGGAGCTGGCCCGCGAGCGCCATCTGCTGCAGCTGCACGTAGCCGTACGGCCCGTACTCCTGCCCCACGTGGGCCAGCATGTAGCTGCCGTCGGCCGGGCTGCGCCATCCGGCGGGGCTGGGGCTCTGGGTCATGGCGCCGACCGTAGTACGCCGTCACCCACTCGGGGTCGCGGCCCGCGGCACGCGGCGTACTAGCCTGGCTCCCATGAGCCTGCCAGCCGCCCCCCACGGCCGGGTGCTGACCGCGATGGTCACGCCGTTCGACCCCGACGGCCGCGTCGACCCCGACGGCGTCGGCCGGGTCGCGTCGTACCTGCTCGACCACGGCAACGACGGCGTGGTGGTCAGCGGCACCACGGGGGAGTCCCCGACCACCACCGTGGCCGAGGACGGCGAGATCCTGCGCGCGGTCAAGGACGCGGTGGGCGACCGGGGCACCGTGGTCGCCGGCGTCGGCACCAACTCCACCTCGCACTCCGTCGAGCTCGCCGTGCAGGCCGAGAAGATCGGCGTCGACGCCGTGCTCCTGGTGGCGCCGTACTACAGCAAGCCGGGCGCGGCGGGGCTGCTGCACCACTTCACCGAGGTCGCGCGCGCCACCGACCTCCCGGTGATGCTCTACGACGTGCCGGGACGCACCGGCCAGGCGATCCCGGCCGAGACCTACGAGGCCGCCGCGCGCCTGGAGACCGTCACGTCGGTCAAGCACGCCACCGGCGACCCGCTCGCCACCGTCGCGCTGCGGCAGCTGGGCTACTCCGTCTACTCCGGCGACGACGGGCTGCTGCTCGGCTACCTCGCCCACGGCGGCTGCGGCATCGTCTCGGTCGCGGCCCACGCCGCCGGTGAGCGCATCCGCCGGGTGGTCGAGCAGTTCGACGCCGGCGACCACGCGGGCGCGCTGGAGACCTTCACCGGGCTGCTGCCGGTGGTCGAGGCCGTGATGGGGGTGCCCAACTACGGCGCCACCACCGCCAAGGCCGCGATGGAGCTGCTGGGCGTGCTGACCCACCGCACGGTGCGCGGCCCGCTCGTGCCCCTCGACGACACCGAGCTGGCGGCCCTGCGTGCCGCGCTCGAGAAGGCAGGCCTGCTGTGAGCCACCCCCACCCCGAGCTGTCCCCGCCCCCGGCCCTGCCGAAGGGCGGCCTGCGCGTGACCGCGCTGGGCGGCCTGGGCGAGGTCGGCCGCAACATGACGGTCTTCGAGCACGCCGGGCGGCTGCTGGTCGTCGACTGCGGCGTCCTCTTCCCCGAGGAGAACCACCCCGGCGTCGACCTGATCCTGCCCGACTTCGACTCCATCCGTGACCGGCTCGACGACATCGACGCGCTCGTGCTCACCCACGGACACGAGGACCACGTCGGCGCGGTGCCCTACCTGCTCCGCGAGCGCCAGGACATCCCGCTGGTGGGCTCCAACCTGACCCTCGCGCTGGTCGGCTCCAAGCTGCGCGAGCACCGGCTCAAGAACACCGTGAAGGCGGTCGTGGCCGAGGGCGACCGGGTCTCCTTCGGCCCCTTCGACCTGGAGTTCGTGGCGGTCAACCACTCCATCCCCGACGCGCTCGCGGTCATGATCCGCACCCCCGCGGGCAACGTGCTGCACACGGGCGACTTCAAGATGGACCAGCTGCCCCTCGACGGGCGGATCACCGACCTGCGCGCCTTCGCGCGGCTGGGCGAGGAGGGGGTCGACCTCTTCCTCACCGACTCCACCAACGCCGAGGTGCCCGGCTTCACGACCTCGGAGAAGGAGATCACCCCCGTCCTCGAGGGCGTCTTCCGCTCCAGCGAGGGCCGCATCATCGTGGCCTGCTTCGCCTCCCACGTGCACCGCGTGCAGCAGGTCATGGACGCCGCCGCGGCCCACGGCCGCAAGGTCGCCTACGTCGGCCGCTCGATGGTCCGCAACATGACGATCGCGCGCGAGCTCGGCTACCTCGACGTCCCGCGGGACCTGCTGGTCGACGCCAAGGCGCTCGCCGACATGCCCCCCGACCGGGTGGTGCTGATCTCCACGGGCTCGCAGGGCGAGCCGCTCTCGGCGCTGTCGCGCATCGCCCAGCGCAACCACAGCTTCGTGCACATCGAGCCCGAGGACACCGTGGTGCTGGCCTCCTCGCTGATCCCCGGCAACGAGAACGCCGTCTACCGGGTGATCAACGGGCTCTCGCGCCTCGGCGCCCGGGTCGTCCACAAGGGCAACGCCCTGGTGCACGTCAGCGGCCACGCCAGCGCCGGCGAGCTGCTCTACTGCTACAACATCGTGCGTCCGCGCAACGTGATGCCGGTGCACGGCGAGATCCGGCACATGCTGGCCAACGCCGCGCTCGCCCGGGAGACCGGCGTCCCGGCCGACCGCGTCGTCGTCGCGGAGGACGGCGTGGTCGTCGACCTGGTCGACGGGCGCGCCCGGATCACCGGCAAGGTCGACTGCGGCTACGTCTTCGTCGACGGGAGCTCCGTCGGCGACCTGACCGAGAGCTCGCTGAAGGACCGCCGCATCCTCGGCGAGGAGGGCTTCATCTCGGTGATCGTGGTGGTCGACTCCCAGACCGGCAAGGTCGTCAGCGGCCCCGAGATCCACGCCCGCGGCTTCGCCGAGGACGACACCACCTTCGACGCCATCCGGCAGCCGATCGTCGACGCCATCGACAAGGCCGTGCGCGAGGGCGTCGACGACAGCTACCAGCTGCAGCAGACGATCCGACGCATCATCGGCCGGTGGGTCAGCGGCACCCACCGCCGCCGCCCGATGATCATCCCCGTCGTCCTCGAGGCCTAGGAACCACCGAGCGATGACCCGTCCGCGTGCTGGCCTAGACCTGGTGACGCGCCGGGGCCGGAACGCACCAAACCTCGGTACGAATCAGACATCTCGACCTACACTCGGCATGCGGGCGCGCCGGGTGTCCGCGTCGTCCGGTGACGCGTGCGGCCGACCTCCCCAGACCAGCCGGAAGCCGTGCCCATGCAACTGACCGAGTCTCCTCGTGCCGAGGGGATCCGACGGCTGTACGAGCTGATGCTGCGGGTCAACTCCTCGACCGACCTCTCCGAGGTCCTCGACGAGATCGCGCGCGGCGTGGTGGAGGTGCTCGGCTACGGCATCGCGGCGATCGCCCGGCTCGAGGGCGAGGTCTTCGTGATGACGACCGTCGCCGGGTCGGAGGAGGTCCGCGAGCAGATCATCGGGCGCCGCACACCGGTCGCCTCGATCTTCAACGAGTTCGCCCAGGCCGACGAGTGGGGCGTGCTGCGCTTCGTGCCCCACGACCGGATGCCCGACGCGCTCGAGGAGTCGGCCTGGGTGCCCGAGTTCGAGCCCGACCAGGGGCCTGACGCCTGGCACCCCCTCGACGCGCTCTACGCACCGCTCTACTCCGCCACCGGCCAGCTGCTCGGCAACATGTCGGTCGACCTGCCCCCCGGCAACCGGATCCCCAACCGCGAGGAGCGCGAGCTGCTCGAGATGTTCGTCGTCCAGGCGGGCCTGGCGATGTACAACGCCCAGCAGCGCGAGCGGCTCGGCGACCAGGTGCGGATGGGCGAGATGCTGCGCTCGGTCTCCTCCGCCGGTCAGCTCTCCTCGCTCGACGTCTCCCTGCGCGAGGCCGCCCAGGCGGTGGGCAGGGGCCTGCGCACCGAGCACGTCTGGGTGCGCTGCTTCCCCAGCGGTGACATGGCGCAGGTCGACGGCACCGCGGCCTGGCCCGTCGACGACACCGAGCAGGTCACCCACATCATCCAGGTGCTCGGCCTGCTCGCCGTCCGCGCCGCCCGGCTGGGCCGCCCGGTGGTCGTCGCGACCCCGACCGTGCTCGACCTCGACACCGGACTCACCCCCGAGCAGTCCGCCGACCTGCGCGAGCTCGTCGAGTCGCACCGCGACGCGGCGCTCCTGCTCACCCCCATCGGCGTGGGCCGCGAGGTGCTCGGCTACGTGCTGCTCGCCCGCGACGTCGAGCAGCCGTGGACCCAGGACGAGCAGACAGCCGTGATGGAGGTCGGCCGCACGCTCGGCCGCGTCGTGCTCAACGCCCGGCTCTACGACCGCGAGCGCCAGCTGGTGGGCGAGCTGCAGGAGCTCGACCGCTACAAGGGCGAGCTGATCGCCACCATCTCGCACGAGCTGAAGACGCCGCTGACCTCGATCATCGGCCACATCGAGCTGCTCGAGGACCTCGACACCGGCATCGCCTCCGTCGACGCGATCAGCCGCAACGCCGACCGGCTCAACCGCCTGGTGCAGAACCTGCTCAACTACTCGCAGCTGCAGGACCGTCGCGAGTCCGTGCGGATCCCCGTCGACCTGCGGATGCTCGCCGAGCAGAGCATCGACCTGATTGCGATGTCGGCCGAGCAGGGCGACGTCGCCGTCAGCCTCGAGCTCGGCGACGACGACGCCCCCGTGATGGTCACGGCCGACCCCGACGAGCTCGGCAAGGTCGTGGACAACCTCGTGGGCAACGCCGTGAAGTACACGCCGCGCGGCGGCTGGGTGAAGGTCCGGGTGCTGCAGGACGAGCACCGGGCCACCGTCGAGGTCTCCGACACCGGCCTGGGCATCTCCGCGGCCGACCAGGTGCAGCTCTTCTCCGCCTTCCACCGCTCCAGCAACCCCGAGGCGCTCTCGATCCCTGGCACCGGGCTCGGCCTGGCGATCTCGCGGCGCATCGCGCAGATGCACCGCGGCGAGATCCTGGTCTCCTCCGAGCTGGGCCGGGGCAGCGTCTTCCGGCTGCGCCTCCCGCGCCTGGGTGAGGACAGCGAGGTCGCCCACACCGGTGACGCCGGCGAGCACGTGGTGCAGGGCGCCGGCAGCTAGTTCCGCGCGTCGCGGTGCCTCCGGGGCCCGACCTGCCGCCGGGCACGCGCGCTGAGCACCGCCGTGGCCAGGGCCGCCACGCTCGCGCCCAGCACGCCGCCCCACGCGAGGTCGGCGAGCGCCGCCGCGGTGGCGAAGCCGTCGATCACCGCCAGGTTGGTCAGCGCGTAGGTGGCGTACGCCGTCAGGCCGAGCACCGCACCCTGCGTGGCGCCGTGCCGCACCGACCGCCGGGCCACCCCCGGGCGCACGGCCAGGTGCACCAGCGCGGCGACGAAGAGCAGGTAGAAGACGACCGCGGGCACCCACTGCGGCTGGTCCCGCACCAGCTGCGGCATCTCGGCCTCGTAGAGGCGGGTGGCCACCAGGGCGATCCACAGCCCGTCGACCAGCACGAACACGGCGAGCGTCACGGCGTACGAGCTCGGCCAGGGGGAGGGGGCGGCGTCCGGCGGCGTCATGACCGGGGAGTACCCCGACGGCGTGTGGTTCCTGTGACGGGAGTGGCGCGCCGGTAGATTCGCGAGCATGGCGACCCGTACGTCTTCCCCGGCGGCGTCGCGCAGCAAGAGCTCGACCTCGCGCTCCGGCGCGAAGAAGAGCACGAGCACGCGACGCCAACCGACGGGAGCGAAGAAGAAGACCACCGCGAGGCGGCCACCGCCGCGTGCCGTGCGCAACGGCACCGGTCCGGTCGCGCGGCTCTTCCTGGCCCTCGGCCGCGCGCTGCTGGCGGGCTGGCTGGCCCTCGCCCACAGCGTCGGCGGTGCCGTGCGCCGCGTGGGCCACACCGCCTCGGAGCTCGAGCCCGAGCAGCGGCGCGACGGCGCCGGGCTGCTCCTGATCGGCCTCGCGGTCGTCGTCGCCGCCGCGGTCTGGTGGCAGCTGCCCGGCGCGATCGGCGAGGTGACCCGTGCGGTCGTCGCCGGATCGGTCGGGCTGATCGCCTGGCTCGTACCTGTGCTGCTGTGCGTCGTGGCGTGGCGCAACCTGCGCGACCCCGAGCGCAACGGCCCGGCGGGGCGCCAGGTGATCGGCTGGCTGGCGCTGCTCTTCGGCGTGCTCGGACTGGTCCACCTGGCCAACGGCTCACCCGCCCCGCGCGCGGGCGACAGCGAGCCGCTCCAGCAGGCGGGCGGCGCGATCGGCTTCGTGGTCGCCAAGCTGCTCACCGACCTGCTGCAGTCGGTCTACGTCGTGGCCCCGCTGCTCGTGCTGCTCGCGGCCTTCGGCCTGCTCGTCATCACCGCCACCCCGGTGCACCAGGTGCCGGTGCGGCTGCGCGAGCTGGGCGAGCGGCTCACCGGCGTCCCGCCGCACGAGGAGGGTGACGGGCGCACCGGCGCCCGCGGTCGCCGGCTCGACCTCGACGTCGACCCCGACATGGGCGACCCGCCGTACGACTCCCCGGTGCTGGAGGACCGCGAGGTCAAGAAGCGCCGCCGCAAGCCCATGCCGGAGCCGGACCCGGAGGTCGACCTCGCCCTCACCGACGACGAGCCGGAGCGAGAGGCCCCGGAGGCGAAAGAGGAGCTGCAGCCGCCGCCGCACACCCCGCTGCCGGCACGCGTCGAGCAGCTCTCCCTCTCCGGCGACGTCGCCTACTCGCTGCCCGACAGCGAGGTGCTCAAGCCCGGGTCGGTGCACAAGGCGCGGTCGAAGGCCTCCGACGCGGTGGTCGACCGGCTGACCCAGGTGCTCGAGGAGTTCACGATCGACGCCCAGGTCACGGGCTACACCCGCGGCCCCACGGTGACCCGCTACGAGGTCGAGCTCGGCCCCGGGGTGAAGGTCGAGAAGATCACCAACATCCAGAAGAACATCGCCTACGCCGTGGCGTCGGCCGACGTGCGGATCCTGAGCCCGATCCCGGGCAAGTCGGCGGTGGGCGTCGAGATCCCCAACCTCGACAAGGAGATCGTCTCCCTCGGCGACGTGCTGCGCAGCGCGGTCGCCCGCAACGACCACCACCCGATGGTCGCGGGCCTGGGCAAGGACGTCGAGGGCGGCTTCGTGGTCGCCAACCTCGCCAAGATGCCGCACCTGCTGGTCGCGGGGGCCACCGGATCCGGCAAGTCGAGCTTCATCAACTCGATGATTACCTCGCTGCTGATGCGCAGCACGCCCGACGAGGTGCGGATGATCATGGTCGACCCCAAGCGGGTCGAGCTCAACGCCTACGAGGGCATCCCGCACCTGATCACGCCGATCATCACCAACCCCAAGAAGGCGGCCGAGGCGCTGCAGTGGGTCGTGCGCGAGATGGACCTGCGCTACGACGACCTGGCCAACTTCGGCTTCCGCCACGTCGACGACTTCAACAAGGCGGTGCGGGCCGGCAAGGTGCAGGTGCCGGCCGGCAGCGAGCGGGTGCTCGCGCCGTACCCCTACCTGTGCGTGGTGGTCGACGAGCTCGCCGACCTGATGATGGTCGCGCCCCGCGACGTCGAGGACGCCATCGTGCGCATCACCCAGCTGGCACGCGCGGCGGGCATCCACCTCATCCTGGCCACGCAGCGGCCCTCGGTCGACGTCGTGACCGGCCTGATCAAGGCCAACGTGCCCTCGCGGCTGGCCTTCGCCACCAGCTCGCTGGCCGACAGCCGCGTCATCCTCGACCAGCCGGGCGCGGAGAAGCTCGTCGGCCAGGGCGACGGCCTCTTCCTCCCGATGGGTGCCAGCAAGCCCGTCCGCGTGCAGGGCTCGTGGGTCACCGAGGCCGAGATCGCCCAGGTGGTGGCCTCCTGCAAGACCCAGCTCGAGCCCGCCTACCGCGACGACGTGACCGCCCCCGCGGCGTCCAAGCGCGACCTCGACGACGACATCGGCGACGACATGGAGCTGGTGGTGCAGGCGATCGAGCTCGTCGTCTCCACCCAGTTCGGCTCCACCTCGATGCTGCAGCGCAAGCTCCGGGTCGGCTTCGCCAAGGCGGGTCGCCTGATGGACATCCTCGAGAGCCGCGGCGTCGTGGGGCCGAGCGAGGGCTCGAAGGCGCGCGACGTGCTGATCAAGCCCGACGACCTCGACGAGGTCATCGCCACCATCCAGGGAGAAGCATGAGCATCGGCGAGTCGGCGGACCTGCACGAGCAGGTCGACCACGTGACGGACGACCAGCCCACCGGTGTCGCCGGACCGGTGGGCATCGCGGTGCGTCACGACGTCCGGGTGCCGGCGGTGGTGGCCCTGGGGTCCGCGGTGCTCACGGTGCTGTGGTTCTCCCGCGCCCTCGACTCCGGCTCGTGGCTCGACTGGCTGTGGGTCGTCGTCCCGGCCAGCGTGGGCCTGGCCATGCTGCTCGCCCTGCGCGACTCGCGTGCCCCCCTGCTGGTCGCCGACGACCACGCGGTGCGGGTGCGGCGCGGCCTCACCTGGACCGGTGTGCGCTGGTCCGACGTCGACCGCGTCGAGGTCCGCGGCCGCGGTGGCGCGCTGCGCGACGGCGCCCTGGTGGTGCACGTCGCGGCCACGGACGTCCCGGACCCGACGGAGACGACGGACGAGGTGGTCGACCCCTCCGACCACGCAGGTCCGGCCGCTCCCGCCCGGGCCACGACCTTCGAGGTGCCCCTCGGGCTCGGCACCCGCGTCGAGGTCGACGGGCTGAGCGGCAACCTGGTCGAGGACCTCGACTCCCTGGCCGCCGGCCAGGCCGCCGTCGTGGTGCTGACCCGCGAGGTTCCGCTCGAGCCCTCGGAGGAGTCGGCGCGGTCGGAGCAGGACGTGGTCGCCGAGCGGGACGAGGAGACCGCCCGGGTGCCGGTGGAGGAGCCGGCGCCAGGTCCGGGGCCGGCGGCGGCGACTAGTTCGCACGACGACGCCGGGGAGCAGATGATCACCGTCGCGCTGCCGGGCGAGATCGTCGTCACGGCGCCCGAGGAGCTGCCCGAGCAGCGCTCACCCGACCAGGCCGACCAGGTCACCCCCCCGGCCGCCGATGACACCGCCGATGACATCGCCGATGACATCGCCGACCACACCGCCGACGAGCCGGGCCTGGAGCCGGAGCGCGAGGTGCGTGGCGCGGCCCGTGCCGAGGTGGTGCGCGAGTCCGTGCGCCGCCTGCCCGACGCCCCGGCGATCCCCGCGCAGCGCAGCGAGGCGGGTGTGGTCACCGCGCGCCTCGACCAGCCCGTCGAGCCGCTCCCGGCCGCGGCGTCCTACGACCTCACCGGGCCGGCGCCCTCGCCGGTGCTCGACCCCGTGATCGGACCCCTGGTGGCGGCCGCCCGGCAGCGCGCCCGGCTCTCGATCGACACCCTCAGTGAGCGCACCCGGATCCGGCCGCACGTGTTGGAGTGCCTCGAGGTCGACGACTTCGCCGCCTGTGGCGGCGACTTCTACGCCCGCGGCCACCTCCGCACCCTGGCGAGGGTCTTCGGCCTCGACGCCGAGGAGCTGGTGCGGCTCTACGACGAGCACTACGCCGGCACCGAGATCGAGGCCCGCCAGGTCTTCGAGGCCGAGCTGGCCAGCGGCATCGGCGGTGGCGTCCGCACGGCCACCAGCGGTCCGCGCTGGAGCGCGCTCGCGGCCGCCGTGCTGGTGCTCGTCGCGATCTGGGGCACCGCCCGGGTCTTCTCCGACGACCCGCAGGAGCTGGTGAGCCCCGCTCCCGACGTGGTCGACACCGCCGGACTGGCGGGCGAGGAGCCGGAGCAGGTCGAGAGCGCGCTGGCCGCCATCCGCTTCACCGCCGAGGGCGCCGGCTCCCAGGTCGTGGTGCGCGACGGCACCGGCCGGATCCTGTGGGTTGGGCGGCTGGCCGACGGCCAGTCGCAGCAGATCATCGGCACCGCGCCCTTCGACGTGACCGCGAGCAACGGCAGCGCCGTCCGGGTCGGCTACCTCGGCAAGGACCGGGGCACCGTGGGCGAGACGAGCGAGGCCGACAACCGCCGTTTCGGGGAGTAGCGCCCGGTCGGTCATACTCGACCACGGCTATGACGACTCCTCCTGCACCTTCCCCTGCCCCCACGACCGTCGCGCTGGTCCGGCTGGGCTGCGCGCGGAACGACGTCGACGCCGAGGAGCTCGCCGGCCGGCTCGAGGCCGGGGGCTTCACCCTCGTCGAGGACCCGTCGGCGGCCGAGGCGGTCGTCGTCAACACCTGCGGCTTCGTCGAGCAGGCCAAGAAGGACTCCGTCGACACGCTGCTCGCCGCCGCCGACCTCAAGGACGACGGCACCACCCGGGCCGTGGTCGCGGTCGGCTGCCTGGCCGAGCGCTACGGCACCGAGCTGGCCGACTCGCTGCCCGAGGCCGACGCGGTGCTCGGCTTCGACGACTACACCGACATCTCCACCAAGCTGCGCGGCATCCTCGACGGCGAGGCCCACGTGGCCCACACGCCGTCCGACCGGCGCCGGCTGCTCCCCATCAGCCCGGTCGAGCGGTCCTCGGCCGAGGCCTACCAGCCCGGGCAGGACGGCGCCGTGCGGCGCCGGCTCGACGACGCCCCGTGGGCCTCGCTGAAGCTGGCCTCCGGGTGCGACCGCCGGTGCACCTTCTGCGCCATCCCGAGCTTCCGCGGGTCCTTCGTCTCCCGCCGGCCCACCGACGTGCTGGCCGAGGCGCGGTGGCTGGCCGAGCAGGGCGTCAGCGAGCTCTTCTGCGTCAGCGAGAACTCCACGTCGTACGGCAAGGACCTCGGCGACCTGCGGCTGCTGGAGTCGCTGCTGCCCGAGCTGGCGGCGGTGCCCGGCATCGAGCGCGTGCGCGCGTCGTACCTCCAGCCCGCCGAGATGCGCCCGGGCCTGGTGCGCACGATCGCGGCCACGCCGGGGGTGGCGGCGTACTTCGACCTCTCCTTCCAGCACGCCTCGGGGCCGGTGCTGCGACGGATGCGCCGCTTCGGCGACGCCGAGCAGTTCCTGGGCCTGCTCGAGCAGGCGCGCGCGATCGCCCCCCTGGCCGGGGCGCGCTCCAACTTCATCGTCGGCTTCCCCGGGGAGACCGAGGCCGACCTGGAGGTGCTCTGCGACTTCCTGAGCCAGGCCCGCCTCGACGCGATCGGGATCTTCGGCTACTCCGACGAGGACGGCACCGAGGCCGAGCGCTTCGAGGACAAGCACGACGACGACGAGGTCGCCGCGCGCGTCGCGCACGTCAACGACCTGGTCGAGCAGCTGACCGACCAGCGGGCCCGGGAGCGGGTCGGCGAGGAGGTCCTGGTGCTGGTCGAGCGGGTCGACGACGGCGAGGTCGAGGGTCGCGCCGAGCACCAGGGACCGGAGGTCGACGGCACCACGGCGCTGCGCGGCGCCGCGCCGGGCACGGCGGTCGGTGACATGATCCGGGCGAGGGTCGTCGACACCGACGGCGTCGACCTGGTGGCGCAGGCCCTCACCGCGGCCGGCGCGACGGGAGGTGGGGCAGCGTGAGCGAGCGACAGGTCAGCAACTGGAACGTGCCCAACGCCCTGACCACCCTGCGCATCGTGATGGTGCCGATCTTCGCCTGGGCGATGCTCCACGACGGCGGCGGCGACACGACCTGGCGCTGGATCGCCTTCGCGCTCTTCGCCGGGGCGATGATCACCGACAAGATCGACGGCGACCTGGCCCGCAAGCACGGCCTGGTCACCGACTTCGGCAAGATCGCCGACCCCATCGCCGACAAGGCGATCACGGGCATGGCCTTCATCGCGCTCGCCATCGTGGCCGACTTCCTGCCCGCTTGGCTGTGGTGGACGATCGCGGTCGTGGTGCTGACCCGCGAGTGGTCGGTGACCTTCGCCCGGCTCTCCATCGCCAAGGACGTCGTGATGCCGGCCAAGCAGAGCGGCAAGGTCAAGACGACCCTGCAGGCGCTCGCGCTCGGCGGCTTCGTGGCGCCGTTCGGCCTGTACGCCGACACCTCGTGGTCGTGGCTGGTGGTGCTCTGGTGGGCCTCGGCGATCGCCCTGGCCGGCGCCGTGGTCCTCACGCTCACCTCGGGGCTGGAGTTCGCCCGCGACGTCGTGCAGCACCGCCGCAGCCGCTCCTCCGCCGTCGGCGGCTGACGGCGCCACGCCGAGGTCAGTCGGACTCGCGCTGCCGGTCGCGGTAGGCGCGCACGTTCTCCCGGTTGCCGCAGCCGCCCTCGCAGAAGCGGCGGGAGCGGTTGCGGGAGAGGTCGACGACGACGTTGTCGCAGTCGTCGGCCGCGCAGGCCTTGAGTCGCTCGAGCTCGCCCGCCCGCAGCACGTCGGTGAAGGCCATCGCCGCCTCCACCAGCATCCGCGCGTCCAGCGGCGCGTCCTGGGGCACGGCGTGGATGTGCCAGCCGAGGCCGTCGTGGTCGACGAGCTGGGGGAGGGCGCCGGACTCGGCGAGCGTGGCGTTGAGGGCCTCGACCAGCGGCCCCTCCTCGAGGTCCCACCAGCGCCGCAGCCGCGGCCGCAGCGCCCGCACCGCCTCGAGCTCGGCGTCGTCGCCCAGGCGGACGCCGTACCAGCCGAAGTCGTCGAGGAAGCGCGCCAGGTCGGCGCGGGTGCGCAGCGAGTCGCCGCCCTCCACGCCGTCGTCGTCGAGGGTGTTGACCAGGCCGGCGGCGCTGCGCAGCGCCAGCTGCGTGTCATGACCGAAAGTCACGTTGACTCCTGTCGTCGCTCTCTTCTATCGTAACCGGTGTCCGCGCAAGACGATCCTGACCGCGAAGGGCGGTGCCCGATGTCCACCACGCTGTCCTCCCAGGTTCCCGCTCGTCGCGCCCGCGGCGCCACCGGTGGCCTGGTCGCCGCGCTGGTCGCCGCTGCGGCCTTCGGCTCCTCCGGCGCCTTCGCCAAGGTCCTGCTCGACGCGGGCTGGACGCCGGGGAGCGCGGTCTTCGTGCGCATCCTCGGGGCCGCGCTGCTGCTCCTCGCGCCCACCGTGCTGGCGATGCGCGGGCGCTGGAGCCTGCTGCGCACCGGCTGGCGCCAGGTCGTGGTCTACGGCGCCATGGCCGTCGCGCTCCCGCAGCTCGCCTTCTTCCTGGCCGTGCAGACCCTCCCGGTCGGCGTCGCGCTGCTGCTGGAGTACCTCGGCCTCGTGCTCGTCGTGGTGTGGCTGAGCGTGGTGCAGCGCCGGCTCCCCAGCCGGGCCATCCTGGTCGGGGTGGTGCTCGCGCTGGGCGGGCTCGCGCTGGTGCTCGACCTGCCCGCCGTCCTCGGCCGCGGCGCCGAGCTGAGCCTGGTCGGCGTGGCCTGGGGACTCCTGGCCGCGGTCGGTCTGGCCTCCTTCTTCCTGCTCTCCAGCCCCGACCACGAGGAGTCGCTGCCGCCGCTCGCGCTGGCCGGTCTCGGCCTGGTGGTGGCCTCGGTGCTCTTCGCGGTGCTCGGGCTGGTCGGGGTGCTGCCGATGACCTTCACCACCACGCCCGTGCAGCTGGGCGGCACGACGCTGCCGTGGTGGGTCGCGGTGCTCGAGCTGGCGGTCGTGGCGGCCGCCACGGCGTACGTCGCGGGCATCGTGGCCGCGCGCCTGCTCGGCCCGACGGTCGCGTCGTTCCTCGGCCTCGGCGAGGTGCTCTTCGCGGTGCTCTTCGCCTGGGTGCTGCTCGCGGAGCTGCCCACCGTGGTGCAGCTCGCGGGCGGGGTGCTGGTCCTCGCCGGCGTGGTGGTGGTGCGCCTGGAGCAGGTGCGCCGCGACCGCACGTCCTACGGTGAGACCCATGCAGCCGCCGACGTATCCCACCGCGGACCTGGGGGAGGTGCTCCGGGCACGCCGTCTGACGGTGAGCTGTGCGGAGTCGCTGACGGGCGGTGAGCTCGCCGCGCAGCTGAGCGGCCCGCCCGGCAGCTCGGAGGTCTTCCTGGGCGGCGTGGTCGCCTACGCCACCGAGGTCAAGCGCCAGGTGCTCGGGGTGACCGCCGAGCAGGTCGTCTCCGCGGCCTGTGCCGAGCAGCTGGCCTCGGGCGTGCGTGACCTGCTCGGCTCCGACTGGTCGCTCGCCACGACGGGGGTGGCCGGTCCCACCGAGCAGGAGGGGCGACCCGTCGGCACCGTCTTCGTGGGCGTGGCCGGACCGGACGGCGCGAGCGCACACCTGCTCCACCTCGACGGCGACCGGGCGCAGGTGCGCGCCGCCACCTGCCGCGCCGCCGTGCACCTGCTCGCCCAGGCGCTGCGGCAGGAGGGTGGTGAGCGGTGAGCGACGACGAGGACGGCGCCGACGTCGACGCGGCCCTTGCTGCGGCCGCCGACGAGCTCTACGCCGGCGGGGTCGACGACTTCGTCGCCCGGCGTACGGCGCTCTCCCGCGCGGTCGCGGCGGAGCACGGCAAGCCGGCGGGGCAGGTGGTCGCCAAGCTGCGCAAGCCGTCGGTCGCCGCCTGGGCGGTCAACCTGCTCGTGCGCCGCGAGGCGGAGCAGATCGACCAGGTGCTGGGTCTGGCGGAGTCGCTGCGCGCCGCGGCCGAGGCGCTCGACGGCGAGGAGCTGCGCGCGCTCACCCGGCAGCGCCGGCAGCTCACCACCGCGCTGGCCACGACGGCCCGGCGGCGGGCGGGCGAGGCCGGCACCCGGCTCTCGGAGCCGGTCGTCGACCAGGTCGAGGGCGTCCTGACGGCGGCGATGCTCGACCCCGTCGCGGCCCAGGTGGTGCGCACCGGGCGGGTGGTCACGGCCTTCACCTCCACCGGCATGTCGGAGCTCGACGTGGGGTCGGTCGTGGCGCTGTCCGACGCGCTCGACCGTCACGCCACGCCGGTCGGCGACCCGGAGGCGTCCGACGACGCGGAGGCCGGGCGCCCGGAGCTGCACCTGGTCAGCGACGACGGCGTGCGGCTGGCCGAGGCCGAGGAGGTGCTCGAGCAGGCCCAGGAGCAGCTCGACCAGGCCGAGCGCGAGCGCGAGGAGGTGCGCGCGGCACTGCAGGACCTCGACGCCCGCCGGCTGCAGCTGCAGGGCGACGCCGAGGAGCTGCGACGCCGGCTGGCCGAGATCGAGACGAGCGTCGACGAGGTCGACGACGAGCGCGAGGAGACCGAGGCCGCGCTGGCCGACGCCGACGAGGTGGTGGCCGAGGCCCGCGCCGAGCGCGAGCGCGCCGCGGCCGAGGTGGCCCGGCTGCAGGGCTGACACCGTCGGTGGGTCGTCGTAGGTTCGCCGGCATGACCGAGTCCGACGCCCGTCCGGCCCTCGACCCGCGCGCCCCCGACCTCGCCGAGCTGCTGCTGCGCTACCTCCAGCGCGAGCGCGAGCACCTGCTCAGCACCCTCGACGGGCTCTCGGAGCACGACGTCCGCCGGCCGCTGACGCCCACGGGCACCAGCCTGCTCGGCCTGCTCAAGCACACCGCCGGGGTGGAGATGGGCTACCTGGGGGCGTGCGTCGGCCGGCCCTTCCCCGACCCGCCCGCCTGGGACGACGACGCGGTCTACGAGGCCGGCGACGACATGTGGGCCACGGCGGAGGAGTCGCGCGAGGAGCTGGTCGACCTCTACCGCCGGGTGTGGGCGCACTCTGACGCGAGCGTGCGCGAGCTGGGGCTCGACGCACCCGCGCAGGTGCCGTGGTGGCCGGAGGAGCGCCGCGAGACCACGCTGGGGTGGCTCCTGGTGCACCACCTCGACGAGACCGCCCACCACGCCGGTCACGCCGACGTCGTGCGCGAGACGATCGACGGACGCGGCGGTCGCGACCACGACCAGCGCGACGCCGCGGGCTGGGCGGCGTACGTCGCCAGGGTGCAGCAGGAGGCCGACCGCTTCCGCGACGGCTGAGCAGCCGGAGCCGCCCGGCGGGTGCCCTCGACCCGCCCCCGCCGATGTGGAACGATCCAAGCCGTTTGAGCCGTCGAGACGAGGGAGCCCAGATGCGCGTCGGAGTGCTGACCGGAGGCGGGGACTGCCCCGGCCTCAACGCCGTGATCCGGGCCGTGGTCCGCAAGGGCGTGGGGGAGTACGGCTACGACTTCGTCGGCTTCCGCGACGGCTGGAAGGGTCCGCTCGAGGGCGTGACCACCGAGCTCGGCGTCCCGCAGGTCCGCGGCATCCTCCCGCGCGGCGGCACGGTGCTCGGCTCCTCGCGCACCAACCCCTTCAAGGTCGAGGGGGGCGTGGAGCGGATCAAGGCCAACCTCGCCGACCTCGGCGTCGACGCGCTCGTGGCGATCGGGGGCGAGGACACCCTCGGGGTCGCGACCAAGCTCGGTGACCTGGGCGTCAACGTGGTCGGGGTGCCGAAGACGATCGACAACGACCTCAACGCCACCGACTTCACCTTCGGCTTCGACACCGCGGTCAACATCGCGATGGAGGCCATCGACCGGCTCCACACCACGGCCGAGTCGCACCACCGGGTGCTGGTGGTCGAGGTGATGGGCCGCCACGCCGGCTGGATCGCGCTCCACGCCGGCATGGCCGGCGGCGCCAACGTCGTGCTCATCCCCGAGCAGCCCTTCGACATCGAGCAGGTCTGCGCCCACGTCGAGGCGCGCTTCGAGAAGCAGTACGCCCCGATCATCGTGGTCTCCGAGGGTGCGGTGCCCCGCGAGACCGAGGGCGAGGACGGCATGACGCTCGTCTCGGGCGAGAAGGACGCCTTCGGCCACGTGCGTCTCGGCGGCATCGGCGACCGGCTGGCCCGCGAGATCGAGGACCGCACCGGCAAGGAGGCGCGCGCGGTGGTGCTCGGGCACGTGCAGCGCGGCGGCACCCCCACGGCGTTCGACCGCTGGCTGGCCACCCGCTTCGGGCTCCACGCGATCGACGCGGTGCACGACGGCGACTTCGGCACGATGATGGCGCTGCGCGGCACCGACATCGTGCGGGTGCCGCTGATCGAGGGCACCGGCGAGCTCAAGCTCGTCAATCCCGCCCAGTACGCCGAGGCCGAGGTCTTCTTCGGCTAGGGCGTCCCGTGCGCCGCGCCGTCCGCGATCGGCGCGAAATGCTGGCGGGTGGGCGGGGCAGGGTCCACGATGTGCTCAGGGAACCCTCAGGGTTCGGTGATCCCGGGAGGCCGCCATGTCCAGCTCGACCGACACCAGCACCGAGCAGATCGAGCTCAAGAGGGTCATGGGGCCCAAGCTCCTGCTGCTCTTCATCGTCGGCGACATCCTCGGCGCGGGCGTCTACGCCGTCACGGGCCAGCTCACCGGCATCGTCGGCGGCATCGCCTGGCTGCCCTTCCTGGTGGCCTTCGTGGTGGCCACGCTGACGGCGCTGTCCTACCTGGAGCTGGTCTGCAAGTACCCCCGGGCCGCGGGCGCCGCGCTCTACACGCACAAGGCCTTCGGCATCCACTTCGTGACCTTCCTGGTCGCCTTCGGCGTCATCTGCTCGGGCATCACGAGCGCCGCGACGTCGTCCAACGTGCTGGCGCAGAACCTCGCGGGCGGCCTCACCGCCAACGGCTGGCTCGACGCCGAGCCGAGCACCGGCACCATCACCGCGATCGCGCTGGGCTTCATGGTGCTGCTCGCGCTGATCAACCTGCGGGGCGTGGGCGAGTCGGTGAAGTTCAACGTCATCCTGACCCTCGTCGAGGTGACGGCCCTGGCGATCGTCATCGGCGTCGGCTTCTTCGCCATGTCGCAGGGCAACGCCGACTTCGGCCGTGTGACGACCTTCGTCGACTCCGGCGACAAGGGCCTCTTCCTGGCCGTGACCGCCGCGACCTCGATCGCCTTCTTCGCCATGGTCGGCTTCGAGGACTCGGTCAACATGGTCGAGGAGACCCAGGACCCCGAGCGGATCTTCCCGCGCACGCTGCTGACCGGCCTCGGCATCGCGGTGATCATCTACATGCTCGTGGCGGTCTCGGTCGTTGCCGTGCTCACCGACGACCAGATCGCCAACGCTTCCGAGGGCCGCGCGCTGCTCGAGGTCGTCAAGGTCGGGGCGCCCGACTTCCCGATCGACCGCGTGTTCCCCTTCCTGGCCGTCTTCGCCGTCGC
Organism: Nocardioides aequoreus; assembly: GCF_000720335.1. Classification (GTDB taxonomy): domain Bacteria; phylum Actinomycetota; class Actinomycetes; order Propionibacteriales; family Nocardioidaceae; genus Marmoricola; species Marmoricola aequoreus. The sequence goes on along the minus strand of NZ_JOJN01000001.1, from coordinate 20,907 downwards.
CAACACCGCGCTGATCAACATGCTGATGGCCAGCCGGCTGCTCTACGGCCTGGCCAACCAGGACGTGCTGCCGCGGGCGCTGGGCAAGGTCTCGCGCACCACGCGGGCGCCGTACGTCGGCATCGCCTTCTCCACCGCCCTGGCCCTGGGCCTGATCATCTACGTCGCCTCGCGCGCCGAGAGCGAGGTCGTGCTCAACCTGGCCAGCGTCACGTCGCTGCTGCTGCTGACCGTCTTCCTCATCGTCAACGTCGCCTGCCTGGTGCTGCGCCGCGACCCGGGCCGCGGCGGCTTCCGCTCGCCGGGCTACACCCCGGCCGTCGCGGCGGTGCTCTGCGCCTTCCTGCTCGGCCCCTGGGTCGACCGCGGCGCGATCGTCTACCAGATCGCCGCGGTGCTGATGCTGATCGGGATCGTGCTCTGGGGCATCACGATGGTGATCCACAAGCCCGAGGGCGGGCGCTTCCGCGACCCGGAGAACCTCGCGGAGTAGCCCACCCCCGGCGTACGCCGTCCACCGGCGGTGCTCGATTCGGGCGGCGTCCACCGGCGCACCTACCATGGGTGGGTGTCCGCAGCAGTCCCCTCCCTGTCCGAGCTCCACGCCCTGGGGCCGGCCCAGCAGCCCGCCTACCCCGACCGCGCCGCCGTCGACGCCGCCGTGGCCCGGCTGCGCCAGATGCCGCCGCTGGTCTTCGCCGGTGAGTGCGACGAGCTGAAGACCAAGCTCGCCGCCGTCGCCCGGGGCGAGGCCTTCCTGCTGCAGGGCGGCGACTGCGCCGAGACCTTCGCCGGCGTGACGGCCGACAACACCCGCAACAAGCTGCGGGTGCTGCTCCAGATGGCCGTCGTGCTGACCTACGCCGCCTCGGTCCCGGTGGTCAAGCTCGGCCGGCTCGCCGGCCAGTACGCCAAGCCGCGCTCGAGCGACTTCGAGACCCGCGACGGCGTGACCCTCCCGGCCTACCGTGGCGACGCCGTCAACGGCTTCGACTTCACGCCCGAGTCGCGCGTGCCCGACCCGCAGCGGCTCGTCGACGTCTACAACGCCTCCGCGGCGACCCTCAACCTGGTCCGCGCGTTCGTGACCGGCGGCTACGCCGACCTGCGTCAGGTCCACACCTGGAACACCGACTTCGTGCTCGGCTCCGAGGTCGGTCGCCGCTACGAGCAGCTGGCCGCCGAGATCGACAAGGCGATGTCCTTCATGGAGGCCATCGGCGTCGACGTCGACGAGCTGCGCCGGGTCGACTTCCACTCCAGCCACGAGGCGCTGGTGCTGGAGTACGAGCACGCGCTGACCCGCACCGACAGCCGCACCCAGCTGCCCTACGACGTCTCCAGCCACTTCGTGTGGATCGGGGAGCGCACCCGCCAGCTCGCCGGCGCCCACGTGGAGCTGATGAGCCGGATCGCCAACCCCATCGGCGTCAAGCTCGGCCCCACCACGACCTCCGACGACGCGATCGCGCTGGCCGCCAAGCTCAACCCGACCAACGAGCAGGGCCGGCTGACCTTCATCACCCGGATGGGCGCGGGCAAGATCCGCGACCACCTGCCGCCGCTGCTGGAGAAGGTGCACGCCGCCGGCATCGAGGCCGCGTGGGTCTGCGACCCGATGCACGGCAACACCTTCGAGGCGTCCTCGGGCTACAAGACGCGTCGCTTCGACGACGTCATCGAGGAGGTGCAGGGCTTCTTCGACGTCCACCGCGCCGTCGGCACCTGGCCCGGCGGGCTGCACGTCGAGCTCACCGGCGACGACGTCACCGAGTGCGTGGGTGGCGGCGAGGAGCTCAGCGAGGCCGACCTGGCCGGGCGCTACGAGTCGGTCTGCGACCCGCGGCTCAACCGCGTGCAGAGCCTCGAGCTGGCGTTCCTCGTCGCCGAGATGCTCCGCAAGGCGTGAGCCCCCGATGACGCTGGTGGCAGGTGCCGCGCTGGTCGCGGGGGCCGGGCCCGGCGTCAGCGGCCACCTCGCGCGGCTGCTCGCCGACGAGGGCCACCCGCTCGTGCTGCTCGGCATCGACCAGGACGTGCTCGACGAGCTGGCGGCGTACGCCGGGGCGGCGGGCGTCGCCTGCGAGTCGGCGGTCGTCGACCTGACCGACGACCCCGCGGTGCGCGCGGTCGTGGCCGAGCTGGTGGGTCGGGTCGGCGAGGTCGCCCTGGTGCACTTCAACCCCAGCGCCTGGCGGCAGGCGGACCCGCTGACGCTCACCCCGGCCGGACTCGCCGAGGACGTCGCGCTCGGGGTCGGCGCCCTGCTGAGCGTCGTCCAGGCCGCCCGGCCGGCGATGGCGAGCGGCGCCCGGGTCTCGGTAACCGGCAGCATGGCGGCCGACCGGCCGTGGCACGAGGCGGCCTCGCTCGGCGTCCAGAAGGCCGCGGTGCGCAACCTGGTGCACAGCCTCGACGCCACGCTGCAGCCCTCCGGGATCCGGGCCGTGTCGGTCACGGTGCGCGGCACGCTGGCCGAGGAGGGCCCCTTCTCCCACGGCGCGGTGGCGCGGGCGATCCGCGCCGCGCTCGACCAGGACGACGCGTCATGGCGCAGCGAGGTGCCCTACTCCGGATGAGCCGCCACCGCGAGCTCGCCGGCGAGCACCTCGACTTCTGGCGCGAGCGCCATCTCTGCAGCGTGGTGACGCTCGGCGCCGACGGCACGCCCCACGTGGTGCCGATGGGCGTGGCGGTCGACCCCGAGCGCGGGCAGGCCTGGGCCATCACCTCCGGGACCTCGCAGAAGGTCGCCAACCTGCGCCGCGACCCGCGCATCGCCGTGAGCCAGGTCGACGGGCGCCGCTGGTCGACACTGCACGGCACGGCCGAGGTGCTGGAGGATCTCGCGTCCGTCGCGGAGGCTGAGCGCCGCTACGCCGCCCGCTACCGGCAGCCGCGCGAGAACCCCGCGCGCGTGGCCCTGCGGATCACGCTCGCCGAGGTCATCGGCAACGTCTAGCGCCCCTCAGCGCTGCGCGCGGACGACGTCGAGCAGCGAGGCCGGCGCGCGACGCTCGCTCTCGTCGAAGCTCGTGCCGAACACGCTGAAGGACGTGCCGATGTAGGTCGCGGGGTGGCGACCGGTCCGGTTGTTCAGGATCCCGTAGTTGACGAAGTAGGGGTCCTCGGACCGCGGCTTGATGAGCGCGAGGTACTGCACGCGGGGGGCGCCCGTGCGCCACACGAAGGAGCCGCCGGGGTTCATGGTGCGCCGCATCCGGATGGTGTCGCCCTCGGCGTTGAGGCCCCAGACGGTGACCCGCACGTCGTTGGGGTTGGTGAAGCGCAGCGCGGCCCGTCGGGTCACCTTGCCGGCCTTGTCGGTGCGCAGCTTCAGCCGCAGGACCGGCTTGACGGCCTTGGTGCCCAGGACCCGCACGGCGACCTGCCCGGAGCGCAGTCGCTCGCCGTCGGTGGCGCTGTAGTCGATGGTGGCCCGGCGGTCGAAGCGGGTGGGGTCCGCGACGTAGCGGACCGAGCCCGTGTCGAGCACGCAGGTGAAGCCCCGGGAGGCGCCGCCCGTGCTCAGCACCGCGAGCGGGTCGTCGTCCGGGTCGGTGTCGTTGGCGAGCACCGGCAGGTCGACGATCGTGCCGCCGCGGACCGTCACGGTGTCGGCGCCCAGCGCGGGCGGCTGGTTGCCCTCGGGCGCACGGGTCGGCACGGTGGGCGTCACGCACTCCGCCTCCGGGTCGTACGGCGCGGCGACCGCCGGCGAGGCGGCGAGCAGCGAGGCGGCGACGAGGCCGGCGGTGAGGGGGACGAGGCGACGCAGGTGCTGGCGCATGGAGTGACATCCCGAGGAGACGTGGTGACCGAGAGACCGGGGACCCGGGGCCCGGGCACGGGGGAAGTATGCGGCGCGGCCCGGCCCGGTGTCCGGCGGATCGCCGAAGCGGTCGTACGGCGTGTCGGTCGTCGGCGTGGCTGGCTACGCTCGCGCGCGTGCCGTGCTCCCTCTCCGACTGCCTCGACCTGGTGCACCAGCTCGAGCAGGTGACCCAGGACGACAGGCACGAGGCCTGGTCGGGCTTCGCGGTCGCGGGGCGCGGCTTCGGCTTTCTGTGGCCCGCGACCGCCACGGTGGGCCTCAAGCAGCTGCGGGCCGAGCAGCTGGCGCTGGTCGCGGAGCGGCCCGAGGTCTTCGAGGTGCAGTTCACCGCCGGCCGCTTCGGCTGGGTGGTGGTGCACCTGGAGGGCGTCGAGCGCGACGAGCTGGCCGAGCTGGTCTTCGAGGCCTGGCGGCTGAGCGCGCCCGAGGAGCTGGTGGCGGCCCGCGCCGACCGGCTGCCGACCTGACCTCGCGGCCGGCCCGCGCGACCGCGTCGGGGCCGCGTTCGCCCTCGGCGGACGCCGCCGTGGAACAGCCGTCGGTGATCCGGAGTTGAGCCGATCAGACTCAAGGATCGAGGACATCATGACCGAGCACGAGCACCACGACCAGGCCCACCACGAGGCCCACCACGAGCCCCTCCACCTGCCGCTGCTGTCGGTGCCCGACACCGTCGTGCTGCCCGGCATGGTCGTGCCGCTGGAGATGGACGGCGACGTGCGTCCCGTCGTCGAGGCGGCCCAGGCCTCCGCCGGCGACCGGCTGCTGCTCGCCCCACGCCTGCCCGACCGCTGGGCCACGCACGGCGTGGTCGCGACCATCGAGCAGGTGGGGCGCTTCCCCGGCGGCGCCCGCGCCGCGGTGCTCCGCGCCGGCGAGCGCGTCCGGATCGGGCACGGCGTGCCCGGCCCCGGCGCCGCCCTCTGGGTCGAGGCGGAGCCGGTCGGCCTCGGCACCGTCACCGACGCCACGCGCGAGCAGGCCGAGGAGTTCAAGCGCACCACCGTCGCGATCCTGCAGCGCCGCAACGCCTGGCAGGTCGTCGACCAGGTCCAGCAGGTGACCGACCCCGGCGCCCTCGCGGACCTCGCCGGCTACGCGTCGTACCTCACCGACGAGCAGAAGCGCGAGCTGCTGGAGACCGCCGACGTCGACGCCCGCCTGGCGCTGGTCGTCGCATGGTCGCGCGAGCACCTGGCCGAGCTCGAGGTCAGCGAGAAGATCAGCAACGACGTGCGCGAGGGCATGGACAAGCGGCAGCGCGAGTTCCTGCTGCGCGAGCAGCTCGCCGCGATCCGCAAGGAGCTCGGCGAGGACGAGCCGGAGGGCACGGAGGACTACCGCGCCCGCGTGGAGTCCGCCGACCTGCCCGACCACGTCCGCGAGGCAGCCCTGCGCGAGGTCGGCAAGCTCGAGCGGGCCAGTGACCAAAGCCCGGAGTCCGGGTGGATCCGCACCTGGCTCGACACCGTGCTGGAGCTGCCGTGGTCCGTGCGCACCGAGGACAGCACCGATGTCGCCGGCGCCCGCGAGATCCTCGACGCCGACCACCACGGGCTGGACGACGTGAAGGACCGGATCGTGGAGTACCTCGCCGTGCGCGCCCGCCGTGCCGAGCGCGGCCTCCAGGTCGTCGGCGGTCGCGGCTCCGGCGCCGTGCTCGCGCTGGTCGGCCCGCCCGGCGTCGGCAAGACCTCGCTGGGCGAGTCGGTGGCGCACGCGCTGGGCCGCACGTTCGTCCGCGTGGCCCTGGGCGGCGTGCGCGACGAGGCCGAGATCCGCGGCCACCGGCGGACCTACGTCGGGGCGCTGCCCGGACGCATCGTGCGCGCCATCTCCGAGGCCGGCTCGATGAACCCCGTCGTGCTGCTCGACGAGGTCGACAAGGTCGGCAGCGACTACCGGGGCGACCCGGCGGCGGCGCTGCTCGAGGTGCTCGACCCGGCGCAGAACCACACCTTCCGCGACCACTACCTCGAGGTCGACCTCGACCTCTCCGACGTGGTCTTCCTGGCCACGGCCAACGTCGCGGAGACGATCCCCGACGCGCTGCTGGACCGGATGGAGGTCGTCACCCTCGACGGCTACACCGAGGACGACAAGGTCGCCATCGCGCGCACCCACCTGCTGCCGCGGCAGCTCGAGCGGGCCGCGCTGACGCCGGAGGAGGTGACCGTCGACGACGAGGCGCTGCGCCTGGTCGCGACGCAGTACACCCGCGAGGCCGGCGTACGGCAGCTGGAGCGGGCGCTGGCCAAGGTGCTGCGCAAGGTCGCGACGCGCCTGGCCACCGGCACCGAGACGGTCGCCGTGACGGCGGCGGGTCTGCGCGACCTGCTGGGCCGGCCGCGCTTCACCCCGGAGTCGCCGGAGCGCACCGCGGTGCCGGGCGTGGCCACCGGGCTCGCCGTCACCGGCACCGGGGGCGACGTGCTCTTCATCGAGGCCACGGCCATGGCGGGCGACCGCGGGCTGCACCTGACCGGCCAGCTCGGCGAGGTCATGAAGGAGTCGGCTCAGATCGCGCTGTCCTACCTGCGCTCCCACGGCGCGGAGCACGGCGTCGACGCCGACCGGCTCGACCGGGCGCTGCACCTCCACGTCCCGGCCGGCGCCGTGCCCAAGGACGGACCGTCGGCCGGCGTCACGATGGTGACCGCGCTGTCGTCGCTCGCGACCGGGCGGCCCGTCCGCTCCGACGTGGCGATGACCGGCGAGGTCACCCTCAACGGCCGGGTGCTCCCGATCGGCGGGGTGAAGCAGAAGCTGCTCGCGGCGCAGCGGGCCGGCATGACCACCGTCTTCATCCCCCAGCGCAACGAGCCGGACCTCGACGACGTGCCGGCCGAGGTGCTGGAGGCGCTCGACGTGCGTCCGGTCGCCGACGTCGCCGAGATCCTCGCGCTCGCGCTGGAGCCGGCCGCGGTCGACGCCACGGCGGTGGCGTAGGACGGGTGGGCCCAGCGCAGGAGCCGGGGTCGCAGGAGGGCTGGACGACGCGTGATAGGCAGAGGGGCGTGACCGACTCGGAGACCGCGCCCGTCCAGCCCACGCCCTTCCACGACCTCGACGCCTACGTCGACCTGCCCCGCGGGTCGGGCCTGGTGCTCTCGCCCGACGGGAGCCGGCTGGTGACCGCGCAGCAGACGCTCGACCCCAAGCGGCAGCGCTGGGTCACCGCCCTCTGGGAGGTCGACCCGACGGGGGAGCGACCGGCGCGGCGACTGACTCGCAGCGCCAAGGGCGAGACGGGCGCCGCCTTCCTGCCCGACGGCGACCTGCTCTTCACCTCCGCGCGGCCCGACCCGAGCGCCGAGGACGACGACGACGAGAAGGCGCTGCTGTGGCGGCTGCCCGCGTCGGGAGGGGAGGCGTACGTCGTGGGCAGCCGCCCCGGTGGCGTGGGCGGGGTGCAGGTGGCCCGCGAGACCCCCACCGTGCTGGTCACCTCCGACACCTTCCCGTCCTCCACCGACGAGGAGAGCGAGGCGGCCAAGCGCAAGGCCCGCAAGGAGGCCAAGGTCAGCGCGATCCTGCACGACTCCTCGCCGGTGCGCTTCTGGGACGCCGACCTCGGCCCCGACCTGCCGCGCCTGTACGCCGGCGTGCTCGGCGACGACGGCGCCTCCGGGGACCGCCTCTCCCTGCGCGACCTCACGCCGCGACCGGGCAAGGCGCTGCTCGAGGGCGCCCAGTCGGTGAGCCCCGACGGTCGCACCGTGGCGACCACCTGGGGCCTCGGGGAGCCGGGCGGGCTGCGGTGGGCGCTGGCGCTCGTCGACGTCGAGACCGCCGAGCTGCGGCTCGTGGTCGACGACGAGGAGCACGAGATCTTCCAGCCGGTCTTCAGCCCCGACGGCCGGTCGATCGCGCTGGTGACCGAGAGCCGCTCCACGCCCGACACCGCGCCCGAGACCCGGCTGGCGGTGCTCGACCTGGAGACCGAGCGGGTGCGCGACCTCAACGGCGACTGGGACCACTGGCCCACCGGCCTCGCCTGGACGCCCGACAGCAGCGCCCTCGTCGTGACCGCCGACGAGGACGGCCGCGCGCCGGTCTTCCGGTGCGAGGTCGCGACCGGTGCCTTCACCCGGCTGACCTCCGACGACTTCGCCTACTCCGACGTGCAGGTCAGCCCCGACGGCCGCACGGTCTACGCGATGCGCACGTCGTACGCCGAGCCGGCGCGGCCGGTGCGGCTCGACGCCACCACGCCCGACCAGGCCAGCACGCCGCTGCGCGGCCCGGCCGAGCCCCCGGCCCTGCCGGGCACGCTGGTCGACGTCGAGGCGACCGCCACCGACGGCACCCGCGTGCGCAGCTGGCTCTGCCTGCCGGAGGGCGCGAGCGCGACGTCGCCCGCCCCGCTGCTGCTGTGGATCCACGGCGGTCCGCTCGGCTCGTGGAACGCGTGGTCGTGGCGCTGGAACCCCTGGCTGGCCGTGGCGCAGGGCTACGCCGTGCTGCTGCCCGACCCCGCGCTGTCGACCGGCTACGGCCAGGACTTCGTCGCCCGCGGCTGGGGGGCGTGGGGCGCGGCGCCGTACACCGACCTGATGGCGGCCACCGACGCGGCCGAGGCGCGCGACGACGTCGACGAGACCCGCACCGCGGCGATGGGCGGCTCCTTCGGGGGCTACATGGCCAACTGGGTCGCGGGCCACACCGACCGCTTCGACGCGGTGGTCACCCACGCGAGCCTCTGGGCGCTCGACCAGTTCGGTCCGACGACCGACGCTCCCTGGTACTGGAAGCGCGAGATGACCGAGCAGATGGCGCTCGACAACTCCCCGCACCGGTGGGTCGACGAGATCGTCAGCCCGATGCTGGTGATCCACGGCGACAAGGACTACCGGGTGCCGATCGGCGAGGCGCTCCGGCTGTGGTCGGAGCTCGCGGAGCGCGCGGAGACCGCCGACGGCTCGATGCCCCACCGGCTGCTCTACTTCCCCGACGAGAACCACTGGGTGCTCACGCCCGGGCACGCGAAGGTCTGGTACCAGACCGTGCTCGCCTTCCTCGCCCAGCACGTGCTCGGCGAGGAGTGGGAGACCCCGGAGCTGCTCGCCTGACGAGCCGCCGACCCGTCGTCAGCCCGGCGTGCTCGGCCCGCGCAGCTGCTCGCACAGCACCGCCCACGTGGTGCCGCCGTTGCGCAGGCACAGCTCGCGTGCCGCGTCGGCGAGGCGCTCGGCCGCCGCGGAGTCGCCGAGCAGGCGGTGGAGCCGCGCCAGCGGCAGGTCGACGGGGCCCGTGACGCCCCCCTGACCGATGATGCTGAGCGTGCCGGAGAAGGGCGCGAGCCGCTCCAGCAGCTCGGGGACGTGGTGGGTCAGCCCCGCGTCGGCGACCGCGTGGGCCAGGGCCACGAGGTGGCCGAGGGTGATCCACACCAGCCGGCGGGGCTCGGCCAGGCGGGCGGCGACGAGCCGGTCGGCCTCGGCGACGTCGCCGGCGGCGGCGGCCCGCACGGCCCGCCAGGTCGTCGGCTCGAGGTGGGTCAGCAGCGGCTGCTCGAGCAGCCGTCCCTGCTGCCACAGCAGGATGGTGCGGGCCAGCTCGGCGAAGCCCGGGACGTAGAGCTCGGGGCGACGGTGGGCCTCACCCGCCTCCGCGACCAGCTGCTCGACCCGTCCGTGGGGGCCCTCGCTCCACATGGCCAGCCCGGCCGCGCACCAGCGCATCTGCACCCGCAGGAGGGGCAGGCGGAGCAGGTCGCAGGCCAGCACGCCCTGGTGCAGCTGCTCCTCGGTGCCGGCGACGTCGCCGAGCAGGAACCTCGTCATCTGCCGCGACCCGGCGGCGATGACACGGTCGACGTCGGCGGAGTCGTGCTCGAGGCCGTCCAAGCGGTCGAGCAGCGCCTCGCACTCCTCGGCCCGGCCCGCGACCCCCACGATCGCGCTGGCGCAGCCGACGACGACGTCGGCGAGGACCTGCGGGTCGTCGACGCGCTCGGCCAGGGCGAGCGCGCGCCGGGCGAGGTCACGGGGCACCTCCGGGTCGAGGTCGTAGCAGCGCCCCGCCGCGAGCGCCCCCAGCAGCCGGGCGTGGGCGGCGTGGTCGCCGACCACCGCCGGCTCCAGAGCGGCGAGGCGGTCGGGCAGGCCGCCCACGAGGTCGTAGGCCACCCAGGGCCAGGTGCCGGCCGAGCGCACCAGCGACCCCGCGAGCCGCCCGACGGTGCTCGACCGGCCCGCCCGCACGGCGTCGAGCAGCTCCTGCTCGACGGTGCGGAGCATCGTCTGCTGCTGGCCGGCGCGCACCAGTGCCTGCATCCGGGCGACGAGCAGCTCGTCGCGCTCGTCGGGGTCCCGCTCGGCGGTCGGCAGCGTGTCGTGGGCCTGTCGCGCCAGGTCCCACCAGTGCGCCGCCGACTCCCAGGCCCACTGGCCCTCGGCTCCGGTCGCGGCCACCCGGGCGGCTGCCAGCAGGTCGCGGGGGTCGCCGAGCGGCCGGGCCGCGGCGAGGTGGTGGGCGCGCAGCGCGCTCTCCTCGAGGGCGGAGCCAGCGGCCCCGGACCCCTCGCGGACGGTCTCGGCCACCCGGAGGTGCAGTCGCTGACGACGTAGCGGCGAGAGGCCGGCCAGCAGCTCGTCGCGCAGCAGCGCGTGGGCGAAGCGGTAGCCCGTGCCGTCGGGCCGCAGCACCACGATGCGCTCGTCGACCGCGTCGTCGAGCAGGTCGACGAGCTCCTCGGGGTCGACCCGCGTCACGCGGGCCAGCAGGTCGAGGTCGAGGTCGTCGCCGACCACGGCGGCCGCGCGGAGCACCTGGAGCACACCCGCGTCGAGCACCGCCAGGCGACGCCCGAGCACCGAGCGCACCAGCAGCGGCGTACCTCCCTCCAGGCGCTCGGCGGGGGAGAGCCGGGCGTACTCCGTGACGAAGAGGGCGTTGCCTCCGGTGCGCTCGGCGAGGTCGCGCACCTCCTCGCTCGGCAGCGCCTCCCCGCTCACGACGGTGCAGAGCCGATCGACGTCGCGCTCGCTCAGCGGAGGCACCACGAGGTGGCGGGCGTGGCCGCGACGCAGCACCTCGGCGACCGCACGGGTGACCGGTTCCGAGGCGTCGTCGACGTCCCGCACGGTGAGCACCACGAGGACGCCGTCGGCGAGCGTCGCGGCGAGGTGGGTCAGGCACTGCAGCGTGCCGTCGTCGGCCCACTGCACGTCGTCGACCAGCAGCACGAGCGGGCCGCGGCGTCTCGCGTGCGCCGCCAGCAGCGCGCCCACGCGGTCGAGGACGTCGTAGCGGGCGGTGTCGGCGTCGGCCCCCTCGGGGACCCGGAGCACCTCGTCGGGATCGGCCCCCAGCCCCGCGACGACCTGCCGCAGCGGCCACCCGGCGGGCGCGCCCGAGTCCTCCGGGCAGCCGGCGCGCACGACGTCGGCCCCCGTGGCGGAGGCGAGCGCCAGCACCCGCTCGGCCAGCCGGGTCTTGCCGATGCCGGCGGGGCCGGTGAGCACCAGCCAGGCGGGCGCGCCGCCGGCGACCCGGGTGAGCGCCTCGCGGGCGACGCCGAGCTGGCTCTCGCGCCCGACGAAGGTGTCGTCGCCGAGGGTGGCCGGGGTCGTGGCCTCCGGGGCGGGACCGGGGCCTGCGGGCACGACTCCGCCCTGCGGGGGAGGACCGGGGTCGGCGCGGAGCAGCGAGGTCTGCAGGTCGCGCAGCTGGGCGGAGGGCTCGAGGCCGAGGTCGGCGTCGAGCCGGTCGAGGTGGCGGCGCAGCTGCTCGAGGGCGTCGGCGGTGCGGCCGGCGCGGTGCAGCGCCAGCGCCAGCAGGCGGGCCGCCTCGTCGTCGTGCGGGCGGGTCTGCCTCAGCTCGAGCGCGGACGCCACGGCGTCCTCGACGTCGCCGGCCCCCAGCAGGCCCGTGACCTGGACGCGGTGGGCGAGCGCGCGTCGCTCCTCCCACGCGTGCGCCTCGGGCGCGGCCCACAGCGGCTCGCCGAGGTCGGCCACCACCGGGCCCCGCCACCGGGCGAGGGCGTCGGTGGCCGCGCCCGCCGCCTCCGACCAGCGCTCGTCGCGCTGGGCGGCCTGGGCGGCGGCGACGTCGGCGAGGAAGAGGTCGGCGTCGACCTCGTGCCCGGTCGTGTCGAGCAGGTAGCCCGGCGCCTGGCGGACCAGCGGCGACGGGGCGGTCGAGCCGTCGCGCAGCACCCGGCGCAGGTTGGAGACGTACACCTGCAGGCTCGGCAGCGCGCTGGCCGGCGGGTCGTCGCCCCACACGGCGTCGAGCAGGGCGTCGGCGTGCACGACCCGGCCGTGGGAGAGCAGCAGCCGGGCGAGCACCAGGCGCTGCTTCGGTGCCCCGAGGTCGAGCGCGGTGCCGGCGCGCCGCACCTGCAGCGGGCCGAGCAGGCCGAAGGCGAGCGGGGCGACGGTCGGAGCCACGACCCCACCTCCTCGCGCCGGCCTTGGCGACTCCTTGGCGGGTCCTTGGTCCGTCGTGGGAGCTGCCCGCCGGCTCGCCCAGGCGATCGCCAAGCGGCCGCGCACAGTCTCTCCCCACCGGCCCGCCAGGGCCACCCCTCGACCCACACCTCACGGAGGAAGCCATGTCCCTGTTCCACGCCCTGCGTCCCGCCCGCCCCGCCTCGGGAGCCCAGGTCGAGCAGCTGCTCGCCGTCCTGGCCCGCAGCACGCCCACCGTGCACCTGCCCGGCAGCGAGGAGTACGCCGCCGCCGTCGCGCCCTGGAACCTCGCGGTGGCCCCCCGCCCGCTCGCGGTCGTCGCCGCCGAGCGGGCCGAGGACGTCGTGGCCGCCGTGCGCTTCGCCCGCCGCCACCGACTCGCCGTCACGGTGCAGGCCACGGGCCACGGCGTCACGCACGCCCTCGACGGCACCATCCTGGTCTCGACGCGGCTGATGCGGAGCCTCCAGCTGCACGCCGACGACCGGTGGGTGCGCGCCCAGGCCGGCGTCACCTGGGACGAGGTGCTGCAGGCCGGCGCCCCCCACGGTCTGGCCGGTCTCAGCGGCTCCGCGCCCGGCGTCGGCGTCGTCGGCTACACGACCGGCGGCGGGCACGGCCCGCTCGCGCGCAGCCACGGCCTGGCCAGCGACACGGTCCGCGCCTTCGAGGTCGTGACGGGTGACGGGCAGCTGCGGCGCGTGACGAAGCGCGAGCACCCGGACCTCTACTGGGGCCTGCGCGGCGGCAAGGGCGCGCTCGGCATCGTCACCGCGATCGAGCTCGACCTGCTCCCGATCCGCGACCTGTACGCCGGGTCGGTGTGGTTCGACGGCGCCGATGCCCCCGAGGTCCTGCGCGCCTGGGCGCGCTGGAGCGTGTCGTTGCCCTCCGGCGCCACCACCTCCGTGGCAATGATGCGGTTGCCCGACCTCCCCGGGGTGCCGCCGCCGCTTGCCGGCCGCCTCACCGTGTCGGTCCGCTTCGCCTGGGTGGGCGACCCGGCGCGCGGCGCGGAGGTGCTCGCCCCGTTGCGTGCGGCCGCGACGCCGCTGGTCGACACCGTCGCCGTCATGCCGTACGCCGCGCTGGGCGCGATCCACGCCGACCCCGTGGACCCGATGCCCTCCCGGGAGGCGCACGCCCTGCTGCGCGCCTTCCCGGAGGCCGCCGTCGAGCAGCTGCTGCGCCTGGCCGGCCCGCAGGTGCCGGACTGCCCGCTGGTCGCCGTGGAGGTCCGCCAGCTCGGTGGGGCGGTGTCGCGGGTCCGCGAGCCCAGCGCGGTCGACCACCGCGACGCGGCCTACTCCCTCTTCGTGGTCGGGCCGGCCGTGCCGCCCGTGGTCGACGCCGTCGACCGTGCCGCCGCGGCACTGCTCCAGGGGCTGCGGTCGTGGGACACCGGCGGCCGGCTGCCCAACTTCGCCCCGCCCAGCACCCGGGAGGCCGCCGAGCGCGCGTGGAGCGCCCCCACCCGCGACCGGCTGCGCCGCGTCTCGCGCGCCTACGACCCGCGCGGCGTCATCGCGGCCGCGGCGCCGCTGCGGCGCTGAGGCCCGGGGTCGTGACGGTGCTCGCGTGGTCGGTGCCTAGGGTCGGAGCATGATCGACCTGCGCAGCGACACCGTCACGGCCCCGACCCCCGCCATGCGACGCGCGATGGCCGAGGCGGAGGTCGGCGACGACGTCTACGGCGAGGACCCGGAGGTCACCCGGCTGCAGGAGCGGGTGGCCGACCTCTTCGGCTTCGAGGCCGGGCTCTTCACCCCGACCGGCTCGATGGCCAACGTGCTCGCGGTGACGCTGCTCGTCGAGCCGGGGCAGGAGGTGCTCTGCGAGGCGCGCGCCCACATCCTGCGCGCCGAGCTCGGCGCGCACGGCGCCTACGGCGGGATCACGAGCCGCACCTGGTCCGACGAGCGCGGGCAGGTCGACGTCGACGTCGTCCGCGCGATGTACGCCCCCGACATGGGGCCCTTCTTCGTGCGCACGGCCTGCCTGTCGGTGGAGAACACCCACAACTTCGCCGGCGGCACCGTGGTCCCGCTCGCCGCGCTGCAAGAGCTGCGCGGCTTCGCCGACGAGGTCGGCAGCGCCGTGCACGTCGACGGCGCCCGCATCTGGAACGCGCACGTCGCCACCGGCACGCCGCTGCGCGACTACGGCGCCGTGGCCGACGCGATGGCGGTGTGCTTCTCCAAGGGCCTGGGGGCGCCGATCGGCTCCATGGTGCTGGGCAGCGCCGAGCTGATCACCGAGGCACGGGTCCGGCGCAAGCGGATGGGCGGCGGCATGCGCCAGGTGGGCGTCCTCGCGGCCGCGGCGTCGTACGCGCTCGACCACCACCTGGAGCGGATGGCCGACGACCACGCCCACGCCCGGCTGCTGGCCGAGGCCTGCGGCGTCGACCCCGACGGCGTCGACACCAACATCGTGGTCGTCGAGGTCCCCGACGCCCCCGCGGTCGTCGAGGCGGCGCGCGCCGAGGGCGTGCTGGTCGGCGCGGTCGGCCCGACCCGCGTCCGCATGCTCACCCACCTCGACGCCTCCCGCTCCGACGTCGACCAGGCCGCCAAGGTGCTCTCCGGCGTGCTCTCCCGCTGAGCGTGCGGCCTCCCGGCCGGGTCTTTCCCCGCGGAAAGCACTCGTCGGCGCCGACCCACGAGCTTTCCGCGTGAACGGCACGCGACACGCCGGTGTGCGACGTACCGATCGCGCGGAAACCGGCGTCGAGGTGCTTTCCCCGCGGAAAGCCGTCGCTGGCTAGCGCCGACCCAGCGCCGCACCCAGGCGGCGTACGGCGGAGGCGAGGTCGCGCAGCTCGGTGCCGTTGACCGACTGCGGTCCGTCGCACAGCGCCCGCTCGGGGTCGGGGTGCACGTCGACCACGATGCCGTCGGCACCCACGCCGAGCGCGGCGCGCGAGAGCGGCACCACCAGGTCGCGGCGGCCGCCGGCGTGCGAGGGGTCGACCAGCACCGGCAGGTGGCTGGCGGCCTGCACGACGGGCACCGCGGAGATGTCGAGGGTGTGGCGGGTGGCGGTCTCGAAGGTCCGGATGCCGCGCTCGCACAGCACGATGTCGAGGTTGCCGCGCTGCGCGACGTACTCGGCGGCCATCAGCCACTCCTCGACCGTCGCCGTCATGCCCCGTTCCAGCAGCACCGGCTTGCCGCACTCGCCGAGGGTCTGGAGCAGCGCGAAGTTGGACATGTCGCGGCCGCCGACCTGGAGCATGTCGGCGTGCTCGCAGACCACCTCCACGTCGCGGGCGTCGACGACCTCGGTCACCACCGGCAGGCCGGTGACCTCGCGCACGTCGGCGAGGATCTCGAGGCCCTGGCGGCCGAGTCCCTGGAAGGCGTACGGCGAGGTGCGCGGCTTGAAGGCGCCGCCGCGGAGCAGCCCGGCGCCGGCGGCCTTGGCCATCTCGGCGGCCTCGAGGGTCTGCTGGGCCGACTCGACCGCGCACGGCCCGGCCACGAAGGTGAAGCTCCCCGGGCCGATCGCCACCCGGGCCTCCCCGGACCCGACGTGCACGGTGCTGCGCTCGGGGTGGTGCTGCCGGCTGACCAGCTTGTAGGGGTCGGAGATCCGGTGCACGTCCTGCACCCCGGGGAGGCTGCGCAGGTTGAGCCCCTGGAAGCGGTCGAGGTCGCCGACCAGCCCGATGATGGTGCGGACGACGCCACGGCTCACGAAGGCCTGCCCGCCCGCCTCCTCGACGCGGGCGGTGACCCTCGCGATCTGCTCCTCGGTGGCGCCCGGGGCCATGACCACGACCATGGAGCGAGGCTAGGACCGTGACGTCCGCATCCCGGACGACCGTCTCACGATGCGTCTACCTGTGGCCGGATCGTGACCTCGCCCGGGGACCCTCCCGGGCCTCAGACGATGCCGATGGTGACGGTGCTGCCCTTGCGCGCGCTGCCGCCCGAGGGCGACTGGGAGACGACGTACTGCACCCCGATGTAGACGTTGGAGCGCTGCCGCTCGACCTGGAAGCCGGCGGCTTCCAGCTCGGCCACGGCCGCGTCGACGCCCATGCCGATCACCCGCGGCACGTCGACCATCACCGGACCGAGCGAGACCACCAGCTCGACGGTGTCGCCGCGGACGCCGGTGCCGGAGTCGGGGCTCTGGCTGATCACGCGCCCCTCGGCCACCGAGTCGGAGTGCTCCTCGGAGGTGTCGACCTCGAAGCCGCGCTCGCCGAGCGCCTGGGCGGCGCGGTCGGCGTCGCGGCCGGTGAGGTCGGGGATCTCGATCGGCTCGGGCCCCCTGCTGACCACCAGGTCGACCGCGGCGTCGCGCTTGAGCTCGGTGCCGGGCCGGGGGTCGGTGGTGATGACCTCGCCCTCGGGCACCTCCTCGTGGAAGCGCTCGGTGGAGCCGCCGTAGGTGAGGTTGGTGTCGAGCAGTGCCTGCTGCGCGTCGTCGACGCTGCTGCCGGCGAGGTCGGGCACGTCGTAGCGCTCGGGCCCGAGCGAGAGCACCACGTCGACGGTGCCCGCGTCGAGCACGCGGTCGCCCGGCGCGGGGTCGGAGGAGATCACCAGCCCCCGCTCGACGGTCTCGGAGTACGCCGGGTCGCCCACGTCGAGCGAGAGACCGGCGGCGTCGAGGCGCTGCTCGGCCGCGGCCTGCGTCATGCCCAGGACGGCCGGGGTGTCGGTGTAGCGGGCCACGCCGAACCACCAGCCCGCGACCCCGGCGCCCGCGGCGAGCAGCAGCACCAGGAGCAGCGCGACCGGGCCGCGGCGCGAGCGGCGGGGGCGGGCAGGTCCGGGCGTACCGGGGCGCGTCGCCGGGGGAGGGACCGGGGGAGCGGCGACGACGGTGGCCCCGCGGTCGCGCTCCTGGTCGTAGACCTCGCCCGTGGGCTCGTGCGACCGGCCGGACGCGGTGCCGACGCCGGCCCCCACGAGCTCGTGCTGCTGCACCACCTCGCGGGCCTCGAGGATCTCCGGGAGCTCGTCGGTGGTGACGTCGGGCGCGGGGTCGGGGGTCGGCTCCCGGTCGGAGCCCGTGCGCGCGGAGAGGAGCAGCGGGGTGAGGTCGGCGGTCAGCTCGGAGTCGTGGGTGACGCCCTGCTCGAGGGCCAGGCGCACCTGCCGCACCTGGTGGAGCAGCACGCGGGCGTCGGCGGGTCGCAGCTCGGTGGTGCGTGCGGTGGCCCTCGCCACGAGCGCGTCGACGTAGTCGGGCACGCCGTCGACCCGCGACGACGGGGCCGGCACGTCCTCGTGCACGTGCTTGTAGGCGACCTGGATCGGGCTGTCGGCCTGGTGGGGCTTGCTCGCGGTGAGCAGCTCGAAGAGCACGACGCCCGTCGCGTAGACGTCGGCCCGGGCGTCGGCGCGGCCGTCGACCACGAGCTCGGGGGAGAGGTAGGAGACCGTGCCGATGAGGACCTCGCCGGTGGCGGTGTGCTGGGTGTCGGCGCTGACCGCCCGGGAGAGCCCGAAGTCGGCGACCTTGACCCGGCCCTCCTCGGTGACCAGCACGTTCTCCGGCTTGACGTCGCGGTGCACGATGCCGGCCGCGTGGGCGGCGGCCAGCGCCTCGAGCACCGACTCGACCAGCCGCAGGGCGCGCACCGGGCGCAGCGGCGCCTCCTCGCGGATCAGCTGGCGCAGCGTGCGCCCGCCCACCAGCTCCATCACCAGGTAGAGCGTGCCGTCGTCGTCGCCGGTGTCGAAGACCGCGACCACGCCGGGGTGCGAGAGCCGGGCGGCGGCCCGCGCCTCGCGCTGGAAGCGGCGTACGAAGTCGTCGTCGTGGGCCAGGCCGTCGTGCATCACCTTGACCGCGACGGTGCGGTCGAGCCGCAGGTCGGTGGCGCGGTGGACCGTGGCCATGCCGCCCCGGGCGATCTGCTCCTCCAGGCGGTAGCGGCCGTCGAGCACGCGTCCGGTGAGGGACTGAGCGGTGCGTTCCACGGTGCCTCCAGCGCCGGTGGGGAAGGAGACCCGGCCTGACCAGCACCTTAAGGGCCGCGCGGCGGTCAGCGGTGGAGGCGGGCCGAGGACGCGGGGGGGAGGTGGCCCGGGTCACCCGGCCGCGCTCGACGTGGCGGTGGGACGATGGGGTCATGGAGGCACAGCACGACCTGCAGGACCTGATCGACGAGTGGCTGGACTGGAAGGGCGTCGCCGGCGAGCTCGGCGTCAGCGTCGGCAAGGTGCGCACGATGATCCGCGAGCACCAGCTCGCGGCCGTCGGACCCCGGGTCCCGGCCGAGCTGCTGATGGGCGGGGAGGTCGTCAAGGGCGTCCCCGGGCTGCTGACGGTGCTCAGCGACGGCGGCTGGAGCGACGCCGAGATCCTCACCTGGCTCTTCACCGCCGACGACACCCTGCCCGGCCGACCCATCGACGCCCTGCGCGAGGACCGCGGCTCCGAGGTCAAGCGGCGCGCCCAGGCGATCGCGCTGTAACTTCGGCGGTCGCCAGCAGCAGGCGCTAGACCGTACGCCGCACCGCACGTGCGGCGAGGTCGCCGAGGGCGGCGCGGGCGGGCTCGCGCACGGGGGCGGTCGCGAGGGCCTCGAGCGCGGTGTCGCTGAGCTGCTCGATCACGGCCTCCAGCTGGGCGAGCGCACCGCTGGCCCGGATCAGCTCGCGCAGCTCGTCGACCTCGGGCTCGGCCAGGGCGGTGCCGAGGGCGGCGTCGAGGCGCGCGGCGTCGGACGCCGGCAGCGCGTCGAGCGCCAGCGCCACCAGCACGGTGCGCTTGCCCTCGACCAGGTCGTCGCCGGCGGGCTTGCCGGTGAGGGCGGGGTCGCCGAAGACGCCCAGCACGTCGTCGCGCAGCTGGAAGGCCTCCCCGAGCGGCAGGCCGAAGCGGGAGAGGGCGGCCAGCGCCGCGCCGTCGGCACCGGCGAGCGCCGCGCCCACGTGGAGCGGCCGCTCCACGGAGTACTTGGCCGACTTGTAGCGCAGCACCGTCATGGCGGCGTCGACGTCGGCCGCCCCCCGCGCCTGCACCGAGACGTCGAGGAACTGGCCCGCCACCACCTCGGTGCGGGTGAGGTCGAGCATCCGCAGCCCGGCCAGGACGCGCTCCGCCGGCAGGCCGCAGGTGCGCAGCACCTCGTCGGACCAGCTGAGCAGCAGGTCGCCGAGCAGGATGGCGCCGGCGGCGCCGTACTCCTCCGCGCCGCCGCCCCAGCCCAGCTCGCGGTGCTGCGCGGCGAAGGCGCGGTGGGCCGAGGGCTGCCCGCGACGGGTGTCGGAGGCGTCCATGAGGTCGTCGTGCGCCAGGGCGCTCGCGTGCAGCAGCTCCAGCGAGGCGCAGGCCCGCAGCAGCGCGGCCGGGTCGTCGACCGGGGCCAGGGCGGCGTACCCCCACCAGCAGAAGGACGCCCGCAGGCGCTTGCCGCCGGTGACCGCCTGCTGGGCGGCGTCGAGCAGCCGGTCGGCGTCGGGCCCGAGGGGGGCAAGCAGCGTGCGCCGGGTCTCGACCACGTCGGTGAGCACCGCCTGCAGCTCGGCCGCGAGGTCGCTCCCGGAGCCGTCCCACCCAGTGTGCTCACGCGTCACCGGGCGAGCCTAGCCCCGTACGATCGAGGCCATGTCCGGCACCCAGTCGTCCGCCCCGGCGGCGCCGCCGACCCGCATCGGCGACCTGCTCGGACGCGCCGGCGACCACGGGGAGAAGGCCTTCTCCTTCGAGTTCTTCCCGCCCAAGGACGCCGAGGGCGAGGAGGTGCTGTGGCGCTCGATCAGCGAGCTGGAGCCGCTCCAGCCCACCTTCGTCTCCGTGACCTACGGCGCGGGAGGCACCACCCGCGACCGCACCCTCGCGATCACGGGGCGGATCGCGCGGGAGACCTCGCTGCTGCCGATGGCCCACCTCACCTGCGTCGGCCACACCACCGCCGAGCTCGAGCGGATCGTCACCGACCTGCGGGCCGCCGGCGTCGCCAACGTGCTCGCGCTGCGCGGTGACCCGCCCGAGGGTCCCGGCGCCCCCTTCACCTCGACCCCCGGGGGCGTCGACCACGCCTCCGACCTGGTCGCGCTCGTACGCCGTGCCCAGCCCGACCTGTGCGTCGGCGTCGCGGCCTTCCCCGAGGGCCACCGCGACGCCGCGACGCTCGACGACGACGTGGCGGTGCTGCGTGCCAAGCAGGACGCGGGGGCGGAGTTCGCGGTGACCGAGATGGTGCTGCGGGCCTCCGACTACCTCGGGCTGGTGGAGCGTGCCGCTGCCGCCGGCGTCACCATCCCGATCGTGCCCGGCATCATGCCGATCCTGCGGCTGAGCTCCATGGAGCGCATGGTCGAGCTGTCGGGTCGCGACATCCCCGAGGAGGTCCGGGCCCGGCTGGAGTCGCGGGCCGACGACCCCGCGGCGGTGCGCGCCGAGGGCGTCGCGATCGCCACGGAGCTGTGCGAGGAGCTGCTGCAGCAGGGGAGCCCCGGCCTGCACTTCTACACCCTCAACCGGTCCCGGGCCACGCGCGAGATCTGGTCGGCGCTGGCACTGCCCGTCGGCTAGGTGTAGTTCCCCGTGACGTTGTGAATGCGGTCGGCAGGGACGAGACCCTCGATGCCGGTGTGGGGTCTGTGGTGATTGTAGAAGTGGAGCCAGTCGGCGTAGGTCGCGGCGCGTGCGGCGTCTGAGAGGTAGATCGCGGCGTAGGCC